>CBDCSI010000001.1:0-2655000 GCA_965221505.1 Rhodobacterales bacterium
CGTTCTCCCTTCCACAGGTCAGAAAACTCGTACGTCCGAGCGCCGTCGCGCGTCTGGAGCCGACGGACGGACTGAGTGAAGAATGGGGGATCCACGTATATGAGGTCGGCACTTTCAGGCTCGATGTCTTCGAGGACATGAAGGCAATCGCCGTGGTATACAGCTTGTGTCATGACTCCATTCGCTCTGATGCTATACTTTCGAGAAGCGCCAGGAGGTCAACGCCGGTGTAGTTGCGGACATATTGCCAAGCCGCAGTCCCATAGTGGTACTCTCCGTTCACGCCCTCGTAGAGGTCTTCCAGATTTCGCTGAATCCTAATTGCCTGCTCTCTGTTGGGATAGAAGAACATGACCCGTATGGGCTTGAAGCCGGCGCTCCGAATAACCCGAATGCGAGTGTGTTCCTTGGCAATGTGGTCTCCATCCGTCGTTGCGTCCCTCCACTTGATTTCGACTGCATCTCGGTTTTCGATCAGGCAGTCGATCTCGAAGGTCTTGGGGCGTTGGCCGAGCGTGTTCGGAATCCGTACAGATCCGGCGTCGGGAAAAACCGACCGAAAGCATAGTCGGGCAGCTCTCTCGAGAAACAAGCCGGCGTGGCTGTACAGGAAGCGTCCCTTGTTCTGGTAGAAGTCAATCGTTCGACCTTCATCCGCGTCGACTCCCAAGGCGCGATAGATGAGATAGTGACTGGTGTCATCTTCGACCATCTCGGCGCGTCGAGCGTCCACGCGCTCCCGGAGCGTCTTCGCATACTGCTCGGCCAATTCGCGGATTTGAGCTTCGACCGTCACGAGACGCACCGGCGTTGGCGGTCGTCTACACGGTGGGTGCCAGAGCCGCAAACGCGACGACGGCAAGTGAGCGGACGATGGTCTCGACCGTTAAAGTCGAGGCCTGCAAGACGTTGGGAACCAAGCATACCGAGAGGCGCAAGCGGCTTGAACGGAACCGTAGCTGCAGCGATGCCGTTTGCGAGAGGTCGGCATTCGTTTGGATGGTTAGCGATGGGGGTAGGACGAATCGCTAACAAGCGACAAGTACCTGATATCGGCGGTGCATGCTCGGAGCACGACGCGATAGGCGCCGCGGGACGGTAGAGCCGTGCGCTTCTGACGTACGCCGCGCGGTATGCTGTGGACTTGCGCCGCCGGACGGATGAGTATTCGGCTATGGCTCGGAAATGAGTAATCATGCGGGCCCGTCGGCGATGCAGTCCTTTCCTGAAGCCATGACGCTCTTCCTTCTCGCTGATCCAGGCGGCGCAACGTTTGGGGAGCCCGTGTCTCCAGGGATGATTCTCGCTCATCCGCCCTGTCCCTGCGTTACCGGAGGTGCATGTCATCGCAATTCGCCACGGTCGATCTCTTCGTTGCAGTTTCCGGCCCCTTCATAGCAGAACGTGCCCCGGTTCTCATGACGCGTCCAGTAGAATAGCGCGAATCGCCCGGTGCTGTTCCGGGAGGGGGTCTACACAGCTCGATCGGCGTTCACGTTTCGCTGCCCGAAATCCGACCTGCAGCAGCCAATGCCATGCGGTCTTCGTGTCTTGCTCCGCGCCTCGGGGTCCGCGAATTGGCGTCCCCTCCGCGCACCTAATCCAGCGATACCGACGAACTGACTTGCATCTGGGGCTGGCGCATTGCGACCGTGTCTGCCTCCTCGTTTTGCTCACACAGTATGTCCCGGCTCTTGCTCTGCCTCGATTGCATCGCCGCGTTTTTCGATCGAGACGGTACCTCTCGGATTACTCCGTTCCGCACCTGCCAACCGCCGAAGCCGTTCGTCCACTTCGTGGAGCGAGCGCAGGATCTGGTGGCCGAGGGCGCGAATCTCGGGCTCCGGCGGCACGAGGTCGGGAATCTGAATCACCTCAAGACCCGCTGCGACCGCGGCGCGGACGCCGTTGGCCGAATCCTCCAGCGCCCAGCACTGCTGCGGCTCCGCCGCCAGTCGGGCTACGGCAATCCCGTAGATCTCCGGGTCCGGCTTGCTTCGCACCACCTCGTCGCCGCAGACCCGAATCGGAAAGCGCTCCCCCAGGCCGGCTGCCTCCAGCATGGCCGAGGCTTTCGCGCGGTCGGTAGAGGTCGCCAGCGCACAGGGGATCGCGTGCCGGCGCAACGTCGCAAGCAACGTGATCGCCCCGGGTTTCATCGGCGGCGGACGGCGGACGAGATGCGTCTCGCAGTAGAGGTCCCAGGTCGTCATCATCGCTTCGAGCGGAAACTCTGCCCCGTACGCCTCGACCAGCAGCCCTCTCGTGTGTGCCTCGTTCGTCCCGAGGCAGCGCCGGAACAGATCCGGATCCGGTTCCACCCCGTGGTCGCGGCACGCCTCCAGAAAACCGTCGCGGGCGATTCGCTCGGAATCGAAGAGCAGGCCGTCCATGTCGAATACGACCGCGGCCGGCCGGCAGAGTACCTGGTTCATGACGCTCCCTTCGCTATCCGCCCTCCCGGAAGGCGAGGACGCCCCGGGCACAGACCGCCGAGAGTACCAGCAAGCCGCCGAGAAGGGCGAGCGCGGTCGGCCGCTCCGCGTATACCAGCCAGACCCAGACGGGAGCGAGAATGAACTCCATCAGCACGACGAGAGTGAGCTCCGCTCCCTGCACGTAGCGGGAGCTGAACACGAACAGCCCATGCACCAGGCAGGAGAGAAGCCCGCCCCATGCGAGCGCGACGGCGAGATCCCATACCGGCACGGCGAGATCGAAGCCGGCCATGGCGGTCGAGAACACGGCGGCGAAGAGCGCGCCGAGTATGACCATCGGCAGCATGTTCCGGCTCCGCCCGTGTCGCAGGACGACGACGAAGGTGGCAAACCCGAACGCCGCGAGCAGCGCCAGCAAGTCGCCGGCAACGGTTCCGGTGCCGAGCCCGTCGGCGAACATGATGCCGACGCCGACCAGCGCCAGCGACATGGCTGCCCAGAGTCCCGCGCTGACTCGCTCCCGGATGAAGATCCAGCCGAGTATCGCGGTGATGAACGGCACGCCGCTCAGGATGAACATGGTGTTGGCGACCGTTGTGAGGCTCATGGACCAGATCAGCCCGGCATTGGCGACGCCGATGCCGAGCGAGCCCAGGAGGCTCCACGGACCCAGGCCCCGAAACGCGAGAAGTGCCGCGCCGCGCTGCTGAACGGCGAGCACCGCGAAGAGCGCGACCGACAGCGCGCCCATGCGAATCGCGATGATCTGCCAGGGACCGGCCTCCTCGAAGCTCCGCATCAGGAGGCCGTTGACGGAATTGAGGGACGAACACGTGAAGACCAGCAGGACGGCGAGCCGGCGCCGGGTATGTGCGGCCGGGCCGTCCGCTTGCGCGAGTTCGACCGGAATCGGACGATTGCTCAGTTCGCTCGCCTCCCCTCGCGACGGCAGCCCCGGCGTCGTCGTCCGGGCAACGCAGCATAGGCACGCGCGGCACCGATTCCCACTGCTGCGAGCGCTCCGGGCGTTTCGCCGGAACTCTGCGCCGGGAGTTGCGGTTCGCCGCAGTCGACATCGGAGCGCCGATGGGCGCAGCAACCTCCCGGCGGCACGGGCGCGCGGTATTTCGCGGGGGAATCCGGGGCCAGCATTCCGGTGAGCTTTCCCGCCGCCTGCCTATCGCCGCTTGCCGGCGGCGCTGATGCCGATCGCGGCGAGGATGACCAGACCGGTGGTGAGGTCCCGGTAGAACGGATCCGCGTTCAGGATGTTGAAGCCGTTGCTGATCAGGGCGAGCAGGAAGACGCCGGCCAGGCTGCGCCAGACGGCTCCGGCGCCGCCGTAGATGCTGGTGCCGCCGAGGATCACCGCGGCGATCGCCTGAAGCTCCATTCCCTCCCCGGCCGAGGCCTGGCCGAGCGCCACCCTGGAGGTGGCGATGATCGCGGCGAGACCGGCCGCGAACCCCGCGATGGCGAAGGTCGCGATCTTGATCCGGTTCGTGCGGATGCCGGAGAGCACGGCCGCTTCCTCGTTGCCGCCGACCGAGAACACCCGTCGCCCGAAGGTGGTCCGGTTCAGGAGGAAGGTCAGGAGGAGGGCGAAGGCGATCATGATCCAGACCGGAATGAACACCCCGGCGAACTTGTCGCGTCCGAGCCAGATGAACGAATCGAGGCGCACCGAGATCAGCCTTCCGTCGGAGATGACGATGGCGATTCCCTTGAAGATCAGGCTGGTGGCGATGGTGGCCAGGAACGAGTGGACCTTGAGCGCGGTGATCGCCACGCCGTTGACGACGCCCAGCGCCAGCCCGACGAAGGGCGCCAGAAACAGCCCCAGATACGGGTCGACATGCAGCGCGATCCAGGCCGAGGTGACCGAGCCCATGGCGAAGATCGCGGCGACGGAGAGGTCGAACCCGCCGGCGATGATGACCAGGGTCATGGCGGACGCCATGATCGCCAGCGGCGCATTCTGGTTCAGGATGTTGATCAGGTTGCGGACCGTCAGGAAGCTGTCCGACAGGAGGCTGAGCGCGATCATCAGCAACACGAGCATGATCAAGACCGCGTAGGTCTGAAGGAATCGGGCGACTCGGATACCGGTCATGCTGCCTCCGCTTCGTGTCGCTGGCTCTGGTGCCGGAAGAGCAGTGCGAGGAGGTCCGCTTCGCGGGACGTCTCCGGGTCCACCTCGGCGACGATGCGTCCGTCGTCGGCCAGATAGGCGCGGTGGGCCAGTCCGAGCACCTCCTCGATTTCGCTGGAGATGAGCAGAACGCCGGTGCCGCCGGCGGCCAGCTCCGCGATCGCCTGGTGAATGCGTTCCCGCGCCCCGACGTCCACCCCGCGGCTCGGCTCGTCCAGGATGACGACGTCCGGGTTCTCCATCAGCCACTTGCCGATCAGGATCTTCTGCTGGTTGCCGCCGGAGAAGGTCGAGACGTCGCCGTCGGGGTCCGACGGGCGCACCTGGAAGTGTTCGATCAGGCTCCGCGCGCGCGAGCGCTCCCGCGCCCGCCGCATGACGCCGAAGCCGGCGAACCGCGCGAGATGCGGAAGCGTCATGTTGGCGCAGGCGGTCATGGTCATGACCAGGCCCTGCTTACGGCGGTCTTCGGGCGACATGACCATCCCGAGCTTCGCCGAGCGGCGAACCGAGCGGTTCGAGTAGGGCCGTCCCCGGAGGCGGACCGCTCCGCCGCTGGCGGGATCCGCGCCGACGATGGCGCGGGCGATCTCGCTCCGGCCGCTCCCCACCAGACCGGTGAGGCCGACGATCTCGCCGCGGCCGACCCGGAGGCTGGCGTCCCGGGCGCCGTTCGGGCTGGCGAGGCGCTCCACCTCCAGCACCGGTTCCGGATCCGCCGGGCGGGCGCGCACCGGAAAGTGGGTCTCGCTCTTGCCGCCGCCCAGCATGGCCGAGACGAGGCTGGTCCGGGTCTCGTCCGATGCCGGCGCCGTCTTCACGTGTTCGCCGTCGCGAAGGACCGTGATACGGTCGGACACGCGGAGAATGTCTTCCAGAAAATGCGAGACGTAGACGATCGACCGCCCCTCGTCGCGGAGGCGCCGCATGGCGGTGTGGAGCTGGGAGACCTCGTCGCGCGAAAGCGAGGAGGTGGGTTCGTCCATGACGATGATCCGGGCCTTCCGCGCCAGGGCCCGCAGGATCTCGATCTTCTGCTGGTCCGCGATCGGCAGGCCGGAGACGATCGCGTTCGGATCGAGCCGGAAGCCGCTCTCCTTCATCAGCGCTTCGAGGCGCGTCGCCTCGGTGTTGCGGAGAACCCCCCAGCGATGGTCTTCCAGCCCGAGGAATACGTTCTCCGCGACGGTCAGCGCGGGAACGAGCTGCAACTCCTGGTGCATGATCGCCACGCCCTTGGCGAGCGCCGTCGGCGGGTCCCAGTGGGAGGCCGGTTCGCCGAACGCTTCGAGCGTGCCCGCGCTCGCGGCGTAGTAGCCGCCGACGACCTTGCCGAGAGTCGACTTGCCGGCGCCGTTCTCGCCGATCAGGCCGTGAATCTCGCCGGGAAGGATGTCGATCGAGACGTCGCGCAGGACGGATACGCCGGAGAAGGAGACGCCGATCCCGTGCGTCCGGAACGCCGGCTCGACGCTCATCGCGCCCTGCCGTCAGGCGCGCGGCTCGGATCCCGCCTTGTCCACCTCACGCTCCGGGGTGATTCGGACGCCATAGTCCCTCCACGCGCCTTCCGGCGAAACGTAGCCCCGAATCGCGTCGGTTTGCACCTCCTCGAAAGGCCGCGCCTTCGGATCGCCGTTTCCGCCGCCGCCGCCGGTCATGGTCTCGACGACCGTCCCCGGCGCCACGCTGCGCGCCCGCATCTTGAGGAGCCGTTCCTTCGTCCCGTCCGGATGCCGGACCTCGATCCAGGGAGGACGGCCGTCGCCGCCCCCGTTCAGCCCCCAGGCGGGGGTGTGCGCGCGTTCGAACCACAACGCGCAGTAGCACTCTTCGAGCGTCTTGTAGCGGCGGACCACGCCGCAGCCGCCGCGGTGCCGGCCGGGACCGCCGGAATCGGCCCGGATGGAGAACTCCTCGAGCCGCACCGGAAACTTGGTCTCCATCACCTCCGCCGGAATGTTGCGGAATCCCCCGTTGACCAGGTTGATCAGGGCGCTCTCGCCGTCGGCGTCGCTGCGCCCGCCCCAGCCGCCGGCGGTCGGTTCGATGGACATCCACTGTCCCCGCCTCGGGTCGACAGAGAAGAACGCCGCCACCATCGAATCGCCGTAATGGGCGGCGGTGGAGCGCTCGGGGATGGCTTCGGAGAGGCAGGAGATGAACAGGTCCGCGAGCAGCCCGAGTCCGGTGAAATACCATTCGCAGGCGGCCGGTTCCTTGGCGTTGAACAGGCACTCCTCGGGAACGTTCACGGTCATGGTCTCGAAGGAGCCGCCGGTGATCGCCCGGTCGGGGTTGATCATGGTCTTGTAGGCGAGCCGGAGAAGCGAGACGGTCTGGCTCGCGCCGCAATTGACCGAACCGGTCACCGGCCCGGAGGTGCCGGCGAGATCGACGGTCAGCCGGTCGCCCTCGACGGTGAGCGAGAGCGCGATCCGTACGGGTTCGTCGCCGATCCCGTCGTTGTCGAGATAGCCCTCCCGCGACCAGGTGCCGTCCCGGATGGCGGAGATCGCCTCCCGGTCCAGGCGCCTCGCCTGCTCGAAGATGTTGGAGCAGGCGGCGCGGTAGGTGTCCGCGCCGATCCGGTCGAGGAGCTGGCTCAGGCGGCGCTCGCCCGTTCGGATCGCCGCGATCTGGGCGCCGAGGTCGCCGATCGTCGCGTCGGGGAGGCGGGTGTTGAGCATCAGATGGTCGTACCACTCCCGGATCGGTTTGCCCCTGGCGACGATCCGTGTGGGGCCGAGCCGCAGGCCTTCCTGGTAGATGCTGGTGGATCCCATGGTGGAGCCGGGATCGATGGCGCCGATGTCGTTCCAGTGGGCGCGCGCGGCGCCGAAGCCGATCAGCTCGCCCTCGAAGAAGATCGGGCCGACGGCCGTCACGTCGTGCAGATGCGTGCCCTGCAGGTAGCTGTCGTTCATGACGAAGACGTCGCCTTCGGCGATGTCGTCGCCGTAGTAGTCCTTCACGTGGTGGACGCAGGCGTCGATGGCGCCGATGAAGAGCGGTACGCCGGTGGACTGCCCGAGCATGTTTCCGTCGGCGTCGAGCAGCGCGACGGCGCTGTCCTTGCCCTCGTAGATCACCGCGGAATGGGCGGAGCGCCAGAGCGAGGCGTTCATGTCCTCGGCGCAGGAGATCACGAAGTTCCGCACGATCTCGGTGGTGATCGGGTCTGCTGCGGCGCTCATCGGCCTGCCTCCTTCCGCATGGAGAGATGCCCGCCTTCGACGACCGTCGCGCGCCAGCCCGGCGGCACCAGCGTGGTGGCGGTGGCTTCCTCGACGATC
The DNA here is from genome assembly GCA_965221505.1 of Rhodobacterales bacterium. GTDB lineage: Bacteria > Pseudomonadota > Alphaproteobacteria > Rhodobacterales > CAZPXZ01 > CAZPXZ01. The sequence continues at coordinate 7,887 of CBDCSI010000001.1, forward strand.
GCCGGGCCGTCGACCGCGTCGCCGACCTCGAGCCCGTTCCGGTCCAGGATCGGCGTCGGAACGGGTTCGCCGGCGAAGTGGACGCTGCGCTCGCGCGCCGGGCGCGCCGCCTCCCGCGCCGGGGGCGCCGAGCCGGGGCGTTCGAGCCGCCCGAGCGCCGCGACGCGGATATTGGCCATCTCGACCCGGTTCTCCGGGCTCGAATGGCCGTATTGCCGCAGATAGGCCGCGTCGAACCGGTCGCGAACCGCGTCCATGTCGATCGGCCCGTCGGGGACCGGAATGGTCAGGACGTATTCCTGGCCGTAGTAGCGGAAGTCGATCGCGCGCTCGAAGGCGATCGCGTCCTCGGCGATTCCCTCGCTCAGGAGGTGCTCCCGTCCCTTCGCGGTCAGGTCGGCGAAGGCGGCCTCCAGCGTCCCGACGTCGAGCAGGTCCCAGAAGCTGTAGAGCGTTTCCTTGTAGTCGTGGCGGACGTCGGTCTGCAGCATGCCCCAGGCGGAAAACGCGCCGGGATGCACCGGGACGAGGACCTCGCGGATTTCGAGCTCTTCGGCCAGCGCGGCCGCCTGGGCGGGTCCGGCGCCGCCGAAGGCGACCAGCGAGAAGTCGCGCGGATCGATTCCGCGCCGCACGGTGATGGTGCGGATGGCGTCCGCCATCTTGGCGTTGACCACGTCGACGACGCCCTGCGCCATCGCTTCCGCCGAGAGGCCGAAGACCTGCCCGATCCCGCCGAGCGCCGCTTCCGCCGCCTCGCGGTCCAGCTCCATCTCGCCGCCGGAGAAATTGGCCCCGTCGAGCCGTCCGAGGACGAGATTGGCGTCCGAGACGGTGGGCCGGTCGCCGCCGAGACCGTAGCAGGCGGGGCCGGGATCGGAACCTGCGGACTGGGGTCCGACGCGCATGGCGCCCGCCTCCTCCCAGGCGATGGAGCCGCCGCCGGCGCCGATGACGTGGATGTCGACCACCGACATCTGTACCGGCAGCCCTTCGAGCTTCGCTTCGTTGGACCCCGAGGGGAGCCCGTCGACGACGAGGCTGGCGTCGAAGGAGGTGCCGCCCATGTCGATGCAGATGAGGTTGGGCCGGTCCGTGGCGGCCGAGAGCGCCCGTCCGCCGATGGCGCCGCCGACGGGACCCGAGAGCAGCGTCTGCAGCGGGGTCGCGCTGGCGGACTCGGCCGTCATGACGCCGCCGTTCGATTCCATGACGTGCAGTCCGCGCCCCTCGGGCAGCCGGTGGCCGAGGCCGGCGACCAGGGTTTCGAGATAGCCGCGCACCACGGGCGCGAGGTAGCTGTCCATCACCGTCGTGGAGATGCGTTCGAACTCCCGCCATTCCGGCGAGACCCGGTGCGAGAGTCCGATCGGGATCCCCGGTAGGCGGGCAGAGAGATACTCGGCCGCCTCCAGTTCGTGTTTTGGGTTCTTGAACGAGAAGAGGAAGGCGACGGCGACGGCCTCGAAGCCTTCCGACCGTACCGCCTCGACCAGCCGGTCGAGATCGGCGGTCTCGAGCGGCACGACCACCTCGCCGTCGGCGGCGATCCGCTCCCGGGCGGTGTAGGTGTGCTCGAGCGGCGTGAGCGGCGGCGGCTTGTTCCACCGGATGGAGAAGATCTCGCCGCGGTCGTTGCCCTGGATGGTGTAGACGTCGCGGAAGTTCTCGGTGGTGAGAAGGGCGACCCTGGCGCCGCGCCGCTGCAGGAGCGCGTTCAGCCCGACGGTCGTGCCGTGGACGAAGAACTCGATCGACGCGTCCCGGGGAATGGCGGTCTCGATGCCCCGGAGCACGGCGAGGCCCGGGTCGTCGGGGGTGGAGAGAATCTTGGACGCGGCGCAGGCTCCGGTCTCGAAGTCCTGAACGACGATGTCGGTGAAAGTGCCGCCGATGTCGGCGGCCACGCGGAATCGCTGGGACAAGGCGGGCTCCTCCGGGCGTGCGAGCGGAGCGCCGGGGCCCGGGGGCCCCGGCGTCGGTCTTGCGCTACTGCTCCCACTCGCCCCGGAAGTCGGGGTTCGCGTCGAGCACGGCCTTGTCGATCATGGCCTGGAGCGGGCCGGCCGTATCCATGTTGATGGCGTTCGTGACCGGCTTGCCCTCGATGGCGTTGGCGATCTGTTCCATCGCCAGCGCGCCCATGGTCTTGGGGAAGTAGGCGAGGGTCGCGTCCCAGCGCCCTTCGCGGATGGCCTCGATCGAGATCGCCGCCGCTCCGCCCCCGGTGAGGTAGAGGTCCGGGACGTCGTAGCCCTCGGCCTCGAGCGCGATCTCGGCGCCGACGAGATGCTGGTCGGCGTTCGAGAGCACGACGTGGACGTCCCTGGCGGCCTGCAGCATGTCCTGCATCGCCTTCAGCGACGCGTCGGGGGAGTACCAGCCCTCGCCGATGCCGACGACCTTGACGTTCGGATACCCGGCCAGGACCTTCTCGAAGGTCTCGAGGCGCAGGTTGTCGAACGCGAAGATCTTGGCGCCGATGAGGATGATCACGTTGCAGGGGTCCTTGTCGGCGCAGAACTCCGCCACGATCTCGGCCTGGTGCGTCGCGCCGGGCACCGGCGGGGACGCCACCGTCGCGGTGATGCCGGGCACCTGCGGCTCGAGCGTGTTCAGTTCGGGCCCGACGGGGAACAGGACCGTCGCGATGGGCACGCCGGCGGCGATGACCTGCTCGAAGGCGCCGGCGATGCCGACGCTGTCGTTCGGCGCCACGATCATGCCGGCGAACTGTCCGCCGGCGAGGACGTCCTCGATCTGGGCGTATTGGTGCGCGGCGTCGAACTTGCCGTCGAAGATCTCCGCCTCGTAGCCGAGCTCGGCGGCCTTCTCCTCGACGCCCTCGTAGGTCGCCTGGTTGAACCCGTTCTGGGACGAGGCGGCGAAGAAGGCGATCTTCTTCGACTGCGCCACGGCGGCGGGCGCCGCCGCCAGCGCCAGGGCGGCGCCGGCGAGAATTCCGGTAATCGTTCGCTTCATCTTCGTCTTCTCCCTGGCATGGTTTTGACAAGGGCGAAGTCTACCATTATGCAAAGATAATGCAATCTGGCCGACGGAAGGAACGGGTTTGAGCGAAACGGGACCGGCGGCGGAGGTCGAGGCGCCGCCGCGCAAGCGCGGGCGCCGCGGCGCGCTGCAGGTCTACGACGCCCTGCGCGAGGAGATTCTCTGGCTGCGCCTTCCGCCCGGCGCTCCGCTGGACGAGTTGGCGCTGGCGGCGCGCTTCGACGTGTCGCGCACTCCGATTCGCGAGGCGCTGCTTCTCCTCGCCGGCGAGCGGCTCGTGGAGATCCTGCCCAACCGGACCAGCATCGTGTCGCACTTCTCGCTCGACAACAGCGGCGACTACCTGGACGCGGCGCTGATCGTCTGCCGCGCGGTGGCGCGCTCCGCGGCGCTGTCGGGACGGGCGGACGGACGGACGCTGGAGAGTCTGGTGCGGCGTTTCGCACAGGCGATCGGCGCCGAGGACGACGAAGCGGCGCATCGGAGCGAGCTGGCGGCGCTCCGGCATCTCGGCAGCCTGTCGGGGAACATTTTTCTGGTGAAGTTCTACGAACAGGCGCTGGACGCCGGGCGGCGCGCCCGGGTGCTCCACTACTACCCGAACGCGACGCGGGAGGAACGCCGGGAATCGGTCGGGCGTCTGCGGGCGCTGACGGATGCCGTGGTGCAGGGCGACGCCGACGCCAGCGACCGTGCGATCGCGGAGATGATCGAGACGGATTTCGGGATCGTCGCGCGCTCGCTGGAGCCGCGGTTCGGGGCCGAGATGTCGCTGGAGAATTTCGGGAAGGGACTGTCGCTGGTCTGAAGCGGGGCGGGTCGCCGTTCCCCGCGGGCTGACCTGATGCGGTTCATTATCCTCCAGAGCGAATTCAGGGCCGCTGCCGTGGCGGGCTACGCTACGGGAAGGGCCTCGTCGTCAGATTGGCCCTGTGGGGCTGCCTCGAACCCGCCTCGTGCGTCACTGTCTTGAATCGGAGTGTAGTTCCGGTCCGTTCGACAGCGGCAGACACGACAACCCGGACATGCGCGGCCCGGTGGCAAAACGCGGATCATGGGGATACCCTCGACCGTCGGCAAGATCGGCAGATAGGACAGGGCGCCGCACGGCACGAGACGGACGTGTCGGACGGCGTGTTCGGTGCGGCGAGAGGGATGCGGAATCCAGGAACCGAACCATTGCGTGCAGTCTGCGCGACCCTCCGTGCCGGGCCGTTGAGCACCGCAAACCGGGCGACGGTCGCGTGAAGCCGGACGTGCCTCGGGTCATCGAAGCCCGCTCAGTAAGCCTGACCTTCGAGAGCGCCGACGGTCCGGTTCACGCGCTGAGCGACGTTTCTCTATCGGTGGGCAAGGGGGAGTTCATCTCCCTGATCGGCCCGTCCGGCTGCGGAAAGACGACGCTTCTCCGGGTCGTCGCCGATCTCGAACAGCCGACCGCGGGCGAGGTACGGGTCAACGGCATGTCGCCGGAGGAGGCGCGCAAGGCCCGAAGTTACGGCTACGTGTTTCAGGCTGCCGGCCTCTATCCCTGGCGGACGATCGTCCGAAACGTGACCCTGCCGCTGGAGATCATGGGCTACCCGGCGCCGGAGCGCGAGGAGAGGGCGCTCCGCGCCATCGAGCTGGTCGATCTTCAGGGGTTCGAGCGCAAATTCCCATGGCAGCTGTCGGGCGGCATGCAGCAGCGGGCCTCGATCGCTCGCGCTCTCGCCTTCGACGCCGAGCTTCTCCTCATGGACGAGCCCTTCGGCGCGCTGGACGAGATCGTCCGCGACCGGCTGAACGAGGAACTCCTCGGCCTGTGGGAGAGGACCGGCAAGACCATCGTCTTCGTGACCCACTCGATTCCCGAAGCGGTTTTCCTCTCGACCAAGATCGTCGTCATGTCGCCCCGTCCCGGGCGGGTGACCGACGTGATCGAGAGCGACCTTCCCCGCCAGCGCACCCTGGATATCCGCGATACGCCCGAGTTCCTCGCCATCGCCAACCGCATCCGGGCGCAGCTGCGCGCCGGCGAGACGGACCGGGATGCGTAATCCGCGGGGTTCCGGATGACCGGCGCTGCGACGAGAATGGCGGAAGGCAGGGTCTTGCCCGTCCTGACGGTGACGGCCGCCATTCTGGCGCTCTGGTACGTGGGAGCCGTTCTGCTGAACGGCGACTGGGTCCGGGACCAGGCCCAGCGTGAAGGGCGGAACCTGAGCGTGCAGGAGTTCGTCGCCGAGACGTTCGCCCAGGAACGGCCGCGTCTGCCGGCGCCGCACCAGGTCGCGGTCGAGATCTGGAACACCACGATCCTGAAGAAGGTCACCTCGAAGCGGAGCCTGGTCTATCACGCCTGGATCACGCTCTCGGCGACCCTGCTCGGGTTTGCGTTCGGGACGGTGTTCGGCGTCCTGCTGGCGGTGGTGATCGTTCACGACCGAACCAGCGACGCGAGCGTCATGCCCTGGGTGGTGGCCTCGCAGACGATCCCGATACTGGCGCTGGCGCCGATGATCATCGTGGTGCTGAACGCGGTCGGCATTTCCGGCCTGGTGCCGAAAGCGCTGATCTCCGCCTATCTGAGCTTCTTTCCGGTGGCGGTCGGGATGGTTTCGGGATTCCGCTCGCCTGCGTCGCACGACCTTGACCTGATGAAGACCTACAACGCGAGCCGGCCGCAGACGTTCTGGAAACTTCGCGTGCCGGCCTCCGTGCCGTTCCTGTTTCCGTCGCTCAAGGTGGGGATCGCGGCGAGCCTGGTGGGTGCGATCGTCGGCGAGCTGCCGACCGGCGCTGTCGCCGGCCTCGGGGCGCGCCTGCTTGCGGGCAGCTACTACGGCCAGACGATCCAGATCTGGTCCGCCCTGCTGGGCGCCGCTGCGCTGGCCGCTGTCCTGGTCGGGGTCATCGGAGCGGTCGATCGGATGACCCGGCGCGCCATGGGGGCTCCGGCATGACGCTGGTCGTCGGCGCAATGGTCGTATGGATCGGCGCCTGGGCGCTCAACGTCCGCCTCTCGCGGCACACGGACGAACGGCGCTGGGTGCGATTCGTCGCCCCCGCCGTCTTCGGCGTCACGTTGCTCGCGGTCTGGGAACTGCTGGTTCGGGGCCTCGGCGTTCCCGAGGTGATCCTGCCTCCGGTGAGCGCCGTTCTGGCCAAGTTCGCCGAAGAGACGCGGACGCTCTGGATCGACTTCGTCCAAACGGTGATCCGGGGCGCGCTCAGCGGATACGTGATCGGCTGCGGCGCGGCGTTTCTGGCTGCCGTGGCCGTCGACCGCTCGCCGTTCCTCAGGAGGGGATTGTTGCCGATCGGCAACTTCGTTGCCGCGCTCCCGATCGTCGGGGTAGCGCCGATCCTCGTCATGTGGTTCGGATTCGACTGGCATTCGAAGGCCGCCGTGGTCGTGGTCATGGTGTTCTTTCCGATGCTGGTGAACACGGTGGAGGGGTTGCGGGCGGCGGAGCCGATGCAGCGCGACCTCATGCGGACCTACGCCGCCTCGTACTGGCAGACGCTGGTCAAGCTCCGCCTGCCGGCTGCGGCGCCGCTGGTCTTGAACGGGATGAAGATTTGCGCGACGCTTGCGCTGATCGGAGCGATCGTCGCCGAGTTCTTCGGCTCGCCCGTGCGCGGAATGGGATTCCGGATCTCGACCGAAGTCGGACGCCTCGCGCTCGACATGGTCTGGGCCGAGATCGCGGTCGCGGCCGTCGCCGGTTCCGCGTTCTACGGCGCCATCGCACTCGCCGGGCGGGCGATCACGTTCTGGCACCCGTCGCAGCGGCTCAAACGAAGTTAGTCAGCAAAGGAGACTACACATGCGCAAACTGTTTCTGGTTCAGGCGGCGCTCGGGCTCGCCCTGGCGACGCCCGCCTGGTCGGCGGACGAGGTAACCCTCCAGCTGAAATGGGTAACGCAGGCCCAATTCGCCGGGTACTACGTCGCGCTCGACAAGGGGTTCTACGAGGAGGAGGGGCTCGACGTCACCATCCGGCCCGGCGGTCCCGACATCGCGCCGACCCAGGTGATCGCCGGTGGCGCCGCCGACGTAACCGTCGAGTGGTTGCCGGCCGCCCTCGCCGCACGGGAGCGAGGGTTGCCGCTGGTCAATATCGCCCAGCCGTTCAAGTCGTCCGGCTTGATGCTGACCTGCCGCAAGGACCAGGGAATCGCAACGACGGACGACTTCCGAGGCAAGACGCTCGGCGTCTGGTTCTTCGGCAACGAATACCCCTTCCTCAGCTGGATGAGCCAGCTCGGAATCCCGACGGAAGGCGGAGAGGACGGGGTCGAAGTCCTGAAGCAGAGCTTCAACGTCGATCCGCTTCTGCAGGGCCAGGCCGTCTGCATCTCGACCATGACCTACAACGAGTACTGGCAGGTGATCGACGCCGGCCTGACGCCGGACGACCTCGTGGTGTTCAAATACGAGGACCAGGGCGTCGCGACGCTCGAGGACGGTCTCTACGTGCTGGAGGAGAATCTGGCTGACGAGGCCTTCCGCGACAGGATGGTGCGCTTCGTGCGCGCGTCGATGCGGGGTTGGAAATACGCCGAGGAGAATCAGGAAGAGGCGGCCGAGATCGTTCTCGACAACGATGCGACCGGCGCCCAAACCATGCGCCACCAGGTTCGCATGATGGGCGAGGTCGCCAAGTTGACGGCCGGCTCGAACGGCACGCTCGATCCCGCGGACTACGAGCGGACGGTCGCCACGCTTCTCGCCGGCGGCTCGGACCCGGTGATTACCATGGAGCCGGAGGGCGCCTGGAGCCACGTCATCACCGACGAGGCGCTGAACTAGACCGAACGCCGCGGCCGCCGTTCGGCGTCTCGCCGGGCGGCGGCCGGCACGCGGAAGACACCGCTCCGGCCGCGGCGCGGCCGGGGTCGGGCACAGGCGTCGGGTCGGAGCGCGACGCGGAACGAGAGCGCCCGCCGCTTCCACGCCGGCGCACTGCGCTCTGGCGTCAGTAGACGCTCAGGATCTCCGAGAGCGGTTTCTTGATCCTGGAGGCGGCGGGAATTGCGGCGTCCTTCGCCGGGTGGCCGGCGGCAACGATCATCAGAGGTCTCTCGGACGCCGGGCGCTGCAGGAGCCGGTTCAGAAATTTCATCGGATTGGGCGTATGGGTCAGCGTGGCCAGCCCGGCGTGATGGAGCGCGGCGAGCAGGAAGCCGGACGCGATGCCGACGCTCTCCGGCACGTAGTAGTGCTTGCGTCGGGTTCCGTCCTCCTCGCGCCCGAAGCGCTGGGCGAACACCACGATCAGCCAGGGCGCGATTTCGAGATGGGGCTTGTCGGAATCGGTGCCGAGCGGCGCCAAGGCCTGGAGCCATTCCTCGCCGGCCCCTCCGGAATAGAAGCGGCGTTCCTCCTCCTCGGCCGCAAGTCGGATCTGCCGCTTGGCGGCCGGGTCCGATATCGCGGCGAAGTGCCACGGCTGCTGGTTGGCGCCGCTCGGCGCGGTGCCGGCTGCACGGACGCATTCCTCGATCACTGCCCGAGAAACTGGCCGGTCCGTGAAGTCGCGAACGGTGTGGCGGTTCCGCATGAACCCACGGAAAGCCTGCGCCGCGCGCAGCATCGCCGGGTCGTCCAGTTCGTGGACGAAGGGGAGCGGGACCATGTCTGGGGCTGACCGGTTCATCGATTCGGTATCCGCTGGTCAGGAGTGGAGAGCAGTCGAGTCATGGTAGTCGATCCCGTTCCGGGATCCGGCGGCGCGGCGGGCGCCTCGTTGGCCTGTTCGCCGAATTGGCCCGTGACCTCGATCTCCGATCAGACGTTGGCGATCCGGGCTCCCGTCGCCGGGCAGGTTTGCACGACGGTGTCCTGACGCCGCGTTGCGGGTCGTGAGGGTCTCTCTCGACGGCAGCCAGCAACGGCCGGAAACGGAAGATCGAAGCCGGACGGCATGTGACCCGTTCCGGTAGAGCGATGGGGGCTCCGAGCGTATTTTCGCAGGCGCCGGCAGCGACGGGGTGAACGGGCGGAATTGACGGGCGCGTCCGAATATTTCCTGCAGGCCGTCGTTGGGTTCGATGGTTCAATGGAGGCTCGGCTGAGTCTCCCTCACCAGGGTGCGCACGCGGTTCCCGCAGTTGCTGCCCTCCTATCCGCGGGGCTTGCGGCACGATTATCAAGCCCGTCGTATCCGCCGGACTCGGGTCAGCCTACTGCGTGTTTCATGTCGGCCCGGGTATCGTGGACGCAGCCACTCGTTCCGCGTGGTCGCTTACCCGGTCGGTACGGATGACTTCGCTGCTGCAGATCGGCAACCGGAGGCGTTGACACAGGGTTGCCGCCTTTGCGACGAACTCTTCACGCCACACGGAGACGTCTGGATACGGGAGAACCCGGCTCTTGGATACGGGAGAACCCGGCTCTCGTAGCCGGTCTTGCGGCTGTCGGGGGCGACGGACCGCTTGCAGTCGCGGGTGGGCATTTGGCCGGTATATCGAGCCCTTCGTTGGGCCATCAGTTCTGTCGCCACAATATCGGGGTTCGTGCCGGCAGAAGCTCTGGCACGAACCATGATACTATTCTGGTCGCAGCAGGAACCAAACGGCCATGCAACCGGCGTGGGTATTGCGTGCCCGCCCCTTGCGTCAAGCCGTAGCCCCGTGGGAGACCGCCGTTATGGCTCGAGAGTTGGAAATGGCCGTGCACGCAATCTTGGCGGCTACCTATGGCCCAGAGATCAAGACTCCTGACTGGCTTCAACGTCCGGGTCTGCTGGAATGCGGCAACCAATGGCCCACGGTACAGAAGATGTACGAGGAACTCACCGGAGACGTGCTTCCTGACACCATGCCGCCTCGCGAGAGAAGAAGAGTCGATGGGGTGTTCTATCTGCCGTCGGGCCGGCCATTCATCTTTGAGCTGGACGAAAAGCAACACTTCAACGGCTTCCGCGCTGTCACTCTTGGCCTCTATCCCGATGACGTCCTGCTCGGCTTCCCGAAGGAGGACTGGATCGCCCGCAGCAAAAAGAAGAAGAAACTGGAGGGCGGAGGGTTCGCCAAGCCCAAGCCGCCCCTGTTTCCGGGCGAGAACGGCCGTCACAGGCAGCGTGCGTTCCGCGACGCCCTTGCGGACGTCCTGCCCCAAGAACACGGATTCGCACCTACGCTTCGGATTGCGGACGACGAAGTTAGCGGCTGGATACGTGACCCCGGTGCCAAGGATCGCATCGTTCGGCTGGTCGCCGATCGGCTCGGCGAGTGAGTTTCCGTCGACTGCCCGGTCGTGGATGGAGCGTCAGGTCCGTCTGCCGCTGCTCCGAGAATTCGCCGACAAGTCCATTGGTGCTCGATTTGGCTTCCCTTGCGGGCCAAGCGACGGGTCCAGTGTCTTTCGCTTGGGCGCTATCTTCCCAAGCTACGCGCGTGCTTGGCTCAATTGAAATGCACTTGCGGCATTTGGCCATAGCGAAGGGACGGCCGACCTGAGCGAGACTGAGCGCGACGGTTTCGGCGTGCGTGACCGTCACCGCGAAGCGAACGGACACCGATCCGGTTTCAAGTCGAGAAGCGGGGTTCCGTCGCAGCAGTCCAGGCCCCGGACAGAAAGCCATCGCCCGTCCCGGGATTCCAGGAGAACGATCGCGGTGCCGATCGGGTTTGGCCGCAGCGGCGAACGGATCGCGAAGGTTCCCGTGGCCCGTTCGCCGTTTCCGGGGTTCTGCAACACCACATCACGCCGCGAGCGGTCGAGCCAGTAGAGCACCTCCAGCCGAGCGCCCGGAGCAAGACCAGTAAGGGCTGCCTCCCATGGCTCGAATACCTCGATCCGGCAGATCGGTCCGTCGACGGCGCCCTGCCTCGGACAATCCGCCGGCAGCCGCCAGGGGGTGTGGATGCGGCCGACGAACCGAAGCCGGGCATCGCCCGCAGGCTCCAGATCCACTACCTTCTCGTGCCTTCGCAGTCCTGCAGAGGGCGCAATGCGGCCGGACATCAGATCTGGGTCCGCGCGGTCGCGTCGCGCCCGGTTCCTCGGCATCGAACTCCCTTCCGCACTCTGGCCACCGTCCCATTCGATCAGGAATGCGTCGTGGCCGCAATCGGTTGAACGAATGGCGTGATACGCTATTTTCATGCATTATTTCCGAACACTCGGGAGAAAACGCATGGACGGCTTTGGCGACACGCTCCTGCGAGCCTTCGGCATGATTCTCGCGGGGGACCGAGATCTGATCGAGATCATCGCCCTGTCCCTTCGCGTGACGCTGACAGCGGTCGCTATCGCCTGCGTGTTCGGACTGCCGATCGGCGCCGCGGTCGGCGCGTTCCGATTCCCGGGGCGGACGGCAGTCTCCGTCGTCCTGAACTCGCTCATGGGCCTCCCGCCGGTCGTGGTCGGTCTCGTGGTCTATCTGTTGCTGTCCGCATCGGGCCCGCTCGGGGTGCTCGGGCTGCTCTACACGCCCTCGGCGATGGTGATCGCCCAGACGATCCTGGTTCTGCCGATCGTCGCGGCGCTGACCAAGCAGGTGGTCGAGGACCTCTATCGGGAATATGCCGAACAGTTCGCGTCTCTCGGGGTCGGCAGGGGCCGGCGCGTCTCCGCGCTGCTCTGGGATGCGCGCTACAGCCTTCTGACCGTGGCGCTCGCCGGCTTCGGTCGCGCGGTGGCCGAGGTCGGCGCGGTGATGATCGTCGGCGGAAACATCAATCACGCCACCCGGGTGATGACCACGTCAATCGCGCTGGAGACCTCCAAGGGAAACCTGCAGCTCGCGCTCGCGCTCGGCGTCGTTCTCCTCGTGATCGCGGTGGCCGTGAATGCGAGCGTCATGGCGCTTCGGGCGTCTGCGGTACGGTCTGCCTATGCTTGAGAAGATTCCGCCGACGATCGCCGGAGAACCGGGAACCGGCCTCGCGGCTGGGCTGCCGGCCCTGCTCCAGACCAGGAACCTGAGTTTCGAGGCCGGGGGAGTCCGACTCCTAGACAGAGTGAATTTCTCTGCCCGGAAGGGCGACCGGACCGTCGTCATGGGCCCGAACGGCGCCGGCAAGAGCCTCCTGCTCCGAATTCTGCACGGCCTCCTCGCGCCTACGGAGGGGGCGATCCTCTGGGACGGGAGGCCGCTGGGAGCCGAGGGACGCCGCGAACAGGCGATGGTGTTCCAGCGCCCCGTGATGCTGCGTCGCTCCGCGGCTTCGAATCTCCGATTTGCGTTGTCCGTTCGCGGGGTCCGGGGAGAAGAACGCGCCGCGAGGGAAGCCAGGGCCATGGCGCGGGCCCGGCTGGACGGTCTGGGATCGAGGCCGGCGCGGGTATTGTCGGTCGGGGAGCAGCAGCGGCTCGCGGTTGCCCGCGCGCTGTCCTGCGAGCCGCGGATGCTGTTGCTCGACGAGCCGACCGCCAGCCTGGACCCGGCGTCGACCCAGGCGATCGAGGACCTGATCACGGAAGCGCATTCCGACGGGGTCTCGGTCGTTCTGGTGACCCACGACGCCGGGCAGGCGCGCCGTCTCGGCACCCACGTCGTCTTCCTGCACGGCGGTCGCGTGGAGGAAGCCGGTCCGGTCTCGGAAGTCCTGGACTCGCCCGGCTCGAAGGCGTTGCAGGCATGGCTCTCCGGTCGCATCCTGCTCGAGTCTCCCGAACCGCAAGTCTTGCGCACGCCGAAGGGAGGCGCCCGATGACCAGACCGCTCGCGACGGCAATCCTGGCGGCAACGCTCCTGGCGATCGGCGTTCCGGATCGGGGCGCAGCCGACGCGCCGTTCATCGTCCTCCAGTCCACCACGTCCACGCAAAACTCCGGCCTGCTCGACTTCGTTCTGCGCCGCTTCACGCGCCGAACGGGAATCGAGGTGCGGGTGGTCGCAGTGGGAACCGGTCAGGCCATCCGCAATGCGGCCAACGGGGACGGGGACGTCTTGCTCGTGCATGCCCCGGATGCGGAGAGGGCGTTCGTCGCGGAAGGATACGGTCTGGCCCGCTACGACGTGATGTACAACGATTTCGTCGTCGTGGGCCCGTCGGCGGATCCCGCGGGCGTCGCCGGGCTGGACGATGCGGCGGCCGCGCTCGCCCGGATCGCCGACTCGGAAGCGGCGTTCGCGTCTCGGGGCGACGACAGCGGCACGCATCGGGCGGAGCTCCGTCTCTGGGAGGCCGCCGGGATAGACCCGGGCAAGGCGTCGGGCGGCTGGTATCGGGAAACGGGATCCGGAATGGGCGCGACCCTCAACACCGGCACGGGCATGGGGGCCTACGTTCTGACCGACCGGGCCACGTGGATCGCGTTCGCCAACAAGGGCGAGCACCGGGTTCTGGTCGAGGGGGATCCGCGATTGTTCAACCAGTACGGGGTCGTTCCGGTCGATCCCGCCAGGCATCCCTCGGTTCGGGCGGAACTCGGCCGGCGTTTCGTCGACTGGATTCTCTCGGAGGAGGGGCAATCGGCGATCGGCAGCTACCGGATCGACGGTCGGCAGCTCTTCTTCCCGAATGCCGCCGACTGAGCGATTTCCGCTCGGGTGCGCATCTTCGGCATTCGTTCGCTACCGAGCAGACTGCCGCTCGCTACCGGCGTCCGGACGAACGACAACCCGGACGCTTCCGTCGACGTTCGCAGCCGAGTCTCGCTGACGCAAGGCGAGCGACGATCGTCGGGTAGCGCGGCTGCCGATCGGCGCGGGTTCCCGAAGCCTCGCGCGCCAAGGGCTCCATGTCGGTCAGACTCGGCGACAAGGAACGCTTCGTCTTCGGCCAGGCTGCCTGGCCTGCCCGAGCCGGGTCGAAGTCGCCGGCACGGCTCGACGCAGGAAAGAGGCTGCAAGAGCGAGCCTCTGGGAGGGGAGGCGCGAATTCGCGATCGGAGTCCGAAGAATCGACGATCTGACCGAGAATCGAGATGCTGTCGAGTGCGACGGGGATCGTCGCCGATTCACGACAGCTCGACGAAGTCGGCGTGCTTGACCCCGAGTTCGCGGGCCATGAGCCGGTAGAACGTCTCCCAGTCGTCCATCTGGTACGCGCCGAAGCAGTCCTGGATTCTCCTCCAGAAGTATTTGGTCTGTCCGGTCTCCAGGCGCGCCTTCCTCAAGAGATCGCAGCAAAGAAGCTCTGCCTGATCGATCGACATCGCGAGAAACATCGTCGAAACGAGGATATCCGGGAGATAGCTGTTGCCGCGGCCGGAATTCTGCGACTCGCTGAGGTCCTGTTCGTTCATCGTCCGGAGCGAATCGCGGTCGACCCGCCAGTTCGCGCGCCCCGCTCGCATGACGGACATGACCGTATCCCGTTCCAGCGACAGGTCGGTCGCCCACAGGAAGAGTTGGGCCTTCCTTCCTTCCCGTCGCTCCTCACACTCCAGAAGGTTCACTCCGAGACCGGAGTCGAACCAGTTCCGGTCGACGTCCGACAGCCAACGAAACTCGCGGCGGGTTCGCGCTTCGGAGTCCTCCACCGCGAGCGTCTGCGTGTCCGAGCTGCTGTCGAGCGTTAGGACCGGCGACATGGGGTCGTCGCGTTTCAGCGGCAAGACGTAGCGGGCGTCCAGCTCTTTCATCTTGCGGATCAGCGAGACGCTCGAGCGCAGTCCCTCGGCGGTGAACACCGTGCGCAGATCCGGATGATTGCGCCGGAAGTCGTCCAGAAGCCGCATGGACGCCACCCATTCGCGCTCGTTCGCCGTCGCGCCGTCCGACCGACGGATCGGCTCCGGCGCCAGCGGCAACATCCCCGACCGGTCCGGGTTCGTCAGGGCCGCGACGAGATACTGACGGTCGTCCTCGTCCGGCCGTCCCGACCCCGATTCGTGCGGCTTCTGCCGCCGGTCCCACGAGATTGGGATTCCGTACGCTGGATGGAGATCAGGCAGCGGCCGTCCAGGCAACGCATGGCGTCCAGACCCTCTCTGCGCTGCACCTCCTCGAAGACGCTCCCGAACGCAGGACGCAAACATTGAGGATCGACCCGATCCAGACGCTCGCACAATGCCGGCCCCGACGGCGTCTCCGTGACGCCGAACAGGGTCTTCAGGTTGCTACTCGTCACCGGGGACCGAGGTAGCGGATCCTCGTCGAGCGGAAGAAGTAACGGTTGCTTCAGCGAGAACGCCGCCAGGCAACGCATCAGACAGTCGGTCTGCCCCGGCAACCCGTCCTGTGCCGCATCCGGGATGTCGCGAAAGTCCTGCCGGACGCGGGCCAGCAAGTCCGGCTTGAGCGGCTTTCGCCGGCCACGGATCTCGTTGCCTGCAGCGCACACTCGGGACACCCCTCTGCTGATCGGGACTTTCTGTCGAACGGACGGTAGGCGGCTCCGTCTCGGAACGCAACGGAGCGAAGCGGGCATGCGACGGACGCGGGAACCTCTCCGAGAGGGTGCAGGTTTCGCGAATGCCGCGATCGGACCCGGCGAGCGCCTGGTCGCTGCCACGACGGATCACACATGGGGAGTGGCGGAATTTCCGATCGGCGATGGCGTCGACGACCGTTGGCGGTGCCGTTTGCGCTTCGATCCTGTCGATCCAGCGACCTGGCGCCCCGGCGCGAACGTCTTGAGGCAGCGTACGAGACGCCGATGCCTGTGGGAGGGGGAGGGCCGCCAACCGCGAGAGCGACGATCGGCGAGCCAGCGTAAATGTCGAGTGGCGCCGCGTTTGACCGGGGTGGGGCGAACGGAAGCCGAGGAAGCACAGTCGCCCGGGCGAACGCCCGCGTCGGCCGCGACCCGGGTGCCTGGCGCCGGGGCCGTCCGCTCGGGCGCCACCGGAGGGACACGCCCGCGGGCGAATTCCTGGCGTGGTCTCGCGGACCGGTCGCCGTATCCGCGTATACTTGGCCCGAACGGGCTCGGGGCCGACGGTCGTCCGCCTGAGCCGCCGACGGGCAGCGACGTGGAACGAGCGTTCTGGGAAGTTGTGCCTGGAGTCCGGTTGACGCCCCGGTCCGAACGGCTGGGGAGACGCAGACGAACGCACCCGGCACCGGGACGTCGACCGCAGTCGCGGTCAGCGTTCGCGAAGGCCCGGACCGGTCGACGTTTGGGCTGAGTTCCGGGCATGTCCGCGACGCAATGGCGTCGATCGCGCTGCAGCTGCTCGCGGAAGGGCGAAGTGTGGCCTACGGCGGGGACCCGCGGCAGAATGGGTTCGCGGAGATTCTGCCCAATCCGGTAGTGCGATACCGAAATCGTCCCCGGCACCGCGAGACGATCGTCGTGACCGGTTATCTGGCGTGGCCAACGCATGTCCGCATGACACCGGAAGAAATTGCCGCCCTCTCCGCCGACGGCGAGCCCTTTGCGCGCCTCGTCTTCGTGGGCCGGGACGGCACGCGGCTTTCGACCGAGGGGCGGTTGACGTTGGGGACTCGCGAGCCTGTCGAACCGGAACGGAGGGAAGGGTTGACCGCGATGTGCACCGCCATGGGATGCGACGCTCGAGCGCGGGTCGTTCTCGGCGGCAGGGTCGAGGGCTACCGGGGAGCGATGCCCGGCGTCGCCGAAGAGGTACGTCTCTCCCTGGCGGTCGGCCAGCCCGGGTTCCTCGTGGGCAGGTTCGGAGGGTGCATACGAGACGTTGCGGAGACTGTCGGCCTGGTCAAGCGCCGGGCCGGTTCGCGCGACGACTGGGCCGGTCGGGAGCGGTCTTGCGACACCGCACCGGACGACCTGCGGAACGGTCTGACTTCCGAGTAGAATGCCGTTCTGGCCAGGACGCCGCATATCCAGGCGGCTGTCGCGCTCGTGTTGCGCGGATTGCGCCGAGTCCTTGGCGCCAGCCTTCGCCAGCGAGTTCGCGATCCGCGGGGCAATCCTAAACCTTGTCGTCGGAGCGAGCGGAATTTGCGGGAGAATCTGGCCTGGACCGGCGAGATTCTCTCCACGTTCGAAGACCGGTGCGGCATCGCTTGCTGTGGCATCGGAACGTGATCGGTCGATCGCTCGCCTTGCGGGCTACCCGGCGATGACGCGGGCCGCGTCTGCGCTGCCGTCGGGAGTGTGGAGGATCGGGAAGAGATTCCTGACGGCGTCGGGATCGCGTGTGCCGGCCGTGAATCCGTCGATGTCCGCCATGCCGAGAATACGTGAGGATTCCCGGCGTGAGGGGGGTACACGCAACGATAGTCCTGATCGATACGGTCGAATTCCGTCGCCGGTCGACAAGGATGCGGCATGCGGAGGATCCCGAAGGACGGGTTCGGGCGGAGCGTCCCGGTCGTATCCCGGGAAACTTCCGTGGCCACGGTCGAACGATCCGCCGGATCGGCGCGGCGGAGGAGGGATTCGCCCTCGTGCGCGGCCTTCGGACAGGTTGCACGGTCTTCGCTTCGCCGAGGCTTGCAGACATCCGGGAGGCCAGTGATTCCCGCGAGCGCTCGGCTGAAGCCGTTGCCGAGTCTCCGGCAGGACAGGCGGTTGCGCGGGAGTCGCCGGACGCCGCCGACGCGAGAACGGCGGCATCCCGAGAATGCCGTCAGGCGCTCATGAACAGCCTTCGCGAACGCGCGAGCGAGAGGAATTCCGCGCCGATTCCTTCGCGTGACGGCGGTTCCTGAAGTCTCGCGAACCACGCGTTTCCGAAGGGTCGGGAACGGACGCGAGGGACCCGTCGTCTTCGTGTTCGCTCCCTGGGCGGAGCCGAAATTTGCGCGTCCGGTGCGAGTCCGGGACAGCGGGCCGTCGAGTAGGAACGCAAGCACACGCTGCATCTGCCGTAGACGGACACCCGGATCGTCTCTACGCCCGGCGTGCTGTCTGCCTGAAGGTTTGTTCGCAGAACGCCCGACCTTCAAGCGCGGCAGGTCGCTCCCAAGGTAGTAGCGCGCAATCTGCAGGTTCGAAGGCTTCGACGTCGCCTGCGACCACCGCGCCTTCGTGCCAGTCGCGGTATCTGTAGCGGGCGACGGAGCGCTTCTTCCCACGCACTGCCAGAGTCTGCGCTGGAAGCGCGCCACCCGTGACGGTGACGGCGCCCTGGCTGTACGGCGTTCCCCGTCCGCCAGCCACCCACCCACGGATTCCCAGGCTCTGCGTCACCGCCGACGCCACAAGCGGGCAGACTCACGCTGTCGCCGTGGCCGTTGGAGAAAGGTATCGCGGGTCGACACGCTCGGTTGACATTCGGCGCAAAATAATCGAGAATATCGTAGCCAGAGGTATTTTTGGTATCGACGTGTACAAGAATGAGACGAGGGAGAAGGGCAATGTTCGGTGAATCGTTGGCATGGAGTTTTCGAGTCCTCCGATTGATCGGTATCACGGCCTTCGCGGTGCCCTTGCTGCTGGTGACGATAGCGGCCCCCGCCGACGCCCAAAACCGGGCGCCGACTTTCAAACCCGGAAATCTCTTCGACCGAATTCTGAGCGGGAGTTATATCCAAACCAGATTGTCGAACTCATTCTCGGACCCCGACGGCGATACCCTGAGCTACAGTTGGACGGCGAATCCGGCGCAGACCAATCTGGACGTGCGGATCGAAACCGGCGTCAGTCCGGTTTTTCCCAACGAGTTCTATCTGCGCTTCAGGGCGACGGGGTCGGTGGGGCGGACGACCGTGACCGTGACGGCGACGGATCCCGACGGGCTTCAAGCCTCGGGGTCGTTCAGGTTGACGACGATCAACAGTGTGCCGACCGCCAAGGACCCGCCCTATCCGGACCAGACCCTGGCGGTCGGCAATAAATTGACCATCAAGGCGACGGAGATGTTCGCCGATGCCGACGGGGACGAATTGTTTTTCGAATTCGGATCACCATCAGAAATTGGCGGCGGCAACCTGATCGCCGTGGATCATTCAGAAGCGGATGGGATCTGGCCTCGATTTCGTAAGATCACGCTGACCGGCAAGTCGACCGGCGAGGCCACCATCACGCTGTCAGGGGAGGACAGCTTTCGCACCAACGGGTCCGACAGCTTTAAGCTCACCGTCATCGCGAAGGCGGCCAAGCCGGCGGGGTTCACGGTCACGTCGGGCGACGGGCAGGCGGTGTTGGCCTGGGCGGACCCGAGCGATAGCGGCATCGTCAAATATCAGCAACGCTACAAGGCGGGGTCGAGCTTCTCCGCGAGCGACGACAGCCTGTGGTCGGATATCGCCGGGAGCGGGGCTTCCACCACCGGACACACAGTGACCGGGCTCACCAACGGCACGGAATACGTCTTCCAGATCCGGGCCGTGAACGCGGGCGGCGTCGGCGTCCTCTCGGACGAGGCGGTGCTGCGGCTGGGCGCGCCGCTCCAGCCCGGCGGCTTCCGGTTGGTGGGCGGCAACGCCCAGGTGGCGTTGAGCTGGAACGATCCTTCCGACGCGACCGTCACCAAGTATCAGCTGCGCTACAAGGCCGGCACGAGTTTCTCCGCCAGCGACGCCTGGAGCGACATCGCCGGCAGCGGCGCGACCACCACCGCGCATACCGTCACCGGGCTGACCAACGACACGACCTATGCCTTCCAGGTCCGGGCGGTGAACGCAAACGGCGCCGGGCCGGCCTCCGAAACCCGCACCATGTTGCCGCGCGCCAGCAACCAGGCGCCGACACTATACGGCAGCGGCATCTTCAATTACCCCAACAACGAATACCCAGCAGTCGTAGTTGGCGGATCGTTTGCGGGCAGAAGATTGATGGGGAATTACGGCGGAGGATTCACCGACCCGGACGGCGACGCCCTGACCTTCACCTGGTCGACGAACCCGGCGCAGGCCAATTTGGAAGCGCGCGTCGAAACCCTGCCCGGACAGGAGAGCCTGGGTCCCTATTTTCGCTACCGGGCGACGGGGCCGGTGGCGCGAACGACACTGACCGTGACCGGGACGGATCCCTACGGGCTGTCGGTCTCGGAATCCGTCTACGTGACGTCGACCAACAGCAGGCCCACGGCCAAGAACCCGCCCTATCCGGACCAGACCCTGGCGATCGGCAACACGTTGATCGTCGTGGCGACGGACTTGTTCGTCGATCCGGACGGGGACGAAGTGCGTTTCGTACCCACGTCTCGTAGCGGTGACGGGTTCACGCTGGTCCAAACGTCGCTTGGCGACGAAATTAATCCGTACACGCTGACCGGCGAGACGGCCGGCACGGGCACCATTTCGATTCAAGGGGAGGACGTCTTTGCCGCCACGAAGTGGGACAGCTTCCAGCTCACCGTCATCGCGGCGGCGGCGACGCCGACCGGCCTCGCGGCGGCGGCGGGCGACACGCAGGTGACGCTTTCCTGGACCGATCCGGGCGACAGCGGCATCACCAAGTACCAGTCGCGCCACAAGGCGGGAACGAGTTTCGCAGACGGCGACGACAGCCTTTGGACGGACGTCGCCGGCAGCGGCGCCTCGACCACGAGCCACACGGTGACCGGGCTCGCCAACGGCACCGCCTACGTTTTCCAGGTCCGGACCGCAAATGCGGGCGGGCCGGGCGGCGCCTCCGGCGCGGTGACGGCGACGCCGGCGCTCGCGATCCCGGCCGCGCCGGGCGACCTCGACGCGGAATTCGGCGACGGGCATGTGGCGCTCCGCTGGAAGCTGCCGACCAATACGAGCGAGATCGACAAGGTGCAGTTGCGCTGGAAGGCGAGCGCCTCGCTGCCCTTTACCGCCAGCGACGCCTGGACCGATCTCGCCGCCACGGCGACCGACCGCACGGTGACGGGCCTCACCAACGACACGGCCTACAGCTTCGAGCTGCGCGCGACCAATACGGCCGGCGCGGGCGCGGCGGCGACGGCGGCCGGCACGCCGGCAGCGGTGCCGGAGGCGCCGACCGGGCTGGCGGTCGCGGCGGGCGACGGGTATGTGACGCTGAGCTGGGACGACCCCTCCGACAGCGAAATCACGAAATATCAGCTGCGCTACAAGGCGGGCGCGAGCTTCTCCGCCGGCGACGGCAGCCTGTGGACGGACGTCTCCGGCAGCGGGGCCGGAACGACAAGCCTGACCGCGACCGTGCCGACCGCGGGAACCGCCTACGTCTTCCAGATCCGGGCCGCGAACGCGGCCGGCGTCGGCCTGCGCTCGGAGGCGGCGAGGCTGTATCCCAGCGCGCCGCCGACCGGTTTCCGGGCGGTGGGCGGCGACGGCGAGGCGGCGTTGACCTGGAAGCATCCCGCCGACGACAACATCACCAAGTACCAGCTGCGCTACAAGGCGGGGACGAGTCTCTCGGCCAGCGACGCCTGGACCGACATCGCCGGCAGCGGCGCCTCGACCGTCAGCCATACCGTGACCGGGCTGACCAACGATACGGTCTACGCGTTCCAGATCCGGGCGGCGACCGCCCACGGCGCCGGGCAGCCCTCCGAAACCCGGACGGTGAAGCCCAGCGTCATGAACCAGGCGCCCCATATTCGTGTCGGGTCGGCGTTCTCCGCAGTTGCGGTGATCGAGCTGTCAGAGGGTTTGCATTATGCGGACAATAGACTGACGGGACCCAACGGAGACTTCGTAGACCCGGACGGCGACGACTTGACGTTCGCGTGGACGGCAAACCCGCCTAGAGAACATCTGGACGTGCGGATCGAGAACTTAATCTACTCCGGGAACTCCGACCCTGAGCCAGTTCTTCGCTACAGGATGACGGGGCCGGTGGAGAAGACGACCGTGACCGTCACGGCGACGGATCCCGGCGGGCTCCAGGCCTCGTTCTCCGTCTGGATGCTTTCGAAAAGCGCCAGCAACAGCGCGCCGAACGTCAAGACCTCGCCTTATCCGGACCGGGTGCTGGCGGTCGGCAACAAGTTGACCGTAAAGGCGACGGACGTCTTCGTCGATCCTGACGGGGACGAACCGCTATTTCGCAAAACCTCCCCCGGTGACTCGGCGAAACCCGGTCCGTATCAGAAGGTCGCGTACGAGTTCGGCGCCTCCAAACGCTCTAACGTGACACCCAATACCAACGAACTCTACGGCACGGTTACGTTTACCGCCAAGGCGAAGGGCGACGCCACCGTCACGCTGGAAGGGGCCGATATCTTCGATCCCGATTCCTCGACGACCGACAGCTTCGAGATCGCCGTCGTCGCGAGGGCGGCCACGCCGACCGGTCTGGAGACGACGACGAGCGACGGGCACGCGGTGCTGACCTGGAACGATCCGGGCGACAGCGGCATCACCAAGTTCCAGTCGCGCCACAAGGTGGGGACTGGCTTTGCGGACGGCGACGACGGACTGTGGACGGACGTCCCCGGCAGCGGGGCTTCCACCGTCAGCCACACCGTGACCGGGCTCGCGAACGGAACGACGCATGTCTTCCAGATCCGGGCCGTGAACGCCGGCGGCCCGGGCACCGCCTCCGCGACCGCGATCGCCGTGCCGGCGCTGACGATTCCGGCCGCTCCGACCGGCCTCGTCGCGACGGCGGGCCACGGGCAGGTCGCTCTCGGCTGGTCGCTGCCGACCAATACGAGCGAGATCGACGACGTGCAGCTGCGCTGGAAGGCGAGCGCCTCGCTGCCCTTCGACGCCAGCGACGCCTGGGTCGACCTCGCCGCCACGGCGACGAGCCGCACGGTGACGGGCCTTACCAACGGCACGGCCTACAGTTTCGAGTTGCGCGCGGTCAACACCGCCGGCGTCGGCCCGGCAGCCAGCGCCGCCGCGACGCCGACGGCGGTGCCGGCGCCGGCCGCTCCGACCGGCCTGGCGGCGGCGGCGGGAGACGCGCAGGCGGCTCTCACCTGGAGCGATCCGAGCGACGGCAACATCGCCAGATACCAGTCGCGCCACAAGGCCGGGACGGGCTTCTCCAGCGGCGACGACGGCCTGTGGGCGGACATTGCCGGCAGCGGGACTTCCACCGTCAGCCACACCGTGACCGGGCTCGCCAACGCGACGCAGCACGTTTTCCAGATCCGGGCCGTGACTGCGGGCGGTCCGGGACCCGCCTCCGCCGCGGTGACGGCCACGCCGGCGCTCGCGATCCCGGCCGCGCCGACCGGCCTCGGCGCGGCGACGGGCGACGGGCAGGTAGCGCTCGGCTGGACGCTGCCGACCAACGCGAGCGCGATCGACAAGGTGCAGTTGCGCTGGAAGACGAGCGCGTCGCTGCCCTTCGGCGTCGGCGACGCCTGGGTCGACCTCGCCGCCGCGGCGACGAGCCATACGGTGACGGGCCTCACAAACGGCACCGCCTACAGCTTCGAGCTGCGCGCGGTCAACGCGGCCGACGCCGGCCCGGCGGCCAGCGCCGCCGCGACGCCGCAGGATCTCGCGCCCTCCTTCGGCCTGGCGAGCGTCGCCGACCGGAGCTACGTGGATGGCTCGGCGATCGCCGCGCTCGCGTTGCCGGCGGCGACCGGCGGCAACGTCCCGCTCTCCTACGCGCTGACGCCCGCCCTGCCTGCCGGCCTCGCCCTCGATACGGCGACGCGCACCGTCTCCGGGACGCCGACGGCGGCGCAGGCGGCGACCAGCTACAGCTGGACCGCGACAGACGCCGACGGCGACAGCGTCACTCTGAGTTTTTCCGTCGCCGTGGAGGCCGACGCCAAGCCCGCGTTCGGCGGGGCCTCGATCGCAAACCAGGACTACGAGCCGCACTACGCCGTCGTCGCGCTCGCGCTGCCGGCGGCGACCGGCGGCAACGGGACGCTCGCCTACAGCCTTACCCCCGCCCTGCCTGCCGGTCTCTCCCTCGATGCGGCGACGCGCACCGTCAGCGGGACGCCGACGGCGGCGCAGGGCGCGACCGTCTACCGCTGGACCGCGACCGACGCGGACGGCGACACGGCGACGATCGACTTCTCCCTCGCCGCCACCTACGGGCGCCCGGCCGCGCCCGCCGGCTTCGCCGCCCAGGCCGGCGACACCGAGGTGACGCTTTCCTGGAACGATCCCGGCGACGGCAACGTCACCGGCTATCGGCTGCGCCACAAGGCGGGAGGGAGCTTCGACGCGAGCGACGACAGCCTGTGGACGGACATCGCCGGCAGCGGCGCTTCCACCGTCGGCCACAGCGTGACCGGGCTCGCCAACGGCACCGCCTACGTCTTCGAGATCCGCGCCGTCAATGCCGGCGGTCCGGGCGCCGCCTCCGGCGCGGCGACCGCCACGCCGGCGCTCGCGATCCCGGCCGCGCCGACCGGCCTCAGCGCGGAGGTCGGCGACGGGCGACTGGTGCTCCGCTGGACGCTGCCGACCAACGCCAGCGAGATCGACAAGCTGCAGCTGCGCTGGAAGGTGAGCGCCTCGCTGCCCTTCGACGCCGGCGACGCCTGGACCGACCTCGCCGCCACGGCCACCAGCCATACGGTGACGGGCCTCACCAACGACGTCGCGAGGAGCTTCGAGCTGCGCGCGGTCAACACGGCCGGCGCGGGCGCGGCGGCCACGGCGGCCGGCACGCCGGCGGCGGTGCCGGCCGCGCCGACCGGGCTGGCGGTCGCGGCGGGCGACGGGCATGTGACGCTGAGCTGGGACGACCCCTCCGACAGCGCAATCACGAAATATCAACTGCGCCACAAGGCGGGGACGGACTTTGCGGACGGCGACGACAACCTTTGGACGGACGTCTCCGGCAGCGGGGCTGCCACCACGAGCCTGACCGTGACCGTGCCGACCGCGGGAATCGCCTACGTCTTCCAGATCCGGGCCGCGAACGCGGTCGGCGTCGGCCCGCGCTCGCAAGCGGCGAGGCTGTCTCCCAGCGCGCCGCCGACCGGCTTCCAGGCGGTGGGCGGCGACGGCGAAGCGACGCTGACCTGGAACGATCCGGGCGACAGCGGCATCGTCAGGTACCAGTCGCGCCACAAGGCGGGGACGGGCTTTGCGGACGGCGACGACGGACTGTGGACGGACGTCTCCGGCAGCGGGGCTTCCACCGTCAGCCACACCGTGACCGGGCTCACGAACGGAACCACCCATGTCTTCCAGATCCGTGCCGTGAACGCCGGCGGCCCGGGCGTCGCCTCCGCGACCGCGATCGCCGTGCTGGCGCAAACGGCACCGGCCGCTCCGACCGGCCTCGCCGCGACGGCGGGCCACGGGCAGGTCGCGCTCGGCTGGACCCTGCCGACCAATACGAGCGCGATCGACAAGGTGCAGCTGCGCTGGAAGGCGAGCGCCTCGCTGCCCTTCGACGCCAGCGACGCCTGGGTCGATCTCGCCGCCACGGCGACGAGCCGCACGGTGACGGGCCTTACCAACGGCACGGCCTACAGTTTCGAGTTGCGCGCGGTCAACACGGTCGGCGTCGGCCCGGCGGCCAGCGCCGCCGCGACGCCGACGGCGGTGCCGGCGCCGGCCGCTCCGACCGGCCTGGCGGCGGCGGCGGGAGACGCGCAGGCGACTCTCACCTGGAACGATCCGAGCGACGGCGACATCGCCAAGTACCAGTCGCGCCACAAGGCGGGGACGGGCTTCTCCGCCGGCGACGACGGCCTGTGGACGGACGTCGCCGGCAGCGGGGCTTCCACCGTCAGCCACACCGTGACCGGGCTCGCGAACGGAACGACCCACGTCTTCCAGATCCGGGCCGTGACTGCGGGCGGTTCGGGTCCCGCCTCCGGCACGGCGACGGCCACGCCGGCGCTCGCGATCCCGGCCGCGCCGACCGGCTTCGTCGCGGCGACGGGCATCGGGCGGGCAGCGCTCGGCTGGACGCTGCCGACCAACGCGAGCGCGATCGACAAGCTGCAGCTGCGCTGGAAGACGAGCGCGTCGCTGCCCTTCGACGCCAGCGACGCCTGGGTCGACCTCGCCGCCGCGGCGACGAGCCATACGGTGACGGGCCTCCTCAACGGCACCGCCTACAGCTTCGAGCTGCGCGCGGTCAACGCGGCCGGCGCCGGCCCCGCGGCCAGCGCCGCCGCGACGCCGCAGGATCTCGCGCCCTCCTTCGGCCAGTCGAGCGTCGCCGACCGGATCTACGTAGAGGGCTCGGCGATCGCCGCGCTCGCGCTGCCGGCGGCGACCGGCGGCAACGTCCCGCTCTCCTACGCGCTGACGCCCGCCCTGCCCGCAGGCCTCGCCCTCGATTCGGCGACGCGCACCGTCTCCGGGACGCCGACGGCGGTCGAGGCGGCGACGACCTACAGCTGGACCGTAACCGACGCCGACGGCGACAGCGCCACCCTCAGCTTCGCCGTCGCCGTGCAGGCGGACGCCTTGCCCTCCTTCGGCCACGCCGCGATCGCAAGCCAGGAATACAAGCTGCATTACACGATCGCCACGCTGACCCTGCCGCAGGCTAGCGGCGGCAACGGCGCGCTCGCCTACAGCCTCAGCCCCGCCCTGCCGGCGGGCCTCGCCCTGGACAGCGCCGCGCGCACCGTCTCGGGCGCGCCGACGGCGGCGCAGGGCGCGACCGTCTACAACTGGATCGCGACCGACGCCAACGGCGACACGGCGACGCTCGCCTTCGCCGTCGCCGTCGGCGCCGCCGATGCGCATCCGGCCGCGCCCGCCGGCTTCGCCGCCGCAGTCGGCGACGGTCGGGTGACGCTGTCATGGAGCGCTTCCGCCGACACCCGCATCACCGGTTACCAGTTGCGCCACAAGCAGGGAACGTCCTTCTCCGCCAGCGACGCCTGGACCGACATCGCCGGCAGCGGGGCCTCCACCGCCGGCCATGTCGTGACCGGCCTGCAGAACGACAACCGATACGTCTTCCAGATCCGCGCCGTGGCGGGCAGCGTCGAGGGCGTTCCGTCCGCCGCCGCCGCCGCGACGCCGGTTCCCCCGCCGGTAAAACCGACCGGGCTGACCGCAACGGTCGGCAACGCCCAGGTGACGCTCAGCTGGGACGATCCCTCCAATGCGACCGTCACCCGCTACGAGTTGCGCCACACCTCGGCGGCGAGCTTCGGGGCGAACGACGCCTGGAGCGCGATCCCCGGCAGCGGCGCGGCCACCACCGACCGCACGGTGGCGGGCCTGGCCAACGGCGTGGCCCGACGCTTCCAGATTCGGGCGGTGAACGCGGTCGGCCCGGGTCCCGCCTCGGACGAGGTGACAGCGACGCCGCAGGACCTCGCGCCCACCTTCGGAGCCAATTCGACCCTGACCGTTTCCGCCGAGCAACTTCGCCCCCTGGACCAGAGTCTGCCGCTGGCGACCGGCGGCGACGGCCCGCTGACGTATTCCTTCACGGCCGACCTGCCGGCGGGCCTGACCTTCGACAGCGCCGCGCACCGCATCGCGGGCGCGCCGACCGCGACGCAGAGCGCGACCTCCTACAGCTTCAAGGCGACCGACGCCGACGGCGACAGCGCGACGGCGACCGTGACCATCCAGGTCGAGTACAAGGGCCCGCCGCTGCCCGCCAATTTCACTGTCACGCCGGGCGACGGCCAGGTGACGCTCAGCTGGGTTCCTGTCCAGCACGAGCATATCGACGGGTACAATATCCTTTATAATAAGGGGTCGAGTATAGATTTTGATTTTGCGGCCCACGCAACTGTGAACGATACGGTGACGTCCTTCACGGCGACCGGCCTCGACAACGGCGATCAATACGTCTTTCGGTTCGTTCCGGTCCAGTCTGAAATCGGATTGAAATATCTGTACTACGACGTCACCGCGACGCCGAGCGCGGCGCCGGGGCAGCCGGGCGGGGTCGCCGCGGCGGCGGGCGACAGGCGGGTCGAACTGTCCTGGAACGCCATCGCCACGGCCTCGCGCTGGGACTATCGCCAGCAGGCCGCCGGCGGGGCGTTCGGCGCCTGGCGGGCGATCCCGGACAGCGGAAGCGCCAGCACGGGATACAGGGTCACCGGGCTGACCAACGGAACCGCCTACGGTTTCCAGGTCCGGGCGGTCACGGGCTATACCGCCACTGCGGCGTCGGGCACGGTCACGGCGACGCCGGCGGCCGGTCCGCCCGGCGCGGTCACGAGCCTCGCCGCCACGGCGAGCGTCGGCGCGGTCGGGCTTACCTGGAGCCTGCCGACCAACACCGACGACATCGACAAGCTGCAGGTGCGCTGGAAGCGGACCTCGGCGCTGCCCTTCACCGCCAGCGACGCCTGGACCGACCTGGCGGCGGACGCGACCCGCGTCCGCGCCACCGGCCTGACCGACGGCGCGGCCTACAGCTTCGCGGTGCGCGCGGTGAACGGCGACGGCGCGGGCGCGGTCGCCACCGTCGCCGCGACGCCGCAGAGCCACGCGCCGGCCGCGCCGACCGGCCTCACCGCGACGGCGGGCCTCAGCGCGGCGACGCTCGCCTGGGACGACCCTCTGGACGCGACCGTCACCGGCTACGAGTTGCGCTACACCGACGCGGCGAGCTTCGGGGCGGGCGACACCTGGAGCGCGATTCCCGGCAGCGGCTCCACGACTACCGGCCATACGGTGGCGGGTCTCGACGTTCGGACGGTCTGGCGTTTCCAGGTCCGGGCGGTGAACGGCAGCGGCGCGAGCGCCTCGGCCGAGGCGAGCGCGACGCTGAAAGACCTGACGCCCTATTTCGGGGCTGCGACGGTCGCCGACCGGAGCTACAGGCAGTGGACGCCGATCGCGGCGCTGACGCTGCCGGCGGCGACCGGCGGCGACGGCGTGACAACCTATGCGCTCACGCCTGACCTGCCGACCGGTCTCGCTCTCGATGCGGCGACGCGCACCGTCTCCGGCACGCCGACGGCGGCGCAGGCGGCGACGAACTACAGCTGGACGGCGACCGACGCCGACGGCGATTCGACGGCACTCACCTTCGCCTTCACCGTCGTCACCTGGAGCCCTGCCGCGCCCGCCGGCTTCGCCGCCCAAGCCGGCGACACCGAGGTGACGCTGTCCTGGAACGATCCGGGCGACGCCAGCGTCACCGGCTATCGGCTGCGCCACAAGGCGGGAGGGAGCTTCGACCCGAGCGACGACAGCCTGTGGACGGACATCGCCGGCAGCGGCGCTTCCACGACCGGCCACACCGTGACGGGGCTCTCCAACGGCACCGCCTACGTCTTCGAGGTCCGCGCCGTCAACGGCGGCGGTCCGGGCGCCGCCTCCGCCGCGGCGACGGCCACGCCGGCACTCGCGGTCCCGGCGGCGCCGAGCGGCCTCGTCGCAGTGGCCGCCGACGGGCGCATGGCGCTTCGCTGGACACTGCCGACCAACGCCAGCGAGATCGACAAGCTGCAGCTGCGCTGGAAGGCGACGGCGAGCCTGCCCTTCGCCGGCAGCGACGCCTGGGGCGACCTCTCCGCCACGGCGACCGACCACACGGTGACCGGCCTCGCCAACGACACCGCCTACAGTTTCGAGTTGCGCGCGGTCAACACGGCCGGCGCCGGCCTGGCGGCAAGCGTCGCCGGCACGCCGCTGCCGGTTCCGGACGCGCCGACCGGTCTCGCGACGGCGGCGGGCGACACGCAGGCGACGCTCTCCTGGACCGCTCCGGGCGACAGCGGAATCACCGGGTATCAGTCGCGCCACAAGGCGGGCGGGAGCTTCGACGACGGCGACGGCAGCCTGTGGACGGACATCGCCGGGAGCGGCGCTTCCACGACCGACCACACGGTGACCGGGCTGGCCAACGGCACCGCCTACGTCTTCCAGGTCCGGGCCGTGAACGCGCGCGGTTCGGGCGTCGCCTCCGCCGCCGTGACGGCCACGCCGGCGCTCGCGGTCCCGGCGGCGCCGAGCGGCCTCGTCGCAGTGGCCGCCGACGGGCGCATGGCGCTTCGCTGGACACTGCCGACCAACGCCAGCGAGATCGACAAGCTGCAGCTGCGCTGGAAGGCGACGGCGAGCCTGCCCTTCGCCGGCAGCGACGCCTGGGGCGACCTCGCCGCCACGGCGACCGACCATACGGTGACGGGCCTCACCAACGACACCGCCTACAGCTTCGAGTTGCGCGCGGTCAACACGGCCGGCGCCGGCCTGGCGGCGAGCGTCGCCGGCACGCCGGTGCCGATCCCGGAAGCGCCGACCGGCCTCGCGGCGGCGGCGGGCGACACGCAGGCGACGCTCTCCTGGACCGATCCGGGCGACAGCGGAATCACCAAGTATCAGTCGCGCCACAAGGCGGGCGGGAGCTTCGACGACGGCGACGGCAGCCTGTGGACGGACATCGCCGGGAGCGGCGCTTCCACGACCGACCACACGGTGACCGGGCTTACCAACGGAACCGCCTACGTCTTCCAGGTCCGGGCCGTGAACGCGCGCGGTTCGGGCGTCGCCTCGTCCTCCGTGACGGCCACGCCGGCGCTCGCGGTTCCGGCGGCGCCGAGCGGCCTCGTCGCAGAGGCCGCGAACGCGCGATTGGCGCTTCGCTGGACACTGCCGACCAACGCCAGCGAGATCGACAAGCTGCAACTGCGCTGGAAGACCAGCGCCTCGCTGCCCTTCGTCGACAGCGACGCCTGGGGCGACCTCGCCGCCATGGCGACCGACCATACGGTGACGGGCCTGACCAACGACACCGCCTACAGCTTCGAGTTGCGCGCGGTCAACACGGCCGGCGCCGGCCTGGCGGCGAGCGTCGCCGGCACGCCGGTGCCGGTTCCGGAAGCGCCGACCGGCCTCGCGGCGGCGGCGGGCGACACGCAGGCGGTCCTCACCTGGACCGATCCGGGCGACAGCGGCATCACCGGCTATCAGTCGCGCCACAAGGCGGGCGGGAGCTTCGACGACGGCGACGGCAACCTGTGGACAAACGTCGCCGGGAGCGGCGCCTCGACCGTCGCTCACACCGTGACCGGGCTCACCAACGGAACCGCCTACGTCTTCCAGGTCCGGGCCGTGAACGCGCGCGGTTCGGGCCTCTCCTCCGTTGCGGTTACGGTCACGCCCGTCTTGCCGGTCCCGGCGGCGCCGAGCGACCTCAGCGCGGAAGCGCGCCGCGAATACGTCGTGCTCCGCTGGCAACTGCCGACCAACGCGAGCGAGATCGACAAGCTGCAGTTGCGCTGGAAGGCGAGCGCCTCGCTGCCCTTCGCCGCCGGCGACGCCTGGGCCGATCTCGCCGCCACGGCGACCGAGCATACGGTGACGGGCCTCTCCAACGACGTCGCCTACAGCTTCGAGTTGCGCGCGGTCAATACGGCCGGCGCCGGCGCGGCGGCCAC
The DNA here is from genome assembly GCA_965221505.1 of Rhodobacterales bacterium. GTDB lineage: Bacteria > Pseudomonadota > Alphaproteobacteria > Rhodobacterales > CAZPXZ01 > CAZPXZ01. The sequence goes on from CBDCSI010000001.1 coordinate 38,861, forward strand.
CGTCGCCGGAACGCCGGTGCCCGTGCCGGACGTGCCGACCGGCCTCGCGGCGGCGGCGGGCGACACGCAGGCGACGCTCGCCTGGACCGATCCGGGCGACAGCGGCATCACCGGCTATCAGTGGCGCCACAAGGCGGGAACGACCTTCTCCGCGAGCGACGACGGCCTGTGGACGAGTATCGCCGGCAGCGGCGCTTCCACCGTCGGCCACACGGCGACCGGGCTCGCCAACGGCACCGCCTACGTCTTCCAGATCCGGGCCGCGAACGCGCGCGGGTCGGGCGACGCATCCAGCGCGGTGACGGCCACGCCGAAGTTGGCGGCGCCGACGGCGCCGACGGAATTCGGCGCGGAGCGCGGTAACGGTTTCGTCGCGCTTCGCTGGAGTCTGCCGACCAATACGAGCGAGATCGACAAGCTGCAGCTGCGCTGGAAGGCGAGCGCGTCGCTTCCCTTCGTCCACGGCGACGCCTGGGTCGACCTCGCCGGCGCGGCGACGAGTCACGCCGTGACGGGCCTCGCGAACGGCACCGGCTACGGCTTCCAGCTCAGAGCGGTCAACGCGGCCGGCGTCGGCCCGGCGGCCGGCGTCGCCGGAACGCCGGCTTCCGTGCCGGACGCGCCGACCGGGCTCCGCGCGAGCGTCGGCGACGGCCGGGTGACGCTCGACTGGAGCCGTTCTTCCGACGCGACGATCGCCCGCTACGAGCTGCGCCACGGCCCGGCTTCGAGCCTCGGGTCGGGCGACGCCTGGACCGGGCTCGACGGCCTGGTGACGAGCCAGACGGTGACGGGCCTCGCCAACGGCGTCGCCCGCCATTTCGAGCTGCGGGCGGTCAACGGGCAGGGCGCCGGTCCGACGTCCCGTGTCGCCGCGACGCCGCAGGACCTCGCGCCCTCCTTCGGCGGGGCGACCGTCGCGAACCAGGATTACGAGCAATATCGCGCGGTCGCGCCGCTGCATCTGCCGACGGCGGCGGGCGGCGACCGCCCGCTGACCTACTCGATCGCTCCCGCGCTGCCGGCGGGCCTGACGCTGGACGGCGTCGCGCTCCGCATCGTCGGCGCGCCGACCGCAACGCAGGACTGGACCGCCTACAGCCTCTCGGCGACCGACGCCGACGGCGACGTCGCGACGACCGCTTTCCAGATCCGGGTCGCATATGACGGCCCGCCGGCGCCTGCGTATTTCACTGCCACGCCGGGCGCGGGCCAGGTGGCGCTGACCTGGGAACATCAGGCGGACGGCAATCTCACGGGGTATAGCCTCCACTACCAGAAGGGATCGGCGATACAGGACGGCACGGCGACCCAAATCGACCTGGGCGCGGTGACCGCCCATACGGTGACCGGCCTCGACGACGGCGCCGAATACGCGTTTCGGCTCCGGCAGAAGCTGACCCAGGGACTGGACGCCCTGACGTCGGAAACGATCGTCGCCACCCCGGGCGTGGGACCGGGCGGCGGGCCGAGCGGATTGACGGCGACGGCGGGCGACGGGCAGGTCGAGTTGTCCTGGAACGGGATCTCGTACGTGACGCGCTGGGACTATCGGAAGCGCTCCGGCGGCGGCGCCTTCGGGGCCTGGAAGGCCATACCTTGGAGCAGAAGCGGGACCACCCGGCACGTCGTCGACGGCCTCGCCAACGGCGTCGCCTACGACTTCCAGTTGCGGGCGACGCGCGTCCGTTCGGTGTTTGCCGTCTCGAGCGTCGTCTCGGCGACGCCGGCGCAGACCGCCACCGTCGGAAACGGCGCCCCCAGGCTCGAAGGGGAGGGGCTCGGTCCCAGCGGAATCGTTCTGAAGGCCAACGCGCCCTATGCGAATCTCAGACTGGTGAGGGCGTTTTCGGATCCGGACGGCGACGCGCTTACGTTCGACGTGGCGGCGAACCCGGCGCAGGCGAACCTGGACGTGCGGATCAGGAGCCTCTACGCCGGTCCATGGTACGGGGAGCAATATTACCTGAGCATGGCGGCGACCGGCCCGGTGGAGAGGACGACCGTGACCGTGACGGCGACGGATCCCGGCGGGCTCTCGGTCTCGGACACCGTCATGCTGTCGACGACGAACCGAAAGCCGGCCGTCAGGACGCCGCCCTATCCGGATCGGACCGTGGCGCTCGGCGGTACGCTGCGCATCCGGGCGACCGATCTCTTCGTCGACGAGGACGAAGACGACGACCTGTTCCTCCACACCGCATACAGCGCCACGGGAACGTTCGGCGTGTGGCCCGTCGGCGACCCGGCACCGCAATATCGCGAGTTGGATCTGGTTGTCGACGTCGTGGGCGAGGACGTCGTCACGGTGGAAGCGTGGGACGTCTTCGGCGCCGTTGCGCTCGACAGCTTCAAGCTCACCGTCGTCGGGCCGCCCGACGCGCCGACCGGACTGGCGGCGACGGCGGGCGACGGGCGGGCGACCCTGACCTGGACCGATCCGGGCGACGGCGACATTACCGGCTACCAGTTGCGCCACAAGGCGGGTGCGAGCTTCGCCGACGGCGACGACGGCCTGTGGACGGACGTCGCCGGCAGCGGGGCTTCCACTGCCGACCACACCGTGACCGGGCTCGCCAACGCGACGCAGCACGTCTTCCAGATCCGCGCCGTGATTACGGGCGTCGCGGGCGACGCCTCCGGCGCCGTCACGGCAACGCCGGCGTTGACGGCGCCGGCGGCGCCGAGCGGGCTGAGCGCGGCGCCGGGGGACGGGAAGCTGGCGCTCGGCTGGGAACTGCCGACCAATACGAGCGCGATCGACAAGCTGCAGCTGCGCTGGAAGGCGAGCGCGTCGCTACCCTTCGCCGCCAGCGACGCCTGGGGCGATCTCGCCGCCACGGCGACGAGCCACACGGTGACGGGCCTCGCGAACGGCACGGCCTACAGCTTCGAGCTGCGCGCGGTCAACACGGCCGGCACCGGTCCGGCGGTCGGCGCCGCCGGCACGCCGCAGGATCTCGCGCCCTCCTTCGGCCAGGCGACCGTCGCCGACCGGGGCTACATCGCGGGCTCGGCGATCTCCGCGCTCGCGCTGCCGCCGGCGACCGGCGGCAACGGCCCGGTCGCCTACGCGCTGACGCCCGCCTTGCCCGCCGGCCTCGCCCTCGACTCGGCGGCGCGCACCGTGAGCGGGACGCCGACGGCGGCGCAGGCGGCGACGACCTACAGCTGGACCGCGACCGACGCCGACGGGGACAGCGCGGCGCTTACCTTCGCCGTCGCCGTGCAGGCTGACGCCAGACCGTCCTTCGGCGCAGCCGCGATCGCGAACCAGGACTACGAGCCGTATTACGCCGTCGCCGCGCTGAACCTGCCGTCGGCGAGCGGCGGTAACGGGACGCTCGCCTACAGCCTCACCCCCGCCCTGCCGGCGGGACTGACCCTGGACGCCGACTCGCGAACCGTCTCCGGCACGCCGACGGCGGCGCAGGACGCGACGACCTACAGCTGGGCGGCGACCGACGCCGACGGCGACACGGTCGCGCTCGTCTTTACCGTCGCCGCAACCTACGGACGTCCGGCCCAGCCCGCCGGCTTCGCCGCCTCGGGCGGCGACGGTCAGGCGACGCTCTCCTGGAACGAACCCGGCGACGCCAACGTCACCGGCTACCGGTTGCGATACAAGCAGGGGACGGCCTTCGCCGACGGCGACGCCTGGACCGCCGTCGCCGGCAGCGGGGCTTCCACGACCAGCCACGTCGTGACCGGCCTGCAGAACGGCTCCCAATACGTATTCCAGATTCGCGCAGTGGCCGGCAGCGCCGAGAGCCTGCCCTCCGCCGTCGTCGACGCGACGCCCGACATGCCGGCGCCTGCGCTCTCGGCGACGCCGGGCGCGGGCAGGGCGACGCTCGCCTGGTCGGCGATCTCCCAGGCCGGCAAATGGCAGTATCGCCAGCGGCAGGGCGAGGGCGCCTGGGGCGCCTGGACGGACGTCGCCGGCAGCGGGGCATCCACGACCGGCCATGTGGTGACCGGCCTCGCCGATCGCACGGCCTACGGCTTCCGGGTGCGCGCCGTGCTGTCGGGCGTGCCCGGAGCCGCGTCGAACGAGGCGACCGCGACGCCCCGGCAGGCCGTCAGCGTTTCGGGTTCGGTCGCCGACCTGACCCTGGAGGAATATCGGCCGATGACGCCGCTGGTGCTGCCGGAGGGCGCAGGCGGCATCCTGCCGCTGCGCTATGCGCTCACCCCGGACCTGCCTGCAGGCCTGACGCTCGACCTCGACACGCGGACGATCTCCGGCACGCTGAAGCAGGAGCTGGCGCAGACCACGTACAGCTGGACGGTGACCGACGCCGACAGCGACGGCGCGACGCTCAGCTTCGCCATGAGCTCGCACTACGTCGGCCCCGGCAAGCCGACCGGCCTCACCGCCACGCCGGGCGACGGTCAGGTGTCGCTCGCCTGGGACGACCCCGGCGACCCGAATATCCTGAGATACGCGCTCTTCCACAACAAGGGATCGAATCCGGTCGGGACTGGGCTGCCCCTCCTGCTCGCCGCCGACGCGACCTCCCATACGGTCACCGGCCTCGACAACGGGGACCAGTACGCCTTCAAGGTCGTGCCGGTCTCGCATCTGACCAGCAACGTCTTCGAAACCGTGACCGCGACGCCCAACGTTCCGCCGGCGAAACCGGCCGCGATCGCGGCGGCGGCCGACGACGGGCAGGTCGCGCTGGAGTGGTCGGCGATCGCCGGGGTCACCGACTGGCAGGTGCAGCGGCGCCAGGGCGGGGGCGCATGGGGCGAATGGCAGGACGTCGCCGGCAGCAGCGACGTCACCACGCGCCATACGGTGACCGGGCTGACCAACGGCGTCGCCTACGGGTTCCGGGTGCGCGCGCGGCTGACCGGCGTGCCCGGCGCGGCGTCGAACGAGGCGACGGCTACCCCGACGACCGACCCGGCGCCCAGCTTCGGGATCGCCATGATCGCGAACCAGGTCTATACGCAAGGGACAGCGATCGCGGCGCTGGTCTTGCCGGAAGCGACGGGCGGCAACGGGACGATAAGCTACGGGCTGCTGCCGATCCTGCCTGCCGGCGTGACGCTCGCGGTGGCGACGCGCACCTTGAGCGGCACGCCGACGGTGACGCAGGGCGCGACCACCTACAAGTGGTTCGCGACCGATACGGACGGAGACCCTGCGAGCCTGAGTTTTACCATCGAGGTGGTGGCGTCCGGCGGCGGCGGCAATGCGGCCTCGCGCGAGGCGTTCGGGAAGAGCCTGGCGGGTCTGGCGGCGAAGACGCTGGGACAGGCGCGAGCGACCGTCGGCGCACGGCTGCAGGCCGCGCCCGGATCGTCGAACCTGACGGTGGCCGGGCAGCGGGTCCAGTTCGGCCCGGCGGCGGACGCGACGGGCGAGCTCGACTGGCGCGGGCGCCGGACGGCGTTCGACCGCGACGTCGACAAGCCTGTGAGCTGGGAGGAGTTGCGTCGCGACAGCGCCTTCGAGATGTCCTTCGCCGAGGCCGGCGGGGGCCTCGAGATGACGGCCTGGGGCCGGGGCGGGCTGATGCGATTCGAGGCGGAGCAGGCCGGGATCGGGCATCGCAGCGAGATGGAGACCGGCTGGCTCGGCATGGACGCGCGCTTCGGCGACGGGCTCTTGATGGGCTTTGCGCTCTCGCGGAGCGCCGGCGAGACGGAGTCCAGCGACGGAGCGAACTTCAGCACGGCGCTCGACGGCGCCTGGCCCTATGCGCAGGTGAAGTTCGCGAGCGGAGCGGAACTCTGGACCGTACTGGGCGCGGGCAACGGCTCGGTCGACTATCGCCCGGTCGAGGGCGCGGGCGAGCGCGAGGCGCTGGAGATGCGTCTCGCTTCTGCCGGCGGTCGCCAGCCGCTGGCCGATCTGGGCGCGCTCGACCTGGCGCTGGAGGCCGACGCCGGCTACGTCGCGCTGGAGACTGCCGGCGGCACGCGCTCGGTGATCGGCGGGCACGAGGTGCAGGTCTGGCAGGCGCGGGCGTCGCTGGAGGTCGAGCACGAAGGCTGGGGCCTCGGCGGCGGCTCGCTCGCGCCCTTCGGCTCGCTGGCCTGGCGCGGCGACGGCGGCGACTGGCGGGAAGGCTCCGGCGTGGAGGCAGGGTTCGGCGCGCGGCTGTCGTCGCCGGATTCGCGCTTCGCGCTGGAGGCCGAGGGCCGCCGTCTGTCGCTCTCTTCCGGGGCCGACTACGGCGGGACGGGGGCGAGCCTGACGGCCGGTGTCGAGCCGGCCGAGAACGGCGCGGGCCTCTCCTGGTCGGCGAGCCTCGCGACCGGGATGCGCGCAGACGGCGCGTCGACGCTGGCGGGCGATCTCGACTACGGCGAGTCCGGCTTCGGCGACGACGATCGGACGGCGCTGGAAATGGAAGCCCGCTACGGCTTCCGATTGCCCGCCACGTACGACCTGCTCTCGCCGCTCCTGCGCCTTACGGAGGAGACCGGCGCCCGGCGGAGCGTGGAAGCGGGCGTCGCCTTCCAGGCCGCCAGGGGTCGCGTCGATCTCGAACTGACCGGCGGCCACGAAGCTCGGGCCGATTCCGCCGACGACAATCGTATCCGGCTCGACCTCCGCCTCGACTTCTGAAGCCGGGGCGGAGCCGCCCGGCTCCGGTTTAGGAATTGCGCCGGCACGGCTTCGGGGACTTCGTTCGGCCGTCGGCTTCCGATCCGGTTGCCCGGTCTCGACCCGGCGTCGGACGGTCGCGCGGTTTGTCCCGAACCGACCCCGGGCTCCTGCGACGCGCAGGGGACACGCTCTCGCCCGAAGCCTGTCAACCGGATTGCGACGGCCTGACGCGCCGTCGTGGTCATCCGGGCCGCGCGTCGTAGCGGGGCGTACTCCCGTTTGTCCCGTTTCGGACGGTTCCGGCCGTAGCGCGACCTCAGACGTACGATGCGCGTTCTCGCCTTTCGGACCGATAGAGTGCAATTCTGTCGCTACTCGGTAGAGATTCGGCGTCCGAGGGGTGCCGAGAAACAGGCCCGAGCGGAGCGGTCCAGTCGTATTTCGGGGATTTCGTCCGCAGATTCGTCGGAAAGATCCGCCGGGTCGGCGAGGCGAAGCCAGTATTCGTGTCGGTGCGTCGCTTGTCAGAAGGAGCTGCACGACCGCCGCTTCGCCGAGGTCCGCCGGTATCCGCAAGGCAGGCAGCGCGCGCAAGCGGTCAACCGAAGCCGTCGCCGTTTCTCCAGCAAGTCACGCGGCAACGCCCCTCTCGACGGATGCGGACACGAGACCGACAGCCTCCCGAGATCGCCGTGAGGACATCATGGCCAAGCCTTCGCGACTTCGCAAGCGAAGGGAGGCGCTGCACCGTATCCGACGCTCCACGAAGTTACCCGAAGCCCTGAGAGCCGAGCGGTTCGGTCGGGTCCGGAAAGACGACGAGGGACAGACGTCGCTTGACGGAGTCGTTCGGGGTAGTGTTCCGGGCGCACCCTTCCGAGCTAGTCTCGTTGTCCGCGTTGACCTCGGGAGAAGGACGATCGGCCTCGAAGAGCGTTGTCCCGAGACGCTGACGCGGATCGACGGCGAACGGTCGTTCGAGGAGGCGACACCCGGCGTGCAGTTGATGACGCTGCGCGAACGGCTGGAGAAACGCGAATGAGCGCATCCGAATTCGCTGCGGTAACCGCAGTTGGAGTGTCCGTTTCCGATAGCCCGGACTTGTCGAGGCTGGGATTGAGTTCAGGTCATCTTCACGACGCGACGGCGCGTATTGCCTGGCAACTGCTCGCGTCCGGAAGGAGTCTGGCATTTGGGGGAGACCTGCGTAAGCACGGTTTCGCGGAGCTGTTGGCCGAACTGGTACCGCGATACCGAAATCACCCCCGGCACAGCGAAACGATCGTCGTGACCGACTATCTGGCTTGGCCGGTGCATATCCGAATGACCCCGAACGAGATCGCTGCATTCTCTGCCGAGCACGAGTCATGCGCGCGAGTCCTCTTCCTGGCTCTGGACGGCACCCGGATTGCGCCCGGGGAGCGACTGAAGTTGCGCACCCGCGAGCCGAACGACGAGGAATGGACGGAAGGCTTGACCGCGATGCGTACCGTCATGCGGCGCGAAACCCGAGCGCGGATCGTTCTCGGCGGCCGGGTCGAGGGCTATCGGGGAGCGATGCCCGGTATCGCCGAAGAGGTTTGCCTCTCGCTGGCCATCGGTCAGCCCGTGTTCCTCATTGGCGGGTTCGGCGGGTGCGCGCGCGACATTGCCGAGACCGTCGGACTGGCCAGACGTTACGCCGGTTCTCGCGATGAGTGGGCCGGTCGGGAGCGCTTCCGCGATACCGCGCCGGGCGACCTGCGGAACGGCCTGACTTCCGGCGAGAACGCTATCCTGGCCGAGACTCCGCACATCGAAACGGCGACCGCACTCGTGTTGCGGGGCCTGGGTCGAGTCCTGGGCGACTGCGACCGCCAGCGAGATCGTCATGCAAAGGGCAGTCGTTAGCTGCCGTCGCGCGTGCGACCGGTACTACAGGGAGATCTCGGTCGAGCTCGGCGCGACTCACAGGGCGTTCGACGATCCGTCTGTCGACGCCGGCGACATCCCCGACGGCTGGATCGACGAGCGGATCCGTCAGGAAGTCAGGGATCGGTATCTCGGGGACTCGACGGTGACCGTCGTCCCGGTCGGAAGGGAGACCCGGCGTCGACGGCTTGTGGACCGGGAGTGTTGCCGGTTGTGAGAAAGCGCGGGACATTGGCGACAGGGCGCGGTTTGTCGCGACCGTGCGTGTCGGTTCCCGTTGGGCGGCAGCGGGCGGCTGTGCGGATTTCTTCCTCATCGCCTCCGGTCGCGTACCGATCGATGCGCGAAGCTCGCCGGGCTCCCGCCTACGGGGACACCCAGCGAACGGTTCCGGCTTCGTCGAGGTCGTAGCCGCCCATGGATCGTGCCTTCTCCCCGAACTTCGCCGAGCGGGCGAACGCCAGCAGCCGCTGCACCGGCTCCCCAAAATACGCCCGCCGGTCGATCAGGAGGTCGAACCGTTCCTCCACCAGCGGCAGGAACCCGACGCCGAACCGGTGCGCCATGGCCTCGATCGCCATCGCCGCGTCCGCTTCGCCGGTCGCGACCGCGGCGGCGGCGTCCGCCTCGGTTCGCGCGACTTCGGCGGGGGTCGTAAGCTCCTCCAGCGCGATCCCCTCTCTCTCCAGCAGCGCCTCCAGGAGCGCCGTCGCGCCGGCCCCGGGTTGCCGGAGCGCCACGCGCTTGCCGCGCAGGTCCGAAACCCGCTGCACGCTATCCCGGACGCCGTCGGCGAGGACCAGGCCCCGGGAGCGTACGGCCCAGGTGAGGAGTACGCAATTCCGGAGACCTGCGCGGGCGACGGCGTCGACGTTCCAGCCGTCGGCTTCCGGAATGTGCATGCCGGCCAGCATCGCCCGGCCGTCGGCGAAGCTGCGCAGTCCCTCCGCGCTTCCGTTAAGGAGGATCGCCAGGCCGGAGTCCGATTGCCGCGCCGCCCAGTCGAGGAGAGGATCATGGGAACCGGTCAGTACCGCGGGACGGTCCGGGCCGGCCTCCGCGGCGGATCCGTCGATCCAGGCCCGAATCTCGTCTCGCGGAAACAGGAGCTTGCCGGTCAGCCGGCGGCACGGAATCTGCCCGGCGGCGGCAAGGTCGTACACCTTTCGCTCCTTGACCCGCAGGAGCGCGGCGACCTCGCGTGTGGTGAGGAAGGCCGGCAGGTTCTCCGCTGGGTCATGGAGCATGGTCGCGCTCGTCCCTACCGGAATTCGTGGGGAATATCCTCTGTCATTCTACTGCCGCGCCGTTCGGCCCTCAAAACGGCACCCGAGCGAGACGAGCTGCGAGACGACGCCCAAATTCATGGGATACGGGCCGACGGCGAACCGATCCGCCGGACGGTCAGGGCGCGGCGATGCCGATGCGGATCAAGCGGGCTGGGGCGGAGCGCAGAATGTCCGCGCAGCCCAGGGCGGGTACCCCGTAGCGCGATCGAAGCTGCGGCTTCAGCCCGGCGACGCGGGCAGGGAATCGCCCCGGATCCGGCGGCTCTCCGCCGCGAGCCGAATTAGCGCTGCCGGCGTCACCCCGTCGATGCGACCCGCCTCGCCCAGGGTCGCCGGCCGGATCGCTTCCAGTTTCTCCCGGATCTCGTTCGAGAGGCCGGCGATTTCGGCGTATCGGACGGATACCGGGATCGGCTCCCGTTCCTGCCGCCGAACGTCCGCGATCTCCCGCTCCTGCCGATCCAGGTAATGGGAATAGAGCGAGTCGTTGACCAGGGCTTGCCAGGTCTCGACGGAGATGTCCGCAAGCTCCGGCCAGATCGCCTCCAGGCGGCTCCGCGTCGCTTCCCGCATGGAGACCAATTCCGCAGCCGCGCGCGGCCGCCCGTCGGCGGAAACCGGGATGCCCTCCCGAACGACGACGGCGCAGGGTGCGCTGAGATGCGCGACCCGTTCTTCCGCCCGGGCCAGCGCCTCGCTGCTCGCGCGATACGCCGCCTGCCGGCGGGGGCCGACTAGGCCGGCCTCGATCCCGGAAGGCGTCAGCCGCCGGTCCGCGTTGTCCGCGCGCAGGCGAAGCCGGTACTCCGCGCGCGAGGTGAAGATCCGGTACGGCTCGGTCACGCCCCGGGTAATCAGGTCGTCGATCATGACGCCGATATACGCGTCCGTCCGCGAGACGGTGAACCTCTCGCCGCCGAGCGATCTCTTCGCAGCGTTCGCGCCCGCGACCAGGCCTTGCGCGGCGGCTTCCTCGTATCCCGTCGTGCCGTTGATCTGGCCGGCGAGAAACAGCCCCGGCAGGGCGTGCGACTCGAGGGTCGCGTCCAGCCTTCTCGGGTCCGCGAAGTCGTACTCCACCGCGTAGCCGGGCCGGAGAATCCGGACGCGTTCGAGACCGGGGATCGTCCGCACGAAGGTTTCCTGCGCCGCGGCCCCGAGGGACGTCGAGATCCCGTTCGGATACACGGTGTCGTCGTCCAGCCCCTCCGGCTCCAGGAAGATCTGATGCGAGGCGCGGTCGGCGAACCGTACCACCTTGTCCTCGATCGACGGGCAGTATCGCGGACCGACGCCGGAGATCATCCCGCCATAGAGCGCCGAGTCCGAGAGATTGTTCCGGATGACGTCGTGGGTGGCCTCGTTCGTGGCGGTGATGTGGCAGCTGATCTGCCGCGCTTCCGGGGCGTCGGTGAGGAAGGAGAACGTCTCCGGGTCGGCGTCGCCGGGTTGTTCCCGCAGGACCGACCAGTCGATCGTGCGACCGTCGAGCCGCGGCGGCGTTCCGGTCTTCAGCCGTCCCTGCACGAGGCCCAGGCCCTCGATCCGTTCGGCGAGCCGATTAGCGGCGCCGTCGCCGGCGCGACCGCCTTCGCGAACCTCGCTGCCGACGAAAAGCCGGCCCCGCAGGAAAGTCCCGGTGGTCAGCACCACCGACGGCGCGAATACGGTATTGCCGTCGGCGAGCGATACCCCGCTGACGACGCCGCCCCGCACCGCGAGATCGACGACCTCCCCTTCGATCGCGTCGATATTGTCGGCGGCGGCGATCTCCTCCTGCATGCGCAGGCGATAGAGCGAGCGGTCGCACTGGCAGCGCGGCCCGCGCACGGCCGGCCCGCGGGAGCGGTTGAGGAGCCGGAACTGGATGCCCGCACGGTCGGCGACCCGGCCCATCACGCCGTCGAGCGCGTCGATTTCGCGGACCAGGTGACCCTTGCCGATGCCGCCGATCGCCGGGTTGCAGGACATTTCGCCGATCCGGTCCAGCCGGTGGGTCAGGAGCGCGGTTCGCGCGCCCAGCCGATGCGCCGCGTGCGCGGCCTCGGCGCCGGCGTGGCCGCCGCCGATGACGATCACGTCGTAGCGATGTCCGTGGGCGCGGTGCGGCATGGGATACGGCTTCGGGCTTGCCTGGAGCGGGCCCGGATTCTAGCCCGCCCGGACGGCGTCAGCCAATCGGGCCGCGAACCGTGAACGATATCTTCTCCGCCCGCTGCAAGGCGCTCCGGTACGCTTCGCCTGCGGCGCGGGGTCGGTGGAGCGATCCCCGGTCCCGGAGCGCCGGTCTGGATCCGGAGTCGCCCCGGGACATCCGGTCGGGAAGCCTCGGACGGGACCGCCCCCGCCCTCAGCCGAGCCGGGCTTCCGCCAGCCGGGTACCCTCGATCCGGGAGCGGATCTTGGCGAAGGCGGTCTCGCGGGCCGTCGAGACGTCGTCGCCGAACGGCGAAAACCCGCAATCGTCCGTGGTGCCGATCCCCGTTCCCAGATGTTTGACGGCATTCAGGACGCGCTCGCAAACTTCCTCGGGCGTTTCGATACGCGGGTCGATCGGGTCGATGACGCCGACATAGACCGTCTGTCCGGGCCGTCGCTCGCGGGCGATGATGTCGAGCGCGCGCGACGGGTCGGCTTCGCTGGCCATCTGGACGAAGAACCGTCCGGCGTCGATCGCGAAGAGGTCGGGCAGCAACTCGGCGTAGTCGACGTCGGCGGAATGGGTCGAGTCCTGGTCGCCGCCCGGGCAGGTATGCACGCCGATGCGTGCGCGCTCGGCGTCGGAGAATCGCTCCAGCACCCGGTTGTTGAGGGCCACGAAGTCCCGCAGCATTCCCCGGGACGGGTCCAGCTTGCAGCAGAGCCTCCCTTCCGTGAAGTCGATCTGCACGCTGTCGGCCCCCGCATCGAAGGCGGAGCGGACGTCTTTCTCGCATTCGTCCGCGAGGTCGGCGAGAAAGGCGTCGCGCGGATAGCCGTCGATCCCGTCCGGGGGATAGATCAGCGCGATCGCGGAGGGCGCGATGACCGCCTGCTTGATGGGCAGGCTCGTGTGGGACTTCGCCGCGGCGACGTAGGCGCCGGCATAGTTCGTGTAGCGGAACGGGCCGGCGGTGAGGACCGGCAGCTGCCGCGTGTGGCCGTCCTCGAAGGGAATGATCACGCCGTCCGGCGCCAGCGTGTCGAGGCCGGCGAGCGGATAGGTCGCGAAGCTCGGCTTCGACTGCTCTCCGTCGGTGACGATCGGAGAGCCCGTATCCTCCATGGCCTGGACGGTCTCGGCGACGGCGCGGTCCATGGCGCGTGCGAGCGCCGCGTCGTCGAGCCGGCCGGCGCCGTGCTCGGCCATGGCTTCGAGCAGGTATGTGGGGCGCGGGACGCTGCCGATCGGTTCGGTGGGGATCGAGACGGGCATGGGTAGCCTCCATGAGAATGCCGGAGCGGGGTGCCGCCCGGAGTATAGGGTACCTGCCGCCGCTCGACGGAGTCGCTCCGACCCCGTGCGGCCGTCAGGCGACCAGACGACGCACGGAAGATCCGGCCGCCGGCCCTGTCGCTGGATACGGTCTGTCCGCGATCGGCCGGGCGCGGCCGTCGGACCCGGCGCCGGCCTGCGCTACTTGCCGAGACAGAACCGCGAGAAGACGAGGTCCAGCACTTCCTCCACGTCGAGGCGTCCGGCGAACCGCTCGAGCGCGCGCGCCGCCAGGCGAAGGTGCTCGGCCAGGAGTTCGGGCGCCTCCAGTTCCGCGACCTGCGCCTCCGCGTCTTCCAGCTCCCGCGCGCAGGCTTCGAGCAATCGGCGCTTTCGCTCGTTCGCGGCGGTCGGCGACGCGATTCCCTCGATCCAGGCCAGGCGTCCGGCGATTTCCTCGACCAGATCGCCGAGACCCTCGCCCGTCGCGGCCGAGACCCGGAGCCCGACCGGCGAAGTCCCGGGATCCCCCAGATCGATCTTGTTCAGGACCTCGATATCGCCTTCCCGCCAGAGCGGATTGCGGCTGGCGCGGGGGGCCGGGACGTCCGGCGAGGAGACGTGCACCCGAAGGTCCGCCAGCTCCGCCCGCCGCTCCGCCCGCGCCACGCCGAGCGCTTCCACCGTACCCTCCGCTTCGCGCAGCCCGGCGGTATCGAGCACCGTCACCGGCAGCCCGGAGATTTCGAGATGGGCTTCGAGCACGTCGCGCGTGGTTCCCGGCTCCGGCGTCGACAGGGCGATCTCCCGCCCGACCAGCGCGTTCACGAGCCTCGACTTGCCGACGTTGGGCGGTCCGATCACGGCGATGTCGATGCCGCTTCGCAACCGCTCCGCCGCTCCGCTTCCGCGGAGCGCTTCCCCGATCTCGTCGCGGACGGCCGGCAACGCCTGTCCGATCTCTTTCTGCACGGAACGCGCGACGCCGCCGCCGTCCGGCGCGTCTTCCCCGATGTCCTCCGGAAAGTCGACCAGCGCTTCCGCCAGGGCGAGGCACTCGACGATTCGCGTGCGCCAGGAGGCGATCCGTTCCGAGACCTCGCCCTGCATCGCCCGAAGCGCGAGCCGCCTCTGGGAGTCGGTCTCCGCGTCGATCAGGTCGGCGAGACCCTCGACCCGGGGCAGGTCCAGCTTGCCGTTGCGGAAGGCGCGGAGCGTGAACTCGCCGGGATCGGCCACGCGCAAGCCCTCTATCCCGCCGAGGACCGACTGGAGCCGGCGGAGCACCGCGGGGCTTCCGTGGGTCTGCAGCTCGGCGACGTCCTCGCCGGTGAAGCTCGCCGGCGCCGCGAACCGGAGTACCAGCGCGTCGTCGATCGCCTCGCCGCTCGCTGGGTCGCGGAGGCGCCGGAAAGCCGCGCTGCCCGGCTCCGGCAGGGGCGCGCCGGCGACGGCCCGAAGCGCGGCGCAGGCGTCCGGGCCGGAAATCCGGAACACCGCGACGCCGCATTTGCCGGGGCCGGAGGAGAGGGCGAAGATGGTCGGATTCAGACTCTGCACGCTCAGGGTTTCCTATCCGGGCTCCCGCGAATGGTAGCCGAATTGCGCGAAGTCGAGCTCCGTCCTGCCGCATGGGGTTGCCGCCGGGGCGGCTGCGTCGGGCAACCCGGCTGCGTCGCACGGAACTGACACGGTTGGCAGTTTTGCGATTCGGCGATTTCGTAACTCGTTGTCATATCTACACAAAGTTGGCGCCAGTTTCCCGCCTGGCACTACGCCAGCGCCGATTCTGTGAGAGTCGGCGCTGGCGGCATTCCAGCGGCCGGCCGGATTCGTCGGCGATTCGAGGCCGACTTCCCGCCCGGTTGCCGCGCGACGCCGGCTGATGCGGGGCCGGAGCGGACGTCTTCTCGGCAGTCGACCACTCCGGGCGGGCCGCGCCGTCGGCCGCTTGCCGTGCGGGACGGAAGGCATGACAATGCGGCGATACCGCATTCGCAGCCATGGAGCGGCGTCGCGCTCCGGTCGCGCCGGGCGCACGGCGCGGACGGAGGGGCAGGGAAGAAGGAGCCGCAGGATCATGTCGAGAGAGATTCGGATCGAGTTCGCCGAATACGGCGGACCGGAGGTTCTCCGCGTCGTCGAGCGCGAGGCCCCGACGCCGGGGGAGGGAGAGGTTCGCGTGCGCCACACGGCCGTCGGCGTGAACTTCATCGACACCTATCACCGGAGCGGGCTCTATCCGCTTCCGTCCCTGCCCAGCGGACTCGGAGCCGAAGCCGCCGGCGTGGTCGACGCCTGCGGTCCCGGCGTCGATTCGCTTCGCGAGGGCGACCGGGTCGCCTATTGCGGCGGCGCGCTCGGGGCGTACGCCGCGAGCCACCTGATCAAGGCCGACCGGGCGATCCGCATTCCCGCGTTTCTTTCCGATACGGACGCCGCCGCGGTCCTCCTGAAGGGGCTGACGGTGCAATACCTGATTCGCCAGATCTATCCGGTGCAGGCCGGCGAAACGGTGCTCTTTCATGCCGCCGCGGGCGGGGTCGGACTGATCGCCATGCAGTGGCTTCGGGCGCTCGGCGTCACCGTGATCGGAACGGCCGGCTCGGAGGAGAAGGCCGAACTCGCGCGCGAGCACGGCTGCAGCCACGTGATCATGTACCGCCAGGAGAGCGTTCCCGAGCGGGTTCGGGAGCTGACCGGCGGCGCCGGGGTGCCGGTGGTGTTCGATTCGGTCGGCAAGGACACCTTCGACGACTCGCTGGATTGCCTCGCCCGCCGGGGACTGATGATCACCTTCGGAAACGCATCCGGCGCGGTTCCGCCGGTTCCCCCTGGCGTTCTGGCCTCGAAAGGTTCGCTGCTCCTGACCCGCCCGACCCTGTTCGACTTCGTCGTGACCCGGGAAGAGCTGGACGCGGCCGCGGACGACCTGTTCGCGGTCATGGAGTCTGGCGCGGTCAAGCCGAT
Source organism: Rhodobacterales bacterium (assembly GCA_965221505.1). Classification (GTDB taxonomy): domain Bacteria; phylum Pseudomonadota; class Alphaproteobacteria; order Rhodobacterales; family CAZPXZ01; genus CAZPXZ01. The sequence continues at coordinate 55,014 of CBDCSI010000001.1, forward strand.
CATCAACCGGAAGTATCCGCTGACGGAAGCCCGGCAGGTGCACGAGGCGCTGGAAGCCCGCGAGACCCGGGGCTCCACGCTCCTGATCCCGTCCTGAGGCGCTCCGGCGCGGGCTCGAGGCCGGCTCCGACCGGTTCGGCTCGCGTTCGCGGAGCGTCGTCGGGGACCGGTCGCAGCCTTCGGAGACGGGGCTGGCGCCCAAATCCGCCGAACGGTCGCCGATTCGAGCGGCGCGCCAACCTCTTGCGCTTCGCGTCGAAACGGCCTATGATCCGGGTGCCGGGGCGAACCAACGCTTCCGATCGACGCGGGCCGGAGTAGCCCGCGACCGTCTTCTGCCTTTCGAAGCATCTGTCCCTGGCTCTGCGCGTTCAGCGCATTCTGACTACATCGGAACATCGGAACATGGAAGAACTGCTTGCTGCCGAACAGATTCGGTTGAGCGACCTCAAGGAGAGGACCCCCGCGGACCTGCTGGGGGTCGCCGAACAGCTGGAGATCGAGGACGCGGGCCTGCTTCGCAAGCAGGACATGATGTTCGCGATCCTCAAGGCGCTCGCCGAGCGAGACGTCGAAATCAGCGGCGGCGGCACCCTGGAAGTGCTGCAGGACGGATTCGGCTTCCTTCGCTCGAAGGAAGCCAACTATCTCGCCGGGCCCGACGACATCTACGTCTCGCCGCAACAGATCCGACGCCACGGCCTGCGGACCGGCGACACCGTGGAGGGGCAGATCCGGGCGCCCCGGGAGGGCGAGCGCTATTTCGCGCTGCTCCGGCTCAACCGGATCAATTTCGGGGAGCCGGAGGCGGTCCGCCATCGGGTCCACTTCGACAACCTCACGCCGCTCTATCCGAACGCGCATCTCGGCATGGAGATCGAGGACGCCGAAACGCGCGACCTTAGCGGGCGAATCATCGATCTGGTGGCGCCGCTCGGCAAGGGGCAGCGCGGTCTCGTCGTGGCGCCGCCCCGGACCGGCAAGACGGTGCTCTTGCAGAACATCGCGCATTGCATCACGGCGAATCACCCTGAGTGCTACCTGATCGTGCTCCTGATCGACGAGCGGCCGGAAGAGGTCACCGACATGCAGCGTTCGGTGCAGGGCGAGGTGATCAGCTCGACCTTCGACGAGCCGGCCATCCGGCACGTGCAGGTCGCGGAGGTAGTGATCGAGAAGGCGAAGCGCCTCACGGAACACGGCAGGGACGTCGTGATCCTGCTCGATTCGATCACCCGGCTCGGCCGGGCCTACAACACCGTGGTGCCGAGTTCGGGCAAGGTGCTGACCGGCGGCGTCGACGCCAACGCCCTGCAGCGGCCGAAGCGATTCTTCGGCGCCGCGCGCAACATCGAGGAGGGCGGTTCGCTCACCATCATCGCGACGGCGCTGATCGACACCGGCTCGCGGATGGACGAGGTGATCTTCGAGGAGTTCAAGGGAACCGGCAATTCGGAGATCATTCTCGACCGGAAGGTGGCCGACAAGCGCGTGTTCCCGGCCATCGATATCCTCCGCTCCGGCACGCGGAAGGAGGAGCTTCTGGTCGGGCGCGACGAGCTCACCAAGATGTTCGTCCTGCGACGCATCCTGAACCCCATGGGAACCGTGGACGCTATCGAGTTCCTGATCGGGAAGATTCGTCAGACCAAGAACAACGACCAGTTCTTCCGCTCGATGAACGCCTGACCGGACGCCCCCGTCGGGGCCGCCGGGCGGCCCTCAGAACGGCCGGACGACGGCCAGGATCACGATCAGCGCCATGATGACGGCGGGCACTTCGTTGGCGATCCGGTAGAACCGCGGCGAGCGGGTGTCGGCGCCGGCTTCGAGATCCTTCCGCCACTTCCCGCAGAACCCGTGAAACGCCGTCAGGGCGAGGACCAGAACCAGCTTCGCGTGGATCCAATACTCGGCCGACCAGGCGATCGTGCCCGGGGTGAAGGCGAGCCAGAGTCCGAAGACCCAGGTCAGGATCATGGCCGGGTTCATGATCGCTTTCAGCAGTCGCCGTTCCATCACCTGGAACGTCGCCGCGGCCTCCGAACCGGGTCCTGCCTCGGCGTGGTAGACGAAGAGTCTCGGCAAATACAGAAGTCCCGCCATCCAGGCGATGACGGAGATCACGTGCGCGCTCTTGATCCAGAGTACGGGTTGGGCGAAGAGCTCCATGTCGGCTCCTGTCAGTTCGGGTTGCGGACGGCTGCCACCAGTCGCGCGACCCGGTCCGGGTCCGCGTCCGGGCGTATGCCGTGGCCGAGGTTGAAGACGTGCGGGCCCCGCCGGAAGGCGCGGCGGATCCGTGCGGCCTCCTCCTCCAGGCCCGCCGTTCCCGGCGCGAGCAGGCCGGGGTCGAGATTGCCCTGCACCGGCATCAGGGGCTGGAGCGTCTTCGCCGCCCATTCTGCGGGGATCGACTGGTCCAGCGCCAGGGCGCTGACGCCGGCGCCGCGCGCGAAGGCGAGGTAGCCCTCCGGTCCCGCGCCCCGCGGAAACCCGACGATCGGAACGTCGGGGAAACGGGCGCGCACGCCGTCGACGACGCGCGCGGCGGCCTCGATCGAATGGCGCCGGAACGCGTCCTGCGGCAGGGATCCGGCCCAGCTGTCGAAGAGTTGCAGCGCGTCCGCCCCGGCCTCCGCCTGCCGGCAGAGATAGCGGACTGTGGCGGCCTCGATCCGGCGCGACAGGGCGGCGTATCCCTCCGGGTGGCGCTCGACCCATCCGAGCGCCGCTTCCTGTCCCCGTCCGCCGCCGATCATGTAGGTCGCCACCGTCCAGGGGGCGCCGGCGAACCCGATGAGGGCGGTCTGCGGCGGCAGGTTGCGGCGGACCCGGGCGACGGTCTCGTAGACCGGCGAGAGCGCCTCGTCCACGGCTTCGGGGGGCAGAAGACGGCGGAGGTCGCCGGGCGTCGCGAGCGCGTCGAGACGCGGGCCTTCCCCGTCGACGTAGTCGAGCGCCTGGCCGAGCGCGTGCGGGACGAGAAGGATGTCGGCGAACAGGATGGCGGCGTCGAGGCGGAAGCGCCGGACGGGCTGGAGCGTGACTTCCGCGGCCAGCTCCGGCGTCAGGCAGAGCTGCAGGAAGCTGCCGGCGCGCCGGCGGAGCCGGCGGTATTCGGGCAGGTAGCGGCCGGCTTGGCGCATGAGCCAGACGGGGGGCGGATCCAGGGCCTCGCCGGCCAGCGTCCGGAGGAGGGACGGGGCGGAATTCCGGGGGTCGGCGGGTTGTGCGGTGGAGTGCATCGCTCTACATAGCACTATGGCATGCGGGCGCAGATCGCAGCCGGCGCGGGCGGTTCGTGGACGGATTCATGACGTATCTGGTTACCGACAATTGCATCAAGTGCAAGCATACGGACTGCGTCGAGGTCTGTCCGGTCGACTGCTTCTACGAGGGGGAGAACATGCTGGTGATTCACCCCGACGAGTGCATCGACTGCGGCGTCTGCGAGCCGGAATGCCCCGCCGAAGCGATCCTGCCGGACACGGAGCCCGGTCTCGAACACTGGCTCGAGGTGAACACGCGCTTCGCCGAGGTCTGGCCCAACATCACCATCCGGAAGGATCCGCTTCCCGAGGCGGAGGAGTTCGACGGCGTAGAAGGGAAATACGAGCAGTATTTCTCCGAGAAGCCGGGGGACGGCGACTGAGCCCTCGGCGCCCGGAGACGAACGGCAGGAGCTGGAGTCGCTCCGGGAGCGGGGTGTAGCCGGCGGGAGAAGTCCCAGGGCGCTTATGCGGCCGGGGCGTTGCATTGGTTCCGGCTTGGCGCGAGGCGGATGACGGTACCCGGCGGCACGGCACCGGATCCGTCTGTTCGCACGAGGACGGAGCCGAACGACGCGGGTCCCGTGGGTTCGTCAATTCTGTCTCGGCACGGACATCAAAACGGGACGGTCGATCCGTGGTACCGCTTCGGTGCGCCCGCGGACTGGCAGTTGCCGATATGGGCACCGGCGGCGAGGGGCTTCGACTCCCGCACTCTGTTCCTGGCGCTGGATAACCGGTTAACGCGCGATGTGGAGCCTCCCGTATGTCGGCAACACGGCTCTCGCCGATCGTCTGCGCGCGTCCCACGGAACGACCGCGCCCGCCGGAGCGAACGTCCGCCGTCGGATCCCGCCGTCGCGGCCTGGCGACCGGGCCCGGTCCGCTGCAGCCGACGTTGCGGTCCGTGAACCGGGGACGACGAGAGACCAAGGTAGGTGTAGCGGAACCGCTTCGTTGTCTGTCCGTCAGTGCGCTGTGGGCCTATTCCCGGTCATGCGTTCGGCCCGGTCCTGGGCAGCGTGCCGCAAGTCTTCGAGGCCAGATACCGGATCTCGGACCGTGGCTGGTGGAGAGCGTTGCCGAACGGGGCTACGGAGGCTCGTGCGGGCGGGCCGACTCTCTGGCACATGTTGCCGGATGCGGTCGTCAGGATCGGGAAATCGTCTCGATATGGCGCTGCGCCACCCGAGGTGCGCCGGCGCGGGGTAGTTGCGCGGGAACGCTCGTGTGCTGGAGAGAATGACCGAAGTGGTCCTGCGAGGCTGCTGAACGAGGCACCGGGTGAGGCGAAAGTCGGGCAATATATCGTCTCGGACAGCAGGGAATTCACGTTGCGCGGAACTGCGAACAGCCCTGAGGCGCCGGTCCTGTGCCCGAGACGATCCGGTTCGTTCCGACGCGCGGGATACCCTGTCCCCGGAAGAAACCGTCGAGATTCGCAGTCTCGGCCAGCGGTATGCGGAACTGCCGCTTTTGTGGAAATTCCGGTAGGCGGGCCGATATGCCGACCGGCTGAATTACGTCTATGATGGCCACGGCAAGCCGGAGGACGTGCCATGGGCATAGCGGAAGCCGGAAGGACGTTCGGTGTCGTCGAAGCGGCAACCGGGTATGCCGACCGATGATCCGGGCTCCAGTCAAGCCGGAGCTCGTCCGCTGGGCGCGCGAGCGCGCCGGGATCGCGCAGGACGACTTGGCGGCGAAATTCCGCAAGCTGCCCGAATGGGAGAGCGGCAGCATCCGGCCCACCCTCAAGCAGCTGGAAGCGTTCGCCCGCGCCGTCCACGTGCCGTTCGGATACCTATTTCTGCCGGATCCGCCGGAGGAGCGCCTCCCGATTTCCGACTTCCGAACCGTCTCCGATGCAACGAAGGCCAAGGCGAGCCCGGATCTGATCGATACGCTCTATGCCATGCAACGGCGGCAGGCGTGGCTGCGGGAGTATCTTGTCGAGAACGATGCGGAGCCGCTCGCCTTCGTGGCAAGCGCCCGGCTTGCGGACGAACCCGATGCCGTGGGTCGCGAAATGCGGCGAATCCTCGGCCTCGAAGAGGGTTGGGCGGCGGGAGTCCGCACGTGGCAGGAGGCCGCGAACGAGCTACGACGCATGATCGAGGGGCTCGGCGTGATGGCCGTCGTCAACGGGGTCGTGGGGAACGATCCGCACCGCCGGTTGAGCGTGGAGGAATTCCGCGGCTTTGCGCTCACGGATCGTTACGCGCCGTTGATTTTCGTCAACGGTGCGGATGCGAAGTCCGCCCAGATGTTCACGCTGGCTCATGAGTTGGCGCATATTTGGCTAGGCGAAGCGGGGCTATCCGGTTTCGAAAACCTGCTTCCGGGCGGCACGGGTGTGGAGGCATGGTGCAACCGGGCAGCGGCGGAATTCCTCGTGCCGTCGGAAGAGTTTCGGGTGCGATGGAGGCAGATCGGACGGGCACAGAATCGGTTTGAGGTCCTTGCGCGATCGTTTAGGGTGAGCCCCGTGGTTGCCGCCCGTCGAGCCATGGACCTCAATCTCGTTGGGCGCGACGACTTCTTCGCATTCTACCGGCGCTATGCCGAGGAAGAGCGCCGCCGCGGCACGACATCGTCCGGGGGCGACTTCTACAACAATCAGAATGCGCGCGTGGGCAAGCTATTTGCGACCCGTGCAATTAGAGCGGCGATGGAAGGGCAAATCGGTTTCAAGGAGGCTTACGAATTGACCGGTCTCCGGGGCGGGACGTTTCAGAATTACGCCGGACGGTTGGGTATCCGGCTTCCGTCATGGCGCAGCGACTCTACTTCGTGGACTCCGATGTCCTGATAGCGGCAAAGAATCTGTATTACGCGTTCGACATTTGCCCGGGCTTCTGGAAGTTCTTGATACACGGGAATCGGGGGGCTTGGCCTTCAGCACCGACCGGGTACGCAACAAGCTGCTCGCGGGGGCACGACTGAAATCTGGGCAGCTATCCTCCTGCCGGATGGGATCTGGCCAACGGGCAAGTATGGACCGAACAGGGCATTGGCGTAAGGTGAACAGACGTGAAGTGTATGATCTACTCACCCGAGTCTCGGAAGAATGCGCAATAGAGGTGGAGTGATTGTTGGCGATCCGCTTCAAGAGCAAGCGAAGAGCACGAATTCCCTTAAATTCGGCTTCTAGCAGAGCATGCTTACGCTCAACGCCGAAAGGATGGTGCAGTCTCCAAGTTAGAATGACAGACTTCCGGGAGGGGTGAAGCGCAACTAGACTCATGATCACGCAGTCCCTGCGCAGTATCGTACCTACTCGTGAAGTCCGGGGTGCCTAATCAGGAACGCTGTGAGAAGAGCAAGCGCGAGGAGTAAACCGTGAAATTCGCTCGAATACCGCTTCAAAGCGCTTCAGGGACTCATTCACTGCAGGTGTGTCGACCTCCAGGAGTGCCGGGTGAGTCAAGAGATGATGCGCCGGATCGTAGTGCCCAAATATCGGATATCGATTGGGTAGTCTCCGAGAATGCGCTTCAGCCCTCTTCACGTTTCGAACCGTGTCCTCGTCGGCTGCAATCAAGTTCGCTACATCAAGGCGATGTTCACCCTGAAACCCATAGGTGTCATTCAGAAGCGTCGCAAAGAACTCCTCTGTGAAGAAATCCTCAATATCTGCTTCCTCCTTGTTGGCGATATCGGTCGCGAGTATGATACGTCCAGCTTCAAGAATACCAGAATGTCGCAGTCTATCAAGTGCGCGCCGTTGCCCTCGCTGAAAATCAGTCAACACCACTGTGTTCAGATTGTTCCCGCGGAAAAGCCGAACAAATGGCAGCACTTTGTCAATTCCACCCGATGGACACACTGCCCACCTCGAATCTAAGTGCGTGCGACCAAGAGACTTGAGCCGATTGGATGCCGCCTGAAGGTAGAGAATGTCCGACGGTCCTTCCACGAGCAAAGTGTTCGGTCCGATGATTAGACTCTGAGTCACTTCGTAACCAATGGCTCCCAACAGCGGAAAATTCGTCTGCGGATCAGTCGTCAGTGCGTCTGCGCAAACCTTAGTCCCAACTGATCGCTCGCGGCCACGTTCGTCCCGCTGGACGACATCCTCCACAGTTCGTACGCTAAAAAGCTTGTCGGCAGGAACCATGAAGGGCGAGTGTGTAGTGTAAATTAGTTGATGATTTGGTTCGAGTTGCTCTTCGAAGTAACGCAGCAGGTCCTTTTGCGCTGTGCCGTGCAACGACAATCCCGGTTCGTCGAGCAGGATAATGACATCATCGTGAGACTCTTTGATCTGGGCAAACTTCACGAGGAACGAGAAGAACCAAATGAATCCCGCAGACCTTTCTGAGAATGGCACCGAAACTCTATGGAGCTCGTTCCTCACGCGAGCACGCGCGACCGGCCCACTGTTGAACGGCGCTGGATCTTCAGACTTACCCTCGTCGAGCCGAACTTGGATAGTAAGACGGTCATTCTGAGTCCAGTAATTTAACATCTGGTCTGTTATATCATTCGCGGCGGCTTCGCATAAGGCGTTGAGCTCCTCAAACTTCGTAGCATCGACAAGATCGTTCAAGCGCGTTCCCGCGAACTCCAAGAAGTCCAAGAATACCCTGTCACTGTCGCTAACTTGATTGGCTTCCGTATCCCTATTCAATTGGTTGATTGAGACTTGACCGGACATTCTGTCATAGTGGGAGAAATAGAGAAAGCGCGGAGTCCTGGTCTCGAGAATGTTGATAGCGAAGAGCTCCGCACTATTCTCCGGGTATCGATTAACCTCGTCCAGAATGGCGGACTGTGAGGTTGTAAGGGACTCGAGCTCTTCAAGAACGTCTGCACACGTGTCCGTCCGAGTCACTTTTCGAATTGGTTCCTTCTCCTCCATCGTCAAGTTGAACCGCTCAATTAGCCCTTGGAGCACTTCGCTTTCGTCAATTGGCACCGACCAACGCGCTTCTATTGATCCATACGACTTATAAATCTTGACCCGGTCAATTTCTCCCGCGCACTCTCCCAGCGCATCTACCAGCGCGTCTTTATCATCTTGTTCGAGTTGCCATACCGTGGCAATGACTTGGGCATCGTCCTCCTTATGCCGCTCGTCATATCTTGTCAGGTGTCTGCGCGGATAATCTTCTGTCCTGTTATACTCCTTGTAACCAGAGTCTACTGATCTCAAACCCTCAAGAGCCTTGAGAAACGCAGTCTTTCCGGATTCATTCTTGCCGACGAGGCATGTGGTGGAACCTATATCGACTGGGTTCGAGTCGTCGATGCAGCGAAAGTTAGTCGCGTGTGCGCTCAGGAGTTTCATCGTCGAGTTCGCTTCTTGGAGTTGGTAGGCGGATTGCACATCACAGAATCGTTCTGTACGCCAGTATAATGGATTCGGTGGGTGTTCGCAACGTCTGTGTTGGGTGCCGGAAGCTTTGACGGCTTGCAGGGTGGTTTAAGCGGATGTCTCTTTCCTACGCCCGTCCGGTCCCCGGGGACCGTACAGCTAGGAACATGGTTTTGGCCTGGTGCTAGCGTCCGGGAGGGGGCAAGGGAGGTTGCGTCGCAGGTTACGTATACGCGTGGCCTGGAGACTCGTTCGCATCCTCACGTCAGTCCAACCGTCATGGCCGCTGCCGATTGTGATTCGCGTTCCACAGGGCATTTCTGTTGGGATATCTTGGTCAGCCGTCGCGTATGTGTCCTCAGGCAGCGACGGTGGTTGTGGTGCGTTAGTACCGGAATGCCAAGCCAACCGCTGAGAGTCTGACCGGGTGAAGGTTCTGAGATATGGGCGCGGGTAGACTCGACTCTCGTCGCGAGCGGTGCAGCGCGAGTCGTCGGACGAAGCGTTGGCGGCGACATGCATGGGCTGGGATTGGGGAGGTTGGGGCGGAGAGGGTGTAGCGGGACCAGAGTGCGGAGGGGCCGAGGGTGTGCCGGATCTGCAGCGCTGTGTACATGGTGGTTCGCAGTGAGCGCCAGGTAGGACAGCCCGCCTGCGGGCACGACAGGTGACCGGGAATATAGCCAAACTGTTGACTGTAGCCGGAAAATATGGTAGGCTCCCCTCCGACAGGCGGCATGGCTTCCTGTCGGCCACAAGAACCGTAGAAAGGGCGTTCCGGCGCGGGCCGCAACCCGCGAGAGCCGCATGGCAGTGCGGTTCCACGGCCGAAACCCCGTAAACCCGAGAATCGGAGAAGCGCAGAACCCATGAGCGACACGAAGTCCCGCCCCAGAACCAGTACATCCAGAAACAGACAGGTCGGAAAACCCAAGGCTCCCGGAACGCGATCGCGCTTCCGGACCAACGATTCCGTCGTCTATCCCTCCCACGGCGTAGGCCGGGTGATCCGTGTCGAAACACAGAAATTCGGCGACGTGAAGGTCCCGCTCCTGGTGATCTTCTTCGAAAAGGAAAAGATGACCCTGCGCGTCCCCAAGGCCCGCGCGGCCGACGCCGGGCTGCGGTCGCTCTCCTCGCCGACCCGCATCCGCGAAGCCATCGAGACGCTGAAGGGCCGCGCCCGGATCAAGCGGATGATGTGGTCGCGCCGCGCCCAGGAATACGAGCAGAAGATCAACTCCGGCGACATTCTCTCCATCGCCGAGGTGGTGCGCGACCTGCACCGGGTCGGCGACCAGTCGCAGTCCTATTCGGAGCGGCAGCTCTACCAGCAGGCGCGCGAGCGGCTGGTGAGCGAGGTGGCCGCCGTGCAGAAAACCGGCGCGGACCAGGCGCTCGAGCGGGTCGAAACGGCGCTTCTCGACCGCGCGGCCTGACGCCGCGGACGTCCCGGACGCGCGGGCGCCCACGATGAGCGACGAGAGCGACGCCGTCCTCGAACGCGACGCGCTGCGCTACCACAGCCTCGGTCGCCCCGGCAAGATCGCGCTCGCCGCCACCAAGCCCATGGCGAGCCAGCGCGATCTCGTGCTGGCCTACAGCCCCGGCGTGGCGGCGCCCGTTCGCCGCATCGCCGAGCGCCCGGACGCCGCATTCGACTTCACCGCACGCGGCAACTACGTCGCGGTGATCACCAACGGCACCGCGATTCTCGGCCTCGGCAATCTCGGCCCCCTGGCGGCGAAGCCCGTCATGGAGGGCAAGGCGGTCCTGTTCAAGCGCTTCGCCGATATCGACGCCGTCGACCTGGAAGTCGAGGCGACGGACCCCGACCGCTTCGTAGAGGCGGTGCGCTACCTCGGCCCGAGCTTCGGCGGCATCAACCTCGAGGACATCGCCTCGCCGGAGTGTTTCGAGATCGAGGAGCGCCTGCGGGCGGCGATGAGCATCCCGGTCTTCCACGACGACCAGCACGGCACCGCGATCATCTGTCTCGCCGGACTGCTGAACGCCCTCGACATCGCGGGCAAGGACATCGCCGAGGTCCGAATCGTCCTCGCCGGGGCCGGCGCCGCCGGCGTCGCCTGCCTCGAACTCGTCAAGAGCTGCGGCGCGACGCCGGAGAACTGCCTTGCGTTCGACAGCAAGGGCCTGCTGGACCCGAGGCGCGAGGCGCCGATGAATCGCTGGCAGGCCGCTCACGCGGTCGAGTCGGACGCGAAGGATCTCGCGGACGCGCTCCGGGGCGCGGACGTGTTCCTCGGCCTGGCGCTCCCGGACATCCTGACCCCGGACATGCTCGCCTCGATGGCCGAACGCCCGATCGTGTTCGCCATGGCCAACCCCGATCCGGAGATCCGGCCCGACCTGGCGCGCGAGGTTCGCCCGGACGCCATCATCGCCACCGGCCGGTCCGATTTCCCGAACCAGGTCAACAACGTGCTCGGCTTCCCCTACATCTTCCGCGGCGCGCTCGACGTCCGCGCGCGGGCGATCAACAACGAGATGAAGATCGCGGCCGCCCGCGCCATCGCGGAGCTGGCGCGGGAAGAGGTGCCGGACGAGGTGGCAGCGGCCTACGGCGAGCGTCCGGTCTACGGTCCCGACTACGTCATTCCGGCCCCGTTCGACCCCAGGCTCCTGCACCGCATCCCCCCCGCCGTAGCGCGGGCGGCCATGGAAACCGGCGTCGCCGGCCGGCCGATCGTGGATTTCGACGGCTACGAGAACGAGTTGCGGGCCCGGCTCGACCCGACGGCGCATATCCTGCAGCGAATTCAGGAAGAGGCGGCTTCCGTCCAGAAGCGGATGCTGTTCGCCGAGGGCGAGAGCGAGCGGGTGGTGCGCGCCGCGCTCGCCTACGTCCGCGAGGGGTTCGGCTCCGCGATCCTGCTCGGAAACGAGGACGTCACCCGCCGTCTCGTCGCGGAGATCGGCGGCGGATCCGTTCCGCCCGGCATCTCCGTCGTCGATCCGCACCGCTCCGACCTGGCCGAGACCTACACGGAATACCTCTACGACCGTCTGCAGCGCAAGGGGCGGCTCCGCTCCGACTGTTTCCACGAGGTGCGCGGCAACCCGCACGTCTTCGGCGCCTGCATGGTCGTGCACGGCGACACGGACGCCATGGTCACCGGAGCCACGCGCAAGGCGGCCTACGTGTTGTCGAAGATCGGCGACGTGCTCGGACCGGAGGAGGTCGAGCGGGCGGTCGGGGTCTCGGTGGTGATCGCGCGCGACCGCCCGGTCCTGATCGCCGACACGCTCGGCCACGAACTGCCGTCCGCGGAGGAACTGGTCTCCATCGCCATCACCGCCGTCGGGACCGCGCGCCGCTTCGGGATCGAGCCCCGGGTCGCGTTCCTCTCCTTCTCGACCTTCGGCTATCCGGACTCGTCCCGGTCGAAGGAGCTCCGCGAGGCCGTGCGCATCCTCTCCGAATCGGGCGAGGATTTCGAGTTCGACGGCGAGATGTCGGCCGACGTGGCGCTCTTGCCCTCGGCGATGGCCGAGTATCCCTTCTGCCGCCTGTCCGGGCCGGCGAACGTGCTCATCATGCCGGCGAGCCACAGCGCCAGCATTTCGACCAAGCTCCTGCAGCACCTGGCGGGGAGCACCGTGATCGGACCGCTGACGGCCGGAATGAACTGCCCGATTCAGATTTGTTCGACGGGAGCCAGCGTCTCCGACATCCTCAACATGGCGATGGTGGCCGCCTGCCGCTACTGCTGACGGGCTGCCGCCCGGCGCTCGATCGCGTCCCAGATCATGGCGGCGGAGTCGACCCCTTCCAGCCGCTCCAGCTCCTGGATCCCGGTCGGCGAGGTCACGTTGATTTCGGTCAGGCAGGTGCCGATCACGTCGAGACCCGCGAACAGCAACCCGCGCTCGCGGAGGACCGGGCCGACCCGCGCGGCGATTTCGCGGTCGCGTTCGGTGATCTCCCAGCGTACCGGCCGGCCCCCGACATGCATGTTCGAGCGGGTTTCCCCCTCGGGCGGCACCCGGAGGATGCCGCCGGCCAGCTCCCCCTCGACCAGGATCAGGCGCCGGTCGCCCTGACCGAGGACCTCCGGCAGGAACGCCTGCACCATCATCGCCTCCCGCCGCACGGCGAGGAAGGTCTCGATCAGCGGATTGAAGTTCCGGTCGTCTTCCCGGATCCGAAACACCCCCTCGCCGCCGTTGCCGTAGAGCGGCTTCACGACGATGTCGCGGTGTTCGGACCGGAACCGCCGGATCTCGTCGGGCGCCCGGCTGATCAGGGTCGGCGGCATCAGGTCGGCAAAGCGGGTCGCCAGAATCTTCTCCGGCGCGTTCCGCACCCAGAACGGGTCGTTGACCACCAGGACGCGGTCCGCGACCGCCTCCAGGAGATGGGTGGTGGTGACGTAGTGCATGTCGAACGGCGGATCCTGCCGCAGGAGGACCACGTCGAAGCGGTCGACCCGCTCCCGTTTCTGTGCCCCTCTGGCGTAGTGGTCTCCCACCTCGGCTTGCACCGACACCGGAATCGCGGCGGTCGTGACCCCGTCAGGCGCGAGCGTGAGGTCGTCGGGGTGGGAGGTGTGAAGCCGATGGCCGCGCGCCTGCGCCTCGAGCATCAGACGGAACGTCGAATCTGCGCGGATGTCGACCCCTTCGAGGGGGTCCATCTGGACGAGAACCCGAAGCGTCACGACCCGGTTCGCTGCGATGGCGGGGCCGGACGCGCCTCAGGTCTCGCCGGAGACGAGCACGTAGTTGACGACCCGCTGTACGCCCTGCGTCTCGCTTATGAGCTGCAACAGACGCTGGCGAGCGTCCGAAGAGGGCGACAGGCCGATGACGTAGACGACCCGGTTCACCACGGCCTTCTCGACGTCGATGCCCTCCGGGATGAGGTCGTGCTCCGCGATCCGGAAGTCGATCGCCGTGGCGATCGCGAGATCCTGGGCGTAGTCGGCGCCGCTTCCGGGGGAGCCGACCTCGATCTCGTTCAGCACTTCCGTCACGCCCTCCACGTCCGCGACCGCCGCTGCGACCGCGTCCCGGGTCGCACGGGACGGGAGCGTTCCGGTCAGCAGCACCCGGCCGTGGAACACTTCCGTTCCGATGGTGAGATACCCGGAAGTCGACGCGGCCTCCTTCATGGCGCCGTTCACCTGGAACTTGATGCGCGCGTCGCTGATCAGGTCGCGTTCGCTGCGCTCCGAAAGCGTTCGGGTGCCCGCGGCGATGCCGAGGCCGATCACGGCCGGGCCGCAGCCGGCCGTCAGGACGGCGGTGAGCGCGAGCGGCGCCGCGAGGCGGAATAGCCGGAAAGAACGCACGTTTTCGACCCCCTTGTCGTCGTGTTGTCCGAGCATATCATGCGACGCAGCCTTGCGCGACAGCCGCGCCGGAAATGCAGGCTCCGGGCATGCCTCGGCGCCGACGCCCACCGCCTCCGGGGGCGGCGCAGGAACGGCGCTAACGCCTTGTCGCGGCGCGAAATTCGGACCCGGGACGGAACTGCAGGAGGACTTCGACATGGATGCGACAGGAGACCCCGTTCCCGCGACCATGCGGGCGGTCGTACTCACCGGGCACGGCGGACTCGACCGGCTCGAATACCGCACGGACTGGCCGACGCCGCGTCCTGGCCGGGAGGACGTGTTGATTCGCGTCGGCGCCTGCGGGCTCAACAACACGGACGTGAACACGCGGACGGGCTGGTACGCGAAGTCGGTTCGCGGGCCGACCGAGGGCGAGGGCGGCGCCGACGCCGGAGCGTCGGACACCGCCTGGGGCGGCAGCGGTATCGCGTTCCCGCGGATCCAGGGCGCGGACGCGGTGGGCCGGGTCGTGGAGTGCGGACCCGACGCGGATCCGGCCCTCGTCGGCCGCCGGGTCATGGTGGACGGCTGGCTCCGGGACTGGAGCGACCCGACGAACCGCGAGCGGACGGGCTACTTCGGCTCCGAATGCGACGGCGGCTTCGCCGAGTATTGCGTCGTGCACCACCGGAACGTGGCGGCGGTCGAGTCCGCTCTGAGCGACGCCGAGCTGGCCACCTTCTCCTGTTCCTACACCACCGCTGAGGGGATGCTCGTGCGGGCGGACGTCAGGCAAGGCGACTGGGTGCTGGTCACCGGCGCCTCCGGCGGCGTGGGGTCGGCGCTGATCCAGCTCGCACGGCGGCGGGGGGCGCGGGTCGTCGCGTTGAGCTCCCCGGAGAAGCGGGCTCAGGTCGAGGCGCTCGGGCCCGATGCGGTGCTGCCGCGGAAGCCGGACGACCTGAAGGGGGCGCTGCGGGAGGCGGTCGGGCGCGATTCGGTCCAGGTCGTCGCCGACGTCGTCGGCGGAGACGGGTTCGGATCCGCGGTCGGCGCGCTCGAGCGGGGCGGGCGCTACGTGGTCTCGGGCGCGATCGCCGGTCCCATCGTCGAGCTGGACCTTCGCACGCTCTACCTCCGGGACCTCTCGCTCCTCGGCTCGACGGTGCTGCCGCCGGGCATCCTCCAGGACGTCGTCGGCTACGTCGAGCGCGGGGAAGTGCGTCCGGTCCTCGCGGCGACCTATCCGCTCGAGTCGCTCCGCGAAGCGCAGGACGCCTTCGTCCGCAAGCTGCACACCGGCAACATCGTCGTCCTGCCCTGAGGTCCGGTCCGCCCGTGCGGTCGAGGCGGCGAATTCGGCAGAGGCCTGCGGCGGATCCGGCGCAGCCGGACGGCTTCTGCGCCGGCAGACACCGCCGGTCGCTTCCGCTCGAACCCGAAGCGAAGAGGGCCGGGGGCCCGGCGTCTCCGCATGCCGTCCGCCGCGTTGCAGCAGCGTCGTTCGCCATGGAGTCTCCCGTTATCTTCGCAGAATCGCGGATCGCGTCCGTCTCGGCGCACGTCCGGTGCGGCGTATGGGAAGAACGGACGACAGCCCCCTGGCCGACGGCCCCCCGTCTTGCAGGTCGCCGCGCGGCGTCCCGGACGGGTGCGACGGGTTTCCCGGCCGGCCGCGGCAGGGGCGCTGGGCGTCGTACGACCGGACCGGGCGAACGGAGCGTCGGATCCTAGAAGTCTCGAAGCGTCTCCGTGCCGCCGCGCCTCGGGCCCCTCGATCGGGGTCGAATCCTGCGGGCGCCGGATGCAATTCGCCCGGCGATCTTCTATTCTCGCGGTCGGGGACGCCGGCGAGCCGGCCGAATTCCGGAGTGCGGGAATGAACGTGGATCGACCGGCGGCAGGCGCCGGGCCTTTCCGGCTGCCGGCCAGAACTTTCCTGACGATCTGCATGGTCGCGTTTCTGGCCGGCTGCGAGCCGCAGCCCCCGGCGCCGGTGATCGACGGCACGACCGGCGACGCGCTGCCGTCCGGCTCGGGAGATTCGAACCGCGCGGGGCAGGTCCTCGCCGACGCGCGCGGGTCGGAGGCGACCGCCGCCGCGCCGGCCCAGAGATCGGAACCGACGACCGGCGTGGTCGAGGAGCGCGTCCTTCGCGAACCCGAACCCCGCCGGGAGACGGCGGAAGCGAGCCCCACGACGGAAACGGCGCCGGACGGCGGGGCGGTCGCCGAGTCTGCGCGGGAACCCGCCCCTGAGACGGACTCGGCAGCGCAGCCGAGCGCCGCGACCGCTTCGCAAGACCAGGCGGAGGAGCTGCTTCGGCCTCCGCCCGCGGACGGAGACGGCCGCCCCGGCATCGCGCTCTTGCTGCCGGTCCTGGATTCCAGCCCGCGACGGAGCGCCCTCGCCGTGGCGATGGGGAACGCGGCACGGCTGGCCATGGAAGACCTCGGCGAGGGCGCGCCGCGGCTTCAGGTCTACGACACGACCGGCGGCGCGGGATCCGCCGCCGACGCGGCCCGTCGGGCGATCGACGACGGCGCGGAACTCCTCCTCGGGCCGCTGACCTCCGGCAAGGTGCGCGAAATCCGCCCGGTTTTGCGGGAGAGCGATACGCTCGCGCTGGCGTTCTCGACCGATTCCGGGGCCGCCGGCGACGGCGTCTACCTCGTCGGCTCCCTGCCGACCGGGGAGTTCCGGCGCATCCTGCGGTTCGCGGCCGTCGAGCGCGGATACCGTACACTCGGGGCGATCCTGCCGGACAACGCGTACGGGGCCGTGGCGCGGCGCGCCCTCGACCGGGTCGCGTCGGAGACCGGAAGCCGCGTCTCGGCCGTCGTGACCTACGACGCGAGCTTCGAGTCGGCCCGGCAGGCCGCCCTCGACTTCGCCGATCTCCACCAGTCGGGACTCGGGTCCGGCGACGGCCGCGCCGCGGTGCTGGTTCCCGAGTCCGGAAGTCTTCTGGCGACCGTCGCCGCGTTCCTCTCGCAACGCGGAATGCTTGATGGGCAATTGCAGCTTCTGGGAACCGGAGTCTGGGACGCCGAGGCGACCGTTCGCGAGGACGCGCTGCACGGCGGCTGGTTCTCGGCGCCGGATCCGAGCCGGAGGGGCGCGTTCTCCGAGCGCTACCGGGAGCGCTACGGCACCCGTCCGCCCTTGCTCGCCGCCTTCGCCTACGACGCCGCCGCCGCGGCGGGCGGCCTGCTTCGCGACGGCGGCGGAGACGCGATCGACGAGGACGCGATCACGAACCCGTCGGGGTTTCTCGGCACGGCCGGCGCGTTCCGCTTTACGCGCTCCGGCTTGAACGAGCGGGCGCTGGCCGTCCTGAGCGTGGAGCGGGAGGGGTTCCGCATCCTGGATCCCGCGCCCGAAGCCTTCGCGGGCTATTGAGCGTGTCGGGCGCGAGCGAAAGGGCGGAGGCGCGAGGCCGGCTGCCGGTGACGGAGTTTCTCGACGCCCGCGCGCTCGCCGAGCGCGTGGACGCGCTCTGGCAGGACGATCTCGGGGACGCGAAGTTTCGGGCGGAATGCGCCGGCATGCTCCGCGAGGCGCGCGCCGAGGGCATGAAACGCGTCCGGGAGGAGTTTCTGGCCGGCGACTACCGCGGCACCCGCGCGTCCCGATGGGTCGCCGATCTCACCGACGGCATCGTCCGGGTCGCGTATTACGTCGCCGTGCACCTCATGCGTCCGGCGGCGGAGGAGGTCGAGGGAGACCGTTTCGCCGTCGTTGCGGTCGGCGGCTACGGGCGCGCCGAAATGGCGCCCCATTCCGACGTCGACCTTCTGTTCCTGACCGCGCCGAGGGCCAGCGACGGCGCCAAGGCGTCGATCGAGTCCATGCTCTACATCCTGTGGGACATGCGCCTCAAGGTCGGGAGCGCCGTCCGGGACGTGGACGCCTGCATCCAGCTCGGCCACGAGGACATGACGATCCGGACCACGCTCCTGGAGACCCGGCTGGTGTGCGGCCACGCTCCGCTCCTCGAGACGCTGGAGCGGAAGGCGTCGGAGGGACTGTTCGGCAAGGGCGGACGGGAGTTCATCGAGGTCAAGCTCTCCGAGCGCGACGCGCGCCACGAGGCGGCCGGCGGTTCGCGATATCTCCTGAACCCCAACATCAAGGACGGCAAGGGCGGGCTTCGGGACATTCAGACGCTGTTCTGGCTGGCCAAGTGCCTGCACGGTCCGATGCAGCTGGCGGAATTCGTGAAGAAGGGGATCTTCGAGCCGGACGAGGCGGCGGCGCTGGCGGAGGCGGAACGCAACCTGTGGACCTGGCGGTTTCATCTTCACTTCGTCGTGGGACGCGCCGAGGAGCGGATGCATTTCGAACACCAGGAGACCATCGCCGACGCGCTGGGGTTCGAATCCGAGGGCGGGCTCCGCCCGGTCGAGCGGTTCATGCAGGAATACTACCGGAACGCCAAGGTCGTCGGCGACCTGACGCGCATCTTCTGCGCCGCGCTGGAGGAGCGCGAGGAAAAGTCGCCGCCGCTGCAGGGCCGGTTGTGGGGCTGGTTCAGCCGCCAGAAGAAGACCGCGGTGTCCGAAGTCGAGGGCTTCCAGGTCCAGAGCGGAAGGCTGGCCTTCGAGGGCGAGCGCCAGGTCGTCGACGATCCGGCGTCGATGGTGCGGATCTTCCATGTCAGCCACGAACACGAAATGGACATCCATCCGGATGCGGACCGGCTGATCGCGCAGAACTTCTTCCGCATCGGCGACGGCGTTCGCGACGACCCGGAGGTCAACCGGCTCTTCCTGGAGACCCTGACCTCCCGGCGCAATCCGAGCCGCGCGCTCAGGCGGATGAGCGAGACCGGGGTCCTCGGACAGTTCCTGCCGGACTTCGATCACGTGATCGGCCTGATGCAGTTCGACCTCTACCACCATTACACGGTTGACGAGCACACGCTCAAGACGATCGAGGCGCTCGCGCTCATCGAACAGGGCGACAAGGGCGGGGCGCATCCGCTCGCGACCTCGCTGATCGGCACGGTGCAGCAGCGTCGTGCGCTCTACGTCGCCCTCCTCCTGCACGACGTCGGCAAGGGACTGGGCGGCGACCACTCGGAGAAGGGGGCGGAAATCGCCGCCCGGCTCTGCCCGCGGCTGGGGATGAGCGACGAGGAGACGGAGACGGTGGCGTGGCTGATCCGGCACCACCTGCTCCTCAACAGCACGGCGCAGCGCCGGGACCTCGCCGACCCCGCCACCATCCGGTCCGTGGCGGAGATCGCCCAGGAGAGGGAGCGGCTCTCGCTCCTCTTGATCCTTACCGTCTGCGACATGACCAGCGTCGCGCCGGACTACTGGAACGAGTGGAAGGCGCAGCTTCTGCGCGACCTGCACAACGCCACGCTCTCGCTCCTGACCTCCGGGCAGGCGGCGACCGATTCCGGCCTCCGCGCGGCGGAGGCGAAGGATGCGCTGATGCCCCGCCTGGAGGGATTTGCGCCGGAGTGGGTCGAGTCCTTCTTCGATTCCTTCGGCCCGACCTTCTGGATCGGGCTGGACGCGGACACCGGCTTCGACATGGCGGAACTCGCCCGCGGACACGCGGACGAAGCTCCGTCGGTCCGGGTCGCTTCGGACAAGCAGCGCCGGGCGGTCAAGGTCTGCGTCTACACGCGGGACCGGCCGGCGCTCTTCGCCGACGTCGCCGGGGAGATCGCCGCCGCCGGCTACACCGTGGTCGAGGTCCGGACCTACCTCTCCAAACACGGCATGTCGGCGCTGGTGTTCTGGATGCAGCCCGCCTTCGCCGGAATGCGCGCCAGCCGGACGACCTTCGCCACGTTGCAATCCCGCATCCAGCGGGCGGCGTCGACCGGCGAGATCTCGAAGGCGCCGACGCGGCGCAAGGCGCGCGCCTTTCCGGCCGGCTTCGACGTGCCGACCCGGGTACGGCTCGACAACGACGCGTCGGACATCCACACCCTGATCGAGGTCGCGACGCGCGACCGGCCGGGATTGCTCGCCGATCTCGCGCGCGCCATGCATTCGGCCCGGGCGCATGTCGCCTCCGCCGTGGTGACCACCTACGGCGCCCGCGCGGTCGACAGCTTCTACGTCAAGAACGCCTACGGCCTCAAGATCACCAGCGAAGCGGCCATTCGGGACATCGAGGAGCAGGTGCGATCCGCCGCGGAGGCAAAGCCGGACAAGACGGAGTGAGCGTAGCCCGTCCGGTCGTCACCGTCGGAACGCTCACGCTCGCAAGCCGGGTCTTCGGCATGGTGCGCGACGTGCTGTTCGCCGCCGTGCTCGGCACCGGTCCGGTCGCGGAGGCGTTCTTCGTCGCCTTCCGTCTTCCCAACCTGTTTCGGCGGCTGTTCGCCGAGGGCGCCTTCGCGGTCGCCTTCGTGCCCATCTTCGCGCGCACGCTGAAGACCGGGGGACAGGGGGAAGCGGAAGAGTTCGCGTCCGACTCGCTCTCGGCCCTCGCCGCGATCCTTCTCGCCGTCACCCTGGTCGCGCAAGCGGCCATGCCGTGGTTCGTATACGCGCTCGCCTGGGGGTTTGCCGAACGCGAGGGGACGTTCGACCTTGCGGTGGTGTTCTCGCGGATCGCGTTTCCGTATCTGTTCTTCATCTCGCTGGTGTCGCTGTTCGCCGGCGTCCTGAACGCCTTCCGGCGCTTCGCCGCGGCGGCCGCGGCCCCCATTCTCTTGAACGCGAGCCTCGTCGCCGCGCTGGTTTTGGCCGCGACGACGGATTTTCCGGCCGGCTTCGCGGTCGCATGGGCCGTGCCGGCGGCCGGCGTGTTGCAGTTGGGGCTGGTCGTCTTCGCCGTCTATCGCGCCGGCGTCCGGATTCGGTTGCGCCGTCCGCGACGGACGCCTGGCGTCGTTCGGCTGCTTCGCGTGGCCGTGCCCGCCGCGCTGGCGAGCGGCGTCTACCAGATCAATCTGGTCGTCGGAACCCTGATCGCGTCGTTCTTCGCCGGGGCGGTCGCCTGGCTGCAATACGCGGATCGCCTTTACCAGCTTCCCCTCGGGGTCGTCGGCATCGCCCTCGGCGTGGTGCTCTTGCCCGAACTCTCGAGCCGCCTCGCCGGCGGCGACCGCGCGGGCGCGCGGGATTCCTTCTGCCGGTCGGTGGAGATCTGTCTCGCCATCGGCCTGCCCGCGGCGATCGCGCTGGCGGTCATCCCGGGGCCGGTCGTCGGCGTGCTCTTCGAGCGCGGCGCTTTCGGCCCGGAGGACACGCGCGAGACGGCGAACGCGCTTCTCTTCTACGCTTTCGGACTGCCGGCCTTCATGCTGACCAAGCTGTACGCGACGTCGTTTTTCGCGCGCGAGGACACCAGGACGCCGCTTCGCTACGCGTCGGTCGCCTTCACGGTCAACACCGTGCTTGCGGCGGCCGGAGCCCTGCTCGTCGGGTATCTTGCCGTGCCGGCCGCGACCTCACTGTCCGCCTGGCTTTTGCTCTTGCTGTTCTGGCGGCGCTCGCGCTACTTCGGAGAGACGCGTCCGGATGCGGCACTCCGGCGTCGGGGGCCCAGGGCGGCGGCGGCCGGGATCGCCATGGGGATCGCTCTCGTCGGGATCGAGGCGGCGCTCGGCGACGCGCTGCAGGCGCCGCTTCTGCGCTACGGGGCGCTGGCGGCGCTTGTCGGCGGCGGGTTTGCGGTCTATGCGGGGATCGGGATATCGATCGGCGCGTTCGACCTTCGGGCCGTTCGGGCGTCCCTGCGGCGGCAGGGCGGCGGCGGGAGCGAAACGCAGGAGAAGGCGTGACGGATCGGGCCGGGGCGGTGCGGTGCGGAATTCGGGCGAGGAGGACGGATTGACGAATTCAGCGGCAAGCAGGGTGTTTTCGGGGGTGCAGCCCACCGGTTCCCTGCATCTGGGCAATTATCTCGGCGCGTTGCGGGAATGGGTGCGCATGCAGGAAGAGCACGACTGCATCTTCTGCGTCGTGGACCTCCACGCCATCACCCAGCCGCACGATCCGCAGGAGCTGCGCGCGGCGACGAGGGAAATCGTGGCGGCGTTCGTCGCCTGCGGACTGGACCCGGAGCGGAGCGTCCTCTTCAGCCAGAGCCGGGTCCGGGCGCATGCCCAGCTCGCCTGGATCCTGAACTGCGTTGCCCGGATCGGCTGGCTCAATCGCATGACCCAGTTCAAGGACAAGGCGGGCAAGAACCGGGAGGGCGCGTCCGTCGGCCTCTACACCTATCCGGTGCTGCAGGCGGCCGACATCCTGGCCTACCGCGCGACCCACGTGCCGGTCGGCGCGGACCAGAAACAGCATATCGAGCTCGCCCGCGACATCGCGCAGAAGTTCAACCAGGACTACGGCGCGCCAGGGTTCTTTCCCTTGCCGGAGCCGATGATCCGGGGCGACACCGCCCGGGTGATGAGCCTCCGGGACGGAACCAGCAAGATGTCGAAGTCGGACGCGTCCGCGATGTCGCGGATCGACCTGGTGGACGACGCCGACGCCATCGCGCGGAAGATTCGCCGCGCGAGGACCGATTCCCATCCGCTGCCGGGCGATGCGGAGGGCCTGAAGGGCCGTCCGGAGGCGGAAAACCTGGTCGGTCTTCTCGCGTCGCTGACGGACCGGCCGGTCGCCTCGGTGCTGGAGTCGTTCGCCGGGCGGAACTTTGCCGACCTCAAGGCGGAACTCGCGGAGGCGGCGGTGGCGGTGCTGGTGCCGATCGGGGACGAGATCCGGCGCATGACGGCGGATCCGGCGACCATCGACCGGATTCTGGCGGACGGCGCCGAACGGGCGGCGGCGATTTCTGAGCCGGTCGTGCGGGAGGCGGAGGAGGTGGTCGGGTTCCTTGCGGCCGAGGGGCGCTGACGAACCGGAAGCGTCGCTCGGGGGAGCGCTACGCGGCCGCTTCGAAGGAGACTCCCGGCCCTCCCATCCTCCGGTGCAGTTTGCGCGCGGGTATTCCGAGAAGCTCTGCCGCCTTGGCCTCCGAGACCGCTCGCTCCGAGATTGCGCGGTAGCAGAGCCGCGCGAAGCGTCCGGGAACCTCCGACTCAGGCGGGAGGGAGCCGTCTTCCTTGTACGGGGAGGAGCTCCAGCCGAGGCGCCGGAACTGCCCGGCGAGATCCCGGTGCAGCGACTCGCCGAATATGCCGAGGTCCCTGCACCGTTGCGCGATCGCCTGGCAACTCGCGCCGAAGCGCCGCTTCAGGCGCAGGAGTTCCGCCACGCTCGCGGACGTCCGGCGCTTGCCGACTTCGCTCCACATCGCTTCCGCTGGCATCAGAAAGGCGCCGGCGAAGCGCCGGGCGGCCCGCTCCGCGTCCAGCTTCGGATCGACCGCCATGACCGAACGGCCGAGCTCCTGGGCGAGGACGAACCGCGTGCGCTCCGCCCGTTCGTTTCGGTTGACGACGAAGACCGGAAGTGCAGGCCGGTCTTCGCGCCTGACACGCGCCGTCAGCCCGCCGATCCTCCCCGAGTCGATCGGCAGCACCTTGATTCCCCTCTCCTCTAGCAGTTCTACCATGTTCGGAATCGGATCGAGCCCGAGGCACCAGCGATCCCGCAGGCTGCAGGCGGCGCGCTCCGCCTCGCTCGGGTCCCGGGCGACGGGGTACGGGGGGTCCCAGGGCCTGTCCCATTCGGTCTCGAGGCCGAGGAATTTCTCGATGAGCGTGTAGCGCTCGACCAGGTGAAGCGCCTGCGCCTCCACCCTGGCTTCCTCCCGGCGGCTCAATCCGGCAGCCTTGGGGAACTCCACCCCGGCCAGCGCCGTCTGCCGACGGCTGAGCAGCCAGTCCATGGATACGTCGAGGGCGTCGGCCAGCGCGATCAAGACCGTCGAGTTCGGCATCGATTCGTCGCGTTCGTACTTGCCGATCGCTTGCGCCGTAACCCGGTTGTCGATCTTGCTCGCCAGCGCTCGCAGCGAGAGACCGGCGGCAGCACGGGAAAGCCGAAGTCGTTGGCCTATCATCGAATCGCTCGTCGTTTGGGTGTCTAAAAAATAGCGCAAAGTGGTCGAGACCTAAACGGCTGGCCAATCTTACCGGTGAACGAACGGTTCGCTTGCCCGTAGGGATCCGGCCTGTCCCGACGGGAGACTGTCGGCGTCTACGGACGGACCGGGACGGTCCGTGACGTCGGTGCGACTATGGCGGTCGGTGAGTGAGAAAGTCGTCGAAGTGATCCCCGACCACGAGGAGCTCGCCCGGCGGGGTACTAGCGGCCGACTTTGGTCATAGGTTGTCGCCCACTTTCGAAGGGTCGACAACGCAGGCTGCAGGCTTCAGTGACCTGCGTTGCAGTGGGGCTTCCGGTCGGGCGACGCGGAAACGCTCAGCCGCAGCCGCTGTCGCGCAGGCGCACCCGCGTCCCGCTCGCCGTCCCAAGGGTGAGGCCGTAGAAGCTTCGGGACGGTAGAGGGCCAACGATTTCCTGTCATGACGCTGCGGGACCGCCCGGCAGACCGCCTACGCGATTAGATCGCAATCCAGAAACGTCCTGCCGCACTCGTTCCCGGCTGCCATGATCGAGAGCGACAGGGCCGCCGGATCGACCACCACACCGCCCCTGCTAGTGACGGCAGACAGCCGGTCCCCCTGCGGGCAGCTCGGCTCTTCATGAAGGTGCTGACGCCTGAGCGCCCCCTTCGAGACCACGTTCGGGATGTGGCGTCTCATCCTGAAGTAACCTATTGTATTCAGGCGTCTATGCACAATGACGTCATTCCTCGTCCGGCGTAAGGTCTCGTATCCCATCCCCAACGATAACTCGCCCCGTCATGGAAGTTGACGAACATGATCCCAGCCCCTCTCGCCCGCAGGAGAACCACTTAGCTCAAGTGAGACTTGTCGACGCAGTGAAACCGGGTTCTGGCGCACGGCTTGTAGTGAGCGAAGGCTATATAGAATGCGGTTGTGTCGGAGGTGGAGAGGGCGGTCAGCTCCATGGCCTAAGAGGAATAACGAGTAGTCCAGCTGGAGATACTTGGCCGGGGGAGGTCGGGGACCTATTGAGGTGTTCCGATCGAGCCCCCGACTTCCCAAGGCACCTTAAGAATTCTGCAATTCACGCGTCGAAGCCGACCCGAGACACTATAGCAGAGCAACAAGGCGTAAGCGAATTTAGACCCAACTTTCCGGCACGCCGTCTCAGCATCCCGACGCACCCTGTATGGGCTTGGGCCGTGACCGAACTCATACGCCCAGGCCAATAGCAGTCCGTTAGACGTACGCAAGCACCAGACGAGTTGTCGTCTGGGACTTGAAAGCCGCCAACACTCCAGCGCGTGAGAGAACCTCAGTCGATCTTCCTCACTTAGATTTCGAATCTCATTATCCAATTCGAGCCAATAGCGAGGTCGCTGCCGGTCAAGAAGTCGCAAGATTCTCCGTAGATCCAACGGAAACTCCTGCCTTGGCAGCACTCCGGTTTGAATTGCGTCTCTCCAGAGCGCTTCCTTGATCTTGGCTGCATCGGCCTCCCAGACTTCGTAAGAGGTAGAATTAAGTCCATTGCTATTGTCGATGTGGATCGCGTTACGACGAATATAGCCTCCGAGACATGTGAGTTCGTCCGGGACAAACGTCTGTCGACAGCAAGGTGTGTTCTGCCGAGTTCGAAGATAGTGAATCAACTCACCGTCGGATGAAAGAAACCGCTTGATCAGAAGCAGATCCTTGATGGACAGCGAGAGAAACGGGTGTTCGCACAACAGCGGCGAAGAGTCAAGAAAGTGCCTATGGTTAGTTGCTAACGGTCCCAATTGCTCAATAGTCAGGCCAATCGGAAGAACCGCCCTAAAATTAGAGAGGCGAATTTCACCAATCTTGTGGTAAGAACCATGAATGCGCCGGAACAAGGGAGCCGTCGGCATCGACTGCAAGTATGAGAGAAATCGACTGCACTGGCGATACGCCTTATGGACCAATCCGTCCAATCCTTTTAGTTGAGGCCGGATGTCAAGTGCCGGCGACCGCATGCGCTTGATGCCGCTCTTGGCTTCGACTACGATAAGCACGGTATCATAGATGATCACTAGGTCCATTTCAATCCAGTTGTCGCTCGTCGAATCTTCTTGGTACCACACGCTGTGATAAGCCTTCGGCCCGTGTTCTCGGGACAAGAAGACTTCCCGAAAAACCGTTTCAGAAAGGTGGGTTTGACGTCTTTCCCACTCTTTCTCGTACTGCGGGCTTCGTCGACGCAACGCTCTTTGGATGCTCCTATAAAGTCCGTCGGCAAGCAGCGACTCATGTGTCACAAAACACTCGTTTCCCAACATCACACAGGGCTTAAAGCGAGAGGGCATTACTCCAAGGGGTGTTCCGCGAAAGCAGCCGTCTGCGAAGAATTTGCCATTCTCCCCCGGTTCGTACGAAAGATCCCTCAGTAGAGTTGGTGGTAGCTTGCTGTGCCGCGATAGGTTGCCCATTCCTCGAGCCGCGACTTCGCACCTAAGGGCCTTCCGGAATATCCCGAGATTGTACCCGGGATCGCCGGGCGCGAGAATTCCGCGTACGCGAAACGAACGAGCAACGTCTTTAACAAATTCATGACCTTGTAGTTCAGAAATGCGCCGTACAGCGGCGGCGATGTCGCGAGACGTTCGATGGTAGACTCTCTTTAGCTCCGAATCATGAGGTTCAAGAAGAAGTCTCAGGTAGCGTTCATTGAGCGCGGCATCTGAGTATCCGCAGCCTGTCACCCAAATTGCGAACAAGGGAATGTGATTGCCTATTGCAATTGAAGGGGGCGCGTCGTCGTCATTTCCAGTGGACGCGATGCAGGAATACACGGCCGTCGAGTCGAGAAGTGACTTCAGGGAGTGAACAGCGGATTCTACATCCGAAACATTTACAGACTGTGTTACGGTGCGTGATGGTGTAGTGGAACTCCAGATGGCGTGTAGGTAGTCGAGCACGAAGTACATGGTGGGTACAGTGGGCAGAGTGCGCTTTTGGTCGGGAGTACTTTCAAAATAGTCGGACATCGAAGCCTGGATGTACTGTGTAAGAAGGTGAGACAATAGAGGCTTTTGAGGCTGTCTCGAGAGTAGTGTATGGGCAAGGGCAGTTTGGCCCTGCATTTCGTTCAGAAGGCTTTGCTTGATCGTCGCGGTAGTGGGAGTAGCGCCGGACGAGGAAACTCTCTGTATGTGGGTCTCGTACAAGCGGCTTTGCCTGAGTGCGTCTGTGTGTAGGGTATCGGTTGCGTCGATGGAGCCGCGTGGCGGAGAGATTGGTGGCGGGGTGCGGGACATGAGAGGGGTCTCCGTTGGCAGATGGGTGTGAGGACGATTAAGTGAGTCTTGGAGGTCTTGCCCGTACCCTACCCGTTCAGATCGCACCCGAGAAACGTCCGGCCGCGCTGGATCGCTGCCTCCATGACGGAGAAGGACCCGGCCGCAGGATCGATCACCAGATCGCCTTCGTTGGTGACGGCCGAAAGCAAGTCACCCTGCAAACCGATCGGCTTACGGTGCGGATGCGCGCCCTTCGGCGGCTTCTCCGATACGACATCCGGAATACTGTGAGACGTCCAGACGCCCTTCGCCTTCTTCGGGAGCTTCTGCAGGACGACGCAATACTCCGCCCGGCGCCTCGTCCTGTATCCCATTCCGAACGTCTGCTTATCCCACGTAATTAGATCGACGATCTCGAAGCGGGTTCCCGTGAGCCACGGCTGCACGCCCTGGCAGAGATGAAACTTGTCGACCCAGAGAAACAGGTGGCCCGAGCCGAGGAGTGCACGGTCGATCTCGAGCAGGAACTCCTGGATAGTCTCTTCCGGCATCTGCCGCAGGGCAGATCGCTTGCGTTGGCGCGCAATCCCTTCGTTGCCGTATGCCAGCTTGTCGAGAACGCCGCGATACTGCGGATCCAGGAACGCGACCGGCACGGAATCGGCAGGGAGCATCGAGAGAAACTCGAGGCCGTCCATCCTGAGCCGGGTATTGGGCCTGAGTTTCGGCGGCAGATCCGGCGTCGGTGCCTGGATCGTGCGCCGGTTCGCGTAGACCGGGGCTCTCCGTTTGCCTGACGGCGGTGCGGAGGGCTCGGTCACGGGGTCTAATTTGGACAAGGCTCTTCCTCCCGTATCTGGATGCCCTGGAAACCTCCCGGCGGTTGTCGCATGCCGGCGGAGACGCGATCCCGGCGTTCTCGACGGCCGGTCTCTCGCCGGGTCCGAACGGTGTCCGGCAGCGGTGTCCGCGCTTTCGCATGTCGAATCCGCTTCCTGTGCGCTCGAGCGGGGTCGGACCGAAGCAGAGACAGGACCGGAGCTTCACGCCCGTTCGGTCGGGTTGCAGTATCGGGGCCGAGAGATACGGAGCGTCGTCGCCGGACGGCTTCGACCGACTGCGGACGTCCCGACTCTCCTGCCGGAACCGGGTGCGGCGCGGGTTTCGCTCGGAGCGTTTCGTCCGCGACTGCGGGACGGTGCGGAACGGAGCGCCGTGCCTGTCGCCCGTGCGCGGCCGTCGGTCGCCCGGCCGGCTCGATACCTGATCGCCGACGAGGGATCGGGTCGCCCGGCGGGAACGGCGGGAGATCTCGCAGAGCCGGCATGCTACCTCACGGATCGTCCGATTACCGGGTCGCGGAAGAAGTCGGGCAGGCGGGCCGACATGTTCGGGATCGCGGGGGTTCGCTTCACTGCCTTCACCGGCCTGGGATCGACTGTCGACAGCATAGACCGTTTCGCCCCGCGGGATACGGCAGATCTAGGGTCAGGCGATCGTCCGGTACCGAGGGCGACGAAATGCCCTCCGGCGCCGATTCACGTCCGGGAGACCCACGGCACGGGATCGGGAGCACTTGCGCAGGACCGGCTACAGGTCCATTCTGTACGTGCCTTGGGATGGATCAGGAGGGTGTTCCGTGCGCAAACTGCTCATGGTGGTGGATTCGACCCCGGAGTGCCTGGTTGCGCTGCGTTATGCCGCACGCAGGGCGCGAAGTACCGGGGGCTGGGTGACCATGCTCTACGTCATTCAGCCGGGCGAGTTCGAGCACTGGGTCTCGGTTCGGGACGTCATGCGCCAGGAGGCCCGCGCCGAAGCGGAAGAACATCTGATGAAGCTCGCGGAGGAGGTCCACGAGTATGCCGGCATCACGCCGGAGTTCGTGATTCGGGAAGGTCACACGCATGAAGAGGTCCTCAAGCTCATCGGCGAGGACCAGGAAATCCGCGCCCTGGTTCTCGGCGCCAGCGCGGGCAACGAGGGCCCGGGTCCGCTGGTCACCGAGCTGGTGGGACACCGCTCGGCCGTTCTGCATATCCCGATCGTCGTTGTGCCCGGCTGCATGACCGACGAGGAAATCGACCTCGACGCGTGATCGGGCTTGCAATTGGCCCGGATCGGCTCCACATTCTCTCCAGTGCGAACGAGAGGAACGGCCATGTTTATCCAGACGGAAGCGACACCGAATCCGACGACGCTGAAGTTCATCCCCGGCCGCGCCGTGATGCGGTCCGGTACCGTCGACTTCCGGGACGAGGATTCGGCGAGCGCTTCGCCGCTGGCCAGCGAGATTTTCTCGGTCGAGGGCGTGACGGGCGTGTTCTTCGGCCCCGACTTCATCACGGTCTCGAAGGGGGACGTGGACTGGGCGCACGTCAAGCCCGCGATCCTCGGCGCCATCATGGATCACTTCACCTCGGGCAAGCCGCTCATCCTCGAAGGATACGCCGGCAGCGACCACGCCGAGCACGATGGTCCTGACGCGGCGATCGTCTCCCAGATCAAGGAGCTGCTCGATACGCGGGTTCGCCCGGCGGTCGCGCAGGACGGCGGAGACATCACGTTCCACGGCTTCGACCGCGGCGTGGTGTATCTCACCATGCGAGGCGCCTGCGCCGGGTGCCCGAGCTCCACCATGACCCTGAAGGCGGGCATCGAGAATCTCCTCCGGCATTACATCCCCGACGTGACCGAGGTTCGTTCCGTAGAGTGACGCCGGCGCGCGGGATGGCGCGCCTGCTGGTACTCGATACGGCGCTCGCCCGATGCGCCGTCGGCGTTTCGGTCGACGGCGACATGGCGGCGGAAGTCTCGGAGGCGATGAACCGCGGCCACGCCGAGCGCCTGATGCCGATGATCGACGAGGCGCTGGCCTCCGCGGCGGTCCGGTTCGAGGATCTCGACCTCGTCGCGGTCGCAGCCGGGCCTGGGAGTTTCACTGGCATCCGAATCGGCATCGCCGCGGCACGCGGCATGGCGCTTGCGCTACGGATCCCGGCGGTCGGGGTTGGCGTTCTCGAAGCGCTTGCCGAGGAAGCAAGCGGCGGGTTCCGGGGCAAGATCGCCGCCGTGAACCGGGGCCCTCGCGAGACGGTGTACCGACAGAGCTTCGAGGTCGGAGACGACGGCGGTTTCCATGCAGTGGCGGAACCGGAATGGGTGGATGCCGTCAGTCTCGGTCCGGAGGAAATGTCGCCAGAGTGTCTATGCGTGGGAAGCGCCGCCGCATGGATGCGCGAACGATTCGGCGTGTTGGCAATGGAGCGGGAGTATCCCGACCTGTCGGCCGTTGCGCGCGTCGCGATTCGACGCGGGGCCGACGGAGTCCCGAGGCCGTCACCGGTCTACGTACGCCCTCCGGACGCCAGGCCGAGAGCAGGCCCGTGACGTCTTGGTTGTGGACCGCGATCGCACGACGCTATCTCCCGATCGGCCAATGACCGTGCGGTGGCGACGCTTTGCGACGGTCCCGCCTGCCCGACCCTCGGAGGCGGCTCGGAATCCGGAAGCGGGTGCCGCCAACGGCTGCGGAACGGCGCGCCTGATTCGAAGGAGGTAGCCCATGACCGAGATCGAGGGGCGCGAGACAGGAGTCAACCGCTTCCGAGGTGGGGTCCGCATACCGAATTCCGCGGGATGCCTCTTCCGCGGTTTCGCTGATCGCGCCTCCCCGTATCGGGAGCGGCAACTGCCGGCACGAACACCCGGGGATCGGCGGCCGCATGGGCGGGAACGGCACCGTTCGCCGAGCGGACTTCCGCGGATCCGGACGGTCAGATGGATCCGCCGGAGGTGGAGTCCACGGGTGAGGCCGTCACGGAAGTCTCTTGCCGGTTCGCTCTGACGCTTCCGGCGGCTGACTGGAGAGAGCGATCACAGGGTCGAGCGGGCACTCGGGTTCTGTCGTTCGGGAAGAATTGCCGGACGCCTGCCTGGTGTCTCTTCCTCCTGTCGGTCTCTCGCGTCCGCATGCATTGGTTTCCGTCCGGGTGGTCGGCGTACCGGCTTCATACCGCGAAGCTGTCGGAGGGGGCGGCTCGGCCGCATGGAACGGCGTGCGAGGCGTGGTGACGCTCAGCCGGAATTGCGATCCCGGTCGCCGCGGACGGCCTTTCGTCGAGGCCGCGTCGTCGGTCAAGGCGGGCGGGCGTCGGATCGAAGCGATTCCCCGACGGAATTGGGCCGCGGCCGCCTGTATCCCCGGAGGCTCCGGTGCGCGTCCGATTGCCGACCCCGATCTCGTCATGACCGTCGAATCGGACCGCAACTCTCCGACGCGAAACGAGAGACCGGCATGACCGGACCCGGTCGCCGGGGACAGGTCCGGAAGTTCGAGGCGGCGCACGCCACTCCGGGATAGCGCCAACCTGGACAACGGTACGGGCTGCCTCGTCGGCCCACCGGACCAGGCCGTCGCGCTCCTCGAGCAACCAATCCTCCTTCATGACGAGGAAATCCGCCTGCCCGGTATCGAAGCCTACGAAACGATTCCAGTAGCGCGACGCCCCGGGCGACGCTAACGCCTTGGAAACAAACGAGAATCGCTGACAAGCAGGTATGAAGTGCGGCGCAAGGCTCGTCGAGCTCGGCCTGGATCCGGGTGGTACTCTCTGCCGAATATTCGCGCGAGTGCGCCTGGTTGGAGCGGCGCGGCCGGTCTCCGTCATACCCAGAGCCCCCACTGCCGCAGGCGACAATTCTCGTCGAATGCGGACCGGTGTGGTACAATCGGCAAGGCGCCTGCCGGTCGACGCGCGACCCGCTTGACCGGTTCGAAGCGTTCGCCGAGAAGGGAAACGACGCCCTGCGGTCGTCGCGAGCCGCGAGGAGACCCGTAAGGGGGGAGCGAGCATGCCCGTAGAGTACTCGTCGCGGATTTCCCGCCTTGCGGTGGACAAGCTAGGCGTCAAGCTATACGACCGGGTCTCGGCTGTTATCGCCGAACTGATCGCCAACGCATATGACGCCGATGCGACGAGAGTGTCGGTTTCCGCTCCGATGGGCCAGTATCTTGCGACCCGCACAAAGGGCGACGTCCGTGACAATGGCCTGGAGATTCGGGTCAGCGACGACGGATGCGGCATGACTCCTCGGGAGGTGCAGGATTTCTTCCTGGTCGTAGGCGACGAGCGTCGCAAGGACTCGAGGCGGGGCGACAAGTCACGAAAGTTCTACCGGAAGGTGATGGGCCGGAAGGGAATTGGCAAACTGGCGCCGTTCGGCATTTGCCGGACCGTCGAGTTGATCAGCGCCGGCGGAGAATTGACGCATTCGGACAGCGGGCAGTCGCCTAGTTGCGGCTACCTGACGTCTCACGTCATACTCCGCTACGACGACATCGTCGCGGTCGGTAGCGAACCGGACGACCGTTACCGTTCGGAGCGGGGAGACAAGGACGAGACGCTATCGGAGTCCTCGGGTACCAGAGTCATACTCAGGGACTTCAACCTCCGCAGGGTGCCCGACATCGACACCTTGAGCCGTGAGCTTGCGCAGCGGTTTGACATAGAGTCGCGGAACTGGCTGATCCGGCTCGTGGACAACGGAAACGGTGGTTCGTCGCCCGAGACCGTCGGACGCTTCGAAATCGACACGATTCCCAATACGCGGATCACGTTCCTGCGCGACCGTACGGTGCTCGGCCCTGACGGTACGCCTGACGAGAATCTCTGCGCCGGATTCGAACATGGCGGCTCCTACTTTCCGGTCGACGGCTGGATGGCGTATTCGAAGACTCCGCACTGCGACGACCTGATGGCCGGCGTCAGGATCTACTGCCGCGGCAAGATTGCGGCTCAGACGTCCGTCTTCAACAGACCGGCCGGCTTCTCCGGAGAGCACAACGTTCGCTCGTACCTCGTCGGCGCTCTGAATGCGGACTGGCTGGACGAGGCTGAGGATCGCATCCAGACCGACCGGCGGGACATTCTCTGGTCCGACGATGTTGCCGCCGCATTCGAGAACTGGGGTCAAGATGTAGTCGAGCGAATCGGACTGCTGTCGCGGGATCCCATTCGTAAGGCGACCCTGGAAATGTTTCTCGAAACGGGAAACGTCGAAGCTCGAATTCGAAACGCGTATCCGTCGGGCCTTCACGAGACGATCCGCGATCGCGCAATCAAGGTCGCTCGAGCGTTCGGCAGCGCGATCAGCCGCCGAGAGGCGGAAGACGCTGCGGTCGTGGGCGAACTGGTCGATCAGAGCATCGACTTGGCGCCGCACATCGCGCGGTACTCCGTGACGAAGGAAGCCGTAACCGATTCGGACCGACCGGTTTCCGTCCTGGCTACATACCTGCGGATCGCGCGTCTGGCGGAGCTGTCTTCGTTCGGACGCGTCGCCGAAGACCGCCTGAAGGTAGTAAAGCGGCTTCAGGAACTCCTGGACGCCGAAGACACCAGGGAGAGCGATCTTCAGCAACTGATTGCGGACGCTCCCTGGCTGGTGAACCCCGAGTGGGCGCCGGTCACCGAGAATCAAACCTTCGTGAGTTTTCGCAGGGAGTTCGAATTGTTCTACGAACGGCAGACGGGTCGGCCTATCTCGCTTGGCAGTTTCCGACAAACCGGCAAGCGCCCCGACTTCCTTCTTGCGAGCCAGGAACGCACGGCGCAAATCATCGAGATCAAGAAACCGCGAAAGGTACTGACCGACGAAGAGCTGGATAGAATCGGATCGTACCATGACGTTATGGAGGCCTTTCTCGGGGATGCGGGCTCCTGGTTTCTGACACACTTCAATGGATTTCACATGACGTTGGTTTGCGACGAACTCGCGTTGAGCGGCTTTCGTCGCGCCGCGTTCAGAGGATATTGCGAAACCGGAAGGCTGACCCACCTGAACTGGGCCACGTTCCTCCTCAGGACGGAGCGGGTCCACCAGGTCTTCCTCGACGAAGCCGAGCGTCAACGAAACTCGAACGTGTCCGAGTCCGTCGACGACGAGAAGATATGAGGCTCACCGCAGTCGATATCTTTGCCGGCGGCGGCGGGCTCACGGTCGGACTGAAGCGCGCGGGCTTCCGGGTCGCCGCCGCCGTCGAGATTGAGCGCCATGCCGTCGCCACCTACGGGGCGAATCACCCTGATGTCCGCTGCGTCGACCGAGACGTTGCCGGGGTGACCGGTGCGGCGCTCCTGCAGGCCGCAGGAACGGACAGAATCGACTTGCTGGCCGGATGTCCTCCCTGTCAGGGGTTTACCAGCCTCACCGCAAAATACGCCGACCGGGAAGACCCGAGGAACGGGCTCGTCCTCGAGATTGCCCGCCTGGCCGAGGAGACGTCGCCCAGGGCCGTGATGATGGAGAACGTTCCGGGGCTGTCGCGAAAGGGCGCGTCGCTCTACCGCGAATTGCGCGCTCGGCTGGAGTCCCTCGGATACCGCCTGAGCGAGGGAGTCCTTCAGGTTGCCGACTTCGGCGTGCCGCAGTTCCGGAAGCGGCTCGTCCTGCTCGGCGGGCTGGGGTTCGAGATACCGCTTCCGAGCGCCACGCATTGCGACGATCCCGCTCGCGGACTCGAACCGTGGCGTACCGTTCGCGACGCCATCGGCGGCATGCCCGAACCGGTGACCTTGTCGCGGGCGAGGGCCGACGGAGACATGAAGCGGTCGGACTGGCATGTCGTTCGCGACCTGACCGGCAAGAATCGCGAACGGCTGCGCGCGGCGACGGCCGGGACCGCCTGGCTCGAGATCCCCGAACGGCTTCGCCCCGCCTGTCATCGAGACGGGTATGTCGGCTTCACCAACGTGTACGGCAGAATGGAGTGGGATCGGCCCGCTCCGACCATCACCGGCGGATGTACGACGTTCAGCAAGGGGCGGTTCGGCCACCCGGAAGCCGAGCGGACCGTGTCCGTCCGCGAGGCTGCGCTCTTACAGACGTTTCCCCCGGAGTACATACTCGACTCTCCGTATATGGGGCACGTCTGCACCATGATCGGCAACGCGCTGCCCTGCGATTTCGCCGAGGCCATATCCAGGCAGTGCGCCCGGCGTTTGCGGAGGCAGAGGCGTCGTTCACCGGCGACGTCAGACGCGTAGACGACGATGGCAGACCGCGTATCGCGGGACGTTCGATCCAGGATCATGGCCTCCGTGGGGCAGGCCAATACGGCCCCGGAAATGCTCGTCAGACGGATGCTCCACCGGCTGGGATACCGCTACGCGCTCCACCGGCGCGACCTTCCGGGTCGTCCCGACCTCGTCTTCGCGCCGCGCCGGAAGGTCGTCTTCGTCCACGGATGCTTCTGGCACGGTCACGAATGCCGCAAGGGGAGGCTGCCTTCGAGCAACGTCGAATACTGGACCGCAAAGATCGCCAGGAACAGGGAGCGGGACAGGAGCAACGTCGCAGAGCTGAAGGCGAGCGGGTGGGACGTCTGCGTCGTCTGGGAGTGCGAGACGTCGAATCTGGAATCGCTCCAGCTTCGCCTGGTCGAATTCCTCGAGGTTGAGCGATCGCATTCTCGCTGACCGGCGCGCGTTCGTCGACGACTGCGGTCTGCGAACAGGCAACTGCGTGTCGTGGCGGCGTTCCGCGGCTCCTGGGGTACAGTCCGTTCGGGGATCGGACGATCGGCGCCCGGACGGGCGCCGCAGCGGTCTGACGATTCCATGCGACCGCGTCGTTCCGAAGCGGATACCGCATTCCTCCGCTGCGGATTTGCTGATCCTGAAAGCCGTCCGTCATATTGCGGGGGTCACGTTCACGTCCTGTCGCCGGCGAGAGACATTCCTCGCTGCCGCGCCGTACGGTCGTGCGTCCGCTGACCCGGCGACGCCTTCCCCAGCCTCCGCCGGACGTTTTTCGCGTCGGCCCTGGGCGGAACGCCGACGATCGGAGGGGCCGATTTCCGGCACGTTCGCGCTCCGGCCTGCATCGTAGTTTGCATTCCTTTTCGGCCGCCGGTAGCTTTTTTCGGACACTCTCCGGGTACGAAACCCCGGGGCTGCGGGGCATCGTCGGACGTCGCCGCAATCGTGGAGATCTCGGATGCGTACCGTCGCCTACATAGACGGATTCAATCTGTACTACGGTGCCCTGAAATCCACGGGCTGGAAATGGCTGGATCTGGTGACGCTGCTGAAGAACCTGCTCCAGCCCCATCACAAGATCGTCAAGGTCAAGTATTTCACCACCAAGGTCTCGGCGACGGGGCGAGACCCTTCCGCCTCGGAACGGCAGGACGTCTATCTGCAGGCGCTGCAGAGGTACCGGCCTGAGGTGAAGGTGTATTTCGGGCACTTCATGCACCATCCGGTCCGGATGCCGCTGGCGGAACCGTTCGAGGATCAGCGCACGGCCGAGGTGATCAAGACCGAAGAGAAGGGTTCGGACGTCAATCTCGCCGTTCACCTTCTGAACGACGCCTGGTTGAACGTTTACGATTGCGCGGTTCTGGTCAGCAACGACAGCGACATCGCCGAGGCGATGCGGCTGGTCCGAGAGTACCGTCGCAAACCGATCGGACTGCTGACGCCCGGAGACGGGCGCTCCTCGGCGCAGCTCCGCAAGCACGCGAGCTTCCGGCGTTCGATCCCGGAGAGTTCGCTACGCGAATCGCAGTTGCCGGATCCGATACCCGGCACGGATATCCGCATGCCAGAGAATTGGCAATCGACCGAACCCGCGCCTTCCGAAGAATCGTTGATCGTCGAACTGAACGACGGAAGCTACGCGCCGGCAGACCTTCGGCCGGCAGAGTCGCTAGCGCCGGGATGACGCCGCTCTCTCGCCGGATGGCGTCCCGGCGCCGCCGGAATCGCGTCTCCTGTCCGCAGCGTCCGTATACGCGAACCGGTCGCTGAACGCGGGCGTCCCGCGGTCCGACTTCGTCCTGCATGAACTGGCATCGGGCCGATCCCCTCGGAGCCGAGTCCGGACCGAGGGAGGGTCGACACGGCGGCGGATGTCGGAGCGGTATACTCGGGCCGGTGTCCCCCTCGGAAAGCGCAGAGCCTTGACCGATTCCGACCCCGCCCGGACGAGCGTCCACACTCCCGGAATGCGGGTGCTGGTTCTCGGCGCCAACGGCTTCATCGGCTCTGCGGTCGTGGCCGCCCTGCATGGAGCCGGCATGGAGACCCGATGCCTGGTCCGGGACGCCGCGCGCTTTCGCCGCCGGTTTCCGGGAGCGGAGGTCCATGCGTGCGATCTCGTTTCGGAATCGGTCCGAAATCCGCAGCGCTGGCTTCCGTGGCTCGAGGGCGTGGATGCGGTCGTCAACGTCGCGGGAGTCCTGCAGCCGAGAAGCCGGTCCGTCGCCTGGGCGGTGCACCGGGACGCCCCGCGGGCCCTATTCCGGGCCTGCGAGACTGCAGGCGTCCGGCGCGTCGTTCAGGTATCGGCCATCGGGGTCGAGGAGGCGGAGACGACCTTCGCCCGATCCAAGCGCGCGGGCGACGAGGCCCTGACGGCGAGCGACCTCGACTGGACGGTGCTGCGTCCGGCGCTCGTGATCGGCGACGGGTCCTACGGCGGCACCTCGCTTCTCAGGGCGCTGAGCGTCTTTCCGGGGGTTCTCCCGGTCGTCGGCGACGGGTCGACGCCCGTCGACGTTCTCCACAAGGACGACCTTGCTGCGGGAATCGTGGCGCTGCTGCGCTCCGAGGCGGCAATTCGCGCCGTGTTGGAGCCGGCGGGGCCGAGCAGACTGCCGGCCGCCGGGATCCTGTCCGCCTATCGGGCGTGGTTCGGGTTGCGCCGGGCGCCGCTCGTTCGGGTACCGGACTGGCTCGGGACCCTACTGGCCCGGATCGGAGACGTGACCCAGACGCCGCCGATGAACTCCACCATGCTGGCGCAGTTCCGGCGCCGGGCGACGGGCGACGCGGCCGCCTTCGAACGGGCGACTGGCGTACGCTCGCGCTCTCTCGAGGAGATTCTCGCCTCCCGTCCCTGCGAGAGCCAGGATCTGTGGCATGCCCGCCTCTTTCTCCTGCGCCCGCTGGTTCGACTTTGCCTCGCGATTCTCTGGGGGGCGTCCGGAGTCGTGGGGCTGCTTGCCGACCCGGCCCGGTACGCGCCCCTTCTCCAGCCCCTGACGACCGGACAGGCGCACGCGCTCGGGCTGACCGCCAGCGCCGCCGATCTGGCCATTGCGCTCGCGCTCGTCTTCGGCTGGCGGCTGCGGATGATGGCCTGGGTCCAGATCGCCGCGGTCTGCGGATATACGGTCGGTCTCGGCTTGCTTGCGCCGCAGCTGTGGGCGGATCCGTTCGGCGGCCTCCTGAAGAACGTTCCGATTCTGGTCCTGCTGCTGGCGCATCGCATTCTCGAAGAGGAGCGTTGATCCGGTGGACGATCCGTATCTGTGGATCAAGTGGGTTCACGTTCTGAGTTCGACGCTGCTGTTCGGGACCGGACTCGGAACCGCGTTTCACCTGTACGCCACGCACCGCCGGGGCAACGTTGCGGCGATCGCCGTGGCGGCCCGGAACACCACGCTCGCCGACTGGCTGTTCATCGCGACCTCGGGCGTCGTGCAGCCTGTGACCGGTCTGCTGCTGATCGTGCACGCCGGATACGGCCTGTTCGAGGGATGGCTCGTCGCATCGTACGTTCTCTACGCCGTCGCCGGCGCGTGCTGGATTCGCGTGGTGTGGCTCCAGTACCGCATTCGGGCGATCGCCGAGCGTGCGGCTGCGTCCGGAAGCCCGCTTCCGCCGGAGTATTTTCGCGCCATGCGGTTGTGGTTCGTCCTCGGCTGGCCGGCGTTCCTGTCGCTCGTGGTCGTCTTCCTGCTGATGGTCATGAAACCCGGGTTGGCGTAGGCCCGCCAGCAACCCGGACGCGCGACGCCGGACGCGGATCGGGCGTCGTCTCCCGGCGCACGCGCTCGCCGTTCCGGCCCTCCGTCGCGCCGGCGAGGAGACTGGCCAGCGGTTCCTGCGGACGATCGGAAGGCCTCACCGGACATGGCACCGATGCGCGCCGAAGCCGTGATCGTCGCCCTTGCGACAGACACCCAAGTTGGCAGTTTCGTGATTTGGTGATTTCGTAAGTCGTTGATATTTGAAGACAATTTTCCTGCGGGCTGCTCTCCTGGCACTACAATTTCGCGGATTCTGCGAGCGTCTCGTCGGGCGAGATTCCTGCGGGCAACCGGCTTCGTCGGCGATTCGATGCCTGCGATACGCCGGGTCGTCGCGCGACGTCGGCTGCCTCGGGGCCGGGCCGAACATCCTGCCGGAAGGTATCGACCTCGGCTGCGCTTCCTGCATCGCCGCAGCTTCGCCTGCCCGGTTACGCATCCGGTTTCGGATGGAGTTCCGGCACCGGTCGTTGCCGTGCGCTCGCAACCGCATGCGGAACGGGCGGACGGCACGGCAGCTGAGCGATGCGAACGGGAGACGAGCGCAGATCTGCGTGTCGATCTCGTGCCGAACGGGCCGCAGGCCGATCTCGCTCGTTCGGGGACCGAAGCGCGGCCTCCGCTTCGGCGATCGGGATGCCCCGGTCGACCGCCCCTTCCAGCGACCCATGGACACGGTCGGCTTGCCGGACATACCCGCTCGAGCGCACCGTACTCGCAAGCCGACATGTTCGGCGGAACTGTCCCGCCCTTTAGCGGCGGCACAGGGCGGCCGGAACAAATTCGGACGCCTCTCCTCGGGCGGAACGACCGCCGGGCGACAAGGTGCGGATCGAGGGCGGAGACGCTTCCGGCTTCGGAAGAGGGGCGTTCGCCTTCGGGCGCGAATTCTGCGGAGGGCCAAATGACGCAATGATTTCAACGAGTTGCAGGACGACCCGTGGTTGCATCGATCGGATTGACTCGAGAATCCTGCATGAGAGACGGACCGCGGATGGACGATTGGCAACCGATGTTCCGGAAAGCGGTATCCCGTCGGGCCAAGAAGTAAATTGCGTGGGTGAGATTGACCCGGGATCGACGAATTGCTAGCGTTCGCACGCCCGCCCAAACGGGCAGCGAGTCGGGGGTCGCGCAACCCCCGCCCGGATGCGATGAAGGAGAACTCGAATGGCTGATCGATTCGTGCCCGTCCCGGTCTCGGGGAGGGGGATGAGCTTCCTCAACGCTTCATCGGCTGGTTCCCGACGGTGGCGGTTACCGGTTCTCGCATCGCTGTTCTTCGCCGCATTGGCGCTCCCGCCTGACGGCGTATTGACCACCGGAGCACAAGCGCAGCCCGTGCTCGAGCCGGCTCTGACGCTGACCCCCGGAAACGCAAGAGTTCGTGCGGCATGGACCTCAGAATGCAGTCATACCGAACCCGAGGTGTACATGAAGCGATCGACGGAAACCGAATTCCGAAGAGTGGCTAGAAATCGCTTCTTTACCGGCAAGAGCACTTTTGTCACGATCGGAGTGCCGCCGAATGAAGAGGTGCTGCAGAATCAAGTAGAGGTAGAAATCTATGTGCGGGTAAAAGTAAACAGAGCCTCCAGTGGCCCTTGTAGTACCATAGAAGGCGGCAAATTGCACAATTCGGATACGTTGAAGGCGACCCCGCTTCGAATCTACGACCGGCCCGACAACGTCACCGCAAGCGGTCGCGACAGTTCGGTCATCCTCGAGTGGGATCCGATCGACGAGGCCACCAAGTGGCAGGTTCGGCATAGGGTAGCAGGCAGCGCAACGTGGTCGCCGGACTGGACCGACATCGCGGACAGCGGCGCTTCGACAGGGTCTCACACGGTGACGGGACTCGACAACGCTTCGACGTATAATTTCGAGGTGCGCCCGTTCAGGGACACGATCGAGGGTGCCGCGGGCAGCGTGACGGGAGCGCCGGTGCCGAAACCGGCGGCCGTCGCCGGCCTGACGGCGATCCCGGGCGACACCAGGGTAACGCTGCACTGGACGGACCCTAACGACGACACCGTCTCGAGTTATCAGTTCCGGCAGAAGGCCGGCGACGGCGCCTACGGGGAATGGCAGGACATCGACCCCAGCGACGGGTCTACCGTCAGCCACACCGTCACCGGCCTGGAAAACGGCACGGCATACACGTTCAGGATCCGGGCGATCGGCAAAGGCGGCGACGGCGTCGAATCGGCGGAAGTCACGACGACGCCGGACGTTGGGCCCGCCAAGCCCGCGTTGAGCCTGGAGCCGGGCGACCGGACGGTCAAGCTGGTCTGGACCTACACGCCGAACGAAGCCGTAGTCGCGAATTGGCAATACCGGCAGAGGGTCGGCGACGCCGCCGAATGGGGCGCCTGGACGGATATCGCGGGTAGCGACAAGGACACCACGGAGCACACCGTCACCGACCTCGACAACGCCACGAAGCACGAATTCCAGGTTCGCGGCAGGACGAGCGCCGGCGTGGTCGGCGCGGAGAGCGACGCGAAGTCCGCCAGGCCGGCCGGCGAACCGCAGACGGTCGAAACGCCCACGGCTCGGGCGGGCGACAAGCAGGTAACGCTGACCTGGGCCGCGCCTGTCCCCGCAAATCCCGACATCATCCGGTACGACTACAATCAGAAAGAGGTCAACGGCGACTTCGGCCCTTGGACGAAGATGGACTTGACGGGGAACGTCGCGGAAGCCACGGAATACACCGTCAAGGGGTTGACGAACGGCACCGCCTACGTCTTCCGGGTTCGTGCGGTGACTGTGGGAGGCCCGGGGCGGGGATCCAACCAGTCTAATTCCGCGACGCCCAACCTGGTGCCCGGCCAGCCGCAGAATTTCCGGCTTGAGCCCGGCAACGCGACGATTACGCTGCGATGGGACGACCAGTCGGACGACGAAGCCGACATCGCCAAATGGCAGTACCAGGAAAAAGTCGGCGGCGCCGACTGGCCCGCTCGCTGGAGCGATGTTGCCGCTACGCCTGGCGTCGACGCCAAGGACGTCACGACGTTCACGCGGTCTTCGCTCACGAACGGCACGCGCTACGGCTACCGCCTCCGTGCCGTTGCGACGGGAGACATTTTCGGCCCGGTGAGCGAGGAGAGGTTTGCGACGCCGGCCGGGCCGCCGGCGGCGGCGACGCTGACCGCGACGGGGGAACCGAGGCAGGTGACGTTGTCATGGACGCTCGACGCGGACGACAGCATCGGGAGGTGGGAGTACCAGCAGCTTGCGGGCGCGATCTCGGATCCGGCCGACTTCGCGAGCGTTGCGTGGAAAACGGTTCCAGAGAGCGACAAGTCGACGCGCGCCCTTACGGTGCGCGCGCTCCCGGTCAATGCCGCCTACAGCTTCCGCATTCGCGCCGTCGGCTATGGAGGCGACGGTACGGAATCGAACGTCATAACGGCCACGACCTTGTCGGGCCCGGCGGCGGCGACGCTGAGCGCTGAGGCGGGCCCCAGGCGGGTGACGCTGTCGTGGACTCTCGACCCGGCGGATGCCGGCATCGAGAAGTGGCAGTATCAGAAGCGCGAGGGCGCGACGTCGGATCCGAGCGCCTTCGCGGGCGTTGCGTGGACCGACATCCTTGGAAGCGGCGCGACGACGCGGAGTCATACGGTGCGCGGTCTGAAAGGCGATACCGCCTACAGCTTCCGAATCCGCGCCGTGAGCGAAGCCGGCGACGGCGCGGAGTCGGACA
Organism: Rhodobacterales bacterium; assembly: GCA_965221505.1. Taxonomy (GTDB): domain Bacteria; phylum Pseudomonadota; class Alphaproteobacteria; order Rhodobacterales; family CAZPXZ01; genus CAZPXZ01. The sequence goes on from CBDCSI010000001.1 coordinate 97,655, forward strand.
TCGTGACGGTCACGCCCGAGGCGGGCCCGGCGGCGGAGGAGGAGCGGCAGCTTCTGGAGCCGACGCTGGCCGCCGTAGCGCAGGCGACGCTGTCCGGCGCCGCGGAGACGCTCGGGCAGCGCCTGGACGCGGCGCCGGGGACGCGGGCCCTGACGCTCGCGGGCCGGCAATTGGGCGGAGCGAGCCTCTCGCCCGAGACCGGGGCGTTCGGACTTCCGACTGCTCCCGCGTTCGGAACTGCGCCAAGAGTGGCGAGCGACGAGGCCGGGCGCCGGAGCGGCGATACGTCCTACGCGGTCGATCGGGAAGCGCTGCTTCGGGGCAGCGCGTTCGCCCTCCCGCTCGCGGGCGCGGAGGCGGGCGCGGGCGGCCGGGACTGGACGGTCTGGGGCCGGGGCGACTGGCGCTCCTTCGAGGGCCGCATGAACGGCGACAGCTGGGACGGCAAGCAGCGGACGGGTTGGCTGGGCGTGGACGCGCGGATTAACCCGCGGTTGACGGCCGGGCTGGCGGTGTCTCGGGGCGACAGCGAGGCGGACTACCGGCTGGAAGAGTTCCAGGGCCGTCTCGATACGTCGGTGACGGCGCTGTGGCCGTATTTTCAGGTGGCGACGGGCAACGGCGGCACCTTGCAGCTGGTCTTGGGCGCGGGAACGGGCGAGGTCGAACACAGGAAGTTCGACGGCACGGAAGAGAAGGAGGACCTGTCGCTCCTGGCGGGCTCGCTGAGCGGCCGCATGCCCCTTGCGCGCATGGGCGCCGCTTCCCTTTCGGCTCTGGCCGGCGCGAGCCTGGCCGAGATCGAGACCGACGGTTCTTCCTCGACCTCGTCGGTCGGCGGGCTGACGGCGGGGAGCTGGAGCCTGCGCGGCGGCGTGGAAGCCGAACATGACGGCGTCGAACTCGCCTCCGGCTCCGGCTGGCTGTTCCGGCCGCACGGAGCGCTGGCGTTGCGCCAGGACGGCGGCGACGGCGTGACGGGGACCGGCTTCGAGGTTTCGGGTGGCGTGCGTCTGACTTCGCCGGGCTCGCGCTTCGGCCTGGACGCCAGCGGACACTGGCTGGCGCTGCACTCCGAGGACGGCAAGCGCGAGATGGGGGCGAGCCTGGAAGCGCGGCTCGCGCCGGCGGCCGACGGTCGCGGCCTTTCGCTGTCGGTCGGCCCGGCATGGGGGAAGCGAGGAATTGGCGCCCTGACGCGCGAACGGCTGTTCGACGCGGAGGGCGGCGGTGCGCCGGAGCGCCTGTCGCTGACCGCTCGCACCGCCTACGGCTTCGAGGCCGCCGGCGGGCTCTTGACGCCCTTTGCCGACATGTCTCTCGTCGACGGGTCGAACGCGCAGCGCTACCGTGCGGGAGTGGGCTTCGCGAAGGACGGCATCGACGCCGATCTGACGGCCGGTCACCGCGCAGGCGGGGAACCCGACACTCGCATCGGACTGGACCTGCGGCTGCGCTACTGACGCGGCGGGGCCGGCTTCCGCGGAAGCCGGCCCGCATCCTTGCTCTTCCGGCGGCCGGTCGCACGGCCTGCCCGCCGCCCCGGGGGCGCCTCCGCGCTGTCGGGGCCGGCGACGTGACCGCCCGAAGGCTTCCCTACGCCTCCGACGACGTCTCCGCGCCTGCCCGTGACGACGAGACCGGCATGCGAGAGTCCCGCGCCGTCGTCGACCGCGCTTGGCCTCGACGGCCCGTTTGCGGCAAGACAGGCCGCCGCGTCGACTCGCGCCGGCAACGACGATCCCGAGGGATTCCGGTATCGCGGGCGGGCGTTGCGGAAGGCGGTGCGGACCGCCGTCGACGATCGCGACGCCGGCGCGCGCCCGAACGCAGACGGAAGTTGCGGGGACGCCCGTAGTGACGACTCCCGCACCCGGACAGCGAGCCTCCCCTCCCGTCCGGTGACCTACCCGAAGAATTGCGTCGGCAGCCAGAGCGACAAGTCGGGATAGAAGGTCACCGCCACGAGCAGCCCGAGCATCAGGCACAGGAACGGCAGCACGCCGCGGATCACTTCCGAGACCGGGGCTTTCGACACGCCCGAGAGCACGAAGAGATTCAGGCCGATCGGCGGCGTGAGCATCGCCAGCTCGATGTTGATCACGACGATGATCGCGTAGTGCACCGGGTCGATCCCGAACTGGCGGAAGAGCGGCATCACCAGCGGTACGGTGATCAGGACGATCGAGAGCCCTTCGAGCACGGTGCCGAGGAGCAGCATCGCGAGGTTCATGAAGAGCAGGAACTGCCACAGCTTCAGGTCGATCGACGCGACCCATTCGACCAGACGGGCCGGCATGCGGGTGTCCGTAAGCCAGTGGCCGAACAGGAGCGCGGCGACGACGATCATGGTGATGGCGGCGGCGCGGCGCATGGCCAGCGCGGTGATGGGCAGGACGTCCCGCAAGCTGCAGCCGCGATAGACGAGCAGGCTGACGAGGATCGCGAGCAGGGCGCTGAGGCCGGCCGCCTCGGCGATGGTCGCGAAGCCGCCGTAGATCCCGACGAAGATCAGCACCGGAATGATCAACGCCGGCGCCGCCCGCAAATTGGCCCGCAGAAAGCGGGCGAGATCGGGCGGGTCCGGGCGCGGCAGCTTGTTGCGGTAGGCGTAGAACAGGATGAAGGCGGCGAAGAGCGCGCCCTGCAGCAGGCCGGGTACGACGCCGGCGAGGAACAGCCGCGGGATCGACGCCTCCGCGATCAGCCCGTAGATCACCAGGATGATGGAGGGGGGAATCAGGATGCCGAGCGTTCCGGAGGCGCCGACGACGCCGAGCGCGAAGGGCCGGTCGTACCCCCGCGCCAACATGGCCGGCACCAGAATGGTCGCCATGGCCAGCGCGGTCGCGACCGAGGAGCCGGAGACGGCGGCGAAGATCGTGGTCGCCCCGACGCAGGTGAGACCGAGGCCGCCCCGGAGCCAGCCGAACCAGACCTCCGCCAGGTCGACCAGGCTCTGCGCGATGCCTCCGCGCTCCATGAACTGGGCCGCGATGACGAAGAACGGGACGGCGAGAAACGTCTGCCCGTTGAGCTTGTCGATGGCGACCTGGGCGAGCGAGATTCCGGGCGTGTTGTCCGTCAGGAGCAGGACCATCGAGAGGCCGCCGAGAGCGGCGAAGATGGGAATGCCCGCGAACAGGAGAACCAGAAGCCCCGCGAAGACGAGGGCGAGCACGTCAGGGCGTCCCGGAATCCGTCGGCGGTTCCCTGTCGCGAAGAATCGCCGCGAGCTGCACCGCGTAGCGAACGCCGCAGGCCAGCATCGAGACCGGCAGGGCGGCGTAGAACCAGAAGGTGGGAATCTGCAGGAACGACGGACCGCGCTCGTCGAGCCGGACCGCGAACTCGACGACCGCCCAGCCGAACCAGGCGAGCGCCAGACAGAAGGCCAACCCGGCGGCCGCGGCCAGCGCGTCGGCCGCGCGACGCGCGGCGGGGCCGAGCATCCGGATGAAGAAGTCGGCCCGGACGTGTTCGCGGTGGGCGACGCAGCTCGCCGCGGACAAGAGCAGCCCCCAGCTGACCAGGTAGATGGTCACCACCTCGATCCAGCCGCCGCCGAGCGAAGTCCAGAACAGGCGGATCGCCATGCCCGAAAGGAACAGGAGGAGGCCGGCCAGGACCAGCGCTCCTCCTGCCAGGGATTCGACGGACCGAAGCGTCATCGTCCGCGATCGCGGACCGTGCCGCGGGAGGAAAGGGCCTCCTCAGCCGTCCAGGGCCGCCGCGGCGCGCGCGACGAAGTCCGGGTCCATGCGGGTCTGCTCAACGATCTCGTCCTGCCGCTGCATGAGCTCCGCGCGGAACGCGGCGAGTTCCTCGGCCGACGCCTGCACCGCCTGGATGCCGTTCTCCATGCCTTCCGCCCGGGCGCTCGCCTGGCGCTCGGCCGCGAGGGCGCGGGCGCCGTCGACGGTAGACGCCCAGGTGTCCAGAACGATCGCGCGGGTCTCCTCGTCCAATTTGTCCCAGGTCGGCTGTCCGACCATGGGGACATATTGCAGGAACGTTCCCTGGGTGTCGATGGCGTAGCCGAGGCCGGACTCCCACAGCTTCGCGCTGCGGACGGTCTCGTGCGTGGTCATCAGCCCGTCGATCGCGCCCTGCACGAGCTGGATCGGGACGTCGGCGAAGGAGACCGAAACCGACTCCACTCCGAGCCCGTCGTATCGCACCTTGGCCGCGGCGCTTCCGGGGACGCGCAGCTTCAGCCCGGACAGGTCGTCGAGCGACGAGACCGGCGTCCGGGTCGTGAAGATCGAGCCGTGGCCGAGATCCAGGTTCTTGCCGAGGATCTTCACGTTGAGCTTGGCTTCGATCTCCGCGTTCAGCTCCTGGCCGATGGGGCCGTCCATCAACGCGTGAATCTCTTCCGCCGTGCGTCCGAAGAACATCGGCAGGTCCAGGAGTCCCGCGTTCGGCACGGTTCGTCCGATATAGAGGATGATCGGCACCCCCATTTCGACGCCGCCCTGGGCCAGGGCCTTGGGCACGTCCGGCCCCTTGAAGAGCTGTCCGGAGGGGAACAGCTCGATGTTCAGCTTGCCTTCCGTACGCTCGGCGAGCGTTTCGATGAAGTCGGCGAGGGCGATGTTGCGCACGTGATTGGGGCCGGTGTTCAGGGAAATCCGGAACTCCATCTCCTCGGCCGATAGCGAAGAGGGCGACGTCCAGGCGACGAGCGCGAGGGCCGCGGCGGACAGTGTGAAGCGTCTCATGGTCTCCTCCAGTCTTGCGGCGGTCCAGGGGGATCCGGAGGCTCGAAGCCGTCCCTATCCGTGCGTCCCTCGACAGCCTGCGCGAAACACGAAATACGTACGGACAACCTTATAAATATTGCGCTATGATTGCAAGAGCGCCCTGTCGGCGCCGGTCGACCCTGCGATTCGACCGGAGCCTGCGGCGTCAGGGCGTCGGGGACCGGCAGCGTCGCGCCGCGATCGCCCCCGAGCGGGGCCGGGCGTGCCCGGCGGCGGCCGTCCGGGAGCCGCACGGAAGGAACGGGCGGGCGGGACGCGGCGGCGTCCCGGTCGCGAGGACGAGCGGAGGGTGTCGGGCATGACGCGAAGGCTGAACGGGCTGAGACAGGTCGGCGAGCGCCGGTTCCGGGAGGATCCGGGACTCTCGTACGAGGACTTCGAGGTGGGGGACGTCTACGAGCACTGGCCGGGCCGGACGGTCACCGAGGCCGACAACGTCTGGTTCACCAACCTGACGATGAACACCCACCCGCTGCATTTCGACGCCGAATACGCCAGCCGGACCGAGTTCGGCAAGCCGCTGGTCAACTCCACCTTCACCCTCGCGCTGGTGAGCGGAATGACGGTCTCGTCGACGAGCCAGAAGGCGATCGCCAATCTGGGCTGGGAGGAGATTACCCTGCCTGCGCCGGTGTTCGTCGGCGATACGCTATACGCCGAGACCGAGGTGCTGGCCAAGCGTCCGTCCCGGTCGAGACCGGACGCGGGAATCGTGCGCGTGCGCCACACCGGGCGCAACCAGCGCGGCGAGGCGGTGCTGGTCTCGATCCGGAGCTTTCTGGCGGCGAGGGCCGGCCGTGCGGAGGCGGACCGGGGCGCGGACGACGGGGATTCGTGACATGCATCGACCCTTGCGGGGCATGCGGGTGCTCGCCGTCGAGCAATACGGCGCGGGTCCGTTCGGAACGCAGCACCTGGCCGATCTGGGCGCCGAGGTCGTCAAGATCGAGAACCCGCAGCAGGGGGGCGACTACGCGAGGTCGCTCGGCCCCTATTTCGTCGGGGACGGTGAGTCCGACGACGGAAGCCTGTTCTTCCAGGCGCTCAACCGCAACAAGAGGAGCGTCGCGATCGACCTCGCCCACCCCGAGGGGCAGGCGGCCCTGCATCGCCTGGTCGCCGGCGCGGACGCGGTCGCCAACAATCTGCGCGGGGACGTCCCGGACCGGCTCGGGCTGACCCATGCGGCCCTCGAGCCGGCCAATCCGGCCGTCGTCTGCGCCCACCTGTCGGCCTACGGGCGCACCGGTCCCCGAAGCGCGTGGCCGGGGTACGACTTTCTGATGCAGGCCGAGGCCGGCTACTTTCACATGTCGGGCGAGCCGGACTCGCCGCCGACCCGCATGGGGCTGTCGGTGGTCGATTTCATGGCCGGCCTCTACATGGCGCTCGGACTGGTCTCGGCGGTGCACGACGCCAGGCAGACCGGCGTCGGCCGCGACGTCGACGTGAGCCTGTTCCACGCCGCCGCGTTCAATCTGAGCTATCTCGGTCTCTGGGCGCTGAACGGCGACTACGAGCCGGAACGCGTCCCGCGCTCTGCCCACGCGTCCCTGGCCCCCTGCCAACTGTTCCGCACCGCGGACGGCTGGATCTACGTCATGTGCAACAAGGAAGTGTTCTGGCGGCGCTTTTGCGACGCGGTCGGGCGTCCGGATCTCGCGGAGGACCCTCGATACGCCGACTACGCGGCCCGGCTCGGGGCGCGAGAAGAACTCACGCGAGTGCTCGACGGCGTACTCTCGGCCCGGTCCACCGGCGCCTGGCTCGAGGCGTTCGCCGGGCGGGTTCCGGCGGCGCCCATTCGTACGCCGTCCGAGGCGCTTCTCGATCCGATCGACGTGCGCCCCGGCCTGACGCAGGAGCTGGCTTTTCCGGACGGGCGCCGCTTCACGACCCTGCGCTCGCCGATCGGGACCGGAAGCGAGGGAGAGGACCGACCCTGTCCGCCTCTCGGGGCGGACACGGAGGATCTGTTGCGCGAGGCGGGGTTCGGGCCCGACTCGATCTCGAAGTTGAAGTCGATGGGAGTGATCTAGGAGTCTATGGCCCGAACCGTTCCCAAATACCGCTTGATCGCCGACGGGTTCCTTCGCGACATCGACGCCGGGCGTCTCGAGGTCGGGGCGAGTCTCCCGACCGAGAGCGAAATCATGCGCGCGTTCGGCGTCAGCCGGTTCACCGTGCGCAACGCGCTTCGGGTGCTTCGGGCGCTCGGGGTCGTGGCGTCGCGGCAGGGTCAGGGAACGCGCGTCGTCTCCCGCCGGACGCGGTCTGCCTTCGTCGAGAAGGTGCAATCCATCGACGAGCTGGTGGCGTTCGCGCTCGACACCCGGCGGGTGTTGCTGCGCAGCCGGGTTCTCGAAGCCGACGCGAGGCTGGCGGCGAAGTTCCGCTGCGCCGAAGGCCGGCGCATTCTCGAAGTCACGGTCCTGCGAACCACGACCGGCGAGACGGCGCGGCCGCTGGCGCTCGTGACGCTGTGGACGGATGCGCTCTTCGAAACCGTGGTGCCGCTTCTGGAGAAGGACCGCCGGGCCGCCGGCGAGCTCCTCCGGGAGCGGTTCGGACTGGAGTTCGGCTACGTGCAGCAGACCGTTCGGGCCGCCGAGATGGACGAGGAGGCGGCCCGGATTCTGGACGGGCGTCCGGGCCAGCCGGTCTTGACGATCGAGCGGGCCTACTGTGCGCGGCGCGGGCAGGCGCCGCATCTTCTCGCGAGTTCCGTGTGTCCCCCCGACGCCGTTCAGCTGGTGTCTCATTTCGAGGGGCCGCAGGAGTGAACCCGTTCTTGTCGGAACCCGGTCGGACGGGGCCGGACGGCCTCGCGCGGGCGCGGGGTCCCGCCAGGCGGTAGAGTCGGATACGCGCGTTCGCCGGCCCGCAAGGCCGGGATGCGCGTCGCTGCCGGAGGATGCGGATTCCATGACCGACCGACCCGTACGCGTGACCCTGTATCGTTGGGCGGGCCGGTGGGGCCCGTTCAGGGTGAAGATTCCGTGCGGCGAGTGTTCGCTCACCACGGACGTGATCCGGGACGCGTTCTCGCGGGAGCTGGACGGCGTTCCCGTCGAACTCGACGCCCGCGAGTGGCTTTCCGAATGGTGGCGGCCCCTGCCGTCTGGCGGTTGGCATGCGCCGATCGTGATGGTGGAGAAGAAGCTGGTCAGCCAGGGGCACGCCCTCAACCGGGGCTTGCTGACCGAGGCGGTCATCGAGGCGCACGTCGCCCGGACGAGGGTCGAGGGCAACCATCTCTTCGGCAAGGAAACCTGTCCGCACTGCGTGCGGGCCAAGGGGTATCTCGACGACGCCGGGATCGAGTACCGCTATCACGACGTGGTCCGGGAGCCTCGCGCGCTCTACGAGATGCTCGGACGGGTCAAGCCGATCATCGGGGCGAAGACGCCGGTCACGGTCCCCCAGATCTGGATGGACGGACGCTACGTCGGCGGCGCGGACGACCTCTCGGAGCGCCTGCGGCGCCCGGTCGAGCCCAACCCGGATCGCGGCCGGTGCTCGCTGTCGCCGGGAAGGGGCGGGACCGCGTAACCGGCAGGCCGGGCCGCTTTCGCCTCCGCGCGCTACGGATTGCGCGCCGGCGTCCAACCGTGATACGATCCGCCGTCTGCATCGAAGGGGGCTACAGGCGGGCGCAATTGCATTCTGTTCGACGTCAATCCTCGGGCCGGCGGAAGGGTCTGAGCCTTCCGGCGCCGGACACGGCGCTCTCGTCTGCCGGACACTGAGGTTCATTCCTTGAGCGAAATCCGAAGGCCGGTCAAGCGGGCCTATATCCGGACGTTCGGATGCCAGATGAACGCGTACGACTCCGAGCGCATGTCGGAGGCGCTGCGCACGGCCGGCTACCTCCCGACGGACACGCCCGAATCGGCCGACGTCCTGCTCATGAACACCTGCCACATCCGGGAGAAGGCGGCCGAGAAGCTGTATTCCGAACTGGGCCGCATGCGGCCGTTGGTGGAGGCCGGCGCCCGGGACGGACGGCGCGTCCTGGTCGGCGTGGCCGGCTGCGTCGCGCAGGCGGAGGGCGAGGAGATCCCGAGGCGGCAGCCGCTGGTCGACTTCGTCGTCGGCCCGCAGGCCTATCACCGCCTGCCGGAGATCGTGGACCGGCTCGAGCGCGGCGAGACCCGTCGCGAGGTGTTGGCCGAGTTTCCGGTCGAGGACAAGTTCGATCGCCTCCCGCGCCGGCGCCCGGGCCGCGGCCCCGCCGCTTTCCTCACGGTTCAGGAGGGGTGCGACAAGTTCTGCAGCTTCTGCGTGGTGCCGTACACCCGCGGCGCCGAGGCGTCGCGACCGGTCGAGGCGGTACTCGAGGAAGCGCGCGAACTGGTCGACGCCGGCGCGGTCGAGATCACCCTGCTCGGGCAGAACGTGAACGCGTATCGGGGACGGGCGCCCGGGGGGTCGGCCTGGAATCTCGCCCGGCTCCTCTCCGCCCTGTCGGAGATCGACGGCCTGCGGAGGCTCCGCTACACCACCAGCCATCCCCGCGACATGGACGACGACCTGATTCGCGCCCATGCGGAGATCGAGGCGCTCATGCCGTATCTGCATCTCCCGATCCAGTCCGGCTCCGACCGGATCCTGCGGGCGATGAACCGGGGGCATACGGCCGAATCCTACGTCTCGCTGATTTCGCGCGTGCGTGCGGCGCGACCCGACATCGCCGTCTCCGGCGACTTCATCGTCGGCTTTCCCGGCGAGGACGAAGCGGACTTCCAGGCGACGCTGGACGTGGTCGAAGAAGTCGGCTACGCGCAAGCGTATTCCTTCCGCTATTCGGCCCGGCCGGGAACGCCGGCGGCGTCCCTCCCGGACCAGGTGGAACGCTCCGTCGCGTCGGAGCGGCTGCAGCGGTTGCAGGCGAGGCTTGCGCATCACGGCAAGGCCTTCGCGAAGCGCTGCGTCGGGCGGACTTTGCCGGTGCTCCTGGAGCGGAGCGGACGCCGGCCGGGACAGCTCGTCGGCCGGAGTCCCTATCTGCAGGCCGTTCACCTGACGGCGCCGGACCGGCTTCGGGGCCAGGTGGCGCCGGTCCGGATCGAGCGGGCGGAAGCCAACAGTCTGGCGGGGAGGCTGGCCCACACGTGAAGCAGCACGCCGGAGCGGAACGGCGCCGCGAGGTCGGCCGGGAGTCCGAGAGTCGCCTGTACGAAGCGATATCGGTGCAACTCCGGGAAGAGGACGGCGCGGCGGTCATCGACGTGCCGGAACACGCGCTTCTCCAGGATCTTTGCGGGCGGCACGACGAACATCTTTCCTCGATCGAGAGGAAGTTCGGCGTGACCGTCGCGCGGCGGGGGAGCCAGCTCTCGGTTCACGGCAGCGAGCGGGAGCGGGTTTCCGCCGGCCGGGCGCTGCAGGCGCTGGCCGCCCGGCTCGAGAGCGGCCTGCCGGTGCGCCCGCCGGACGTCGCCGCCGCCCTGCAGATGTCCGAATGGAAGGCGAGCGAGGCGCCCTTCGAGCTGGTGGCCGGACAGGACATCCGGTTTCGGACCGCGACGCTCACGGTCGAGCCGCGCACTCCCAACCAGCGCCGGTTCATGGAAGCGCTGGCGCGATCCGATCTGACCGTCGGCATCGGACCCGCAGGAACCGGCAAGACCTATCTCGCCGTGGCCGCTGCGGTGACCGCGTTCCTGAGCGGGCAGGTCGAGCGCATCGTGTTGTCGAGGCCGGCCGTGGAAGCGGGGGAACGGCTCGGCTTCCTGCCCGGCGACATTCGCGAGAAAATCGATCCCTATCTCATGCCGCTCTACGACGCGCTCGACAGCATGCTGACCCGCCGTCGCGTGGAGCGGCATATGGAGCGGGGGAGGATCGAGATCGCGCCGCTCGCCTTCATGCGCGGGCGCACCCTCGCGGACGCCTTCGTAGTGCTCGACGAGGCGCAGAACTGCTCCATCACCCAGATGAAGATGTTCCTCACCCGGATCGGCGAGAACGCCCGCATGGCGGTCACCGGCGATCTCACCCAGGTGGATCTCCCCCGCGGGCTGGAGAGCGGACTGGCGCATGCGCGGAGGATCCTGGCAGGTACGCAGGGGATCGAGTTCGTGGACTTCGGCACGGGCGACGTCGTGCGACACGCCCTGGCGCGCCGGATCGTGGAGGCCTACGCCCGGCACGCCGGCGGCGAGCCGAAGCCGGAGGAGGGATCGTGAAGGCGTGCGTGGACATTCGGATCGCCGAGCCGGACTGGAGCGAACGGATCCCGGGGGTTCGGGCGCGTTGCCGGGACGCGGTGCGCGCGGCGCTCGACGAGCTCGGAGCCGTCTGTTCGCCGGACGGAATCGCGATCCTGCTGACGGGAGATTCCGAGATGTCGCGCCTGAACGCCGCCTGGCGAGGCGTCGATCGGCCGACCAACGTATTGTCGCTGGCCACAGGCTCCGATCCGGGGGCTGAGGCGGTCTCCGGCGACATCGCGCTGGCGTTCGGGACCGTCGCTCGCGAGGCGGCGTCCGGCGGCGTACGGATCGAGGATCGCCTGGCGCATCTTCTGGTGCACGGGGTCATGCATCTGGCCGGCCACGACCACCGGCAGGACGACGAGGCGGAACGGATGGAGGCACTGGAAGCCGGGGCGCTCGGGAGGATCGGAATCGGCGATCCCTATCGCGCCCGCAACTCGATGGAGGTCGTCGGATGACCGGCGCTGCGGAGCGCGGCTTTTTCGGCCGGATGGGAGACGCGGTGTCCGCCGCGTTCGGGGGCGGCGAATTCGGGCAGGAAGAAGCGGAGGACGCCAAACCGAACGGGGGGATCGCGACTCCGGGCGACATTCCGGCGACCGCGCTCGGATCCTTCCGGGTTCGCGACGTCATGGTGCCGCGGGCGGACATCGTGGCGGTGGACGTTGCCGCGGGCCGCGACGACGTCATGGCGACCTTTCGCAATTGCAAGCACAGCCGGCTGCCGGTCTATCGGGAGACGCTGGACGATCCGGTCGGGTTCCTTCACCTGAAGGACCTGTTCCTGGATCCGGAATGGCCGAACGCGGACGGCGACACTCCGATCGACGAGGGGCAGATCCGGAAATCCCTCATCGTTCCTCCCTCCATGAGCGCGGAGACGCTCCTGCGCGAGATGCAGGCCCGGCGCGTTCACCTCGCGCTCGTGATCGACGAGTTCGGCGGCGTCGACGGGCTGGTCACGATCGAGGACCTGGTGGAGCAGATCGTGGGCGAGATCGTCGACGAGCACGACCCCGAGGCCACGCGATACTGGTGGAAGGAGTCCGCCCGGGTCTATCGCTGTCGGGCGCGGACGCCGGTGGAGGACTTCGAGGACCATGTCGGCGTGCGTCTTCGTCTCGAGGACGAGGAGGACGAGATCGACACGCTGGGCGGGCTGGTGGTGACCATGGTCGGCCGGGTTCCGCTCCGGGGCGAAGTGATCCCGCATCCGGCCGGACACGAGTTCGTGGTGCTGGAAGCGGATCCGCGGCGCATCCGGATGCTGCGCGTCACCCTTCGCGCCCCCGGATCGAAGGCCGGAGCGGGAACGAAGAGCCGGGAGTAGCCGGCGGATGCCGGGCCGGCGACCGGGGGTTCGCGCGCCTCGCCGGCGGACGGCCGTCGTCACGAAGGCGGTCGGACGCGCTCTGAAGCGCGGCGCCTGGTGGCTCGCAGCGGGAGGCGGGCTCCTGATCGCGCTCGCCCATGCGGGGCCGGCCGCGCTGGCGCCCGTTTCGGATCCGATCCTGGCGTTGCCCGGGGCGGCGCTCCTGTTCCTCGCGCTGCAAGCCGCTCCGGGGGGACGGGGGTCGTTCTACGTCGGCTGGATCGCCGGCGGCGTGCATTTTGCGGTGGCGCTCCACTGGATGGCGTATCCGTTTCTGGTCCGGGCCGAGAGTCATCTCTGGGCGTTGCCGTTCGCCGCCGTGCTGGTGCCCGCCGGGTTCGGCCTGTTCTGGGCCGCGGCGTGCTGGCTCGCGAGAAGGATCGCCCGGGACGGCGTCGCGCTCGCCTTCGCGCTTTCGACCGCTCTGGCGGCCGCGGAGTGGCTGCGCGGGAACCTGCTGACCGGGTTTCCGTGGGCGATGCCGGGCCAGGTATGGATCGGAACCGAAGCGCAGATCCTGTACCCGGCCTTCGGCGCGAACGCTGCGACCTTCCTGACCCTCTTGGTTCCGGCCCTGGCGGTCGCCGGGATACGAGGTCGGAAGCGGGATGTGCGCGCGTTCGTTCGGGTCGGCGGGGGCCTGGCGCTCTCGTGCCTCGTCGCCGCCCTGGCCTTGGGGGCGGCGCATGGGCTCGTCGGCAGTGTCGCGGCGCCGTCGGTCGAAGCGCCGGACCGTCCGGTCCTGCAACTCGTGCAGCCCAATATCCCGCAGCGGGAGAAGTGGGCGGCGAACTACCGGTCCCGCAATCTGGAGCGGCTCCTGTCGCTCTCCGAGCCGGTCGGCGGCGCGAGGGTCGACGTCGTGATCTGGCCCGAGAGCGCGTTTCCGGGGATCCTGGACCGGGAAGAATTGCGTACCGACACGCATGGGATCTCGGAGATGCTCGCCGAGCGAGCGGGACGCGGAACCGCATTCCTTCTGGGCGCCCTGACCCGGGGCGGGGAGGAGGAGTATTACAATTCTCTGGTGGCGCTCGGCGGCACGGAGGGGACCGTCGAATTCTACGACAAGCATCACCTGGTTCCGTTCGGCGAATACCTGCCGCTCGCCGGGCTTCTTACGGCGATCGGCTTCGACCCCCTGACCGTCGGCGGCTTCTCGTCCGGTCCTGGTCCCCGGAAGATGGAGGCTCAGGGCATTCCATCCTTCGCCGCGGCAATCTGCTACGAGGCGATCTTCTCCGGGGAGATGCGGCGGGCGGCCGAGGGCGCGTCCTGGATACTCCAACTGACCAACGACGCCTGGTTCGGACCGGATGCGGGACCCAGGCAGCATCTTGCGCTTGCCCGGATCCGGGCTGCCGAACTCGGGCTGCCGCTGGTGCGGGTCGCCAACACCGGAATTACGGCGGTACTGGACGCGTCCGGGCGACCGGTCGATTCGATTCCGCTCGGAGAGGAGGGCGTCTTGGTGGCGGGGCTTCCGGACGCGCGCTCCGAGCCGACGCCTTTTATGCGGTTGGGCGAATGGAGTTTTGGGATTCTGCTCGGGCTCGGACTTGCGGCGTCGCTGGCACTGCGTATGGTTCGGCACAGGGCAAGCTCCGAGTCGGCGGCATCGAAGGGATGCCCTTGACTTCCGGTCGGAAGACCGTTGCGAGCGACAGACGGAGAATCACGATGGTTTCCCTGCCCACACACCGGATCGCCACCCATCCGGGCGCTCTGCTCCGTGAGCAAATCGAGGAACTGGGGCTGTCCGTTCGCCGTGTCGCCCGGGACACCGGTCTTCCTGCGACGCGACTGCATGAAATCGTCCATGAGCGCAGGGGCGTGAGCGCCGAGAAGGCGATCGCGCTCGGTGAGTACTTCGGACAGACGCCGCAATTCTGGATCAATGCCCAGAAGTGCTTCGATCTCAGCAGGACCCTGGCCGAGAGCGGCCCAGCCATTCGCGCCCGCGTTCGGCGTCTTGCGGCGGATCATTTCCGGGCTGGCTGATTCGCAATCCGGAAGACCGTGCCGAAGCCAAGGCATCCATCGATAGGCTACACGCCACAGCTTGAACCTGTTGTCTATGGATGTGGCGCGCCCAGTTGCAACGGCGACCCAGTGTTGAATGGTGTATGTATCTAATGCAATTGGTCAATCGTTGTACTGGGTCTATCGCTGACGTGAGAACGCGTCATCTGCGTGACTGTTCACATCCGTCGCGGCAATTGGTCCAGTCTACTATGACCGGATGGGTCTCTGGAAGTTGTGTCGAACAGCATTTCCAGCGATTGTCGACAGCCTCGCCACCGTGCCGTCACGTAGAATGCTGATATCGGATATAGACCATGAGACCTGTACCGCGCGAAAATCAAGGTCGTATGACAGATGATAGATGATACCCAGAAGCTGAACGTCCCGATTTTGAACGGTTAAGATACCAAGGGTTTCATCTCGTGATCGTGATGTCAGTTCGAGAGCCAACCAAGACGCTACGCAAAATCGGGAAAATAGGTTCGCCCAGCTGAGAACCGAAGAGGTTTCGATTGCCAGCGGCGTAATCCAGGGAGCCATTCGGAGCCGAGACTGATCTGATACCAATCGTCGAGGTGTGGCGTACGCTTGATTGCAAACGAATATGTCCGCGGCCAATTTGCAATTTGTTCTCGAGTAAACAGAGCCAGGGCCACCAGAGCCGCGCGTTCCTTGTCGCTAAGCTCAGCGAGCGCCTTTTGAATGCGCGAAAAGGACGCCAATTCATATGTCTTTCTGATGTCTTCTGAATTAGTAAACGGTAGTAAATTTCCATCTGTTGCGTTCTTTGAGGTGGAGCGCAACCGGACTTCGCGCGCTCGAGCAATAACCTCGTCGGCCTCGCGTTTCCATACAGCGAATGTTTCGCTCAGAAGCTCGACCGTGGAAGGAGAGATTGCCGGGGGCGGGTCACGTCTAGCTTCAGTTTCCTCGATCCATTGTACGGCGCGTTTCCGTTCTTGACGCAGGTCGTTGATGCCGCCGTCGGCCTGTCGCGTAATTTCCATTTCCGGCCTAAGCGGAAACGGCCAATGAGAGATTATGAATTGCGCTTGCTCGTCATTCAAAGTGCAGGACGACTGTGCGAGGCGGTTCAGGGTTTTTGCGATGAGGACTTGTAGCTCATCACGAGTAGTATCCGACTGGGGCTCGAATTTCCTCCAGACGTCAGCGATTTCAGCGATACCGTGGGCAGATAGAACACCGGCTCTAAGTAGCAAGGTGATCAGTGAAACGCACTTCGATGCCTTGTGTTGCGACGGAAAGAGGTTATCCGGAGGAGGAGCAATCCATTCGCAAGATCTTGCGAATCCGGCTAAGTCCGGTGAAAGATCGACATAATTGACATAGAGAGCTTGCTCGCGCTCGGTTGAGATATCATTCGGAAAGATCCAGTCGAATTGTTTCGGTCCATCAAAATAATAGGGTCGGGACTCTTCATACATCCATTGGTTGAATTCACCGAACGATGCGATGCGCGGATATTCGCAAGCCTTAGCATAGACACGCTTTGAGACATGATTGTAGAAGTAGTTCAGAAGCTGGGCTCTTTTTCCCAGTTCCTTCGGACATCGGACATAGTCGATGAGAAGGAGAACCTTTGCCGCCTCTTCGTCTGAATGGCCACGCATAACTTCCGAGGCGCGGTACTCGCCGACTTGGCATAGGCTTCGGGCAGTTTTGTCGAGGCGAGTGACATTGTCAACGATTAGCTGTATCCCCTCCGACAGAGTCTCGAAGAGTTCGATGTCTGAGAGTTGTTCAAGAGTAAGGATCGCCCGTTTCATTTTACTTCCAGTTTAATTGTTCACACTTTGCAGTCGGGGTGGGTCGAGGCCGGAACAGAGTCACGACGGTTTTGCTTCCAGCCAATATGTCGCCAGACTCCACAGAATCGCGGCGACCAAGACTTGTGGCAAACATGAGGGTTGCCTCGGCATGGTGGTGTCCGGTCGAAGTATACTGGGTCATGCGGGGTATTTCGGTCGGCGTTGTACTGGTTTCGCTCCGTTGGGCTGTTCTCGGCTCCAGAGGATGTGGGCCATCGTTCCCACGCTCGCCTCGACGACTTCCATCGCATCCAGGATCAGGTCCTCGCGGTAGCGACGCCCGACGATCTGAATCCCGGCCGGCACGCCATCCGCAAACCCGATCGGCGTCACACCCGCGGGAAGTCCGAGATAGTTGACGCCGTGGCTGTAGATCGCGGCCCGGGAAAGATCCCGCATCTGCTCCAGTCCCTCCGCGTCGTAGTTCCAGCTGTAGGTGGACCGGAGCAGGAAGGGGCAGAGGAGTAGCGGAACCCGGTCCAGAAACAGGTTCCACTCGCGAACCATCGCCGTCCGGTCGGAGATCGCCTGACGGTAGCCCGCCAGATCCACCGGCTTCCCGATCTGCAGCATGTGATCGAAGATGGTCTGAATCGTCTGACTGCCGTGTTTCCGCAGCGTGGGTTCGAGAAAGTGGACGAGCTCCGTCGCCAAAACGTCCCCCCAGGCGTCGGCGGGCTCCAGGATCGACGGGGTCTCGACCTCCTCCACCTCGTAGCCGGCGTCCGCCAGCGCATCCTTCGCCCGGTCCAGCCCCTCGACAATCTCGGGATGAATCGGGTATCCGTGCGCTTCGCGCGTGACGCCGACCTTGATCGGCGGATCGAGAGGCGGCCCCTCGAACGGAACGGGCACCCACCACGGGTCGCGGGGGTCGCCGCCGCTCATCACGCGCGTCGCCAGCCGTACGTCCCGCACCTCCCGGCAGATGGCGCCCTGAACTGCGGTCAGTTGCGCGAGAAGGCCCCGTTCTGCCGTCGCGCTCGGAAGGAACGCCGGTATTCGCCCGAAGGTCGGCTTCACGGTCGAGAGTCCGCAGGCGAAGGACGGAAATCGCAGCGACCCGCCGATGTCGTTGCCGTGGTGGATCGGCCCGAACCCCATGACTGCCGCCGCCGAAGCCCCGCCGGAGGAGCCGCCAGGCGAGATCTCGTCGTTCCAGGGATTGAAGGTGCGCCCCCGCAGCGGATTGTCCGTCGTCGCTCGCATCGACAACTCCGGCGTGTTGGTGCGTCCGACGACGATCCCGCCGGCGTTGCGAAGGTTCCGGACCACGGGAGAGTCGTCGGGCGCGATGAGATTCTCGTTCGCCGGCAGGCCGTTCGTGGTCGCCTGACCGGCCACGTCGACGTTTTCCTTGATGGTGACCGGAACTCCGTGGAGCGGCCCGGGCTCGACGCCGTCGGCAAGCTCCCGGTCCCTCCGTGCCGCGTCGCGCAACGCCTCTTCGGAACAGTCCGCGACGATGGCGTTGATCCGTCCGTTATGGGCGTCGATGCGTTCGAGCACGGATTCGACCGCCTCGACGCAGGACACCTCCCGCCCGCGGATCTTCGCCGCAAGCTCGACCGCGCTCAGCCGCCAGAGATCCCCGCTTGCAGCCATGCCGTTTCTCCCTTTCCTGCCTTCGCCGTCGTCATTGCGCGACGAAGCGCGATACCATTTCGCGACGGGCCCGGACCGCCGGGCATTCCTCGTCAATCTCGATGTCCGACCAGCGGACGATTTCGCCGGTTCCCACGGCCCGGCGGAGCGAAACGCCGTGAGCGAGGCCGATTGGAAGCGCATCTCGAAGACGAGCCGCTTCGGCCGGTAGAAGCGTTCCGTACACGGTATACCCGCCCTCTCCGTCGAGCGTCTCTCCGCCGGCGAGGTCTCGCTTCGCCGTCGCCACGGCGTCGGCGACGAACCCGTTCGGCGCGCCGGTCGGCCGGCCGAGCAGGGCGGCGGACAGGATCGAGACGTTCAACTCCAGCCCGATCAGGTGGAAGGGCTTGTACATGGCGGAGTAGCGGCCCGTCTCGTCGGTGTTCATGCCGTATTCCCGAAAACACGCCGCGGTATACGAATTGGGCGCCTCCAGCACCACGAACACGCCCCAGCGCAGGTCGTTCGGAACCGGCCTGCCGTCTCGCTCGAGCGAGGAGACGACCTCGACCTGTCCCGCCCGCTGCAGCTTCCCGCCGGACGCTTCCGGCCGAAGAACCTGCGCAAGGTCGTCCCGGCCGCAGGGCGGAAACCGGAGTCCGTCCGGCGGCGCTGCGAGGCCGGTCGCGTTGGCGACCGCCGCCATCTCGATGGCGGACTTGGTCCCGTCGAGGAAAGAGTTGAACATCCGGCTGTTCATGCCGGCTGCCCGCGCCTCGTCGGCGCTCAGCCCGTAGTGGTCCCAGACCGTGTCCGGCGTCGAGCGATGATAGGAGGGCAGGTACTTGGTTCCCTTGCCTGCGGCGGTGACCTCGAACCCGCAGATTCGGGCCCACTCGACCATCTCGCAAATCAGCGCCGGCTGGTCCCCGTAGGCGAGCGAGTAGACGACCCCCTTCTCCTCGGCTTCCGCGGCCATGAGCGGTCCGGCGAGCGCGTCCGCTTCGACGTTTACCGTCACGACATGCTTGCCGGCTGCGATCGCGCCTCGCACGTGACGGATTCCGGCGGCGGGGTCTCCGGTCGCCTCCACCACCACGTCTACCGCATCGTGACCGGCGGCCTCCTCCGCGTCGTCGGTAAACCGGACTCGGGAGATCTCGTCGTCGCTCCAGCCTACGGAACGGCAGGCGCGACGGGCGCGGTCCGGATCGAGATCCGCGACCACGGTCAACTCCAGTCCGCGGGCGGTCGGAAGCTGGCTCATGAACATCGAGCCGAACTTGCCGGCGCCGATCAGTCCGACCCGCACAGGCCGTCCGGCGGCCGCCCGCTCTTCGAGAAGACGCTGGAGGTACATAGGGCTTCAGGATTCGGGGGTGCGGAAGAGCCGGCCGGTCCCGTCGTCCAGGAGTATGCGGAGCAAATCTGCGTCGTCGGAACGGAGTTTCCGGGCTTCCCGCAACGCCGCGGGCGTGTGCTGCCGTGCAGCGTCCGGCTTCTCGCCTCTGAACGGAATCCGCTCGGCATGCGTCTTGGAGTCCGGGCGAAACATGAACCCCTCCTATTTCCGCCGGCGCCGCCGACCGTGCCGCCAGTCCCGCGGATCGTAGGCGACGTCGTGCGACCACATTCCCCGCCGTTCCTTTCGTGCCTGCCGTTCAAGTTCCCGGTAGCGGTCGTCGTATGCGGCAATGGCGAGTCCGCGCTCGACGAGCCACGCCCCGACGTCCCGGCCCTCGCACCGCACGGTGCCGAGGATGCGACCGTACCGATCCCGGCCCTCGACGGTTACGCGGACGTGCCTGCCGCCGATCTCGCGGATCAGGGCGCGCTTGACGCGTTCCC
This sequence comes from Rhodobacterales bacterium, assembly GCA_965221505.1. Classification (GTDB taxonomy): domain Bacteria; phylum Pseudomonadota; class Alphaproteobacteria; order Rhodobacterales; family CAZPXZ01; genus CAZPXZ01. The sequence continues at coordinate 117,303 of CBDCSI010000001.1, forward strand.
CGTGGTCGATCCAGTCTCCGCGGAAGCTCCGGGCCGGCTGGCCTTGCTCCGGCGCGTCGAGGCCGGCGAACCGGATCGTGCGACCGGATACCCGGACTCCGTCGCCGTCGGTCACGTATGCGACGCCGGAGATCGTGCCACCGGGCCGATTCTCGTTCAGCCTGCGCAGGGTGCGAACGACGCGAACGGCACGGGCCGAAACCCCCAGGAGTCCGAACAGGTTCATGGCGGGAGACGTCCGGCCGCTACGGCGATCGTCCGGTCTCGTCCGCCGCACGTCCTCGAAACACAGGGGCCTGGACGAGCGTCGAGGCATTCTCGCGGGGTCGTGCCCGCGGAGCGCTCGGTCAGGGCAGCCCGGACGAGCGCTGGGGCGGGCGAGACGGCGGAAAGAGACAATCCTCTCGTTTTCCGACCGAACGGCAAGACGCGATCGCCTGACTCCGTTCGAACCGCAGCGACCTCGACCCTTGCCGGCGTTCCGCCGCGTCTGTGGGACGTTGCCGATTCCTGCCGCGAGGTCGTCCCGCGCATCGTCTCACCGGTCCCGCGCTTGCGTTCGACGCCCGTCCGCTCCGTCGATCGGCGCTTCGGGTTTCCTCCTGCCGGCGTCCGGATGCGCCCGGTCGGCGGTCGCGTCCCGCCGGCGCGATCGGACGCGTCGCCACGCCCACGCGGCGGCTTCCTCCGGCTCGAACGGACCCTCGATCCGCTGGCCTGGATCGTTCCGGTCGTCCTGCCTTGCGAGCGTCGGTGCCCAGCCCGGCGCGTCTCCCACGCAGGCGACCGGTTTGCCCAGCGTCCAGGCGAGCGCGATCTCGCTCAGCGTGCCGCTCGCGCCTCCGACCGCGAGCACGACGTCGCCCGACGCAGCGCAGAGGACGTTGCGCGCGTGCCCGAGACCGGTGGCGATCGCGACGTCGACGTGGTCGTTGGCCGAGTCGGCGTCGTAACCCGGCAAGAGACCGATCGTGTCGCCCTCGCGGTAGCGGCGGGAGGTTCGGGCGCCCCGACAGGCTGCCTCCATGACGCCGCCGAGACCGCCGGTCATGACCCTAAATCCCACCTCCGCCAAAGCCCGGCCCAGATCCTCCGCGATCCTCCGCGCCTCGGGCCCCGCGTCCCCGTTTCCGATCACGGAAGCGATCGGACGCCTGCCTGCCCCGGTTCGGGCCTCTCGGTTATCGGACCCCGTCACGCGTCTCCCCCCGCGGCGGTCTCCCGAAACGCCGCCAGGGCGCGCTCCCGCGCGAGGCGGTGGTCGACGATCGGGGCCGGATAGTCTTCCGGCGGGACGGGAAGCGTCCAGGGGGTGTGGACGCTGCGAGCATCCAGGTCGGCGAGTTCCGGCACCCAGCGGCGGACATACGCGCCGTCGGCGTCGAACCTCTTGCCCTGGAGCACCGGGTTGAAAATCCGAAAATACGGCACGGCGTCCGGGCCGCAGCCCGCGATCCACTGCCAGCCGGTCGTGTTGTTGGCCAGGTCGGCGTCCACGAGGGACTCCCAGAACCACTTCGCCCCCTCCCGCCAGTCGATCAGGAGATGCTTGGTCAGGAAGGATCCGACGATCATGCGAACCCGGTTGTGCATCCAGCCGGTCTCCCGGAGTTCCCGCATGCCGGCGTCGACGATCGGATACCCCGTGCGCCCCGCCTGCCATCGCTCCAGGGACGCGGTGTCGCGCCGCCAGGGGAAGCGTTCGAATCGCCGGTTCAGCGGCCGGTCCGGCAACTGCGGAAACCAGTAGAGAAGATGGGCGGCGAACTCGCGCCAGACGAGCTCGCTCCGAAACTTCCGCGCGCCCGGACCCGACCTGTCCTCCAGTTCGTGCCAGACCTCCCGGGCGCCGATCTCGCCGAAATGGAGGTGCGCCGAAAGGCGGGACGTGCCGTCGACCGCCGGCAGGTCGCGATACCTGTCGTAGTCGTCGACGGCGAACTCGGCGATGCGCCGGGCGGCGGAGGCGGAGCCGGGACGCCACCGCGCGCGGAGCCGGTCCGCCGTCGCCTTGCGCACCGGCGGCAGCGGATCCGATTCGGGCCACGCGTCAGGCGCGGGCAGCGCGGCGGGTTCGGGCAGCGGAAGCGCCGGCTCTCCGCAGGCGCGCTCGAAGGCGGAGAAGACCTGAAACGGCCGCCCGGACCGGGTCCGGATCGCGCCCGGCTCGAAGAGCGTCGCCGCCGGGAAGGATTCCGCCACGACGCCGCGGCGGCGCAGGGATTCGCGAAGGCGCTCGTCCTGCCTCCGCGTCCAGGGCTCGACGGACTCGTTCCAGAAAACGTGGGTCGGTCGCAATTCGGCGAGAATCCGGTCCGGCGCGCCGCGCTTGAGGACCAGGCGCGAACCCTTCGCGGCCAGATCCCGCTCCAGCGAATCGAGCGAGACGGAACGCCACCAGCGCCCGGCCTCCCCGTCGGGGAACGGGTTGTCGGCATCCGGGTCGAACCCGTGCACCGGCAGAACCGGCCGACCCGAATCGGCGGCGGCGCAAAGCGCCGGATTGTCGGCGATTCGCAGATCCTGTCTGAACCAGACCACGGCGACCATTCGCGCTCCTCCTGCCCGGTCGGCGATCGCGCCGCGGCGGAAGTCCCTCCGGCGGCGAACGCCGGCGCACGCCGGGGGTCCGTTCGCTGAAGCCCGCACCGGCACAGGGTGGTGCCGCACGCCCCTCCGGTCAAGCTCCGCGCCGTCGCGCCGGTTTGACCCCCGCGGCCCGCCCTCGTACAGTCGCGCATCCACGACCGCAGGTCTCCCGCACCGGGCGGCGGGACCGGGAGAAGGAGAATCGTCATGGCGATCGTCAACGCGACCGACGCAACCTTTGCCGACCGGGTGACCTCCTCCACGCTGGAGCGACCGGTCCTGGTCGATTTCTGGGCGCCGTGGTGCGGACCCTGCAAGCAGATCGCTCCGGTGCTCGAGGAGTTGGCGGCGGAACGGGAAGGCGAGCTGGACGTCGCCAAGGTGAATATCGACGAAAATCCCGCCACGCCGGCACAGTACGGCGTCCGCGGAATTCCGCTCCTGATGCTGTTCAGGCGCGGCGATCTCCTCGGCTCCCGCGCCGGCGCAATGGCCAAGCCGAGCCTGGTCGCCTGGATCGATTCGCTGCTGGCGAACGGCCAGTAGACTTACGGGCACAAGCCCAAGCCAGGATCAACGCTCGAAGTCGATCTCGCCCCGGTCGACCCGGAAGATCCGCGGAAACGGGTGCGAGAGCTCGTCCACCCACACCTTCAGCCGCTCCGGGCCGTCTACCGGCGAAGGTTCCCTGGCCTCCGACCGCCCGTTCGTCCCGTCGAGTCGGCCGGCGAGACCCCCGGCCGTCTCTCTCGAGGCGTCGCGGACGTCCTGCGGCGCGGGTTCGAGCGGGCGTTTCTTCCGCTCCTGCTGGCGGTCGCCCGTATCGGCCGGCTCCGCGTCTTCCGGGATCGGGTCGAGCCCGTACCACTCCCATTCGGCGGGCTCCCGCCGGACCCGCGCGTTCCAGGGTCCGAATTTCGGGCGCGGGACCGGTCGTGACGGAACGGGTTCTTCGACCCGCTGCTTCGGCGGGGGGAAGGTAAGAGGCGGCGGGTTGCGGGTAAGCGCCGGTTTCTCGTGTTCGAGCTGGTTCGGATTCCGCTCGTGGGAGGAGGTCCACACGTGTTCCGCTTCCTGGTAGAGCGCCGCTTCCCGCTCGTCTTCCAGGCGCAGCGCCGCCTCGCGTTCCGCCCTGCGCGCACGGAGCCGCTCCCGCTCGCGCAGGTTTCGCCACAGGAAGACGCGCCGCCGGGCGAAGAGCGGGAGCGCGTAGATCGCGTTGAGTTCCATCCGGCGGCGGAACGCCCGTCTCCGATGCGCCCGGTCCAGCCGGCGAATCTCCCGCATCGCGCCCCGAACCCGGGTCTTGATTCGCTGGCGTTCCGTCCTCGCGTTTCGGGCGCGAATCTCCCGGAGCTTTCTTCCGCGCGCGGTCCTCCGGCCCCGCTTTTCCATGTGGCTGGCCTTGCGGCCGAGGGAGATCTCCGGCGTCCGGTCCAGAAGCGCGGCCTTTCTCGCGTAATGCCGGGCCGCACCCGGGTCGCGCCGCGCGACGGCGCGTTCGAGTGACCGCTCCGCCTCGCGCAACTGCTCCCGGAGCGAACGCCGGTCGACCATGACGACGCGGCCCGACCGGCCGAGCGCGTGATTGGCGTGCTTCTCCCAGGCCCGCCGGTAGTCGAGGACGCGCGCCGGGTGACTCCACTCCCGGACCTTCAGGCCGAATCCGTCCGCCCCGAGCGACCGGGTGGTCAGGAGGATATGGGCATGCGGATCTTCCCGTCCGTCCGACGCGACGGGAGCGTGAACGGCGAAGTCCGCGACCATCCCCCTGGAGACGAAGGTCTCCTGCACGAACTCGCGAATCGCCTCGACGCGCTTCTCCTCGTCCACCTCCCGGGGAATGGCCACGTAGACTTCCTGCGCGAGCCGGGAATCCTTCCGCCGCTCCGCCGCCTCCACCCGGTTCCAGAGCCGGGAACGGTCGAGCGCCCATACCGGGGCGTCGGGCGGAGCGACGATTTCCGCATGGACGATATCGGACTTGGCGGTGAAGTCCCGCGTCCGGTTGTAGCGTTCGTCGCGGATTCTCTGGCCGGCGCGGTATGCGGCGTGCCGGACGGCGCTGGATCCCTTCTTGCGCGACACGGTTTCGATCTGAATGGAGAATCGGGGCATTTCGAATCGGCCTCCTGCGATCGGGGGTAACCCGTCTGTAGCCGATCCGTCGCCTTTGTCCAAAGTCCGAAAATTAACCCGCCGATTTCCTCGTTGCCGTCAAACCTTTCCGTCGAATTCCCGCGCGCTCGGGCGCGTTCGGGCGATCCTCAGCGGTGGTCGCGGAGCAGTTCGCCGGCGAGATAGAGCGAGCCGCACACCAGGACCCGCGGCCGGTCCGGCGATTCGCGGCGGACGCGCCGGGCCGCGTCCAGCGGCGATTCGCACGCCTCGCACGGAACCCCGGCGCGCCGGGCCGCTTCGGCCAGGATCGCCGGGCCGATCGCCGCGCCGGCCTCCGCGATGGGCACCGCGAAAGCCTGCGCCGGGATGCCGCGGAACGGGGCGAAGAACGCCGCCGCGTCCTTGCTCTCCAGCATGCCGGCGATCAGATAGGGCGGCCGGCCGTCGGTTTCGGTCCGCTTCGACAGCTCGCGCGCCAGAGCCGCGCCGGCGTCCGCGTTATGTCCGCCGTCGAGGATCAGTTCCGCGTCCGGCGGCAGCGCCTGGCGCACCGGACCGGACCGGATCCTCTGCAGCCGGGCGGGCCAGTTTCGCGCCCGGACCGCGGGGCGCGCCGCGCGCGACTCCCCGAGGAGGCGCAGCGCCGCGACCGCGATGCCGGCGTTCTCCGCCTGGTGCGCTCCGGCCAGGGCCGGACGCGGCAACTCCAGCGCGCCGTCCGCATCCTCGTAGCGCAACCCCCGCCCGTGCAGCCGGCAGGTCCATTCCCGTCCGGCGCGAAAGAGCGCGACTCCCCGTTGCGCGGCCAGCGTCTCGACGACCTCGAGCGCTTGCGGCGGTTGCGCGCCGATGACCGCCGTCGTTCCGGGCTTCAGAATTCCGGCCTTCTCGGCCGCGATGGCGGCGATCGTGTCCCCCAGAAACTGCTGGTGGTCCATGCCCACGCGGGTGATCGCCGAGAGCGTCGGCGACGCGACGACGTTGGTGGCGTCCAGCCGGCCGCCGAGTCCCACTTCCAGCACGCAATAGTCGGCCGGCTCCTCGGCGAAGGCCAGGAGCGCCGCCGCCGTCGTGATCTCGAAGAAGGTGATTGGCTGCCCCCGGTTCGCCCGTTCGCAGCGGTCGAGCAGGCGGGAGAGGTCCGGCTCCCGTATGCGCCGCCCGGCAACGGTGATCCGCTCGTGGAATCGCACGAGATGCGGCGAGTGGTAGGCGTGCACCACGTGGCCGGCGGCTTCGAGTCCGGCGCGAAGCATGGCGGCGGTGGAGCCCTTGCCGTTGGTGCCGGCGATATGGACGACCCTCGGCAGGCGGTCTTCCGGATGGTCGAGCGCCGCGAGCAGCCGCCGGATCCGGTCGAGCGAGAGGTCGATGATCTTCGGGTGCAGCGCGAGCAGCCGTTCGAGAATCCGGTCGCTTCGCGCCTTCCGTCGGGGCGTCACGAGGCGAGTTCGGCTTCGGCCCTGACCGGCAGGCGCGTCGGCGTCCGGCGGGTCAGGAGTTGCAGGAGCTGCACCAGGCGGTCCCGCATCTGGTGCCGATGGACGACCATGTCGAGCATGCCGTGCTTGAGGAGGTGCTCGGCGCGCTGGAATCCCTCGGGGAGCTTCTCGCGAATGGTCTGCTCGATGACCCGCGGCCCGGCGAAGCAGATCAACGCGTTCGGCTCCGCGATCTGGATGTCGCCGAGCATGGCGTAGGACGCGGTGACGCCGCCGGTGGTGGGGTGGGTGAGGACGGTTACGTAGGGAAGACCCGCGTCGCGCACGGTCTGGACCGCCAGGGTCGTTCTCGGCATCTGCATGAGCGACAGGATGCCCTCCTGCATCCGCGCGCCGCCGGCGGCGGTGAACACCACCAGCGGCGCCGCGCGTTCGACGGCGGTCTCCGCCGCCTTCAGCGCGGCGTTGCCGACGGCGACGCCCATCGAGCCGCCCAGGAACGAGAAGTCCTGCGCCGCCAGGACCGTCGGGATGCCTCCGACCTCGCCGTGGGCGACCAGCATCGCGTCCGACATGCCGGTCGTCGACCGCGCCTCCCGGATTCGGTCCGAATAGCGTTTCACGTCGCGGAACCGGAGCGGATCCTCGGGGGCCTCCGCGACCGGCACCTCCTCGAAGGCGCCGGCGTCGAAGATCGAGGCGAATCGGTCCCTCGGCTTGAGCGGCATGTGGTGTCCGCAAGCCGAACAGACCGCGAGCGCCTCCTCGAACTCCCGGTGGAAGATCATCTGGCCGCAGGCGTCGCACTTGCACCAGAGGTTCTCGCGGTCCGGGGCGGTGCGGCCGAGAACCGCGCTCAGCCTGGGGCGGACGAAGTCCCGAATCCAGTTCATGCCGCGTCGTTCCGGGCGCCGCGGACGCCCTCGGCCAGCGAGCGCACGTAATCGAGCACCGTCTCCGTGGCTTCGCCCGACTCGATGCGTTCGCAGATCGCGGAGCCCACCACCACGCCGTCGGCGCTGCGGGCGATTTCGGCCGCGTGCGCCGGCGTGCGGACGCCGAACCCGACGCAGACCGGAAGGTCGGTCGCGGCGTTGACCCGGCCGACCGCCGCCGCCACGTCCCGGCTGTCCGGCGCCGCGCCGCCGGTGATGCCGGTGATCGAGACGTAGTAGACGAACCCCGAGGATCCGGCGAGAACGCTCGGCAGCCGGTCGGCGCCGGTGGTGGGCGCCACCAGACGGATGACGCGCAGGTTGGCCGCGTCTGCCGCCTCGCGCAGCGTTCCGTCCTCTTCCGGCGGCAGGTCGACCGTGATCAGCCCGTCCACGCCGGCCCGGGCCGCTTCGGCGGCGAAGTCCGGGATCCCCCAGGCCAGGATCGGGTTGGCGTATCCCATCAGCACGATCGGCGTCTCGTCGTCGCCGGCGCGAACCGTGCGCACGACGTCGAAGGTCCGCGCCATGGTCTGCCCCGCCGCGAGGGCCCGCTGGCCGGCGCGCTGGATGACCGGCCCGTCCGCCATCGGATCGGAGAAGGGCATGCCCAGCTCGACGACGTCCGCTCCGGCCCCGGGCAGCGCCGCGGCGAGGGCGGCCGAGCGCTCCGCGTCCGGGTCCCCGGCCATGGTGAAGGTGACCAGCGCGCCGCGCCGCTCCGCCCTGAGGGCGGCGAAACGGGATTCGATCCGCCCGGCTTTCATTCCGAGACCTCCTCTCCCAGCGCGTCGGCGACGGTGAAGATGTCCTTGTCCCCCCGTCCGCACATGTTCATCACGAGGATCGCGCTCTCGAGCATCTGCGGCGCCAGGCGCCGGACGTGCGCGAGCGCGTGCGCCGGCTCCAGCGCCGGGATGATGCCTTCCCGGGAGCAGCAAAACCGGAACGCGTCCAGCGCCTCCTCGTCCGTGGCCGCCACGTATTCCACGCGACCGGTCTCGTGCAGCCAGGAATGCTCCGGGCCGACGCCGGGATAGTCGAGTCCGGCCGAGATCGAGTGCGCCTCGGCGATCTGTCCCTCGCCGTCCTGCAAGAGATAGGTCCGGTTGCCGTGCAGCACGCCGGGCCGGCCGCCGGTCAGCGACGCGGCGTGGGCGCCGCTCTCGACGCCGTGGCCCGCGGCCTCGACGCCGACGCAGCGGACGTCCGGCTCGTCCAGGAAGGGATGGAACAGGCCCATGGCGTTCGAGCCGCCGCCGATGCAGGCCACCAGCGCGTCGGGCAAGCGGCCCTCCCGCTCCAGGATCTGCTCCCGCGTCTCGTCCCCGATCACCGACTGAAAGTCGCGCACCATCATCGGGTAGGGATGCGGTCCGGCCACGGTGCCGATGCAGTAGAAGGTGTTGCGGACGTTGGTGACCCAGTCGCGGAGCGCCTCGTTCATCGCGTCCTTCAGCGTCGAGGCGCCGGAGGTGACCGGGACGACTTCCGCTCCGAGCAGCTTCATGCGGAACACGTTCGGCTGCTGCCGCGCCACGTCGGTCTCCCCCATGTAGACGACGCAGGGAAGCCCGAAGCGCGCGCAGGCGGTGGCCGTCGCCACGCCGTGCTGTCCGGCGCCGGTCTCGGCGATGATCCGGGTCTTGCCCATACGCCGCGCCAGCAGGATCTGGCCGAGCACGTTGTTGATCTTGTGGGCGCCGGTGTGGTTCAGTTCGTCGCGCTTGAAGTAGATCCGGGCGCCGCCGAGGGATTCGGTGATCCGCTCGGCGAAGTAGAGCGGCGACGGGCGGCCGACGTAGTCGCGCAGGAACCGGTCCATCTCGCTCCGGTAGCCCTCGTCCTCCCGCGCCGCGCGGTAGGCCTCTTCCAGCTCCAGGATCGGCGGCATCAGGGTCTCGGCGACGAAGCGTCCGCCGAAATCGCCGAAGCGGCCCTGCGCGTCCGGGCCGCCCCGGAAGGTGTTCGGTGCGTGCGTCATGAAGTCCTCCCGATTTGCGCCGGATCGCGGTCGCGCACTTCCTGGAGAAAGGCGGCGATCAGTCCGGGATCCTTCTGCCCCGGAGCGGCTTCGACGCCAGAGGATACATCAAGCTGGCGCGCGCCGGTCATGCGAATTGCCTCGCCCACCGACTCGGCGCTCAGGCCGCCGGCGAGGAGCCAGGGACGCGTCCAGGCGCGGTTCCGGACGAGCCGCCAGTCGAAGGAGACCCCGGTTCCCCCGGGAAGCGAGTCCCCCGCGTCCGGCCTTGCGTCGCACAGCACCTGGTCGGCCCAGGCCTCGGCTTCGCGGATCGCGGGGAGATCGTCCCGGTCGCGGATCCGGACCGCCCGGATGACCGGCTTGCCGGCGCGTTCGCGGATCGCCTTGCCCCGGTCCGGCGTCTCCCGTCCGTGCAGCTGCACGTGCTCGACGGACACGCGGGAGAGCACCGCGTCGATCCACTCGTCGTCCGCGTCGACGAACAGCGCGACCCGCTCGACCCCGTCCGGCGTCGAACGGGCGAGGCTCGCGGCGCGGTCGATTCCGAGCGACCGGGGGGAGGGCGGATAGAACACGAAGCCGACGTAGCGCGCGCCGGAAGCGGCGGCGGCGTCGAGGTCCGCCTCCGTTCCGATGCCGCAGATCTTTACCCGGACCGGGCCGGCCGGCGGGCTAGTCACGGGAGTCGCGGCGGCTGCCCCGCCCGCCGAACCCGCGGGTCCATTCGATGAGGGTGCCGATCAGGTAGCCGGCGAACAGCGCGGCGAAGAGAACGGCGAACAGGGGCGCGTTCACCGTCGGCACGAACTCCAGCGGCGGGATGTCCGGCACGAGGCGCAGGGTCACCGCGTCTCGATTGGCCACCGCGAAGGCGATCAGGACGACGGCGATCGCTGCGACGGCGAGCCTTCCGATCCAGCGCATGGAGCGGGCCGCAGGCCGGGGCGCGAAATCCGGCGGGGACTGCCCGCGCCCCTGAGGCGCGGGTCTATCGGTCCTCGTTCAGCCGTTCGACCAGGATGCGACCGGGCCTGAAATGCGGGACGTTCTTGGGCGGAACCTCGATCTTGGAGCCGTCGCGCGGGTTGCGGGCGATCCGGGCCGGGCGGTGGCGGTTGGAAAAGGTGCCGAAGCCGCGCAGCTCGACGCGCTTGCCCTCGGCGAGGGCGGAACCGATCTCGTCCAGCACCGCGCTCACGATGCCGTCGATCTCCCGAAACGTGAGTCCGTCGTGCTTTTCGGCGAGAGCTTTCACCAGGTCAGACTTGAGCATGCAATTCTCCAAAATTGAGGTGTTGACAACGACTGCCGGACTTCGTCCGAACCCGAGCGCGTCCCCCGATACGGCCGGCCGTGCGGCCGCGACCCCGGTTCCGCGCATTCTCCCCCGGTCGTTCCGGCCGGTCGGCCCCCGAACGGAGCCGACCCTCCAGCGTAGCGGTCCGGCGGACGCATGAAAACCGCAGCCTCCGGAACCGATTCATCCGAGGCGCAGGAGGGCGCCCCGCAACGCCGGCGGCCGCGCACGCTTCGCTCAGGCGTCTTCCTTCGTTTCCTCTCCCGAATCGGGCGAGGATTCGGTCTCTGCCTCGGCTTCGGTCGCGGTCCCGGCTTCGGCTTCCGATGCGGTCTCGCTCCCGGCCTCGGCTTCCGCCGCGGTCTCGGTCTCGGTTTCGCCTTCGGCTTCCGCTGTCGTCTCGTTCGCCGCCTCGGCCTCGCTCGCCTGCGCCGCCGCTTCGCCGGCGCCGTCCCGGCGCTGGAGCGCCGGCGCGAGAATCTCGCCCAGCACGGCGCCGGACGCGGCCGAGCCGAACTGGCGCACCGCCTCCTTCTCGTCGGCGATTTCGCGCGCCTTGATGGACAGGCCGAGCTGGCGGTTGGCGGGGTTGATCGAGACCACCCGCGCCTCGATGCGTTCGCCGGGCGCGAACCGCTCCGGCCGCTGGTCGGCGCGATCGCGGCCCAGGTCGCTGCGGCGGATATAGCAGGAGAGGTCGCCGACCTGAACCTCGATGCCCCCGTCGTCCACGCTGGTGACGACGGCGCCGACGTTGGAGCCTTTCTTGATTCCGGCGGTCGCCTCGGCGAAGGGATCGCCGCCGACCTGCTTGATGCCGAGCGAGATCCGTTCCTTCGACGGATCGGCGTCCAGGACCACGGCCTTGACCGTGGCGCCCTTGGAATAGGTCTTGATCGCCTGCTCGCCGGGCTGGTCCCAGGAGAGGTCGGAGATGTGCACCATGCCGTCGATGCCGCCCTCGAGGCCGACGAACAGCCCGAAATCCGTGATCGACCGGACCGGACCCTCGATCTGGGAGCCGGACGGATTGCCGGCGGCGAACGCCTCCCAAGGGTTTTCGAGGCACTGCTTGAGGCCGAGCGAGATGCGCTTGCGCTCGGAATCGGTGTTGATCACCATCACTTCCACTTCCTGCGAGGTGGAAACGATCTTGCCCGGATGCACGTTCTTCTTGGTCCAGGACATCTCGGAGACGTGAATCAGGCCCTCGACCCCGGGTTCGAGCTCGACGAAGGCGCCGAACTCGGTGATGTTGGCGACCCGGCCCCGCATCTTCGCGCCGACCGGGTATTTGGCGCCGACGCCTTCCCACGGATCCGGCTCGAGCTGCTTCATGCCCAGGCTGATGCGCTGGGATTCCCGGTTGACCTTGACGACCTGCACGCGGACCGTCTCGCCGACCTTGACCACTTCGGAGGGGTGGTGCACGCGGCGCCACGCCATGTCGGTCACGTGCAGCAGCCCGTCGATGCCGCCGAGATCGACGAAGGCGCCGAAATCCACGATGTTCTTGACGGTTCCCTCGATCACGTCGCCCTTGTTCAGGCGCTCGAGCACCCGGGTCCGCTCGGCGAGGGAGGATTCCTCCAGCACGGCCCGCCGCGAGACCACGATGTTGCCCCGCCGCCGGTCCATCTTGACGATCTGGAAGGGCTGCGGCGTATGCATCAGCGGCCCGATGTCGTGCACCGGCCGGACGTCGACCTGGCTGCCGGGCAGGAACGCGACCGCGCCGCCGAGATCGACCGAGAATCCGCCCTTGACCCGGCCGAAGATGGCGCCCTCGACCTGCTCGCTCTCGCCGTAGGCTTTCTCGAGCCGGTCCCAGGCCGCCTCCCGGTTGGCCTTCTCGCGCGACAGCACCGCCTCGCCGCGCGCGTTCTCGATGCGGTCGAGATAGACCTCCACCGGGTCGCCGACGGCGAGCTCGAGCTCCCGTCCCGGGCGCGCGAATTCCTTGACGTCCACCCGGCCTTCGGTCTTGAACCCTACGTCGATGATCGCCTGGTTGTTCTCGATCTTGATGACCGTGCCCTTGACAACCGTTCCCTCCCGGGGCATTCCGCCGTCAAAGCTGGCGTCGAGCAATTGTTCGAATTCGGCGTAGGAAGGCGCCTCGCGTGCAGGCGCGGGCGCAACGGTTTCGGCTTCCATGTAGTGGGGTTCTCCCGGGGTTCGACGGCCCCGTTCCGTTTCAGGGTCAGCTCGTCCCGCCCGCGCTGGAGACCGGGTTCGGGACACGGGACGCCGGCTGCGCGATGCCTTCGCGCGGGCCGACGGAATCGGCTTGCCGCGCCGCGACGAGGGCCGCCACGCGGTCGACGGCAGTCTCTATAGCAAGTTCCGTGGTATCGAGCAAGACCGCGTCCGGAGTGCGCCGGAGCGGCGCGGTCTCCCGGTGCAGGTCGCGCGCGTCCCGATCGCGGATTTCGGCCAGTACCGTCGCGAAGTCGGTCCGGAAGCCCTGGCCGAGCCGCTCCGCCAGACGGCGCTCCGCCCGCGCGCGCTCGCTGGCGGTCACGAACACCTTCGGGTCCGCCTCCGGGCAGACGACGGAGCCGATGTCGCGCCCGTCGAGCACCGCGCCCCTCGCCCCGCCCGGCGGGTCGAAGGCGAAGCTCCGCTGACAGGCGAGGATGCCCCTGCGCACCTCCGGCCAGGCGGCGATGCGGGCGCTGAGGACGTCGACCTCCGGGGTGCGCAGGCGTTCGGGGTCGAGTCGCGACGGGCGGACCTCCGCCGCGATTCGCTCCGCCTCGGCGCGGTCCGGCCCGGCGTCGTCCCCGGCGAGTCCTTCGCGGCGGTCGAGCAACGCCCGCGCCACGGCGCGGTAGAGCAGTCCGGTATCCAGATGCGCGAACCCGAACCGTTCGGCGACGCGCCGGGCGATGGTGCCCTTGCCCGACGCGGCCGGCCCGTCGATGGCGACGATCACGCGTCCTCCCGGCCGCCGCCGGTCTCCAGTCGGCCGCCGAGCGACGCGACCAGCGCCGCATACCCGGGAAAGCTGGTGTCGATCGCGCGGCCGTCGTCGACCCGGACCGGCGCCCGCGCGCCCTGGCCGAGGGCCAGAAACGCCATCGCGATCCGATGGTCGCCGCGTACCTCGACCGTCGCGCCTCCCGCCGGCCGCCCGCCGCCCCATACGCTGAGGCGGTCCTCCTCCGATTCGACCCGGACGCCGCAGGCGGCCAGGCCGTCCGCCATCGCCTGGATCCGGTCGCTCTCCTTCGCCCGGAGCTCCCGCACGCCTTCCATCCGGGTCTCGCCTTCCGCGAAGGCGGCGAGGGCGGCGAGCGCCGGGTATTCGTCGATCATCGACGGCGCCCGTTCGGCCGGAACCCGGATTCCCCGAAGCGGCGCCTGGCGGACGCGAAGGTCGGCCACCGTCTCTCCTCCCTCCTCGCGAACGTTCTCCGTCTCGATCTCGGCGCCCATCTCGGCGACGGTCTCGAAGAATCCGCTCCGGGTCGGATTGACGCAGACGCCGGGCAGCCGGACGTCCGAGCCTTCCGCGACGAGCGCGGCCGCGGCGATCAGGGCGGCGGAAGAGGGGTCCGCGGGGACGCGGAAGGACAGCGGCCGAAGGTCGCGCGCGCCGATCAACGCATGGCGCCGGCCGCCGCCGGGCAGGGGTTCCGTCTCCAGCGACGCTCCCATGCGCAAGAGCATGCGCTCCGAATGGTCGCGCGTCGCGACCGGCTCGGCGACTCGCGTCTCGCCCGGCCCGTGCAGTCCGGCGAGCAGGATCGCGGTCTTGACCTGCGCCGACGCCACCGGAAGCGTCCAGTCGACGGGGAGCGGCCGGCGGGTCCCCTTGACCAGCGCGGGCAGGCGCCCGCCCTCGCGGCAACGGATTTCCGCGCCGACCGCCCGCATGGGCGCGAAGACCCGCTCCATCGGTCGCCGGGAGAGGCTGGCGTCGCCGGTGAGGGTCGCGACGAGCGGGTTGGCGGCGAGAATTCCGCAGATCAGCCGCGCGAGCGTGCCCGCGTTGCCGCAGTCGATCGGCCGGTCCGGTTCGGCGAGCGCGCCGAGGCCGCCGCCGTCGATTTCCCAAACGCCGGGAGAGAGCCGCCGCGCGGGCACCTCCAGCGCTTCGAGGGCCGCCGCCGTCGCGAGCACGTCCTCCCCTTCGAGGAGTCCCTCGACCCGCGTCGTGCCTTCGGCGAGCGCGCCGAACAGGAGCGAGCGGTGGGAGATCGACTTGTCGCCGGGCACCCTGGCTTCGCCCCGGAGCGGACCGCTCGCGGGGCGGGCGACGATCGAACGGGCGTCCGCGGTCATGCTACGGGTCTCCTCGTTTCGTCTTCGGTTCGGGCGAAGGTCAGATAGACCGGGCGGCGCCCGGCCGCGCGCGCCTTCTCCTCGTAGCGCGTTCCGGTCCAGCCCGCCCAGGGCCGCCGCCAGTCGCTCGCGCGGCGGGCGGTCCAGCGGAAGGCGGGATGGGCGCGGGCCTCCAGGAGGCAATGCCGGGCGAGAAGGGGGATGTCCGTCGCCACGCGCAGCTCGCTTCCCGTCCGCATGGTCCGGGCGAGGGCGTCGAGATTCTCGCGGCAAAAGAACCGCCGCCGGGCGTGGCGGCGCTTCGGCCAGGGGTCCGGATAGAGGAGATACGCCCGGTCGAGGAAGCGGTCGGGGATCACGTCCAGGAGGTCGCGGCCGTCGCCCGGATGAATGCGCAGGTTGGCCGGCGGCGAGGCCCGGGCCAGGAGCATGAGCCGCGACACGCCGGCCAGATACGGCTCCGCGCCGATGGCGGCGACGTCCGGGCGGGCGCGCGCGAGCGCCAGGAGGTGTTCGCCGGTGCCGAAGCCGATCTCCAGCCAGCGGGTCTTCCGGTCGCCGGCGAGGGCTTCCGGGGCGAGGGGTGCGCGGGCCGGGTTCTCGGCCGGGCTCACGCCCGGAATGCGCAGCTTCGGGGCGAGCGTCTCGAGCGCGTCCCGGCGCGAGGGGCTGAGCGTGCGGTGACGTGCGCGACCGTACAGGTTCCGGCGGCCGGAGATGCGCTCGGCGGCTCGCGAAACCATGCTGCGGGCTCCGTCCTCGTCGGCATGTCAGGCGAAGCGGGCGCGCAGCTCGTCCGCGAGGTCCGTCCTCTCCCACGAGAACCCGCCGTCGGCCTCCGGCTCGCGCCCGAAGTGACCGTAGGCCGCGGTGCGTTCGTAGATCGGCCGGACGAGCTGCAGCCGGTCGCGGATGCCGCTCGGGGTGAGGTCCATCATCTCGCGCAGCGCGCCGGACAACGCCGCCTCCTCCCGCGTCCGGGCGCCGTGCGTGTCGACCATGAGGGACACCGGCTCGGCCACGCCGATCGCGTATGCGATCTGGATGGTGCACCGCTTCGCGAGGCCGGAGGCGACGACGTTCTTGGCCAGGTAGCGCCCGGCATAGGCCCCGGAGCGGTCGACCTTGGTCGGATCCTTGCCCGAGAACGCGCCGCCGCCGTGGGGCGCGGCGCCGCCGTAGGTGTCGACGACGATTTTCCGGCCGGTGAGACCGGTGTCGCAGTCCGGGCCGCCGCGGACGAAGGAGCCGGTCGGATTGACGTGCCAGCGGGTGTCGGCGTCGATCCAGCCGTCCGGGAGCGCCTCCAGCACGAGGGGCTCGAGCAGGCGCCGGACGTCCTCCCGCGAGAGGTCCTCGTCGTGCTGGTGCGAGAGCACGACGGTGTCGGCGCGGACCGGCGCGCCGTCCCGATACTCGACGGAGAGCTGGATCTTGCCGTCCGGGCCGAGGCCGGGCAGGGATCCGGCGCCCCGCGCCTCCCGGACGCCGCGAAGCGTCCGGTGCGCGTAGTGCATCGCGGCCGGCATCAGGGACGGCGTCTCGTCGACCGCGTAGCCGAACATCATGCCCTGGTCGCCGGCGCCGCCGCGGTCGACCCCCTCGGCGATCTCCTGCGCCTGCCGGTGCAGCCGGTTCTCGACGTGCAGCCGCGCCCAGTGGAAGCCGTCCTGTTCGTATCCGGTCCGGCGCACGACGCCGCGGACGATCTCCTCGATCGCCCGGTCGGAGGATACGGCTTCGGGTCCCGTCACCTCCCCGGCGACGACCACGTAGTTGGTGGTCGCGAGGCACTCGCAGGCGACGCGGGCGTACGGGTCGGCGCGAAGAAAGGCGTCGAGGACGGCGTCCGAGATCCGGTCGCAGATCTTGTCGGGATGTCCCTCGGACACCGATTCGGACGAAAACAGGTAGTTGGTGGCGGTCAAGGCTGGCTCTCCGGCGGCAGGGGTTCGGGGTGCGGACCCGGTCCGTCCGCAACTTGGGGGGTGCGGACGCCGCTGTCAACGGCTCCGCGCAGGGCGCGCTCCCTCACGCCTCCGGTTCCGGGACGGCGGAGGCGGTTCTCAGCCGGGCGAAGGCCGGCGGGACCTCCGTCCGTCTTCCGTAGCGCCGGAGCAGGCTCACCAGCCGCCCCTGGATCTCGAACTCGCTCGACCGGATGAGGATGTCGCGGTAGTTCGGATTCTCCGCGATCAGCTTCACGCGCCTTCGCCGGGTGTCGATGTGGAGCCGCTTGAGCGTGTTCTCGCCCTCGACCAGCGCGACGACGATGTCGCCGGAATTCGCGGTCGCCTGATGCCGTATGATCGCGATGTCTCCCTCGCGAATCCCGGCCCCGGTCATCGAGTCCCCGCGTATGTCCAGGGCGTAGTGGTTCCCGGCCGGTCTGGCGAAGGCCGGCGGGACCGTAACGTAGCGGTGCGTGGTCTCCCAGGCAACGATCGGGGTGCCTGCAGGGACGACTCCGACGACCGGAATGTCGTACAGGACGCCCGGGTTCTCGCGCGTCCCGGGGAAGATCCGGTCCCCGGACGACTCCGCGAGGGTGGGCCTGAGAATCTCGATCGCGCGCGCCCGGTAGGGGAGGCGTCGAATGTATCCGCGCCTCTCCAGCGAGTTCATCATGCTGTGAATGCTCGCTTTCGACGCGAGGCCGAGTTTCAGGCGAAGTTCCTCGAAGGTGGGACAGACCCCGTCGTCCCTCATCGCGCCTTCGAGTAGATCGAACAGCTTCCTCTGCTTGGGGGTCAGCATGGCAGCCTCCTTGTCCCGCAGCGGTTCGGCGGGATGCGTTCATGTAGTTCGTGTAGCTCTCAGTCGGGTTTCCAGTTCTGGCTCGATGGTCGCTCCGCCTCCGGGCTGTCTCCCCCAATGCAGCGCGTCAACAGACCTGGCGCCACGTTTCCTCCGGTTACCACCACGATCGCCGGGTCGCTGATCCCGGCGCCGCCGCCGATCGCGGCGGCGAGTCCCGCGGCGCCGCTCGGCTCGACGGCGAGCCGGAGCGTGCGGAACGCCGTTGCGACGGCGTGAAGGATCGCGCTCTCCCCGACCGCGAGCCCCGCGCCGAACCGGTCCCGGCCCACCTTCCAGGTGAGGCTGCCGGGCGTCTCGCACAGCAAGCCGTCGCAGATCGAGGTCGCGCCGCGCGCGTTCGAGCGCCGCTCGCCCGCTTCGAGCGAGCGGGCCCAGTCGTCCAGGCCGGCCGGTTCCACGGTTCGCACCCGCAGTCCGGGCGCTTCCTCCGCCAGCGCGAGGGCGCAGCCGGCCGCGAGGCCGCCGCCGGAACACGGAACCAGGACGTCCGCCGTCGAGACGCCGAGCCGGAGCGCGTCCGCGGCGATCTCGAGGCCGACGGTCCCCTGTCCGGCGATGACGAACGGGTCGTCGTAGGGGCGCACGAACAGGGCGCCCGACTCCCGGAGCAGCCGGCTGGCGACGCGCTCGCTGGTCTCGTCCGACCGCCGGTAGGTCGCGATTTCCGCCCCGTAGGCTCTCGTCCCCTCGAGCTTGGGCGCCGGCGCGTCGTCCGGCATCACGATCGTGGCGCGGCAGTCCAGCAGCATGGCGGCGCGGGCGACGCCCTGGGCATGGTTGCCGGAGCTGACCGACAGGACCCCGCGCTCGGCCGCCTCCCGCGCGTGGGCGCGGAGGTGGTTCCAGGCGCCCCGGAACTTGAACGTGCCGCAATGCTGGAGGCATTCGGCCTTGACGAGGATCCGGCGCCCGGCTTCCCGGTTGAGGCGGCGCGATTCCAGGAGCGGAGTCCGCCGGGCGACGCCGTTGAGGCGCCGGCACGCTTCCAGCAAGCTCGAAAAGGGCGGCGGCAGCGTGCCTTCGGGGGCGGCCTCCGTCGCCTGGAGCGTCATGACGCGGCGCCGGATCGCATCGCGCCGACCGCCTCCGGGACGCCTGCGAGGCCCGAGACCTCGGTCTCGGGACGCCAGGCGAGCCGCTCGGGCGGAGTCCGGTCGCGATTGACCCATACGGCGCGAAAGCCGAAGCCCTGGGCCGAGGCCGCGTCCCAACCGTTGGCGGAGACGAACGCCACCGCCTCCGCCGGGCGCTCGAACCGGTCGCAGGCCAGTCGGTACACCGTGCGGTGCGGCTTGAACGTTCGTACCGAATCGGCGCAGAGGACGTCGTCGATCAGCGATTCGATCCCGGCGCTGCGGATCGCCGCGTCCAGCATGCCCGGAGACGCGTTCGAGAGGATCGCGACCGGAAGGCCGCGGCTTCGAATCCGGCGGAGGCAGTCCGCAGCGTCGCCGTAGGCGGGGAGCTCCCAATAGAGGTCCAGGAGGCGCCGCCGAAGCGCGTCGTCGCCCTCCAGCCCCTCGTTCTCCAGCGCCCAGTCCAGCGCGTCCTGGGTGACCCCCCAGAAATCGCGATACGCGCCGGTAATGGAGCGGAGCCAGGCGTATTCCAGTTGTCGGACGCGCCAGGCGGCGGCGATCCGCGGCCAGCGCTCCCGAAGGACCTCGCGTTCGGGCTCCGCCGCGGCCTGCCGGGCGGCCGACGCGACGTCGAAGAGGGTGCCGTAGGCGTCGAAGACGACGGCCTCGACGGCGCGCCCCGTTCCCGATCGCGCGTCCCGTTCAGCCATCGGCCCGAATCCTCTCGTTCGCGGGATCGTAGGGCGAGTCGGCGACCACTTGCGCGGGCCAGAGCCGGTTCAGCATCCGCACCTGGAGGCGGGTGTCGGGCGCGGCCAGGTCCGGCGCGACGTATCCGATTCCGATCTGCTTGCCGAAGACGACGGACCAGCCGCCGGAGGTGAGGCGTCCGGCGAGCGCCCCCCGGTCGTCGAGGAGCGCTTCCCGGCCCCAGGGATCGGCGTCCGGCGGCCCGTCGATCAGGAGGGTGACGCAGCGGCTGCGGATCCCGGTCTCCCGCATCGCCTCCTTGCCGCGAAACGGCTTCGAGAGGTCGACGAAGCGGTCCAGTCCCGATTCCAGCGGCGTGGCGTCGCGCCCGAGGTCGCTGCCGAAGGCGCGGTAGGACTTTTCCTGGCGAAGCCAGTTCTGCGCGCGCGCCCCGCAGAAGGCTAGCCCGAGGGACTCGCCGGCCTCGGCCAGGCGGTCGAAGAGGTAGTTCTGCATCTCGACGGGATGGTGAAGCTCCCAGCCGAGTTCGCCCGTATAGGCGATTCGCACCGCGAGGACCGGGCACATGCCGATCTCCATGCGCCGGGCGGAGAGCCAGGGAAACGCGCGGTTGGAGAACGCCGCCTCCGGATCGGGCGCGTGGACCGCGCGCTTCAGGAGCTCCCTGGAGCGCGGGCCGGCGAGCGCGAACGCGCCGTGACGGGCGGTCGTGTCCTCGATCTCGATGCGGCCGAATTCCGGCTCGGCCTTCGCCGCCTGCCGGCGGAGGAAGTCGTGGTCGTAGGCGTGCGCGGCGCCGGAGGTGATCAGCGTGAAGTCGTCCCCACCGGTGCGCAGGACGGTGAATTCGGTGCGGACGGTGCCGGCCTCGGTCAGGGCGTAGGACAGGCCGATCCGTCCCGGGGACGGCAGCCGGTTGCAGGTGAGCCAGTCCAGGAACCCGGTCGCCCCGGCGCCCCGAACGCGATGCTCGGCGAAGGCGGTGGCGTCGATCAGGCCGACCCCTTCGCGCACCGCGCGGGCTTCGCGCTCGGCGAACTTCCACCAGCTTCCGCGCCGGAAGGAGCGGGACGCGCGGTCGTCGAAGCCCGGCTCGTCGGCGAAGTAGTTCGGCCGCTCGAAGCCGTTCGACTGCCCGAACGCGGCGCCCCGGGCGCGCATCCGCTCGTAGCAGGGCGCCGTCCTCAGCGGTCGGCAGGCTTCCCGCTCCTCGTCCGGGTGATGCGGGACGTAGACGTGGGCGTAGGCCTCCTCGTTTTTCCGCGCGGCGTACGCCCGCGTCATCCAGTCGCCGAAGCGCCGCGGATCCAGCGACCACATGTCGATCTCGGCTTCGCCCTCGACCATGCGCTGGGCGAGGTAGTAGCCGGCGCCGCCGGCTGCGGTGATGCCGAAGGAGAACCCCTCCGCCAGCCAGAAATTGTCGGCGCCCGGCGCCGGTCCGAGCAGCGGATTGCCGTCGGGCGTGTAGCAAATCGGACCGTTGTAGACTTCCTTGACGCCGCCCTGCTCGAAGCAGGGGATGCGGCGTACGCCGGAGAGGAGCTCCGTCTCGATGCGGTCGAGATCCGGCGGCAAGAGGTCGGCGAGGAAGTTCTCCGGCACTCCCCAGGTTCCCCAGGCGGGCGCGGTCGCCTCGTAGGGTCCGAGAATCCAGCCGCCGCGCTCCTCGCGGACGTACCACTTCGCGTCGGCGTCGCGGAGAACCGGATGCTCCGGGTTTCCGGCGCGCCGCCACTCGATCAGCGGGGGGCTTTCGTCGGTGACCACGTACTGGTGTTCCACCGGAATGGCGGGAATGCAGGTTCCGATCGCCTCGCCGGTGGCCTGGGCGTGGTTGCCGGTCGCCGTGACGACGTGCTCCGCCCGGATCGAGAACGGTTCGCCGGTCTTCCGGTCCCGGCCGGTCGCCTGCCACTCGCCGCCGGGCAGGCGCTCGTAGGATTCGACGTGCTTCTGGCGGTGGATCGCCACGCCGCGCTTGCGGGCGGCGGCGGCCGTTGCCTGGGTGACGTCGGCGGGGTTTACGTAGCCGTCGGTGGGGTGGAACAGGGCGCCGACGAGGCCGTCCGCGTCGACCAGCGGCCAGCGTTCGCGGATGTCGTTCGGGGTCAGCCATTCGAACGGGACGCCGACGGTTTCCGCGGTGCTCGCGTATAGCGCGAACTCGTCCATCCGGTCCTGCGACTGCGCCATCCGGAGGTTGCCGACGATGCGCAAGCCGGGGTCGAGCCCCGCCTCTTCGCCGATTTCCCCGTAGAAACGGACCGAGTAGTCGTGGATGTGGCTCACGGCGTAGGACATGTTGAAGAGCGGCAGGAGCCCGGCCGCGTGCCAGGTCGAACCCGCGGTCAGTTCGTCCCGCTCGAGAAGCGCGATGTCGGACCAGCCGGCGCGCGCGAGGTGGTAGGCGACGGAACACCCGACGGCGCCTCCGCCTACGATCAGCACGCGTGCGGTCGTGTTCATGGAGTCCCCCCTGCGTTGCGCAGCGCGGTGTCCGTCCTGTCCGCTGGGATGATGTACGCCGGGAAGCTCGATCCCGAGGCTTGACGTATGCACAAGGGAATACAACGCGAAACGGGGATTTGCAAGCCGCCCGTCGCTGCCGCGGCTACGGCGTCGGACAGCCCGCGGAAACGCCCGGTACGAATTGGACGCGCGGGGCCGGACGCAGCGGGCCGGACGCAGCGGGCCGGGCGTGCCGGCCGGAGGCGGGTGACGCGCGGCGTCCGACGGCGATTGCGACGCGTTTGCGGCGCCGGGTCGCGATCGGGCGACGGGGCGCGTCTGCGTCGCGAGATCGGGACGCGGGCAAGCGGAAGCCCGCGGCGACCTGCAACCGTGCGGGGAGGACGGAGCTCGCGATTCCGGCTGACGCCATCGGAAACCGGCGATCGGCGCGGAAGGCGCGCGGACCGCCCGCTCCGTCTCCCGGGTCGAGAACGGGAGGCTTCCGTCGACCTGCGGGCAACACCCGCTCCGTCCGGACTCTCCGGACCCGGGGCGGAGCGTCCCTGGTTCGACGGATTCCGTCGGCAGACGAGGGCGCGACGAGATCGTGCAGCGGGAGAGCGGGCGAATTCGGTCCTGCGAGCCGTTCCTGCGGAGCCGGAGGACGGGGCGCGCTGCGGGAGAGGGAGGCCCTGTCACCGGTCCGGCCCGGTTCCGCAACGAGCGACGGAACGGATCGTCGGATTCGCGACCGGGTGGGGGCGTGAGCGACGAAGATCGTGCGGGCCAGGTCATGCGACCGGGACTACGGAGCGTGCGCATCCGGCGTGGAGCGCACGTTCGCCCGGCCGCTCTGCAGGTTCGCCCGGCCGCTCCGGACGGGTACGTCGCCGGAGTTGCTGTTGTCGACAAACGGAGACGGGCGCTCTCGTCGCGGGCAACGCCCGCTTCGCGGAAACGTCGGAGCGTCCACGGCGGCGGCGCCTTGTCGTCGGCACGGATCGTATACGGCCTCAGGCGCGAGCCGACCGAATTGCGACGGGTTCGCCCTGCGACGGTCCCGGTCGCCTTGTCGAGCGGAGACGCCGAGAATCGCGTTGCTGCCCGAAAGGCGCGAACTTCGGCGCTTGCCGTTTAGAAAGGGACGGATGTCGAAAGGACTCCGTCAGCGCGTCTGCCGCTTCTCGCGAACGCGCCGGTGAACGGTTGTCGCGGTCTCCCGCATGTCTTCCGCGATGTCGAGAATCGATCTGTCCTGACCGTCATAGCTTCGAAGCAGCCCGACGGCCGTCCGCAAGTTGTCCCGAGCGACGACGAGAGACGCGGCAAGCTCCCGATCCTCGGCCCGGACGCTCTTGTGGGCCAGGTAGAGACTGCCCGTCTCGTCCAGTACGCGAACGCTCCGTGGGTGCGCCAATACCTCTCCCAGGCGCTCGATGTCCGGGTTTTGAGAGCCGATTACGGAACGCGTGCCGTCCGGCGCGGAACCGAAAATCCAGACGAGCGCCTTGCGAAGCTCGTCGAAACGCTCCTTCGGCACCGGATCCGGCGTCGGGTTGCGCGTCCGACCGGGGCGCAGTCCCAGATAGTCCATGAATTCCGAGCGCGACAGCGCGACGTAGAGGCGGGAGAAACCGAACTGCCGCGTGGCGCGATCCTCGATGTCGTACAATCCCTCGCGTTTTGCCTGGTCCAGGACGTGAATCGCCGTCACCATTCGCTTGAGGGTGTCGAACTTGTCGCCGATCGCGTCGGAGACAGCGGCGAGGTCGAGGCTCGTGCCGCGCCCGGAGCGATACCACTCCGCAGCGAAACGCGACTTCGCGTACGCGTTCCACTTCGCCGCTCCGTTGATATGCTTGAAGCCGATGAAGGAGCGGGCGTCCTCGCGCGAGGCCACGGGGTAGACGGTGACCGAATCGAGCGTATTCCGTCTGGCCGGGTCCATGGGTGGGACAGGCAGGTGCAGTCCCTCGGAGTCCCGTATGCGGTCGACCAGCTCCGGATCGCGAAGCAGTCGAACGGCGGCGAGCCGCCGATTGCCTTCGAGCACGGTCAGGTCCCCGTTCGCCCCGGTGTCTTCGGCGTCGACTGTCGCGACCAACGGCTCAATGTCCATGTAGCCGTTGGCCGAGATCGAGAGAAGCAATTCTTCGAGGTCGTATCTTCGATAAAGCCTCGCTACGAGCGCCTCGTCGGACGTCGCTTCGTCTTCGCCGACCAGTCTGGGACTTCGGCGATCCAGCCGCAGGCGCTCGACCGGCATCCTCTCGGGAGTCTCGAATTTCATGGGTACCGCTCCCCTCCTGCCACGGAGTCGGACAGCGAGGACCGCGAACGGGCTGCTGTCCCCACGTCGACGGCGACACGCCTTCACGATACTCCACTGCGGCCCCTTACGGACACCGGGAGAGCGGCCCGATGCGTTGCCGAGGGTTCCGGCCTATACGCCTCGCGAATAGCCGGCCTGCCCTCATGCCGCGAAGCGAACCGGTTGACGGGAGCTACGCCCCGGCGCGGCGCGGCGCGTCGGCGACGATTCGGGAACGGAACCGGAAGCGCGGAACCGGACGGTCGCGTCTTGTCTGAATCGGAATGGCAAGGCAGGATGGAAACTGCCGGAGACGCCGGCCGGGGACGCGTTGCGGCGGCCGGCGAACGCGGCGCCCGGGGGAATCGGACACGCGGTGCGCTGGCGTGGCGACCGCGGAATTCGGGCCAGGGAGAGCGGTCGGCCAACGGGAAGAATGCGGGGAGGACGCGGCATGCGGTACTGGTTGATGAAGTCGGAACCCGGCGCATGGTCCTGGGAGGATCAGGTCGCCGAGGGGACGGAGGGCACCGAGTGGGACGGCGTTCGGAACTATCAGGCCCGCAACATGATGCGGGAGATGCAGGTGGGCGATCGGGCGTTCTTCTATCATTCCGTCGGCGAGAAGCGCATCGTCGGAATCGTCGAGGTTTGCGGCGCGATCCATCCCGATTCCACCGATACGACCGGCAAGTGGGAATGCGTCGACGTCCGCGCCGTGAGCGAACTGCCGAATCCGGTCGCGCTCGCCGATATCCGTGCCGAACCCGAACTGGCGGAGATGACGCTGGTCAAGAACTCCCGGCTCTCGGTGCAGCCCGTCACCGAGGAAGAATGGCGTCGGGTCTGCGAGATGGGTGGCGTGTCGGGGTAGCGGGCGCGGGCTGCCGGGAGAGACCAGGCGTTCCGCGAGGCTCGCTCGTTTCGGCATCGACCGGGCGACGTCGGCACGCCGGCTCCTGAGCTCGCAGTTTGCCGCTCGACAGCCGGAGGGGGAACGGGTCGCTGACGTTCGTTGCCGCGCTCGGCTCCTCAGGTGGCGTCGTGCCGGCCCGCCGAGACCGTCCGCACGCCTCCGATCGGTCTCTTCGACCGGCTGGGACTACGCGCGGCAGAGAACCCTTGCCGAACCCAGTATCTCGTTTCGGCGCAACGAATTCTGGCTGGCCTCCACGCCCCGGCGACTCGAGAGATCGACCTTTCGCCCGAATATGGAGCCGAGTTCGTCCTCCATCTCGTCGAGGTCGAAGAGAGAGGTATTCGCGTCGTCGCTGAAGCGAACCAGCACGTCGATGTCGCTGTCCGGCCCGAAGTCGTCTCGCAGAACCGACCCGAAGAGACACAGCTCGCGAACGCTCCAACGATCGCAGAACGCCTCGATTGCGGGAACGGCCGCAGCGATGATCGATCGCGCGCGCTCGTCGGGAACGGCAAGGTCCGGCATTTTCCGTTCCGATGCGCTCATCGCCAGTGCCCCGCAATCTCGTCACGCGTCACACCCGTGCCTCCCGCGGCTTCGACGGGGGTTAGGCAATGCCTTCCCGTTCCGGCTGCAGCCGAAGTCCGCCGCCACCGGCCTCGGACCGGGGTGCTCGGCTAACGCCGCCACCGCTGGCCGTGGGTGTGCCGAAGCGGGTTGCTCACACGCCAATCTAGCCGGTTCGGGAATCGCGCACCGGACGGGCGCTCGAACCGCGATTCTCCACTCTCGGATTCAGAGGGTCGGGACGATGGCGGGAAGACGGATTCGGAGATCGCGTGGGTGTAAATTTTGTATGGAGTAATCCTGTTGCTTCTAGGGGTTGAGCCTGGCGACGCCGGAACGTTCGAACGGCTTCGGCATCATGCGTTTCAGAAGCGCGTTCCAGGCGGCGACGTAGCGTCCGGATTTCCACAGCGCGCGAAACGACAGCACAACAGGACCGAAGCCGTGATCTGCCCATCTCGTGCCGCCCCGCTTCAATCGCTGTGCGACGATCACCTTTGCGGCGGACTCGACGACGCCGCTGCCGATCGGCAGGCCTCGAGCCCGGTATTCGGCGTAGCGCATGCGGGATTGTTGCTCCTGGAAGAAGCGGATGACACGCTTGATCGTCGCCGTGCCGGTTCCCTTGCGAGCCAGGTATTGGAGGGCCTTCAGGGTTCGAGCGATGCCGTCCGGGTGGTCTCGGAGGGTCGCCCGGAGCCTCTGGAAGTGATAGAGCGCCTTGGCGTCGCCCTCGCCGTATGCCGCGTCGACGGCATTTTTTCAAGTGTTCCATCGCGTGGAACGCATCGAAGATCTGCAGGGCATCGGGGAACGTGCTCGAAGCGTATCTCCAGTTGTCGGGCGCTCCGTCGGCGACGAAAGCCATTTCTGCGGTCGGATGACGCGATAGCGCGTGCCGAACCTCGGCCTCGAGGTCGCGTTTCATGGCGACCTTCTTCGATTCCGGCATGCGACCGAAATAGACGGTACGCAGCCGGTTTGGGCAGCCAGGCTCGTGCGCCTGGCCGTAGAGGGACACGGTGCCAACCGAGGCTTCGCGGTAGCCGGCCTCGCGTGCCTCGCCTCCCGTGTACCAGAAGGAGTTGCGTGCACGCATGTTCACCATGACCCCGTCGATCGAGATCACGATCGCCGCGACGTCCTCTCGTTCCGCCACGTCGAGCGCCTCCTCGGACTCTCTTCGTCGAACGTCGTTCAGCATCCCCTCTTCCAGTCGCGCGAACACGGGTGCCATCGCCCGCATCAGATTGTCCAGCGCGGTCGACGACGGACGCATCTCTCCGAGTTCCGCGAGCAACCGTTCCGTCTCCTGAACCGAGGCCAACGTCAACACCAGCGCCGCGCGGCGAGCCGCCAACGGCGTATAGAAGCCGTTCACTACCGGCATCCGTTCGTCCGCCGGAACCAGAGTTTCGCCGGACCGCCGCCGATAGCGCGTGCGTTCATAGGTCACAGGACCCAACGAGCAAAGGATGGTCTTCTTCGCTCTCCCGGCACGGAAGTACCGAAGCCCGTCTCGCTCCAACCCACGAACGTCGACATCCGACGCCTCGAGCCCGACCCGCATCGCCTCGCAGCCGATGCGACCGACTTCGGCGTGGATGCACTCCTCGACTTGCTGCGAGGACAACTCACCGGACAAACCGGAAAGGACCGCATGGGCCAGTCCGTCCAGCGACGAGGTCAACACAGGCCGAAGCTGATCCCGAATCGTCTCCTCCAGCGCCGACCAGCGGGGACTGGACCGATCATGCGGAAACTGCAATAATGTCATGAGAGTGCTCCTGAACGGTTGTTCTTCTACTGCGCCGTTCTATACCACATACCGTGGCGGAGCACTCCCTCTCCCGTTCAGACCACCCCTACCTGCCGTCCGAAAAGGCGACGAACGCGACGTCGTCGCCAAATTGCCGCATCTCAAGCGACCTCAATTCACGTAACCCGTTGATATTACTAGATACCCATTACTCCATAGCAAGTTTACATCGGATCGCGTCGGCGTTGCTCATCGGCCGCGCGACGGTGGAGCGGGTTCGGAAGCAAGGTCTGCTGGAGGGCTTGGCGGCGACGCTGGAGCGTCGCAAGCAGGTCAACCGGAAGCCGCGCAAGCTGGACGGGGTCGGGGAGGCCCGGTTGGTCGCGGAGGCATGCTCTTCCCCTCCGGAGGGGCGTTCGCGCTGGACCTTGCGCCTGTTGGGCGAGCGCCTGGTGGAGTTGGAGATGGTCGACAGCATCAGCACGGAGACGGTGCGGAAGACGCTAAAAAAACGATATCAAGCCTTGGCTGAAGCAATACTGGTGCACTCCTCCCAAGGCCAACGCAGAGTTCGTCTGCGCCATGGAGAACGTCCTGGAGGTCTACTGCCGCGCGCTCGGCGAGGACGAGATCCTACTGTGAATCGACGAGGCCTCGAAGCAGCAGACCCGGGAGGTCCGGTTGCCGGGGCTCTCCCGGCCCGGACAGCCGGCCGTCGTGGACTACGAATACGTTCGCAACGGTACGGCCAATCTCTTTATGGTGTTCGCTCCCCTGGACGGCTGGCGATGGGTGCCGGTGACCGACCGGCGCACTCGGCAGGACTGGGCGGCGTTGATCCGATCGCTGGTCGACGACGTCTTCCCGGACAAGAAGCTGGTTCTCGTGATGGACAATCTGAACGTTCATTCGCTGTCCTCCCTGTATGAGACGTTCGAGCCCGCCGAGGTGCGACGCATCGTCGGGCGCATCGAGATCCACTACACGCCCAAACACGGCAGTTGGCTCAACATGGCCGAAATCGAGATCGGCGTGTTGTCACGCCAGTGTCTGTCCCGCCGCATCCCGGACCGGGAAACCCTGATCCGGGGAGTCAAGGCATGGGAAGCGCGGCGAAATCGCCAGAGATCCGCCGTTCAATGGAGATTCACGACCGAAGACGCTCGGATCAAACTCCGTTCGCTCTATCCCGCATTTCAATGATGTTGGACCACTAGCGTTGCCGATTTCCAAGGTAGAACCCGCATCCCGCAGCACACACTGATCGAAATTGGCTGCAATGACGGCACCCTCTACGCCGAGATCGACGCGAATGGCACTTCGGAAGGAGAGGAAGACAATATGGACGACGTTGCTGTTAGCTGGTTGCTGTGTCAGTCATTATCAGGCGTCTGTACCTTGCAGACTGGATTGGGACCGACTCAAAGGAAAAAACAAACTGGAGAATAGAGCGAGGCCGCGCTACGCATCAGACATTAAAGCCGCAAATATCCATGCACTGTTTCGGCAGCCTACCTCGTGCAGCGCACGCACACAGACATCGACGGCCACCGCCTTGCCGCTCTCCCTCCCACACGGAATCCTCGTAACAAACGAGCCTGTACCGTCATCGCCACTTCAAACTCGCGTATCGACACCACTCCACGCATTGGAAACAATCCAGTGCCCAACGATGGTCATCCGTCCGGCGGCACAATGCCAGTCTCTAACTCACCCCTGAAACACACTCCCGGCTACCGTGACTGCTGAGACGACGCGGTCCGCGAGCCTCTCCACACCGGACGAACCACAGCTACTCGCACGTCCCTCCCGCCCACCTCGCCCGAAGAACATGCCGCAAACGAGCGGCCACTTGACAACCCTCGGTCACGATGCTCTACTCTCCGAAACACCTACTCACATCTACGCATGACTAAATACCTTACCACAGCGGAGGCCGCCGCCAAAGCGGCGATACCACCAAATACATTGCTCCGCTGGCTCCGCCAGGGACGCGTTCGCGAGCCGCGCCGTGATCACCGCGGC
Source organism: Rhodobacterales bacterium (assembly GCA_965221505.1). Classification (GTDB taxonomy): domain Bacteria; phylum Pseudomonadota; class Alphaproteobacteria; order Rhodobacterales; family CAZPXZ01; genus CAZPXZ01. The sequence continues at coordinate 146,609 of CBDCSI010000001.1, forward strand.
CAGCGCATGTTTACAGAGCAAGAGGCCACCGTAATTGCCTCTCACGCCCGCACTTCCGCACGCTTGAACGCACAATCCACATCTATTGAACGGCTACGAGCCGCTGATTGGAGCTTTTCCGATTCTAACACCTCCTACCTTACGCACAGCATTCATCCCTACCCAGCAAAGTTTATACCCCAAATTCCAAACTTGCTTATTCGGGAGTTATCATCGATTGGAGACACGGTCGCAGATATTTTTTGCGGAAGCGGAACTACCCTTCTTGAAGCACTCACTTTACAGCGCCACGCAATCGGTGTGGATGCCAATCCCCTAGCAAGCCTCATTGCTCAGGTAAAGACAACCCAGTTGCAGGAGACTTCACTATCTGCCATCTTCCAACACCGACTTGCTTGCGAACGCCTAATCGAGCTAATAAACCTCAGAACGCACAGTACATCGAATCACACCCTGCCATTCATCTCCACTGGCTGGCGCCCAAATAGAAAAGTGTGCGACACTTGGTTTGAGCCATATGTTGTAGAGGAACTCGCTGAGCTAAAGAGCCAAATAGATAAACTATCAGACAATATTGCGAGAAATCTCTGTTATATGACGTTCTCCGCAATCATTGTGGCAGTGTCTCGACAAGATTCTGACACTCGTTACGTACGTCGGACCAAGGCCATCTCGCCCGGAGACACTGTAAAACGATACGTCCGACACCTAGATTCCGCCCGTGCAGCCGTTGAGAAATTGTCGAATGCCATACCTCAGCGCGTAGCGGGCCGCGTCTTAACCGCAAACGTCCTGGATTCGCCTGTACTACCGAAATTCAATCTCTTGGTAACTTCGCCGCCCTATCCCAACGCATTCAGTTATCACCTGTATCATGGCATACGTCTCCACTGGTTAGGGTACGACCCGTCATCGTTCAAGAAAATTGAAATAGGTAGTCATCGAAAGTACAGTGCCAAGGGGTCAGGAAGGGCGACGCCGGCGACTTTTGCTTCTGAAATGTCCATAATACTTGATTGGCTTCACAAACACTTATGCCGTCATGGATTTGCGTGTCTTGTAATTGGTGACTCCAAAATTGCGGGAGAGCATGTTGACAATGCGTCAATACTGGCTGAGCAAGGAATGCGTTGCGGATTTCGTGAACTTGCTCGTATTGACCGGCCTATTCCAGCTACGCGAAAGGCGCTAAATCCAAAGTTTGGACGAATATCGACAGAGAAAATCCTTATCCTTCAGAGGGTTTGACACCATGAACGTCGTTACCTGCCGTATAAAGGACTACATACAACCGTTTGAGCGCGAACTAGCGTTTAGGGAAATGCAAGCGCTATGCGCGGGTCCACTGCGGCCCATTAACGGCACACGGAGTTCGGCTACCCTATTCGACATCCACTGCACTCAAACACCCATTTCGCTCGGAGAACGCCTAACCTACTGGCACTCCCTTTGCGCTAGCGACCAACCAATTACTTTACAGGTTCGTAGAGAGGCATCGGCAATTCTCGCTCCATTCAGCGACCCCTACGACCTGCCGTCGCAGCCTCTCAAGTCCTGCTTGACGAGGCCGCACCGACGAAGAGTTCTACGGTACGCCACCCATGGCTTACACGAGTATCGCGGTAAGTTCTTTCCACAGCTCGCTCGCGCCTTAATCACCATCAGCCGTGTGCCCGCTGACGGCATCGTTGCCGATCCCATGTGCGGAAGTGGTACAACGCTAGTTGAAGGTATCTTGGGAGGTCGCTCTACCTACGGTATTGACCTCAACCCATTATCGGCGTTCGTTTCGCGAGTGAAATGCCAGACACTTTCCCTTTCTCCTATTCAGCTCCGGGATGGATACGACGCCCTACGTTCCTTTCTTGATGTTCCATCTGCGCACCGGAGCCAACTACGCAGCCTACCCAAGAGAGATCAAGAGTATTTGGTCCGATGGTTCTCTCCTGTTGTACTTAGAGAACTTGACAGAGTGCATGCTGCGATTGGGTCTCTAAAGCATAGCTTCGTTCGAGAGTTTTTCCTTGTGTGCCTGAGCAACGTACTCCGCTCTGTCTCTTGGCAAAAGACCGATGACCTTCGGGTCCGAAAACAGCACCAGTGCTTTACACACGGCGAAGTTATGCATCGCTTTCTTACGCACAGTCGCCGGTCCGTGGCGACAGTTGAGAATTTTCTTACAGTGGAGCAACCGACCGCACTTGGCAACTTTGAAGTCAGCAACGCAGACGCACGCATTGCCAGCAGTGTATTCGGATCGATTGCCGGGCGGACGGACGCCATAGTTACGTCACCCCCGTATGCTACAGCTCTGCCCTATCTCGACACCGATCGATTGAGCCTCATTTATCTGAATCTATTGCAACGTTGCGACCATGCCTCCCGCGATCGGGTCATGATTGGCAGTCGTGAAATTGGTGTGCGAACTCGAGCGGAATACTGGGACATTTATCAAGCAAATCGATCGCTATTGCCCCTCGATACGTGCCAACTCATTGAGCGCGTTGAGGAGCTTAATCGCACGGCGTCCGTGGGGTTCCGGCGCAAGAACCTAGCGGCGCTGTTATCAAAGTACTTCCTTGACATGCGTACCGTTCTAACAAGCGCAAGGACGCTATTGCGCCCAGGCGGCGTTGCATTCATTGTGATTGGCGACAACCGCACGATTGCCGGCGGACAGATTATACAAATTCGTACGGCAGAACACTTGGCGGCAATTTCTGAGGCAATAGGATTCACTGTACTTGACGAGCTCTCCATGGAGATGCTCCCGTCCCGCGACATCTTTCGCAAGAACTCTATTGTCTCCGAAAGGGTTCTTCAGCTACGGGCGCCATAGCGTCCCTCGTCTCGGAAATCAATCAATAATAGCCGAATCGCTTTCTTGAGTTCTTTACAGGCTTGTCACACCGACTTAACATTTCATTGAAGCTTGGATCGCTAGGTTTGATCACCCAAGCCTCGTATGCGGCAGTGTCGTTCTTTACCCTCTCGATCCGTAAGATGTCGCCGACAGAGCCAGTGTCCCTTAAAGTCCTATTTCGTAGTCGGAAATCATGCTTTGCGGGCCAAGTCATCATTTGCACAGTCTCCATTCTCCCATTGATACGTACTCTCACATTCTTCCGATCCAATTTGCCAGCGCGCTGTGGATCTTCCTGAAACCCGTACGGCCAATTCCAAAACTCTGGACAATGATCTCTAGCTCCTAGCGGCACGAACACTTCTGGAGAGCGTTGTGACGTGCCTGGCGTCGTTTGGCCTACACCGACATCGGTTTGTTGGAGCGTCATTACGAAAAAGTCGTAAGTACGGACTCCAATACCTTCCCTATTGTGGCTGATGTCGTCAGTCTCTGGCGCGGGATTGAACGGCACTGCACCAAAGTATTTTACCAAGTCATATGCAAGGCCGAGAGACCTCTGCGCGGCTGTTTCACTGGGTAGGGTACGCGTGGAGCTTATCTCACTCTCATGAAGGACCGTGCCCGATTTGCGGAGTACGTCTAGCACATCGTTTGTCAGTTCCTGCGACACAGAGTTGCTTTGTTGAGCCCAATGGTCGAGAGTGTACTCGATGCCCTTGAGCAGTTCCGATTGCATCGCGTTAGCGAGATTTAGGTGAATCCTTAGTCCCACTTCATAGTTTGTATATAGGCCCCCTTGCGTTAGATTCCCGGAGCCAATGACCAACTCGGCCTCACAAAGTGATCGAAACAAGAACACTTTTGGATGAAATGTGTGTGGCAACCGGTTGTGAACAATAACAATTCGACCATTGGGTGACACGGCAGATTGAAGGTCGCTAAGTCCCTCGTACGATGTTCCCTGATGGTCAATCCCAGCAACTATCTCGACTGTGTTGTCTCTCGCAAAAGCTTTCAATGCGGGACCTATATGCCTAACTCCTGAACGCTTGACGAATGCCACAGCTGCGCGAAAGCTGGTCCACTCGGCAGTAAAGCTTGAGTTCAGCCAATCCCCAAGATTGAGCGGGCCAGTGGGTTGAACAATCAGTTGCATGCTAGCTCTCGTTCAAAGATGGATTTTGCACTTTGACATTATATTTATGCGTCCGAAGATTGTGGTGTACGCTCTTTGCAACCAAACGGCTGGTATTGTAGGGATCGGCATTTTCCTACACGGCGCTTGAAAAGGGGGCTGCAGTTCGGGCACTTCCCGCGCAGTGTTCAAGCGAGGAGTTGAGGCGTATGTGTGGAAAAGAGGCTTGCATCAACGCGAGTTGGTCACGCTTATCCTCCACCGTCGAGGAATTGCACTGACTCTTTGATACTCGGCGTGTGGTCGCGTTGCCGAGCACCATTCTGGTCGCGCGTGGACAAACAGCCGTCGAGAGTGATCTCGATTTCCAAAAACATTTCGGTCTAATCGATGACATTCGAAGTGTTGTCAAATCTATGGCGCGGTGGGAGGATCGGAGACCAGGCGAGTGACTCGCCGTTGCGACTCTCGTTTTGCCTTGATCGTTGAACGACGGTTCGCGCAAGGCGAGGTGGTGCTGTCCGCGCTGGTCGGATGGCGGCTCGGAAGGGTTTGACGCAGATACTAGGGCGGCTTTGGGTTCTCTCTCAAGCGCAGCTGATGTCGGCTCTGGCCGACGACTGACGCACTCCATGCCAGCGGGGGGCCGAGTTTTGGGGGGCCAGTCTACTTCCCGTTTAGTGAACGATAATGCCATTGTCGTCGGCCACCACTTAGTTTGGCACATTTCGGGCAGCTCCACTTGATAGCCGGCTCCGCTATTCGCTGACTAGTGGTCTAGCAACATTGTATTGCGAGATAGCGCTTACGGGGGTTGATCCGAGCATCTTCGGCCGCAAACCTCCAATGGACGACGAATTTCTCGCGATTTCGCCGCGCTCCGCATGCCTCGACTTCCCGGATAGGGGTTCCCAGTCCGGGATGCGGCGGGAAACTGGCCTGTCAACACGCGGATCTCGATTTCGCAATGTTGAGCCAACTCCCGTGTTTGGGCGTGTAGTGGATCTCGATGCGGTCGAAGATGGGTCGCGCCTCGGCGTGCTTGGCCGTCTCGTACAGGGAGGACAACGAGTGAGCGTTCAGATTGTCTGTCACGAGAACCAGCTTCTTGTCCGGGACGTCGTCGTCGATCAGCAACCGGATCTACGCCGCGCAGTCCTGCCGTGTGCCCCGATCGGTCACCTGCACTCAGCGCCAGCCGCCTTGGGGAGCGAACGCCATGAACAGATTGGTCGTGCCGTTGCGAACGTATTCGTAGTCCATGATGGCCGGCTGGCCGGGCCGCGGGAGCCCCGGCAACCGGACCTGCAGGGTCTGCTGCCTCGAGGCCTCGTCGATGCACAGAAGGATCTCGTCCTCGCCGAGCTTGCGGCCGTAGACCTCCTGGACGTTCTCCATGGCGAAGACCAACTCCGCGTTGGCCTAGGGGGGAATGCACCAGTATTGCTTCAGCCACGACTTGATGTAGTTCTCCTTGGCGTCCTTCGCACCGTTTCCATGCTGATGCTGCCGACGATCTCCAACTCCACCAGGCACTCGCCCAACAGGCGCAACTTGCTGCGCGAATGCCCCTCCGGAGGGGAGGAGCCCGCCTCCGCGACCAATCGGGCCTTCCCGGCCCCGTCCAGCTTGCGCGGCTTCCGGTTGACTGCTTGCGACGCTCCAGCGTCGCCGCCAAGCCCCCCAGCACACACTCCTTCCGAACCCGCTCCACCGTCGCGCGGCCGATCAGCAACGCCGACGCGATCTCCGAATCCGTCTTCCCGCCATCGTCCCGACCCTCGTCCGCGAGCAGGAGTGTGTGCGCGCGACGACGCTTGTGTGCCGACGCCTTGCCCTTCGTCAAGACGGTCACCTCCTTGCGCTCCTCCTCCGAGAGCATGATCCGATAGTACTTCCTGCTACCTGTTCCATGGCCGGACCTCGACTGTTCTGCTAGCGCCCGTCCAATCCGACGCCCCGCAGAGCGCCCGACCGCCAAGCGCGTGTTGTGATTGGACCGCAGACACATACCAAATGCTGAGGCCCTGTCAAGTTCCCGGAAACGCACAACCCGTCGACAGCCGTCCGTCCGAGAGAATCCATTACTTCGTCGCAGTGAGAACACTAAGCGGGTTCCCGGGCAGGCGTGCGAAGCTCCGCTCTGCCTGCACCGGCAAACGCCTCGTCGAGTGGACCTTCGGGCAAGTCAATTCGTTGCCAACACTCGAGCGCCCTCCCATGTGTCGGCATTTCTACGTAAGCCCATCGTGCCTTCTTCCCTGATTCGACCGAGACGCCAGCGTCGGGCGGCGCGTAGTAGGGGCGCTCCGGGTCTGCCCCGAGACCGTCGGCCAAGGCGTCGTTCGGCCGGATTCGGCCGGTAGGCCCCATCACGCGTCGCGAACGCTTGCCGACCCCGGTCCGGTAGAATGGTCCTGTCCCGAGTAGCACTCTGCGGCGCGGCGCGGACATGCCGTACTCGCCGACGACCGGGGCCGGCGTCCACGGTGGGGCAGGAGTCGGGAAGCCGGTCTCTGGCTTCAGAGACGTCGATGGCCAATCCCGCCCGACGCCGCCCGACGCCGCGCGCGTGCGCCGGGACCGCGGACGCGCCGCGCATTTCCGATTCGACGCGATCGATCGAGGCCGACCGGTCTGCGGGCGATCTCCCGGAGGGTGTTGGGGCGCTCATGCAGACCGTAAGCGGTTTGCCGGCCCCGGCTTGATGACATAGGGCTTCGTCGTGCGGTATGGCCGGCAGCGTCGCGGATGGGGAAGTACGTCGGTGTGGAGCTGAGGGTATCGACGCCAGACATCCGAGCGATTCTATTGACCGAGCGCGCGCAGGGTACTTGGCGCCGGTGTCGAACAGACGAGCAGGGGACTTGAGAATCGAGTGCCGGGACCGTGCGGGTGCAGGGAGACGCGAGGCGTGAAACTGGCCAACAACATAAACCCGGCCATGCTGGCTTGGGCACGAAACTCTGCCGGTCTCGATCCGGCGGAAGCCGCGGACCGGCTGAGCTTCCTTCGATCGAAGGACAAGAAGGCCGCCGAAGAGCGGCTGACGGCGCTGGAGAACGGCGAGAGAAAGCCGACGCGTGCGCAACTGCAGGTGTTTTCCAGGGCGTACCGTTGCCCGCTCGTGACCTTCTACCTGAAGCAGCCTCCCGCGAGGGGAGATCGCTGGGAGGACTTTCGACGGTCACGCGACAGCGTCTCTCGACGGGAGAACGCGCTTCTGGACATTCTCCTGCGCGACACTCGCGCTCGCCAGGAGATGATCCGGGAACTGCTGAAGGAGGAAGAGGGGTTCGACGACCCGCTCGCGTTTGTCGGTTCGGCCGATACGGGCATGGACGCGGACTCGGTCGCGGAGTCGATCGCGTCCACGCTTCGGTTCGACCGTCGGGATCCGGCGCTTCGACGGGGTGGCGCCGCCAAGCTGTTCCGGTTACTCCGCGAAAAGGCGCAGTCGACCGGCATATTCGTGCTTCTCGTCGGCGATCTGGGCTCGCATGACACCGTCCTCAGTCCGAACGTCTTCCGTGGCATTGCCGTCTCGGACGGAATCGCCCCCTTCGTCGTCGTCAACGACCGGGATGCGTGCGCTGCACGGTCGTTCGCGCTGGTTCGCGAACTGGCGCATATCTGGCTGGATCGGTCTGGCGTAAGCGGTGCGCCGGAGTTCGACACGCCACGAAACCCGCTCGACCGAATCGAACGGTTCTGCAGCGACGTCGCTTGCGAATTCCTGCTTCCGACAGCCGCGCTCGCAAGCGAGGTTCCGACAGGTTCCGTCGTCGACGGACCGAGCGCCGAATCCATGGCGGAATCGCTGGCGAGGACCTGGTCCGTCAGCGAGTCGACGGCGGCGCTCCAGCTCGCCCGGACCGGGGTCATTGCCCGAGAGACCTGCCGCGACTTGCTCGCGGCCGATGCCTCCCGGTGCCGGCGGTGCCGGCAGCCGGACGGCGAGCGCGATCGGCGGAGGGCCTCCGTCCGCGGTCCCGACTGCCGTGACGTGCGGGCGGTCAAGCTGGGAAGAGCTCTTGTCGAACTCGTCTGTCGAAGCGTGCGCGACGACGTCCTGACCCATACCAAGGCCGCGTTCGTCCTGGATGTGACGCCGGGCGCGGTCGAACCGCTCCTTCGACGATTCGAACGAAGACGCCAGAGGGCGGTTCCGGACGCCGCGTAGGGTTCGGTCGAACGAAATCCGCTCGACAACGACCCGGAGAGGACGGCCGGGACGGTCGGAGGTCGACGCGATGGTCCGACGGGATGTCGCTCGATCGGCGGTCGTCCGCCGGGCGTCGGATTGCGCGACCGGAAACTCGCGATCGGCCCGGCCCGGAACGCGTTCCCGACGCGGGTTTGCGGCTCGATCCAGGCGCGATCGGCGGGATGAACGCCTGCAACCGTCGCAGCCTGCGCAATTCGCGGCGGCGAAACGCCCCGAATTCTTGACACGCGTGTCAAGGTTCGGTAGGCTCCCGCGCGGATCTGGCTCCGGTCTTCGGACCCGACGGTGACAGGCGGTCGATATGGCCTTGCGACTCCGAGAGGCGCTTCGCGACACGCTGAAGGGATGGCACGAGGATCTTCCCGCCTCCTGGCGCGACGCCGTCGGCGACGTCGAACTCGCCTATGAGGAGGTCGACGGCGACCTGACGACGGAACCCTGGGAGCCGATTTTTCCCGTGCGGCGGGGCAGGAGCTTTCCCGGCGCCCCGCCCGGCGCGCACATGTTTCGCGCTTTCGACGAACTTGCGCCCGAGAGCGTGCGCTGCGTGATTCTCGGCCAGGATCCCTATCCCTGCCCCGCATTCGCGACCGGCCGCGCCTTCGAGGCCGGCAACGTCGCGCGTTGGCGGGAACTCGACAAGATGTTCTCTCCCAGCGTTCGCGCGTTCGTCCAGATGATCGTGGCCGCGCGGACCGGCGTGTCGCGCTACGGCAGGAGCTTCGCCGAGTGGCCCGCGACTCTCGCGGCGATCGAGGGCGGTGCGACAGGCCTGGAGGAGCCGAGGTCCCTCGCCGACCGCTGGGTGGCCTCCGGGGTCCTCTTGCTCAACGTGTCGCTTACGCTCACCCGCTTCCGGGTCGAGGGCGATCCGCACCAGATACGCGGACACCTGCCGCTATGGCGCCCGTTTATGGTGCGGGCGCTCCGGTTTCTGGCGGGACGAGGCGTACCGACGGTCGTCATCGCCTTCGGCGACGCCGCGGCGGCGACCCTGCAAGCGGCGAAGCCGGAAGAGATCGGGAGGGGATCTGACCTCTGCGCGGTCCTTCGCCCGCATCCGGCCGCTGCCGACGACGTGCTGGCCCTCGAAAACCCGTTCTCGCTCTGCAACCGACGCCTTCGAGACATGAACGCCGAGCCGGTAGACTGGTAGCCATGTCGAACGACGCCGCCTTCGATTACGTGATTGTCGGCGCCGGCTCCGCCGGATGCGTGCTGGCCAACCGCCTCTCCGCCGATCCCGATCGCTCGGTCCTGCTGATCGAGGCCGGGAGCGAGGACCGCAACCCGCTGTTTCGGCTGCCGATGCTGATGGGGAGACTCTTCCACTCCGGCATCTACAACTGGCGCTACCACACCGAGCCGGTTCCGAGCCTGGGCGGCCGCTCCCTGTACTGGCCGCGGGGCAAGGTCTTGGGTGGATCCTCGACCATCAACGGGATGGTCTACATACGCGGAAACCGCCACGACTACGATCGCTGGGCGCAGATGGGGCTCTCCGGCTGGTCGTACGACGACGTGCTGCCGGCGTTCCGCCGCTCCGAGGGGCATGTGGAACGGCGAGACGACTATCACGGCAACGACGGCGAACTCACCGTCTGCCGTGCGCGCGGCGACAATCCGCTGTTCGACGCGTTGCTCGAAGCGGGGCGGGAGGCCGGCCATACCGTAAACGACGACTTCAACGGCGAGGAGCAGGAGGGGTTCGGGCGCTACGACTTCACAATCCGGCGCGGCAAGCGCTGTTCCACCTCCACGGCGTTCCTGCATCCCGTCCGGCATCGGCGGAATCTCGAGATCGTCACCGACTGCCTCGTCTCCCGCGTCGCCGTAGACGGAGACCGCGCGACCGGCGTCGAAGTGGTGCAGGGGGGCGCCTCGCACACGTACCGCGCAAACCGCGAGGTCGTTCTCTGCGCCGGCACGGTCAACACCCCGCAGATCCTGATGCTGTCCGGGATCGGGCCCGGCGAGGAGCTGGGACGACACGGCATACAGGTCGTTCGCGAATTGCCGGGCGTCGGCCGGAACCTGCAGGATCACGTCGATTGCGTTCTCGCCTACACCTGCACCCAGCCCGTCACCCTCTTTCGCGAACTCCGGCTCGACCGGATGATCCTGTCGGTCGCCAACGGCATGCTCTTCGGCCGCGGGTTCGCGACGACCTTTCCCTACGAAGCGGGCGCGTTCCTCAAGAGCCGGCCCGACTTGCTGGCGCCGGACGTCCAGGTGCATTTCATGCCGGCGCTAGAGAGCGCGGCGAACCTGCGCCTGCCGTCCCCCTTCCGCAAGGTGCCGCCGGAGGAGTCGCACGGGTTCAGCCTCCGGGTCGGCCCGGTCAATCCGGAGAGTCGCGGCTGGATCGGCCTGCGCTCGGCCGACCCTGCCGAGCCGGCGAAGATTCAGCCGAATTACCTTCAGGACGAGGCCGACTGCCGAACGACGATCGCAGGGATCCGGATGATCCGGGACGTCATCGCGCAGCCGGCGTTCGACGCCTATCGCGGGCGCGAGCTGGCGCCCGGAGGCGAGGCGCAGAGCGACGACGAGCTCGTCGACTGGCTCCGCGCCAACGCGATGACGACCTTTCATCCCGTCGGAACCTGCCGCATGGGCAGCGACCCCATGGCGGTGGTGGACGACCGGCTCCGGGTCCGCGGCGTCGGCGGGCTCCGGGTTGCCGACGCGTCCGTCATGCCCATAATCGTCAGCGGCAACACCAACGCGGCCGCGATCATGATCGGCGACCGGGCGGCGGACTTCATACGCGGCGCGCCGGCAGGGACAGAGGCTTCACCGGAAGGAGGCGGCGAATGATCGTCGAACACCGAACCTACACGTTTCGTCCCGGCACGGTCGACGGCTGGTTGAAGCGCTACGAAACCGCGGGACTGCCGATCCAGAAGCGCCATCTCGGACGGTTCGTCGGACTCTACGTCTCCGAAATCGGGCGGCTGCACCGGATCGTCCTGATCTGGGCCTACGAGAGTCTGGCCGACCGGGAGCGCCGGCGCGCGGCGATGTCGGCCGACCCCGCCTGGCAGGAGTTCATCCGTTCGGTCTGGGCGCTCGACGCGATCCAGGAGCAGGACGTGATGGTGATGAACCCGGCCCCCTGTTCGCCGCCGATCGGCGCGTGAGCCGCAGGAGGCCGGGAACGGCCCCCGGGGATCTCTCGGACCAGGGATCTCCCGGACGAGTTGGAACGGGCGCGGCCTGCGCCCGGGTTGAGAAGAGGAGAATGAGAATGTCGAACCACGCGACGTCGAATGGCGGAAGGACGATGCCCGGCCTCGTCAGTCGCCGGAACTTCCTGGCGACGACCGCCGGCGTATCGTCGGTCGTCGCGGCGGGCGGCATGTTTCCGCTCTCCGCGCGTGCGGATACCGGACTGGTCGCGCTCGTGCACACCCAGGCGGCCGGCGACAGCGGACCGATCGATTCCATGCTGGAGCGCTTGCAGCAGCTCTCGGACGCGGAGGGTTTCGACACCCGGGCCATCTACGGCCAGGACCCGGCGACCTTCGAGATCGTGTTGCGGACGCTCGGCGACGCCGGCGCCTCCATCGTGCTGGCGACCTTCCCGGTCATCTCCGAGGCATTCAAGGCGGTGGCGCCCGACTATCCGGACACCAAATGGATCCAGATCTTCGGCGATCCGGTTGACCCGCCGATCCCGAACCTGGTCACCATCTCCTACGACTACTATCTGGGCTGCTACCTGTCCGGCATCTTCGCCGCCCACGTGTCGAAGTCCAAGCGGATCGGCTATATCGGCGGCATCAGCATTCCGCCGCTCAACGCGGACGTGAACGCCATGGAGGCCGGCATCCGGTCGGTCGACCCGGACGCCACCTTCACCCCGGCCTTCGCCGGCTCTTTCCAGGACCCGGCGAAGGGTTACGAGATCGCTAGCCAGATGTTCGTGGACGGAATCGACTACATCCAGACGGACGCGGCGGCGACCGACGGCGGCATCATCCAGGCGGCGAACGAGCGCGAGGGGAGAATGGTGAGCGGCGGCGCCCCGGCCCAGTACGCGCTCGGACCCACCTCCGTGATCGGCGTCGTGGGTTTGAACTTCGGCCAGTCGCTGCACAACGAGACCAGCGCGGCGCTCGCCGCGGACTGGCAGGGCGGCCGTCACGTGTCGACCGGCCTCGGCACCGGCGTGATCGACTTCTCGCTCTCGCCGCTCTATCAGGAGCAGGGGCCGCAGGAACTGGTGGCGCGGGCCGCCGAAGCGTGGCCGCATGTCGAGGCGGCGCGCGCCGGCATCCTCGACGGATCGCTCGTCGTGCCGTTCGACACGGAGCTCTGATCCCGGCGGGAGGAAGACGACACGGAACGGACGACTGCCGCGGATCCGCCGGCGCTCCGGTGCCGGGGGATCCGGGTCACCTACGGCGAGGTTACGGCCCTCGACGAACTGTCGATCGCATTCGAGCGCGGCGCCATTCATGCCGTCGTGGGTCAGAACGGCGCCGGCAAGACGACGTTTGCCCGCGTGGCGGCCGGACTCGTCCGTCCCGACGCCGGCTCGCTCGAGATCGACGGCCGCCCGCTGCGCCTGGGCCGGGTCGCCGGCGCACGCGCGGCCGGCGTCGAACTGGTCCATCAGAGCTTTGCGCTTCCTCCCTCCTTCACCGTGGCCGAGGCCCTGGAGTTCGGGGCCGGGGGCGGTATCGGCCCGTACAGCCGCCGGCAGTTGCTCGCCCGGTGCCGCGAGCGCCTGGCCGCCCTCGATCTCGACGTCGATCCGCGGAGGCGCATCCGCGACCTGCCGGTCGAGGCGCAGCAGGGGGTCGAGATCGCCAGAGCGCTGGTCACCGACGCCAGGCTTCTGATTCTCGACGAGCCGACGGCGGTGCTTCCGCCTTCCGGAATCGAGACGCTGTTCGAGCGCATTCGCGGCATGAAACGGCACGGGGTCACGGTGATCGTGATCCTGCACAAGATCCGGGAAGTGCTGGCCGTCGCGGATACGGTCTCCGTCCTGCGCGGAGGTAGGCTGGTCGCGGGACCCCTCCCTCGATCCGAGGCGGACGAGACGAGCGTCGCCGGGACGATCATCGGCGAGGCCGCCGTCACGGCCGACGCCGAAGACACGGCGGCTCTGGTCGGCGCGACGCAGATGGCCGGAAGCGGCGGGAGCGACAGGAGACACGCCGGGCAGGTCGCTCCGGGTTCCCCGTCCCGCGAGGCCGTTCTCGCGCTCGAAGCGCTCAGCACGGTCAAGGAGCCGGAAGAGCCGGCGCTGGATCGGGTCTCCCTCCAGGTCGCGCCGGGCGAGATCGTGGGCGTGGCCGGCGTGCAGGGAAACGGCCAGCGAACCCTCGTGAAGGCGATCGCCGGCCTGGCGGACGTCGTGGAGGGCGACATCCGCCTGGACGGCGAAGACGCGAACCTCGCCAGCGCCGCGGAACGCCGTGCGCTGGGCCTTCGGGTGATCCCGTTCGAGCGGAACAGCGAGGGGCTGAGCCTCACGAGCGCGCTCTGGGAGAACTGGTCGGTCGGCGCGCTGATGCGGAAGCCGCTTCTCAGCCTGGTCGATCCCGCCGCGCTGCGGCGCGAATGCGACGACTCGCTTCGGGCCTGGGACGTGCGCTACGCGCATGCGAACCAGAACGCAGGTGCGCTCTCCGGCGGCAACGCGCAGAAGGTGATTCTGGCGCGCGAGATCGACGAGCGCGCGCGGCTCATCATCGCGGCCCAGCCGGCGCGCGGCCTCGACATCGGCGCCACGGCCTTCGTCTGGTCGGCGCTTCGCGACGCGGCCGGACAGGGCTGCGGCGTCCTCCTGATCTCCTCCGACCTCGACGAACTCTTCGACGTCAGCGACCGCCTGCTGGTCATGCTGTCGGGCCGAATCGCGGGTAACTTCTCCCCGCCCTACGATCTTGCGGCGGTCGGCCGCGCCATGACCGGAGCTTCGACGTGAAGCCGAACCTCGGCGCCGCGCTGCGCACCCTGGCGTTCGTCCTGCTCGCGCTCGCGCTTTGCGGCGCGATCTTCGAGTTTGCCGGTTACTCGGCGCTTCGGATGTTCGAGGCGATCGTCGAGGGCGCGTTCCTGCGCTCGGGCGGGTGGGAACAGAGCCTGCGCTGGGGCCTGCCGCTGTTCATTACCGCCACGGGCGTCGCGATCTCGTTTCGGTGCGGGTTCTTCAATATCGGCGCACAGGGCCAGTTCTATATCGGCGCCATCTGCGCCGCTTTCGTCACGCACTGGCTGGACGGGATGCCCGCCGCCGTGGTGCTGCCGGCCACGTTTTTCGCGGGAATGGCCGGCGGTGCGGTGTGGGCGCTCTGGCCCGGCTATCTCCGGCTTCGCTCCGGCACCGACGAGGTGATCACGACGCTGATGGGCAACTTCATCGCGGCGCTGGTGCTGGTCTACGTGACCTCGGGACCGCTGAAGGACCCCTCCGGCACCGGCCAGAACGCGGCGAGTCCGCTCTTGCCGGAGATCTATCGCATCAGCGATTCCAAGGGGATCTCTCCGGCGATCGTCGGCATCGCGCTGACCGTGGTGCTGGCCAGCTGGATCTTGGCCAACCGCACCCCGTTCGGCATGCTCGCGAGCCTTGCCGGGCGCAACCCGACCATGGTGCGGTATCAGGGCGCGAAGCTCTGGACCCTCGGCCTCTCCAGCTTCGTGATCTCGGGCGCGCTGGCCGGTCTCGCCGGCACGATCGAGCTGCTCGGCCCGAACGGACGGATCGTGAGCGGGTTCCTGCCGGCGCACGGGTTCACCGCGGTGCTGATCGCGCTGGTCGCCAACCTTTCGGTCATGGGGACGGCCGTCGTGAGCCTGTTCTTCGGAGGACTGGCCTCGGCCGCGATCTACCTGCCGATCCTGGCCGGCCTGCCGGCCGCCGCCATCGACATCTTCAACGCCGCCGTGGCGCTCTTCATCACGGCGAAGTCGGGCTTGCTGGAACGCGTCCTGCGGGCCGCGCGGATCTCGCGATGACGGAATTTCACGAATTCATGGTGGCGATCCTGCGCTCCGGAACGCCGCTCGTCTACGTGACCCTGGCGGGCGTCATCGCGCAGCGGGCCGGAGTCTGGCATCTGGGCCTCGAAGGCGTGATGATTATCGGAGCCTGCGCGACGATCGTCGGGATCGTGCTGACCGGCTCCTTCCTGGCCGCCATTCTTATCGCCGTGGCGTTCTGCGTCGCGGCCTCGGTCTTGCTCTGGTTCGTGATCGAGAAGCTGCAGGCGAATCCCATCATCGCGGGCCTCGGGCTGACGGGGCTAGGAATCGGCGGAACCGCGCTCGCCGTGCAGTCGATCTTCGGCAGCCTCGCGGCGGTGACGGCCCCCTTCGGCGTTCCGCGAATCGGCGCGGCGTTCGGTCCCTACGGCCCGCTCTCCGTCTTCGTGCTCGCGATGCCCTTCGTCGTGTTCCTCATGTGGCTCCTGTTGCGGCGCACCCGATTCGGCCTGCGTCTCGCCGCCGCGGGGGAACATCCGCTGGCTGCGCGGAGCGTGGGAACCAGCCCGGCACGGGTGCGGCTGGTGGCGCTGGCCGCGGGCGGCGTGTTCTGCGCGATCGGCGGCGCGGAGCTGGCTGCGGGCGGCCTCCACATCTTTGCGCAGAACATGACCGCGGGGCGCGGATTCATGAGCTTCGCCGCGGTCATCTTCGGCGCGGCCCACCCCGTCGGCGCGACCTTCGCCGCCATGTTCTTCAGCCTGGTCGGGGTCGCGGGGATCCGGCTGCAGCTCCTCTTCGGGGCGAGCATCCCGCATGACGTGCTCTTGTCGCTGCCGTATCTGGCGACCATCCTCGGGGTCTGGATCAGCGGCCGGATGCGCGGCGGCGCCAAGGCGGCGACGGAAGCCACGGAACTCCGCGACTACTGACGGCGCGAGTCTGCCGCCGTCGACGGCCGGCGAGAACGCGTGCGCATGCGTCCCGTCTCTCGTGCCTGTATCCCCGCCGGGTCGCGATAATTCCGGCGTGCGTCGAGGCCGTCGGCCGAGCAGACTATCGGCCATCGGTTGTCGACGAAGTTCGCGACCCTCGTACCGTGCGTTTCGCGGGAGTGCACATGCTCGAGCCGACGCCCGAACCGATGGACTTCAAGATGGACGCCATATCTCCGTTTCTGGAAATGGGGGCGTACGAGGCTCTGTGGTGCAGGCCTCGCACGACGTTCAAGTCGCTGGCCGAGCGATTCGCTCGCCGTCCGGGAAGCCTTCCATCCGACTTCGTCGGGCGAGCCGAGGCGGAGGAAAGCGCCAACCTCGTCAAGCGACGCTTCGACGAGGCGCTGGAGAGCGGATTCGGCGTGCGGGTCTACGGTACCCTGGACTATCCGAGACGACTGCGCGACGCCGCCCATCCCGTCGAGTTGTTCTACTATCAGGGTTGGTGGGACCTGGCCCATTCCCCTTCGGTATCCGTCGTGGGATCCCGCAATCCGACTCGAGAGGGGCGGTCGCTCGCCCGGCGGCTGGTGCGCGCCCTGGTTCGGGACGATTTCACGGTCGTCTCGGGACTTGCCGCCGGAATCGACCGCACGGTGCACGAGACCGCCATCGAGGAGGACGGCCGGACGATCGGGGTCATCGGTACGCCGCTTTCCCACGTTTATCCGAGGGAAAACACGGATCTGCAACGCGAAATTGTCAGACGCTGTCTCCTCGTCAGCCAGGTGCCGCTAAGACGCTACGAGTCCCAGAACTACCGAAGAAACCGCACGTTCTTTCGGGAGCGTAACGTGACCATGGCGGCGCTGACGAAGGCGACGGTCATCGTCGAGGCCGGCGAGACTTCGGGCACTCTGGTTCAGGCGCGTGCCGCGCTCCAGCAGGGACGCAAGCTCTTCGTGCCGGATCGGTGCTTTCGAACGCCCGGCCTCGCTTGGCCGGAAAGACTTGCGGCGCTCGGCGCTGTCCGGGTGCGGGACTATGAAGAGATCCGCGAGCGGCTTTCGGCGTAGGCTCTTGCGAGTCGACGATTTGACGCGGCCGCGTCACCGGTATCTGACGCCGAACGACGCCTGCTACCATATCGGCGAGTTCTCGGGGCAGAAGGACGAGACGTTCAACTCTACCAAGAGGTTGGTCATCGAACTCAAGAAGCCGATGGACCGGCGTCCGTTCGCGGACTGGAAGTTCAAGAGTTGGGCGATCGATCGGGTGGCGCAGGCGTTTCGAGACGCCCTGCACCCGGACGCGCTGGATAGCCTTACGTTCGTCCCCGTCCCGCCGTCGAAAGGGAGAGGCGATCCGCTCCACGACGACCGATTGACGCGAGTGCTCCGAAGGATTCGACGCGAGCCGTACTTGGATGTCCGCGAACTGGTTGTCCAGGCGACGAGCACCCCTGCGACACACGACAGCTGGGAGCGCCCAACTCCGGATCAGATTGTGACGCGCTATCGCGTCGACATGAACCTGGTGAGGCCCAAACCTCGAATGATCGCGATCGTCGACGACGTGCTGACGACGGGCGCCCATTATCGAGCTGTCCGTACCGTTCTGCTCGGCCAATTTCGGGACGTGCGAATCATTGGCCTGTTCTTTGCTCGGAGAGTGCCGGGCGCGGACGTACCGGCGGGAGGTCATTACAGCGTCCCCATGCCGCGTGCACTGTCCCGCGAGAATCCGGCGCGGCCTCATTCGTCCTCGCAGCACACCGAAATGGGATTTGGCGGGTCACGGTTACTTCCGGTTCCAGGAGGCCGGGAGACTCCGAATGCATGAGTGTCTGAGGAAGTCGGTCTCGTGACCGGCCCTTAACGTAAGTGGTCCGCTCAGAAATCGTTTTACCCCGGACACCGGGTGGAGTTTTCGAATCGACATGTTCGATCTCTGCGCCATTCCTATCAGAGGCGTAGTGCCATTGGAGTCATTTGCTTCCGGGATTTGACGGAAGCGTGCGGTTGTAGAGAATGAGTCGTGATGTCCACCGGTGAATCTATCCGAACGGAGAACCGACCTGCCACACCGCTCCATTACGGAGTACGAGACTACGGGGACGTCCGCGAAGATCTGCGTCCCGGAACCCGGAATTCGACCAGCTGAATCGCCCGCTTCACCATCGCCTGGCGCCGGGTGAGGTCGACTGGGCTGCGTTTGCCGGAGTCGCATCGCAAACCCATCGCAGGTGCTGGAATGTCGCAAGGCGAGCGTCTTCGTCGCCTGCGGGCAGTGTCGGAGAAGTAGCGCCCCGCCATCTCTTGCGCACCGTGCGGAAGCGTGACAGTATTCTGCCGTTCGTTCCCGCGGAGGGGAGCCCATGGGGACTATCAAGATGCGGCACCTTGATGAGGAGTTGGTGGAGCGCCTCAAGCGTCGGGCGTCGCAAAGCGAACGCTCGCTGGAAAGCGAGGTGAGCAATTTACTGACTTGCGCGGCTGAAGAGGACAGGGCGGCCAGACGGGCGGCATTTCTGGAGACTGCCGCCCGGCTGCGTCAAATGACTGCGGGGCGGAAGCAAACGCCGGCGGAAGTGCTGATACGGGAGGATCGAGACCACGGTCATGGGAACGAATTCTGACGCGTTTCGCGGTCGATGTGTGCGTAACCGTCAGGTGGCTGGTCGAGGATTCCGAGTTGGATGGAGCGAAGGAACAAGCGGCGAGCGGTCGAGATCTGTACGCTCCGCGTCCAATGTCTTCTGAAGTTGGAGCGGTCTCACAAGAAAAGCGTCGCCGCCTAGACGAAGCGGGAGAGCAGGAGAGTTCCATGCACCACGGCGCAGAAGGAGGGAGAACGACCGAACGCAAGGCAAATTGTGGGATGGCGGACGACGCGAATGCGTTTTGCCAAACATGCCAATACGCATACGAATCTTGGTCAATTCACGTGCACCTGTTCCGGGATTTTCGAAAATTCGTCGATGTAGAGGATGAAGCGTTTACATCTTCGGGCCTTGGGATGTGCGTATATCACTTGAATAGGGTTACGCACCACGATTTCATCTCTCAAGTCGCAAAACTTCATGATCCGTCGAAGACTGCGAATCATGAGAATCTCTCCATAGAGAGGTTTCGCGAGCACGAAGACTGGACAAAGGAAGAACTGAAGATCCTAGACAAGATTGTCCCTATCTTGAACGACTTCTACCGCAGAATCAAGCCCGCTCGCGACAAGATCCTGGCTCATAACGACTATGAGACGTCCATAGAGGATCGGTCGCTGGGTGGCTTTCCAGAGGGTCAGGATGAGGACTACTTCTGCAAATTGGAGGAGTTCGCCAATATGGTATGGGACAAGTGGGCTAAAGGTGTCCGACTTTCGAATCGGCGTGTCCGCTTCGGCCGAAGCCCATACCGGTTCAGTTTGCGTCCTCCGGATGAGTCGGCCGGCTGGGCTCCGAATCAGGCCATAGAACTGCGCAGCCTGATCGTTGAAGGAATCACGAAGCGGATGCCTCACTTGGCGCTAGATCCCTTTTCGCGCGAACCGTAACGGAACACATGTCCCACATGTCGGTTTGGCGCGGGTCCGGTCTAGCTGTTTTGCCCGCGGAAGCCCGGTCTCGACGGCGCGACTAGGCGCGTCGGAGAGAGTGTAGCGACGTCTGCGGAGTAGCCGCGCACTGCCAAGCCTCACAGGTTCGCGGGTCGAGACGGAAAGGAGGCGGTAGTCCCGACGGCCCGATACTTCAGGCTGCGGAGAGTGGCGAACGCCCGAGGAGCGCTAGGAGCGAGCTCCTACCTCCGCCTCCGGGCCCGCTCGTTGCCCTTGAGGTTCAGCCAGTTCCCGAAACACGCCAGACAGGCGCCCGCGACGACCCATGCGTCGAGCGACTCGCCGTAGAGGGCCGCGCCGACCACCGCGATCAGTGGCAGGCGCAGGATGTCCATCGGTGCCACCACGCTCGCTTCCGTGAGCCGGAGCGCCCGCGCCAGGCAGAAATGCGCCGTCAGCCCCGCGGCCGACGCCACCGCGAGCCAGGGCAGGCTCCCGACGGGGATCGAGATCCCCTCGACGCTCGCGAACGCCACCCCGAGCGGGAGCTGCATCAGCGACATGTAGAACAGGAACGTCATCGTCGACATGTGGATCACCACATGTCGCGTGGCGACGAGCGAAACCGCAAAACCTATCGCCGCGAGCAGCACGACCAGGGAAGCCGGGTCGAACACCTCGGTTCCCGGCCGCAGGATCACGAGCGCCCCGGCGATGCCGATGGCGATGGCCGCGATCCGCGTCCCGTTGAGCCGCTCGCCGAGAAACAGGATCGCAAGAATCGCCGCCCAGATCGGCATGGTGAACTCGATCGCGAACACCTCCGCCAGCGGCAGCAGGGTCACCCCCAGGAACCAGCAGAAGGACGCGCCCCAATGCGCGACGTTGCGCAGGACGAGCGCCCGGAAGACCGGCTGCGAAACCCTGAACCCGGCGAACCCGGAACGGGCGCCGTGAGCCGTCGTCAGGATCAGGCCGACCACGCTTCGCACCATCAGAATGACGGCGACGGTCACTTCGCCGTCCAGCTCCCGTCCCGCGACCGCCATCGAGGAGAAGGAAAGCAGCGCGCCCAGGACCCAGAGCGCTGCGCGGGTGTTCCGGTTCATGGGCGCCTCGATCCCTCAGGGTTGCGCGCGCCGTCCCGTCCGGAGCTCCGGAACGAGTATGAACAGGGTCACGGGAACGAGGATCACGCAGACTCCCCAGGCGACGGTCCAGGCATATCCGCCGCTCACGTCGTGCAGCAGGCCTCCGACCAGGCTGCCGAGAGCCCCGCCGAGGCTTCCGATCGCGTACATGGCGCCGACCACCGTGCCGAGCCCCTTGCCCGGGCCGAAGACGGAGGCGGCGGTGGCCGCGAGCACCGGCCCGCGCGCCCCAAGAGTACAGCCGAACGCGAAGGCGAAGGCCCAGGCGAGCCATGTCTGGCCGCTGGCGATCAGCGGAAGCAGCAACAACATGCCGCTGACGCTGAGGGCGTAGCTGAACAGGATGGAGCCGAGCCGGTGCAGCCTGTCGACCGCCCATCCGAGCGCGAGCACGCCGGCCGTCCCTACCGCGCCGGAGAAGCCGAACGCGCTCGCCGCGACCAGTTCCGGCACCCCGGACTCGACGAAGATGGCCACGGTCTGGGGATGGATGGAGAACATGGCGGAGCCGGTCAGGAAGTGGGCGCCGGCGAGACCGAGAAAGGCGCGGCTCCTGAGCAGCCGAAATTGGCCGAACGGCGTCGTGACCGCCCGTTTCGCGTCCTGCAGGTCGGCGCGGCCTTCTGCCAGGGCCTGCCAGGGCAGTCGCATGAGGGCGATCGGAACGAGGAGGCAGACCGCGGCGAGCGAGAGATACGCGTTGCGCCACCCGACCGCGTCGATCAGCAACTGGGTCGAAGGGGCGATCAACAGGATTCCGAGAGCGCCGGACGCCCAAACCGCCGCCAGGCGCGTGTTCAGGCGCGCCCCGTACCACCGGGAGATCAGCGCGGTGCTCGCCACCGGACCGATGGCCGCAATGCCGATCCCGGCGATCGCGCCGACGAAGAGCTGGAACTGCCAGATCGTCTCCGCACGGGACGCCAGGCCCAGACCCGCCGCCATGCAGAGCAGTCCGCCGAGGAAGGTGCGCCGGGGGCCCCAGCGATCGAAGAGGTAGCCGATCGGCACGGAACCGAACGCGCCGGTCAGCAGCATGACGCCGTAGACGGAGGCGGCTTCGGTCCGGGCCCAGCCGAAGCTCTCGGAGAGGGCCGGCAGGAAGACGACGTAGGACTCGCCCGTGCCTCGCCCCAGCGCGGCGAAGACGAGGCAAAGGCCGAATGCGAGCGCCCCGAGCCGCGCTCGGGACGAAAGAAAACCCCTCATCGGCGGTCGGCCCCGGCCGCTTCGGGCCGCTCCGTCGAGGGCGTGATGGAGGAGGGACGCCGTGAGCCCGTTCGTCGACGAGCGCACGCCCGTCTTCCGGTGCGGCAGACCCTGAGCCGGGAGGCCGGTTGCCGGAGATCTTGAAGGCGACGCATGCGCGCGGGCATTTGCCTCTGGCCGGAACGGGCAGGGACGCGCGCGGACTGGCGTCGCAATCCGCCTTGCCGGCGACACCCGGCCCGGAAGTCTGCGGCGCCGGGCAGGATGCTCTTCGCCGGCCGGGAGCCGCTTGCGCAGTCGCTGGCGTGCCTTCTCGCATGCCGTTCGAGAGACCGGTTCGCCGTCGCCGGAACTCTCGGAAGGGAAAGCCCCGGATCGTTCCGGCCTCGCCGTGTCATCGGCGACGGAAGGGTACTCCCCGTACTGCTTGCGTCTTCGGACACCGTGCCGGCGGTTCAGTCGCGCGAGCCGAACACCGCCGTTCCGATTCGAACATGGGTGGCTCCGAACGCGATCGCGGTCTCGAAATCCGCGCTCATCCCCATGCTTAGACCGGCAAGTCCGTTCCGCTTTGCGAGTCTCTCCAGCAGCGCAAAGTGCATCGCCGGCTCCTCGTCCGCCGGCGGGATCGCCATCAGCCCTTCGACCGGCAGCTCCAGCTCCTCCCGGCAGGTCTGAAGAAAGGCGTCCACCTCTGCCGGTGCGACCCCGGACTTCTGCGGCTCCTCGCCGGTGTTGACCTGGACGAACAGTCGCGGAACCCGCCCGGTCTCCAGCGCGAGGTCGGCGAAGCGCCGCGCCAGCCGGGGCCGGTCCAGCGACTGGACGACGTCGAAGAGCTCGAACGCCAGGCGAGCCTTGTTCGACTGGAGCGGACCGACGAGATGCAGCTCGATCCCCGGATAGCGCTCCCGGAGCCCGGGCCAGCGGCCCTCGGCCTCCTGCACGCGGTTCTCGCCGAATACGCGATGGCCGGCATCCAGCACGCCCTCGATCCGCGCTATCGGCTGCTTCTTCGACACCGCGACCAGCGAGACCGATCCCGCCGGCCGGTCTGCGGCCGCTTCCGCCCCTGCGATGCGCCTTTGCACCTCCTGCAGGCCGGCGTCGCGGTCGGCGTTCACGGGTTCGCGTCTCCGACCAGAATTCTCGACCAGAGAATCCGGCCGCCGCATTTCCGACAGACCAGCCGGGCGCGGCGCAAGCGCTTCACCTCGGCGCATCCCGCCAGGCAGGTTCCCTTCCACTTGGGCGCACGGAAGGGCGTGTCGTGGCAAACCTTCGCGCTGCAGCCGATGGATCGGGCCGTCGCGCGCCAGACGGCGTCGTGTCCGTGTTCGTATCCCGCAAGTCCGTGCGCGATCTCGTGCAGGATCGTGTCCTCCACCTCTTCGTCGGAAACGGCGAGCGCGTATCCGAGCGAGAGCTGAATCCTGCGGCGGGTGTAATTGCAGTTGCCTCCGCGCCGCTGCGCCATGTCCCAGCGAAACTGCCAACCTCTCAGGCCGTGGCGGGCGATCAGTTCCTCGGCGTGGCGCCCGAGGCGGGAAACGCGCTCCGCCCGCGTCTTGCAATCGCGCGCGACGGCCGGATTGCCCGGACGGAGCAGCGACCAGCCGACCTGCCATAGCTCGATGCGGTCGGGGTCGCCGCCGACCGATACCTCCGCCGTGCTCGAATTGCACTGCTGAACGGTTCCCGACACCCATTCCCGTCCGTTGCGAATCCGCACGGAGTCTCCGGGGCAGAGATGCATGTGCGGAGGAAGGGCGTGGGGCTTCCGGGTATCGATTCGCATGGAAGGACTCCATCCTGTCGGCGCGGAAGGCAGTGTATCGTTAGCGCCCGGTTCCTGTGGCGTCGGCGAGCGGCGGGGAGACTTTCGATGGCGTTCTCGGTGCGGGAGTTGCGGCAGGGCGACGAGGAGGCGTGGCGGGCGCTGTGGACCGGATATCTCGCCTACTACGAGACGCGAGTCGACGAGGCGGTGTATCGGGAGACGTTTCGGCGGCTCCTCTCCGGCGATTCCCGGGAGTTCCGCGGACTGGTCGCCGAGGACGAAGCCGGAAAGCCGATCGGACTCGCGCATTACCTGGTGCATCGGCATTGCTGGCGAATCGACGACGTAACCTATCTGCAGGACCTCTACGTCGAACCGGACGCGCGGGATCTGGGCGTCGGACGTGCGCTTATCGAGGCGGTCTACCGGGCGGCGGACGAGGCCGGCGCGTCCTCGGTCTACTGGCTTACCGAGGAGTTCAACGCCCCGGCGCGCGTCCTCTACGACCGGATCGGACGGCGGACGCCGTTCCTGCGGTATAACCGATAGGCGGCATCCGCCCGGAATTGGCCGGTCCGCGCTTCGCCTCCGCCGGACGGCGTTCCCGTGCGGTTCCGGGGGGACCGGGGAAGGCTCGCGCAATTGACAAGCGTTCGGTAGCCGGTTCTATTCACCCTTCGGTTACCCGCGCGAGGCGGGCGACGCGTCCGGCCGCGCGGCCTCTCGGTGCGCAGCGGGACATCGACGAGGGGCCGGTCGAGCAGGCCGGCTGGTACAGGAGGAAACCATGAAATCTGCACTTCGGATTCTGGGAGGACTGGCGTTGTCCGCCGGGCTGGCGAGCGCGGCCGCGGCCGAAAACCCGACCATGGGCGTCGTGGTGAAGATCGGCGGCATTCCCTGGTTCAACGCCATGGAGGAAGGGATCAAGGAACGGGCGGCCGAGATCGGCATGGACGCCGAGATGATCGGCCCGACCTCAGCGGATCCCGCGCTGCAGGTACGCGCCATCGAGGACCTGATCGCCAAGGGCGTCGACGTGATCGGCGTGGTGCCCAACGACGAGACGGCGCTCGAGCCCGTTCTGAAGAAGGCTATGGACGCGGGCATCAAGGTGGTCGCCCATGAGGGGCCGGGCCTGATGAACGTGGACTGGAACTTCGAACTGGCCTCCGCCGACGGATTCGGCGAAGCGCACGCGAAGCTGCTCGCGGAGAAGATCGGCGGGCCCGGACAGTTTGCGGTCTATGTCGGCTCGCTCACCGTGCCGCTGCACAATCACTGGGCGGACGCGGCGATCGCCTGGATGGCGGCGAACCATCCCGAGATCGAGCTGATCGGCGAGCGTTACGGGGTCGCCGAGAGCGTCGACGACAGCCGTGCGACGGCGCTCGACCTGATCGCGGCCAATCCCGGCCTCAAGGGCTTTCTGGCGTTCGGCAGCCAGGGACCCATCGGCGCGGGGCGCGCCGTCGAGGAGCGTCGCATGACCGGACAGATCCACGTCCTCGGCCCGTTCTCTCCGGGACAGGGCCGGCAGCTGGTCAAGGACGGCGTGATTTCCGGCGGTTACATGTGGAACCCGGCCGAGGCCGGGCGCGTCTTCGTGACCATGGGCAAGATGCTGGTGGACGGCGTCGACATCGTCGACGGAACCGAGATCCCCGGTCTCGGCGTCGTCTCCCCGGACGCGGCGACCCGCAACATCATCACCGACAACCTGCTCGAGATCAATTCCGACACGGTGGACGAACTCGCCGCCAAGGGCCTCTAGGTCCGTCGGACGAACGGTGCGGGCGCGATTCCCTGTCGCGCCCGCATTCCGCAGGGCGAGGGCGCATGAACACCGCCGGCGGCCGGACGTGATCCGGGTCAGCGACTCGGAGGCGGCCGGGTGACCCACCCCCCGGAGGGCGAGCGGCCGCATGCGTTGCGCATGCGCAACGTCTCGAAGGTTTTCGGCGGGGTCCAGGCGCTCGACTCCGTGTCCTTCGCGGTACGGGCGGGGGAGGTGCACTGCCTGGCCGGAGAGAACGGCTGCGGAAAGAGCACCCTGATCAAGATTCTCACCGGCGTCTACACGCCGGATCCCGGCGCGGAAATCGAGATCTTCGGCGAAGTCCAGAGCGACATCCTGCCCGCCCATGCGAGGGCGATGGGAATCGCGGTGATCTGGCAGGATCTGGCGCTGTTTCCGCATATGAGCGTCGCCGAAAACGTCTGTTTCGACAGCATGGTCGGCAACCGGCCCCGTCTCGCCGCCACGGGTTCGATGCAGGCGCGTGCGGCCGAAGTTCTCGAACGGCTCGAAGTGCAGCTGGACCTGGACGCCCGGCTGAACGCGCTGCCGATCGCCGAGCGGCAGATCGTCGCCATCGCCCGCGCCCTGATGGGTTCCGCGCGCCTGATCTGCATGGACGAGCCGACCTCCTCGCTGACCCAGAGCGAAACCGACCGGCTGCTCGCGGTGGTGCGCACGCTCTCCGCGCGCGGCGTGGCGGTGGTGTTCGTGAGCCACCGGCTCGCGGAGGTGCTGGACGTCGCGTCGCGGGTCACGGTCTTGCGCGACGGCAAGCTGGTCGGCGTCTATCCGACCGAGGGGATGACCCAGGCGCGGCTGGGCGAATTGATGACCGGCACGTCGCTCCGGCAGGAGGTGTCCGCTCGCGACCGCGAGGGCGCCCGGCCGGTCCTGGAAGTCGAGGGGCTGACGCGACGGGGAGAGTTCGAGGACGTGTCGTTCGCGATCCGCGAGGGCGAGGTCCTGGGGCTGACCGGGCTCATCGGCGCCGGCCGTACGGAACTGGCGCATGCCCTGATCGGCATGTCGCGTCCGGACGCCGGCGCGGTTCGGCTGAACGGGCGGGCGATTTCGCCGCGGTCCATACGCGACGCCATCGGCGAGGGCGTCGCCTACGTCTCGGAGGATCGGCTGTCGCTCGGCCTCATCCAGCCGCAATCCATCTCCGACAACACGGCGATCGCCGTTCTCGGGCGGCTCGTCGGCCGCCTCGGGTTCCAGTCCGCGTCCCGGCAGAGGGACCTCGTCGCGAAGTGGGTAGACGGCCTCGCGATAAAGATCGGCATGCCGGAGCACCCGGTGTCCACCCTGTCGGGCGGCAACCAGCAGCGGGTGGTCCTGGCCAAGTGGCTCGCCACGGAGCCGAAGCTGCTGATCCTGGACAGCCCGACCGTCGGCGTGGACGTCGGCGCGCGCGCGGGGCTGTTTCGAATCGTCCGGCGGCTGGCCGACGAGGGCCTGGCGATCCTGCTGATCTCCGACGAGGTCACGGAGGTCCTGTTCCACAGCGACCGCGTCCTGCACATGGCGGACGGCCGCATCGTCGGGGAACACGATCCGCGCTCGACCGGCGTAAAGGAACTGGAG
Source organism: Rhodobacterales bacterium (assembly GCA_965221505.1). GTDB lineage: Bacteria > Pseudomonadota > Alphaproteobacteria > Rhodobacterales > CAZPXZ01 > CAZPXZ01. The sequence goes on from CBDCSI010000001.1 coordinate 173,804, forward strand.
GCGCGGATCTATGCGTAGATACCTGCGCGACAATCCGGTCGAAACCCGGCTCGCCGCGGTCCTCCTCGCGATGTTCCTGGCCCTGTCGGTCCTGTCGGACCAATTCTTCACGCTCGGCAATCTCACCTCGTTGGCCAACAACAACGCGGTCAACCTGATCTGGGCGGTCGGTCTGCTCGTGGTGCTCGTCGCCGGCGGGATCGACATCTCATTCGCCGTGGGCGCCTCGGTGGTCCAGTACGTGGCGGTGTATTGCCTCGGGGCGCTCGGGGGCGGCAACTGGCTGCTCGGATTTCTGGTTTGCGGGAGCATCGGAATCGGCCTCGGCCTGATCAACGCCTGGCTGATCCACGGGTTCCGGATCATCACCATCGTGGTGACCATCGCCACCTTCAACGCCTTCTTCGGCCTCCTCATGTTCTTCTCCAGCGGGCGGTTCATCTACGATCTTCCGAGCTGGTGGGTGAAGCGGATCTTCATCTTCGAGCACCAGTCGGCCAGCGGAACCTGGTCGGAGCTGAACCTGGCGGTCGGCGTGATGCTGGGCTGCGTCGCGGCGACCTGGCTGCTGATCCGGCACACCAATATCGGTCGTCAACTCTACGCCTTCGGCGACAATCCGGAGGGCGCGCGGCGCGCCGGCGTGAACATCGCGCTGATGCAGGCGATCGCCTTCGGCTGGATGGGGCTGATGGCCGGGATCGCCGGGCTCATGCAGGTGAACATCGTCAAGGAGGTCGTGCCGAACGCCCTCTACGGCCGCGAGCTCGAGGTTCTGGCCTCGGTCGTGCTCGGCGGCGCCCGCCTCGGCGGCGGCAAGGGGTCGGTGCTCGGCTGCGTGCTGGGAGTGATGTTCGTCGCCGTCACCCAGAACGGGCTGAACCTGCTCGGGGTCTCTCCTTTCGCCTTCCAGATGATCATCGGGGGGGCGATCCTGATCGCCATCTCGACCTCCAACCTGGACTTCTCCTCCCTGCGGCGGAGGGACGCGTCGTGACCGGGCTCTTCTCCGGCATCAACCGGCGATTCGGCCCGGAGACGCTGCCGCTGGTCGCCTTCCTGTTCTTCCTCGTGATCGCGTTCTCCTCCGCGACCCCGCGGTTCCTGACTGGGGCGAATTTCGGCTCCATCGCGTTCCAGCTGCCGGTGCTCGGCCTCCTCACCCTGGCCATGCTGGTCCCGATTCTCTCCGGGGGGCTGAACCTCGCGATCATCTTCACGGCGAACATGTCCGGCCTGACCCTCGCCTGGATCCTGATCGAGCTCGGCGGCCCGGCCGCCGGGCCGGGCGCGCTGATCCTCGGAATCCTGGCCGCGCTCCTCGTCGGCGCGGCGGCCGGCCTGGCGATGGGCCTGGTGATCGCCTATACCGGCGCCCACCCGATCCTGGTGTCGCTGGCGATGATGATCTTCCTGCGCGGACTGGGCGAGTTCCTGACCCGGGGCGGCGACATATCGGGTTTTCCGGACACGATGAACGTCATCGGGCACGGCAGTCTGCTCGGGATTCCGGTCCCTCTCCTGATCTTTCTCGGGGCGGTCCTGGTGTGGCAAGTCATGCTCCGGCACACGCGGCACGGGTTCTCGGTCTACATGATCGGCTCGAACATTCGCGCGTCCGAGTATTCCGGCGTGAACACCAAGCGTACGCTGACGCTGATCTACACCATATCCGGCGCCATCTGCGCCGTGGCCGGAATCGTCATGGCCGCCCGGTTCAACTCGGTGCGGGTCGGGCACGGCGAGGCGCTGCTCCTGGTGACCGTGCTGGCCTGCTTTCTCGGCGGCGTCGATCCGTTCGGCGGATTCGGCCGCATGCTGCCGGTCACCGTCGCCCTGATCACGCTGCAGGTGCTCTCGTCGGGGTTGAACCTCCTCGGCGCGAACCAGCATCTCGCCACCGCGGTGTGGGGACTGTTTCTCATCGTCGTCATGGTGCTGCGCTGGGCCGCCGGGCAGCTGCCGCTGTTTTTCGGCGGTCGATTGCGGGAATGACGGCATGCGGCGAAGATTCCGGGCGGCGCCGGCGCTGACGGGAGTGAGCTTGGCCGGGCGCTTCGCGCGTCGGCAATAACTGGTGGAAAGGACAAGGCGATGAAGGGATTCGGCGTTCACGCCAGCATGTGGACCATGAGTTGGGACCGGGACGGCGCCGAGCGGGCCGTCGAGGCCGCGATGCAGTACGATCTGGACTTCGTCGAGATCCCGCTCCTGAACCCGCCCGCGGTCGACGCGCGGCATACGAGGGAGCTCCTGGAGCGACACGAGATTCGGGCCGTCTGCTCCCTCGGCCTGCCGGAATCCGCCTGGGCGTCGCAGCGCCCGGACGCGGCGATCGAATTTCTGGACGCGGCGCTCGCGAAGGCGCGGGACCTCGGCGCCGAGGCGCTCTCGGGAGTGACCTTCGGCGGAATCGGGGAACGGTCCGGGCATCCGCCGAGCGAGGCGGAGCTGTCGAACGTCGCGCGGGTCCTGGAGGCCGCGGCGCGCCGGGCGCGAGAGCTCGATCTACTGTTCGGCATCGAGCCGGTGAACCGCTACGAGAACCACCTGATCAACACCGGCTGGCAGGCGGTGGACATGATCGAGCGCGTCGGCGCCGACAACGTCTTCATCCATCTCGACACCTATCACATGAATATCGAGGAGAAGGGCGCGGCCAACGGCGTGCTGGATTCGCGGGAGTATCTCAAATACATCCATCTCTCCGAGAGCGACCGGGGAACGCCCGGGGAGGGGTGCTGCGACTGGGACGAGGTGTTCGCCGCGCTGGCCGCGATCGGCTTCGAGGGCGGAATGGCGATGGAGAGCTTCATCAACATGCCGCCGGAGCTGGGTTACGCGCTGTCGGTCTGGCGCCCGGTCGCAGAGAGTCACGAGGCGGTGATGGGCAAGGGGCTGCCGTTCCTTCGCAACAAGGCCAGGCAGTACCGCCTGATCTGATCCGGCGCTACGTCTCCAGCGGCTCGACGCAATTCCGGTCGTCGACCGCGGGCGAATTGACGCGGAGGCTGACCGGGTGGGCGGTCAGCGCCGGCGGCGGCAGGTCGTCGAGCGGGACCGACTCGGCCCTCAGCCAGGCGTCGAGCGCCTTCGGCGGCAGGACGACCGGCATCCGGTGGTGAATCCGCGCGACGGACGGGCTTGCGGCTCGGGTCAGGACGGTGAAGGTCTCGAGTTCGTCGCCGGGCTTGAGATGAGCGAGGGATCTCGGAACGGTGATCGGCCCGGGTACGGTCCAGCGCTCCCAAAGCCCGGCGAAGGCGAGAATGCCGCCGTCCTCGGGCTGAATGAGCCAGGGCTGGTGCACGTCGTCGCGCCTCGTCCATTCGTAGTATCCGTCGGCCGGCACGATGCAGCGCCTCCTGCGGAAGGCGGACCGGAACGACGGCTTGCCGGCGGCGGTTTCCGAGCGGGCGTTGATCAGACGGTTTCCGATCCTCGCGTCCTTCGCCCAGGTCGGGACGAGTCCCCAGCGAATCGTCGAGAGGGTGCGGCCGTCGCCGTCGGCGCGAACCACCGCGGCCTCCTGGGAGGGCGCGAGGTTGTAGCGCGGCGCGAGGTTGACGGCCGGGCCCGACAGGTCGAGGAGATCCCGGACCTCCTGCCAGGAGAATCGTTGCGTGAAGCGGCCGCACATGCGGGCATTCTACTGGCGTAGCGCAGTGAGCGTGCGCTGGTTTGCGTAGCCGATTATTTCTCGAAGACGCGTCGGAACCAATCGACGAATGCCAGAGCAGCGGGACTGTCGTGGCGGAAGTACCTCTTCCAGATTGCCGATCCGTAACGCAAACCGGGATCTTCCTGCCAAGCGAGCCAAGCATGCAGGACAGCTTTCGGACGTTTGGCTTCGGGGAACTTCGCGCCATGGCTCCGAGCGGAATGTGTCGAGGAATCGGCGAACGGGAGGAGAGGATCTCCCTCGTCGACGAGAGTCTCCAGGAATTGCTCCAGAGTGCCCTCTCGCCGATTGTCTGGCATCAACCAGCAGCCTGTTCGCACCCCATAGGCACCCGCATCGGCGACAAATCCAGTAACCGGGATCTCATTCGGCGGCTCGATTCCGACCCTTCGATACTGCGTGCATACTTCGCGCCAACGATCTGCGGGATCGATATCCGCGTCCAGGACGAACGCAACCGGACGGCCGCCGCTAAGCCGAACGGCCGCACTTATCGACGAGAGCAAGTTGTCCTTGCCGTCTCCTGACGAGATTTGCGGGACGTTGGGGGCACTGGAGTCGGGCGGACTGCCCTTCCCCTCGATCCGGCACTTGATCTCGTGCTGGCCCAGGAGCGCCCGAATCGCGTGGGCATCGTTGGAGCCTTCGACGTACAGGATGGGGATGGGCCCTTCCGGATCGGCCATCAGCGGACCTCAATGTCCTGCTGAACGGCGATCTTGATCTGGTCGCCTTCCAGACCGACTGCTTGCGGTAGCCTCCTGTCCAGCTTCTGGATTGTCACCTGATCATCGAATTCGGGGCGGGACCGCAACAACGAACCAAGCGCCCGAACGCAATCGTAGCTGTGCGTGGTAGCGAAGACCTGAACGTTCAGATTTTCTGCCAGCTGCACTACCATCGACCACATACCTCTCATGACCGTCCAGTGAAGGCCGGTGTCAATCTCGTCAACGAGCAAGACGCCGTCGGCAGATCCGACGAAAGCGAGCCGAAGGGCAAGGAGTCGCCGGATTCCGTCGCCGTAGGATCTAATTGGATACCGGCGCCCGCCGTTGCGCTTCCCCAGCACTATGCGGTTCTCCAATACACGAGTCGGCAAGAAATGAATGGAGTCGAGGTCAGGCTCCAGCAACTGCATGTCCTGGACGACCTCCGCTTCCCTTCCTGCCATCACGACCATGCTCCACATTTTGTCCATGGCGGCAGGATCGAAGGATTCCAGCGTCAGGAAATGAACCGGCGTTCCAACCTGCCCGCGCCGGAACGCTCCGGGGACTAAATCATGCATCAACGCGCCGTCTTCCAGAACCGGAAACACAGCGCTCTTCTCCGGTACGCCCGAATCGATGCTCAGTCCGGACGCCGGCACGACCACCTCTTCGGAGCCAGATAGCGTTCTCCGCTGCCGTCTCGCGAGTCTCAAATACCAGTCGTCCAATTCTTCGTCGATCTCTTCCGACGAGAGCATCGTAGCCGAGAGGGAGCGTTTGCAGTCGTCGGTCGACAGATCGAAACTCGCTCCCGGCTCACAGGAATGGCCATGAAAAACGTGCGAAACGGTCACGAGGCGCTCCTGAGCGAAACGAGCGCTCATATCTCCCCGTCGCCTAAGGGATTCGTACAGGACACGGAGGTTCCCTTCCGTTACCAGGAGCTCGACGGCTTCCAGGACCGAGGTCTTGCCGCTGTCGTTCTTGCCGACCAGGAGGTTCACCCTGGCCAAGTCAGCGAGACGGTACGAATCGAACCCCCGAAATCCGCGAAGGCCCAAGGTGCCTATCATCGTTCGTCCTCGATTGTCGCATTCCGAATCTGCACCATCATAGTGCGGGTCGGGCTCGGCACTCGCCGGACCAGGACTAAGGAGACCGGTGGCATTACTGCGATACGGACGCGTCTTCGCGTTTCGAACAGCAACGTCGGACAATCCTCGACACGGTTGCCGGCGCCGATGGTTTCCGTCCGCATTCCGTCGCGGGAACCGAATGCCCTTCCGCCGGACGACAGCATGATCGTCCTTGCTGCGAACGCGGGCCGCACGACGCAGTTCCCGGTACTGCTCTCAACCGGGACGAGACCGCCAGCTTCCCGAACCAAAGCAGTGACGGACTGTATCGGTCAGCGGAAATTGGCCGAGGAGGCCGGGCCGCAGCCGCACGACAGCCGCCGAACGCCGGCTACCGGACGAGAAACAGGGAGATCTCCGGAAACGCGACCAAGAGGGCGAGAACCGCCAGCTGCAGGCAGATGAACGGCCCGAAGGACCGGTAGATGGTCACCAGGTCGATCTCCGGCGGCGTGACGCTCTTCAGGTAGAAGGCCGCCGACCCGAAGGGCGGCGTCAGGAACGCCACCTGCATGTTGACGCTGAACAGGATCCCGAACCAGATCGGATCGTAGCCGAGCTTGATCACGATCGGCATGAACACCGGCATGGTCAGGAGCACGATGCCGATCCAGTCCATGAACATGCCGAGCGCGAGGAAGATCAGCATCATGATCAGGATGACGCCGATGGGAGCGATATCGAGCGCGAAGATCAGGTCGGCGACGTATTTGTTGCCGCCGGAGAGGCTGTAGGCGCCGGCCAGGACCGTGGCGCCGAATGTCACCCACAGGATCGTGCCCACCGAGCGGAAGGTCTGCTCCAGGCTCTCGAACAGCATGACGATGCCGAGTTCCCGGCGGATGGCGATGAGGACGAAGGTCGCCACCACGCCCATCGCGGCCGCCTCCGTGATGCCGGTGACGCCGCCGTAGATCGATCCCAGCACGAGATCGACCACGATCAGGGGCGGCAGCAGCCCCCTGGCGATCGGATAGCGGTCTTCCTTGCGAAGCAGGTAGACCAGGACCAGACCGATGGCCGCGCTCGAGAAGATGAAGAACGCGACCTGCTCCGTCGTGCCGACGCCGAACGCCCGCGCGATCAGGACAGCGACGCCGCCGACGGCGACCGGGGTCAGGTTGTAGGCGAGCTCCATCGGCGTCTCGAGCGACGCCCGCCGCGTGTCGCTGCCGTCGGTGCCGACCGTAATGGGAGCGAGGGACGGGTTCAGGCGGGTGCGGACGACGATATAGGCGATATAGGTGGCCGCGAGCATCAGGCCCGGGACGAAGGCCGCGGTGAAGAGGGCGGTGATCGAAGTCTCGGTGATCAGCCCGAAAATGATCAGCACGACCGACGGAGGGATCATGGTGCCGAGCGATCCGCCGGCGCAGATGGTTCCGATCGCGAGGTGCTTGTCGTAGCCGAGCCGCAGCATCTGCGGCAGCGCGACGAGTCCGAGCAGGACGATTTCGCCGCCGATGATGCCCGACATCGCCGCCATGATGACCGCCATGACCGTGGTCACGATGGCGACCCCGCCCCGCATGCGACCGAGCGCGACGTTCAGGGCGTCGTACATGTCCTTGGCGATTCCGCTTCGCTCCAGGAGCGACGCCATCACGATGAAGAGCGGCACGGCGATGATCGCGTAGGTGATGGCGAGGTCGTACACCCGCTGCATCACCAGGCCGAGGCCGGGCATCCCGAAGTTGAAGTAGATCACGATCGCGCCGAGCAGCCCGGTGGCGAAGCCGAGCGGCACCCCGGCGATCAAGAGGACGAAGATCCCGATCAGCAGGAGAAGCGATAGCGTGCCGATGTCCATCAGTCGGCCCCTCCCGACCGCTTGCGCCGAAGTTTGGGTATCGAATCGACCAGCAGGTTGTTGACTGCCTGAACGGCGACCAGGGCGGTCACGATCAGCACCAGCGGCTTCACCGTGGCGGGGATCGGCGGATTCCAGAAGGTTCCGAAGCGCTCCCAGCGAATCAGCGTGTCCCAGGCGACCCCGATTCCGGCGACGATCATGGCCGCCGCGTAGCCGACCACGACCAGCGTGGACAGGACGTCGCAGCATACCTGCAGCTTCGGCGGCATGACGTCGTAGGCCGCCGTGATCCGGATATGGGCCCGGCGCTGCATGGCGTAGACGCCGGCGACGAGGAAGATCACGCTGCCGATCCAGAGCGTGAGCTCGTTGACCCAGAGCGTCGGGCTGAAGAATACGTAGCGCATCACCACCTCGTAGAAGGTGATGACGACCGCGACCGCGGTGAGCAGCATGGCCAGCCGGGAGACGAAGGCGTTGATGCGGTCGACGAAGGTGACCGTCTCGTCCGGCGGATGGCTGACCAGCCATCGGGCGAACGCCTTCGGAAGGCTCCCGGATTCGAGCAGCTTGCGCGTGTGTTCGTCCATGGGGCCTGCCTCGCCGTCGAAGGCCGCCGCGATGCGGGGCTACGGGTAGAGACCGGAGGCGCCGGCGCCCGCCTCAGGGCGTGCGGGCGCCTCCGGTCGGGAGTCGTCGGATCAGAACAGTCCGAGTTCTTCCATGAACGCCGTATGGCTGTCCACGACCGCTTCGGCCGCCGGCGACTTCGCCTTCCAGTCGATCCAGCGGCTCCGGGCGAAGTCGCGGAACGCCTTCCGGTCCTCGGTCGACCAGTCGTGCAGCGTAACGCCCTGGGCGGCGAGATCCTTGGCGGCGCGCTTGTCCTTGATCTCGGTCAGCATGGCGAGATTCAACGCGGTCCGGTAGAGCGCGGTCTCGACCATCCGCTGCATGCTCGCCGGGAGCTTGCCCCAGGCGTCCTTGTTGCAGGCGAGGGTCTCGGTCGGCATGGAGTGGAAGCCCGGATAGGTCGCATGGGTCGCGACGTCGAACAGGCCGAGCGACACGTTGGTGTTCAGCGTCGAAGCGTCGGCGCCGTCGACCACGCCGGTCCGGAGCGCGTTCGGAACCTCGCCGAAGTCCATCACCACCGGCTTGGCGCCGAAGGCGGCGAAGATCTCGGTCTCCAGTCCCGGCGGCGAGCGGAATTTCCAGTCTTTCAGGTTGTCGAAACTGGCCAGCGAACTGGTCGAGGAAAGCGACTCGTGCCCCTGCAGCCAGAGGCCGACGAGGTGCACGTTCAGCGGGTCGTAGAGATTCGACTGGACGACTTCCCGTCCGCCGCCGTGATGGAACCAGGCCAGGAACTGGTACGGCGTGTCGTAGCCGCCCATGATGTCGCCGGCGAACTGGAAGCCGGCGTCCTTGCCGACGTTGCCGGACGCGCCGGTCATGTCGCAGTCGAGAATGCCCTGCGAAACCGCGCCGAGGGTCTCGTTCTGCGCGACGACCTCCGAGTTGTAGTGCATCTGGATCTCCAGCGCGCCGTCGGACATGGTCTGCACGTCGTCGATGAACTGGCCGATCAGTTCGCCCGGCGTCGAGTTCGACGAGAAGTGCGTCTGTATGCGGAGCGTGTAGTCGGCGGACGTCGCCGGCAGGGCGAGAGCCGCTCCGGCAAGCGCCCCGGCCACCGAGGCCATCAGCGTTCGAGTCATTGTCGTTCCTCCTTTGGGAAATGGTCGGCCGGCAGGAATTGCCGGCCCGGGATCCGGTCAGTCCGGCGTGCCGGCCCGCGCCTGCGGCCGATGCGGGATCGGACGCGTCGCCGACGGGAGAATCTACCGCCGACGGATGCGATGGGCAGCCGGGGTACCGGAGTCGAACGCGGCGCCGGGCGTCCGGGCCGGTCGGCCCGAACCGTTCCCCGCCCCGCGAAGAGCCGGATACAATCTGATTTGGCGGGCGGGCGCATCATCACACGGGCCCGGAGCGGTTGCAAACCGAACGCGCGGATCGCTTCTGCGCACGGCCCCACCGTCTTTCCCCTCACGAATCCTGCCGCGCCAGCGCGGACAGGAACGCGTCGTATTCGCGATCCGGAACGGACACGGTCTCGGCCGGCCCCGGAAACCCGCCGCCGAGCGCCGCCTCCCGAAACCGCCGGAACGAAGCCACGCGCTCCGCTTCCAGCGCGCGCCGGATCGAGGCGAGATCGCCGAACGCCCGCGCGTGGCGCGGCCGCGTGTCGTTCTCGCCGCAGACGTCCTCGGCGAAGAGATACGCGACGTCCGCCTCCGCGCCGGAGCCGAGCGAGACGGTGACCAGCCCGGTGCGGGCCGAGATCGCGCCCATGACCCGGTCGGGAATCACTTCCGCCTCGACCGCGAAGGCGCCTGCGTCCTCGAGCCGGCGGAACCGCCGGTAGAGCTCGATCGCCTCGTCGCAGGTCTTGCCGACGGCGCGCAGGCCCCCGATCCAGGTCGACTTGCGCGGCACCAGCCCCAGATGGCCCATGACCGGCACGTCTTCGCGCGCCAGCGTCTCGACGACCCCGAGCGAGCGCTGGGTCATGACCGCGTCCGCGCCGACGGAGAGGGCGCGAAACGCTTCCCGGAGCACGTCGTTCGGCGTCGGGAAGTCGGCGAGCGCGATCGCCGCGGTCAGAAACAGGTCTCTTCCGCCCTCCCGCGCGGCCGCCGCGTTCCGGGAGTTGGCGATGATCAGGTCGATGCCCGCCTCCCGCGCGGCGCAAGCCTCCTCGACCGAGTTCGCGGTGACCTGGGCGAAGCGGCGCTTCCCCTTCGCACGGCGCAGGTCGTCGACCGTAAGGTTGCGCGCCTCCGGGCCGCGTCCGCCCCAGGCGACGACCCGCCGCGTCGCCCCGGCCGGCTCCGTCACGACGGCGCCCCCTCGCCGAAGATCCGGGCGAAGAGCGGGGCGCACTGCCGGAAACCGGCCTCGTAGCTCCCGTCGCCGGGATGGTAGACGCTCTCGAAGGAGACGACGCCGTCGTAGCCGTCCTCCCGCATGGCGTCGGCGATCGGCTGGAACTGGTCCGCCAGCTGTCCCTCGCCCATGGGCCGGATCTCGAGGCAGGAGCGCGGCGTGTCGACCCGGACGTCCTTGACGTGGACGTGGCCGAGATAGCCGCCCCGGAGCGCGTCGTAGCCGTCCGGCCAGGCTCGTTCGTGGCACCAGCACGCGTTGGCCGGATCCCACAGCACCCGCAGCGCGTCCCGCGCGTCCAGCTGGTCGATCAGGAGCCGGGCGGTGTAGCCGGAGTTGACCATGGTCCCGTTGCCGGTCTCGACGACCAGGCCGATCCCTTCCGCCCGCGCCAGTTCGACGGCGGGCGCGATCAGCGGCGGCACCGCGTCCCAGGCGCCCTTCGCGACGTTCCAGTCCTCGGCGCCGTTCCGGCCCCAGAGTATGGTTTCCTTGCGGGGCGAGAGAATGCGGACCAGGGGCGACCCGACCTCCTGCGCCATCTCGATCGTCCGCTTCAGCCCGTCCATCTGGGCGCGATGCGCCGCGTCTCCGGGCCGGTTCTCCCGCGTGAGCGACGAGAACACGTGGCGGGAGAGGCAGGGTACGCGAATTCCGCGCTCGTCCAGGAGCGCCTTCGCCCGCGCCCGCTCCTGCCGGTCGAGGTCGCCGACCTCCTTGTCCCAGACGAATTGCAGCTCGCCGTAGCGGATGCCGAACTCGTCCATCACCCGAAGCGCGGTTTCGAGATCCCGGCTGATGCCGTCGACGATCACACCGATCCGCATGCCGGCGCCTCCCGTCAACGCAGCTCGGCGCCGACGATGTCTTCCAGGATCCGGGTGACGACCCAGTTGTCGCCCTCCGGATGCCGCGACTTGCCGGCGGTGAAGAGTTGCATGGCGGCCGAGGCCGTGAACAGCGGCACGTCGAGCGACCGCGCGAGATCGAGCGAGATCGAAAGATCCTTGTGCATGGTGGAGATGTGGCTGCCGGTGCCGACGAATTGGCGCTCGACGACGCGTTCGAGCGCGCCCACGGACGCCGCGCAGCCGGCGCTGGAGCCGCGCACGACCTCGAGCAGCGTCTCGCCCCGGATTCCGGCCTTCGCCGCCAGCGCGGCCGCCTCGAAGGTGGCCCCGAAGACCGCGCCCATCAGCGACTGCAGGACCGCCTTGACGGTCTGGCCCATGCCCGGCGCGTCGCCGACGACGTGGACGACGCCGGAGATCGCTTCCATGGCCGGACGCGCCGTCGCCAGCGCCGCGTCGGATCCGGCGGCCATGAGTACGAGCGTGCCCGCCTGTGCGCCGGCGAAGCCGCCGCTGACCGGCGAATCGACCATCCGGACGCCGGTGCCCTGCAGCCCCCTCGCGACGGACCGCGCCTCGTCGGGCCGAACCGTCGCGGTGAGCACGACGACGGACCCGAGCGGCATGACGGCGGCGAGCCCGTCGTCGCCGAGTACGGCGGAGTGCGCCTGCTCGCCGTTCATGACCATGACGAAGGCCGTCGCGCAGTCCTTTCCGGCGTCGGAAGCGGAGGCGGCCGGGATTCCGCCGAGCGCCGCGAATTCCGCCGTCCGCACCGGGTCGGGGTCGTATCCGGCGGTCTCGAATCCGGCCGCGATCAGGTTCCGGGCGATGCCCGAACCCATGTTGCCGAGGCCGATCACCGCCGCGCGCTTCGTCACCGCGCCGTCTCCGCCTGCCCGAAGCGCCGGAGCGGGTCGCGCGGCTCCCGCACGGTCACTCCGCTCCTCCCGCCGATCCGATCCGCACGTGCACGAAGCCGTCTTCCACCTTCGTCTCGTAGGTCCGGAGATCGATGCAGGCGGGGGCGCTCTTCGCCTTGCCCGTGCGGTAGTCGAACCGGCCGTTGTGCTTCGGACACTCGATCACGTCGTCGATCACCAGTCCGTCGGCGAGATGGGCGTGTTCGTGCGTGCAGGTGCCGTCGGTGCAGTAATAGCTGTCCGACGGTGATCGGTAGACGGCGTAGGTGCGTCCCGCGTGGTCGAAGCGGATCACGTCCTCGGGTTCGATCTCGTCGGCCGGGCAGGCCCGGATCCAGTCGGTCATCGGAAGGCTCCCGTTTCTGCCGGGGCGGGGGACGGCCGGGCGCCGGGCGGCAGGCTGCGCTCGACGAAATAGGAGGGATCCCGAACCTGTTTCAGAAGCGCCGGGATCAACTCCCGATAGGTCTCGACGAGACCCCGATACGGCCGCGGCATGTCGTGCTTGACCGCCTCGTGCAGCGCCGGCAGCGCGTGGAACGGCACCATCGGAAACATGTGATGCTCGATGTGATAGTTCATGTTCGAGTAGACGAACCGCAAGACCGGGTTCAGATACACCGTCCGGGTGTTGAGCCGGTGGTCCGGGACGTTCTCCGCCAGGCCCGCATGCTGCGTCGCGGCCGTCACGTGGTGCAGCCAGGAACCGTAGAAGGTGGGCAGGCCGATCAGCATGAGCGGAAGGAGCGTCTCCCAGACGACCGAGGCGGCCGCCGTTCCGGCCAGGATCAGGACGTGCGCCCGTCCGGTCCAGTAGACCTTCCGGCGCTCCGATTCGGGAACGTACTCGCGCTCGTCCGGCGAGAGCCCGCCGGCGGCGTGGCGGAGCATCCGGCGAACCTCGGTCAGGCCGGTCTTGAGATACAGGAGGTTGAGGACCATGCCGCGCACGTCCGGCGGCCGGGGGAACGCGATTTCGGGATCGCGTCCGACCACGATGGTGTCCGTGTGGTGGCGGGTGTGGCTCCATCGCCATGCGTAGGGATTCTTGAGCGCCAGAAACGACGCGAGGTGATAGAAGGCCTCGTTGATCCAGCGGGTGCGGAACGAGGTTCCGTGCGAGCACTCGTGCCAGCGCGACTCACCGCCCGACGCGTAGAGAACTCCGTAGACGGCGAAGAGGGGGACGGCCAGCCAGGGGTCGCCCCAGGAGAGCGCCGCGGCCGCGCCGAAGGCCGCCGTGGCGCCGAGCCACAGCGCGTAGTTGCCGAGCGCCGGCCAGTCGCTCCGGCGCATCAGCGCCTTGAGTTCCTTGCGCGGGATCGGGCACTGGTACCAGGCCTCGTGCGGAATGGCGATCGCCGGCTCGGCGCCGGCGAGCCGGTACTGGGTCGCTGCAGCCGTCATCCGGAGTTCTCCCCGGTTGTCCTCCCTGCGGGGATTGGAAAGAACGTCGCAGCCGAATGCAAGCCGAATTTGCAATTCTATCCGAACCGGGCGAGAATTCGGGATAGTTTCTATCCGGGAAGCGGGGAAGCGCAGATGGGCCGGCCGACGCTCCAGGAGATCGCCGAGAGATGCGGACTGAGCGTCGCGACAGTCGACCGGGTGCTGAACCGGCGCAGGCGGGTTCGCCCGGCGACCGAGAAGGCGGTGCTGGCGGCGGCCGAGGCGCTCGGGTTCCGCTCCACGCCGCAGCAGCGACGGCGGATGAACGCCCTCGCGCCCCGGGTCGCACTCGGCGCGCTCCTGCAGAAACGGAGCAAGCCGTTCTACCGCCGGCTCGGAGCGCAACTGCGGAGCGCGAGCGAGCGGCGCGACGATATCCGGGCCGATCTGACGCTGGAGTTCGTCGACGCGCTGGCCCCCGGTCCGATCGTGCGATCCATGCACCGGCTCGCGGAGCGGGTCGACGCCCTGGCGGTCGTCTCCATCGACCACCCGCTGGTCGCCGACGCGGTGTCGGCGCTGGCCGAGCGCGGCGTTCCGGTGGTGTCGCTCCTGAGTCCGCTCGCCTCGATGCGGACGGTCGCCCATGTCGGGGTCGACGGGCGCCGGGACGGCCGGATCGCCGGCTGGGCCATGTCGCGTTGCGTGCGCGCCCCCGGCGAGATCGGCGTCCTGATCGGAAGCCATCGCTACCGCGGACACGAGGACCGCGAGGCCGGGTTTCGCTCCCGGCTCAGGGAACAGGGCGACGGGTTCCGGGTGGTGGAGTCGATGACCTACCTGGACGACGACGAGGGCGCCTACGGCACCGCGCTGGAGCTCCTCGACCGGTGGCCGTCCCTGGCCGGGGTCTACGTCATCGGCGGCGGCGGCGGCGGTGCGCTGCGGGCGCTGGAGGAGAGCGGCGGCGCGGGTCGGATCGCCGCGGTCTGCAGCGAAATGAGCCGCGAGGTGCGCGAGGGGCTGATCTCGGGAGCGGCGGACTTCGCCACCGCAACCCCGATCCCGGAACTCGCGACCGCGTCGGTGGAGGTCCTGGCGCAGGCGGCGCTGGAGCCCGAATCGGTCGAATCGGTGCTCCTGCCGAGCCGGATTCACATCTCCGAGAACGTGTGAACGGAGCCGGTCCTCGCGACCGGTCGAGCGCGATCGACGATCACGCGGGAGTCCGGTCGCCAGTGCCGCAGGACGTGCACGAGGTCGCCGGGCGCGAGGCTGACGCAGCCGGCGGTCGGGCGTCCGAGCGGGTCCATGACGTGAAGGAAGACGGCGCTGCCCTCGCCGGCGACCGTCGGGCGGCGGTTCCAGTCGAGGACGACGATCAGGTCGTAGACGCGTCCCGACAGCCAAAGCGCCTCGTGGCGGAATCCGTGCGGCCGGCGGACGAGCCGGTTGTATTCGGGATCCCGGGGATCGTCCGACCAGCCGTCGGCGAGGCGCAGGGGGCGGACGGGAAGGCAGGTCTCCGGGGGCGGGATTCGGTCCGGGCGATACAGGACGAGCTCGGCCCGGTGGGCTCCGACGGGCGTTCCGCCGTCGCCCTCGCGCTTCTGCGTCGCGGCGCCGGAGCGTCCGATCCGGCAGGGGAAGCGGCGTCCGAGAAACCGCGCGGCGGAGCCTCGCACGAACAGGTCCCGCGGGCTTCGGGCCCTGGGCCTCACGCCGTTTCGCTCCCGCGCCGGCGCTTCGCCTCGAGGTAGCGGACGTTGTGGGGATTCTGCCCGAAACCGTGCGGCAGGACCTCCGCGACCTCGACGCCCGCGGCGCGTACGGCGTCGGCCTTCTCCGGGTTGGACGTCATCAGCCGGATTCGTCCGACGCCGAGGAGCCGGAGAATCTCGGCCGCCACGCCGAATTCCCGCTCGTCTTCCGCGAATCCGAGCCGGCGGTTGGCTTCGTAGGTGTCGAATCCCTGGTCCTGCAGCGCGTAGGCGCGCATCTTGTTGGCCAACCCGATCCCGCGGCCTTCCTGTTGCAGCACGACGACGACGCCGCCCTCCCGCGTCGCCCGGTCGATCGCCGCATGAAGTTGCGGCCCGCAGTCGCAGCGCAGCGAGTCCAGCACGTCGCCGGTGTAACAGGAGGAATGGACCCGAACCGCGGGCGCCTCGCTCTCGCGCAGCGGGCCGAACTCGAGAGCGAGATGCTCTTCTCCCGAACCGCGTTCGCGAAACAGGTGGACATGGGCGTCCTCGCAGGACCGGACCGGCATGCGGGCGGAAGCGACGCGTTCCACCGTAGGGCGGGGTTCGGGACCCTCGAGCGCGCTCCGCGGCACGCCGAGGGCGCGCCGCAGCGGGCCGGCGAGGCGTCCGCGCGGATGCGCGACCAGGGCCGCGCCGAGAAGTCCCGACCGGCGCGTCAGCGCCAGCGCCAGGACGGCGTCGGCGGGACTGCCGCTCCGGCGCGTCGGGAAGGGCCCGCGCAGCGGCCGGTCGAGGTCCCGCGACGGATCGGCGAGGGCGGCGAGATAGGACGCCGTCGCGTCGGGTTCGACGGGCACGCGCGCGAGGTCGCCGTCGTAGACCCGGATGCGTAGCGTCTCGGCCCGCTGCCGCGAGAGCGCAAGGTCGATCGCGTCGCCGCAGGCGTCGCGAATCGCGGCGAGCCAGCGCTCCTCCGCGAGCTCCGCCGCTAGCGCCAGCGCGGCGGGTTTCCCTCCGCCGGTCAGGCGAACCGGGTGTCCGAGGCGCAGGGCGCCGCGGGCTTCCTCCAGGACGTCCTCCCGCCCGAAGAGCGGGCGGGCGGCGGAAGCGCGCTCGACCGTCATGCCAGCACTCCCGAATCGTTGACCGGCTCGCCGCGCGGCGCTACCGGTGAGGCATGCCTGCCAGACGCCTCGTATGGATCGCGGTCGGGGACTCCGTTCTCCGCGAGGTTCTCGTGGAGCAACTGGACGACACCCCCGGCCTCGAAGCGCTGGACGGCGGCGCCGGGGCCGGCCGCATGCCTTCGGGGCCGCTGCCGGACGCGGCGCTGGTCGACGCCGACCGGCTCGAGTCGTATCGGGACGGGCCGGTTCCGGCGATCGGAATCGGGCGTCCGGCCGCGGCGGGGGATCCGGTCCTCCGGCTTCCCTTGCGCATCGGCGACGCGGTCGCGCGGATTCACGCCGCCGTCCGGGCGAGCCGGGACCGCCGGGCCCGGTTCCGCGTCGGCCCGGCCGAATTCGACCATCGCGAGCGGTGCGTGCGGTCGGCGGGCGGCCGGACCGGCACGTTGACCGCGATGGAATCGGAGATGCTGCTCCACCTGTGCCGGTCCGGGGCGCGGGCGGCGACGCGGGACGAATTGCTGCGCGCGGTCTGGGGCTATTCCGCCCTGGCGGAGACCCATACGGTCGAGACTCATGTCTGGCGGTTGCGCTCCGTTCTGGATGAAGCCGGCTGCGGCGGGATCCTGCGACGGGACGAGGGAGGGTACCGTCTCGATCCGGCCGCGGTTCCGCTCCATGATACCGGCCGGGAGCCGACGGACGGAGGCTGAGGGAGGACTCGGCCCGAGCGGAACGGCGCGCGAACGACGCCGGGCGGCCGGAGTTCAGGCGGTCGCCGACGCCGCGTCCGCGTCCGAGAGGGGGCGTTCGAGGCGCTCGATCCGCTCTTTCGGACAGACCTGCCAGATCCGCGCCAGGGTGCGGCGCCAGGCTTGCAGCAGATCCCGCGCCAGGGGCGACCCGGTGGCCTCCGCATGCGCTTCTACGAGGTTGCGCAGGACGGATTCCCAATATGCGGATTCGACCCGAACCGCGATCACCGTGTCCCCGTTCAGGCGCTCGAGGAAGTCTCCCTCGTCGTCGAGTACGAACGCCATGCCGCCGGTCATGCCGGCGCCGAAATTGTCGCCGACCCGGCCGAGCAGCGCGACGGTGCCGCCGGTCATGTATTCGCAGCCGTTGGCGCCGCAACCCTCGACCACGGCTTCGGCTCCGGAATTGCGCACCGCGAAGCGTTCTCCGGCCTGGCCGTTGGCGAACAGGCGGCCGCCGGTGGCGCCGTAGAGCACCGTGTTGCCGACGATGGTGTTCTCGTGCGGGACGAGAATCGAGTCCAGCGGCGGGCGGAGGACGATCTCGCCGCCGGAGAGGCCCTTGCCGACGTAGTCGTTGGCGTCGCCGCGCACGTCGACCCTGAGTCCGGCCGCGCCGAAGGCGGCGAGGGACTGTCCGGCCGAGCCTTCGAGCCGGATCGTCAGATGTCCCGGCGACAGGGGACGGTCCCGGCCGAATCGGCGCACGATGTGGGACGACACCCTCGTGCCCACGGCCCGCTGCGTGTTTCGCACGGTGTAGGAGAGGTCCATCTTCCGCCCGTCGCGCAGGAACGGCTCGGCGTCGCGCAGGATTTCGGCGTCCAGCGTGTCCGGCACCTCGACCCGGTGCGCGTGGCGGTCGCGCCGCAGCGAAGACGCGTCGGCCTTCTCGATTCGCGTGAGAAGCGGGCTGAGATCGAGGTCGTCGAGATGGGGGGCGCCGCGGCTGACCTGTTCGAGGAGGTCGGTGCGGCCGACGATCTCGTCGACGGAGCGGACTCCCAGCGAGGCCAGCAGCTCCCGCACCTCGCCGGCGAGCAGCGTGAAGAAATTCACCACCCGCTCGGGCGTGCCGGCGAATTTGTCTCGCAGCTTCGGATTCTGCGTACAGATTCCGACCGGGCAGGTGTTGGAGTGGCACTGGCGCACCATGATACAGCCCATCGCGACCAGCGCGGCCGTGCCGACCCCGTACTCCTCGGCGCCCATCATGGCCGCCATCGCCACGTCGCGGGCGGTCCGGACGGAGCCGTCGGTCCGAAGGATCACCCGCTCGCGCAGGTCGTTCAGCGTCAGGATCTGGTGCGCCTCGGAGAGGCCCATCTCCCAGGGCAGGCCGGCGTGCTTGATCGAGGTCTGCGCCGCGGCGCCGGTGCCGCCGTTGTGGCCGGAGATCAGGATGATGTCGGCCTTGGCCTTGGCGACGCCGGCGGCGATGGTTCCGACCCCGGTCGAGGCGACCAGCTTCACGGTGACCCGGGCGACCGGATTGATCTGCTTCAGGTCGAAGATCAGCTGGGCGAGATCCTCGATCGAATAGATATCGTGATGCGGCGGCGGCGAAATCAGGCTGACGCCCGGGGTCGAGTGCCTGAGCCGGGCGATGGTCGGCGTCACCTTGAAGCCCGGCAGCTGGCCGCCCTCGCCCGGCTTGGCGCCCTGCGCGACCTTGATCTCGATCTCGTCGCACGCGTTCAGATACGCCGCGGTGACGCCGAAGCGACCGGACGCGATCTGCTTGATCCGCGCGGCCCGGTTCTCGCCGTCCTCGGAGTTCAGGGTTCGCTCCAGGTCCTCGCCGCCCTCGCCGGAATCGGACTTGGCGCCGATCCGGTTCATGGCCACGTTGAGGGTCTCGTGCGCCTCCGGACTCAGGGCCCCGAGCGACATGCCGGGGGTGACGAACCGGCGGCGGATGGAGGCGACGGACTCGACTTCCGAAAGCGGCACCGGATCCCCGGCGGTGCGGAAGCCGAGCAGGTCCCGGAGATGCGTCGGCGGCATGTCCTGCAGCCGTCCGGCGAAGCGGCGCCACAACTCCATGCTTCCGCTCGCGCAGGCCGACTGCATGAGATGCATGCCGCGCGCGTCCCAGGAGTGCGTCTCGCCCCGCGCGCGGGCCTTGTAGAAGCCGCCGATGGGCAGCGCGACGGCGTCCGTGCGGAAGGCGCGCGCATGCGACGCCAGCGCGCTTCGCTCGATGCCGGCGAGGCCGATCCCGGAGATCCGGCTCGCGACCCCCGGAAAATACTCCGAGACCAGCGCCCGCGAGAGCCCGACCGCCTCGAAGTTGTAGCCGCCCCGGTAGGACGAGACGACCGAGATGCCCATCTTCGACATGATCTTGAGGAGGCCCTGCTCGGCCGCCTCGCGGTAGCGGTCGAGGCAGGCCGAGAGCGAGAGCCCGCCGAACAGCCCCCGGCGATGGCGGTCGGCGACGCTCTCCTGCGCGAGCCAGGCGTTAACGGTGGTCGCGCCGCAGCCGATGAGGACCGCGAAGTGATGCGGATCCACGCATTCGGCGGAACGCACGCCGATCGAGCAGAAGGTCCGCAATCCCTGCCGCACCAGCCAGCCGTGCACGGCGCTGGTGGCGAGGATCGCCGGAATCGCGGCGCGGTCGGCGTCGATGCGCTCGTCGGTCAGCACCAGGTGGGCGACCCCGGCCCGGACCGCGTCCTCGGCGTCGGTGCGGATCCGGTGCAGCGCGGCGCGAAGCGCGTCCGCCCGGCCGTCGGCCGGGAACAGGCAGTCGAGCTCCCGCTCCTCGTCGCCGAAGGCGCGGCGCATCTCGGCGAATTGCTCGTTGAGGACGACCGGGCTGTCGAGCAGCAGGTTCTCGGTCTGCGACTGCCCCTCGTCGAGCACGTTCTTCAGGTTGCCGAAGCGGGTGTTCAGGCTCATCACCCGGTGTTCCCGGAGCGGATCGATGGGCGGGTTGGTCACCTGGGAGAAGTTCTGCCGGAAGAAGTGGCTGAGGGGGCGGTGCAGGTCCGAGAGCACCGCCAGCGGCGCGTCGTCGCCCATGGAACCCACGGCCTCCTTGCCGTCCTCCGCCATGGGGTGAAGAACCGTCTCCAGCTCCTCGATCGTGTAGCGCGCGGCAATCTGCATGCGGCGGAGTTCGCCGGCCTCGAGACGGGGCGACTCGACGGCGCCGCGAACCCGGGGCGAGAGATCCACGATATGGGCGGTCCATTCGCGGAAGGGCCGGGAGGACGCCAGGGTCTCCTTGATCTCCCGGTCGCGGCGGACGACCCCGTCCCGCAGGTCCACGCCGAAGATCTGTCCCGGACCGAGACGGCCGTTCTCGACGACCTCCGCGTCCGGCACTGCGACCATGCCCGTTTCGGAGCCTGCGATGGCGAGGCCGCCGGCGGTGATCTGGTAGCGCATGGGCCGGAGCCCGTTCCGGTCCGTTCCGGTGACGACCCAGCGGCCGTCCGTCGCGACGATCGCCGCGGGACCGTCCCAGGGCTCCATGACGGCGTTGGCGTAACTGTACAGGTTGCGCCACTCGTCGGGCATGGCGGTGGCCTTCTTGGACCAGGCTTCGGGCAGGAGCAGGGTCTTGGCCATCGGCGCGTCGCGGCCGGCCCGGACGAGGAGCTCGAAGACCGCGTCGAGCGCGCCGGAGTCGGACGCGCCGGGGGGGATGACCGGCTTCACGTCGTCGGCGCGGGCGCCGAATCCCTCGTGCGCCAGGCGGATCTCGTGGGACTGCATCCAGTTGGCGTTGCCCCTGACCGTGTTGATCTCGCCGTTGTGGGCGAGCGCCCGGAACGGCTGCGCGAGCCACCATTGCGGAAAGGTGTTGGTCGAGTAGCGCTGGTGGAAGAGGGCGTAGCGCGACTCGAACCGCTCGTCCTGAAGGTCGGGATAGAACGCCGCGACCTGCTCGGCCAGCATCATTCCCTTGTAGACCACCGAACGGCAGGAGAGCGAGCAGACGTAGAACTCGGCGACCCGCGCGGCGGCTGCGCGCGATTCCATCCGGCGCCGGGCGAGATAGAGCTGCCGCTCGAACCGTTCCGGCTCGATTCCGACGGGCCCGGCGACCATGATCTGCGCGATCTCCGGCCGCGTGGCGTCGGCCTTGGCGCCGAGCACGCCGACCTCGACGGGAACGTGGCGCCAGCCGTAGAGCGAATAGCCGAGGGCGAGCATTTCCGACTCGACGATCGACTTGCAGGCTTCCTGCGCCGCGAAGTCGGATCTCGGCAGGAAAATCTGTCCGACCGCCAGCCGCCCGTCCTGGGGAACGTGTCCGGTCTTGCGGATCTCGTCGTCGAAGAACCCGGCCGGAATGTCGAGATGGAGGCCGGCGCCGTCGCCGGTGCGTCCGTCGGCGTCGACCGCGCCCCGGTGCCAGACGTTGCAGAGCGCCTCGATTCCCTTGTCGACCACTTCCCGCCGCGGCGTGCCGTCGATCGCGGCGACGAAGCCGACGCCGCAGGCGTCGCGGTCCAGGATCGGCGGGTGTCCCGGCGCGGAGGACAGGCGGCGACGGAGCGCGCGCTCGCGGGAGGCCCAGTCGGGCGGAAGGCTCTTGCTCGAACTCATGCTGCAGTCCTCAATTCCGTAGCGGCGCCGAGTCGCCGGTGAATCGCCTCCGCCGCCTCGCGTCCGTCGCGGATGGCCCAGACCACCAGCGACGCCCCGCGGACGACGTCGCCGGCCGCGTAGACGCCCTCCATGCTGGTCTTTCCCGTGCGGACGTCGGCGCGAACCGTGCCCCAGCCGGTCAGCGCCGGCGCGTGTTCGCCCCACAGTGCCGCGAAGTCTTCCGGATCGAAGCCCAGCGCCTTGACCGCAAGGCCGCATTCGACGTCGAACAGGCCGCCTTCGACCGGTTCGGGGGCGCGGCGCCCGGTCCGGTCGGGCGGGCCGAGCTGCATCTGCTGGGCGCGAATCGCGGCGACCGAATCGTCCCCGGCGAACGCCTTCGGCGCCGATAGCCACTCGAAGCGGACGCCCTCTTCCTCCGCGTGGAACACTTCCCGGCGGGATCCGGGCATGTTGCTGCGGTCCCGCCGGTAGAGGCAGCGGACCGAGGCGGCGCCTTGCCGTACGGCGGTCCGGACGCAGTCCATGGCGGTATCGCCGCCGCCGATCACGGCGACGTGCCGGTCGCGGGCGTCCAGGACGCCGCTGTCGAAGGCCGGCACCCGGTCGCCGAGGCCCTTCCGGTTCGAGGCGGTGAGAAAGTCGATCGCCTGCACGATCCCGCCGAGTCCGGAGCCGGGTCCGCCCAGGTCGCGAGCCTTGTATACGCCGGTAGCGAGGAGAACCGCGGAGTGCCGGGCACGGATCTCGCCGAGGCCGATATCCGTGCCCACGTTACAATTCATCCGGAAGTCGACGCCGCCCTCCGCCAGCAGTTCGACGCGGCGCAGCACCGCTTCCTTGTCCAGCTTGAAATTCGGGATTCCGTAAATCAGGAGCCCGCCGGCGCGGTCGTGGCGGTCGTAGACGACGACCCGGTAGCCCCGGCGCCGGAGCGCGTCGGCCGCCGCCAGTCCGGCCGGGCCGGCGCCGACGATTCCGACCGATTCGAGCCGCTCCAGCGGCGGGGCGGGGGGGCGCACCCAGCCCTTTTCCCATGCCGTTTCGGTGATGTAGCGCTCGATGGCGCCGATGGTGACGGTTCCGTGGCCGGACTGTTCGATGACGCAATTGCCTTCGCACAGCCGGTCCTGCGGGCAGATTCGCCCGCAGATCTCTGGGAAGGTGTTCGTCGCCTGCGAGAGTTCGTAGGCTTCCTCGAGGCGGTTCTCGGCCGTCAGCTTCAGCCAGTCCGGGATGTTGTTGTGGAGCGGACAATGGGTCTGGCAGGCCGGAACGCCGCATTGCGAGCAGCGAGCGGCCTGCTCGGCCGCGCGCTCGGCCGCATACTCTCGGTAGATTTCGCCGAAATCCTCGCGACGCGCCTCGGCCGCCCGCTTCTGCGGCATGGCGCCGGGGGTGTCGACGAAGGCGAGCATTCTTGCGGGCATCGAGCTGTCTCCAGGCGGATGGAGGCGAAAGGACCGGGGTCTCGGCACCGAAGGAACTGGGGGCGGCCATGTTAACCGATCTAGGCTACCCATACAAGACAGTACTATTGCCGTAAAATTCGGATGTCTGCCCGCCGGTCCGAATTGGGTTTCTGAGTTTCGAAAAAAGTATGGCAGTACCTATGTCATAGTAGCCCGGTCCAGCCTGGTGGCGTTGGCAGTGCGACGACCGACGAGACCGGTCGTATGGAATGCGTCCGCGGATTCGCCGGCTTGCGGGTACGAGCGGGGGCGATTCGGACCGCCGGGTCCATGCGCCGAACTGCACGGGACGGGGCGGGTATTGCAGGCCGGCGGCATCGCTCTGCACAGTCGGAGGGCGATTCCGACGACACTGAGACAGATTCCGGCAACATTGAGACAGCGTTCGTCACCTTCAGCGATATTCGCTTGCGTTTGCGTCGAACGCTCCGGTCTACCGGGGCCTGGGACCGGGACCGGGGCCGGTTTCGCAGGGAGTCCTCGCAGACCGACGGCCGGCAGCGCGAGCGACGGCGATTCGGACTGCCGGGTTCGGGCGCCGAATTGCACGGGACGGGGCGGGTTTTGCAGGCCGGCGGCATCGTTCTGCACGGTCGGAGGGCGATTCCGACGGCACTGAGACAGATTCCGGCAACATTGAGACAGCGTTCGTCACCTTCAGCGATATGCGCTTGCGTCTGCGTCGAACGCTGCCGTCTACCGGGACCTGGGACCGGGACTGGGGCAGGGTTCCCAGGGAGTTATCGTTGACCGACGGTCGGAAGCGAGAGCGGCGGCGATTCGGACTGCCGGGTTCGGGCGCCGAATTGCACGGGACGGGGCGGGATTTGCAGGCCGGCGGCATCGTTCTGCACGGTCGGAGGGCGATTCCGACGGCACTGAGACAGATTCCGGCAACATTGAGACAGCGTTCGTCACCTTCAGCGATATGCGCTTGCGTTTACGTCGAACGCTCCGGTCTACCGGGGCCTGGGACCGGGACCGGGGCCGGTTTCGCAGGGAGTCCTCGCAGACCGACGGCCGGCAGCGCGAGCGGCGGCGATTCGGACTGCCGGGTTCGGGCGCCGAATTGCACGGGACGGGGCGGGATTTGCAGGCCGGCGGCATCGCTCTGCACGGTCGGAGGGCGATTCCGACGACACTGAGACAGATTCCGGCAATATTGAGACAGCGTTCGTCACCTTCAGCGATATTCGCTTGCGTTTGCGTCGAACGCTCCGGTCTACCGGGGACCGGGACCGGGACCGGGGCAGGGTTCGCAGGGAGTTGTCGTTGATCGACGGCCGGCAGCGCGAGCGGCAGCGATTCGTACTGCCGGGTTCAGGCGCCGAATTGCACGGGACGGGGTACGGGTTCGGATTCCGCCCGTGACCGGCAGCAGCGTGTTTGGGGGACCCGATCGGGGAGGTGGGGGGATTCTTCGACGATCTGCACGACCGCAGCCGAGCGCCGTCCGGCGATCGTTGACTACGGACGGTCGGCCCGACCCCAGTTGCGCAGGCGGGCAGCCCGTCGCAATTCCGCCGCGTTCGGCCGACCGCGCGGACCGGGAGAGGAGTGTCCGCTGCGTGTCGCCTCGGGGCAGCGAATTTCAGGCAATTCAATCGCGGTCCGTCAGGTTGGCAATTTCATCTTTTGCTTCGCCCGCCACCCCTGCCGACGGGAGAAAAGGGCGCATTTCACTTCAGCGTATGCGCCGACAGGGACGTTCCTCGGTTCCAGGTCACTTCGTTGACCGACGACCAAGGAGTCCGCGCTTGATCGTGCGGATGTCAGTGCGCACACTTGTCCAGTTTCGGCGTGTGCCGCTACCGTGCCCGGCAGATTGAGACCTGATCGGCCGCGACCAAGCGAGCGTCAACACGAAAGGTTCGACGGCCGCATCGACCGCCGTTTCGGTTCGCGGACGAATGGCTCGTCCATGGACATGTCGAGCCTCGGGTCACAGTCGTCCGCATGTGCGATTCACGCGCCCAAGACAGAGGACCTCTTCAGCGGGGAATTGCAATGTCTGCAGAACGGGTCGCGAGGGTCGTCGCGGCAGGCGAATCGGAAACGCTCGAGTTCAAGAGCACCACGGGGACGCGTCGAGAGGCGACGCAGACCGTCTGCGCGATGCTCAATCAGCGAGGCGGTCAGGTCCTGTTTGGTGTGACGCCGGACGGTCGAGTCGCGGGCCAGCAGGTGAGCGACCGCACCGTAGAGGAACTGAGCCGCGAGCTCATGAGAATCGATCCGCCCGCCTTCCCGACGATCGAACGGATTTCGGTGGGGGAAGGCCGCGAGGTCGTGGCCGTCACGGTAAGCCGTGGCCCGGCTGGCCCGTATATGTACCGGGGTAGCGCCTATCGGCGAGCGGGCAACACGACGGTCGTGACGCACGCCGAGGAGTATCGCAGGCTTCTCCTCGAACGAATGCACAAGGAGCGACGCTGGGAGAACCAACCCGCCGAAGGATGGTCGATCGGCGACCTGGACGAGCGTCAGATTCGCCTCACTGCAGAGGAGGCCATGCGCAGGGGCCGGCTCGAGGATCCCGGAACCCGCGATACCGGGGAGTTGCTGCGCGGCCTCGGCTTAATCCGGGATGGCGTCTTGTGGCGTGCGGCAGCGGTACTGTTCGGAAGCGAGGAGCGCCTGCGGTTCGACATGCCTCAGTGTCTGCTTCGCGTTGCCCGAATCAGGGGCGTTGCCCGGATGGAGTTTCTCGATAACCGTCAGTTCCGCGGCAACGCGTTCGTTCTGCTCAGCGCCGCCGAACGCTTCCTGCGCGACAGTCTGCCGATCGCCGGGAGGTTCGAGTCGGGTCGAATGGATCGGATCGACGAACCGCTCGTTCCGCCGTTGGCGACGCGCGAGGCGCTGGTCAATGCGCTGTGTCATCGAGACTACTCCGTTGGCGGCGGAAGTATCGGTGTGGCGCTATACGACGACCGCCTGGAGGTCACTTCGACGGGTAACCTGCCGTTCGGGCTCACGCCCGAGAAGCTGTTCGTGCCGCACGAGTCACTTCCCTGGAACCCGATAATCGCCGAAACGTTCTATCGGCGCGGCGTCATCGAGCGTTGGGGTAGCGGTACGCTGAAGATGGCGGCGACAGCCGTCGAGGCCGGTCTGCCGCGACCGGAAATCGTAGATGACGAGACTTGCGTGACGGTGCGATTTCGTCATCGCGGGTTCTTCGCTACGCATACCGGAACGATGCGCTCGACGGGTCGTGCCGTAATCGAGCGGCGGGACTTGAACGAGCAGCTGCGGGGGATCGTAGACTTGCTGGGCCGGGCCGGGCGCCCGCTCTCGCTCCGCGAGGTCCATCAGGGATTGCCCGCACGCCTGACAGTCCGCCAGGTTCAGCGGACGCTTGCCCGCTTGCGGGACCTTGGCCTCGTAGCTGCCTCCGGTCGTGGCGCGTCGGCCCGTTGGAGCCTGAGTCGAGCTACCGCGCTCTAAAGGTAGACTGCCATTCGGAGGGGCGCCCCGGTTGGCGGAGTCTTGCGCGCAGGGATTCCTGCGGGTCGACAAAGTCCTCTGCGTCTGTCGATACGGGGACATGAGCGTCCGAGCAGGTGCCTGTAGCGCGGATTCGCCGCAGGACCGCTGGCGCCAGCGTTCCCCTCGCAGGTCCGGCGGCCGGGGGCGGTCGAGGTCCACGCATCCCGAGGGGTCACGCAGGCAAGGGAGGGAGCGTCATTCCGGTAGAACAGCTCGTCTTCCTTGCGCTGGTGCAGGGTCTGACCGAATTCGCGCCGGTGAGTTCCTCGGCGCATCTCGCGCTGACGCCGCTCCTCTTCGGCGGGGCGGATCAGGGTCTCCTGGTCGACGTCGCGGCGCATGCAGGCACGCTTCTGGCGGTGATGGCGTATTTCCACGGCGAAATGCGGCGAATGGTTCGGGGAGGCGGACTGCTCGTCGTCGGACGGTGGCGGGAGCCGGACGCGCGCCTCGCCGCTCTTCTCCTGGTCGGCACGGTGCCGGCCGTTGCGGTCGGCTTCCTGATCTGGATATTGGGCCTCGCGGAAGCGTTTCGCAGCGTGGAGGCCATCGCTGCGTTCACCGTTCTCTTCGCGGTCGCTCTCTATTGGGCCGACCGGCGGGGCGGCCGGGACAGGCAATTTGCGGATTTCCGACTTCGGGACGCGCTCTGGGTCGGCGTGGCGCAAGTGCTGGCGTTTCTGCCCGGCGCAAGCCGGGCCGGCGTCGCGATTACGGCGGGAAGGGCCCTCGGGTTCGATCGCGTCGCCGCGGCCCGCTTCGCCTTCCTGCTCGCCGTTCCGACGATCGGCGCGGCCGCGACGCTGGGCGCGATCGAGGTCGTTCGCTCGGGCGAGGAATGGTTGCAATGGTCGGCCGCCTGGGTCGCGATCCTGGCCTTCGCATCGGCGCTCTGCGCTCTCTGGGTTCTGATGCGTTTCCTGCGCCGCTGGAGCCTGATGCCGTTCGTGATTTACCGCATCGCGCTCGGGGCGGGACTGCTGCTCTACGCCTGGTCCTGACCTCACCGGCCGGACCCCGTTCGCCACGCGACTATCGGCGTCCGGTCAGCTTCCAGTACTGTCCGCCCGGGCGGAAGGGTTCGAGATAGGTCGCGATGACGCCTTCTACCGCGACCGGTGCGATGCCCAATTCCTCGAGTCCGCGCGCTCCAGGCGCGACGACCGAGTCGCGGGTCAGCAATTCCACCTGGTCCGGCGTGATCGGCGCGTTGGGCAACAGGGAGGCGACGGCGGCCATGGGGCGGGCAATTCCGAACGGAATCGGCAGCACGGCGCGCCGGCGGTGGATTACCCGAAGCATGATCTGCATGAGTTCTCGAAAGGTGAGAACCT
The DNA here is from genome assembly GCA_965221505.1 of Rhodobacterales bacterium. Classification (GTDB taxonomy): domain Bacteria; phylum Pseudomonadota; class Alphaproteobacteria; order Rhodobacterales; family CAZPXZ01; genus CAZPXZ01. The sequence goes on from CBDCSI010000001.1 coordinate 201,718, forward strand.
GCGGCCCGCCGAGTTCGTAGACCCCCTTCGCGTCGGCCCGCGACACGGCCCGAAAGATCGCCTCGGCCACGTCGTCCACGTGAACGGGCTGAAATCGGGTTTCCGCGCCGACGAGGGGAATCGCCGGCGCGATCGCCGCCATGCGGGCGAATCGCACAAAGAACTGGTCCCCTTCCCCGAATACGACGGAGGGTCGAAGTATCGCCGCCTCGGGAAACGATTCGGCGACCCGGCGTTCGCCCTCCGCCTTCGACCGCGCATAGCGCGAAGCCGATTCCGGGTCGGCGCCGATGGCGGAGACGTGAACCAGGCGCGAGACGCCGAGTTCGGCCGCCAGGCGAGCGATTTCGCCGGCTCCCTCGGCCTGGACGGCGGCGAATCGCTGCTTGCCGCGCTCCTGCAGGATGCCGACCAGGTTGACCACCGCATCCGCGCCCTCGATCGCGCGGCGCAGCGAAGGCGCGTGCCGCACGTTGCAGGCGACCGGTTCCACCTGCCCGACGTCTCCCCAGACCCGAACGTCTCCGGCAAGGTCGGGATTGCGGGTTCCGACCCGTATGCGCCATCCGCTGCGCACGAAGCGGGGCGCTACGCGACGGCCAATGAAGCCGTGGCCTCCGATCAGAGCGAGGATCGGCATTCGACTTGTTCCGGAATTGCTGGGTCCGCACCTGCGGGGCTTGCCGCATCCTACCGCAGGGCAACGCTTCCGCAAGCGGTTTCGGGAGGGTTCCGACGTGCGGCGGCGCAACGGGAAGAGGAATCGTTCCAGGAATTGCGGGTCCGCGCCGCTTCGAACTCGAGGCATGAATTCGGCCGCCCCGGGGGCCAGTCGCCGTGCGGAACCGTTCTCTCCCGCGCCTACACTTTTTGGTCTGTCGCCATGGATCGCCGCAAGGGACTCCAGCGCGATCAGGCACACCACCCGTCTGGCGACGCAGCGACCGGACACTCGCATGCGCTGGCGCAGGGTCCGCTCCCGCGCGTCCGATGCCGGCGCACCCGATACTCCTGACCAGGTTGACGGCGTCTCGGAACCGGCGCGCTTTAGAGATTCTGCGAAGCGCCCAGTTCCCGAATCTCTCGTCCTGCCGACCGGAACGGCGCGGCCAGCCCCATGTCGCTGCAACCGCACGGCGGGCACGTCCCAAGGCGGGAAGCTCGATCCGAGACCGTGCGCCGAGAGCGGCGGTCGCCGGGGACGAGACCGTCGACACTGGCCTCGGTCTGGGCGTCCCGACAGAGGAGGCTCGGCGCGAGGATCGCCGGATTGACGGCGGGGAGTCGACGGCCTTCGAATTGCCGGGCCCGAATGCGTGACTCGGCCGACCGTTTCTCGAGTCGCACGGAATGCCATGCGAGGGCAATGATCGTCAACGAGATCGCTAATCCGGCGGACACGGGATCGCAGCCCGTCCCGGATTCCGGTTGCGGCAGAATCCCGCCGCCGCACCGATTCGAGGCCGGGTTCGCAATTTGGGGGCGTCGAGACACGGACGGCCCGGCCGCAGGACCCTTTGCGTCCGTGCGTCATGTGCGACGACGCGCGCCCGGGTCTCGGGAAGCGCTCAAGGGGCATCCGTCTGCGCCGTCCGGATCCGTGCCGCGACTCCTACCGAAACCTCTCGCTCGGAGGAGTTCCGGAGATTCTCTCGGCCTGGACTCGGCAAGGCCTGGCCGGAGATCCAGCCTCCCTTCCGTGAAGGAGTCGACGCAGGGGACCGTTGGCGGTAGCGTTGCCCGCCGGCCCCCGAATCGTGCGACCCGCAGCCGGAGAAATCATGAGCCGAATCGCTGCCCCTGTCGTTTCTCGCATGATTCGCACGGTGGCTGGGCATGCACGCGCGTCCCGTGCGTCGCGACCAGCGAGCCCCCTCGGGGCATCGGTCGCGCGCACGACCTGAAGCGTTCGCTCAGGCAGCCGCACGACAGGCGCCCCGGGGGGTGCGCTCGTAGCGATCCCGAATACTCGTTGCGGCACCGTCGTTCCTGACGGCCGCCGAGTCTTCGGCGGATCGAACGCTCAACTACATTCCTTCGCCGACTTGCGCGCCTGCCGCGATCGGCTAGAATGCCACTGAAGACGGTAACCGATGGCAAACCAAAATACCGATACCCCCCGCCCGACAAGCCTGCTGGGCCTCGGCAGAGACACGATCGCAATTCTCGTCGGATTGGCCAGCATCGTAGCGATGATGTACTTGGATATCTCTCGTTCCAGAGTGCTGGAGGCCAACCTGCGCGAGGACATTGCCCTTCTCCGCGCCGATATGAGAGAGGACACGAACAGCCTTCGCGAAGACATTTCCAACCTGGAGAACAGCCTTCGCTCTGATATGACGGACATGGAAGAACGCCTTCGCTCTGAGATGACGGACATGGAAGAACGCCTCCGCTCTGAGATTACGGCAAACACGAACGATCTCCGCGCGGAGATGGCGGAGAGCAGACGAATCTTTCTGGACCGGCTCGTCGAGCAGGAAGGGCGAATCGCGCGTGTCGAGACGTTGCACGAAGAACCGAATCCGCACTCGCACGGCGACGTTGTCCCCCGCTGACCCGGCGGGTGTCCCTGCGCCTCGGGCCTCCGCCCGCAACCCGGGAATAGGTCCGAGTGCGCAGGAGGGTCGCTTGCCGTGCGGACGGATGCCGGTTGCGCCCGGCTGATCCCCGGTTTCGGAAGGACGCAAGTCCTGCGCGGCGATTCTTGACAGGGCGCGACATTCGGGCTACTGAAAGGGCCTGCGGTTCGGATCGCCCAGGTGGCGGAATTGGTAGACGCGCTAGCTTCAGGTGCTAGTGACCGCAAGGTCGTGGAAGTTCGAGTCTTCTCCTGGGCACCACGCATGCCGGAAGGGTCAAGGGTCGCGAGGTCTCATGCGGGTTCTGCTGCACGAGGGCGACCTCCCCGACGGTTTCGATCCGGGTGCGTCGGTGGCGCTGGACTGCGAGGCGATGGGCCTGCGGCACGCCCGGGATCGGCTGTGCCTGGTGCAGCTGTCGGCCGGCGACGGCGTGGCGCATCTCGTACGGGTCGCAAATCCGCCGGCAGCGGCGCCCAGGCTACGGCGCGTGCTGGCGGACGAACGGATACTCAAGCTCTTTCACTTCGGCCGATTCGACATCGCGGCCCTCTATCGCAGCTACGGCGTGCTGGCGTCGCCGGTCTACTGCACCCGCATCGCTTCGCTGTTCGCCCGGACGTTTACCAATAAGCATTCGCTGAAGGTGCTGTGCGACGAGCTCCTCGGGATCGAACTCGAAAAGGAAGAGCAGTCGTCCGATTGGGGCAATCCCGAACTGACCGAGGCGCAGCTCAATTACGCCGCGGGCGACGTGTTGCATCTCCACCGGTTACGCGTCGCCCTGGATGCGATCCTGGAGCGGGAAGGCCGCCGGGAGCTGGTCGAGCGCTGCTTCGAGTTCCTGCCCTGGCGCGCGCGGATCGACGTGGAGGGCTGGGCGGACATGGATCTTTTCGCCCACGGCGCCTCTCCATGAGCGTCTCGGCGCCATGAGGGCGGTCGACTCCGCCGCAGCGAATCTCGACGACGTCGCCGAAGCGAGGCGCGTCATTCGTGCGGAGGCGGCGGCGCTCGAAGCGCTGGCCACGCATATGCCGCCGGACTTTTCGGGGGCGGTGGAGCTGATTCTCCGCGCGAGGGGGCGAACCGTGGTCTCCGGGATGGGGAAGTCCGGCCACGTCGGACGAAAGATCGCGGCTACCTTCGCGTCCACGGGTACTCCGGCTCAATTCGTCCACCCGGCGGAAGCGAGTCACGGCGATCTCGGCATGCTCACGGCGGAAGACGTCGCCGTGGTCCTGTCGAACTCGGGCGAGACGCCGGAGCTGGACGACCTCGTCTCCCATACGCGGCGCTACGAGATCCCGCTGATCGGAATTGCGACCGGACTCGACAACGCGCTGATGCGGGCGGCGGACGTCGCGCTGGCCCTGCCGTCGGGCGGCGAGGCCTGCCCGCTGGGCCTGGCGCCGACGATCTCCACCACGTCCACCCTCGCGCTCGGCGACGCGCTGGCCGTCGCGGTCATGCGCCGCCGTCGTTTCACGCCACGCAACTTTCGCATGCTGCATCCCGGCGGACGCCTGGGATCCCGCCTCCTCACGGTGGCGGACCTGATGCACACCGGAGCCGCGGTCCCGCTGGTCGGCGAGGACGCGCCGATGTCCGAAGCGCTGCTTACCATGAGCGCCAAGGGTTTCGGCGTCACCGGCGTCACGAATGCCGCCGGGGTGCTCGTGGGGGTGATTTCCGACGGCGACATCCGCCGGAACATGGACGGGCTGCTGGCGCGTACCGCCGGCGACGTCGCCACGCGGAATCCGAAAATCGTCTCGCCCGACGCGCTCGCGGCGGAGGCGTTGCAAATCATGAATGCGGGACCGGTCCTCTGCCTGTTTGCGACGGAACGGTCCGAGTCGGGAGAGGGTCCGGTCGCGATCGGGCTTCTGCACGTCCATGACTGCCTCCGCGCCGGAATCGCCTAGTCGCCGCCCGAGGCGGCCGTTCCAGCGATATGTGCGCGTCCTGTCCGCCCTGGCCGCCTTGCTGGCGCTCGCGATCGTCGCGACCGGGTATCTGAAGCTGGGGGTTCCCTCCGGCGCCGGGGAAGACGCCGAGGCGGCGCGCGACCGGCAGCGAATCGAGAAACCGGTCTACACGACGCGGCTCGCGAACGGCGCGCTCCTGACGTTCTCGGCCGACTTCGCCATCCCGCTGGAGATCAGGCCCTCGGTCGTCGCGCTCTACGGCGTGTCCATCGACGGAAAAAGCCAGGACGGCCGTCCGTTCTCGGCCCGCTCCAACCAGGGAACCCTGCGGATCGACGAGGGTCTGCTGGTCCTTCTCGGAGACGTGACGTCCCGAGGCCCGGCAGGCGAGCGGTTTTCGGGAACCGGCGTGACCCTGGAGACGCGAGAGGGGCGAATTCGGTCGGAGACGCCGGTGCGCATCGTATGGGGGCCGGTCGAACTGGAGGCCGGGGACATGCGGGTGGAGGATCGCGGCGAGGGATTGCAGGCCTGGTTTTCCAAGGGAGTGCGAATGGTGTATCGTGCTCCCGACCGCGGAGGTTGAAAGGAGAGCGGGACGCGCATGCACAGAATGCCATTCATCCCCTGGGTAGCGGCGGCCGCTTTCGCGGCGCTGGTTGCCACGCCCGCCGGCGCCCAGACGGCGGAGTCGGGCGTCGAAGAGAACGTGGTCGTCAACGCCGACCGCCTGCAACTGAACCAGGCGGACCGGACGGCGCTGTTTCAGGGCAACGTCGTCGCGCAGCAGGGCAGCTTGCTGACCCTGAAGGCGAACGAAATGGAAGTTCACTACGGCGACGGAGCGAGTTCGCAGCCCGACACGCCCAACATCGAAAAGATTTTCGCGTCCGGCGACGTGCACATCACGTTGCAAGGGGACACGGTGCAGGGCGAGGAGGCCGTCTACGACCTGGAGAGCGGATTGTTCGAGGCGACGGGAGGCGTCCTGCTGATCCAGGGCGGGAACGAGGTGCGCGGACAGAAGTTCACGGCCAATCTCCTCACCGGCTGGAGCGAGGTCACGGGCGGCGTCCGGGTGGAATTGACGCCCGTCAGCGGCGAATCGTCCGGAGCGAATCAGTGAAGCGGGGTCAATTGCGCGACGTCTCCCGGGGCGGCGGTCGGGCGGCCGCGTCCGGCGGCCGGCAGCCGCCGCAGGAGAGGGGCGGCAAGCGGAAGGTCGTCCGGATCGATCCGGCGCAGACCGGCCTGCATGCCCGGTTCCTGCGGAAGTCGTTTCGCCGCCGCACGGTGTTGCGCGACGTGAGCCTGTCGTTGCGCCAGGGCGAGGCGGTCGGCCTCCTCGGACCGAACGGCGCCGGGAAGACGACCTGCTTTCATCTGATCGCCGGCCTGCTGCATCCGGACGAGGGCGTGATCGCCGTGGACGGCACGGACGTCACGGGAATGCCGATGTACCGGCGCGCCCGGCTCGGCGTCGGCTACCTGCCGCAGGAAGCCTCCGTGTTTCGGGGCCTGTCGGTCGAGGACAACATTCGCGCGGTATTGCAGATCGCCGACATATCCGCCCGGCGGCGAAGCGCGCGGCTGGAGAACCTGCTCGGCGCTTTCTCGATCGCGCATCTGAGGCGGGCAGACGCCGGGTCTCTTTCCGGCGGGGAGCGCCGGCGTCTCGAGATCGCCCGCTGCCTCGCCAGTTCGCCGAGATATCTCCTGCTCGACGAGCCGTTCGCCGGCGTCGACCCGAAGATGGTCGGATTGATGCGCGACATCGTGGCGCATCTGAAGGACCGGGGGATCGGCGTGCTGATCACCGATCACAACGCCCGGGAGACGTTCGGAATCGTGGATCGCGCCTATGTGATCAGCGAGGGCGAGGTGATCTGCCAGGGCCGGGCCGAGGACGTGGCGAGAGACCCGGCCGTGCGGGAGCGGTATCTGGGCCAAGGGTTCGCGATCTGAACAGGCCGGTCGACTAGGCCGTTGCGGTAGTTCGACTGGTTTCGCCGCCGGATCGCCGTTTTGCCCCGCCGCCGGCGCCGTTCAGCCGCCGGCGAGCTTGGGCAGGAGCACCACTTCGCTCTCCGGCCGGATGGGCGCCAGCCACGAATCCCGGAATATCAGTCCGTCGACGGAGACCGATACGCCGCGCTCGATCTGGGGTTGCAGGCCGGGATGGGTCGCCACGAGCTGCTTCAGCATCTCGCCGATCGAGGCGGCGTCCACCTCGACCGTCTCCGCGCCGTCGGCAGCGGCTCGTAGCGACCCCCAGATCTGAACCTGGGCCACGGATCAGGCTTTCGCCGCCTCGAGGGCAGCCAGAATGCGCGGCGGCGACATGGGAATGTGCGTCATCCGGACGCCGGTCGCAGCGGCGACGGCGTTGGCGATGGCCGCCAGCGGCGGAACGATGGACGTTTCGCCCACGCCCCGGACGCCGTAGGGGTGTCCCGGATTGGGCACCTCGACGATGACCGCATCGATCATCGGCAGGTCCGACGCGACCGGAATGCGGTAGTCCAGGAATCCCGGATTCTGCAGCCTTCCGTCCTCTCCGTAGACATACTCCTCGTTGAGGGCCCAGCCGATGCCCTGCACGGCGCCGCCCTGGAACTGCCCCTCGACGTAACTGGGATGGATCGCCTTGCCGGCGTCCTGGAACACCGTGTAGCGGAGCACCTTGATCGCGCCGGTCTCGAGGTCGGCCTCGACGTCCACCATGTGGGTCGCGAAGCTGACGCCCGCGCCTTCCGCGTTCACCTCGGCATGCCCGGCGATCGGCCCGCCGGTGTTGCCGGAAGCTGCGGCGATTTCGGCGATGGACAGCGGCTCGTGCTCGCCCGCGTTCGGGCCTGCCGGGCGCGCGGTGCCGTCCGCCCACTCGACCGCCTCGGCGGGAATCCCCCACATCAGCCCGGCCCGGCTGCAGAGCTTCCGGACGGCGTCCTGCGCGGCGCGGATGGTCGCGATGCCGCCGGCGAAGGTCACCCTCGAGCCGTCGGTGACGTCGTTGAATCCGAGCGAGGCCGTATCGGCGATGTTGCAGCGGACCCGGTCGTAGGGAATTCCGAGCTCCTCCGCCGCCATCAGGCTCATCGACGCGCGCGAGCCGCCGATATCGGGGTTGCCGGTGGTCAGCCCGATCGTTCCGTCCTCGTTCACGTTGAGCGTGGCGCAGGTCTGTCCGCCGAAGTTGAACCAGAAGCCGCAGGCGACGCCGCGTCCCTGGTTGGGACCGAGCGGCGCGGCGTAGTGCGGATGCGCCTTCGCCGCCTCGAGCGTGGCCCGGAGGCCGATGGTTCCGAAGGTGGGACCGTAGGACGCCCGGCTGCCGTCGCTGGATGCGTTCTTCAGCCGCACCTCGAGAGGATCGAGGCCGAGCTTCTGGCAAAGCTCGTCGATGACGCTCTCCGCGGCGAACGCGCCCATGGGCGCGCCGGGTGCGCGGTAGGCGGCCTGCTTGGGCCGGTTGGCGACGACGTCGTACCCGGTGGTACGGACGTGTTCGAGGTCGTAGGGCGCGAAGGCCGCCATCGCCCCGAGCGACACCGGCGATCCGGGCCAGGCCCCGCCCTGGAAGCGGAACTCCGCGTCCCCGGCGGTGATTCGGCCGTCCCGCGTCATGCCGACGCGGCAGTTCGCGCTGGTCGAGGAGGTCGGCCCCGAAGCCCGGAACACCTCCTCGCGGCTCATGGTCATCTTGACCGGGCGTCCGGCCTTGCGGGAGAGGGCGAGCGCCACCGGCTCCAGGAACACGGTGGTCTTGCCGCCGAACCCGCCGCCGATTTCGGACGCGGTGACCTTGAGCTTGCTGACCTCGATCCCCAGAAGGGCGGAACACATGGTGCGGACCATGAAGTGACCCTGGGTGCAGCACCAGAGGTCGGCCTGTCCGTCCGGCCCCATGGAGGCGAGACAGGAGTGCGGCTCGATGTATCCCTGATGCGCCGCCTCGGTCAGGAAGGACCGTTCGACGACGAGGTCGGCCTCTTTCAGCCCCGCCTCGACGTCGCCGTGACCGAACTCGCATCGCGACGCCACGTTCGGCCCCATGCCTTCCGGCACGGTCTCGTCGGCCAGTCCGTCGTGGAGCGCCGGCGCGTCGGCCGCCATGGCGGCGTCCACGTCGGTCACGTGCGGCAGGACCTCGTATTCGACCCGGATGCGCTTCAGGGCCTCGCGGGCCGCCGATTCGCTCACCGCGGCGACGGCGGCGACCGCATGTCCGTCGTAGAGCGCCTTGCCGCCCGCCATGACGTTTTCGAGCACGGACGCCAGGTCGCCGGTCAGCCCGTCGACGTCGAAATCGGCGCGGGTGACGACCGCCTTGACGCCCGGCGCCGCCTCGGCCGCCGAGGCGTCGATGGATACGATGCGCGCGTGGGCGTGGGGGCTGCGGAGCACCCGGCCGACCAGCATTCCGGCGAGCGTCGCGTCGGCGCCGAACCGGGCCCGTCCGGTTACCTTGTCGACGCCGTCCGGACGCACCGGCCGGGAGCCGACGGTCCGAAAGGTCTTCTGCGCTGCGATGGGGGTTTCGACGTTCATCATCCTGCCTCCCGCATGGACTGGGCCGCACTGTCGACAGCGCGGATAATCTTGTCGTAGCCGGTACAGCGGCAGAGATTTCCTGCCAGCCAGTACCGGATCTCGGTTTCGCTCGGCGACGGGTTCCGGTCGAGAAGCGCCTTCGCCGCCACCAGGAAGCCCGGCGTGCAGATGCCGCATTGCAGCGCCGCGTGTTCGAGGAACGCGGACTGCAGCGGATGCAGGTTCTCGCCGTCGGCCATGTTCTCGATGGTCTCGACCGAGCGGCCTTCCGCTTCCGCGCCGAGGACGAGGCACGAACACACGACCTCTCCGTCCAGGCTCACGCTGCAGGCGCCGCAGTCGCCGGTCGAGCAGCCTTCCTTGGTGCCGGTGAGGCCCAGGCGGTTGCGGAGGACGTCGAGCAGGGTTTCCTGCGGCTCGCAGACGAACTCGGTCGCGTCGCCGTTGACGGTCGACGTTACGTGGATCTGACTCATGCCCGTGCCTCCGCTCGCTCGAATGCAATCCTTGCCGCGCGGCGCGCCAGCACGCCGGCGACCTGCCGGCGGAACGCCACCGTTCCGCGCTTGTCGTCGATCGGACGGCACGCGTCGGAGCAGAGCGCGGCCATTCTCGCCAGCGCTTCGTCGCCGCCCTTGGTCCCGACCAGCGCCTCCCCGGCCGCCTCGACCAGGATCACGGTCGCCGCCACCGCGCCGAGCGCGACCCGGGCCGACCGGCAGGTTCCGTCGTCTCCGAGTTCGACCGACACGCCGGCCCCGACCACCGCGATGTCCATTTCGGTGCGCGGGATGAAGCGGAGATAGGCGTCCGCCGCCCGTGCGGGCCGGGCCGGAAGAAAGATCGAGGCGACGAATTCGCCGCTGCCGAGGGACGTCTGCCCCGGTCCCGTCGCGATCGAGCCGGCTGGGGCGTCGCGGGTGGCTCCGCCCGGGCCGGCGATGCGCACGGTCGCGTCCGCCGCGACCATCGCGGGTACGCTGTCGGCCGCCGGCGAGGCGTTGCAGAGATTGCCCGCCAGGGTCGCGCGGCTCTGAATCTGGGTGGATCCGACCAGGGCCATGGCCTCGACGACGCCCGGCCAGGCTTGCCGCAACCCGGCATGTCGCTCCATGACCGCGGACGGCACGCATGCGCCGATCCGGTAGCCGCCGTTTTCCTCCCGGATGTCGAGCATTCCGTCGATCCGTTTCAGATCGACGACGATCTCCGGTTCGACGATACCCGAGCGGAGCTGCACCAGGAGGTCCGTTCCCCCGGCGAGCGCGCGCGCCTGACCCGAATCGGCCAGAAGGCGCGCGGCGTCCTGCAGGGTGTCGGGAGCTTCAAATTGTAGGGTCAAGTGGCATTCCTTCCCTGCCGGAGCCCTCCGTCCCGGGGCGAGGCGCGATCCCCGCCCGCAGCCGGAACGGCCGCGACGCCGAAGTCAGTCGAAAACGCGAACGGTCGCGCCCGGGACGACCCCCGGACTCCACCGCCCGCGGCTTGGCGCGGGTCGATCGGCACGGACGTTCGTCCCCGCCGTGCTGCGACAGGGGGTCCGTCGAGACGCGCGTCGGCGCCCGTACCGGCCCGTACGACCCGCGTTCGGGCCGGTTCCGTGCCCGCCGCGCCTGCGACGGTCCGGACCGGCAGTCCAACCGTGGCCGCGACAAACGCCCTAGTCAGCGCTTCCCCGCACTTCGGGAGGCAGAGTGCCGCAAAACCGGTCGCAAGTCAACGCCGGAGGGCCGAATCGAGGCTGCGCGGCCGGTCTGAAAGGAGGTCGCAGCCCCCGCATCGGGCAACGGTTCGGTTACGGACGCCGTCGTTCGGCGATCCGGTACGACTGTCCCGAAACCGCTCGAGGGCGGCCTGCCGACCGCCGACAGCGCCGGGAATTGACCGAAACTGTCCCGAATACGTCCGTGCGATCGCGCGCCCAGGGAGATCGAAGCGGCAAGGGAGAAACGCAGGGTTCGACGTGTCGGAAGCTACGCGGTCTGCGAAGCTCCTCCCACGGCAGTTGCCGACGAGCGACATCGTCGACGGTGAGCAGGATCGCGGTTCGGCACGATGGGTCGCTTGCGCCGCGCATTTCTCTACGGCTACCCTGCCAGGAGACGGGCCGATGCGCCGCGGTCGGCGGGGCGGACTGGAAGCGGTCGCTCGAAGCCGTGTGGCGGCCAGGCTGACCGTGGGATGCGCTGGCGAAGCCCCGCTCCGGGCTCCGGATGGCTGCAGCGCAAGATCGGCGTCGGGAACTCTGCGCGAGATTTCGAGCGGCGATGCGCGCGCATCCAGTACGCACTCGATCCCATGGACCGGGAAGACGATCGATTCACGAAGGCGTGAGGACTCAAGTGCTACGGTGGCCGGTGGAGTTAGTGCGGCAGGAAGACGACAGGGTCCGCGGAACCGTACAGACCCGGACGTGCCGGACGCATTGACCGAGCGGGAAACGGGGACAGAAGCGAAGGTTCAGGCGCAGGATTGCCTGATCGCTGTACTCGGCGACCAGGTAAGGCGGGGCAGTCTATCCATGAGCCGTCGCGGTCGCGAGGGCGGGCGACGGTGCCGCCGAACCCGAGAGCCACCGCAAGATGGCGCCTTGCGACGGATTGCGCGTCCAGGGCATGGGCGACTCCGAACTGGACGCGCGAATCGGCCGTTCCGAGAGTGCCGTGCGCCGCCCGATCGATTTCGACCGCCGCTCGAGGCGATGGAAGAGGAGATGCCGTTCTGATGGAGATGATCGAGGTAGACAGCGCCGAGTGCGCCGAGTGGCGCAAGCGAAACGGAATCCCCGACGGTGCCGCATTGGTGTTTCAGGCGTTCGATGTCCACGAGAAGGACGGCTCGCCCGAGGGGAAGCCTACCGGGAGGGTTTTCTTGTACGCCGTGGGAGGCATCCACCCGGACGGCGGGGTTGTCCTGGTCGGCTCGAACCGAAAGGAACCGCGTCCGGCGATGCGGGTGACGGACGGATGGGGCGACCTGGAGTCGACGGAGAAGCCGCCGGTAGACGAGAGGGAGTGGCGCATGCGGAACGGTATCCGCGAAGACGCCATGCTGGTATTCCAGGCGCTCGATCGCCAAGAAAAACACGGATCTCTGTTTGGGAATGCTGCCGGCAGAATCGCTTTGGTCGCCGTGGCAGCCATTTACCTGGACGGCGGGGTCGTCCTGTTCGGCAACAATCCGAAGGAACCGCGCCCGGTGCTGCGGGTGACGGACGGGTGGGGCGACTTCGATCCGACGGAGGAGTCGGAGGCGGACGAGACGGAAGCGGAAGTAGCCTCACCGGAGAAGCCGGACGCGCCAAAGGAGCGCCGCCTCGTGCACGTATTCGGTCCGCTCGTCGAGGAGGCTGAGGGCGTGCCGCCGCAGGGGGATGCGCCGGAGAAACCGTGAGAACGCCGCAAAGCCCGGTCTGTTCGGGTCTCGGCCTCGTGAAGGGCGCCAGTTCCGACACGGAAGCGATCAGCCGTCAGCGGTTGCAGATCGACCGAAAGACCGGGCGACCGCTCCAATTCCGGCCGACGCGCCGAAGCCTCGTCCGTCGCGTTCGAGCTTGCCCGGCACGCGGGAACGCTGGTGTATGCCGGCGCACCCGGGACCGACTTCCGGATGAGTTTCGGCAATCTGGACCGGATTTTCGAGGTCGTCGAAGAAAACAGAGACGCGTTGTACGAGCCATTGGCGATTCTCGAGGTCAGCGTTTCCGACGGGCAGGACGCGCAGATCCGGCAACATGTCGACGCACCGACTTCCAATACCGAACTCCTCGAGAGCCGATTTTTTGCACGACGCGAAAGCGAGACAGCCCGACTTCCGGGAGCGTCGTCTCGGATTACACCGGGGCCTCGAACTGGCATTGAACACCAGCCTGGACGACCAGATCTATCGCATATTGACCGCATACGACGAATTCGGCACGCCGGCCCAGGCGACGTCTTCGCTCATCTCCGAGGAAGTCCTCCGGCTCTGTCGCATGGCCAACATGTCGAAGGCCCAGGGAGTCGGGAGGGTCAAGCTGCGAGGCGCCGCCCTCTTGCCCTTTGCCCATTTGATACCGCACACATATCCAGGAGGACTACGAGCCGGAAGTCCGGCGTATCAAGAAAAGCATACGGTAAAGGCATACGGTAGCTGTCGGAGAACGGCGCTCTCGACTTGCACCCGGATACGATCCCCCTGATGGAACGGTTCATGAGCTACGGCGAGGGTGAAGACGACGTCTGGGACAAGACGAACGTCAAATTGCAGTTGACGGCGGCCGCAGGCAGACAGATCGCGACCGACGAGCGGATTCTGGATCAACGCTTCGCCGAAGTGGACAACCTCGCTGCGGATGTCCGCCAGCAAGCCGAAGCCTCCGACGCCTCCGCAGCCGAGGCCGTCGACTCCGCCCAAACGATCTCGTCGATCGTTGCCCGGATAGGCATCGCGGGAATCCTGGCGGCCGGCCGGTGTTTCGGCGCCGGAGCCAGAGAAAGCTGAACCAGGCGCTCCAGCGGAAGGCCCGGACAAGCGAATGCGGCCGGCGGTTCCCTATTCCCGGATCCGCTGGCCGGACGCCCGGTCGAACAGCCGCACCGCGTTCGGGTTGGGACTGATTCCGACGGTCGTGTCCGGCGCGGCGTCGAACTCCTTGTCCGCCTTGACCACCACCAGCGCGTCCCCGGACCGGCAGGTGACGATGGTCTCGTTTCCCGGCATCTCGGTCGAGTAGACGGAAGCGCCGAGAACGCCGCCGTCGACGTCGATGGTCGCGTCTTCCGGCCGAAATCCCAGCACCGCACCCGTCCGGTTCGCAAACCCCGGCAGAGGCATGCTGCCGAGGGAGGAGCGGAAGCTGCCGTCCTCCACGTCGCCGTCGACGAAATTCATCGGCGGCGCGCCGACGAAACCGGCCACGAACATGTTGGCAGGGTTCTCGTAGATTTCGCGCGGCGGGCCGATTTGCTGGACCACCCCCGCATGCATCACCGCGACCCGGTGCGCCAGCGTCATGGCCTCGACCTGGTCGTGGGTGACGTATATCGTCGTGGTGCCGAGCTCTGCCTGCAGGCGCTTCAGCTCGGCTCGCATCTGTCCCCGTAGCTTGGCGTCCAGATTGGAGAGCGGCTCGTCCATCAGAAAGAGGGAAGGGGTCCGCACGATCGCCCGCGCCAACGCCACCCGTTGCCGCTGGCCGCCGGAGAGCTGCCTGGGGTAGCGGTCGAGCAGCGATTCCAGGCCGACCTTCTCCGCCGCTTCGCGGACCCTTCCGCTTCGCTCCTCGTCCGTCGCCCGGCGCAACCGGAGCGGGTAGCCGATGTTGTCGGCGACCGTCATGTGGGGGTAGAGGGCGTAGGACTGGAAGACCATCGCCACGTCGCGGTATTTCGGGAGCACGTGGGTGACGTCCCGCCCTCCGATGCGGATCGTGCCCTCGTCGGCGGTCTCGAGGCCCGCCACCATGCGAAGAGCCGTCGTCTTGCCGCAGCCGCTCGGACCCAGCAGGACCAGAAACTCGCCGCCGGCGATCTCCAGGTCGAGGCCCTTGACGACCTCGACCCGGCCGAACGACTTGCGGACGCCTTCGAGAATGACGCGCATGGCGGCTACCCCTTCACCGCGCCGACCAGCAGTCCGCGGGCGATGTGTTTCTGAAGCAGGAACGCGAGCGCGATGACCGGCACGATCATGATCACGATCAGGACCGACATGTACCACCATTGCGGCCCGCGGGTGGTGTTCTGCGCCGTGACCAGGATGGGCATGGTCTGGGCGTCGGCGGTGGAGAGGAAGAGCGCGACCAGATACTCGTTCCAGGCGAGGATGAAGACCAGCAGCGTGGTCGCCACCAGGCCGCCGCGCACCAGCGGCAGCACGATGGTCAGAAGGATTCGGAACTTCGAGGCGCCGTCGATCTCGGCCGATTCCTCCAGGTCGAGCGGGATGCCGGCGAAGAAATCGCGCATCAACCACACCACGATCGGCAGGTTGACGACCGCGTAGGTGAGGATCATCGCCGCATGCGTGTCCAGGAGACCGAGCTGCTGGAACATGATGTAGATCGGCAGCACCACCACGACCGGCGGCAGAATCCGGTTGGAGAGCACCCAGAACAGGATGTCGTTGTTGCCGACGGAGGTGCGGAACCGCTTGCCGAATCCTACGGCGAACAGGACGAAGAGGGCGACGCCGGCGGAAGCCGACGCCTGCCACGGCACGCCGGCCGCGACGGCGGCGACGGCGGCGGCGAGCACGACGAGGAACCCGACCACGAGGCCCAGCTTGACCCGGTACTCGATGCGGGCGAGCGCGTAGGCCGCCAGCGCTCCGACGGCCATCGTCAGGAGCGTGCTGAGGCTGGCGATGACGATCGAGTTCAGATACGGCCGGAAAGTGTCGTTGGCGATGTCGACGAAGATGTACCGCCAGGCGTGGGAGGACGGCGCGAAGTCGACGAAGGGGACGAACACCGGGCCGTCGTTCACGTGGATCGGCAGCTTGAAGGACGTCACCAGCACCCAGTAGAGCGGAAACAGCACCACCAGCGTCCAGAACCCGAGCGCGGCGTAGACCAGCAGTCGGGGCACCGGCGCCATGGAGACGAGATCCCGCGGCTCGAACAGGCGGCGGAACCGGCTGCGGGGAGCGGACGGCGAAGTCATCGGACCGGGGCCTCGTGGGCGCGGGTTCGCTGCGCCACCAGATTGAAGAACGAGACGCAACAGACCACCGCGACGAACATCAGCATGTAGCCGACCGCCGCCGACTGGCCGAGCTGCTGCGCGCGCCAGGCGATGAAGGCGTGCAGCGTCATCGACTCGGTGGCGATGCCCGGTCCGCCGTTGGTCAGGATGTTGGGCAGGTCGATGATCTTGAACGCCTCGATCAGGCGGATCAGGACCACCGTGGCGGCGACGGGCGCGATGGCGGGCCACGTCACGTCGCGAAAGACCTCCCAGCCGCCGGCGCCGTCGATCGTCGCCGCCTCGACCTGCTCGCGGGGCTGGCTCTCGATCGCCGCGAGAAGGACGATGAACATGAACGGCACCCATTGCCAGGTCTCGCCGATCAGCACGACCCAACGGGCGCCCCACGCGTCGGCGGCCCACGAGAATTCGCCGTAGCCGAGCGCCTGCCAGAGCGGCGCGAAGGGTCCCTTCGAGACGTCGGCGAGCATGCGGAAGGTGTAGCCGATCCCGACCGGGGTCACCATGAGCGGGATGAAGAAGACGAGCCGGAAGAAGGCGCGGCCGCGGATGCGCTGCGCACAGAGCCAGGCCAGGCCCAGGCCGAGCGCGAACTGGATCGACACGCCGGCGACGACGTAGAACAGGGTGGTGATCAGCGATCCGGGACCGGAACGCGTTCCGATGACGTCGAGCGCGATGGCCAGGAGGCCGAGGACGACCGTGGTGGTGACGAGCCGTCCGGCGCCGCCGATCACGCTTCGCGCCGGACTGCGGAGGTAGCGCCACCACCAGCGCGCGAACAGGGCGACGACCAGGGCGAGAATTACGCCGTCGACGATCGAGAAGGCGCCGAAGGTGCCGAGAAAGTGATACTGCTCGGAGCCGAACAGGAGCTTCCGAAAATGCCGCAACCCGACGAAGCGGATGTCGAATCCGCCCGGGGCGAGCTTGAAGCGCGAGACCGCGAGCCAGGCCGAGACGATCAGCGGAAAGAGCGAAAAGGCCAGGAGAAGCAATACGGCCGGCAACACCATCGCGCGCGGCGCGTGGCGCTCGAACCATTCGGCGCGGGAGTTCACGGCTGGAGCGGCCTCATGCGGGCGCCCGGCGAGGGAGGGACGTTCCCTCGCCGGGCGGGGTTCCGGTATCCCGGGCGGAAGCCCGGGGCCGGGGGGCTACTGGGCCCCGATGGAGCCGCGATAGGCGGCGAGCTGTTCGTCGACGCCGTTGTCCTCGTTCAGCTCGTTCCACGCTTCCTCGACGATCGCCATCATCGTCGCCGCGTCGATCTCGCCGGCCGCGAAGCGCGACAGCGCGGTGTCGAGCGCAACCTGCTGGTAGGCGCTGTTCTGCGGGATGCGCAGGTCGAGCGCCATGTTCGGGCTGTTCAGGCTGGCCTCGATCGCGCCGAGATAGGAGTCGGCCGCCTCGTCGCTCATCCCGGCGTCGCGCCACAGGTCGCGGTTGGAGAACTGCGAGATGCGGTACGGGTTGAAGCCGGTGGAGCCGATGGTCACGTCGACGTTCGACTGCGCGGGCTGCGAAAGGAACGAGAAATACTCGTAGGCGGCGCGCTGCACCGTCTCGTCGGCGGCCACGTTGATCCCGCCCGACCATCCGCCGAAGGCGGCGAACGGCGCGCGGTTCACGCCGTTGATCGCATGCGGGCAGATCTCCGGCGTGCACTCCACGAGGGCTCCGGTGTCGCGGTCGAGAACGCTGCGGCTACCCGGCAGCATGATCGCGCCGGTCTTGTCGACCACCTTGGAGTTGACCGGATCGATCGAGAGCGTTCCGATGTCGCCCCAGTCGAGCGTGAGCGCGCAGCGCCCGGCGGTCCAGAGTCCCCGGGTGTCGCCGACGTCGAGGTTGAGCTCGTCCGGCGGGCCGAATTCCGTCGTCGCCGCGTAGATCTCGAGCGCCGCGGCGAACGCGTCGTTGTTGATCAGCGGTTTCATGTCGCGGGGATCGAAGAACGCGCCTTCGCTGGTCCCCTTGGCCTGCAGATACGCGGCCGCGATCGAGGTGATCATCCAGTAGGACTGCGCGTTGCGCTTCTTGGCGATGCAGGAGCCGAAGTCGGGCTCGCCGTCGCCGTTCATGTCCATGCCGTGCGCCGCCTCGGCGAAGGCGACGTAATCGTCCCAGGTCTCCGGCTCCGAGAGTCCGAGCTGCTCGGCCACGTCCAGCCGGTAGTAGACCATCTGGAAGTCGCCGTCGACGGTGATCAGATAGGTCCGCCCGCCGAAGCGCTGCGAAATCTCGTTGAAGAAGGGCGCGATGTCGTCGACCATCAGGGCGTCGTCGGCCTCGACCCAGTCGGTGAGATCCCTCAGATAGCCCGGCGCGATGAAGTCGACCGCCCACTGCGGCGCGAACACCGCGGCGTCGATGGAGTTCGTGCCCGCCGACCAGTCGGCCAGGAGCTTCGGATAGATGTCGGCGAAGGGAACCGTGATCACGTTGATCTCGGCGCCGGTCAGCTCCTGGAACGCCGGGGCGTGCTTCTGCATCGGGCCGGAGATGGTCGGGCCGGTGATGGTGAGAATGTTGACGGTGACCCCGTCGAATTCCTTGGCTCCGGCGGCGGCAGGCAACAGCGCGACCGCCGCTCCGAGTACGGCGGCTCCGATGCCGGCGCGTATGCGGGATAGGTTCATCGTATAGCTCCTCTTTGGTGTCAGAACTGTCATGCGGCCTTCCGGCCCGACGGACGTCGGACCCTCGCGCCGCGGTACGTCGTGAGTGTACGTCCTCTCCTGCCGTGCCTGGCCGGGAGAGTCGGCAGAGCGGTCGTCCGCTCCGGAAGCAATTCATACCGTGCGTCGGCCCGAAATGTAACCGCTTGGGGAACGGGACGCGCAGGGGGTCGGCGCAAGCGCAGTTTCCGGGGCAGGAACGCGGGGACGCGACGCGCGGCGGAAGGTCGACGCGACGCGTCGCCGCGACCGGTCGGATCGCGGAACGCCGGGAGCGGTCCGCCGAACCCGCGCGCGGCGCCCGGCGGCCGCGAGGAGAACCGCGATCAGGCGACCGGCGGCTTCCGATCGGCCCACGGGCGCGCTTCCTCGAACGCCGCGGCGGCCCGGAACACGTCGACCTCGGACCAGGCCTTCGGGATCATCTGCAAGCCGACGGGCAGGCCGTCGCGCGTGAATCCGACCGGAAGCGACGCGCCGGGATGTCCGGTCAGATTGAACGGATAGGTGTAGGCGACCCAGGAGATCATGTTGGCGTCCGGCATCTGCGGGGGAAGGTTTCGCCCGACGTCGAAGGCCGGCGCCGGCAAGGTGGGCGAGACGAGCAGATCGTAGTCTTCCATGAAACGTCGGACGCGCTCGCGAAACTCGTAGCGTCGGAACACCTGCGCGTAGTACTCGTCGAGCGTCTGGTTCAGCGCGTCGGAGAGCACCTCGCGCACGCCGGGATCCAGCATTTCCGGCCGTTCGGTGATTACCGTGCGCAGCTTGGTTCCCACGCCGGCATAGAATTCCGCCATCCACATGTCGCTCGGATCCGAATCCATTACGGTGTCGACCAGCTCGACCTCGCAACCCAGCTCCTCGAACGTCGCGACGGCGCTCGCGCAAAGGTCAACGACCTCCGGCTCCGGCTTCGCGTAGCCGAGCGTAGGACTCCACGCGATCCGCATGCCCTCGATCGGCCGGTCGCACGCGGCGAGGAAATCCGGAACGGGTCCGGGCACGGAGAAGGGGTCGCGCCGGTCGTACCGGGCGATGGCGGAGAGCAGGAGGGCGACGTCCCGCACCGTCCGCCCGATCGGACCCACATGCGCCAGCGTCGGCGTCGCCGAGACCGGGTAGATCGGCACCCGCGCAAAATGCGCCTTGACGCCGAACAGTCCGGTCATCGAACTCGGGATGCGAACCGAGCCGCCGCCGTCGGTGCCGAGCGCGAACGGGGTGACGCCCGTGGCGACGCTCGCGACGGCGCCCGCGCTCGACCCGCCCGGGGTCTTCGCGAGGTTCCAGGGATTCCTCGTGATGCCGCTCACCAGGCTGTCGCCCACCGGCTTGCACCCAAACTCGCTCGTGGTTGTCTTGCCGACGACGACGGCGCCCTCGGCCCGTACGCGCTCGACCGCGGGGGCGTCTTCGTCCGCGACGCTGTCGGCCATGGTCAACGAGCCGAAGGCGCATCGAACGCCGCCGACCGCGATCAGGTCCTTGACCGAAATCGGCAGCCCGTGCAGCAGGCCGGGTTCCTCGCCGTCCAGGACGGCGCGCTCGGCTGCCTGCGCCGCCTTGCGGGCCATCTCCTCGGTCACGGTGACGAAGCTGTTGAGGGCCGGTTCCACCTCCTCCATGCGGGCGAGACTGTGTTCGAGCGCCTCCACCGGCGACACTTCTCCCGAGACGATCAGCGACCGCAATTCGAGAGCGCTCTTGTACGCGAGATCGGATCCCATTGTCTTACTCCCTTGCGGCCCCGTGCGAACGGCCATGCGCTGCCGGCGTCCCGGCAGCGGGGCCGCCTGCGCGCCGGGGCTGCGCGCGGTCGCAGCCCCGACCGTTCCGGCTCTCGGCGCTCAGGTCTCGACGACGGCGAAGGCGCGCACCGGCGAACCCGAACCGCCCTTGAACTTCAGCGGCGCGCCGAAGAACTGGAACTCGCCGACGCCGACCAGCTCTTCGAGGTTGACCAGCCATTCGAAATGCGAAATGCCGAGGTCGCGGCATGCGCGGTGCTGCGCGAACAGGTTGTCCGTCGGCTTGTCGGTCGACGGCCCCTCCACCCCGTGCATGCGCGAGCCGCGCTCGTGCAGCCAGTGCGTCGCGTCCACCGTGAGCCCGGGGTTGGTCCAGCAGACCTTCCGGTCGGGGTAGTGGCGCGCGTGCAGGCCGGTGCAGAGCAGGACGATATGGCCGTCCACCCCGACGCCGGACGCCGCCTCCGCCTTGTCCATTTCCGCGGCGTCGATATCGCCGAGATCGGGAATGTGGCGCAGGTCGAAGCACACCGCCTTGCCCATGAACAGGTCGAGGGGCATTTCGTCGATCGTGGCCCCGTTCGGGTTCACGTGCCGAAACCCGTCGACATGCGTGCCCACATGATCGAGCATGCCGATGAAATTCGTCTGAAACGTCATGCGGTCCTCGGGCACGCCGAGGTTGAACGAAAGCGTGCTCTCGTGATCCAGCGCCTTCAGGTAGATCGGGCTCTGGAAGAGCTTGTGGGCCGGCATGTTGTCTTCGATCGTCACGCTCAGGTCAATGATGCGCTGTCCCATTCCGGGTTCCTCCTTCTTCTTGTCGGTTTCGATTGCGCTCGCCGGGCGTTCGCGCGGAAGCGGACGGCGTGCCGCGGATTCGGGGCGAGCGGACGGTCGCGGCTCATGCCGCCCGCCGTCCGAGGTAGGCGCGGACGACCTGCTCGTCGCGGGCGAGTTCCGACGCCGGGCCGCTCAACACGATCCGCGAGTTCTCGAACACGTAGCCCCGGTCCGCGACGCGCAGCGCCATCGTCGCGAGCTGCTCGACGAGCAGGATCGCGATTCCGCTGCGGTTCAGTCGCTCCAGGGCGGGGAACATCGTCTCCAGCACCTTGGGGGCGAGGCCGAGCGACATCTCGTCGATCATCAGGAGTTCCGGGTGGCTCAGCAGACCGCGGGACAAGGCGAGCATCTGCTGTTCGCCGCCGGACAGGCTGCCGGCGATCTGATCGCGGCGCTCCTTCAGGATCGGAAACAGCTCGAACGCCCGGTCGAGATCCGAGTTCAGGGACTTCCGCTCCGCGCGATTGCGGCTGTAGGCGCCGAGAAGCAGATTGTCGAGGACGGTCTGGTCGGAGAAGATCATCCGGCCTTCGGGAACGAGGCAGACGCCCATCTGTACGATCCGGTGGGTCGGCAGCCCGTTCGTTTCCCGGCCGCGGATCCGGACCCGGCCCCCCGACGGCCGGACGACGCCGGCGACGGCCTTCAGCGTCGACGACTTGCCGGCGCCGTTGTTGCCGATGATCGATACGAACTCGCCCGGCGCGACCCGGAGGGAGACGTCCCGTACCGCCTCGACGTGGCCGTAGCGGACCGAGAGGTTCTCGACCTCGAGCAGCGGCGTTTCCGGTGCGGACGCGGAGGTCATGCGGGCGCGTCCTCCGCTTCTGCCGCGCCGTCGTCGTGGCGAACCGAATCCAGCAGTTCCGTGCTGCCGAAATACGCTTCGATCACCGTGGGATCGCGCTGAATGTCCGTCGCCGGGCCGGAAGCGATCACCGCGCCGTAATCGAGTACGGTGACCCGGTCGGAGATCGCCATGACCAGTTCGACATGGTGCTCCACCACCATGATCGTGACGCCGTGCCGGGACAGTTCGACGATCAGCCGGCTCAGGTCCTCGATCTCGGACTGCGTGAGCCCCGCGGCGGGCTCGTCGAGAAGGAGCAGCTTCGGTTGCGTCGCGAGGGCGCGGGCGATCTCGAGCTTGCGCTGATAGCCGAAAGGAAGGTTACGGGCCTTCTCTCCGGCATATGCGGCAAGTCCGACGAAGCGCAGCAGCTCCAGCGCCGCCTCCCGATGCGCCTCGTCTTCCCGGCGTTGCGCCGGCGTACGCACGAGGGTCGCGAAGAATCCGTTGCGATATTCGTTGTGGAACGCGGTCCATACGTTGTCGAGAACCGTCATCTCGGCGAACAGCTCGGTGTTCTGGAACGTCCGGGCGAGGCCCCGGCGCGCGAGCTGGTGGCTCGACAACGCGGTGGTGTCCTCTCCGAGGAATTCGACGCGGCCGGTCGAGACGCGGTAAATGCCGGAGACCGCGTTCAGGAAGGTGGACTTGCCGGCCCCGTTCGGGCCGATCAGCGCGTAGATCGCGCCGCGCTCGACCGAGACGTCCACGTCGTCCAGCGCCGCGAGGCCGCCGAATTGCACGCCCAGCCCCCGCGTCTCGAGGCAGGCTCCCGCGCCGCTCGCACCGGAAAGGAAACCGTCCAGACTTCCCGGTTCGCCGGTTTCGGAGGGTTCGGATCGACGACGGCCGCGGAACCGGCGAACCCCCTCCTCCACGCTCCCGACGATCCCCCGCGGAAGGAAGAACATCACGATGGCGAGCAGCGCGCCGTAGGCGAATTTCTGCCATTCGCCGAGCTGTTGCAGCGCCTCCGGCAGGTAGCTGAGGATGCCGGCCCCGACGATCGGTCCGAACACGGTGCCGGAGCCGCCGAGGATCACCATCAACAGGAAACGGATCGAGTCGCCGAAGGAGAAGATGTCCGGACTGATGTACTTGTTCAGGAACACGTACAACACGCCCGCGGCGCCTGCGGTGGTCGCCGAGAGGACGAAGGCCAGGGTGCGGATGCCGGTGACGTTGATTCCGATCGAACGGGCCGCCACCTCGCTCTGGCTCGACGCGAGCATGGCGCGGCCGTAGCGCGAGCGCATGACGTTCAGGTTGACTGCGAACGCGGCGAGCGCGCACGCCCCGACCACGTAGAAATACGACTTGAAGTCCAGCGGCAGGCCGAGCAACGTCGGGTGCGGCACGTCGGAGATTCCGACCCAGCTCCCGGTCAGGGAGTCCCATTCGATCGCGACGTTCTCGACGATGATGCCGAAGGCGATGGTGACCACGGCGAGGTAGACGCCGCGAACGCGCACGGTCGGGTAGGCGAGGAGCACGCCGAACGCTCCGGCCAGCGCCATGCCCAGGAACATGCAGGGAACGAAGCCGACCCCGGCCCGCGTGGCGAGGATGGCCGCGGTGTAGGCGCCGATCGCGTAAAGCCCGGCCTGGCCGAGCGAAACCAGCCCGGTGTAGCCGACGAGCACGTTCAGGCCGAAGGCGATGATCATGTAGGTCAGCGCCAGCGTGTAGAACCGCAGCGCGTATTCGTTGCCGGCGATCTCCGGCATGGCCAGGATCGCTACGGCCGCGACCGCGGCGAACGCCCAGTAGCCGTGCCGCGCGATCCGGCTCATACCTTGACCACGTCCTTGCGGCCGAAGAGGCCCTGCGGCCAGATCATCAGGACGAGGATGACCAGGCTGAATCCGACGGCTTCCCTCGCCGCGGTGCTGATGTAACCGTCGACGAACTTTTCGATGACGCCGTAGAGCAGGCCGGCGACGACCACGCCCGGCGCTCGCGTTATGCCGCCGATGATGGCCACGGCGAAGCCCTTGATGCCGAGCAGCAGGCCCATGGTCGCGGAGGCCTGGACGACCGGTGCGACGAGGATCCCGGCAATTCCTCCCAGGGCGCTGGCGAGGCCGAAGGAGAAGATCGCGACGGCGGAGACGTTGATGCCGACGATTCCCGCCGCTTCGCGGTTGAAGGCCACCGCCCGCATCGCGCGGCCGAGTTGCGTGCGACGCTGGAAGACCGTGAGCAGGATCACGATCGCCACCGCGGAGACGGGAATCAGCAGCTCCTGCGGATAGACTCCCGCCCCGAGCAAGACCACGGGGGTTTCGACCAGCGGGGACGGCAACGGGCGGGCGAAGGCGCCGAAGCCGATCGTCGCGTAGCTCTCCAGCATGATGCCGATCGCGATCGTGGTCAGCATCCACCCGATCGATTGCGCCTGCGCGGCGAAGGGTCGAATGGCGACGCGTTCGAGCGCCACGCCGAAGATCACGCTGCACGCGATCGCCAGCGCGATCGCCGCCGGCATCGAAATCCCCTGGTCGAGGAGGACGATGGTGATCACGGCGCCGAGCATCAGCGTGTCGCCATGGGCGAAATTCACCGCCCGTGCCGCGGACCACATGATGTGGAACCCGATCGCGACGAGCGCGTAGACGCCGCCGATGGCCAGACCGGCGAGAAGATACTGGACGACGGCACTCACGGAGTCACCACAACTGCACCCGGTTCCGCGCAAACGGGCGGCGCGGCCGTCGCCGGCTCGCGCCGCCCGTTCGGTTTACGCGCTCCGTCGAGCGTTCCGGCCTACTGGCACGGCGTCTGGTCGAGCGGCAGGAGCTTGCCGTCGTACCACGCGGTCAGCTTGTAGGCTTCGGGTAGGATCGCGTCGTGCCGTTCCTCGGTACGCTCGAAGGCGGGACTGTAGTCGGTGACCAACCCTTCGTGATTCACCTCGAAGAGAGCTTCGTAGACCTTGGCCCGGTCGAAGCTGCCGGCGGCCTCGATCGCTTTGGCGATGATGTGGACCGCGTCGTACGCGTTCGCCACGCCCGAACCCATGCGAATCTCCTCCTGGCTGCCGATGTCGAACCGCTCCTGCATGCGGGCGTAGAGTTCCTGCGCCTTCGGTTCGAGTTCGCCCATCCAGGAATAGGTCTGCATGATCAGGGCGCAGTTGGCCAGTTCGCCGGCGAGTTCGCCCAGATTGCCGGCAAAGCCCCAGGCGCCGATCACGACCGGATCCCAGCCGATCTTCTGCATCGAGCGAAGGATCTGGTTTCCTTCGCGATCGAGGCCCCACATGATGACGGCTTCGGCGCCTGCGTCGCGCAGCCGGATCAGCTGCGGGGTCATGTCGGTGTCTTCCCAGTTGAAGGTTTCCGCGCCGACCTCCTCGAGTCCGTTCTCGGCGAGCGCGTTCTGGAGATCCGGATAGGCGCCCTTACCCCAGCCGGTGTTCTCGTACATGATGCCGATGCGGCTGTTTGCGGTTCGCTTGATCGCCTCGGCCACCAGGAACTTGGTCACCCACCGGTCCTTCGCCGATACCCGGAACATGTAGTTCGGGTCGCGCTCGTTCTCGATTACCTTGGTGTTCGCGGCGATGACGCCGACATAGGGCATTCCGATTTCGTGGATGGGATCGCGTTGCGCCAGCGCCACCGTCGAGTGATAGCCGCCGATCATCGCCACGCAATTGTCCGCCAGACCGATGCGGCGAACGTTGTCGACGCCGCGCGGCGGAGCGCCTGCGTCGTCGTACTGGATGAACTCGAGCTCCTGCCCGAGCACGCCGCCCGCGGCGTTGATGTCTTCGACCGCGAGTTCCGCTCCCATGCGGATCGCCTTGCCGCCGAAGGCGGCCGGGCCGGTTACCGGTCCGGAATTTCCGATGCACGCGTTGGCCTCCTCGGCGATCGCGCCGGCGGGACCGAGCGTGCCGAGCAGCGCGACGGTTGCGGCCGCAATTACGGGCCTGCTGTAGCGTTTCATGTCGTTCCTCCCCTGTTCCTGCCTCGCTCCGGCCGACGAACGGGCCGAAACCGCAGGGTCTTGTCGGTTTCCCATGTCTTATCCGAGTATTGATCCGTGCGTCAAGTGTTTCAAACCCAACGGAGCGATTTCGGGGAAATCGGGGCCGGTGTTCGGCAGACCGGGCTGCGAGGCGTAGCGTTGCCGGCCTCGTTCCTGCGAGCGGCTTCGTGCCGCAGCGGCGGAGCGGCTCGGGGGGTGAGAGCGAGTTCCACGGGATACCCGTCGTGCCGCTGCGGGGACGGATCCCGTCGAGAGGGCTTTTCGGCTCGTGGCCGCGTATCGGATTTCGGCGGCGGGGTGCGGGCTCCCGTCCTCGTGCTCTGCCCGGCCCGCCGTCGACGCCGATCCCGGCACGCTCTCCGGCTCAGCGGAATTGCCGCGCCATGGACCGCATTGTCCGGCGCATTCCCGGCACGGACATCCCGTCGAGCAACCCGCTCAGATCCGTCATGCGCCGTGCGACGACATGGATGACTTCCCCCTGCCGCTGGAGCCGGCCGTGGACGAGAAGCAGGCGGGAGGCCACCGCCGCAGGCCGGTAGGCGTCCAGGACGTCCGGCCAGACGATCGCGTTGGCCGAGCCGGTTTCGTCCTCCAGGGTGACGAACATCACGCCTCGCGCCGTGGCCGGACGCTGGCGCACGATCACCAGGCCCGCCACCCGGACCGGCGCGCCGTCGCGTAGGTCTCGCAACTCTCCGGCACGGGCGGTGCGCAGGAAATGCCGCGCCGTCTCGCCGTCTTCGCGGAGCAGGGCGAGCGGATGGCGCCGGAGGCTGAACCCGGTCGATACGTAGTCGGCCGCAATTTCCTCGCCGGGTCCGGCCAGGGGCAGAAGGCAAGGCTCCTCCGCCTCTTCGGCCAGTTCGTCGAGTTCCGCCGCAAGTCCGCCGGACGGTTTCGCGGGGAGGAGCGCGGCGGCCCAGAGCGCTTCGCGCCGCGACAGGCCGACGGAGGCGAAGGCGTCCGCTTCGGCGAGCCGCTCCAGCGCCTTGCGTTGCAATCCGGCGCGACGCTGCAGCGCGGACAGGCTGCGGTAGCCGTTGCCGCGCGCCTTGGCGACGGCGTCCGCGTCCTCCCGCGTCATGCCGCGAATCTCCCGGAATCCGATCCGGATCGCCATGGAGCCGTCGTCCGCCGGCTCGAGGGCCGAATCCCAGACGCTGCGGTTGACGTCGACGGCGCGGACCTCCACGCCGTGCTCCTTCGCGTCCCGGAGGATCTGGGCGGGCCGGTAGAACCCCATGGGCTGGCTGTTCAGGAGCGCACAGGCGAAGGCGGCGGGGTAATGGCGCTTGAGCCAGGCGGAGGCGTATACCAGCAGCGCGAAGGAGG
Source organism: Rhodobacterales bacterium (assembly GCA_965221505.1). Lineage (GTDB taxonomy): Bacteria > Pseudomonadota > Alphaproteobacteria > Rhodobacterales > CAZPXZ01 > CAZPXZ01. Next base: position 228,933 of record CBDCSI010000001.1, read on the forward strand.
CGGCGTGGCTTTCCGGGAAGCCGTAGTCGCTGAAGCCCTCGATCTGCCGAAAGCAGCGCTCGGCGAATTCCTGCGGATAGCCCCGCGCGGTCATGCCGCCGACGAATCGCCCGCGGAATTGTTCCAGCGCCCCGTGGCGCCGCCACGCGGCCATGGAGCGCCGCAGCCGGTCCGCCTCGTCGGGGGTGAATCCGGCCGCGACGATCGCGACCCGCATGGCCTGCTCCTGGAAGATCGGCACGCCGAGCGTCTTGTCGAGCACCTTGCGGAGTTCCTCGGAAGGGTAGGTCACCTTCTCCTCGCCGTTCCGGCGCCGGAGATAGGGGTGCACCATGTCGCCCTGGATGGGGCCGGGGCGCACGATCGCGACCTCGATGACCAGATCGTAGAATTGGCGCGGGCGGAGCCTCGGCAGCATCGACATCTGCGCCCGGCTCTCGACCTGGAACACGCCGACCGCATCCGCCTTGCAGAGCATGCGATAGACGGCGGGGTCCTCCGGCGGGAGCGAGGCGAGGGACAGCTTGCGCCCGTGGCTTTCCCGGATCAGGTCGAAGGACTTCCGGATGCATCCCAGCATGCCGAGGCCGAGGACGTCGATCTTCAGGATGCCGAGCGCGTCGAGGTCGTCCTTGTCCCATTCCACGACCGTGCGGTCCTCCATCGCGGCGTTGGCGACGGGGCAGAGATTGTGCAGCGGCCGCCGGGTGATCACGAAGCCGCCCGGATGCTGGGAGAGATGCCGGGGGAAGCCGGCGAGTTCCCGGGCGAGGCGCAGCGTCAGGGAAATGCGCCGGTCGCGCGGATCGAGGCCGGCTTCGCGCAGGCTGGCTTCCGAGAAGGGATCCTCCCGCCGGAAATTCGCCGCGCGCGAGAGCGTGGCGAGGACGTCCTCGCCGAGACCCAGCGTCTTGCCTACGTCCCGGAACGCGCTGCGCGCCCGGTAGGTGATCACGGTGGCGGCGAGGGCGGCGTGCTCGCGCCCGTATTTCCGGTAGACGTGCTGGATGACTTCCTCGCGCCGCTCGTGCTCGAAATCGACGTCGATGTCGGGAGGTTCCTTGCGTCCGCGGGAGACGAAGCGCTCGAACAGGAGATCGAATCGCGCCGGATCGACCGCGGTGACGCCGAGGCAGTAACAGATGGCGGAGTTGGCTGCGGAACCCCGTCCCTGGCACAGGATGCCGCGGCTCCGGGCGAACCGCACGATGTTGTGGACCGTGAGAAAGTAGGGAGCGAAGCCGAGTTCGGCGACCAGCGCGAGTTCCTGCTCGACCTGGGCGCGGACGTTCGCCGGCATGCCGCCCGGGTAGCGCGACCGCGCGCCTGCGTAGGCCTCCCGGCGCAGGGCCTCGTCGGGAGACTCGCCCGGAGTGGGGTCGACGGGATATTCGTAGGCCAGGTCGTCGAGGGAGAAGGCGAGGCGCTCCGCGATCTCGACGCTTTGCGCCACGGCTTCGGGAAAGGCGGCGAAGAGGCGCTTCATCTCCGACGCGGACCGGAGGTGGCGTTCCGCGTTGGCGAACAGCCGGAATCCGGCTTCGTCGAGGGTGACGCCTTCGCGGATGCAGGTCAGCGCGTCCTGGAGCGGACGCCGTCCCGGGTCGTGGTAATGCACGTCTCCGGTAGCGACCAGCGGCGCGCCGATGCGCCGGGCGAGGCGGTCGAGCCACGCGAGCCGCTCCGAATCGTCTCCCCGGTACAGATAATGGCCGGCCACATGGGCCCGGCCGGGGAAGAGTTCCGCCAGCCGGGTCGCGAAGGCCCGGAAGCCCTCGGCGTTCTCCCGGAGCGGATCCGGCGGCAGGGCGACGGCGATCTGGCCTTCGGCATGGGCCGGAAGGTCGTCGAGGGAGAGTCGGCATTCGTTCTTGGCGCCGCGCAGCTTGCCGAGCGTGAGCAGCTTCGAAAGCCTCTCCCAGGCGGGCCGGTCCGACGGAAGGCAGAGCAGGGCGCCGCCGCATGCGAGATCCAGCCTCGCTCCCGGCAGCAGGCGGACCTTCGCCTTCTGCGCCGCGGAATGCGCGCGGACCAGCCCGGCGACCGTGCTGCGGTCGGTGACGGCGATGGCCCGGTGGCCCAGCTCGGCCGCGCGTTCGACCAGTTCCTCCGGGTGCGAACTGCCGCGCAGGAAAGAGAAGTTGCTCGACGCCTGAAGCTCGACGTAGTCCGGCTCCTGCGCCTGCGTCATCCGAACAGGCCCTCGAGGCGCCATCGGCCGTCTCGCGAGTCGCGTGCGAGCCAGAATCGCCGGCCGGCGGTGTCCTCCACGCGGAACCGGTCGCAGGAGCGTTCGGCGGTCTTGCGCCACCAGGGCGCGGCGATGCGCTCGGCTTCTCCGGCATGGGCGATTTCCCAGAGTTTGCCCCGCCAGACGAAGGAGCGCGGCGGCCTCGCCGACTCCGCGGACGCCGTATCCGCGGGCCGGACCGGCTCCGGGGGCGCGAGGAGCCGCAGGGGGCGCTCCGGCGTTCCCGGCCAGTCCTCCGGTTCGGGAACGCCGTCGGGAGTGTCGGCGGCGGCGACGGGGAGGACCTGCTCCTGCGGGGAGTGGGACGGGCGGAGCATGGTCCACACGACGTTCTCGCGGCCGAGGCGGCCGGCGAGCCGGTCGATCAGGCCGGAGCAGTCCCCTCCCGCGCCGCCCCGCATCGCGGCGCCGCCGGCGGGAAAGGCCAGGGCCGTGCCGTCATGGGGTTCGGTTTCGACGGCGTGAAGCCGCATTCGCTCGATGCCGAGGCCGGGGTCGACCCGCTCGATCCGCGGCGCGAACAGGCTGCCGATGTGGGTCGGGTCGCGGGTGGGCCGGGAGGTGCCGATCTCGATCCGCTCGCGGCTGCCGTCGAGGCGCAGAACGGAGAGCCGGAGCCGGCGGGCGCCGAGCCGTTCGTTCCGGAGGCGCCGGGAGAGGCGCATGAGAAGAACGCCGAGACTCGCCTGCACCCCGTCGCGGACGGCAAGCGCCGGAAGGAAGTCCATCTCCGCGGCCACGGGGGCGTTCCAGGGCAGGGTCCGGACCGGCTCCGGGCGCCGCCCCATGGCCTGGTCGAGGCGCTCCAGGACCGGATCTCCGAAACGCGAGGCGAGGGAGGCGCGCGGAACGTCGGCGAGGGCGCCGACGGTGGCCAGGCCGAGCCGCTGCAGCTTCAGCGCCGTGTCCGGGGGCAGCCGGAGCGCCGCGACCGGGAGCGGACGGAGGACGCGCTCCTGGGAACGGGGGGCCAGGATCGGGGCGCCGGGGTCGCCGGCGAGCGACCAGGCCCATGCCGCGCCGGGAGTGTCGGCCAGGGCAAGGCGGGCCGTCAGCTGCCGGTCGGCGAGACAGCCGGCGACCGACTGCAGGAGTCCCGCTTCCCCGCCGAAGAGATGGCAGCAGCCGGTGACGTCGAGAAAGAGGCCCCCCGTCGCGGGCGGCGCCGTCGGGTCCAGGCCGGCCCAGGGGGTGAAACGCCGGCAGCGCCGGGCCAGCGCTTCGAGGAATTGGGCGTCTTCCGCCGGATCCAGCGCCACGGCCGCGATCCCGGGCAGGACGGCGCGGGCGTCGGCGAGAGGCTGGCCGGGTTTGACGCCGTCGCGGGCGGCCGTGCGGTTGAGGGCGAGAACGCAGAGCTTGCCGCGCTGCGAACCGACGACGGCGAGAGGGCGGTTCCGCAGTTCGGGCCGGGCCGGGATCAGGCGGTCCAGGCCGGGATGGGGCATGCGGACGTGCAGGATGCGTCGGCGCATGGGGTTCACGCGGTCTGCGCGACGGCGTGGGGCGCTTCCGCGAGGCGGATGCGGCGGAGGCCGGCATGGAAGTCCACGAGCCATTCCCGGGGAGCGGAGCTGCGGTGGCGCAGGAGCGTGAGACGCCAGCGCGGCCCGTTCCCGGCGGAGGGCCGGGAGGCTGCGAGCCAGCGGGTCGCCGCGGCGCTGGCGGGGAGGGGATCCCGAAACGGGCGCAGCAGCAGAAGCGGGCGCATTTGGCGGCGGGCGGCGAGTTGCAGGCGCCGCGTCTCGGCGAATCCCGGCGGCTCCACGCTCCCGGCGGCTGCGGCGAGGCCGGAGTCCCGGAGGCCCTCCTCCAGGGCCCAGAGGGTTTCGTGAGCGTTGCGGCAGCGGGCGAGGAGAAGCCGGTTCGGCGGGCAACCGTAACGAGCCAGGCCGGGCGGAAAGAGGTCCGTTCCGCAATCCGCCCAGAGCAGGGGGCCGGGGTCGTGAGCGAGGAACCGTCCCGCGACGAAGGCGAGGAAGGCGAGCGCGGCCGCGTCGGCCGGATTCGGACACAGGAACTCGTGCAGGGCGCCGCGCGCCATGCCGCCGGACAGCGCGGCGTCGATCTCGGGAGTTCCGAGCGGGACGAGACTGTCCGCTTCGGCCTGTCCCTGGACCTGGCCGATTCGGCGGCGGAGCGCGATAATGGATTCGTCGGAGGACATGCGTCGGAATATAGAACAAAATGCGAACATTGCGCAAACACAAGGTTGGCGACGCGCTGCCGAATCGGGAAAATCTTCGTTCTGCCAATGAGTTAGGACAGAAATCGGCAGATTGGCCGGTCGGGCGGCGTCATCCGTTCGGACCGGCGGCTTCGCATCCGGCGGAGCGTGCCTTCGCGGCGCTGCAAGGCGTCCCTGGAGAGCGGGATTTACGTTCTGCGATACGGAACGCCAACCGGTAGCCCGCGTGCCCGTCTCGACCGTCTGCGGCAGTGCGAGTTCCGGTGTCGGTCGGCCGCTTCGCCGGGAGCGACCTACGCCGGTTCGGATTCGGTCGCGAACGAGCCGTCACGGTCGAAAAGGCGGGAGGGGGGCCGCAGGCGGGCCCGACCCGCGTCGCGTTTTCGAAACGGTTGCGGTCCGTCGCGCCGTGGCGTGCGCGTTCCTGGCGCTTGCGTCGGGGAGCCCCGGGGAACGGGCCGGCGGCATCGTCCGGCGGCACCGACGACGGGGGCCTCGTTGCGGCCGGGACGGAGCGGGCCGATGGGGGGCGGTGCCGGGCGGCGGCCCTTTCCCGCCAGGCTCGACAGGGCGCGAGGATTCCACGATCGCGATTCGACGAAGGAGGCGCGAGACCCGGACCGTATGACGCGTGCAGGGAGTGCCGCCTGCGCTGTCGGCAGGCTCCGGGGCGGCGAGGATTCGCTTCGAACGGGCGGCACCCCGGGCGGGTTTCGCCATCGGGGATGCCGCTCCCGTCTCCGTGCCTCAAGGCGGGAGTCCGGGGAAGCGGAGCGGTTCTCGGGTTCTGCGGGATCCGTCTCCCGTAGTCGGGAGCCGAGAGTTGCGCCGGGGCAAGCGACCGGGCGACATGGGCTGCGCTCGACCGTGGCAAACGCCGATGCCCGAGTCGCCCTTCCGTGCGATGGGCGCCCCCTCCAGACCGAGCGGTTCCGGAAGTGCCGGACGATCGGTCGGCATGCGTTATGCCGGAGACGGCCGGTGCAGCGAGCGGAGCGCGGATGCCGAGAACGAGGAAACGACCGACGACGTCCCCGAGGAGAGACGTCAAGGCAACCCATGGCCATATTGTCCGTTTGACTCGCCAGAATCGCGCCGAGTGTGGGGCTGGATTGAAGGCTACGATGAAGTCAGGGACCGACGCCGGTTCCAATCTTGATCAGGAGGAAGCGACATGAGACGATTCGCTAGATCCGCACTGGCTTGCTCGCTGGTTGCGTACGTTGCGCTCGGTCTGTCGAACGCCCAGGCTCTCGTGACCGCAGAGACAAATGGCGTGGGCAACACGAGCGACGTTCCCCTCGTTCTTCCGAATGAACTGCTGCGCATCGGTATCTTCGTTGCGGGTGTAGACAGAACGTACGTCCAGGACATGGCGAAGGAAGCGGAATCGATCGAGAGCCGGAGCGAATACGAGATCGAGATCTTCGACGCGGGGGATAGCGCGACTCTCCAGAGAGCCCAGCTTCGGGATGCACTCGTCAACCGGAATTTCAACGCTTGGTACGTCGTTCCCGTCGACCACGCCCGATTGTGCGACGTTCTCGCGGACGAAGTGACGGCAGCCGGAATTCTCGCGATGACCTCCGTGACCGCTACCTGCGCGGGCGTCGGGCTCCGGTCCGAACCCGAATCCTTTCCCATATACTTCGATTCGGATGCGCATGGCATCTTGGACGAACTCTGGCGACGGAGTTTGGAAATCGCCAAGAATCCCGCATTGGCCGAAGTTCCGTCCCGATGGGTCGCCATAGGCAATCCCGACTTGCTGGACGAAGTACTGGAAGGTCTCAAGACCTTTGGGCCTCCGCAAATCCGGAGAGCCGCGACACGGGCGGAAGCGCTCTTGATCAGCGATTCGACGGATGACGAACCCGATCGTGCGGAAGTGTACACGAAGGCCGAACTTGTCGCATATTTCCAAAACGTTACCGTCGGAGATCTGGTCGTCCTATCCAGCCCGGAAGCCGCCCCGATCACCGTAAGCGCGCTGGAGAGCGCAGGACGCGACGGACTCCCGGGCGATGACCCTGCTTCCGGTGGTGGAGACGAACCGGGGCCGCCGATCGCGGGCCAGGAACGGCCCTCTACCAGTCTGACGCCTGCGGAGTTGGTCAGGGGGGCGATCGACGCGCTGATCCATTCATGGGAGACGGCGTTCGATACTCGAGCTCGAATTCCGGAGAGCGATTTCCCCTTCCATGAGGGTCATAGTCTGTGATCGGGTGCGGCACACAGTTGTGACAGCGCCGTCCTGTGCTGAATTGGCCATGCCGGAGACCGCACAGTTCAGCCTGTTCTCGCGTTCTCCGCGAAGCGCGAGACGACCGGGGGAATACGCTGCGCAGAAACGCGAATTGACTGTGCAGCGATGGGAACGAGGACGAAGAGAGCGACGGGACGATCGACAAAGCGATTCCTGCGTCAGGACCGACGCCGTGGCGCATCGGGATCGCGTTGCCGACTTGCGTCAGAATTCCGCAATGCGCGAATGCGTCCGATCAGGATGGCAAGGGCCTGCAGGAAGGGAAATTCGGGATCCGACCCCTCACCGGGAAAACCGCGTCACTTCCCTTCCTCGCCCACGACTGCAAGACGAACGCGAATCTATTCGACGTTGCCTGTCGGAATTCTCCCGTTCCCGTCATCCGGCTACTCGTTGCCGGCGCGAAACGCTTCCAACTCCGCCTTGCGGTAGAATACCACAGGAGGCACCCCAAGCGCCTGGGCGATCAAGAGCAGGGTTTCGTCGCTGGGAGTCGTCTCGTTGCGCTCTGTTCGGCCAATTGTCGCCACTGAAATCCCGTGGCTTCCAGATCTCTTGCGGTTGTCGATCAGGTCAATTTCCCGGGTCAGCTCCTCTTGCGTTAGACCCCGGCGTTTTCTCGCTTTCCGGATCAGGCTTCCGTCCGGTCGTGGCATTTTGATTGACACGGGAATCCTCCATTTGTTCAGGCTACAACTTGTATTTCGCTACGTATCCGCGCGACTTCGAAGCAAGCGTGCGAAGGCTCGGTCTGCGTAGCGCGCATCGGCTCGCGACCTAGAGGGGGTAACAGTGGACACCGTACGCACTGGCGTCCATTGACGGCAGAATCGACTCGAACATCAAGTCGATAATTCCTCCGGGCGGGGCCAGCCGAATGGAACTCGGCGTCAGGCGGGCCCGGTCGCCAAGAAACGCGTAAATGACGTTGTCGTCCGCATCGCTGACACGCCACGCCTTGCGATCCGCCGGAATTTCGACGGCGCGGATCGATCCTGCTTCCAGCCGGGCCCAACTGATCAGTCTACGCCCATGGTCCGTTGAAGAATCGAGGAGATGCGCCAACGCCTCAACGCTCGAAACGTATGAGAGGCCTAGCGTTCCGATCATCCCGTCGGGTCTGATTCCCCTGATCTCGTGCAGATCGATCGACGCGTTCGAATCCTCGTACCATTCGGACCCGCGAACTTCGCCCGGGAGGACGATTGAAACGGGAACTCTCCATGCGTCGATCGGCGCCGGCTCGGTCGAAGGCGATTCGCCTGGCCCGCGCTCGGGGAGATTAACGTGTGCGTTCAAGCGATAGACTCCGTGAGACACGCTCTTGATAAAGTTCGGTTCCACGGCTTCGCGTACCCTCCGAACCGTCTGGCGTATCAAGTCGGACGAAATTGTCTTCGCTTCGACGTCTGGCCAGACGTACTCCCGAACGACGTCGTCCGTAATCGGGCCCAGCGGCCCGCGTTCCAGGAAGAGCAGGAGCAAGCGCGCGGGCCGCGAGCCGAGCGAAACGGTATGTTGGATGTCTGACGCAACGTGCCGGGTGACGCGTCGCCCGTCGGTGATCGAATACGAAGCATTCGGAGTCTCGAACCTGACCGGGTTGGGACTCTCCTCCGAAGGTGGAGAGCCAGCGTTCGGGTCCGACGTAACGGAAGTCCAGGTCAGCCGAAAACCGGCGCCAGTCAAACCGATGCCGACGTGAATGCGCCTTGCGTAGGGGGAAAGCAGAATCAATTCGTCCGTGTCTGTCCAGGTATGCCACTCCACGCGGGTCACGTCTTCGACGTCGGCCCACTCGATAAACGAAGAATCGGTTTCGATGGACGCGCGCAACAGAGTCTTCCCTGCAACATGCGTGAAAGGACCGGCAGCGTAGCCGAGGAGGCGCAGATTGCCGTCTTCCCTGAGGCATCCCACCTCAAGTGCCTCCAGGGTCTCTCCTCGTTCTCTCGCCCCCTTCCAAAGCCAGTCCGACTGCGCCAGCAACATCGTAGCGATCGTCGGTCTGTCCAACTCGGAAGGATTCCCGAACGGCGTCCGGTCCATATCCGAGACCTCCGCAACGTGGCGCACGGAGACGGACAGACGGAACGTCTCGCGTAAACGATCCTCGATTTTCTCGCGCCTATGCTTCACGAGACCGCGTGTGCCCATGGCGGCCTGAAGGCCTGCAATGTGCCTCTGGACAAGCGCGAACAGGTCCTCGCTCTCGGATTCTCGCGGCGGCAGGCATCGTTCGGCGATGTCCTCCAGAAGAACCGGCTGGTTCGTCCGTACGAGCAGAGTGATGATGCGCCGCTGCGTGGGCGAAAGGGAGATCACGTCTTCGCGAGCGATTCCGCGTTGGAGCCTCTCGTTTCGATAGACTTGGCCCAGGGGGTCGACCCGGAAGAACTTGGAGTCGATTTCGAACTCGTAGATCATCGAACGTGTCCTTGTGGCATTGCCGTCGTCGCCGTTGACGCGGACGTCGGCAGAATTATCCACGAGCCTGCAGGAGATGAAAACGAAAGCGGAGTGACAAGAAAACCTTGCTAACGGCAAGCACTTATGACTCCGGCTACCTGCCTGCCCGCCCGATTCGGCCCCGATTCGCCGTTGCGTTCCGCGGCATCGCGCGCCGGGTTCCTGCGTTCCTCGACACCGCGTACCGAATCGATTCGGCCGTTCGGCTCGCGACCTCTTCAGGCGGGCTCGTCGCGATGGCCAGGAGCTCCACCGGAAAGAATGCGGTACGGGCGACGGCCGAGCGCCGGGAAGCGCCGGGGCACCGTCTCGCGCGGGCCCTGTTGCCGCTCCACCGGCTCCTGCACGGTGTGCCGCGAATCGCGACGCTGTCCGGGATCGTTGCTGACGCGGCAGTGCATAACGCAGCGCCGACCTCCCTCGTTTCGTCGCTCATGCCCGAAGCGCGGACTGGACTCGCATCGTCGAGACGGCGTAGGCCGGAACCGCCAGTGCGTTCGAATGTCTTCGCCCGGCTGAGCGCGTCGTTTTCCCTTGCGGTCTCTCGCCTGGTTCGGGAGGCGCCGACGCCTACGATCGTTTCGCGTCGCGGCAATACTCGGAATCGGCCGGCGTCGACGAATCCGGGACGATCCGCAACGCGGCATTGCGGGCGAGGGTAGGAGCGGTCAGGGTTGGATCAAACCGGCTGCGCCAGCCGCATGGAATCGCACCGTCACGCGATCGACGCGCCTTGGGCGTGCGCCGGAGTCCCCTCCCTCAACCTCTTCGAGCCGATCTCTTGCCGGCGCCCCGCCTTGTCGCGAAGGAGCCGGATTCCGACGCGAGCTCGGATTGCGGTCGTCGCCTGGTTGTCTGCGTCATTCCGGCCACAGGGGACTTCTCGCTCTGGCGACGGCGTCCATCCGGCCGCTCACGCGACGGATATCCGATCCGCGTTCGCAGCCTACGTCTTCGCGCCCTTGCGGTCGTCGAGGAGTTGACGGGCCGATCGCTTCGCTTCTGCGAGTTCTTCGACCATGCGCTCCTCGGGAACGAGGCGGAAGACCGCGAGAGAATGCAGAATCCTGGCAACGTCGCCCGACAGTCCGACCACGATCAGGTCCGTGTCCTGCTCGACCGCAGTCTGCACCAGATCGCCGATCGCCAGCGCCGCACTGTCGTCCACGTCCGTCGTGGCCGAAAAGTCCAGAATGACGACGTCATGGTCCTCGATATCCGCGGCGACGGCGCGAGCGAGGTCGTTTGCGGAGCCGACCGAGAACCGTCCCTTCAGCCTGACGAGTCCGGCCGGCAGTCGATCCGGATCGGCGCTCTCCAGATCCTGCACGAAGGCGGGGTCCACGAGCGGAACCGCAACCACGTTCTGCATCTCGTGCCGCTCCATGTCCCTCGCACGAATTACGCTCGCCACGATCAGCCCGAGCGCGACCGCCGTGATCAGGTCGATGAACACGGTCATGGAGAGGGTGACCAGCATGGTGAAGACGTATTCGCGGCGAATCGAACGAATGCGCGTGACGAAACGCCAGTCGATGATGTCCCAGCCGACCTTGATCAGGATGCCCGCGAGGACGGAGAGCGGGATCGGTTCGGCGATGCGGGCGAGCCCGAGCAGCAAGGCGAGCGGCAGCGCCGCGGCCAGGACGCCGGCCAGCGGGGTGCGTCCTCCGGCACGAATGTTGGTCACGGTGCCGGTGGTGGCGCCCGCTCCGGGCAGCGCGCCCAGCACGCCCGCCGCCAGGTTGCCGATCCCCTGTCCCACGAGCTCCCGGTTCGGCTTGTGGCGCGTTCGAGTCTGCGCGTCCGCGACCAGCGAAGTCAGGAGACTGTCGATAGAACCAAGCAGGCCGAGAATGAAAGCGGGTTTCACCAGGGCGCCGATGGAGCCCCATTCCAGCAGCGGAAGGTGGAACGTCGGCATTCCCTGGGGAATTGCGCCGATGGTTCGAGCCTCGGTGAAGACGAGAATCGCGACCACGGTGCCGACGACCAGGGCAACGAGCGGCGCCGGAAGGAACTTGCCTATCCGGCGCGGCCACAAAAAGCAGATCGCCAGCGCGAGGAGTCCCGCGGCGAGATCGTGCAGGCTGGGGTTGGCGAAGGCGATTCGCCATGACTCTACCTGGCTGATGGGGCCGCCCGACACCGGGACGGCGCCCAGGAGGGGCTTGACCTGCAGAGTGATGATGATGACGCCGATTCCGGTCATGAACCCCGAAATCACCGAATACGGCGTATAGCTGACGAAGCTGCCCACGCGGAGAAGTCCGAGGGCGATCTGGATCAGCCCCGCGAGCATGACGATGGTGATCGCCGAGGACAGGCTGTCGGCATGCAGGGTCACGATCGCGGCCATGGCGACCGTCATCGGCCCGGTGGGCCCCGAAATCTGCGAAGGCGTGCCGCCGAACACCGCCGCGAAGAATCCGACCGCGACGGCTCCGTAGATGCCGGCGGCCGCCCCGAGGCCCGAGGCGACGCCGAAGGCCAGCGCCATCGGAAGCATTACGACCGCAGCCGTAACCCCGCCGAACAGGTCTCCGGGTAGTTTGCCGGGGAACTTCATGCGCGCCACCTGACCAGAGACGGGGGAGGGCTCTCGGCGAACGCGCTCCGGTTGCGTATCCGTCTGCCCGGCTTCGACTCTCTTTCGGCTGGCGTCGCCGACCGGGTGCCCGCTCGAAGGGATTGACGGGGACGCCCGCGTTCGACGGTTTCGAAGTCTGCCATGCCGGCGCGTGTCGGCGGTTCCGGCGCCCAACGACCGATTGCCCGGCGGCGCACAGACGCGTCGAATCCTTGTCTGCCCGTCGCAACGATCCCGGCCGCTTCGGTTCGACGGCCTCCGGCAGATGCGACAACTTCCCGTGTGCGGCGTCCGAACTGAGGCGACCTCTCTCTCGGCGGCTTGCCGGAGGTCTCGCGCGGCGCGGCGACCGAGGCTGTCCCCTGTCGCCGGGTCCGGAGAATCCGCGCATCCCGACTTCGGTCGTGCGGCCGCGAAAAAGGGTCCGCCGGCGGCCGCCGGGGTCGCGCACCCGGCTGCAAGGACGGATGACCCCTCGGCCCCGCCCGATCCCTACCGGTCGCATCGAGCACTCGGATCTCCCTTGCCGGTTCGCGTCCTCGTCGCCCGGAGCTTGCGAGCGGCGCCGTGCCACGGTCGGCGCCGGTTTGCCCGTTCGAGCGCCGATCGGAGCCGGACAGGCGAGACTCGTCATGTTCGTGAGTTGCCGAACGATACGTACCGGAGGGCGAAGGGTCAAGGTTCGGGGTCCCGGCAGAGGGACCGATGAGGCCGGGCGTCGCATGCGACCCCGACGGCGTTTCGTAGCGGCTCCAATTCGCGAATCGATCCGAAAGGGGATCGAAACCGGCCTCGATCGAGTGGCTTCTCCGATTCCGGACGGTCGACGCGCTGCGCAGGCCGGCCGGGGGAGAGGCGACGGAGCATCCTCTTGTCCATTCGGATCTCGCCGTAAGCCGGGAGCCGCAGAGCGCCGCGTCCGGATACGCCGGCGATGCCGAACGGGATCGGGCGGCAGGCCGACAACCGAGGAACGGTTCCGCGCGGTCGGGGCGGGCCGACGGAGCCGCCTGGTGCGGCGGCTCAGAACCGTATCGCGACTGCGCCGGCTGCAATCAGTCCCACCGACAGCCATCTCCACAAGCGCACCCGTTCGCCGAGGGCGAGGGCTCCGATGACGGTCGCGAATAGAATGCTCGATTCCCGGAGCGAGGCGACGAGCGCGATCGGCGCGACGGTGAACGCCCAGACGATGACCCAGTAGGCGGCGAGGGACGCGACGCCGACGCCGACGCCGGTTCGCCAGACCGGAATCAGCGCCCGAAACGCCGCCGGTCCGAAACGGGCATACGCCCAGAGCGACAGGGCGAGCGCGTTGCCGACGGACATCCAGAACAGGTAACCGGTCGCGGTTCCCGCAATTCGTGCGCCCCAGCCGTCGACCAGGGTGTATCCGGCGATGAAGGCGGCGGTGCAGAGGGCGTAGGCCAGCGAAGTCCGCCGCATCGCGCCGCCGGCGCTTCCGCGCGTGGCGAGGGCAAGGATTCCCGCGGAGATCGCGAGGACGGCCGCGACCTGCAGCGGACGGAGCTCCGCGCCTGCGAGCGCCGAGACCGTCAGGACCAGGAGCGGCGCCGTTCCGCGCGCCAGAGGATAGGCCTGGGAGAGGTCGGCGTGTTCGTAGGACTTGGCCAGGAAGGTCTGGTAGCCGACATGGAGCAGCGCGCCCGCTGCGATCCAGGGCCATGCGTCGACGGACGGGGCGGGCGCGAAGGCCAGCCCGGCCAGGCCGACGGCCCCATGCACCAGCGCCATGCACAGAATCAGCGAAAACCGGTCTCCGCCCGCCTTGACCGCCGAATTCCAGCCGGCATGCAACAGCGCGGTGGCGAGGACCGCAAGATAGATCGGGAGTTCCAACGGCTCGAGCTCAGCCGCCGGCGGGGCGGGGCGGGATTCCGGTTGCGCGCAGGCGCCGGGGACGCCCGGCCGCGCCGGAATCCGCGGTCCGGCCCGGAATCGGGGACGGCGTCGTCGTTCGGTCCGGCCGCGCGGAACGCCTCGCCGACCGATCCGTCGCCGGGCCGCCGTTCGACCGTCGGCGTCCGCAGGCGGCTGCGCATCCCGCAGTTGCGACGGACGGTGCGCCCGGCGCCCGCTCCGGCAGCCGGTTCGGGGCGACCGGGACGGCCGCGCACGGACGGTCCGGTCGGGAGACCCGATTGAGCGAACCCCACTCCGCGCCCGACTCCGCGCCGTGGTCGGGCATGGCTCAGGCGTCCGCGGTCAGTCGCTCCGCAATCTCGAAGAATCGCCGGGTTTGCGGGCTTTCGGGATGCGACGCGACCAGCGGCGTTCCCGAGTCCGAGGTGAGCCGGAGTTCGATGTCGAGCGGAATCTCTCCCAGAAACGGAACGCCGGCAGCCTCTGCCTCGCGTCGTGCGCCGCCGGCGCCGAAGATCTCCGCGGCATGGCCGCAATTGGGACATACGTACCCCGACATGTTCTCGATGATGCCGAGAACCGGAGTATCCAGCTTTCGGAACATGTCCAGCGCCTTGCGCGCGTCGAGCAGGGCGACGTCCTGCGGCGTGGACACGACGATCGCGCCGCTGACCTCGGTTCGCTGGCAGAGCGTCAGTTGCACGTCGCCGGTGCCGGGCGGCAGGTCGACGATGAGGTCGTCGAGACGTCCCCATCGCACCTGGAACAGCATCTGCTGGAGCGCCGACATCAACATGGGGCCGCGCCACACGACGGACTGGCTCTCCTCCAGCATGAAGCCCATGGACATGACCGTCACGCCGTGATTGCCGAGCGGAAGGATCGTCTTGCCGTCCGGCGTCGAGGGCCGTCCCGAAACCCCCAGCATTCGCGGTTGCGAGGGGCCGTAGACGTCCGCGTCGAGCAGTCCGACGCGGCGGCCCCGCCGGGCGAAGGCGAGGGCGAGATTCGCCGCGACGGTGGACTTGCCGACGCCGCCCTTGCCGGAGCCGATCGCGATGACGCGGGAGACGCCGTCGATTCGCCCGGATTGCCTTGCGGGGCGTTCGAGCCGAGCGCCGGGCGGCGCACGGACGGCGGTCGCTCCGCGGATGTCCGGCGGCGGCTGCGGCGCGGAGCCGGCGGTATCCGAATGCGCGGTCAGCACCACGGTGGCGGAACCGACGCCGGGAACGGCGAGAACGGCCTTCTCGGCCGCCTTTCGCAGCGGCTCCAGCGCCGGGCCGCGCTCGGGTTCCACCTCGATCGAGAATCCGATCGCTGCGCCGGAAACGGTGAGCCCCTTGACCATCCCGGCCGAGACGATGTCCGTGCCGCGAGTCGGATCGACGACGGCGCGAAGCGCGGCGAGTATCCGGTTCCTGGCTGCGTCGTCCGCCGACATGGCAAGTCCGGATCGGCGCAGGCCCGGGTCAGCCGTCGGTTCCGAGCCGGATCTCTCCCTCGACCGTGTGTTCGAGTCCGATCGGCCCGATCCGCACCGTGGCACGCACCGGCAGGGCGCCGGATTCCGGCAGGGCGCCGTCCTCCCTCGCCTGCCGAACCGCTTCCTCCACGGCTTGCTGGCTGGTTACCCCGAGCCGCTTGAGGAATTTCCGAAGCGACATGTTGAGTTCTTCGTCCATCCGGTCTCTCCCCGGCCGGCGCGCCCCGCAGCGGCCCCTGGGCGCGTCAGTCGTCGTCGAAATAGGGCGAATGGTCCCGGCGCCGGCTCCGGCCCCTCGGCGGGCCGTCCCGCCGGCCGCCGCCCCGCCGATCGAAGTGGTCGTCGCTCCGGCGGTCCCGTCCGCCGCCCCTGCGGCGTCCTCCGCGCCCCCCGTCGCCGCCTTCGGGCTGCGCGTCCATGGAGTCGTAGTCTCCGCGGAACCGGCCGCCCGAATGCCGGTCCGAATGCCGGTCGGAATGCCGGTCGGAATGCCGGTCGTGGCCGTCGCCGCCCCGGGGTCCGAAGTCGCGGCCTCCGAAGTCCCGGCCTCCCCGGCGGTCCCGGTCGCCGCCGCGACGGCCGCCGCCGGCGTCGCCGCCGCCGCGGAGTATTTCGCCGGTTTCCTGGTCGACCGCCTTCATGGAGAGCTTGACCCGGCCCCGGTCGTCGGAGCCGACGTGCAAGACCTTGACCGTCTGCCCTTCCTGCAGGACGTCGGCCGGGCTCTCGACGCGCCGGTTGGCGATCTGCGAGACGTGGACCAGCCCGTCCTTCTTGCCGAAGAAATTCACGAACGCGCCGAACTCCATGATCTTGACCACGGTGCCGTCATAGACGACGCCCGGTTCGGGATCCGACACCAGTTCCAGGATGCGGCGCTTGGCGTCCTCGATGCGCGCGGAGTCCGAGGACGCGATCTTGATCGTGCCGTCGTCGTTGACGTCCACCTTGGCGCCGGTCTCGTCGACGATGGACCGGATGACCTTGCCGCCGGTTCCGATCACGTCGCGGATCTTCTCGACCGGGATGGTGATCATCTCGATGCGCGGCGCGTAGGCGGAGAACTCCTGACGCACGTTCGAGAGCGACTTGTTCATTTCGCCGAGAATGTGCATCCGCGCGTCCCGCGCCTGGGCGAGGGCGGTGCGCATGATGTCCGGCGTCACCCCGGACACCTTGATGTCCATCTGCAGCGCGGTGACGCCGCGTTCCGTGCCCGCGACCTTGAAATCCATGTCGCCGAGATGGTCTTCGTCGCCGAGGATGTCGGTCAGGATCGCGTGGCGGTCCCCTTCGAGGATCAGGCCCATCGCGATTCCGGCCACCGCCCGGCGAACCGGAACGCCGGCGTCCATGAGCGCGAGCGAGCTGCCGCAGACCGTGGCCATGGACGAGGAGCCGTTGGACTCCAGCACCTCCGCCACGACCCGGATGGTGTAGGGAAACTCCTCCGGGGCGGGAAGGACCGGGCGCAACGCGCGCCAGGCGAGCTTGCCGTGTCCGATCTCCCGCCGGCCCGGAGGTCCCATGCGCCGGGCCTCCCCGACGGAGTAGGGCGGAAAGTTGTAGTGCAACATGAACCGCTCGCGGTAGTTCGCGTGCAGCGAGTCCATGATCTGCTCGTCTTCCCCGGTGCCGAGCGTGGTCACCGCGAGGACCTGCGTCTCGCCGCGGGTGAACACGGCCGAGCCGTGGGTGCGGGGCAGCTCGCCGACCTGGCAGAGAATCGGACGCACCGTGGCGCAGTCGCGGCCGTCGATCCGGGATCCGGTTTCGAGGATGCGGGAGCGCACGATGTCCTTCTCGACGCTCTTCAACGCGTCGTCGAAGCCGTCCGGCGGCGTGCCTTCCTCGCCGCCGAGTCCGGCCGCCGCGGCGCTCCCGATTTCCTGGATGCGCTCGCGCCGGGCGGTCTTCTCCGCGATGTCGTAGCTGGCGTTCAGGTCGGCGCCGACGAGGTCGACGATGCGCCGCTTGACGTCCGACCGGTCGGGCGCCTCGTGCGACCGGCGTTCCTTGCCGACTTCGGCGGCCAGCTCCCCGATCGTGCGGATGACCGGCTGCATCTCGGCATGGCCGAAGGTCACCGCGCCCAGCATTTCCTCTTCCGAGAGCTCGCGGGCTTCCGATTCGACCATCATGACGGCGTCCGCGGTGCCCGCGACCACCAGGTCGAGCCGGCTGTCGGCGAGTTCCGACATGGCCGGATTGAGCCGGTAGGCGCCGTTCTCGAATCCGACCCGGGCGCCGCCGATGGGACCGTCGAACGGTATCCCGGACACGGCGAGCGCCGCGGAGGAGGCGATCATCGCGACGATGTCGGGGTCGTTGTCCAGGTCGTGGCTGAGAACCGTGGCGATGACCTGGGTTTCGTTGCGGAACCCGTCCGGAAACAGCGGCCGGATGGGCCGGTCGATCAGGCGGGACGTGAGGGTCTCCTTCTCCGTCGGCCGCGCTTCCCGCTTGAAGAAGCCGCCGGGGATCTTGCCCGCGGCGAAATACTTCTCCTGGTAATGGACGGTGAGCGGAAAGAAGTCGATATCCGCTCGCGGCTCCCGGCTGGCGACCGCCGCGGCGAGGACGCTGGTCTCGCCGTAGGTCGCGAGGACCGCTCCGTCGGCCTGGCGCGCGAGGCGCCCGGTCTCGAGGACCAGGGTTCGGCCGCCCCAATCCAGCTCCTTCTTGGTGATGTTTGGCATGTTGTCCTGATTCTGCACGTCGGCGCCGCCTGCCTTGCCCGGCAGGCGTCCGCGTGTCGTCCGCGCTCTCCCTCGAGCGCCCTTCTGCTGATGTCGTACGGCGTAGCGCCTCCGACGTCGGAATTCGCTGGCGGTGCCAGCGGCGCGCTGTTGCCGGTGCGCCCGTAGTTCGGGAGTCGTCAAGCCCTGCCGGACAAATCGTCCGTCTCGTGGCCTCGGTTCAGGCGAGCGGCGCGAATCTACGCGATGCGTTCCGGTTTCGCAAGCCTGCTGCGACGCGCCGTCCGGGCGGGTCGCGCCCGCCGGAACCGCGCGCCCGCGGGAGGACGGGAGTCCGGCCGCCTGCGGCTACCGGCGAAGCCCGAGACGTCCGATGACGGTCCGGTAGCGCTCCGGGTCGCTGTTCCGGACGTAGCGCAAGAGGCGCCTCCGCCTCGAGATCATGCGGTAGAGGCCGCGCTTCGAGTGGTTGTCCTTCGCGTGCCGCTTGAAGTGCTCGGTGAGATTCGCGATTCGCTCGGACAGGACGGCGATCTGGATCTCCGCCGATCCGCTGTCGCTGTCGTGGGTCCGATACTCCCGGAGGAGTTCCTGCTTCCGGTCTGCGGTAATCGACATCTGGGGCTCCTGTTCATGCCCTGGGATAGGGCGCTGGAAACACGCGCGAGGGACGGAATACGCCGCCGACGATCCGGCCGATCGCGACCGGGCGCCCGTAGAAGGACGCCCAGGCAACCGGCAGGTCCGGCAGGCTGCCCGGACGGTTGGCGACGATTCGCATGCCTCGCCGAATCTGGCGCGCCTCCGATTCGCCTACCGCCAGAGCCGGGATGTCGGCCAGCCCGGCGGCAACCGGCAGGAGCGCTTCGCGCCGGGCGACACTATCGTGCATTTGCCGGACGTCCGCAAGGGGCAGGGAGTCGGATTCGTCGAACGGGCCGGCCGCCAGACGCCGAAGGTCGCGGACGTAAGCGAGGCAATCCAGCGATTCGCCGAGGTCCCGCGCCAGGCTGCGGACGTAGGTGCCGCTGCCGCAGGTCAGGTCGAACTCCGCGCGGTCCCGGTCCCATCCGGTCATCCGCAACGCGTGAACCGTGACGGGCCGCGGCTGCAGCCGGGGGCGCTTGCCGCGCCGCGCCAGCGCGTATGCGCGCTTGCCGTCGACGCGCACGGCGGAGTAGTCCGGCGGCCGCTGCAGGATTTCGCCGGTGAAGGAGGCCAGGCGGTCGGCGATCGCCTCCGCGCCGGGGCGGCGGCAGGAGCGCGCGATCACCGCTCCCGTCGCGTCGTCGGTGTCCCGCGCCTCGCCCCAGGCTACCGTGAACCGGTAGCGCTTCCGGCCGGCGGACACGAAGGCCGCGGTCTTCGTCGCCTCGCCGAAGGCGACCGGCAGCACGCCGGTCGCGAACGGGTCCAGGGTGCCCGCGTGGCCGGCCTTGCGGCTGTCGAGCAGTCGTCGCAGGACTCCGACGCAAGCGGCCGACGTGATTCCCGGCGGCTTGTCGAGAACCAGCCAGCCGTCAGCCGTCGCGGCTCGCTCCGCGTTCATCCCCGTTCTCGGCGAGCAGCCGGCCGATGCGGTCGAACCGGTCGTAGGAGGGGTCCGGAACGAACCGGAGCCTCGGCGCGAATTTGCGCTGGGCGGCGCGTTGCAGCGGGCCGCGGTTGCGCTCCAGCGCCTGCCCGGCCGCTTCCGCGCCGACGCCTCCGAGCGGCAGGAAGAACACCGTCGCCTCCCGCAGGTCGGGGCTGACCCGAACTTCCGTGACGGTGATGGAGTTGCGGGTCAATTCCGGATCCGGAATTTCGCGGCGAAGCAGGATTTCGCCCAGCGTGCGGCGGATGGCCTCTCCGACCCGCTGTTGCCGGCGGCTCGCGGGACGGCCGTTGCGAGTCGACAAGTAACCCTCTCCCGTGGACGCCGGCGGACCGGGCTACAGCGAACGCGTGATTTCCTCGGTCTGGAACAGTTCGATCACGTCGCCCTGGCGAACGTCCTGGTAGTTGCGCAGCGACATGCCGCATTCGTTGCCGGTGTTCACTTCCGCCGCGTCGTCCTTGAACCGCTTCAGGGTCGCCAGGGCGCCGGTGTATTGCACGATCCCGTTCCGGACCAGACGCACCCTCGCGTTTCGCTTCGCCGTGCCCGAGGTGACGCGGCAGCCGGCGACGGAGCCGACCTTGCTGACGCGGAAGACCTCCAGCACCTCCGCCCGGCCGAGTTCGGTCTCGCGAATCTCGGGCGCCAGGAGGCCGGACGCGAGGCCGCGCACCTCGTCCAGCAGCTCGTAGATGATGGAATGGAAGGAAATTTCGACGTCGAACCGGGACGCGGCCAGTTTGGCCTGCGCGTTCGGACGCACGTTGAAGCCGATGACGCGGGCCCCGGAGGTCGACGCGAGCGTCACGTCCGATTCGCTGATCGCGCCGACGCCGGCATGGACGACGTGGACCTTGACGTCCTCGTTGCCGATCTTGGCGAGCGCCTCGACGATGGCTTCGGTCGAGCCGTGGACGTCGGCCTTGATCACGACGGCCAGATACTCGTGGCTGTCGCTTTGCCCGAACGCGTCGACCCCGCGCCGGATCACCGGCGCGAGCTTGGTCCGCCGGGCGTTCTCCGAACGGTATTCCGCGATCTCCCGGGCGCGGGCCTCGGAATCCACCACCACGAACCGGTCGCCGGCCTCGGGGGTTCCGTTGAGCCCGTCGACTTCCACCGGCATGGACGGCGCGGCTTCGCCGAGCAGTTTGCCCCGCTCGTCCCGAAGGGAGCGCGCGCGGCCCCAGTGCGATCCGATCACGAACACGTCGGACTTGCGCAAGGTGCCGCGCTGCACCAGAAGCGTCGCGACCGGGCCGCGCCCCTTGTCGAGGCGGGCCTCGACGACGGCGCCCTCGGCCGGGCGGTCCGGATTGGCCGAGAGGTCGAGAAGGCTCGCCTGCAGGGAGACGGTTTCGAGGAGCGCGTCGATTCCCTGGCCGGTCTTCGCGGAAACCTCCACGTCGAGCGCGTCGCCGCCGCGCTCTTCGACGATGACTTCCTTGCGCAGCAGGCCGTCCCGGACGCGGTCCGGATTGGCGTCGTCGAGGTCGATCTTGTTGATCGCGACCACCATGGGCACGCCTGCGGCCCGCGCGTGGTCGATCGCCTCCTCGGTCTGCGGCATCAGGCCGTCGTTGGCCGCGACCGCGAGGATCACCAGGTCGGTGACCCCGGCGCCCCGGGCCCGCATCGAACTGAACGCCTCGTGTCCGGGCGTATCCAGAAACGTGATCGGACCGTGCTTGGTCTCGACCCGGCTGGCGCCGATGTGCTGGGTGATGGCGCCGGCCTCGCCGGCTGCGATATCGCTCTGCCGGATGGCGTCGAGCAACGAGGTCTTCCCGTGGTCTACGTGGCCCATCACGGTCACCACCGGCGCCCGCGGCTGCAGGCTCTCCGGCGCGTCGGCGTCCCCCTCGAGTCCGATCTCGATGTCCGACGCCGACACCCGCTGCGGCCGATGGCCGAACTCCCGCACGATCAATTCCGCGGTGTCTCCGTCGAGCACGTCGTTGATGGTCGTGATCTGGCCGAGCGAGAACAGCTTGCGGACGACTTCGCTCCCCGGCTCCGCCATTCTGAGCGCCAGATCCTGCACCGTGATGGCGTCCGGTATCTGCACGTCCCGATGCACCCGGATGCGTTGCGCCTCGCCGCCGCGGTCCCGCTGCCGGGCGCGGCGCTCGCGGTCCTTGCGCCGGCGATACTTGGCCAGCGAGTCCTGCCGCGCTTCGCTGCCGACGCTGTTGATGAGTTCGCGACTGCGGACGCGTCCGCCGCGGGTTCTGGCCTCCCGGCCGCTGCGTCCGCCGGGACGGCGGCCCTGCTTGCGTCCGGCCGGCTTGTCCTCCGTCTCGGTCGTGCCCGGAGGCGTCACGGTCACCCCCGGCCGCGTCTCCTGCGGCTTGGGCTTGGCCGGTTGCGTCCGGGGCGTCGCGCCGGACTCCTTTCGCCTGGCCGCGCCGTCCTCCCGAGAATCCGCCGGCCGCGTCGCGGACGCATCCGCCGACGGCGCGCCGGCGTCCTGCGGCGTCGCCGGCGCCGGAGCCTCTACCCCGGCCTGCGCCTCCGCCGCCTTCTGTCGCTCCTCCTGCGCGGCGCGCCGTTCCGCCTCGATTTCCGCCTGCCGGGCGCGTTCCGCTTCTGCGCGCTCCTGCTCCCGCTTCCGGCGTTCCTCGTCCTGCAGGGCGATCTGGCGCTTCGTCTCCAGGAGCTTTTTCGCCCGGGTCTCCAGACTGTCGTGGTCGTCCTCGACCGGACTGCGTCCCCGGCTCGCCGCGTCCTGCGCAGCGTCCTGGGCCGGCTGCGAGTCGGCCTGCGCGGACGCGGGCTTGCGGGCGCTCTTCCAGGCGGTCATGCCCGCACCGAGCGGGCCGCCCCTGCGGCGCGCCCGCCGACGGCCGGTCAGCGGGGGTGCTGCGGGCGTGGGCGCGTCGACGTCTGTGCCGTCTTGTCGGGTCATGGGTTCGCTTCCTTACGTTGCGTCTAGGATAGTCCAAATCCCGCATCTTCGCAGGCTGCGGCGGAACGCTCCGGCCGGAACCCGACAAGACGATTTGCGTCGCGCAGGATCGATGCGACGTTTCCGCCCGGCTCCACCGCCGCGTGCACCGTGCGCGGTCGGGAGAACAGGGAACCGATTTCGCTCGCCGTCAGGCAACCGACCCTCGGGGCGCCGGGTTGCAGCGAGCGCAGACGGCCCAGCCCGTCCGGGGCGCCGTCCGCCGCTTCCAGCACGGCGCCGACGGCCTTGCCGCAGAGCCGCTGGCGCGTCTTCTCGAACCCGGCCACCAGCCGACCGGACTTGCGCGCGATGCCGAGGGACTCCAGCAGCCGGCGGGCCAGCGCGGCTTCCGTCCGGTCGGCAAGGTCGGGCTGCCGACGCAGGGCGGGGCTGCGGAGGGCATGCGCGAAGAGTCCTCGCCGGACCGCCGTTTCCACCAGGTCGCGCCGGGCGCCGATCCAGGCGCCGCGCCCGGGGAGCTTCTCCGCCGCGTCCGGCACCACGACGCCGTCCGGGCTCAGCACGAATCGGACCAGGCGATCGCGGGATCCGCTTCGGCGCGTCACCAGGCAGCGCCGGATCGGCTCGCTGCGATCGCGCACCCGTCTTCCCCGGGTCAGTTGCGCACCCCGGCGATTACGCGGCCTCGGCGGGGGAATCCCCGGCGCCGTCCGACGCGCCGCCGTCCGGCGAATCGTCGTCGGGAGCGTCCTCGTCCGGAGAATCGCCGGATCCGAACACCTGCTCGACGGTGAAGTATCCGGCGCGAACCCGCGCGTTCATGATGATGGTGTCGATGTCCTCCTCCGGCAGGTTGAACCGGGAGAGGATGCCGACCCGGCGGCGAATGCGACCGGCGACCCGCACCTCGTCGCCGCAGATCTCGTCGGTGGTCAGGTCGGCGAAATGCTTCAGCGTCCGGATCACGGGTTCCCTCTTCGAGCGGTCTTCGTGCCGCGCGATGGCCTCGATGTGTTCGATGTCGAAATTGCACTCCAGGAGAAATTCGAGCAGGTCGTCTTCCATGCCCAGTTCCCGCAGCGCGGCAAATCTCGCGGATTCCTCCTCGTCCAGGCACTGGCGCGCAACCGCCTGGATGGCTTCTACCCGCGCCGGATCCAGCCCGTCGACCCCGGCGAAGTCGTCCGGGTCCGCCTCTTCGAGGTCCTCGAGGTTGCGCATGCCGCTCGAGTTCAGGATCATCGCTTCCTGTTCGTCGACGCCGAGCCGATCCATGAACAGCCGGATCCGCTCTTCCCGCTCGGTCGCCTCCATGGCCGAGAACTCGTCCTCGGGAATGATGGAGATCTGCCAGCCGGTGAGGCGGGAGGCGAGCCGGACGTTCTGTCCGCGCCGGCCGATCGCCTTGCTCTGGTTGTCGTCCTCCGGCGGCACGATCACCTTGGCGGACTTCTGCTCCTCGTCGAGTATGACGTCCACCACCCGCGCCGGCTGCAGCGCCGAGGTGATGAAGGCTTCCGGGTCCGCCGACCACGGAATCACGTCGATGCGCTCGCCGTGCAATTCGTTGACGATCGTCTGCACCCGCGAGCCGCGCATGCCGACGCAGGCCCCGACCGGATCGATCGACGCGTTGTTGGAAATCACCGCGATCTTGGCCCTGGAGCCGGGATCCCGCGCGATCCCGCGGAACTCGATGGTGCCCTCGTACACCTCCGGGACCTCCTGGGCGAAGAGCTTGCGCATGAAATGCGGCGAGGATCTGGACAGGAGCACCTGCGGGCCCGGGTTCTCGTTCTGGACCTCGACGATCAGCGCCCGGACCCGGTCGCCGACCCGGAAACTCTCCCGCGGGATCGACTGGTCGCGGCGCATGACCGCCTCGCCGCGCTGGACGTCGAGGATGACGTTTCCGCGCTCGACCAGCTTCACCGTGCCGGTGACGATGTCCCCGACGCGGTCCTTGAACTCCGCGTACTGGCTCTCGCGCTCGGCCGCCCGCATCCGCTTGTGCATGGTCTGCTTGCCGGCCTGGGAGCCGGCCCGGTCGAGGCCGGCCAGCGGCAGTTCGGTCCGGATGGTGCCGCCGATTTCCGCATCCGGATCTTGGCGGCGGGCGGATTTCAGGTCGATCTGCGTGTAGACGTTGTCGACTTCCTCCACGACGTCCTGATGGCGGAACGCCCGGATCTCCCCCGTGTCGGGATCGATGCTGGCGCGAATGTCCTGCTGGGATCCGTAGACCGGGCGCAACGCCCGTTCCACGGTCTCCTCGATCGCCCGGAACACCGTCGCGCGATCGACGGACTTTTCGCGGGCGTAGGAGTCCGCGATCTGCAGCAATTCCAGCCGGTTCGCGCTGATGACCCCGGTCGGCGACAATTTGGCCATGGTCAGTGCTTCCTGTGTTTCCTCGCGGCGGGACGTCGCCCGCCTGTTCCGGCGAAGGGCTCGAGCCGGGCCGAGGCGAGGGACGAGAACCGCAGCAGCGTCCCGCCCGCCTCGTCGTCCCGGATCTCGATCCAGGGACCGGCTTCCCGATCGGGAACCTCGTCTCGCACGCCGAGCAGCGTTCCCCGGAACCGCCGGCGTCCCGACTGCGGCGCCTGGATCTCGACGCGGATCGCCGAGCCGGCGAAGGCGGAAAAGTCCTCCAGCCTCGTCAACGGCCGGTCGAGTCCGGGCGAAGAGACCTCGAGGGCGGGATCGCGGCCCGGGAAGAGCGCGTCGAGCGCCGGACGAACCGCCCGGCTCAGCCTCGCGCAGTCGTCCAGGTCGATGCTGCCCTCCCGTCTCTCGGCCATGATCTGTACTCGGGGCTCCTTCGAGTCGTGGCTTCGAACCCGCACCAGGTCCAGTCCGAGTTCCCGGGCCGTCGGCGTCACGCGCTCGGCGATCTCGCGGTCCAGTTCGGTTTTGGCGACCAGGTGCATGGCGATCTTGATTCGGTCAACAAAAAAGGCGGACCGCGCGGCCCGCCGGACAGCCGGTCGCCACCCGACAGGGCGGCGCCACATGGCGCACCGAGCATAGCCGGATAACGCGGAAAGCGCAACCTTCGGCGCTGCAGCGGCCCCGCGTCGTCGCAGGCCGGGCTGCGAGCCGCAGGGACGGCGGTCCCGCCGTCGCGCGACCGGTCCCTCCGCAACCTCCCGGACGTCCCGGGCGGAGGCAGTGACGCCCGACCCGGCAGCGCTCTCTCCTCGTTCGTTTCGGCAGCCGGAGGCGTTCGTTCGGCTCTGCCCGTCTTCGCTCGGCCGTCGTCTCGACGGTACGGCGTCTCGGCTGGGGCTCGTGTTCGCCGGCGCGAGCTCGCATCCGGGCAGGGCCCGATTCGCATGCGCCTGCCGGCGGATGCGACCGGTCGGCTCCCGTGGCGCCGCCGAGGCCGGGCCGGGGCGGTCGTTACGGAAGGGCGCCTCCTCGCCGTGCCGATGCGCCGGAAGCGGCGATTTGCGCGAATCGATTCCGGTGCGTAGGGTGTCCGCCTGTCGCCCGGAGTCCGCGTGGGACCTGCGGGGGACGCAGCAATAGGCGAGCCTGCCGGGTCGCACGGCGATTCGCCCGCGACGGCTCCCGCAGGCACGGCACACGTCGCGTCCGACTTCCGCTCCGCCGCCGGAGCGGATATCGAGGAGGACAAGAATGGCAAGACTCCACGCCCAGGTCGTTTGCCTTCGCCACGCCCCATCCTGCCCGGCAGCCGGGCAGGACGCGGACTTCCGCCTCTCGTCCCGCTGAACCCTTCCTGGAGGGGTCGGGTGACGCCCCGCATCGCAGCAGACCTCTCGCTCGCCGGTTCGTGCGGGTGCGAAGCGTCTTGCGGCGCGATCGCGGGACGAGCGGGCTTTCCGCACTGTCGCGGTCGGCACGAGCGGCGCAACCGCCGGGATCCGCAATTCCCACCGAATAGGCGACCGTCGACTCCGTCTCTCGGCCCAATCTCCGAACTAATCCGTAACCCGTTGCAATAACGCACGTTTCGTTCCGTCCCGCGGTTCGTATCCGCCCCGGCCTGCCACCGCGGCGGCCCGGGCTCTTCGTCGTTCGGTCTTGAAGACCGGGGACGGGGCAGGCGCCGCAGAGCGGTCCCTTCGGCGTGGCCCGCCGCCCGGAGACGCTGCGACCGCGGAACGAGACGGCCGAGAGAGAGGGATCCCATGACTTCCGAAGAGGAGGCCGACGCTCCGTTCGTCGTACCCGTGACCCATGAGGCCTGGCTCATGGCGCTCCTGCACGATCTGGCTCGCCTCGACGAGTTCCTTCGCCTGCACCTGCCGGGCAAGATGGTGGCCCAGTTCGCCGACTCGCTGCCCGAACCGTTGCCCGAACGGCACGTCACCCCCACGCTGAGGCAGCGCGTTTCCGATCAGGTGTATTGCCTGAAACTCAAGAAGCGGAAGGGCGTTCGGCCCGAACTCCTCGTCAACGTCGAACATCAGTCCACGATCGATCCGACCATGGCGCTGCGCACGAACGAGTACCAAGCTCCGGCGATGCGACGATGGGCGGTCCGCAACCCGGACCTGGTTCCGCCCGTGATCGTCCTAGTTACGTATCACGGGGCGAAAAAGTGGGACGCCAAGCTGTCCGTCGAGGAGTTGACCCGCGCCACCGGCGCGATCGCCGCCGCGCAAACCAGGCACCGGTATTTCGTCTGCGACCTCGCCCAGATGCAGGAGAGCGAGCGGGCGAGGGATCCGGTTCTGCGGGCGGGTCTGACGATGCTGGTCCGCGCGTATCAGGGCGGCCTGACGGTCGACGAAATCGCGCGGTTGCTGAAGCCGTTTCCGTCCGGGAGCCAGTTGGAGAGAATGGCCTTCGCCTATATGATGAACCTGTGCGACAGCGAAGAGACGCTGCTCGAAGGGATCGCGAGGGCGAAGTCGAACAAGGGAGTGAACGTCATGGAGAGCGTCGCCGAGAAATTGCTGCGAAGGGGTAGGGAAGAAGGCGAGGCCAGCGTCAGGGCCGAGATGGAGAGCGTCGCCGAGAAATTGCTGCGAAGGGGCCGGGAAGAGGGCCGGGAAGAGGGCGAGGCCGAGGGCCGGGTCCGGATGCTGCTCTTGATGTTGAAGGGCCGCTTCGGGGAACTTCCGGCTACGGTCGTATCCAAGGTGAAGGCAGCGACCCCCGAACAGCTAGAGACGTGGGCGGCGGAACTGCACGACTCCAAGCGGGCCGAGAGCCTGTTTCGAGGGTGGGCCGGAAACGGCCGCTCTCCGGCTCACTGATTCGCCGTCGCGTGCCGGGGTCGGTCCGCAACCCCGGCGCGAGGCCTCGACGCCATACGTCGGCGCAACCGACTTCGGAAAGCACCGAAACCGGTCCTTCGCCGCCAACCGCGCCGAACGGACGCGAGCGCGCAACCGGGAGTTATCGCGCGTCGAGCGGGTTCGAAGTCGTCGACCTGCGCCGTCGACGCGGCGCGAAGCCGGACAGCCGGCGGAGTCGTGCGACGGCGTACGCCTGAATGGCCTGCGCCCCCTCGACCCCGCGTTTCGGTCGCGCCGTGCCGCTAGATTCTTCCGGCGCCGCGCAGGCAGGAGACGGAATCGACGATCTGGTCTACCGACGCGTCCCGGGTAAAGTGTGCGAGGTAGCGGCCCTGGGGGTCGGCGAGGTAGGTGATCGTGGAGTGGTCCATCAAATAAAACTCGTCCACCCCTTCGCCCCGGCGGTAATAGATCCGCCATCGTTCCGCTGCCCGTGCGATTTCCTCTTCGGTGCCGGTAAGCCCTACGGTCCTCGGATGAAGTGCCTCGACGAAGTCGGCCAGCATGTCGGGCCGGTCGCGGGCAGGGTCGATGGTCACGAACACCGGCGTTACCTCGATACCGGCGTCGTCCAGCGCATAGGCGGCCCTGGTCATCCGGAGCGCATCCACCGGACAGACGTCGGGGCAGAACGTGTAGCCGAAATACACCAGCATGGGAGAGGCGGAGACCGGGCCGGCGTCGCGCCGGCGCCCGGTATGGTCGACCGGCGGCAGTTCGCCGCCGATCGACGCGTCCGCGACCGTAGACGGGCCGCAGGCGGCCGGTTGGCGAAGCTGCGCGTCGATCGCCACGGCGGCGATGACGGCCGCAACCGCGCCGGCCACCGCCAGAAACGGCCAGCGAGGCACGGCGGATCAGGCCAGCTCGCGAACGTCCGACAGCCGTCCGGTCACCGCCGCCGCCGCCGCCATGGCCGGACTCATCAGATGCGTTCGCCCGCCGCGTCCCTGTCGCCCCTCGAAGTTCCGGTTGGAGGTGGAGGCGCAGCGTTCGCCGGGCAGTAGCCGGTCGGCGTTCATGGCCAGGCACATGGAGCAACCGGGCTCCCGCCAGTCGAATCCAGCCTCGGTCAGGGTCGCCGCGATTCCTTCGGCTTCCGCCTGTTCGCGCACCAGTCCGGACCCGGGAACCACCATCGCCGTCACGCCGTCCGCGACCCTGCGCCCCCGGACGATCCGGGCGACCTCGCGAAGGTCCTCGATCCGCGCATTGGTGCACGAACCGATGAAGACCTTGTCGATCTCGATGTCGCGGAGCGCCGTTCCCGGCTGCAGTCCCATGTAGTCGAGGGAGCGGCGCGCCGCCGCGCGCTTGCCTTCCTCGGGAAAGGAATCGGGATCGGGAACGCGGTCGGTGATCGGAAGCACGTCTTCCGGGCTGGTTCCCCAGGTCACGACCGGAACGATCTCGCCGGCGTCGAGGAAGACCGTCTTGTCGTAATGGGCGCCCGGATCACTGACCAGCGTCCGCCAGTGCGCGACGGCCGTTTCCCAGGCGCCGGCCTTCGGCGCCTTCGGCCGCCCGGCGACGTAGTCGAACGTCTTGTCGTCCGGAGCCACGAGGCCGGCGCGGGCGCCCCCTTCGATCGCCATGTTGCAGACCGTCATGCGACCCTCGAGGGAGAGCGATCGGATGGCTTCGCCCGAATACTCGATCACGTGCCCGGTTCCCCCGGCCGTGCCCGTCCGGCCGATGATCGAGAGCGTTATGTCCTTTGCGGTGACGCCCGGCGGCAGCGACCCGTCCACGCGGACCAGCATGTTCCTCGATTTTTTCTGGATCAGCGTCTGGGTCGCCAGGACGTGTTCGACCTCGGAAGTTCCGATGCCGAGCGCGAAGGCGCCGAAGGCGCCGTGCGTGGCGGTATGGCTGTCGCCGCAGACGATCGTCATGCCGGGAAGGGTGAATCCCTGTTCCGGGCCGATGATGTGCACGATGCCCTGCCGGACGTCTTCCACGTCGAAGAGCTCGATCCCGAACTCGGCCGCGTTCGACCGCAGCGTCTCGACCTGCAGGCGGGATTCGGGATCCGCGATGCCCTTGGCGCGCGCCTCGGTCGGCACGTTATGGTCCGGCACGGCCAGCGTCGCGTCGGGCCTGCGCACGCGGCGGCCGGACAACCGCAGTCCCTCGAAAGCCTGCGGGCTGGTCACCTCGTGCACGAGATGCCGATCGACGTAGAGCAGGCAGGTTCCGTCCTCGCCCCGGTGCACGACATGGGCGTCCCAGATCTTGTCGTAGAGCGTTCTCGGTCGATTCATTCCTCTCTCCTGCGACTGCGCGGCGAAGACGGTCAGGTTCTGGCGCTCCGGGCCGCGTTACGCCGAACCGTCGCCTTCTCGCGAATGCGCGCCGCCTTGCCGGTTCTCCCGCGGAGATAATACAGCTTCGCTCGCCGCACCCGGCCCCGGCGGACCACGGTAATCGAGTCGACTACCGGCGCGTAGAGCGGGAACACGCGCTCTACGCCCTCGCCGCCGGAGATCTTCCGCACGGTGAAGCTCTCGTTCAGTCCGCCGCCGGAGCGGCCGATACAGACGCCCTCGAACACCTGGATGCGCGTTTTCTCGCCTTCCACCACCCGGACGCCGACACGCACCGTGTCGCCCGGGGCGAATTCCGGGAACTCGCGGTCCTTCATGAGGGCCGCAACTTCCTGCTTCTCGATCCGTTCCATCAGGTTCATCGTCCACACTCCACGCATTCTTCGCCCCGATGCGCCTCGTAGGCGGCCCAGAGATCGGGCCGCCGCTCGCGCGTCGCGCGTTCCGCCATTTCCTTTCGCCAGGCCCGGATTCGGCCGTGATGGCCGGACCGCAGCGGCTCCGGAACCTCTCGCCCCTCCCATTCGGCGGGGCGCGTGTATTGCGGGTATTCGAGCAAACCCGCAGAGAAACTCTCTTCCGACACCGACGCCGGATTGCCGATCACGCCGGGCAGCAGGCGGACCGTCGCGTCCAGGGCGGCCATGGCCGGGATCTCGCCGCCGGAGAGAACGAAGTCTCCGACGCAGACCTGCTCGACGTCGCGCGCCTCGAGGACGCGCTCGTCGACGCCCTCGAACCGTGCGCAGAGGAACACGGCGCCGTCCCCCTCGGCCAGCTCCCGGATCCGCTCTTGGCGCAGCGGTCGTCCGCGGGCGGCCGGAGCGATGACCGGCAGGGACCCGAAGCGCTTGCGAACCGCGTCGATCGCCGCGGCGGCCACGTTGGCGCGAAGGATCATCCCGGGTCCGCCGCCGAACGGGGCGTCGTCGACGCTCCGATGCCGGTCCCGCGCGAAGTCGCGAAGGTTCGTCGTCTCCAGCGACCAGACGCCGGCGGCGAGCGCCGTGCCGGCCAGCCCGGCGCCGAGCGGACCCGGAAACATGTCCGGAAACACGGTCAGCACGACCGCGCGCCAAGGCTCGACGGCCATCGTCTACGCTCCCGCGGCCCGGTCGCCCGGCCACTCCGCAAGCACGACGGACCCTGCGTCGACCTGGGGAACCGACTCGCGGGTAAAGGGGACGAATTCGGTCGCTCCGCCGTCGTCGGGCGCGATCTCGAGGAGGTCCCCGGCGCCGAAATTATGCACGCCGGCGACCCGGCCGACGCGACCGCCGTTCCGGTCCAGCGCTTCGCATCGCAAGAGGTCGGCCCAGTAGTACTCCTCCTCGCCGGGCTCCGGCAGCCGGTCGCGCGCGACGAAGAGCCGGGTTCCCTTGAGGGCTTCCGCCTCCTCCCGGGTCGCGACGCCGCGCACCCGCGCGGCGAATCCGCCCTTGACCGGCCGCAGGGAGAGGATCGAGAAGCGGCGGGCGCCGTCCTCCGTCTCCAGCGCGCCGTACTCGCCGACGGCCGCGGGTTCCGCGGTGTAGGAGGCGAGGCGCACCTCGCCGCGCACGCCGAAGGCGCCGCGCACGGCGCCGACGCAGATCCTGTCCGCTTCCATCGCTCCGCACTCCGGCTCGAGACGCGTTCCGGCTCGACCCGGCTCAGGCCGCCTCGTCGACGGTCTCGGCTTCCGCCGCCAGGGCGGCGGCGCGCTCCTGCGCCTTCTTCTTCGGCTTGCCCTTTTCCGGGTTGTTGCGCGCGCGTTCCGGCAGCGCGCCGGCGGCTTCGAGCATGCGGGCGACCCGGTCGGTGGGTTGTGCGCCCCGGCCGAGCCACGCGTTCGCCTTCTCGAGATCGAGGCGAATGCGACGCTCGTGATCCTTGGGCAGCAGCGGATGATAGGTGCCGATCTGCTCGATGTAGCGCCCGTCCCGGGGGCTGCGGCTCTCCGCCGCCACGATCCGGTAATGCGGGCGCTTCTTGGTGCCGGTTCGGGCCAGCCGAAGTCGAACTGCCATGGTATTCGGGTTCCTTTCCTCTTTGGGAGCGATTCCATTGCCGGCTAGCGCAGCCGGCGTCTCGCCTTTCGACGGAGGCGGCCGCCGCCCCCCGTCATCGCCTGCTGGATCGCCGACTGCAGGCCCTCTGCGCCGCTGCCTTCGCGCGCGGCCATGCGAACGGCGCCGGCCATGAACTGGTGGGCTCTC
This sequence comes from Rhodobacterales bacterium, assembly GCA_965221505.1. GTDB lineage: Bacteria > Pseudomonadota > Alphaproteobacteria > Rhodobacterales > CAZPXZ01 > CAZPXZ01. The sequence continues at coordinate 261,078 of CBDCSI010000001.1, forward strand.
AGCAGGCGGTTGATTTCGGAGACGTCGGTGCCCGAGCCGGAGGCGATCCGGCGCTTTCGGCTGGCCTTCAGAATCTCCGGGCGCCTGCGCTCCTCCTCCGTCATCGACGAGAGGATGGCGATCTGGCGGCTCACGTTTTGGTCTGCGGGGATCATCCCCTTGAGCGCGCCCATCCCGGGCAGCCGGTCGACGATTCCCGACATTCCCCCCATCCGGTTCACGTTCTTGAGCTGCGACCGGAAATCGTTCAGGTCGAACCGCCCCTTGCCGATCCTGCGGGCTACCTCCTTGCCTTCCTCTTCGAGTCTGGCCTCCGCTTCCTCGACCAGGGAGACGACGTCGCCCATGCCGACGATGCGGGAGGCGATACGGTCCGGGTGAAAGGCCTCCAGATCGTCGATTCCCTCGCCGACGCCGGCGAAGCGGATGGGTTTGCCGGTCGTCGCGCGCATCGAGAGCGCCGCCCCGCCGCGTCCGTCGCCGTCGAGTCGCGTGAGGACGACGCCGGTGAGCCCGAGCCTGCGGTCGAACGCTTCGGCGACGCGAACCGCGTCCTGTCCGGTCAGGCTGTCCGCCACCAGAAGGGTTTCGCGGGGCTCGGCCGCGTCGCGTACGGCGGCGACTTCGTCCATCAGCTCCTCGTCCACCGCCATGCGGCCGGCCGTGTCGAGAATCGCCACGTCGAAGCCGCCGCGCCGCGCGGTCTCCGCGGCCCGCCGGGCGATGGCGACCGGGTCCTGGCCGGGAACGATGGGAAGCGTCTCGATTCCGGCCCGCCGGCCGAGGACTTCCAGCTGCTCCATCGCCGCGGGACGCCGGGTGTCGAGGGCTGCGAGGAGGACCTTCTTGCGTTCGCGCTGGCTCAGCCGGCGCGCGAGCTTCGCCGAGGTGGTGGTCTTTCCGGAGCCTTGCAGGCCGACCATCATCAGGACGGCGGGGGGCGAGTCGACGCGCATCGGCGGGGTTTCGGTGCCGCCGAGACTCTCGACCAGCTCGTCGTGGACGATCTTCACCACCTGCTGGCCCGGCGAGACGGACGCAAGAACCTCGCGTCCGACCGCTTTCTCCCGAACGCGGGAGACGAAGTCCCGCGCGACCGGGAGCGCCACGTCGGCGTCGAGGAGCGCCCGGCGCACTTCTGCCAGCGCGTCGTCGACGTTCGATTCCGTCAGCGCGCCTCGTCCCGTCAGGCCGGCGAAGGCTCCGCGGAGGCGGCTGGAGAGGGACTCGAACATGGCGAAACCCGTGAGACGGCTGGGCGCAACGCTGAAAGCGCCCGCGGACGAGCCTTCGTCGGCGGGCGGCGACCCCGGGGCGGGACCGTGGATGGATCCAAGTTTCCAAGGATGCGGAAGAGTAGCCGAAACGTGTCCGGGCGTCAAGGTCGAGGGCGGGGCTCTCGTTGACGGAACCCCTGCGGTACATTCCGCCAATCCGTGGGCCTGGACATCGCTCACTACAGGGCCAATGAGGGACAGGGAACCCACAGACGACCGTGCTTCCGGGTCCGGTATAGTATGGTGACGAAACGGCGAGCACGGGACGGCAGTGGGTCGAAGACGACGATCTTTGGGTAACCAAGGCTTGGGACGGCGGGAGATGAACCAGCAGGAGACGACGCGCTGGTCGGACTGGCCAGTAGAACTGACGCCGCAAGAGGACGGATCGATCCTGGTCACGTTTCCGGATGTTCCGGACGCGATAACCGAGGCGCACAACTATTGCGAGGCGATGGAACAGGCCCGGGACTGCCTGATCGCCGCCCTCGGCGGCTACATCGAGATGCGTGAGGCGATTCCTCAACCGTCACCAGCGCAGGGGCAGACCACGGTCGGTCTGCCGGCGATCACTGCGGCGAAGATTGCCCTGTATGGCGAAATGATTACCCAAGGCGTTAACGACGCCGATCTTGCTGCGCGGCTCGACCTTTCCGAAGTCGCAGTACGGCGGATGATCGACTTGGATTGTCGGTCGCCAATCAGTCAGTTCAAGGCGGCGCTGCATGCACTGCGCCAGTGATCGACCCCAATGGCGACAGAATCGTAGCCGTCGGGACTTCATGCTGCCGTGGCACTTAGCGTTCAAAATGCGCTATGGTTGAAGTCAGCAAGAAGCTACTTTCAACAAGGTGCGCATATCGTTGAGAGGCAATGCGCGACAAGACGTGAGATCGATCGGGGAGTGGGAACATGAAACTGACATTTGTTACGCCGTTTGTCATGTGTATAGCTCTCTTCGCAGTTTCGCCTGTGAACGCCCGCGAGCCCTTGCCTAATTTTCATCAGTTGTGCATTACGGATCTTACGACCGGATTCAATTGGGAGAATGGTGCATGGACACGCGCAAATTATGGTGAGAAGAGATACATTGTGTCTAAAGTGGATTTCCCATCCGAAAGACCAGAGGAGGTTGACTACGGCGACAATAGGAGGATTTACCATAATTGTTCGATTTACATTGACTCTATTGAGGGGCTCTCTTCAGAGATATTGAAAATCTATAATACTTGCTTGCGGATGCGAGAACTTGGCTCAGATTACGTAACTGCTCACCCCCTTGGCGAGTCTGAGACAATGGGCATTGTGGGCTGTCCTTTTCGTCGTATCACGCTTGCGGGCTGACGTTGGCTCGCTAGTTGGAGCGCGTTTGCGCGAGCGGTCTCTTCGTTTCGTCGGGTTAGGGTATTGACAATGTAGCGAGCGGAGCCTACAACCCTTCGGGAGCCGAATCGGATCGGCGTTGGCGCGGGGTTGGAGCGGGGTTGTCGATGCCGGCGTGGTACGGATCGAAAGCGACTTCGGGGCTTTGCCAGGCGATCGTCGCCCTGCAGCCGCCTCACGACGTGTATATCGAGCCGTTTCTCGGCGGCGGGGCGATCATGCGGAGGAAGCTTCCGGCGATGCGGAACGTCGGGCTCGACTTGGATGCGCGCGCGATTTCGGAGTTCCGCTGCGGGTATCCGGTAGAGTTGCATCAGGGGTGTGCGCTGCGCTTTCTGGCGGCGTTCCCGTTTCAGGGCCGCGAGTTGGTCTATTGCGATCCGCCGTATGTGCAGTCGACGCGCCGTTCGGCTCGCCGCTACCGGCACGACTTCGACGACGCGTCGCATGTGGCTCTGCTGGAGTTGCTGAAGGGTCTGGACTGCCGCGTGATGGTGTCCGGCTATCCCTCGCGGCTGTATGACACGCATCTGGCCGGCTGGCGGTCGGTTTCGCTGCAGGTGAACAACCAGGCTTCGGTGGTGACGGAGACGGTCTGGTTCAACTATGTCCCGGACCGGGTTCACTGGTCGCGGTTTGCGGGCCGCACCAACACGCGGCGCCAGACGATCAAGCGTCGGGCGGAGAGCTGGGCGCGGCGCTATGCGGCGATGCCGCCGGGCGAACGTCTGGCGGTGCTGTCCGCGATGCTGGCGGAGGAGGTCGAGCCGTGACGACGGTGAACGGCCGCTATCTGCGCGAGGAGGCCGACGCTGCGAAGGCTCGGGCCGAGGCGTTGCGAGCGTCGGGCAAGCTGTCGCCCGAGGTCGACGCCTTGTTCGGGCTCCTGTTCTCCTTGCTGGACCTTCTGATCGTCGCTTTCCTGGAGAAGACGACCCGCAAGGACAGCGCCAACTCCGGCATCCCGCCGTCGCAAACCGAGAAGGACGAGACGTCGGTGCCGCGTTCGAGGACCGCCCGGGAGCCGGTCGACGCGGCAAGCGAGGAGGCCGGCGCCGAGTTCGAGACGGTCACGGTCGAAGAGACGGCCACGGTCGAGGCCTGCGAGGCCTGTGGCGCGGACCTGGGCGACGTGGACGCGATCGAACGCGAGCGTCGCACCCGGCTCGACATCGCCTTCCAGGTGATCGAACGCCATGTCGACGCCGAGGTCAAACGCTGTCCCGATTGCCGGACGCGTACCAAGGCTCCCTTCCCGGACGACATGCCGGGACCGCTGCAATACGGCCAGGGCTTCCAGGCGCTCGTCGTCAGCCTGCTGGTGGCCCACATGGTCTCCTTGAACCGGACCGTCAGCCTCGTCCAGGCGATCTGCGGGCGCAAGCTCTCCGAAGCCACCTGCCTCGGCTATGTCGAGCGCCTCTATCGCGCGCTGGAAGAGTGGGAACGGGCCGCCGTCGAAGCGCTGCTGACCCGGCCGGCGCTGTGCGTCGACGAGACCGGCATGCGGGTCGACAAGAAGCGCCATTGGATCCACGTCGTCACCGACGGAGCGTTGACGTTGAAGTTCCTGCATCGCAAGCGTGGCACGGCAGCGACGAACGAGATCGGCATCCTTCCCCGCTATGCCGGCGTGCTGATCCACGACGGCTTCGGCGCCTACTTCACCTACGACAACTGCACCCACGCTCTGTGTGGCTCTCACTTGCTCCGCGACCTGTACCGCGCCGTCCAAACCAACGGCTTCCGGTGGGCGCGCCTGATGACGAAGCTGCTGCAAGAAACCTGCCACAGGGTCAAGGCCAGCAAGGCCAAGGCCCTGACCGAGGAGGAATGTCGGGCGATCCGAAAACGCTACCGAACCATTCTCACGCAAGGGGCGCGGGAGTTGCCCGAAATCCCGCCGCGCAAGAGCGGCCAACGAGGACGCATCGCCAAGTCCGACGCCCACAACCTGCACGAGAGACTGACCGAATACGAGGACGAGGTGCTTCGCTTCATGCGCGATCCCCATGTCAGCTTCACAAACAACCGGTCCGAGAACAACCTTCGGATGGCGAAAGTGAAACAGAAGGTCTCAGGATGCTTCCGAACCTTCAAATTCGGCGCGTACTACTGCCGCATCTCAAGCTACTTCAAGTCCGCCGCCGCACAGGGGTACGGACCCGTCGCCGCAACCAAGATCGCATTGAACGGAAGGGCAACCGAACTCATCCCGAAACCGACCGACAATCCAAATCACTAGATACTCAAACACATTGCTGCCCCGAAGGGGGTGAGCAGTTACCAGATTACACGGAATATTTTGTCTGTAAGGAATACCACGTTAATGTCGGAACTGACTGGGACGTTCAGTATCATTGCCACGACACCTTCCCCTCCCGGACAAGGGCGCTCTATTTTCAACCGAATGGTCACTTTCATAGTAGCTCTATTCATAACGTCTTGGCCTCCGACCCTGTGGATGACTACAAGGGCAGCTTGACCTTGAAGGTCGGAAAGTGTGCCGACATCACAAACTAGGCGATTGCGCTACGTTGTTCCATCTTCCAATGCGGATGTGCCACGATGTCAACGCGTGTAGGGGCATTATCCATACTATATTCTTCAACGGCAGCCTGATTCATGTCAGCTTGGGGTGATTGGATTGTCTTGGTAAAGTGGAATTCCGCAATGACATGAGGTCATTCTGGAAATCGAGCGAAGGCAAGGTTACGAAGTGTCATTATGCCTATGTGAAAGCCGATCGGCAAACAGCTCACGACGTGCGGTTTCCTTTCCCATGTGAACGCTGCTTGTTCCTTGTTTGCGAGATTCGATTGGGCGGTGTCCCAGGAACAACTGCGTCGGGAGCAGCCCCAATGCCGCTGGTCAGGCACAGGCCCCCCTCCCGCGCCAAGCAAATTAAGACATGTCAATCCAGCCCACGTCGCCGTCGAAGAGGCATTGGGGACGAAGCCCCGAGTCGCAGAACCAGGAATCGGCGCCCCTCGTATGACTCAAGTAGGACGAGCGCTTCCTCAGTTTTTTTCCTGGACCGCAAGCGGCGGTGGAAGGCGGTCGCGCGAGCAATGGGGTGCGGCGAGACTGTGCCCGCACGAACAACTACCGAACGACGAGATCATCCCCTCGGAAGACTGCTCGACAGTGCCCGAAACATGTCGTCTCGCACATCGAGAAGGTCGATTGTCACCGAGCGGGCGCGATCCGAGCAAAGCCAGGCCAGTGCAGACGCTGGAACGTCCGGGTGCACGAGGTCCGACTGCGGAATCTGGCTGATCGGGTTCAGTCTTGAAGCGCGAATCTCCGACTGCATCGCGGTATCCGTCGGCGGAATTCCGAGGAAGAAGACGCGAATTCCCGTGTCGCCGAGTTCCTTCGACATCATCAGGGAGAGCATTCTCGCCGCCGCCTTCGAGGAGCAATACCCGGCCCAGCCCTCCATTGGCGTCGTCGCCGCCCCGGTGCCTGCGTTCACTACCACGCCCGCGGCGCTCCGAAGCAGGTCGAGCGCCGCAAGGGTCATCCGAAACATCCCGAACGCGTTGACCTCGAAAGCGCGGGTCAGATCCTCCGCAGACAGCGAGGGCAGCGGTCCGATCGGCGCAATGACGCCGGCGTTGTTCACCAGAGCGTCGAGACGGCCGGCGCCGCTGCGCACTTCGGATACGGCTCTGACGACGGAATCCCGGTCCGTCACGTCGAGCGGAACACAGACGACCGTATCCGTGTCCCAGACATCCGACGGTTCTCGACCGCGATGAATTCCCGCGTAGACCCGGGCGCCGGCCCCGGCGAGCCGGGCGACCAGCGCCGCGCCGATTCCGCGCCCGGCTCCGGTGACCAGCACCGTCTTGCCGCTGAGATCGGGAACCGGCACGGGCTTAAGATCGAACATGGGGATTGACCCTTCCTGCAAATTCGGTATATTGGTCAGACCAATTGATTGGTAATACGACCCGAACTAGATGTCAAAGGGAGGCGGGATCGCAGATGACGGCCATCGGCCCCGATTCCGAATCGCGTCATTTGCCGCCGATCGGCGGCGGACGGAGCGCCAGGCGTTCCCGAGCGTGCCCCCGCGCTGCGGCGGCGCCGCTGGGCCCCGGCGTCTGAGGCATCCATGCGACGGCGCCGCAGATACGGGATCGAGCCCCTGAGCCTAACGGCGATCCGTGCGCCGGGGTTCTCGACGCCGTGGGACGCGCCCATGGTCCCGCCCTTTCCGTTCCGCTTTCGAGACGCCGAGATCCTGACCTTCTACTGGCGAACCGACCCCGAGGCCATCGCCTTCCTGCTCCCGCCGCCGCTCGAAGCGGACGGCGAGGTGGCCTGCGTCCACATCTACGACATGAAGGACACCGACTGGCTCGGACCCTACGCGGAAGCCAACGTGATGGTGGGCGCGCGCCTGCCCGGCTGCGCGGAAGGCGCCTACTCGCCGTATCTCGCGCTCTCCTCCGACGTCGGCGTCGCGCACGGCCGGGAGGTGCACGGCCAGCCGAAGAAGGCGGGAGTCCCCGCCGTCGAGCGTCGCGGCGACTTGCTCGTCGGGCGCGTGGAGCGGAACGGAATCGACGTCGTGACCGGAACGATGGCCTACAAGCAGGTTGCGGTCGAGGCGGAAGCGCTGGCGCCGTATTTCGATTTCCGGACCAACCTGAACCTGAAGGCCGTCGACGAGATCGACGGGCGCCCGGCGATCCGCCAGATCACTTCGCGCCGCCTCGCGGACGTGGTCGTGCACGAAGCCTGGACCGGGCCGGGAACCGTGGAATTGCGCCCCAACGCGCAGCTTCCGGTGTTTCGCCTGCCGGTTCTCGAACCGCTCGAAGCGTTCTTCTGGCGCGCGGACTTCACGCTGGTCGCCGGCGATATCCTCCACGACTACCTGGAGGCGGACCGTTGAACGCCCGCGTCGTCGTCACCGACTACGCGCTTCCCGACCTCGACCGCGAGCGCGACGCGGCCCGGTGCTGCGGCGCGACGTTCTCCGCCCACCAGTGCCGCTCCGACGAGGAAGTCGCCGGCGCGGTCGAGGGCGCGGCAGTCGTTGCGGTCCAGTTCGCGACCTTCGGCCCGCGTTCGGCCCGCGCCGTCCGCCCCGGCGCCAGCGTGATCCGCTACGGGGTGGGCTACGACAATATCGATCTCGCCGCGGCCTCGGAGGCCGGGTTGCGCCTGGGATACGTGCCCGACTACTGCACCGAGGAGGTGGCGGACCACACGGCTGCCGCGATCCTGACGTTGCTCCGCAAGCTGGCGCAGCTCGACCGTTCGGTGCGCGCCGGAGACTGGGCCGCCGTGCGGCATGCGGCGCCGCTGAAGCCCCTGGCCGAAACCACCGTCGGCTTCTTCGGCCTCGGCCAGATCGGACGCAGGGTCCTGGCCCGGCTCCGGGCGTTCGGCCTTGCCTTTATCGCTGCGGATCCCGGCGTCTCCGCGAGCGAGGCGGACGCGCTCGGCGTCCGGCTGGTCGGCCCGGAGCGGCTGCTCGAGGAATCGGACGTCCTGTCGCTTCACGCCAGCGCCACGCCCGAGACGCGCGGGTTTCTGAACGCGGCGTCGCTGCGGCGCATGCGGCCGCACGCGTTTGTCGTAAACTCCGCCCGGGGGACGCTGATCCGGGAGGCGGATCTCGCCGACGCGCTTCGGGAGGGGACGATCGCCGGCGCTGCGCTGGACGTGTTCGACGAAGAGCCGCTGCCGGAAGGTTCTCCCTTGCGAACGGCGCCGAACGTGATCCTGACGCCGCACGCGGCGTGGTATTCGGACGCGGCGATCGGCCGTCTGCAGCGCCGGGTCGCCGACGACATCCGGCGGGCGCTGCAAGGAGAACTCCCGCGCCGGCCCGTTCCCGGTTTTCCGGGCGGGGACGCCCTTCGGGGCGGTGCAGACGCCTGAGCGGCGAGCGGGCGGGGCGAGAGTTTCGAGCCGTCCGGGGTATGGCTCCGGTGCGGCAAACCGTCCGGGCGCGAGATCGGCGCCCGGCAACAAGGACAGGAGGATAACGATGAAACCAATTCAATTTCTGGGCGCCGCGGCGGCGCTGGCCCTGGCGGGAAGCGTCCACGCCCAGGGGGATACGATCGAGCTCGAAAAGGGGATGAGCGCCGACATGGTCCTGCTTCCGAAGTTCCTCGGAATTCTGGTCTTCGACCAGGCCAACGAGGGCGCGCAGGAAGCCCATGTGGAGCTAGGGAATCCGGGCGAGCTGCTCTTCCTCGGGCCGACGCCGGAGAACTCCGTCGCGGGCCAGATCGAGATCATGACGACCTCGACCACCCAGGGGCGCGATGCGGTCATGCTGTCGAACAACGCCGGCGACCAGATCGCGCCGGCCGCGATGGCGGCCATGGAGGCCGGCACCCACGTCGTGACGTGGGACAGCCCGATTCCCTCGGGCGAAGGCGAGGCGGTGTTCGTCGCACAGGTCGACTTCGGCTCCATCGGCGTGGTGATGGCCGATATGGCGCACGACCTTCTCGGCGGCTCCGGCCAGATGGCGGTGCTCTCCGCCACGCCCGACGCGGCGAACCAGAACGCCTGGATCGCGAGCATGAAGGAGGCGCTGGAGACGAACGAAAAATACGCCGGCGTTGAACTCGTGGACGTCGTCTACGGCGACGACCAGTCGGAAGTGAGCTACAACCGCGCTCTCGCGCTGATCGACAAGTATCCGGATCTCGGCGTGATCATGGCGCCGACCACCGTCGGTATCCAGGCCGCGGCCAAGGCGCTGCAGGACGAGGGCCTGTGCGACGAGATCAAGGTCTCCGGCCTCGGGCTGCCCTCCGAGATGGTGTCCTACACCATGAACGGCTGCGCGCCCGCCTTCGCGCTCTGGGACTTCCGCGATCTCGGATACCTCACCTACTACACGGCGTACGGCATCGCGACCGGACAGCTGACCGGCGAGATCGGCGAGTCCTTCGACGCCGGGCGCATGGGGGTCTACACGATCGAGGAGGATCCGGGCCGGCCGGGCACCAAGCGAATCCTGATGGGCCCGTTCACGGTCTACACGGCCGAGAACGTCGAAGCCGCCGCCATGTAGGCTGACGGCTCACGGGGGCCGGCGCGCGTCGCCGGCCCCTGCCTCCCCGCATCCCCGGCGCCACGACCCCATGTCCGATCCGGTTCTCTCCCTGAACGCCGTGTCGAAGAGTTTCGGCATGACGGCGGCGCTTCGCGACATGTCGTTCTCGCTTCTGCCGGGCGAGGTGCACGCCGTCGTCGGCGAGAACGGCGCCGGCAAGTCGACCATGATCAAGATCATGACCGGCATCCACCATCCCGACAGCGGAAGCGTGGAGATCGACGGGTCGCCGGTCCGGATACCGGGCCCGCAGGCGGCGCGAGAACTCGGCGTCACCGCGATTTACCAGGAGCCGATGGTGTTCCCGGACCTCGACGTGGCCGAGAACGTCCTGATCAGCTCGACCGGCGAGGGATGGTTCCAGAATCGCGCCCGGACACACGAGAAAGCGCGCGCGCTGATCGACCGGATCGGCATGCAGCTGGACGTGGACCGGATCGCGAGCGGGCTTACGCTCGCGGAACAACAGGCGGTCGAGATCGCGCGAGCGCTGAGCCAGAACGTTCGCGTATTGATCATGGACGAACCGACGGCCGCGCTCTCCGCCCACGAGGCCGCGCAGCTGCGGCGAATCGCCGTCAAGCTGGCTCGGGACGGGGTGGCGGTGGTCTACATCACCCATCGGCTGGAAGAGATCTTCGACGTGGCCGACCGGGTCACCGTGGTTCGGGACGGCCTCCTGATTTCGACGCGGCCCGTCGACGAGGTGACCTCCGACGGAATGATCGCCGAAATGGTCGGACGGGAGGTCGGGGACTTCTTCGCCAGGGCGCCCAGCACCGCAGAGCCGGAGGTGGTTCTCTCCGTGCGGGGCCTTTGCGTCGAGGGCGTGTTCGAGGGCATCGACTTCGACCTGCACAAGGGCGAGATTCTGTGCATGGCCGGTCTCGTCGGCGCGCGCCGCACCGACGTGGCGCTGTCGGTCTTCGGAATCCGGCCCGCGACCGCCGGCGAGATCCGTCTGCGCGGCGAGCCGGTTCGGATCTCCTCTCCGCGGCAAGCGATGTCTCTGGGCATCGCTTACGTCTCGGAGGACCGGCGAAAGCTCGGACTGGCGATGCCGATGCGCATGCGCGCCAACGTGACGCTGGCGACGCTGGACGAGTTTCTCTCCCGCCTCGGAATCCTGGATCGCCGGCGCGAGGTCGAGGTGGCGGAATCGTTTCGCCGGCGCCTGAACGTCCGGGCGCCCAGCGTCGAGATCGAAGTGGGCGATCTCTCGGGCGGCAACCAGCAGAAGGTCATGCTGTCGAAGTGGCTGAACCTGACGCCGGAAGTGCTGATCTTCGACGAGCCCACGCGGGGGATCGACATCGGCGCCAAGGCCGAGGTTCACGACCTGATCCGCGGCTTCGCCGCAAGGGGCGGCGCCGTCGTCCTGGTCTCCTCCGATCTTCCGGAAGTCATGTCCATGGGCGACCGCATCCTGGTCATGCGGGAAGGGCGCCAGACGGCGATTCTCGACAACGACGAGCAGGCTACCCAGGAGCGGGTGATGGCCCTTGCCACGGGACAGGCCGAACTGGCGGCGGCGGCATGATTCGCGCGATCCTGCTCCGAATCGCGCCGCAGACGCTGCGCGTACTGGCGCTGCTCCTCGTCCTGGCGCTGGTTCTCCTGTTCTTCTCGACCCAGATCGACAACTACCTGAACGGGCGCCTGTTCAACCGGATCTCGAGCTCCGTGGCCATCATGGCGCTGATCGCCACCGGGCAGACGATCGTGATCCTGACCCGGAACATAGACCTCTCCGTAGGCTCGATCGTCGGCTTCACCGCTTTCGCGGCCGGCAGCCTGATCACCAACTATCCCGAGTTGTCCCCGGTCGTCCTGGTGCTGTTCTCGCTGACGGTCGGGGCCGCCTTCGGCGCCGTCAACGGGCTCCTGGTCGCCTTCGCCGGGGTGCCGGCGATCATCATGACGCTCGCGACCCTGGCGCTGTTCCGCTCGCTGCTGGTCGAGTTCTCCGACGCGAAGTCGATCACCTCGACCAATCTGCCGGCGTGGCTGGTGCAGTTCCCCAACACCCCGCTCCTGGAGTTCGGCCGGTTGCAGCTGCGCGCCGGCTTCGTCTCGGCCGTCGCGGTCGTGATCCTGATCCACGTCATGCTGAGCCGGTTTCGCCCGGCACGGCGTTTCTACGCGGTCGGCTCCAACCCGGAGGCGGCCGAAATGGCCGGGATCAACACTCGCGGAACCGTCTTCTCGGCGTTCGTGCTCTGCGGCGCGCTCGCCGGACTCGCCGGGTTCATGTTCCTGGCCCGCTTCGGCAACATCACCGTGGTCGCCGGGCTCGGGTTCGAGCTCAAATCCGTCGCCGCCGCCGTCGTGGGCGGGGTCAACATCTTCGGCGGTTCCGGGACGGTCGCCGGCGCGCTGATCGGCGCGATCCTGGTGGACCTGATCGACACCAGCCTCGTGCGCTGGCAGCTGGTCAGCGAATTCTGGCGCGAGGCGGTCCTCGGCGCGCTGATCCTGCTGGCGGTGGCGACCGACGCGCTGGTCATGCGCCGGCTGGTCCGGCTTCGCGCGACGGAGCGAAAGCCGCCGGACCGGGCCGGGACGCGGCAGTCGAACGGCGAACCCGAGCCGTGAGCGCGCGCCGACTGACCGCCCGGTTGCGGGGCTGGGAGGGGTTTCTCCTCTCCGTGCTGGCGCTGATCGTCGCCGGCAACGCGATCCTGTCGCCCGAGTTCCTGACCGTGGCGAACCAGATCAACCTGTTCCAGCTGTCGATCGAAAAGGTGATCGTCGCGCTGATCATGACCTTCGTCATCATCAACGCCGAGATCGACCTCTCGGTCGGCTCGATGATGGGACTCTCGGCCTGCGCGTTCGGGTGGCTGTTCCTGCACGGGGTCGACGTCTGGGCGGCCTGCCTTCTTTGCCTCCTGGTCGGCGCGCTCGGCGGCGGGCTGAACGCGGTCTTGATCGCGCGCGTCGGGTTGCCGTCGCTGGTGGTGACCCTCGGCACGCTGATCGGGTTTCGGGGGCTTGCCCGGGTGCTGGTCGAGGATCGGGGAATCACCGACTTCCCGGCCTGGTTCGACGCGCTGGGACAGGACGGTCTCGTCGGGCCGCTTCCGCTGTCGCTGGTGGCGTTCGTCGTTCTGTTCGCGGTTCTCTACGTGATCCTGGAACACTCTGGATTCGGGCGCAAGACCTACGTGATCGGAACCAACCGGGAGGTCGCGGACTACGCCGGCATCGACACCGCCCGCCACAAGGCCGTCTTGTTCGTCGCCTCCGGCGCCGTGTCGGCCTTCGCCGGGCTGCTCTTCGCCGCCCGCGTGGGCGCCGTGCGCGGCGACGTAGCGCTGGGGTTCGAGCTGGACATCATCACCATCGTCCTGTTCGGCGGGGTCAGCATCTTCGGCGGCCGCGGAACCCTGGTCGGGACGCTTCTCGCCGTCCTGATCGTCCTGAACCTTCGCAACGGAATGGCGCTGCTCGACATTACCGGCCACATCCAGACCGGGGTGATCGGCCTCTTGCTGATCGGCTCCGTGCTGGCTCCGCGCGTCCGCCTTAAGCTTTGGAGGCGTCGCCCGGTCGCCGGAGCCGTATCGTCGTGACCGCCCTCGAGCTGCAGGGAAAATTCGGCAAGCCGATCGTGCGCGAGAGCGTGGCCGAGGCGGTGGCCCGGCGCATCCTGGACCGCGTGCGGACCGGGGAGCTGCGTCCGGGCGAGACGCTGCCGCCCGAGCGCGACCTGGCGACGTCGCTGGGGGTGTCCCGGCCCAGCGTCCGGGAAGCGATTCGCGGGCTCCAGATTCTGGGCGTCGTGCGCACCCGCCAGGGCGGCGGCGCCAGCATCAGCGACCTGGACGCCGACACGCTTCTCGGTCCGATCCAGTTCTTCCTGTCGCTCGAGGAGTCGAACGTCCGCAGCCTCTACGACGCGCGCAGCCTGATCGAGAGCGACGTCGCGCGTCGCGCGGCCGAGAACATGGACGCGGAGTCGCTGGACCGGCTGGACCGGATCCTTTCGGCGCAGCGGGAGACGACGGACGATCCGGTCGCGTTTCGCCGCTCCGACCTCGCCTTTCACGAGGCGCTTTGGGAGGGTTCGGGCAACCCGTTCCTGCAGCGGATCGGAAAGAGCCTGAACGTGATCGGCCTCGAGTTCCGCAAGCGGGCGTCGGAGACCCGGGGCGTGCTCGAGCAGAGTTTGCGGGACCATCACGCGCTGGTGCGGGCGCTGCGCGCCGGCGACCCGGAGGCGGCGGCCGAAGCCGCGGCGCAGCACATGCGGAACGTGTATCGGTCGACGGTGGAGCAGGAGCGGATCGGGAGGGAGAGAGTGTGACCGCACGAATTGGAGTGGTCGGCACCGGCTGGTGGGCGACGTTCAACCACATTCCGACCGTTCGGGCCGGAGACGACGCGGAGGTGGTCGCGATCTGCGACCGCGACCCGGAACGGCTCTCCGAAGTGGGCGAGCGGTTCGGAATCGCCGCGCGCTACGCGACGGCGGCCGCGATGCTGGCGGAAGAGAATCTGGACGGCGTCATGGTCTCGACCCCGCACGTCGCGCATGCCGAGCCGGCCGTCCTGGCGCTCGACGCGGGCTGTCACGTCCTGGTCGAGAAGCCCATGGCGACGAATGCGGCGGACGGACGCCGGATCGCCGCCGCCGCGCGACGCGCCGGGCGGGAGGTTCTCGTGCCCTGCGGCCTGAACTTCACGTCCTATACCGCCCGTGCGCGCGCATGGGCCGGAGGGGGCAAACTCGGCAGGATCCGGCATGCGGTCTGTCAGATGGGTTCCGCGCTGCACGACCTCTTCGCCGGCCAGCCCATGCTGGAGACCGCGGATCACATGTACCGGCCGCCGCCCTCGACCTGGGCCGACCCGGCCAGGGCCGGCGGCTACGGCTGGGGGCAGATGTCGCATGCCCTCGCATGGCTCCTCTACGTGTCGGACCTGCGGATCGAGAGCGTGTATTGCGCCGTGGGCCGCTCGCCCGCCGGCGTGGATTTCTACGACGCCGCCGTCGGCCGCGCGGCCTGCGGGGCGACGGTGTCGTTCTCCGGCGCGGCGACGGTTCCCAAGCATGTCGGCATGCATACCGACATCCGGATCTACGGCGAGGAGGGCTGCCTGTTCTTCGACAACGAGCGGGCCCGTCTCGAGCTGCGTCGACTGGACGGGGACGACGAGATCTTTCCGGTGACCGGGTCGGAGGCGGAATACGACGGCGCGGCGCCGGTGCGCGCGTTCGCCGCGCTCTGCGCCGGACGCGAGGTCGTCAACGCCGCCGACGCCGAAAACGGCGCCCGCGTCACGGAGATCCTGGACGCGTTCTATCGCTCCGCGTCGGCCGGCGCGCCGGTCGCGGTGGGAGAGAACTCGTGAAACTGTCGCTGACCGCGTGGTCGATGCCCGCCTGTACGCTGCCGGAGGCAGCCGGAATCTCGAAGGCGCTCGGCATCCGGGCGCTGGACGTCGGCCTGTTCTATCGCTCGGCGCTCGACCGGAGGGCAATTCTGGGCAAACCGAGCCTCGCGGCCGGACAAGTGAGCGAACTCGGGATCCGGATTCCGAACTACTATCACCTGTTCGGCGAAGGGCTGGCGGAGCGGAACCTGGCGCTGCCGGGAACCGCGGAGCGGAACGCACGGGATCTGGCTCCGGTCCTGGAGTTCGCCGACGCGGCCGGAATCCCGACCGTCTTCGTCCTCCCCGGCATCGTGAATCCGGGCCAGTCCCGCCGGCAGGCCATGGACGTCGCCTCCGACAGCATCGAATCGCTTCTGCGGGTCGCGGAGGGTTTCGAGGCGACCCTCTGCGTCGAGCCGCACGTGCACTCCTGGGCCGAGTCGCCGGCGCTGGCGCTCGAGCTGGTGGAGCGCACGGGCGTCCGTCTGGCGC
The DNA here is from genome assembly GCA_965221505.1 of Rhodobacterales bacterium. GTDB lineage: Bacteria > Pseudomonadota > Alphaproteobacteria > Rhodobacterales > CAZPXZ01 > CAZPXZ01. The sequence goes on from CBDCSI010000001.1 coordinate 276,711, forward strand.
TCGACTACGCGCATTTCGCCTGTCTCGGCTTCCGGCAGGAGGAGATCGATCCGCTCGCTCCGCACGCCGCGCACGTCCACCTGCGCCAGGCCCGGATGGGTGCGCTGCAGACCCGGTTCGACCACGGCACGCTGAACTTCCCTGCCATGTTCGGAACGCTGCGCGAATGCGGATACGACGGGGCGCTGGCGATCGAACCGGTACACCAGGCGTATATGAACACGCTGTTCGAGGACGTCCTGACCGAAGTCGTCGCGCTTCGCGATTGCTACCATGCCTGGAAGGAGGGCGAATGATGCCGGGATATGCGTGGGTGCTGGGCGTCCGGCCCGGATACGAGGCGGAGTATCTCCGCCGGCATGACGAGATCTGGCCCGAGATGCTGGACGCGCTACGCGAGGCCGGGATCCGGAACTACAACATCTTCCGGCACGGGCTCGACCTGTTCGGGTATTTCGAGACCGACGATCTCGAGGCGACGAAGGCGTATCTGGCCGAGAACGAGGTGAACGCCCGCTGGGCGGAGCATATGGCGCCGATCATGAAGATCGAGACCGACCCCGCCACGCGGTTTCCGTATCTCCTGCCCCGGCAATTCTTCATGGAGTAGCGTTCGCAGGAGTCGACGGGGAGTGCGGACATGACGAAGGCGAGCCGGGTTCGGAGCGTGGAGGCCGTCCCGGTCTCCTACCGCGAGCCGACGGATCACGACCGGACCCGCTCGGTCTGCCTGGTGCGAATCCTCGGCGAGGACGGGCAGGTCGGCTGGGGCGAGTGCTGCACCTACTTTCCCGAGGCGACGCTGGCGGCGGCGAAGCTGGTCGAGGGCCTGGCGCAGTCGGTCGAGGGGGAATGCGCGCTTCACACCGAGGCGCTCTGGCTTCGGATGAAGGAGCACGCGTGGTGGTACGGAGCGCATGGCGGCATCGCGTCGATGGCGATCGCCGGGATCGACATGGCGCTCTGGGACCTCAAGGGCAGAATCCTGGACGCTCGCGTGCTCGACCTGCTCGGCGGGCCGGTCCGGGAGAAACTGCCGGCCGTCGCCAGCCTGCACGGCACGCAGAGCGACATCGGGGCGATGGCGGAGGAGATCGCCGCGCACACCGCAACCGGGCTGCACGGCGCGAAGGTCGGGTTCGGCAAGCGCGGAGACGCGCGGCTCGGATTCGAGCACGGTCGGGACATGGAATTCGTGCGTCGCGTCATGGAAGCGATGGGTCCGGGCAAGGACCTGATGGTGGACCTCGGCGTGAAGAACTTCTGGGACGTTCCGACGGCGATCCGGCGCGCGCGGGACTTCGAGGCGGAGGGCGTGGCCTGGCTCGAGGAGCCGCTCGGGCACGACGATCCGGAAGGCTACGCCGCCTTGCGCGCCGCGACCGGCATCCGGATCGCCTACGGGGAGCGCGAATGGAACGCGCGCGGAGTAAAGCGGATCGTGGACAGCGGTACCGTGGACGTGGTCGGGCTGGATCCAGGTCGGGTCGAGGGGATCACCGGGTTCCGGAAGGCGGCGGACGTCTGCGCGTTGTCGCGCCGACAGGCCAACGCGCACAACTTCTCGACCGCTGTCGTGGGGGCGGCGAGCCAGGCGCTGAGTTTTGCCTGCGAGGCCTGCGGCCTTCTCGAATTGCAGCCCGTCTACGGTCCGGCGCAGCGCGACTGGGTCGACCGTCCTGTCTGGCATACGAACGGGTTCGTCGACCCTCCCGAGGGACCGGGGCTGGGCGTGGAAGTCGACGAAGCGCTGGTTCGGGCCGCAAGGCTGGAAGGGTAGGGCTCGCGTCGACCGCTTCCGCCGGTGTTTCGGGCGTCCGCTGGAGGCTCCCTTCAGGCACGAGTTCGCATGACGGGCCGTTCGGACACGTAGCATGAGACTGCGGCCGGCATGCGCCGCCGCGACCGGATCGCCGGAGACGACTCCGTGCAGCAACCCCTGTTTGCGACCCGGAGTCCCGCATTGGTGCCGGTCTCGGGCGACCGCCGTATCCGGGATGCGCGATCCGAAGCTGTCCGTGACGCTCGGGTCCGCGCACGCTTCGGACGAAGCCCGCCGTCATGCCGGGATCGGACGCTTCGCTTTCGCCTCCGCTTCGACCGCAGCCGGCGTCATGCGTCCGGAGGATCTTCGATCGACAGGATCTCTTCGATCAACAAGCCCTTGATCTCCTCGTAGCGGCGGTCGGCCGGATGGCAAGATTGCGACGCTTCGTTCGGTACCGTCTCGTAAACGGTCATGACGCGGGCTCTGATCGTCCCACCTCGGGGAGCGTCCAGAACGGCCTTGGCAATCTCCCCGACGGCGAACACCGAGTGAGTTTCGTCTTTCATGCCCAACAGGCTGACCGTGGACTCGAGCGTAGAACCGGGGGTGGCCTCCCTGATCGCGTGCGAGGCGGTTGCGCACTGTCGATACCAGAGCGGGCTTTCCCGTTCGTTCGGCGCAAGGGATCCGTTCCGGAAGGCGATCTCGAACGACAGACCCTTGCATTCGTTCGGAAGCAAGTCAAATCGCTTCAGGAATTCCGGGAGTTCCTGCGCGGGAATGTCGGTCATCGTTTCTTCCTCCCCACGGAGGCGCTCGCAGCCGGCCTCCATACCCTCCAGCATAGAACGAGCCCGGCTTCGCAGCGGAACGACCTGCCATAATTCGGTCTCGCAGGAACGGGTCCTGTCGTCGGACGCCGACGGTCCGGCTTATGCCTCGTGCGCTGGCGTCGTAGCGCAGTATCCGGTCGGGTTCGGTTACGATTCGGACAGTTCCCGACGGCTGCGGGAATCGCAGGAGATCCGCTGAGAGGCGGGGATTTGCGGAGACTCGACGCGAGCTCGATCCTCTCGCGACGCCCGCGGCCGAGGATGGCTTCCGTCCCGTCGTCGAACGGATGTACGGTCGCCAGGTTGCGGGTCGTTCCCGGAAAGCGTCGCCGCGCCCGGCCAAACGATGTCGGCTCGCCCCCGGAACGCCCTTCCCACGATCCGCAGGCCCCGATCTCCGCCTGCAGCGGTCGCGAAACGCGGGAACGCTACTGCCGCACCCGGGATGGCGAGACGGCGACCCGAACCGGGTCGAGAGAATCCCGGACGAGCTGCGCGGCGGTACCGAAGGCCGCGGCCCCTCCTTCGTCTCGTCGGCGGCCGCTGCCCGGTCAGTTGTTCGGCGGAACTTCGATCGACAGGATCTCGTCGATCAACAGGCCCTGGATTTCGTCGTAGCGGCGATCGCTCGGATGGCAATAGAGCGTTTCCTCGCTCTGCACCGTCTCGTATACGGTCTCGACGCGAACTCTGATCGTCGCTCCGCTGGGAGCGTCCAGAAGGGTTTCCGCGGTCGCGCCGATAGCGAAAACCGTATGAAACTCGCACTCCATGTCCAGCAGGCTGACGGTCGCCCGAATCGTCGATCCGGGCAGCGCCTCCAGGATCGCGTGCGATCCGGTGGCGCTAAGGGGATGCCAGTATAGGCGTTCCCGATCGTCCGATTCCCTGGATCCGTTCCGGAAGGCGGTCTCGAACGACAGCCCCTTGTGCTCGTTCGGCAGCAGTTTGAATCGCTTCAGGAATTCCGGAATATCCGGCGCGGGAATGTCGGCCATCGTTCGCTCCTACCCTGCTGTGGAGGCGCTCGCAGAACGCTCTTTACCTTCCACTATACGGCAATTTCAACCTCGCGAGGGAGGCCCTCAAGGTTCGTTCTCCGGGGAGGGCGGGTCCGATCGTCGGACGCGGTCCGTCCTTCCCTCGTTCGGCAGGATGCGCCGTTGCCGGGCATCCGTTCGAGAGCGGTTCGGAACGGACCCGATTCGAACGGGCCTAGACGGTCGTACGGCGCGGGCTATTGGCTGAGAGGCGACGATCTGCGGGATCGTGCCCTGCGCTCGATCTTCTGGCAAAGCCCGGCCGAGGGCGGGTTCCTTCCCCCTGCCGGCCCGTCAAGGGCCGAACGCCCGGTCGCCAGCATGCGAGTGACGCACGGCGTACGCCGCCACGCCCGGCCAACCGACTTCGGCAGGATCCTGAACCGTCCTGCCCACGATCCGCAGGCCCGGTCAGGAGGCCCGATTGAGTCTCGACCTCCTGCGGTCGCGCGCCGCGGGAGCGCAACGGCCCTGTCCGGGACGAGCGATGCGGTCCGGTTCGGGGGACGGTCGGACGAGCGGCGCGGCGGGGCCGAAAGCGGCCCTCGCGTCTTCGCCTCGCCGACGGCCGCTGCCGGGTCAGTCGTCCGACGGATCCTCGATCGCCAGAATCTCTTCGATCACCAAGCCCTTGATCTCCTCGTAGCACCAATTGCTCCAATGGAGGTGAGTCGTTTCTTCGTCCGGCACCGCGGCGAATACGGTTCGCACGCGGACCCGGATCGTCGCCTTGAAGGGGGCTGCCAGAACGGACTTCGCGATCTCGCCGACGGCGAAGACATCGCAGCATATTCTCTCGGTGTTCGACAGCGTTATACTCGCGCGGATCGTCGATCCGGGAACGCCTTCAGGCATATGGTGGGAGTGCGTTACGTCCTGACGATACCAGCCGCGCTTCGTTTCTCGCAGCGGATGGCCCTCATCCCATCCGACGTTTACGCTTACATTCTGATAGGCGCTCTCGAACGACAACCCCTCGTATTCGTTGGGAAGCAAGTGGAACTTGCTTATGAATGCCGGGATATCCGGCTCGGATATTTCTGTCATAGTATGCACCCTTCTCGTACCGCTGCGGATTCCGTCCGCACTGAGAGGACAGGATTCCGACGACATCCTGCTGCGGGGGCGGTTGCAACCGGCCCCGATTCTCCCCAGCGTACAACGGAACCGAGCTTCATACTCGACGGCCTGCCATTATTCGGTTCCGTAGGCGTCCGATCGCCGGAAGCGAACGGTTCAGGCCCGGTTTCTGCCGAGCGCGCTGCCGTCGTGGTTGTGGGTTCCGGCGGGAGGCGGTCCGATCCGTCCCACTCCGAGTTGTCCTCGATCGTTGCACGGAAGCTCGATGGCGTGGCGTACAGGCGATCTATTGCGGGGAACCTGCAGTGCGGTCGATCCTCCAGTACGCCAGGACGAGAAAATCGTCGTACTCTTCGGCCGCTCGCCGAACGCATGCGCGAACAGGGAATTGCGAACGACGCTCGTCAGGCGCCGCATTGACCGATTTCGCGATCCGCGCACGGTCCCGGGGCGTCTCGCCTGCGATTCGGATTCTCGCATGGATCTGGGTTTCGGACAGTCGCGCGCTGCCTTGGCGCGACTGCCGCATCCCACTGATACGGTTCGGGAGACGCCCGGACGAATGGCGTCGCGTCGCAGCGGGCTGTCGTCGAGTCTTCGCCCTATCGCGCGCCGCCGCCCGTATCATTCGTCCTCCGGATCTTCGATCGCCAGAATCTCTTCAATCAGAAAGCCGGATATCTCATCGTAGCGACGGTCGCTAACCTCGCAGTACATGGAACTTTCGGCCAGAGCGGTCTCGAAAACGGTGCGGACGCGGACCCTGACCGTCGCCCCAATGGGTACGGCCGTTACCGCTCTCGCAATCTTGCCGACGGCAAACAGGGTGCAGAGCCGATCCCCAAGGTTCAACAGGTGGACCCGTGTGAGAAGCGTAGATCCGGGAACCGCCCCGCTGAGCCGGCGAGAATGAGTTGCGTTCTGACGATACCAGTTGACCCCCTCTTCGCGTGGCGGTTTGTTGCGTTCCCAAGGGTAGTAAAACTTTACGTTTTGGTAGGCGGTCTCGAACGACAGCCCCTTGTACTCGTTGGGAAGCAATCGAAACATCTGGATAAATTCGGGGACCCCCGGTTCGGTTGTCGTGCTCATCTGTCGCTCCTTTCCTGCTGCCGTGGCGACTGCATGCAGCCTCGATTCGCCGACCATACAGCGAGACCGAGCTTCGCGACGACCGTCCTGCCATAATTCGGCATCACTGTGAATTGCGCCGTCCCTTCGCCGGAAACGGGAGATCCGGCCCATGCCAGGCGCTCTGTCGTCGTTGCCCGACCGGGTGGGGAGCCGCAAGGATCCCCCATTGAGAGCAATCCTTGAACCTTGAACTGCGTACGGGACCGGGGGCCTTGCGTACAGGCAGGGTACCGCGAGGTTTCGAATATTGACGGGACATCTCGCCGCGCCGGGAGGAAAGCGGCTTCCATGCAGTTGCCGCGATTTCAACGAACGGAACAGCGGACACCCGGATGCGAACGACGCTCGAAGTCCCGATATCGGCGCGATCAAGAATCCTGTTGCCCAGGATGGGGAGTCCCGCAAAGACTTCGGTCTTCAGCGACTGCGAACACTCGCAACGCGTCTGCCGTATGCAGGAGGCGCGAGACGGCGCCGCTCGCGGCATCGGTTCCGGACATGCCCGCTACGAGCGGCGCCGAGGCGCCGGGGAGTGCCGAGTCGTCTCGGTCTTGTTTTCGTTCGTCGCCGACATCAGTCGTCCGGCCGGTTCTCGATCGCCAGGATCTCTTCGATCAACAGTCCCTTGATGTCTTCGTAGATTACCTCGTGCAAATGCCGATACAAATTGTATACGCATGGTCCCGTCGTGTAGACCGTGCGGACGCGGGCCCTGACGGTCGCTCCCGAGGGAGCGTCCAGAAGCTCCTTCGCGTCTTCGCCGACAGCGAAAACCGCGCAGACGCCGTCCCTCTCGTTTGACAGCGTGACATCGGACAGTGGGACATACGCGTAAATTGTCGATCCGGGAAAGGCCCCGGCGAGCAAGTTGGAGTGGGTTACGCTCTGGCTTTGCCAATAGACCGACGTGCGGCGCACCAGATTGCCGTCGCGGTCCGAGCCAACGGAGATATTCACGAAGGAGGTCTCGAACGACCTTCCCTTGTATTCGTTGGGAAGCAAACGAAATCTTGTCAGGAACTCCGGGATCTCCGACTTGGACATGTCGGTCATCGTTCGCTCCTTTCCTGCGACGGCGGCGGCCGCAACCAGCCTTCATTAGGGCCAGCATAGCTCGGACCGCACTTCACGTCGCAGGTCTTGCCATAATTAGGCGTCGCAGGGAGGCGTGACCCGTCGTCGAGGGTTGGCGGCGAGACCTCAGGGCCGTGCGCCGGTACGGTTGCCCGATCGGGTCGAGAGCGGCTTCGATCCGTTCGATTCGATTGATTCTCTCGGATCCTGCAGCGCAGACGCTCGCCTGGCCATGCCCGGTCGGGCGGCCCTCCCGGCGGTCGGCATCTCATCGAGCGAATGCGTAGGACGAGAAGTGCGATCGTTGATCGCTACGCGCAACCGCCCCCTCCGAGAGGCGAAACGAATCCGTTCCGTCCCGACCCGCTTGCGACGCGGAGAAATGGATCGCTTTCGAACCCCGGATGCCTGGCTCGGGCGGATCCGGACCGTGGTGTCCGGGCGGGGCGAGCGGCCGGATTTGCAGGTGACGGGCAAGGGCGCTCCCTTGCGGCAGGGCACCGGCTGGACGGGGCTGGATGCCGCACTCCCGTGTACGCTTCGGACGACGGCCACGTCAATGCTCCGGCGGATCATCGATTCCCAGAATCTTCTCGATCACCACGCCCTGAATCTTGTCGTAGCGGCGCTCCTCCCATACCAGATCCACGGTGTCCAGGCTCGGAACCTCGCCGAAGACGGTCTTCGCGCGAACCCTGACTGTCGCCCCCGAGGGAGCGTCCAGGACGGCAATCGCAGTCTTGCCGACGGCAAAAACCGTGATATCGTCGTCCTCCATGTCGAACAGGCGGACTTGAGCGAAGATTGTCGATCCGCAAACGGCACGCCCGAACGCGTGCGAACGATTGGCACTCAGGGGATTCCAGGCGGGGGCTTTCCGTTCGCCGGAGCAATGAATTTCGTTCCGGAAGGCCGTGTCGAACGACAGCCCCTTGTACTCGTTGGGAAGCACAAGAAATTTTCTCAGGGTTTCCGCAATCTCGGACTTGGATAATTCGGCCATCGTTCGCTCCTTGCTCGCTGTGGTGGCGGCTGGCGCAAGCCTCGCCTCTCTCCATCTTATGGCGGACCGAGCTGCAAGGAAGAAATCTCGCCAGAATTCGGTATCGCGACGAGGCGGGACCGATCGTCAGGCCAGAGCGCTCCGACACTTGCGCCCGCGCGCTGGCGTCGCTGCGTGAGCGGATCGGGAGCGGCTCCGATCCGAGCAGGCCCTTTCTTTCCGCGGAAGCGCGGGGGCCACGCGTTTGGGCGAGGCGCAGAGACCTGCGGAACGATCGGTGTACTCGTCGGGCCCGGCCGCGAGACCTCCGCCCCATTGCCCGCCTCCGGTCGACCGGAGGAGCTCCGTCATTCCGGTTGTCGACGAGCGACGCAAATCGCTGGGCGGCGCACTGCCATGGGCGTCGCGCAACGCCACAAACCGGAGGAATTTCTCTGTCGCCCCGAGACGCGGAGGGTCGGGACCGGGCCTCTCGGCAATCCGCCGCGCGTCGCGAGAACGCTCCCCGAGTTCGATCCGCGTCTTGCGAACCCGGACCGAGGCATTGCCGCCGATTTCCATTGCAATCCGTAAGCGGCGCGGCATTCGCAGCGGCGTACCCGTACCCGCCCATCGGTTGGGGTCGCGCCGAGAGTCGCATGGAAACCGCGTCGCTGACGTGCCTTGCGTCGTCCCGCAGCGTCTGCCGTCCCGCGTTCCGCAACCGTCCCGCTCTCGCGCGAGGTCCGCTTGGGCGCGTACCGACGGCGAGAGCGTCAGCGTCCGGCTGTCGGTCGCGATGTGCGCCCTGGGCAGCGCGAAACGGTTGACGCTCCCGCGCCGGAACGGCGCCAACGCAATTTCTCGTAGCGTCGAGGGTATGGTGTCGATCGGCTCGCTGAATCGGCGTTCACGGGACCCGTTCCGAGCCGCCTCGCCTTGGGCGCCGGATATCCATTGGCGCGGAAACGCTCGCTCCGAATCGTTTTTCCGGGCCCGTTACCGTTTTACAGGAACGGCGCCCTCCCGTAGCCGCGACGCCGGCGGGATTCGCTGCGCCGGTCGGCGCCTACCGTCTCCGCATCCCGCTGCCGCGGAACCTGTGCGCGACCGGAGAGCGGCACAGGGTCCCGGAGAAACGGGATAGCGAAACCGCTCTCCGAGATACGCTCCGAAGGCGTGTCGAGACGGCCGCCTCACCCTCGCGATTTGGAACGAAGGGCTCGATCCGGCTTTCCTCCGGAGGCTGTTCGACGCGGCTGGTCCCGACGCCGTGGCCGCTCTGGTCGAGGCCAGACCCCGGGGGCGCGCCTACGCGCGGCGCATCGGGTCTCTCCATGAATGGTTGACCGGAACGCGGCTCGACTTTCCGAACGCCAACCGCGGAGCCTGTGCGCCGGTCGTCGATCCCGACCGGCAATATGCGTTCTACGGGGAACTGTCGAGACGGCATCGGGTCAGGAACGACCTGCCCGGCACGCCGACGTTCTGCCCGCTGGCTTTCGGGACGGAAGCGCTCGAACGATCGGTCGCCATGGACCTGTCCGCGCGAGCGAAGGCAGCAACTGCCGCAGTTCCGCGCGAGCTGTCGACCCGCACCGTTTCCGCTCTGCCGCTCCAGGAGTCGAGGTCGAGTATCGCGATCGAGGGCGAGTGTCCGTCGCCGGATCGTTTCCGACGGAGGGGCCGGGCTATCGGACGGGCCGGTCGGAGCCTGACCGGCCTTGACGACTTCATCCGCCTTCGACGCATCCCGATCGGCGACGCCCGTTTCGGCTGGCCCGGCCTGCGGTCGGAAGGTCGCTTGGTCGTGCTGCGCTTTCGCACGACGCACTTGCCGGTTCCGGTCCCTTTTGGCTCCGATTCGATGGACGCGCCGGAGCGAGCGGGTGAAGGCGCCGCACACGGTCGACTGTCTCCAGCGACTCTGATGGATCGACGCACATGCCGATCCCGGACCACATCAGTGCGCGGCCGGAGGATCTTTCGGCGCTCGTTGACGGAATGGCGGACTTCGATCGCCAGGCTGCGCGGCAGCTTGACCCGTTGATCGCCGCGGCAGTCCTCGCCTTCGGCTTTGTCTTTGTCCATCCGTTCGAGGACGGTAACGGTCGGCTGCACCGCTATCTGATTCACCATGTCCTGGCGCAACGCGGTTTCGCTCCGCCAGGAGTCGTCCTACCCGTTTCGGCGGCGATTCTGAATCGGATCGAGGACTATCGCGACGTGCTGGAAGACTACTCGCAGCGTTTGCTGCCGGTCGTGGACTGGGAACCCACGGACAGCGGGAGCGTCAGGGTGCTGAACGATACCGCCGACTTCTACCGCTTCTTCGATGCGACCGCGCAGTCCGAATACCTGTTCCGCCGAGTACGGAGCGCCATCGAACGGGACTTGCCGCAAGAAGCGGACTACCTGGCGCGGTTCGACCGGTTTCGAAGCGAGTTGAAACTCGTGGTCGACATGCCGGACCGACTGTCAGGCTTGTTGTTCCGGTTCCTTCACCAGAATGCGGGACGGTTGTCGCGGCGCGCTCGAAAGCGAGAATTCGCGGCATTGACTGACCCGGAAGTCGTGCGGATCGAAACGATCTACCGAGACGCGTTCGCCGGTCTTGCCGACTGAATGTCCGGACTCGGTCGACAGCGGGCCGCCGGTCCGGATAGCCGGTCCCCCGGCCAGCGTCAGGAGCGTTTCGTATTCCGTGGCTGCCCGCTGACGGGTCGTCGGGGAGGCCGGTTCGACGAACGATCGAGATTCGGTGCTTCGTTGCCGCGACGACCGGGGGGAAGGCTCAGGCGAAGGGAGAAGCGGCTCTGTTGGCAGGAAGGACCTCTTCGAGAGTTGTGCAGCCGGCACCGACACGAAGAGGTCGCGTGCTCCGGCTCGACGCGTGGCGCTCGCTGGCGCCGATCGCGATCTGCACGTTCGTGAAGTTTCTGCACCGGCGGACCGGATCGGGTCGTTGCGGGGCGGCCTCGGCGTCCGCGCGTCAGATCGGCCGCAACCGCGGTATCGATTCGCGAATGGGCAGATGGGCGACAGCCGAGAGGGCGCCGAGCAGGATCGCGATCCACCAGGCGTAGTCGTAGGATCCGGTGCGGTCGTATACCCAGCCGCCGAACCAGGCCCCGAGAAATCCGCCCGCCTGGTGCCCGAGAAACACGATCCCGTAGAGCGTGGCCATGAACCGGGTGCCGTGCAGATGCGCGACCAGATGGATGGTGAGCGGGACCGTCGCGAGCCAGGTCAGCCCGGAAAGGACGGAGAAGGCGATTACGGTAGTCGTCGTCGGCGGCACGGCCAGGAACGCGAGGACGATGGCGGCTCGTACTCCGTAGATGCCGGACAACACGTGCTTCTTGCGCCAGCGCGTGCTCATCTCGCCGGCCAGAAGCACGCCGACGACGTTGCCGAGGCCGATGATGCTGATGGCCCAGGAGCCGAGCGTGGCGGATCCGCAGGTCTCCGTGACGTAGGCCGGAAGGTGGGCGCCGATGAAGGCCACATGAAACCCGCAGGTGAAGAATCCCAGGGTCAGGAGCCAGAAGCTGCCGTCGGAGCCGGCGGCCGAGATTGCGCCGGCGAGGCCGGCGGCGGGCGCCGTCTCCCCCGCGGCCGGTCTCGCCTTCAGGAACGGGATGCAGGCGAAGCACGCGAGACTCGCGAGGGCGAGGCCGAAGAGGGCGCCTTCCCATCCGAATTGCGCCTCCATGACGCGGGCGATCGGCACCACGGCGAACTGTCCGATGGAGCCGGCGGCGGAAGTGACCGCGAGGACGCGGGCCCGGCGCGACTCCGGCACGGAGCGCCCGACGATCGCGAGAACGAGACCGAAGCCCGTGCCGGCGCATCCCAGCCCGACCAGGAGTCCGGTGCCGAAATGCTGGCCGATCGGGGAATGGGCGCTCGAGGCGATGAACAGGCCCAGCGTGTAGCACCCGGCGCTGAGCGCCAGGCTGCGCCGTTCGCCGAACCGGTCCGCGAAGGCGCCGAACAAGGGACCGCCCAGCCCCCAGGCGAGGCTCTGGATGGCGAGCGAGATCGAGAACGTCTCCCGCGGCCATCCCAGTCCGTCGGAGACGGGCTGCAGGAAGACGCCGAAGCTGGAGCGAAACCCGAAGGAAAGCGCGAGGATGACCATGCCGCCGGCGATGATCGGAACGGCGCTCGACAGGTCCCCGGAACCGGCCGGCCGAATGGCTCCCCGCTTCACCGTCGTCCCTCCTGTCCGGAAACGGATCGGACCGGCCGACCCGCGGCGACTATAGCGCCCGCGGGTCAGCCGGGTTTCGCGCCTCGAAGCCCGCCGGGTGGTATTCTCGGCCGCAGGACGGGGCCGGGCGAACAGCGGGGCGCAAGTGACCGACGACGAAGACGTGATCCGGCGCTACCGGCGCCTGGTTCGCGAAGGCGCCATCCGCGACGACGACACGCAGCGGGCGGCGGTCGAGAAGCTCCAATTCATCCAGCACCGGCTCGCGGCGATGCCGCGGCGGACCGGCATCGCACGGGTGTTCCCGCGCCGCCGCCGCCGGACGGAAGCGGGCGATTGCGGCATCTACCTTTACGGCGGCGTCGGCCGCGGCAAGTCCATGCTGATGGACCTCTTCTTCGAGACCGCGCCCGAGCCCGCCCGCCGGCGGGTGCATTTTCACGCCTTCATGCAGGAGATCCACGCCTCGATCCGCATCGCCCGGGACCGGCGGGCCGGGCAACCGGTGCAAGCGGTCGCGTCCGAGGTCTCCGGGAACGTGCGGCTCCTGTGCTTCGACGAGTTCCAGGTGGAGAACATCGCGGACGCGATGATCCTCGGGCAATTGTTCGAATTCCTGTTTCGCGACGGGGTCACCGTGGTGATTACGTCCAACCGCCCGCCGGACGACCTCTACAAGGACGGGCTGAACCGCGACTTGTTCGTTCCCTTCATCGATCTGGTCAAGGAACGCCTCGATCTGCACGAGATGGTCGGGAGCCGCGACTACCGGCTCGGAGCGGCCGAGGGCGGACGATACTTCTCGCCGCTCGGCGCCGACGCGGATCGCGAAATGGACTCCGCCTGGCGCATGGCGGCGGGAGGGAAAGGCTCCGAGAGCCGGACGTTGCAGGTGCAGGGACGGGCAGTGACCGTCCGGCGCGCGGTCGGCCGAATCGGCCGGGTCGACTTCGAGGAAGTCTGCGGACGAGCCCTGGGCCCGGCCGACTACCTCGCTCTCGCCGAAGCGTTCGATACGGTGTTCGTCGACCGAATCCCGATCCTGCCTCCCGCGCGCAGGGACGCGGCGAAGCGTTTCACGACCCTGGTGGACGCGCTCTACGAGGCGGGGTGCGCGCTCGTCTGTTCGGCCGATGCGGAGCCGGAGGAACTCTGTCCGGCCGGCGACGGCGTCTTCGCCTTCGCCCGTACCGCGAGCCGGCTGCACGAGATGCGCGGCGCGGCGTGGCGCCCGCCCGGTTCGGCGCGCGAGACCGGATCGGAAGACCGGCCGCCCGGCGACGCGGCGGAGGGCGGGATGCGGCCCGAGATCCAGACGGAGGCCAGTGCGAGCGCGCTGGCGGCGGCCGCGAGCAGAAACAGCGTCGCATAGGCGTAGCCGGACGCGAAGAGCCACGAATAGGCGTAGGCCGCCGCAGTCTGGGCGACCGCGAAGGCGGCGGTCGCGATGCCCCAGATCCGGGTCCGAAGCCGGCGTTCCGCGATCGTCTGGGTGACCGCCGCGAGCGTCATGGCGGATTGCGCCGTGACCAGTCCTCCGACCAGGACGGCCGAGAGGAGCGCCGCCGCCAGGCCGTCGGCGAGGGCGGGCACCGCCGTCGCGAAGGCGAGCGCCGCGTATCCCGCCAGAAGGACCCGGCGGACCCCGAATCGGCGGGCTGCGGCGGGCGCCAGGATCGGCCCGGCGAGGCCGCCGGCGCCCAGCGCGATCCACGCGAGGGAGCCGACCCCGATGCCCTGGCCGAGGCCGCGCGCGACGTAGTCGACCAGAAACAGCATATGCGCCGCGATCGCGAACGCGAACAGCGCGTAGGCCGTCGCCAGACCCCTCATGGCGGGCGTCATCCCTCCGCGCCTTCCGCTGTCGTCGCGGGGGAGTTCGACTTCGCCGGCGGGAATCCCGCGCCAGGCCAGGCAGAGGACGAAGGCCATCAGGGCCGCGATTCCGAGCCACGTCTCCCGGAGGCCGGCCGAGAGGAGAAGCGGCACCAGGGTACCCGAGGCGACCACGCCGCCGGCGACGCCGACGAAGAAGACGCCGCCGGCGAGCGACTGTCGCTCGGGCGGGATCGCGGTCAGGACGAGCGGCGCCGCGAGGACCATGATCCAGCCGCCGGTCATGCCGGGCAGGAACCGCCAGAACAGCATCCACTCGAAGGAGACCGGGAACGCGGCCGCGACGAAGGAAAGCGCGGTGAGCGACAGGAGGGCGCGGAGCGTCGTCCGCGGCGTGAAGCGCACGGGCAGGCGCCATGCGAACACGGCGCCGACGAAATATCCGGCGAAGTTGGCCGCGCCCAGATAGGCGGCCCGGCCGGGCTCGAACCAGCCGGCCTCGATGACCGCGGGGAGTAGCGGCGTATAGCCGAACCGGGCGAGGCCGATGCCGATGAAGAGCGACGCAAACCCCGCGAACAGCGCCAGTCGGCCCGACGGCGGCAGACGTTCGCGATCCGCTGGCTGGTTCATGAGTGGCTCGGGGCTGAAGTGGTCGTCGCGCGGTCCGCTGCCGGCCTCACGCGCCGGAGCCGTCCGGACGCACCGAGCGTACTGCGCTTGCGCCGGACTCGCGCGGGCCCCTGGGGCTTGTCCGGCGTCCGGCTTCTTATGGGCAAGTCCCGGACCGGAGCGCGGCGAAGCGCGCCCCCGGCGAATCGGCGCGAGGGAGATTCGTCCGTCCCGGCGCCGTGGCGGCGGGGCGGGAATCGGGGCGGCCGGGCGCGCGTTCCCTTGCCCGGGCGCACGCTTGCCGGTAGCGTTGCCGACAACGCACCGGGAGGGGGGAGGACCATGTTTTCAGGGTCGATCGTTGCGCTGGTGACGCCGTTTCTGGACGGGGCGGTGGACCGGGACGCGCTCGAAGCGCTCGTGGACTGGCATGTGGAGAGCGGCACGAACGGGATCGTGCCGGTCGGAACGACCGGCGAGTCGCCGACCCTGTCGCATGCGGAGCACGAACGGGTCGTCGAACTCGTGGTGCGCAGGGCCGCCGGACGGCTGCCGGTGATCGCCGGCACCGGCTCCAACAGCACCGAGGAAGCGATCCGGTTCACCCGCCACGCGGCGGAGGTCGGGGCCGACGGGGCGCTGGTCGTGGTGCCGTATTACAACAAGCCGACGCCGGATGGGCTGGTCCGCCACTTCACGGCGTTGCACGAATGCGCCGACATCCCCATCGTGATGTACAACATTCCGGGTCGAAGCGCGGTGGACATGCCCGTCGCGACCATGGCCGAATTGTCGCGCCTGCCGCGAATCGTCGGCGTGAAGGACGCCACCGGCGACCTGGCGCGGGTGTCGCTGCAGCGCGAAGCCTGCGGCGCGGACTTTCTGCAGCTCTCCGGCGAGGACGCGACCGCGATCGGGTTCAACGCCCATGGCGGGCGCGGCTGCATTTCGGTGACGGCGAACGTGGCGCCGGCCGAATGCGCGCGCTTTCAGAAGGCGTGCCTCGACGGCGACTACCGCTCCGCTCTCGAATGGCAGGATCGGCTGATGCCGCTGCACAGGGCGCTGTTCGTGGAGTCGAGCCCGGCGCCGGTCAAGTTCGCGCTGTCGAGGCTCGGTCGGATCCGGGAGGACGTTCGGCTGCCGCTCGCGCCGGTCCGGCGAGAGACCCGGGAACTTCTGGAGGGCGCCATGCGCCACGCCGGAATTCTCAACTGATCCGGCATGGCGAGGAAGCGGTCGTCCGGCGGGGGCAGCGGTGTCGTAGCGGAGAACCGCCGGGCGCGGCGCGACTACGAGATCGAGGACACCCTGGAAGCCGGGCTGGTGCTGCTCGGCTCCGAAGTCAAGTCGCTCAGGAGCGGCGGAGTCGCGATCGCGGAAGCCTACGTGTCCTTCGAGCGGGGGGAGGCGTATCTCGTCAACGCCCACATTCCGGTCTACGGCAAGGCGTCGAGCTTCGGGCACGAGGAGCGCCGGCCCCGGAAGCTGCTGCTGCGGCGGCGCGAGCTCGCCCGACTCTTCGATTCGGTTCGCAAGGAGGGGTTCACCGCGGTTCCCGTGCGGCTGTTCTTTAACGCCCGAGGCGTGGCAAAGCTCGTCGTCGGCGTAGGGAAGGGCCGAAAGATGCGGGACAAGCGCGAGACCGAGAAGCGCCGGGACTGGGAGCGGCAGAAGGCGCGGCTCATGCGCGCCGCGTGAGATCCGGCGCCGGGTTCAGTTCGCGTCGCGGAGGCGGCTGCGGACGGATTCGATTCCGCTTTGCGCCAGGGCCTTCCGGTCGTCGGCGGTCAGGCTTCGGTCGATGATTTCCGTCGCGGCGGAGACGGCGATGTCGATGGCGTGATCGCGCAGTTCCTTGTGCGCCGCGAGTTCGGCCTGGCGAATTCGCTCCTCCGCGGCCTGGGTCCTGCGCTCCAGCGACTGCTGGAATTCCCTGAGGGCGTTCTGCCGGGCCAGATCCGCGTCGCGTCGGGCCTGCTCGATCACGGCCTCCGAGTCGCTGACGGCCCTCTCCAGTTCGTCCTGCCTCTGCTTGACTTCGACCCCGGCCGCCTCCCGAAGCTCCTTCGCCTCGTCGATCCGGGCGCGAATGTCGTCCGCATGCTTGTCCAGCGCGCCGACGACGATCCGATGGACGCCGAAATACCCGAGCACCGCAAAGAACAGGATCAGGCTGAGCGTCACCCAGGTTTCGGGCGTGTTCAGGAATTCGGACACGACGTCACCTCAACTCCTGCGTGCGGCTTCGGACGGCGTCCGCGACTGTGGCCGCGTCGGCGCTCTTGCCCTGGATCTTCTCGATGAGCGCGGCGGCGGTCTCCCGGGCGATCTCCTCGACCTGGGCGGCCGTTTTCCGTCTCGTCTCGTCGTCCTCAGCGAGGCCGGCGCCTTCCGCCGCCTTGCGCCCGAGCAGTCCGTCGCGAAGCGCCCGAATCCGCCGCTCGCCGGCCTCGGTCCGCTCCGAGAGCCGGGCCGCGGCTTCCTGTTGCTCGCGTTCGATCTCGCGGGAGACGGCTTCCTTCGCCTCCGCCGCGATCCGGTTCACGGCGGCCAGCGTCTCCTGGTGCCGCTCCGCGATCTTCTCCGCGAGTTCCTCGCCCGTCCGGTGCAATTCCTCCGCCCGTTCCAGGTCGCCGATGATGGCCTGTTCGCGGGTGGCGACGTTCTCGTGGACCCGGGGAAGCAGGATCTTCGACAGGAGGAAATGCAGAACGACGACGGCGGCGGCCAGCCACAGGATCTGGGACGGAAAATGCGTCGCGTCGAACTGCGGCATCCCGCCGGAGCCGCCTTCGGCGGCGTAGGCGACGGATATCAGCGGAGCGTACACGGTGCGGGTCCGTCCGATCGGGGTTCCGTCCGGCTCAGACCACGAAGATCAGGATCATCGACACGACGAAGCCGATCAGGCCGAGGGCCTCGGCGAAGGCGATGCCGATGAAGAACATGCCGATCTGGTCCTTGGCGGCGGCCGGGTTGCGCAACGCGCCGTTCAGGTAATTGCCGGCGACATGGCCGACGCCGGTGGCGGCGCCTCCCATGGCGATGGCGGCGAGGCCGGCGCCGATGTACTTGCCGAGGAGGGCTGCGGCTTCAGCTTCCATCATCAGGGTCTCCTTCCAGTGGTTCCCAGGTTGTCGGTGCGGGGTTCCGGGTCAGTGCATGTGGAGCGCGTCGTTGAGGTACACGCAGGTGAGAATGGCGAATACGTAGGCCTGCAGGAATGCGACCAGAAACTCCAGTGCGGTCACGCCGACCATCATCGCGACGGGCAGGAAGCCGAAGAAGCCCATCGCCGGGACGAAGCCCGCGAAGACCTTCAGCATCGCGTGCCCGGCGATCATGTTGGCGCCGAGACGAATGGCGTGGCTGACGGGCCGGATGAAGTAGGACACCAGCTCGATCAGGCAGAGAGCGGGACGCAGCGCGAGCGGCGCGCTGTCCGGCCAGAAAAAGTGCAGGAACCCGAACCCGTGCTTCCAGAACGCGATCGCGGTCACGGTGACGAAGATGGTCAACGCGAGGGCCCCGGTCACCACGAAATGACTGGTGATCGTGAAGGCGAACGGCACCATCCCGACCATGTTGGCGAACAGGACGAAAGTGAAGATCGTGAACACGTAGGGGAAGTAGCGCAGGCCGTCGTCTCCGGCGGTGTTGCGAATCATGTTCCGCACGAGTTCGACCAGCATCTCGACCACGGATTGCCACCGGGTGGGCACCGCCGCCCGTCCGCGCGTGCCGACCAGCATCAGGACGACGACCGCCGCTACCGAAATCCACATGAACAGGGTGGCGTTGGTGAAGGTGAACAGACCGACCTCGCCGTCGGCGTCGAACAGCGGATAGATCTCGAACTGGTGCATCGGGTCGATGTGAATACCGCCCGAATCGGTCGCACGTTCAGCCACGATCGCCGTCTCCGTCCGCTTCTTTCGAGGTTTGCACGGCGAGGCGAATGCCGCCCGCCATGCCGAGAAGGCCGATGCAGATCAGGAACCAGGGCGCCGTTCCGAACAGCGAGTCCAGCCCCCAGCCCATTGCGAAGCCGACGAGGATGCCGGCCAGGAGGTCGGCGAACATCCGCCACGCAATTCTGGCTAGGGAAAGGTCTCCGCCATTCCCGCTCCGCCGCGGCCGGTTGTCGGGTCCGCGCGACCGGGCTTGCCGGATCCGCTCGCCGAGGGAGACCGACCGGTCGGTCCGCTCCCCTTCGGAGTGCACCTCGAATTCCCCTTAATGTTGCACCGCACACTCAATTAGAACCGCCGCGGCGCGGTGTCAACTTCCTCGGGGAGGGCCGGATCCCGGCGCGCGACCGATTCGCGCGCCGGGGTGTCGGGAGAACGGACCGGGTCAGGGACCCTCGTCGAACGCCGTCTCGTCCACCAGCTTCAGCGCTTCGGGGCTGTTGGCGGCGACGGCGGAGAGCGCCAGCGAGTCGCGCACCGGCGCGCCCCAGGAGGCGACCGTGCCGGAGACCGGTACCGCGGAATCGACCGGATACTCGTGGTTGATCCCGGCGTAGATGCGCTGCGCCTCCGGGGACGCGAGGAAGCGGATCAGCGCCAGCGCGTTCTCCGGATTTTTGGCGTGGCGAGCCATGGCGACGCCGGAGACGTTGACGTGGCTCCCGCCCGACTCGAAGGAGGGAAACTCGACCCGGACCGACTCCGCCCATGCCTGCTGCTCGGGATCCTCCAGCATCTTGCCCATGTAGTAGGTGTTGCCGATCGAGACGTCGCATTCGCCGGCCCAGATGGCCTTGACCTGGGCGCGGTCGTTGCCCTGCGGCTTGCGAGCGAGATTCGCGCGGACGCCCTCCAGCCAGGCCTTCGTCGCGTCCCGTCCGTGGTGTTCGAGATACGCGGCGACGAGCGCGATGTTGTAGCGGTGGCGGAACGACCGGGTGCAGATGCGGCCGGCCCACTTCGGATCCGCCAGTTCCTCGTAGCGGGCGAGTTCGCCCGGCTCCGTCCGCTCGCGGGAGGCGTAGACGATTCGCGCCCGGACGGTCAGCCCCAGCCAATGACCTTCGGGGTCCCTGAGACCGGCCGGGATTCTGGCCTCGATCTCCGCGTCCCGTACGGGCTGGGTCACGCCCTCCCGAACCGCCGAGGCCAGTCGTCCGATGTCGACGGTGAGAATCACGTCGGCCGGACTCGCTTCGCCCTCCGTCCGGATTCGCTCGATCAGGCCCTGCTGAAGCGAGAGCACACGGGTCTCGATTCCGGTTTCCCGGGTGAAGGCCTCGAGCAGCGGCTCGATCAGGTGAGGCTGCCGGTAGGAATAGACGTTGACTTCCGCCGCGGCGACGGCGGAGGAGGCGAGGCCGGCGAGGCCCAGGGCCGCCGCGGCCGCGAATCGGTTTCGGTTGCGCATGACGCGTCTCCAGTTCGTGGGTGTCGCGCGGGCTAATTCCCGAGCGAAAAAGTAGGAATAACGAATACCTTATCGATTTACTCGGAAATACGCAACGCCCGGGTTGCGCTTCCCTCTTGCCGTCGGGCCGGCGTTCCTGCCGAGGGGCGGGAGGCGGATCGCGGCGCCCGAATCGACGGCGCCCCGGTTGCGGTCGCCGCGTCTCCGCTCGCGTCGGGGAATTCGCCGCGAATTGCCGCCGCGTCCCGAACGGCTACCCTGAGTCGCGTGCGTTGCGGCCGGCGCCGGGCACGGCGCCCCGTGCCGGCCTTCCTTCGCGAGCCCCTTGCGGAACCGGCGCCCTGGAATGCGCGAATGATCGACTGGACCTGGCTCTTGCGCGCCTACGCGCGACGCCGGCTCCGTGCGTTGCGCCGGGCCGACCCGGCCGAGACGCAGCGCAGGCTGCTGCTGTCGCTGGTCTCCCGCGCGCGAGACACCCGATTCGGGCGGGACCACGGTTTTGGCGCCGTCCGAACCCTCTCCGAATACCGTCGGCGCGTGCCCGTCAGGGACTACGACGCGTTCTGGGAAGACTACTGGAAGGGGCCCTTTCCCCGCCTCCGGGACTGCACCGCGCCGGGCCCGATCCCGTATTTCGCCCTGAGTTCGGGCACGACGACCGGCGCGACCAAATACATCCCCGTGAGCCGCGAGACGGTTCGGGCCAACGCCCGCGCGGCCGCCGACGTCCTGGTTCATCACGTCGCGAATCGCCCCCGAAGCCGGATCTTCGCCGGCCGCACCTTTCTGCTCGGCGGCTCGACCGGACTGCGGGAATGCGCGCCCGGCGTCCGGGCCGGGGACATCAGCGGCATCGCCTCCGGAGAGCGGCCGTTCTGGACCCGCTTCCGGTATTTTCCGCCGCCCGAGCTGGAGGCGGAAGCCGACTGGGAGATCCGGATCGACCGGCTCGCGCGCCGCTCGCTCGGCGAGGACATCCGCGCGATCGCCGGGATCCCCAGCTGGCTGCTGATCTATTGCGACACCTTGCTGGAGCTCGCCGGCAAGCCGGGCGGCCGGCTCCGGGACGTCTATCCCGATCTCGAGCTCCTCGTGCATGGCGGGATTTCCTGGCTCCCGTACCGGGAGCGGTTCTCGGCGCTCCTCGAGGGAAGCCGCGCCGAGACCCGGGAAGTGTACCCGGCCAGCGAAGGGTTCTTCGCCGTCGCCGACGGCGCCGAGGGCGCCGGGCTGCGGCTCCTGCTCGACGGCGGCGCGTTCTACGAGTTCGTCCCTCTCGAGGAGATCGGGAGCGCCGAGCCGGACGCGCATTGGGTCGGCGACCTCGAGACCGGCGTGAACTACGCCCTGGTGGTCTCGACCGCGGCGGGGCTCTGGCGCTACGCGGTCGGGGATACGGTCGCCGTCGTGAGCCGCGACCCGCCCCGCATCCTGATCACGGGCCGCACGCGGATGACGCTCTCGGCATTCGGCGAGCACGTCATCGGCGCGGAGCTCGAATCCGCCGTCGCCGACGCGGCGCAGGAAGTCGGGTTGCGCGTGGACGACTTCGCGGTCGGAAGCCTGCATTCGAGGCAGGGCGGGGAACGGGGCGGTCACCTGTATCTGGTCGAGTTCGGCGAGGCGGGGGTTCCGCCGGATCGGCTGCGGCGCTTCGCCGGCGCCGTCGACGCCGCGCTCGGGGAGCTGAACCACGACTACCGGGCGCACCGCGCCGACGGCTGGGGGCTGGATCCGCCGCGGGTCGAGGTCGTGCCGCCGGGCGGCTTCGCCGCCTGGATGAAACGCCGCGGGAAGCTCGGGGGACAGAACAAGGTGCCGCGCGTCGTTCACGACGCGGAGCTGTTCCGCGACCTTCGGGCGTTTGCGCGCGGTTTGCGCGACCGGGCGACGCGTTGACGGGGCAGCGGAATCCGGCTCGACGCCCGACGGTTCCCCCCGGTCGGCTCAGTCGGCGATCGCGCCCGACGCCGTCCGCTCGCTTTCGGCGTCGCCGACGAGCCGGACCAGATCCGACACGATCCGGTTGATGCGAAAATCCTTCGGCGTGTAGACGCGCGCCACGCCCAGCCGGGTCAGCTCCGTCGCGTCTTCCGGCGGGATGATGCCGCCGGCGACCACCGGAACGTGTCCGAGACCGGCGCTGCGCAATTCTTCCAGAACGGATGTTGCGAGCTGGAGGTGCGTGCCGGAGAGCACCGAGAGGCCGACGAGGTGGGCGCCTTCCTCCCGGGCCCGGGCGACGATTTCGTCGGGCGTGAAGCGAATGCCCTCGTAGACGACCCGCATGCCGCAGTCGCGGGCGCGGACCGCGACCTGCTCGGCGCCGTTCGAATGCCCGTCCAGGCCGGGTTTGCCCATGAGGAAGGTGACCGGCCGCCCGAGCCGCTCGCCGAGCGCGTCCACCTCCGCGCGGATGGCGTCTGTCTCCGGGCTCCGGTGGGACGGCACCTGGCTGATGCCGGTCGGCGCGCGATAGTCGCCGAAGGTCGCGCGGAGCGCCTCGGCCCATTCGCCGGTGGTGACTCCCGCCTTCGCCGCCTCGACCGAGGCCGGCATTACGTTCGCGCCGGACGCCGCGTCGGCCGACAGGCGGGCGAGGGCCTTCTCCACCGCCTCGGCGTTCCGCATGGCCCGCCAGGCGGCGAGACTCTCGAGCGCCTGGCGTTCGGCGCCGGGGTCGATCTCGCAGATTCCGGTCGCGCCGCCCGCCAGCGGGCCCTCTTCCGATTCCGTGTAGGCGTTCACGCCGATCACGATCCGTTCGCCGGACTCGATTTGCGCGACCCGCTCGGCGTTCGACGCGACCAGGCGCGCCTTCATGTATTCGATCGCGTTGACGGCGCCGCCCTCCGCCTCGACCTCGCGAAGCTCGGATTCGGCTTCCTCGCGCAGCTCGGCGACGCGGGACGCGACGACGGGGCTGCCGTCGAACAGATCCTCGTGTTCGAGGAGGTCGGTCTCCAGCGCCAGAATCTGTTGCAGGCGAAGCGACCATTGCTGGTCCCAACGCGTCGGCAGTCCCAGCGCCTCGTTCCACGCCGGCAGTTGCACCGCCCGCGCCCGCGCGCGCTTGGAAAGCGTGACGGCGAGCGTTTCGAGGAGGATTCTCGCAATGTTGTTTTCCGGCTGCTGCTCGGTGAGTCCGAGCGAGTTCACCTGCACGCCGTAGCGGAACCGGCGGAGCTTCGGGTCCTCGACCCCGTAGCGCTCCCGGCAAACGTCGTCCCAGAGTTCGGCGAACGCCCTGAGCTTGCACATCTCCTCGACGAAACGGATCCCGGCGTTCAGGAAGAACGACATCCGGCCGACGATGGCCGGAAACGACTGCGGCAGCGTCGACGGACGGTCGCGGATCTCGTCCAGGATCGCGACGGCGGTCGCGAGCGCGAACGCGATCTCCTGCGCCGGCGTCGCGCCGGCTTCCTGCAGGTGGTAGGAGCAGACGTTGCACGGGTTCCATTGCGGCATTTCCGCCGCCGTCCAGGCCGCCACGTCGCCGGTAAGGCGGAGCGAGGCCGAAGGCGGAAGAATGTAGGTGCCGCGCGAGAGATACTCCTTGACGATGTCGTTCTGGGTCGTGCCGCGCAGCGCGGCGCGCGACTGTCCGGTCTCGTCGGCCAGCGCGGCGTAGAGGGCGAGCAGCCAGGGGGCCGTCGCGTTGATGGTCATCGAGGTGTTCATGCGGGCCAGCGCGATCCCCTCGAAGAGCTGCCGCATGTCGCCGAGATGGCTGACCGGCACGCCGACGCGCCCGACCTCGCCGGACGCGAGCGGGTGGTCGGGGTCGTAGCCGGTCTGGGTGGGGAGGTCGAAGGCCACCGACAGTCCGGTCTGCCCCTTGGCCAGATTGGCCCGATAGAGCGCGTTGGACGCCGCGGCGCTCGAATGTCCGGCGTAGGTGCGGAAGAGCCAGGGGCGGTCTCGCTTCGCCGGTCCTGCAGTCGCTGCCGTCATGGGCGCCTCCTGTCTGCAGCTTCGCCCGGACCGTTCGCGAACGGCGGGCGGGGTCGCCGCCGCACGCACGGGCGCCGACCGGCGAATCCCGCGTCGCGACACCCCTTGCGCAGGGCAGGCTGCCGCGAATATTGTTGCAGTGCAACAACGCACTGTCAAAGCCTGCGGGAACACTTCCATGACCATGACAGCCGAAGCCGCTCCGACCGTCGACGTCGAGCCGACGGGCGAGGACCTGTACGAGGTCGGCAGGATTCCGCCGCTCGGACACGTTCCCCGGCAGATGTACGCCTGGGCCATCCGGCGGGAGCGTCACGGCCCTCCGAACGAGGCCATGCGACTGGAGGTCGTCGACACGCCGGAGATCGACTCCCAGGAGGTCCTGGTCCTCGTGATGGCCGCCGGCGTCAACTACAACGGGGTATGGGCGTCTCTCGGCACGCCGATTTCGCCGTTCGACGTGCACAAGGCCCCGTTCCACGTCGCCGGATCGGACGCCTCCGGCATCATCTGGAAGGTGGGCGAGAAAGTCCGCCGGTTCAAGGTCGGCGACGAGGTCGTGGTGCACTGCAACCAGGACGACGGCGACGACGAGGAGTGCAACGGGGGCGACCCCATGTACTCGCCGTCGCAGCGAATCTGGGGCTACGAGACGCCGGACGGGTCGTTCGCGCAGTTCGCGCGGGTGCAGGCGCAGCAGCTGATGCACCGCCCGCGCCATCTGACCTGGGAAGAATCCGCCTGCTACACCCTCACCCTCGCGACCGCCTACCGGATGCTGTTCGGGCATCGGCCCCATATCCTGCGCCCCGGCCACAACGTCCTCGTCTGGGGGGCTTCGGGCGGGCTAGGCTCCTACGCCATCCAGCTGGTGAACACGGCCGGCGCGAACGCGATCGGGATCATTTCCGACGAGTCGAAGCGCGAATTCGTCGAGGGGCTGGGTGCGAAGGGCGTGATCAACCGCAAGGAATTCGACTGCTGGGGCCAGCTGCCGACGGTGAACACGCCGGAATACGCCGCCTGGGCGTCCGAGGTCCGCCGGTTCGGCAAGGCGATCTGGGCCATTACCGGCCGCGGCGTGAACGTGGACGTGGTGTTCGAGCACCCGGGCGAGGCGACGTTTCCGGTCTCGACCTTCGTGGTGAAGCGCGGCGGCATGGTCGTCTTCTGCGCCGGAACGACGGGCTACAACATCACCTTCGACGCCCGCTACGTATGGATGCACCAGAAGCGGGTGCAGGGATCCCACTTCGCCAATCTCCAGCAGGCCAGCCAGGCCAACCAGCTGATGCTGGAGCGGCGCATCGACCCCTGCATGTCCGAGGTCTTTCCCTGGTCCGACATTCCCGCGGCCCACATGAAGATGATGGAGAACGTCCACAAGCCCGGCAACATGGCAGTGCTGGTGTCGGCCCCGACGACGGGACTCCGGACCTACGAGGATACGCTGGAAGCGGCCGAGGCGATCTGATCCGGGGGGTCGGGTCGCGGGAGACGTCGCGACGGTTCCGCTTGCCGGCGCGAGACCGGCCCGGGCGGTCGCGCGGGGAACCGCTGTCGTGGATCCTGGCTCGAGGGCGGACGCCAAGCGTCTTGGGTCGACCCATTTTGACAGGCATCCCGAATGGTTGATGCGTCTGCAAGCCGATCAGATCCGATTCGGCGTCCTCTCGTTGACGTCGACTTGCGGAGCAGACTGGTGCGTCGGCACCCACATGAGAATCGCGCTACGCCGAGACAATGGTACCGCACCGTCTTTCCTCGGGTATTCGCCTTCCCCTATTGCAGGAATAGGATGACCGTCTTGTTGCGCACAGACGGTCGCCTAACCGGAACTTCATGGGGACGGTTTGGAGGAACGCCGAGGGCTGTCAATGGCTTACGGTGCGCAGTCGGCGGGATGTTCCTGGCCCTTACATGGCAACATCCTTGGCCGGATCGACTGCCAAGAGTTCGAAGGCCCTTTGCTGAACTGGGGTCGGCTCGGTCAGCATTGGAAAGGCATGATCGGCACAACCGGACAGCGTGACCTCGTTCACGGCCATTGTGGCCAGATGGGCGAGCAGCGTCGGCAAGCTGTGAACCGGCAGGCCGTCGGCGGTCCGTTTGCTGTCGGCCTTTTGCTTGGCGCTGCTTGAGACCGTGGCGGGCTCTACCGGGGACTCTCGCTGTGCCTTGGCTCCTGTACGGTCGTCGTCCTCGAACAGTAGCGGGGCCAGGCGTAGGCGCATATGCCACTCCAAGTAGTATGCCAGCATGCACAGGAACACATGCGCCCGTACGCGATTCTCCGAATAGACGTGGACCGGTCGAACTTCCAACCTGGACAGTTTGAGCGTGCGAAACGTCCGCTCGACTGTCGCGAGAGACTTGTACGCAGCCACAGCGTCGGCGGCGCCGAGCGAGGCCTGCGTCAAGCTGGTGCGGATGACGTAGATCCCGTCCAGGCGCCCGTCGGCGGCGATCCGCTCATCCCGCCGACGCCAGGAGATCCGGTCGTCCGAGACGGTGATCTCGAAGTGCTTCTCCACCTTCTTGCGGTTGGCCTCCCGCCCTACCCGTCGGTTGATGCTCTCGCGGCCGCGAGTTCGGCCCCCCGCGTACTGAGCGCGCGATCGTCTCGAGGATCGCCTCCGTGGCCCGCAGCAGCGCTTCCCGCTTGCGGGCGCGCTCCCCGCGCAGCCTCGGATTGAGGCAGACCATCAGCCGCTCGCCGGGAAACTCCGGGCTGGCGATCTCCGCGACGGCGTCCGGGACCAGACCCTCCGGATCCAGCGGGGCCGGCGTGTCCTCGTCCGCCGGTCGCAGGAGCTTGCGGATGTCTTGCGACTTCAAGGCCGAGATCCAATCGAGGTTCGCCGGCTCGAGATCTTCCCGGATTCGCGCCGTGGTGATCATTCCCCGATCACCCACCAACGCTACGCGGGCAATGCCGAAGCGGGTGCACACCCGCAACACCTGCGACGCGACCGTCGTCGGGTCCGCGGTGTTTCCGGCGAACACTTCCACCGCCACGGGACAACCGTCGGCCGCGCACAACAAACCGAAAACGATCTGTTTCTTGCCCTTCTTTCGGTCGCGGCTGTGCCCGAAGTCCGCCAGTGGGCAGCACTGCCCCTCGAGATAGCTCGAGGTCACGTCGTAGAGGACCAGCGTCTTCTCGCCCTGCAGGTGTCGGTTGGCGAGGCTCTTCTCGATCCAGGGCTGGCGCTTCCCAAGCCAGTCGAGCATGTCCAGCATTTCGTTGCCGGAGACCGGCCCGAGGTCCAACACGAGACCCAGGCTCGTGGAGGCGGACTCCGGCGAAAGCGCCCGGGCCGTCGCCAACTTCGAGGCCGGGTCCAGCACCCGGGCGACGATGGCCGCAACCGCCAGGTCGCGCATCCGATCGGCCTTGCGGTCCAGGATACGGACCAGGCCCAGCGCGCGCAGCGTCCCCAGCACAGCCGCCACATGGCCGTGGGGATGCGAACTGCGGATGCGGACTGCCGCGTCGAGGGACGGGAACACCACGCCGCCCGCAAGGGTGGCTCGGATGGCGTCGACAAGCACAGGCGGCGTCTTCGACAGATTGGCGAGGGTTCTCCGGCGAATTCTCTTCCCTTCGCGCCACGCTTCGCGAAGGAGGATGGCGGGGGGCGAAGACCGATTGGGAATGACATCGACACTAATGGCCACAGCACGCTCCTTACATGGCAACAGTCTCCCGTAGCAAGATATCGTTCCAGTGAAGCCTGTCAACCCACCATCCACGCCAATACATGGCAACGACAATCCCGAAATTTGCGGTGTCACCGGCCGAGAAAACTGAGTGCTCGCACGGACTTACGCGAAATTAATGCAGATGTGTCAGAATGAAGTTCCGCCTAATGTAGCGGCATCCGGCCGTCGAAGCGGCAGTAAGGGCCGATAGCGTTGCTCTATTCGCTTGATACAGCCCGGCAATGCGAGGTCGTTGATTTCATGCGATCCTGCTTAAATCTGTGCGGTCGGCAGATGAACCGCCAGGGATTGGTGGGCCCCTTGAAATCTCATTTGGCCATCACCACATATGGACGTAGGCGAGGAGTTCTCGCTCTATGTGGTAAGTGGATGACGAGGAGAGAAGGGCATGGCATTCCAACCTCCCCGCCGTGGGCTCATCTTTTGGCCGGTCGGTACCGGCGACAGCACGACTATCCGCCTGACCGACGAAGTCTACCTTCAGCTCGACCTTCGGCATATGGCTAAGGCAGAGGACAATTGCGAACCTGCTTGGCCGGTCATCGACGAACTGATACGTATCCTCCCGAGATTCGGTGGCAGATCATTCCTTTCGACATTCGCGCTCACCCATCCCGACCGCGACCATTGCCAAGGCTTCAAGGAACTGTACAACCGTATACTCATCTCCGAGATTTGGATGTCTCCGCGCACGTTCCGCGAATTCGGTGAGGGTGACGAGCTTTGCGAAGACGCGCGCGTATTCCACCACGAAGCGATGCGTCGGGTACGGGCCACTATCAGTCAGGGCGGTGATCCTGGCCAAGGCAACCGCATTCGCATCATTGGCTACGACGATATTCTACGGGACGGCGAGTTCCGAGGCTTTCCCGAGCAGTTCCTAACCATACCCGGCGGGACTATCACTACGCTTGACGGTCAGGACGTGTCACACTGTTTCGAAGCGTTCGTTCACGCCCCATTCCGCGAAGATAGCTTTGGTGACCGAAACGACTGCAGTCTGGCCTTCCAGGTCTCGCTCTCCAGCGGCAACACCGCCGGTCGGGCTCTGCTCATGGGTGACCTCAGCTATCCGGTGATCCAGCGGGTCTTCGACCGAAGCACCCCCGATACGCTCCGCTGGAACGTGCTGCTCGCCCCTCACCATTGTTCGAAGTCCGTCATGTACTGGAAGGATGAGGGGGATGATGAGGAGACTCTGAGGGAGCGAATCATGCATCAGTTGGCTGACGCTGCCTGCAAGCCGGGCTACGTAGTCTCGAGCTCCGAGCCGGTTCCGGAATACGACAAGCCGGGAGACAACCCGCCTCACGCAAAGGCGAAACGACAATACGAAAAAGTTGTCCCCAATGCCTTCCTGTGCACCCACGAGTACCCGAGCCGCACGAACCCCAAGCCTGTCGTCTTCGAGGTTTCCGAGGACGGTATTGCACTTGTCGGTGACGTAAGATCGAGCAGGTCCATGTCCGAGACACTGAGGGCCGCCGGCGGCGTCGCCCCGTTAGCAACTGCCAATGCGATCGGATTCGGTTGTGGCGCCAAGTAAGGGGCAACGAATCGCCCTCGCCCAGCTCCAGCGTATTGCCAACACCGACAGATCACCCGTTAAAATCCTCGGAATCGACAATGATTCTGAGTTTGATGCTCGCCTACGCGTCGATATCTCGCTGGACTGCAGCCATTACCCGCGTGTAGTAGGCGGTTTGCCACTGCGCGACCGCGAAGATATCACGCTATCGGTTCCGGCGGACTTCCCTTTCAACCCGCCGTCAGTTAGGACGCCTCATTTCCGATTCCACGGATTCGGCCATGTACAGTGGGGAACGCATCTCTGCGTTTACCAGTCCATAGAGACCCAGTGGATTCCTTCCGAGGGTATGTTCGGGTTCCTGACGCAAGTCGACGAGTGGTTTCGACGTGGGGCGAGAAACGAGCTTGACCATCCCGAGGGACCGGTGCACCCGCCGGTCGCCTACCCAGTTTCCGCAACTACGGTGTGTGTCAATGCCGACACCCCGGGTCGCGATGTGTGGCCATGGTTCGGCGTCGCTATCCTCCACCAGCCAAAGCCGTCTCTTCTGGACGTACAGGCGTGGCGGACCCTGGAAGAGCTCCCTGATCATCTGTCGTTTGCACCGACCGTACTGTTGCACTTCGAGCTTCCGTTTGAATATCCGGGCACCGTACTGCACCTATTCGACTATCTGGAGACAAACGGAGGCCTGGGCTACAGTCTTCTTGCACACATCATGATTGCCTCAGAGCGAACGGTCGATGGTGCCCCGCTCCATGTAGGAATCGGTGCGCCTTCGCGCGGAGTCGCAGGCGATCCCGCGAACCGAAATCAACATCTCACCTTCTGGGAGATTGAGGCCGAGGACGTAGCCAAGTTGCGTGCGGCCTCACTTGCCTGCCAATTTGGAAAACGCTACTCGGGACAGGACACACCGTCTAGTATACAGGCGTTGATCGCCTCCACACTCGACACCCTGTGTACATGGATGACGGAAGCCCCCGTGCGGTGGTGCCGCGTGATTGAGAATAGGCCCAAAATCATCACTCGCCGAGACGAGGGTACACCGATGGACTGGTTTCGCGGCAAACGCGTTGCGCTTTGGGGCTGCGGGGCGATCGGAGGGCTTATCGCCGAGCATTTGGTTCGCGCTGGGGTTTCCCAACTTTCACTCTACGATAAAGGTCGGGTCACTCCCGGACTGCTGACTCGACAAAACTTCTCGGGGCAAGATATCAACGAGTCCAAGGTTGTCGCGCTTGCAGGTCGGCTGCTATCGATCGCCCCGGGTGTTCGGGTCGCGCCCCTGTGCGAAGACGTCGTCTCTCGGACGCTAACCAGAGTGGACTGGGATGCCGAGGTTGACCTTGTTATTGACGCTACCGCCTCCCTGCGCGTTCGCAGCATGTTGGAATCGCGCCTGAAGGACCATGATCGCAAGGCTCCCGTTGCATCAATTATGGTTAGCGCCACCGCTCGCGAAGCGGTTGCCGTACTCGCGTCTGTCGGCTACGGCGCCGGTCCCCTTGACGTGTTTCGTCGCCTCGGTATCTCCGTTATGAACCGTGATTGGTTGTCCGACTGGTCGAAGGCTTTCTGGACTTCTCATGTCAACGAAGACCTTCGCCAGCCCGAACCAGGTTGTTCCGATCCGACTTTCGCCGCATCACACACCGACGTCGCCTTCCTGTCGGCTCATGCCCTAAATTCCTTGGCCCATTCTCTTGCAATACAGGACGATGCCGCCTACGGATTTCTGGTTTCGCGCTCACCTCATCACCGTGATCATCAATTCCGGTACTGCCCGGACATCCGCTGGGTTGCCGACCGATTCGACTTTCGTATGTCCCAAAATGCTTGGCGGGATATGACCGGCTGGATTCGCGCCGGCACCCGTGAATGGTCAGCCGAGCACGAAACCGGCGGCCTCCTGTTCGGCGAACTAAACGAAACGCTGGAAATTGCGTGGATAACAAACGTCGGTGGGCCGCCGCGTGATAGTACCTCTTCCCTTGATGGCTTCGTATGCGGAACTTATGGGACAGATGCCCTGTGCACAGAATACGAAAAGCGAACTAAAGGGATTGTTCGTTACGTCGGCACTTGGCACACCCACCCCCGAGGAATCGCCAAGCCCAGCCGTACCGACTACCAGGGTATTGCCGAAATCTTTGCGGCCACACCCGATGACGGCGCACATCAGCTAATGATGATCGTCGGGTACGCAGGCCGCGCTAAGCGGCAACTTGGAGCCTATGTGTTTGAGCGATGCGATCTGACCTCGTTCAATGCAAGATCTGGGGCGACTCCACTCGCGCGTGGCGGCATTACCATTCCGCCCAGTATCGCACCGATTGATAAGAGAATCGGACTGTCTCTCTCTGGTGGCGGTTCGCGAGCGGTCGCATTTCACCTTGGCACGCTGCGCGCTCTCGAAGACCTGCACCTTCTCGACGAGGTCGACGTGATCTCCGGCGTGTCTGGCGGATCGGTAATGACCGGACTGCTTGGCTATTCCGACGCCCCATTCGCCGACATCGACCGCGAAACCCTCTTATTCCTTCGCCGGGGATTGATATTGCCTGGCGTCGTGAAACTACTTCATCCCGCGCGTACTGTTGCCCTGATATGGCACCTTGTCGTGGTCGCCGTACCTTGTCTCGTCGTCGACCTCATCGCTTCTGCTGCAGGGTACCTTGTTTCCTTCCTTCCAGGGGTCAGAAGTGTTTCTAGGGCGATTTCCAGCGGTTCATGGCCGTTCCGACGCCGGTACTCGCGAACCCATGTGCTAGCGGATGCCGTTGCGGACGTAATAGGAACGCAGCAATGCGATGCACCCACGCGACAGGGAATGTCGATCATCTTCAATGCTTGCGAACTTCGAACCGGCACGGCTTTTCGCATGAGCAATGAGCGCTTCGGCTCCTACCGGTTTGGATGGGCGCCGGCAGGCGAACTGCGCGTTGCTGACGCCGTCATGGCGTCCGCCGCGTACCCAGCGCTTCTTCCGCCCTTCGACTGGATTGTGGGGTTCGAGCGCAACGGCAAGGCTAACACTCACCGTGTCATCGTGACCGACGGCGGTGTATTCGAGAACCTGGGTGTGACCGTCATGGAGCCCGGCCGCAATCCTGATGTCAGTGAAATAGGCTACGACGTCGACCTTATCATCGTCAGCGACGCCGGGACCGGCCAATTCACTGGCGAATCCATTCACACCAGCTGGCCGAAGCGAATGGTCCAAGTAACCTCCGCAATGTCGCGAAAGGTCCAGGACGCGACAAAGAAGCGCCTGCACGATCACGCCGCCGCGGAACGAATTGATGGGTTCGTGTACGCCGCTCTCGGGCAAATCGACAAACGGGTTCCCTACAAACCCGGTAACTGGGTTGATCGAGAGAAAGCGATTCGTTATCCAACCAACTTTTCGGCGATGTCTGACGACAATGTTCAGCTACTTTCCAAACGAGGCGAGGCCATCACGAGAGCCTTGGTCACGCAGTACCTTCTGAACGAATGAACCATAGTGCTCTTGTGGACGTCGAAAGTCGCAAGGGAGTTGTAGGTGTGATCCGCGTGGGGCACAGCGTCGGCGTGGAACGGTCGTGTCCATGAGTCTTTGAGCGACAAAACCGAGAACGGCATGCTCGAATTTACGTATCAAACGCGGTGTTCTAAGTGAATGTCCTCCAGCGATTCCCACTAGCCTGAATTCCCATCGCTGAACCAATGATGACACAGCCGGGGGTGCGCTGAAACCCCGGGCTCCTTCGTGGACTGAACTCACGAAACCGACTGTAGCGGGGCGCATTATTTTGACGGTAGGGGGCGGTTAGGTTTCGGATTGGCGCGTAAGCGGACGGCCGCGTTTCCGGGCGAGAGCGGCACGGCTATCTCCCTTCCCGAGTAGCGGAGGGTTTCCGGGTAGCGGGTCCTGGAGGGGATTCCTTCCGGGTAGGGGTAGGTTCTCTTCCGGGTAGGTGCGGCTGCGGGTATGTTGTCGTTCGGAGGATCGGCTTTCTCGTTTGCGCCGGGCTGGCGTATTGGGGGTCGTACCGGGAGGTAGCGGGAGGTGGCCCGCGCGGTGTGCGCCGCCGGGCCATGGCCGGGAACGATTCAGCTTCGATTGGCAACAGATCTCCCCGGCGAGGCGTATGTTAGCGACAAAGGCTGGCAGCGTGCGACTCTGCGCCGTTGTCCGGTTCATCCGTCGGGCGGTTGCGGTTTCGCGCGTCACGGCACGTATTCTCGTCGAGTGTGTTCTACCGATCCGTCGAAGCGAGCGAAGATCGCGCGTTACTACTGCCGGAAGGGTCGGGTGACGTTTTCGCTGTTGCCGGATTGCTTTGCGGCCCGCTTTCCGGGCCAGCTGAGGGAGTGGGAAGAGGTTGTCGGGGCTGCGGCTGCGTCGAACGTGGTTCAGGCGGCTGCGTTGCATCCGGCGGGGGCCGAGGTCGACCTGCCGTTTCGGGAGCGCTGGGTTCGTCGGCGGCTGCACGCGACGGCGGCTGTGCTCCGTTCGGTGCGAGGGTTGTTTCCGGATCGGTTTTCGGGTTGCGAGCCGACGGCGGCGTCGCTGCGCGCGGCGCTGGGGGTGCCCTGGCTTCTGGTCGCGCTTCGGGTTCTGTGCGCGGATTTTCTTCATCGGATTTGGCCTCCGGTTGGCTTCCGGTTGCCGGAGGAGAGCGATCCGGCGGCTGCGGAGCGGCTGCAACACTTGTCGGGGATCGTTTCTGGGGTTGAGGGGATCTACGGTCCCCGAGCGCGGCATGTAGGGCCGCGAGGACCGCCGGAAGGAGGCGACGATGAGTGAGGAGAGGCGCCGGAGAGAGGCGGAAAGCCGCCGGATACGGGAGAGGAGCGACCGGAGGAAGACGGTGGCCGTGTTCCGGCACTGGGTGATTTCGCCGCTGCGGCTGGAGACGCGGGGGACGAAGGCGTGGCGCGAGCGGCTTCGGGAGCTTTCCGCCCGGAAGTGGGCGATTCCGGGTTCGGAGCGGACGCGGATCGCGCCGCAGACGATTCGGGACTGGTTTCGGCGGTATGAGGCGGAGGGCCTCGACGGGCTGAAGCCGAAGCGGCGCCGGGACCGGGGCACGACGCGCCGGTTGCGCCCCGAGACGATCGAGGCGTTGCTGGAGATCAAGCGGGCGAGTCCGGCGAGCAGCGTGCCGCGGGTGATCCGCACGGCGCGTGCCGAGGGCCGGGTGCCGCAGGCCGAGCGGCTGTCGCGCTCGACGGTGTATCGGCTGTTCCGCAACGAGGGGCTCATGGACCCGGCGGCCGCCGGCCCGTCGGTCGAGCGCCGGAAGTTCGGCTACGAGTTCGCCGGCGAGCTGTGGATGAGCGACGTGCTGCACGGGCCGCGGGTTCCCGACGGCTCGCGCAAGGGGGTCAAGCGGAAGACGTATCTGATCCTGTTTCTCGACGACGCCACGCGCGTGGTGCCGTACGCCGAGTTCCGCTTCTCCGAAGACACCGCGAACTTCCTGCAGGTCTTTCGGGGCGCGCTTGAGCGGCGCGGCAAGCCGGACCGACTGTATGTCGACAACGGGTCCGCGTATCGCTCGCTGCACACCAGGCTGGTTTGCGCCAAGCTGGACGTCTCGCTGACGTATGCGCGGGCCCAGGATCCCGCGGGAAAGGGCAAGATCGAACGGTTCTTCCGCACCGTCCGCGGCTCGTTCCTGACCCACCTGGATGCCGAGGGCACGCGCGACCTCGACACGCTGAACCGGCGGTTCCACGTCTGGGTCGAGAGGGAGTACCACCGTTCGCCGCACGGCGGGATCGGCGTCACACCGCTGGAGAAGTGGGCGATGACCGGCGGCGAGGTGAAGTACTTCGATCCCGCGCTCGATCTCGACGCCCTGTTTCTGCTCGAGGAGGAACGCCGGGTCTACAAGGACCAGACGGTGCGGCTGCGGAACCGGTTCTACGAGGTCGACGCCCATCTCGTCGGCAAGAGGGTCGTGCTGCACGTCGACCCCAAGGCGCCGCCGCAGCGGCCCATCCGCGTCACGCTCGACGGCCGCGACGCCGGGTTCGCCACGCCGGTCGACCTCGCCGCCAACGCCCGCCGGCGTCGGAAGAAGCCGCCCAGCCCCGGGATCTCGTTTAGCCGCGACGACGATCCGTCGGACGGAGACGCCTGATGTACATGCGACAGTTCGGCTTCCACCGATACCCCTTCGAACCCTCGCTCGAGGCCGACGGCCTGTTCGCCAGCCGGGCCCTGAAGGAGGCCGGCGCTCGCCTGGAGCACCTCGTCGAACGGCGCGGCATCGGCCTCCTCACCGGCGAGGTCGGCTCCGGCAAGACCGCCGCATGCCGGCGCCTCGCCGCGACGTTGCCTCGCGCGCGCTACAAGGTCTGCTACCCAGCCCTCCTCGCCGGCAGCGTCCGCGACGCCTGCTACGCCCTGTGCGACGCCTTCGGCCTGCCGCGCCGAGGATCCCGCGCCGTCGCCCACGCCGCCGTTCGCGAGCGGGTCGCAGCGATGGTGGAGGAGAACGGACGCTTTCCCGTTCTCGTCGTCGACGAAGCGCACCTGCTGCGCGATCCCGTGCTCGAAGACCTCCGGCTGTTGTGCAACTACGGCATGGACGCCGACGCCCGCCTCTGCATGATCCTCGTCGGCGTCACGCCCTTGCGCAAGCGGCTCGAACTGACGGCCTACGAATCCCTCGCCCAGCGCCTCGTCCTGCGGCACCAGATGGCGCATCTCGAGCGCGACGAAGTCGAACCCTACCTCCGGCACCGCATCGCCGCCGCCGGAGCCCCGGCCGACCTCCCGCTGTTCGAACCCGCCGCCGTCGAGAGCCTCTTCCTCGCCTCCGCAGGGGTGCCGCGGCAGCTCAACCACATCGCTCACTACGCCCTCTGCGCCGCCGCGAGCGAAAAGGCCGACGCCGCCACCCCGGAGCATGTCGAAAAGGCAACCCGGGAGGTCGCACCGTGAGACGCTCGCAAAAACGGCTCGACCGCATCCGCAACCAGCCGCTCGAACCCGTCGCCGCCGCTCTCGGCTATCGACAGGACCCCACGGACCCGCGCCGATGGAAACGGCCCGGCTCCGTCCTCTCCATCCGCGGCGTCAAGTTCTACGACCATCTCCGCCAGGCCGGACGCGGCGGCGCCATCGATCTCGTCATTCATGCCCGCAGATGCCGCTTCGCCGACGCCGTCGAGTTCCTCGAAGCCGAGTTCCCGAACCCAAACGCCGCGACGCCCGAGGCCGAACCCGGCGAACCCGACCCGGTCCGCATCCCGACACACTGCGATCGCGCCTGGTTCGCCGTCTACGACTTCCTCGTCTGCGTCCGACACCTGCCTCGCACCCTCCTCGACGTCGCGCGCGGACGCGACGTCCTGCGCGCCGACGCCCGAGACAACGCCGTCTTCCTCTGCTCCGACGCAGCCGGAACCCGCACCGGCGCGGAAATCGTCGGAACCCGACCCGACCGACCCTGGCGCGGCATGGCGCCGGGATCCCGAAAGGCGCGCGGCGGATTCTGGATGCGCTCCAGCTACCGCCAGCCACACACCGTCATCCTCACCGAGAGCGCGATCGACGCAATATCCCTCCTCCACCTGAAAGGCCCGCCCAACCCCGAAACCGCCGTCGTCTCCACCGCCGGCGCAACCGCCGCACTGCCCGAGTGGATCGACGCATGGAATCCCAAGCGCATCCTCTGCGCGTTCGACGCCGACGCGACCGGAGACGAACTCGCTCGAAAACTATGCCGCTCCGACAATCGAATCCAACGCCTCAGACCCCCCGAACACAAGGACTGGAACGAAATCCTCCAGAAAAGCCCCTTCCTCCGAATCCCCGCACCAACCGAACCGAGATAACTCAAACCCCGACCGAACTCCGACCCGCAGAACGAAAACCGTCGGCGCAATCCGGCACGAAACGACAACCAAGCGCCGAAATAGCCCGAAACAGCCTGCTCAAGCCAGTTCGGGATTCAACACCGACCCTCGCCTTTGCGTCATATTATGTTTGCACATTGCATCGATTATCACCGTGTTTGCAGGGCGCTCTGATTCGGCCGTCTCGTACGCCATTGCCGTCAGACCCGCAGAAATAGGCGGTAACACAACGGGTTGCGCAGTCTTGGCACGGTTCAGGCGACATGTGGCGACGGGGCTTGACAGACGCGAGCGTAGCAAGTACCGTGTCGACATATGCAAGTGCAGAGGGCAATATGACAAATCCGCGCGACGTGTTTCTGAAGCCCGAGTCCGCCGCCATGCGGCGGTACGAAGCCTTGCGCGCGCGGTTCGTCGAGGGGTGTTCGACCGAGGAGGCGGCGAAGCGCTTCGGTTACGCGCACGGCAGCTTCCGCAACCTCTGTTCCGAGTTCCTCGCGAATCCGACCTGGGCGTTCTTCGAGCGGGCGTCGCCGAGAGCGGAGACCAAGCCGGCCGGCACCGACAAGGCTGCGCGCGACCGGCGCATCCTGGAGTTGCGCGAGAAGCAGCTTTCCGTCCATGCCATCGCCGACCGGCTCGCGGACGAAGGCGTCAAGGCCTGCGCGTCGACCGTCTCGACGGTGGTGCAGCGGGCCGGCTACCCCCGCCTGACCCGGCGGCCCGCCCGTCTGCTGGCCGACATCGTTCGCCCCGACACGGCGGAGGTTGCCGACGTCCGGCGCCTCGACCTCACGCCGCGGCGGTTTCGGACGGCGTTCGGAGGCCTGTTCCTGTTCCTGCCCATGCTCGAGACGCTCGGCCTGGACCGCCTGGTGACGCGGCACGGCATGCCGGGCAGCTGCAAGATCCCCGCGGCCTGCGCCTTTCGCGCTCTGCTGGCCCTCAAGCTGTGGGGGATCGGACGCCCGTCGCAGGCCATGGCCGAGGTGTTCGACGACGGCCTCGCGCTGTTTGCCGGGCTCAACGCCTTTCCCAAGCAGTCCACCTTGTCGGAATACAGCTGCAGAATCGACGTACGAGCGCTGCCGCCCATGATGCGCGAGTGGAACGAGGCTGCGCACCGCGCCGGCATCCCGCGCGGCGACAGCTTCGACCTCGACTTCCATACCATCCCGTATCACGGCGACGACGCGCTGAGCGAAAAGCACTACGTCTCCAAGCGCTCCCGGCGGCAGAACGGCATCCTCGCGTTCGTCGCCCGCGACAGCGAAGCTCGCGTGTTCTGCTACGTCAACGCGACCGTTCGAAAGGCCGAGCAGAACGACGAAATCCTGCGGTTCGCCGAATACTGGAAGAGCCACACCGGCGCCTGGCCCCGCGAACTGATCTTCGATTCCCGGCTGACCACCTACGCCAACCTCGCCCGCCTCGACCAGTGGGGCATTCGGTTCGTCACCCTGCGCCGACGCAACGCCGGCGTTCTCGCCGCCGTCGCCGCCGCGCCGAGCGCGGACTGGAAGACGGTCACCCTGACCAACGTCGGCCGACGCTACCGCAAGCCCCGATTGCTCGAGCAGACCGTCTCGCTGACCGGCTACCCCGGAACCGTCCGCCAGATCGCCGTCACCGGCATCGGCCACGAACTGCCGACCCTGCTGATCACCAATCAGACCGACGAGACGACCAGCCGCCTGATCGACCGATACGCCCGGCGCATGATCGTCGAGAACGCGATCGCCGAGGCCATCGACCTGTTCCACATGGACGCACTCTCCGCCGCCGTGCCGCTCAAGGTCGACGTCGATCTCCAGTTCACCGTTCTCGCCGCGACTCTCTACCGCCTGTTCGCCCTGCAGATCGCACACGGCCACGAAACCCACACCGCACGGACGCTCTTCCGAAAGTTCGTTCACGCGACCGCCGACGTCGTCGTCGATGCCGACACGATCACCGTGCGCTACGGCCGAAGGGCCAACAATCCGTTCCTCGTATTGAACGGCTTCGCCGAGCGCCAGTGCCGAATCCCGTGGCTCGGAGACCGAAAGTTGCTGCTTGCCTTCGGAGACAGTCCGAGACAGAGTGTCACATCATGAAATTCGTTGGGAATTCAGGCTAGCTCGGCGAGTGCAGGTGGTTACTGACGTTTCGGCTGCTTCGACACGGCGCGTTTCGCGGACTCTGGGATCTTTTGGGGTTTCTGCTCACCACCCTCCGTCTCGACGATGCCGAAGACGCGGCCGACGTCGTTCGATACAACCTTCAGCGCTGGCGAATCGAAGACTCTTTCCGGGTGTTGAAATCCGGCTGCAAGGCCGAGAACCAACTGTTTCGGTCGGCCGACCGGCTGCAACGCGGCGTCGCGATCCACGCTGTCATCGCATGGCGCATCTTGCTCATGACCCTGCTCGGTCGGCAAGTGCCCGAATGCAGCGCAGAGCTCATGTTCTCCGAAGCCGAACTCGCCTTCCTGCGAGATTACGCCCGCAGAGCCGACCTTCCCGTGCCGCAAAACCTCGGAGACGCAGTGCAGATCGTCGCCCGACTCGGAGAATGGCGGGGCAGAACGCACGACCCGGAACCGGGAAATCAGATCATGTGGCATGGATACGGTCTGCTTACGCACGCGACCATGGGCCATGAAATCGGCTTCGAAGCCGGAGTGCAATATGCCGTCAATAAGATGTAGACGCCCGTTGTGTAGCAGACTTATGGCTACTCGGCAGGGCTAGGGAGGGACTTCGCTCTTCCGGGCGGTGGCGCACTGGGGACTTGCGGTATCGGTCGGAGTAACTTCAAGATTTGGCACCGTGCCGAAACGGGGTGCGATTCTAGGGTGGCGCATATTATACCAGATGCCAAACGGTCTGCCCCCATACAACGATCATGCAGCACGTAGTTCGGCGGCTGGTGCAGCGTTGTCGTTGCAACCCCCGAACTTTGTGGTGTTGTGAATGATCTTCCATGCGTTTTGAAAGCGGTTCGATTTGACCAGGGAGTGGAAGCCCAGCACCGCGCGCCCGCCCTTCCGGCTCCAACGCTGACCGGACTTTTTCGTCCGGTCCGCGAACAGGGTCCGGCAGGCGCTCTCGGTGACACCGGAGCCGATGGGAAGGCTCTGGGACTGGAAGCGCGCATACTCCATGCGTCCGCGACAGTTGCGAAAGTAGTTTCGCTCCTTCCTCAGTTCGTCCGGCGAGACGCAGCCCCTGTCGAGATGGTACGAGACGGACCGAATGACTTTGCCGACCCCGTCCGGGTCGTCCTTGAGCACCGCCCTGTATCTCTCGTACCACCTCTTCCGCCGGTCCGTCGCCGCGCGGTCGGTCTTCCTCGCTTCGGGGTGACCGAAGATTGCGTCGGCGGCGGCCGCAAGGTGTTCGGCACCATGGAAAAAGTCGACAAGCTGAAAGTTCGGCTGCACCCGCTCGGAGAGAAACGTCCAGTTGTCCGCGGCTCCGTCGGCAACCGCACACAGCCGCAAGTCGGGGCGTCGCTCCAGGATGGCGTCGACCTCCTCCCACAATCGCCCCTTCAGCGTCGCCTTGCCGAGTTCCGGCATCTCGCCGAAGTAGAGGCTGCGCAAGCGCTCGCCGGCCTCGTCATACAGCGTCACGGTGCCGCAACCCCCTTCCCTGTATACCGTTTTCTTCGCCCCCTCCTCCTCCGGGCGCATCGGAACCATGACCCCGTCGATCGACACGCACAGCGTCGCCGCCGCGGCCGGAACCTCCTCCGTCGCGCGGTGTTTCGGGTCCGCCTCTTCCGACATCGACCGCCAAATCTCGTCGGAATGCCGCATGAGCCGCTGCAGGCTGCTCACCGAACGCGAGCCCAGCCCCAGGACCTCATACTCGTCCGCAACCTCCCGCGGCGTCCGGTTGCTCTGCTGATACACCGCATGTTCCGCCGCCAGCGGCGTGAAACTGCTGTCGCCAAACTCGACCAGCTCGTCGACCGGGAGGACAGACTCCGAACCCGCCCGACGGTACCGGGGCCGACGATAGGACAGCCGACCCAACGTGCTGGTCTCAGCCCCCTCGCTCGGCGCGACACGGTAATACCGCTTCCCGTCCCGCTCCAGATGGGGCGAACCGTCGTCCAGGCTCTCGATCGCCGAACCCAGCACTTGCCGCATGCCTTCGAAGCCCACTTCCCGTACAGACGCTTCGAACCGCTTGAAGTCCAACCTCGCCAGGCCCGAGACCTGCAGCTCGAACAACTTGCCCGCAAACCGAAGCGTCGCCTCGGCTTGCCTTCGCGTCGCGTCGTCCAGCTCAGAACACTCCAATCGGACAGTGATTGACGGTCCGAAGGAAACGGGTAGAGTGGTCATGAGAGTGCTCCTCCTATTCAGGATTAGGTCTATCCGGCAGACTACCACAATGTCTGGCGGCGAGCACTCTCACTATCCCCACACACGGCAATTCGACCAAAATCTCCCCAGTTCCCCGGAAATTGTCACAAAACCGCCCGATTCGAGCCAGGCAAACGCACGTAACTCTTTGTGATTACTAGGCTTCCATACGCCATGTGAGAACTACACCCCCGAAACGACCGGCCGACGGCGCAGCCGGATCGTAATGCGAAAGCCGAGCCGCTACCCGGCCGGCCCCTCGGGGTCGAGCGTCGCCGGAAATCCCTCGGCGCGAAGCTCCTCGCCGACCGCTTCCTCGACGAGGCGCACGGCCATGGGCGACCAGGCGCGGCCGCCGTAACGCGTCCGCGCTTCCCGCAGGATCTCCTCCACCGCGTCGCCGAGTTGCAGCGGAACGCCGAGCCGCCGCCCGAGTTCCGCGGCGAACCCGGCGTCCTTGCAGGCCAGATCGAGCGTGAAGCCGATGTCGTAGGAGCCGTTCAGGATCACCTGACTCTCGGTCTCGTGGACGAAGGAATTGCCGGAGCTGCGGCGAATGGCCTCGAACGCCGTGCGCAGGTCGACGCCGCTTCGCCGGGCCAGCATGAGCGCTTCGCCGGCGCCGATCAGATGCAGGAAGGCGAGCATGTTGGTGATGACCTTCATCACCGACGCCTGGCCGAGCGGCCCGACATGGATCACCGGCTCGCCCATCGCCGCGAGGGCCGGACGGTGGCGGGCGAAGAGCGCTTCGGGCCCGCCGGCGAGCACGGTAATCTCGCCGGCGCTGGCGCGATGGACGCCGCCGGTGACCGGTGCCTCGAGCGTGTCCACGCCCCGCTCGGACGCGGCTTCGGCGATGCGCAGGATCTCGTCCGGATCGTTGGTGCCCATCTCGATCCACGCGGCGCCCTCGGCCAGGCCCGCCAACGCCCCGTTGTCGCCCTCGAGCGCCGCGCGCGCCGCCGCGGGGGAGGGAAGGCAGGTGATCGCCGCGTCCGCGCCGAGCGAGGCCTCCCGCGCCGAGCGCGCGGCGGCGACCCTCGACCCGGCGGCGTCGCGAAGGAAGGAATTGACCGCGCCAGAATCGAGATCGAAGACAGAGACGAACGCCCCGCTTCGGGCCAGGTTCTTCGCCAGCCGCCTCCCGAGGTTGCCGAGTCCGAGAAAGGCGTAGCGCGCGGGTTCCCTCGTCACGGATCCGTCTCCTCCCCTTCCCGCGGAATCACGCAAGGGGTTCCTCGCGCATTTCGAGATGCAGCCCCTCGCCGCTCCAGACGTGCGCCTCGAGCACGGCTTCGTCGAGTTCCACGCCCAGTCCCGGCTCGCTCGGCGGAAGGACGTATCCGTCTTCCCAGCGGATCGGGGCGGTGAGAACGTCTGCGCTGAAGCCGCTCCAGTCCCGGATGCCCTCCAGAATCAGGAAATTCGGCGAGCAGGCGGCGAGCTGGACGTTCGCCGCGCCGACGACGGGTCCGCAATAGAGATGGGGCGCGATCTGGGCGTAGTGCGCCTCCGCCATTCCGGCGATCTTCTTTGCCTCGAGCAGGCCGCCGACCCGGCCGAGATTCGGCTGGAGAATGCGGGCGGCGCCGAGCCGCAGCACGCGGGCGAACTCGTATTTGGTCGCGAGGCGTTCGCCGGTGGCGATCGGGACGGACGTCCCTTCGGCGACGCGGGCCATCTCTTCCGGCATTTCCGGGGGTACGGGCTCCTCGAACCAGAGCGGTTCGTAAGGTTCGAGACGCCGGGCGAGGCGCAGCGCGCCCGGCGCGGTGAACTGCCCGTGGGTTCCGAACAGCAGGTCGGCCCGGTCGCCGACCGCCTCTCGAATTCGCCCGACGAACCGCTCCGAACGCTCCAGCGTCTCCATCGAGGGATTTCGCGGGTCGAAGGCGGAGTAGTCGCCCGTCGGATCGAACTTGACCGCGGTAAAGCCCGCCTCGACGTATTCGAGCGCCCGTTCCGCCGCGAGATCGGGGTCCGAATACACGCCCGTGTCCCCGTCGCGGTCGTTCGGATAGAGATAGGTGTAGGAGCGCAGCCTCTCGTGCACCCGCCCGCCGAGCAGCTCGTAGACGGGCTTTCCTGCCGCCTTGCCGATCATGTCCCAGCATGCCGTCTCAAGCCCGCTCATCACGCCGACGAGCGAGATTTCGGGGCGCAGCGAATAGCCCCTTCCGTAGGCCGTGCGCCAGAACCGCTCGATATGGTGCGGGTCGCAGCCGATCAGGTGGCGTTCGGCGACGTCCTCGATCATCCGGCAGACCGTGTCCGGGCCGAAGGTGGAGGCGTAGACTTCCCCGACGCCGGTGATGCCGTCGGAGGAGGTCAGCTGCAGAAAGACCCAGTAGCGACCCCCGTAGGAGGGCGGCGGGTTGGCGACGGCCCAGGTTGTGACGTCGGTGATTCGCATGGCTCAGAACAGGACGACGTTTCGGATCGACTCGCCGCTGCGGCTATCGTCGAGCGCGTCGTTGATGCGGTCGAGCGGCCAGGTGCCGCTGATCAGCTCCTCCAGCCGCAGCCGTCCCGCGGCGTGCATCGCGACGAGTTCGGGAATGTCGGCGACCGGGCTTCGCCCGCCCATCTTCGTGCCCAGGATCCGGACGC
The DNA here is from genome assembly GCA_965221505.1 of Rhodobacterales bacterium. Taxonomy (GTDB): domain Bacteria; phylum Pseudomonadota; class Alphaproteobacteria; order Rhodobacterales; family CAZPXZ01; genus CAZPXZ01. The sequence continues at coordinate 320,718 of CBDCSI010000001.1, forward strand.
CGCGATCGGCGACGTCGGTCGGGTCGAGGGCGATCCTGGCGCCGTCGTCCGCCATGCCGACCATGACCAGTCGGCCGCCCCGCCGGAGCGAGGCGTAGGCGGCGGCGAAGGCCGGATCCGTGACGATCGTCGCGAGGACGCAATCGGCTCCGCCTCCGGTCAGCTCCCGGATCCGGCGTACGGCGTCCTCCCGCCTCGCGTTGACGGTATGGGTTGCGCCGAAGGACCGGGCGACGGCGAGCTTGCGGTCCGAAACGTCGACGGCGACGATCCGCTCCGCGCCGGCGACGGCGGCTCCCTGGATGCAGTTCATGCCGACCCCGCCGGCGCCGAACGCGGCGACGCTCTCGCCGGGTCGGACGCGGCCCGCGTTCACCGCTGCGCCGTAGCCGGTGAGGACCCCGCAGCTCAGGAGCGCCGCGCATTCGGGCGCCAGCGAGGGCGGCACCCGAACGACCTGGGAGCGGTGAACCACGACCTCCTCGGCGAAGGCGCCGGTCCGAAAACCCTGCACGATCCGGCCGCCGGCGCCGTCGCTCAGGGGTCCGGGGCGGTCGAGTTCGAATTCCGCCTGGCACTGGGTCGGCCCGCCTCGGGCGCAGTCGCCGCAGGCGCCGCAATGGCGGACGAGGTGAACGGCGACCGTGTCGCCGGCGACGAGCCCCCCGGCAGCGACGCCCGCCTCGAGTACCCTGCCGGCAGCCTCGTGTCCGTAGACGGCCGGCAGGCGGCCGCCCCAGCCGCCCGCCAGGGCGCGAAGGTCGCTGTGGCAGACGGCGCAGGCGTCGATCCGCACGCGCGCTTCTTCCGGGCCGGGCGGTGCGAGCGTCACCTCCTCGACGGACAGCGGCGCTCCGAATTCGCGCAACACGGCAGCTCTCACGGGATCGTTCCTCCCCGGTTTCGCAGCGCGAGAATATACCGGGAGGAGCGGAGCGGGGGCGGCGAATCGGCCGCAGCGGCCTCGGCGTTCACGCCTGATCCCCGGCCTCTGCGACGACGTCGATCCCCCACTGCCGGAGAAGGTCCACGTAATCGAGAAGCACCCAGTTTTCGACGATGCGACCGTCCTGGCAGCGGTAGAAGTCCATGACCCGGAGAGCGGACCGGATGCCGGTGGGCGCGACGCCCAGATACGGGCCGCGATGGGTCATGGTCATCGACGGCCAGCCGCCCACCGCGGCGTAGTTGCCGTCGCCGATCCGGCAATAGTGGTCTCCGCCCCGACGGTCCGGAAACGCGCGCAGAAACGAAATGCGGTGGTCCTTCTGGAAGCCCTCCCAGCGATAGTTCGAGCCGACGCCGCCGGGGCCGTACCAGAGCATGTCGTCATGCCAGGTGCCGTCCGGTCCGGTCTGGCGCGGGGACAGGAACGTGTCGGGATCGTATTCGTGGAGATTCTCCAGCATGCGCTCGACGAGGTCCAGCGTCGCGTCGCCCCGCTCCCGGTCGGCCGGCAGGAGGCCGTCCTGGGTCGCCGGCGCCGGAAACAGCATCTCGGTTCCGAGTTCGCGGGGAAGCGGGGACCGCCCGGTCTGGCGCAGCAGGTCCAGGAGGTCCAGCAGGATCTTCGCTTCCGAGATTCGTCCGTCTTCCTCGACCCGGTAGAACTCGCCGGCACGCAGGAACGCGAGCCGGTCCGACGGCGCGACGCCGAGAAACGGCTGCGTGAAGTTGCCGACGTAGTGCGTCACCGAAGCGACCCAGCAGCCGCCGGACGGCATTCGGTTTCGCCCCCCGACGAACAACTCGTCACGGCGGCGAACCTCGGAAAACGCGCGGCGCAGGGGACGGTACAGGCCGTCGAGGACGGCTTCCGGCCCTTCGAGCCGGTTGACCGGATGCGCGACGTCGAAGACGGCGCGTTCGGCGAGGCCTTCTTCCAGCGCGTGCGGGAAGCCCCATTCCGGCGCCCGGAGCAGGGAGTTCAGGAACCGGTACGGCCGAACGCGCGGATCCTCCATGGCTCTTCCTCGCGTTCCGGGGTCGTGCGTCGCGTCGAGGCACTGTATCGGATGCGCTTCGGCTTCGAAACGCCGTCGCGCGGCCGTCGGGCGGCCGCCGCGCGGCGCGCGAGACGGCCCGGTCGCCCCGCGGTCACTTCCCGTCGAGCTTCGCCTCGATGGCGGCGAGGCGCTGCAGCACCTCGTCGCGATAGTCGGTCGCCTGTGCCTTCTCTTCCTCCTGATGCGCCTCGTGCATGGAATTGACGATGAGGCCGACCAGCAGGTTCAGGACGGCGAATGCGGTCACGACGATGAACGGAACGAAGAAGGCCCATGCGAGCGGCTCGACTTCCATCACCGGCCGGACGATTCCCATCGACCAGCTCTCGAGGGTCATGATCTGGAAGAGCGAGTATGCCGACTGGCCGATGGTGCCGAACCATTGCGGATGCGTCTGGCCGAAGAGCTGGGTCGCGATCACCGAGCCGACATAGAAGATCAGTCCGGTGAGCAGGATGATGGACGTCATGCCGGGAAGCGCCCGGATGAACCCCTCGACGACGCGTCTGAGCCGCGGCGCCACGGAGACCACGCGCAACAGCCGCAGGATACGCAGCGCTCGCAATACGGACAGGGAGCCGGTCGACGGGACGAGCGCGACGCCGACGACGACCGTGTCGAACCAGTTCCACGGATCGAGAAAGAACCGCCGGCCGAGCGCGTAGAGCTTGGCGGCCAGCTCGACGCAGAAGAAGGCGAGGCAGGCGGTGTCCAGCGCCGGCAGCAGCGGTCCCGTCAGGCCCATGACCGTCGGCGAGGTCTCCAGTCCGAGGATCGCCGCGTTGAACAGGATCACGCCGAGAACCGTTCGCCGGACGAGCGGCGACTCGAGCCAGCTTCGGAGGCGATCGCGATGGGAGGGGGTGGGGTGCGCGTGCATGGAACGTGAGCGGGTGCTGGTAGGGAGGCGAAGTCGGACGGGTTTGCCGGAAGGGCGCAGCCCTCGACCGCGCCGGATTCGGGAGCGGGTGCCCGAAGGGGTCGGGGTCCGCGTCGCGGCGCCGCGCGTCAGCCGGGCTTGTAGTCGCGGTTGGCTTCCGGGTCGACGCTCTCGAACGGGAGCTCGGCGAGCGCGTCCCAGGCGGATTGCGGGATCGGCGCCTCGGACCAGGCGAGCGTCTCGGCGATTCGCTCCGGCGAGGAGACGCCCACGATGGTCGAGGCGATTCGCGGGTCGCGGAGGCTGAACTGCAGCGCCGCGGCGCCGGGCTGCACGCCGTGTTCCGCACAGGTCCTCTCGATCCGTCGTACCGGGGCCAGGCCTGCGGCGTCGGTCTCCTGATAGGTAATGCGCGGCATTCGGGCGCTGCCCTTGGCGAGTACCCCGCCGGCGTAGGGCGCGGCGTTCAGGACGCAGACGCCCCTCTCGCGCGCGACGTCGAACAACTCGTCCGCCTGTCTGTTGAGCAGGGTGTAGCGGTTGTGGTTGATCAGCACGTCGAAGGGGTGTTCCCGGACGAGCGGGAGCTGGAGGTCGATCCGGCCCATGGCGATGCCGACGGCGTCGGCGAGGCCTTCGTCGCGCATCCGGAACAACTCCTCGATCGCGCCGCCCGGACCGACGGTCTCCCGGAGATCGAGGGCGTATTCGGGATCGTGAAGGTGGAGGATCTGTACCCTGCTCAATCCCAGCGCTTCCAGGCTCTCTTCGAGGGAACGGCGCGCCTGCGCGGCGTCGAACCGGTTCGTGTCCATGTCCCGGTCGAGCTTGGTGGACACGACGAACCCTTCCGGCAGGCCGCCGCGTTCGCGGATGACCTCGCCGACGCGCTCTTCGCTGCGGCCGAAACCGTAATTGCGCGATGCGTCGAGAAAGTTGACCGGTCCGTCGAACACGGCGCGAATGGTCGCCCGCGCCCGCTCTTCCGCGACCGGATAGCCGTAGGTGTCCGGCATGTTGCCGAGCGCCGAAGTGCCGAAACAGAGCGGCGTGACCCGGAGACCGGTGCCGCCGACGGGTCGCAATTCCATGACTTCCTCCCATTGCCTCAAACGGGCGCCTACCCGCGGCGCGCGGTCGCAACGAGCGACCGTGAGCGCTGTCGCGACGCGCCGGGGCCGGGCTCCGTTCGCCGCCGGTACCCGCTCGGGGCCGCACACGTCATTCTAGTCCGCCGGAGCGAAGGGTGTCTTGCGGCGGCCTGGGCCGACCGACGTCCGTCAGGCGCTGAACGGCGGCGCGATCGCCGGGTCCCGCGGGACGAGGCGCGTGCGCCGCCCTGCGCAAGCCTTGCAGCGGCTCCGGCCGGTTGACCGGAGACTGTCGGATTCGGCCCGGGAACCGGTTTGGCCGAGAGCGGGTCGCCGCTTCGGCGGCGCGGGAACTCGACCGCCTTCCGGCACCGTCTGCCGCGCGGAGCCCCGACCGACGAGAGGCGGCCCGCGTCCGTACCCGGAACGACGGCGACGAAGCGTCAGGTTCGAATTGGCAGCCCCAGTACCGTTTCCGAATACGACTGCCGCGGACGACTGCCGCCTAAGACTGTCTCGGGCGCCGAGAGCGCGGCAGTGCCCGGCGGTTGCGGACAATCTCGACGCGCATTCCGTTTCGCGGAGCGAGCGAATTCGTTTGCCAGAGCCGCGATTCCGCTTGCCGGACCCGCAACCGGTTGGCCGCATTCGGTCCTCTTGCGCAGGAATTCGGCGTCCTGATCCGACCGCGTGCGCGCAGGGGCCGTCCTCATACGCAGAGTATCGGTCCCGGTTTTCGCATGCCTGGTCTCCATGCGTTCTTCCGATGCGGCACGCTCGGCGGCCAGATTCGCACGGTCCCTGCCGTCGGTTCAATTGTTGGCGTACCGTATATTGCAGGAGGTGCGGACGTTGCCGCCTCCGCAAACAGGCCCGGGACATCGCGAGAGGCCGATCCGGCTCCGGCCCGTGTCTCTCGCAACGTCCTCGCTACCCGGCACGGCCTCGCCGATCGCTCTGCAGCGCCGGTCGCGATTTGGGCAGTATGCTATCTGCGCGCATCGCTTGCGCCTTGACAGGAGCACTTTCATGGTGTCCATAGAACTTCCGCCTGAAATCGAGGCGCGCCTCGAGTTGCTGGCCAGGGTCACCGGCCGCAGCAAGGCGTATTTCGTGCGTGAAGCGATCCTCGAACATCTGGGCGATCTGGAGGACTTGTACGTGGCGGAGTGCCGCCGACTCGATATTCGTACCGAAGGGGTCACGCCCGTTCCGCTTGACGATCTGCTCGAAGAGTACGGCATGGAGGATTGAGTTCCGTTTTGTCGCAGCGCGGGCATTTCGCAAGCCGACCCGCACGAACGGCTCGCTATGCAGTCTCGCTCCTGCGGAACCGTGTCGCTACAGACGTCCGGGGCAAAGCGCGCTCGTTACCGTTCTGCGAAGCGGTCGTCTCGGGAGAAACTGCCGGCGGAGTTACCCGGCGATCCTGATCGGCGTCCGTGATTCGAACGCTCTGGCCGTCCGACTCTCGTACCTAGACCCCTTCACGGTCCGGATGTGAACCATGTAGCGCCAGGACGAGCGCCGGCGCCGGATCCCCCTCTACGGCCGTCGCGCAATTCTGACCGACGCTCTGCCTGGCGTATTGCGCCAGGGCCTGCGACGCGTGGGAGCGCGTGAACTGCGCGGTTTCCGACAGCGGCAGGCGGACGGTCGGCCCCGTCGGAGCCAGGCCGTCGCGGCAACGCGAGAATCGCCGTGGGCGCCGTCCGAAGTCGAAAATCGTTCGCCTGATTCCGGATCGGAGGGACTCTCCTCGGGAGCGCCGAGGCCGGCCCGGAGCGCTCCCGAATTCGCCGTGACGCAGCCGGACGGGTGCCGGGAGTCCGGTGGTCCCTCTTGCCGGGTTCGGCAGAGTCGTCCGGACCGGATGCAGGCATGTCCTGCGAGGGGAGAATTCCGGAGTCTTCGAGGGAGCGGCCATGGCTGCAGCCGCCCCCGGCGGATTCGCCGTCCCGTGCGACCCGTCGCCCTCCCCGAATCGGTGCCTGGATTCGGCGAATCGATTCGCGGTTCGGTCCGCTGCAGGGCGGCCCGCGTCCCGGTCGGCGGCCGCGCAACCCCCTCGAATGTGTTAAAAATCGGACTCGAAATTTTCCGGACGTTGCGCCGGTGCAGGCGAGTCCCGGCGTCACAAGAACGGCGTTTCCGCAACGAGTTACGGCAGGGTCTTCTGGGTCCTTGGTAGAAAAAATAGTCAACGAAACCGCGACCTGACTTGCCAACTCACGGCAATACGGCAAGGCTCTTCCCGTTCGCGCCGGTTCCGGCGAAACCACATCCGAGTCCAGCGGGGCGACATGAACCCACGAGCGAAAGGCGAATCGGGGAAGAGGCGGAAGCCGGGGCGCAAGCGCCTCGGAAACCGCCGCTGCCCGTACTTGCATCAGCCGCACGACGCCATTCTCCAGGCCGTCATGGAGGACCTCGAATGCGCCGACGAACTGATCCGGGCGCACCTTCCGCCGGCGATCGCCGAGATGCTGGACTCCGCGCTGCCGGAAGCGGTAGACGCGCAGCACGTCAGTGCGACTCTTCGTCGCAGCCGCAGCGACCGGATCTTCCGGTTCCGCCTCAAGCGCGGTTGCAAGCGCAAGTTCCTCTACGTCATCGCCGAGTTCCAGTCCACGGTCGATCCCGGACTCGTCTGGCGGACGCAATCCTACGCAACGCAGCTCGCGAAGCGCGAGGCGGCGGACGACACGCCGTCCGGGCGGCGCAAACGCGCGTGCGTAATTGCCCTCATTTTCTACCATGGCCGCAAAAAATGGAATGTGGCGGTGTCTCTTGCGGACGACGTGGAGGCGGACGAAGAGTTGGTTCCCTACCTCCTGGATTACCGGTGCAGCCTCCGGGACCTCGGTCGCATGGCGGTGGAGAAACTGGCGACGGGAGCGAAGCTGCAAGCCGTCCTTCGGGCCGCGGTCCATGCGTGCCGGAAGTCGGTGACCGGCGGCGAGATCGAAGCGTTGCTGCGACTCGTTCCGGAGGAGAGCGATTTTGCGGACCCGTTGCTGCTGTATATCATGGGTGCGATGCCGGCGGATTCGTCGGTGATCAAGCGGGCCGTGAAGAACGCTTGGCCGAAAACGGGAGTCGAGAAGATGGGACCGATGGGAAGAGAACTCGTGGACGCCGGGCGCAAGGAAGAGCGCGTGAACATGCTCGAGGGCCTTCTCACACGCCGGTTCGGCAGTGTGCCGAGTCAACTCCGCAAGGTGATTCGCAAGGGTTCGGCCGCCGAGCACAATCAGTTGTTGGACGCGATCGTCGACGGACATACGCTCGACGACCTGTGCGCGTCTTGCGCTGCAGGGAGATAGGACCACTCCTAGCGAACGCACGTCGCCGACAGATTCGTCGGCGATCACGCGGGCCGTAGAGAACGCCTGGCCGAAAGCGGGAATCGAGAAGACGGGACAAACGGGATAAGAACTCGTGAATGCCGGGCGCAAGGAAGGGCGACGGGAAGGAAGCGCTGACCTGATCGAGCGTTGTCGTGAAGCGGACATGAGAAAGACTGCCGGCTCCGCTGCGGGACTCGATTCGCGAGGGATCGATAAACGAGCGTCTGCGATCAGTGGATGCGATCACGGACGGTCGAGCGCTCCACGAAGGCTTAGTACGCCGGGCGTCCGGCGACAGACCGGAGCTTCGGCTTGGCGGATCGTCCACAATACTCGGCTGCGGACTCGCCCGACGAGCCCGGACGCGTCCGCAACGTTCCAGCGCAAGGGAACGGCGGAGCGAACGCCGACGAACGTCGTCGCGAACGGCGGACGGTGGCCGGATCGGGCCGTCCTCGCGCTGTCGAGAGCCGTGAGGAAAGCGGCATGTCGAGACGAGCTCCAGACAGGGTGTGAAACGAGTTCCCGACGCGCTCGACACGGGAGGAACGCCAGGTCCTCGTTCATGCAGTCGCGGAAACGATTCGCGTACTGCCCGTTCCGCTCCGGACGTTCCCTGCAGGAGCGCGGTGCCGTCGGGATCGGCTCGGCCGGACGGGTCGGGCCGCACCGCCGCCGTTCTCTCGAACCGCCGTTTCCTGACGCCCGCCAGGACGTGCGGGCCGACCGTGATCGTTTGTCCCACGCTTCCGGCACGTACCGGGAGATGCGGAAGCGCCGGAACAATCGGATTTACCCGAACGGGCCCCCGCGCGGTCGGCGACGAAGCCGCCGGACGTCGCGATCGCGGCCGTACTCCCCAGGGCAGCCCGTTCGGCAAGGCGCCTGCGCGAACACTCCCGGCTACGCGAGCAAGCCGGCCGCCGCGATCCGACGTCGGTTCGGGAGGGCGCCGTTTCGTTTCGGCTTCGCGGGTCGGCACGCACCGGTCGTTCGTTCGTACGCTTTCCCTCCGCACCGGCGCCGGGGTTTCCGATGCCGCGCCGGCAAGGTCGCCCGGCGCAAGAGCCGACCGTCCCCGGCGAACGCGGGCAGCCCGTTCGGCCGTGCGCGGTTTGACTCCGGGACGCGCGCGTCGTAGACCCGAAGGGAGCGTTCGGACCCTTCGTTTCCTGCGCGGCCGCACTCGGGCGGACGTAGGCGAGGGACATGTTCCTTGCCCGCGCGGGAGCGGGACGGTCGAGCGCATCCCGCGGCTCTCGCGACAAGGTCGGGGTTGCCGCGTTCCCCGCTCGGCCGCGATTCGGCGGACACTCGGGGAAAGGAGAACAACGCCAAGGGAGACAATCGATGACGAAACGACACTACGGGGCGATCGCCGCGCTCTTGGGAGCGCTGGCGCTGGCGGCGCCGGCCTCGGCGCAGGTCGTCCGCCTCGGAACCGACGTGGACGCCGGGACGCTGGACCCGCGCATCATGCGCGACACCACCGCCTATCGGGCCGTGAACCTGATCTACAGCGGACTGCTTCAGCTCGACGCCGACCTGAAGCCCGTGCCGGATCTGGCCGAGAGCTGGGAAAACCCCGAACCGACGGAATGGATCTTCCGCCTGCGCGAGGGAGTCACCTTCCATGACGGGTCTCCGCTCGAAGCCGAGGACGTCGTGTTCACCTACGAGACCATTCTCGACCCGGAACTCAAGGCTCGCTTCCGTTCGCTCTACACGCCGATCGAGACCATCGAGGCGGTCGATCCGCTGACGGTCCGCATCCGGCTCAAGGAGCCCTATGCGCCGCTCCTGAGTTATCTCGACATGGGAATCGTTCCGAGCGACTACGTGCAGGGCGGCGGCGACCTGTCGAGCGCGCCGGTCGGAACCGGCCCGATGAAACTGGCCAGCTGGGAGCGCGGGTCGAGGATCGTCCTGGAGCCGAACCCCGATCACTGGAGCGGCCCCCCGGCGGTCGAGGGGTTCGAGTTCGTGATCGTCGCGGACAACACGGCGCGCGCGCAGGCGTTCGAGGCCGGCGACCTGGACATCATCCAGCCGCCGCTCTCGCCGCAGGACATCGGTCGGCTGCTGGAAGAGGACGCCCATAACGGTACCGTGCAGGGCGGCCTCGGAATCACCTATCTGAACGTCAACGTCTCCGATCCGCTGCTCGCCGACGCGGGCCTCCGGCGTGCGCTCATGACGCTCGTGGACCAGGACACCATCGTCAACGCCATCTACGAAGGCGTGGACCAGGTCGCGACCTCGATCCTGTTGCCGTCGTCCTGGGCGTACGACGCGTCGATCGTCCAGCCCGCGTTCGATCCGGAAGGCGCCGGGGCGGCGTTCGCGGCCGCCGGTTGGACGGACAGCGACGGCGACGGGACGCTGGACAAGGACGGGACTCCGCTCAGCCTGACGTTGTCCACGCACAGCGAGGATCCGAACCGGATCCAGGCGCTGGAGTACATCCAGGCCATCATGCTGGCGAACGGCGTCGACGCGTCCATCGCCATTTCGGACTGGCCCGCGTTCTCCGCCGGCGTGCGTGCGGGCGAACACCAGATCGCGCTGCTCGGGTGGCTGAACATCGTGGACCCGGACCGGCTGATGTACGCGCAGTTCCACTCCTCGGGTTCGCTCAACTGGGGCGGCTACGCAAACGCGGAGGTGGACGCGCTGCTGGACGCCGGCCGCGCCTCCGTGGCCCTCGACGAGCGGATCGCGGCCTATCGGGCCGCAGCCGCAATCATCGCGGACGAGCTGCCGTATTTCGTGATCGCGTATCAGGGGTATCAGGTCTTCCACAACGACTCCGTGTCCCTGACGCCGGATTCGCGGGGGATGATGCGCTCCGCCATCGGCATGGCGCGCTGACGAGCCTCTCCAGACCCTTGCCGGCGCCCGCTTGCGGCGGGCGCCGGCCCCTCCGTCGCCGATGATCGCCTACGCCCTGCGCCGCTTCGCGCTGTTCGTTCCCATGATCGTGGGAATCGTGGCGGTGACCTTCGGGGTCATGCAGTTGCTTCCGGGCGACCCCGCAGCGGTGCTTCTCGGCGAGGACGCCTCCGAGGAGGCGGTGGCGGACATGCGGCGCGCCCTCGGACTCGACCGACCGTGGTGGGCGCGACTCGGCCTCTATTACGTCAATCTCGCGCAGGGCGAAATGGGATCGTCCTACTTTCAGAACCAGCCGGTCGTCGACGCGATCGGGCAGCGCATCGGTCCTACCCTCGAAGTGGCGATCGTCGCGCTCGTGGTCTCCGTTCTCCTCGGCGTCGCGCTCGGCGTGGCGGCCGCCGTGCGCCGGGGCACCCTCGTGGACGCAGGCTGCATGCTGTTCGCGCAGCTCGGGGTGTCGATGCCGGTGTTCTGGTTCGGCATTCTGCTGATGTACCTGTTTGCGCTCCGCCTCGACCTCCTGCCGTCTATCGGACGGGGGCCGCCGCTCGCGGACGCGCTCTGGGAACTCGCGCAGGGCAGGCCGGGCCCCCTCGCCGAGTCGCTGTCGCACATCGCGATGCCGGCGCTCACCCTCGGCCTGAACAACGCGGCGGTCATCTCGCGGCTGGTTCGAAGCTCCATGCTGGAGACGCTCGGCCAGGATTTCATACGGACGGCGCATGCGAAGGGACTGCGCACGCCTCGCATCGTGTTCGTGCACAGCCTGCGCAACGCGCTGTTGCCCGTGGTCAGCGTGATTGGGCTGCGTTTCGGGGCCCTGCTCGGCGGCGCCGTGCTGACCGAGAGCATCTTCGGCTGGCCCGGGCTCGGACAGCTCGCGGTCGCCGCGATTTCCCAGCGGGACATCCCGCTGGTTCAGGGAATCGTGCTGACCTTCGCGGTGGCCTACGCCTTGGTCAACCTGATCGTGGATCTGCTCTATGCCGTCATCGATCCGCGCATTCGATACGAGTGAACGGTGAGAGCGCTGCGCGACAATCTCTCCCTGGCCGTCGGCGGCGCCATCGTGCTGGCGATCGTGCTGTTCGCGCTCCTCGGCCCGACGCTGTCCGGCTACGAAGTCGAGCAGATGGACATGCGGAACCGGTTCGACGGGCCGACGCCCGAGCACTGGCTGGGCACCGACAATTTCGGGCGCGACCTATGGACCCGGATGGCGGTGGGCGCCCGCGTGTCGCTCACCATCGCGCTCGCCTCGATCGCCATCGCGGTGGTGGTCGGCTCGGTCGTGGGCCTGGTCAGCGGGTATTTCGGCGGCTGGGTCGATCTCGCCGTCATGCGGGTCGTGGACGTCTTTCTCGGCTTTCCGCCGATCGTGCTGGCGCTGGCGATCGTGGCGGCGCTCGGCCCCGGCGTCGTCAACCTGACCCTGTCGCTGGCCGCGGTGTTCTGGACCGAATACGCGCGGGTGGTGCGGTCCGTGACGCTCGCCCAGCGCGAGACCGACTACGTGACGGCGGCGATATCGCTCGGCGCCTCGGAGGGCCGAATCCTGTTCCGCGAAATCCTGCCGAACGTGGTGGGGCCGGTCATCGTCCTGGCCACGCTCGGACTCGGCACCGCGATCATCGCGGAGTCCGGCCTGAGTTTCCTCGGCTTCGGGGTCGAGCCGCCGACGCCGACCTGGGGCTGGACGCTTTCCTACGGCACCCGCTACCTGCGCGCGCATCCGTGGCTCTCGACCGTCGCCGGGCTGGCCATCATGATCACGGTGCTCGGGTTCAACCTGTTCGGCGACGGGCTCCGCGACCAGCTGGACCCCCGCGGGGTCTCCCGCCGGATACGCCGGACCGCTCGCAACTGAAGGGAGATCGACAATGGAAGAACACAGAATTCACCGGCCGAAATTCACGACGATGGCCGACGGCACGGACGCGGTGCTGACGATCCACGAGCTACGCGGCGCCCGCGACGGCCCGACGGTCGGCGTCTCCGGCTCCATTCACGGCAACGAGAACGCCGGCAGCCAGATCGTCCGCGCGCTCTGGCCGCATCTGAGAGACGCGAGGATCGCCGGACGCATCCTTCTCCTGCCGGTGGCGAATCCGCGGGCGTTCGCCGTCAATCGCCGGTATACGCCGGTGGACGAGCTGAACCTCAACCGGCTGTTTCCGGGTTCGACCTCCGGCTGGTATTCGGAACATCTCGCGGCCGCCGTCACGCGGGAGTTCCTGGAGAAGATCGACGTCCACATAGACCTGCATGCCGGGACCGACCGGCCGACGGTGGACTACGTCTACATCCTGAACGACGAGCCGCTCTCCCGGTCGTTCGGCTCCAGGGTCCTGTACCGGCCGACCTCGGGTCTCGGCGGCACTACCTACAGCGGCACCACGAAGTCGGTGACCGTCGACCGGCGCGGGATCTCGTCGGTGGTGGTGGAACTCGGCGGGGGGATCGTCTCGCAGGAGCCGTATGTGGAGCGCGGGGTGGTCGGCGTCATGAACATGCTGCGCCAGGCGGGCAGCGTCGAGGGGGAGGCGGAGCCGCCGCCCGCCCAGACGGTCGTGAACCGGATCGAGATCCTTCGCCCGACCCAGGGCGGCTGGCTGGAGACGGAGGCTCCGCCGCTCGGCGAGGAGATCGGCGACGGCGCCGTCCTGGGCCGCGTCGTGAGCCCGTATTCCTTCGAGGAGCTGGAGGTCGTCCGGTCTCCGCTCCGGCGCGGAATCATGATCCTGTCGCATCTGACCAGAAACGTCGTCGAACCCGGCGACTACGGATACATGGTCGGCGACCTCGACACGGCGGAGGCGTGAGCGTGGCCGGGTATTCCCGATCAGAGGCGCTCTACGACCGCGCGCTCCGGTGCGTGCCGGCCGGGGTGAGCACCAACACCCGGGCGCGGACGCCGCATCCGATCTACTTCGAACGGGCCGAAGGCGCTTTCGCGTGGGACGCCGACGGCAACCGGCATCTCGACATCGTCATGGGCAACGGCGCGGTGCTGCTCGGGCACCGGCACGAGGCGGTAGAGGAAGCCGTGCGGCGGGCGGTGTCCGCCGGGCTGACCTGCGGTCTCGAATCGGCTCTCGCCGTGGACGCGGCCGAGGCGCTCCGTTCCGCCGCCGGGTGGCCCGATCTGGTTCGCTTTACCAACACCGGCACCGAGGCGGTCCAGCATGCGCTTCATATCGCTCGCCATGCGACGGGGCGAACCCGGATCGCGAAGGTGGAGGGCAGCTATCACGGATGGTCGGACGAAGTGTTCGTCAGCGTCTGGGTCGACCCGGCGAAGGCAGGGCCGGCGAAGCGGATGACGCCCGTCGCGCAGTTCGAGGGCCAGCGACGCGACCTCGTGTCGGAGACGACGGTCCTGCCCTTCAACGACCCGGAGGCCGCCGTCGCGATTCTCGACGAGGTCGGCGGCGAGTTGGCGGCCATATTGCTGGAGCCGACCCTGATCGACGTAGGCTACGTTCCGGGTCGCGTGCCGTTCCTGCAGGCGCTCCGCCGTTCGGCGGACCGGCACGGAATCGTGCTGGTGTTCGACGAATTGCTCACCGGCCTGAACCTCGCGCCCGGGGGCGTGGCGGAGACGTCCGGCGTCGAGCCGGATCTGGCGCTGTTCGGGAAGGCGATCGCGAACGGCTATCCGCTCGCGGCCGTGGCCGGGCGCGAGGCGTTGATGCGGACGACCGAGCCCGGCCGGGGACCGGCGTTCGTCGGCACGTTCAACGGGCATGCGGTTTCCGTCGCCGCCGCTGCCGCCGCGATCCCGATTCTCGCGGCCGGCGACGTGCGGCGTACGGTCGAGGCGCGAAACCGATGTTTGCGGACCCGCTTCGAAGCCGAGGCGGAGCGGCTCGGCCTGCCGGCCCGCTACGTCACCGGCGGATCGCATCTGCACTGGTATTTCTGCGACGGCGAGATTGCGGATTTCCGATCGGCTGCCCGGACCGACGCGCGCCAATACCGCGCCTTCGTCGGCGCGCTGGCCGATTCCCGCGTTGTCGCCCTGCCCAACCCGCTCTCGCATCATGCCCTGTCGCTCGGGCACGGCGAGGAGGCGCTTCAGGAGCTGGAGGCGGCGTTCGCGAACGGATTGCGGGCGGCAGCCGGCGCGGCGTAGTCATGGCGGATCCGCTCCTGCAGGTGTCCGGACTTACGACGGTCCTCCATCTGCCCGGCGGCGCGGCGCCGGCCGTGGACGGGGTCGACCTCGCGGTCGGCGCCGGGGAGACGCTCGGAATCGTCGGCGAGAGCGGATGCGGGAAGAGCATGCTGGCGCTGTCGCTTCTCGGGCTGCAGCCGGATCCGCCGGCCGAAATCGTCGCGGGAAGCGCGGCGTTCGAGGGAGAGGACCTTCTTTCGCTTCCGCCCGCGCGGCTTCGCGCGATCCGGGGGCGGCGGATCGGGATGATCTTTCAGGAGCCGATGACCGCGCTCAATCCCGTCATGCAGGCCGGGGAGCAGATCGCGGAGGTCTGCCGCCGCCATCTCGGCCTCGACGCCCGGTCGGCCTGGCGCCGGGCGGTCGAACTTCTCGAGCGGGTGCGGGTTCCGGATCCGGAGCGGCGGGCGCGAAGCTACCCCTACCAGCTCTCCGGCGGCTTGCGGCAGCGGGTGATGATCGCCGCGGCGCTTGCCTGCGAGCCGGCGATCCTGATCGCCGACGAGCCGACCACGGCGCTCGACGTCACCATTCAGGCGCAAATTCTGGATCTCATTCGGGAGCTGCAGGCCGGGACCGGGATGGCGATCGTCCTGATCACCCACGACCTGGGCGTCATCGCCGAACTGGCGGACAGGGTGATGGTGATGTACGCCGGACGGAAGATCGAGGAGGCGCCCGTGGCCCCGCTCTTCCGTGCGCCGCGGCATCCCTACACGAGGGGGCTCATTGGGTCGGTTCCGGTCCTCGGGCGCCGCCGCGACCTGCGCCTGCACGAAATCGACGGGGTCGTCCCGCAGCCGGACGCCCTGCCGCCGGGCTGCGCCTTCGCGCCGCGCTGCGACCGTCCGGTCGGCGCCTGCGCGCATGCCGTCCCGGCGCTGGGTCCGACAGGCGCCGAGCACCGGAGCGCCTGCCACAACCCGTGCGCCGCGCCATGACCGCGCCCGTGCTCGAGGCCGCCGGCCTGACCAAGCGATTTCGGATCGGGGGTCTCCTGAGCGGCGGCGTCCGGCAGGTTCGCGCAGTGGAGGAGGTGGACCTCGAAATCCTTCGCGGGGAGACTCTCGGGCTGGTCGGGGAGAGCGGTTGCGGCAAGTCGACGGTCGGGCGCCTGCTGCTTCGGCTGGAGGAGCCGACCGCGGGCACGGTGCGGCTGATGGGCGAAGACATCGGCGCGGTGTCGGGGCGCGACCTGCGCGCGCTGCGCAGCCGGATGCAGATCGTGTTTCAGGACCCGTTCTCGTCGCTCAACCCGCGCCACCGCGTACGCGACATCCTTGCGGCCCCCTTCCGCATTCACGGGCGGCGAACGGGGTCGGAATTGGCAGACGCGACCGCTTCGTTGCTCCGGCGCGTCGGGCTGGACGAGTCGGCCGGGCGCAAGTATCCGCACGAGTTCTCGGGCGGGCAGCGCCAGCGAATCGGGATCGCGCGCGCGCTCGCGCTCGAGCCGGACGTGATCGTGTGCGACGAGCCGGTCTCCGCGCTCGACGTGTCGGTCAAGGCCCAGATCGTCAACCTGCTGCGGGATCTGCAGTACGACACGGGGGTTGCGCTCCTCTTTATCTCGCACGACCTGGCCGTCGTCGAGAACGTCGCCGACCGGGTTGCGGTGATGTATCTCGGGCGCATCGTCGAGCTCGCCGACCGCGACCGGCTGTTCGACGCGCCCGCGCATCCCTATACCCGGGCGCTTCTCGGCGCCGTTCCGGTTCCGGATCCGTCCGGGCGGAGCCGGGTCCGGGCGACGGTGCTGGGCGAAGTGCCGAGTCCGGTCGATCCGCCCTCCGGCTGTCCGTTCCATCCCCGTTGCGCCCATGCGCGGGCGGCGTGCAGGGAGAGTCTTCCCCGATTGCGGGAGGTCCACCCGAGCGGCCATCTGGCCGCGTGCCATCGGGTGGAGGAATTGGCGGATGAGGCGGTGCCGTTGGATCGGGGTCGGATCGCGAGGGGATGAGCGGCAGGCAACCGGGCGGTGTGGGGACCTGAGGCGGCGCCGGCGAACGGAACGGCACCGCCGGCGGGATCCTCTCGGCGTCATGCGGCACGGGTTTGCTGCGATTGCTCCGGTGTGGCCTCTTCCGTTCTCGGGAGCGTCTACACCCTGGCGCCGCCCTGCCGTATGCTGTGCGCCCGGTGACCCGGCGGACCCGGCATTGGATTGCAGAAAGGATTCGGAGCTTGCCCCATCAGTATCTGAAGCGTGCCGCACGCACGGCCGCAACCGGCGAGAGCCGGGTTCGGGAGACGGTCGCGCAGATGCTCGGCGAGATTCGCGCCGGCGGCGAGGAGCGGGTTCGCGCCTATGCCCGGCAGTTCGACGACTGGACCGGGGACGTCGTGCTCCCGGAAGAGACGCTGCTGGAGGCGGAATCGCGCGTGCCGGCCGCGCTCCGGGACGACATCCGCTTCGCGCGCGACCGCGTGCGGCGCTTCGCCGAGGCGCAGCTGGCTTCGCTCGGCGAGACCGAGATCGAGCTCGCGCCCGGCCTGACGGCCGGCCACCGGAACGTTCCGGTCGACACGGCCGGCTGCTACGCGCCGGGCGGCCGCTACGCGCACGTCGCCTCCGCGATCATGTCCGTGACCACGGCGCGCGCCGCCGGGGTGCGCCACGTGGTCGCCTGCACCCCTGCGAAGGCGCCCGTCGGCGCCCCGCCCGCCATTCTGTACGCACTCCGCGCCTGCGGCGCCGACGCGGTCCTGGCGCTCGGCGGCGCCCCCGCCGTCGCGTCCATGGCGTTCGGCCTTTTCGGCCAGCCGCGCGCGGATATCCTGGTCGGACCCGGCAACCCCTTCGTCGCCGAAGCCAAGCGCATGCTCTACGGCGAGGTCGGCATCGACATGTTCGCCGGTCCGACCGAAGTGCTCGTGGTCGCGGACGAGACGGCCGATCCGGAACTCGTCGCGATCGACCTGGTCGGGCAGGCGGAGCACGGCCCGGACTCCCCGGCCTGGCTCGTGTCGCTATCCCGGGAGCTGGCGGAGAGGGCGCTCGACGCCGTCCCCGGCCTCGTCGACGCGCTCCCGGAGCCGAATCGAACCAACGCGGCCGCCGCGTGGCGCGACTACGGCGAAGTCGTGGTGGCCGGGACGCGCGAGGAGGCGGCGGCCCTGTGCGACCGCTACGCGCCGGAGCACCTGGAGGTCCACTGCGCGGATCTCGACTGGTGGCTGGGCCGGCTGCGCAACTACGGATCCCTCTTTCTCGGCGAGGAAACCACGGTGGCCTACGGCGACAAGACCTCCGGACCCAATCACATCCTGCCGACCAAGGGAGCGGCCCGTTACACCGGCGGCCTCTGGGTCGGGAAGTTCCTGAAGACGGTCACATGGCAGCGCATGTCGCGCGAAGCCAACCGGGAAGTCGGACCCGTCGCCGCCCGGCTCTCGCGTCTCGAGGGGATGGAGGCGCATGCGCAGACCGCGGACCTGCGACTCGCCAGGTGGTTCCCGGAGGAGACCTTCGATCTCGGTCGCTCGCCCTGAACGGCGGCGGAATTCGGCCCGGAAGCCGCACGATGACAGCGCCGCCGAACATGGCTAAGGTATCGCAGCTTTCTCTATGTCGGGAGACGCGCGCGAACCACTGGCCCTTATTCGGCCCGCCCTGTCCTGTTGCGAAACGCGTTTCGCGAGCCTCGGATTCGGTCGGTCGGAACGTGGCGTGAGTTCAGGCTCGGCCGCATCCCGCCACGAGAATTCCGAACGCGAACGCAGGGGGCGTTCGCCCAAGAAGGAGCAATACGAATGAAGTCCATGATCAGACTCGCGGTGGGAGTCGCGTTCGCCGGGGCGCTGGTCGGCGCCGCGTCCGCCGCCACCACTATCCGGATCCAGTCCGCCACCACCGCCAAGTCGGACGAGGGAGTCATGCTCGCCGAGTTCGCCGACGACGTGGCGGCGCTGACCAACGGCGAGGTACAGATCGAGATCCTGCCGGCCGGCGCGGTCGTCGGCGTGTTCGAGATCCTGGACGCGGTCGACAGCGGACTCGTCGAGGGCGGCTTCGCCTGGACGCATTACTGGTCCGGCAAGCATCCGGCAGCGATGCTGTTCGGTTCGCCCGTCGCCGGCGCCGGCGTCGGCATCGACAACTTCGCCTATATCAGCTGGTATCTGTACGGCGGCGGCATGGAACTCTACGACCAGCTCTGGCAGGAGATGGGCGTAAACGTGAAGGGGCTGGTGGTGCAGCCGGTCGGCCCGGAGGCGCTCGGCTGGTTCCGCGAGCCGATCAATTCCATGGACGACTTCCGCAAATACCGGTTCCGCACCCCGCCGGGCATCCCGGGTCAGACCTACAAGGACATCGGCGTGGCTTCCGTCGCCATGGGCGGCGGGGACATCCTGCCGGCGCTCGAGAGCGGCGCGATCGACGCCGCCGAATGGTGCTGCCCCAAACCCGACTCGGTCTTCGGCCTGCACAAGGTGCTGAAGCACTACTACCTGCAGGGACTGCACCAGGTCGTGGTGAACGCGGACATCTACATCAACGGCGACGTCTGGAACAGCCTCACGGAGAACCAGCAGCGCGCCATGGAAGTGGCCGCCAACGCCTCGCTGATGAAGGCGGTCGCCTATCGCATCATCGAGAACGGCAAGGCGCTGAAGGACCTCACCGAGAACCACGGCGTGATCCTGCACGATACCCCGACGGACTACTTCAAGGCGTATATGGACGCGGCGCGCGCGACGCTGGAGCAGAACGCGGCCGATAACGAGTTCTTCGGCGCGGTCTGGCAGAGCCAGAAGGACTTCGCCGCGATCGCGGTTCCGTTCTGGGCCGGTGCGCAGACCTCGAACGCGCAGCTCGGCAAGGCTTTCGCGGACAGCCTGAAATAGACCCGGCGGAACGGTCGGACCGTTCGCGCGCCGACGGACCCCGGATCGGGATTCCGGCCGTGAACGCGCCTTTCGTCAGTCATGCGGCCCCCGGCGCGACGCGCCGGGGGCCTTGCGCATCCGATGCAGCCTGAAGAACTCGACCCCGGCGACGAGTTGATCGCCGAGCGGCGGCATGTCGGCCGCCTGCCGTCGGACATGGCGCCGTGGATGCGGGCGATCGTCGGCTCCATCGACCACTTCAGTCTCTGGTGCGGCAGGGTCTTCTGCCTGCTGCTCATCCCGATGCTGCTGGTCATGGTGCACGAAGTCGTCGCGCGGAAGCTCTTCCTCGCGCCGACGGACTGGGCCTACGATCTCAGCCGGATGGCCTCCGGCGCGCTGTTCATGCTCGGCGCGGCCTACGCGCTCATGCGCGGCGTGCATATCCGGGCCGACTTCCTGTACCGGACCCTGTCGGTGCGCCGCCAGGGAACCGTGGACCTCGCCCTCTACCTCCTGTTCTACTTCCCGTCGCTGATCCTGTTCTTCTGGGTCACCTTCGACTACGCGTTCAATTCGTTCATGCGCAACGAGTCGGTGAACGACACCGCATGGATGCCCATCGTGTGGCCGTTGCGCTTCACCATGCCGATCGGCGCCGCAATGCTCATCCTTCAGGGAGTCTCCGAGTCCCTGAAATGCGTCTACGCGATCCATAAGTCCCGCTGGCCATGATCGAAGCGCTGGTCAATCTCGACCCGGCCGTGATCGGCCTGATCATGGTCGGCGTGATGCTCTTCGCCATCTTCGTCGGCTTTCCGATCTCCTTCACGCTGATCTTCCTCGGCGTCGCCTTCGGATATTGGGGCTTCGGGAACCTCGTGTTTTTCCTGATGACGCTCCAGTTCAATCAGGTGATGCTGGAACAGACCCTGGCCGCGGTGCCCCTGTTCGTGTTCATGGGTCTGATGATGGAGCAGGCCGGCCTCATGGAACGCCTGTTCCGCTCCGTGCAGCTCATGCTCGCCTCGACGCGGGGCTCGCTCTACGTCGCGGTCCTGTTCGTGTCCACCATCTTCGCCGCGGCGACCGGAATCGTCGGCGCCTCGGTGACCATCCTCGGCATCATGGCCGCGAAGACCATGAACCGGTCCGGCTACGACGTACGGCTGGCGGCCGGGACCATCACCGCCGGCGGAACGCTCGGCATCCTCATCCCGCCGTCGATCATGCTGGTGGTGATGGGGCCGGTGCTCGAAATCCCGGTCACCGACCTGTTCGCCGCCGCGATCCTTCCCGGCGCCATGCTGGCCGTGCTGTACGTCGGCTATTCGCTGGTTCGCTGCTGGCTCGACCCGTCGCTGGGGCCGCCGCTGCCGGAATCGGAGCGGGCGAACGACTGGGCGGTCGTCGCGCGCGAATTTTTCCTCGGCCTGGTTCCGCCCGCCGCGCTGGTGGCGTTTGCGCTCGGCTCCATCCTTCTCGGTTGGGCGACGCCGACGGAGGGCGCGGGGTGCGGCGCCTTCGGCGCGCTCTTGCTGACCGTCGCCTATGGCCGGCTGACCTGGCAGCGGCTCGGGACGGCATTGATCAAGACGCTCGAGATCTCGGTCCTGATCCTGTTCCTGGTCGCGGCGTCCAACTTCTTCGGCGCGGTCTTCTCCCGGCTCGGCACGCCGTTCCTGCTGACGGAACTGCTGCTCGGACTCGATCTCAGCCAGACGGCGGTGCTGATCCTCGTCATGGCCTTCATCTTCCTGCTCGGCTGGCCGCTCGAATGGGTGCCGATCGTCCTGATCATCGTGCCCATCCTGATCCCGCTGATGGACGAACTGGGGGTCAACCTGATCTGGTTCGGCATTCTCGTGGCGGTGAACCTGCAGACCGCCTGGCTCTCGCCGCCGGTGGCGTTGAGCGCGTATTTCCTGAAGGGCGTGGTTCCCGACTGGGACCTGAAAGACATCTATATGGGCATGCTGCAGTTCATGGTCATCCAGCTGCTCGGACTCGCGCTGGTGTTCGCCTTCCCGCAACTGGCGCTATGGCTGCCCGGAGTCCTCTACGGAAGCTGATCCCGGCGCCCGGACCCGGGCGCGCCCTGCCGCATTCCGACCGTTTTGCGACGCGCCCTCTTCGAACCGGCCCTGCCCGGCCCGGGCGCTGCGATTCGATCAGTCGCGACGCTCCCGCCGACGGTCTTCCAGGATCATCTCCGCGGCCTTTTCGCCGATCATGATCGCCGGCGCGTTGGTGTTGCCGGAGGTGATCGTCGGCATGACCGACGCGTCGGCCACGCGCAGCCCCGCCACGCCCCGGACCCGGAGCCGGGCATCGACCACGGAGGCGTCGTCGCCGCCCATGCGGCAGGTGCCGACCGGGTGATAGATCGTTTGCGCCCGGTCGCGAACCCACTCCAGGATCTCGTCGTCGCTCTCGCATGCGGGTCCCGGTTCGCGTTCCCGGATCACGATGTCCGATAGCGGCGGGGTGGCTGCGATGCGTTGCGCGAGCCGAACGCCGGCGACGACGGTGCGCCGGTCGACCTCCGCTTCGAGATAGTTCGGCAAGATGTCCGGATGGTCCGCCGGGTTCGGGGACCGTATCCGGACTTGTCCGCGGCTCTCGGGCCGCAGCTGGCAGACGGAGGCGGTGAAGGCGGAGAAGGGGTCGAGGCCGTGCCCGGGACTGCCGGAGCTGAGCGGCTGCATGTGAAACTGGAGGTCGGGACTCGCGCTCTCCGGCAGGACGCGCACGAACGCGCCGACCTGGCTGGCGCCCATGGTCAAGGGACCGCTTCGGCGGAGCAGGAACTCGAGGCCGATGGCCATTCGGCCGATGAGGCTGTTGACCTCGTCGTTCAGGGTCGGCTCCGACACCTCGTAGACCGCCCGCGCCTGCAGGTGGTCCTGAAGGTTCTCGCCGACGTCCGGCAGGTCGCGGACGACCTCGATCCCCCGTTCTCTCAGGAGATCCGCCGGTCCGACGCCGGACAATTGCAGCAGTTGCGGCGAGCCGATGGCGCCGGCGGAGAGAATCACCTCGCCCGCGGCCCCGAGAGTCTCTGCGGATCCCTGCCGGTCGACTTCCACGGCCGTCGCGCGTCCCCCCTCGAACCGGACCCGCAGCGCATCGGCACGGGTGACGATTTGGAGATTGGGCCTCCGCCGCGCCGGTCCGAGATAGGCGGCGGCGGCGGAACAGCGCAGGCCGTTCCGCGTCGTCAGCTGAAAGTAGCCGATCCCCTCCTGCTCCGGTCCGTTGAAATCGTCGTTCGGGGGTATGCCCACGGCACCGGCGGCTTCGATGAACCGGTCGCAAACCGGACGCCGGCAGCGGGCGTCGCTGACGTGGAGCGGTCCGGAAGCGCCGTGCCATTCGCTCTCGCCGCGCTCCTGCCGCTCCGAGCGCAGGAACAGGGGAAGCACGTCTTCCCATCCCCATCCCTCGGCGCCGAGCTGGCGCCAGTGGTCGTAGTCGCCCGGCTGGCCGCGCAGGTACAAGAGCCCGTTCAGCGCGCTGGATCCCCCGAGCACCTTGCCGCGCGGCCATTCGATCGAACGGCCGTTCAGCCCGGCGTCCGGCGAAGTCCGGTAGCGCCAGTCGAGCCCGGGATGGTGCATGGTCTTGAAGTAACCGACCGGAACGTGAAGCCACGGATTCCAGGCCCGACCGCCGGCCTCGACCAGCGCCACCCGGCATCCGGGATCCTCCGAGAGACGGGCGGCGACGGCACAGCCGGCCGACCCGGCGCCGACCACGACGTAATCGAATTGCACGCGGCTTCTCCGTTTCGGAACGACGCTCGGCGGCGCCCGGAGCCGGTCCGGGGCCTGCAAGCGACGCACTCCGGGGGCAGTGCGGATGCGGCCTGCGGCCGCGGCGGCAGGATAGCGTATCATGCAGCCTCGATGCACGGCGGCCGTCGGGTTCCGGCCGCGGCGGGAACGGGCGCGGGGCGGCGACGGAATGAAGGCACTGGCGTATGTGGGCGAACGCGCGAGCGAGATTCGCGACGTGGCCGACGCTGCGGCGGCGGACGGAGAGGCGGTGGTCTCGGTCGAGGCGGCCGGCATCTGCGGGTCCGACATGCATGCCTGGATGGGGCACGATCCGCGCCGGCGAGCGCCTCTGGTTCTGGGGCACGAGGTGGCGGGCGTCGTGTCCGGGGGCGCTCTGGACGGCCGGCGGGTCGCGCTGAACCCGCTGATCTCCTGCGGATCCTGCCCCGCTTGCGCTGCCGGCCGCACCAACCTGTGCAGCCGGCGCGGCATGATCGGCATGTCGCGCCCGGGCGGGTTCGCCGAACGCGTCTCGATACCGGAGCGCAACCTGATCGAGATCCCGCCCGGCCTGGACTCGCTGCGCGCGTCCCTGATGGAGCCCTGCGCCTGCGCCTGGCACGCGGCGAGCCTCCTGGCGCGCGCGAGCCGGCAGCCGACGGCGGCCTGCAACGCCCTGGTCGTCGGAGGAGGCGCGATCGGACTGCTCTCGGGGCTGGTGCTGCGAGCCTGGGGCGCGGCCGACGTCGTCGTGGCGGAGACCAATCCCCTGCGTCGCGAGACGGTGTCCGCGGCCGGCCTGCCGGCGCGTCATCCGACGGACGGCATCCCCTCGGGCGGTTTCGACCTCGTCGTGGACGCGGTGGGCTCGGTTCGGAGCCGGGCCCTCGCGATCGGGTCGGTTCGCGCCGGCGGCGCCGTCGCCCATCTCGGCCTGCAGGAGGACGCCGGCGAGTTCGACGCGCGGCGATTGACGCTGGCGGAAGTCGCCTGGCTCGGCGTCTACACCTATGTGGAGGCGGACCTCCGCGCGTCGCTCGTCGCGCTGGCGGACGGCCGGATGGGCGCGCTCGACTGGATCGAGGCCCGACCGCTCGACGCGGGGCCGCAGGCGTTTCGCGACATTGCCGAAGGTGCGGCTGCGGCCCCGAAAGTCGTTCTGGTTCCGTAGAGTTCCGCACCTCCGGACCGTCGCGGTCAGTTGGGCTCGTCGCCGCCGACCGTCTTCCCGTGGATCGCGTCCGTCTCTTCCTCGACCTCTCCCGAGAATCCGGGCATCGGCTTGCCCCATGCCTCGAACAGGTCCTGAAACATGAGCGGCGAGCCCGTCGGCTGGCGCTGCGTGGGGCCGAGCGCGGGGCCGGACTCCTTCCGGCTGATGTCCGCGTAGAGGAACAGCGACTCGGTGCCCTTCGAGACCATCGTCAAGGTCAGGACCTCGGTCCGGTTCGGCATCTGGGACGCGCGCTGCCCGGTGTAGGCGCCGGCGACGATCGCCATCCAGGATTCCGCGATCCAGGCCACGCAGTCCGACTCGAGCTGGACGGCGTGCCTGGCGAGCAGGAGCTGCGCCGCCCGCTTCCGCTCGGGCGTCTCGGTCGACATGCCCTGCACGCCGACCAGGGCCCGCTTCCGGCACAGGAAGGCGATCGACCCGTGGTGTCCTTCGTCCTCGAATATGGTCCGGGCAAGGCCGAACAGGTGCTCGGCGACGTCGCCATACGTGTCCGCGATCGGCTCGAGATTGTTCTCGAAGGCGACAAAAAAGTGGGGTTTGGTCATTGCTTCTCGTTCCTTCTCCTGGGAACGCGATCTTCGCCGCGACGCGGCGGGCGGTCTGCCCGGCCCGCCCGGGCCGGGTTTTCCTGGAGCGGGGCCGCGACCGGCTCGCACCGGGGCATGGTTGCGCGACGGCGGGCGGAAGGAGGGACGCGAACGCGATCGGTCGGTTCGTCCGGCTCTCCGCTCCGGCGGACGCCTTCGAACCTCGGTCACGAACGAAACGCCACGGTCTGGGTCAGTACGGCGTGCAGACGCTTCTGGCACGAGTCCGGACGGTCCCGATCCGCCCTGCGGCTTCAGAACGGACGCGGAAGGGAGGTATGGAAGAAAACCGATCCTGCCCGACGCCTGTCGCCGCGATGCCGTCAAGCGCGAGGCCGCTCGGGCCCCGCTCCGGCCCTAGACGCGTGGTGGTCGAGCGATCGGGTTCGTCATGCGTCCTCTCGGGGGATGCATTTCCTCGTGCGACGCCCGCAATTGCGCGAGCGCCAAGCCATCCCGGCGCCGAGCCGCATCCGGCAGCCCCCGTTCGCGTTTTCGCCGAGGAGCCGCCCCACGCAAGCGTCACGCCGGACATGGCGCACCGTAGACCGCTCCCGCGAAGCGGTCAAGCGCGTCCGCGGCCGGCCGAATCACACGGTCCGTAACTCGTTGCAAAACAAGGGAAAATTCGCGGACGAATCGATTCCGTTCGCGGGGCCGTAGCCGATTCGCCGCGCCGCGTTCGCGCGGAGGCCGCGCCTTCGTTCGAACCGGCTTCGGGGCTTCGCCGCCGGTCGGCGGATCCCGTTTCCGGCGCCGAGACGTCAGGTGGATCCGGCGTCGATGAAGTAGTTGCTCGCGGTGCACATGGCGGAGTCGTCCGAGGCCAGGAACAGCACCAGCCGGGCGACGTAGACGGGATCGATGAGGTCAGGCAGGCACTGGCGCGACCGGTGCTCCTCGAGCGCCTCCGGCGTGGCCCAGAGCTCCTTCTGCCGTTCGGTCATGATCCAGCCGGGCACCACGGTGTTGACCCGGATCCGGTGCGGGCCCAACTCCCGCGCCATGGTTCGGGTGAGGCCGTGCACGGCGGACTTGGCCGAGCCGTAGACCGGCATGCCGCCCATCGCCTGCCACCAGGAACAGGATCCCATGTTGACGATCGAGCCGCCTCCCATGGCGATCATGTCCGGCGCGACCGCCTGGACGGCGAAGAACTGGTGGCGGAAGTTGGTCGCCATGCGCTCGTCGAAATATTCCGGCGAAACCTCCCGCCAGTCGTGGCGGTCGTCCCGCGCGGCGTTGTTCGCCAGAACGGAGGCCGGCCCCGAGCGCTCCCGGAGCCGCGCCACGCCCGCCCGGAGCGCGTCGACGTCCCGGAGGTCGCACTCTTCGAACGCGATCTCGCCGGCGCCGGAAGCGGCGAGCGCCTCGCCGGCCTCCCGGTCGTAATCCAGGAACCCGACCCGCGCGCCCTGTTCGGCGAACGCGGCGACGATCTCGGCGCCGATCCCGGACGCGCCGCCGGTCACCAGAACGGTCTTGCCCTCGAGGTCGGGATAGCGGGCGAACGGTCTCTGCATGCCTCTCTCCTGCCGGTGCGACGGATGTCTCGCCCGTCACTGTACGCGGCCGGCGCCGCCCTGTCCGCCGGCGCGATTCGACGTGTCGCGGAGAATCGCGCCGGGGATCCTTCCACGAACGGGCACGCCGGCGGTCGCCGCCCGTCCGGAAACGCCGGGTTGACAAGTCGGATTGCCGGACGTATCCTTGCAATCGTATGCAAGCGACTCGGGCGCAGTCTGGCGGCCGGTCCGTCCACACGGGAGTACGCCCATGGCCGAAGTGGAGTTGCGCGGAGTGTCGAAGCGCTGGGGCAGCTTCGTCGGAGTGGACAGCTTCGACCTGACCATCGCGGATCGGGAGTTTCTGGTCCTTCTCGGCCCCTCCGGCTGCGGCAAGACCACCACCATGCGCATGGTGGCGGGCCTCGAGGATCCCACCGACGGCGAGATCTTCATCGGCGGGCGGAAGGTGAACGATCTCGATCCGAAGGACCGCGACGTCGCGATGGTCTTCCAGTCCTACGGCCTCTATCCCAACATGACGGTGTTCGAGAACATCCGGTTTCCGCTCAAGGTTCGCAAGGTGGATTCCTCGACCCACGAGGAGCGGGTGCACCGTGCGGCCGACATGGTGGAGCTCGGCGACTTCCTGCACCGGCGCCCGGCGGAACTGTCCGGCGGCCAGCGGCAGCGGGTCGCGCTGGCGCGGGCCATCGTGCGGGAGCCCAACGTCTTCCTGATGGACGAGCCGCTCTCGAATCTGGACGCCAAGTTGCGCGTCTCGACCCGGGCCGAGATCAAGAACCTGCAGCACGAGCTGGCGGTCACCACGATCTACGTGACCCACGACCAGATCGAGGCGATGACGCTCGCCGACCGCGTGGTGGTCATGAACGGGGGCGTCATCCAGCAGACCGGAACGCCGAAGGAAATCTACGACCGGCCGGCGAACGCCTTCGTCGCCGGGTTCATCGGCTCCCCGGGCATGAACCTGATCGAGGGAGAGACGAAGGCGGGCACCTTCCGGGGACCCGGCATCGAGGTTCCCGGAGTCGGGACCGCGGACGGCGCCGCCACGCTGGGATTTCGGGCCGAGGACGCCGCCGTCGGCGAGGCCGGCGAGTCGCATATCTCGGCGCCGGTCTACACCATGGAGTTGCTCGGCGACGCGACCATGCTGACCGTCCGCATCGGCGACGCGCTGGTTGCGGTGAAGGCGCACAAGGAGTTTCGGATCGGGATCGGCGAAACCGCCGCGATCCGGGTGCCGGCGGCGAACTGCCACCTGTTCGACCGCCAGACCGGAGAGCGGATGGCCGGCGCCTGATTCGGGGGTCGGCCCCGGCTCAAGGGGTGAAGGGAGACCACCAAACCGGATCGGCGAATGCGGGGCGCGGCCGGTTCGCGCCCCGATCGCACGACAGCAGGAAAGGGAGACAGCAGATGATCTTCAGGACTGCCGCACTGGCTGCGGCGCTGGCATTGGCGGCGAGCGGCGCGAGCGCCGCCTGCGCGTTCAAGAACGAGGTGCCGCTCAAGTCGCTGACGGCCGGCTTCGAGGCCTGGAAGGCGGTCACGGGCGCGATGGCCGAGTGCGGAAACGTGGAAGCCGAGCTCGATCAGGAGTTCCGCACCAAGCAGCCCGCAGCCTTCGCGGCCAAGCCTTCGCTCTATCATATCGGCGGCGTATCGAACGGAACCCTGGTTCCGCTCCTGAGCGAGGGCACCATCCGGCCGCTCGACGACCTGGTCGCGGAACACGGCAGCCATCTCAAGCCCAACCAGCTCATTCGAATCGACGGGCAGACGATGGCCGTCGCCATGATGGTCAACACGCAGCACCTGATGTACCGGGAGGACATCCTGAACGATCTGGGCATCGCCGCGCCGACCACCTACGACGAGATGCTGGCGGCGGCGGAAGCGATCCAGGCGGCCGGCGCGGTCGAGTTCCCGATCGGAGGAACCTTCAAGACCGGCTGGAACCTCGCGCAGGAATTCGTGAACATGTTCCTCGGCTTCGGCGGCACTTTCGTCGACGCAGACAACCGTCCCGCGATCGCCAACGAGGCGGGCGTCAAGGCGCTCGAGACGATGAAGGCGCTCACGGCCTACATGGATCCCGAGTATCTGGTCGCCGATTCCACCTACGTTCAGCAGCAGTTCCAGCAGGGCAAGATCGCCATGGCCAATCTCTGGGCCTCCCGCGCCGGCGCCATGGACGACGCGGCGGAGAGCCAGGTCGTGGGACTGGTGACGATGGCGGCCGCGCCTGCGGCCGAGGCCGGCAGCCGGCCCGCGTCCACGCTCTGGTGGGACGGCGTCGTCATCGCGAGCAACATTTCCGACGAGGAGGCCGAGGCTGCGTTCCGGGTGGCGATGGAGGGCCTCGACACCGAAATGGTCACGGGCGCCAACGACGTCGCGGTCTGGCTGGTCGAAGGCTTCGTGCCGGGCCGGCTTGCGGAGGGCGCCATCGCCACCGCCAACGCCGGCGCGGTTCCTTATCCGGCCAGTCGGGCGATGGGCCTGATGCACACCGCGCTCGGCAACGGCGTCGCGGACTTCCTGACCGGAGTCAAGGACGCCGAGACGACGCTGGCGGACATCGAAGCCGCCTACGTGACGGCCGCCGAGGAGGCAGGCCTGCTGTAGCCGTTTCGAACGGTCGATACCGCCCGGAGCGACCCGTCGCTCCGGGCGAGCCCTTGCAGGAGCGGATGCCATGCGGTTCAAGACCTTTGCGGCGTTTGTCGGGCCGTCCCTGCTGATGATGCTGATCTTCATCGCCGGCCCGCTGCTCAGCGTCCTCTGGCAGAGCTTTTACGTGACCCGCCCGGTATTCGAGAAGATCGAGGTCGAATCCTGTACGCCGGGATTCACCGGACAGGTCTGCGTCACCGAGGTGCAGACGCGGCCGGTGCTGGACGACGAGGGCGACGTCGTGACCCAGACCGAATTCGTCGGTCTGCAGAGCTACCGCAGCCTGCTCGAGCCGGAGCGCGCGTGGTCGGCGCTCGCCTCGCTGGATTTCGGGACCCTGCTCGCCATCGATTTCTGGACCGCGCTTCGCTTCACCCTGACCATCACCCTGGTCACGCTTCCGTTCATTCTCGTACTGGGACTCGCCGTCGCGCTGGCGGTCAACAACATTACGCGCTCCATTCGCGGCCCCGCGATCTTCGTGTCCCTGCTTCCCCTGATCATCACGCCCGTGATCGGGGCGCTTTCCATCCGCTGGCTGTTCATCGGCGACGGCATCATGACCGCCTTCCTGGAGTGGTGGCTCGACCGGGACATCGCCATGTTCGCCCAAGGCTGGACGATCGAGATCCTCATGCTGTTCTACCGCGTGTGGCACGTCGCGCCCTTCGCGTTCGTGGTGTTCTACGCCGGGCTGCAGACGGTCAACCAGGACACGCTGGAGAGCGCCGTGGTCGACGGCGCCAGCCGCTGGGAACGGCTTCGCTACGTCGTCGTTCCGCATCTGATGCCGCTGATCGTGTTCGTGGCGCTGATTCACCTGATGGACGCCTACCGGGCGTTCGAGGAAGTCGTGGGCTTCTCGAGCCAGGCGCACCGGATCTCGCTGCAGTGGCTGACCTACGACCTGCTCACGCCCGACGACAGCGGAAACCGGGCGATCTCGCGGGCTTCCGCCAGCTCCATGCTGACCATGATCGGCATCGTGATTCTCCTGGTGCTGCCGCTTCGCCGCGCCTGGCGAGACCACAGGAGGCCGACATGAACTCGCCCCGCGCATTCCGGCAATCCGCGGCGCTGCGCATCGGCTCCGCGTCGTTCCTCGCCGTCTGGTGCCTGATCGCGTCCTTCCCGCTGTTCTGGATCATGGTCATGAGCTTCAAGGCGCCGGTGGACGCCTTCGCGCCGAATCCGTTCGCCGTGGTGTTCGGCCCCGAGACGCGCGCGGCCGGGCGCGGGCTCTCGGTCCTCGACATCGCCGTCGGATTGTTCCTGCTCTGGCACGCCGTGCGCCTCGCCACCGGGGCGCTGCCCCGCGCCGTGGCCCGGCATTCGCCGCCGGGGTTTCTCGCGATCGGCTGGATCGTGGGAGGGGCCGCATACGGCGTCGCCTTCGTCGTCGCGTTCTTCGGCGTCCTTCCGCTCGTGCTGGGCTGGATCAACCCACTGCTCGGTCCGCTCGGTGCGCCCCTTCTCGGCCTCACGCCGGAACACTACCAGGCGATCTGGGTCGAGCAGGGCTTCTACCGGAACTTCGTCAACTCGCTGATCGTGACCGCCGGCACCGTCGCGGTGTCTCTAACCGTTGGCACCCTGGCCGGCTACGGCCTCGCCCGGTCAGGCTCTAACCTCGCTTTCTGGCTCCTGATCGCGGCGCTCATTTTCCGGGCGCTGCCGCATTCCGTCCTGCTCGCCGGCTACCTGCCGGTCTTCATCAACTCGGCCGAGATCCTGCGCCCGCTGCTCGGCGACGTCGCGCCGACGCTCTACGGCCAGCCCTGGGCGGTGATCGCGGTGCTGGTCGCCATCAATCAGCCCTTCACCATCTGGATGCTCCGGTCCTTCTTCCAGAACATTCCGGCCGATCTGGACGAGGCGGCGCGGGTGGACGGATGCACCCATTTCCAGGCTTTCCGCTGGGTCATCATGCCGGTGATGTGGCCCGGCGTGATCACCACCGGCCTGTTCAGCTTCCTCCTCGCCTACAACGACTTTCTGGTGACGTCGCTGCTCCTGGACGCGCAGAACCAGACGATGGTTCCGGCGATCGTCGGCTTCTTCAACCGCGAGACCACGACGACCGACCAGGTGGAGGCCGTCGCGGCGGCGGTATCGATCACCGCGCCGCTGTTCCTGCTGGTCATCGTGTTCCAGCGCCAGATCGTGAGCGGACTGACGGCAGGCGCGGTCAAGGGATAGCCCGGCACTATCGCGCACGAACCCCGGCGCCCGGGTCCTGCGACGCGGCGTCGGCGCCGCGCGGCCGAACCCCGTCGTTCGGAAAGAGCCTCCCGAGGGAGGCGGGAAAGGAGACTATGGCAGTCGAGTATCTGAAGCGCGGCGCGGCGTCGGAAGGACGCAAGGCGGCGGACTCCGCCGTTCGGAAGACGGTGTCCGAAGCGCTCGCCGACATCGAGGCGCGGGGCGACGCGGCGGTGCGGGAGATGTCCAGGCGATTCGACAATTTCGACCCGCCGAGCTTCCGCCTCTCCGAGCCGGAGATCGAGGCCCTGATCGCCCAGGTGTCCGCGCGCGATCTCGACGACATCCGCTTCGCCCAGGCGCAGGTGCGGCGCTTCGCCGAGGCCCAGCGCGCGGCGCTCCGCGACGTCGAGGTCGAGACGCTGCCCGGCGTGACCCTCGGACACCGGAACGTTCCCGTGCAGTCGGCCGGCTGCTACGTGCCGGGCGGGCGGTTTCCGATGGTCGCCTCGGCGCACATGTCGGTGGTGACGGCCGCGGTGGCGGGGGTGCGCCGGATCGTCGCCATGACGCCGCCCTATCGGGGTTCGCCGAACCCGGCCGTGATCGCGGCCATGCGTTTCGGGGGCGCCCACGAGATCTGGACGCTCGGCGGCATCCAGGCGGTGGGCGCGATGGCGATCGGGACCGAGAGCGTCGCGCCGGTCGACATGCTGGTCGGCCCCGGCAACGCCTACGTCGCGGAGGCCAAGCGGCAACTCTTCGGCCGGGTCGGCATCGACCTGCTCGCCGGGCCGACCGAGACCCTGCTGATCGCCGACGACACCGTGGACGCGGAGCTCTGCGCCACCGACCTTCTCGGCCAGGCGGAGCACGGGCCCGATTCGCCGGCGACGCTGGTGACCGTCTCCCGTCGGCTGGCGGAGGAGACGATGGCCGAGGTCGAGCGGTTGCTGGCGATCCTTCCGACCGCGGACACCGCCGGGGCGAGCTGGCGGGATTTCGGTTCCGTGATCCACTGCGGGTCGCACGAGGAAATGCTCGACGCGGCCGAGGAAATCGCGGCCGAACACGTCCAGGTGATGACCGACCGCGACGCGTGGTTCCTCGAGCGGATGACCGCCTACGGCGCCCTGTTCCTCGGCCCCCGAACCAACGTCGCCTTCGGCGACAAGGTGATCGGCACCAACCATACGCTGCCGACGCGGCGTGCGGCCCGCTACACCGGCGGACTCTGGGTCGGCAAGTTCCTGAAGACCCACACCTGGCAGCGAATCGACTCGGACGCGGCGGCGGCGGAGCTCGGCGAGCGCTGCTCGCGGCTCTGCATGCTCGAAGGGTTCGTCGGCCACGCCGAGCAGGCCAACCTCCGCGCTCGCCGCCACGGCGGCCGCAACATTCCGTACGGGAGCGCCGCGCCGTGAGCGAGTTGCCCCCGCCGCCCTCCTTCCGGCTCGACGGGCGCCGCGCCCTGGTCGCCGGCGCCTCCTCCGGAATCGGCCTCGCCTCGGCCTCCGCCCTGGCGGCCGCCGGCGCAGAGGTCACGCTTGCGGCCCGCCGAACGGACAGGTTGCAGGAAGCGGCTGAGGCGATTCGCGAACGGGGGGAATCGGCCGAGGCGATGGAGCTGGACGTCGCGGACGTCGCTCGCATGAGGTCGCAGATCCGGGAGAGCGGGCCCTGGGACGTTCTGGTCAACAGCGCGGGCCTCGCGCGCCATTCGCCGGCGCTGGAGACGACGGAGGCGGATTTCGACGCCGTCGTCGGCGTGAACCTCCGCGGCGCGTATTTTCTGACGGCCGCCGTCGCCGAGGGACTGGTCGCGGCCGGTCGTCCGGGCTCGCTGATCAACGTGTCTTCCCAGATGGGCCATGTCGGCGGCATCGAACGCGCGGTCTACTGCGCGACCAAGCATGCCGTGGAGGGGTTCACCAAGGCGATGGCGATCGAGTGGGCGCCGCACGGCATCCGGGTCAACACCGTCTGTCCGACCTTCGTCCGCACCGCCTTCACCGAGAAGACCTTCGAGGATCCGGAGCGGATCGAATGGGTCCGCTCCAAGATCAAGCTCGGCCGGACCGGCGAGACCGCCGACGTCACCGGCGCCGTCGTCTATCTCGCTTCCGGCGCTTCCTCGCTCGTCACCGGAACCGCGATTCTGGTCGACGGCGGCTGGACCGCCGGCTGACGGCGGGCGATGAGCGCCGAGCGGGCGACGTCCCTCGACGTGGCGCGGCGTGCCGGCGTAAGCCAGTCCGCCGTCTCCCGCGTGTTCACGCCCGGCGCGAGCTTCTCCCCCGAGACCGCGCGCAAGGTGCGGGCGGCCGCGCGCGAGCTCGGATACCGTCCGAACGTGCTCGCGCGGTCGCTGATCACCGGTCACAGCCGAATCGTCGGGATCCTGGTCGGGCATTTCGAGAACTACTTCTATCCGGTCGCGGTCGAGAAGCTGGCGGGCCGGCTCCGGGCGGCCGGCTATCACGCGCTGATGTTCATGACCGGGCACCGGGTCGACAACCTGGACGGGGTGCTGCAGGACTTTCTCGACTATCAGGTCGACGGCGTCGTCATGGCTTCGGTGCCGCTGTCGTCGGACCTCGCCCTGCGCTGCACCGCGGCGGGGATTCCGGTCGTGCTGTTCAACCGCGGGCAGACCCACGAGAGCGTCTCTTCGGTGACGTCCGACAACTACGCCGGCGGCCGCCGGGTCGCCGAGTTCCTGCTCGCCGGAGGCCACGAGCGGTTCGGGTATATTGCCGGCTGGGAAGAGGCGTCGACGCAGCAGGATCGCGAAGCCGGGTATCGCGTCCGACTTGCGGAGGCCGGCAAGGAACTGTTCGCGCGCGAGGTCGGCGGCTACGGCTTCGAGGAGGCGGCCGAGGCCGCGCGCCGGATGTTCTCGGCCCGGGAGACGCCCGACGCGGTGTTCGTCGCCAACGACCACATGGCGTTCGCGGCCATGGACGTGATCCGGGGCGAGCTGCGGCTTCGCGTCCCCGAAGACGTCTCGGTGGTGGGATACGACGACGTGCCGCCCGCCGCCTGGGCGGGCTACGACCTGACGACCGTGCGACAGGAGACGGATATGATGTCGGACGAGTGCGTCGACACTCTGCTCGGAATGATCGAGCGGGGGGAGACGGAACCGCGGCGGTTCGCGATCGAGGGGCCCCTGATCGTGCGCGGCTCCGCCCGCGTCGCGCCGGGAGAGGGGAAATGAGCGAGCCCTATGCGGGATACCGGGACTTTCCCGACTACATACTCGGGATCACCCGCCGGATCTGGGAAGACCGCGAAATCTCGGCGCTGAACGAGCTCTACGCGCCGGAAATCGTGGTCCGCTCTCCGGACGGCGTGGTCCGGGGCAACCGGAAGGTCATCCAGGCGACCCTGGCCACGTTGGCGGAGTTCCCCGACCGGGCGTTGTACGGCGAGGACGTGATCTGGTGCGGCGATCCGGAGGCGGGACTCCTGTCGTCCCATCGGATCGTCTCCGAGGCGACCCATGCGGGGGACGGGGCGTACGGTCCCGCGAGCGGCAAGCGGGTTCGCTACCGGATCATCGCCGATTGTCACGCGCGCGACGGCCGGATCGACGACGAGTGGCTGATCCGGGACCACGCCGCGATCCTGCGCCAGTTGGGACACGCGCCGGAGGCGTGGGTCCGGGACCAGGCGCGCCGGGCGGGCGTCGCGGAATCCTGGCGGCCCTTCACGCCCGACGCGGACGCGCCCGGACCCTATGCGGGCGCCGGGGACCCGGGGGAGTGGGGCGAACGCTACGCGGACCTGCTCGCCCGCGTCATGGCCTGCGATCTGGCGGTCATACCCGCCGAATACGACCGCGCGGCGGAGCTGGCCTATCCCGGCGGCGCGCTGCAGTATTCCCATGCCGCCGCCGACCGGTTCTGGCTCGGGCTTCGCTCCAGCTTTCCGTCCGCCGCCTTCGAAATCCGTCACTGCATCGGCCGGGAGGATCGCGGCCAGGCGCCCCGCGCCGCGGTTCGCTGGAGCCTGCACGGGCTTCACGACGGCTTCGGGACCTTCGGCGCGCCCACCGGCGCCGAGGTGCACGTGATGGGCATGTGCCATGCGGAATTCGGCCCGCGCGGCCTGCGGCGAGAATTCGTCCTCTTGGACGAGGTGGCGATCTGGAAGCAAATCGTCCGGCATACCGGCTGACGGGTCGCGGGCGCAAGACGCGGCGACGAGGGACGAGGAGAACGGGAATGAAAGACCATACCGGCAGCGCGCGGGGCTTCGGCGTCCCGCCCGGAGAGGGAGGCGGAGATGAGCGTTGATCCGATGGCGGGACGCGTCGTCCGCTACGGCGAACTCGTGCCTTGCAAGACGGCGTTCATCGACGCCCATACGCCGGGCTCCGACCGCAAGGAGAACTTCACCATCATCGGGGCGGGCGTCTCGGAAAGCCCGGACCAGCACGTTCATATCCACGACACGCCGGGGTTCAACATCGGCGCCGCCGGCCAGCCGCCGCATTGCCGCAATTCGCTGCACGTCCACAGCACGGCGGAAGTGTTCTTCGTGCTCTCGGGGCGTTGGCGGTTCTTCTGGGGCCGCTGGGGAACGGCCGGCGAGGTGATCCTCGAAGAGGGCGACATCATCGACATTCCGACCGGGATCTTCCGGGGCTTCGAGAACGTCGGTACGGACTACGGAATGATCATGGCGATTCTCGGCGGCGACGACGCCGGCGGCGGGGTCGTCTGGGCGCCGCAGGTTCTGGAGGACGCCCGGGCGCACGGGCTGGTGCTCGGCTCGAACGGACGCCTGTACGACACGACGGCCGGCGACAGCCTCCCGGAGGGCGTCGGCCCCATGCCGCCGCTCGGCGAGGCGGAGTTGAGGCAGATCCCGGAGCCGTCCCCGGAGGAAGTCGTGCCGGAGTTCGTCGCCCGCTACCTCGATCTGGTCGCCTTGGCGAAGGGCGCTCCCTGTCCGGTCATCGGCCCACATGCCAGGATCGCGGACCGGCCCGGCTTCGACGTCGAGTTCCTGACCGGGGATTCGGTGTCCGGCGAGGCGGCGCCGTCCGACCGGCACCAGGTGCTGATGGTCGCCAGGGGGCATTGGCGGCTCGGCTGGGACGGCGGCGAGACGCTCCTCGCCAGGGGCGACGTTTGCGCGCCTCCGCCGGGTCTCGCGGTCTCGCTCGCGCCGGCGATGCAGGGCGAAGCGGCACTCTACCGGGTGTGGAGCAACGACGATCCGGCCGGCGCGACGCGGGCGCTTCTCTGATGGCCGGGAGCGCGACGCGGGCCGGACTGCCGGCGACCCATGTCGGCTCGCTGCCGCGCTCGCAGGCGGTGGTCGATCGGCTGTTCGCGCGGGAGCGCGGCGAGGCGGTCGACGAGGCCGATTTCGACGCCTGCATGACGGCGGCGGTCCACGAGACGGTCGGCAAGCAGGCGGCGGCCGGCGTCGACGTCGTCTCCGACGGCGAGACGTCGAAGATCTCCTACGCGACCTACGTCAAGGACCGCTATACGGGCTTCGGCGGCGACAGTCCGCGCCGGGCGCCGGAGGACCTGAAGCGCTTCCCGGGGTTCCTGAAGCGGCTGGCCGAGTCGGGCGGCACGCCGACCTATTCGCGCCCCCTCTGCCAGGGCCCGGTCCGGGTCGCCGACGGGCATGCGGCGCTCCGCAAGGACATCGCCAACCTGCAGGCGGCGATGCGGGCGCACGGGGTCGAGCGCGGGTTCATGAACGCGGCGTCGCCGGGGGTGATCGCGCTGTTCCTGCCCGACGAGCACTATGGCGGCCACGAGGCCTATCTGGCGGCGCTGGTGGACGCCATGCGGGACGAGTACCGGCAGATCGTGGAGGCGGGCCTCGACCTGCAGCTGGACTGCCCGGATCTCGCGCTGGCGCGCCACATGCTGTTTACCGATCTCTCGGACGAAGAGTTCGTCCGGGTGGCGGAATCCCATGTCGAGGCGTTGAACGCCGCTCTGGACGGCATCGACTCGAGCAAGGTCCGCGTGCACATCTGCTGGGGGAACTACGAGGGCCCGCATGTCTGCGACATCGAGATGGACAAGGTGTTTTCGGCGCTGATGCGCGTCGACGCCCGCTACGTGCTGTTCGAATCCTCCAATCCGCGCCACGCCCACGAGTGGACCGTGTTCCGGGACCGCCGGCGGGAGATTCCGGAGGACCGGATCCTGATCCCCGGCGTCGTGGATACGACGACGAACTTCGTCGAGCATCCGGAGACGGTCGCGCAGCGGCTTCGCAGATTCGTCGAATTCATGGGCGCCGACCGGGTGATGGCAGGGTCGGACTGCGGCTTCGGCACCTTCGCCGGGTACGGCGCCGTGGACCCGGACATCGCCTACGCCAAGCTCGCTGCGCTCTCGGCGGGCGCGGCGCGCGTGTGACGCGGCGAATTCCCGGGAGGCGGGACGGTGAAGGCGATTCGCGTCGGCGAGGCGTCGCTGCACGTTCGCGCGGAGGGGCCGGAGGGCGCGCCGACCGTCGCGTTCTCGAACTCCCTGGGGACGGACTTCCGCATCTGGGACGCGGTGATTCCGCGCTTGCCGCCGGGTCTGCGCGTCGTCCGCTACGACAAGCGGGGGCACGGGTTGAGCGACTGTCCCGGGGGCGCGTGGGGCATGCGGGAGCACGTCGCGGACCTCGCCTCGCTCCTCGACGCGCTGGAGGCGTCGCAAGTCGCACTGGTCGGACTGTCGGTGGGCGGGCTGATCGCGCAGGGTCTGGCGGCGGAACGGCCGGATCTCGTTCGAAGCCTGGTGCTGATGGACACCGCGGCCCGGATCGGAACGCGGGAGATGTGGGACGAGCGCATCCGCGCGGTGGAGGCCGGCGGAATCGGGGCGATCGCCGAGGGCATTCTGGAGCGCTGGTTCACGAAGCGCTTCCGGTCGGAGGATCCGGCGTTTCCGGCCTGTCGCAACATGCTGGTCCGCACGCCGGCGGAGGGCTACCGGAAGACCTGCGAGGCGATCCGGGACACCGACTTCCGCGACCTCGCGGCCGCGCTTCGCCTGCCGGTCCTGGCGATCGCCGGAAGCGAGGACGGCGCCACGCCGCCGGATCTGGTCCGGGATACGGCGAACCGGATCCCGGGCGCGCGTTACCTCGAGATTCCCGAAGCCGGGCACTTGCCCTGCGTCGAGAGGCCGGAGGCCGTGGCCGACGCGCTGGCCGAATTCCTGCGCGAGACCGGGCATGTCTGAGCGGCGCGAGACCGGCATGCGCATCCGCCGCGAAGTGCTGGGCGACGCGCATGTCGACCGGGCCGAGGCGGCGAAGACGGCCTTCGACGAGCCCTTCCAGACCTTTATCGCGGAGGGCGTATGGGGGTCGGTCTGGTCCCGCCCCGGGCTGACGCGGCGCGAGCGTTCGCTGATCACCCTGGCGCTCCTCGCCGCGCTCGGGCATTGGGAGGAACTCGCGATGCACGTTCGCGCGACGGTCTCCACCGGCGCTTCGCCGGAGGAGGTTCGCGAGGCGATGCTGCACGTGGCCGCCTATGCCGGCGTGCCGGCGGCGAACCGCGCGCTCGCGGTGGCCCGGAAGGCCTATCGGGACGCGGGGATCGAGCCGTGAGCGACCGCGCGAAGCCGGGCGCCTTCTACGCCCGCGACCGCGCCTGGCATCCGCCCGCGTTGGCGCCGGCCTACCGGACCACCGTCCTGCGCAGCCCGAGGCTGGCGCCGGTATCGCTGGACAATACGGTCACCGAGATGTCGGGGCCGGTCTTCGGCGACGGCCTGCCGGGTCCGCTCGACGACGACCTCACGCTGAACTTCGCCGGTCCGATGGAATCCGCGATCGGCCCGCGGATCGTCGTGTTCGGCCGGGTCATGGACCAGGACGGCCGCGGGGTCCCGGGGGCGCTGGTCGAGGTCTGGCAGGCGAACGCCGGCGGCCGCTACCGGCACCGGCGGGACTTCTATCTCGCGCCGCTCGACCCCAACTTCGGCGGCTGCGGCCGCACGGTCACGGAGCGGGACGGATCCTACCGTTTCCGCAGTATCCTTCCGGGCCCGTATCCCTGGCCGAACGGGCCCAACGACTGGCGTCCTTCGCATATCCATTTCTCGATCTTCGGAACCGGGTTCGCGCAGCGGCTGATCACCCAGATGTATTTCGAGGGCGATCCCTTGATCGCGCGATGCCCGATCGTGAATACGATCCCGTCGCAAGAGGCGATCGAGCGCCTCGTGGCGCCGCTCGACATGGAGAATACGATTCCGATGGACGCGCTGGCGTACCGCTTCGACATCGTGCTCCGGGGCCGGCGCCAGACCGTGTTCGAGAACCGGAGGGACGGGCTGTGAGCCGGTCGACGGACCGCCGGAAGGAGACGCCGTCGCAGACGGCGGGACCGTACGTCCATATCGGGTGCCTGCCGAATTGGGCCGGCGTCGAGGGCGTGTATCCGGACGACCCGGGGCAGGACCTGGTCGGCCCGAAGACGAAGGGGACGCGCATCGCGATCCGGGGGCGCGTGCTCGACGGAGCCGGTGCGCCGCTTCGCGACGCGATGGTCGAGATCTGGCAGGCCGACGCCGCGGGCGTTTATCCGGGGCGGGACGCGCGCGGCCTCGCGGCCGATCCGCATTTCGCCGGATGGGGCCGCCGGGCGGGCGACGCCGAGACCGGCGAGTGGTCGTTCGAGACCGTCAAGCCGGGCCGCGTGCCGTTTCGGGACGGCCGTCCGATGGCGCCCCACGTCGCCTTCTGGATCGTGGCGCGCGGCGTCAATCTCGGTCTCTACACGCGGATGTACTTTCCGGACGAGGCGGAGGCCAACGCGGAAGATCCGGTGCTCGCGGCGATCGAGCACCGGGACCGGGTCTCGACGCTGATCGCGGAGAAGACCGGCGAGTCGGAATACCGCTTCGACATCCGCCTGCAGGGCGACCGCGAGACCGTGTTTTTCGACAGCTGAGGGAGGGAGCATGAGCGGACCCTGCATCGTCTGCGTGGCGATCACCGGCTCGCTGCCGCAGAAGTCGGACAATCCGGCGGTGCCGATCACGGTCGCCGAGCAGGTCGAGAGCACCCACGAAGCCTTCGAGGCCGGCGCGTCGATCGCGCATTGCCACGTCCGCAACGACGACGGGACGCCGAGCAGCGACCCGGAGAAGTTCGCCCGCCTCAAGGAGGGGATCGAGACCCGTTGCCCGGGCATGATCGTGCAGTTCTCGACCGGCGGGCGCTCCGGGTCCGGCAGGGAGCGCGGCGGCATGCTGCCGCTCCGGCCGGACATGGCGTCGCTGACCGTCGGCTCGAACAACTTCCCGACCCGCGTCTACGAGAATCCGCCGAACCTGGTGGACTGGCTCGCCGCCGAGATGCGGGCGTACGACGTAAAGCCGGAGGTGGAGGCCTTCGACCTCTCGCACATTCACCAGGCTGCGGCGATGAACCGGGACGGTCGGATCGACGGCAGGCTCTACGTTCAATTCGTCATGGGCGTGAAGAACGCGATGCCGGTCGATCGCGACGTTTTCGACTACTACGTCCGCACGGTCCGGCGTCTGGCGCCGGACGCCGAATGGTGCGCCGCGGGGATCGGCGCCGGACAGATCGTCGTAAACGAGTGGTGTATCGCCGCCGGCGGACATACGCGCGTCGGTCTGGAGGACAACGTACGCCTCGACCGGGAGACCCTGGCCCCGTCGAACGCGGCTCTGGTGCGCCGCGCGGCGGCGCTCTGCGAGCGATACGGGCGTACGGTCGCCACGCCGGCCGAGGCGCGCCGGATCCTGGGTTTGCGGCAGGCGCCCGCGTGACCGGGCCCGGCCTGCCGTTCGACGCGCCTCCGTTCGTCGACGAATCCTTCGCGGCGCTGTTCGCGCCGGAGGCGATGTTGCGGGAGTACGGCCGGTTCGAGGTCGCGCTTGCGAATGCGTCGGCGGACGAGGGGCTGATCCCGCCGGACGCGGCCAGGGCCATCGCGAACGCAGCGGATCGGTTCGAGCCGGACCTCGAGGACATCCGGGCGGGAATTCGGCGGGACGGCGTCGCCGTGCCGGCCTACGTTCGACAGTTGCGGCAGGCGGTCGGCGAGGAACACGGATCGTACGTTCATCTCGGAGCGACGTCGCAGGACGTCGTGGACACGGCCCTCGCGTCCACGCTCGCCGGTGCGAGAGTCGAATTCATGCCCCGGTTCCAGGGCGTCGGCAGGGCGCTGACGACGGTGAATCGAATCTGGGGCGAGGCCGCGCTCACGGGACGGACGCGAATGCAGCCTGCGCTGCCGATCCGTGCGCGGGACCGGATCCTGGCCTGGAAGAGAGCCGTCGACGAGGACTGCCGCAGGCTCGGCCTCGAGGCCCGGGAGGTCGAGGCGTTGCAGCTCGGCGGGCCGGTGGGAGACCGGCGGAGTTTCGAGGGCAAGGGCGACCGGATCGCGGCGCGCATGGCGAGGGCGCTGGCGCTTGCCGACGTGCCGTGCTGGCACACCGACCGGAGCCGGATCGTACGGTACGGCGCCTGGCTGGCGACGGTCGCCGGCACCTGCGGGAAGATCGGCCAGGACGTCCTCCTCATGGCGCAGGGCGGCGAGGTTCGGTTTGCCGGCGGCGGCGAATCCTCCGTCATGGCGCACAAGCGCAATCCGGTGCTCGCGGAGGCGCTGGTGACGCTGGCGCGCTACGCCGCGACCCTGGCGGGAGGATTGCAACACGCCTTGGTGCACGAACAGGAGCGGTCCGGGAGCGCGTGGTCGCTCGAATTCCTGCTGCTTCCGCCCCTTTGCAACGCGGCCGCGGCGAGTCTCGCGGGTACGGCGAGGCTCCTGAAGTCGATCAGAGGGATCGGTCAGGACTGAGCGAGCCGGACGTCGAGAAGCGCCTGCCGCCCCTCGCGCCGCACCGCGTCCAGCGCTTCGCCGAGGGCGCCGTCCAGGTCCTCGGGCGTATCGACGCGCCGCGCGAAGGCGCGGCTGGCTTCCGCGGTCTTGACGAAATCCGGCGACGGTCGGAGCGCGGTCAGCGGCACTTCGTTGGTTCGCGCCGCGTGTCCGTCCGGGTAGAGGCCGACCACGGATTC
Source organism: Rhodobacterales bacterium (assembly GCA_965221505.1). Taxonomy (GTDB): domain Bacteria; phylum Pseudomonadota; class Alphaproteobacteria; order Rhodobacterales; family CAZPXZ01; genus CAZPXZ01. The sequence continues at coordinate 363,012 of CBDCSI010000001.1, forward strand.
GCGTACGGCGCCCCATTCCCCGTTGTTGAGCACCAGGACCAGGACCGGCAGCCCCGTCGATTCGGCGATCTGGTGGCAGGCGGTGGGATTGGCGAAGACGTACGAGCCGTCGCCCATGGCCGCGACCGAGACCCGGTCGGGATCGGCCAGCTTCGCCCCCATCGCGGCCGGGAAGCTCCAGCCGAGCCCGCCGGAGAACGGCTCCTGAAACCAGCTGCCGTGCTCGGTGCGGACGAGCGGGCCGAGCCGGCAGCCGAGTTCGGAGAAGACGCTCGACGACATGCCCGAAAGGCGGGCGCCGAGCCGGGCCGAGACGAATTCCTTGGTCAGACCCCGCGCCGGGTCCGCGGCCTCCCTCTCGGCCTCCCGGCGCGCCCGGGACGCGGCTGCGAGCGCCTGTCGCCGGGGCGCGGCCGAGTCGGGCGCCGCGCCCGTCGCGTCGACGAGGGCGCGGAGCGTCGGGCCGGTGTCGCCGGCGATCGAGAGATGGGAGGGGAAGTTGCGGGTCGGAAACCGCGAGAACAGCGGGTCGGGCCCGAGATGGACGACCCGCGCGTTCGCGCGCAGGCGGTGCGCGTCCGGCGACCAGGGCGCCAGGGAGTCGACGACGAGCACCAGGTCCGCTTTCGCGAGCCAGGGGCCGGGGTCGGGGCCGACATGGCAGGGATGCTCGGTCGAGACCGCAAGCCGCGTCGCCCAGTAGGAGCAAACGGCGACCCCCCAGGCGCGGGCGAAGGCGTCGAACGCCTCGAAGGCGGCGGCGTCTCCGGCGCCGTGCTGGGCGACGACGAGGGGGGCGTCCGCTTCCCGGAGCCAGCGCGCCGCCGTTTCGATCGCGGCAGGCTCGGCGGCCGCGCGCGAAGGGGCGATCGTCGCGGGTTCGCCGAGACCGTCCGCCGGAACCGTTTCGCAAAGCGGCTCGCGCGGAAGCGCGAGGTAGACCGGCCCCTCGGGGGTCGAATGGGCGATCGCATGCGCGCGGTCGACGAGCGACCCTGTCGTCTCCGGGAAACGGAGTTCGTGCTCCCATTTGCACGCCTCCCGCACCAGGGCGGCCTGGTCCCGCATCTCCTGGCCCCAGCCGATCGGGACCGTGCGGGAGCCGAACCGGCCTGCCTCGGAGATCGGCGTGCGCCCGGACATCAGGAGAAGCGGGATGCGGTCGCAGGCGGCGTTGATCGCGCCGATGGCGCCGTTGGCCAGCCCGACGTTGGTGTGGAGCATCACCGCCTGGCCTCGGCCGGTGAGGAGGGCGTAGCCGTGCGCCATCCCCATCGCCGCATGCTCGTGCGGCGCGACGACGGTCTCGGGCAGCGGAATCCCCATCGACTCCGCCGCGGCGATTCCCTCCGCCACCGGCGGAAAGTCGGTGCCCGAGTTGCAGAACGCGTACTCGACGCCGAGCGCCTTCAGCCGGGCGAGGATCGCGCCGCCGGCCGGGAGCGCCCTCATCCGCCGAGCGCCATGGGCAACCAGAGCGCGATCGCCGGGAAGGCGAGGATCAGCGCCACGCGGAACAACTCCGCCACGAAGAACGGAATCACGCCGCGAAACGTCTCGCTCATCGGCACGTCGTCTGCGATGGACGAGATGACGAACACGTTCATGCCGACCGGCGGCGTGATCAGGCCGAGTTCCACGACGATGAGGGCGAGAATGCCGAACCAGATCTTGAGGTCCTCGGTCGTCATGCCGAACGGGGAGCCGTCCGCGCCCTGGTAGAGGCCGCCGTTCAACTCGACGAGCACCGGCCAGAAGAACGGGATGACGAGCAGGATCATCGAGAGGCTGTCCATCAGGCAGCCGAGCGCGACAAGCGCGAGCAGCAGGAGAACCATCATGACCATCGGGTCGAGCCCGGCGGCGAGCACCCAGTCGGCGGTCGCTTGCGGCAGGCCGGCGCGGGACATGAAGATCTTGAGAATTTCGGCGCCGAGCAGGATCAGGTAGATCATGCCGCTGGTCTGTGCGGTCTCGAGGAGCGCCGCCCGCATGCCGCCGAGACGCAGCCCGCGCAGCGCGATCCCGTATGCGGCGACCAGGAAGACTCCCACCGCCGCGGCCGGAGTCGGGTTGTAGAACCCGGCGTAGATGCCGCCGATCACGATCAGGAAGATGACCAGCACCGGGACCATGCCGCGCGTTGCGGCCACGAACTCCGCCCGGTCGACCGCCTCCCCCTTCGGCCCCGCGTCCGGCTTCGCCAGCACGTAGACGGCGATGGTCAGGAGGAACAGGATCACCGCCAGGATTCCGGGCAGGAGGGCGGCCATGAACATCGAGACGATGTTCGCCTCCACGATGATCGCGTAGACCACCAGCACGACCGACGGCGGAATGAGGATGCCGAGCACCCCGCCGGCGGCGAGCGAGCCGGTCGCGAGCGCCCCGGAATACCGGTAGCGGCGCAGCTCCGGCAGCGCGACCTTGCCCATGGTGGAGGCCGTCGCCAGGGAGGAGCCGCAGACGGCGCCGAATCCTGCGCAGGCCGCGATCGCCGCCATCGCGGCGCCGCCCCGGAGCCAGCCGAGCCAGGCGTTGGCGGCGCGGAACAGGTCCTGGCTGAGGCCGATTCGGGTCGCCAGCGCACCCATCAGGACGAACATCGGCAGGACCGACAGGTCGTAGATGGAGAACTGCCCGTAGGCGAGAGTCTTGAGCTGAGAGAGGAGGATCGCCGGGCCGTTCAGGAGCGAGACGCCGACGCCGCCCACGAGGATCATCGCGTAGGCGATGGGCATGCGGATCGCGATCAGTCCGGCCAGGGCGGCGAGGCCGGAGAGGCCGATCAGGATAGGATCGCTCATCGCGACGCTGCGGCGTCCTCTGCGAGCGTGATCAGGGCCGCGACCGCGAGCAGCGCGAGGGAGATCAGGATCGGGACGAAGGCGATCCAGTGCGGAAACTGGACGATCGCGGTCGTGTAGCCGTAGGCCTTCTGGTCGAGCATGCCGCCGTACATCCGCCAGATCGTCACGCCGCTGAAGAGGAGGGCGGACAGGGATCCCAAGAGCGAGAATCGCGCGATCCAGCGCTCCGACGCCCGCGCGGTGAAGATGTCGGCCGACACGTTGGCGCGGGTGAGCTGCACGTAGGGCAGGAACGCGAACACGCCGACCGCCACGCCGATCTGGGTCAACTCGAAGTCGCCCGGAACCGGCGTGTAGAACGCCGTGCCGAGGACGGAGGCGACGTTCATCGGAACCACCAGCGCGAGAAGCGCGCCGCCGAGAAGGGCCCAGGCTTCGATCAGCCGGACCAACGCGTTGCGGAGGTTCACCCGACGCGCCTCCGGGCGCGGGTTCCGGACGGCAGGAGGAAGGGGCGGGTCGCGATCACCGGGCCGGACTTGCGCCTGTGCGTCGACCGTTGCCGGGAGGCGGCGTGCCAGGCATCCGGGATCCTCCCTGAAGTCGCTATCGGCGCGCGGGCCTTCTGCGCCGCTCGGCCGCCGATAGTATCAGTATCGCGGTCGGCGAGGAAGACGCGGGCCGGTCCTGCCGGGAGGCACGAGGGAGCGGATGGGTCGCATGCCGGCGTACGAGCGAACCAGGACGCAAGTCGGAATTATCGGCGGCGGCCCCGCCGGCCTCCTTCTCGGCCAGATCCTCCACGTCGCCGGAATCGAGAGCGTCGTGCTGGAGCGCCGGTCGCGCGACTACGTGTTGGGCCGGGTGCGGGCCGGCGTGCTGGAACAGGGAACGGTCGACCTTCTCCGCCGGGCCGGCGTCGGCGATCGGATGGACCGGGAGGGCCAGTCGCATACCGGCTTCCTGCTGGCGTTCGGCGGCCGGACCGTGCGTGTCGACCTGGCCGGGCTCACCGGCGGCAAGGCGGTCTCCGTATACGGGCAGACCGAGGTCACCCGGGATCTCTATGCGGCGCGTGACGCGGCCGGGGGAAGCGTCGTGCACGAGGCGGAGGACGTCACGCCGCACGACATCGAGACCGGGCGTCCGTGGCTCGGCTGGCGAAAGGGGGGCGTGGAACATCGGCTCGACTGCGACTTCGTGGCCGCCTGCGACGGGTTTCACGGAGTGGGCCGCAGATCCGTGCCGCCGGGGAAGGCGGCGGAACTCGAACTGGTCTATCCGTTCGGCTGGCTCGGGGTGCTGGCGGTCCAGCCGCCGGTCCGAAGGGAGCTGGTCTACGCGAGCCACGAACGGGGCTTTGCGCTTTGCTCCATGCGTTCGGATACGGTGAGCCGCCATTACGTCCAGGTTCCGTCCGACACCGATCTCGACCGATGGCCCGACGACCGGTTCTGGGCGGAGCTCGCGGCGCGGCTGCCGCCGGAATGCGCGGCGGATCTGGACGACCGGCCCTCGATCGAGAAGTCGATCGCGCCGCTGCGCTCCTTCGTCGCGGAACCGCTGCAATGCGGGCGTCTGTTTCTGGCCGGCGACGCCGGGCATATCGTTCCGCCCACCGGCGCCAAGGGCCTCAATCTGGCGGCCTCCGACGTGCACTACCTGTCGGAGGCGCTGATCGCGTGGTACCGGACCGGCGAGGAGCGCGCGCTTCTGGACTACTCGGACCGGGCGCTGCGACGGGTGTGGAAGGCGGTGCGCTTCTCCTGGTGGTTTACCCGGTTGACCCATCGTTTTCCGGAAGCGGGCGCGTTCGGCGCGCGAATGCAGGCGGCGGAACTGGAGTATCTGGCCGGCTCTCGGGCGGCGATGACCGCGCTGGCCGAGAACTACGTCGGATTGCCCTATTGACGCTTGGCCGGAGGGCGCACCGGGGTCCGGTCAGGCGCGATGTGCGAAACTGTCTCGCCGGAAGCTGTAGAGGGCGTCCGGGTCGACCTTGATATCTACGACGGCCGGGGCATCGCAGGCGAGCGCCGCGGCAACGGCCTCCTCCACCTCCGACAGCCGCTCGACCCGGAAGCCCTGGGCGCCGTAGAGCCTCGCGAGTTCGTCGAAGGGCGGGCTTCCGACGTCCGCTCCGATGTAGCGTTCGCCGAAGAAATCCTTCTGGTAGGCCTTCTCGGCGCCCCAGCAACCGTTGTTCATGACGATGGCGACGGTGTTCAGGCCATGGTCGACCGCAGTGGACAGCTCGGAGACCTGCATGCCGAATCCGCCGTCTCCGGCGAGGCTGACCACCGGACGGTCAGGGCAGGCTGCCTTGACCCCGAGACCGCAGGCGAAGGAGAAGCCGACCAGCCCGAAATCCAGCGGCGTGAACAGGCAGGGCGGCTGCCGGTATTCCAGGGCGTCCGTCGCCTGGAGAGTCAGGGTGCCCGCGTCCAGCACGACGGCGGCGTCATGCGGCAGCGCGCGGCGAAAGGCGCGGAACAGGCCGGAGGGCTGGATCGGAGCCTCGTCGCGGATCGCTTCCGCGTCGCGGCGCGCGAGATACTCGTTGCGCTCTTCGAGAAACCGTTCGGCCCATTGCGAGGCTTCGCGGATCGCCGCGGCGGCCCGTACCGCTTCCGCCAGCTGCCCGGCGGCGGTCGGGGCGTCGGCCCAAATTCCGAGCGCAACCGGAAAGTGCCGTCCGATCTCCGCAGGCTCGATCTCCACCTGGATAATGGCGGCGTCGCGGTTGAGGTTATCGTAGGAGAAGAACGTCGAGTTGAAGCCGAGACGGGTCCCGAGAGCGAGAATCACGTCGGCTTCGAGAAGCAGGCGGGAGGCGACGGGATTGCCGCGCGGTCCCATTTGACCGGCGTTGAGCGGATGGCCGAAGGGAACGGCGTCCCCGTGTCCCGGAGACGTCGCGACGGGCGCCTCCAGCGCTTCCGCCAGTGCGAGGGTCGGCTCGGCGCCGCCGGCGTTCTTGATGCCGCCGCCGGCGACGATCACCGGTCTTCGGGCTTCCACAAGCATTGCGGCGGCCCGCTTGACCGCATCCGCCGACGCGGCGGGCATGCTCCCGACGCGGGTCGTCTCGGGAGGCGGCAAGGGCGGCAACGAGACCCGGGCGGATTGCACGTCGCGCGGCAGGTTCAAGAGCACCGGACCCCGTCTCGGCGTGAGCGCGGTGCGAAATCCGGCTTGCAACAGGTCCGGGATCCGTTCCGCGCTCGGAACGGTTACGGTGGACTTGGTGACCGGCGCCAGGGCCGCGTGCTGGTCGACCTCCTGAAACGCGTCCCGATAGACGTGACCGGACGACAGGGCGCCTGCGATGGCCACGACCGGAGAGAACGCCGCATTCGCCTGGGCGAGACCGGTCAGGAGATTGGTCGCGCCAGGCCCGTTCTGGCCGGCCACGATCACGCCCGGCCCCCCGCTGGCCCGCGCGTAGCCGTCGGCCATGTGCGTTCCCGTCCGTTCGTCGTGTACGCCGATGAAGCGAATCGAATCCCGCGCCTCGTAGAGCCCGTCGAACACCTCCATGGTCGCCGAACCGATCAGGCCGAAGACATGACGGACGTTCTCGTTCCTGAGACACGCGACCACGGCTTCGCCGCCATAGATCGTGCGGTTCATCGCTTCTCCTTTCGGAGCGTGCCCGCTGCCGGGCACGCTCACCAGACTACGTCTCCGAACCGGTAGGGCTCTCCTGCCGGCAGGCCCATTTGCCGGAGCATGGCGGCGCACAACTCCGACATCGGATTTCCGAGCGATAGCAGAATCGAGTAGTGCTGGTCGAACTCGGGCTTCAGATAGCGGGTCGGGCTGCCCTGCGCCTGCAGGACGGCCGTCATGTCCTCGGTCTGGCGAATCCACTCGCTGGTCTCCAGCCCGCCGACGGCCACGACCAGCGGGACGTGCGGGGCGGGCGGACGGTACCGCGGGCTGAGGGCGCGAATCTCGTCGCCTTCGATGCCGAGTTCTTCGCTGCCCGGCACCAGCATCACGGGTTCGAGGTCCAGCATCGCGCTCACGATCGTGGCGCCCTTTACCGCGTCGTCCGGCAGCCCGAACTCGCCGTTGAAGTCTCCCGTGCACATCATCGCGGCCAGATGCCCGCCGGCGGAATGGCCGGACAGGTAGATCTGTTCCCGATCGCCGTTCGCTTCCTCGGCATGTTCCCAGACCCACTTCAGCGCTGCCCGGACCTGGCGGACGACTTCCGTCAGCGGAACGACGGGACAGAGGTCGTAGTTGAGGAGGACGGAGGCGCCGCCCGCATCCAGTACCGCCGGCGCGACCAGGGTGTGGTCGAAACTGTCGAGAAAGCGCCAAAACCCGCCATGGACGAAGACGTTGATCGGCGCCCCCGGCTTCCGGGCGGGGAAGAGGTCGAGCGTCTGTCCCGGCGTCGGTCCGTAGGGAACGCGCAGGCGACCCTCGTAGCGGCGGCGCGCCAGCGCGCTCGCCAGGGTCCACTGGGCCTTCCAGACAGGATGCTCGGGTACCGCCACGCGCGGGCTGTACTGTCGGATCAGTTCCTCGATCGGGAAATCGCGATAGTCCACGCTCGCCTCCCCTGGCCCCGCCGGGCGTCCCGGCGACCTCGCTACCGCCCCGAGCGCAAAAATCTCGCGTCGCCGCAATGTCGTCGACCGGATCGGCGGCAGGGAACTACCCCTCGTTCCGGACGCGAAACGTCCGACGTTCTGGCAAACCGGACCGCCGCTCGATACGTTGACAGTCAACTGTAACCATACTGGGAGGATCCGGCCATACCGCATCGAACAAACCGCCGGTTCGTGCTGCGCTCCCGACCGACGCTCCTTGCCGGTCCGGACAATTTCGAGCTGCGCCGCTCGCCGGCGCCGGAGCCGGACGAGGGATCCGCGCTCGTCCGCGTCGAGATGGCGGCGCTGTCGGCGTGGCAGGGCATGCGAACCAAGGATTTCAAGAACTTCATCCGCCCGTTCGACATCGGCGAGACGATCGGCTGCGATACGTTCGGGCGCGTCGTGGAGAGCCGCACATCGGCGCTTCCCGTCGGGGCTGCCGTCGTCGGCCGTCAGGGCTGGCAGGACTATGCGGTCGTTCGTCCGACGGACGTCTCGGTCGCTTCCGACGATTTCGCCCCAGAGGAATGGCTCACGGCGCTCTCGTCCCCGGGGCAGACCCCGTATCTGGCCTATTCCAGGAAGGCGCGACCCATGCCGGGAGAGACGCTCGTGGTGTCGTCGGCCGCCGGGGCCGTCGGCTCCTACGCGGTACAGCTCGGGCGGCTGGCAGGCGCACGGGTCGTCGGGATCGCAGGCGGCACCGAAAAGACGGCATTCGTTCGAGACCGGCTCGGCGCCGCGGAGTCGCTCGACTACCGGTCCGAATCCTTCGAGGACGATCTGGCCGCCGCCTGTCCCGACGGCGTGCACCTGTATTTCGATACCGTCGGCGGTCCGATCGCGGACGCCGTCTCGGAACGGCTCGCGCACCGGGCCCAGATTCTCCTGATCGGTCGCGTCGCCGCGAACAACAGCGAAACGCCGGAGCGGGACATGGCGAACCTGCGGCACGTTTGGTCGCGCGAGGCGACGATCCACGCATTCAACCGCTACGCCTACAAGGAACAGTACGCGGAAGTCGTTCGGCGCCTCGGAGCGCTGCTTCGCGCCGGACGACTGTCCATGCACAACCGGGTTCTGGACGGCATGGAACGCACGCCGGCCGCTCTGGGCGACCTGCTGGCCGGCCGCCATGTCGGCAAGACTCTGGTTCGCTATGCGGACCGCGACGGCAATCCCCTGTAATTCGTCGCTTCGGTTCGCATTCTCGCTCAGTTCATGATCACGCCCGGCAGCCAGAGCGCGATGCCCGGGACGAACATGACGACGAGGGTGACCAGAAGCACGACGAAGAAGAAATGCTTGCCGTGCTTCCACCATTCGGAGACGGTGGTGTCGAGCAGGCGGCAAGCGAAGAGGGTCTGGACGCCGACCGGGGGCGTGAGGTTCGCCAGCAGGATGATCAGGCTGAACGTCACCCCGAAATGGATCGGATCGATGCCGAGGCTGCGGGCGGCGGGCAGCATCAGCGGAACGAAGATTAGCATGATCGGGACCGCTTCGATGAAGAAGCCCATGGCGAAGAACAGCAGAAAATTCAGCAGCATGAACTCGACCGGCGTGTACTGGCCGGCGGCGAAGAACCCCTCGACCGCGTCGGCGAGGTTCAGCCGTACGATCAGGACCCCGAACACGGCTGCGCCGGCGACCAGAAACAGGTAGCTCATCGAACTCAGCAGGTTGCGGCTGAATGAGTCGGCGAGGTTGGCCACGGTAGTGTTGGCGCGGAACACGGTGGCGGCGAGGATGAGCGCGAGCACGATTCCGGCCGCTCCCGCCTCGACCGGCGAGAACACCCCGAAACGCATGCCGCCGAGGATTAAGACCGGAATCGCCAGGCCGATCAGCGCCACTGCCGGCGATCCGCCGCGTCCGTGACGCGAGGTCGTCGTGCCGGGCGACCGGACGGGACGGTCTGCCGTCGCGCCTTCGTATCGCTTCTGCAGCAGGGCGGCGACGATCATCAGTCCGACTGCGACCAGCACGCCGGGCACGATGCCCGCGATCCAGAGGCGCAGGATGGAGATTTCGCCCGCCAGTCCCAGGATCAGCAAGACGTTGCTTGGCGGGATCAGCGCTCCGATCAACCCGGCGCAGGAGATCAGCCCGGCAAGGTACCCCCTCGCATAGCCGACCCGTTCCATGTCGTCGCGAAACATGGCGCTCAGCATCCCGGCCTCCGCGAGGGTGGATCCGGTCATGCCGCCCATGAACAGCGAACTCACGATGAGGACCTGGGACGTTCCGCCCCGTATCCGGCGGCCGACCGCCTCGCCGAACCAGACCACGCCCCGGGCGACGCCGATATCGGACAGCAAGCCGCCGAAAATGATGAACAGCGGCAGGGCCAGCCACGCGAAATTGCCGAGCACGCCCATGACCGCGATGGGCGTTCCGAGCAACGGGACGTCCGCTACCAGCATGCCGGCGATCCCGGCGAGGCCCATGGCGGCGGCCAGCGGTACGCCGAGCGTCGCGAGAACGAACAGGACCGCGAAGGCGACGCCGCCCGCCAGGAGCGTCATCGGCGCGACCTCCGGATCCATCGACGGGCGTGTTTTGCGATTTTGGCGAGTACGGCCACGCTGCCGCCGACCATGATCGCGGCGTATCCGACCTCGATGGGCCAACCCAGTGCCGCATACTTCGAGAACATGCGGGGCAGCAGAGCCCAGGTGGACCAGACCAGGAATCCGACGAAGAGGACGATCGCCAGATCTTCCAGTCCCTCGCGCAGCCGGGGCGGCAGTCGTACGATCTGGACCTTGATGTGGCTGTCGTCCCGGTCGACCGCGAAGACGCTCAGGAACACGAGCCAGATCATGACGATGACGCTGAGCTCCTCGACCCACGAAATGCCCAGCATTCCGTCGAGTACGAAGCGGTCGACGATGTTCAGCGACAGCAGTGCGACGACTGCGAGGATCGCCGGAACGAAGACCAGCTTCCGGATTCGACCGTGCCAGTCGCGCCGTTCCGGAGCCATCCTATCCTTCCGGCCGGGCGGAGGGGCTGCGGATACCCGGAGCGGCAGCGGTCCCTCCGGGTAACGCTCGCGTCATGGGGACGGCGGCCGGCCCTTCGTCCCGGATCAACCGCCGTCGAGCTTCCCGGCCTCTCGCAGACGGGCCAGAAGCTCGGGGGGCGTGTATTCCGCCACCGCTTCGCTCCGATAGACGCCCTCGCTGGCCTGCTGCCACATGGCCATCTGCTCGGGGGTCAGGTCGATAATCTCCGCGCCGCGCTCGGTGATGGCCTCGCGGAATGCCTGATGCGCTTCCTGGTCGACCCGCATCTCGTAGAGCGACGCTTCGTCGCCGACTTCGAGCATGACCTGGCGGACGTCCTCCGGAAGGCTGTCCCAGAAGTCGGTCCGCACCCACATCACCTGCGGAAGGTACTGGAAGTTCACCATCGTGATGTATTTGGCGACTTCGTCGAAACCGACGTTGTGAATGTGAGGCAGCGGAATCTGCACGCCCTCGAACATGCCCTGGCTGAAACCGGTGAAGGTGTCGGCCCAGGGCACCGGGGTCGGGTTGGCGCCCCACTCGTCGTTGATGACCATGTCGAGCGGGGCCAGGCTCACGCGCTGCTTGACGTTTCGAATGTCGTCGGGAACCTCGAGGCGGACGTTCCGCGTGGCGATGGCGCGGGCGCCGCCGTTGCTCGGCATGATGAAGACGAGCTTGAGCCCGATCTCTTCCTCGACCCTGGCCTGGATTTCCTTCCCGACCGGGCTGTTGATCATCTGCAGCAACTGCCGCGGGCCGACCGTGAGGTCGCCGCTGACGATATAGGGGAGGTTCACCCAGTCGTAATGCCGGGTAAACACGCCGATGGTCGAGGTGCCCGCCGCGGCGAAATCGATCGACCCGGCAAGCAGCGCCTCGATGGCCTTTTCCTCCTGGTACAGGCTGCCGCTGTGATGGATGTTGAACTTGACGCGCCCTTCGGTTCGCTTTTCGACTTCCTCGGCGAAGAAGTTGACCGCCTTGCCCGACGAGATTGCGGGCTGGGATAGCCGGCGTATGTGAACGTGAATTCCTGTCCGTATGCCGCGCTGCCCGCGAGGACAGCGGCAGTCGCGGTCGCGGCGACGGTAGCCGCTAACGTCCTGGCAAATCTGAATGTACGCACCGGTCTTCCTCCCCTGAATTGTCGGCATGTTGCCGTTGTTGCAAGAGATTGTCGCGGTGGCGCCGATACGAGTCAAATCGACGGGGCGCTCGTCCGGGAACGCCGAAATCCGGCGAGACCGGTCGCGGAGGCGAAGAGGGCCGTCGGCGTCTTCGGCGGGCAGCCGGTCGAAGGCATTCTGCGGAGGAGGGCGATTCTGGCGAGCGCAACCCGCGGCGCGCCCGTTCCGATCGCGACGAGGAGCGAGCCGCCCCAAGACGCCTGAACATGTCGGTTCCGGATCGGCAGCCGCCCGGCGCCGACCGCGGTTCCGCGGACGCGGGCTGCGACAGTCGAGCGCGCCTACTGCTGCTGGTCCCGGCCCTGCGTCCGGGCGCTCGACGGATCGGGTTCGGATGCGCCCAGGAGAAACACGGCCCTCCTCGAAATCGACGCGCGGGTGATCGGGTTCGCGATTCGGACCGAGACCTCCATGGTCTCCGTTCCGCCCCCGTAGACGGACCCGCGCGTCGGCGCCGCGTCCGCGTAATCGCGCCCGACCGCCAGCCGGACGTGCCGGCTTCCGACCAGCAGGTCGTGCGTGGGATCGAAACCGGTCCAGCCCAGTTCCGGCAGCCAGAATTCCGCCCAGGCGTGGCTCGCGACGTCGCGGTCGTCCGGACCGCCCTCCCCTTCGAGCTGCAGGTAGCCCGAAACGTACCGGCTCGGGATGCCCCAACGCCGGCCGAGCGCGATCATGACATGCGCGAAGTCCTGGCAGACGCCTTCCCCGGTCTCGAGGATGCGGTCGATGGGCGAATCGACCCGAGTGCTGCCGGGTGCGTAGCGAAACGTCTCGTAGAGCCCGGCGCAAGCCTCCCGAAGCGTCGTCAGCGGATCCCGGGCGCGGCCGAGTCCGGTTCGGGAGAGAAAGGAGCCCAGCGCGGCGGTCTGGCGCGAGAAGCGGCTGGGGGCGAGGAAGTGCCAGAAGCGAACGCTCTCCGACTCCCGCGCCAGCGCGTCCCAGTCCGCGGGCGTCAGGCGGTCCGGAACCTCGGGGTCCGCCGCCGTGTCGACCAGACTGTGCGAACGCACCTCCGAGCGTCGATGGCTTCGACGAACGTTGAAGAGGTGACAAGCGTTGCCGAACGCGTCGGAAAACGCGTGAGGGACGGCGTCCGGCTCCACCGTCAACCGGAACTCCGAAAGGCTTTGCCCGCGGTCCGTTCGCGGACTGAGCCGGACGAGCATGACGCTGCCTTGTGCCGGCTCGGAATACGCGAAGACGGATCGGTGGGTGATTTCGAATCGCATGGCCCGGTTCCGCTTACGCCCGGTGCGCTTCCCCGATCGGGTAGTCGAAGAACGCGGACTCGATCCGTTCGTGCAGGCCGAGGCATCCGGCGCGGACGCGGCCGAGGATCGAGAGGGAGGCTTCGTCGTCGCCTGGCGCGCGGCCGGGCCAGTCGCGGGCCAGAAGGCGAATCGTCCGGTCGAGCTTTCGGCGCACCTCCCTTGCGGGGGCCGCGTGGCCGATGACCGAGAACTCCCGGAGGGTGTGCGACACGCCGTGCAGCGCGTGCTGCACGGAATGGGACAGTCTGGGGTCCGCGGCGAGGAAGTCGAGCACTCTCGACGGGACGTACTCGATCGAATGGAGTCGCCGGTAGGACGCCCGGGCTTCGCAGATCTCCAGGAGCGATTCCCAGTCCGGCCCTCCGTCGGGGTCCGAGGTCGGGTAGAGGCGCAGTTGCGCTTCGAGCGTCGCGACCGTCAGAAAGGCGCGCTCCACGTAGCGGCCCAATTGCAGAAAATGCCAGCCGTCGTCCCGATACAAGGTCCGGTCGGTCCACCCGGCGAAGGCTTGGGTGGCGGACGAGGCCCGCAGGAAAAACTCCCGCGTGCCGCGGTCCCAGATGTCTACCAGGCTCCGCTCGCACATCTCGAGATACGCGACGTTCAGACAGGTCCACATCTCGTTGCTGATGTGGTTGCGGTTCCGCCGGGCGTTCTCCCGGGCCATGGAGAAACAGGAAATCACCGAGTCCCGATTGGCGGTCTCGAAGGTCAGGTCGTCGGTGAGCGTGAACGCGTCCGCGAGCATGACCTGTTCGCTTCCCTCGCTCGGGAGCAGCCCGCCGCCGAGCGGCTCGCGGCCGAGCGTCGCGTAGACGCGCCGCCAGGTCCGGTCGACGTCCTCGACCGACCGGTCGTGAATGGCGCCGAATTGATTGGCGAGAAGCCTGCACTGCTGCCCGCCGCGCTCCAGATACCGGCTTAACCAGTACAGTTCGTGGGCGGCGCGGGACAGCATCTACTCGACCACCCACAGGTCCTTGCCGCCGCCGCCCTGGCTGGAGTTGACCACCAGCGACCCCTCCTCGAGCGCGACGCGGCAGAACGCCCCGGGCACGATTCGGGTCGACCGGCCGGTCAGCACGAACGGCCTGAGGTCGACATGCCTCGGCGCCGCGCCGCCTGCCGTGAGGCACGGAGCGCGGGAGAGCGCGAGGGTCGGCTGCGCAATGTAGTTGGCCGGATCCTTGCGGATCTCGCGCGCGTAGTCGTCCCGCTCCTGCCGGGTGGCGTGCGGTCCGACCAGCATTCCGTATCCGCCGGCTTCGCCCACCATCTTGACGACCAGCTTGTCGAGGTTGTCGAGCGTGTATTCGAGGCCCTCCGGATTCCGGCACAGCCAGGTCTCCACGTTCGGCAGTACGGGCTCCTCGGCGAGGTAGTAGCGGATCATGTCGGGCACGTAGGCGTATACGCTCTTGTCGTCCGCCACTCCCGTGCCCGGCGCGTTCGCGATCGCGACGTTTCCGAGACGCAGCGCGCCGAACAGGCCGGGCACCCCGAGCTGGGAGTCGGCGCGAAAGGCGAGCGGATCCAGGAAGTCGTCGTCCAGCCGGCGATAGATCACGTCCACCCGCCGGAGGCCGTTGGTCTGGCGCATGTAGACGAAGCCGTCATGGACCAGGAGGTCGCTCCCCTGCACCAGTTCCACGCCCATTTCCCGGGCGAGGAACACGTGCTCGTAGAAGGCGGAGTTGTATACGCCGGGCGTGAGCAGGACGACGCAAGGCTCCTCTCCCGCGGTCTCGGGGGCCAATTCCGAGAGCGTGCGGCGGAGGAGGGCGCCGTACTGCTCGATCGGGGACACCGAGAGCTGTCGGTATACGCTGCGGAATTGCGCCTTGACGACATGCCGGTTGGCGAGCATGTAGGAGACTCCGGACGGAACCCGGAGATTGTCCTCCAGCACCTTGAAGCCGTCCCGGTCGCGCACGATATCGCTGCCGCAGACGGAGACGTGAACGTCTCCGGGCACCGCGACGTCCCGCATTTCGATGCGGTACTGGGGACAGCCGAACACCTGGTCGGCAGGGATCACGCCGTCCGTTAGAATTCGCGCGGGACCGTAGATGTCCTTCAGGAAGAGGTTGATCGCCCGAAGCCGCTGCGTCAGCCCGGCCTCGATCCGTTGCCACTCCCTGCGCGCCAGAATGCGGGGCAGAAAGTCGATCGGGATGATCCGTTCCTGCGCGGAATCGTCGCCGTAGACCACGAAGGTGATGCCGTCGTTGCGGAACGCGCTCTCGGCCTGGCGCTGCATTTCCTCGATCCGCTCCTGCGAGAGGGAGAGAAGGGCGTTCCAGAGCGGCAGACAGTGTTCGCGCGGCTCTCCGCCGTCGTCGAACATCTCGTCGTAGAACCGCTCGTCGATGTCGTAGTGTTCGAACAATCCCTTCGGCTGCCCGCCGCGATTCTGCGGGCCGCGATCCGATCGTCCGCGTTCCGTCGAGTTCATGCCGGCATGATAGGTCGAAACGGCGCGAGCGGAAACCCGCCGGTCGGACCGTCCCGTCGTCGGCTCCGGCTTCGCGAGGCTTTGCCGTGCGATACCGGGTTCGGCCCATGACGCGCTTCGCGAAATTCGGGTGGCAGCGCGAGCGCCGTCCGGCCCGTTTCGCCGGTCCGTTCGCCGAATCTCGACGGGATGCGGTTTGCCGGCGAGCGAGGTCGGTCGACCGCCAGGGACCTGGGAAGGCATGCGTCCGAAACCGAAAGCGCGCCCGTGCCCCTCCGTCCGCTCCGATCGGCCCGGAAGATGCGCTTTCGGGACCGAAGCCGTCGCGTCAGATGCCGTCGGAGGATACGGGCCGAGGGGCCGGGCGCTTCCGGTCCCCTGCGTGTCAGGACCGTCGCTCTACTGCCTCGGCACCGGAATCTTCCCGCTGCGCTGTCGCATGCGGCGCAGACCGGGGCTCCGACGAACGATTCGCGGGGGATTGCAGTGGCGACGGTTGCGGAAAATTTGCCGGATCGTGAACCGGTCGGTACAACATGACGAGCGTCGGGCTCGGAACTCCTGCACGGGCGAAGGGGCTCGGCGAACGGCGCGGCACGGCGGTCGATGGGCGTCGACGCCTCCGACATGCGGGGGGCCGCGGAGCGGACGAAGCAATGAACGAACGGCTCGGCGACGAACGCATGGTGATCGAGGTCAACGACTTCGGCCCCATCGTGAACGCCAGGGTCGACCTGCGACCGCTGACGGTGTTCGTCGGGCCGAACGACACCGGGAAGTCGTATCTCGCCGCCCTGATCTATGCGTTGCATCGGTTTGTGGGACGCGTTTACGGGCTTGCGCGCGGATCCGACCTTCGTCTCTCGACGTTCGCTCCGGGATGGGGAGACCTGGAACTGTCGGAGGGATTCTCCGACGCATATCTCGCCTTGCTGCAATCCCTGCCGGCGGACGCGTCGCGTTCGAACGGGAAGGGCCTTGCGATTCCGCCGTTTCTCGTCGAAGCCCTGCAAGCCGGCCTCGACTCGCAGGCGAAGGAACTCGCAGCGGAAGTCCGGCGTTGCTTCGGGGTCGCCGACGCGGGCGCGCTGACCCGCAAGAGCCGGACGAGCGCGATGCGCATACGCCTTCGCCGAGCGTCGGGCGACGCGAACGTCGCGATGCAAACGGCCGAACTGGCCCCGGAACCTCGTCTTCGCACGACGGTCCCGGCCGGGGCGACAATTCCGCGGGATTTCGACCCCGACGACGCGTTCCACCGATTCCTGGAGGATGCGCTACACAGCAAGGACTTCGTGGAGAACGATCGGGTCATGGACGAAGCGTTCGTACGGGAGACGCTTTCCTCCCTCGGCGCGACGTTGCTTCCCTCCATGTTCGGACCCCTGTGCCGGCCCGCCTTTTTCCTTCCCGCCGACCGGACCGGCGTCATGCGCGCGCTCGACGCGGAGGTCCGCGCCCTTGTCGCGAATGCGCCTGGCGTCGGTCTCGAATGCGTCGACTGCGCACCGGCGTCATCCGGAGTGACGGCGGACTTTCGCGCACAACTGATCGCGGTCGACGATTTCCTGCGCGCCGGCGGAGATTCGGACGAGGACCTCGGCAAGCGTATCGAGACGAACGTTCTCGGCGGCTCGGTCCGGGCGGTAGGCACCCGAACCTCCTGCCCACGCTTCGCCTTCCGGCCGAGAGGATGGAGGCGCGATCTGCCCCTGGCGAACGCTTCGTCGATGGTCTCGGAACTCGCGCCGCTGGTTCTGTTCCTGCGGTACGCGATCGAGCCCGGCGACCTGCTGATCGTCGAGGAACCGGAATCGCACCTGCACCCGGAGACGCAAGTCGCCCTGACGCGCCAGCTCGCCGGGCTCGTCGAGGAGGGCGTCCGGGTACTGGTCACGACCCACAGCGAATGGCTGCTGGAGGAACTGGCCATCGTCGTACGGCGATCGAAAGTCCCGGAGAGCCGACGTCGCGGCGAGGCTGCGCTGCCGCCCGAACGGGCAGGCGTATGGCTGTTCGATCCGAGCCGAAAGCCGAAAGGGTCGGTCGTCAGGGAGATTCCTCTCGACCAAACCGGCACTTTTCCGTCCGGCTACGACGACGTCGCGATCGCGCTCCATCACGAGTGGGCAGGGCTAACGGACAACGTCCGGGAAGCCGGCTGACGGCGCTCGCCGACGGCGGTTCGTCGGGTTCGCCACGCTCGCGCCGCCGGCCGGCAATTTCGCGACCCGCTGCCGCCGCCTGACGGCTGCGGAGCGCCGACCGTCCCCCGTCAGGGCCGCAGCGTCCGGTCCTGACGCCGGATTCGGAGCCGAACGCAGACCGCGAGTCGGCCAGACTCCCGTACCCGTTCCGCCCGGCCCGTCGTTCGGCGATCTCAATTCGTAGCGCGGTCCGGCGTCGTCTCCGACCTGTCGGCGGTCGCGAGGACGGCAGCGACCCCTTGACGAGGGGAAATCGCCGCCCTACATACGCTTCAGTTGTTAGCACTCGACGGCATGGAGTGCTAATACCTGTCGTGAAGCCGGACCCCTTCATGGGGCTAGGCGCAGGGCAGGTTTCTCGCAAGCAGTCCAGGAGGAACCACATGAAGACCAATTTCCGTCCGCTCCATGACCGGGTGCTCGTCCGGCGCGTGGACGAGGACGAGAAGACCGCCGGCGGGTTGATCATTCCCGACTCCGCCAAGGAGAAGCCCCAGGAAGGTCTGGTGATCGCGGTCGGCGAAGGCGCCCGCAAGGACTCGGGCGAACTGATCCCCATGGCGGTTGACGCCGGCGACCGGATCCTGTTCGGCAAGTGGTCCGGAACGGAAGTCAAGCTCGACGGCGAAGACCTCGTGATCATGAAGGAATCCGACATTCTCGGCGTCATCGCCTGATTGACCGTCGGCGCGACGCGCCGGCCGGAGATGGCCTGAAATCGGAAGCAAGAAAGGGAAAAATCAGCAATGGCTGCCAAAGAGGTGAAATTCACCAGCGACTCCCGGAGGCTCATGCAGCGCGGGGTCAACACACTGGCCGATGCGGTACGCTACACCCTCGGCCCGAAGGGGCGGAACGTCATTCTCGACAAGTCGTTCGGCGCGCCCCGGATTACCAAGGACGGCGTCACCGTCGCCAAGGAAATCGAACTCGAGAACAAGTTCGAGAACATGGGCGCACAGATGGTGCGCGAAGTGGCCTCGAAGACCAACGACGTCGCCGGCGACGGAACCACCACGGCGACCGTGCTCGCGCAGCACATCGTCAACGAGGGCCTGAAGTCGGTCGCGGCCGGCATGAACCCGATGGACCTCAAGCGCGGCATCGACCTGGCGGTGAAGAAGACCGTCGAGACCATCGAGAAGGCCTCTTCGAAGGTGAAGAGCTCGGAAGAGGTCGCGCAGGTCGGCTCCATTTCCGCCAACGGCGAGACCGAGATCGGCGAGAAGATCGCCGACGCCATGCAGAAGGTCGGCAACGAGGGCGTGATCACGGTCGAGGAGAACAAGGGTCTCACGACCGAGGTAGACATCGTCGAGGGCATGCAGTTCGATCGCGGCTACCTCTCGCCGTACTTCATCACCAACGCCGACAAGATGATCTGCGAGCTCGAGGACGTTTACATCCTGCTGCACGAGAAGAAGCTCTCGTCGCTGCAGCCGATGGTTCCGCTGCTCGAGGCGGTGATCCAGTCCAGCCGTCCGATGCTCATCATCGCCGAGGACGTCGAGGGCGAGGCGCTCGCGACTCTCGTGGTCAACAAGCTCCGCGGTGGGCTCAAGGTGGCGGCCGTCAAGGCCCCGGGCTTCGGCGACCGGCGGAAGGCCATGCTCCAGGACATCGCGACCCTGACCGGCGGCGAGGTCATCTCCGAGGATCTCGGAATGAAGCTCGAGAACGTCGGGCTGTCCCTGCTCGGACGCGCCAAGAAGGTCGAGATCTCGAAGGACGACACGACGATCGTCGACGGATCCGGCAAGAAGACCGACATCAAGGGGCGGGTCGAGCAGATTCGCGCCCAGATCGAGGAGACCACGTCCGACTACGACCGCGAGAAGCTGCAGGAGCGGCTCGCCAAGCTGGCCGGCGGCGTTGCCGTGATCAAGGTCGGCGGCGCCACCGAGATCGAGGTCAAGGAGCGCAAGGATCGGGTGGACGACGCGCTTAACTCCACCCGGGCGGCGGTCCAGGAAGGGGTCGTCGCGGGCGGCGGCGTCGCGCTGCTGCACGCCACGCGTTCCCTCGACCGGCTCAAGGGCGAGAACGACGACCAGAACACCGGCATCAAGATCCTGCGTCGCGCGCTCGAGGGTCCGACCCGCCAGATCGCGGAGAACGCGGGCGTCGACGGCGCCGTGGTGGTCGGCAAGATCCTCGAGAACAAGAGCCAGACCTTCGGCTTCGACGCCCAGAACGAGGTCTACTGCGACCTCGTCAAGAGCGGGATCATCGATCCGGCGAAGGTCGTCCGCACCGCGCTGGAAGACGCGGCGTCGGTGGCCGGCCTTCTCATCACGACCGAAGCGATGGTCGCCGAGAAGCCGAAGCCGGAGAGCAGCGGTCCTCCGGGCGGCGGCGGAATGCCGGACATGGGCGGCATGATGTAACCGAAGCGGCCGGGCCCTTTACGGGGCCCGACTGCGGATCGGGGGCGCTCCGCGAGGAGCGCCCCTTCTCGTTTTTGCCCGCCCCTTCTCGCCGGACGCGGGTCGGACTCGCCCTCGACGCCCGCGCTCCCTCGACTCGCGGCTACTGAGGCGGGCCGTCGGCTACTGCGGCCGGCCGTACGGTGATACGATCCGGCGACGAACTCGCAGGGGCAAATCGGGATACGGAATCGCATGGAACTGTCGTCGTTGGCGGAATGGGATTGGGCCGGCCTCACGGCGGCGGCGAACCTCGACGGCGGTCCGTGGCAGCGGCCCGCGGTCGCCCTGCTGGTTCTGGCTGCATGCCTCTCGCTCCGAAGACTGTTGACCCGGATTGCGCTCTGGCCGCTTCTGGGAGGGTTGTCCCGGCTCATGCGGGTCGAGCGCGGGCAGGTCGAGAGCGTCCTGCGCGATCCGGCTTCGCTGGCGCCGGTCGCGGCCGGAATTTATCTCGCCGCCCGCGTCCTGAAGGTCGAGGGGTGGACCGAGGAACTCGTGGTCCTCGTCGTACGCTCCATCGGCGTGTTCGCGACGACGTTGCTTCTCGCGCGGGGGATTCGGGCCTTCGCCGGCGGAAGCAGGATTCTGTCCTCGGCGCTGGGCGACGAAATCGTACGCTGGGGCATGCGCCTTCTCGAGATCCTGGTCTGGCTGATCGGCGCGGCGGCCATTCTGGAAGTCTGGGGCATTCGGGTTGCGCCGCTCATCGCCAGCCTCGGAATCCTGGGCGTGGCGGTGGCGCTCGGGGCGCAGGACTTCTTCAAGAACCTGATCTCCGGTCTCGTCGTTCTCAGCGAAAGACGCTATCGGACCGGCGACCGCGTGCAGCTTCCGGGAGTCGTGGACGGATCCGTGGAGAGGATCGGGTTCCGTTCGACCCGGATCCGGCTGTTCGACGGAGCGCCCGTCTCGGTGCCGAACGCGATGCTCTCGGACGGCGCGCTGGTCAACTACGGCGAGATTCCCTGGCGGCGCGTGCTCTGGACCATCAACCTGGAATACGCACCACGGCGGCGCAGCTCTTGCGGATCCGGGACGAAATTCGGGAGTACCTGCGGGAGAGCGGCGACTTCGTCTCGGGAGAGGAGACGACGCAGGAGGTCCGGCTGGAAAAATTCTCCGACTCGTCCATCGACATCATGATCTACGCGTTCGCCAATACCAGCCAGTGGATTCCGTGGCTCGAAACGAAGGAACGCCTCCTGATCCGGGTCAAGGAAATCGTCGAGAACGCGGGGGCCAATTTCGCTTTCCCCAGCCGTTCGGTCTACATCGAGAAGCAGCCCGGACCGGAGCCGGGAGCGCCTTGAGCGCCCGCATCCTTCGTTCGCTCCGGGAAATCGCGGACGGATATCGGGGCATCCTCTGCGACGTGTGGGGCGTCTACCACAACGGCGTCGCGGTATATCCCGAAGCCTCGGGGGCGTTGCATGCGTTCCGGGAGGCCGGCGGCCGCGTGGTCATGCTGACCAACGCGCCGCGCCCGGCGTCGGAAGTGGCGGAGGCCATGCTCCGGCTGGGGGGGCGCGAGGCCGATTACGATTCGATCGTGACTTCGGGCGACGCCGCGCGGGAGTTTCTCGCGACGGGCGAGTGGGGCAGGCGGGCCTTGCATTTGGGTCCCGCCCGCGACCTGCCGCTCATTCGCGGCCTGGATATCGAGCGCGTCTCCCTGGAGGCTGCGGAATTCGTCCTGTGCACCGGACTGTTCGACGACGGCGCCGAGACGCCGGACGACTACCGTCCGTTGCTGGCGGACGCGCTGGCGAGAAACCTTCCCATGCTGTGTTCGAATCCCGACCGGTTCGTCGATCGCGGCCCGCTGCGCGTCCCATGCGCCGGCTCGATCGCGGCGGTCTACGAAGCTCTCGGGGGAGAGGTGCGCTGGTTCGGCAAGCCGTATCCGCCGGTCTACGAGACCGCGCTGGCAAGACTTGACCGAGCGGCCGGAGAGCCGCTCGCGCCCGAAGAGGTGCTGGCGGTCGGCGACGGCGTTCTGACCGACGTGGCGGGAGCCGCCGCGAAGGGTCTCGACTGTCTCTTCGTGTCCGGCGGTCTCGCGTCGAGAGAGATCCGCCATCGGGACGGCAGCCCGGACGACGAGGACCTGGATCGGTTTCTGCGCCGGCACGACCGGAAGCCGATCGCGACCATCGGGCAGCTCCGGTAGCCGGAGTTCGCCGGCCGCCCGGGGTTCGGCCTGCCCGGGCTCCGCCCGGCGTCCCGGCAATTCCGACCGTGCTTCCGTGCTTCCGTTCCGACCGTTTCGGCAAGGGGTCAGGAGGGACCGGAATCTTGCTTCGAGGGCGGCTCAGGGGCAGCGTTCTCGTCGCGGTCGAAGATCACGAAAAACTGCCACGCCAAGTGAAGTCCGGCCGCGCCGAACAGGATCGACCAGAAGACCGCACCGGTGGAAATTTCGTAGAGCGCCCAGCCGAGGCACAACGCGACGGCCACCACACGGCGCCACAAGGGACGAAAGAACGGCGTCCGTACGTCGAGAAAGTCCATTCGCCGGCGCGGGCGCCGGTTTTCTGCCGGAGCGGGTTCGCGCTCCTGGTCCGTTTTGCTGGCCATTACTGTTCCGTTCGCAACGGTTTCGGGAAGGGCTCCGGAGGCGCCGAAGCGCGAACCGCGGGGGATCGGGTGCCCGCCGCTCGTCCGCCGCGCATTGGCGCCGCGACCGCGCTCGCGGGGTACTCGACTCGGTCAATTTCCGGTCCGGCCGCGTCCGGCTGCCGTCGTCGTCGTCGGCCGGGTGCGGCGCCGGCATGATACCCGGATTGCAGTGTGCGCGTCCGGCTCGCCGAGACATCTGCATGCGCATCGCTGCGTCGCCCCGTGCGTCTCCCTCCAGACCGGTGCCGGGTCGTTTCGTTCCGGACTCCGGGGTGCATGCGGGACGAGACTTCCGCCCCATGGCCAGGGGAGACCCGCGAATCGGTGCCCGCCTGTCACGGACGCTTCGGAGGAACAATTCGGATTCGTTTGTCGAATTACGGTATGACGGGAGTTTGCGCTACGCCTCGGCAAGCGGCCGGCAGGACGGGTGCGGCATGCGCAGGGGGCGGAGGGCGATCGCGTCGCCTCCGCACGTGTCGGCGGTCGGACGGCGTCGGCGCGATTTCAGTGCACGACGGTCGAGCGAGGAGAGTCTCCGCATGAATTGGGGATTGGTCGGCGGTGGGGAGGACAGTCAGATCGGCGGCGTCCACCGGGTCAGCGCGCGGCTGGACGGCCTGTTTTGTCTGACGGCAGGCGCCATGGATATCGAACCCGCGCGAGGCCGCGCGTTCGGCCGGCGGCTCGGGCTGGCGCCGGAACGCGCGTACGGCGATTGGCGGGAGATGCTCGAGCAGGAGCGGGGTCGGACCGACGGGCGGCTGGACCTCGTCACGGTGGCCACGCCCAACCATACGCACCGGGTCGTCGCGGGATCCTTCCTGGAGGCCGGCTTCCATGTCCTGTGCGAGAAGCCGCTGGTCCTGACGGTTCGGGAGGCGGAAGAGCTTCGGGAGATCGCGAGGCGGACCGGACGCGTCTGCGCGACGAATTTCGGCTACAGCGGCTACCCGATGGCGATCGAGGCGCGAGAGATGATCCGGGGCGGAGAGATCGGCGAGGTTCGCGTCGCGTTCGTCGAATTTGCCCATGGATTTCATGCGGCCGGCGACGATGCGGAAAACCCGCGGGTGCGCTGGCGCTACGACCCCGAGCAGGCGGGGGCCAGCTCCGCGGTCGCCGACCTCGGTTCGCACGGGTTTCACATGGCCTCGTTCCTGACCGGACAGGGAATCGTCGAGCTCTCGGCCCGGTTCGAGCGTTGCGTGCCCGGACGGCGGCTCGAGGACGACGCGCTCGTCGCCTGCCGGTTCGACGGCGGCGCGGTCGGACGGTTCTGGTTCAGCGCCGTCGCGACCGGCCAGGCGCACGGTTTCGGGTTTCGGGTCTTCGGGTCCCGCGGCGGATTGCAGTGGCGTCAGGAGTTTCCGAACCAGTTGCTGCATACCCCGATCGGGCAGTCCACACGAATTCTGCAGCGCGGGGATCCGTCGCTGTCGGAGGCCGCCCAGGCGGCGGGTCGCATCGCGATCGGCCATGCCGAGGGAATGCACGAGGCGTTCGCCAACGTCTATCGCGCCATCCACGCCGAGATCTCCGGAACGCGCCCCGAGGGCGGCGGAAGGGGGGACTATCCCGACGTGGATGCGGGAGCGGACGCGGTGCGCGCGGTACATGCGTCCGTCGTGTCCGCAGGCCTCGG
Source organism: Rhodobacterales bacterium (assembly GCA_965221505.1). Lineage (GTDB taxonomy): Bacteria > Pseudomonadota > Alphaproteobacteria > Rhodobacterales > CAZPXZ01 > CAZPXZ01. The sequence continues at coordinate 387,265 of CBDCSI010000001.1, forward strand.
CGGCGAGTCGGTTCGGCTGGAGTCGCTGTAGCGATGAAGACCCTGCGGCCGCGCGAACTTGCTGCGTCGGTGTCGAAGCGTGAATGACACTCCGCCGAGGCCGGTGTTTCGCGCGACGCTAGCCGACGTCGCCCGTCGCGCGAACGTTTCGGCGTCCGCCGTATCCAGGGCCTTTACCCCTGGGGCCTCGGTGTCCGCATCCATGCGACGGCGGGTCATGAAGGCGGCCGAAGAGCTCGAATTTCACCCGAACGTCCTGGCGCGAAGCGTCGCCACCGGGCGGTCCGCCATGATCGCGCTGGTCGCCAACGCGTTCCACAATCCCTATGTCGGCAGCGTCATCGACATCTTTACGGCCGAGTTGCAGCGACGGAATCTGAGGCCGCTGGTCTTCAACCTGTCGCGGGAGGAGGACTGGGCCGAAGCGGTCGGCCTGATGCTGCAATACCGGATCGACGGCGTGCTTCTCGCTTCTTCCACCGTCGAGCGGGCGTTCCTCGACCGGCTCATTCGCGCCCGTATTCCCTCGGTGATCGCCCTGGGCCGGTACGACGGCGCCGGCGGCATGGATTCCGTTTTCGTCGACAACGAGGAAGGCGGTCGCATCGCGGCGGCGCAACTCCTGCGGCGGGGCTACCGGAAGCCGGGCTTCATCGGGGCGCCCGAGACCGTGTCAACCAGCAGGGATCGCCTGCGCGGGTTTCGGGACTTGTTGCTGCGGGAAGGCGTCGAGGTTCGGGCGGAATTCGGTCCGAACTACTCACACGACGCCGGATTCGAGGCGGCGACGCGGCTGATCGAGCGGCACCCGGATACGGACGCCGTCTTCTGCGCCGACGATCTCCTTGGAGTCGGGGCGCTGGACGCGTTGCGCTATCGCTTCGGACGCGGAGTGCCGGATACCGGCGTCGTCGGGTTCAACGACATTCCGCTCGCGAGCTGGCCGAGCTATCGGCTGGCCTCCTTTCGCACGACCCCCCGGGAGATCGTGCTGGAAGCGATCGATCTTCTGGAAGGCCGGATCCGGGGCGGCGCGGAAGCGATCGTCGATCACGCCGTCGCCTGCCGGTTCGTGGAGCGCGAGTCGGTCCGTTCTCTCGCGACGGAGTAATCGGTCCGGCCGACCGGGAGCGCACGCATGCCGCTTCGGCGCGGGGAGCGGAAGGGCGGATTCCGCCTTGATGCGGACGGGCAATCTCTCTACCCTGCGCTTGCAAGCACTTGCAAAGCGAGCGTCGCATGCGTTCGCGATCCCGGGTTGTACGAGGCCCTGTACGCGGGAAACGCAACCCAAGACTGCAATCCATTGACGGGGGAAGCAACGAAATGAAGAGAATCCTGGTGGCCGCAGGGCTGGCCACACTACTTTCCGCCAGCGCGACGGCCGAGACGATGACGATCGGCGTGACCATGGCTCGCTTCGACGACAACTTTCTGACCGTTCTGCGCAACGGGATGGTCGCCGAGGCCGAGGCGATGGACGGCGTGGAAATCCAGGTGGAGGACGCCCTGAACGACGTGGCGAAGCAGCTGGACCAGATCAACAATTTCATCGCGTCGGGCGTGGACGCGATTATCGTGAACGCGGTCGACACGTCGGCCACCGAGGCGATGACCGCGGCCGCCGAGAGCGCGGGAATGCCGATGGTCTACGTGAACCGCGAGCCGATCAACGTGGACCGGTTGCCGGACAATCAGGCGTTCGTGGCGTCGAACGAGATCGAATCCGGTACGCTCGAGACGTTCGAAATCTGCAAGCTCCTGCGTGCGCAGGGCAAGGCAGGGGGCGCCAGGATCTACGTGCTGATGGGCGAATTGTCCAACCAGGCGGCGGTTCAGCGCACGAAGGACATTCATGACGTGATCGGCATGGACATGTGCAGTTTCATGGAGATCATCGACGAGCAGACCGGCAACTGGTCCCGCGATCAGGCGCAGAATCTGATGACGAACTGGCTCTCGACCGGCGAGCCGTTCGACGCGGTGATCGCGAACAACGACGAGATGGCGATCGGCGCGATTCAGGCGATGAAGGCGGCAGGGCTCGACATGGGTGAGATTCTCGTCGGCGGCGTGGACGCCACCCAGGACGCCATGGCGGCGATGGAAGCCGGAGATCTGGACGTCACGGTCTTCCAGAACGCTGCCGGACAAGGATCCGGATCGCTGGACGCCGCGCTGAAGCTGGCCCGGGGCGAGGACGTCGAACAGAAGGTATATATTCCCTTCGAGTTGGTCACCCCGGACAATCTGGCGGAGTACCAGTCCAAGAACTGAGCTTCGGCGAGAGTTCCGCGGAGCCGCCGTTCGACTCCGGTCAGGGCGGCTCCGTGACGCGCCGGCTCGGCCCGGGTGCCCCGGGGCCCACGTCGGGGGAGAGGATACATGTCTGAAACCGCGCACGGAGTCGGCGGCCTGACCTTCGATTCCTCGAAGCGGACGCTGCCGCCCGAGCTCGGCGTGTTTCTGGCCCTGGTCTTGATCGTCGCGGCCTTCGAGGCGCTCGGCTGGCTGGTGATGAACGACAGTTTCCTGTTCAACACGCGGGACCGGGTCGACACGCTGTTCAACGAGCAGCGGCTTCGAATCATCATCCTTCAGGTCTCGATCGTCGGGATCATCGCCCTCGGCGTGACCCAGGTCATCATCACCGGGGGAATCGACCTGAGTTCCGGCTCGATCGTCGGCGCCACCGCCATGATCGCCATGAGCTTCGCGCAGGTCGCGGAAGTGAACGGCCAGCCCTACGACAAGGCTTTCTTCTTCGAGCGCGGATGGCTCGACCTTCCCGTCCTGATACCGGTGGCGGTCGCGCTCGCCTGCGGCGTGGTCGCGGGCCTGATCAACGGGCTGCTCGTGGCCTATACGCGGATTCCTCCCTTCATCGCCACGCTCGGCATGATGGTGACGGCGCGCGGCGTCGCGAAGTGGTGGTCCAAGGGCATGCCGCTGTCGTTTCCCACCGAGAATTACGCCCTGATCGGCAAGGGAATGATGCCCGTCTTCATCTTCGTGGCGCTCGCGATCCTGTTCCACCTCATCCTCAGATACACCGTCTACGGCAAGCACACCTACGCGATCGGCTCCAACGAGGACGCCGCGATGATGGCCGGGATCAAGGTCGCCCGACACAAGGTGCTGGTCTACACGATCGCCGGAATCCTCGCTTCGATCGCGGCGATCGTGCTGAGTTCCAAGAACCTGACGGCGCAGTCGGGCATGGGCGTGATGTACGAACTCGACGCTATCGCCATGGCGGTGATCGGCGGCGTCAGCCTGGCGGGCGGACGCGGCTCCATCCTCGGGACCGTGATCGGCGCATTGATCTTCGGCGTCATCATCTCCGGATTCACCTTCATGCGCCTGGACGCGTTCTATCAGGAGATGGTCAAGGGGGCGATCATCGTCGGCGCGGTGGTGCTCGACCAGTGGCGGCAGCGTCGCGCGGCGGCGCGCGTGTAGGGGAGGAACGAATGAGCGACGTCATTCTCGAGACGCGCGACCTCACGAAATACTACGGCGGCGTGCACGCGCTCGAAGGCGCCGACTTCGCCCTTCGCAAGGGGGAGCACGTGGCGATCATGGGCGACAACGGCGCCGGCAAGTCGACATTCGTTCGCCAGATCACCGGGGTCGAGCAGCGCACTCGCGGAGAGATCGTCTTCGACGGCAGGCCAGTGGAGTTCGCCGGCCCGCTGGAAGCGCGCGAAGCCGGCATCGAGACCGTGTTCCAGACCCTGGCGCTGGCCGACGATCTCGACGTTCCGGACAACCTGTATCTGGGACGGGAACGCGTTCTCCTGAAGCTCGGTCCTTTCTCCGTCCTGGATTACCGCGGCATGCGCGAAGGGACCAGAAACGGTCTCAAGAGGACGGGCGTCAAGATCCCGAACCTGTCGAACCCGATCCGCAACATGTCCGGCGGGCAGCGGCAATGCGTCGCGATCGCGCGCACGGCGACCTTTCACTCCAAACTCACGATCATGGACGAGCCGACGGCCGCGCTCGGGGTTCAGGAGACGGAACAGGTCGAGAACATCATCCGGGCCCTGAAGGAGGCCGGAGAGCCCCTGATCCTCATCAGCCACAACATGCGGCAGGTGTTCGATCTGGTCGACCGGATCGTCGTATTCCGTCGCGGCCGGATCGTTGCCAATCTCGTGCGTGAGGATACGGACGGTCAGGAGGTCGTCGCCTACATTACCGGGGCCAAGACTGCGCAGGACGAAGAACGCGTACACTGATTGAAGGAATTCTCCGTCGGGTCCGACAGTTCTCGTCGGAAGGGGAGGCGCAGGCCGAAGACCCGTGAGTGTCCGGAGGGCAATCCCGGCCGGATCGTCCGGCGCGCCGCGTTCCGGGAGCCGGGATTCGGGATGCCGAGAGGTCGCCGGAAGGGAGAGCGGGCGTTGACGCGCAGGGATTACAATCTGCTCGGGGAGAGAGGCAAACGCGCCGTGGAGGCGGGGCTTGCCGCTGCGGAGTGGTACCACAGCGACGTTCCCCGCGCGGAAATGAAGAGGCTGATGAAGCGGAGCGACGGGCCCGCTATTCGCGATACGTTCGTCCTCGTTGGTGCGATGGTCCTCTTCGCCAGTGCCGGCGTCGCGCTATGGCCCAGCGTCTGGTCGGCGCCGTTCTGGCTCGCCTACGGGGTGCTCTACGGCTCGGCGTCGGATTCGCGCTGGCACGAATGCGGACACGGAACGGCCTTCCGAACTCCGTGGATGAACGACGCGGTGTATCACGTCGCGAGTTTCTGTATCGTCCGCAACCCGATCACCTGGCGCTGGAGTCACGCGCGCCATCACACCGACACGATCATAGTCGGGCGCGATCCGGAAATCGTCGCCATGCGGCCGCCCGACCTGTTTCGCGTTGCGACGAACTTCTTCGGCGTGTTCGACGCCGTCGAGGGCTGGTCCAGGATGCTCCTGAACGCGTCCGGTCGACTGTCGCCGGAAGAGGAGACGTTCGTTCCGACGAGCGAACGCCCGAAGGTCGTACGGGTCGCCCGGCTGTGGACGCTCGTCTACGCGACGACGATCGGCCTCGCCGTCGCGCTGCAATCCGTTCTTCCCCTGATGATCGTCGGGCTGCCGCGCCTCTACGGCGCCTGGCATCACGTGATGACCGGCGTTCTCCAGCATGCCGGGCTCGCGGAGGACGTGCTCGACCATCGGCTCAACAGCCGCACGGTTTACCTGAACCCGGTCAGCCGCTTCGTCTACTGGAACATGAACTACCACGTCGAGCATCACATGTTTCCGATGGTTCCCTACCACCGGCTGCCCGAGCTGCACGAGCGGATCCGGCACGATCTCCCGGCGCCCAATACCTCGATCTGGCAGGCGTATCGGGAGGTAATTCCCGTATTGCGCCGGCAGCTTCGGTACGAGGATCACTTTCTCAGGCGTGCGCTTCCGTCGACCGCAAGACCGTATCGCGAAGACCTGCACGCGGCCGCTCTCGGCGCGGAGGCCACGTAGTCGACGAGCTTGCGCGGCGCTTTGCGACCGTCCTCCCGACCGACCCCGGCCAAGGGCCGCCCGCCCGCCGGAGCCCGCAGGTGAAATCCAAAACAGGAACGGCGTCTCTCGACTGCGACCCCTGCTCCCGACGACCCGCCGTCGCCGCACGGCCTCCCCGGGCAATTTCGCTGCCGTCGACCTGGGGCGCCGGCTCGGACGCGCGTCGATCTGCCGCTATCGCGTCGGTCGTGCCGCTTCGTCGCGACAGACCGGAGTTTCTTCCGGCGCGGTCGTCTCTCCGCTATTCTGTTGCGGCGCACAATCCCCGGCGATAGGGTTCCCCGCCGACCCGGCGGGTCCGGAGCACGGGAGTCGTCAGGAGGATGACGTGGCAGATCAGTTGTTTCTCGAGGATCTCGAACCGGGAGTCTCCCGGTCGAGGAAGTGGACCGTTCGGGAAGCCGACATCGAGGCGTTCGGAGCGCTCAGCGGTGACCGCAATCCGATTCACTTCGACGAGGAATACGCCGCAGGGACCCGCTTCGGCGGGCGAATCGCCCACGGTATGCTCAGTGCGGCCTACATCTCGACCGTGATCGGCATGCACCTGCCGGGCCGCGGGGCCGTCTATCTGGGACAGACGCTGAAGTTCCTGGCGCCGGTCCGCCCGGGCGACGAGTTGACGGTGACCTGTACCGTTCGGGATATCGTTCCGGAACGCAAGCGCGCCGTTCTGGAGTGCGTCTGCAGGGTCGGCGACGTCGATGTCGTCCGGGGCGAAGCCACGGTGCTGGTCCCGTCCCGGGACTCCTGATCGAGACGTTCCGCAAGTCCATGCGCGTCGTTCGCGATCTTGACGCAGTCCTTCCCGAGGACCGCGGTTCGCACGCCGCGATCGGCAATTTCGACGGGGTCCACCGGGGGCACCGCGTGGTGATCGACCGCGCTCGGGAGTTCGCCGAAGCGGAATCGGGCCCCCTTTCCGTCGTGACCTTCGAGCCGCATCCCCGGTCCTATTTCCGTCCCGATCTCAAGCCGTTCCGGCTGACGCCGCCCGGGAGGAAGGAACGGCTCCTGCGCGAACTCGGCGTCGACCTGCTTTTCGTGTTTCCGTTCGACGCGGCGCTCGCCGGAATGTCGGCGGAAGCCTTCGCCTCCGACGTGCTCGGCGATCGGCTCGGCTTGCGGACGGTCGTGTCCGGCTCGAATTTTCGCTTCGGGCATCGTCGGCTCGGCGATACCGGAATTCTGCGGAGCCTGGGGCCGCTGGCGGGCTACCGGGTGTCCGTCGAGCAGATGGCCGGCGGCGAGGGGTCCGGATACTCCTCCTCCTCCATCCGCGCCGCGCTGGCGGCGGGCGACCCCAGGGAGGCGGCGCGGCAGCTGGGATACTGGCAACGCATCGAAGGGGAAGTATCGCCCGGCGCCGGGCAAGGCAGGTCGCTGGGGATGCGAACGGCAAACCTGCCGCTCGGCGACGCGTGCCGACCCGCCTTCGGCGTCTACGCGGTCCGCGCCGAGGTCGTCGGCGGACGCTGGCAGGGGGAGTACCCCGGGGTCGCCAATATCGGGGTGAGCCCGATGTTTCCGGGGCGGACTCCGTGTCTGGAAGTCCATCTGTTCGATTTCGAGGGTGACCTCTACGGCGCGTTCCTGTCCGTTTCGCTGATCGCGTTTCAGCGCCGGGAGGCCACGTTCGACTCCATCGAAGACCTTTCGGCCCAGATGCGGCGCGACGGCGAAACCGCACGTCTCGCGCTGGAGCGGAGCGGGGCGCCCTGGGAGGAATAGGGAACGACAGGCGGAATTGCGCCGCCGCAGGGGCCGGATCAGTCCAGCCGGCCGAGGCAGCGAAGCAGGATCGCCTTCTGGATGTGTAGCCGGTTCTCCGCCTCGTCGAACACGGCCGATTGCGGCCCGTCCATGACTTCGTCGAGAACCTCTTCGCCCCGATGCGCCGGCAGGCAGTGGAGGAAGACGGCGTGGGGGGCGGCTCGCGCCATGCGCTCCGGGTCGATGCGGTAGGGCGCGAATCGGGCTTGCCGGGCAGCTGCGTCCGCTTCGTCCCCCATGGACGCCCAGGCGTCGGTCACCACGCAGTCCGCCCCGGAGACAGCCTCGTCCGGGTCGTCGAAGAACGCGATTTGCGCGCCGGCGGCGCGCGCTTCGCCGACGATGTCCGGGTCGGGTCCGTGCCCGTCCGGGCAGGCCAGTCGCAGCAGGAATCCGAACGCCGCCGCGGCATGGACGAAGGAATGGGCGACGTTGTTGCCGTCGCCGCACCACGCGACGGTCCGTCCGCGGATCGGCCCCAGCCGTTCTTCGAGGGTCATCACGTCGCCGAGAACCTGGCAGGGATGGCTCCGGTAGGTCAACCCGTTGACGACCGGCACCGTGGCGTGTTCCGCAAATTCGAGCAGGCTGGAATGCGAGGTCGCACGGATCATCGCCGCGTCCGCGAAGCGCGACAACACGCGTGCGGTATCGGCGACGGATTCCCCCTGGTCGCCCCGGCTCAAGTGGGTCTCCGCGGCGTTCAGCACGATCGCGCCGCCGCCGAGTTGACGAATCGCCAGCTCGAACGACACCCGCGTACGCGTCGAGGGCCGCTCGAAGAGCATGGCGAGCGCACAGCCGGACAACGGCGCGTCCTCGTCCGGGGCGAGCGCCGGCCGTCCGGCCCGCGCCGCCTTGCGGCGCCGGGCTTCCTCGATCATTCGGCGGAGTTCGACCGGGTCGGTCCCGCCGATATCCAGGAAATGACGCGGCGGGCTCGTCACGCTCCGGGCCCCGTGCCCGACGCGGCATGCGCGCGGAACGCGCGGTCGAGCGCCTCGCAGGCCGTGCGAATCTCCGCCTCGCTCACGTTCAGGGGCGGCAGGAGGCGGATCGTGTCGTCGGCCGCCGGCACCACCAGGAGCGCTTCGGCCTGGCACCGCTCCACGAGGGGCGCGACCGGGACCCGGCACTTGACGCCCAGCATCAGTCCCTCGCCCCGCACCCGCTCGACGATGTCCGGGTGGGCGTCCGACACCGCGCCCAGACCCTGTCTCAACGCTCCGGCGCGCTGCCGCACGGTCTCCAGAAACCCGTCCGCGAGCACATGGTCGAGAACCCGGTTGCCGACCGCCATCGCGAGCGGGTTGCCGCCGAAGGTCGAACCGTGCGTTCCCGCGGTCATGCCGGCGGCCGCCTTCCCGGTCGCGAGGCACGCGCCGAGGGGAAAGCCGCCGCCGATGCCCTTGGCGATCGACATGACGTCCGGTTCGATTCCGGCCCGCTCGTAGGCGAACAGGTTGCCCGTGCGGCCCACGCCGGACTGGATCTCGTCGAGAACCAGAAGCAACCCGTGCCGGTCGCAGAGCCGGCGGATCGCGCGCAGCGTCTCGTGCGCGAAGGGCCGGATTCCGCCCTCCCCCTGGATCGGCTCGAGGAGCACGGCCGCGGTCTCGTCGCCGACGGCGGCCTCGACCGCTTCGGCGTCGTCGAACGGAACCGAATCGAAGCCGAAGGGCATCGGGCCGAAGCCGTCGACCAGCTTCGCGCCGCCGCCGGCCGCGATCGTGGCCAGGGTGCGCCCGTGAAACGCGCCCTCGAAGGTGACGATCCGCCAGCGCTCCGGGCGGCCGTGATGCGAGTGATACTTGCGCGCCATCTTGATGCTGGCCTCGACGGCTTCCGCGCCCGAATTGCAGAAGAAGACCGTGTCGGCGAAGGTGGCGTCGGCAAGCCGTCCTGCGAGCCGTTCCTGACCCGGAAGCTCGTAGAGGTTGGACGTGTGCCAGAGCCGGTCGGTCTGGTCCCGGAGCGCTCGAACCAGGTCCGGATGCGCGTGCCCCAGCGCGTTGACTGCGATGCCGGCTCCGAAATCCAGGAACCGCTCGCCGGATTCCTCCGTCAGCCACGAGCCTTCGCCGCGCACGAAACGAAGCGGGATCCGCTTGTAGGTGGGCAGGACCGCATCGGTCATGAATCTCCTCCGGGGACTGGGAAGGGAACGGCGACGCGGAGCCGGGCGCTTGCGCCGCTTCCGCATAGAAGCGCCGTCGGCGGCGTCGGTCAACCGTGCGTCTGCGGATCGGACCGTCGCCGGCGGACGGGTTGCCGGACCCGACGAATCCAGCCCTCGACATCCAGACCGGTGTGGCGCTCCGCCGCCAGCACGATCTCGGCCGCCGCGCGCGCGTCTTCGAGCGCGTCGTGGTGCCGAAACCGGATTCCCAGCCATTCGGCCACGCGCGGGAGCGCGTATCCGCGTTTCGCGAACCGGTCCGGCCAGGCGCGCCGCGCCACGGCGGCGCTGTCCAGCCAGCGCGGGCTCGGGACGGCGAGCGCGTATCGCTCGCATGCCTGGCGCACGGCGTTGCGGTCGAACGCGGTATGGCTGACGACCGTCGCGCCTTCGAGCCGTCCGAACAGCTCCTCGTACACGTTGTCGAATGCAGGCGCGCCGCGGACCCGTTCCGGGAGAATTCCGTGGATGCGGATATTGAACGGGGAAAAGGGTCCCTCCGGGTCGACGAGGGTGGACCATTCGGAACGAACTCGTCCCCCGGCGACCTCGACGATGCCGATCTGGCAAATGCTGCCCGGCCAAGAATCGGCGGTTTCGACGTCGATCGCGACGAAATCCGGGTCCGTGTCGCTCCGGGCGGGCATGCGTTCAGTCCTTGATCTTGTAGCCCGAGCGGAACAGGGTCCATGCCGCGGCGCCGGCGAGCGCGTTGGCGACCAGCGCGAGCGCCAGAGAGAACGCGACGTCGCCGTCGGACACCCCGGTGATTCCGTACCGGAAGCCGTCGATCAGGTAGAACAGCGGATTGAACAGCGAGATGGTGTTCCAGGGCTCCGGCAGCGACGAGACCGAGTAGAAGGAACCGGACAGGAACGACATCGGCATCAGGAAAAAGTTCGTGATCATCGACATGTGGTCGAACTTCTCGGCCCAGAGCCCGGCGACGATTCCGCAACAGGCGAGCAGGCAGGACGCCAGAAGCAGGAAGCAGACCGCCCAGAGCGGATGGGCGATCGTGGCGCTCGACATCGGCACGAGAACGGTCCAGGTCGCCGCGGCGACCGTCAGTCCCCGAACGACGCCCCCGATCGCGTATCCGAGGACGATCTCCGTCGTCGAGAGAGGCGGGACCAGGGTGTCGAAGATGTTTCCCAGAACCTTGGATTGAAGAATCGAGGAGGAGGTGTTGCCGAACGAGTTCTGGATCACCGCCATCATGACCATTCCGGGCGCGATGTAGTCGATATACGAAACGTCGCCCCAGGCGGGCCGGCGCGACTCGAGCACCAGCGAGAAGATGGTGACGAAGAGCAGCGAGGTGACGGCGGGCGCGAGCACGGTCTGCAACGGAACGGACAGGAATCGCATGATCTCGCGCTCCGCAAGGGTGCGAAGCCCGAGCCAGTTGACCCGGCCGAACTTGCGCTCGCCGGATGCGAGGTGCGGTTGGTCCTGAAAGGGCATGATTCGAGGATCCGGCGGCTCGGGTCGGGGCGGGTGTCTGCTGCGTCTCGGCGGGCGGAGGCCTCGCGACGTGCCGCTCGGCCCTCGGGCGAATCTAGCACCGATGGAGACGACCGGACGCAGCCGTCCGTAGCGCGATCCGGCGCCTCTAGGCGCCCGGCGAGCGAGACGGCGGTCGGTCGACGGGCGAAGCGGCGGCGCGAGCGTTCGGGGCGCTGTCCTGCCCGACGGTGGCGAAAGCTCGTCGGCAAGCTATATCTGATTGTCGGGGCGTGTGGAGAGTGGCGGTGTTTCGGCTGTCCGGACGGTCGGGAGACGAGGAGGTACGGTGGCGGATTCGAACGGCTGGACGCCGGAACGCGAGGCGACGCTGCGGAAATTGCACGCCTCGGGATTGACGTTCGGGGCAATCGCGAAGCAGCTGGGCGGAGTTTCGCGCAACGCCGTGATCGGAAAGGCGAATCGTCTCGGATTGCGTTTCAAGCATTCGTCGGCGGTTCCCGGAGAAAACCGCGGGAGCGAAGCGAAGAAGGCGTCGCGACCGGGACCGGACCGCGAATCCGGAGCGAAACGACCTGCACGAGAGTCGGCGCAGACGGGCTCGGGCGTGCCGATTCCGTCCCCTCCGAAGGTTCGGGCGCCGGATTTTCGAATCCTGGAAAAATACTACGGCAGTCCGCGTCGTCGCGCCGCGCCGAAGCCGGCGCAGGCCGTCGAGGAAACGCCGGCTCCGACCAACGTCGCAACCAAGTACTACGTCGTGACCGAGCGGGCGTCGCGCGCGCGCCGGCGGCGCATGGAACGGGAAGAGAGGTCGCTGAAGCGGGCCCGGGCGTTGGCGGCGGCGCGAAGGGAGCGAGAGGCTGCAAAGCAGGCGAAGGCTCGGGAGAAGGAAGCTCGCGCACTGGCCGCGCTCGAACGGTCGAACGCCCTGCTCGCGCAGGCGGCGGCCGACGCGAGTCCGGCCGGCGGCGGTTCCGGCGGCGACGCGACCGGCAAGGGTGCGTCGGAGGCCGCTGCGAGGTCGGACCCTTCCGAGTCCATGTTCCCCGAGCCGCGTCGAATCTCCCTGGTGGCCCTGACCGATTGCACGTGCCGGTGGCCGCTCGGCGATCCGAAATCGGGCGACTTCGCCTTTTGCGGTTTGCCGGCGCTGCCGCGCAAGCCGTATTGCGCGGACCACGCAAAGATCGCATACCAGCCGATCGCGTCGCGAAAGCCCCGCGAACGGACGGTCCTCGGAAACTAGATGCGCCGACCCTCGCTCGTGCCGGAGACGCTGGTATTCGTATCGTCGCTCGTGTTGCTCCAGGCGGTAGGCTGGATCCCGCTTGAAGCTGCGATGGGCGGCGTGACCGTCTGCCTCGGATTCGCCGCCGCGAGCCTGGTTCGGAGCGATCTGGCGAAGGGGCGGAACGCCGCAACGGATCCGCAGCCCCCCGAGGCGGATTCGCGGCCGGCGGAACCGGATCCGGACTTCGTCGGCGGCCGGGTTCCGTTTCCCGTGCTGCTGCTCGGGAGGGACGGTGCGGTCCGCTACGCGAACCCGTCTGCACGGTCGCTGTTCGGCGGCGTGTCGACCGGGCAACACGTCTCCGCCGCGATCCGGGTCCCGGAGTTCTCGGAGGCGCTGACCGCCGTATGCCGTTCGGGCGATTGGCGCGAGATCGAATGCGGTCTGGGTCGCGATCCCGAGCGCCGGTTCGCCGCCTGGATCCGGACCGCGCCAGGGAGCGGGGCCGACGCGGGCGACGGCGACGATTCGGTGCTCGTCTGTCTCGAGGACCGAACGCAGTACCACCGGGCCCAGGCGCTGCACCGCGACTTCGTGGCGAACGCCAGCCACGAGCTTCGCACGCCGCTCGCGACCGTGGCCGGCTGCATCGAGACGCTGCAGGGGCACGCGCGCGACGATCCGGAGGCGACGCGGCGGTTCACCGCCGTCATGCGGCGCGAGACTGACCGCATGCGCCGGATCGTCTCGGATCTCCTGTCGCTGAACGGCATCGAGATGCAGGAGCACGTGCGCCCGACCGATCGCGTCGACATGGTCTCCGTCGCGCGCGAGGCGCTGGCCTCGCGTCCGTCCGCCGCGGGCGAGGACACGGTCGTCGAGTTGCCGGACGAGGCGTGCGTCGTGTACGGGGCACGGATCGAGCTGCTGCATGCGCTCGACAACGTCCTCGCAAACGCGGAGCTGCACGCCGGCGGCGCGACGGCGCTGGTCGTTCGACGCGTCGGGTCGAGAGTCGAGGTCGCCGTCGAGGATCGCGGACCCGGCGTGGCGAGAGAGGACGTGCCGCGACTGACAGAGCGGTTCTACCGCGTAGACGTTCCGGATAGTCGGCGTCGGGGCGGAACCGGTCTCGGCCTCGCCATCGTCAAGCACGTCGTTTCGCGTCACAAGGGGGAGTTGCGGATCGAGAGCGAACCCGGCGTCGGCAGCCGTTTCGTTCTCGAATTCGAACTCGCCGAAGACGAATCGTCGGCGACGCCCGGCCAGCCGGAAGCGCCGGGATTCGCCCCCTGAGGCGGGAGATCCGCCGCGTCCCCCGGCGCGAGACCCGGCGGCGTCGGCCCCGCGAATCGGAAACTCGAAACAGCAACAATATTGCAACATCTCTTTCCGCGCCGGACGGAATTTCCCGGATACGCTGCGAGCCGAGGACGTCGGCGCAGCGAGTGCGCACGCCTCGATTCACCTTCCAGTCGGTATCAGGAGGATAGTTCATGCATTCCATTCGGACGGCGGCCGCAGTGGGCCTGGCGGCGGCGCTCGCGCTCTCCGCGCCCGCGTCGGCGCGCGACGAAATTCGGATCGTCGGTTCCTCGACGGTCTTTCCCTTCGCGACGGCGGTCGCCGAGCGGTTCGGCAAGACGTCGGGACACCCGACCCCGGTCGTCGAATCCACCGGTTCCGGCGGCGGCCTGAAGCTGTTCTGCGCCGGCGTCGGCGAGGAGCATCCCGACGTCGCCAACGCGTCCCGCCGCATCAAGGCCAGGGAATTCGAGGCCTGCGTGGAGAACGGCGTCGAGGACGTCGTCGAGGTCGCGGTCGGCTTCGACGGCATCGTGATCGCCAACGCCCGCAGCGGTCCCGAGTTCGCCCTGACCCTCGCCCAGGTCTACGCCGCGTTGGCCAGCGAGGTCCCGGTCGACGGCACGGTCGCGGCCAATCCGCACGGGTCCTGGTCCGACGTGGATCCGTCGCTGCCCGATCAGGCGATCGAGGTGCTCGGCCCGCCGCCGACTTCCGGCACCCGGGACGCCTTCGAGGAGCTCGCCATGGAGGCCGGCTGCGAGGCCGCCGGAGCCGAGGACGCGGGCATCGATTGCGGCGAGGTCGAGATTCGGGCCGACGGTCCGTGGGTGGACGCGGGCGAGAACGACAACCTTATCGTCTCGAAGCTCGACGCCAACCCGGAGGCGGTCGGCGTGTTCGGGTTCTCCTTCCTGGACCAGAACGCCGCGAAGCTGAAGGGGATTGCGGTCGACGGCGTCGCGCCGGAGTTCGAGGCGATCGCCGACGGCTCCTATCCGGTGTCCCGCTCGCTCTACTTCTACGTAAAGAAGGCGCATGTCGGCGCGATCGCGGGAATCGAGGACTACGTCGCCGAGTTCGTCGATCCGGACGCTTCGGGACCGGACGGCTATCTGGTCGACAAGGGCCTGATTCCGCTGCCCGAGGACTTGTTCTCGACGAACGCCGACAGCGCCATGGCCCTGGCGACCATGACCGGCGAAGAGAACCTGAAGTAGCCGCACCGTACGGGGCGCGGCGGCAATTCCGGTATACTCGCCGTCGATGTACGCTTGGGTTGCCGCCGCCCTGCTGCCGCTGGGGTTCCTCGCATTCTTTCTGGCTCGCCGCCGCGCCTTGCAGGTCGCCGGCGGCGAGCCGCTTCGGCTTCACTCCCGGCCGCATCAGCACGGCCTGTTCGCGGCGGCGCAGACGCTTCTCGTCGGCTACGGCGTCTGCCTGATCGCCGTCGTCCTGTTCGAGTGGAAGCTGACGAGCGACCTGCACGACATCGCATGGAAAGCGATGCCGGACGCGGCGCAGATCCATCACGAGCGGCTGGTTCTGGACGGAATCCGCCTCGCCACCGGCAACATCGCCGAGGCCGGCGACGCGAACCGCGACGCGATCGCGAAGCGCTACGCCGAACTGGAGCCGTACAGGCTCTGGGGCGTGGGCGGCGCGGCCGCCCTGGCGGCGCTCGTCGCGCTCGTCCTCGCGATGCGGCAGATCTCCGTCGGCCGGAAGGCCCGAAACCGTCTGGAGGTCCTCGTCCGTTCCGGTCTCTGGCTCTGTGCCGGCGTCGCGGTCCTGACCACGCTCGGAATCGTCCTCTCCCTGCTCGGCGAGACGATTCGCTTCTTCACCGACATTCCGTTCGACGCCTTCCTGTTCGGCCTCGACTGGGCTCCGCTCGCGGGGGTCTTCGAGGGCAAGCTGAACCCGGACCGGGTCGGCGCCGTGCCGCTCTTCGTCGGCACCGCGACGATTACCGCGATCGCGATTCTCGTGGCCGCGCCCGTCGGACTGATGGCCGCGATCTACCTTTCCGAGTTCGCCGGCGCGAGGCTGCGGCTCTGGGCCAAGCCCGCGCTCGAGATCCTGGCCGGAATCCCGACCGTGGTATACGGGTTCTTCGCGGCCCTGACCGTCGCGCCGTTCCTGCGCGAGAGCGGGAGCCTGATCGGCCTGTCGGTCGCGTCCGAAAGCGCCCTCGCGGCGGGTCTGGTCATGGGAATCATGATCATCCCCTTCGTCTCCTCGCTGTCCGACGACGTGATCAACGCCGTGCCGCAAACCTTGCGCGACGGCTCGCTGGCGTTGGGCGCGACCCGGGCGGAGACCGTACGGCGCGTCGTCCTGCCGGCCGCGCTGCCGGGGATCGCTTCCGCCGTCCTGCTCGGCGTCTCGCGCGCCGTCGGGGAGACCATGATCGTCGTCATGGCCGCGGGTCAGGGAGCGAAGCTGACCGCCAATCCGCTGGAGGCGGTCACGACGGTGACGGTGCAGATCGTGGCGCTGATCACCGGCGACACGGATGCGGACACCGCCGCCGGACCGGCTTTCGCGCTCGGCTTCACGCTGTTCGCGGTGACGCTCGGACTCAACGTCGTGGCGCTCCGCACGGTCCGCCGGTACCGGGAAGCGTACGAGTAGGACCGATGACGACGGAACTCGCATCGCCGCACCGGTCCGGGGCCGCAGGCGAAAGGCTCGCCCGGCGGCACCGTTCGGAGTGGTGGCTCAAGCTCTGGGGGCGGGCGGCGCTCCTCGCGGCGGCCGCGGCGCTGCTTGCCCTGACCTGGTCGATCGCGTCGCGGGCGGTCTACGCCCTGACGGAGAGCTATCTCCTGGTCGATTTCGACCTCGCCGGATACGAGCCGGTCGACGCCGAGTCCTGGCTGCGCGCCACCCTCCGGGCGAACGTTCCCGAGGGCGAGGGACGCAAGCGGCGGCGCCAGCTCTACGGCCTCCTGAGCGACGGCGCCGCCTTCGAGTTGCCGGAGCAGATCGATGCGCTGCCGGCGGGGATCGCCGGAACCCGGCGGCTTCCGGTGCTGGCCTCGGACCATGCGGACCTGTACCTGAAGGGCCAGCTGGCGCCGGTCGAGGAGGTCGCGGGAGGGTTCGCGGCGTCGCTCGAACGGGCCGAAGACGGGTATCGGCTCGCGCCGGCGGCAGGCGGGGACTTCGAGGCGGCGCTGGACCCGTTCCGCTCGCGGCTCGAGGAAATCGCGGTGCGGCGGGACGAGGACGCGGCCCGGCAGGAACGCGCGGCGGACCGCATGCGAGCCGCCCTGGCGCAGGCGACCGACGAGTCGGAACGGGACGAGTTGCGGGGAAGGATCGAGGGTTACGCAGCGAGGGCCGAGAGCCTGAGAGCGGAGTCCGCCGCCCTTCGGTCGCGCGCCGCGTCGCCGGACCTGTCCGTCGCGGCGGATCCGGAGTTTCCGAGCGTGCTGGTTCGCGCCGGCGGCGGGATTCTGAAGGCCGAGACCCTGGACCGGACCGCCCTCTCGCTCGCCGTCGTCCGCACGCCGGAGCGGACCGGCGCGTTCGACTCAGGCGACTGGTCGCTGCTGGTCAATCCGGTTCCGGAAGGATGGCGCGCGCTGTCGGACTTGCAGATCGGCTGGATCGAGTGGCTGGAAGCGGAAGGGCGGATCGAGACCCGGTTCAACTGGCGGTTCTTCACGTCGGGCAACAGTCGCGAGGCCGAACTGGCGGGCATTCTCGGCGCCGTGACCGGATCTTTCTGGACCATGCTGGTGACCCTCGCGCTCGCCTGTCCGATCGGCGTGTTCGCCGCGTTGTATCTCGAGGAATTCGCGCCGAAGAACCGCATCACGGACTTCGTCGAAGTCAACATCAACAATCTGGCCGCCGTGCCCTCGATCGTGTTCGGCCTGCTCGGGCTCGCCGCCTTCGTCCAGTTCTTCGGAATGCCCCGCTCGGTGCCCCTGGTCGGCGGCATGGTTCTGGCGCTGATGACGCTGCCGACGGTGATCATCGCGAGCCGGGCCTCGATCCGGGCGGTGCCGGGGTCGATCCGCGACGCGGCGCTGGGCGTCGGCGCGTCGCAGGTGCAGACGGTGTTTCATCACGTGTTGCCGCTGGCGCTGCCGGGTATCCTGACGGGAACCATCATCGGCATGGCGCAGGCGCTCGGCGAGACTGCGCCGCTCCTCCTGATCGGCATGGTGGCGTTCGTCGTGGGCACCTCCGGCGGCGTGCTGGAGCCGGCGTCGGCGCTGCCCGTGCAGATCTTCCAGTGGTCGGACTTTCCCGAGGTCGCGTTCTCGAACAAGGCGGCGCTGGCCATTCTGGCGCTGATCGCGTTTCTGGTCGCGATGAACGCGCTGGCGGTGTTCCTGCGCCACCGGTTCGAGCGCCGCTGGTAGGCCGAGGGGGCGACGCCGATGACCGAGATCCGACCCGCAACGTCCGTCGACGTAACTCCGGTCAAGATGTCCGCGATCGGCTGTTCGGTGCAATACGGCGGAAAAGCGGGCATCTCGGGCGTCACCACCGACATCGCGAGCAATTCGGTCACCGCCTTCATCGGCCCGTCCGGCTGCGGCAAGTCGACGTTTCTCCGGTGCCTCAACCGCATGAACGACCCGATCGAGGGCTGCGTCGTTTCCGGCCGGATCCTTCTGGACGGCGAGGACATCTACGGCGCGGGCGTGGACCCGGTCCAGGTTCGCGCCCGCGTCGGCATGGTGTTCCAGAAACCGAATCCGTTCCCCAAGTCGGTCTACGAGAACGTCGCCTACGGTCCCCGGATCCACGGGCTGGCCTCCGGCCGTGCCGACCTTGACGAGATCGTCGAACGGTCGCTGAGGCGGGCGTCGCTGTGGGACGAGGTAAAGGACCGCATCGGCGACGCGGCCACCGGCCTCTCGGGCGGGCAGCAGCAGCGGCTATGCATCGCCAGAGCGGTCGCCAACTCGCCGGAGGTGCTCCTGATGGACGAGCCGTGCTCCGCCCTGGACCCGATCGCGACGGCGCGGATCGAGGAATTGATCGACGAGATGCGCGCCAACTACACCATCGTGATCGTGACCCATTCCATGCAGCAGGCGGCGCGGATCTCGCAACGGGCGGCGTTCTTCCATCTCGGCATGCTGGTCGAGGAGGCTCCGACCGGCGTGCTGTTCACCAACCCGTCCGACCCCCGGACGCAGGATTACATCACGGGCCGGGTCGGATAGAGATCCGGTTGGGACGCGGCGTCCGGAAGGGAGACCGAACATGAACGAGTTGGCGGGCAGACACATCGTCTCCAGCTTCGACGCGGACCTGCAGGACCTGTCGCGTCAGGTGTCCGAACTCGGCGGGCTTGCGGAGCGCCAGCTCCGCCGGGCCCTGGACGCGCTGCAGACGCGCGACGTCGCTGCGGCGGCGGAGATCGCCGCTGCGGACGTCCGAATCGACCAGGCGGAGGCGGCGCTGGAGGAGAGCGCCATTCGCACACTGGTCACGCGCCAGCCGGTCGCCGTCGATCTGCGCGAGACGATCGCCGCGCTCAAGATCGCCTCGACCCTGGAGCGCATCGGCGACGTCGGCAAGAGCATCGCGCGCTTCGTGCCGGCGATCGCGGCCCGTTCGCCGGTCAGGATCGCGTATCCGCTCGTGCAGATGGGGCACGACACCGGCGCGCAGTTGAGCCGGGTGCTGGACGCCTACGGGGCGCGGGACGCGCAAGAGGCGATCGAGGTCTGGAACGGGGACGTCAAGATCGACGAGACCTACAACAGCCTGTTCCGGGAAATCACCACCTACATGATGGAGGATCCGCGGACGGTCGGCACCTGCGCCTTGTTCATGACTATCGCCAAGGGCCTCGAGCGCGCCGGCGACCACGCGACGTTCATCGCCGAAATGATCTACTACGTGGTCGAGGGGGAGGTTCTGGGCGACGACCGGCCGAAGGGCGATCCGGCCGGGGCGTTCGTCGCGCAAATCGGCGAGAAGCCGTAGGGGATCGCGGGTTCCGGCGCGCGGAGGGTCCGATGTCGCGACGGCATGTGCTGATCGCGGAGGACGAATGCGGTCTGAGGGATCTGCTGGTTTACAACCTGGAGCGCGAGGGGTTTCGTACCTCCGCGTTCGAGGACGGGGAGACCGCCGCCGGCGCCGTTCGCCGGGAGCGGCCGGACCTGGCGTTGCTCGACTGGATGCTGCCGCGACGGTCCGGGATCGAGGTTTGCCGGGAAGTGCGAGCCAATCCGATGACGGCGTCCCTCCCGGTCGTCATGCTCACCGCGCGAAGCGAGGTCGAGGACCGGGTCGCCGCCCTCGATTGCGGCGCCGACGACTACGTGAGCAAGCCGTTCTCGATGATGGAGTTGGTCTCCCGCTTACGCGCGGTCCTGCGTCGTGCGGATGCGGGCGCGGAGGAGGGAGCGCTCTCGGTCGGCGGCGTCACGCTGGACGTTCGGACGCGAACCGTTCGCCGGGACGGGATTCCGATCCGTCTGGGCCCGAAGGAGTTCGGGGTGCTCGAATGCCTGATGCGCGATCCGGGGCGCGTGTTCTCCCGCGAGGACCTGCTGGAGGCCGTATGGGGGCTGAACGCCTTCGTCGACCCCCGGACCGTGGACGTCAACGTGAACCGGCTGCGGCGGGCGCTGGAGGCGAACGGCCCGGCGGGCGTCATCCGGACCGTGCGGCTCGGCGGCTACGCGATTCGACCCGACGCCGACGAAGAGGCGCCGGAGGCGGCCGGTCGCTGACGCCGGGAACGCCGGCGGAACGGGCCGGCCCGCCCGAGGCGCCTCGAGTCGGTCCGTTTCGCCCTTTGCGGGGCACGCGACAGCTGGCGCGCGTCCCGTTGTACGGCGTTCGGCGCCGATCCAAATCCGTGCGCTTCCCGAGACTTCCGGACACGACGCGGCACGCGGCCGCAGGGTGAGGTCGGGGATCGACGCGGCCGGCGGATGCGCCGGAAGGAAGTCTCGCCTATAATTGCGTTCGGCGGGGCCGGAGGGCGCAGGATGATCCGATACGTACTGGTTTGCGGTCGCAACCACAGTTTCGAGGGGTGGTTCCGAAACGGCACCGGGTTTGCGGAGCAGGTGGCGGCCGGACAGGTAACCTGCCCGATCTGCGGCAGCGCCAAGGTCAGGAAGGCGCCGATGGCGCCGAACGTGGCAGCCGGCGAGTCGCTCGGCGAGGATCGGGCGAAGCCGGCGAGCCGGGAGCGAAAATTGCCTGCGAGCGGGAGCGAGCCGAAGACGGACGTGGACCGCGTGGGGGCGGCGATGAAGGCGCTTCGGGAATACGTCGAGACGAACGCGAAGGACGTCGGCCGCGACTTTCCGGAAGAGGCCCGCAGCATGCATTACGGCGAAAAGGAGCCGCGCTCCATCTACGGGCAGGCCGACCAGGCCGAGGTGCGCACCCTTCGCGAGGAGGGAATTCCGTGTCTCCCCGTTCCCTGGATCGACCGGCGTGACAACTAGGAAATTCGGCGCATAAGGCGACCTGCGCGGAAGCGACTCCGCGCGGTGCGGCCTCCCGGGGAACGCCTCCATGCCGCGACTGGTGGTCAAATTCGGCGGAACGTCGCTGGCGGACATCGGCCGGGTCCGGGCCGCCGCGTCGCGCGTTCGCGCCGAGGTGGAGCGCGGCTACGACGTCGCGGTCGTGGTGTCGGCCATGGCGGGGGAGACGGACCGCCTGGTCGGGGCCGTGCGCGCGGAAGGGGCGCTGTTCGACACGCGGGAGTTCGACACGGTCATTTCGAGCGGCGAACAGGTCACCGCGGGCCTCATGGCGCTCGCGTTGCAGCGGCAGGGCGTCGCGGCCCGGTCCTGGCTCGGGTGGCAGGTTCCGATCCGCACCGACGACAGTCACGGGGCCGCCCGCATCGTCGGCGTCGACGCGACCGCGCTGGAGGCCCGGTTTCGCGACGGGCTCCACGCGGTCGTCGCGGGGTTTCAGGGGGTGTCCCCCTCCCGGCGCATCACGACGCTGGGCCGGGGCGGGTCGGACACCACCGCGGTGGCGCTCGCCGCCGCGCTGGGCGCGGAGCGCTGCGACATCTACACGGACGTCGACGGCGTCTACACCGCGGATCCGCGGATCGTCTCGGCGGCGCGCCGCCTCGACCGCATCGCCTACGAGGAGATGCTGGAACTCGCGTCCCTGGGCGCGAAAGTCCTGATGTCGCGCTCGGTCGCCCTGGCGGCGCGGGAGAAGGTTCGGGTGCGGGTGGCGTCGAGTCTCGAGGACGGTCCGGGCACGATTCTGTGTGGGGAGGACGAAATCTTGGAAGAGAACGTCGTCAGCGGCGTCGCGGTGTCCCGAAACGAGGCGAAGATCACCCTGCGACGGGTGGCCGACCGCCCCGGCGTGGCGGCTGCGGTCTTCGGCCCCCTGGCGAAGGCCGGGGTGAACGTCGACATGATCGTCCAGAACGTCGGAGCGGACGGCAGGACGGACCTGACCTTCACGCTGAACGAGGGCGACACGGCGGTCGCCGAGCAGTCGATCCACGCATGCAGCGAGGCGATCGGCTACGAGGGCATGCTGGTGGACCGCGACGTGGCGAAGGTCTCGATCGTCGGGCTCGGCATGCGCAGCCACGCGGGCGTGGCCCAGCGCATGTTCGCCGCGCTGGCCGAACAGGGCGTCAACATCGAGGTGATCTCCACCTCCGAGATAAAGACCAGCGTCTTGATCCGCCGCGCCCATGTGGAGGCCGCCGCCCGGGCGCTGCACAGCGCGTTCGGCCTCGACGGCGGCCCGGTCCGGAGCCGGTGAGCAAGAAACGGGATACCTCGACCGCGGGTGCGCGCGCACTGCTGCGGCAGCTTGCGCGCCGGCTCTCGCATATCACCGACCCGGCCGACCGCCTGGCGGAAATCCCCCGGATCGTCGCCGAATACATCGTCGCCGAGGTCTGCTCGATCTATCTGATGCGGGGCGGCCAGACGCTCGAACTCTGCGCCAACACCGGGCTTCGTCCCGACGCGGTCGGGCGCGTGCGTCTGAGGCCCGGCGAGGGACTGGTCGGGCGCGTCGCCGAGGAAGGGGAGTTATTGGCGACGGCGGACGCTCCGAACGAGCCGGGCTTCCGCTACGTCCCGGAGATCGGCGAGGAGCCGCTGCAGTCGTTCGTCGCGGTTCCGATTCGACGGGCCGACCGGACGCTGGGCGTCCTGGTCGTGCAGAACCGGGCGGCGCGCAACTACCTCGACGAGGATCGCGACGCGCTGGAGCTGGTCGCGCTGGTCATCGCCGAGATGGTCGAGAACCGCCAGTTGCTGAGGCCCGGGCCGGTCGGAGGGCCGGTCGCGGCGAGCGGAACCTGCGCCAGCGGCGGAATCGCCGTCGGGACCGTCCGGCGCGCGCAAATGCGAACCGTCGTCACCCGGCCGATCGCGGACGACCCGGAGACAGAACGGCACCGGCTGGAGGCCGCGGTCGAGCGGGTGCGCGGAGAGCTGAGCCGCCGGTTCCGGGAGTGGGAAGGCGACCGGGCGGAGGACCGCACCGGGGTGCTGGACGCCTACCGCAAGTTTCTGGACGACCGCGGCTGGTTCCGGCGCATGGATCGCCGAATCGAGGCGGGGTTGTCGGCGGAGGCGGCGGTGGACTCGGTCCGCAGCGAGATCCGGTCCAGGCTGGACAGCGCCGAGGACGAGTATCTTCGGGACCGGTTCCGGGACTTCGACGATCTCTCGGCCCGGATTCTGGGGGCGCTGGTCGGCGGCGACGCGGAAGCGGGGCCGGCCGAGTTGCCCGACGACGCCGTCCTGGTGGCGCGGGACGCCGGTCCGGCGTCCCTGCTCGGCGAGCGCGGATCGCCCTACCGGGCCGTGGTGCTGTCCGACGGCTCGGCGAACTCGCACGCGGCCGTTCTGGCGCGCGGATTCGACATTCCCCTGATCGTGCAATGCCCCGAGGCGGTGCGCGCGGCGGAGAACGGCGACCGCATCGTCGTGGACGCCGAGGAGGGCAGGGTCTTCGTTCGCCCGACGCCGGAAGTTCTGGCCGGGTACAGCGACAAGCTCCGGCTCCGGGACGCGGCGCTCTCCGACCATCGGGCTCTCCGGGACCTGCCGGCGCGAAGCCGCGACGGACGGCGAATCCGCGTCATGGTCAACGCCAATCTCGCGGCCGACGCCGGGCAGGTGAGCGAGTTGGGCGCCGACGGGATCGGTCTCTACCGGACCGAGTTCCAGTTTCTCGCCAGCCGCCTGATGCCCAGCCGGGAACGGCTGGCGGAAACCTACGCCGAAGTGCTCGACGGACTCGGCGACCGCCCCGTCCTGTTCCGCACGCTGGACGTGGGCAGCGACAAGCCGCTGCCGGGACTTCGGCGCGAGGCGGAGGCCAACCCGGCGCTCGGCCACCGTGCGCTGCGGGTCGGGTTGGACGAGCCCCAGCTGCTGCGGACGCAACTCCAGGCGCTTCTCGCCGCCGCCGCGGGCCGGGAGCTTCGCGTGATGTTCCCGCTGGTCGCGGACGCGGCGGAGTACCGGCAGGCGCGGAGAATGGTGGACGAGGAGGCAGGCGGGATCGAAGTCCCGGACGAGGCGCCGACGCGGATCCGCGTGGGCGCCATGCTGGAGACGCCGTCGCTCGCCTTCGCTCCGGATTCCTTCCTTCGGGACGTGGATTTCCTGTCGGTCGGCGGCAACGACCTGCTGCAATTCTTCTTTGCCGCGGACCGCAGCAACGAGCGGGTGTCGCACCGATACGAGCCGATGCACGGCGCCTTTCTGCGATTCCTGCACGCTCTGGCGCTGCGTTGCCGGGAGCGCGAGGTTCCGCTTTCCTTCTGCGGCGACGCGGCGGCCGACCCGCTGGTTGCGGTGTCGCTCGCCGCGCTCGGTTTCGGCGGACTGTCGGTTCGCCCTTCGGCCGTCGGTCCGGTCAAGCACGCGATTCGGTCGGCGGATCTGGACGCGGTATGGCGTGTCCTGCGGAAGGCGATGGAGTCGGACGACGACGCCGGCTTGCGGCCCCGGATGGAAGCGGTGCTGGCGGGCGCCTCGACGATGCCGCCGGCTGTCGGAGCGAGCCGGGCGATTCGGCCGCGGTAGGGGTCCGAAGCGGTCGAAATCCCGACTGCGGGGAATGCGAATTGGGTTCCGGTCGTCGCCTCCCGGTCTCCCCTATCGCTTCTCGACCGCCTCGCCAGGCCGGGGCGATGCCGTCGGAAGCGGGACATGCCGCATCCGCGCGGCACCGCTCCGTCGTCGCGGTCCGACTGCGACTTGCCGTCGCGTCCCTTCGGTATCGCGGCCGATTCCGCTCGGACCTCCGGCTCGACCGGGATGCGCGTCCACGCCCGATTCGGACCTGTCCGGCGGCGAATGTCGCCCGTCGGCTCCCATGCCCAGCCGGCAGGACGCTTCGCCGCTCCAGCCGGTTCTCCCGCAAGGACCGGTCCGGGCGCGCGGACCGGCCGGACGCGTTCTCGTCCTCCCGGCGCTCGAGAAACCGAGTCTTGCGACCGTCGATCCCGCCCGCTAGCCTTTCCGCATGTCGCGTCGCGCCCGGGAGGCTCGGATGCCGTAGAGCGGCGTACCGGAAGCGCCGTTCGGCGATTCGTGCCGAAGCGACCGGTTCGACCCGCCCTGGCAAGGCGAAGGCGGCACCCCGTTTCCGCGCCGCATGCGCAGCGGAACCTTGAGGAGGAGGACCATGGCGTTATACGCGTCGCGATACCTGTCGCGCGTCGTTTGCCGCCGCATCCCACGATCCGTCCCGGCAGCCGGGTAGGACGCAGGCCTCCGCTTCTCTTCTTCTCCGATTCCGTCGCAAGGGGATCGGAGGTTTGTCCCGAATTCCGCCCCGTAGCCGGCGTGACGTTCGCCGGTCCGCGCTGGCGCGAACGGATCCGAACCGCATACGCGGAACGCATGGGGAATTCCCGTCCTGCCAGGCTCGGCACGGGTGACGCAACGGTCGCGAATCGCAACTCCCGACACGTGCGAGATCGTCGACTCCGTCTCCCGGCCAACCCTCCGAAAACCGTCTGAAACCCGTCTCGAAATTGGCTCGTTTCGTTCTCCTCGGCGGCGGTTCGCCGTCCGGTCGCCCTGCCGCAGCGCCACAGGTCCGCTGCAGTTCGTCCGGCGCATCGAACCGCGCCGCAACGCCGTCGCCGAGGACCGAACCCGCCGAGAGGAATTCCATGAAGCGCAAGAGAAAGAAGACACGCAAGGGCCGCGTCGTCCACGTGTCCCACGAAAACTGGTTTGCGGCGCTCCTCGAAGACGACCTGCGCCTCGCCGACTTCCTTCGTCATCACCTGCCGTCCCGTATGGTGGCCCAGCTGGCCGACTCGCCGCCGATCAGGCTGTCCGAGCGGCACTTGACCCCCGAGTTGCGCAAGCTCGTCTCCGATTTCGTCTACCTCCTGCCGCTGAAGGAGGGGAACGGATATCCCGAGCTCGTCGTCAACCTCGAACACCATTCTTCGGTGTTTCCGGCCATGGCGCGACGCACGTCCGTCTACGAGTCCCTTCTGCGGTTCAGGTTGGCAGGCGACGATCCGAAGGCGGATCCGCCCGTGGTCGTTCTAATTGCCTACCATGGGAAAAGGCGCTGGAGGGCCAAACGGTCCCTCGAGGAGAGGATCGTCGCGACCGGTGCGATCAGAGACGCACAGGCCACGCACACCTACCTCCTCAGCGACATGTTCCGGATGGAGGAAGGCGCCCTGGCGGAGGATCCGGTGCTTCGCGCAGGATTGCTGTTGTCGACCAGCATGTATCGGAAGGGCGTGACGGCGAAGGTCATCGCGCGGCTTCTGGAACCGTTCCCTGCCGGGAGCCGGTTGGAAGAACTGGCGATCCGCTATAGCATGGGCCTGGACGTCCGCCGCAAGGTGCTGCGGAAAGGAATCGAAAAGGCGAAGTCGCGCAGGGGAGTACGCATGATGCGGGGTTTTCTGAGGCGCTTTCACGAGAAGGCGGTCCGCAAGGGCGAGGCGAAGGGCGAGGCCAGGGGCGAGGCGAGGGGCGAGGCAAAGGGCGTAGCGAGAGGCGTGGCGAAGGGCAAGGAAGAGGAACGGGTTCGGATGCTGCTCCTATTGCTGAAGGGCCGCTACGGGGAACTTCCGGCGATGGTCGTTGCCCAGGTGAAGGCAGCGACTCCCGAACAATTGGACAAGTGGGCGACGGATCTGGTCCATCCCGAGCGGGCCGATAGACTTTTTCGGGGCTTCGGCGGAAACGGGCGCGCTCCGGCGAACTGATTCGTCCTTGCAAACGCTCGGCAGCCTTCGCTCCCGGCTTGCGGCTCAAGCCTGTCGAAGCGTTCCTCGAGGCTGCGCGCTCGGTTGCCGGCGCAATGCGGCGTAACGCAGGTCGGATGCCGGATTTGCGCACCGTACGTGCCCGCTCTGATCGGAACCGTTCGGGCCGTCGGAGCAATTGCCGATTCGCTCGAGCATGGGCGTGGGCGTCCGTCGCAAGGTGCTGCGGAAGGGGATCGAAGAGGCGAAATTGCGCAAGGGAGTATGCATGATGCGGGGCTTTCTGAGGCGCTTTCATGAGAAGGCGGTACGCAAGGGCGAGGCGAAGGGCGAGGCGAAGGGTTTGGCGAGGGGCGAGGCGAAGGGTTTGGCGAGGGGCGAGGCGAAGGGTTTGGCGAGGGGCAAGGAAGAGGAACGGGTTCGAATGCTGCTCCTAATGCTGAACGGCCGCGCACACGGGGAACTTCCGGCGACGGTCATTGCACAGGTGAAGGCAGCGACTCCCGAACAATCGGACAAATGGGCGACGGATCTGGTCGATCCCGAGCGGGCCGATAGACTTTATCGGGGATTCGGCGGAAACGTACGCGCTCCGGCGAACTGATCCGTCCTTGCGAACGCTCGGCGGCCTTCGCTCCCGGCCTGCGGTTAGGGATAGTCGAAGCGGCCCTCGAGGCTGTGGGCTCCCTTGTCGGCGCAAGGCGACGTCGCGCAGGTCGGACGTCGGGTTTGCGCACCGTGACCCGCGCCGGACGGCGCGTTCGCACCGGCTGCGGCGTCTTTCGCGTGGACGAACTTCGTCGTCGTCCTGCGCGATTCGCTGCGAGGAGAACCGTTTCGGGATCGGCTGGCGGCGTGCGACCGAGGACGCGCGAGTCGAACTGCGCCTTTCCGATTCCGGGCCTCGACGACGTCGGACTTCCGGTCCGCGCCGCCGCGGTCGCGGTCGTTCGCGTTCGCAGAGGGTTCGATTCATGCGTCGTTCGCTTCGTGACCTCGTGAGGAAAGGGCCTTGGCCCTCAGCGTCGACGTAATACCCAACCGGTCGTCGCCGCCCGCAGTCCTCCTGCGCGAGTCGCGGCGCGAGGGAAAGCGGATTCGTCGGACCACCCTCGCCAATCTCTCGAAGATGCCCCCCGTGCTCGTCGACGCGATCCGCGCCGTCCTTGCGGGCGGGGTGACGTTCCCGTCCATGAACGCCGCTGTCGCCATTCGCAGGTCGTGTCCCCACGGCCATGCGGCGGCCGTCCTGGGGGCGCTCCGGGCGCTGGGCCTGATCCGCATTCTGGGCCGCAAGGCCGATCGCATGCGGAGCCTCGCGGTGGCGGCAGTCGTCGCCCGGGTGCTGGATCCCGGCTCCGAAGGTTCGACGGCCCGTGCGCTGTCGCCGGAAACCGCGTCGACCAGCCTCGGTCACCTGCTGAAACTCGGTCCGGTTGCCGACGACGAAATCGAGTCCATGCTCGACTGGCTCGCGAAGCGACGACCCTGGATCGAGAGGAGCCTCGCAAACCGCAGCCTGAAGGGTGCGAAGACGTTGCTTCTCTTCGACGTGACCCCGAACTGCCTCGAAGCGATGCAGGCCGATGCCGGGTACGGAATCGGGCGCAACACGGTCGACAGCGGGTTCGCGTTCGCACTGCTGTGCGGGGGTGACGGCTGTCCTGTGGCGGTCGAGGTCGTCGCCGGCGACGCCGGGGATCCGGCGACGACGGAGACGCTGGCCCGGCGGGCGCGCTCCCGATTCGGCATCGACCGCATCGTGTCGGTCGGCGCTCGGGGAACGGTCGGGGCCGCCCGTATCCGGGAAGAATTCCAGCCGGCGAATCTCGAGTGGATCTCCGCCCTGACGCCGGGGGAGGTCCGCAGACTCCTGTATCCGGACGGCGACGACGTCCCGGCTCCGTTGACCCCGGAGTCTCTGGTTGCGGGCGAGATCGCCGAGATCTCCAGTCCGTCGTTTCCCGGCGAGCGGCTACTGGTCTCGATCGATCCGGGGCTGCGCGACGTGCGCGCCTGCAAGCGGGAGGCATGGCTGCAGGCCGCGGAAGCGGCGCTCGAGTCGATCGCGCGTCTGGCGCGTACGGGCCGAATTCGGGGCCGCGACGACATCCTCCGCCGTCTCGCGGGCGAGGTCGATCCCGGCGAGGCGGAGACGCTCTTCGAAATCGCCGCAACCGACGACGGGAGCACCTGGCGCAGGCGCGAGGAGCGGATCGCCGCCGAGGAACGCCTCGACGGGATCGTCGCCGTTCGCACCAGCCTGGACCGGGACGCGATGGGCGCCGCCGCCGCCGTGGCGGCGTACCGATCCCTCGCACGAGTCGAGCGGGCGTTCCGGATGCCCGAGCGGTTCGCTTCGGACGTCCGTCCGCTTCCGGATCGCCCGGCGGATCGCGTACGGGCGCAGGCGTTCCTGTGCCTGCTGGCGTATTACGTGGAGCGGCATCTGCGACGACGTCTTGCGCCGCTTCTGTTCGAGGACGATGACCGCATGGGGGCCGGGGCAGACGCCGAACGGAGCGTCGAGGGTTCGCCGGCGCCGGGCCTGCAAGCGCTGCTTGCGAATCTGTCGACGCTGACGCTGAACGAAGTGGCGTTGCCCGGCAGTGCGGGTCATGCGGTTCCGATGTTGTCGCAGCCGACGCCGCTGCAGCGCCGTGCCTTCGAATTGCTCCAAGTCGACCCTGCCGGGGACGTTCCCGCGCAATAGCCCGATCCGTCCCGCGATTGCCGTTTCCGGTCCGCAATCCGAGCGAGGCGATTCTCCGGGAACTCCGCCGGAAGGTCCGGTCGGCGCGAGCGCGGCGATCCGCTCTCCGTTGCGGCGCGGAGGGGCCGGGACCGGACCGGCTCCGAGAGGGGCAGGAGACAGACAATTCGCGGCGCCCGCCGGGCCGGGCTCGACGGCCGGGGACGTCGCGTCGCCGGTCTACGGGTCTTGCGACGCGGCGACCTTCTCCCACCGTCCCGATTTCGCGGAACGGTAGACGGCATCCAGGGTTTCCTGAACGGCGGCGCCCTCGGCGAAGTCCGGACCGGTGGGTCGAGCGCCGAGAATTTCTTCCAGGAACTCCGCGGCCTCGATCGTCTTGAGGTCGTTGAACCCGATCTGGTGTCCCGCCGCAGGCAAGAAGCTCGCGTAGCGGCCATGCTCCTCGCCGGCGCAGAGGGTACGGAACCCCCGCATGCCGGCCGGGTCTTCGGTGCGATAGACGTCCAGCTCGTTGAAACGCTCCTGGCTGAAACGAAGGGCGCCCCGGCTTCCGCCGATCTCGAAATCGAGCTGCATCTTGCGACCGGTGGCCATCCAGTTGCCTTCCGCCGAGCCGGTGGCGCCGCACGCGAAACGCAGGATCGCCCGGCCGACGTCTTCGACCTCGACGTCGCGCGGCCGGGAGTCCGCCCCGCCCGACGGGCGCTCCCGAATCGCGGTGTGGACGTCCGCGAGCACCTCCGAGACCGGCCCCGCGAGACACCGGGCCATGGCGAGGACATGGCTGCCGAGATCCGCCATGGCGCCGCCGCCGCCGGCCGGGTCGAGGCGCCAGCTCCAGGGCGCCGCCGCGTCCGCCATGTAGTCCTCGGCGTGCAGGCCGCGAAAGAACCGGAGTTCGCCGATTTCGCCCTGCCGGATCAGCGCGCGGGCATGTCGCACCATCGGATTGGCCAGATACTGGAACCCGACCCGGGTGCTCACGCCTGCCGATTCTGCTGCGGCCGCCATTTCCCGGGCCTCCGGCCCGCTCGGGGCGAGCGGCTTTTCGCAGTAGACGTGTTTGCCGACTGCGGCCGAGGCGAGGGCGATCGGCCGGTGCAGCCGGTTCGGAGCGGCGATCGCGACGATCTGAACGTCGGGGTCGTCCACCAGCGCGCGCCAGTCGTCGCCGGAGCGCTCGAATCCCCACTCGGCCCCGGCGGTCTCCGCCCGTTCTTTCTCTGCGTCGACGAGACGGACGAGCCGTATCTTGACGGGAACTCCGAGTATCCGGGGTGCGTTCAGGAACGCGAAGGAGTGGGAACGTCCCATGAAGCCGGTTCCGACGACGC
Organism: Rhodobacterales bacterium; assembly: GCA_965221505.1. Classification (GTDB taxonomy): domain Bacteria; phylum Pseudomonadota; class Alphaproteobacteria; order Rhodobacterales; family CAZPXZ01; genus CAZPXZ01. The sequence continues at coordinate 418,005 of CBDCSI010000001.1, forward strand.
CGACGCCGAGGGTCGGGAGCGCTCCGTTCATGGCGTTCGCCTCCTCCGTTCGCGGGAGATGGTGCGGTGCGGGCCGTCGCCGAGGGAGCCGGGGCCCGACGCCCGAGACCGTCGGGCCGATCGCCGCTCCCGCTTTCGATTCCCGATGCCCGCCGATACGGCGCGGTGCCGGCACCGGAAGGATTGGGTATTCTACGCGCGCAAAGCGGCTTGCGGGCCGGGAGGATCAGGGGAGGGTGCGGGCATGCCGCCGATGATACGAATGACGATGGCTCAGGCGCTGGTCAAATATCTCGCCGCCCAGCGCATCGAGTGCGACGGCGAAGAGATGCCGCTCTTCGCGGGCGCGTTCGCGATTTTCGGGCACGGAAACGTCACCTGCCTCGGCCAGGCGCTCGAGGCCGAACGGGACGCGCTGCCGACCTGGCGCGGCCAGAACGAGCAGTCGATGGCGCTCGCCGCGATCGGGTTCGCCAAGGCGCGCCGGCGCCGGCAGATCATGATCGCCGCGTCGTCGATCGGCCCGGGCGCGACCAACATGGTCACCGCGGCCGGCGTGGCGCATTCGAACCGCCTTCCGATCCTGCTCCTGTCAGGCGACGTCTTCGCCAACCGGCGCCCGGATCCGGTGCTGCAGCAGGTGGAACATTTCGGCAATCCCACCGCCACCGTCAACGACGCGTTTCGGGCGGTCAGCCGCTACTGGGACCGCATTACCCACCCGGAACAGATTCTCTCCTCGGTGCCGCAGGCCGTCGCCACCATGCTCGACCCGGCGGATTGCGGCCCGGCGTTCCTCTCGCTGTGCCAGGACACCCAGGAGCTCGGCTTCGACTTCCCGACCAAATTCCTCGAGCCGCGCGTGTGGCGCATCCCCCGACCGCGTCCCGACCGCGAGAGTCTCGCCGAAGCGGCCGAGGCGCTCCGGAACGCGCAGCGGCCGCTGGTCGTCGCCGGCGGCGGAGTCCGCTATTCGATGGCGGAAGCCGAGCTCGCCGCCTTCGCCGAGCGGTTCCGGCTTCCGGTCGCCGAGACTATCGCCGGACGATCGACCCTGATCCACGACCATCCGTGCAACGTCGGGCCGATCGGCGTGATCGGGTCCGATTCCGCCAACGCGCTGGCTCGCGAAGCCGACGTGGTGCTGGCGATCGGAACGCGCCTGCAGGACTTCACCACCGCCTCCTGGACGGCGTTCGGTCACGACGCCAGGTTCGTCTCGATCAACGCGGCCCGCTTCGACGCCGTCAAGCACCGGGCCGTCGCGGTGGTCGCGGATGCGCGGGAGGCACTCTCGGAACTCGGCGAGGCGCTGGGCGACTGGCGGGCGAGCGCCGCCTGGGCGGATCGGGGCAGGCAGGAATACGCGAGCTGGAACCGGGTCGTCGACGAGGCCTGCAAACCGACCAACGCGCCGGTGCCGAGCTACGCCCAGGCGATCGGCGCCGTGAACCGGAAGGCCGGGGAGCGCGATCTGGTGCTCACCGCCGCCGGCGGCCTGCCGGGCGAACTGACCAAGACCTGGCGCGCGAAGAGTCCGTACACCTTCGACTGCGAGTTCGGATACTCGTGCATGGGATACGAGATCGCGGGCGGCTGGGGGGCGGCCATGGCGGACCCGGATCGCGACGTCATCGTCATGGTCGGCGACGGCTCCTATCTGATGATGAACTCGGACATCTATTCGTCGGTGCTCACCGGTCACAAGATGATCCTGGTGGTCTGCGACAACGGCGGATTTGCGATCATCAACCGTCTGCAGAACTTCAAGGGAGGCGCGTCGTTCAACAACCTGATCCGCGACTGCAGGGTCAAGGAGCCGTTTACGGTGGATTTTGCCGCTCACGCGGCGTCGATGGGCGCCCTGTCGCGGACCGTGCAGAGCGTGGCGGAACTGGAAGAGGCGATCGACTGGGCCAAGGGAAACGACCGGACTACGGTGATCGCCATGGTCACGGACGGCTTCAAGTGGACTCCGGGCGACGCCTGGTGGGACGTCGGGGTGCCGGCCGTCGGCGGAGGGAAAGAGGTCAAGGAGGCCCGAGCCCAGCACCAGAAGGCGAGACGGGAACAGCGCCTCGGCGTGTGACGACTCCGGGCGCGCCCGGGCGTGGCGCCGCCCGAAACCGTCGTGGGCGCGCGTTCCGGGCGCAGGGCGCGCCGAGACGATTCGCTGGCCTTCGGCGCCCGGAGGGAGCTTCGGCGTGCGGACGGCGGTCGTCGCTGCTCGCCCTGACGGCCCACGGCGATTCGCAGGGCGAGAGCCGGATGCGGCGCCTGCGGGCGCCGCCCGAAGCGGCATCGTTGCAAGCGCGTGCAGGCAGCGGCCTGCGAGGTATGTTGAGGGAGTTCCGCGAGGCGTTCGCGGAAGGAATCGATTCGGGAATCCATGCCGGAGCTTGACGTCGTCACCGTCGGTCGCGCATCGGTCGACCTTTACGGCCGGCAGGTGGGCGGCAGGCTGGAAGACATGCTGTCCTTCGCCAAATACGTCGGCGGCTCCCCGACCAACATGGCGGTCGGCGCCGCCCGGCTCGGCCTGCGGGCGGGTCTGGTCACCCGGGTCGGCGACGAGCATTTCGGGCGCTTCGTTCGGGAGACGCTCGAGAGCGAGGGTGTGGATACCGCAGCGGTCCGAACGGACCCGGAGCGGCTGACCGCGCTGGCGATTCTCGGGATTCGCGACCGGGAGTCGTTTCCGCTGATCTTCTATCGCGAGAATTGCGCCGACATGGCGCTCTCGGAGGCCGACGTCGATCCCTCCTTCGTCCGGCGGGCCGGGTGCGTAGTGACCACCGGTACGCACCACTCGCATCCCGGCACTGACGCGGCCTGCCGCAAGGCGCTTCGCCTGGCCCGGGAGAACGGCGCGCGCACCGCGCTGGACATCGACTACCGGCCCAATCTCTGGGGGCTCGGCGGCCACGGATCCGGGGAGGACCGGTATCGGGCGTCCGGCCGGGTGGCCGCTCGCCTGCAGGAAGTCATGCCGCTTTGCGATCTCGTGGTCGGAACCGAGGAGGAGATCCGGGCGGCGGGCGGCGAGGAAGACCTCATGGACGCGTTGCGGTCGGTCCGCGCCTGCACGGACGCGGCGATCGTGTGCAAGCGCGGCCCCGTAGGAGCGGTTCTCTTCGAGGGAGCGATTCCGGAGAGCGCGGAAGCGGGCGTGCAGGCGCCGGGGTTTCCGGTCGAGGTGTTCAACGTTCTCGGGGCGGGCGACGGTTTCATGGCGGGACTGCTTCGCGGCTGGCTCCGGGGCGAGTCCTGGCTCGACACGCTCCGCCTCGCGAACGCCTGCGGCGCCCTTGCCGTATCGCGGCACGGTTGCGCACCCGCCTATCCCAGCTGGACGGAGCTGGTCCGCTTCGTCGAGCGCGGCAGTTCGGAGCCCGCGGTTCGCAAGGACCGCGAACTCTCGCATCTCCACCGCACAACCACGCGATGGCGCGACTGGCCGGAACTGTGCGCATTCGCCTTCGATCATCGCACGCAGATGCGCGATGCGGCCGACCGCGCCGGCGCCGACGCGGAGCGCATTGCCGACTTCAAGCGGCTCTGCCTCGACGCTGCGCTCCGGGTACAAGACGGAGCGGGGGGCTGCGGGGTTCTCTGCGACGGCGGCCTCGGCGCCGACGCGCTCCATGCCGCGGCCGGGACCGGCCTGTGGATCGGCCGCCCGGTCGAGCGTCCGGGCTCCCGGCCGCTGGCGCTCGAGATCGGACCCGACTTCGGCTCGGACCTTGCGGAGTGGCCGCGCGAGCACACGGTTAAATGCCTTTGCGTCTGCCACGAGGACGATTCGGACGGTCTCTGGGCGGAGCAGACCCGGACGCTGATCCGCCTGCAGGACGCGGTCGTCCGGGCCGGTCTCGAATGGATGCTGGAGCCGGTGCCGTCCGCCGCAGCGGGAGTCGACTCCGGCAGTACCGCGGCGGCGATGGAGCGGCTCTACGAGGCGGGCCTCCGGCCGGACTGGTGGAAGCTCGAACCCGCGGAAGAGTCCGAACACTGGCGGTCCGCCTGTTCGGTGGTGGAGCGGCGGGATCCGCATTGCCGCGGGATCGCGGTCCTGGGCAGGAACGCCTCGCTGGAAGCCTTGGAGAGGGCGCTTCGGGCCGCGGCGGCGCACGAGCGGGTTCGGGGCTTTGCCGTCGGACGGACGGTGTTCGGCTCCGCCCTCGACGGATGGCTCGCCGGCGACCTCGACGACGCTGCGGCCGTCGCGGCGATGGCGGAACGGTTCGGCAGACTGGCGGAGACCTGGCGTTCCGCCCGCAAGGGAGTGCACGCATGACCACGCTGCTGAGGACGCCCGGATCGCCGGACGCGAACGGGAGGGTTCTCGAACTCTCCCCCGAGTCCGCCGGCTGGGAATACACCGGATTCGACCTCTATCGCCGCGATGCCGGCGAGATTGCGCGAGGGGACACCGGCTCCACCGAGGCGATGCTGGTCTTCGTCGAGGGGAAGGGGCGGGTCGTGGCCGGAGGGCGAGACTACGGAACGGTCGGCGCAAGGCAGGACGTCTTCACGCGCGAGCGTCCGTGGTCGCTCTATCTGCCGCCCGGGGTCGACTGGCGGATCGAGGCGGCCTCCGCGCTGGACCTCGCCGTCTGCCGCGCGCCGGCGGAGGGGCGGTATCCGCCGCGACTGGTGTCGCCGGACGAGGTTCCGGCGGAAATTCGGGGCATGGGCGCGAACGAGCGCCACGTGCATCCGATCATGATGGAGGATCGGGACTGGGCCGAACGGCTCTTGGTGGTCGAGGTGTATACGCCGGACGGAAACTGGTCGTCCTATCCGCCGCACAAGCACGACGAGGACGCGTATCCGGACGAGACCCGGCTGGAAGAGATCTATTATCACCGGGTCTCGCCGGCGAGCGGATTCGCCTGGCAGCGCGTCTATACCGACAACCGGGATCTGGACGAAAGCATGGCGCCCCGGGACCGGGACGTGGTGGTCGTGCCGCGCGGCTATCACCCGTGCGGCGCGCCGTACGGGCACGAACTCTACTACCTGAACGTGATGGTCGGCCCCGTCCGCAAGTGGCGGTTCCGCAACGACCCGGACTTCGAGTGGCTGTACCGGCGGGACCGGGAGAGGGCGGAAGCGGAGCGCGACTGAGGAGTCCCTTCCGCGCGATCGTCAGGGCGCGATCGCCTCGCCCCAGGGCATGGACGGCTGTACGCCGCCGGTCGCTCTGCCGTCCCGCCACTCGGCGGCGGAGACGTTGGCGAACCAGGCGGGGTAGACGGCGTTGGGCTTCTCGACGAGCGGCACGGCGTCCCCGAGCGCCGCGACGACTTCCCGGTCCAGGCGGCTGTCGGCGACGACCCGGTTGCCGTCCGCGTCGATTCGCGGACAGTGAAGGGCTTCTTCGAGGCTCGTTCCGCACTCGACCTGGAACAAGGCGGTTTGCATCACCGCCGGAATGATCCGCCGTCCGCCGGAAGCGCCGAGGGAGAGGACGGATCCGTCCGCCCGTTCGACGACGATCGGGCACATGTTCGCCAGGCATCGCTTGTCCGGCGCCAGGGAGTTCGGCCCGCCCGGTCGGGGATCGAACCAGTAGATGCCGTTGTTGAGCAAGACGCCGGTGCCCGGCGATACGACGGCGGAGCCGAAGACCGAAAGCAGGGTTTGCGTAACCGCGACCGCCATGCCGTCGCGGTCGATCACGGACAGGTGGCTCGTGCAGGGCGCCGGGTCCGACTCGTCCGACGCAGGCGCGGATTCGCCGGAATGGCCCATATGCTCGAGCCGGTGCCGGAACGCGTTCCGGAGACTCTGTATGACGGAGAGAAAGAAGGCGGCGTCGGGCGAATCCGCCGGCTCCTCGCCGATCAGACGGACGTAGTCTCCGAGCGCCCGCGCCAGGGTCGGCCCCCCGGACAGCCCACGCATCGCGTGTACGGTTGCGCGCCGGAAGGGTATGCGCAGTGCGGGGGAGCAGTCCGGTCGGAAGCGTTCGAGGTCCTCGCGCCGGAGCCATCCGCCGACGCGCTCGACGTCGGACGCGAGCGTCGCGCCGATATCGCCGATCGCGAGACTCGCGGGACCCTCCCTCCGCAGGGTATCGAGCGTATCCGCGAGACGGTCGTTCCGAAGGCGCGGAACCGAATCCGGCCGGTTGGAGGCGGCCGGCGGATAGCCGCCGGGAAGGAACAGGCGCGCGGTCTCGGGAAAGTCCGAGATGCGGCGGGCGGCGTGACCGATCAGCAGGATCGCATACCAGTCGACGCAGAGCCCGTCCTTCGCCAGCGCCACGGACGGCTCCAGCAGCGCGTCCCACGGCAGGCGGCCCCAGCGCCGGTGCGCCTCGCCGAGACCGGCGACCTGACCCGGGACCGCAACGGACGTCGGGCCGTGGAGATTGCGGTCGTCCCGCACCGCCGGCCAGGGGAAGATCCCGTCCACGGTGCCGCCCGCCAGCGGATAGGCCGAGACGTCGAGGGCGGCGGGCGAGCGCATGTTGAAGTCCAGCGCGTGCGCGAGTCCGGCCGGCTCCCGGACGACCATGAATCCGCCTCCGCCGATGCCGCTCATCCAGGGCTCGACCACGCCGAGGGCGAAGGACGCGGCGACGGCGGCGTCGACCGCGTTGCCGCCGGCCGCGAGAACGTCGGCGCCGATTCGGGCGGCTTCCCCGTGCTGTCCCGCCACGACGCCGAGGTCTCCCGACACGGTCGGCTTGACGAACGTCTGTTGGCTCGGAAAATGACGTTCCATCGACGGCGTCTCCCTCTCCGTGCGGCGGCGCAAGGGCTGGCGGGGCGGCTCCGCATTCCGGCGTTTGCGAGAACGCGCGGGGTGCGAAACGCGCATGGTTCGGCAAGAGTAGCGAGCGGAGCGGATCGCGTATCCCTCGTCTCGGCGGTCCGGAGCCGAGGGCAGGCGAGACTTGCGCCGACGGGCGGTGCGGGTCGGGGAGGCGCGCTCACGGCGTCAGGGTGCGGGCACGGCTCGGGTTGCGCGGTCTTCCGGGACGGAACCGGCGCGGTTCGCGAAGATGCGGGGCGTAGCCTCGCGGGGAAGGGAGGGCGGGGTGGCGATGAAGGTCTGCGTGTTCGGACTCGGCGCGATCGGAGGGCTGTTGGCGAGCCGGTTCGCGAAGCACCGCCGCGTCGAGCTCTCGACGGTGGCTCGCGGAAAGCAGCTCGAGGCCGTCCGGGAGCGGGGATTGACCGTGTTGCACGGCGGGGAGCGCGAGGTCGTACGGCTTCGCGCCACGGATCGGCCGGCGTCGCTCGGGCCCCAGGACGTCGTGTTCAACTGCATGAAGGCGCACGACGCATGGGCGTCGGCCGAGACCCTCGCCAGCCTCCTCGGCGCCGGGACCGTCGTGGTCAGCTGTCAGAACGGCTTGCCGTGGTGGTATTTCGACGAGCTGGACGGGCCGTGGCGGGGCGCCCGCCTCGCCAGCGTAGACGCGGGCGACCGGCAGCGGGACGCGCTCGGCGCGGAGCGCATGATCGGCTGCTGCGTCTATCCGGCCTGCGAGATCCGGGAGCCGGGCGTGGTTCTCCATCACTTCGGCGACCGGCTGGAGATCGGCGAGCCGAGCGGTCGTCGGAGCGGGCGAATCGCCGACGTCTCGCGGATGCTGGAAGCGTCCGGCGTGGACGCGCCCGTCACGAGCGACATTCGCTCGGCGATCTGGACCAAGCTCTGGGGCAACATTTCGTTCAACCCCATCAGCGCCCTGACGCGAGCCACGCTGGACGTGATTCTGGAGGATCCCGGCACGCGGGCGCTGGCGCGACAGGTCATGGTCGAGGCGCAAACCGTGGGCGAGCGCGTGGGCGCCCGCTTCCGCATGGGCGTGGACGAACGGATGGACATGCTGGCCCGCGTCGGCGCGCATCGAACCTCCATGCTGCAGGACCTGGAAGCCGGCAAGCGGATGGAAATCGACGCCGTCGTCGGCGTCGTGCGGGAAATCGGCGAGATCGTCGGCATCGAGACGCCCCGGATCGATTCCCTGCTGGCGTTGGTGCGACAGCTGGAGGAGACGCAGCAGGCGACGGCGCGGATCCCGACCTGACCCCACCGACGACCGTCTGACCAAACCGTACCGAAGGGTGCGAGCGAGAGCCAATGGCGCACCCGAGAGGACTCGAACCTCTGACCCCCGCCTTCGGAGGGCGGTGCTCTTCCAGCTGAGCTACGGGTGCGTGGGGCCTAGTATACACGAAATTGGGGGTGGGTTGGAACGAGTGAACTCAGATAGGTAGTGAAGCATCACATGGATCGAGCCCGAACACGATCCTCCTGAATTCTCAGCCTGAATCAACAATCCGCGGCTCGGCCTCTCCCATCTCGCCGAACGTGGCGGTGGTAGCGTCCCAACGAGATACTGGGAGAAACGACAGCCACGTTAGGGCGACTCCCGAACGCCGAGGCCTGACCTGCGTGCACCGCCAGCGTCCCGCATCTGTACCTCCCGGCTCTCTGTCGATGCCTGAGAGACTGCGTATCTGTCAGGCTCTAGCAAGGCCTCGCAAACTCTCTCTAGCGCGGGCGATCGTCTTCCGTCTAGCCAAGCTGTGGTCAGGCAATCTCCGATGTGGAGTGCATGTTTTCGGGCCCGTCCGATATTCCCGTACTTCTCGTCAACCCTCTGTTGGAAAAACCTCCACTCATCTGATCCGATTTCCGATTCAACCACCGACCCAATATCGCTATGCCACATCGTAAATCCCGGTCCACTAACCGTCTTGGTAGGCATCGCTTCTTCATTTGGATGATCAAGGAGCGCCAAGAGCGCTCGGTTATCTCGTTCGTGCTTGGTCCTACTTCCGTGTTTGTCCGGCTTGTCCGCATCCGAATCGAAAATCACATAGGTGGGAATTCCAATCACTCTCGAAATGGCAAGCGGTTGAACGAGTGCGCTCTTACCTTGCGTAGCTATGATGTGACAGCCTAGTCGACGAAAATCCTTAATCTTCTCCATGAGAGAAATGTATGTCATAAGATACGCGACGTCCTCAAGACCTTCAACAAGAACAAGTCGATTTGTGAAAAACATCTCGCCAAGAGATGGCTGTAGCGCCTGATGCACCCTTAGCAATACCCCTTCAGGTCTTAGGATGGCTCCGCCCGAAGCCTCAGAAACGACCCTCCCAACCTCTTCGAATGTTGCTTGTGACACGCTAGAGTGAAGTCCGCATGGGTCCTTGCGTATCACGCGGACATCCTCGAATCCACTACCTGTGACGAAACGCGGATCGTGAGTTGTTACGATTACTTGCGCTTTGCCTTGACTTAAGGAATTTAAGACCATGGCAAGGTGCCGAGCTTGTGGCGGGTGCTGATAAAGTTCGGGCTCTTCGCAGGCGAGAATGAGGCAGGGGCCGGCCGCATCATCTGTCCCAGAGAGTTCCTGCAATAGGGCAAGGAGGTAGGATCGCTGAAGCCCATGGCCGAATCTCGCGAGTTCACCCTCGAACCCAGCCTCGCCAGCAAGAATATGCGCCAGAGGCTCCTCAACGCGCACCGACCTTTCAGGGTCTTGCTTCCATTGAAGGCGTATTCGTGCGTCAGGGTGCGCCCACTCGGAAATTCGCATCTGCAGGGTCGATGACAGTTCGTCAAGCACGTGTTGGCTTTCATCGAGAAGTGACTGATACTCTTCCTGTGTCTTCGATTGTAGTGCCCCAACAGTAGTGCGAAAGTTTGTTCTTTGCCGAACAGTACGGGCAAGTAGTTTTCCGAGGGCCGTGTTGCGTGCTTCAATCTGTTCAGAAGAAGCATCCTTTACGGCAGGAATGTATACCCACTGAACATGTTTCGAGAGTCGATTAGCACCTTTGGTAAAGCCGTAGAACTGATCCTCACTTGGAATTGGTTCACATTCATCGCGGCGCGCGGACTCATACTCGTGTAGAGCCTTAGTCATAGCGTCCTTGACGCCGGGTTCAGGAAGGCCAGTGTGTTGTTCGCGTATCTCTTTGTAGAGCGTCTTGAGATCAGCCACTCTGGCTTGCTTTTTCACCGCTTCAAAGTATGGACTGAATGCCGGAATGCCAAGACGCTGACCATATTGCTTTACTATGGCCTTTCCATTCACATTGTCATAGTGCGCGACCGCGGAAACAATTAACCTTCCGTGCCGAACATAATCGGATAGATCATGTTCAGCCGCTTGGCTAAGGCCGGTAAACGTGACTGTGATCTCGATCGGATCGGAGGTGTTCTTGCGGTGGAAGTCCTCAGGCTGTAGTTGACTAAGGTTGAGGGGAGAAGTCTCGGTCTCTCGAAAAAACACGTTGAGGGCTGTTAGCACCGTAGACTTTCCGGCTCCGTTCGGTCCTACAAGGCAGGCGTAATCGTCAAGCATGATGGTCGCATCCTTGAAGGAGCGGAAGTTGGAGATGCGGACAGAGGATAGTCTCATTGTATTGAACTTGATGCGTGTTGAGGCGGATGGCGGTGGGCTGACGGGTGCAACGGTAGTGCTAGTGTAAGGCGGTTGCCGTTGTGCTGTGGCGAAGCGGGAGTACCCTTGGGTGCCGGGGGTATTGTCGGGGATGCGGCTCGGTAATTGCCATTCTGAAACGAGGTACTCGTGCTCATCTGGCGACGGTGAAACAGTGGATGGGATCGGAACGCCATTGCAGAGGATGAGTCGTTCTCACCCCGGTACTCCGAGCGTCGCGTGTCCCTGCATACGTTCATGGCGGCGATGGTAGAGGAAGTGGGAAGAAATAGCAAGGACGGGTTGGCGATTCCTTGTTGTATCCGAAGCCCAAGGGGGGCGATCATTGAGCCGTTGTCGTCGGAGGAGAGGGCCGAGTGTCACGACCGTTGCGGGAGCGGACTGTCGACGACCCGTCCGAGGCGGCTACGCGGATCCGTTGCCGTCCCGCGTACGCGCACCGTAGCCGGTCATTGCGAGAAACACGTCCTGCAATTGCGGATCCTCGGTCGACAGATCCGCGATCGACACGCCTGCCTGCCCGAGCGCTTCCAGGATCTGCCGGGCCCGGAGGCGCCGGCGGGAGTAGGTGAGGATCAGGGCGCCGTCCCTGCGAATCGAAATCCGGGCGTCGGGGAGCGAGGTGGCCAGGGAGTCGGGAAGGACTCGCACCGGAGTCTCCGGCACCACGATCAGGGTCTTCGATTCCATCCGGTTGACCAGTGCGTCCGTGTCGTCCTCCGCGATGACCCTTCCGCGATCGAGAATCGCGATCCGGTCGCACATCGCCTCGGCTTCCTCCAGATAATGCGTCGTCAGAATCACGGTCGAGCCGGCCCGGTTGAGGCTTCGCACGAAGTTCCACAGATCCGCCCGCAACCCCACGTCCACGCCCGCCGTCGGTTCGTCCAGGACCAGGACGGGAGGGTTGTGAACCATGGCCTTGGCGACCAGGAGCCGCCTCCGCATGCCGCCGGAGAGAGTCCGGGCGTAGTGTGTCCGCTGCTCTGTGAGACCGACCGCCTCCAGGATCTCCGCCGTTCGACGACGGGACTTCGGGACGCCGTAGAGGCCGGCCTGGATCTCCAGGGATCGCTCCGGGGTGAAGAAGGGATCGATGTTCAGCTCCTGCGGCACCACGCCGATCGAGGCCCGCGACATGCGCGGGTTCCGGTCCTGGTCGAACCCCCAGATGCGGACGGTGCCGGAATCCTTGATCACCGTGCCGGCGAGAACGTTGATGAAGGTCGACTTTCCGGCGCCGTTCGGACCGAGAAGCCCGAAGATCGATCCGAAGGGGACCGCAAGGTCGATCCCCCGGAGCGCGATGCGGTCGCCCTGGCGGGAAGCGTAAATCTTCCGCAATCCCCGTACGTCGACCGCTTGTTCGGGCATGGCAGTGGCTGTTCCCGTTCCGGTTCGGCGTCGCGGCTCGATTCGCTTCCGAGGGCGGGGTCGGCGCGATCTGCGGCGGCCCGGTTTCGCAAGAGACCATTAGCGCTTCGCGCGTCCGACTTCCAATTCCCGACCCAGGGTCGGTCCCGTCGCTCGGATCGAATGGCGATTCCCGGCGGACAATTGGGCGCGGGGTCGGCTTTGCCGCACGCGTTCCGCGGGATCGAAGTCGCAGAGCTCCGCGCGAGTTGCGGTTGCGCCGACGCGCCCTCGGCGGCCTGCGTCTTGCCGCCGGTCCGACCGGCGGTATCATGGCCGGTGCGCTCGTCTCGCGACTGCGGATACGCTCGGGAAAGCAAATGGCGAACCAGGAAGCGCCGGCGGCGCCGGAAGTGGAGCTCGTGACGGAACGGACCGTCAGCTGCGACGGCGGCGACCTCTACGGTCATCCTCTGGTGTATCTCCGGATCGGCGAAGCGGGATTCGTCGAGTGTCCCTATTGCGACAAGCGCTTCGAGTTGCAGGATGACGGCGCAACAGGCGGCCGGCACTGACTTGACGGAGGCGGGGTCGAAGACCGCCGGGATCGGGCCGGGAGACCACCTCGTCCTCGTCGACGGCTCGGGGTTCGTGTTCCGGGCCTATTTCGCCCTTCCCAAGCTGACGCGCAAGTCGGACGGCCTTCCGGTCGGCGCCGTTTCGGGTTTTTGCGGCATGCTGATCCGCCTCCTGCAGGCGGACGACGGGGAGGCCCTGCCCACCCATCTCGCGGTCACCTTCGATCATAGTGCCCGCAGTTTCCGCAACGAGATCTACCCGGAATACAAGGCGCACCGCCCGCCGGCGCCGGCGGACCTGGTGCCGCAGTTTCCTCTGGTGCGGGAGGCGGTTCGCGCATTCAACCTGGCCTGCATCGAGATGGAGAATTTCGAGGCCGACGACCTGATCGCGACCTACGCGAGGCAAGCCGAGGCGGCCGGCGCGCGCGTCACCATTCTCTCGTCCGACAAGGACCTCATGCAGGTCGTCTCCGACCGTGTCCGAATGCTCGACACCATGAAGAGCGCCGAGATCGGCCCGCAGGAGGTGGTCGAGAAATTCGGCGTGGGGCCGGAGCGGATGATCGACCTGCAGGCGCTCGCCGGCGACTCGACGGACAACGTGCCCGGCGCGCCGGGGATCGGCGTCAAGACCGCCGCGGCGCTGCTCCAGGAATACGGCGATCTCGAGGGGCTGCTCGGACGGCTGAACGAGATCAAGCAGCCGAAGCGCCGCGCGGCGTTGACGGACAACGTGGAGCAGATCCGAATTTCCCGGGAACTGGTCCGGCTCGACGATGCCGTTCCCGTTCCGGTTCCCGTGGGCGACCTGCGCATGGCGCCGCCCGAGCGCGAGGCGCTGGACGGGTTCCTGCAGAAGATGGAATTCCGCACCCTGACCCGGCGCGCCGGGGCGGTGTTCGGATGGGACGCGGCCCAGCGAACCGATACCGCACCCGCGGCGGTCGAGGGGTTCTCCGATCTGCGCTACGAGATCGTGCGGGACGCGGAGCGTCTTCGCGACTGGGTCCGCCGGGCGCGCGATCCCCGCGTCGTCGCCGTGGACACCGAGACCGACTCGCTCGACGAGATGCGGGCCGAGCTGGTCGGCGTATCCCTCGCGGTGGCGCCCGGCGAGGCCTGTTACGTGCCGCTCGGGCACGTGCCGCCCGAAGGCGACCTGTTCGAAGGCCAGGATACCGGCGACTACACCCAGATCCCGCTCACCGAAGCGCTCGACGTCCTGCGCCCGCTGCTGGAGGATCCCGCGGTCCTGAAGGTCGGGCACAACCTCAAATTCGACGCCAAGGTCCTGGCGCGCCACGGAGTCTCGATGGCGCCGATCGACGACACCATGCTGATGTCCTACGTGCTGTTTGCGGGGCTGCACCGTCACGGGCTCGACGATTCGTCGGCCCGGCATCTCTCTCACGAGCCGAAATCCATCAAGGACCTCATCGGCACGGGCCGCAAGGCGATCAGCTTCGCGAGAGTGCCGATCGAGCGTGCCGGGCCGTACGCGGCGGAGGACGCGGACGTGGCCCTGCGGCTTCGGCGCGCGTTCCGCCCCGCCCTCGTCGCTGAGGGCCTCAACACGGTGTACGAGAGCCTCGAACGTCCGATGGTGCCGGTGCTGGCGGGAATGGAGCGGATCGGCATGCGCGTCGATCCGGTCATGCTGCGGGGAATCTCGGTCGAGCTCGCGGAGCGCCTCGTCGCGCTCGAATCGCGGATCCACGCGTTGGCGGGCGAACCCTTCAACGTCGCGTCGCCCAAACAGCTCGGTCGCGTCCTGTTCGACCGGCTGGGTCTGCCCGGCGGGAAGAGGACCGGCAAGTCGGGCGATTACCAGACCGGCGCCGGAGTGCTGGAGACCCTGGCGGCCGGCGGGTCCGAAATCGCCGGGCAAGTGCTGGAGTGGCGGCAACTCTCCAAGCTGAAGGGCACCTACGCGGACGCGCTCGTACAGCACGTACATCCGGAGACCGGACGGGTGCACACCTCCTTTTCGCTCGCGGCGACGACGACCGGCAGGCTCGCGTCGAGCGATCCCAATTTGCAGAACATTCCGATACGCACGGCCGAGGGCCGGCGCATTCGGGAGGCGTTCGTGCCGGAGCCGGGCTCCGTCCTGATCTCGCTGGACTACAGCCAGATCGAACTCCGGATGCTCGCGCACATGGCCGGGATCGAAGCCCTTCGCGCGGCGTTTCACGAAGGCCAGGACATTCACGCCATGACCGCGTCGGAAGTGTTCGGCGTTCCCGTGGAAGGAATGGATCCGATGGTGCGCCGCCGCGCCAAGGCGATCAATTTCGGCGTGATCTACGGGATTTCGCAGCACGGGCTGGCGCTTCAGCTGGGGATTTCCCGCACGGAGGCGAAGGCGTTCATCGACGCGTATTTCGACCGGTTCCCGGGCATTCGCACCTACATGCGCGAGACCATCGCGTCGGCGCGCAAGCGCGGCTACGTCGAGACGCTGTTCGGCCGGCGAATCCATACCCCGGAGATCAACGCGTCGGGGCCGCGGCAGCGGTTTCAGGAGCGCGCCGCGATCAACGCGCCGATCCAGGGCGGCGCCGCGGACGTGATTCGTCGCGCCATGGTCCGGATTCCCGGGGCGTTGCGCGAGGCCGGGCTGTCCGCGCGCATGCTCCTGCAGGTGCATGACGAGTTGCTGTTCGAGGCGCCCGAATCCGAAGCGGACGAGACGGTGCGGATCGCCGGAGAGATCATGGAGCGGGCGCCGGAGCCGGCGATCGAACTGTCGGTACCCGTCGTGGTTGACGCCGGGCGCGGCACGAATTGGGCGGAGGCGCACTGAGAGCGGACCCGCCCCGAACCGCTGGATACTCCCGGCAATCCGGAACTGCGGACCGGCGGGGCGTCGCCCGATGCCCCGGGTTCCGGAACGCCGAATCTTCCGGGTGAGCATTGCCGAACTGGCTGCGCTACCGCGCCCGGGCAGGTGGCCTCCGGTCGGGACTGCGCCGAACGCGCGGCGGCGGGAACGTCGACACGGGGAGTCCCTGGGAATGGCGGTCGGACAATGACGCTCAGTCGCAAGGAACGCCGCCTGACCATGGCGTTCTCGGCCGTCGGGCATTTCTTCAGTCACCTGTTCTTCGCCGCATACGCCCTGGTCGTCGTCGATCTCGCGGCCAAGGGCGCGTTCGGGCTTGGCTACGAGGACCTCCTGCCCTTGATGGGGCTCGGATTGTTTCTCTACGGCGCCGGTGCGGTTCCGTCCGGAATCCTGGGGGACCGGTGGAGCGCCCCCGGCATGCTGGTGATCTTTCTGGTCGGCACCGGCCTCGCGGCTTGCGCCACCGGATATGCGCAGAGCCGGACCGCGCTCTGGATCGGCCTCTCGGCGATCGGGTTGTTCGGGTCCATCTACCACCCGGTCGGAATCGCCTGGCTTACGCGCGACGCCCGGGGACGGGGCTGGATGCTCGGCGTCAACGGCATGGTCGGCAATCTCGCCATCGGATTCAGCCCGTTGATCGCCGGCGTACTGATCGACCAGTTCTCCTGGCGCGCGGTCTTCGTCCTGCCCGGCATCCTGTGTCTCCTGACGGGCCTGGGCCTGGCGTGGGCGTGGCAGCGAGGCTGCTTCCGGGGCGGTGCGCAGATCCTGGCGACGGCGCGAAACGAGACGGAACGGAGCGACATGCGTCGGGCCCTCTCGGTCCTCGCGATCGTCATCCTGTGTGCGGGCCTCGTGGACAACGCCCTGTTTGCGATTCTGCCGCAGTTCGTGGCGGATTCGGCGCCGGCCCTCGCGGCCGGCGGCATGACGCAGCTCGGACTCGTCGTGGCGCCGCTCTACCTGCTCGGCGCCGCGTCGCAGCTGGTCAGCGGCTGGCTCTCGGACCGACTGCCGGTCAAGCCGATCTACGTCGCCTGCTGGATCATTCAGATCGGCGCGTTCGGAACCCTCGTCGTTGTCGTCGGCCCCTTCGCGATTCCGGTGGCGCTGATCGGGCTTTCCTGCGCGCTCGCGGCGCTCACGCCCGAAAACCTCATGCTGGCGCGATTCAGTCCGCCCGCCTGGCGGAGCACGATGTACGGGCTCAAATTCGTTCTGGCCTTCGGCGTCGGCTGGCCGGCCGTCGAGCTCGCCGGAGGGTTCTACGGGTCGCGGGGATCGTTCGACATGTTGTTCCTGGTGATCGCCGCTTGCGCCGCGGTCGCTGCGACGGCGGCCCTGGCGCTGCCGGGCCTGCCTCGCGGCGCCGTGAGTCCGCGGCTCGGTTGACTTCCTCTCCGGTATCCGAGCGGACGCGCGACGACTCTGGTATGATGCCGGGGGCGGGCGCGTAGCTCAGTTGGCAGAGCAGCTGACTCTTAATCAGCGGGTCCAGGGTTCGAATCCCTGCGCGCCCTCCATGCAGGCCGGATCCTCGGCGCGTTCGAGGGCAATGCCCGGGATGGGCATCGTCGGCGGGGCCGGTCGGTTCCGGGCGCTCATGCGCGAGCGGTCAGGGCGCCCCGGTTCGGGCGGCCGTCGGCGCTCGAGCGGCTGCCGAAGCGCCACGATCTCTTCCCTCCCGGTACAGCGCCGCCTCGCGCAGGAGGCTGCGGGGGCCTGCGACGCGGGCGCCGATCTCGTCGATGCGCGTGCGGAGCGCGCGGTCGGACGTGTAGACCAGGACCCGGCGCGGATCCGGCAGCGCGAGAACTAGCCTCGATTCCCAACTCCAGGTAATCGTGTGACACATCCACGCTAGTAGAAGCGGAATCGGAGTCGCTTTTCGGCGAGCCACGGGATGCGGATGTCCGTCTGCTCGTAGCCTGCTTCGAGCAAGAGGGGATTGTTCGCTCGTCGGCTGAGTGTTACGACGACGTCGTCCTTGCCGATCTGGATCTCGGCGGGTGAGTTGACGAGTTTCTCGAAGATCGTTCTGGGTTTGGCGTCCTGCATGCCGTTCTTCATTCGGTTGCCGAAGATCCGATAGAGGGTGTTGGCGAAGACGGTGATCTGCAGGTCGAAGTGCACCTTGAGGGGAACGACGGCCGAGAGCGCGTCCATGTGAAAGAAGTCGACGGCGTCGGCGATGGTGTTTTCGATGACCATTCGCCGTGCGTATCGGTCGACGAGGGCGGTTGCGGAGACGCGCTTCTGGTTGGTGACGAGGATGGTGGGTTTCTCGTGGCCGAGGTCGGCGACGGCGATCTGTCGGAGTCCGGCGGGGTAGTCCTTGAGTTCGACGGTTTTCTCGAGGATCCGGGGGTTTCGATAGATCCGGCCGACGTTGTTCAGGGTGATGCGTCGCCAGTGCTGCGCGGGCGCGCCGAGCTCGTCGAGCATCTTGCGGCTCCTGCGGCGAAGGGTGAGGAAGGCGACGCCCATTTCGTCGAGCCTGGCGAGGTTGGCGTAGGTGGTCAGACGGCTGTCGAAGACGAGCTCGCGCGGCAGCGTTCCGGTGCGCTGCCGCCAGGCTTCGGCGAAGCGGAGGATTTCGTCGTTCTGGTCTTCCTTCCGCAGTCGCGCGTTGCAGTAGACGAAGATGCGCGCGTCGGCGTCGCGAGCGAGGAAGGCGAGCACGCCGCGCTGTCGGCGGCTGCGGCGGGAGACGTAGTGGCGCTGGCTGAGCGCGTCGTCGCCGTGATAGGGGATGGTATGGAAGTCTAGGTCGAAGGAGTCCCCGCCGCCGATGTCGACGCCGAGGCTTCGCGCGGCGTGATGCCATGCGTCCATCGTCGCGGGCGTGACGCGCGGATCGGCCCGGCAGGAGTACTCGGACAGGGTCGAGCGCTTGGGGATCGCGTTCAGGCCGGCGAACAGGGCGATGCCCTCGTCGAGCGCGTCGGGCATGATCCGGTACGGGCGCCCGATCCCCCAGAGCTTGAGCGCGAGGAGGGATCGAACGGCGCAATCGGCCGGAATGCGGCTGCTGCCGGGCAGGCCGGCCTGCTCGACGATGCGGTCCAGGTCGCAGCGCACGAGGTCGGGGACGAACAGGAACAACCCGCCGAAGCGGGTGCGGATGCGGCGTGGGGCGAAGCTGAGCGCCCGCCGATCCGCGACCGGCGCCGGTTCAGGCTTGGTCCTGGCCCGCTGCTCGCGCGTTCTTCTCCACAGCTTCCCGATGCCGGCTTCCTTGAGCATGCGGTCCACGGCGGAGACGCTGGTGGGCATGTTCTCTTGCGCGAGGGTTTCGCTGATCTCCGCGACCGAGAGATTCCGTTTCTTGCGAAGCTCCACGGCGCGTCGTCGCCTGTCGGCCCGGCCCGGCAGGGCGGCCTCCGGCTTTCGTCCCGGCTTGGGCTCCTCGAAAAAAGGGCGGTCGGGGTTCTTCCGGAAGGCGGTGCAGAGATTGCGGAAGGTGCCCGGCGCGTATCCGAAGCGGCCCGCGACCTCGCCGACGGGCAACCCCTCGACGAAGTGAGCGCGCAGCGCCTCGTACTGCCGATGCGTCGCGTTGGTCGGCTGAAGGAAACGGTTGGCGAGCGAACTCATGTGAAAGCCTCCGATTAGATAACTATTGCCACTGTATCATATGAATCGCGTCGCTGCAACCTCTGGTAGCTGTGCCCGGCTCAGGCGGTACATCTGCCGCGTAACTCACTATGTAGTAGCCCAAGTCGATTCTCGGTGGCTTGGGTCGGTAGCCGTCCGCGCTAGTGGCGTCTTGGTCGACGAATCGCGACAGGGTGTGGCATACGGTTTCTAATAATGGCGTAGGATATGACACCTCGGCGAATTCAAGTGCAATGCAGCAGGCAGGCGCTTACCCTCGCCGCCCAGCGTGTAAGATCATTTTCATCTGTTGGGAATCGAGGCTAGGGAGACGATGCGTTCGTCGGCCGCGTTGCGGCGCCGGTCGGGCGTGTGCTCCACGAGAAGATGCGGAGAGGTCGACGGGCCGTCGGCGGGCGGAGGGCCGTCGAAGACGACGGTCCAGGACGCGGGGTCGTCGCGGGCGAGAGGCTCAAGTTCGGCGACGAGGCGGCGCATCGCCGCCGGGCGGTCTCGCCACCATCCGTCGGGGCGGGTGCCGAGGGCGTTGTTTCCGTCGACGAGGACATGGGCGGGAGGGGGCTGCGTCACGACGGTTCCGCTTCGGGCAGTGCTGGACGAAAGGGAGGTCCGCCGGGCTGCGACGGCCCCGGATCGCCGCCTGGTTCGCTTCCCAGCCGACTTGTACCATATGCGGAACAGGATCGTCTCCACGGCGCGAAACGGGGGCAGTCCATGGCGAGCGTTACCGTTCGCAATCTCGACGACGAGGTGTGGACGCGACTTCGCGCGCGTGCCGCCGAACACGATCGCTCGATGGAGGAAGAGGTTCGCTTCATCCTGCGCGAGGCCGTGAGAGGCGGGAAGGCGCACCCCAGGAATCTGGCAGAGTTCACGCGCGAACGCTTCGGGCCGCTCGGCGGCGTCGATCTCGAACTTCCGCCCCGCGGTCCGATGCGTGAACCGCCGGACTTCTCTTGAGGCGTCTCCGGTCAGGAGACGAACGTGGCCTCCGAGCCGGTCTGCCGTCGCAAACTGCCGTCGAGGCGAGGGTCGTGGAGCGCAATTCGGACGAGCTCTATCTGACCGGGATCGAAGAGGCTGAGCTTCGCCGCGGCGTTGCGGACTCACCGGTCGGCAGACGGCGCAGGATGCCGTAGGCTTCCTTGAGACGACGGCTCGAACGGGGCTTCGCGGAGCGGGCCCTTCCGTTCGACCATGCCGCTGCAATGGACTCTGCCGACGTGGCGGCAAGTCGTCGCCGGCTACGCCGACCCGTCGGCGAAGCCGACTTCGGCTTCGCTGGATGCCGCCGGCCCCCGCGACAGTCTCCGGCTCGGCAACCGGGAAATCCGAACTCGGCGCCTCGCGCCCGGCCGCTTCTGCCGGGCGGGTCGGCCCGCCATGCGCATCCTTCGGACGCCGGACCGGATGCGAGACATGCCGACCCGGCCCGGCGAGAGCCGGCGCGTGCATGCCGTCTCATGCCGCATGCTCGCCGACCCCCGGTACGGACGCACGATACGGTATTCCGACGAGATTGACCGGTCTGTCGAAAAACGGTACGGTTGCCAATCAGAAACGACAAGGTCCGACCTGAAGGGACCGACCGGAAGGCGAGGAAGGATCGTGCGCCATGCACCAATGGCAGCCGCTATTGTCGATGCGCGGAATCTCGAAATCCTTCGGGGGATTGCGCGCGGTATCGGACGTCGATCTGGATCTCTATCCGGGTGAAATCCTCGCCATCGTGGGCGATAACGGCGCCGGAAAGTCGACGCTGATCAAGATTCTGACCGGCGTCTATCGAGCGGACGGCGGCGAGATCCTGGTCGACGGAGAGCGGCGCGAGATCGCCAATCGGCGGGACTCCATGAATTCCGGGATCAACGCCCTCTATCAGAGCCTGGCGCTGGTCGACCAGCTGCCCGCGCCCGCCAACGTGTTTCTGGGCAACGAGCGGGTCAAGCGCATACTCGGCGTGCCGTTTCTCGACATCCGTCGGATGCGCGAGGAAGCGGCCCGGATCCTTCTGGACAACACCGGCATCCAGCTCGAGGACTACGAGACTCCCACGCATCACCTCTCCGGCGGGCAACGCCAGGCGGTCGCCATCGCCAGGGCGGTGCTGGCGGCGGACCTCCGGGTTCTGGTGATGGACGAGCCGACGGCGGCGCTCGGTCCCGAGGAGACGCGCAACACGCTGGAGTTGATCGGCGCCGTCCGGGACCGGGGCATATCGGTCATCGTCATCAGCCACAATCTCGAACACGTGTTCGCGGTTGCGGATCGCGTGATGGTGATGCGGGGCGGCTACAAGGTAGGCGAGGTCGAAACTTCGACTTCGAGCGGGCCGGAGGTGCTGGGAATGATCGTCGGGTCCACCGGCGCCGATTCGGCTTCCGCGAAACCCGCGACCGTCGGAGCGGCCGGCGCATGAGCGAGCGCGCGTCGTATCCTGCGGCGGCGACGCAGCCCCGGAGCGTGCGGCTGTCGGCGCCCCGGCGCTACATCAACATCCTCGGGCCGATGGTCATGATCCTGGCGCTCTGCGCGATCATGGTGTTCGCCGAGCCGCGCTTCTACACCCTCACCAACGTGATGATCATCCTGCACGACGCGGCGATCTACATGGTTCTGGGCATGGCGATGACGCTGGTCATCACCGGCCGCGGCATCGACCTGTCGATCGGCGCGGTGGCGACCCTTTCCGCGATCGTGATGGCGCTCCTGATCAAGGACTACGGCGTAAACGTATGGCTCGCGATGGCGGTGGCCGTCCTGATCGGACTCGCGTGCGGCCTCGTCAACAGCCTGATCATTACGCAGCTGAAGGTGCCGGACCTGCTGGCGACGCTGGCCATGGACCAGGTCTATCGGGGAATCACACTGGTGCTCGCGGCCGGCGTCGTGCTGGCGCGGTTTCCCGAGCCGATCCCGTTCATCGGAAGGGGACGGATTCTCGGGGGCGTTCCGGTCTCGACCGTCGTCGGTCTGATCGCGCTCGCGGTCGGCGTCGTCCTGTTCCGCTATACGCATCTCGGACGGTATTCCGCCGCCATCGGCGGCAATCGGGAGGCGGCGCTGCTCGCCGGGGTGAACGTCTCCCGCCACAAGATCTTCCAATACGTTCTCATGGGCGGCGCGGCCGCGCTCGCCGGGATTCTGTTGACCGGGCGGCTGAACGCCATTCAGGCCACCGCGGGGCAGGGGCTTGCGCTGCACACCATCGCAGCGGTGGTCGTGGGCGGCACCAGCCTGTTCGGCGGCCGCGGAACGATGCTGGGAACGCTGGTCGGCGTGCTTCTCCTGGCGATGGTGACCAACGCCCTGGTGATCCTGCGATTCCAGTTCTTCTGGCAGTTGGTCGCCGCAGGCCTCGTGATCATCGCGTCCATCGGGTTCTACAGCTACCTGCACCGGTCCGGCGACGAGGACGGAAAGGAAGACACGTAGGACTCACAGGCAGACCGCTCGACGAAAACCAACTTCAGGAAGGAGGAAGTTCGATGAACCAGGAACTCCGGTCAGGCACGGCAGTATTGCGCGGCGCGCTCCTAGCCGGCGCGATGGCGCTGGCGACGAGCGCGGGCGCGCTGGCGCAGCAGCTGCCGCTGATGCCGATGGCCGACGACGACGAAAGGGACTTCTGGTGGTACTACCAGGTCCAGGAAGAGGCTCCGCTCCAGGCGTTGCAGGACGTGGTCGGCGCGCCGGCGGCCAAGGTGGCGAATCCGCCCGCCGAACCGGTGAAGATCGCGGTGATCTATCCGAGCCTGGACGTTTCCGACGCCTGGCTCCGGTCGTATCTGGCGATGGAAGCGCGACTGAACGAGCTCGGCATTCCCTTCGAGGCGCTGCAGCTCGCGTCGGGCATGGGCGACCATCAACTGCAGACCACCTACACGGATCAGGTGCTTCAGGAAGACTTCGACTACATCGTCTTCGGCCCCACGGAATTGCAGATCCAGGCCGAAAACATCCAGGCGTTGATGGATGGCGGCCAGAAGGTCATCATCCTGAACTACGACAGCGTGCTCAAGCAATTCGGCGACAACCAGCCGATGATGTATACGAGCTTCTCGCATTTCGCGGGCTCGCAGATCATGTGCGACTGGGTGATCAACACGCTCGGAACCGAAGGCGTCTACGCGATGAACCGCGGCGTGGTCGGCATCATCGACGACCAGCGCTCCGGCGGATTTGCGGACTGCCTCGCCGAGAACTCGAACTGGGAGTTGGCCTACGAGCACTACGGCGACTTCCTGCGCGAGGGCGGCACCACGGGCACGCAGCAGATCATCTCCGCCTATCCGGAAGTGACGCTGATTCACAACGCCAACACGGCGATGGCAATGGGATCGTTGTCGGCGGTGCAGGCGATGGACGCTCAGGATCGGGTAATGGTCACGGCCTGGGGCGGCACCGGGGAGGAACTCGAAGCGCTGCTTCTGGGAGAACTCCGGGCGACTCCCATGCGGATGTCCGACGACATCGGCGTGTCGATGGCCGAGGCGATCCGGTACGACCTCGAAGGCCGCGCGGACGAACTGCCGCTGGTGTTCGTCGGCCGTATCACGATCGCGACCGGCGACATGCCGGCGGAGCAGATCCACGCCATGCGCGAGGAAGCCTTCCGCTACACCGGCGTCGCGCTCCTGGAGCGCTGAACCGGCCCTGATAAACCCTGGCGGGCCGGGCGCTTGTGCCCGGTCCGCCTGCTCCCGAAGTCGGCGCTCCACGTCCGGTCCCGGAGGAGGCAGGGGTACGAGCGTTCGGCTCGGAGCGGAGCGCGTCGTGTCGTGACGCCATGCATCTCCGTCGTCGTCGTGGCGCAACGACCGAGTGATCGGTACGGACCGTACGGAGATTCCGATCGATGGCGCTCCCGACCGACGAACGCGCAGGTCGGCTGCCGCAGGCCGCTACGGTTCAGGCCCGGTCCGGACTTCCCTCCATGCCTCGAACTGCGACCGCCTGACCCGGTAGCGCGCGAAATTGCCTTCGTGCAATCCCATGAGCTCGCTCTCGGCGACTTCCCTGAATTGTTCCAACTCGTCGTCCTCGATGTGCCCTCCGGCCCAGTGGGCTATGTGGGCAAAGGCCTCCCGGTTGTTCATTCGCTCGACGACGACGGTCCGGAGGACGGAGCGCAGGGCCTCCCGATGCTTCATGCGGAACGGATCCGGCTCGCCGATCGATTGCCTGACCGCCGCGTAGCGTGACGCGGATCGCTCGTACGCGTGGATGAAGACGTGCTTGAGCAGGTCGACCCGGTTCAGTTCGTAGACGCCGAGCGTCGCTTCCGTGTAGTCGGACGCATTGACGCCAACGAACGTTAGCGGCGTCAGGTTTCTCCGAATCAGGGGAACGTTCGCTGCGAGACGCGACACTCGCTTGTTCACGTCTTCGAACGGCTGCAGATACGGAAGCTGCACCATCACGAACAGCGCCTGTTCGAACGGGTCTTCGACGGCGCTGGCCGTGGCCAGAATCTGGTCGAGGCATTCTTCGACGAGTTGCGGCACTTCGAGCGGATGAAATACGGATCCTCCGATAGCGACCGGGATTCGTCGCAGGCGGCCCGGCGCACTGGGGTCGGCCAATAGGTTGTTCGCGAGCAGGGCATGCAGGTTGCGGATCGTGTGTCGGTCGAACGCGATTTCGTCTGCCGAGTCCACGAGGAACTCGATCGCGTCCTTATGGTTGAGGATCATCTGCGCTTCGAACCGTTCCTTGCCTTTCGCCGCTTCGCCAAACCAGATCAGGCGCCGCGTATCGAGAGGCGAATATGTGTTGCCCTCGAGTCGGCTCGAGTTCCACGACAGATCGACCAGCAGCCGGTTCAGAACTCGCCTCGCCCAGGTTCCTGCGGGTAGCTTCCCTGGAGTCGGATCGCCGGCTGCCCACAGACGTGCACGCTCCGTCTCGGACAGGTAGGCAGTATCGTTGGGTCTGTAGGCGTCCAGGAACGCCCGCCGATAACCGACGGGCGTTCGGTTATAGAGGGGTCGTCGGACCTGTTCTCGAATTGTGACGGCATCACTCGAAAGCGGGACCACGCCGGATGCCGACTCTTCCGTTTTTTCGGCAGCCTCCACCGGCTGTCCGCCCGAAGCGGGTGGAAAATACCGAGCCCAGCGCTTAATTCCCTTCCTTACGAGTCGGCCTTCGCCCACAAGGTACGTGAGGCGGTATTGCAGCGTGCGGCGCGCAGTCTCCTCGTCCAGTTCACTATGGATGTCCCGAATCGCGATGCCCGCCGGGTGGGCAGATACCACCGCTTCCAAGACGTTTAATTCGTGCTCTGGAATGCGCTTTGCCATAGTGCGCCTTTCTAACGTGGATGGATATGCGCAACAATCGCATTCGTATTCGCTATTGTCAATCTCATGCGCAATATATTGGTGCGCATAGGTGTCCAAGATTGCGTATATGGGTTCGTTGTTGCGCGCAGGGGCCTGTGGCTGCGCATAGACGCGTTGAGTCGCGCATAGGTGCCCGTGATTGCGCTTAGAAGCTCCTGATTGCGCAAGCGCACTCCGGGCGCATCTGGGCGGAGCGTCGCGATGTCGGAAGGCACGCGACCGGCAGCAGACTCGCTCCATGCCGCGTCCTCGCCTCAAGCGGCGGTCGCGGGTCGAGAATGCGCTCGTCGGCAGGGTTGTTGATCTTCGTTGCAGGAACCTGCGCCAACCTGCTGCGGCCTCGGCGATTCGTCGTCTCGTGACCGGCGACAGGCGGTCGTGCCTGGCGCTGGCGGTCCGCAGCCGCCCGAGATGCGCGGAGGCGTTGACGCACTCTCGCGCTCATGTCAAACCCAAGACTCTGGAATGCGAGGCAGCGGTCGAATCCGGTATGATCGAATCCATGGAGGATCAGCCAGACGGGAGCGCACCGTGCCGTACGACGTTCGAGACATGCCGGAGCAGCTTCCGGCCGCAGTGCGGGAGAAGTGTGCCCGTGCGGAGACCGCAACCATCGGGCACCGACGCTTCATGGGCTTCGCGTCGCCGGAAATCCGCCCGATGCTCCCCGACCGGCGCATTGCCGGGACGGCGGTAACGCTTGCGATACCGGGCACGGACTCGACCCTTCTCCACCACGTCGTG
Organism: Rhodobacterales bacterium; assembly: GCA_965221505.1. GTDB lineage: Bacteria > Pseudomonadota > Alphaproteobacteria > Rhodobacterales > CAZPXZ01 > CAZPXZ01. Next base: position 443,943 of record CBDCSI010000001.1, read on the forward strand.
CAATTCCTGCGCCCGGGCGACGTATTGGTGATCGACCGGCTCGGCGACCGACGTTATGCCTGTCTCGGCGGCGGCGTGGCCTGCGCGATCAAGGCGACCGGCTGCGCGGGCGTGATCCTCGACGGCGTCTGCACGGATCTTCCTGAGATCTTTCAGTACGACTTGCCGGTCTGGTGTCTGGGAGCGTCGCCCGTCACCACGCGGTTGCAGAACCTCTGGGGCGCCTTCAACGTGCCGGTGTCCTGCGGCGGCGCGGCGGTCCTGCCGGGCTATGCGGTGCTGGCCGATTGCAGCGGGGCTTTGTTCGTGCCTCCCGGGGAGGCCGAGGCGGAAGCCGACTGGGCGCTTTCCAGACAGGAGGTCGAGCCGGAGATTCACCGGAAAATTCTGCAGGGCGAAAGGCTGGGCGACCTCTCGGGGGCGAGTGCGACTGTCTCGGACGCGGACTCCTAATCCGGACCGAGAATCAGGTCCGGCAGCCAGACCGTCAGTCCGGGAATATAGGTGAGCAGAATCCAGACGGCGATCAGCGGAATGAGGAACGGAATGACCGCCATGGTCACGCGCTCGAAGGGCACTTTCCCGACTTCCACCATGATGTAGAGGCCGATCCCCATGGGCGGCGTGGCGATTCCGATCAACAGGCCGAGCTGCAGGATGATGCCGAAATGGACCCGGTCGATGCCGTAGGCGTCCGTGACCGGCAGCAGCATGGGGACCAGCATCAGCTTGGCCGGGACCCCTTCCACCACGCAGCCGATCAACAGGATGAAGATCAGGAGCAGCCCCAGGAATACGTGCTTACTGTCGGTGAACGCGAAGAGCCAGTCGCCCAGATGCTGGGGCACCTGTTCGATCGCGAGTAGCCATCCCATGGCGATCGAGAATCCGATGATGATCATGATGACGGTGGTCATCATCATGGTGTCTGTCAGCGCGGACCAGAGCCGCTCCCAGGTCAGCGTTCGATACCAGAGCCCGAGCGCCATGGAATAGAGGCAGGCGAGCACCCCGGCTTCGGTCGCCGTGACGAACCCGAACAGGATGGATCCGAGGATGATGGCGGGGGCGACGAGCGCGAGGACCCCGTCGGCCGCATGGGAAGCGACCTCCGACCTCGACGCCTTCGGCTCGACCGGAAAGTTCTCGCGAACGGCCAGCAGCCGGTTGAACATCATCAGCGCGATGCCGACCAGAATGCCCGGCACCATGCCGGCGAGAAACATGCGGGCCACCGATTGCTGGGCCAGAAACGCGTAAATCACCAGCCCGATCGAGGGCGGGATCAGCGGCCCGACGACCGCCGAGCAGACGGTGACGGCAGCCGCGAATTCCGGCCGGTAGCCGCGCTCCCGCATGGCCTTGATCTCGATGGTGCCGAGTCCGGCGGCGTCCGCGACCGCGGCGCCGGAGACCCCGGCGTAGATCATCGACGAGAGCACGTTCACCTGCGCCAGCCCGGCGCGGAAGTGGCCGACCAGCGAGGAGGCGAAGCGGAAGATCCGGTCCGTCATTCCGACCACGTTCATCAGGTTGCCGGCCATGATGAAGAACGGAACCGCTGCCAGCGACGGCTTGTTCACTCCTTCGAGAATCTGCTGGGGGATGATGTACAGCGCGTTGGAGAAATCGCTGACCGCGAAGGCGCAGAGGACCGCCGCGCCGATGGCCATCGAGATCGGAACCCGCAGCAGGATCAGCGCGATGAAACCGACGAACAGGACGAGGGCCATGGGGGAAGGATCCTATTCCGGCGGCGGGTGGCCCGACGTGATGCCGGGTTCGGGCTTGCCGTGAAGCGCAAGGACGGTGTCGACCAGCGTGTCGAGAAAGATGAGCGTGCAGGAAACGGCGAGCGGAATGGACAGCGTGTAACGCTCCAGTTCGCCCCAGGGAGTGATGACGCCGTCGATCACTCCGACCTGGCTCTCGAGAATGGTCGGCATCTGCAGCAGGATGACGCCGGTGACGGTCAGGATCAGCAGGTTGACGAAGTAGCGGCTGCCGACCATGGCGCCGCCGCCGATCTTGCGCATCACGAAATCTACGGCGATGTCCTTGCGGCGCCGGTACACGACGAAAAACCCGAAGAAGGACATCCAGACGAAGCACTGCATCGTCCAGGGCCAGATCCAGTAGAAGGAGGTATTGAAGACTCGCAGGATGATGGTGGCGGCCGTGCCGATCAGCATGACGCCCAGACAGCCGTTGGCGATGGCGTGGAACACCACCGCCAGCCGGTCCAGACCGGTATCGATTTCCCGGACCGCCCGAAGGAGCGGTCCGGGGGGAGACTGGTCCCGAGCGACCGGATCCATCAGGGGGCCCGGGTCGCCTCCACCAGCGCGAGGAAGCCCTCCGGAAGCTCGCCGGCCGCTTCCTTGTCTGCGTAGAACTGCTTCATCGCCTCCACGAAGGGAGCGCGGTCGATGTCGTGGAAGGTTACGCCGTCGGCCTTCATCCTCTCGATCGACTCGTCCGCCGAACGGCCCATCACCTCGAAGCTGAACGTGCCGGCGTCCGCGTAGGCGCGGTCCACGGCGCTCCGAAGCTCGTCCGAAAGACCGTCGTAGGACGGCTGATGGACCATGAACCCGATCGACTGGTAATACTCGTCATGCCGGATGACGTGCGGCGCCACCTCGTGAAACCGCATCGACTCCACCAGGGCGATGGGGCTGTTTACCGCCTCGACGATGCCCTTGTCGATCGACTGGTAGACGTCGGTCCAGGGAAGCGTCTTCACGTCCGCGCCCAGAAGCGTCCAGGTCGCGACGGCGTCCTTGTTGGGGTGCATGCGCAGCTTCAGCCCGCCCACGTCGTCGAACTCGCGAACGTCCCGCTGCGCGACCATGACGCGATAGGGACCCCGCAGAATTGCGGTCGGATCGCCCAGCACGCCGACGCCGGCTTCCTCCGCCGCGCGCGCATACCATTCGGACACCATGTCGCTGTTCATGAACCGGACCCAGTGGTCGCGGTCGTCGAACAGGAACGCGGCGCTGGTCCAGGTGATCTCGTCCACCCACTTCTTCATGTAGGTCGAACCTTCGGCGTAGAGGTGGACGGTGCCGAGCTTCAACTGCTCCATGGTGGCTTCCGTCTTGCCGAGCTGTTCGTTGGGGTAGACGGTGATCGTGAGTTCGCCGTTCGAGTATTCCTCGACCAGGTCGGCGAATTTCTGGAACACCACGCCTTCGGGGCTGTCCGGCGGCATCTTGTGCGCCATGCGCCAGGTGTCGGCCGCGAGCGCTCCGGACGCGAGGGCGACGGCGGCGGCGCCGGCGGTTGCGAGGGGAATGAGGCGTCGTAGGGTCATGCAGGTTTCCTCCTGTTTCAGGGTTGGCACCCCGGTCGCAGGATCGGACCCTGCGGCTGCGGACGACACGGACCCGCGCCTGCTATCGGCGCCGGGCGTCTTCGCGCCCGGGGTGCGGTCGACCGCGAAGCGGAACCGGTATGCGGATGCCGGCTGCCTGCAAACTGCGGGCGCCCCGGCACAATGCGCCGGGTACCGTACTCTCGCAATCCTTCATGTTCAACCGCGGGACGCAGGAGCTCTCGCCGCTCCCGGCCGCGGTTCGCGCCGGCGAGCCCGCTACCGCCGCCGCTTCAGGTAGACGTAGAACGCACCGCGGCCGCCGTGGCGGTCATGGGCCTGCGTGCTGTACGCGACGATACTCGTCAGCCGGTCGCTCTGAAGCCATTGCGGGAAATCGCGCCGGAGCACCCCGGCTTCCGGGTCGGTCCGCTCCGTCGTCGGGTATGCGCTGCGCGATGCCCTCACGAGCTTTGCGCTGCCGTAGCCGGTAACCACGAGCACCAGGCGACGTTCCGCGTCATGGCTGCGTTCCAGAAACCTCGCCACCGCGAGCTTGGCGTGGTTGTATCGCATCCCGTGCAGATCGAGGCGGTCGGCCGGCTCCAGCTTGCCGCGCCGCAGTCTGTCCAGCGTTTTGCGGTCCAGTCCATGGCTCTCCGAGGAGGAAGACGCGGGGCGCCGACGGGACCGCACGGGCGGAGTCCGTTCGCGTCCGTCGTCCGGGCCCGGAGCGGCACCCGGCGGAACCGAGCGGTCGGCCGGTTCCAGTTTACGCGTCGAATCGCCGTCCTGGACGAATTCCAGCCAGGCCTCGTCTTGGCAGACGTCTTCTCGCCGTCGCGCCGGTCCGCTTCCGTCGGCGCTCTTGGGCGCAGCGGGAACGCCGACAGGTCCGCATCCGCTAGCGGGTCTCAGTCTCCGGGTTTCCCGCTCCCAGGCTTCGAGGTCCTGCCGCCCCAGTCGCTCAACCGGCTTCATGGCGCACGGCGAAGACTCAGGTCTCGACCAGAGTCCAGTTCGGATTCGGGGAACCGAACGCGCGCTCGAACGTCCAGTGCTCGACCCGCCGGGAAATGGACTTCGGGTCGCCTTCGACGACGACATGGTTCGAATCCCGAACCGCGGTGATCAGGTCCGCGACGAATCGCACGGAAACCTCGGCCCGCATCGACTCCTCGTCGAACGAGATGCGTTCCACCGCCGCCTCGCGAATGCCGATAAAGCGGGCTTCGACCGCGAGTTCCCGCTCCTTGCGATCCTCGATGATCCGGAAGAAGTCGTCGAAGACCTCCTCCGAGAGCAACGGCTTCAAGGCGTTCGTGTCTCCGTCCGCGAAGGCGAGGAAGATGATCTCGTACGCCTGTTTCGCTCCCGCGAGGAAGTCGTCCAGGTTGAAGCCGGGTTCGGCGTTCTTCATCGCCACGAGGGGGCCGCGTTTGGGGTCGTCGCTGGCGAGACGCGCAAGATCGGGGGCGTCTTCGGACTCCTCTTCCGCGGGACCGTACGGTCTCGGTTGGGGGTCGGGATGGAGCGGCACGACCGTGCGGTCCTCCGAACGTTCCGGGTCGGGCCGGACGTTCCGGGGCTGCATTCCCTTGGACGGGTCTTCGAATCCGCTTCGCGTTCCGAGCACGCCCCACAAGCGGTAGGCCAGAAACGCCGTTACCGCAGCAAAAATCAGGATTTCGAGGATTGGCGCTGACATCATGCCACATCGTTGCAAACGCTACCCGACACGGGAGCCGTGCCTGTTCCGCATGGCTCGCGTTCCCGCTGCGGGTTCTCGACGAACCGGCACGGGCGTCGGGCTCGGAGAACCAATGTAAGGCAGTCCGATGCCGGTGTCTATAGCGACGCGGCCCTACTCGACCGGGGATGCCTCCCGGACGGCTTCGACTTCCACGCCGCCGGCGTCCGCATCGGGAATCGCGTTCGGCTTGCGAACGCGAAGGCGCACGCCGAGGACGCGTCTGTCCTCGAGACAGGCCTCGACCAGCGCGTCCGCGAGATCCTCCGCAAGCCCCCAGACCCGGGAATCGGTCGTTCCGCGAAAGCGGACGGCGAGCGTGTCGTAACACACCGCATCGCGGTGTTCGGCCTCCGGCGCCCACGACGCGGCGAGCGCGCCGGGGCCGGAGGGGGCCTCCTTCCTCACCTCGAGCCTGGCGTCGACCACAATCGGCTGCGGAACGTCCGCTTCGCCCTCGCGGATGCCGATTCGCGCCTTCAACCGCAATCCGCAGAGAATCACGAAGCGGCGAGTCCGAACCCCGTGCGGGTTCATGCGGCGGGCGCTCCCAGCGCAAGGCGTCGACCCCCGTCGAGGGGTACGGTCGCGCCGGTCATCGACGGGCAGGCGAGGATATGGAGGAGCGTCAGGACGATCTCGTTCAGGCTGGCATGACGCCGGAGCGGCGCTTGGAGACGGGAGCGCTCGAAATGGGCCGCGCTCTCGTTGTCGCTCGGAAGCACCGGTCCGGGCGCGATGGCGTTGACGCGAATCCCCGGAGCGAGCGCGAGCGCGGCGTCCTCCGTGAGCGCGGCGAGCCCGGCCTTCGCGAGCCGGTAGCTGGCGAAATCGCGACCGGGACGCGACAGGTCCGAATCCAGCAGGTTGATCACGTTGCAATCCTCTTCTCGCGGGGCCTGCTTGGCGAATGCCCTGGTCAGAGCGAACGGGGCGAGGAGCCCGACCGCCAGGTTGCCTTCCGCCTCGTTCTCCCGTTCCCCGACGTAGTCGTCTCGCCGGAAACGCGACGCGTTGTTTACCAGAAGCGTAAGCGGGCCGCCGAGGAGCCGGGCGCCGAGCTCGACCGGAAAGTCCCGCTCGGCCTTGACGCCGAGGTCGGCGCGCAGCGACGCGGTAAACGGCGCGCCGGCCGTCCGGCATTCGCGCAGGGTCTCGAGGGCGTCCGATTCCGCCGTATGCCAGTGAAGCGCGATCGCGTAGCCCTGCCGGGCGAGTTCGATCGCCAGGGCCCGGCCGATTCGTCTTCCGCCTCCCGTGATCAGCGCCCGCCTGGCGGAGACCGGGGACGGCGCGGCGTCACCCGGCGCGGTCACGTTCGCGGCCGCAATCGCAGCTGCCTTCAGGCACGTATGCGCCGCAACGCGGGCACTCGAGCAGTTGCGAACTGCTCCTTTCGTCCCGTTGCCGGCGCTGTTGCCGCCGAGGCGCGAGCCCGAGGCGCGCGATGGCCACGGCGCCGTAGAACAGGACGAAGATCAACAGCAGAACCACGGCGATCTTGGTGAGCATGAGGGTATCCGAATTGCGTACGCGGCCTGACCGCGGGAAGGCGCAAGGCCGATCAACCGCAGGACAGTGTAGCGATAGGTCGGACCGGCGGCAGCCGTTGCCGACGTCCGGACGCCCGCGTCGGCGATCGCGGGACGGGATGCGCGAAATCCGGGACGGCGGTGGTATAAGCAAGGGACGCCAACTGACCGAAGGCAGACGGACGCATGGGCGGCAACGAACGGCCGAAGGCAGGCAGCGCCCGGGAGGCGTTTCTGGCGCGCCTCGAACGGCTTCGCGCGCGACGCCGCGTTCTGGAGGAGCGATTGCGTTGCTCGGTCGCCGAGTCGGCGCCGGACGTCGCCGGGATACGGACGCTCCGGAAGGGCTTGCAACGGACGCGCGCCGAGATCGCCCATCTGGAGCGGACCCTATACCCGGATCGGCCGGCCTGAGGCGCGGCGTGGCCCGTCAACTACGAGGAGCAGCATGAACGTTTCCGATTCGCCGCGCGTGAGCGTCGTGATGGGCAGTCAGTCGGACTGGGAGACCATGGCGCATGCGTCCGAACGGCTGCGGGACTTCGACGTGCCGCACGAGGTTCGCATCGTCTCCGCGCACCGGACCCCGCGGCGGCTGGTGCAATTTGCCGAGGGCGCCGCGGGCCGCGGACTCAAGGTGCTGATCGCCGGGGCCGGCGGCGCCGCGCATCTGCCGGGCATGATCGCGTCGCTGACCCACCTTCCGGTATTTGGCGTCCCGATCGTCGCGACCGCGCTGCAGGGCGAGGACAGCCTGCATTCCATCGTCCAGATGCCGGCCGGCGTTCCGGTCGGAACCCTGGCGATCGGACGGCCCGGGGCCGTGAACGCCGCCCTCCTCGCGGTCGCGGTTCTCGCGCTCTCGGACCCGGATCTCGCCGCCCGACTCAAGGAGTGGCGGGCGGCTCAGACCGAAGCGGTGCCGTTCGTGCCGAAGGAGCTTTCGGGCCGCGAGTCGTGAGCGACTTGTCCGCAGTCCGGCCCGGCGAGGCCGTCGGAATCGTCGGAGGCGGCCAGCTCGGGCGCATGCTGGCGCTCGCCGCGGCACAGATCGGGCTGGACGTCGTGGTGCTGGATCCGGACCCGGACGCGCCTGCGGCCCGCGTCGCGCGTCGGTCGATCGAAGGGGCCTATGACGACGCCGGCGCCCTGCGCGCCCTCGCCCGGGAGGTTCGCGTCGCAACCTACGAGTTCGAGAACGTTCCGGTCGAGTCGGCGGAGCGGCTTGCGGAGGACGGCGTCGCGGTTCGCCCGGGCCCGGCCGCGCTCAGGGTGGCGCAGGACAGGGCGGCCGAGAAGGAATTTCTGTCTGGCCTGGGAATCGCGGTGGCCCCCTGGCGGCCGGTAGCGGACGCGCGCGAAGCCGATTCGGCGCTGGCGTCGCTCGGCCCTCCGGCGATCCTGAAGACGCGCCGGCTCGGATACGACGGCAAGGGGCAACGGCGCGTCGACGAGGGTAGGTCGGCGGCCGCCGCGTTCGAAGCCCTGGCCGGCGCGCCGTCGGTCATGGAGCGCCGTCTGGAGTTCCTGCTGGAGTTCTCGATCGTCGGCGCACGCGGCACCGACGGGACCGAGATTGCCTGGGACGCGGTTCGGAACGTCCATGAGGGGGGAATTCTCCGCTCCAGCCGGGTGCCGGCCGGAATTCCCGACTCGGCGGAACGGGACGCCCGCGAGGCGGTTCGGCGGACCATGAGCGCACTCGACTACGTAGGCGTGATCGCCGTCGAGTTCTTCCTGTTGCCGGACGCCCGGATCGTGGCGAACGAGATCGCGCCCCGGGTGCACAACTCCGGGCACTGGACCCTGGACGCGTGCGACCTGAACCAGTTCGAGGCGCATATGCGGGCGGTCGCCGGATGGCCGCTCTCTCCGCCCCGGCGGTACGTCTCGGCGGAGATGCGAAACCTGCTGGGCGGCGAGGCGGCCCAATGGCAGGAATATGCCGGGCGGACCGGCGCCCGGCTGCATCTTTACGGCAAACGCGAGTCGCGCACCGGCCGAAAGATGGGGCACGTTACCCGCATCGGCTCCACGCGCAGCGAAGAGGACTGGCCCGACCTTCCGTTCGGCGCGAAGCGCGACGCCTGGTGAGCTCGGCGTTCGAAGCGGCGCCAACCTGGGCTCCTTGCGTCTCGATGTGAGACGGCGCAGGAATCTGTCGGAATTACGCGCGCTCGCAGAGTGCGCCGTGTCCGGTGTAGACGGTCTTTGGACAAGGCTGGCGGCGGCGGTTCGAACAGCGCTCGAAGCTACCTCAAAGAGATTGGGTTGCGGAAGCAGTCCGACTCGACGAGTTGGACAACTTGTCGCTTCCGTCAGTCACACTCCTTCGGGCACAAGCATGAGGAAAGGGACTGAGTATCCGATGTCCTGCCATTTAGCGCAGAACTGCTCGGGACGGCCTCTCAACAGCGATCAAGTGTTCGGTCAACGTCTTGCCGCCAACTCAATCAAAACGGGGATGAGGATTCGATCAGACATCGATTAAAACGCGTACTCGCTCGGCATAGAAACAAACGACGAGCACGTCACACTCTTGGCCATATGGCGAGTCTCGCGCCGAACGAAATCACTCACGGACGCAAAAAACTGGAACCGAACAGGACACTGTGGCGCGAATCCTAGTTGAGGCTTCGCCTGATGTTGGCGGCCGACCGTATCCGCACGCGCTTACGGGAAACCACGATGACCGCTCCATCGCGCATGTCCTGAGCATGCTGCTCGATCAGCGTCCGCATGGCCCCCGCTCTCTCTGCAGGTGTCATTCCGACGAGACGCACCAGGCACGGATGCGGAAGTCCCAGCCGGAAGATCAGGTCCCCAAAGTCGCTGTCCTCGGTCACGAGAACGCGATCCTCACTCCAAGCAAGAGCGAGCAACTCGTCGTCAGAGGCTTGCGGACATCGTTCGCGTGCGGAAAGGACGTCGTGACCGAGTTTCAGCAAGGTTCTACGTAGCGGCAAAGAGTCGGCGCATACGTCAATCAGAAACTTCACGAAGCCTCTCGATCGTCGATGCGGTCATGGACCTGTTTTCCGCCAATAGACGATGAGCGAAAAGCAAGCACGCCTGGACGTCTTCAGGCTCAAGGAACGGATAATGTTTGAGTAGGTCATCGACAGTCTCGCCGGCCGCAAGATTGCCTAGCACATGCTCTACGGCGATCCGCATGCCGCGGACGATAGGCTTGCCGCCAAATATGTCGGGGCGAACCGTGATGCGGTCCAGCAGTTCTGCGTCTCGATTCATGGGCTTCTCCCCAAGTTTCGCGTTTCAGTGACAGGGCGCTCGTTAGGCGTGAGCGGGACGGTGCCCGTGGCCGAGGAAAGCCGCTTCGCCTCGATTGTACAGAGCGCACCCGATCACTGATCGAGAATGATGACGAAACTGCCCAGAATCGTCTCGTACATGTTACGACCCTGACATCCCCGTGCGGTTTCACAATCCGTGATCTCGCCCATTGCAGTCATCTCCGTCTTTGGGTGCCAGCCGCACTGGCCCGCTTCGAAGCCGTGACTTCAACCCTGCGACCGTAGGGACGCCGACCGAGAGGCTGATCGCGCGGTTCGGGAAAGCCGCGGCTCAAACCGCCGGCGAGCCCGGCATGCCTTCGGCAGCGGCAGCCGGAGGGCGGCAGCGGCGCAACACGCTCCGGGGTCCCGCCAGAAGGCATCGCGCAAGCGGGTTCTCCCGAATCCGGCTCTTGACCCGCTCGAATTTCATCACCCCGGAAATCCGCCGGTCCAGGAAGCGCCAGGTCGCCTCCGAACCTTCCGAATCGTCTCCCAGCCATCGCAACGCCGTGGCGCCGTATACCCCGGCGAGGATCGTCCGCTTGGTGTACCAGTTGAAATCGTTCGACGCGTCGCCGAGCGCGGTCCAGATGGCATCGGCGGTTCGGAGAACGGCTCGCGTGCCGTCCCCGGCGTTCAGCGGCAGCGCAAACAGGGCCGCGCCCCGGCGCACCGCCTCCCGGTGGGGCTCGCCGAGTTCGATTCGAAGCCGCACGGCCGCGGTCACCCGAGCCGTCATGCCCCCGTCCGGCGGGCTCTCGGCCAGAAGCCGGGCCGTCTCGCGGTCGAGATTGCGGTGGAAGCGGAGCAGGAGATCGACGGGCCCGCGCGGAAACGCCAGGCGAACCAGTCCCGGTTCGGAGTCGGTCTCCTTCGCGGCCGCCGACAGCGTCCGGACGGACCAGCCGTCGAAGGGAACGTGCGGCAGTGCGGCTTCGAGAATACGGTCTCGTGCCGCCTCGACCGCGTCTTCCGGGGTCTCGGTATGCGATTCGTCGCCCATGCGGCAATGCTACACCAGAGGTGCGGGGATTGCGAGGCGCAAGGGCGCAGGGTCGCGGCATGCGTGCCCCGGCGCGCCCGTAGCCCGGTCCCGGCCCGCGCGCGACGGCCCCGGTCGCGCGGCGGGGGCGAGCGGAAGCGCTCGCCTCGGTGCTACGAGGGCGGGTCGTATTTCCCGGCGAACTCCTCGTCCTCGTAGTAGCAGGGCTTGTGCGCGAGAACCGGCCGCCCGTGTTGCGGCAGGACGAGCATCCGGTCCGGCGGCAGCGACAGGATCTCGTCGGGGGTGAGCAGGGAGCGGCCGGTGCGGGAACGCAAGCCGCTCGACGGTTGACTGACGGTGCGCGCCCCCAGCGTCGAAGAGAGCGTCTGCGCGGTCGGGAGGTCGTTGACGTTGAACGCCTGGACGATTCCGGCGTTGGAGAGGAACGTCTCCGCGCCCCGCCCGTACATGCCGTGCATCTGGTGCAGGTCCTGAAACACCGTCCAGATCTGCATGCCGTAGCCGGCCGCGATTCCGAGAGCGTCCTCCAGCGGCCGCAGGCGGCCGAGCGCCGCGCATTCGTCGAGGAGGAGCAGGAGGCGCTTCGAGCCGCCGGTATCCCGCGTCAGCTCCGAGATCGCGCGGCTGACCAGGATGCGCAACCAGCGAGAGTACGTGCGAATCCGGTCCGGCGGGAGGATCAGGTAGACGGTGCCGTTCCTGCGAACCACGTCCCGATAGGAGAAATCCGAGCGCAACACGGATTCGGAGATCAGCGAGGAATCGAGAAAGTGGGTATGGCGTTGCGCCGTCGACAGAATCGAGGCCGCTTCGCGTTCGTTCTGCTGGAGCCGCCGGTTGGCGGCGCGCGCGACGAGGCCCGACGCCCGGTCGCTGGCCTGCATTTCGGCGAGCAGCTTACGCGTCGCTTCCGGCGACCGGGTGAGGCAGTCGCGAACCTCGGCGAGATTGCGCTTGCCGGGATCGTCCGACGCGGCGCAGTGCAGGACGAGGCCGGAGATCAGGGCGCGCGCTTCGCCGTTCCAGTGCGCCGCGTCCCGGTCGCCGGTCGGATCGGCCACGATCGCCTCCGCGAGGCTCGCCGCATCCTCGGCGAACCGGTTGCCGTCCACGTCGATCGCGTGCATGGGATTGTACGCCTTCGAGGACGCGCCGGTGACGCGGAACGGGTCCAGCGCAAGGACCGGGCCGAATTCGGCGCGCGCCCGCGCCGTGACGCGGTAGTTCTCGCCCTTGGGGTCGATCACGACGGCCGGCCGGTCCATGGTGAGCAGATTGGGCACGATGACGCTCACGCCCTTGCCCGCCCGCGTGGGCGCGACGGTCATGAGATGCGCCGGTCCGTCGTATCGCAGTAGCCTTCCGCGCTTGCCGTGCCGGCCCACGATGAGGCCTGTCTCGCGCGTCAACGGCTCGAACTCCGGGCCGCCGCTGCGGAACCGGCCCGACCCGTGCAGTACGGAGCGGGTTCGCAAAGCCAGCAGCCCCAGCGCCCCGATCAGCGCGCCGACGCAAGCGCCGGCGAGCGTCCAGGCGCCGGAACGGTCCGGCCAGCGCCAGTCTCCGATCGCGTCGCCGATCAGCGCTCCGACGACGGCGCCGGCGACGACGGGGAGGAACGGGCCGAGAAGGAGAGCGACGAGGGAACGGATCATGGGGTCTGCCGGGGATGCCGCCGCTCACGCCCGCACGGACGTCGACGGCGGGATCCGGAGCACGGTCGCGGTCTACCGGGCGGCGCGCGGTTGCGCGCTCCAGCGGATGTTGGCGGGAGCGCCGGCGCGGGCGACGGCTCCGTGCAGCGCCTCGCCGGGGAGCGATTCCCCGAGCGTTCGCCGCGCCTCGATCACGCCGTCGAGATCGATTCCGGTCGGGTGGCCGCAGCGTTCGCAGAGATAGACGAGGTCTTCGAAGGCGACGTTTCCGGTGGCGCCGGGCGCGAATGGGCAGCCGCCGAGGCCGCCGAGGGTTCCGTCGAGCCATCGCGCGCCCGCGGCCAGCGCCGCAGCGGCGTTGGCGATGCCCATGCCCCGCGTGTCGTGGAGATGAACGATTACCGGGGCGTCGCCCAGGATCGCCCGCGCACGCTCCGTCATTTCGCCGACCTGCGCGGGACCGGCGTAGCCGACGGTGTCCGCGATCGCGACCGCATCCGCGCCGGCGTCGCGGCATGCGGCGACGAGCCGTTCCGCCTCCCGCGGATCCACCTCTCCGGCGATCGAACAGCCGAAGACCATGGAGAGCGCCGCGACGACACGAGGCGACCGGCCCGCTTCGCCGCAGGCTCGCGCCGCGTAGCGAACGAGCTCCACGGCCTGACTGCGGGAGCGGCCGATATTCGCCTGGCTGTGCTCTTCCGTCGTCGAGACGCTGATCACGATCTCGCCGACTTCCGTCTCGAGCGCGTCGCGCACGGCCCGCTCGTTCATGGTCAGCGCCGAGGGAACGGCGCCGGGAAGGCCGGCGACCGCCTCGATCAACGCGCGAACGTCGGCGAATTGCGGAAACCGCGCCGGCGGCAGGAAGGAGCCGACCTCGAAATGCCGGACGCCCGCCGCATGGGCGCGCCGGATTACGGCGAGCTTGCGGTCGGTCGACGGCCAGGAGCGCGTCTGCTGCAAACCGTCCCGAAGGCTCAGCTCGCGGAGGGTCACCGCCTCACCGGCGGCGTCGCGTTCGTCGTTCATGCGGCGTCGGCCTCTCTCGTCGCTTCGCCGGAAGCCCGGCGAATGCCGGCGCCGTCGAGGCCGAGCGCGGCCAGAACCGCGCGGGTGTCCGCTCCGGGCGCGGCGACGTCCATGGGTCCCCTGAGCGGCGCCCCGTCGATCTCGATCGGCATCCCCGGTCCCCGGATCTCCCTTCCGTCCGGGAGCCGGGACGGGCGGAGCTGCCCGCTGGCATGGGGATCGGCGTACAACTCGCCGGGCCGGGCGACGATCGCGCAGAGCGCGCCCGCGGCCGTCAAGCTGTCGGCGAGTTCCGGCGCCGGCCGTTGCCGGACGGCGTCCCGGATGACCGGCACGGTTCGGGGGCGGGCGCGGATCCGGGCGGCACGGGATTGCAGATCGGGATCGGCGAGCAGGGAATCGAGGCCGAGCGCGGCGCAGAGCGAATTCCACTGTCCGTCGGTGATCGCCCCGACGAAGACCTGGCGGTCGTCCGCGGTCTCGAACACGTCGTAGACCGGCCAGGAGAATTTCCGCTCCGGCATGGGCGGCGCTTCGCGCCCCTCGAGGGCGAAGGTCATCATGTGCTGGGCGACCGAAAGCAGTCCGGTCTCGAACAGTCCCGTCCGGACCTCCCGCCCCACGCCTGAGGCGTCCCGCTCCCGCAACGCGGCGACCACGCCGAGCGCCCCGAAGAGCCCGCCGAGGATGTCGACGATCGAGGCGCCGGAGCGCAGCGGACGGCCGCTGGGCCCGGTCATGTAGGCCAGTCCGGTCATCATCTGGATCACCTCGTCGGCCGCCGTCCGGTCCCGATACGGGCCGCTCAGGAAGCCCTTGCACGCGGCGACGATCAGATGCGGATGGCGCTCGCGAAGCCGGTCGCCGGCCAGTCCCATCCGCTCCGCGGTCGCGCCGCTGAAGTTTTCCACCAGCACGTCCGCGCCGGCGAGTAGGCGCCGGAGGGCCTCGCGCCCGGCGTCGGCGCCGAGATCCAGTTCGACCGATCTCTTGCCCCGGTTGAAGGCGGCGAAAAACGAGCCGCCCATGCCCTGAAGCCGGCGCGTGGGTTCCCCGCCCGGGGGTTCGACCTTGATCACTTCGGCGCCGAGGCCGGCCAGAAACATCCCGCAGGCCGGGCCCATCACGATATGGCTGGCCTCGACGACGCGGATGCCGTCGAGCGGCCGGAATTCCGGTGCGGCCGCGTCCATCGGCGGCAGGACGGCCGCCTCAGGCGGCCCTGGCCTCGATCTGGATCACCGGCTCCATGGACGCGAGCCGCTCCGGCTCCAGGTGGCAGGCGATGACGTGCCGGGGCGCGAATTCCCGCAGCGGCGGCTCCGTCGTCTCGCAGAGGCCCTCGATGGCGTAGGGGCAGCGGGTGCAGAACGGGCAGCCGGCGGGCGGATCGAGCGGGGAGGGAATCTCGCCCTGCAGCACGATCTTGCGCTTGCGGACCGACGTGTCCGCGATCGGAACCGCGGAGAGCAGCGCCTCCGTATAGGGGTGATAGGGCGGCGAGAAGATCTCTTCCGTCGTTCCCTTCTCCATGATCTTGCCGAGATACATGACGACGATGCGGTCGGACAGGTAGCGCACCACCGAGAGGTCGTGACTGATGAACAGGAGCGTGGTGCGCTTCTCCCGCTGGATGTCCATCAACAGCTCGGTCACCGCCGCCTGCACCGAGACGTCGAGGGCGGACACCGGCTCGTCGGCGACGACGACCTTCGGATCGCCGGCGAAGGCGCGGGCGATGCCGATGCGCTGCTTCTGACCGCCCGAGAGCTGGCGCGGGCGCCGGTTGGCGAAGTCCCGGGGCAGCTTGACGATGTCGAGGAGCGCGTCGACCCGTTCCTGAACCCGCGCCGGATTCCGCTCCACCTTGAACTTGCGGATCACCCGGGCGATCTGGGAGCCGACCGTGTGGCTGGGGTTCAGGGTGTCGAAGGGGTTCTGGAAGATCATCTGCAGGCTGCCGACGGTCTCGGCGTCGCGCTTGCGCACGTCGAGCCGGCCGAGTTCCAGGTTGCCGAGGGTGACGCTCCCGTCGGTGGACTCCTCGAGGCCCATGAGGACCTTGGCGAAGGTCGACTTGCCGCAGCCGGATTCGCCCACGATGGCCAGGGTCTCCGCTTCGCGGGCCCGGAATCGCAATCCCTCGTTGGCCTTCACGGTGCTGGTGCGGCGCCCGACGAACAGGCCCGGACTCTCGACCCGGTAATGCTTGCTGAGATTGTCGACCGTCAGGATCACGTCGCCCGCTTCGATCGGCTCGCGCTCTGCCCCGGCTTCCCTCGTCTCGGCGCGGTCGATCACCTCGTGGCGACTGCAGCGCACGTAATGGCCGGACTCGCCGATCTCGCGGAGCGGAATGCGGGCGCCGCAGGCCTCCGCCCGGAAGTGGCTGCAGCGGGGGCCGAAATAGCACCCGGTCGGCCGGTCGTACGGCAGCGGCAGCTGGCCGGGAATGGACGCCAGCGGCCGCGCGTTCTTGTCGGCGCCGGGCACGGCGATGGAACTGAACAGGCCGCGGGTATAGGGATGGCGCATGTGATCGAACACGGCGCCGATGTCGCCGATCTCGACGGCCTCGCCGGAATACATCACCGTCAGCCGGTCGCAGGTCTCCAGAATCAGGCCGAGATTGTGGGAGATGTAGATCATCGAGGTCCCGAATTCCGACGAGATCTCCTTGACCAGCTCGACGATTCCCGCCTCCACGGTCACGTCGAGCGCGGTCGTCGGCTCGTCGAGAAGCAGGAGTTCCGGGTTGGAGAGGAGCGCCATGGCGATGACCACGCGCTGCTGCTGACCGCCCGAGATCTGGTGCGGATAGGCGTCCATGATGCGCCTGGGATCGGGCAGGCGGACCTTCTCCAAGAGCGCCTCCGAGCGGTCGAGCGCCTCCTGCCAGGACACGGATTCGTGGAACATCGGCACTTCGGCGAGCTGGTCTCCGACGCGCATGGACGGGTTCAGCGACGCCATGGGCTCCTGGTAGATCATGGCGATCCGGGAGCCGCGGATCTGCCGGAGCTCCTCCTCGGACATGCTGCGCATGTCGCGCCCGTGAAACAGGATCTCGCCGCCGACGATGCCGCCGTTCGAGCCGAGGTAATTCATGATGCCGAGCGCGACGGTCGACTTGCCGCAGCCGGATTCGCCGACGATGCCGTGCGCCTCGCCGGGCATCAGCGTCAGGTTGAAGTCGGTGACGGCCGGAACCTCGCCCGCGCGAATGAAATAGGAGATCGAAAGGTCCCTGCACTCCAGCACCGGGGCGTCGCCCCCGGACCGCGCTTCCCCGTTCGCCTTCGCGCCGGCGCGGTCAGTCACGGGACGCCACCTCGCGCATGCCGTCGGCGAGCATGTTGAAGCCGAGCACCAGGAGCGAGACGGCCAGCGCCGGCACGATGGCCATGTGCGGAAATCCGCCGTTCACGTAGGCGCGGGTCTGGGTGATCATCCCGCCCCAGTCGGGGTCCGGCGGCGGCAGGCCGAGGCCGAGGAAGCCCAGCGCTCCGATGGTGATGGTCGTGTATCCCATGCGCAGGCAGAAGTCGACGATCAGCGGGCCGCGGGCGTTGGGCAGGATCTCGACGATGGCGATGTACCAGGGATTCTCTCCGCGGGTCTGCGCGGCGATCACGTATTCGCGGGTCGCGATGTCGAGCGCGAGGCCGCGGACGATGCGCATGATGCCGGGCGAGCTTCCGAACACGATGGCGACGATGATGTTGGCGCCGGACGCGCCGACGTTGGCGATGATCAGCACGTAGAGCACCATCACCGGAAAGGAGAGGATGACGTTGGCGACGAACGAGATGATCTCGTCGACCCAGCGCTGGTAGTAGCCGGCGATCAGTCCCATGGCGATGCCGACGACGTAGGCGGCCAGGGTCGCGGTGGTGGCGTAGAACAGCACGCGACGGGCGCCCCAGATGACGCGGGAGAGGATGTCGCGTCCCTGGTGGTCGGTCCCGAGCAGGAAGACGCCTCCGTCCGGCGCCGGGGTCCCGGGATAGGCGAAGGGCAGGATCGGCAGATTGGGGTCGTAGGGCGCGATCCAGGGCGCGAAGATCGCGAGCAGGACGAAGGCGCCGACGAGAAGGGCGCCGCCGACGCCGACCCAGCTCTCCCGGAGCAGCGCGACGGACTTGATCCAGCGGAGGAGCGCCGGATCGCGCCTGGCCATCGCGGCGACGGTCGTGGACTCGCTCGACACGTTCGGGCTCAGCTGAAGCGGATGCGGGGGTTCAGATAGGTGTACGCGATATCGCCGGCCGCCTGGGTCGCGACGGCGACGATCACCGCGATGATCCCGCAGGCCTCGATGAGGAAGATGTCCCTGCGCAGCGCCGCTTCCAGGAGCAGCGCGCCGAAGCCCTTGTAGCCGAAGGCGTATTCGGTCACCACGACGCCGGACAACAGCCAGTTGAACTGGAGCAGGATGACGGTGAACGGCGCGATCAGGGCGTTGCGGAGCGCGTGCTTGAGGATCACGCGACGGTACGGGATCCCCTTCAGGATCGCGGTGCGAATATAGGTGGACGTCATCACCTCCGCCATGGAGGCGCGCGTCATCCGGGCCACGTAGCCGAAGCCGTAGAGCGTCAGCACCATCACCGGCAGCACCAGTTCCGCCGCCGAGAACCCGCCCGTCATGGCGCTGCTGCCGGGCAACCAGGCCAGCCAGAACACGAAGATGCCGGAGAGAATGACGGCGCTGGCGTATTCCGGGATCGAGGTGGTGAAAATCGAGACGAAGGATATCGTCCGGTCGCGCACGGAGCCCTCGCGCATGCCCGCGAGCACGCCCAGCACGAGGGCGAGCGCGACCATGATGGAGAAGGTGATGCCGGCGAGGATGGCCGTATTGCCGACCCGCTTCCAGAAGATCTCGCCGACCGGAACCTTGTAGATGACCGATTCGCCGAGATCGCCGGTCGCGACGCGGCCGAGCCAGTCGAAGTACCGGACCAGGATCGGGCGGTCGAAGCCGTTCTGGGCGACCCAGAGCTCGAGCTGATACTGGTCGACATAGGGGCCGAGGACGCTCTTGGCGACGAGCGTCGGGTCGCCCTCGTTGACGAAGAACAGGAGTGCGCTGACCACGAGCAGGATCAGCGTCATGACGCCGAGGCGACGGAAGACGATCCGTAGCATCAGGCGCTACGCGGCCGGCGTCCGGCCGCGGCGGGCGGCGCGGCCGCACGAACGCAACATGTCCGTGCGGCCGCTCGTCGTTTCGGTGCGGGCGATCAGCCGTCCAGCCAGACGTTCTGGAACTGGTAGTAGAAAGTGGGATGGGTCTGATGACCCTTCACCCGCTTGTTGGCCGCCTGGTAAACCCGGCGCCAGAACGGCTGCGGGATGATCGCGTCGTCCTGCAGGATGCTCTGGCAGACCTCCATCTTGGCCTTCCGCGCGACCGGATCGGCGACCGCCTCGGCCGCGTCGAGCGCCGCGTCGAACTCCGGATTCCGGTAGTCGCACTCGTTCCACGGAACGCCGGCCCGGTAGGCGAGACCGAGAACCATGGTTCCGAGCGCACGGTGCGTCCAGGTGGTGTAGCCCCAGGGCACCTTGCTCCAGACGGACCAGTACTGCGAGGACGGAACCTTGTTGATGTTCACGGTGATGCCGGCCGGCTCGCACTGCTTCTTGAACACCGAGCAGGTGTCGGTCATCCACGGGCCGTCCGTGTCGCCGTTGACGATCTCGAGCTCGATGCCGTCCGGGTAGCCGGCTTCCGCGAGCAGCGCCTTGGCCTTGTCGATATCGCGCTTGAGCGGCGGCAGTTGCGCGTATTCCGGATGGATGGGCGCGACGTGGTGGTTCTCCGCCGCGGTGCCCCGGCCCTGGAACGCGTTCTGCAGCAACTCCTCGTGATCCATGCAGGCGGCGATCGCCTGGCGGAGCGTCTTGTTGCCGAACGGCTCCTCGCTGGTGCGGAAGCGCATCACGCCGGTCTGGGCGGTCTCGGCCGGGTAGAGCTCGAGATGCGGCACGCGGGCCACCGTGTCGACCGCGTCGCTCGGGCAACGGTAGATGATGTCGACCTGATCCGAGACCAGGGCGGCGATCCAGGCGTTGGTGTCCTCGCCGTGATCGAAGAAGTGGATCTCGTCGAGGTAGAAGTCGCCGGCCCACCAGTCCCTGTTGCGCCGCAGGATGGCGCGCTCCGCGACCTGGAAATCGGTCAGCTCGAACGGCCCCGTGCCGATCGGGTGCTTCGAGAGGTCGGGCTCGTAGTCGACGCCGAATCCCCGGTGCACGATCGCGGTCGGATAGTTGTAGAAGTTCTCCGGCATGGCCAGCGCGGCCTGCTTGAGGTTGAACTTGATCGTGTGGTCGTCGATCGGCTCCACGGCGTTGGCGATGCCGCGCTTGCGCATGACGGCGTTCCCGTCGTCGTCCTTCTCGCCGGAGTCGTACTCCTCGACCATGGCGCCGAAGAGACCGAGATTCGAGGAGCCGTTGGCCGGATCGAGCCAGCGGTTGACCGTGTGCGCCACGTCGGCGCTGGTGAACACGTCGCCGTTGGACCAGCGTACGTCCCGGCGGAGGTGGAACACCCACTCGGAGAGGTCGTCGCTCGCTTCCCAGCGTTCCGCCAGGTAGCCCACGGTCGTGTTGTCTTCCCGGGTGCGGGTGAGATACTCGCAGATGAACCGCGACATGTTGGACTTCTGGGTCCAGTCGAAGGCGCCGGGATCGCTCATGTCCTGCACGCGCTGGGACACGCGGAGCGTGCCGCCGCGTTTCGGGGTCTCGGCGCTGGCCGGCGCGGAGAACGGCATCGCGCCGGTCATCGTGTCCGCCAGTCCGTAGGCGACCGGCGCCGCCATGCCGAGCAGGCAGGCGGTCCGCGTGAACTCGCGCCGCGTGATCGCCCCGGTTCGCAACTGGTCGCACAATTCCGGCAGGTATTCGTGGGTTTCCGCCCCCAGGCGCCGCTCCGAAGACAGCAGGTAGCGCTTGTTCGGGCGGAGGATGGTTCGCGTCATGCCTTTCCCTCCTTTGAATCGTTATCGCGAGCGCCGGGCCGCACGTCGCGCCCCGACGGGATTGCAGCGGCCCACCGGGGGCCGAATACGCCCCGTCAGGCTACCGGCGGCAGGCGTCGTGCGCAACCGCGAAACCGTGGCCCCGGTTCGGCGGGCGCGCCGACGGGAAGCCGGGCGAAGGATGCGGGCGGGGACGAACGTTCCGGCATTCGCGTTCGGGCGAACGCTTCCTGTCGGCGAATCGGCCGATTTCCCTGTCGGAGGCCCGATTCGCGGCGCCGGCCCCTGCGGTCGGGCGCGGTGCGAAGGGCTCAGGCAGGCTGTGCCCGGTCGGCCTCGGCGAGCGCGGACATGGCGACCTGGCGCAGGCCGAGACGGAGGCATCCGAGCAGGGCGGCCTCGAATCCCCGTGTCTCCGCGGATACGGGCGCGGGGGCGGGATGGATGCGCCGCATTCCGCGTCGGACGCGGTCGAGGAACTCGGCGCGGGCGCCGATGGAGCCGCCGAGGACGATGCGCTCGGGGTCGAGGAGGGAGCACACCGCGCCGAGTCCGAGCGCCAGCGCGCGCGCCGCCTCGTCGAGGGCCGCGAGCGCCGCCGGATCCGCGGCGAGGGCGCGCTCGAAGATCTCGTCCGCCTCCGCCTCCCGCCCGGAGAGCGCCCGGTAGCCGGCCCGGATCCCCTTGCCAGCCGCGGCGCGTTCGAGCGCGCCCGCGCGCAGCGATTCCGCATCCTCCGGATCGGCGCCGACAGGGACAGCGCTGAGCTGCCCGGCGGCGCCGCCGGCGCCGCGGACCAGTTCGCCGCCGCTGAGGACGCCGGCCCCGATGCCGGTTCCCACTTTCACGTAGACGAGATCCCGGACGCCGCGGCACGCTCCCACCCAGCTCTCGCCGAGCGCGTCCATGTTGACGTCGTTCTCCAGGACGACGTCGACGCCCAGCGCTTCGGCGATGGACGAGCGGACGTCGAAGCCGTCGAGCCCGGCGATGTTGGGCGCCATGCGCACGCTGCCGTCCGCAGGGACGGGCACGCCGGGCACGCCGACGGCGGCGGCGCGCACGCGGTCGAACGGGATCGCCGCCCGCTCGGCCGCTTGCCGGCAGAGCCGCGCGACCTGCGTCGCGACAAAGACGCCGCCGCGCGCGTCGGTGGGCTCGCGGAGCTGCGGGCCGAGAGCTCCGTCCGGACTCGCGACGGCGGCCCGGACGCTGGTGCCGCCGAGGTCGACGACGGCGACGGCGACCGCCTCCGGCACGGTTCGGTACCGCGGCTCCGCCCGGTCCGCCGCGGCGCCGGGCGCGAGGCGGACCAGTCCCCGGGTCAGGAAGCGCTCGAGCGCGAGCGACGCCTCCGGCAAGGCGAGTCCGCCCCGGCAGGCGAGTTCGGACGGCGCGAGCGGACCGTCGCCGGCCAGAATCTCGAGCGTCCGCGCGGCCGCCGCAAACCGGTGCGGGGAGAGCCGTTCGTGCATCCGAGTTCCTCGCGATCGCACGGCCCGCGGCGTTCCCGGTCGTGCGGGCGCCGGCAAGCTCGGGGGTGTCGGGGCGCGGCTTCCGCAGGCGCGTTCGCTGCCGCTATCGACGCATGCGCGCCCGCGACGCGGACGGTTCAGGTGCGCGCGGCCTCGCCGATATTGTCCACGCCGCGCTCCTCGAGCAGCGTGTTCAGCCACTCCGGATCCATCTCCGGCACCGAGGAGAGCAGGAGGTCGGTATAGGGATGATGCGGCGGACGGAACATCTCGTTCTTCGGCCCCTGTTCGACCACGCGACCGTTCTGCATCACCACCACCTCGTCTGCGATGGACCGGACCGTCGCCAGGTCGTGGGTGATGAACATGTAGGCCAGGTTGAGGTTGTCCTGCAACCGGTCGAGCAGCCTCAGGATGCCCTCGGCGACCAGCTGGTCCAGCGCGCTGGTCACCTCGTCGCAGATAATGAAGGCGGGCTCCGCCGCCAGGGCGCGGGCGATCCCGACACGCTGCTTCTGGCCGCCCGACAATTCGGGCGGATACCGGCCGTAGAATTGAGACGGATCCAGCTCGATCATGTCGAGAAGCTCGTCCACCCGGTTCTTGAGCGCCGTGCCCTTCAGGCCGCCGTAGAACTCCGCCGGCCGTCCGATGATGTCGCCGATGCGGATCTTGGGGTTCAACGCCGTGTCGGCCATCTGGTAGATCATCTGGGCCTGGCGGAGCTGGTCCTTCGTCCGGTTCAGGTAGCTCGCGGGCAGCGGCTCGCCGCGGAACAGGACGCGCCCGCTCGTCGGCGGCAAGAGCCCGGTAATGCACCGCGCGGCCGTCGACTTGCCCGAGCCGGACTCGCCGACCACGGCGACGGTCATGCCGGCATGGACGTCGAAGTTGACCCCTTCGAGCACCCGGACGTCGCCGTAGGCCGCGTCGACTTCCTCCACCGAGATCACCGGTTCCGACTTGTCCTCCGGCCGCGACTTCTGGTCCCGCTGGAAGCTGCGGACCGCCCACAGGCTCTTGGTGTAGTCCTCCTGCGGGTCGTCCAGCATCGACTTGGTGTCCGCCTGTTCGACTTCGTCGCCCCGAAGCAGGACCTTGATGACGTCGGCCATCTGCGCCACCACCGCAAGGTCGTGCGTGATGTAGATCGCGGCGGTGTTGAACTGGTCCACGATGTCGCGGATCGCCGCCAGGACCTCGATTTGCGTGGTCACGTCCAGCGCCGTCGTCGGCTCGTCGAAGATGATCAGGTCGGGCCGGCAGGCCATGGCCATCGCGGTCATCGCCCGCTGGAGCTGGCCGCCCGAGACCTGATGCGGATAGCGGAAGCCGATGTCGCGCGGATGGGGGAGTCGCAGGCGCTCGTAGAGCTCCATGGCGTCTTCCTGGCTCTCGAGCCGCTTGCGGATCCGGTAATGCACCGGCGCCTCGGTATGCTGGTCGATCAGCTTGTGGGCCGGGTTGAACGAGGCGGCGGCGGACTGCGCGACGTAGGCGATGCGGGAGCCGCGAAGCTTGCGCCGGTCGCCTTCCGAGGTGGTGGTCAATTCCATGCCGTCGAACTCGACCGAGCCGCCGGAGATCCGGCAGCCGTCGCGGGCGAACCCCATCGCGGCGAGGCCGATGGTCGACTTGCCCGCCCCGGATTCGCCGATCAGGCCCATCACCTCGCCCCGGTGCAGCGTGAGATCGATGCCGTGCACGATCTCGAACCACTTCTCGTCGGCGTAGGCCTCGATCCGGAGGTCCTCGATCTTCAGCAGGACGTTTCCCTTCGTTGCCATGTCGGTTACTCCTTCAGGCCGGACGAGCGGTACAGCATCCAGTCGACGACCATGTTGACCGCGACGGTGAGCAGCGCGATGGCTGCGGCCGGGATCAGCGGCGTGAGCGCGCCGAACGAAATCAGGGTCGCGTTCTCGCGCACCATCGATCCCCAGTCCGCCGTCGGCGGCTGGATGCCCAGGCCGAGGAACGACAGGCCGGCGACGAGCAGGAACACGAAGCAGAACTCGAGCCCGAACTCCGCCACCAGCGGGGCGGTGGAGTTGGGCAGGATCTCCTTGCGGATGAGGTACCACGTTCCCTCGCCGCGCAGCTTCGCCGCCTCGATGTAGTCCATCACCACCACGTTGCCGG
This sequence comes from Rhodobacterales bacterium, assembly GCA_965221505.1. GTDB lineage: Bacteria > Pseudomonadota > Alphaproteobacteria > Rhodobacterales > CAZPXZ01 > CAZPXZ01. The sequence goes on from CBDCSI010000001.1 coordinate 468,145, forward strand.
CGACCGCGCGGGTGAGGCGGTAGACGCGGGGCGCGTAGATCACGCCGATGATGAGGACGAGGACGACCATGTTGGTCCCGAAGATGCTGAGCAGCAGCAGCGCGAAGATCAGCGACGGGATCGACATGACCACGTCGATGGCGCGGCCCATGAACTGGTCGAACCACCCCTGCTTGACGGCGGCGATCATGCCGAGAGCCGCGCCGAGGAAGAAGGCGATGGCGGTGGCGACCAGCGCCAGGCCGACCGAATTGCGGGCGCCGTAGACGATCCGGCTGAACATGTCCCGGCCCAGCTGGTCGGCGCCGAGCAGCATCGTGTCGTCCGCCGGCGCGAAGGAGGAGGAGATCACCTCCGCTTCGCCGAAGGGGGCGATCACCGGCGCGAAGATCCCGAGGACCGCGTAGGTGAAGATGACGAACATTCCGAAGGCTGCGGTCAGCGGGGCGGTGCGCAAGGCCCGCGCCGTCTGCGGTCCCGAAATCACGATCAGGAACTCGCGGAACGAATAGGCGGTTCCGGCGGCGAGCGCCAGCAGTCCGGCGACGACGGTCACGGCCCAGAGCGCGTCCTCGCCGCCGACGATTCCCATGACGAAGGAGGCGAGGGTCAGCGAGAACAGCAGCAGGAACGCCTGCCGCTGCCGGTAGTGGGCGGCGAGGCAGGAGCCGGCGATCAGGAGGGCGTAGTAGCCGATCACGAAGTAGTTCATGACTGCCCTCCTATTTCGGGTGCCGGAGGCGCGGGTTGGTCAGGATGGCTCCCAGATCCGCGGCCAGGTTCAGAAGGATGAAGGTCGCCGCGAAGATCAGGCAGCAGGCCTGCACGACGGGGAAGTCCCGCTTGGCGACGGCGTCGACCAGCAGCTGGCCGATCCCCGGATAGACGAACACCACCTCGACCAGGACGACGCCCGTGATCAGGTAGGCGAGATTGAGTGCGACGACGTTGATGATCGGCGCCCACGCGTTCGGCAGCGCGTGCCGGGTGATCACCTTCCAGCCCGGGGTGCCCTTGAGGCGGGCCATCTCGATATAGGGCGACGCGAGCAGGTTGATGATGGCGGCGCGGGTCATGCGCATCATGTGGGCAACCACCACCAGCACCATGGTCAGCGCCGGAAGGAAGGCGGCCTCCAGCCGGTCGAGGAACGTCATGCTGTCGCTCAGCCGGGCGATCGACGGGAACCAGCCGGTGCGCACCGAGAGGTAGAGGATCAGCACGTAGCCGAGAAAGAACTCGGGCGAAGAGATCGACGTCAGCGTCGCGACGTTGGCCACCCGGTCGAAGATCGTGTTGCGAAGCAGGGCCACCACGACGCCGAGGACGATCGCCACCGGAACCGCGATCGCGGCCGCGTAGGCCGCGAGGAACAGCGTGTTGCCGAAACGTGCGCCGATGACCTCGGTTACCGGATCCTGGTTCAGCAGCGAAACGCCGAAGTCGCCGACCACGGCGCCGGCCAGCCAGTCCAGGTAGCGAACCGGGGCGGACCGGTCGAGGCCGAGATCCTGGCGCAGCGCCGCCAGCGTCTCTTCCGTCGCGCCCTGGCCGAGCACGGCCTGCGCGATGTCTCCGGGCAGAAACTCCACCGCGCCGAAGATCAGCGCCGAGACCACCAGCAGCGTGACCAGACCCAGTCCGAGCCGGGTCAACAATATTCGGGCTATGTCCGGCATCCGGTCCTCCCCTTGTCCAGACTTTCGTCGATCGGCATTCCGCGGGTACGCGTTCGCTCCGGGTCGGACTCGGGGCGGGAGCGCCCGGACGGCATGCGACCGTTCGCGAAACGGGGTAGCCGTGCGCGCTCGCGACCCCGAGCCGTTCCCGAACGGGAGCGACGCGACGCCCTGCCCGGACCTCCGTCGAGAGCGGGTGCGAATCCGGCTGGGCGTTTCTCGGCAGGTTTCACTTTTGCGCGCGGCTCCTGTATGGTCGATACACGCCAAAAATTTGGGTAAGCGTAGAGGAGAAGTGCACCCATGACAAATACCGAACGACCGGGGGTGCTGCAGCGCATCGTCGCCGCCGGCCGGCGGAACCGGATCTCCCGCCGCGACTTCATGGTGGAAGCCATGGCGGCGGGAATGACGGTTTCGGCCGCCTCCGCCCTGTGGGCCGGCAACGCCGCTGCAGACTCTCCCGTCCGGGGAGGAACCTATCGGTTCGGACTCCACGACGGCAACACCGCGGACCAGCAGGATCCCGGCAAGTACCAGAGCGTCGGCGAAATCCAGCTGGCGCACACCCACCGCAGCTACCTGACCGAGATCACCGCGGACAACGGCCTCGGCCCGGACATGGCCGACGCCTGGAGCGCGACCCCCGACGCCAAGGTCTGGACGTTCGAGCTCAACAAGGACGCGCATTTCCACGACGGCAGGAAATTCACGTCGCGGGACGCGGTCGCGTCGCTGAACCATCACCGCGGCGAGAGCACTACGTCGGCGGCCAAGCCGCTGCTGGAGAGCGTCGTCGACATCCGCGCCGACGGCGACCACACGATCGTCATCGAGCTCGACCAGGGATTTGCGGACCTGCCGTGGGTCATGACCGACTACCACTTGACCATGCTTCCGGCCAACGACGACGGCAGCATCGAATGGGAGAGCGGCATCGGCGCCGGGCCGTACAAGATCGAGAACAACGACCCGGGCGTGTCGGCGACGTTGTCGAGGCATGACGGATGGCATCGAGAAGGGGCGTATTTCGACGACGTCGAGATCACTATCCTCAACGATCCCAACGCCCGCCAGACGGCGCTGATCACCGGCGCGGTGGACGCGATCTCGTCGGTCGATCTCAAGACCCTGTCGCTTCTCGCTCGCGCTCCGGGCGTCGAGGTGGAAAACGTGCCGAGCGGCTCGGCGATCACCCTTCCGATGTTCTGCGACGTCGCGCCGTTCGACAACGTGGACGTCCGCCTGGCGCTCAAGCACGCCATCGACCGGGAAGAGATCGTCGAGAAGATCCTCTTCGGCACGGGCACGCCGGGCAACGACTTTCACGTCTCGCCCAACATGCCGTACTGGCCGGACATCGAGCAGCGCGTCTACGACCCCGAGCGGGCGAAGCACCACCTGAGGAACGCGGGGATGGAATCGCTCAGCGTCGAACTCTCGGCGACGGACAGCGTGCTGCCGGGCGCGGTCGACATGGTCGTTCTCTACAGCGAGCAGGCGAAGAAGGCCGGGATCGACATCAAGCCGGTGCGGGAGCCCAGCGACAGCTACTGGGCGGACGTCTGGCTCAAGAAGCCGTTCGTGTTCGTCAAGTGGGGCGCGCGCCCGACGCCCGACAACATGTTCACGCTCGCCTACAAGGCGGACGCGGCGTGGAACGAGGCACACTGGACGAACGATCGCTTCAACGAGTTGCTGCTGTTGGCGAAAGCCGAGCTCGACGAGACGCTGCGGGCCGAGATGTACCGCGAAATGTGTCAACTCGCGCGCGACGACGGGGGCACGATCATCCCGCTGTTCGTGAACTTCGTGTATGCGCGGCGGTCGAACGTGCGGCGCGGCGCGAGCCTGGCGGCGAGCTGGGAATGCGACGGCGCCCGGTCGGCGCATCGCTGGTGGTTCGCCTGATCCCGAATCCCTTGCCGGCGCGGAGTCCGAGGCTTCGCGCCGGCAGCGCCCCTTGCCCGGACCTGCCCGCGCCAGCGCTGGGGGCAGGTCCGGCTTCCTTCGCCGCCCCTGAGGTCGCGTTCGGTCATGTCGCCGGGCCCGTGCGGCCGGTTTCGAGCGGCTCCCCCAGCGATCCTCCCTTCGGTTCGGCGGCGCCGCAGGGCAGATGAGCGGTCGGGCCGGCGTCGGAGGGCAGGAGCGCGAGCGCCTTCAGCGCATTCTCGAAGCCGCCCGGGAACGGGTTCTCCCGGTCGAGCGATGGAACCCTCCGCTTCTCGGTCGACTCGACATGCGCATCGCCCGGGACGGCGCGTGGCATTACCGGGGAAGTCCGATCCGGCGGGAGTCGCTCACGCGGTTGTTCGCCCGCATCCTGCGCCGGGAGGCCGACGGGTCGTACTGCCTGGTCACGCCCGCGGAGCGCTGGGAAATCGAGGTCGAGGACGTTCCGTTCGTCGCCGTCGACTTCGAGGTGGAGGAGCGGGACGGCGAAGCCGCGTTCGCTTTCGAGACCAACGTCGGCGACCGGGTCGTCGCCGGCAGCGAGCATCCGGTTCGTATCGTGCGCGGGCCGGACGGGGCCCACGTTCCCTATGTCCGGGTGCGTGGCGGGCTCGACGCGCGTCTCGACCGCAAGAGCCTCGTTCGCCTGGTGGAGCGCTGCCGCCACGAACCCCGCTCCGGCGCCCGCGAGTTCGGCTTCCGATCCGCCGGAGTCTGGTTCGCGTTGGCGGAGTCGGACTGGCTGGAAGCGGAATCGGGCGCCTGATGAGGCGGGAAGACGTCGAACGCGCGCTGCGGGACCGGATCCCGGAGACAGACGCTTCGTGCCTCCACGCGTCGGATGCGGACCGCGACGCGCCGTTCGAGCCGGCTGCGGTGCTTTGCCCGATCGTGGAACGGGAGTCGGCTCTCTTCGTGCATCTGGTCCGCCGCTCGACGCGGTTGCGCCGGCATGCCGGCCAGGTCGCGTTTCCCGGCGGTCGAATCGAGCCGGGAGACCGGGACTCCCTCGCCGCCGCGCTGCGCGAGGCGAAGGAGGAAATCGGCCTGGAACCCTCGCAGGCGGAACCGGTCGGGCGGCTGCCGGCCTACCGGACCGGCACCGGCTACCAGATCCGTCCGCATGTCGCGTTCGTGTGTCCCGGATTCGTCGCCCGGCCCGACGGCGTAGAGATCGAGGAAGCGTTCGAGGCGCCGCTGGCCTATCTGCTCGACCCGGACAACCGACGGACGGAAGTCCGGCGCGTTCGCGGGCGGATGCGGACCTACCTCGCGATCGACTGGCGGAGTTACACGATCTGGGGCGCGACCGCCGCCATGCTGAAATCCCTGTCCGACAGGGTGCTATGCTCCGATTCCGGGAACGGGCGGCGCGGTCGGGAATCCGGCGAGGGACGCGGCCCGGTCTCCGGCGCATAACCGGGAAGGCGCAATGCTCCGACAGATACTCACGACCATCGTCCTGATCCTGCTCCCGTACGTGATCTACGGCATTATCGCGCTGGTGCGCCGACGCCTGCAGCAGCGCGTGGTCCGAGTCGACGACCCGGATGCGGGGCTCCTGCGCGGAGCACCTGTGCTGGCGCTCGGCCTGGTCGGGTGCCTGCTCGCGGTCGTCGCGCTGATCGCGGTTGCGGTTCTGGAGAACGATCCAGGCCAACCCGCCTACGTTCCGCCCGTCAACGCCGGGCGCAGCGGATGACGGGGCGGAGGCATGGACCGGATCGATCCGGATGTCGTCCTTACGGCGGGCGTCCGTAAGGTAATTCGCGCCCTCCGCTCCGGCGGGGCCACGGCGCGGCTGGTCGGAGGATGCGTCCGGGACGCCCTGCTGGACATGCCGGTCGGGGACCGGGACCTGGCGGTCGACGTTCCGCCCGACCGTACGGTCGAGCTTCTCCGCCGGGCCGGCATCCAGGTCAAGCCCATCGGCATCGAGTTCGGAGTCGTTCTCGCGTTGCCGCGGGAGGGCAGCGCGTACGAGGTCGGGAGCCTTCGGCGGGACATGCGGAGCGACGGGCGATGGCCGTCGGTCCGCTACGGCGCAGACTGGGGCGAGGACGCGAGGCGGCGGGACTTCACGATCAACGCGTTCTACGCCGACGAATCCGGACGCGTGTTCGATCCGGTCGGCGGCCAGGAAGACTTGCGGGCCCGGCGGGTTCGCTTTATCGGCAGCCCGGAGGCGCGCATCCGGGAAGACTACCTCCGGATTCTCCGCTTCTTCCGGTTCCATGCCCGATACGCGGCCGGCGCCATGCAGCCCGAGGGATTGCGCGCGTGCCGGCGGTATGCGGAGCGAGTCGCGCTGCTCTCGGGCGAGCGGGTCGGCCACGAAATGCGCAAGCTCCTCGCGGCGCCGGACCCCGCCCTGTCGCTCGCGGGCGCGGAGAGCGCGGGCGTATTGCAGGTCGTCCTGCCGGGGTCGGTTCTGCAGGGAACGGACCGGCTGGTTTCGCTCGAACGGGAGTTCGGGGTCGCGCCGGACTGGAGGCGCCGATGGCTCCTTCTGGGAGCCGACGCGCCCGACCTGCCGGTCGACGCTTGGCGGCTGTCCCGGGCGGAGGCGCGGTCGCTTCGGCTGCGACGGAACGCATGGCGTTCGGGACACTCGCCGCTGGAGGCGGGCTACCGGTGGGGCGCGGAGGCTGCGGTGGACGCCATGCTTGCCCGTGCGGCCCGGAGCGGGTGCGGGATATCGGGAGAGGATCTCGCCGACGCGAGACGGGCGGCGGGGGCGAAACTGCCGGTATCGGCCGGCGACTTCCTGGCGGCAGGCGTGCCGAGGGGAAAGGCCGTCGGTGAAGCGCTTCGCCGCGCAGAGCGCCATTGGCTCCTGCGGCGAATGCAACCGGGGCGAGACGAACTGATGGAAGCGGCGGTCTCCGACGGAGGCCGAGCCCAGCGGTCTTGAGCGTCCCGGCCAACCGTTCGTTCGGGTTGGCGTTCGGCGCGTCCTCTGCCTCCGGCAACGCGGAACCGAACGGCTGCAAACGGCGCTCGAGCGCATCGAATCTCCGCAGCCGGTCTCCGCCAGACACTGGTCTTCACGTCGAACGCCTCGTCAGGGCCGGGTGATCGGGGAATCACGGCTGCCGGTCGCGCCACGGTCGGAGTCCGGGCGCCAGCGGGCCCGAACCGGCCCGCCCGAACCGTGCGACAACCCGAGTCGCGTCCGCACGTCGACGAGTCGGTCGCAACGGCCCCGTTTGAGCCGAAGCCGCAGTCGGCGGCGCGCAGTCGACAACCGTTCCCAATTCGGTCGACGCGTGAGGCAGGGTCCTCACAGGCCACGAGTGCGGTCGACTTCACGCAGGGACGGCAGGGATGCCGAGGGCGAACCCGGAACGTGAAGCCTTGGAGCAGGCAGAACTGTGCGAACCGCCCTTCGTTCTAGGTCCGGTCGAGCCGGCGAACCTTGCGCGGTGCGGGTTCGCACCTGCCGGGGCAGCCGCCAGGCGCGAACCCGCAATGCGCAGTCTGGGCGACGCCAGCCTCCGTGCCGCGGCCGTGCGCGCAGGGAGGCGTCGCGTCCGCGGTTCGGTCGCTGGCCGCAGATCTGGCGGTCCGGGCCGCTGCGGGCCACGCGAATTGAGGACAGGTCGTCCCGGCGCCGGTTTCCCGAACTGCGGTCTCCCGAACCTGCGGTGATACCGCCGCCTGTTGTCCGAGGCGGCCGCGAGGGCCGGCACTGTGCACCCCGACGAGGTTCGCAGTGCCGTTCGCTCCGAGGGTTGGTTCATGGCAAGGACAATTCCAACACGATTTTCCGGGACGACTTCGCCATGCTCGCCGCCGCCGGTACGCCGAAGGCCTTCCTGCCGCCCGAGGATATCGCCGCGCGCAATCCGGACGCCGCAACACCCGCGGAAAACGCCACGCTTCGACTGCAGGAGTCCCAATGCGCGGTCGCTGTCGAAGTTCGTGCGGAAACCGGCTCCGGAGCGTCGCCGCTCCCAGGCGGGCTGCTCGGGCTGTTCGATCTGATCGACAACCGGCAGCGTACAGACCGCCGACCCGGGAGCTCCGCCGGCAGATCCCGGTGCCCTGGGCCAGACGCTCTTCAACGCGGTCATCGTCGCGATCGTCGCGTTGACCGGGGCAGCCACGGGAATCGGGTTTCGGATTGCCATTCTCCTCATCGGACGCGGCCTGGACGTCTACGCGAACGCGTGGCAGGTGCTCGACGGATTCGCTACCACCGCGCTGACGGTCGCGACTCCCGTCGGCGGCGCGCTCGGATACCTCATTCCCGCGATGTCTCTCGTCCGGCTCCCGTCCGGGTTACTGGCCTGGATCCTGGACATCGCCGAATCCCTCGCAGCGGTGCCGCTGCGGTTGATTGCGCATCTGGGCCAGGGCCGCGACGAGCTCGTCCCGCCGGCCTACCAGGGCGGGCGGCTGCGGCCGCTCGGCCTAGTGCCACGCTCGGCGCTGACATTTTTGGGACTGGTCCTCTGATATCTGGCGTTCGCCGCCGGCGTCCGGCCGCTCGACCGTCCCTGGCTCCCCGGGACCATCGGCATCGACGGATAGCCTACAGGCTCGCCGCTCTCCTGGGCGATCTACGTAATGATCCACACGCCGATAATGTCGGGCGTGCGTAACGTCGCGCTCTGGGCAGTCGACCGGCCGCTTGCCGAGATCCTGCGCTGGATCGGCGCCGCCGACGGCACCGCGGTCGATCAGGTCAACCTCGGCGTCTCGATGGTCGCCGTCGCCGGCCGGGCCGGTTCCATGGTCGTGGGCGCCGCAGGGCGACCGGGCAGCGCCGCGCTGCGGGCTGCGGGTCGTTTTCGAAGAAACGGCGCGAATCGTGCGAAGGGCACGACCCTTGCGGACTGTTGGAGGTCCGGCGGCCGACTGGAAAGCCTCCGTCGTAGCGGGATCCGCCGAATGTCCTCAGCGCGACCCGAAGGCCCTTGGAGCGGCGTTTCCGAAGCCCTTGCCTACCCCTTCTCGAACAGTCGGCGGTCGGCCTCCGGGAGCATTCTCGGATATAGAAAAACAGGCGAGCGTTGACGAACTAGCCGCAGACGCGACGAAGACACCACATCGGCCCGGCGATTGCGGGGTAGAGACTTGCCATCCTCCCCCAAAGGAGCCGGGCGTCACTGCGGCTCGTGCCGGCATCCGCCTGGACGGCTTGCCGGAACGGTCTCCATGTGGCAGGCTCCACCCGTAAGCGATGTCGTGGGGTGGAGCAGTCCGGTAGCTCGTCAGGCTCATGTCCTGAAGGACGCAGGTTCAAGTCCTGCCCCTCAACCAGACAACCCCTTGAAAACAAAGCGTTTTCGAGGGGTTTTCGTTTGCCCGGATTTGGCCGAAAGACCGGCTGGCAAACAATTGTCAAACACTATGATTCGAACTCCTGCGCATCGGAGCGCAGTCGCGCCGTGGCCATCTGACGCGCATAGCCTGGATCGCCGACAACGCGGTGCACCGATTCGAGCCGGTCGCCGTGCCGGTTCGGTGAACTGCGACAGGGGAGTGCCGCCGGCGTCTCAGGCCAGGCGGCCGAGCCGTTGTGGCGTGAAGTCCGCCGGGTAGGGTCAGGCACCTTTCAGTCGTCGTCACTCGCAGTCGGGGCGTGCGCCGTCAGGAGCCGGAGTCCGGCGAGGATCGGACGAAGGCGGACGCAGGAGAGGCGTCCGCGCCGTATCCCAATCCAGAGCTTGCCCATACCCGATGCCATCTCCGCCGACTACAGCCTTCGCCGGAGCGAGCTTGCAGCGACACTCGCCCTGCTGGTCGAGGCCCGCAAGCCCTGCATCGTCAGGGGTCCGCCCGGCGCCGCGAAGTCGCAGGTTGCCCAACAGGTCGCGGTTGCGGCGAACCGCAAGTATGTCGATGCCCTTGCCCTGCTGATCGATCCCGTGGACCTGTGCGGCACACCCTGGCGGGATGCGGCCGGGCGCACCCGCTGGCCGCCGCCGGCATTGCTGCCGCCGACCGACGATGTCGGGTCCAAGAGTGAATGCAGTTATTGACTATCAACTACACTTGCGCCCGCGACCGTGCTCTCGTGCGATGCGCGCCTTGCGGTGAGCACGCCAGCCGCAAGACCATAGCCCTAGCCACCCAAGCAAGCCTTGAACCGCGTTTGCTCGGCGCTCTCCAGATCTCGCAATCTCGCGCCAGATATCGTCAGCGCGCGCCCTGTCGATTTTCTGTTGAGGGCACCAATACAGGAAATCGTGCACGACCCCGGCAACATCTACCCTCGACCAGTGGAGGAAGCACCGAGCCACAACGGGAATTGAGCTGAAGTCGGTTTCGAAGCCAGCCGGTACGAGGATAATCGTACCGTCCTCCAGCTTAACCACCAGCTTTCGAAGCAGCTTCCGATTGCCATTCCCCAAACGTTCGGTCTGGAGAGCTCCCGGGGGGTCTTGCACCTTCGTTTTCGTCATCAATCGAGTGTCCACCTGAACCGACGTGGACACTCGCGAAGCACCCACTACTCAGACGCGCAATCTGCCAAAAAGCGCCTCAACCAGATAGGCGGCCTACAATGAATGACTGCAGTTAGCAAGCACCGGTTGGCTGTTGCGCCGCCCAGAGACAGAGTCGGGCCGAGGTTTCGGGCGAGGCTCGGATGCCGGAGAGGGCGTCCGTGCCGTGTCTCAGCCCGGAGCCTGCCCATGTCCGATGCCATCTCCGCCGACTACAGCCTTCGCCCGAGCGAGCTTGCAGCGACGCTCGCCCTGCTGGTCGAGGCACGCCAGCCCTGCATCGTCTGGGGGCCGCCCGGCGCCGCGAAGTCGCAGGTCGCCCAGCAGGTCGCCGCTGCGGCAGACCGCGAGTATGTCGATGTCCGCGCGCTTCTGTTCGATTCCGTGGACCTGCGCGGCATCCCCTGGCGTGACGAGGCGGGGCGCACCCGCTGGGCGCCGCCGGCTTTCCTGCCGCCGATAGGCGACGCCGGGCGTTTCCTGTTCAATCTCGACGAGTTGCCTTCTGCCGTGCCGCTGGTCCAGGCCGCGCTCTTTCAGCTCGCGCTCGACCGCAAGGTCGGCGAATACACGCTGCCCGAAGGCGCCTCGCTGATCGCCTGCGGCAACCGCGAGACTGATCGCGACGTGGTGCACCGCATGCCGACCTCGCTCTCCTCGCGCTTCGTCCATCTGGAGATCCGGGTCGATGCCGCCGAGTCGGCTTCCTGCTGATCGGATGCAACCAACTCTTTGCCGCCAGCGCCGCAATCTCGCGGCGCAGCGCTCCCCGCGGCCATGTCTTCGTCATCAACAACGCGCCCACCACCGCAAAGCGAAAGCGCGCCCACAGACCCGCGGCCGGTGTCCCCGTCTTTTCCATCGTCTGTTTCCTAGTTGCCGTCCCGATCGGACGCCAGGAGCATCACCGAGGCCGCTACGATCCGCTACTCCGCAACTTTTGCGCGTATCGCGAGCGCACGCCGCAACCCTCGAATACCGCTCCGCTCCAGAACTGTCGACGAAGAAAGCTCAGCGCCCAGACCAACCGCGCTCGAAGCGAACGCCGTCCTGCCGGCAGCACAACCGCAGGGCACGCCACGCCAGACGCGAACCGACCCTGGTGCGAAGTCCAGAAGCCGCTCGACTCGAACTCGCCCCGCCACCACCGACGCCAGCGCCGCACCGTTTCCCGGCTTACGCGCAGCCGGGCGCAAAGCTCCGCTTCCGCAGCCGAACCGCCGCGACCGTGCAACGCCGGAACCAGAAGAACCAGCCCGCCGACATACTGACGACGACCGAGAAAACGCAAGGACGCAGGCCGAACGCGGCGACGGCACCGCGAACAGCAATGGCTGTGACGATGCCGGACGCTGGCCGAACCCCGGTCCCCGACCCGATCCAGAATCCGTTGCGGGACGCCCCGCGGCTTGCGACGCTACGGCGACGCGTGCAGACGACCCCCGCAACGCGGGCAGCCTTTCCGACGAACCCGAGCCGCCTCCCGAGAGTCCAGCCAGAACGTAAGATCCCAGAGCTTGAAGTCTCGAAAAAACGCAGGCAACATCCTCTCTCCTCCGATGTTGTACAGAACACCAGAGGATCGCCTCTCAGGCACCCCTGCGCAAGGTGCCTGAGGGGCAAGCGCATCATCCCATTACCGTACGTGACCGTACGTGCACCAAATCCACGACTTCCCGCCTAATTTCCCCGCGCGCGCACAACCTGACAAGGAATGCCGGGCGGCCCACGGCTGAATCTGCTCGAAACCTCGCCCCTGGACGTCGAGGTCGGGAATATCGCTCACGGTCTGACGCGAGTCGCGCAGTGGAACGGCCAGACGGCCGGCACGTGAGCTTTGTCGCCGTGGCCGGGATTCGACGCGTCGAAGGCCGGGCCGACGGGACAGCATGCGAGTCGCGACGAAGGCTGGAGAACGGGGTCGGGCGGGTGCCGGTCGTCTCGGGTCGGGAGACTGGCGTTCGTTCGAGGATCGGAAGCCTTCGAGATCGTCTGCTGCGGTTCTGCCGGAGGCGTGCGTCGCGCGCCGGAAACGCCGTTCCGGCCCGCCTTATCCGTGCCGGCGCGGAATCGCCTGGAACCAGTCCCGCTCGCCGAACGGTTCGCCGTTCCACTCCGCGCGGAGGCGGCCGCTCAGCTCGTGCGCCTCCGCCGTGGAGCGTGCCCTGACCGTGCAGCGCAGCCTCGCCGTGCCGTCCGGCCGCCGATATGCGGCACGATGGTCGAACCGGCAGCTCGCAGACAGGGGGTCGTCAGGGACGATCCGGTATTCGCCTCGGGTCTCGAAACCGTACGCCGTTTCGACGTCGCGATGGAACACCTCCGTGTAGGGTTGGCGCCAGCCGGAACGGCGGGCGCCGTCGGACTCGACCCGAGAGAACCGTTCGAGCGGCGGCGCGCAGACGGTCTCGTACGACGGAACCGGCGGCAGCTTCAGCGGTTCCGGAAAGGGCCGGGCGAGCGGTTCGGGGACGCCCTCGAAGACGGGAAGCGAAAGATACGCGTAGAGGAGGCGTACGCCTCCGGTGCCGGGCGAGGGCCAGACGGTCGGCCAGTAGGACGACGCGATCGACAGCCGGATGCGGTGGCCCCGGCGAAACCGGTAGGCAGTGGGCGGAAACGCCACTCTGACCGACCTGGGCCCGGCTCCGAACGGTTCTGCGGGCGCGTCGAAGTCGTCGTCGAGGGCGAGGTTCCGCATCGCGAGGACGACCCGGGCCGAAGTCCCGTCGGGCGCTGCGTGGTTGAGCCGAAGTGACAGCTGGCGCAGGGGCGAGGCGGCAGCGACCCGCAGTCGCAACTCCGCCCGGCCGAAGACGATGCAGTCCGCCTCGAGCGGCCGCGTGTCGAAGTTCAGGGAGAGCGCGTCGTCCTCTGCCTGATCCAGCGGAAGCCCGCCGTGGCGGCCGAAATATCCGGTATCGCCGCCCGCGACCCCGACCCGGAGGTCGGCCGGAACGTCCCAGCCGCCTCCGGCGGGAGCCGTCGCCGTCAGACCCTCTCCTCCGGCGTGCCAGCCGGTCGGACGCGTGTGGCGCATCGGCGGGCCGGACTGGATCCATCGGCCGTTGCGCCGGTCCACGGCGTCGGCCGGCGGTTCGAACTCGCGCAGCCATGTCCGCAACCGGGGCCAGTCGGGCGGTTCGGGCGGATCGGACAGCCACCGGTTCCACCATTCGAGCGCCAGCTGCTGGAACCCGATCGCCGGCCCCGGTCGGCCCTGGTCCGGATACTGGTGTCCCCACGGTCCCACCACTCCCCAGACCAGGTCCGGGCGCGCGGACAGGAGCGCCGTCACCGAGCTCGAATACCGGTCCGTCCATCCGCCCACGGCGAGGATCGGCCGCGCCAGCCGGTCGGCCTGGCGGATCACGGAGCCGCGGCGCCAATACGCGCCGCGTGCCCGTTCGCGGACCCACGCTTCCAGCGGAAACCCCGCCCCGCGAATCCGCTCCCGCCACAATTCGAGCCAGTCCGCTCCCGCGTTGGCGGTAGGCGGCGCTCCCAGGATGGCCGGAAGGGTCGCGCCCCATTCGAACGTGTCGCCGAGCAGGCAGCCGCCCATGTGATGAATGTCGTCCTCGTAGCGGTCATGCGTGGCGCAGACGGCGATAACGGCGCGCAGCGCTTCCGGCGCGTCCACGTTGGCCTGCAATGCGGCGGTGCCGCCCCAGGAAGTGCCGAACATTCCCACGCGGCCCGAGCACCAGGGTCGCGACGCGATCCACTCGATCGCCTCGCGGACGTCCGACAGTTCCGCTTCGCCGTACATGTCCGTCATCAGCCCTTCGCTGTCGCCGGAACCCCGCATGTCGATTCGCAGGCACGCGTAGCCGTGCGCGGCGAAGTAGGGATGGTTTCGTTCGTCCCGCGCACGAACCAGGTCCGACTTGCGATAGGGAATGGCCTCCAGGAGGGCCGGCACGGGAGCCTCGTGCGCTGCGCGCGGAAGCCAGAGACGGGCCGCCAGACGGATTCCGTCCGGCATCGGGATCCAGAGATGTTCCGTGACCTCGACCGGGCCGAACGGACCCGGCGCCGGCTCGGGAGACGCGGAGCGTTCCGGTCCTGTCGGTTCCTGCATCTGCGCGCACCTTCCTGAGTTTGGTCGCGAGGCGCGTGCAATCCCGGCCCGCGGTCGACCGGGTCGGGAGCGCTGCGCAAGTCACAGCCGCGGACGTGGCGCCGCCCCGCCGCAAACGCAGGCTACACGGAAACGGTACGCGACTGCCGAAGGCGAAGCGTCGTCATGACGCGGGACGGCCCCAACGGTTGCGGATGCCGCATCCGATCGCGGTTCGCCGCCCGCCGTCAATTTATGCGATCGCCGAATCGGCGGCGGCGATACCCGTCTCGATCTCGCAGCCTGGCCTCAGGATACGTTCGAGGTCGTCCGCCGCTTGCTGAAGGAAGGGAGAGGATGGCGCTGCGGGACTCGTTCGACATGATGAGGTCGGCGGCGAACCGGCGCGTCGCAGCCGCACCGAAAGCGGCGAGATTCCGGCGACCGGAGAGTCGCCGACCTCGGAATTCGAAACGGCGTAAGACGGCGACGGCCAAGGTCGTCTCCCTCGTTCCGGAGACGGGCTTCGCCGGTCGCCCCAGGGCGGCACGAGACCGGCGGCAGTCTTCCCGACGGTTCCCGCGTCGGCTCGATCAGCGACCCTTGACCGGCACTACCGCCCGGCTGTTCGTTCCGTGGAACGGGTCGTACCAAATCAGCTTCAATGCGCGTCGGTCTCGAATTCCATAGATACGGGCCCTTGCCGCGAGTCTGAGCGAGAACAACTCAGAGACGTCGTCCTGTCCGATCTCGGCAAGCCTGGCCTTGGCGCGCGGCGTCAAGTCGTCGATTTCGACGAAACGACTGTTGTTGCCCGCGGTTCGGCCCCCCGCTGCCTGCAGGATTACGTCCCAGGTCATGGACTCCAGGTTCTTCAGCTGCGGCAGAATCTCGCTCCACCAGTAGCGGCTTGCGGTGGAGCGCCACCCCCAGGGGCCATCGACATCGACAATGCCGAACGCCCACGCGATCGTCTCGCGATCGTGTCGCGTAGGGGCGCCGGTCGTTCGGGTACGGGGGCCTCTCGGTCGGCGGGGGACCGCTTCGTCTTTGCCCGCCTCCTCGCGCTTCTCGGCACTGGGGCGCTTACAGGCTGCCGTAATACTCGGCAAGGTCTTCCTTGCGGATCACCGAGTCGCCGCGCTCTCCGACGGGAATGCCCTGACGCGCCGACTGCCACGGCGATTCCATGTGCGTCAGGTCGCTCAGCCACTGCGGAGACTTGTCGCCGTAGAATTCGAGCACCGCGTCCACCGTCTCGCGCTGCACTTCGGTTAGCGCCTCCGAGTCGCCGACCGGCAACTCGGAAAGGCGATACTCGCGACGGTGGGCGTTGTGGAGTTCCCGCACTACCGGGCCGTTCGCCCATGCCTCGATCTCTTCGGGAAAGAGGACGTCGTCGTCCCAGACGAGCGACCATGCCTGGCTGTAGTAGACCAGCTTCTGGAGCTTCCAGGTCGTCATCGGACCGTTCTTCTCGAGAATATACGCCGCCACATCGAATACGTTGGCCATCGTCCTTCTCCCATTCATTCCGATTCGAAGGATATCCTGCGTCCAGAAAAATAGGTACCCGTCGGTCGGAGGCGGTCCGACCGGGGCGGGACCGCGAACTCGGCCCTCCCGGCATGGGATTCGTCCGAATCCTCAACCGTTCTGCGGGCGAACGTCGATCCGACACAGGCGACGTGCGCGCGAAGCGGCGTTCGGGAATTCTCGTTCGGGAATTTTCGTTTGGTGCCGTCGCCGCGCCGGGTTCCGGATGCCGGAGGAATCGCGACCGGGACACGGTATCCTGTGCGGCAGGAGACGGTCCGGGCGACCGCGAGAAAGAGAGGGAGTACACCCATGACGCCAATATCCAACGCGGGATTGACCCGCCGGTCGCTGCTGGCCGGCGTCGGAGCGGTCGGCGCAGCCAGCCTGGCTTTGCCCCGGTTCGCGGTGAGCCAGGACGGCACGGTGTTGACGGTCCGTTCCTACAGCGACCTGCAGGTCCTGGACCCGGCTTATCGGGTCTCGCTGCCGGAGGACGACATCATCCGCTGCATCTTTGCGCCCCTGGTCGTGCCGCTCGCCGGCGACGTGTGGGACTGGAAGCCGGTCGCGGTCGAGTCCATCGAGCAACTCGACGACGTCACCGTTTCCTTCAAGCTGCGCGACGGAATCGGTTTCACCGACGGCTACGGCCAGATGACGGCTGACGACGTGAAATTCTCCCTCGAACGGATTGCCGACCCCGCCAACGAGAGCCCCTATGCGGGCGACTGGTCGGCGCTGCGGGAGGTCGAGGTCAAGGACGCGCTGTCGGGGCTCATTCACCTGAAGAACCGGTTCGTCCCGCTCTGGGCCACGACGCTGCCGACCGCGTCCTCCTGCATCGTCTCCCGCAAGGCGGTCGAGGACATGGGCGGGAGGTTCGCCACCGAGTCGGTCGCGCAGTCGGGTCAGTACCTGTTGAGCGAGTGGGTGCCCAAGCAGCGCACGGTGTTGAAGCGGAACCCCGACTGGGCGCACGAACCCGGCGGGTTCGACGAGATTCGCATCCTTCCGATCGAGGACCCGGCCACCGCGGAGCTCGGGTTCGAGGCCGGCGA
This sequence comes from Rhodobacterales bacterium, assembly GCA_965221505.1. Lineage (GTDB taxonomy): Bacteria > Pseudomonadota > Alphaproteobacteria > Rhodobacterales > CAZPXZ01 > CAZPXZ01. Next base: position 484,892 of record CBDCSI010000001.1, read on the forward strand.
CCTCGACTACACCTGGACGGCGGTTTCCTCGCTTCCCCGCCTGAAGGCGAATCCGCCCGCCGACAGCACGGTGCTTGAGCTGCCGTCGCTCGCGTATGTCTGGCTCGGGATGAACCGGGACGCCGAGCCCTTCACCAATCCCAATATCCGCAGGGCCGTGCAGCACGCGATCGACCGGCAGACCGTCGTGGACGCGGGCTATTACGGCGCCGCCAGGGTCGGACACGGCATTATCGCGCCGGGACTTCCCGGCAATCGCGACAGCGTCACCTACGACTACGACCCCGACCGGGCGCGTGCGCTTCTGGAGCGGGAAGGCGCCACGAACCTCAGCGTGACGCTGGACATCCTGAACCAGTCCGACCGCCTGAACGCCGCCCAGGTGATCCAGGCCAATCTCGCCGACGTGGGCGTCCGCTGCGAGATCAAGCCGAACGACAGCGGCACCTTCTGGACGCTCGGGTCGAAGGACGGCGACTACTTCATGAAGTTGCAGATGGTGCTCGCGCGCTACTCGATGCAGCCCGATCCCAGCTGGGCCACGGTGTGGTTCACGCCGGAGCAGATCGGCGTCTGGAACTGGGAGCGGTTCGACAGCCAGGAGTACAAGGACCTGCACGAGCAAGGGCTGGTGGAGAGCGACTTCGCCCGGCGGGACGAGATCTACAAGCGCATGCAGGCGCTGATGGACGAGAGCGGCTGCTACGTGTTCCTGACCCACGAGGTCGTCGGCGCCATCCACAGGAACTCCGTCGTACCGGGGCTGAAGCCGAACGGGGAATCGCTGCTCGCGGACTTCCGTCAAGCGTAAGTCGCTGCGGCGGGCCCGGGGCCGGGCCCGCCGCGCCGGACCGGAGCGACATGCTTCACTACGCCGCAAAGCGGCTCGGCCTCGCCGTCGCGATCGTGTCGGTCGCGATGTTCCTGCTGTTCTGCATGATCTACCTGATCCCCGGCGACCCGGCGTCCGTGGCGCTCGGGCCCCGCGCGACCGAGGCCATGCGCGAGGCGCTTCGGGCGAAGATGGGGCTGGACCGGCCGGTCTGGGTGCAGTTCGGAAACTTCTTCGTCCATGCCTGGACCGGCGATCTCGGCGAGGAGGTCCTTTCCGGGCGTCCGGTGCTCGACGTGGTGCTGGAACAGCTTCCCTTTACGCTCGCCCTGATCGCCGGAGGGATCGTCTGGTCCGTCGCTCTCGGAATCCCGCTGGGCTGCTGGGCCGCGATCCGACGCGGCAGTCTGGCCGACCGGGCCGTGGGCGTGCTGTCCGTCGCGGTGATCGCCGTTCCTTCCTTCGTGGTGGCGATCTACGCATTGCTGATCTTCGCCGTGACGCTGCGATGGCTGCCGGCCATCGGCGCCGGAGACCCCGGGGATCCGATCGATCAGGCGGTGCATCTGGTTCTGCCCTCGCTCGCCGTCGGGCTCGGTTGGGTCGGTTACATTGCCCGTATCGTTCGGGCCTCCATGCTGGAGGTGCTGTCGGCGAGCCACATCCGCACCGCGCGCGCCTTCGGCCTTCCGGAGGCGACGGTCACCTATTGCTACGCCCTGTCGATCGCGATCCTTCCGACGGTGACGCTTCTGGGGGTGGGGATCGGACAGATGCTGTCGTCCGCGGTGTTCGCCGAAATCGTCTTCGCCCGGCCCGGCGTGGGCAAGCTGGTCTTCGACGCCGTCCTGACGCGCAACTTTCCCGTGGTGACGGGCGCCGTGCTGGTGACGACGGTGCTCTACGTCCTGCTGAACCTGGCGGCCGACCTGATCGTCGGCGCCCTGGATCCCCGTGTCCGAAGCGGTTTCTGACCGGCCGGGCATACGTTCCGGGTCGCTCGGGACGTTGCGCAGGATCTGGCGGGAGCCCCTCGGCGCTCTCGGCCTCTCGCTCGTGCTTCTGGTGGTCTTCGGCGCTGCGTTCGCCGACCTCCTCGCCGGTCACGACCCGGCCCGGATCAACCCGCGCGACCGGTTTCTGGGGCCCGGCTCCGGCCACCTTCTCGGCACCGACCAGTTGGGCCGCGACCTCTTCGCCCGGGTGCTCCACGGAGGCCGGATCGCGCTCTACGTCGCGGTGGTCTCGACCGCCGTGTCGCTTTCGATCGGCATCGTGCTGGGGCTGATTGCGGGCTACGGCTCTCGCTGGCTGGACAACCTGCTGATCCTGCTGTTCGACGCGATGAAGAGCTTTCCGACCGTGATGCTCGCGCTGGCGCTGGTGACGATCGTCGGGCCGTCGCTTACGGCGGTGATCCTGGTGGTGATACTGGTCAACGTTCCCGGATACGCCCGCATCATCCGGACCCAGACCCTTGCGATCCGGTCGTCGGAGTTCGTGTCGGCGGCCGAGAGCATGGGGGCCTCGGACGCGCGCATCCTGCGCGTCCACATCCTGCCCAACGTGGTCGGCCCGCTGGTGATCCTGGCTTCCATGGACATCCCCGTCGTCATCGCCATCGAGGCGGGCATGAGTTTTCTCGGCCTCGGAGTCCGTCCGCCGACGCCCAGCTGGGGATCCATCCTCAACGACGGGTTCTCGAGCATTCGCGACACCGCCTGGATCGCGGTGGCCGGCGGTCTGCCCATCGTCCTCACGACGCTGGGGTTCACGTTTCTGGGCGAGACGCTGCGCGACATTCTCGATCCCAGGCTGAAAGCGCGCTGATGACGACGCTCGCCGTCCGGGCGTTGAACGTGGCCTTCCACACCGAAGCCGGGCGGCTGCACGCATTGAAGGACGTCAGCCTGGAAGTTCCGGAGAACCGGGTCGTCGGAATCGTCGGCGAATCGGGCTGCGGAAAAACGACCCTCATCAACGCGACGCTCGGCCTCCTGGCGGACAACGGCTCGATCGAGAGCGGTTCGATCCGGTTCGAGGACCGCCACGAGTTGACGGCGCTTTCGCCCGACGGGATGCGGGCGCTGCGCGGTCCGCGGATCGCCGCCGTGTTTCAGGATCCCATGGGTTCGCTGAATCCGGTGCTTTCCGTCGGGCGGCAGATGGTCGACATCCAGTACCGCTCCGGCAGGCGCCGTTCCGCAAAGGAGGCGCGGGCCGCCGAGATGCTGCAGCTCGTGCGGATACCCGATCCGGAAGCGGCCCTGCGCCGCTATCCGCACCAGTTCTCCGGCGGAATGAAACAGCGCATCGCGATCGCCATGGCGCTCATGATGGAGCCCGCGCTCCTGATCGCGGACGAGCCGACGACGGCGCTCGACGCGACGCTGGAAGTGGCGACGGTCGAGCTCCTCCGGGACCTGCAGCGCGAGATCGGTTGCTCGGTGCTGTTCGTTTCCCACCACCTCGGGCTGATCGCGGAACTCTGCGACGACGTGGTGGTGATGTATGCGGGCGAGGTCGTAGAACGCGGAACCGTACGGCAGGTGTTCGCCGATCCGCGCCATCCCTATTCGGCTCGTCTGCTCGAATGCGACCCGGCGCGGCAGCGCCAGCGCACGCGCCGCTTGCCGACGATCCCCGGCGGCGTTCCGGATCTCCGGGACCGGCCTTCGGGCTGCGTGTTCGCTCCGCGTTGCCGCAGGGCGAGCGCAGCCTGCGAGGCGCCGCAGCGCGAACGCGAACTGGGCGCCGCGCGTTTCGCCCGGTGCGTTCTGGCCGACGCGCCCGAGCGTGCGGAGGCCGGGTCTTGAGCGGCGACCCGATCCTGTCCGTCAGGGACGTGCGGGTATCCTTCCCGGTCGGAGGCCCGCTGTCTCGCAAGGCCGTGCTGGGCGTGGCGGACGTGAGTTTCGAGGTTCGCCGGGGAGAGACTCTCGCGCTCGTGGGCGAGAGCGGCTCCGGCAAGACCACGCTGGCGCGGGCGATCAACGGGCTGCAAGCCGTCGCCGGCGGATCGATCGTGTTCGACGGGCGAAGAATCGACCGGGAATCCCGTCGGTCCCTGAAGCCGCTCCGCAAGGACATGTCGATGATGTTCCAGGACCCGGCAGGGTCGCTCAACCCGCGCATGCGCGTGCGCGACCTGATCACGGAACCCTTCCGCATCCATGGCGCCGAGGGGCGCAACCTGCGGGAGGAAGCGCACCGGCTGCTTGCGCTGGTCGGGCTGTCCGCCGATCTCGCCGACCGCTATCCCCACCACCTCTCCGGCGGCCAGGCGCGTCGGGTCGGCGTGGCGAGGGCCATCGCGTTGAACCCGGCTCTGGTGATCGCCGACGAACCGACCGCCGGGCTGGACGTCTCGGTGCAGGGCGAGGTGCTGAACTTGCTCAATCGGCTGCGCGAGGAAATGGGTCTCGCCATGGTGATCATCTCCCACAATCTGCACGTGGTACGCCACGTGGCCGACCGCACGGCCGTCATGTATCTGGGACGCCTGGTGGAGACCGGCGAGACCGGGCGGGTTTTCTCCGCGCCGGCCCATCCCTATACGGCCGCGCTGTTGTCCGCCAGCCCGGAGCCGGATCCGCAGCGGGCGCGCGACCGTATCGCGCTGCCGGCGGAGGTGCCGTCGCTGCTGTCGCGTCCGCCGGGCTGCGAGTTCCATACGCGCTGCCCCTGGGCGAGGCCGCGCTGCGCCAGCGAAGCGCCGCCGCCGAACGACGTCGCTTGCCACTACCCGCTGGAACCCGGCGCACGGCCTCCCGAGGCGGGGCCCGCACTCCGTGTCCCGTGATCTCGACCGTCGGACGAGATTCTCCCGAGTCGAAATTCCGTCGGCCGGTTTCGTCGCGCTCCTCGCGGGTGCGGCCGACCGCTGCCGCGTCCGTGCGAGGGCGATCCGTTCCGCTTGCGCCAAACCGCACCTTACGCACAAGGGACCGATACCGACCGCGAAGGAAAGCGCGACGGCGACGAAATCGCGATCCCGCCGACCGGAAGCGCCCTGGGTACGGCAATACGGGTCCTCTTCAGGGAACGGCCCCATGTCCCGCGCGGCGCGGCGCTGCCGCACCGGCGTCAGAGTTCGAACCTGCAGACCGATTCCGTGCGCATCCTGCGTCGGAGCCGCCCTTCGGTGTTCACCGGCAGGTAGCGCCGGTTGTCGGGGAGGGTGCGCTCGGATACGCCCGTGAGCATGAGGCCCGCCATCGTCGCCGCTTCCCTCACTCCGGCGGCGTTGTCGACGTCGACTCCCTTCAGGCAGCTGTTGCCGACGATAAGCGTCGCCGTTCCGCCGGGTCGCAGCACGCGGGCGATCTCGGCGAGCATACGGTAGAGGTCTCCCGCATAGCGCTCGATCATGCGTCGGCGACGTGGCGGAATCTCGGACAGAGTGCCCATGGCGCCGCAGATGCGCGACTGGATATTCCCGGGGTCGGGATTGTCCGGGGCGCGTTCCGCGCCGATGCTGCAGGCCCGGATTCGGCGCAGTTTCTCGAGTCCGTACCCCAGCCAGACCAGAGCCAGCCGGTGGCCCCGCATATAGTCGATCGCGTTGAGGTACGGCGGCGAGGTGATTACCGCGTCCACGCTGTCGTTCGCGAGTTCGGCCAGTCGACGTGCGTCTCCCAAACCGACCCTTGCCGTGCCCTTCGGCGGACGCTCGGCAAGCCGACCGCGCAGAAATTCGACGGACCGCTCCAGTGCCGGGAATACCCGAAAGTCCGAACGTTCGAGAACCCTGTGCGGTCGGCTGTGGGAAGTGTCGCGCGCCAGAGAGGCTCGCGGTTCCTTGGTGACGATGATCCGGCTCAACGCCAGGCGAACGAGATCGAGCGACGCGCGGTCCTCGGCGCACCCGCCCTCGCCGAGCGCATGCAATACCGACGAGATCCGCCGCAGATCCGAGCGTTGCGCCTCCCCGAACCAATACTCGACGAACGATCGGGTTTCCTCGTTTCGGTCGATCCAGTCGAGAACGACGTCGTCGGCCCGCGTCGCGCGGGCTTCGTCGACCACCCGGCCAAGCCACTCCGACAAGTTGTCCTGCGAAACGGGGGTCGTCCAGACTCGCGCCATGAGTACCGCCAGGGGGTCGAGATCGTATCCCACGGCGTCGTGTCCGAGTTCGATCGCGTGCCGCAAGACGACGCCGGAACCCGCCATGGGATCGAGCACTCGACTGCCGTTCTCGATGTCGCTCAGCCTCTCCAGGACGAGATCCGGCGCCATGCGCGCCGGAAACGGGTGAATGGGCCGCAGCGACCGTCGGTTGCTGCTATCCGCCATCTTTCCGGCCACGTCCATGAAGCCCTTCCAGTTGAGACTTGATCGCCTCCGCGAGCCTGGAAGCGCTCGCGTCGACGACGATTCTGTCGTTTTCGACAGCAACCAGGTCAGGAACGATTACCTCGATGCCCTTTGCGAGAGCTATTACATCCGAGTTCCCGACTTCAGCAAGTCCGAGGTCCTCCCTGCACTTGTATGCGATGAGTGAGGCAGTAAGGGAGTCCGGTTCCGGAGCCTTTCCCTTAAGCCCGTCGAGCGCCTCGATAAACCCGTCGATGGTCAGCTTTCGTTGCGACAACAGCTGATCGGGAAGCGCCGATACCCACTCCGATACTTGGCGCGGATCGAAGAATTCGAAGACCTCGCGTATGGTCGTCAGGGGTATGGCTCCGTACTCCGCGATGAACGCAAGCAATGATCCCAAGTCACTTGCGGTCATTGGCGTGACTCCCAGATGTTCGCATCGGGTTGCCAGCGCACCGTCGCTGAATCCGGGAGCAACTACCAGCGCATAATCCGCCCCGCACTCCTCGCGATGCTGTACGAGGGCGTCCAAAGAGACGTTTCCGGTCTTCGCGACGCTGTGTCGGGAGGACTTTGCATCAAACACGAAACTGTACAACGCGGGGTTGGGGTCGTCTCGTGTCGGCGCCCTTTGGCTCGGAGTTGGAAACGCCCTGGCGATTCCGTCCGGGCGACCGGCGCCGCCAAGCGGACGCACTTCGAAATCGAGGCAACGCAGCGCATCCGACACCGCAGTCTCAAATCGTTCGCTGTTGTCGCTGTCATGCTGGCTTGTGTTCAGCAATTGCGCAATGAGCAATCCCGATTCGCGGCGTTGCACCGCTCTGAACCGCAAAAGCTGCTCACGGTAACCGCGTATATTGTTGAGCGTTGAAGGGTCAATTCCGATATCCAGTGCGTACACGTCCGAGAGAAGGTCGATAACGGCCATAGTCCGAACCAGGTCCATTTCCGCTCGGCTCCGGGAGTGCTCGGCGACCAAAGGATGTTCCTTGTTGACGAGAATGGAGCCATCGCGAATTCGAAACTTTACAAAGCTGTCGTCGCCGAGGGCTTCTACTCGAATCTGCCCGAGGCTCTTCCGAATGTTCTCTGACGTATCGCGTCTCCAGGTTCGCCTCCGACTCTCGCGATCGTCAATGCCGGTCTCGTCAAACATTCCGGCGATGGCAGGCTGCGTTCGGAGCGCCTCTGAAACGACACTACGCAATGAACTGAGCGAGACGACGCCGAGTGACTGAACCAGCGCGTCGCCGCCGTCGGGCAAAGTCGCAGCCGCGTCCCTCTCGTATTCGGCCCTGGCCGTGTTGAAGCACTTGCGAAGGAAGGCGCGAAAGATCCTCGTCTCATGCCGATCCTTGAACTGTTCCCTGTTTGTTGTCAGCAAGTCGTTCAAGCCGTCGGCCCGTACAGTCATGCGGAACCGCGACCACGCGGCGTGACTCAGATTCTCCTGACCGAAGCTCGGATCAAGCTGGTTTATGACTCGTCCCATAACGTTGACGTGGAAGCCGTTTGACGCACCGCGCCCCTCGCTCTTGCCCCCGGATACCCGTTCCTCGAACAGCGTCATCCATCCGGTCACCCTTCCTATCTCGGGAAGGTCGACATGGGGATACGGGCTGGATCCGGATGCAATGCGAATCGGCGATCCGTGCGCGTCATGATCGGGCGCGGCCGCGCGAGAACCCTGTTCTCCGCTTGAGGAGGACAGAATGCCGGTGTCGTCATTCTCGATGCAGTCAATTCCGAGATCCGGCCCAATCTCCCATGCCTTGACAATTGGAGTCTGAAGCTTAGCAGACAAGAGGCGCTCTCCGTTCACACGTATCGCCATCTCTGAACCAAACGGTAAAGCAGCAGCGAGCATTCGCCGTAGTATACCGGTCTTTAGAGCGCGTCCGGCGGTCTTGAGGTCAGACAAGACGACGAGCGTCCAAGTATCCGGCTCCTGCAAAGTCAGGTCGGCCGGTACGCCGCCGTATTCTCCTGCATGAAGTGACTCCGTGCGGTCTCCCGCGGTATCGGCAAAGGGTAACGCGGATGCCCCGCGGTCGACCAATTGGCGGATCCGGTCGCCGCCGAACGTAGCTTCGAGTGCCTTCGTCAAAGCCTGGTCATCAAGCTCGTAAACTGGGAGCTGAAGATCGTTGATCAGGCGGTGATCGTCGCTTGCGCTATGTTCGTCGACCAGTCCGAAATTAATCGCAACCTGTCGAATCACGCCATCTCTTGCCTTGCAAATGTATGTGAGTCTCTGTGCGAGAACGTATGTCGCCAGTTTGCCGATTCCGAATTTCCCAATGATGGGACGACCGTGCTGACTGGCGCTGCCCTCCTTCGGGGAGAACGCGATTTGCCACAATGCATGAAGACCGGGCAAGTCCATGGACGTGCCGTTGTCGAACACTGCAAGTGTGGCATCCGGCGCACGGAGATCGGGGGCGATGTGCACATCGACGATCGAGGCTCCGGCGTCCCAACCGTTGGAGATGAGTTCCTCGAACGCCTTTTGCGGAGACGAGTACAGCTGCTCGCTGAAGTGGTGCAGGAACTGCGTACTCAGCGCGACGGGTATATTGGCCACCGCGTCGCGGTTGCCGGGATAGTCCAGCGTCGAGTGCGACATCTCCCGAGTTTCTCCTTAATCGTGCACCGGACGCGGGTCGAGGCACTCTCCTAGCCGGCGTACGTATACGCTTGTCGGCAGCCGTTGGGCAGCCGTGTGCAATCGGGCGGCACGTGGCGCGGCAGGCGTGGGCTATCCTCTGCGAACAGGATAGTGTCGATCAGTCCTGTTTGCCACAACCGGGAAGGCCCCAGTGCGAGAGCCGGTCTCTCTCTCCACAAGGTCCTGCCGGAGCGCGGGAGGTTTGAGTCTGCGCTGAGGCGATTCGGGAGACGGAGCGCGTGTTCCCGTATTTGCGCGACGTGCGCCCACGAGGCGAAGATCATCGTTGCGGATTCCGGCTCTGCGGGACCTACTGCCGTGCTCTGATCGACCGGGAGGGACAGTGCGCGAATCGGCCGCCTGTCCGGCACGCTCGAAGAGAATCAGAAGCCGTACGATGTGTTGCGCCATGCGACATGCGACTCGTCGGCGCACGAGATCGCCCGATGCGGCGCGTCTATCCGTAGCGCGTTCCCTCGTCCCGCCGGTATCCCCAGACGGCCAGCACGGCAAACGCGACCGTGTAGCCCGCAAGCCACAACACGGTTTCGGTCGGCCACGGAACGCCGAGAACCGCCGCCCAGGCCAGCTCGCCCATGTGCCTCGACGGGAGGAGGCGCGAGATCCCGTCCAGAAAACCGGGCATGAATTCCGGTCGGAAGAACAGGCCTCCGCCGAACGCCAGCGCGAGATTCAGGATGTTGGCGACCGGAAGCGCCGCCCTCGGGTCGCACCAGTAGCCGATGGCGATTCCGAGCAGGGACATCGGAAGCGCCCCGAAGAGCAGGCTCAAGATGAGCGCCGCCCACCGGTCGGGATCCATGCCGGCGTCCGTAGACAGCCATGCGACGCAGGCCAGCAAGCCGAGGGCGGCGCCGGTGAAGGTGACTCCGGCGAGAACCCGGGCCGCAATCCGCGTGCCTGTCGGCGCCGGGAGAAAGCGGGCGAAGGACTCCCAGGGAGAGGTGCGTTCGTTCGCGATGCCGACCCCGAATTGGAAGAACGCGATTCCGAGCACGGCGAAGACCCCGATGGATCCGAGCGCGAGATTCGCTTCCTCGCGGGTGGCGGCGAAGGACGTGCCGAGAAACAGAAACACGACGCTCGGGATGACGATCGTCGAGGCGGAGTAGGCCGGCGTTCGGAACAGGCCCAGCACGGTCGCCCGGTAGTGCTCGACCAGCAGCATGGGTCAGTCCGTCCGCCCGGTCATGGCCAGGAAGGCTTCCTCCAGACCCGCGCGCCGGATTCGCAAGCCGGAGAAGCGGACGTTCCGCCGCACCAGCGCGCGGACGGCCGCATCCGCGTCATGGGCGAAGACGACCACGTCCTCGCCCTCGCGGTGCGTCCGGCTCGCTCCCGGGAGATCCTCGCACGCTTCGCCGCGCCAGGAGATGCGGAACCGGTCTGCCCTTGCGCAGATATGGTCGACCGTCCCCGACGCGAGGCACACGCCTCGGTGTATGACGGCCACCCTGGTCGCCAGGGCCTCCGCCTCCTCCAGGTAGTGCGTGGTCAGGACCACGGTCGTCCCGCGATCGCGAAAGCTGCGAACGGCGTTCCACAGCGCCTGTCTCGCGGCGACGTCGAGGCCGGTCGTCGGCTCGTCCAGAAAGACCAGTTCCGGGCTGCCGGCGAACGCGAGCGCGGCGGCGAGCAGGCGCTTCTGGCCGCCGCTCAGCCCGCCCGCCTGACGGTCGAGGACACCCTCCAGCGGAAACGCCGCGAGGAGGTCGCGGTCGGACATCGGCGCCGGGTAGTGCGCGCGCACGAGCCGCAGGATCTCGCCGACGCGGAGGTTGAGCGGAAAGCCGCTCTCCTGGGGCGTGAGGCCTATTCTTCTGCGGATGCCGGGGTCGCGCGGATCCCCGCCGAGCACGGTTACGGAACCGGAGGCGGGCCGACGCAAGCCGGTAAGGATGCCGATCGCGGTCGTCTTCCCCGCCCCGTTCGGCCCGAGAACGGCGTGTATCTCGCCGGCCTGCAGCGTCAGGTCGAGTCCGGCGAGCGCTTCGGTCGCGCCGAACGACTTCCGTACGCCCTCGAGCGCCGCGGCGACTTCCGGCCCGTTCCCGGCAGACATCGAAGGGCCGTCGGGAATCAGCGCCAGGACGCCAGCGGCGGCAGGGACATCAGCACCGCGTCCGGATTGCCGCCGGTCATCAACCCGAATCGCGTGCCGCGGTCGAATGCGAGATTGAATTCCGCGTACCGCCCGCGCTTGCGAAGCTGGCGTTCCCGATCGTCGTCGCTCCAGGGCTCCCGCATGCGTCGCCGGGCGATCGGAAGGTAGGCGTCCAGGAAGGCGGAGCCGACTGAGGTCGCGAAGGAATAGTCCGCCTCCCAGTCGCCCGTGTTGCGGTAGTCGAAAAAGATGCCGCCGACGCCGCGGGGCTCTCCCCGGTGCGGCAGGAAGAAATAGTCGTCGCACCATTTCCGGTACTGGCGGTAGCGGCCTTCGTCGTCCTTGTCGCACGTCTTGCGCCACACGTCGTGAAAGTGCGCCGTGTCCTCGGCGACCGGAAGCGCCGGGGTGAGATCGGCGCCGCCGCCGAACCACCAGCAGCCGGTCATGATGTGCCGCACGTTCATGTGAACGGCGGGGACCCTGGGGGAGCGCGGATGCGCCACGAGCGAAATTCCGGCCGCCCAGAACGCGCCGTCGTCGCCGGCGCCGGGGATCTCCCGGGCGAACTCGGGCGAGAACGCGCCGTGGACCTCCGACACGTTGACGCCCATTTTCTCGAACGTTCGGCCGCGGAGCACGGACATCGTACCGCCGCCCCCGTCCGCGCCGTCCGGGTTCGGTCGCTTCCAGGACTTCCGTTCGAACCGGTCGGGTTCCGCCGAGGGGGCAGCCGTCTCCCGTTCGATCTCCTCGATCGCGGCGCAAATCCGGTCGCGAAGACCGGCGAAGTAGCGGACCGAGCGCTGCCGGCAGTCCTCGACGTTCGGCATCAGCCCAAGCGGAAGGTCTTCCTTGCGGTGCATGGGACATGCCTCGGGCGACGATGCGGAAGAGGGGCGGCGGACCGCGGGCCGACGACCGGGACAGTACCGAAGTCGGCGGGCGCCGCAACGCGATACGCCGGAGTGCTTGTCTGCGGCGGCGCGAAATCCTGGTCCGGCCGGTCTCAGCGGCCGAGGCGCGCCAGGGCTTCGATCAGCCGGTCGGCGTCCGCTTCGGAGTTGTAGACGTGCGGCGTGATTCGCATCGAGTCTCCCCGGATGCTGACATGGACGCGTTCTCTCGCCAGCGCCTTCGCGAGCGCCGCCGTGTCTCCGCCCTCCGGGATACGGAGGCCGAGAAAATGCGGCGCGCGGAGGGACGGGCTGGCGGAGCGGAACCCGAGATTTCCGGCTCGCAGGGCGATATCCGCGGTGACGGCGGCGAGGGTGGTCTCGATTCGATCCACCCCCCAGGCGAGGATCCGTTCCAGCGCCGCGTTGATCATCGGCACCAGAACGAAGTTCGCGTTCTCGCCCACGTCGAATCTGCGGGCCCCGGGCCGATAGGCGGATCGATACTCCACGAGCCGGGCGAAGTCCTCCGCGTCTTCCCGCGCGGTCCAATTGAACTCGATCGGCTGCCCTTCGCGGTGCTCCGGCGCCACCCAGAGAAAGCCGAGCGAATACGGACCGAGGAGCCACTTGTACCCGGCGCAGACCAGGTAGTCCGGGCGTACCTCGGCGGCGTCGAAGCGGAGCGCGCCGGCCGACTGCGTCAGGTCGAGGACCAGCCGGGCTCCCGCTTCGCGGCATCGCGCTCCGATCCGCACGAGATCGAGGAGGCCGCCGTCGGTCCAGTGGCAATGGGGAAGGGCCACGACCGACGTCCGTTCGTCGATCGACGCGACGACGGCGCTCGACCAGTCGCCGTCCTCGGGTCTCGGGAGCGTCACGAGAGACGCCCCGCTCGTCCTGGCGACTTCCCGCCAGACGTATACGTTGGACGGAAACTGGTCGGCAAGCACGACGATCCGCCCGTTCTCCGAGACGGGAACGTTGCGGGCCGCGCAGGACAGCCCGTAGCTCGCCGCCGGAATCAGTGCGACCCCGTCCGCGTCCGCCCCGATCAGCCGGGCGAACCGCGCCCGAGCCCGCTCGGGATCCTCGAAGAAATCGTCCGGCGATATGGTCCAGGGCCTCGACTTCGCCCGCATCCCTCGCTCGCCGGCCTCGAGCACCGAGTGCATGAGCGGACCCATATACGCGCAATTGAAGTAGACGACGTCGTCCGGAATGTCGAACAGGTGGCGCTGGTTGGCGATCGTCTCGACGCTCATCCCGGCCCTCCCGCATGCCGTTGGGTTCGGTCCCGGCATGCCGCCCCTCGGCATGACGCGGAATTTCGGGACATTCGCGGGTTCCGCTTCCGCCGGGCCGCGACTCCCCGGAACTCGCGTCCGGCACCGGATTCGATGCGGGAACGCGCAAGCCGTCGTCGGAACGCACAGGGAACCGGACGTTTTCCGGCGCGTCGGGGACGGCGAGGGCGGGTTCCCGGCAGCAACGCGGCGTCCGGGCCGTTGCCGTGGCACTGTAGCGGTCGGGCGACGACGGTCAACCGTTCGCGCCGCCGACGCCGGCTCGAGAGGCGGTCCGCGCCGGAATCGCCGCAAACCGGCGAAGCGCGACGCGACGCCTGCGGGGCTTACGCTGCGCGACGGCAATCCCTCGCCCGGTTCGTGCGCCCGCGGAACCGGACTTCGTTCCGGTCTCGCATAACTCGAAGCGTTACTCGCAGGACCGCGATCGGGGGCGTCACGCGGCGCAAGAGGGAGCGCGACCGGCCGCGCGACGTCGCGCTCCGGAACGGATTCCGGTCGGCGCTTGCGCGCGAAAGGCGGAAATCGAGTCTTCGGGGTCCCGAGTGCCCTTGCGATTCGGTATAGTCGCCGGGTGATCGTCCGTTGCCCAGCGTGCCGCGGCGTCGATCCGGCTCTCGCCAGAATCCTCGCCCGGGAACTGCGACGCTCTTCCCCGACCCGACCCGACCCGCCCTTCTTCGAAGCGACTGCCTGCGGTCCGTGTGCGAGGATGTCGTCCTCGGGATTTGCGCAGGAGTCGGTCCGGCGCCGTCGAAGGCGAGAGCGACGGGTCGTCTTCCGCCGCGGGTGCGGGCGAGGAGCGGAGGGATGGCATGAGCGAGCGTCTTGCGGGTCGGGCGGCGACGCGAGAGGAGCGGCAAGCGAAGCGGGCGGCGCTCCCGACCCTCGGCTGGCGCGAGTGGGTCGGGCTTCCGGATCTCGGCATCGCGGCGATGAGGGCCAAGGTCGACACCGGCGCGCGGACCTCGACCCTGCACGCGGACGACATCGTTCCCTTCGCGGACGACCGCGGGGAACGCGTTCGCTTTCGGGTCTTCCTCGGCCGCCGGCACCGGAAGGCGGTCGACTGCGAAGCGCCGCTGGTCGGGCGCCGAGCGATCCGCAATTCGGGCGGAGAGTCGGAAGAGCGCTGCGTGATCGCGTCGACCGTCGTCGTCGGGGAGCGATCCTGGCCCATCGAACTGACGCTGACCCGTCGCGACTCGATGAGTTTCCGTATGCTGGTCGGGCGCACCGCGATCCGCGGCCGGTATCGAGTCGATCCGGGGTCGTCCTATCGGATGGGCAAGCCCGCCCCGCGCTCCGGGACGAGTCCGGCCGGCGAAGGCGTCGGGAGCGGAGATCCTGCAGGGGGAGGAGGTACCGCATGAGAATCGCGATGCTCGCGCGAAATCCGAACCTCTATTCCCACCGGCGACTGGTCGAGGTGTCCGAGGCGCGGGGACACGAGATTCGGATCATCGATCCGCTGCGCGTCTACATGAACGTGACCTCGCACCGTCCCGATATCCGGTACGGCGGCAAGGTCCTTCCGCAGTTCGACGCGGTGGTACCCCGAATCGGCGCGTCGATCACCTTCTACGGCCTCGCCGTCCTGCGCCAGTTCGAGATCATGGGCGTCTGGCCGCTGAACGAGTCGGTCGCCATCGGCCGTTCGCGCGACAAGCTCCGCAGCCTGCAATTGCTCGCCCGGCACGGCATCGGACTTCCGGTCACGGGGTTTGCGCACAACGCCCGGGACACGGAGGACCTGATCCGCATGGTCGGCGGCGCGCCCCTCGTGATCAAGCTGCTGGAGGGCACGCAGGGCGTCGGCGTCATCCTGGGCGAGACGCATGCCGCCGCGAAGAGCACGATCGAGGCGTTCCGGGGAGCGAAACAGAACATCCTGGTGCAGGAATTCATCAAGGAGGCGAAGGGCGTCGACATTCGGTGCTTCGTCGTCGGCGGAAAGGTCGTGGGCTCGATGATGCGCCGGGGTTCGGCGGACGAGTTTCGCTCCAACTTGCATCGGGGCGGCACCCCCGAGCGCGTCCGAATCACGCCGGAAGAACGCTCGACTGCGGTTCGGGCCGCGCGCATCCTCGGCCTGAACGTGGCGGGCGTGGACCTGTTGCGGTCGAATCACGGCGCCGTGGTCATGGAAGTGAATTCGTCTCCCGGCATCGAGGGGATCGAGAAGGCGACCGGAATCGACATCGCCGCCAGGGTCCTGGAATTCGTGGAGGCGAACGCGACCCCCGGCAAGACCCGCACGCGCGGCAAGGGATGACGCCCGCCCGGCGTTCCGTGCAGGCCGCGTCCGGACCCTGACCGGCGGTCGCCGGCAGTCGCGCCCGTTCCGCCTGAGCCGGTGCGCCTGGCGTCGCCGGTTTGCTCCGCTCGCAACGCCTCGGACTCTCGGTCGGCGTCGGGATTCCGACCTAGACCGGACCCGGGCGCCGGGCCGGCTTGCATCCCCGGAAGGGACGGGATACCTGATACTCCATTGCGGCAAACGGCGGGTTCGAGCGATGAAGCTGGCAAACGCTCCGGTGTCATGGGGTGTCGACTACCCGGATGCGCCGGGAAATCCGGACTGGAGCACGGTTCTCGACGAGATCGCCGAGGCCGGATACCGGTACTGCGAGATCGGCCCTCTCGGGTATGCGCCCACCGACTCCGCCGTCCTGCGCCGGGAATACGATCGGCGGGGACTCACTCCCGTCGGCGGCTTCATCTTTCAGCCGTTGCACGATCCGGCGCAAGAGTGCGCGGTGCTCGCAAACGCGAAGGACACTGCGCAACTTCTCGGCCGGCTCGGGGCCCCGTATCTCGTGGTGATCGATCACATATCCGACCGGCGCATGCCGTCCGCGGGCAACCGGGCGAAGGCGAAACCCTTGCCGCGGGCGGCCTATTCGCACATGGTCGGGATCATTCGAACCATCGCGGGGTTCGCTGCGGAGGCCGGCGTCACGCCGGTCATTCACCAGCATGCCGGCACGTTCATCGAGTTCGAGGACGAGGTCGAGCGAATTCTTTCGGACGTTCCCGCCTCGGAGGCTGCGGTTTGCGTCGATACGGGGCACATGGTCTATGCCGGCATCGATCCGGCGGAGTTCTGCCGGCGACATGCGGGTCGGATTCGGCACCTTCACTTCAAGGACGTCGACCCAATCGTGCACGGGCGGGCCGTGGAAGAGGGGGTGGGCTTCCTGGAAGCGGTAAGGCGGAACGTATTTTGTCCGCTCGGACGGGGAACGGTCGATTGGGCCGCGTTGAGGCAGGCGCTTCGCGAAATCGGCTACGACCAGTACGCGACGGTCGAACAGGACGTGGATCCGGCGATGGAAGTCGACCCCTTGCGCGACGCGCGGACCAGCCTGGCGTTCCTGCGAGGGATCGAGCTCTGAGCGGCAGCCGGGGTCAGGAGAACGGAAGCTCGGCCTATATCGAACGGCATCGCAAGGCGGCGGCACGGGACCTCGAGCGGACTGCGGTCTCGCGGGGACGCGAGCCTTCGCGTAGCGGAACCCGGGAAGCCTCCGAAGGGTTGCGAGGGCCGCGGGCAAGGGCAACGATTCCGGGCCGGGGACTTGCGAACCGCGAGCGTTCGCTCGGCATCGGACAGCGACCCCCGCAGGCCCGGCTACCCCGGCAGGTAGGTGGTCTGCCGGGCTTTCCGCTCCCGTTCGTGGGCGTCGAAGGCGGTCCGGACGCGCTCGAGGCCGGAGACCTGGGCGACGCCGACGTCCCACCACAAGCCCGATCCCGCAGATCCGCCGCCCCGTTCCGCATGC
This sequence comes from Rhodobacterales bacterium, assembly GCA_965221505.1. Classification (GTDB taxonomy): domain Bacteria; phylum Pseudomonadota; class Alphaproteobacteria; order Rhodobacterales; family CAZPXZ01; genus CAZPXZ01. The sequence goes on from CBDCSI010000001.1 coordinate 501,830, forward strand.
GCTACGACGACGCTCGTCCCCCGGAAGTCCCTCGCCTGCGCCAGCGCCTCGGCAAGCCGCTCCGGCGTCTCGACGTCGTTTGCCTCGCACCCCATCGAGCGGGCGTTCGCCGCATAGTCGACGGCGGCGAGGTCGCCGTCCGGATGCCGCCCGTTCGGGCTCCGGCGGCGGAACTCGTTGCCGAAGTTGTCCGCTCCGGTGGTCGCCTTCTGCAGGGCGCGGATGCACTGGTAGCCGCCGTTCTCGATCACCACGACCGTCATCTTGACGCCCTCCGAGACCGCGGTCACCAGTTCGGAGGGTTGCATCAGGTAGGTGCCGTCGCCGATCACGACGAATACGTGACCCCGGTTCGCGCGTGCCAGCGCGACGCCCATGCCGGCCGGAATCTCGTGTCCCATGCAGGAGAAGGCGTATTCGAGATAGCAGGCGCTGCCGTTGGCGTTGTCCCACGCCTTCATGATCTCGCCGGCCGGCGTTCCGGCCGCGGCGACCACTACGTCCCCCTTGCGGGCGGCCCTGTTGACGGCCCGGACGATGCCCCCCTGACTCAACGGCTCTCCCTGGCGGTGAGAGACGGACGCGTCGTAGGCTTCCCACCACCGGGCGGTGACGCCGGCGACTTCCGCGCGGTATTCCTCCGCCGTTCGCGCCGACCCGACGCGCTCGGCCAGCGCTTCCAGCGCAAGCCGGGCGTCGGCGACGACCGGCATCGCACCGAGCTTTGTCGCATCGGCCGCGAGGACGTTGATCCCGACCGTCGTCGCTTCGGGTCGAAACGCGGAGCGGGACGCGGTGGTGAAGTCCGACATCCGGCAGCCGACATGGAGGACGAGATCGGCGCTCCGGGCCACATGCGCGGCCGCGCCCGTGCCGGTGGTGCCGCCGCCTCCGAGATGCAGCTCGGCTCCCTGCGCCACGCCCTTGCCGGCGAAGGTCTCCATGACCGGTGCGCCGAGGCGGTTGCAAAACGCGACCAGCGCCGCTTCCGCGCCGGAATAGCGAACGCCGCCGCCGGCGATCGCCAACGGGCGCTTCGCCGCCCGGATCGCCGCCGCGGCACGCTCGATCTCGTCTTCCGCGGGCGGGCTGCGGCGCATGTGCCAGATTCGCCGCTCGAAGAAGGCGGACGGAAAGTCGCCGGCCTCTCCCTGAACGTCTTGCGGCAACGAAAGCGTGACGGCGCCCGTCTCGGCCGGGTCGAACAGGATCCGCATCGCTTCGGGCAGCGCGGTGAGGAGTTGTTCGGGCCGCGAGATACGGTCGAAGAACCGGCTGAGCGGACGGAACGCGTCGTTGATCGAGCAATCGGCCTCCGAGGGATGTTCCAGTTGCTGCAGCACGGTGCCGGGGCGCCGGTTGGCGAAGACGTCGGAGGGCAGAAGCAGAACGGGGAGGCGGTTGGTCGTCGCCGTGGCCGCACCGGTCAGCATGTTGGTGGACCCGGGACCGATCGAGGCGGAACAGGCCAGCGTCGCGCGGCGGTTGCGGGCCTTGGCGAAGCCCAGGGCCGTGTGCACCATCGACTGCTCGTTCTTGCTGCCGAAGAACGGTAGGCCTTCCCCGAATTCCTCGAGCGCCTGGCCTATGCCTGCGACGTTGCCGTGACCGAAGATGCCGAACATCGCCGGGACGGCGCGGGTCTCTTCGCCGTCGCGTTCGGTGTACTGCGCCTTCAGAAACCGTACGACCGCCTGCGCGGCGGTGAGGCGTTCCGGGGCGGCCATTGCCCTCCCTCCCATGTTGCCGATGCGGATTCGCGCCGCCTCTCCCGGCGCGCGTCCGTTCCGGGCACGCTGCGCCGGAAGCGGGAAGTCGAACGCGAACCCGTCGCTTGGCGAGGAAGGATGCCCCACGGCCGCTTGCGGGGCAACTGCGGCGCGAATGCCGCTGCCGGGTCGAATTCGGCCGAATCCCGCAACGGTGCCCGTGCGCTTCGCCGGGGTATGCTGGAGCGCGGCGGCGCGACCGGTTTGACTCCCGGATTCCCGCGTGGCTACGTTGCGGCGATCCCGCGCAAGACGGGCGTGGAGGAGCGATGATCGGATTCGGACTCGTCGGTGCCGGACGCATCGGTGCGCTGCATGCGCGGAACGTCGCCCGCGGCGAACGGACGAGGCTGGTTTGCGTGTTCGACCCGGCGGCCGAGCGCGCGCGCTCCGTCGCAGCGGACGGGGGCGCGTCGGTTGCCGCTTGCGTCGACGAAATCCTCTCCAGCGATCGCGTGGACGCCGTGGCCGTCTGTTCTCCGACCGACACGCATGTCGAGTTGATCGAGCGTGCCGCGAGCGCGGGCAAGGCGGTCTTCTGCGAGAAGCCGATCGACCTCGACATACGGCGGGTGCGAGAGTGCGTGCGGCGCCTCGAGGAGCGCCCGGTTCCCTTCGCGATCGGATTCCATCGCCGGTTCGACCCCCACCATCTCGCCCTGCGGGGCGCCGTTCGAAGCGGCGAAGTGGGCGAGGTCGAGCAAATTCGCATGGTCTCGCGCGACCCGGGGCCGCCGCCGATCGAATACGTCCGGCGCTCCGGCGGGATCTTCCGGGACATGATGATCCACGATCTCGACCAGATGCGTTTCCTTCTCGACCGGCCGCCGGTCGGCGTGTTTGCGCGCGGGGAGGCGATGATCGAGCCCGCGTTCCGGGACGCGGGCGACTACGATTCGGCGACGGCCGTGTTCTGGGCTGCGAACGGCGCGACGGTCGTGATCCAGAACTCGAGGCGTGCGACCTACGGGTTCGATCAGCGCGTGGAGATTTTCGGATCGCGCGGAACGATCGCGATGGACAACGTCCCGAGTATCCGGACGACGATCTCGGACGGCGACGGCTATCGCTCGCCGAAGCTGCCGGAACATTTCCCCCAGCGCTACGCCGACGCGTACCGGAACGAGATCGAGGCCTTCGCGGCTGCGGTCGAGTCCGGAAGACCGCCGGCGCCGGGCGCCGAGGACGCCATGCGCGCGCTGCATCTGGCGGACTGCGCCCTGCTCTCCGCCCGGACCGGACGGGCTGTCGCGATCGAAGACCCCGAAACGGCGGGCGAGGGATCGGGAGCGGCGTTCGACGGCGCTGCCGGAGCGGGGATCCGTCCGTGATCCGGAAGCCGCGCGGGAGAGGGAACGGATGAACGCCGGGCGCGACCGCGAAGGCGTGAAGCCGCTCCTCGAGGCGCGAGGCGTCACGAAGAAATTCGGCGCCATCGTCGCGCTCGACCGCGTCGACCTCCGCCTCTATCCGAGCGAGGTTCTCGGGGTCGTCGGCGACAACGGCGCCGGCAAGTCGACCCTGATGAAAGTTCTCTCCGGGCTCTATTCCGCCTCGGAAGGAGAGATCCTCTTCGACTCCCGGCCCGTCTCGCTGAACTCGCCGCGGGACGCGCAGAACATCGGTATCGAGATGGTGTATCAGGATCTCGCCCTGGCCGGCAACCTGCCGATTCACGAGAACATCTATCTGGGCCGCGAACCGGGCCGCAGCTATCCCGGGTTTACCGTGGTGGACGAGCGGCTGTCGCGCAGGATGGCGATGAGTCACCTCGACCGTCTCGACATCACCGTCAAGTCCGTCGACCAGAACGTGGAGGAGTTGTCCGGCGGGCAGGCGCAGGCCGTGGCGATCGCCCGTGCGACGGCGTTCGAGGGCCGGGTGGTGATCATGGACGAGCCCACTGCGGCGCTGGCCATCAAGGAGGTCGGCAAGGTCCTCGACCTGATCAAGCGGTTGAAGGACCACGGCACCAGCGTCATTCTGATCAGCCACCGGATGGACGACGTCTTCTTCGTCTGCGACCGGGTGATGGCGCTCTTTCACGGGCGCAATTTCGCCGAGGCGCCCATCCCGGAAACCAGCCGCAACGAGGTGATCGGATGGATCATGGGCACGCACGGCCACGTTTCGCGCCTCGCGCATGACCGGGTCGGCGACGATGGTTGAGGAATCCTCCGAGGCCGCCGGCCGCCGGCGGTTGATCCTGCTCGAGAAATACGGCGTCTTCGGCGTCGTCCTGCTGATGATGGCGGTGCTCACCCTCTTGCAGCCCGACATCTTTCTCTCGACCCAGAACCTGACCAACATCCTGCGGCAGATCGCGATGAACGCGCTTCTGGCGCTGGGCCTCTACGTCGTCATCCTCACCGCCGGCATCGATCTCTCGGTCGGATCGATCATGGCGCTCTGCACCATGCTGCTGGCCATGGCCGACGTGGCGGGGTGGCCCTGGCCGATCGCCATTCTCGTCGGCCCCGCCGTCGGGATTCTCTGCGGCCTGATCAACGGCTTCGGCCTCACCGTGCTGCGCCTGCCGCATCCCTTCATCATGACGCTCGGAACGCTCTACACGCTGCGCGGGATCACCAATCTCGTGTCCGGCGGGCGTCCGGTGTCCGGCGTGTCCGACGCCATCCGCTTCCTGGGTTCGGGCGAGATCCCGGTGCCGTTTCTCGGCAAGTTCGGCTCCATCCCGGTCAGCGCGATCGTGCTCCTGGTCTGTTACGGCTCGACCGCGTATTTTCTGCGCAAGGTGTCCGTCGGCCGTCACATCCTCGCCGTCGGCGGCAATCCGCAGGCTGCGCGGGTCAGCGGCATCAACGTCGACCGCATTCTCCTGATCGTCTACGGGATGTCGGGCTTCTTCGCCGGTCTCGCCGGCCTGCTGATGGCCGGCCGCACCGGCTCCGGTTTTCCGAACGCCGGAATCGGCGCCGAGCTGGACGCCATAGCGGCCGTCATCATCGGCGGCGCCAGTTTCTTCGGCGGACGAGGCACGGTGCTCGGAGTCTTCGCCGGCGTCCTGGTGATGGGATTGTTGCGCAACGGGCTGAACCTGATGGACGTGAGCGCGTTCTGGCAGCAGACCATGATCGGCATGATCGTGGTCGGCGCAGTTTTCGTGGACGTGCTCCGGCGTCGCGCCGGGAGCGGCCCGTAACCGTATTCCGATGCCGGCGCGCGAACTCCGGCGCCGGCGATCGGATCCTGCATTGCAACGGAGTTCACCGACAAGGAGAGAGGAAGATGCTTCGAAATACAGTAAGGACCCTGCTCGCCGCCGGCCTGGCCGCCGCGTTCGGCGCCGCCGCCGTCGCCGAGACCAAGGTTGCGGTCGTCATCTCGGATTCCGGTTCCGCGAATCCGTTCTGGGCGGCGGTGACGAGCGGCGCCATGGACAAGGGCGCAGAGATGGGCGTCGACGTCGCGGTGGTCGCGCCGCCGGGCGGAGAGACCGACGTCGCCGGCCAGATCGCGCTGGTCGAGGATCAGATCGCCAAGGGCGTGGTCGGCATCGCCATCGCTCCGGCCGATACCGCGGCGCTGGTCCCGGCGCTGGAACAGGCTCGCGAACGCGGCGTGCACGTGCTGTTCATCGACAAGCGGGCCGACATGCCCGGCACCTATATCGGAACCGACAACGTTCCGGCCGCGCGGCTCGGCGCGCAGCACATCTGCGACTCGGTCGAGGCGGGCAGCGACGTGGCGGTGCTGCAGGGGATCGTCACCTCCACCACCGGCCAGCACCGGGCGCAGGGCGGACGGGAAGGCTTGCTGGACTGCGGGCTGAACCTGGTCGCCGAACAGCCGGCCGACTGGGACGCCGGAAAGGCGCAGACCGCGACGGAGAACATTCTGACCGCGAATCCGAATCTGCGCGCGATCTTCGCGTCGAACGACAACATGGCGCTGGGCGCGATCGAGGCCCTTCGCACCGCGCGGCTGCTGGACCAGGTGATGGTGGTCGGCTTCGACGGCAATCCGAACGCCGCCGAGAGCATTCTGAAGGGCGAACTCGCCGCTTCGGTCGCGCAGCGCCCCTACATGATGGGCACGATGGGCGTCGAGGCCGTCATGCGGCTGGTCGCCGGCGAGACGCTTCCGGACGAAATCGATACCGGAGCCGAACTGGTGGTGCCGGAGAACGCCGAGAGCTACCTCTAGGGTTTTCCGTCGACCGGGGTCCGGGGCGCGTAGCGTTCCGGGCCCCGGTTCGTCGCGCGCTCCCGGATCGAACGGAGCGAGGGACCCGTCCCGAACGCCGCCCGGCGCGGGCAGGGCGGCGAATCGCGGCTCCCGGCTGTCGAGCGTCCCGTAGAGGCGGATTGCAGGGCCGGCGCCTGCCGATCTCCCCGCCGGTCCGGGCCGGTCGGCGCCCCGCGTTCGAGGTTGCGAATCTTCCCGCCTTCCGCTATCAACGCCCGGCGTGTCGGTCCGTTCCGGTGGAGAGAACGGACGCCGCCGGCCGTGCCCGGTTCGCAGGCAGATTCCAGGAGGGACAGTGGGAGACAGCAACGCCGCCGCTCAACCGGAGCGAAGGGACTTCTTGTATATCGCCACCGGCTCGGTCGGCGCCGTGGCCTCCGCCGCTGCCGTCTGGCCGCTCATAGACCAGATGAATCCGGACGCCACCGTCCGGGCGCTGGCCTCGGTGGACGTGAGCGTCGCCGACGTCACGCCGGGCATGCAGATCACCGTCAAGTGGCGCGGCAAACCGGTGTTCATCCGGCGCCGGACTCCGGAGGAGATCGCCGCCGCCCGCGAGGTGCCGCTGGACGACCTGCCCGACGAGGCCGCGCGCAACGGCAACCTCGGCGCGGACGCGGTCGCGACGGACGAGAACCGTACCCTCGACGAGGCCGGGGAATGGCTGGTGATGCTCGGCGTATGCACGCATTTCGGTTGCGTCCCGATCGGCGACGCCGCCGGCGACTACGGCGGCTGGTTCTGCCCTTGCCACGGCTCCCATTACGACACCGCGGGCAGGATCCGGAAGGGGCCGGCGCCGGAAAACCTGGCCGTTCCGACCGCCCGGTTCGTCTCGGACACCGTCGTCCGGCTGGGTTGAGGTAACCGATCATGGGCAGCATTCCCCAGGAACCGTACGAGCCCCGGACGGGTTTCACTCGCTGGATGGAACGCCGGCTTCCGGTGTTCGGTCTCATGCACCACATGCAGACGTTTCCCACGCCCAAGAACCTCAACTGGATGTGGGTGTTCGGAGCGGTGCTCGCGCTTTTCCTCGTGATCCAGATCGCGACCGGCATCGTCCTCGCGATGCACTACACGCCGCACAAGGATCTGGCCTTCGCCTCGATCGAGCACATCATGCGGAACGTCGAGGGCGGCTGGCTCCTCCGCTACGTGCACGCGAACGGCGCCTCGTTCTTCTTCATCGCGGTCTACCTCCACATCTTCCGGGGGCTCTACTACGGTTCCTACAAGGAGCCGCGCGAGATGATCTGGATCGTCGGCATTCTCATCTACGTGGTCATGATGGCGACCGCGTTCATGGGCTACGTGCTGCCCTGGGGGCAAATGAGCTTCTGGGGCGCCACCGTCATCACCAACCTGTTCTCGGCGGTTCCGCTGGTCGGCGACGCCATCGTGGAGTGGCTCTGGGGCGGCTTTGCCGTCGACAATCCGACGCTGAACCGGTTTTTCTCGCTTCACTACCTTCTGCCGATGGTGCTGGCCGGCCTGGTCGCCGCCCATATCTGGGCGCTGCACGCCGTGGGCAACAACAACCCGACCGGCGTGGACGTGCGCCCGAGCGAGGTGAAGAAGGACACGGTCCCGTTCAGCCCGTACTACACCGTGAAGGATCTTTACGCGGTCGTCCTGTTTCTGGCGCTGTTCGCCGCCTTCGTGTTCTTCATGCCGAACTATCTCGGGCACCCGGACAACTACATCGAAGCCGACCCGCTGAAGACGCCGGAGCACATCGTGCCGGAATGGTATTTCCTGCCGTTCTACGCAATTCTCCGGTCGATTCCCGACAAGCTGCTCGGCGTGGTCGCCATGTTCGGCTCCATAGGCCTGCTGGCGCTCGCTCCGTGGCTGGACACTTCTCGCGTGCGCTCGTGCCGCTACCGTCCGATCTATCGCTGGTGGTTCTGGATTCTCGGAATTGACTTCCTCGTGCTGATGTATATCGGCGCGAAGCCTCCGGAAGGGGTCTATCTGATCGTCGGTCGGATCGCCACGGCGTACTGGTTCGTGCACTTCCTCCTGGTCATGCCGATCGTCGGGCTGGTCGAGACGCCGAAGCCGCAGCCGGCGAGCATCGAGGAAGACTTCCGCGCCAGGCACGGTGCCGAAGCGGCTGCTGGAGAAGGCGGGAAGTCATGAAGTCTTTGCGTACGCTTGCCGCAACGGCGGCGCTGGTTCTGGCCGCCCTGCCCGCGATCGCCGCCGGCGGCGGCGCCGAGATCGAGGATCACGCCTTCTCCTTCGAGGGGCCGTTCGGCCGGTTCGACCAGGCCCAGCTGCAGCGGGGATGGCAGGTCTACAGCGAGGTGTGTGCCGCCTGCCACGGCCTGAAGCATCTCTACTACCGGAACCTCGCCGAAGAGGGCGGGCCGACGTTCACCGAGTCGCAGGCAAAGGCCATTGCGGCCGCCTTTCTCGTCGTGGACGGTCCTGACAGCGACGGCGAGATGTTCGAGCGCCCGGCGGAACTGTCCGATCCCATGGTGTCTCCGTTCGCCAACGACGCGGAAGCGGCGGTCGCCAACGGCGGCGCCGTACCGCCGGACCTGTCCGTGATCACCAAGTCGCGGGCCGGATTTCACGGGATCGTGAACCAGTTGCTGTCCGGCAGCGGGGGCCCGGAATACGTCCGGGCCCTGCTTCTGGGCTACGAGGAGGCGCCGGCGGACGTCGACACGGGGACTCTCTACTACAACCCCGTCTTTCCCGGCGGAGCCATCGCGATGGCGCCGCCGCTCCTGGACGATATCGTCGAGTATCAGGACGGAACGCCCGCGACGGAGGAGCGCATGGCGTCGGACGTCAGCGCGTTTCTCGCATGGGCGGCGGAACCCTACATGGTGGAACGGAAGGTCGCCGGAATCCGGAACATCGTGATTCTGCTGGTGCTGGCCGGCCTGCTCTACGCTTCCACGCACAAGCTGTGGAAGCCGGTCAAGCGGGCCGCCAGGAACTGATTTCGATGCCGGCGCGGGGAGGCCGCGATGGCGACCAACAGCTTCGGGCACCAGTTTCGGTTCACGACCTGGGGCGAGAGCCACGGACCGGCGATCGGCTGCGTCGTGGACGGGTGTCCGCCTGGCGTTCCGCTTGCGGAGCCCGACTTGCAGCACTGGCTGGATCGTCGCAAGCCGGGGTCGAGCCGGCATGTGACGCAGCGGCGGGAGAGTGATCGGGCGGAGATCCTGTCCGGCGTCTTCGAGGGCAAGACCACCGGCACGCCCATCGGCATCGTGATCCGCAACGAGGACGCGCGGAGCCGGGATTACGAACGCATCCGGGAGACCTTTCGTCCGGGGCATGCCGACTATACGTACCTGCAGAAATACGGAATTCGCGACTACCGGGGCGGGGGACGCGCGTCCGCGCGCGAAACCGCGATGCGCGTCGCTGCCGGCGGCGTCGCGCGAGCCGTTCTAAGGGTCCAGGTACCTGGCCTGCGGGTCCGCGGAGCGCTCGTGCAGATCGGCGACGAACCCGTACGGCGCGAAGCCTGGGACTGGGACGAGACGGAGCGCAACCCGTTCTGGTCTCCCGACGCGGCCGCGGCCGGACGCTGGGAGGCCATGCTCGACGCGATCCGCAAGAGCGGCGATTCGCTCGGCGCGGTCGTCGAGATTCGCGTCGAAGGCGCGCCGGCCGGACTGGGTTCGCCGATCTACGGCAAGCTCGACCAGGATCTCGCTTCCGCAATGATGTCCATCAATGCGGTCAAGGGCGTGGAGATCGGCGCCGGATTCGGAGCCGCAGCCCTTCGAGGGTCGGAGAACGCCGACGAAATGCGCATGGAGGACGGGAAGACGATCTTTCTCTCGAACCATGCCGGCGGGATTCTCGGCGGGATCAGCACCGGACAGGACATCGTGATTCGATTTGCGGTCAAGCCGACCTCCTCCATTCGCACGCCCCGGCGCAGCGTCACGGTCTCCGGCGAAGAGACGGAAGTGGTCACGCTGGGCCGCCACGACCCGTGCGTGGGCATCCGGGCCGTTCCGGTCGGCGAGGCGATGGCGGCGGCGGTCGTCCTGGACCATCTCCTGCTGGACCGCGGCCAGGTCGGCCCCCGGGGCGCCGGATGAATCGTGGCCCCGATACGGACAGCGCCGCCGGACGACCGCCGCCGCCCGCGTCGAGCGAATCGCTGGCCGGCGTCGTTCAGAGCGTCATTTTCCGGAACGAGGACACCGGATTCACGGTGCTGCGCGTCGCGGCGGAGGGGACGGATCAGCCGAAACGGGTCGTAGGGGAGATCGCGGGCGTCGACGTCGGCGAGCGCGTGGTCGCCGCCGGACAATGGGTCGACCACCCGTCCCACGGGCGGCAGTTTCGCGCCCGGCATCTGGCGATCGAAGCGCCTACGGGCCGCGAGGGCCTGCTCTCCTATCTCGGGTCCGGCGCGGTCAAGGGCGTCGGCCCGGCCGTGGCGAACGCGATCGTCGACCGTTTCGGGGACGAAACGATGGACGTCCTCGACTCGGAGCCGGAGCGGCTTGCGGAAGTCGACGGCATCGGCGCAAAGAAGATGAGAACGATCGCGGAGTCCTGGGCGGAGCGGCGGGACGCCCGCGACACGTACCTGTTTCTCCACAATCACGGACTCGGTGCGGCGCGTTCGGCGACGGTCTATCGCCGCTACGGCCAGGCCGCCGCCAGCCTGATCAAGGAGAACCCCTACCGGCTGATTCGCGACTTCCGCGGGATCGGGTTCCTGATCGCCGACCGGATCGCGCAAAGCGTCGGCGTGAAGCACGACGCGCCGGAGCGGCTGGCGGCCGGGGTCGCGTTTACGCTCTTCGAGTCCGTCCGGGTGGAGGGACATACCGGCCTGCCGTTCGACGACCTGGTAGAACGCGCGTCGACGCTCCTGCAATGCGAAATCGCGGACGTCGAGGCGGCGCTGCAGCGGGAATGCGGCCCGGACGGAACGCTGGTCGCGGATACGATCGGCGGGCGGCGATGCGCGTTTCCGCGCAGCCTTCACGATGCGGAACGCCAGGTCGCGGAGGACCTCGCCCGGCTCGCCGACGGGCCGCTGCCCTGGCCTCGGCTGGACTTGCAAGCGGAGATCGAGCGCGCCTCCGCTACGCTCGGCATGAATCTCGGCGCGGATCAGGAGGCGGCGCTCCGCATGGCGCTTACCTCGAAGGTGACGGTGCTGACCGGCGGACCCGGCGTCGGCAAGACCACCATTCTGAATGCGCTCCTGCTGGTCGTGCGGGGTCAGGACAAGACGGTTCTGCTCGGTGCGCCGACGGGACGCGCCGCGAAGCGGATGGCCGAGGCCTCGGGGTGCGAGGCGAAGACGCTCCATCGGCTGCTCGAGTTCAATCCCCAGGACGGCCGTTTCCTGCGCGGGCGCGACAACCCTCTGGAAGGCGATCTGATCGTGGTCGACGAGGTGTCGATGGTGGACGTGGAGCTGATGGCTTCGCTCCTGGAAGCGATTCCACGCTCGACTGCGCTGCTGCTGGTCGGCGACGCGGACCAGCTTCCGTCGGTGCAGTCGGGACAGGTTCTCTCCGATATCGTCCGCTCCGAAGCGTATCCGGTCGCCCGGCTGCGCGAGGTGTACCGGCAGTCCGAAGGCAGCCGGATCCTGGACGTCGCGCACCGGATCAACCGGGGCGTTCCCGTCGGCCTCAAGGGACCGCAGGATCCGGACGGCGATTTCTTCTTCGTGCAGGCGGCGGAGCAGGCGGTGATCGCGGACCGGATCGCGGAACTGGTCCGGAACCGGATTCCGCGTCGTTTCGGCCTGGATTCGGTGCGGGACGTTCAGGTGCTCTCCCCCATGCGGAGCGGCGCGGCCGGCGTCGAAGCGTTGAACGCGAGACTCCAGACCGAGCTGAACCCGGGCGCCGGCAAGGGCGTGCGCGTCGGCAACGAGACGCTTCGCCGCGGAGACCGGGTGATGCAGGGACGCAACAACTACCAGCAGGAGGTCTTCAACGGCGATATCGGCTACGTGGAATCGGTCGATGCCGAACGGCAGTCCGTGGCGGTGCGGATCGACGGGCGAACGGTAGAGTACGGCGTCCAGGATCTCGACGCGTTGAGCCTCGCCTACGCGGCGACCATACACAAGAGTCAAGGCTCGGAGTATCCGGCCGTGGTGATCGCGATCCATGGCGGACATCACGTGATGCTGCGCCGCAATCTGCTGTACACGGCGGTCACGCGGGGCAAGAGGCTGGTCGTGCTCGTGGGCGAGGACTACGCGGTGCAGAAGGCCATTCGCACGGGTCGCGGCGACGACCGGCTGACGAAGCTGCGCGAATGGATCGCGGACGGGACGGCCGAGACCCGCTACTGAGAGACGACCGGGGCGGAGGACGGGATTGCGACGTTGCGCCCCGGCTCCGGGAGCGTCGATCCGCCCGGTTCGACTCCGTCAGCCTCGCCGCAGCTTCGCGGTGCCGGTGGCCCTTGTCCGCTTCGGGAGCGGCCGACCGGCCGAGTCGGCGCTCCGTTTCCGTTCGTACCGTCCGTCAGAACCGGAGAGGGTCCGGATTCCCGGGAATGCCTGTACATGCGGCACGCTGCCGCCCCGGAGCCGCAGGAGGCGAACGCACGGAACGACTCGGCGGGTTCAGTTGCGGTCGCCGCCGGGCGATTCCGAGGACACGGCGACCCGAGGCGACCGCGCACTGCCGCGCGCGTACGGCAAGCGGGCCTCCGAAGAGGCCCGCTTCGACCGTTGCTGAAGACGCGTCTACTCTCGTGCCATTCCCAGGAAATGGAGCAGGAAGAGGAACATGTTCAGGAAGTCGAGATAGAGCGACAGGGCGCCCATGATCGCGCTCTTTTCCCGAATGGCGGCGCCGTCCCGGGCCTGGCCGATGTCACGGAGGCCGAGATAGGTGTTCTTGATCTTCTGCGTATCGTACGCCGTCAGTCCGGCGAAGATCAGCACGCCGAGAACCGAGATCGCGAATTCGAGCGCGGACGAGGCCAGGAAGATGTTGACGATCATGGCCACCACGAGGCCGATCACGCCCATGATCAGGAAGGACCCCATGGCCGAGAGATCGCGCTTGGTCGTGTAGCCGTAGAGGCTCAGTCCGAGAAACGCGATGGCGGTGATGAAGAACGTCTTCGCGATCGAAAAGCCGGTGTAGATGACGAAGATCGACGAGATCGAGGCGCCGACCAGGGCGGCGTAAATCCAGAACAGGGCCTGCGCCGTTCCCGGCTGCAGCCGATGGATACGGGCGGCGAGGAAAAAGACCATGGCGAGCGGCGCCAGGATCACCAGCCAGACGAGCGGCGTTCCGTAGATCGCGCTCACGAGAGCCGGGGTCGTCCCGATGCCGTACGCGACGACGCCGGTCAGGGTCATCGCTCCTGCCATCAGCCCGTATACGCGGGTCATGTAGGCTCGCAGGCCTTCGTCTACGCTGACGCCGACGGACTCCCGGGTCGCGGCAAAGGCTCGGGCCTGACGGTCGAATTCGGACATTTGCGCTGATACTCCTCCGATTGGCGTTGCACCGCATAGCCGGTGCTACAGGAAATATGGGATATCTTGCGCCAAACTGCAAGTCCGGCGAAGAGTCGGTCGCCTCATTCGCGTCCGCGCAACAGCGTCGCCGGAGACGCGCGGACGGCGGCCCCGGCGAAGGCGAGACCGGCCGCGAGGCTCGCGGCGGCGCCGGCCGCAGTGGTCAGGAGGGCGATCGGGGCGGAGAACGCGAACCCGAGCTCCATGACGAACCGCAGAGTCGCCCACGCGCCTGCGGCCCCGAGACAGAGCGCGGCCAGCGCCGAAGCTGCGCCGAGGAGTCCCCATTTGAGCGCCAGAGCCGAGAGAATCTCCCGCCGCGTCGCGCCGAGCGCCTTCCAGATCGCGCTCTCGTAGACCTGGCGCCGCTGCCCGGCCGCCGCGACGCCGACCAGGACCGCCAGGCCGGTCAGCAGGGTCACGGCGCTGCCCCAGAGCGCGGCCGCCGCGATCTTCTCCAGTGTGCTTCGCGCGGCGTCGAGGCCCTCCTGGACCGAAACCGCGGCCGCCGCCGGACAGCATTCCGCCAGGCTGGCGAGGAACCCGTCCGATTTCGGCTCCTGGACGTAGACCGTGGCGAGATGCTGGTGGGGCGCAGAGGAGAGGCTCTTGCGGTCGAAGATCATCAGGAAGTTGATGCCGAGGCCCTGCCAGGTGATCTCCCTCAGATTGGCGATCGTTGCGGTAAGCGGACGTCCGAGCACGCTGACCGTGATCGTCGATCCGACGCCGAGCCCGAGTTCCCGCGCCTCCTCGGCGGCGAACGACACCAGCGGCGGTCCGTCGTAGTCGGACGGCCACCACGCGCCCTCGACGATCTTGGCGTCGGGCGGGGGTTCGTCGGCGTAGCTGAGGCCCCGGTCGCCTCGAAGGACCCAGGACGACTCCGGACCCACCTTGGCCTCCGCAGCCGGGACGCCGTTCAGACGGGTGACGAAGCCTCGCAGCATCGGCGCCGTATCGACGCGATCGGCGCCGACGTCCAGGGCCGCCGCCCTCAATGCGGGAATCTCCGCTTGCGATACGTCGAGCACGAAGTAGGCGGGCGCTTCCTCGCCGGCCAGCCCCCCGATCTCCGACCGGAGCGAATGGGAGATCAGCGCCACCGCACCGAGAAGCGCGATCGCGGTGCCGAGCGATACGGAAATGCCGCCGGCGTCGCCGCCCGCGCCTCCGATCTGTGCGACTGCGCGCCGGAACGCCGGCGGCGCACCTCGCAGCGCCGGCGCGGCGCGCTTGCTCAACCAGGCGATTCCCCGACCGATCAGGGAGAGGATCGAGACGGCGAGCGCGAAGCCGCCCGCGAACCAGGAGGTCAGGAACACGTCTTGCGACAAGAGCAGCGCGACGCCGAACAGGCCGACCGCGGAGGCCGCGATGCCGGCCGCCCAGGGCGCGGAAATCCGCACGCCCATCGTCGCGCCCGCCGCGCGGAAGACGCTTGCGGCGGGCGTTTCGCAGGCCGAGGCGAGGGGGGCCAGCGCGAACAGCAGCGCCGTGAGATAGCCCGCCGCCGCGGACAGGAGCACGGGGACCCAGTAGAGGTCGAACGCCGCCGGCACCGGCAGCAGGCTAGAGAGAAACGGGCCGAGCACGAGCGGCGCGCCGGCGCCGACGACCAGGCCGGCCGCGACCCCGACCGTCGCGATCGCGAGGGTCTGCGCGACGTATGCGGCGGCGACGGTGCCCCTGCCCGCGCCGATCGCCCGCAATGTGGCGATGGAGGTCGTCTTGCGCTGGAGGTAGGCGCGGATGGCGGAACCGGCGCCGATCCCGCCGAGCGCCAGCGCGGCGAGCGCCACCAGCGACAGGAAGCTGCCGAGACGCTGGACGAACCGCTCGACGCCGGGCACCCCCGAAAGCCGATCCCGCCAGCGCCAGCCGGCGTCGGGGAACCGGGCGTTCGCTTCCGCTCGGATCGCGGCCAGATCCTCTCCTTCGTCGACTTTCAGCCGATAACGCGGATAGTAGAGGCTGCCCCTCGCCAGAAGTCCCGCACCGTCGATCGCCTCCAGCCCGGCGAGGGCGCGCGGACCGAACTGCATGCCGCTCGTCACACGATCCGGTTCGGAGACGATACTGGCGCGGTATTCGAAGGAGCCGCTTCCCATCCGTACGAGGTCGCCGGGCCGAAGACCGAACCGCGCCGCCAGTTCCGGGGCGAGAACGATACCCGGGACGCCGTCGGCGTTCGGCGCGAGGGCTGCGTCCGGCTCGAGCGGGGGGTCGAGCAGGAGGGAGCCGTACAGCGGGTATTGCGGGTCGACGCCCTTGGCTTGCACCAGCGTTCGGTCGCCCGGGGCCGCGTCCTCGGGAGCGAGCATGCCGCGAAACGTCACGGCTCGGGATACGACCCCGATTCCGTTCAGGAAGTCCGCTTCCTCCGGGTCGGCGAACCGGTGCACGTAGCGGACCTCGATGTCGCCTCCGAGCACGTCGCGGGCGGAAAGGGAGAGGCCTTGCGAGATCGCCGCCAGCGTGGACGCCACTCCCGACACCGAGGCCACGCCGAGCGCCAGGCAGAGGACGAAGACGGGAAGCGCTTCCCGGCCGCCGCGCAACTCCGCACGGGCGATGCGGAGCGCAGGTCCCGCTCTCATGCGTCGTCCGCCAGTCTTCCGCCCTGCAGTCGCATGACGCGTTCGGTCCTCGACGCGAGTTCGGAATTGTGGGTTACCATGACCATCGTCGCGTTGCGGCGCGCGGCCGATTCGAAGAGGAGGTCCGCGATCGCGTTGCCCGTCGCGTCGTCGAGGTTGCCGGTCGGCTCGTCGGCGAGGATCAGGCTCGGCGCCGTGGCGACCGCCCGGGCGATCGCGACCCGCTGCTGCTCGCCGCCGGAAAGTTCCGTCGGATGGTGGTGGACGCGATCCCCGAGACCGACAGCGGCGAGTTCGTCGCGCGCCGCGCCGCGCGGGTCGGGGTGGTCGGCGAGATCGAGAGCGGTGGCCACGTTCTCGATCGCGGTCATGGTCGGGATGAGGTGGAAGGACTGGAACACGAAGCCGATATGCTCGCGGCGAAGGCGGGCGAGAGCGTTTTCGTTCAGACCCGCGAGTTCGTGTCCCAGCACCTGGACATGGCCGGAGGTCGGTGCCTCGAGGCCGGCCAGAAGCATGAGGAGAGAAGACTTGCCGGAACCCGACGGCCCGACGAGGGCCACAAGTTCGCCGCTTCCCACGCGGAAGCTGACCGACCTGAGCACGTCGACCGTTCCTCGCTCCGTCTCGAACGAAAGCGAGACGTCGCGCAATTGGAGGGCGATTTCTTCCACGGCGTTCTCCTGGCTGCGTGGCGTTCCTGCCTCTAACGGATTCCCGGCGCGAATCCTTCGATCGGCTCTCGCTGCCGGCTTCGTTCTGATCGCGTCCGCTGCGGCGTCCGCCGCGCAGGAAGAGCGCACGCTCCGGATCGTCGCGGTCGGCGATTCGCTCTTCGCGGGCTTCGGCCTCGACCCTCACGAAGGGCTTGTACCGCAATTGCAGGCCTGGTTGGCGGAACGGGGCGCGAAGGCGGAGATCGCGAACGCCGGCGTGTCGGGCGACACTACCGCCGGCGGCCTGGCCCGGCTCGACTGGTCGCTCGGAGACGACGCGGACGGCGTGATCCTCTCGCTCGGCGCCAACGACATGCTGCGCGGCATCGATCCGGCCGAGACGCGGGCCAATCTGGAAGCCATGCTGGAACTTCTCGCGGCGCGGCGCCTGCCGGTGCTCCTGGCCGGAATGCGGGCCGGCGGCAATCTCGGGCCGGAGTACCAGGCCGCGTTCGATTCGATCTACCCCGATCTCGCAAGAGAATACGGGACGGCGCTCTATCCCTTCCTGCTGGAGGGCGTGGCGATGGATCCAGCGTTGAATCAGGACGACGGAATTCACCCCAACCGCCAGGGGGTGGCGGTCATGGTCGAGGGGATCGGACCGTCCGTGTTGGCTCTCGTCGAATCGATTCGCGCCGGCCGATAGGCGGCCCCGGCGGCCTCGGCGGATGCCGGCCGCGGGTCGCCGCTTCCGGAACGGTCGGGGAGTCGCGTCTTGCGACGCAAAGTCGCCGTTCTCCCGAACTGCTGTGCGACACCGCTACGGTCGGGGCGGCGACTGGCACCATGTCCGCAAATGTGCCGTATTGCGGCTGCAGCCAGTTCAGGTGCCGAGCGACACGCCTGGGGAGGCTCGAGGCCGCCCGCCGGAAGGCTTGCCGGAAGCCGCGAATGCCGTCTGTCCTGATACTCCCGGGCTACGGCCGCGCTCACCAACGACCCGCTCGCGAAACCGCCGAAATCGAAGCGCGGTCCAGGCTCAGGACCTGCCCTGCAGGCGCCGGAGCGCCATTGACAATGCGGCCGTACCCAAGACGACGGGAACGTGCGCGGCCGGCCGAGCGGGCCAATCGGAACGAAGATGCCGCCAGCGGCGAGCGGAAGCGACGGACGGAGGAGAGGACGTCTCGTACGGCCCACGCGACGGTCGCGGCGCCTCCGTGCCTCCCTTCGTATTGCCGCGGTCGCGATACCCAAGAGCGCCTTCACCCTCGCAGCGAGCTGCCGGTATCGCTTCGGAAATACCGCTTCAGCCTTCAACGGAGACAGGATGCCGTGAGGCGGACGTCCGACAGGGCGGGAGGTAACGGGCCCCACAGTCGGTCCGCTTCGTTGCGGTCATACTCCAACAGAGCGACCGCCTCGATATGCGCTGCGGCCTGCCCGGCACGACGGATGTCGTCTGGACGCGGCGCCGTATCGTCGCAAGCCGCGGGGCGTCCCGCAGCGGGTTCCGCATGAGGTCGGGGACCGGGGTTCGGTCAGCGTCCGGCATCGTCACAGCATTTGCTTCGCGCGGTGCGTCGCCGCGCTCGGCCTGCGTCCTTGCGTTTTTTCGGTCGTCGTCAGCGTGTCGGCGGGCTCGTTCTTCCGGTTCCGGCGTTGCACAGGCGCGGCGGTTCGGCAGCGGCAGCGGAGCCTTGCGCCCAGTTGCGCGTAAGCCGGGAGACGGTGCGGCGCTGGCGTCGGTGGTCGCGGGGGCGAGCTCGAGTCGAACGGCTTCCGGACTTCGCACCGGGGTCTGTTCGCGTCCGACGGGGCGTGCCCCGCGATTCTGTTGCCGGCAGGACGGCGTTCGCTTCGAGCGCGGGCGATCTGGGCGCCGAGCTTTCTTCGTCGACGGTTCATGCAGTCTTCGCGCTTCGCCGCAGCAGACGATGCGTCCTCCTTCTGTGCGATGCCGGAACCGGAATGCTGCGAACGGCGCTCGAGCGCACCGAACCTCCGCCTCCGGCCCCCGCCTGACGCCACAACTTCGTCGCGAACTCGCCGGCAAGCCGTGCCGTAGCGGGACTGTGGCCGCCGATCGACTCTGCCGGCCCGATTCCGGGCGCCGGAGGCCCGAGCCGGCTCGCCGATACCTCGCGACAGCCCGAATCGGACCCGCCAACCGCCCGCGGGGCCGAAGCCGCGCCGAAGTCGTAGCCGGCGGCCCGGAACGGCGCCCGGTGGCCGGAGAATCGGCCGTCGGGGCCGAATTGGCGGTTAGACCGACGATCCAGGTCAACCGTGAGCCTGGACGCGGTATACCGCTCCTGCCCGGCGGTATCGCGCGCCGGCACGACAGCGCAGGCAAGCTTCGCCATCGAGACCGCGCCCGCCGTCCCGGCGACGAGCGCCTGTCGTCGGAGCCTGAGATCGAACAGGGCAACCATGGCAGGAACGCAAGGCGAACGTATCGCCATGACAGGGGATCAGTTACGCAAGAGCAACGGCTTGACGACACATGCGCGTAGTTCTGTGCGCAGGCCTTCGACAGAAGCTCTGATCTGCGGCTCCCGTGCGTTCGGCAGACGCGCTTCAAAGAGAATTGCCTGCCGAACGGTGATAGCGTAAGACGACGAACGGCTAACCTCGGCGGGCTGCCGATCAAGCAGGAGACGCCGGCATGGGCACCAGCATCACCGTCCGCGACATCGGTCCTGGGGACAATTCCTGGCTACGCCGCGCGGCGCAGCAGATCGGCGTCTCTATGGGGGAGCCGGTCCGCCGCCTGATCCACGAGAAGCGCGAGAAGGCCGAACGCCGGCCCAAGCCGTCCGAGGCTTTCGCGCGACACTTCGGGGAGGGGCACTGCGTCGACCTGCCGCCCCCTGCCCGATGCGGCTACAAACCCCTCTCTTTCTCCGCTAGCCTCGATTCCCAACAGACGAAAATGATCTTACACGCTGGGCGGCGAGGGTAAGCGCCTGCCTGCTGCATTGCACTTGAATTCGCCGAGGTGTCATATCCGACGCTATTATTAGACACCGTATGCCACACTCTGTAGCGAGGCGTCGACCAAGACGCCACTAGCGCGGACGGCTACCGACCCAAGCGACCGAGAGTCGATTTTGGCTACTACATAGTGAGTTACGCGGCAGATGTACCGCCTGAGCCGGGCACAGCTACCAGAGGTTGCAGCGACGCGATTCATATGATATAGTGGCAATTGTTCTCTAATCGGAGGCTTTCACATGAGTTCGCTCGCCAGCCGTTTCCTTCGGCCGACCAACGCGACGCATCGGCAGTACGAGGCGCTGCGCGCTCACTTCGTCGAGGGGTTGCCCGTCGGCGAGGTCGCGGGCCGCTTCGGATACGCGCCGGGCACCTTCCGCAATCTCTGCACTGCCTTCCGGAAGAACCCCGACCGCCCTTTCTTCGAGGAGCCCAAGCCGGGACGAAAGCCGGAGGCCGCCCTTCCGGGCCGGGCCGACAGGAAGCGACGCGCCGTGGAGCTTCGCAAGAAACGGAATCTCTCGGTCGCGGAGATCAGCGAAACCCTCGCGCAAGAGAACATGCCCACCAGCGTCTCCGCCGTGGACCGCATGCTCAAGGAAGCCGGCATCGGGAAGCTGTGGAGAAGAACGCGCGAGCAGCGGGCCAGGACCAAGCCGGAACCGGCGCCGGTCGCGGATCGGCGGGCGCTCAGCTTCGCCCCACGCCGCATCCGCACCCGCTTCGGCGGGTTGTTCCTGTTCGTCCCCGACCTCGTGCGCTGCGACCTGGACCGCATCGTCGAGCAGGCCGGCCTGCCCGGCAGCAGCCGCATTCCGGCCGATTGCGCCGTGCGATCCCTCCTCGCGCTCAAGCTCTGGGGGATCGGGCGCACGTACCGGATCATGCCCGACGCGCTCGACGAGGGCATCGCCCTGTTCGCCGGCCTGAACGCGATCCCCAAGCGCTCGACCCTGTCCGAGTACTCCTGCCGGGCCGATCCGCGCGTCACGCCCGCGACGATGGACGCATGGCATCACGCCGCGCGAAGCCTCGGCGTCGACATCGGCGGCGGGGACTCCTTCGACCTAGACTTCCATACCATCCCCTATCACGGCGACGACGCGCTCAGCCAGCGCCACTACGTCTCCCGCCGCAGCCGCCGACAGCGCGGCGTGCTCGCCTTCCTCGCTCGCGACGCCGACGCGCGCATCTTCGTCTACTGCAACGCGCGACTGCGGAAGGAAGACCAGAACGACGAAATCCTCCGCTTCGCCGAAGCCTGGCGGCAGCGCACCGGAACGCTCCCGCGCGAGCTCGTCTTCGACAGCCGTCTGACCACCTACGCCAACCTCGCCAGGCTCGACGAAATGGGCGTCGCCTTCCTCACCCTCCGCCGCAGGAGCCGCAAGATGCTCGACGAGCTCGGCGCGCCCGCGCAGCACTGGCGACGCATCACCCTGAACAACGTCGGCCGGATCTATCGAAACCCCCGGATCCTCGAGAAAACCGTCGAACTCAAGGACTACCCCGCCGGACTCCGACAGATCGCCGTCGCCGACCTCGGCCACGAGAAACCCACCATCCTCGTCACCAACCAGAAGCGCGTCTCCGCAACCGCCCTCGTCGACCGATACGCACGGCGAATGGTCATCGAAAACACCATCGCCGACGCCGTCGACTTCTTTCACATGGACGCGCTCTCGGCCGTCGTTCCCCTCAAGGTGCACTTCGACCTGCAGATCACCGTCTTCGCCAACACCCTCTATCGGATCTTCGGCAACCGAATGAAGAACGGCATGCAGGACGCCAAACCCAGAACGATCTTCGAGAAACTCGTCAACTCACCCGCCGAGATCCAGATCGGCAAGGACGACGTCGTCGTAACACTCAGCCGACGAGCGAACAATCCCCTCTTGCTCGAAGCAGGCTACGAGCAGACGGACATCCGCATCCCGTGGCTCGCCGAAAAGCGACTCCGATTCCGCTTCTACTAGCGTGGATGTGTCACACGATTACCTGGAGTTGGGAATCGAGGCTAGGGACGAGGGATGAGCGCCCCGCGTGCATAGCTGAGAGACGCGAACGTCGTCTCCGACATGATGCGGCCGCGCCCTGAGCCGCGCGTCGCCGTTAATCTGGATTCGATCATCGGCGACACCACAGTCGTCGTCCGGGAACGCGCCTTCGTCAACGACGTCGCGAAGACCAATTTCGCCGAGACCCTAAAGCAGCGAGGTCTCGGCAACGTGCGCAGCCTGTAGTCTCCGCTTGCCCGGCGTGCGCCAAGGTGGGACGTGAGGAGGAGATCGGTCGATGAAGCGGCAAGACCCTCTCTTGAAGATTCGGTTTGATGGGGATGCCGTTGGACCGGGGACCATCCCCTTGACTCAGCTGGTGCGCTTTCTGTCTCGCATGAACACGGCGTTGTATCGGGTGGGTCGGGTGCTTCGCGGCGAATCTGCGAGCCGGCGCAGGGGTGGACCGCCAAGGGGCGTCGAAGACAGCGTGAACCTTGCGCTCGTGTCGCTGGAGCCCGGAAGCGCGGCTGCGGTTCTCGGCTTCGAGCGCAGCAGACCGGATCCGGAGCTTCCCGGCATGGATGCAGGGGATGAGATATTCCGAGTGGCGATCGACGGCTTGACGGCGATTCAAACGGAGGGAAGCACCGGACCTCTGCCGGCTGGCTACGACGCCGGCGTCCTGACGGCCTGGCGAGATGCCGGGAACGTGCTTGGGCAGGGGATCGAAAGGGTGTCGTTCAGTCTGGGGACTCGGAACAGTGCCGTCAAGGCATCCTTGACACAGGATGGGCTGGCTCGAATACGACAACGTATCCAAGAACCGCAATCTAACGTTCGCACGATTGAAGGGCGGTTGCTCATGGCCGACTTCAACGAACAAGGCGCCCGATGCCGCGTTCACCCTTCCGCCGGAGAGCCGATCCTCTGTCAATTTGACGATACGCACAGGGATCAGGTACTCGAAAGCATTCTCGGCTATGTTCGTGTGGTCGGCAGGGCTACTGGAGATTCGTCTACCGGAAGGATAACGATTGTCAGTATCCAGGATATCGAGCCCTTGGACGACAGAACGGAAGAGGGGGTCGACCAATTGCCTAAGGGAACAGCGGTCGGCTCCTCATTCTGGGCAACGCCGACCTTGGACGAATTAGCTGACTTACAGAACGTAAAACCGATAGAGGCGGCTCAAGAGCTATTCGGAACATGGCCCGGTGACGAAAATGACGGATTCGAAGCATCGATCGTCGAGCTCCGGAACGCGCCTACCGGACCTGGCAGTCTCTCATGACACCAGCCGGTGTTCTACTGGACACGAACATTGTGTCCTACTTGATGCGTGGAGGTCGAGAAGCGCAGGTATACGCTCCTCATGTGGAGCACCGTCTGCTCGCAATCTATTTCGTCACGGTCGGCGAACTGTACTTCGGTGCCGAGAGCGCAAGGTGGGGCGGGGAAAGACGAAGAACGCTTGACGCAATTCTCCGTCAATTTGTCGTGATTCCCTACGATAATGACATGGCTCGCTGCTATGGCCGATTGGTAGCAGAGCGGAAGAGGAATGGTAGGCCCGTTTCACTCAACGACGCCTGGATCGCAGCGTGCGCTGTACGGCATGCAATTCCGTTGATCACTCATGATGCCCGCGATTTTTCCGGCATATCGGGTTTGCAAGTGATTACCGAATCTGTTCCGAACGCCAATGGCGGATAACGGGAAGACTCTCCGCACGTTGTGCAAGTACGAAATCCTCCTCTGCTGGAGCGACGAGGATCGGGCGTTCGTTACCGAGGAACCGGATTTGCCCGGCTGCATGGCGCATGGCGACGATCAGGAAACCGCGTTGCGGCACATCGAGGATACGATGCAATTCCGGATCGAGCGAGCGCAGGAGTTGGGGCGGCCGGTTCCGGAGCCGAAGGGTGAGCGGCTGGTGTTTTCGTCAGCGCCTGGCGCGGCGTCGAGGCCGAGAGACTTGTCGGCATGATGAAGCTACGTGTCGAGCCGGACCTCGACTGTCAGCTTCAGGCCGCGGAAACCGTTCGCGACCTGTTCCGCGGCCAGGAGGTGTGCCGGACCGATTTCGCGTTGAAGCGGGAATCGTCCGATCAACAACAACGCATACTCGCTCTTGCCGAGAGCGATCTGGGCGTCGGCAATGGGCTGACGCTTGCTCGACGACGAGATTCTGGAGAATCATATCAATATCCGACTTCGCAATGGTGTGGCGCAGTCCGACGCGCTGGACTCTGGCGACTTCACCGTGAATTTGGAGACCGGTACCGGCAAGACCCTTGTTTGTCTGCGTACGATCGTCGAGCTGAATGAGCGTTACGGGTTCACCATGACGCCGTCGATCGAGATCACGATCGCCGCGACATCCTTCGGCTCCGCCGCGAGCGATTCCTCACGTTCTCTCCGCCGGACCTCGGCCAGCACGTCGTCCTTCAGCCGAGCGAGAACCGGCACTATTGCTCGCATCGGATCGTTCGGTGTGGTGGAGGCCGGTCGCATCTCGCCGAGTGCGTTCGGCGCGAAAGCGTTGTTGCGATTCCCGCGATTCCACCGGTTCCCTCGTTGCGGACGAGGGCTTCGGCGAACCGCCAATCCGCGTTTCGGGCGGCACCGGTCCGTGGCGGGCCGCCGTCGCCGATTCGCCCGGGCCGTCGTCCGTTTCGGCCAGCGGCGCGTCCTCGTCGTGAAGGATCCGTTCCGCCGCGCCGTCGAGATCCTCGTACTGGCCCTTGCGTAGCGTCCAGAAAAAGACCGCCAGCCCGAGAACGCCCAGGCCCAGCGAGAGCGGAATCAGGTAGAGGAAGCCGTCCATCGAATCGTTCGTCGTCGCGTAGGCGAGGGTCCGGCGCCGACCTCGAGGCGCAGAGCGTTGGCCACGACGACGAGGGAGGAGGAAGACATCGCAACCGCCGCAAAGAGCGGCGTCACCAGTCCAGCCGCGGCGAACGGCAAGGCGGCCGCGTTATACGCGATCGCGAAGGCGAAGTTCTGCCGCATCAGGCGTCTGGCGCGGCGCGCGATGCCGATCGCTTCCGGCACGGCCGTCAGGCTCTGCCGCAGGAAGACCAGATTCGCGGCCTGCCGGCCGATATCCGTGGCCTCTCCCGGCGCCATGGAAGCGTGCGCTCCGGCCAGGGCCGGCGCGTCGTTCAGTCCGTCGCCCACCATGAGGGGTTTTCGCCCCTCCCGGGCGAGGGATTCGATGCGCAGGATCTTGTCGCCAGGTCGAAGCTCGGCCGCGGCCTTCCCGATTCCGGTCCGTTCCGCGACCGAACGAACGGGGCCCGGGCGATCGCCGGAGAGAATCTCGGTCGGCAAGTTCATGCGCTCGAGCGACTCGACCGCGGCTCTGGCGCCCTCGCGCAACGGGCTCTCGAACCGGAAGGTCGCCACATGTGTGCCGTCGCGCGAGAGAACCGCACTGGACAGCGCCGAATCGCTCCTCTCCGGTGCGGCGTCGGACGCCAGCGCCCACTCGGCCCGGCCCAGACGGAATCGCGCCCCGTCGATCCATGCCTCGATGCCGTCCCCGGGACGCTCCCGGACGCGAGTCGCCCGAGTCGGCGGGAGCCGTCCCGGTTCGGAGAGGATCGCTCGCGAGAACGGGTGGCGGGAGTGCGAGGCGAGCGCTTGCGCCAGGCACAGCGCCTCCGGCTCGATCCCGTCCGGTGCGGACAGCCGGGCGTTTCCGCAGGTCAGGACTCCGGTCTTGTCGAGGAGGACGGTGTCGACCTCCCCGAGCCGCTCCAGCGCTTCGCCGCCCTGCGCGAGGATTCCGCGCCGGTACAGGCGCCTTGCGGCGATGGCTTGCACCATGGGCGCGGCGAGCCCGAGCGCGCAGGGGCAGGTGACGATCAGCACTGCGACGGCGACGGTGACCGCGTCGTGCACGCTGGCGCCGACGAGGAGCCAGCCGAGGGCGCTGAGGAGCGCGGCGAGGTGCACCACCGGCGCGTACAGGCGGGAGACGCGGTCGGCGGCGTGCCGGAACGACGCACGGCCCGTCTCCGCCGCCTCCACCTGCCGGGCGATTTCGGCCAGGAAGGAGTCCTCGGCGCGGCGGGAGACCTGCACCAGGATCGGCGCGTCCAGAATCCGCGTGCCGCCGAGGAGCGCACCGCCGGGTCCGACCGGCCGCGGCGCGCTCTCGCCGGTGACCAACGACGCGTCGACGCTCGAGCGGCCGCTGAGTACGCGCCCGTCGGCCGGAATTCGTTCGCCGGCGGCGATCCGGATCCGCATGCCCGGGGCGAGCTCCGCGACCGGTCGGAATGCCTCCGTGCCGTCCGTTCCCACGACCGTGGCTCCGCGCGGTTGCAACTTCCGAAGTCCCTCCGCGGCCGAGCGCACGCGGTTTCGCATCACGGCCTCCAGCGTCCTGCCGGCCAGCAGGAAGAACACCAGCGTCACCGCCGCGTCGAAATACGCGTGCTCGGCGCCGAGCGCGGTGTCGTACAAGCTCAGTCCGAAGGCCAGTAACACTCCGACGGAAATCGGCACGTCCATGTTCGTCCGGCCGCGGCGGAGCGCCGCGATCGCCGGGCGGAAGAACGGCATGCCGGAATAGGCGAGGACCGGCAGGGCGATCGCCGCCGAAATCCAGTGAAACAGCTCCCGGGTCTCCGGGTCGGCGCCCGACCAGACCGAGACCGAGAGAAGCATGACGTTGCCGGCTCCGAAACCGGCGACCGCGAGGGCCTTCAGGAGGCGCCCGACTTCCCGACCGGCGTCACGCGGTTCGTCGGCGGGAAGATGCGCGTCGTAGCCGGCCCGCGAAAGCGCTTCGACGATCGGCGGCGTGCCGGGGTGCGACGCGGGCCAGCGCACGGCGACCCGGCGGGCGGTGAGATTGGCGCGCGCGCCGCTCACTCCGTTCACGCCGCGGAGAACTCGCTCGACGGTATGGAGGCAGGCGCCGCAATGCATGGACGGAACCGAGAGCGTGACCGTGCGATGCCCGCCGGCGTCGGTTCGGCAGGCCAACGCCAGCTCTTCGTCGCCGAGGCGGTTCGCAGCCGCGCGCGACCCGTATTCTGACGCGCCCGTGCGGTTGCGGGCGTCGGTGCGGGGTTCCGAACGGGAGGGCGCGGACATGGCCGCCGAAGCGATCCGTTACTCCCGCATCGCGACCCAGGCGTGCCAGGTGGCATGGCCCAGAAGCGGGAAGACCACCAGGAGGCCGATCAGCGCCGTCCCGAATCCGATCGCGGTGAGAACGAGCACGATCGCGCCCCAGGCGAGCATGACCGGAAGGTTGTGCCAGACCAGCGCCACGCTCGAACCCATCGCGGTGAGCGCGTCCGTGCGCCGGTCGAGAAGCATCGGGATCGCGAAGACGCTGACGGCGAAGGAGAAGGCCGCGAACAGGCCGCCGACCAGCGTTCCTACGCCGAGCAGGGCCCAACCCTGGCTGGTGGCGAACAGGATCTCGACGATGCGGTCGAGGCCCGGAAACCCCTGTACGCCGAAGAAGAGGGCGTAGAGCAGGACGGCGGCGCGCATCCACAGGAGCGCCAGGACCAGAAGCAGCACGCCGACGAACAGCACCTGCGCGCCGGACCGGGGCCGCACGGCGAACATGTCCGCGATCGAGACGGTCTCTCCGGCGGCCATGCGGCGGCTCTTTTCGTACAGGCCGATGGCGAGGAACGGGCCGACGACCGTGAACGCCGCGAGCGCCGGAAAGAGAATGAAATCGAGCGACGCCGCGTAGATTCCGGAGACGGCGATCCCGAGCACCGCGAATACGAGGAATCCGTAGAGCAGGCTTCCGCCGGGGTTCCGGGAAAGGTCGCGCCAGCCCGCGCCGAGCCAGCGCATGGCGTCGGCCGGGCTCTTGCCGCGCCCGAGCCGGAGGCGGTCGGGATTCTCGGGCGGCTGCACGGGCGGAATTCGGTCGGTCATGATTCTCGCCTCCGGTCGGCTCAGCAGCCGGGCTTTGCGGCGCGGTACGGCGCCGCCTGTCCGGCGCTCGCCGGGTTGACGCATTCCGGCTGCGTGGACAGCGCCACATGGACCAGGTGGGCGTTCGCCAGCAGGACGATCGCCGCCAGGGCGGCGGAGACGGCGATCGCCGCGGTCCGGACGCTCCACGCCTTCGAAGGGCGGTCGCCCGCGGCGGCGCTCATGGCGCGGGGATCCGCCCGGCCAGATCCAGCACGTGGAAGGTCAGGATCCGCCGGTCGGCTTCCGTGAGCCGTCCGTCCCAGGACGGCATCCACCCTTCCCGCCCATGCCAGACGGTGCGGAAGATCGCCTCCCGGTCGCTGCCGTAGAGCCAGGTTCCGTCCGTGAGGTCCGGGGCCCCGAACTCCGCCAGACCGGTCCCTGCGTCGCCGTGGCAGGTGGCGCAGTTCTCCGCGAAGGCCGCGGCGCCCGTCTCCCTCGTCTCCGGGTCCGTGGCGCCGGGGTCCTCGAGACCGGAAAGCGAGCGGACATGGGTCACGAGCGCGAGAACGGTGTCGCGATCGAGTATCCCGTCCTCGCCGAACGCCTGCATCACGCCCAGGCGGGTCTCCGGGTGCAGGGAGTTCACCCCGACGCGCAGGGTTTCGAGGATCTCCTCGGGCGAGCCGCCCCACTGCCACTTGTCGTTCGCCAAGTTGGGGAAGCCGGGCTGGCCGCTTCCGTCCCGCCCGTGGCAGGCGGAACAGTTCTCGGCGAACAGCATGGCGCCCGTAGCCCGCACGGCGCCGGCCAGTTCGGGATCCTCCGCCATCGCTTCGACCGGCATCGCCGAAACCCGATCTCTCCAGGCGCGCGGGTCCGCGTCTGCCGCCCGGATCGCCTCCCGCACGTCCGCCCCCTGGTCGTTGCCCAGGATTCCGCGGGTGAAGGTCGTGCCCAGCGGCCAGGCCGGCATGAGGACCCAGTAGACGACGGACACGACCGCGGCGAGGGCGAGGAAGAACCAGACCGGCTTCGGCACCGGCGTGTTCAGTTCCAGAATGCCGTTCCACTCGTGACCGGTGGTCGTCCATCCGGTGTGCGAGTCGCGCTGGCCTATTGCCATGGCCGGTCCTCTCCCTCGAGAATGCTCTCAGCCGCGCGGTCGTGCTTCTTTTTCCGCCCCGGCCAGTAGGTCCACACGAGGATGGCGGCGGCGAGAGCCATGAAATAGAAGAGGCCGAACTGCTTGGCCATGCCGACCAGGAATTCGTGGTCCAGGGTCACGGCTCATCCCTCCGGCGCGTCCGTTCGGTACGCCTTGTCCGTCAGCCGCCCGAGGATCTGCATGTAGGCGATGAGCGCGTCCATCTCGGTCAACCGCCCCGGGTCGCCGTCGAACGCGCGCACGCCGGTATCGTCGCCGTAACGGTCGAACACGTCGAAGGAAGCGTCCGAATCCGGCGCCGATTGCGCCCAGGCGTCGATCGCGGCGTTCTCCACCATCTCCTCGGTGTAGGGCGTGCCGAGCCGGCGGAGCGCCTGGAGGTGCAGGCCGAGCGATTCGACCTCGAGTTCGTTGCGCAGGAGCCAGCCGTAGGCCGGCATCACGGAAGTCGGAACGACGGCGCGCGGATCCAGAAAATGCGTCAGGTGCCAGGCGTCGGAGTATTTGCCGCCGATTCGCGCGAGATCCGGCCCCGTTCGCTTGGAACCCCAGAGCATCGGCCGGTCGTATTGGGACTCCACGGCCAGAGAGTAGGGGCCGTAGCGTTCGACCTCGTCGCGCAGCGCGCGCACCATCTGCGAGTGGCAGGCGTAACAGCCCTCCCGGATGTAGACGTTGCGGCCGGCGAGTTCCAGCGGCGTGTAGACCCGCATGTCGGGATCCTCCTCCACCGTCTCGTCGATGGTGAAGAGGGGCGCGATCTCGACCAGGCCTCCGACCGCGGAGACCAGGAGGATGCCGACCAGAAGCGCGATCGAGTTCCGCTCGAGTCGGTAGTGGAGGTTGAACATGTCCTTCGCCCTCCGGTCTCAGCCGCCGGCGGGGGCGGCGCTCGCGGCCGCCGGCCGCTCGGACTCGCCCTCGGCCGCCGACGCGGTGCGCAGGGTCATCCACACGTTCCAGCAGCCGACCGCGGCGCCGGCGAGGAACAGCAGTCCTCCGACGGCTCGCGCCACGTAATACGGGAACATCGCCTCGACCGATTCGATGAACGAATAGGCCAGCGTGCCGCTTTCGTTGTAGGTCCGCCACATCAGCCCCTGAACGATGCCGGAGTTCCACATGGCGAACACGTAGATCACGGTGCCGGCGATGGCGAGCCAGAAATGCCATTCGACCAGCTTCGCCGAATACATGCCCGGACGCTTCCAGAGCCACGGAACCAGCGCGTAGATCGCGCCGAACGAGATGAAGGCCACCCATCCGAGGCCGCCGGCATGGACGTGCCCGACCGTCCAGTCCGTATAGTGGGACAGGGAGTTCACGGCACGGATCGACATGAACGAGCCCTCGAACGTCGACAGACCGTAGAACACGGCCGCGGTCATCATGAACCGCAGCACCGCGTCGTCCCGCACCTTGTGCCAGGCTCCGTTCAGCGTCAGGAGCGCGTTCGCGGCGGCGAGCCAGGACGGCACCAGGAGCATGATCGAGAAGGTCATGCCCAGCGTCTGCACCCACTGCGGCAGCGCCGTGTAGTGGAGGTGGTGCGAACCGGCCCACATGTAGAAGAAGGTGATGCCCCAGAACCCGACGATCGACATCCGGTAGGAGTAGATCGGGCGACCCGCGCGCTTGGGCAGGAAGTAGTACATCATCCCGAGAAAGGCGGCCGTCAGGAAGAAGCCGACCGCGTTATGCCCGTACCACCATTGCGTCATGGCGTCCTGTACGCCGGCGAAGATCGGGTAGCTCTTGGCGTATCCGACGCCGATCGGGAGGGCCAGGTTGTTGACGACGTGAAGCACCGCCACGACCAGGATGAAGGCCAGGTAGTACCAGTTCGCCACGTAGATATGCGGCTCCCTCCGCCGCATCAGCGTGCGCAGGAACGTCCAGAGGAACGCCAGCCAGACGACCGTGAGCCAGAGGTCCGCGTACCATTCCGGCTCGGCGTATTCCTTCGACTGCGTGAGGCCGAGGAGATAGCCGGTCGCCGCGACGGTCACGAACAGGTTGTAGCCGAGGACGACGAACCAGGCGCAAAGCGGATCCGGGATCCGGGCGCGGGAGGTCCGCTGGACGACGTGGAACGCGGTCGCGAGCAGCGCGTTGCCGCCGAAGCCGAAGATCACGCCGGAGGTATGGACCGGCCGGAGCCTGCCGTAGCTCGACCAGCCTTCGCCGAAAGTCAGCTCGGGAAACGCGAGCTGCCAGGCGATCAGGTCGCCGACCGCGAGCGCCGCGATCAGCCAGAACAGGGAGAACAGGATCGCCGCCTTGCCGGGATCGTCGAAGTATTCGCCGAGACGCTCCGGTCCGGGTTCGGGCGAGAAGCCCTGCGGGATCAACCAGAAGAGGAGGCCGATCGCGAGTGCCGCGACCAGCAGGCCGTGAAAGACCAGAGCGTCGGACCTCGCGCTTAACGCCAGGGCCGCGCCGACGACGCCGACGGCGCCCAGAATCAGGAACGCGCCTTGCCGTTCCGAAGACGTAAGTCTGGAGAACATGGTAGGCGCCCTTCGAACTGGCTACGCCGGGTATCGGCGACCGGGGAGCACAGGATACCGGCCGCGCTCCCCGGCGTCGAGGCTCGCAGCCCCCTCAGGCCCCCTCAGGCCATGTACTGGCCGCCGTTGACGTTGACGGTGGCGCCGGTGATCCAGGCGGCCTTGTCGTCGACCAGGAACGCGACCGTATGCGCGATCTCGTCGGCCTCGCCCAGACGCCCGACCGGGATCGTGGGAAGAATCGCCTTGTTCATCACCTCCTCCGGGACCGCGGCGACCATCTCCGTGTTGATGTAGCCCGGCGCTACCGCGTTCACGGTGATCCCCTTGCGCGCGTTCTCCTGCGCCACCGCCTTGGTGAAGCCGATGACCCCGGCCTTGGCGGCGGAGTAATTGGACTGGCCCATCTGCCCCTTGATGCCGTTGACCGAGGAGATGTTGACGATTCGGCCCCATCCCTGGTCCCGCATTCCGTTGATGACCGGTCGGGTCATGTAGAACAGGCTGCTGAGATTGGTGGCGATCACCGCGTCCCACTTGGCCGCGTCCATCCTGTGCAGCATCCCGTCGCGGGTGATGCCGGCGTTGTTGACCAGGATGGAGACGGCGCCGTGCTCCTCGGCGATCGCGCCGAGTTCCCGTTCGCAGGCCTCGGCGTCGCCGACGTCCCACTTCTTGGCCTGCACGCCGGTCTCCTCGGTAAACCGGGCCGCTGCGGCGTCGTTGCCGCCGTAGTTGGCCACGACCGTGTGGCCGAGGTCCCGGAGCGCGACGGAGATGGCGGCGCCGATGCCGCGCGTGCCGCCGGTGACGACTGCGATTCTTGTCATGGTGCTGATCCTTTTCGGTGCTGGTTCGGACGAGCGGGCTCAGTCGCGCTCGACGCAGAGCGCCACGCCCATGCCGCCGCCGATGCAGAGAGTCGCGAGGCCTTTCTTCGCGTCGCGCCGCCGCATCTCGTGGAGCAGCGTGGCGAGCACGCGGGCTCCGGAGGCGCCGATCGGATGTCCGATGGCGATGGCGCCGCCGTTCACGTTGACCCGGTCCGCGTTCCAGCCCATGTCGCGGTTCACGGCGCAAGCCTGGGCGGCGAACGCCTCGTTCGCTTCGACGAGGTCGAGATCGTCGACGGTCCAGCCGGCCTTCTCCAGCGCCTTGCGCGAGGCGCCGACCGGTCCGACGCCCATGATCGAGGGATCGAGCCCGACGGTGGCCCAGCTGCGGATGCGGGCGAGCGGCTCGACGCCGCGGCGCGCGGCCTCCTCCTCCTTCATCAGCACGACCGCCGCGGCGCCGTCGTTGATGCCGGAGGCGTTCCCGGCGGTGACGGTTCCGGATTCGCGGTCGAACGCCGGGCGGAGCTTGCCGAGTCCTTCGACGGACGCGTCGTGGCGGATGTACTCGTCGTCGGAGACCACGGTGTCGCCGCGCCGCGAGGACACGGTCACGGGCACGATCTCGTCCCGGAACTTGCCGTCCTTCTGCGCTTTCGAGGCCTTCCGCTGCGAAGCGACGGCGAAGCCGTCCTGCTCTTCGCGGGTGATCTGCCACTTGCGCGCCACGTTTTCCGCCGTCGTTCCCATGTGGTAGCCGTGGAACGCGTCGAACAGGCCGTCGCGGAGCATGGTGTCGACGAACTTCACGTCTCCCATCTTGGCTCCGGGCCGGAGATGGGCGCAGTGCGGCGCCTGGCTCATGCTCTCCTGACCGCCGGCCACCACGATGTCGTCGTCGCCGAGCGCGACGTGCTGGTAGCCGATCGCGACGGCGCGCAGGCCGGAACCGCAGAGCTGGTTGATGCCCCAGGCGGGGGTCTCGACCGGAACCCCGGCGTTCACCGAAGCCTGCCGGGCCGGGTTCTGGCCGGTGCCGGCGGTGAGAATCTGGCCCATGACGACCTCGCTCACCTCCTCGGGGGCGACGCCGGCGCGCTCCAGCGCGCCCCGAATGGCGATTTCGCCGAGCTTGTGCGCCGGCACGGTGGCGAAAGCGCCGGAAAAACTCCCGACCGGCGTGCGGGCCGCGGAAGCGATGACTACGTTGGTCATGGTGGTGGGGTCTCCTCTCGGGCGGGGGCCAGCGCGAACGCGCCGGACACCCGCGAATGCCGTGTCGGCGGCGGTTCGGTTGCGTTACCATTTATGTTGCATTGCACCAATTTGCAACCGCGCGTCCCCCGGCGCAGCCCGCCGGCCGCGTCCGGAAACGTTCTAACGCTCTGTCAGCCAAGCGAAAAGCGGCTCCCACATCAGCGCAGCGGCGCGGCTTCCGACCATCATTCCGATATGGCCCGCGTCGATTTCGAGCCACCTGGCGCCCGGGATTTGCCGGGCCAGCGGGCGCACGCTCCCGATCGGCGCGATGCGGTCGGTGCGCGAGGCGACCACCACCGCGTCGCATGCGGTGCGCGACGGCAGCACGGGCATGCCGCCCGGCTGCCACGCGCCCCGCGAGGGACCGTTCTCCAGGCACCAGTCGATCAGCAGCTCCTCGCCGGCGCGCGGGGCGAGGGGCCTGCCGTCGTTCAGCCAGTCCTCGGTCGCGACGAAGGTCCGGGCCGCGAGGCCGTCGGCTGGCAGGTCGCGAAACGCCCCGAATTTGCGCAGCGCCAGATTGGGATCGAGCAGCGCGAAGACGGCCTGAAGGAAGTCGACCGGTACGCATCCGAAACAACGTCCCATCTGCCGGACCAGCCTGCGCGCTCCGTCGTCGCCCATCCCGCGGGCGAGCCCGCGCAACGCCGCCCCGGCGCCGTTGCCGGCGGCGAAGTCCCACGGCGTCGCCACGAGCGCGATTCGTCCGACTCGAGCCGGGAGGCGTTGCGACGCGGCCAGGACGAAATGGCCGCCCATGCAGTAGCCGACGAGATCGGCGTCGCCTGTCCGGGCGGCCGCCGAGAGCGCCGGCAGAAGCCGCCGTTCCAGGTAATCCCCGATGCCGAACCGGCTCTCGGCGGGGCCCGGGCATCCCCAGTCGAGGAGCAGCGGGCGCACTCCGCGCGCCGCGAACCAGCGGAGCAGGCTCCGCTCGGGCAGGAGGTCCAGAACGCGGAAATCGTTCACCAGCGAGGGAACGAACAAGACCGGCCGACCGTTCCCCTCCGGCGCGTAGTCGAGAAGCCGGCTGGAGCCGAGCTCCCAGACGACGGGCGCCGCCTCCGGCGGTCGCCGCCAGGGATGCCTCCGGTAGGCGTCGATTCCCTCCAGCATAGCGGAGATGCGCCGCAGCGCGGCGACGCCGACCTCGACGCCTCTCTCCAGATCCGGCGGCGTGTCGGGCGGCGCGACGGCCCGTTCGGGACGGGCGAGGCTTTCGGTCAGGTCCGGCGCGAGGCCGGCCGCCTCCAGCGAGGCGCGCCCGGCGAGGGCGCCTGCGACGGCGAGGTGAAGCATGATCGGGCGCGGAGACTGGCCCCGGTCGAAGCGCGCGGAGCCCGGGTCGATCGCCGCGACCGCGGCCGGGTCCGGATCGCCGTCGGCGGCCCATTGCGAGAGGCGGGCTTCCCA
This sequence comes from Rhodobacterales bacterium, assembly GCA_965221505.1. Taxonomy (GTDB): domain Bacteria; phylum Pseudomonadota; class Alphaproteobacteria; order Rhodobacterales; family CAZPXZ01; genus CAZPXZ01. The sequence goes on from CBDCSI010000001.1 coordinate 536,656, forward strand.
CGCGCGAAGCCAGTCTTCCGCGTCGCCGGCTCCGGCCGTTGCGTTCATTCGGTTGCCGAACGACCGCCCCTGACCCTGCGCCCGGCGCGTCGGGCCGAGGTCGCACCCGGCTGCGCAGGCACGACGCGCGCGGGGAAGGGCGGATGCGGGCGAGGGCGCGTCGCTACGCGAGGATCGGGAGCCAGGAACTCGGCCTTTCGGGGTCGGGGGAGGTGCCGGAAGCCTAGAGGCGGGTCGGAGCCGGGGCAAGGCGGGCTTCCCGGAGAAGCTGCGGAGTGCGGACGTTCCCGGAGGGCCGCGTGGCGCCGGGTCCGGGCGCCGCGGGCGACTCACGGGCGCGGCGCGGGAGTGGTAGAATTGCCGGGCGGGCGCGAGCCGGGCGGTTTGCCGGGCCGGGCCGAAGAGCGGGGAAGGCCGGGATCCGGCGGCGCCCTGCCGGGTCGGCGCGGGCCCCGAACGGCGAGGGAGAATGCCATGCGGGTCGGAATTCTGCCGCTCGCCCGGCCCACGTTCGATCTCCGCTTTGCCGGCGAGCGGCTGTCGGCGATGTTCCGTGCGCTGGAACGCGCCGGGGTCGAGGCGGTCGGCCCGCGCGAGGCGGTCCTGGACGGGCCGGGTGCGGAACGGGCCACGGATGCGATACTGGACGCGCAACCGGATCGGGTTCTGGTGCTTCAGGCGACGTTTACCGACGCCGCGTCGGTCGCCGCGCTATCCGGCAGGACCTCGCTCCCGATCGCGATCTGGGCGCCGCCGGAGCCGAGGACGGGAGGCCGGCTTCGGCTTAACGCCTTTTGCGGACTGAATCTCGCGAGCCACGCCCTCGGGCGACGGCGGAGAGCGTTTTCCTGGCTCTATGCGGACCCGGCGGGTTCGGGCATCGATACGGCGCTGGCGGAACTCCTTGCCGGAAAGCGGACGGTGCGGCCCAGGTCCGGACGCAAGTCGGCGCGTGCCCGCCGGGACGGCATGCCTGCGCCGATGCGTATCGCCCGGATCGGCTCTCCGCCCGACGGGTTCGACACCTGCCGTTTCGAGGCGGAGGCGTTGCGCCGCCGCGTCGGCGCCGAGGTGGCGGCGATCGAGCTGAGCGAACTCTTCTCCCGCGCGAGAGGACTGCCGAGGTCCGCATTGGATCGCATGTACGCCCGTGCCGCACGAGACTTGCCCAATCTGGGCGAACTGGACCCCGGCGAGGTCGAGCGGTCGCTTCGACTGGCCGGCGGGCTGGAGTCGATCGCGTCGGAGGGCGGATACGACGGGTTCGCGATCCGCTGCTGGCCGGAGGCGTTCACCGAATACGGCGGCGCGGTATGCGGTCCGGTCTCGCTTCTCGGCGAGAAGGGCGTTCCCTGCGCTTGCGAGGCCGACGTCAACGGGGCCGTGACCCAGGTGCTGCTGGAGCGGCTTTCCGGGCAGCCCGCGTTCCTCGCCGATATCGTGGACGTCGACGTCGAGGACGGCACCGGGGTTCTCTGGCATTGCGGTCAGGCGCCGGCTTCGATGGCGGACCCCGAGTTCGGCATGCGCGCGACGGTTCACGGTAACCGCGGCCAGGCGCTGCTCTACGAGTTTGCGCTGCGGCCGGGCCGCGTCACTCTGGTCCGCCTTTCCCGGACCCAGGGCGAGGAGCGCATCGTCGCCGCGACCGGCGAGATGTTGCGTCGCCCGCCCTCGTTCTCCGGTACCTCCGGCGTCGTCCGGTTCGACCGTCCGGCCGGCGCGGTGCTCGGGGACGTCATGGATTCCGGGCTGGAGCACCATGTCGCGCTGGCCTACGGCGACCATCTGGCCGGGGCGGAGGCGCTGGCGGCGTCCCTGGGCGTCCCGTTTCTGGAACTCGGCCATGCGTGAGCTTCGCTACGGCCTGATCGGCGCCGGGATGATGGGTCAGGAGCACGTGCGAAACGTCGCCCTCGTCGAAGGCGCAGGGGTGACGGCGGTCGCCGACCCGGACGAGGAGATGAGAAACCGGACCTGCCGCCTGGCCGGGCCGGAGTGCAAGCCCTTCGCCGACTACCGCGCGCTGCTCGCGGAAGACCCCTGCGACGCCTACCTGATCGCCGCGCCGAACGACCTTCACTATCCGATCCTCCTACACGCGCTCGCTACGGGCAAGCCGATCCTGTGCGAGAAACCGCTCTGCACCCGCAGCCAGGACGCGGCGGATGTCGTCCGGCGCGCGGCGGGCCGGGGGACGCCGGTCTGGGTGGCGATGGAATACCGCTACATGCCGCCGATCGAACGCATGCTGAAGGCGGTTCGCGCCGGGGATGCCGGGGCGCCGCGCATGATGTCGATCCGGGAGCACCGCTACCCGTTCCTGGACAAGGTCGGAGACTGGAACCGCTTCGCCGCCCGGACCGGAGGCACCCTGGTCGAAAAGTGTTGCCATTTCTGGGACCTGATGCGGCTCGGACTTGCCGCCGACCCGGTGCGCGTCTACGCCTCCGGCGCACAGGACGTGAACCATCTGGACGAGCGTCCGGGCGGTCGGCGCCCGGACGTTCTCGACAACGCCTTCGCGGTGGTCGAGTTCGAGGGCGGATTGCGCGGCATGCTGGATCTCTGCATGTTCGCCGAAGGGAGCCGCTGGCAGGAGACCGTCGCCGTCGTCGGCGATGCGGCGCGCCTCGAGGCGCGGGTCCCCGCTCCGGCGCGGTTTGCGGCGCCGGGGACCCGACAGGAGGCGGAGTTCTCGGTCGCGAGCCGGGCGACGCGCGTCGAGACTTCGGAGACCGTTCCGGTCGATCCGCGCATCCTGCACGCCGGCGACCATCACGGCGCGACCTTCTTCCAGCACGAGCGGTTCCGGGATCTCGTCGCTCGGGGCGGAGGCGACCCGGAGGTCGGGCTCGAAGACGGATACTGGGCGGTGCTGGTGGGCGAAGCGGCAGAGGAGAGCGCCCGGAGCGGCCGAGCGGTGGAGCTGGCGGAACTGGCTGCGGCGCGGGTGCTCCAGTAGTCGCTGGGACGGCGGTGCGGCGTACGTGCGGGCTCTCGTCTCTGCCCGCCGTCTCCGAGACGGCTCCCTGCGCTTCCCGGGTCTTCGCACCTGACGGATCGGAGGGGGTCGCACCGGATTCCTCGAGCGCGCTCGCGGTCCAGGGCGTAGCGGGTCGCCTGACCGCCGCACCCGGCGTCGTGCCGAGACGGACCCCGGGCGGCGGCCCGTTCGTGGCCTGCGGACAGGCGACTCGACGGCGGCGGAACCGGTGCCCGAGGTCCGGCCCGAGACCGTCCTCGGACCGGGCGGCCGCCGGAACGTCGGCGGTCGAGTTTCGTCTCGCTCCGGGCGCCTTGCCGGTCGGGCGGTGCGGAATTCGGCCGATGCCGGAATCGGGGTCGACGTCGAGTTTGCCGTAGCGTTCGACCCGGTCGCCGGACACGGCAGCAGGTTCCGGGTGCGGGTCCCCATACGGTACGGGGGCGACGACAAGGGAGCGGGTGCAAGGTCGAACGAATACGCCGGAACCGGGTTGATCAGGCCTCCGATTCCACCACGGACGGTCTGCGTCCGCCGAGCGCGGCGGTTCCCGAATCGGCTGAGAAACCATCGGGGCGGGCGACCCCGATACGGGCGACATCGGAGAACCGGCCGGCTTCGCCCGTCGGGCGCGAGGGTTCGCCCGCAGAACTCTCGTGTCGTGCCGGTCTCCGAAATCGCCGGGGACGGCTTCGGAGCGTTTCTGCGTATCGTGTCGCACGAACCCGCTTCGTCGCGTCTGAAGGACCCTGGGACGCCGAAGTCGGAACGGCTGCAGCCGAGGCATGAATCGACATTTGTCGAGGTTCGCTGTACCGTTGCGCCCGGTGCCTCGAATCACACGATCCGCCGTCGGAGAATTCATGAGCCGAATTGCCGTCGTTTCCGATCCGGGCCTGATTCGCAGCGTAGCCACGCATGCGCGCGCCACTCGTGCGTCCCGACCATCACGGAGTTCGGGGCATCGACGTCTCGTTCGTCTCGAGGCGCACGCACAGATGTTCGCGATACCGGTACCCCGAGCGTAACGCTTGCAACGACCTTCAGAACTCGTTGCGGCTCCGTTTCTTTTCTCGACTGCCGAAGCGTTCGGCAGACTGACCGACGCTCGTCATTTCATGGCCGTCTTGCGCCCCTGCCGAGAACGGCTAGAATGCCACTACGGATATATCCAATGACCCACTCGCAACCTGATGCCTTTCGCCCGAATCGCCTGCTGGGCCTCTCCAGCGACGGAATCGCCATGCTCCTCGGGTTCGTCAGCATCGCAGCGGCGCTCGCTGGCATCGCAGCGATGCTCTATGTGAACATCGACCGTACCGAAACGTTGGAGACCAACCTTCGCTCGGACATCCAACGTTTGGAGACCAACCTTCGCTCGGAGATTCGACGTGTGGAGGAAGACCTTCGCTCGGAGATTCGACGTGTGGAGGAAGACCTTCGCTCGGAGATAGAAGAGAACCGCGCGGCGATCGCCGAGAACCGCACGGCGATCGCCGAGAACCGCACGGCGATCGCCGAAAACCGCGCGGCGATCGCCGAGAACCGAAGAATACTCCAGACCCAGCATGTCGAAAACCAGCGGCGGATCACGCGTATCGAGACGTTGTACGACTGGATGATGCCTGACGCGGAGGGTGACTCCAGCCCTGACTGACCCGGCGACGGTTTCCAGCCTCCGCGATCGGTCCGGGACGTCGCTCGCGGGCGCAAGGCGGGCGACGGCCGTGCGAGCGGTCGCCTGGCCGCATTCCGGTCTCTTTCCTCTCGATTCGTCTCGTCGTCAGCGCGTTGCCGTCCGTTTCCGGGGCTGCGGCGAGGCACTCCGGCCTGGCGGCGGACTTCCGCACGTCTTCCGCTGGCCGGGCCGCCGGGCCGTCGCTGGGGCGGTGCCGTTTCCGCTTCCCCGTCGACCGCCGGCGGACCGGCGTCTCGGACTGCCGTGTACGGCGATCGGGTATCGACAAGCGTTCCGTTGTCGCGCAACTCGCCGGATCGAGGTGTCCGTGCTGCGGCCGGTAGCGCCATGATCGGACCTGCAGGCCCACCGTCGCCGGAGGAAGACCGAACGGCCGGCAGGCTCCCAGGATCCTCTGCGGCGTAGCGGCAGGGACACGGACCGGTGTTCCCGGTCCATCCTCCAGCCTGCGCCGCTCCGTCCTCGCACGCGGTACCGTCCCGGCTTCCGAACGGGCGATTCGACGCCGGCGGAACCGGTGCCCGAGGCCCGGTCCGAAACCGAACCCGAAACGGGCGGCCGCCGGGCAGACGGCCGTCGAGATTCGCCTCGCGCCGGGCGCCCTGCCGGTCGAGCGGATTGGGGTTCGGCCGCCGAGGGACTCTGGGTCGACGTTCTGGTCGCCGTAGCGTTCGACCCGGTCGCCGGACGCGGCAGGCTTCAAGTGCGGGTCGCGTAGGGTGCGGGCGGCGACGACCGGGGAGCGTATGCGAGGTCGAACGAGTACGCCGGAACTGGGCGGATCAGGTCTGCGATCCCACCACGGACGAACCGGGTCCGCAGAGTGCGACGGTTCCCGGGCCGGCTGCGACGCGTTCGGGGTCGCTGAAACGAGTCCGGGCGACATGGGAGAACCGGTCGGCTTCTCCCGTCGGGCGCAAGGGTTCGCTTGCGGAACTCTCGTGACGTGCCGGTCTCCGAAGTCGCAGGGGACGGCTTCGGAGCGTTTCCGCGTATCGTGCCGCACGAACCCGTTTCGTCGCGTTGGAAGGACCCTGCGACGCCGAAGTCGAAACGGCTGCAGCGCAAGCATGAATCGACATTTGTCGAGGTTCGCTGTACCGTTGCGCTCGGTGCCTCGAATCACACGATCCGCCGTCGGAGAACTCATGAGCCGAATTGCCGTCGTTTCCGATCCGGGCCTGATTCGCAGCGTAGCCACGCATGCGCGCGCCACCCGTGCGTCCCGACCATCACGGAGTTCGGGGCATCGACGTCTCGTTCGTCTCGAGGCGCATGCGCAGATGTTCGCGATACCGGTACCCCGAGCGTAACGCTTGCAACGACCTTCAGAACTCGTTGCGGCTCCGTTTCTTTTCTTGACTGCCGAAGCGTTCGGCAGACTGACCGACGCTCGTCATTCCATGGCCGTCTTGCGCCCCTGTCGAGAACGGCTAGAATGCCACTACGGATATATCCAATGACCCACTCGCAACCTGATGCCTTTCGCCCGAATCGCCTGCTGGGCCTCTCCAGCGACGGAATCGCCATGCTCCTCGGGTTCGTCAGCATCGCAGCGGCGCTCGCTGGCATCGCAGCGATGCTCTACGTGAACATCGACCGTACCGAAACTTTGGAGACCAACCTTCGCTCGGACATTCAACGTGTGGAGGATAGCCTTCGCTCGGAGATAGTAGAGAACCGCGCGGCGATCGCCGAGAACCGCGCTGCGATCGCCGAGAACCGCACGGCGATCGCCGAAAACCGCGCGGCGATTGCCGAGAACCGAAGAATACTCCAGACCCAGCATGTCGAAAACCAGAGGCGGATCACGCGTATCGAGACGTTGTACGACTGGACGATGCCTGGCGCGGAGGGTGACTCCAGCCCTGACTGACCCGGCGACGGTTTCCAGCCTTCGCGATCGGTCCGGGACGTCGCTCGCGGGCGCAAGGCGGGCGACGGACGTGCGAGCGGTCGCCTGGCCGCATTCCGGTCTCTTTCCTCTCGATTCGTCTCGTCGTTAGCGCGTTGCCGTCCGTTTCCGGGACGGCGGCGAGGCACTCCGGCCTGGCGGCGGACTTCCGCACGTCTTCCGCTGGCCGGGCCGCCGGGCCGTCGCTGGGGCGGTGCCGTTTCCGCTTCCCCGTCGACCGCAGGCGGGCCGACTTCCTGCACTGACGTATAGGGCGATTGGGTGCCTGCGCGCTTCTCGCGGTCATCCGACTCGACGGATCGAAGTCTCCTTGCGTTGCGTCCGGAAGCAGCACAGTCAGGCTTGGGTGCCGACCGTTGCAGTAAGAGGTCGGATGGCCTCGAGCGACTTCTGCGGTGGACTTGTACGGACTCGGAACGACGCGGCCGGTCGGTCCGCCAGTTTCTGTCCCATGGGCCCTGACGGCGGCGCCCTTGCGGCCATTGATCGTCGGGATGCGTCGCCCCCTTGAAACTCAAGGTTCGTGGTGAATAATATTACCGATCACGTAACGAAACCGGGGGAACACCGTTGGACATTGCCTTCCGGACCCGCAAGCTGGGGAGAGTGTGCAATTCTTCGGTCCGGCTGCAGAGAGAGTTCGGAGTGCAGACGGGACGGGCGATCATGCGGCGCCTGGCCGTCCTGCAGGCGGCACCTAACCTCGCAAGGGTGCCTGTGACGCCACCGGAGAGGCGGCACCAGTTACACGGTGACCGTGACGAGCAGTTTGCGGTAGACCTGGACCGTCTGCGACGCCTGGTATTCCGGGCCAATCACAATCCGGTTCCCCGAAACGATGACGACGGGATCGATATCGAACGGGTGACGTCGATCACGATCCTCGAAGTAGTCGACTATCACTGACGGAGGGCAACGAAATGGCGACGGCAATCGACCGGTTTGCGCCCGACTACGCGGTGGCACCGGGGGAGGTTCTCCGGGAGCATCTGCAAGTCAGGGGGATTTCGCAGGCCGAATTCGCGCGACGGTGCGGCCGATCTCCTAAACTGATCAGCGAGATCGTCGCCGGAACGGCGCCTGTCTTGCCGGACACCGCGCTGCAGTTCGAGAAGGTTTTGGGTCTGGATGCGACCGTCTGGCTTGCTCTGGAGCAGGACTACCGGCTGCACCGAGCGAAGGCCGACGAAAGGGCGGAATACGCTCGGCGGGGGGAGTGGTTGAAGGAATTCCCGGTACAGGAACTCGTCCAGCGCGGCGTGATCGACCGTCCCGACTCTGATTCGGATGCGGTCTCGAAGATTCTGTCGTTCTTCCGGGTCGGCTCCGTAGAGGCATGGCATGGCCGGTACGATTCGGCCAACGTCGCCTATCGCCATTCGGCCCGATTTAAGAGCAAACCGGCCGCCCTGGCGACCTGGCTTCGCATCGGGGAAATCGAGGCCGAGGCACAGGAATGCCCGCCCTTCGACAGGGCGAGTTTTCGGCGAGCGCTGAAGGCGATCCGCGGTTTGACCCGCGAACCGGTTGATCGGGCACTGGACCGCGCTACCCGGCTCTGCAACCGGTCCGGAGTCGCGCTGGCGCTCGTAAAGCCGTTTCCGGGTACGGCGCTCAGCGGGGCAGCGTGGTGGCCCTCTACCGACAAGGGAATCGTCCAGCTGAGCGCCCGCCACAAGTCGGACGATCACCTTTGGTTCAGCTTTTTTCATGAGGCGGCACATCTTCTCCTGCACGGCAAGCGCAACGTCTTCGTCGACGAAACGGGAGACGGCAACACGGATCTCGAAGCGGAAGCCAACGAATGGGCGTGCAACGCGCTGGTGGTACGGAGCCGATGGGAACGGTTCGTCGCAGGCCGTCCTCGCAGCCATCAGGCGGTTCTCGACTTTGCCGAAGAGGTGGAGCTTGCACCAGGAATCGTCGTCGGGATGCTCCAGCATGGAGGCCATCTGCCGTGGAGTCACCTGAACGGTCTCAAGGTGTTCTACCGCTGGTCGGACGAACGTCGTTCCTAACCCGCTCCACGGGGCTCCAAGCATCTCCGCCGGTTCGCAGCGGGTCGGCGCGCCTTCCCGGAAGCTGTCCCGACCGAAGTCGCATTTCCGGCCGACGGGACCGTCGAGCCGCAGATCGGGGAGACGGATCGCTGCGGGGCGGGCACGGGCGCGCCCGAAGCGAGCGCCCCGACGGTCGACCGACGAGCCGGGCAGCGGTCGATCGTCCGCCTTTCGACGACGGCACCCGGGATCGTTCGGGGACCGCCGTCGTTCGGGCGCTCGCTCGAGTCGCGGATCGTCGTCACGCATGCGATCCGCTGTCTGGCGATTGTCTGACGTCGGGTTGGCCCGATACACTGTCCTCGGGCGGCAGAGGCCGGTCCGTTCCTGCGCCAGGCGCGGTTCCGGACTTCCGCTTGCCCGGGGCGAAGGGATCGCGGAGTTGAACCATGGCAGAGCGGGTCACGCGCGTCGCTACCGACGTGGGCGGCACCTTCACGGATCTCGTCTCGTTCGAGTCCGATCCGGATACGGGCCAGCTGAAGCTGCACACCGCGAAAGCCGACACGACGCCGCCGGACTTCGAGATCGGCGTACTCGACGTGCTCCGGAAGTCGGGAGTCGACCCCGCCGGAATCGACTTCCTGGCGCATGGGACGACCGTGGTGATCAACGCGCTGACGGAGCGCAAGGGCGTGGCCGTGGGCCTGATCACCACGGAGGGATTCCGCGACGTGCTGGAGATCGCCCGCGGCAACCGGCCGGATTTCTTCAATCTGCACTATCAGAAGCCGCCTCCGTTCGTGCCCCGCTACCTGCGCCGGGAGGTTCCCGGCCGGATGACCTATCGCGGCGAGGAACTGCAGCCGGTCGATCTGACAGCGCTCCCGGGAATCGTCGCGGACTTCCGGCGCGAAGGGGTCGAGGCCGTGGCCGTCTGCCTTCTGCACGCGTATGCGGACCCGACCCACGAACGCGCGGTGCAGGCCGAGGTTCGGCGACTCTGGCCGGAAGTCTTTTCGGTCGCCTCCCACCAGATCACGCGCGAGTGGCGCGAATACGAGCGCACCAACACGACCGTGCTTTCGGCCTACGTTCAGCCGGTGGCGGAGCGCTACCTGAAGCGGCTGGACGCGGGAGTCCGGGACGCCGGGTTCGAGGGGGCCCTCTACGTGATGCAGTCGAATTGCGGCGTGGACACGGTCGAATCCGCCTCCCGAATCCCGATCACCATGGTGGAGTCCGGTCCAGCTTCCGGCGTCTGGGGCGCGGCGGAACTCGGCAAGCTGATCGGCGAGAAGAACGTGCTCGCGCTCGACATCGGCGGCACCACGGCCAAGTGTTCGCTCGTCCACGACGGTCACGTGAAGATCGTCACCGACTACTGGATCGAGCGGACCCGGACCTCCTCCGGCTATCCGGTCATGGTACCGGTGGTAGACATGGTCGAGATCGGAAACGGCGGCGGCTCCATCGCCCATGTCGACGATTTCGGGAAGCTCTACGTCGGCCCGCAGTCGGCCGGCGCGGTTCCGGGACCCGCCGCATACGGCAAGGGCGGCGAGGAGGCGACGACGACGGACGCCAACCTGCGGCTCGGCCGGATCAACCGGGACTACTTCTGCGGCGGGACCCTCGCGGCAGACATGGACGCGGTGGAGCGCACCCTGGGCGCGCTGGGCCGGAAGCTCGGCGTCGACAACGCCGAGGTGGCGCGCGGCATCGTGCGGATCGCCAACAACAACATGGTCAACGCGCTGAAGCTGGTGTCCGTCAATCGGGGCTACGACCCGCGGGAGTTCAGCCTGGTCGCGTTCGGGGGCGGCGGTCCGATGCACGCCGTCGCCCTGGCGCAGGAGCTGGGCATACGGCGCGTGGTCGTTCCGCCCGGCGCCGCGGTGTTCTCCGCCTGGGGCATGGTGATGACGGACCTTCGGCGCGACTACTTCGTCACCCGGCTTCTCGACCTCGCGCCCGGCGCGGCGGAAGGGATGGAAGCGGTCTTCTCCGAGACGGAGGAGCTCGCGCGCAGCCAGTTCCGGCGGGAGGGAATCGCGCCGGAGCGGCTGTCCTTCGTCCGGTACGGACGGTTTCGCTACCAGAACCAGGAACATACGACGGACGTGGAGATCCGCCGTCCGGCGATCGGCGAGGCGCACCTCGCCGGGATCGAGGCGGACTTTCACGACGTGTACGAGCGGGAATACACCTACCGGCTCGACGCGCCGGTCGAAATGGTCGGAATCCACCTGGTCGCGTCGGCCGAGGCCGGCCGCTTCGCGATTCCCGAACGGCCCGAGACGGGCAAGGCCGCAAGCGAAGCGGTGAAGGGCGTCCGGGACGTGGACTACGCGCTCGAAGGGGTCCACGCCGCGACCCTCTACGACGGCACGCTCCTGGAGCCGGGCATGCGCTTCACGGGTCCGGCGATCGTCGAGGATCCGGGGATGACCGTGGTGGTGCATCCCGGCAACGAGGTGCGGGTGGACGGCTTCGGAAACATCCTCGTCGAGATCGACAAGCCGTAGGAGACCCGGTCGGTACCGACCGGCAGAAGGGGCGGAGAAGCCAATGACCACAACCGACAGCGATCCGGTCACGCTCGAGATCATCCAGAACTCCCTGCAGTCCGCCGCCGACGAGATGTTCGCGGCCATGAAGAAGACCTCGATGAGTTCCATCATCTACGAGGTGCTCGACATGGGAACGGGCGTCATGGACGCCGACGGCGAACTCGCCAGCTCCGGCGCCGGCATTCCCGCCTTCATCGGCGTGCTCGACAAGGCGGCCAAGGTGATCGCGGCGAAGTTCGTTCCCGCCGGCGACGTCCGCCCCGGGGACGTGTTCGCGACCAACGACCCCTATTACGGCGGCGTCACGCATCTCAACGACATCGTGGTGGCGATGCCGGTGTTCGCCGGCGACCGTCTCATCGCCTGGACGGCCAACATCGCGCACAACTCCGACGTCGGCGGCATGGCGCCCGGCTCGCTGACCGGGGACGCGACGGAGATCTTTCAGGAGGGACTCCGGTTGCCCGCCGTGCGGATCGTCGCCGAGGGCGAGCCGATCCGGTCCGTCTTCGAGATCGTCAAGGTCAACTCCCGCATGCCGGACGTCCTCGAGGGAGACGTCTGGGCGGCCATCGCCTCGGTCCGAATCGGCGCGAACCGGCTGCAGGAGCTGGCCGAAAAATACGGCGTCGACGCGTTCGAGGAAGCGATGGCTTCCTTCATGGAGTTCGGCGAACGGGTCTCGCGGGCCAAACTCGCGGGACTGCCGAAGGGCACCTTCGAACTGTCGGAGGAGCAGGAGGACGGGCGAATCTTCCACGTCGCCATCACGATCGCGGAGGACGAGTTCGTCGTCGACCTGCGGAACAATCCGGAACAGGACGCCAATCCGGTGAACACCAGCCGGGACGGGGTCATCGTCGCGGCGCAGATGATCCTGAAGTCGCTTACCGACCCCTACTCGCCGTGCAACGCGGGGTCCTTCCGACCGCTGAAGGTGCTGACCCGGGAGGGCACCATCTTCCATGCGCGCGAGCCGGCCGCGATCGGCTTCTACTACGAGCTGGAGCTCAGGGTCTACGACCTGATGTGGCGATGCCTTGCGCAGCACATGCCGGAGCGGCTCGGCGCGGGGCATTTCGCGTCCGTTTGCGGGACCTTCATCGGCGGCATCCATCCCGATACGGGACGCCAGTACACGATCATCGAACCGCAGCTCGGCGGCTGGGGCGCGCGGGAGGGCAAGGACGGGAACAGCGCGATGTTCTCGGGCTTTCACGGCGACACCTTCAACTGCCCAGCCGAAATCAACGAGGCGCGCAACGGCCTCTACGTGGACCGCATGGAGCTCAACCTCGAGCCCGGCGGCGAGGGCCGGATTCGCGGCGGCAACGGAATCGTCATGGACTACCGGCTGCGCACCGACAACGGTTTCCTGACCGTTTGGTACACGCGATCCCGGTTTCCGGCCTGGTCGCTGGACGGCGGCCGCGAGGGATCGCCGAACTACGTCCGCTACATTCCCCGCGAAGGCGAGAGCCGGAAGCTGACCTTCGCCTCGAACATGACCACCCGTGAGGGCGACGTCATTCGCGTGGTGTCGGGAAAGGGCGGCGGTCTGGGGGATCCGCGCGAGAGGGACCCGGAACTGGTCCGCCGGGACCTGAAGAACGGCCTGATCACGGAAGAGTGCGCGCGGGAGGTCTACGGACTGGAGACGGCGTAGCCGACGCACGGCCGGACCGGCGCCGAAGCCGTCGGCCGGGCGCGAGGGAGGAAGACGCGATGAGCATGATCTTGTTTCGCAACGTCCGCATCTGGGACGCGACGCGAGAGGAGCCGGAGGACGGGGAGCTGCTGATCGAGGGCGACCGGATCAGGGAAGTCTCCGAGGGAGGCATTCGGGTCGAGGGGGCCAGGGAGATCGACGGCAGGGGCGGCGTCCTGATGCCGGGACTGATCGATTGCCATGTCCACGTGACGCTCTCGGAGTTGAACATCCGCAAGCTCGAAGACGTTCCGATCACCCTCATGACGGCGTACGCGGCGCGCAATCTCTACGAGACGCTGATGCGCGGATTTACCACGATTCGGGATTGCGCCGGCGCGGACCGGGGCCTCGCGGACGCGGTCGATCAGGGCTATTTCGACGGGCCGCGAATCTTCGTCTCGGGCAGGGCGCTGACCCAGACGGGCGGACACGGCGACTTCCGGTCTCGGACAGACGATTCGCCCTCTCGCGGCGGCTCCAGCGCGCTGGGGGTCCAGAAGGCGATCGCCGACGGGGTTCCGGCGGTGCGGGCCGCCGCGCGAAACGAGCTTCGCAAGGGCGCGGACCAGGTCAAGGTCATGGTATCCGGCGGCGTGGCGTCTCCGACCGACCCGATCGACAACACGCAGTATTCGGCCGAGGAGCTGCGCGCGATCGTGGAGGAGGCGAAGGCCTGGAACACCTACGTTGCGGCGCATTCCTACACGGTGCGCTCTACCCAGCTCGCCGTGCGGAGCGGCATCCGGACCGTCGAACACGGCAATCTGATCGACCGGGAGACCGCCGGGCTCATGGCGGAGCGCGGCGCGTTCCTGGTTCCGACCCTGGCGACCTACGACGTCATGGACCGGCTGGGCGAGGAGCTCGGCCTGCCGGCGGTCAGCATCGAGAAGCTGCAGCGGGTGAAGGACGCCGGCATCCGGGCGGTGGAGCATTGCCGGGACGCCGGGGCGAAGATCGGATTCGGCTCGGACCTCCTCGGCCCGCTCCGGGAGTACCAGTCGCGCAGCCTGCCTCTGCAGGCGGAAGCGCAGACCCGGCGGGAGGTCCTGGTCTCGGCGACCGAGACGAACGCGGAGATTCTGGGCCGGTCCGGACGCCTGGGCGTCCTGGCGCCCGACGCCGCGGCCGACCTTCTGGTCGTGGACGGGAATCCGCTCGACGATCTCGGCCTTCTGGAACACCAGGGCCGCCATATCCGGGTCATCGTGAAGGGCGGCACGCCGTTCAAGTGCGAATTGGATTGAGGGGCGCCGGGATTCGGCCGGCGGCTGCGCGTCCGGCGATCGGAGCGCAGCGTCGCCGGCTTGCCGGGGCCGCGGTTGCGCCCTGCCGCGGCGTTCCGTACAGTCGGGGCACATAGCCGCCTGAACGGGGCGCAGAGGGCGGTTCCGCGCCCGCGAACCCGTGCCGTCCTGCCGAACGGCAGCCGCGCCGGTTCCCGATCGGATCCGCGGATCGGCTGACAGAACGAGAGCCTCGCCTCCCGCGCCGCCTGGGCGGAACCATGGGAGGAAGATGCAATGAAAGTTATGGGCAAGACCCTTCGCCGCGCTTCGGCGCTGGCGTTCGCCGCCGCGTTCCTGGCGGCCGGAAGCTCCGGGGACGCCGCCGCGCAATCGGACGAGCGCACCATCGTCGTGGCGGTTTCCCGCGACCTGCAGAACATCGATCCGACGCTCACCAGCGGGAACACCAACGCATGGGAGTTCCTGACCAACGTCTACACCTGGTTGATCGACTACGAGGTGGTGACCCTGGAAGACGGGACCCGGATCGGCGACGCGAACAGCTTCGTGGGCAGCCTGGCGGAGAGCTTCGAGTGGAGCGAGGACGGCAAGACCGTGACTTTCGACATCCGCGACGGGTTGAAGTTCTCCAACGGCGATCCCCTCACGGCCGAGGCGGTCAAGTTCACCTTCGACCGGCTCTTCGACCAGCAGGGCGTCACCGTCGGCAACATGGCGCTCGCGGAAGTCCCGGACAAGCACCATATCGAACTGATCGATTCCGACACCGTCGCCATCCGTCTCGACCGGCCGAACTCGCTCCTGTTCGGCAACATGGCGCAAGCCGGCAACTCGATCCTCAATCCGAACGTCGTCGGGCCCCACATGACGGAGGACGATCCGTCGGCGCACGAATGGCTGAAGACCGACTCGCGCGGAACGGAGCAGGGACCCTACCGGCTCGAGAGCTGGGACCCGGGCAACCAGTACGTGATCGTGCGGAACGAGAACTACTACGGCGAGCCGCCGACGATCGAGCGCGTGATCTTCAAGATCATTCCCGATCCGTCGAGCCGGCTGGCGCAGCTGGTGAGCGGCGCCGTCGACATCGCCACGGAACTGCCGACCATCGACATTCCGCTCCTGGAGGCGGATCCGAACGTCACCGTGCATCGCAACACCAGCCGGGCGATCGCCTATGTCGGCATGAACAACGAGGTCGCGCCCTTCGACAACGTGCTGGTACGCAAGGCCGTCTCCTACGCGTTTCCCTACGAGACCGTCCTGAACGACGTGATGAACGGTTACGCGATCCAGCTGACCAGTCCGATTCCGCTGGGAACGCCGGGGCACACGGACGAGTTTTTCGTCTACGAGCACGATCTCGAAAAGGCGAAGGCGCTTCTCGACGAAGCGGGGTATCCGGACGGGTTCGAGACCGTGTTCGAGATTCCGATCGGCAACCAGGCGGCGAAGGAAACCGCGGTGTTCCTGCGGCAGTCGCTCGGCGAAATCGGGGTCGACGTCACCATTCAGGAATTGCCGGGCGCGGCGTTCTTCGAGAAGATCCAGAAGCACGAGCTGGTGTTTTTCTTCGCCGACTTCTGGATCTCGATCAACAACGATCCCTACTACCACGTCTACTGGAAGTTCCACCACAGCTGCTGCAACTACGCGAACTACGCCAACGAGGAGGTCGACGCGCTGATCGCGGAGCACACGATCAGCACCGACACCGAGGCGCGGGACGCGGCGCTGGTCGAGATCCAGCGCATCCTGCTGGACGAGGCGCCGTGGGTGCTGATGTACCAGCCGGAAGCCATTCTGGCGATGCGCTCGAACGTCAAGGGCTACGTGTTCTATCCGGCCGACGAGTTTACGCGCTACCAGTTCCTGTACAAGGAATGACCCGCGTCGCGCCGGCGGAGCCGGCGACGCCATGAACGACGGTTCCGGCCTGCCGGCGGCGATCCCTCCCGCGGGCCGGACGCCTCCCTGACGGAGACGGCATGACCGCGTTCGTCCTGCGCCGCCTGTTGCTGCTCGTGCCGGTGCTGCTCGGGGTGACGGTCGTCACCTTCACCCTGACCCGCATCATTCCGGGCAATCCGATCGACCTGATGGTCAGCCCGCTCGCCAGTCAGGAAACCCGGGAGCGGATCGCCGAAAACGCGGGGCTGAACGATCCCCTCTGGATTCAGTACGTACGCTACATCGAGGGGGTCGTACAGGGCGACTTCGGCGACTCGTTCGTCACCAGCCAGCCTGTCCTCGACGACCTTACCTCGCGTTTCATGCCGACCTTCGAGTTGACGCTGTACGCGATGCTGCTCGCCATGCTGCTGGCCGTTCCGCTCGGGATCGCCTCGGCGGTCTGGCGCGGAACGTGGGTGGATCACGTCTCCCGCGTGCTGGCGGTACTGGGCGTCGCGATGCCGGTCTTCTGGGTCAGCCTGGTCGCCATCTACGTGTTCTTCTTCGTCCTGCAATGGCTGCCGGCGCCGCAGGGCAGGATCGGCGTGATGATTCCGCCGCCCGAGACCGTCACCGGGCTGTTTACCGTCGATTCGCTCCTGACCGGCAACTGGCCGGCGTTCCGGAGTTCGGTCCAGTCGATCGTCATGCCGGCGGCGGTGCTGGCGTTTGCGGCCATGGCGCCGCTCGCGCGGATGACCCGGGCCAGCATGATCGAGGCGCTGGACTCCGACTATACGCGCGCCGCCCGGGCGCTCGGCCTGCCGGAGCGGTCGGTGGTGTTCCGTCACGCCCTGCGCAACGCCATCCTGCCGGTGATCACCATGATCGCCATCGTGTACGGCTACATGCTCGGCGGAGTCGTCCTGGTCGAGAACGTGTTCGCCTGGCCCGGGCTCGGACGCTACGTCTACAACGCCATCGCATCCAGCGACTATCCGGCGCTGCAAGGCTTCATTCTCTATACGACCACCGTGTACGTGCTGCTCTTCCTGCTGGTCGACGTCCTGTACGTCCTCCTGGATCCCAGGGTGCGAATCTAGCGTGACCGATCGCGCCCGAACGCTGCGATACCGTCTCTGGCTCCTCCTGCACTGGTGCCGACGGAATCCGGTGACCGCGCTCGGCTTCGCGATCGTGCTGGGACTCGGCGTCCTGGGCCTCTTGGCGCCGCTCGTCGCGCCCTACGATCCCTATGCGCTCGATCCCCGAATCCGCATGCAGCCTCCCTCCCTCGCGCATCCGTTCGGCACCGGGATCTTCGGCGAGGACATCTTTTCGCGAGTCATCTACGGGATCCGCATCGACTTCGGGATCGGCCTCGGCGCCGTCGCCGTCGGGCTGCTGGTCGGATCCTCCTTCGGCGTCCTGGCCGGCTACTACGGCGGCAGGACCGACGAGATTCTGATGCGGCTCATGGACGTAGTCGCCGCTTTTCCCGGCTTCATCCTCGCCATGGCGATCGCCGGAGTGCTCGGCCCGAGCATCCCGAACCTGATCATCGCGATTTCCATCGTGAACGTGCCGGTATACGCGCGTCTCGCGCGAAGCCGGTTCCTGGTCATCCGGAACTCGCTCTACGCCATGGCGGCCCGGGGGGTGGGCGCTTCCGATCTCCGCATTCTGACCTGGCACCTCCTTCCCAACAGCCTCGCGCCGATCTTCGTGCAATCGACGCTGCAATGCGGCTGGGCCATTCTCGACGCCGCCGGCCTGAGCTTCATCGGGCTCGGAGTCCACCTTCCGACGCCGGAATGGGGCGTGATGATCGGCCTCGGAGCGCCCCGAATCATAGCCGGGCAATGGTGGCTCTCGTTCTTTCCCGGGCTGGCCATCGCCGTAACGGTCATGGGATTCAACCTGATCGGCGACGGCTTGCAGGACCTTCTGGATCCGAAGCGAAAATGACCGGACCCTCCGAAGCGGCGCAAGGGAGCCCGGCGGCCGGCGCTCACGGCGCGTCGCCGACCGGGCCGGGCGTCGACCTCCTCCGCGTGGAAGGGCTGCGGGTCGAGTTTCGGCTGCCGCATCACACCGTCGTCGTTCTCGACGGGATCGACCTTCGGGTGGGAGCGGGCGAAATCCTGGGACTCGTGGGCGAGAGCGGCTCCGGCAAGTCCGTGACCGCGCTGGCCATCGCCGGATTGCTCCGTCCGCCCGGCGTCGTGGCGGGCGGAAGCGTCCGGTTCGCCGGCGAGGACCTGCTCGCGCTCGACGCCGAAGCGATGCGGGCGATACGCGGCGACCGGATCTCGATGATCTTCCAGAATCCGCGGGCCTCGCTCAATCCGGTGCTGACCGTCGGCAAGGTGTTGCGGGAAGTCCTTCTGGTTCACGGCGGCCTCCGGGGCGCTCGCGCCCGCGAACGGGCGACGGAGCTGTTGGGGGACGTGGGTCTCCCGGATCCGGCGTCCGTCCTGCGCCGCTATCCGCACCAGCTTTCCGGCGGCATGGCCCAGCGGGTCATGATCGCGCTCGCGCTCGCCTCGTCGCCGGAATTGCTTCTGGCGGACGAGCCGACGACGGCGCTGGACGTCACGATTCAGTATCAGATCATTCGCCTGCTTTCGCGGTTGCGCCGGGAGCGGGATCTCGCGCAGATCGTGATCTCGCACAATCTCGGCGTCATCGCGGAACTCTGCGACCGGGTCGCGGTGATGTATGCGGGCGCCGTCGTCGAGGAGGCGCCGGTGGCGGCGATCTTCGACGAGGCTCGCCATCCGTACACGAGGGGGCTCCTGGCCGCGCGCGCGAGGACGGAGAGCGCCGGAGAGCTCGAGAGCATTCCCGGACAGGTGCCGGATCTCCGGGAGCGCCCGTCGGGATGCCCGTTCCATCCCCGATGCGCCCATGCGAACGCGCGATGCCGCAGCGCCGTTCCGCCGAGCGAGACCGCCGGGCCGGACCGCCGGGTGGCCTGCCATCGGTGGAGGGAGTTGGCGTGAGTCGGCCGCTGCTCGAAGTGTCGGGGCTCGGCAAGCGCTATCCGGTCCGAAGCGGGTTGTTTCGGCATCGGGACCTCGTCGCGGCGGAGGACGTGTCGCTGACGCTCCGGGCCGGGGAGACGCTCGCGCTGGTCGGCGAAAGCGGCAGCGGCAAGTCCACCGTCGGCCGCTGCGTGCTGCGGCTGGAGTCGCCGAGCGGCGGTCGCGTGGCGCTGGGCGAGGTCGCGATTACCGACCTTCGGGAGTCCGAGATGCGGAACGTACGGCCGCACATGCAGATGGTGTTTCAGGAACCGCTGGATTCGCTGAACCCCCGCCACCCGGTCGGCAAGCTGGTGGCCGAGCCGCTGCGGCTCCACTCCGTCGTTCCCCGGGACCGGATCGCGGAGCGCGTCCGCGAGCTCTTTCGCCTGGTCGGCCTGGGCGACGAGCATATCGGGCGATATGCGCACGAGCTGTCCGGCGGTCAGCAGCAGCGCGTCGGAATTGCCCGGGCGCTGGCCACCGAACCCAGGCTCCTCGTCCTCGACGAGCCGACCTCTGCGCTGGACGTCTCCGTCGAGGCGCAAATTCTGAATCTGCTGCGCGACCTGCAGAAGCGGCTCGGGCTCGCCTACCTGTTCATTTCCCACGATCTCGCGGTGGTCTCGATGCTGGCGGACCGGGTCGCCGTCATGTATCTGGGGCAAATCGTGGAAACCGGGCCGACCCGGGCGGTGCTTTCCGACGGCTGTCACCCCTATACGCGGGCGCTGGTCTCGGCGACGCCGGTCGACCGTCCCGGGCAGAAGAAGGATCGCATCGCGCTGGAGGGCGAGCCGACTTCGCCGGTGGATCCGCCGGCGCATTGCCGGCTCGCGCCGCGCTGCCCCTATGCGAGGGCCGAATGCCGTCGGGAACGCGCCGAACTCGTCCCCGTCGGGCCGGACCGCTCGACCCGCTGCATCCGGTTTCGGCGCGAACACCGGAACGGAGTCTGGACTCCGCAGCCGAACGCTTCCGAACGACCGTAGGGTTCGTTCGTGCGGCAGATAGCGGCGACAAGCGGGCGGACAGGGCGATACCGGCGGTCCGGCCGGACTCGATCCGCGTCCGCCCGTTCCCTTCTGGCGCAAGGGGATTCGAACGGACCCGGACGAGGGCGGCGCTCCGGTCAGGCGGGCGCCGCGTCGAGGATGCCGGCGCAACGCTCCGCACGTGGGCGCAGCGCGTTCAGCATGCGGTCCGCGATCAAGTGACGGTCCGCTGCGGGCCCGGCGTCGTTGACGGCCTCCTCAAGCGCGCCCGGCAGCCGTTCCGCCATCGAGATTCCCGTCTCCAGCAACTCGGCGGAAGAGAAGCGGAGCGACTGCGCGAATCGCGACCAATGATGCCCGTATACGTCGTCGAGGCGATACTTGCCGCCGATCTTCATCGCCATCTTCAGCCTTTGCGGATCGAGATCGTACGGCAGCGCGCTCGCCACGTCGTAGAGCGGCGCAAGGCGGGACCTTCCGCCGGCGCCGATCAGCATCGAGTAGTTCTTTGCGTGCGCGTCCGTGCCGCCGATCAGCCAATTGAACAGGATCGCTCGTGCGAAGGAGAGGGCGTCCGTTTCCGGCGCGTTCGAATGGGTACGGATCGCATTCGCAATTTCCGCGCAGCCGGGGCCTCCCTCGTTCTGGTGTTTGCGCGTGGGATGCAGGCTCAGTACCTGGCAAAGATCCTCCTGGTGAAGGCGTCGAATCTGCCGACCGCTCCGAGCCCGGTCGTATCGCTCGATCACGACCGCGGTCTCCTCCTCGAATTCGAGGATTTCGGACCGTGCCGCCGGGAGTCCCAGCCTGCGCGCCAGTGCGAGGCAGAGATGCTCGTTGACGGCGTGTCCGTCGAATCCGTCGATCGGCGGCTTCAGGATGTGCGTGGTCGGAGTCTCGCCGAACGGCACTCCCCATTGCCGTCCGTCGAAAAAGAGCGCTGTCTTCGGCTGCGCACCGGCGAGGCTGAACTGTCCGGTATCGCGTGCGGCGCGCCATGCGGCGGGGTCTTTCCGAAGCGTACGCAGGCGCTCGGCGATATCGGCTTCGGTGAGCCACTCGACTTGCTGTCGTCCGTCGGGCTCCCGGAGAATTGCGTCGACCCGGTCCGGTCGCACCAGTCGGATCGCGCCGGCGCAATCCTCGCCGACCGCACTCAGAAGCGCCAGCGCGTTGCGGGACGATACGTGAAATTGCCTTCCCCAGCGAGCGAGGACGACCTCGTCGTCCGGCAGCAATCCCCATAGCCAAGGCTCGATGCGGGAGTGCTCGTGTTGCCGCGTCACGAGCGGCATCGAGAGAGACAGCGGATAGGCCGCATCCGCGGAGCGCCAGCGATCGTCGTACGCGAGCGTGAGCCTCCCTCGCCGGTCGCGTCGAATCTCTCCCATGATTCGGCGTTCGGCGACGACTACGAGCGGCTCGGTCATCTACGAGTGTCTGGCGGTCTCGATGACGGCGTCGATGTCGAACGCGCTGACGTCGTCGCTGGAGCGGCTGTAGCGGGGCGCATTATTTTGACGGTAGGGGGCGGTTTGGTTTCGGATTGGCGCGTAAGCGGACGTCCGCGTTTCCGGGCGAGAGCGGCACGGCTATCTCCCTTCCCGAGTAGCGGTAGCTTTCCGGGTAGCGGATCCTGGAGGGGGGTCCTTCCGGGTAGGGGTAGGTTCTCTTCCGGGTAGGTGCGGCTGCGGGTATGTTGTCGTTCGGAGGATCGGCTTTCTCGTCGGCGCCGTGCTGGCGTATTGGGGGTCGTACCGGGAGGTAGCGGGAGGTGGCCCGCGCGGTGTGCGCCGCCGGGCCATGGCCGGGAACGATTCAGCTTCGATTGGCAACAGATCTCCCCGGCGAGGCGTATGTTAGCGACAAAGGCTGGCAGCGTGCGACTCTGCGCCGTTGTCCGGTTCATCCGGCGGGCGGTTGCGGTTTCGCGCGCCACGGCACGTATTCTCGTCGAGTGTGTTCTACCGATCCGTCGAAGCGAGCGAAGATCGCGCGTTACTACTGCCGGCAGGGTCGGGTGACGTTTTCGCTGTTGCCGGATTGCTTTGCGGCCCGCTTTCCGGGCCAGCTGAGGGAGTGGGAAGAGGTTGTCGGGGCTGCGGCTGCGTCGAACGTGGTTCAGGCGGCTGCGTTGCATCCGGCGGGGGACGAGGTCGACCTGCCGTTTCGGGAGCGCTGGGTTCGTCGGCGGCTGCACGCGACGGCGGCTGTGCTCCGTTCGGTGCGAGGGTTGTTTCCGGATCGGTTTTCGGGTTGCGAGCCGACGGCGGCGTCGCTGCGCGCGGCGCTGGGGGTGCCCTGGCTTCTGGTCGCGCTTCGGGTTCTGTGCGCGGATTTTCTTCATCGGATTTGGCCTTCGGTTGGCTTCCGGTTGCCGGAGGAGAGCGATCCGGCGGCTGCGGAGCGGCTGCAACACTTGTCGGGGATCGTTTCGGGGGTTGAGGGGATCTACGGTCCCCGAGCGCGGCATGTAGGGCCGCGAGGACCGCCGGAAGGAGGCGACGATGAGTGAGGAGAGGCGCCGGAGAGAGGCGGAAAGCCGCCGGATACGGGAGAGGAGCGACCGGAGGAAGACGGTGGCCGTGTTCCGGCACTGGGTGATTTCGCCGCTGCGGCTGGAGACGC
Source organism: Rhodobacterales bacterium (assembly GCA_965221505.1). Lineage (GTDB taxonomy): Bacteria > Pseudomonadota > Alphaproteobacteria > Rhodobacterales > CAZPXZ01 > CAZPXZ01. The sequence goes on from CBDCSI010000001.1 coordinate 559,332, forward strand.
GGGGGACGAAGGCGTGGCGCGAGCGGCTTCGGGAGCTTTCCGCGCGGAAGTGGGCGATTCCGGGTTCGGAGCGGACGCGGATCGCGCCGCAGACGATTCGGGACTGGTTTCGGCGGTATGAGGAGGAGGGCCTCGACGGGCTGAAGCCGAAGCGGCGCCGGGACCGGGGCACGACGCGCCGGTTGCGCCCCGAGACGATCGAGGCGTTGCTGGAGATCAAGCGGGCGAGTCCGGCGAGCAGCGTGCCGCGGGTGATCCGCACGGCGCGTGCCGAGGGCCGGGTGCCGCAGGCCGAGCCGCTGTCGCGCTCGACGGTGTATCGGCTGTTCCGCAACGAGGGGCTCATGGACCCGGCGGCCGCCGGCCCGTCGGTCGAGCGCCGGAAGTTCGGCTACGAGTTCGCCGGCGAGCTGTGGATGAGCGACGTGCTGCACGGGCCGCGGGTTCCCGACGGCTCGCGCAAGGGGGTCAAGCGGAAGACGTATCTGATCCTGTTTCTCGACGACGCCACGCGCGTGGTGCCGTACGCCGAGTTCCGCTTCTCCGAAGACACCGCGAACTTCCTGCAGGTCTTTCGGGGCGCGCTTGAGCGGCGCGGCAAGCCGGACCGACTGTATGTCGACAACGGGTCCGCGTATCGCTCGCTGCACACCAGGCTGGTTTGCGCCAAGCTGGACGTCTCGCTGACGTATGCGCGGGCCCAGGATCCCGCGGGAAAGGGCAAGATCGAACGGTTCTTCCGCACCGTCCGCGGCTCGTTCCTGACCCACCTGGATGCCGAGGGCACGCGCGACCTCGACACGCTGAACCGGCGGTTCCACGTCTGGGTCGAGAGGGAGTACCACCGTTCGCCGCACGGCGGGATCGGCGTCACACCGCTGGAGAAGTGGGCGATGACCGGCGGCGAGGTGAAGTACTTCGATCCCGCGCTCGATCTCGACGCCCTGTTTCTCCTCGAGGAGGAGCGCCGGGTCTACAAGGACCAGACGGTGCGGCTGCGGAACCGGTTCTACGAGGTCGACGCCCATCTCGTCGGCAAGAGGGTCGTGCTGCACGTCGACCCCAAGGCGCCGCCGCAGCGGCCCATCCGCGTCACGCTCGACGGCCGCGACGCCGGGTTCGCCACGCCGGTCGACCTCGCCGCCAACGCCCGCCGGCGTCGGAAGAAGCCGCCCAGCCCCGGGATCTCGTTTAGCCGCGACGACGATCCGTCGGACGGAGACGCCTGATGTACATGCGACAGTTCGGCTTCCGCCGATACCCCTTCGAACCCTCGCTCGAGGCCGACGGCCTGTTCGCCAGCCGGGCCCTGAAGGAGGCCGGCGCTCGCCTGGAGCACCTCGTCGAACGGCGCGGCATCGGCCTCCTCACCGGCGAGGTCGGCTCCGGCAAGACCGCCGCATGCCGGCGCCTCGCCGCGACGTTGCCTCGCGCGCGCTACAAGGTCTGCTACCCAGCCCTCCTCGCCGGCAGCGTCCGCGACGCCTGCTACGCCCTGTGCGACGCCTTCGGCCTGCCGCGCCGAGGATCCCGCGCCGTCGCCCACGCCGCCGTTCGCGAGCGGGTCGCAGCGATGGTGGAGGAGAACGGACGCTTTCCCGTTCTCGTCGTCGACGAAGCGCACCTGCTGCGCGATCCCGTGCTCGAAGACCTCCGGCTGTTGTGCAACTACGGCATGGACGCCGACGCCCGCCTCTGCATGATCCTCGTCGGCGTCACGCCCTTGCGCAAGCGGCTCGAACTGACGGCCTACGAATCCCTCGCCCAGCGCCTCGTCCTGCGGCATCAGATGGCGCATCTCGAGCGCGACGAAGTCGAACCCTACCTCCGGCACCGCATCGCCGCCGCCGGAGCCCCGGCCGACCTCCCGCTGTTCGAACCCGCCGCCGTCGAGAGCCTCTTCCTCGCCTCCGCAGGGGTGCCGCGGCAGCTCAACCACATCGCTCACTACGCCCTCTGCGCCGCCGCGAGCGAAAAGGCCGACGCCGCCACCCCGGAGCATGTCGAAAAGGCAACCCGGGAGGTCGCACCGTGAGACGCTCGCAAAAACGGCTCGACCGCATCCGCAACCAGCCGCTCGAACCCGTCGCCGCCGCTCTCGGCTATCGACAGGACCCCACGGACTCGCGCCGATGGAAACGGCCCGGCTCCGTCCTCTCCATCCGCGGCGTCAAGTTCTACGACCATCTCCGCCAGGCCGGACGCGGCGGCGCCATCGATCTCGTCATCCATGCCCGCAGATGCCGCTTCGCCGACGCCGTCGAGTTCCTCGAAGCCGAGTTCCCGAACCCAAACGCCGCGACGCCCGAGGCCGAACCCGGCGAACCCGACCCGGTCCGCATCCCGACACACTGCGATCGCGCCTGGTTCGCCGTCTACGACTTCCTCGTCTGCGTCCGACACCTGCCTCGCACCCTCCTCGACGTCGCGCGCGGACGCGACGTCTTGCGCGCCGACGCCCGAGACAACGCCGTCTTCCTCTGCTCCGACGCAGCCGGAACCCGCACCGGCGCGGAAATCGTCGGAACCCGACCCGACCGACCCTGGCGCGGCATGGCGCCGGGATCCCGAAAGGCGCGCGGCGGATTCTGGATGCGCTCCAGCTACCGCCAGCCACACACCGTCATCCTCACCGAGAGCGCGATCGACGCAATATCCCTCCTCCACCTGAAAGGCCCGCCCAACCCCGAAACCGCCGTCGTCTCCACCGCCGGCGCAACCGCCGCACTGCCCGAGTGGATCGACGCATGGAATCCCAAGCGCATCCTCTGCGCGTTCGACGCCGACGCGACCGGAGACGAACTCGCTCGAAAACTATGCCGCTCCGACAATCGAATCCAACGCCTCAGACCCCCCGAACACAAGGACTGGAACGAAATCCTCCAGAAAAGCCCCTTCCTCCGAATCCCCGCACCAACCGAACCGAGATAACTCAAACCCCGACCGAACTCCGACCCGCAGAACGAAAACCGTCGGCGCAATCCGGCACGAAACGACAACCAAGCGCCGAAATAGCCCGAAACAGCCTGCGCAAGCCAGTTCGGGATTCAACACGGCTCGGGAGTTCGAAAGGTTCGATCCTCAGGTACAGTTGCAGTGCGGATAACGTACGGAGCACCAACCCTAATTCGGCGCGCGCCTTGCCTCGCTCGATCCCCACGAGCCACTGCCGCCCCACCCCTACCGTTCGGGCGAGATCGGTCTGAGTCAACCCGAGCGTGCGGCGCCTGTCTCGAATGACCAGGCCCAATTCGAGAGGAGTTCGAACCTTCATGTCCCTGCCTCGTTGTCGTGGAACGCATACAGTGTGACAATGATCTCGTTCGACGACAATTGCGAATGTACTTGATCGACGACAATCACGAATGTACATGATCGACGACTTCTTCGAGTGTTTCGGGTCTCGCGAAAGCATCACACTTTAATACCGGCGATTTGCGCAGGAACGGACTCGAAGGCGGTTCTCTCTCGTGTCCTGCCTTCGACGTCGCGGGCATCTTCGAGAGGCGGATCTCGATACCTGGATCGGCGCGTTGTCGCACCAATTGGGCGGCGCCGTTCGACCTGCGCAAGGAGAGGAGCGCGATGTCGCTATCGACAACCGACCGGTACAGTTCGGCTGCTTCGGCTGGAGACTCCGGCGGCGACGCGCGGGCATGCGGACAGCCTCAGACTTCCTGACTTGGCCCCGGTGCCCGGCATCCTATCGCGCTGATAATTCGTTTGGAATCGGAGGGTTACGGTCTGATTCGGTGTTGACGGCAGGCTTCGGTGCGGCTAATATCGTTCGCAAGATATTTCCGCCGGAGGGTCGCATGATTCCGATACCGCAGACGCTTCCGCTGTCGCCGCCGCACACGGTTCCGATCGGCGACACCGGCCTCAGCTTCTCCGACGAAGGGGATCAGAGGGTGTATTTTTCCAACCTTCAGGTGATCGACTTTCATGACGTTTCCGATCACGCGTCGGAGCGCCTTCGGATGGCGAAGTTCGCCTACCGCGGGGTCAAGCTGTGCGACGTTGCGGAAGCCTTTGGAGTGCATTCTTCGACGGTTCTGCGTGCGCGGAGGCGGTTTGAGGAAGTTGGCGTCGCGGGCTGGTACGAACCGCAGCGTGCCCGGTGTCGCACGGTGTTCGACGCCAAGCGCGTTTCGGAAGCGGAGCGGCTCCTTGCGTCGGGCTTGAGCGGGAACGCGGCGGCGCGTCGGATGGGTATCGATCGCGCGACGTTTCACGACAACCTTCGAGCCGGCGTGATTCGGGCTCCGCAGGAGGCGCGTGCGTCGGCTCGGTCGCGGAGCGTGTCCTCGGAGGCTTCGACCGGTTTTTCGGAGGCGTCGTCGTCGGAGCCCTCGGACTTGAGTGCGCGGGACGCGCGGGACCGTACGACGCCGATGGGTCGAGCGACGCATGACACGTCGACGCGGGTGTTGGCGGCGACGGGGAGGCTGCCGGAGGCTCCGGTACGCTTCGAGGCTCCTCGCCACGGGGTTCGATACGCAGGCGTCCTGGCCGGCTTGCCGATGTTGCTGCGGGAGGGCCTACTGTCGCGCGTCGGCTCGTTTCTGTCGTTGCCGAACGGGTATTACGGGTTGGCGCCGGTGCTGTTGCTTCTGGCCTTCATGGCCTTGGCGCGGGTTCGCAACCCGGAGGCGCTCCGTCACATGAGTCCCGGGGAGTGGGGCGGCGTCCTGGGGTTGGACCGGTGCCCGGAAGTGAAGACGTTGCGGCGCAAGATCAAGGCGCTGGCGGCGGATCTCGCCTCGGTTCGGGGCTGGCAGGCGTCGTTGGCGGCCGACTGGCTGGCCGAGGACCCGGAGGCTCACGCGACCTTGTACGTCGACGGACACGTCAAGGTGTACACGGGTCGCAAGGGTCGGCTGCCGAAACACTTCGTGTCGCGCCAGAAGCTCTGCCTTCCGGCCTCCACGAGCTACTGGATCCACGCGCTCGGCGGAAAGCCGTTCCTGTGTCTGAACAAGGCGCTGGACCCGACGATGACGCACGCGCTGGAGAAGGACGTGGTGCCGGCGCTGGAACGCCTGGGCGTTCTCGGAGACGACCCGCCGGACCTGACCCGCGACAGCGGGCGCGACCCGGAGCTGACGCTGGTCTTCGACCGCGAGGGCTGGAGTCCCGCCCTGTTCCGGCGTCTGGCGCGGCGCGGCATCGCGGTGATCACCTGGCACAAGAACTTCAAGGGGGAGGACTGGCCCGAGGCACGGTTCGAGACCGTCTCGGTGCCGATCCACGGGCCGGGCGGCGTTCGCCACAGCGACGTCCGACTGGCCGAGGACGCGGTGACGCTCGACGCAGCCGGCACCGTTCGGGTCCGCCAGATCCGCCGTCTGACGGACAGCGGACGGCAGGTTCCCCTGATCACGACGCATCCCACCTTGCCGGCGGCGCAGGCGGCCGGTGCGCTGTTCTCGCGTTGGTGCCAGGAGAACTTCTTCAAATACATGCGCGAAGAGTTCGGGCTCGACGACCTGGCCGTTCGCGGCCTGACCGAACCGGACCCCGAGGAGCGCGTCGTCAATCCGCCGCACCGTCTCCTCGACCGAGCCGTCCGACGGCTGCGCCGCCGGCTCGGGACCTTGCGCAACCGGATCGCCGACCTCCGTCGGCGCGCGTCGACCGCCAAGGCAGAGAAGGCGATCCGGCGTCTGGAGGCCGAAGCGGAAGCGATGGACACCGAACGGGAGGAACTGAAGGCCGCGCGAAGCGAAACCGCACCTTACGTTCTCGCCGGGGAACTGTCGGAGGAGGAGCGGCTGCACGCGATCCCGGAAAAGGAGAAGCTCTTGCTCGACATCGTCCGCACCGTCGCCTACCGCGCCGAGACCCGCATGACGGCCGCCGTCGCGTCCGCCCAAGGAAAATGCCCCAAACCGCGCGCCGCCCTGCAGCAACTCCTGTCGGCCGACGCCGACATCTTGCCCGAACCCCACAACGGCGTGCTCCGAATCCGCATCCTCGGCAGCGCGAACGACGCCACCGACGCCGCGATACAGCCACTGCTCGACGAACTGAACGAGACCGAGACCGTATACCCCGGAAGCGGCCTGCGCCTAGTCTACGAGCAGCATCGGAACGGATGACAGACCGCCGGACGGCCTCCCGAGGCCGAAACGCAACGCAATCCAAATTAGCCGAGGTCAGGAAGTCTGAGCCTTCGGAATCTCGCCGCGTCCCGAAACGGTAGCGGGGGGAGTCTGCCGCCTTGTCGAAATCGCGACTGGGCAAACCGTCGACCTGCGTCGGGACGCTGCCGGGCGAACCGGCCCGGATCGGCGCCGCTCATCATCCGCCGCGGCGGATGCGGACCGTCACGGTGCACGACACCGGTGGCGAGTTTTCCGGACTCTTCCGCCGATTGACTCGCCGAGACGCGTGCGCCGGAGTTATCCCGCCGCCGTCGATCCGATCCGCCCGCGCGTATCGCTTACCGGGCCAGAACCGGGTTTCTCTGGTTCAGCGAGCGATATCGCCGTGGCGTCATCCCGAATTGGCGGCGAAACAGACGGTAGAAGTGGCTGAGATTGCCGATGCCGCACTGGTGGGAGACGCTCTCGACCGGGAGGTCGCTGCCGCCGAGGAGCAGCGCCGCGTGTTCCATGCGACGTTCGTTGACGTAGGCCGTCGGCGTTCGGCCCAGATGCTTCCGCGACGCCCGGCAGACATGGGCGTGTCCGCGACCTGCCGCGAGTACGAAGCCGGCCGCGCCCCGGCGGAACACGGCCGGGTCTCGCGCCGCCCGACATGCCCGGACGAGCCAGCGGGGGACGTCGCGGTCCGCTGCGTCCGCCCTGTCCAGGATTCGCGACATCAGCGAGAGCAGGAATTCCTCGATCCGGACGAGCGAATTGCGCCCGAATTGCAGTTCCCGCGCCAAGCGGATCGCACGCTCGAATTGGGCGTCCGACAGGCGATGCGTCTCCGGGTCGGCGCCGCTTCGCCAGAAGAACCGGCCGGCGAAGTCCGAGCGATACCGCTGCCCCAGAAACTGCGCCGTATCGGCTCCGAAGATCACGTTGACGATCTCGGCCTCGGCCGTCCCGTCCGCCCGGAGCGCGTGGGCGTCCTCGGGTCTGACGAAGGCCAGGCATCCCTGTTCGAGCCGGACCGAATCCGATCGGGAGTAGTGCTCCAACACGCCCCGGGTGACCAGAAACAACTCGAAGTAGTCGTGATCGTGCAGGTACCGGGGAGGGTCCTGCGGAATGCGCTTCTGCGCGAAGTGAAAGTGTTCGCCCTCGCGGATATAGGTGCTCGCGAGAAACCGGCGGACGCTTCGCGCGCGTCCCGAGCGACCCTTCGGCTCCGCCAAGCCCGGATCGGGACCGGACGCTTCGGCCATGGTCGTCATCCTCGTCGCGACCCCTTCGTCAAGAACCCGGCCTCCTCCGGGGCGCACGGGCGGCCGTAAGCCTGCCTCGCGGCTCCGGAGCGGGCCTGACGGACGCACGATAGGTGACGGGCGGCGCCGGATCAACGAAGCGCGCTCGACAGGGGAGCGGTTCGGGACGGGCGTCGGAGCGGCTCCGACGCCGCCGTTTCCGCCCGACCGCGGCGTCCGCTACGCACCGGGATCTGCGGACGCCTCGACGCATCGCAGGCTCACGATCTCGAAGGGGCGCAGCCACAATTCGACGCAGTTCTCCTCGACCTTCAGTTCCCGAAGGTTTCGCTCCAGGAGGTCGCAGCGCCAGACGCGGCGGATCGGCCGACCGAACCGCAGCGTGACCGGGCCGCGCCGGCGGTCGGCTTCGTAGAGCCGGAGAACGTAGCCGTGCCCGTCTTCCGACGGCTTTACGGTCTCGACGACGACGTTCGCGGCGTCCAGGACGACCAGGGGAGGCGGGTCGGGCCATGCGGCCGGCGCGGCGCTCTCGTTTCGCCGCCGCACGGGCCCGTGCAGCCCGGGCCGGAAATTCAGGTCGTACGCCTCCCGCCGGACGAGTTCCCGATCCCCTTCCGCATGCGGCAACAGGCTGTAGGTGAAGACGTGCCGGCCCTGGTCCGCGTTCGGGTCCGGCATGGTCGAGGACTTGATCAGCGAGATGCGCATCACGTTCTCGCGCACGTCGTAGCCGTATTTGCAGTCGTTCAGGAGCGCCACGCAGTAGCCGCCTTCGCCGAGAGCCGCCCACTTGTGCGCAGCGACCTCGAACCGCGCGAGATCCCAGCTGGTGTTGCGGTGAGTCGGGCGTTCGATCTCGCCCCACTGGATCTCGTAACGCGCGCGCGGCGACAGGATATGCAGGGGAAACGCGGCCTTGAGCAGGGTGTGGCGCTCCCGCCAGTCGACTTCCGTCGCGAAGTCCAGCCGTCGCGAGTCGCGACGAAGCCGAATCGTCTGCCGGATCGTGCTGTCGCGGAACCTCCGCTCCAGCGCCACGGCGGCGCGCAAGGGGCCGGTCTCCTCGACGCGCAACGAGCGGAGTCCTCCGATCTCCTCGCCGCGATCCTCGAAGGACGCGTCGACGTCCCATGCGTCCCACTGGATCGGGCGATCCTCGAACGCCCAGAGCTGATTGCCGGCTTTCCCGGGGGGCAGGACATGGCGCTCGAATTCGTGGTCGTAGACGTACGCCAGCCGACCCTGCGAGTCCACCTCGACGTAGAGGAAGTCGTTATCGAGAGCGAACCCGCCCCGTACGGACTCCGTCTCGACCCACTTCGCGGGCGGCAGGGCGGCATGCGTGACGGGAGCGGAGCCGAGCGCGATCGCGGACAGCGGAGGCTGTTCCGGCAACTCCACCAGCCGTCCCCCGGTTCCCTCCTGCGTCGGCAGCACGGTTCCGTCCGCGAGATCGACGAGCGGCGCGGACTCGGCGTCGATCTCGACCAGCGCCCGGCGCGGAACCGGAGTCGTGTTGACCGACAGCCACTCCGCTTCGTCCGGCAACGTCTTCTCCAGCTCCGCGAGGGCTTCGAGGCGGACGGAATCGGCCAGCGCCTCGATCCGCGAATAGTCCGCCCGCGCGTCCTCGAACACCTGCGGCACGGCGGTGCCGGCGAGAACGTCGTGAAACTGGTTGGCGCAGAGCGACTCCCAGGCCTCTCGCAGCGTCTCGGGCATGTCGGTGCCGCCGGCCATGACCCGGAGGGCTTCCGCGTCGTGAAGCGACTGCTCCGCCTTGCGGTTCGCGCGCTTGATCCAGCCCTGGGACGTCAGGACGCCGCGGTGTCCCTCGAGATAGAGCTCGTCGTTCCAGACCGGCAGTTCGTCCAGGCCGCCCAGGACGACTTCCTCGAAGAATTCGCGCGCCGTCGTCATGGCGAGCCTCGGGGCTCCCGGCATGGCGGCGAAGTTGCGCGCGCGTCGCAGAAGCGCCTCCGTCGGCCCGCCGCCGCCGTCGCCGTAGCCGTAGGCGATCGGCAAGTCCCGGATCCGGTCCCGTCCGGCCGCCCGTTCCCAGGTTCCGAGAACCTCGTCGGCGCCGAGGTCCGACTTGTAGACCGTCGGATGCGGCAGGTGCTCCACTTCGCGCGGCGTGGTCAGGAGCTGGGCGATCACCCGGGTTCCGTCGATCCCCTGCCAGAGGGCCGTCGAGAACGGCATCTTGTTGTATTGGTTCCAGCTCAGCTTGCCGGTGACGAAGTGCTTCAGCCCGGCTTGGCGCATCAATTGCGGCAGGCTCCAGGGAAAGCCGAAGGTGTCCGGCAGCCACAGGATTTCGTTGCCGAGGTCGCCGAACCGGTCGCGAGCGTATCGGCGTCCGAGGAGGATCTGCCGCACCAGCGCCTCGCCGCCCGGCACGTTGGCGTCCGGCTCGACCCACATGCCGTCGAGCACTTCCCACCGTCCCTCGGCGACGCGTTCCCGGATTCCCTCGAACAGGCAGGGATAGTCCTCCTCCAGAAACCGGTAGAGCTGCGGCTGCGAATGCGAGAACCGGTAGTCTGGTTCCCGTTCCATCAGACGAAGCGCGTTGGCCACGGTGCGGGCGTTCTTCTGGCGGGTCTCGGCGACCGGCCACAGATAGCCGAGGTCCATATGGGCGTGACCGACGGCGTGCAGGGTGACGTCCAGGCTCCTGCCGGCCCGATCCAGCCCGGCCCGCAGCGCCCTGACCGCCGACGGTACGCTGGCGCGAAACGCCCGATCGATCGGGTGACGGGTGTCGAGCATCCGGAATGCGGCTTCGAGGGCCTGTACGATTCCGCTTCGTTCCGGACGGCGGTCGTCCAGCAAGGTCGCCGTTTCGAGCGCCGATTCCGCCAGTTCGACGAACTCGTCGAGATCGTCGTCGAGCAGCACGAGCGCGCATTCGCCGAGAAAGAGCCGGCGCCCGTCGTCCGGCTCCGGCGGCCAGCCGAGATATCCCGTCCATCCGTGCAGGGAGATCGGGATACGCCGCCCGTCGCAGAGCGACGGGTCGATTCGGACGGTCTGGTGGTAGCGGTCGGCGGCCCCGGCGATTCGCCCGTCGACCCGCAGCAGCGCTTCCGGGTGGGAGAAGACGTCCCCCGCCGTGCCCAGCGGCAGGCGAAGCGCGGCCGGTCCCTCCCAGCCGGACGGGGCCCGGAAGGCGGAGCGGAGCGCGAAATGCACGTCCTGTCCGGCCCAATAGGAGTTCCACTCCAGCTCGGGCCAGGCGGACGCGTCGCCGGTCAAATCGGGGGCTTCGCGGGCGTCCCGAAGCCGGGCGAAGCGAAACCGCTCGATCGGCGCGCGGGCACGAAACCGCCGCCGGCGGACCAGCGAGATGCGGGAGCGGATCTTGGCGAGATCGAGATCCTGCGCTGCGTTCATGTCGCTCCCGGCTCGTAGAGGACGCACGCGGCGCGGTGGCGTCCCGGGCCGACTTCGACGAGCTGCGGCATCGCCTCCGAGCAGCGGGCGCGGGCGTGGGGACAGCGCGGGACGAATCGGCATCCCGGCACCCTCGCGTTCCGAAGCTCCTCCTCCGGCGGGAGGGTGATTTCGCCTTTCCAGCGTTGCGCCGGGTCCGGACGCGGCACCGATTCCACCAGCAGCCGGACATAGGGGTGCATCGGGCGAGAGATCACGTCGACCGCGTCGCCCGTCTCGACCAGCGTGCCCTGGTAGAACACCAGAATCCTGTCGCCGATCTGGTAGACCGTAGAGAGGTCGTGCGTGACGTACAGGAACGAAATGCCGCTCTCGTCCCGGAGCCGCATCATGACCTCCAGGATCGAGGCGCGGAGGGAGGCGTCGACCATGCTCACCGGCTCGTCGGCCACGATGACGCGGGGCCGGACCAGATATGCGCGGGCCAGCATGATGCGCTGGCGCTGACCGCCCGAGAGCTGGTGCGGATACCTTCGGAGGACCTCCGAACCCGAAAGGCCGACCGCGTTCAGCCCTTCCTCGACCATGTCCCGGGCATGCGCGGCGCTCTTCGCGAGGCCGAAGTTGCGGATCACGGCGTCGAACACGTGGCCGATGCGGTAGAAGGGATTGAAGCTTCCGAAGGGATCCTGGAAAACGGCCTGCACCTGGCGGCGGTAGTCCCGCATCTGGCGCGGCGTCGCACGGGAGAGGTCGAGGCCGTCGAACACGACGGAACCCGCGGTCGGCCGGACGAACCCGAGCAGCAGTCCCGCCAGGGTCGACTTTCCCGATCCGGACTCGCCGGCGACGGAGACGATCTGGGGCCGGTCCTTGTAGATCGTGAGGCTGAAATCCTGCAGCGCCGCGACGGCGGAGTCCCCGGTACCGTACGTCTTGGTCACGTTTCGAATCTCGAGAAGCGGCTCAGGCATCGGCTTCCTCCGGGAGCGAGTCCGCCCGGATGCAGGCCGCTTGCCGCCCGGATCCGAGGGCACGCAACTCGGGCGGCTCGGCGCGGCAGGCGTCGATCGCATGCGGGCACCGAAACCGAAACGCGCAACCCGATTCGGGAATGCGCGTCTCGTGCCGGGCCGCCGTCGGTACGGAACGGGGCTTCCGTCCGTCGAGCGACGGCACCGCATCCATGAGCTGTCGCGAATAGGGATGCGCGGGCGCCTCGAAGAACGCCGCCACCGGGGCGACCTCGACGATCCGTCCGGCGAACATCACCGCGATGCGGTCGGCCATCTGGGCCATGAGCGCCGCGTCGTGGCCGATCATGATCATGCTGACCCCAAGGGCGTCTCGCACCCGCGCCATGGTCTGTGCGACGACGCGTTGCACCACCACGTCCAGGGCGGAGGTCGCCTCGTCCGCGATCAGGACCTTCGGATCCAGCGCGACGGCCATCGCGATGCACGCACGCTGCTTCATGCCGCCCGACAATTCGTGCGGATACAGGTCGGCGGTCCGGGCCGGCAGACCCACCATTGCGAGGAGGTCGAGAATCCGCGCGCGCAACGACTTCCGGTCCTGCCTTCCGCGATGGGTCTCGATGACGTCGGCGATCTGGTCCCGGATTCGCATGGTCGGGTTCAGCGAGTTCATCGCCCCCTGCGGTATGAGGGCCAGCGTCTCCCAGCGCTGCCGGCGCATGTCCTCGTCGCCGAGCGAAAGAAGGTCGATGCCGTCCAGTTCCACGGTTCCGTCGACGATGCGCCCGGGCGGGGAGACGGTGCGCAGGATGCCGGAGACGGCCGTCGTCTTGCCCGATCCGCTCTCGCCGACCAGGCCGAGCGTCTCGCGCGGGTTCAGGTCGAAGCTGACGCCGTCGACGGCCGGGACGTCGCCGGACGGCGTGGCGTAGTGGATGCGGAGGTTCCGCACGGACAGGACGGGCGGAGTCATGCGGTGCGGAGCCTCGGATTGGAGATTTCGTCGAGGCCGAGATTCAACAGCAGGAGTCCGACGAACATCAGCGCGAGGAGAAGGGTCGGAATTCCCCACCACCACCAGAGGTTCTGGATCAGCGCGCCGGCGTTGACCGCCTCGTAGATGGTGCGGCCGAGCGTCGGGACGCGTTGAGGCCCCAGGCCCAGCACTTCGAGCCCGACCGCGGTGACGATCGAGGTGGTCACGTTGGCGATGAACGAGCCGAACAGATACGGCACCAGGTTCGGCATCATCTCCCGGAACATGATGTCCATGGTGGAAGCGCCGGACAGCCTCGCCATCTGGACGTAGCCGGCTTCCCGCATCGACAGCACCTGGGCGCGAATGAGGCGGGTCGGCGACTGCCAGGCGAACAGCGCGATGAGAAGCGCCATGGTCACCAGCGAGACGTCGCCGAAGGCGGACTGGAACACGACCAGGATCAGGAGCGGCGGAATCGTGATCATGACGTCGGCCCCGACGCGGATCACGTGGTCCACCAGCCCGCCGAGAAAACCGGACGAGAAGCCGAGAAAGATCCCGATGCTCATTCCGACGATCGAGGCGAGCACGCCCACCAGGAGCGAATTGGGCGCGCCGATCACGATCAGCGCCAGAAGGTCGCGCCCCGCGCCGTCGGTTCCGAGCGGGTAGGCCGCCACGCCGGGTTGATTGCGCAGGTTCTCGAATCCCAGCGGCGGGAGCTTCAACGGCGCGGATCCGGTGTAGACGAGGTCCGCGTCCCAGAGGAGGCGCCCGAGGAGGCCCAGGGCCACGATGGCGAGCAGAACGGCGGCGCCAGAGAGCAGCCGAGGGTTCAGCCAGGGACGGTCGAAGCGCTTCATCCTGCGCATCCGGCGGGCTGCGTCCCGGTCGGCGGCGGTCTGCGTGCTGGCCATGTCTCAGCTCCCGTGCCGGATGCGCGGATCGATGAGCGGGTAGACGAGATCGACGAGGAACACCGCCACGGCCGTCATCAGGATTATGACGAAGGACACGCCCTGAATGACCGGGAAGTCCTGATCGAGGATGGCGTCGTACAAGAGCTTGCCCATGCCGTTGTAGGCGAAGATGCGCTCGACCAGCACCTGCCCCGCGACCAGCAGGCCGATCTTCAGCGCGAAGGCGGTGATCTGGGGCAGGATCGCGTTCCGGATCATGTACCGGTACAGGACGTATCTCGGACGCAGCCCCTTCGCTTCCGCCAGCCGGACGTAGTCCTCGCCCTGCACGGTGATCATCATGCCGCGCATGCCGAGCGCCCAGAAGCCGAAGGTCACGATCAGGATCGACATCGCGGGGAGGAAGCCGTGATGCACGACGCTCCAGGCGAAGTCCCAGCTCCAGCCCGGCGTCGCCGTCAGGCCGTATGAGCCGGTGAGCGGAAACCACCGGAGCTTGGCGGAGAAGATCCACATCAGAAGGAGCGCCGAGAGAATGGGCGGGATCGAGGTGAAGATCATCGCCGCCGGGATCGCGATCCGCGCCAGTTTCGGAGTGCGGGACCAGGCCATCAGGGCGCCGAGCGCGTTTCCGATCACGAACGTGATCGACACCGCGAGAATCATGAGCCCCAGCGTCCACGGGAGCGCGCGCGCGATCAGGGACGCGACCGGCGTCGGGAACGATGCCGTCGAGAGTCCGAAGTCCAGTACGGCGACGTTGCGCAGATACTTCAGATATTGCAGGAACAGCGGGTCGTCGAGGCCGAAGCGCTGCCGAAGCGTGGCGAGAATCTCTTCCGAGTTTGCCACCGTTCCGGCCCCGGCCGCCATTCGTCCCAGCATGATTTCCGCCGGATCCACCGGCGAAAGCCGCGGGATGATCCAGATCAGGGTCGCGGCGATCCACACCGTCAGGAGGAGCGTGAACAGCCGGTTCAGCAGATAGTCTCGCGGAATGCGCCGCATTGCGCCTCCCCCCAATTCAGGTCCCGTCCGGGGGCCGGTTGTCCGGGCGCCGGAGGAGCGGAGGGAGCCGCCGTCCGGCGGCTCCCTCCGAAAGGCTCGGTCCTACCCGCCGGACCGGCTCAGATTGTGCAGGACCTGGTGCATGTGGCCCCACCAGTGCGCGGGATGGTTGTAGTTGTTGTCCTGCGTCGGCCACCCCGTCCAGTAGGTCGTGTTGTAGGGCAACAGCTTCGATGCCTGGACGACCGGCAGGAACGGAAGCTCGTCCCGGTAGTGGCGGTAGGCTTCCAGGACCATTCCCTCGATCGCCGGGTCGCCGACGGACAGCGCTCCCATCCTGTCGACGATCTCCGAATAGGCTGCCGCGGCGTCCGTGTTCCAGCGCCCCGTGTTGTTGAATCCCGGCGCCCGTTCGCCGATCGGCGCGACGTCCTTGACCGTGTAGCGGCCCATCGACGCCCAGGGCTCGTTGATCGAGCCGCAGCTCAGCCAGGTATACGCCAGCTCGTACTCGCCGAGCGGGAGTGCCGTGCCCCAGAACACGCCGTTCTCGACCGGAACCGGCTTTGCGTCGATTCCGGCGCGCTGCAGCTGTTCGACGATCACGTCGACCGCCCGGGTAAGCTCCGTGGACGCGGAATTGACCGTGACGTTCGCGGTCAGGCGTCGGCCGTCCTTCTCGTAGTAATTGTCGGAACCCATGCTGTAGCCGGCCGCCTCGATCAGCGCCTGGCCGGCGGCGACGTCGGCGGTCGCCGAGAATCCCATGCCGGCGTCTTCGATCGCGGAGACGTATTTTTCCATTCCGCCGTACTGCACGAAGATCGAGCGCGAGACTTCGGTCGTTCCCTCGTAGGCCACGTTCACGACCTGCCGACGGTCGAGGATGTGATTGACCGCCCGGCGCATGTCCGCGTCGTCCCACGGCGCGACGGTGGTGTTGAACTCGAGTTGCCGGGCGCAGGGGTCGGACCACGCGAAGGGCATTGCCGCTTTCCACGCGATGACGTTCGGATTCTGGAGCTGAATCGCCTCGAAGGTGCCGAGCGTCACGGTGTGCGCCGCGTCCATTTCGTCGGCCGCCATCAGTTGCGCGCGGCTCTCCTCTCCGCCGGACTCCAGCCAGATCAACCGTTTCGGCTCGGGAAGGTCCCGAAACCCGGCGGCGACGCCCCAATAGTCGTCGTTCCGGTCCCAGATCGCGCGGTTGGAGGTCGCGGAATGGAACGTGTACGGCCCGGTGCCGATGGGCGGATAGAAGGCGAAGGTCGCCGGATCCTGACCGGCCCAGACGTGCTCGGGCATGATCAGGAAGGAGCCGAAGATGCGCACGCCGAAGTTCTCGACGGCGAATCTCGGGTTCGGATTGCGCAGGTTGAAGACGACCGTGCGAGAATCGACCTTCTCGACGCTCGCTACCTGTGCGCGGATCGTGGCCGCCTCGCGCGAGCTGAGATCCTCGTTCCCGAGCGCCATTTCCACGGTGAAGACGACGTCGTCGGCGTCGAACGCCTCGCCGTCGGACCAGCGGACCCCGTCCCGGAGGCTGAGCGTCCAGACGTCGTTGGACGCGTTCGGCTCGAAGTCGGTCCCGAGCCACGGCTCCAGTTCGCCGGTCTCGTAGTTGAGGACGAACAGCGGCTCCCACATCGCCTGGTGGGCGCCGTGCAGGCGCTTCGTTCCCGGCGTGAACCAGTTGAAGTTCTCCGGGTCCTTGATGGTGCGGTCGAGGTCGAAGATTACGGTGTCCTCGCGCGCCACGTCCTGTGCCGCCGCGCCGGACAACGCCACCGCGCCGGCCACTGCGCCGGCCAGGACCGCCCTGCTGAAATTACGCATGATTGCTGCCTCCCGATTCTGAGCCGCGCTCACGGCGGCCCGGTTGCTTCCTGGCGCCGTCGCCCGAACGTTGCGACCGCATGCGTCGTGGCTTCGCTTCGGATTCCGCCGCAGGCGGAACGGACAGGGACCGGCGCGCCGTCCCTGCCTCCGGCCCTCGAGACCGGCGATTCAGTTGTTGCCGACCACATGGGGGCTCGATGTCCTCGTGATGTCGTCGTTCTCCGGGCGCGGAAAGTGCCGCCAGGAGCCGGTCGAATCCTTTCCCCGGCAGAGGATCGCCTCGACTCCGCGCGCCCATTCCTCGTCGACGATACGCACGTCCGGCGGACAGTAGCGCAGCGTCAAGCCGCAGCGGCGCCGGTCCGAACGGTTCGGTTCGGATCCGTGCACGATCATGTCCGCGTGCAGGGACATCTGGCCTGCCCGCAGGACGTCGGCGACCGGCGTTCCGAGCGACTCCGCGTTCGCGGTCTGCTTGTGAAAGACGGAGTCTGCGCCGGATTCCTCCACCGGCAGCATTCCCTTGTCGTGCGTTCCGGGAATCCAGAGCATTGCGGAGTTCTCTTCGTCCACGTCGTCGATCGCCAGCCAGACCGTCACCGTGCGCGCCGGCGAGAGCTTCCAGAAGGACGCGTCCTGGTGCCACGGCACGCGCCTGGCGTCCCCCGGCCGCTTGCACAGGATCGCGCTTGCCCAGCAGACGATGTCGGGGCCCACGAGGTCTTCGACAGGGTCGAGAATGCGCGGATGGGTCGCGATGTCCCACAGGCCGGCGAGCCGGGCCTGATAGCAATTGATGCCGTAGTCGCCGTCCGCTCCCTTGGCGGCCAGGAGTCCGTCGACATAGGCGCGGACGCGGCCGATCTCCTCGCGTCGGAGCGCTTCGAGGGACGCGACGAACCCGAGCCGGTTGTACTGGGCGATTTGCGCCTCGGTCAGACGAGCGGGCGCGGCGTTCTTCACCGGGCGGAACGCGAGGTCCAGTTCGTTCATCGCCGACCCGCCCGTTCCTGCGACGCCTGCCGGGCGAAGGGTACCGTCCGCGATGCGGTCACGAAAGCGCTTCCCTTGACATGTTCTTGTCCTTCCTTGACTTGGCTCGTTCGGGCGGACGCCGGAAACGCGTTTCGGCTCACGCCGGGGCGGGCGGCGCGCCGGCCGGCAGTTGCGGCCGGATGAAGTGCGCCGGATCCCGGCGCTGGCGTATCAGCGCCGGCACGATCTCGCGGTAGGCCTCCAGCAATCCGTTCCTGGCCGGCGGGCACTGGTCCTCGATCAGCGCGTGCAACGCCGGCAGCCGGTAGTACGGCACCATCGGAAACATGTGATGCTCCACGTGATAGTTCATGTTGGCGTAGAGGAACCGGAGGACCGGATTGAGGTAGACCGTGCGACTGTTGAGCCGGTGGTCGTAGACGTCCTCGTCGAGTCCCGCATGCTGGGTGAAATGAAGGAAGGCGTAGAGGGGCGCGCCGATCACCCGGGGGCCGACCGTGAGGAGGAGTGGAAGCCAGGAGGCGAGAACGAGCGACGCGCCGGCGGTCAGCGCGAGAAGGGCGAGATAGACCCGCGCGGCGCGGACGACGGTCGGACGCTCGCTCTCCGGAACGAAGTGAACCGCCTCTCCGAGCCGTCCGGTCGCACGCAGGACGAACGCCCGCACGGAGGCCGGAACGGTGGTCAGGTTGAAGACGTTCAGGATCAGCGTGACGAACGCGGGCGGGCGCATCGACTGGATCTCCGGATCCTTGCCGACGATGATCGTGTGGGTGTGATGCCGCGCATGACGCCATCGGTAGAAGTGCCCTTCGTTGAGCGTGACATAGGAAGTCGCGTGATACAGGATCTCGTTGATCCGCCGCGTGCGGAACGGCGTGCCGTGCGCCAGCTCGTGCTGTCGTGCCGTCGCGCTCTGGTGAACGGCGCTGTAGAGGACGAGAAGGGGGATGCCGAAGGCGGAACCCCATGCGGCGACCGTCAGCGAGCCGAGCGCGAACACCAGCGCAATCCAGAGCGCGTAGTTCCCCGCCGCCGGCCAGTCCGATCGCTTCATCAGCTTTCGGAGTTCCTTGCGGTCGATCCGCGGCACGTACCATGCCGGACCGGAGCCGTCTTCCGCGCCCTCGCCGCCGACCAGCGCGTAGTCCTTCCAGAGCATGCCGTCCCTCCGTCATGCCGCTCTCCGGAACAGCGTTCCGGGCCCCGGATCGTGCGCGGCGGGCGCAACCGCTCCCGGCGCGGCTCCCTCGGGCGCCGGCAACCCGACAGGGGGCGATCGGCGGCGGGAGAGACGCGTCGTCGCGCATCCCCGGGGCGTCTGCCGGTACGCTACCGACGCGGCAGCCTCCGGCCATGACGGGATTTGACCAAACCGTATGCTGCGTTGACTTTTGACTCCTGTGGAGTCTCCGGCCGTGCCGAATTCGGCGTGGCCGTCGCGGCCGGGGAAGACGGACGGTAGTCGACCGGAACCGGGAACGCCGGGGCCTGTCCGGACCCGTTCCGATTCGAAGCCGGAGGATTCGATCGTCTCGCTCGCCGCGCAGCGAGCCTGCCCGCGCCGGCGGCGGCAGCGTCGGAGACCCTGCTCCGAACCGCGCCGTGCAGAAGCGACGGATTCGCGCGCGATCGCGCCCGAACGAAACCCTGGCGACCGCAGGCCGGATCTCGGGCGCAAGACGCCCGAACCGGCCCGCCGGAACCCGACGACGGGCCGCATCCCGTCAATGGGGGCGTCCGCCGCGCCAGGTCCCCGTCGCGGGCGGTCCTGCATGGCGCCCGAGATGCGTAGAATTCGGCCGCCGGGGCCGGCCTGACCGGTCAAACTAACGAAATTGGGCGCGCGGAGTATCGAATCCAGTTCCGATCATGCTATCTTCCGAGCGATAATGCGAGTATTCGGACAAGGGGGAAATGTCATGAACACCGAATTGCCGCGGCGCCGCCACGCCGGCAGTCCGGCAAGGGCCGGCGTCTCTGCGTGCGGCTGCGAGCCGGTCGAATTCGGCTCGGACCGTCTGGCGTTCGCTCCGAATCCCCCCGAGAATCGCGAAGTTCCGAAGGGCCGGAACGGCGGTCCAACCTGCGACCGGAGAGGCGGAGAAGTGTTCCCGCCGCGTGTCGCAAGCGTCGGTTCGGCGTTCCTGGCGGGCGCGACATTGCTGGTCGGGGGCGCACTGACTGCCGGATTCGCGAATCCCGTCGCGGCTGCCGAGGCGTATTTCTATTTCAAGAACGACGGTAGCAAAGCCAGAATCGAGGCGTCGGGCGCTCTGGAGCTCGGCACTTCGTCATCCGGCGGCACGTTCGCCGGTTCCGAAAAAGTCGGTCTGGGCATGGACGACCGCTACCGGATAACCCCCGCCTCTCACAACTCCGTGGGATATCGAATCCTAGACGCGGGAACCACGACCGTTTCGGGCGGGGATAGCGTATCCGGCGACAAGGGGCATACCTTCGAGGCTACGGAGCACTACGATTCGAGCTTTTACTTTCTCGTCCACGTCGCTAGCGGCCAAGTGCATTTGGGAGGCGCCGACAGAAACGGAGGCTATTGGGTTTTCGAGGGCCTGGAAGCGTCCTGGAACGGAAGTTTGCTGGATCAGCTGGGCGACGACGACTTTCATGTCACGGTGACGTTCGGAAACAACTCGGCCGTTTTCTCCACCACTCAGCCGCCCGCGCCGCCCAAGCCGGACAAGCCGGCGGGGTTTCGGCTGGAGCAGGGCAACGCGCTGGTCAAGCTCGTCTGGGACGGCCAGACGGACGACGACGCCATTGTCGGCAAATGGCAATTTCGGCAGAAGTCGGCCTCCGACAGCGACTGGAGCGGCTGGACCGACGTTCCGAACTCCAACAACGGAACCACGGAACACACCGTCGGCGGGCTCACGAACGGCACGGCGTACGAGTTTCAGATTCGCGCCGTGTCCATCGCCGGCGAGGAAGGCGACGCGAGCGACATGCAGTCCGCCGTGCCCGTGCCGGTCGACCCGCCGACGAGCCTCGTGGCGACTGCGGGGGACGGGCAGGTGACGCTGACCTGGGCCGCGCCAAACCCCGCAAATCCCAATATCCTGCGGTACGAGTACCGGCAGGACTCCGGCCAATGGGCGCCGATCGCCGGAAGCGACCAGGACACGGTCGCCCACACCGTCGGGAGTCTGACCAACGGCACGGAATACACGTTCAGGATTCGCGCGGTGGCGGCGGGCGGCGCCGGTGCCGCGTCGGCCGCGGCGGCGGCAACGCCGCAGGCGGGGCCCGGTAAGCCGCAAAATTTCCGTCTGGAGCCCGGCAACGCGACGATCACGCTGATTTGGGACGACCAGTCGACCGACGTAGCCGGCATCGAGAAGTGGCAATATCGGGAGAAGGTCGGCGACGCCGCCTGGGGCGCCTGGGAAGACGTTGACGGGAGCGTCGCGGGCACCACCTCGCACGTGCGCTCCTCGCTCACGAACGGCACGGTCTACGGCTATCGCATCCGTGCGGTGGCGACCGGCAACCTGGTCGGCTCGGCGAGCGACGAGGAGTCCGCCACGCCCGCCGGTGCGCCGCAGGCGCCGAGGCTGACGGTCACGCCGGGCACCAGGCGGCTGATCTTGTCGTGGACGTTCGCCGCCGACGCCAGCGTCGAGAGGTGGGAGTACCAGAAGCTCCAGGGCACGGTGACGGATCCGAGCGCTTTCGGCGACGTCTGGGAGCCGGTTCCGGACAGCGACGCGGCGACGCGAACCCATACGTTGTATGGCCTCGAAGGCGCCGCCTACAGCGTACGCGTCCGCGCGGTGGGCTATGGCGGGGACGGAGCGGCGTCGGACGTCGTGACGGAAACGCCTTCGCCCGGACCGGCGGCGGAGGAGGAGCGGCAGCTTCTGGAGCCGACGCTGGCTGCCGTAGCGCAGGCGACGCTGTCCGGCGCCGCGGAGACGATCGGGCAGCGCTTCGATGCGGCGGCGGGGACGCGGGCCCTGACGCTCGCGGGCCGGCAACTGGGCGGAGCGAGCCTCTCGCCCGAGACCGGGGCCGGGACCGTCGGACTTCGGACGACATCCGCGCTCGGAACTGCGCCAGGCTTCGCGAGCGACGAGGCCGGGCGCCGGAGCGGCGAAACGTCCTACGCGGTCGACAGGGAGGCTCTGCTTCGGGGCAGCGCGTTCGCCCTCCCGCTCGCGGGCGCGGAGGCGGGCGCGGGCGGCCGGGACTGGACGGTCTGGGGCCGGGGCGACTGGCGCTCCTTCGAGGGCCGCATGAACGGCGACAGCTGGGACGGCAAGCAGCGGACGGGCTGGCTGGGCGCGGACGCGCGGCTAAACCCGCGGTTGACGGCCGGGCTGGCGGTGTCTCGGGGCGACAGCGAGGCGGACTACCGGCTGGAGGAGTTCGAGGGCCGTCTCGATACGGCGGTGACGGCGCTGTGGCCGTATCTCCAGGTGGCGACGGGCAACGGCGGCACCTTGCAGCTGGTCCTGGGCGCGGGAACGGGCGAGGTCGAACACAGGAGGTTCGACGGCACGGAAGAGAAGGAGGACCTGTCGCTTCTGGCGGGTTCGGTGAGCGGTCGCATGCCTGTGGCGCGCATGGGCGCCGCTACCCTGTCGGCTCTGGCCGGCGCGAGCCTCGCCGAGATCGAGACCGACGGTTCTTCCTCGACCTCGTCGGTCGGCGGGCTGACGGCGGGGAGCTGGAGCCTGCGCGGCGGCGTGGAAGCCGAACATGACGGCGTCGAACTCCTCCCCGGCTCCGGCTGGCTGTTCCGGCCGCACGGAGCGCTGGCGTTGCGCCAGGACGGCGGCGACGGCGTGACGGGAACCGGCATGGAGGTCTCCGGCGGCGTGCGTCTGACTTCGCCGGGCTCGCGCTTCGGCCTGGACGCCAGCGGACACTGGCTGGCGCTGCATTCCGAAGACGGCAAGCGCGAGATGGGCGCGAGTCTGGAAGCGCGGCTTGCGCCCGAGGCCCACGGTCGCGGCCTTTCGCTGTCGGTCGGCCCTGCATGGGGGCAGCGACCGAGCGGCGCGCTCGCGAGCGAACGGCCGTTCGAAGGGAATCGCAACGCAGGGCCGCAACGGCTGTCGCTGACCGCGCGGGCCGGATACGGCTTCTCGGCGGCCGGTGGGCTTCTGAAGCCGTTTGCCGACATGGCGTTCGGCGGCGAATCGCACATGCCGCGCTATCGGACCGGGGTCGGATTTGCCCGGAGCGGCATCGACGCATCACTGACCGCCGGGTACGGCGAAGGCGCGGAGACCGACGCCCGCGTAGGGCTGGACCTGCAGTTGCGTTATTGACGTCGCGACGGCGGGCCCGCGTGCGAGCGCGCCGGTTCGCCTTCCGGGAGCGTCCGGGGGACCGGGCGCCGGACGGCCGTCCTGTCGATTCGAATTCTGCGGCGTCGACGGGACAGGCCTTCGCATGCGGCAGCGCTGTCGCCCGAGGCGCAAGTCGATCCGACGCGGTTCGAGGACAAGCGCAGGGAATCCGTTCCGTCGGTCCCGTTGCGGAGCCTCGCTCCTGCGTCCTCGAGGTCTGCGTGCGGGGGCGCGATCCGGAGTGTCGGGCAAGGGCGGCACCTCCTGCAGGGACACGGCCGAAACGCTTGGGACATCCTGCCGCACCGCGCGAGTCGGCCGGACCCGGCGTCGGGTCCGTTTCAGACATCCGCGGCGCCCCTGTCCCCGAGACCGGCTCGCGAGATCCGGTGTCGTTCGTCGATCGCCGTCGCCGCAGAGCCCACTACCCACCCTTCGAACCCGCGACGCGAGAGCCGATACGTCGTACGTCCCGTCGCGCGCTCGCGACGCCGCGGCGCAGGACAAGATTCTCCGATCGTCCCGCCGAGAGGAGGCCTCCCCAGCGTCGCCGGGAAGCGCGGCCTGCGCCCTTCCGTGGGCTTCGAGGGAGACCCTTCCCGTCGCGCCGCAGGGAACCGCAACGGAACGCGCGACCGGAGACGAACCGACCGCGCCGGCAGGCGCGATCCGACGATCGGCAGCCGACGGGAACCCGCCGATCCGCGCCCCTTCGCCGGGCCCCGTCGCCGTATCGCGAGCGTCGACGTCCTGGGGGCATTCGAATCCCGCGTCTTGACGAAACGCGTCTCGAACGCCTGGGGCGACACGAAGACGGCTGAACGACGCGGCCGGTCGGCGGCCGCGTCTCCGGCGCGCGCTCAGGCCTTCAGGTTCAGCGACACGACGACCCGGAAGTCAACGTCCTCGGGAACGTTCGCCGCGAGTCGCAGATAGCCGCCGAAGTGCCGGACCCGGCAGAAAGCCACCTCGCCCTCCTCGGCAGGCAGTTCGACCGCCGTTCCCTCGTCGGCCCAGTGCAGGCCGTCGGCGGAGATCTGTACGCGGGCGGCGGTCCCCGCGACGCTTCCCTCGACGCTGAGCGCACGCAGGAAGAACACCGCCTCGCTCGCCCAGGCCGCCTCGTAGGGCTCGGTCGCGACTTCTCCCCGCCAGCGCTCCCCCTTGACGAGGACGGCGGTGTAGCTCTCGCGCATCATCCCTCCCATTCTCCCGACAACAGCACGGAATCCACGTACAGGAACGTACGCTTGTCGCTGTCCGCCTCGGCGAAGAAGGCGACGTTCAGCATGCCGCGCAGATTCGGCATGGCGTCGAGGGTCAGCGCGCCGACGCCGCCCATGTCGTATTCCCGGTCGTTGCACCGGAAAGACAGGTAGCGCATGGTGCGGAGGTCGATCTCCACGGCGGCGTAATGCCAGTTCACCTTGGTCGGAATCTCGTTGTAGCAGAGCTCCTGCGGCTCGCCCGGCAGATCGATCCAGTCCCGGTCCGCCAGGTGGTAATGGGTGACGGTCTCGTCGCTGAACCGGTGGAACTCGACCGACCGCTCCTTGTACTGCCAGCGCTGCACGGGGCGTCCGCCGTGCGCGTTCAGGTAGCGCAGATGCGGCATGACCCGATGCCTGTCGTCCTGAAGGTCGAACAACAGTCCGATCGAGCGGACGTCCAGCCTGGAGAGCCGCAATTCGGTGGCCTCGGGTTTGTAGGCGAACCAGAATTCGAGCTTGATCGGGCAGGGGCGCCGGTAGGTGATGCGCTTGATCGCGACGGTTTGCGCGCCGCGCTTCGGCAGGGTGGCCAGCTTCAGGGCGTAGCTGCCGGACATGGCGCCGTGGGAGCCGCAATCCCAGAAGGACAGGTTGCTGAGCATGGGCGGACGGATCTGCCGGTAGCCCGGGTGCATGTTGCCGATGTCGCGTTCGTAGTTGCCGACCAGGGTCGTCCAGCCGCTCATTCCCCGGTCGAACCGGTCGAAGAAAAGGATGCGCGAGAGGGGGTCGAACCGGCTGAGTTCCGGATCGGCGCGCAGGAGCGCCCCTTGCGTCGGGTCCATCGGTCGGCCTCCCCTTCCTATCCCTTGACCGAGCCGAGCGTGAGCCCGGCGACGACGAACCGCTGCAGCACGACGACGAGGAGAAGGATCGGCACGAGTTGCAGGGTCGCCGCCGCGAATAGCACGCCCCAGTCGATCCCGGCAAGTCCGCTCAGCATTTCGCTGATCACCAGCGGGGCCGTCTTCGCGTTCGAGGTGGTGAAAATGAACGCGAACAGGAACTCGTTCCACGAGAATACGAATACGAAGGTGGCGGTGGCGACGATGCCTTGGACCGACAGGGGCACGGTTACGTGTCGGAGGACGTTGAAAAGGTTCGCGCCGTCGACGATCGCGGCCTCGTCCAGTTCGCGCGGAATCTGGTCGATGAACGCCTTCATGATCCAGGTGTTCAGCGACACGAAGAAGGTTGCGTAGAGGACGATCAGGACGAAATGCGTGTCCTGGATCCCGAGGGCGTTGACCACCGGAAACAGCGGCAGCGTGATGATGATCGGCGGCAGCATGCGAACCACGATCATGAAGAACGCGGACGCGGCGAGCGCCGTGTTGCGGTAGCGCGAATAGACGTATCCGCCGAGCGTCGACGCGACCACCGTGAGCAGGGTCGCCCCTGCCGTAATGACGAGACTGTTCAGGAGCGAATCGAAGAACGCCGGGCGGCTGGTGAACAGCTCGTGGTAGTTGGCGAGCGTCGGCCGGAACAGGAACTCGGGCGGAAAGCGGAAGATGTCCCGGTCCGGCTTCAGGGACGCCAGCACGACCAGCAGAATCGGGAAGCCCGACCAGATCGCGACGACGGCGAGGGCGAGGAGGCGCAGGGCCCGGATCCACCACGGTCGTTTCATGTCACTGAAGCATCCTCTTGTAGACCTGGTGCAGGTAGACGCTGGCGATCAAGAGCGTCGCCACCAGCATGAGCCAGCCGATCGCCGACGCCTTGCCGAGTTCCAGGTAGCGGAACGAGTGCCGGTAGAGGTAGGTGGCCAGCACCTCGGTGCTGCCGGCCGGCCCGCCCCGGGTCAGGAGCCAGACCTCTCCGAAGATCCGGAAGGCGAAGACGTAGCGGAATAGCAGCGCGATCAGGATCGCCGGAACGAGTATGGGGAAGGTCACGTGGAAGAACGACTGCAGCGCCGAGGCGCCGTCGGTACGCGCCGCTTCGTAGAGTTCCTGCGGGATGGAGAGGCGGGCCGAATACAGGATCATCGCCGTGAAGGGCAGATGCAGCCAGACGCTGAGCAACACGATGACGGTCAGCGCGTGCCAGCGGTCGATCGGCCAGTTGAGGGTCGGCAGGCCGAGGAACTCCAGGAGCTGGGTGACCATGCCGACGTCCGGCTCCAGCATGAACCGCCACATCACCACGGCGACCACCTCGCTGACGGCGTAGGGGGCGAGCACGACCGCGATCATCAGGCGGCGCGCGGGAACGCCGCCGGCGAAGAGCGTGGCGATCCCGATGGCGGCGGCGATCTCCACGTAGACGACCGCGTTGACGATGACGAAGGTGTTGGTGAAGGCGCGCCAGAAGCCCGGGTCGGCGAGTACGCTCGCGTAGTTGTCGAGGCCGACGAACACCGCCTCCTGTCCGTAGGAAAACTCCGTCAGACCCTGCCAGAACACGAACAGCGACGGAATTCCGATGACCAGCACGAGCAGCAGTTGCACCGGGGCGACCAGGAGGTAGTGCAAGAACCGGACGGTCATGGCCGGTCGCCGCCGTTACCGTTGCGGGTTCGGGAACGGAATCGCGCCGGCGAGCGTTCGCGCGTGGGCGAACAGGCTCGCGGCGCCGCCGGTGTGCAGGAAGGCGGCATGCGCCGTCCGCCGCGTCGATCCCTCGCGTATTCGGCCGATCAACCCGGCCAGCGCCTTGCCGGAATAGGCGGGATCCAGGAGCAATGCCGCGCATCGGGCGGCCACGGACACCGCGTCGACCGACTCGCGGCTCGGGATGCCGTAGCCCGGCCCGACGAACCGGTCGTCCAGTTCGAAATCCCGCGCTTCGACCCGCGTGCCGATTCCGAGGATCGTCGCGGCCTCGTTCGCTCTCCGAATCATCAGCGGCTTCAGGAATTCCGCCTTCTGCTGCACCGAGATCCCGACGACTCGAGCGCCGACGCCGAGACGTTTCAGACCGAGGACGAGGCCGCACGCCGTGAGGCCGGATCCGACCGCCAGGACGACTTCGTCCGGCTCCTGTCGGGCCGTCCCGAATTGCCGGCCGAGTTCGCCGGCGAGATCCGCCGCGCCTGCGGCGCTCAGGGCGCCGGTCTGCCCGGGAAGGTGGACGACGTACGGTCGCCCGCCGCCCTCCCGAACCTCGTCGGCCGCGGCCGCGAGCCGCTCCGGGATCGTCCGGTCGTACGGGTCCCGCGTGTCGAGAAACCGGATCTCCGCGCCGAACAGGCGGTCGAGCAGGAGGTTTCCCTGCACCTCCGACTCCGCAGAGCCCCGGAGCAACAGGATGCAGCGCCAGCCCAGATGCGCGGCCGCGGCGGCCGCGGTCTGACAGAAGTTCGACTGCGCGGCGGCCGTCGCGATCAGCGTGTCCGCGCCCCGGCTGCGGGCTTCCGCGAGGATGGCCTCGAGCTGCCGCGGCTTGTTGCCGCCCATCGAGAAGCCCGAGAGGTCCTCGCGCTTCACCGAGAGCCGGGCGATCCCGACGGCGTTCGCGAGACGAGGATGATCGCTCAGCGGCGTAGGCCGCCGGACGAGCGGAACGCGCGGCAGTTCGGGAATCCGCGGCCCGCGCGCGGGCGCCCGTCCGCCGGAGGCGGCGGCGCCGCCGCCGCGTCCGGCGGACGTCACGGACGGCGCTGCCGGCCTACGGAGCGACGAGCGGCTCGACCCGTTCCTGCAGCGCGTTCATCGCGTCCTCGGGCGTCGTCTGTCCCAGCACGGCCGCCTGCACCAGTTCGACCATCATGTCGCTCGCGCGCGCGGCTTCGTCGAACGCCGGAATCGCGAGGCGCGCAACCGCCAGGACCGCCTTCTCCGCGTCGGCGAACGGAATTCGTTCCTTGAAGGCAGGGCTCTCGTAGGTGGAGCCGCGAACCGGTCCGTTGCCGTTCAGGGCTGCCGCCAGGGTCGATTCCTTCGACGACATCGCCTTGATCAGGCTCCAGGCATGCGCCTTGTTGGCCGAGTTCTTCGGGATCACCATGGCCCAGAACGCCGTCTTCGCGGGTGCGACCGGCATGCTTTCCGCCATCGCGGCCGCGGACGGGATTGTCGTCGTCATGACCGCGCCGGGACTGGCCGCCTTCTCCGGATCGTTGTAGAGGCGGTTGCGGCCGGTCGAGCCGAAGGTCATCGCGAAGCGTCCCTGCTGCATGCCGGTCAGAAGCCCGTTCCGGTCGTTGGTGAAGAAGACCGACTCGTCGAGCGCGCCGGCTTCGTGCAGTTCCCGCAACGCGGAGACGGCCGCGATCATTCCCTCGCTGTTGGCGGTGACCGTCAGGTCGCCCGTGACGAAGTCCGCGTTCCAGGCGCGGGCGAGATCGATGACGTTGTCCGGCGGATCGCTGAGAATCGCGAGGCCGGTCACCTTCGAGCCGTCGTC
The DNA here is from genome assembly GCA_965221505.1 of Rhodobacterales bacterium. GTDB lineage: Bacteria > Pseudomonadota > Alphaproteobacteria > Rhodobacterales > CAZPXZ01 > CAZPXZ01. The sequence continues at coordinate 587,758 of CBDCSI010000001.1, forward strand.
GCGGGTGAACGTCGCCGCCTTGGCGGCTTCGATCAACGCCTCGATGGTCATGGGCGGCCCTTCGATGCCGCGTTCGGCGAAGATCTCCCGGTTCCAATGCAATCCGGACGTGGCGTGGCGGAAGGGGATGCCGTAGAGCTTGCCGTCGAAGGTGAGCGCGGCGCGCATGCCCGGCGCGATGTCGTCGAGATCCTCGATCGGATCGCCGGCGTGCAGGTCGTCGAGAGGTTCGAGCAGGTCCGCGATGCGAGGCAGCGCCCGTCGGTCGAGCAGGAAGCCGATGTCGACGCTCGTCTCCGGCAGCGTCAGCTCCCGAAACAGCCGGTCGCCCAGAGGCGCGACGTCCATGGTGTTCCATTCCACCGCGATGCCGGTTTCGCTCTGCCACGCCGCGGTGATGTCGCCGCCCTGTTCGCCGGTCGAGACCAGTTCGTGCACCGGGTGCGAGAAGATGCGGATGACGTCGGGCTTGTCCTGGGCGAGCGCGGGTCCCGCGATCAGGAGACCGCTGAGCGCCGCCCCTGCGGCGAGGCGTCCGACCGTCTTCGGCGTGATCGATTTCATGATCCGTTCCTCCTTCGTTCCGGGCGGTCGGGTCATGAACCGTCCGCCGGTTCGCATTCGTCGAATTGTGCTTTCGATCCTATGTCGCGACGACGGGTTGTCAATCTCGAAGCGCGTTTTCGGCGCGTCGGAGCGCGGGACGCCCGCGGGCCGGCAGATGCGGGAAGTCCGGTGCGGACGCGGATCGACCGAGGCCTCGCGGCGTTTTCCGGTCCCGGCAGATCGCCGGAGCCGGCGGCTCCGTGCGCCTCGCGCGAGCTGCGCGGGATGCGCGACGGCAGTGTCCCGGGGCGCGGAACCGAGTCCGAATTGACACGGGACCCGCGGAGCGGCGAGGATTCGAGCGTCGCGCCGAGGCGTGCTGTCCGGCGCCGTCCGGCCGCCGACGGCGCCGGGTTCGGATTCGCCCCGCGCGGCCGCCGGGCAAGAGAAGGGAGGCGTTCCGAATGCGTCCGCACCGCACCCGGAGCCGATCGTGAGCCTGCCGCTGCCGTTCGATCTCCGGCGGGACGGAAGGCAAGTCGGCGAATGGCTGCTTCCGCATTCCGCCGATTCGGACGCCTGGGGGGCGATTCCGGTTCCGATGGCGGCGTTTCGCAACGGAGAGGGTCCCGTCGCGCTGCTTGTCGGAGGCGTTCACGGCGACGAGTACGAAGGGCCGATCGTGCTCGCCGAGCTGATCCGGACCCTGGACGCGGCCCGCCTCTCCGGCACCGTGATCGTCGTCCCGGCGCTGAACCCGTCGGCGGCGCGCGCCGGACTGCGTCGTTCGCCGCTCGACGGGCTGGACCTGGCGCGTTCGTTCCCCGGCGACGGAAGGGGGTCGCCGACCCTCCGCCTGGCGCGTCGCGCGGTCGAGGAACTGCTCCCGCCCGCGGATCTGGTTCTGGATCTCCACTCCGGCGGGGCGTCGCTGGACGTCGTGCCGTGCGCCATGATGCGCCGCTCCGGCGACCCGACGCGGGACTCGGCGACCGAAACGGCCCTGCGCAGTCTCGGCGCTCCGCATTGCCTGGCGGCCGCAGCCGGAGAGGGTCGCTCCCTGGTCGCCGCCGCCGGGGAGCGGGGAAAGCTGGCGCTCGCCGTGGAGCTGGGCGGCAGGGGCGCCGTGTCCCCGTCCGCGCTCGCTCTGGGGCGGCGCGCCGTGGCGGGATTCCTCTCGACGGCGGGAATTCTGGATGGCGAGACCCGGCCGGCTTCCGGACCCCTCTGGAGAATCGCTCGGGCGGGAACGGTGCGGGCGCCGGATGCGGGTGCGTTCGAGCCGTTCCGTCGGCCCGGCGACTGGGTTCGGAGCGGCGCGGCGCTCGGGAGGCTGCATGTCGACGGGCGCCCCGAGCGCGAGCCGGTGCCGCTCTCCGCTCCGGTCCCCGGCCTGTTGTTCGCGCAGCGCGCGCAGGGCATGGTCGAACGGGGCGGGTTCGTCGCCGGAGTCGCCTCGCTCGACAAGGCCTGATTCCGGGCGCCCGCGCCCGGACGGGGCGGACCGCGGATACCCGAACGACTGGAGGCGCGCATGGGATTTACGACCGAAACCGTCGCCGCAGCCGAGTCGCTGCTCGGCGTCGCGTATACGGACGCCGAGCGGCGGCAGATGGCGGACGGTCTCGCCGAACAGCTCGAGGACGCGCTGGCGCGGCGCGCGGTCGCGTTTCCGAACGGTCTGGCGCCCGCCCTGCGATTCGATCCCCGGCTCCCCGGACACCCGGCGCCGCCGCCCCAGGAGCCGGTCCGATGGAGCGAAGACGCTCCGGATACGCCGCCGGAGGACGACGAGAGCGTCGCCTTCGCGCCGGTCGCGCATCTCTCGCGCTGGATTCGGACGGGAGCGCTCACCAGCGCGCGACTGACCGAGATCTATCTTTCGCGAATCGAGTCCTTCGCGGCTCGGCTGGATTGCTTTGCGCATGTCGCGGCGGACTCCGCCCGGGCCGAGGCCGAAGCGGCGGACGCGACGCTTCGGAGCGGCGCCTGTCTGGGTCCGCTGCACGGGATCCCGTATGCGCTCAAGGACATCCTCGACGCCCGCGGCATGCCCGCCGCCTGGGGCGCGGAACCCTTCGCGGACCGGATCGCCGAGTCCGATTCCGCCGTCGCGGAGCGGTTGCGCGGCGCCGGCGCGGTGCTGCTCGGCAAGTCGTCCGTGGGCGCGCTGGCGAAAGGCGACATATGGCTCGGCCGCAAGACCCGCAATCCGTGGAATCCCGACGAAGGGGCCAGCGGCTCCAGCGCCGGGTCGGCCTCCGCGACGGCGGCAGGCCTGTGCGGATTCTCGATCGGAACCGAGACGCTCGGGTCCATCGTGATGCCCTCGGAGCGGTGCGGCGCGATCGGCTTGCGGCCGACGTACGGGCGCGTGTCCCGGGCCGGGTGCATGGCGCTCTCCTGGTCGCTCGACAAGGTGGGTCCGATCTGCCGCGCCGTCGAGGACGCCGGAATGGTGCTGCACGCGATCGCCGGGGGAGACCGACGCGACCCGGGTTCGATCGACGTCCCCTTCAATCACGACGGGACGGCGCCGCCCGGAGAGATTCGTATCGGCTACCTGCCGGCGGCCTATGCGGAGGAAGCGGCCACGGATCTCGATCGCGCGGCGCTGGATACGGTTCGCGGCCTCGGGCTGGACGTCGTCGCGGTCGAGTTGCCGGATCTTCCCTATCGCGCGCTGACGGCCACGCTCCATGCGGAGGCCGCCGCCGCCTTCGAGGAGCTCACGCTTTCCGGCGCGGACGAGCGGCTGACCCGTCAGGACGACGACGCCTGGCCCAACCTGTTCCGCAAGGCGCGGTTCCTGTCCGCCGTGGACCACGTGCAGCTCGACCGGCTGCGCCGGCTCGCCATGGAGGCCGTCGGCGCCCTGTTCGAAGAGGTCGACGTGCTGGTCGGCCCGGTGTCGACGGGCCCCATGCACGTCGTGAGCAATTTCACCGGACACCCGTGCCTGGCGCTTCGCGCCGGGTTCGAGCGGGTTCCGGCTCGCCTGCATCCTGCGCTTGCCGGAGAGGAGGCGGACGAAGCGGCACCGGTCCCGGAGGTTCCGCGCGCCGTCTGCCTCTGGGCCGGCTTGTTCGACGAGTCGACGCTCTTGCGCATGGGACGGCTTCTGGAGGGGGAGCTGGGCGTGCAGGCGCGTCGGCCGCCCCTGTTTTCCGTCGGCGGGACGCGGAGCGTTCCGTGACGGGTCGGCACGCCGCGCCCGATCGGCTTCCTGCCTGACCGCGGGCGGAAGGCGGCCCGGATCGGGCGCGAGCGGGCCTGCGGCGCGTCCCGTTCCTTTTGCGCATGCGAGCGAATTGATGCTACTTTGTGTGCAACGCAACAAGAGCGTGTGCGTGCGCGACAAGCAGCCGGGAATCCTGCATGGCGAAGACTAGGAGCGAGGCAGCCCCCGAACGGCCGGAGTCCCGCAATGCCGGCGGGGGCACCACCGTCATCAAGAAATACGCCAATCGCCGGCTCTACGACACGGAGCGCAGCCGATACGTGACCCTGGCCGATCTCGCCGAGATGACGCGAGCCGGGCAGGAGTTCGTCGTTCGCGACGCGCGCACCGACGAGGACATCACGGCCGCGATCTTCGTGCAGATCGTGCTCGAATCCGAGAGTCGCGGCGAACACCTGCTGCCGATCGGCTTCCTGCGACGCCTCGTGGCGCTGTACGGCGACACGATGAAGTGGGTCGTGCCGAGCTATCTCGAATCCAGCATGGAGATCTTCGCCCGCAATCAGGACGCGCTCCGGCGCCAGATGGACGCGGCGTTCGCCAATCCGGCCGCGGCCGGGTTCGAGCAGCTCAAGGAGGTGAACCGGGCGTTGTTCGAGCCGGCGCTGAAGATGATGACCCCGTTCCCGGATTCGGGGGCTGCGCCGCAGGTCGAGGAGAATGCGGCGGGTCCGGCTCGGGAGGACGGACCGGCGGACAGCGCCGAGGAACAGCTTCGCGAATTGCGCACCCAGGTCGACGAGTTGAAGACCCGGGTCGCAAGGCTGGCCCGAGAGCCCTGAACGCATGCGCCGGGCAGGGGCGGGGCGTTGTCCCTGGTGCGGCGACGATCCGCTCATGATCGCGTATCACGACCGGGAATGGGGCGTGCCGGAACGGGATCCGGTGCGCCTGTTCGAAGCCCTGATTCTGGATTCCTTCCAGGCCGGGCTCTCCTGGAGCACGATCTTGCGCAAGCGGGACAACTTCCGGCGGGCGTTCGCCGGATTTCGGCCGGAGTCGGTCGCCCGGCTTGACGACGCGGACGTGGACCGCCTGCTGCAGGATCCGGGCATCGTCCGACATCGCGGAAAGGTCGAGGCCGCCGTCGCCGGCGCGCAGGCCTGGCTCCGAATCGAGGAGCGCGAGGGATTCGCGGCGTTCGTCTGGGACGCCGTCGGCGGGTCTCCCCGGCGGAGCCGTTATCGCCGCATGCAGGAGGTTCCTGCCAGCACGCCGGAGTCCGAGCGGCTGTCGCGGGCGCTGCGCCGGGAAGGGTTCCGGTTCGTCGGTCCGACGAGCGTCTACGCGTTCATGCAGGGTGCCGGGCTGGCGAACGACCATCTGGTGGACTGCTTCCGGCACGCCGAGCTCGCGGCGGATCCGGCCGAGGGCGCACTGCCTGCGGTTTCGTAAGGGGTAGGACCGATGTTCGAGAAGGTTCTGGTCGCAAACCGGGGAGAGATCGCGCTCCGGATCATGCGCACGGCGCATCGCCTCGGCATGCGGACGGTGGCGGTGTTCTCCGAGGCCGACGCGCGGGCGCCCCATGTCCGGTTCGCGACCGAATCGGTTCCGATCGGACCTCCGCCGGCGGCGCAGTCCTATCTCCGCATCGACGCGATCGTCGACGCCGTGCGGCAGACCGGCGCCGACGCGGTGCATCCGGGATACGGGTTCCTGTCCGAGAACCCGGCCTTCGTCGAGACGCTCGAGCGCGAGGGCATCGCCTTCGTCGGACCGCCCGCCTCGGCCATCGCGGCGATGGGGGACAAGGTGGAGTCCAAGCGGATCGCGCTGGAGGCGGGGGTGAGCACCGTGCCCGGACATGCGGACGTGATCGCCACGGCGGAGGAAGCGATCGCGATCGCCGAGGGGATCGGATACCCGGTGATGATCAAGGCTGCGGCGGGCGGCGGCGGCAAGGGCATGCGCATCGCCCACGACCGGGACGGGGTGCGGGAAGGCTTCGAACGCAGCCGTTCCGAGGCGCGTTCGAGCTTCGGCGACGACCGCGTGTTCGTCGAGAAGTTTATCGTGAACCCGCGGCATATCGAAATCCAGGTCCTCGCGGACGGCCACGGAAACGCGATCCATCTCGGCGAACGCGAGTGTTCGATCCAGCGCCGCAACCAGAAGGTGATCGAGGAATCGCCCTCTCCGTTCCTCGACGCGGCGAGCCGGGAGCGCATGGGCGCCGAAGCGGTCGCGCTGGCCCGGGCGGTAGGGTACCGCAGCGCGGGCACGGTCGAGTTCGTCGTCGACGAGGCCCGCGACCACTATTTTCTGGAGATGAACACCCGCCTGCAGGTCGAGCATCCGGTAACCGAGCTGGTGACCGGAATCGACCTGGTCGAGCAGATGTTCCGGGTCGCCGCGGGGGAAGCGCTGCCGCTTTCCCAGGCGGACGTCGCGCAGGAGGGCTGGGCGTTCGAATCGCGCATCTACGCCGAGGACTGCTTTCGCGGCTTCCTGCCCTCCATCGGGCGGTTGACGCGATTCGAACCGCCGGCGGAGACCGGCGGCGTGCGTCTCGATTCGGGCGTGGAAGAGGGCTCCGAGATCGGGGTTCACTACGATCCGATGATCGCCAAGGTTTGCGCATACGGCGCGGGGCGGGGCGAAGCGATGGAGGTGATGCGGGGCGCGCTGGACCGCTTCGGAATCTCCGGCGTCCAGCACAACGTCCCGTTCCTCTCGGCGGTCCTGGACCACCCGGACTTCACTTCCGGGAACTTCGATACCGGCTTTGTCGAACGCAATTATCCGGACGGTTTTTCGGGCGTGACGCTGGCGGAGGCGGAACTCGAACGGATCGCGGCCGCATGCCTCGCGATGCGCTGGCGAATGGAACGGCGGGCGGGCCGCGGGGTCGCGCCGCCGGCGGAATGGACGGCCGCGACGGGCGACGCCGCGATGACCTTCCGCCTCCGGGAAACCGACTCGGGGCTGACCGCGGCCCGCATCGATCCGGCCGGCGCCGACCGTCCCGCGATCGAGGTCGCGGCGAAGCGCGCCGCGGGTTCGTCGCTCTGCGAGGCGAGGGTGGACGGACGACGGCTCGTCTTCCAGTTCGAGCGCCGGGGGGAGGCCTTTCTGGTCTCCCGCCGCGGCGCGCGCCTGGAAATCGTCCTGCGCACGCGCCGCCAGGCGGAACTGGCGCAGCGGATGCCGAAGGAGAGCCGGGAGGAATCCGCCGCCGCGCTGCTCTGCCCCATGCCGGGTCTGGTGGTCTCGATCGACGTCGAGGCGGGGGCCGAGGTCGAGGCCGGACAGGCGCTCGCCACGGTCGAGGCGATGAAGATGGAGAACGTGCTGCGGGCCGACCGAAACGGTCGGGTGGCGAAGGTCGTTGCCTCGCCGGGCGACGTCCTGGCGGTCGACGACGTGATCCTCGAATTCGCCTGAGCCGGGTCCTCCTGCAGGTTCAGCCGGGCACGGCCTCCCGCAGCCGGCGCAAGCCGGCGTCGAGGTCTTCGATCAGGTCGTCGGGGTCCTCGAGGCCGACATGGATCCGGACCAGCTGCCCTTGCGGCCCGCCCTCCCTGGGCCAGCGCGTGGCGGAGCGCATGAATTGCGGATACGCCGGCAGGATGAGGCTCTCGAATCCGCCCCAGCTGTATCCGAGTCCGAAGAGCTCCATCGGATCGAACATCCGGTCGAGGGCGGGCTGCGAGCCGGACAGCTCCGGCCGCAGCGCGAACGCGAAGAGGCCGCAAGCGCCCGAGAAGTCGCGCGTCCAGAGCGCGTGGCCCGAATCCCCGGGCAGCGCCGGACAGAGCACCGCCTCCACTTCGGGCCTCTCCTGCAGCCAGCGGGCGATCCGCAACGCCGACGCCTCGTGCCGGGCGAGCCGGGCGGGCAGGGTCCGCAGCCCCCGAAGCGCGAGATACGCGTCGTCGGGCGAGACGCAGAGGCCGAGTTCGGCCCATGCCTTCTGCAGCGGCGGGTAGGCCGCCTCGGTCGCGGTGACGGTCCCCAGCACGAGGTCGGAATGGCCCGCGATGTATTTGGTTGCGGCATGGATCGAGACGTCGATTCCCAGCTCGAACGGCTTGAAGTGGAGCGGCGTCCCCCAGGTGGCGTCGACGAAGGCCAGCGCGCCGGCTTCGTGCGCGGCGGCCGCGATGGCCGGCACGTCCTGAACCTCGAAGGTCAGCGAACCGGGCGATTCCAGGAACACGACGCGGGTCTCCGGGCGGAGGAGCCGCTCTATGCCCGCGCCGATCAGCGGGTCGTAGTACTCTGTTTCCACGCCGTAGCGCCGAAGCGTCCCGTCGCAAAAGACCCGCGTCGGCTGGTAGGCGCTGTCGGTCACCAGGAGATGGTCGCCCGGGCTGAGGAAGGCGAGCAGGGGGGCGGTGATCGCCGCCAGTCCCGAAGGGGCGAGGCGGGTGCGGTGTCCGCCCTCCAGCTCCGCGACCGCTTCTTCCAGCGCGAAGGTTCCCGGCGTGCCGTGCACGCCGTAGGTGACGGCGTCGCCCTGGCGAATCTTCCGGGACCGGCGAAGCCGCTCCAGATCCGGCCAGAGAATCGTCGAAGCCCGGTGAACCGGAACGTTTACGACCCCGCCGAAGGCCTCCGGATCGCGTCCGGAATGGGCGGCGACGGTCGCGTCGCGACGCGGCGTGCGCTCTGACATCGGGGTCTCCTGCGGAACGGGGCGACGAAACGCGCAATCATACCCCTCTCGCGGCCCGGTGCGCGGGCGGTCGGCATCGGCAGGCAGATCGACGGCGAGGGTCGGCAGGGCGGTCGAGACGGACGCCGGCTTGCCGCCGATGCCGTCTCCGGGCACGGGTTCTTGCCCCGGAGGCGCGACGTCTGCAGCTTCGATGTTGCAGTGCAGTATCGGGGTTGATCGGTCGGGGACGCTGGGGCATACTGCAGCCGGACGGCGGCGTCGCCCGGCTGGCGTCGGGCGGGCGTTTTTCGCCTTTCTTCGAATTTTTGGGATTACACGAGGAGACAGAGCATGAGACTATTGAGACTCTCCGGTGCGGTCGCGGCGGCCGGCCTGCTGGCGATGGCCGGCAGCCTATCCGTCAAGGCGGCGACGCTGGACGACGTTCGCGCGGCAGGCGAGCTGAAATGCGGCATCAACACCGGTCTGGCCGGATTCGCGTTCACCGACGACGACGGCAACTGGACCGGGTTCGACGTCGCCTATTGCCGCGCCCTCGCGGCGGCGGTCCTCGGCGACCCGGACGCGGTGGCCTACGTCAATCTGACCGGCAAGACCCGGTTTCCCGCGCTGCAGTCCGGCGAGGTCGACGTGCTTTCGCGCAACACCACCTGGACCTTCTCCCGTGACGTGGATCTCGGCTTCACCTTCGTCGGCGTCAATTACTACGACGGTCAGGGCTTCATCGGACGCACCGACATGGGCATCACCAGCGCGACGGAGCTCGGCGGCGCTTCGATCTGCATCCAGACCGGCACGACCACCGAGCTGAACCTGGCCGATTTCGCGCGGACGAACGGCATCGAATACGAGCCGGTGCCGATCGAGACCAACGCGGAGGCCCGTGCCGCCTACGAGGCGGGGCGCTGCGACGTCTACACCACGGACGCCTCCGGCCTGGCGGCGACCAAGGCCACGTTCGACGATCCGGACGCGCATATGGTCTATCCCGAAGTGGTCTCCAAGGAACCGCTCGGACCGCTGGTGCGCCAGGGCGACGACCAGTGGGCGGACATCGCGCGCTGGGTACTGAACGCGCTGATCATCGCCGAGGAGCTCGGCGTGACCCAGGGGAACGTGGCGGACATGGCCATGTCCTCCGACAACCCCGAGATCCAGCGCATGCTGGGCGCCGGCGACAACTACGGCGAGATGCTCGGCCTGGACGCCGACTGGGCGGTGAAGGCGATCTCCGCCGGCGGGAACTACGCCGAGATCTTCGACCGCTTCATCGGTCCGGACACCGCGCTCGGCCTGCAGAGAGGGTTGAACGCGCTCTACAAGGACGGCGGAATCCTCTACGCACCTCCGTTCCGTTGATCCTCTCCCAACGCGAATTCCGGCGGCGGCGGCCAAGCGCCCTGCCGTCGGAGCCTCCGCCCGCAACCGTTCGGCCTACCCCGGCGGGCGTGCGCGGGCGGGTGAGCCGGTCGGGCTGAGCGCCCGCTGCCGGTCATGCGGGGCGTCTATCTCCTGACCAACGAGCGGGCGCGCTCGCTCGTCTTCCAGGCCCTCCTGATCGCCGTCCTCGCCACGGTCGTTGTCGTAATCATCCGGAACACGGCCGCGAATCTGGAGCGGGCGGGTCTCGCCTCCGGATACGGGTTCCTGTTTCAGGTAGCCAAGTTCGACATCAACCAGCGGCTGATCGAATACGATTCCACGCGTTCCTACGGCAGGGCGTTCCTGCTCGGCGGGTTGAATACCGTCCTGGTCGCGGTGCTCGGCGTTATCGCAGCCTCCCTGATCGGATTCGTGGCGGGCATCCTGCGCCTGTCCCCGAACTTCCTCATCAGCCGCATCGTCGGCGCCTATGTCGAGTTCACCCGCAACACCCCCGTGCTCCTGCAGATCATCTTCTGGTGGATCGTCATGCTGGCGCTGCCGAGGGTCCGGGACAGCCTGTCGCTCGGCGAGACCGTATACCTCAACAATCGCGGCATCCGCCTGCCGGCGCCGGTGTTCGAGGACGGCTCGTGGCTCGTGTTCCTGTTCCTGGCGGCGGGCGCGGCGGCGACCGTGTTCCTCGCGCGCTGGGCGAAGGCCCGCCAGGACCGGACCGGCCAGGCGTTTCCCGTCGGCTGGACCGGCCTCGCCCTGATCGTCGGCGCGCCGGTCGCGGCGTATTTCCTGACCGGACGCCCCATAGGCCTGGAAGTGCCCGAGATGGGCAAGTTCAACCTCGTGGGCGGCATCAACGTCACGCCGGAGCTGACCGCGCTCTGGTTCGCGCTCTCGACCTATACCGGGGCGTTCATTTCCGAGAACGTCCGGGCGGGAATCCTCTCGGTCAGCAAGGGGCAGACGGAAGCGGCGAACGCGCTCGGCCTCCGACCCGGGCTGACCATGCGCCGGATCATCCTCCCCCAGGCGCTGCGCGTCATCATTCCGCCGCTCACCAGCCAGTACCTGAACCTGACCAAGAATTCGTCGCTGGCGGTGGCGATCGGCTACCAGGATCTGGTGTCCATCGGCGACACGATCCTGAACCAGAGCGGGCAGGCGCTGGAAGTGATCTCCATCTACATGATCGTCTACCTGTCGCTCAGCCTCATGACCTCGGCGTTCATGAACTGGTACAACGCCCGCATCGCGCTGGTGGAACGATGAGCGCGTGGCAGCCGTTTCACCGCAGCCAGGCGGACATGCTGCAGTCGCGCCCCGCCCCGATCGCGACGGTGGGCTGGATCGGGTGGGTTCGCAAGAACCTCCTGTCGGGCTATCTGAACGTCGCGCTGACCGCCGGCTCGCTCCTCCTCCTGTGGATCGCGCTGCCGCCGTTTCTCGACTGGGCGATCTTTTCGGCCGACTTCGTCGGCGAAACGGGCAAGGACTGCGCCGGTCACGGCGCCTGCTGGGCCTGGCTCGACCAGCGGATCGAGCAGTTCCTCTACGGCTTCTATCCCGCCGAGTCCTACTGGCGCGTAAATCTCGCGATTCTGCTGCTGGCGCCCGCGCTGGCGTATATCCTGTTCGAGGGCCTTCCCTACGCGCGCTACGGCCGGTACTTCTCCGTCGCCTATCCGGTGATCGCCGCCGTCCTGCTGCTCGGCGGATTTGGCCTCGAGCGGGTTTCCACCAGCGATTTCGGCGGGTTCATGCTCAACGTCGTCGCGGGGCTGGCCGGAATCGTCCTGTCGCTCCCGATCGGCATTCTGCTGGCGCTGGGCCGACGCTCGCGAATGCCGGCGGTGCGGATCGTCTCCGTGGCGTTCATCGAGTTCATCCGCGGGGTGCCGCTGATCACCCTGCTGTTCGTCGCGGTCGTCATCCTGCAGCTGTTCCTGCCTCCGGGCGTGACGCTGGACCAGCTGTTCCGGGTCATGATCATGATTACGGTCTTCGCCTCCGCATATATGGCGGAGGTCATCCGGGGGGGACTGCAGGCCATTCCGAACGGGCAGTACGAGGCGGCTCGGGCGATGGGGCTCGGCTACTGGCAGATGATGCGCCTCGTGGTGTTGCCGCAGGCGCTCAAGATTTCGATCCCCGGCATCGTGAACACCTTCATCGGCCTGTTCAAGGATACGACCCTCGTGATCATCATCGGCCTCTTCGACATTCTCGGCCAGGCCAGGCTCCTGCAGACCAATCCGGACTGGATCGGCGAGGTGGACCACGAGACCTTCCTGATGGCGGCGTTGTTCTTCTTCGTGATCTGCTTCTCGATGTCCCGGTATTCGATCAATCTGGAGAAGAAGCTGGACACGAGCAACCGGTAGGGAACTGCGGGCGGAACGGGAGAGCTGGCATGGAAGACATCACGCAGCGCGAGCTGGACCGGTCGAAGATGCGCGTCTCGGACGAGGTCGCGATTCGCATCGAGGGCATGAACAAGTGGTTCGGCGACCTGCACGTCCTTCGGGACATCAACATCACCGTGCACGTCGGGGAGCGGATCGTGATTTGCGGGCCCTCCGGCTGCGGCAAGTCGACCCTGATCCGGTGCATCAACCGGCTGGAGGAGCATCAGAGCGGCACGGTCGAGGTCGACGGAATCGAGCTGACCGGGGACATCAAGCGGATCGACGAAATCCGCCGCGAAGTCGGCATGGTGTTCCAGCAGTTCAACCTGTTTCCCCACCTGACCGTGCTCGAGAACTGCACGCTGGCGCCGATTTGGGTCCGAAAGATGCCGAAGGCGGAAGCCGAGGCCACCGCCATGGAGTATCTCGAACGGGTCAAGATTCCGGAACAGGCGAGCAAGTATCCGGAACAGCTCTCCGGCGGCCAGAAACAGCGGGTGGCGATCGCCCGGTCGCTGTGCATGAAGCCGAAGATCATGCTGTTCGACGAACCGACATCGGCGCTCGACCCGGAGATGATCAAGGAGGTGCTCGACACCATGATCGATCTTGCCGAGGACGGGATGACGATGATTTGCGTCACCCACGAGATGGGATTCGCGCGCAAGGTCGCGAACCGGGTGATCTTCATGGCGGACAACCAGATCGTCGAGGAGAACAACCCGGAGGATTTCTTCAACAATCCGCAGAGCGACCGGACGAAGCTGTTCCTGAGCCAGATTCTGGGGCACTGACCGCCTGCGTGAGGCTGCGGCGGACCGCGTTCGGCGCCCGAATCTTCCCGAATCTCCGGGGGTAGCCGGGAGAAGCGGCGCTCAGCCGGTCAGGGACCGGGCGTCCACGAACCGTTCGATCTTGGCGTCCCCAGGGCGGAACTCCGCCCATCGGGGCGTCGAGACGGAGAACACGGCGAGTGCGGCGGTCGGAAACTTGAGAAAACGCGCGCCGCTGCTTCGAACGCCCGACCCGCCGGCGAGGGAGAAGGCCAGGGCGCTCATGCCGGGGTTGTGTCCGAGAAGCAGAACGCAGCGGGCGTCGTCCGGCGACTCTTGGACCATGCGCAGCATGGCGGGCGAATCGGCGTGGTAGAGGGTTTCGACGAACGCGGCCTCGGGGGGATAGGCGATCTCCCGGCTGAGGAGAGACCAGGTCTCGCGCGTGCGGCGGCTGATCGAGACCGCCGCGTAATCCGGAACCAGCCGCTCGGCCGCGAGATACGCGCCGACGGCTCCGGCGGCCTCCCGGCCGCGACGGTTGAGCGGTCGGTCGACGTCCGCGACGGACGGATCGCCCCAGCTCGACTTCGCGTGGCGCAACAGCAGGAGGCGCCTCGAAGACGCCGCGTTCATTCCGACGGGCCGATCATGGCTTCCGGGCGCACCACCCGATCGAATTCCGCGCCGTCGACCAGCCGCAGACGGATCGCCTCTTCCCGCAGCGTGGTGCCGTTGGCGTGCGCCGACTTGGCGATCTTCGCGGCGTCGTCGTAGCCGATTCGCGGCGCGAGCGCGGTGACCAGCATCAGCGATTCGCGCATCTTTCGCGCGATCGTGTCCTCGTTCGCCCGGATGCCGTCGACGCAGCGCTCGCGGAAACTGTCCGCGGCGTCCGCGAGCAGGCCGGCGGACTGCAACAGGTTGTAGATCATCATCGGCTTGAAGACGTTCAGCTCGAAATGCCCCTGACTGCCGGCGAACCCGACGGCGGCGTCGTTGCCCATGACGTGGGCGCAGACCTGGGTCAGCGCCTCGCACTGCGTCGGGTTTACCTTTCCGGGCATGATCGACGATCCGGGTTCGTTCTCCGGCAGCGACAATTCTCCGAGGCCGCTGCGCGGTCCCGATCCGAGAAAGCGGACGTCGTTGGCGATCTTGAACAACGAGGCCGCCACCGTGCGGGTCGCACCCGACGCCTCGACGATCGCGTCATGCGCGGCGAGCGCCTCGAACTTGTTCTCGGCCGTGACGAACGGGTGGCCGGTCAGGGCCGCGATCCGCTCGGCCACGCGAACGTCGAACCCCTTGCGGGTATTGAGGCCGGTGCCGACCGCCGTGCCTCCCTGGGCCAACGGGTAGAGCCCGTCGAGCGCGGCGCGTACGCGACGAACGCCGAGGCGGACCTGCCGGGCGTAGCCGCCGAATTCCTGCCCGAGCGTCAGCGGCGTCGCGTCCTGGGTGTGGGTGCGGCCGATCTTCACGATGCCGGCGAATTCGTCGGCCCGGGCCGTCAGGGAGTCGGCGAGCCGTTCCAGCGCGCCGATCAGCCGGTCGGACAGGACGCTCACCGCCGCGACGTGCATGGCGGTCGGGTAGGTATCGTTCGAGGACTGCGACCGGTTGACGTGGTCGTTGGGGTGCACCGGAGTCTTGGAGCCGATCGTCCCGCCGAGGAGTTCGATCGCCCGGTTGGCGATGACTTCGTTGGCGTTCATGTTCGACTGGGTGCCGGAGCCGGTCTGCCAGACCACCAGCGGAAAGTGCGAATCCCACCTCCCTTCCGCCACTTCCCCCGCGGCCTCCGCGATCGCGTCGGCGACGGCCGGTTCCAGGTCGCCGAAGGACCGGTTCGTCTCGGCCGCGGCGCGCTTGACGATCCCGAGCGCGCGGATCACCGCGACGGGCTGACGCTCGCCGCCGATCGGAAAATTGCCCAGCGACCGCTGGGTTTGCGCGCCCCAGTAGCGGTCGGACGGCACCTCGATCGCGCCGAAGGAATCGGTTTCCGTTCGCGTGGCCATCGGAATCTCCCTGCCTATCGCCGCCGGAACGAGTCGAACGGGATGACGTTGGAGCCGTCCGACGGATCCTCCTCCGGAGCGGCGGACTCCTCGGCCTCCGCCGCGTGGCCGGCATGGAACGTTCCGCTCTGCGCCTCGGCTTCCGGCGCGTCTTCGGACTCGGCGTTGCCCTTGAAGCTGAGACCGAAACGCGCCTCGGGATCCGCGAACACGGAAACGGCGCGGAACGGCACGCGCAGGCGCGCCGGACGGCTGTCGAAGCGGAGGTCGACCTCGAACCCTTCGTCGTCGACGACGAGATCGTAGTATTCGTATTCGAGTACGATCGAGAGGGTCTCGGGATGCTCGGCGCGAAGCCAGTCCGGCATCCGGACCCCTTCGCCGTCGGTCGGAAAGGTAACGTAGAGGCTGTGGCCGTTCGGCATGCCCTCGTCGGCGACCAGGGCGAACGCCTTCCGAACGACCTCGCGAAACGCGGAGTCCATCATGGCGCCGTAGTCGATTCTGAGCTCGTCCATTCCGGATCCCCGTTATCGTGCGCCGCGTAAATCGTAGCGGCTTATGCGGCGACGGTGTAGCACAGTTGCAGTCCCGAGGGACGCCGGCGCGGCAGCCCCGTCGGACGAGGAGAATCGCATGCGTTCGAACGCGGACCGTCGGGAGGTTCTTCTCGACCTGTTTCGGGCCGCGCTGGCGGCGGTGGATCCCGAGCGGCTGGTTCCGGCCGGCCTCTCGGCGCGGCCGCCGGGGCGCGTCGCGGTCGTCGGCGCGGGAAAGGCCGCCGCGGCCATGGCCCGCGCGGTAGAGAACGCGTGGGACGGACCCCTCGAGGGAATCGCGCTCACCCGCTACGGGCATGCGGTCGATTGCCGTCGAATCGAGATCGTCGAGGCGTCCCATCCGGTTCCCGACGAGACCGGCGCCGCGGCGACGGCCCGCATTCTCGACCTTGCCGGCAGCCTCGATCGCGACGACTTGCTCCTGGCGCTGATCTCCGGCGGAGGCTCCGCCCTCCTGGTCGCGCCGGCCCGCGGCGTTCGGCTGGAAGAAAAGCGGGCCGTCACGAAGGCCCTCCTCGCGGCCGGTGCGGAAATTGCCGAGATCAACGCCGTACGCAAGCACTTGTCCGCGATCAAGGGCGGGCGGCTCGCCCAGGCGGCGCATCCGGCTTCGGTTCGCGCGCTGGCGATTTCCGACGTTCCGGGCGATGACCCGGCGACGATCGCGTCGGGGCCGACGGTCGCGGACCCCACCACGCTCGCCGATGCGCGCGCCGCGGTCGAGCGGTACGGCATACCCTTGCCGGCGCCGGTCGCACGGCACCTGGCGAGCGAAGCGGCCGAGACGCCCAAGCCCGGCGATCCGCGGCTCGCGCGCTCTCGCTTCGTCACGCTCGCCGGCGCGGGCACTGCTCTCGCCGCCGCCGCCCGCCGGGCTGAATCGCTGGGTCTCGGCGCCCGGATCCTCGGCGAGTCGATCGAGGGACCGGCCGAAGCGGTCGCCGCGCGGATGGCGGAACGGGCGCGGCGGGCGCGAGAGGAGGGCCGGCCCCTGGTTCTGCTGTCGGGTGGCGAATGCACGGTACGGATTCGCGGGGGCGGACGCGGCGGCCCGAATTCCGAGTTCGCCCTCGCCTTCGCGCTCGCAGCGGAGGGGATGCCCGGCGTGAGCGCAATCTCGGCGGACACGGACGGAATCGACGGCGCGGGCGACCACGCCGGCGCCGTGGTCCTCCCGGATACCTTGTCCCGCGCGTCTGCGATCGGTCTCGATCCCCACTCGGCCTTGCGCCGGAACGACTCGGCAGGGTTTTTCGACGCGCTGGGCGATTGCGTTCGTACCGGGCCGACGCGCACGAACGTCAGCGACTTCCGCGCTATCATCGTGGCGCCAGACTGAACGCCGGAGCGGGAGAGCGATGCGCAGGAGCAGGAACGCCAAGATTGTCGTGACGCTCGGGCCCGCAAGCGGGACCCCCGGCATGATTCGCAGGATGTTCGAGGCCGGGGCCGACGTATTCCGGCTGAATTTCAGCCATGGCCTCCATTCGGAACACGCGGCGCGGGTGCGCGCGATTCGGGCGCTGGAGGAAGCGACCGGGCGGCCCACCGTCGTGCTGCAGGACCTGCAGGGGCCGAAATTCCGCATCGGCGAGTTTCGGGACGGCTCCGCCGAGCTGTCACGCGGGGCGGAGTTCCGCCTGGAACACGAGGGCGAGGCGGGAACCGCGCGTCGCGTCTCGCTCCCGCACAAGGAAGTGTTCGAGGCCGTGGAGCCGGGCAGCGACATCCTGCTCGACGACGGGAAGGTGCGGCTTCGCGTGGTCTCGAACGGACCGGCGCATGCCGATTGCCTGGTGGAGGTGGGCGGACGGCTGAGCGATCACAAGGGGGTCAACCTTCCGGGCGTCAAGGTGCCGACCACTCCGCTGACGCCGAAGGATCTGGAGGACCTGGAATTCGGATTGTCGCTGGGCGTGGACTGGGTCGCCCTTTCCTTCGTGCAGCATCCCGACGACGTCGTCCGGGCGCGCGAGGCGGTCGGAGCGTCCTGCAAGCTGATGGTGAAGGTCGAGAAGCCGACCGTGCTCGACCACATCGACGACATCGTCGATCTCGCCGACGGCATCATGGTCGCGCGGGGGGATCTCGGCGTCGAACTGGCGCCGGAAGAGGTGCCGGGCCGGCAGAAGGAACTGATCCGGGCGAGTCGAATCAAGGGCAAGCCGGTGGTGGTCGCCACGCAGATGCTGGAGTCCATGGTTCACGCGGCCGTACCGACGCGCGCCGAAGCGTCGGACGTGGCCACGGCGATCTACGACGGAGCCGACGCCGTGATGCTCTCGGCGGAGTCGGCCGTGGGCCTCCACCCGGTCGAAGCGGTCGAGATGATGGACAGGATCATCGGACGCACGGAGCGGGAACGGAGCTATCGCCCGATCATCGACGCCCTTCATCCGGTTCCGGAGCCGGTGGCCGAGGACGCCATCTCGGCGGCGGTGTCGCAGGTTGCGCGCACCATGTCGGCCTCGGCGATCGTCACCTACACGACCAGCGGGTCCACGGCCGCGCGCATGGCGAGGGAGCGGCCCGAAGCGCCGATCCTGACCCTGACCGATTCCCGAGACACCGCGCGGCACGCCCAGATCCTGTGGGGAACCCACTGCGTACATTCCGAGGACGTGAGATCGTTTGGAGACGCGGCCCGCACGGCCTGCAGGATCGCCCGACGGGAAGGGTTCGCGAAGCCCGGGGACAAGCTGGTGATTACCGCCGGCGTGCCGTTCGGCCAGTCGGGCACGACCAACACGCTGCGAATCGCAACCGTCGAGGAGGAGTGAGCGATCTTTTCCCGACCGTTCGGCCGCCGCCGCGTCGCCGATCTCGACGAGCGCGAGATTCTCGCGCTGGCGATCTCCAGCGAGGAGGACGACAGCCGCCTCTATCTCGACTACGCCGCGGCGTTGCGCCGGGAATCGCCGGAGTCGGCCGCCATGATGGAAGCGATGGCCAGGGTGGAGGACCGCCACAGGCGACGGTTGATCGACCTGTTCCGGGAACGGTTCGGCGATCACGTTCCGCTGGTGCGGCGCGCGGACGTGGCGGGGTTCTGGCCCACGACGCCGCTCTGGCGGCTCCTGCCGCGGGGGCCGGCCGCGATCCGGGCCCAGGCCGCGACTCTGGAGGACCAGGCGCGGGCGTTCTACGAGCGCGCCGCGACGCAGGTGCAGGACGCCCGGACGCGCAAGCTCCTCGGCGACCTGGCCGTCGAGGAGGCGGGCCATCGTGCGAGGGTCGCGCAGGTCGAGTCCCGCGGCAAGCGGCCGGAGCGCCTGCTCGACGAGGACGAGGCGCACCGGCGCAAGATCCTCCTGCAATACGTCCAGCCCGGTCTCGCCGGCCTGATGGACGGCTCCGTTTCGACCCTCGCCCCGCTCTTCGCCGCCGCGTTCGCCACCCAGGACAGCTGGAGCGCCTTTCTGGTCGGGATGGCCGCGTCCGTCGGCGCCGGCATTTCGATGGGTTTCGCCGAGGCGCTCTCGGACGACGGCGCGCTGACCGGACGGGGTTCGCCCGTAATACGGGGGATCGTCACCGGCGCCATGACCGTGATCGGGGGCGTCGGCCACACGCTGCCCTATCTGATTACGGACTTCGTGACGGCGACGGTTCTCGCGGTGGCGGTGGTGGCGGTCGAATTGGTCGCGATCGCGTGGATTCGCTGGAAATGGATGAGCACGCCGTTCCTGTCGGCCTCGTTCCAGATCGTGGTGGGGGGTGCGCTGGTGTTCGCAGCCGGCATCCTGATCGGCAACGCCTGATCCTGCCGGGCTCCGGCCGCCGCAAGGACGTCGCGGGAGCGATGCGGGGGCTTCTGTTGCTAGGCGCCCCCAGTGCCCCACCCGGACGTGCTAGGGCCCGGGAATTCGGTTCCTGTCTACTGGCGCCGCTCAAGCGGCGATAGCGACCGGAGCACGATTGTCGTTGGCAATTGTGCGTTTCGATCCGATAACGGCGGAATCCCACCGAGCAAAAGGATGCACCTTTACACGTCCGTCGATCCTGTTTCGGCCCCGCAGGATGTGGTGGAGCCGCCGGGTACCGCCCCCGGGTCCGGTCCGCTTATTCCGTGTCCGTTTATTGCCGTAGCTCCGTGGGGAGCACCGACAATATAGCGCATCGTCGCCGGATGTAAACCCCGCGAAGACCGGGAGTTCGACGAAGACGGGCAGCCCGCGGACGTCGAGCGCCGCGGCGCGTCGCGCGCCCGTTCCGGCAGCGATCGGCGCCGGCGGCAGTTTGCGCCGGGCGGACAAACGCGGGCGAGGGCGCTCCGCCTGCGCGGCGGCCGGCCGTCGGGGCAACGTCTCACCGTTGCCAGAGCGTCCTCTCTGGCCGACCCGCCCTGAGTCCATCGACGCTCCGCATGTCCGGTGTTGCCGGACCGGACCTTCCGACGATCCGAATTGCGCTTCCGGCGTCGCGGGCGAAGGTCGCGCCCGCATTTCCGCTTCGGCCGGCGGCAGGAAACCGCGCCGAAGTCCCGAGCGCCCGCCCGGGCGCCAGGACCGACGGTGCCGGCGGGCCGTCGCTCTTGCGAATCGGCGACAAGACGATATAGCGCAACGAGAGCGGCCGTATCGGCCGCCGGTAGCGAGAGCGAGCCGGACATGCACAAGATGATCGCGGACAAGCGGGATCGACTCG
This sequence comes from Rhodobacterales bacterium, assembly GCA_965221505.1. Lineage (GTDB taxonomy): Bacteria > Pseudomonadota > Alphaproteobacteria > Rhodobacterales > CAZPXZ01 > CAZPXZ01. Next base: position 607,958 of record CBDCSI010000001.1, read on the forward strand.
CGGAACTGTGTCGACGCTACGACGTGGTCAGGCTTGACGTCTTCGGTTCGGCCGCCCGAGGTACGGATTTCGATCCGGCCACGAGCGATGCCGATTTTCTGGTAGAGTTCAAACCCGAGAGTGAGCTCCCGCCGTTTGACAGGTATTTCGATCTGCTCGACGAATTGCGCTCCACTCTGGGTCGTCCGGTGGATCTCGTCGAATTGCGTGCAATCCGAAACCCGTATCTTCGAGAATCCATAGACAGGTCGCGCGAGGTCATTTATGAAGACTGATCCCCGCGCATTGCTTCTGGACATCGTCCGGGCCATTGCGGATATTGAGTCGTTCGTCGACGAGATGGATTTGGATGCGTACTTGTCGGACGCTCGGACGCAGGCTGCGGTCGAGCGCAAGTTTGAAGTCATTGGAGAGGCGATTATCCGTATACGAAAGCACCACCCGAATATTGCCGAGAGAATTCCGCAAGCGCGTAGAATCGTGGACTTTCGAAACGTCTTGGCGCACGGCTACGATAAGGTCGTACCGGAACTCGTGTGGGACTACGGTCAAGGACATCTGCAGACGCTGCGCCGAAACGTGCGAACGCTGCTTGCGGAATTGGAGGCGACCGGGTCGTAGGTCGTGGCCGGAGTCTGCGCGGGGTTCCGAAAAGGGGGCCGTCAGCCGTAGCGGTATCTATAGCGGTGCGGATGGGCCTCGTAGACTCCGAGCAGCTTGGTGTAGGAGCAGAAGAAGCGAAGCTCGTCCATGGCGAGGCCGACGCCCCGGTCGTCCGGATGACCCTCGATGTCGGCGTAGAATTGCGTCGCGGTGAACGAGCCGCCGACCATGTAGCTCTCCAGCTTGACCATGTTGACGCCGTTGGTCGCGAATCCGCCCAGCGCCTTGTAGAGCGCCGCCGGAATGTTCCGCACGCCGAACACGAAGCTGGTGATGCTCCGCGTCCTCGTTCCCTCCTCGCTTGGTTCGCGGGACATGACCAGGAAACGCGTCGTGTTGTGCTGGTTGTCGTGGACGTCCTCCACCACCGTTTCGAGGCCGTAGATGCGCCCGGCCAGGCTCGACGCGATGGCGGCGCGGGACGGGTCGCCGAGCCTGGCTACGGCCTCGGCCGCGCCGGCGGTGTCCGCAACGGCTTCCGGCTCGATCCCGTGCCGCCGAAGGAAGGCGCGGCACTGGCCGAGCGCGACCGAGTGGCTCGACGCGACTCGGACGTCCGGGAGCTTGGCGCCCGGGATCCCGAGGAGTTGCAGCCGTACCGGCATGAAGTGCTCCGCCACGATGAACAGGTTCGAATCGGGCAGGAGATGGTGAAGGTCGGTCACCCGGCCGTAGGTCGAGTTTTCGATCGGCAGCACCGCACGGTCCGCACGCCCGTCGCGCACCGCCTCGATCGTCTCTTCGAAGGTCTTCAGCGGCAGCGCGCGGGCGTTCGGTTCGACTTCCATGCAGGCGGCGTGGCTGAACGCCCCCTGGATGCCCTGGAACGCCAGCACCGGCGCGGCGTTTTCCGCCTTGGTGTCGCTCACGTCGATGCTCCCGGTCGACCGGCGCCCGTTCCCTCCGGGGCCTCGGGCGCACCATACCCGCCGCCTCCGGGCGTTTCCATCACGAACGCGTCCCCGGGCTCGACCTCGATCCGGTCGGAGCCCTCGAGCGTCACGACCTCCCCGGAAGCTCGCTCGACCGCGTTTCTGCCGCGCAGGCCCGGAAGTCCGCCGTTCAGGCCGTACGGATCCGTCCTTCGGTGAAGCGACAGGGTCGTCACCGTCATCGGCTCCAGGAATCGCATGCGCCGGAGGACTCCGTCGCCGCCCCGGAACCGGCCGGCGCCGCCGGACCCGCGCCGGACGGCGAAGCGGTCGAGGCGGACGGGAAAGCGCTCCTCGAGCACCTCGGGATCGGTCATCCGGGTGTTCGTCATGTGGCTGTGGACCGCATCGCAGCCGTCGAACCCCGCGCCGGCGCCGGTGCCTCCGCAGATGGTCTCGTAATTCTGGTAGCGGTCGTTGCCGTAGACGAAGTTGTTCATCGTGCCCTGCGAGGACGCGAGGATGCCGAGGGCGCCGAACAGGGCGTCGGCCACGCATTGCGACACCTCGGTGTTGCCGGCGATGACCGCGGCCGGATAGCGCGGACGCAGGAAGCAGCCCTCGGGCACGACGACGCGCAACGGCTTCAAGCAACCCTCGTTCAGCGGGATCTCGTCGTCCACCAGCGTACGGAACACGTAGAGCACGGCGGCCCTGCACACGGCCAGCGGGGCGTTGAAGTTGCCCGTATCCTGGGCGGAGGTTCCGGTGAAATCGATCGTGGCTTCCCTTGCCGCCCGGTCGACGCGGATGCGGACCCGGATTACGGCGCCGTTGTCCAGCTCGTAGCGGAATTCGCCGTCCTCGAGTGCGCCGAGGACCCGCCGAACGCATTCCTCGGCATTGTCCTGGACATGGCGCATATAGGCCCGGACCGCGCCGAGGCCGAAATGGTCGATCATGGCGCGCAACTCGCGGATGCCGGTCTCGTTTGCCGCCAGCTGCGCCTGAAGGTCGGCGAGGTTGTGCTCCGGGTTGCGACACGGATACGGGCCGGAGCGCAGCAGATCGAGAATTTCCCGCTCCCGCAGCCGGCCGTTCTCGACCAGGAGGAAGTCCTCGATCAGCACCCCTTCCTCGTGAACGCTCCGGCTGTCCGGCGGAGCGGAACCCGGCGTGCGTCCCCCGATGTCCGCGTGGTGGCCGCGGGATGCGGTGAAGAACGCCGGTTCGTCGGATTCGTCCAGGAACACAGGCGAAATCACCGTGACGTCCGGCAGGTGGGTGCCGCCGTCGTAGGGCGCGTTCAGCACGTAGCCCTCGCCGCGCCGCATGCGTCCCTTGCGGTTTCGAATCACCGTGCGAACCGAATCGCTCATGGAGCCGAGATGCACCGGCACGTGGGGCGCGTTGGCGACGAGGTTGCCCTCGGGGTCGAACAGGGCGCAGGAAAAGTCGAGCCGCTCCTTCATGTTGACCGAATAGGCCGTGTTCCGAAGCGTCGCGCCCATCTGTTCGGCTACGGACATGAACAGGTTGTTGAAGACTTCGAGCATGACCGGGTCGACGCGGTCGCCCGCCAGATTCTCCCGTCCGCGCGTCCCGTCCCGTCTCAGGAGGAGGCGCCCGCTCTCGTCCGCCCCGGCGGTCCAGCCGCCGGCGACCCAGACGGTGGCCGTATCCTCGACGACCAGCGCCGGACCGGGGACGGACTGGCCGGGCATGAGTTCCGTGCGCCGGTAGAGCGGCGTCGCGCGCCAGCCGCCGTCGGCGAAGGTCTGCCGAATCGCGGCCGGCTCGGCCGGGCTGCGGTTGCCGGCGTTGCGCGCGGGCTCCCGCGGCGGCTCGCTCTCGCCGATCGCTTCGGCCAGAACCGAATCGACGACGACGGGGCGTCCCGGAACGGAAAAGCCGAATCGCTTCCGGTGCGCGTCCTCGAATTCCGCCGACATCTCCCGGCTGTCGGAGAACGGGATCTCGAGCGTGGTGTCGCTGCCCTCGTAGCGGAGGAAGGCGGTGCGCTCCACATGCGTGCGCCCGGGATCGACGCCCTGGTCCCCGACTTCCCGGCGCGCCTCCTCGGCCGCGTCTTCGAGTTCGCGGCGGGCCGCCTCGGCGCCGTCTGCGGTCAGCGCCGTCAGAGTCTGGCGGTTGCGAAGGGCGCGGATCTCGGCGAGCCCCATGCCGTAGGCGGACAGCACGCCGGCATGCGGATGGATCAGGACGGTGCGGACGCCGAGCGAATCGGCGACCTGGCACGCGTGTTGCGCCGCGGCGCCTCCGAAGGCGTTCATCGCGTATTCGGTGATGTCCTTGCCCCGCTGGACCGAAATGGTCTTGATGGCGTTGGCCATCTTCTCGACCGCGATTCGAAGGAACCCCTCGGCCAGCGCCTCGGGTTCCATCGGGTCCTGCCCGGTGGACGCCGCGATCTCGCCGGCGAGCCGCCCGAACGCCGCTCGCGACGCCGCGGGATCGAGCGGCAGGTCGCCCGTCGGGCCGAACACCCGGGGAAAGAAGTCCGGCTGCAGCCGGCCGAGCGCGGCGTTGCAGTCCGTCACCGCGAGGGGCCCCCCGGCCCGGTAGCACGCCGGGCCGGGACTCGCGCCGGCCGAACGGGGACCGACCCGCAGCCTCTGTCCGTCGAATTCGAGAATCGAGCCGCCGCCGGCGGCGACGGTGTGGATGCGCATCATCGGCGAGCGGATGCGCGTGCCGGCGACGTGACTCTCGTACGAGCGCTCGAACGATCCCGCGTAGTGGGTGACGTCGGTAGAGGTTCCGCCCATGTCGAAGCCGATCAGCTTGCGGAAGCCGGCCTGGGCGCCGGTGCGAACCATGCCGACGACGCCGCCGGCCGGGCCGGAGAGGATCGCGTCCTTGCCCTGAAACAGGCGGGCATGGGTCAGGCCCCCGTTCGAGCGCATGAACATCAGGCGCGTTCCGCGGTCGGACGACGCGCCGAGGGCGGCGGAGACGCGCTCCACGTAGCGCCGCAGGATGGGCGAGAGATAGGCGTCGACGACGGCGGTGTCTCCGCGCGCCACCAGTCTCGAAAGGGGGCTGGCCTCGTGGCTGGTGGAGACCTGGCGAAACCCCGCCTCCCGCGCGATCTCCGCCGCGCGCCGCTCGTGCGCCGGAAACCGGTGACCGTGCAGGAACGCGATCGCGACCCCGCCGATGCCGTCCCGCCTCGCTTCGGCGAGCGCACGCGCGAGCGCCCGCTCGTCGAGCGGCACTAGGACGGAACCGTCGGCGCCCATGCGCTCGGGAACTTCCGCCACCCGCTCGTGGAGCGGCTCCGGGAGCACGACCCGCAGGTCGAAGAGGCGCGGCCGGTTCTGGTAGCCGATTTGCAACAGGTCTCCGAATCCGGCCGTGGTGACGTACAGCGTCCGCTCGCCGGCCCGCTCGAGCAGCGCGTTGGTGGCGACCGTCGTGCCCATCTTCACGTTCTCGACGGCGCCTTCCGGGATCGGCTCGTCCGGCCCGAGCTCGAGGAGCCGCCGAATTCCCTCGACGGCCGCGTCCGGATAGGCGGCGGGATTCTCGGACAGCAGCTTGGCCGTTCGGACCGAGCCGTCGGGCGATTCGGCCACGATATCCGTGAACGTTCCGCCCCGGTCGATCCAGATGCGCCAGCCGGAGCGGGCACGGTTGCTCGGCATGGACGGCTCCGGGATTCGACAGGGTCTCGAGGGTGCGCGACGGCGCGGCACGGGCGGTTGCGGGCCGAGAGCCGCTTCCCGGCGCCGAAGGCATGACGAAGGCATGATACAGGGCGATGCGGACTCCGTGCAGGTCGGCGGGCCGCCCGGCCCCGTCGCGGAACGCGCGGACAGTCCTTGAAAGCGCGACGGCGGAACCTATAATCGGCGCGTCCAATTTGCGCGCCAGGGAAATCGCCGCGATTTCCGGTGCGTCGTCTGCATTCGGAGTCGCGTGATGTTCATTACCGAGGCGCATGCCCAGGCCCAGGGAGGGGCGGGCGACGCCTTTTTCAGCTTCCTGCCGTTCCTGGCGATCCTTGCGATCATGTATTTCCTGCTGATTCGCCCGCAGCAGAAAAAGGCGAAGCAGCATCGGGAAATGGTCGCCGCGCTTCGCCGCGGCGATTCGGTCGTCACCGCGGGCGGCATCGTCGGAAAGGTCGTACGCGTACGCGACGGCGACGATCGCGTTTCCGTGGAGATCGCCAAGGGGGTCGAAGTGGAGACCGTCCGGAGCACCATCAGCGCAGTCCTCGCGAAGTCGGATCCCGCACCCGAGTCCGGGTAAGCCGCGCCCGGGCGGAGCCGCATCGTGCTTCAGTTTCCCGCCTGGAAGCGGATTCTGGTCGTCGGCGTCTGTCTCGCAGGCGTGGTTCTCGCGTTTCCGAACCTGTTCTCCGAGGAAGGCCGGAACGCGCTGCCCGACTGGATGCCCCGCGATGCGGTCAATCTCGGGCTGGACCTGCAGGGCGGCGCGCATTTCCTCGTCGAGGTCCGGGTCGAGGACGTCTTTCGGGAACGGATGGAGTCCTTCGTCGCCGAGGCGCGGACCGCCCTTCGGGAGGGCGGCGTCCGCCGGTTTACCGGTCTCCGGGCCGGCGTCGACACCGCGTCGGTCCGGATCACGAACGCCGGGGACCTGGGCGCGGCGGAAGACATCCTTCGCGGACTGGCCAATCCCATCGCCGAGACCCTGTTCAACGCCGCCGGCGTCGACGTCGAGGTCGAGCCGGCTCCCGACCAGTCCTTCTCGATGACGCTGACGCCGGTCGCCAAGGCGCAGATCGCGCGCAGCACGCTCGAACAGTCGCTGGAGGTGATCCGCCGGCGGGTGGACGAACTGGGAACGCGCGAGCCGACCATCCAGGCGCAGGGAGAGCGCCGCATCCTGGTGCAGCTGCCCGGGGCGAGCAGCGTCAACCCGGACATCATCGGCAAGACCGCGAAGCTGACCTTTCATCTCGTGGACGAGTCCGCCACCCGCGCGGAGCTGGAGTCGGGTCGGGCGGGACCGGGGCGGATCGTGCTGCCCGACGCCAACGCGGCGAGCGTTCGCTACTCGCTGGAGCGGCGGGCGATCGTGACCGGCGAGCAGCTTGAGGACGCGCAGCCCGGCTTCGACGGCCGCACCGGCGAACCGGTGGTCACCTTTCGCTTCAACACCGCCGGCGGGAAGAGGTTCGCCGACGCGACCCAGGCCAACGTCGGCCGGCCGTTCGCCATCGTCCTGGACGACGAGGTGGTCTCCGCGCCGGTCATCCGGGAGCCGATCCTCGGCGGCAGCGGCCAGATCAGCGGGAGTTTTTCGGTCATCGAGACGCAGGAGCTGTCGGCCATCCTCCGGGCCGGCGCGCTTCCGGCGACGATCACCATCGAGGAGGCGAGCCAGGTCGGCCCCGAGCTGGGCGCGGACTCCGTGGCGGCGGGACGCATCGCCTGTCTGGTCGCGCTGATCGCGGTGCTGGTCTTCATGGTGGCCTCCTACGGCCTGTTCGGCCTGTTTGCGGACGTGGCCCTGGCCATCAACGTGGTCCTGATCATCGGCGCGTTGTCGATGCTGGGCGCCGCGCTCACGCTTCCGGGGATCGCCGGCATCGTGCTTACCGTCGGCATGGCCGTGGACGCGAACGTCCTCGTATTCGAGCGCATACGGGAGGAATCCCGGGGCGGCAGGCGACCGCTGCAGGCGATCGAGACCGGCTACGAGAGGGCGCTGAGCGCAATCATCGACGCGAACGTCACCACGTTCATCGCGGCGGCGATCCTGTTCGGCATGGGGTCGGGCCCGGTGAAGGGCTTTGCCGTGACGCTGGGCATCGGCATCATCACCTCCGTGTTCACCGCCTTCATGGTGACCCGGTTTCTGGTGTCCCTCTGGTTCGCCGCACGGCGCCCGAAAGTGCTGGCGGTATGACGATGCGCGCGGCGCGCACGAGCGACGAGGGGAGCGGTCGATTGCGGCTGAAGCTGATCCCGGCGGGGACGACGTTCGATTTCATGCGCAACCGCCGCGCCTGCTGCGCGGCGTCCGCCGTTCTGGTCGCGGTGTCCGCGGCGCTCTACCTGCTCGTCGGGCTCAATTTCGGCATCGACTTCCGTGGCGGCACCATGGTCGAGGCGCGGTTCGAGAACGACGCCGATCTCGGCTCGATTCGCAGCCTGCTGTCGGATCTCGATCTCGGAGACGTTGCGGTGCAGGAGTTCGGGTTGCCGACCGACGTGCTGATCCGGGTGGAGACGCAGCCCGGCGGCGGCGACGCGCAGGTGGCGGCGATCGGGCGGGTACAGGAGGCGCTGCTGGAAGGAAACCCGGGCGTCGAGATCCGGCGGGTCGAGGTCGTGGGGCCGAAGGTGTCGGGAGAGCTGGTGATCCGCGGCCTGACCGCCATCGGCCTCGCCGTGGCGGCGGTGCTGTTCTACATCTGGATCCGGTTCGAGTGGCAGTTCTCGCTCGGCGCGGTCGCGGCGCTCGTGCACGACGTAATCCTGACGGTCGGCGTGTTCTCGGCCCTGCAGCTGGAGTTCAACCTTTCGATCGTGGCGGCGATCCTGACGATCGTCGGCTACTCGCTGAACGATACGGTGGTGGTGTTCGACCGGGTGCGGGAGGTTCTCCGGCGTTCCCGGAAATGGGAGCTGGAGGCGGTTCTGAACCGTGCGATCAACGAGACGCTGTCGCGGACGGTGATGACTTCGGCGACGACCCTCCTTGCGCTGATCGCGTTGTACGTGCTGGCGGGAGAGGTCATTCGGGGGTTCACCTTCGCCATGATCTGGGGCGTGGTCGTGGGAACCTATTCCTCGGTGTTCATCGCTTCGCCGGTTCTGCTCTGGCTCGGAGTGCGGCGGGACTGGGACGACACGGAAACGGAATCCGGCCCCGTCGGCATGCAGGTCAGGCCCAACTCCGAGGGCTGAGGCCGGCGTTTCGCGGCGCTGTCGGCCGGAGGATCGTGCGGTGCACCTGCATGAAGTCGCGTCCGGGAATCGGCCGTGGATATTGCGCGGGGACGACGGCAGTCTGAGCGTGGACGGGGTCCGGCATCGCGGCGCGGTACTGGTTCTCGGCAGCGGCGTACTGGACTGGCGGCCCCGAAATCCGGCCGAGATCGACGCGGATTCGCTGCGTCCGGTGCTGCAGGCGGCACCCGCTCCAGATCTGCTTCTCCTCGGATTGGGTCCGTCGCACGCGCGGTTGCCGGCCGCGGCCGCGGCGGCGCTCGACGACGCCGGAATCGCCCGCGAGTCGATGACGACCGCCTCGGCGGCGCGCGCGTACAACGCTCTCGCCGGAGACCCGCGCGAGGTCGCGTTCGCCGCGATCTGCGGCTGAAGCGGGCTGCCGCCACGCACGGCGGCGCATTCCGCATTACAATGAGCCGTCGCCTTCCACGCCAGCAGACAGGAGAATTGCCATGGCGCTCACGCTACCCGACCTTCCTTACGCGCACGACGCGCTCGCGTCGTCCGGCATGTCGAGGGAGACCCTCGAATACCACCACGACCTTCATCACAAGGCCTATGTGGACAACGGAAACAAGCTGCTGGCCGGGTCCGGTCTCGAGTCCCGTTCGCTGGAAGACGTCGTTCGCGAGACCTACGGCGACGACGCGAGGGCCGGAATCTTCAACAACGCGTCTCAGCACTGGAACCACGTCCAGTTCTGGCAGATGATGAAGCCGGGCGGCGGCGGTGCCGTTCCGTCCGAACTCGCGAGCGCGATCGACGACTCCTTCGGCTCCTTCGACGCGTTTCGGGACGCTTTCGTCGCGGCCGGCGTCGGGCAGTTCGGCTCCGGCTGGTGCTGGCTGGTGAGCGAAGGCGGTTCGCTGAAGGTGACCAAGACGCCCAACGGCGTCAATCCGCTCTGTTTTCCGGGGCAGACGGCGCTTCTCGGCTGCGACGTCTGGGAGCACTCCTACTACATCGACTTCCGCAACAAGCGGCCCGCCTATCTGGCGAATTTCGTCGACAACCTGGTGAACTGGGAGGACGTCGCGGCGCGCATGCCCGCCTGACGACGGTCCGCCCTCGCCGGGCCGCTAGAGCGAGAAATCCCGCGCGAGGATGCGGTCGATCGCCCGGATCGCATCCTCCGCGTCTTTCGCGACCGTCAGCACCCCGGGAAAGTCCTCTCCGACGAATCCCTCGGCCGCCAGGTGGTCGAGCAAGGCGAGAAACGGGGTCCAGCAACCTCCGGTGTTCACGAGAACGATTTCCTTGCCGTGCCGGCCGAGCTGGCGCTCCATGAGCGCTTCCACCAGTTCGTCCAGGGAGCCGACGCCGCCCGGGAGGACCAGAAAGATCTCCGCGTTGGCGCGCATCAGGGACTTGCGCTCTCGCAGGGACTGCACGGTATACATGTAGCCGACCCCGCTCGGAACCCCGTCGTCGAACACTCCCTTCGGGACGAATCCAGCCAGCGTGCCGCCCGCCTCCAGGACCGCGGCGGAGACGGCCCCCATCAGGCCGGTCTCTCCGCCGCCGAATATCAGCCGGAGTCCGCGGGCCGCCAGGGCACGGCCGATTCGCGCCGCGTCTTCGACGTAGACGGGGTCGTTGCCCGGGCGGGCTCCGCAGAACACCGCCACGCCGGGCGGGTGGTCTTCGCCCGTCTCGTAGCCGGCGCGACGTTCCGGTGTCTGCATGTTCAGAGCCTCGATTCGAAAGCCGCCGACGGAGGGGTCGGCAACAGGGGGGTGTCGCGGGTTTGGACAGCCGTCGCCGACGCGGGCGGCCGGGCCGCCTATTTCGTGCCGTACAGCCGGTCGCCGGCGTCTCCGAGCCCGGGGAGGATGTAAGCCTTCGCGTTCAGCTCCCGGTCCAGCGCGGCGGTGTAGACCGGCACGTCCGGATGCGCCGACGCCAGCGCGCGGGCCCCTTCCGGCGCGGCGAGCAGGCAGAGAAAGCGAATCCGGCGGGCGCCGGCGTCCTTGAGCTTGCGGATCGCCGCGACGGCGGAATTGCCGGTGGCGAGCATGGGATCCACGACGATCACTTCCCGCTCGTCCAGCTGCTCGGGGACCTTGAAGTAGTACTCCACCGCCTCCAGGGTGTGGGGATCCCGATACAGCCCGACATGGCCGACGCGCGCGGTCGGAAGCAGGTCGAGAAGACCGTTCAGCAATCCGTCGCCGGCGCGGAGGATGGAGACGAAACACAGTTTCTTGCCCTCCAGGACCGGGGCGTCCGTCTCTTCGAGCGGCGTCCGGATTCGGACCCGGTTCAGCTCGAGGCTTCGCGTCACCTCGTAGCCGAGGAGCATGCTGATCTCGCGCAGCAGCTGGCGGAACAGGCTGATGGGCGTGTCCGCGTCCCGCATCAGCGTGAGCTTGTGCTGAATCAGGGGGTGGGTGACGATTCGGAGGGTCTCGAATTCGGTCGGTTCGGAGCTCATAGGGAATCTCGCTGCCGGAGCGCGGGTCGGATCGCGCGGAACGGGCCGGGGGCGCGGTCCTGCCCCAGCGGGGCGGACGCGACCGCCCGTGCCGGGGGCGAAGAATATTGATCTTGTCGGGACGCGTCCAATTCGGAGATGGTATGCGGCGGCGACGTGTGACGCGGCCCGGCATTCCCGTCCCCAGCGCCCGGGGCCGGATGCGAAGCGCGGAACGCCTGGCGGTCGGCGTACGCGCCCAGAAACGGAATCGACGCGTTCTCCGCCGCGCGTCAACCGGTTCTCCACAGGTTGTTCACAGGGTGCCGGGTGCTGATTGCGCTGCCGTCGAGGCCCGGTCTCGAAGCCAAATCTGTCGAACGAAGTTCGAACGGAATCGGATTTACAGGGTCGACGGTCGACGGATCGCTCCTGTCGTACGGTCTTGGTCTTGCGCCGCCGGCATTCCTTCTGCGGGAGCCGGACAATTTCTGGCTCCGGGATGTGCATGCGCGGTGAGGAGTACGCTTCAAGGCGTTTCCCCGATGCGTCGGAGCTTCGCGCGTAGCACCTCCTCGAAGTCCAGCCGTCTGACAGTCTTTGCCGAGAGTAACTTGTCGCATGACTCTTCGAGGGACAGAACTTCCCAGTGATCCGGCACTAGGCGGTACTCCGCTGAAATGCGGGGGACGAGCCAGACGATGTCGCCGTCGCTCAAGTCCTGGGACGGGTCGGCAGACCGGCCGCCAATGGCGTCAAAGAACGGTGCGTCGACGGCGACTGCGAGCTTGGTGCTCCACCTACGCAGAGTCGGTCCCTTGACCTGAAGTTGCGGCATCAGCCGCTTTGCGCTCGACGAGCGCCAGTCCGGGCGGCGGATTGCTGTAGGATTCGGAGGTTCATTCCCGTCGCTTGTCAACAGCAACTCGAAGTCCGCTTGCATCCCCTCCCCGGAGAAGTAGACGGCTTGCACTTCGAGCCCGAACCACCTGCTTGCGTCCTCGTCCCTTGCGACGACCAGATCGACACGCCCGGCCGCCTTGCCGGTGGTCGGCGAGCGCATGAAGGGCACTTCGCTCGCCAGGTAAATGTCAGGGAAACCGACAATCCCGGCTAACCACCGTGGCAGCAGATCGCCCTCATCGAACCGGTTTGGGCATGTGATAACCGGGGCCCCCTTTCTCCCGGCCTGGATGGAGCACACTCCCCCGCGCTTGCTACATGGAGGCTTGTCACGCTGGAAAGGACAGGCCGGGGGCGGCGAAATTCCCAAGGCAGATCGAGCGAACGCCTGTCGTCGACGCACAGACAGGCTTTGCAGCGGATGTCCGAACCACTCGGCAATGCCGTATCTCGCGGTCATGCAAACAGCGGCTCGGAAGTAATGACGATCTCGGGCATCTGGTTGTGGTGCCCGTTCTTCATGGAGAGGCACACGGCAGCGAAGTCGTGCCGGTGCACGAGTTCCACGATCTCAGGAGCTGCATCGTAGGTCATCAGGAAATTCGACCGGTTCGCTGCGAGCACCGAGAACAGTCTGGCGTGATCGATGTTCGAATGCGCATAGAGCCTGGAACCGGCACGCTTGCCGCCTCTCGCCGTGTAGGGCGGATCGAGGAATACGGCCGCCTTCCTGCCCCATCCCTGCAATAGCACGGGAAGCAGCTTCAGCCCGTCGCCTTCGACGAAGACGAGGCGATTCCCATACTCCTCGATCGCGGCCAAGCGCGCTGCCAATGTCTCGGGGTACCAGCGAGACGACAGGCCGCGCCCGTTCTCACCGTTGCGGGAAAAGGACGCGCCGGGTGCGAGGATGCCGCCCCGCCTCGTACGGTTCAGTACAAGTGTGCGGAAACCGTGGGCGGTGACCGTGGAGGGCGGCTCCTGTTCGATCTTGCGGACCCGATCCAGCGTTGGCTCGAACTGCCGAATCCACTCCTGCAATGTCGCGCCGCTTTCCAGGGCAGATCGCCAAAATGCCGCAACGTCTCGATCAATCTCAACCATGACCGCAGCGGATACGAGATCCTCCATCACTGCCGTGAGAGACACGATGGCGCCGCCCGCGAAGGGCTCGATGATGATGTCAGGATCGGTTCGTTGCAGCCATTCTCGAATGTGTGGGATCAGCCATGTCTTGCCTCCTGGATAGCGTAGGGGGCTTCGCTGAGGGACAGTAGCGACATTGACCACCGGTACCCGAGAGGCCGGGAAAACCTGCGACAGTACGCTCATGATCCGCGCGACCCGAACGGTAGTCCTTCATTTGCAGCGGTTGCCCGGAAGCGGAATCGCTCTCCCGTTCCGCAGCCGAAGTCAGGTTGCCTTGGCTCAGTGGCATCGCCTGCGTGGTCCCTGTCGCGGCCACTGAACACTGCAACCGTGCGGACGAGGCTCGTCGCGTCGAACTTTCGGTTGAAGACAACGCAGTTCTGCCTGGGAATCGACCAGATGCGCTCTGCGCCGGCCGTGAATACCTGCCTCCGGACGCGCTCCGAGACGACGTGCATCACGCTGTCGCGAATCGCGAGCGCTTCGCAGGAGGCGGAACTGTCGGTGCAGACGGCGGCGTCCGTGGCGGCGCGCTTGGCCACTTTCACGCGTACCTGCCTGTTCTCGCAATTTCTCACGCCGACCGCTTCGACGCTGCCGCAACCGAACTTCTGAGCAGCCAACTCGCGACGCTTCTCGTTCCACATGTCCTTGCGCTTGCCTCCGAAGTTTTTCTCGTTCGCTTCGAATGGCTACCCTTATAGCACTCTGCCCGCGTCCGCCGTAACGAGTTGCCGGCTTGTCACCAACCACGCGGCGTTCTGGCTGGTTCCTTGTTCGCGGCGCATCGTCCTGTCGGAAGCCCCATGAAGGTTGGTGGCGTGCGGGCAGAGCCAGCTGGCCCAAATTCGTAACGGGAACCTGCGGCCTTCCGGGGACCCTGCCCGCGCAGAGCCAGAACATCGTTCTGCTCCTGTCCGCAGAGCAGCGCCGGCACCAGTGCGAAATCGCTCCGTGCAGCCCTCCCGACGGCGGATTGAACGAAGCCCATCGCCGCCCGTACCGAGCATTCGGCCAAGAGCAAACCGTTGCGTCGCCACCGTCCCCTCGCGGTAGGCGTCAGTTGTCCGAAGCAGCGTCAGTACCCTTCGGTGAGACTGTCGCGTCACTTCCTGTGCCAAGGTCGATCCCTCTACTCCTGCGACTATATGGTGAGGTACTCCTGAGTGATTGTCAACTATCTTGTGAATCCGGGACGTAATCCCTTATCGAATCGGACACGGGATTGCTACGAATCACTGTCGACGCGGGGGTACTACCGGGGTGCGTGTCCTCCCCGCCGGGCAGCCGAACGGTACCGACGGCGTTCGCGCGTCTCCGGATTCGCCCCGCGCCGCCGCGCCGACGAAATTTGCGCTCTGAAACGAATTCCCGGTCCCGGAATGCCGCAGTCGTCGCTCCGGGTCGGACGGGAACCGTGGCTCCTCCGCCGGGTCAGGTCTGCGGCGGAGGGAAGGGGAGGATGTCGCCGTTCTCCCGGTTCGGATCGGTGCGCGTGGCGAGGCGGGAGATTTCCCTTTCGCCCTTGGCGTCCCGAACGCATACCTTTACTTCGTACTCGGTATCCGGCTTCAGGTCGAAGAAGGAACAATGGGGGACCGGCGTCTCGAAGCCGACGCTCCACTCTCCGGAATTCTTCTCGCGAATGCGAACGACATAGGTGAAGCCGGGTTCCCAGGTCGCCTCGAACACTTGTCCGTCGCCCATCGGCAGCGAGGCGCGCCACGCCTTTCCGTCCCAGGCGATCTCGGGGCGAACGGGTTCCGGGGGGGTGGTGATCGTGCGTGCCATCGTGCCGGCTCCGGTCGGTTTCCTGCCGGCGGTCGTCCGGCGCACGGGGAATCTAGGCCATCCGCCCCGCTCGTTCGAGGCCCTGTGCGGCCCTTGGAGTCCATTCGTCGATTCGATGGTCGCTGCGCACGGTGTTGCGGCGAATCAGCAGACCCTCGAACAACCTGTCGAGATCCGGCTCCGCGACGGGTTCCATCGGCAGGGACGCGCGCGCCTCGGCGAAGAACCGTTCCTCTGCCCGCGCGACGTAGCCGCTTTCCCAGTAGGAGCATATGCGGTCGCGGGCGCCTTCGAGCGCCGCCGCCGAGGGCAGCTTCGCCCGTTTCTGCCGTTGGTTTACGTCGCGATGCGAGGGCAGAAGGTTCCACAGGTCGTCGCACGGCCACGCGGCCCACGGCATGCAGTGATCGATGTCGAGACGGCTCTCCGTGAGGGAGCGTCCGGTCCATACGCAATGGAGCTTTCCGTCGTCGATCAGCTGGCGCGATACCTTGCGCGCGAAGTCCACGTCCCGGGACGGGTCCGACCATCGCATTGCGCGTTCGACGGCCTGCCGGTCCAGCGGTCTCTCCTGCGTCTCGGCCCAGTCGTGCATCAACCGCACCCATTCCGCGACGAGGGCGGGTTCGATCCATGCGTCGTGACGGGAGAGCGAACGCCAGAGACGGACCGGAATCGTCAACGCGCCGAATCGGTTCAGGTATTCCCGATCGATCAGCACCGAGTCCGGCGCCTTGCCGGCGCGCTCCTTGCGAGCCTTGAGAACCGGCTCTTCGGATCCGGGAAACGTCATGTGCCGGAACGGCATCCGAACCATGTTGTCCACAGCGTCCCGGATCGCCTGGTGAAGCGCCGCGGCCCGTCGGTCCCCGAAGCGTTGGCCGACTCGCAGTTCGAAGGCCGGGACGCCGTCGAGGTTCCGCCAGCCCCGCTTGACGAACCCGAGTCTCGAATTGCCGTCCTTGCCCGGCCTCTGCGGAAATCCCGCCTCTATGAGCGGCTTGTACAGCCTGAGCCAGTTCAGAGCGACGAGACCGAGGGGCAGCGTCACGTCGTCGTCGCCGTAGAGCGCCATGCCGGCGGCGCCGTCTGCGGCCCTCGCGACGGACCGCAGCAGACCGAGCTTGTAGGTCGCCGACTTCTTGTCGTTGAGGACGATGTGGCGCAGGAGCGGCAGGGCGCCGGTGCCGTCGTCGGGCAGGCGCAGCGCGACTTGCTCCCAGCGGATGCCGGAGCGCCGGAGCCCGTCCCCCGTCTCGCGTCGTCGCTCGACGAACGCGCCGTGACGGCGGGCGAGCTCCTCGAGCTCGTCGCCGCTTGCCTCGAACATCCCGTCCCCGGCGTCGTCGCCGCCGATGCGCAGCGAGAACGCGAGGAGGCCGCCCGGCCTGAGGAGGCTGACCACGCGGCGGAACGCGCGGGGCCGCAGAGCCGGCGGGACGTGCATCCAAACCGCATTGAGCAGGATGAGGTCGAAACTCATCCCCCGCTCGTATACGCGGTCCAGCGAAGGAAGTCGGTCCGGGATCCACAGTATTCTCGGCGAAGCGTGCCTGCGGCGAGCCTCGTCGAGCATCGATCGGGACGGGTCCACGGCGACGACGTCGTAGCCTCTCCCGGCCAGCCATGCGGCATCGCGACCCGAACCGGCGCCGACGTCCAGAGCGGAAGCCGGAGGGTCGGGCAGCCGTCCGCCGAGCCAGGCGTGGAGTCGGTCCGGATTCAGGCTCTCGTAGCGCTCCGCAAGAGAGCGTCCCGCCGCGCCCGCGTATCTTCGCAGCCGATTTGTGTCGCGCGCCATTCGAAAAGCATATCGTCGCCGCAGGGGACACAGAAGAGACGGCAGTCTCCGTCGGTCGCGGGTCGATCGTCCCGGCCGGGGCTTGCGAATTCCGCAGCCCGGCTTGCGACCGTCCGGCTCGACCCCGGCACAGGGTCAATCTTCGCACTTGCGTCTCCTGCAACCGGCGGGGCCGCAGCCTCTTCCGTGAAGGGATCGGCGGACCGGCACGAGCGGATCCGGCAGGGAGAGACCGATACCGGCGATCGAGAAAACGCTCCCTCCGCGAGCGGAACGGCGCGCGTTTCTCGCGGACCGTCGCCTCGACTTCAAGCGGCCGATCGCCGACCGCGGGTCTACGGAGCCTGTACTCCGGTTCGCTTCGGCCGGCACGCGGTCGCGACTGTCTTCGACGAACGCGATCTGGTTCTTTGACGAACACGATCTGGTTGCGCGTAGACGGATTCTCGGCGAATTCGGGAGGGTTTGCGCTCCGGCATGAGACGTCGGCGGCATGTCGATCGCGTCGGGATTGCAATTGGTAGACCGTGGCGCGGGACGGTAGTATGCGGCCGACATTGGGGGGAATACGAATACATACGAACGTTTGCCCGGCCGTCGGGCGATCCAGGATTTCGGGGAGCGACGTCTCGCTGTGAACAAGCCCAACCGATCCGTTCTCGTCGCCGTCTTGCTTGCGCTGCTGTTCGGCGCGCTCTTGTGGTACGCGTTCGACGAACGCCTGCCCGGCGGCGAAGAAACGGAGACTTCCGAACCCGCGACGGAGTCGTCCGCCGTAGACGCCGACCGGGGCGAGGAGACTCCGGCTCCCGAGAGCGCCGAGGAGGCGCAGACCGGGGAAGATCGCGAGGAGCCGGCTGCGGCGCCGTCGGATCCCGGCGAGGACGCGCAGCGAGCCGATGCGGCGTCGGATACGGTGGCGCCCGCGCCCGAGAGCGACGACGGGTCGAGGTCCGGGGAGGAACGCGAAACGGCGGCCGCGGTTCCGTCGGAGACCGGCGAGGACTCGCAGCGTACCGATGCGGGGCCGGATACGGTCGCACCCGCGCCCGAGAGCGACGACGGGTCGCAGTCCGGGGAAGATCGCGAATCGGCGGCCGCGGTTCCGTCGGATCCCCGCGAGGACGCACGACGTGCCGATGCGGGGCCGGATACGGTTGCGCCTGTGCCCGAGAGCGACGACGGGTCGCAGTCCGGGGAGGTTCGCGAAACGCCGGCTGCGGCGCCGTCGGATTCCGGCGAGGACGCGCAGCCTGCCGACGCGGCGTCGGAAGCGGCTGCAACCGCGCCCGAGAGCGACGACGAGTCGCAGTCCGCGGACAGCGTCGGAGCGCTCGCCCCCGCGCCGTCGGACTCCGGGACGGCAGCGCTTCGAGACCAAGACGCAGAGGCCGCTGCCGAGGCGTCGGTGCGGGAAGGTCCCGCGGCCGTCAGCGAAGACGCGTCGACCGCTGGTGCGGATCCCGTCGAGTCCGTCGGGGACGCACCCTCGGACGGTCTGTCTGTCGCGTCCGGCGACACCGCGCCCGATCCTGACGCGACCCGTCCCGCCTCCGAGCGGCCTGTCCAGGATTCGACGTTGCCCGCCGCAGAGCCCGTCCCGTCCGAGACGCCGTCGGTCGCCGAGCCGGCACGGGAGCAGGACGCGGTCGAGGCGGAGTCCAACGGCGAGACCCGATCGTCCTCGACCGACGATCCGTCCGACCGACAGACGGTCGCGAAGTCCGCGCTCGAACGCGAGGAGGGCGACGAATCGACGGACGCGGAGGAGCCGGCGTCGCAGCGGGAAGAGACCGCGCAGGGCTCGGACGCCGCGTCGAGCGACCCGGGCGATATCGCGGAGTCCGGCGCAGCGCCGACGGAGCCTGCGCCGGCGCTCCCGAATCCGAAGGAGCCGAACGCGGCCGATCCCGCGACGCCGGATTCCGGGGAGGACTCCTCGTCCGATTCGCGCGTGGTCTCGTCCGCCGCAGACGGATCGGCGCAGATCGGAACGGTTGCCCGCGAGGACGAATCGCCGACGACGGCCGCCGGCCGGACGCGTGTGCCGGGTGACGACGGGGCGCAGGACGGGGACGCGGCCGTCGCCGGGGCGGAAGCGCAGCCTGGGGAATCCCGGCGGTCGCAGGAAGCCGGGGCGTCGACGGAGAGCGGCGAACCGGCGGCGGACCGCGATCGGTCTAGCGACACGGTCGCCGGTGCCGGGGACACGATCGTCGTTGGCGCCATCGGTGCGGAGGGCACGGAAGTCGCGGTTGCCGCCGCGACGCGGTCCGTTACGGTCGCGCTTCCGGAGGCATCGGAATCGTCCGAGCCGGGCGCTGCGCGCGTCGCCGAATCAGGCGCCGGGGCGGCTCTCTCGGAGCGGTCGGACCCCGCCGACGGCGCGCCCGATCGCCTGCGGTCCGCGGAATCGTCGAGCGGGGCCGGGGAGCGTGCCTGGAGCCTGTCGAACGCCGTCGAGTCGCTGTCCGCCTTGTTGCTGGGCGAGGACGAGACTCCGCGGGCGGCGCCGGAGGAGCGTGCGCCGCAGGACGACGCGGGTGCGGCTGCGGGCGACGACGAGGCGGTCCCCGTCGCGTCCGCCGTGCAACCGGAATCGCCGACCGACGCCGAGGAAACCGAGCGGCAAGGCTTGCCGCCTGCGGCAGCCGGCGTCACGACGGTCGCCGCGCTCGAAAACGGCGCGATTCGCCGTCGCCTGGAGGACAGGAGGTACGGGGTCGACAGGCGTTTGCCCCTGCCGGGCGAGGAGCGGGCGTTGAGGCCGTTATCGGAGCCGCCCGCGTTGAGACGGCCGTATTTCGACATCGTACGCGCGGAGCCGTCCGGACCGGTCGTGCTCGCCGGGCGCGCGTCCCCGCGGTCCCATGTCGAAATTGTCGTGAACGGCGCTGCAGTGGCCGACGCCCGGGCGAACGACGCGGGCGAATGGGTGACGATCCTGGACTCGCCGCCGCCCGGCGGCGAGAGCGTGCTGGAACTCCGGGCTACGGCCGAGGACGGCGAGAGCGTCGAGGGGGACGCCCCCGTGGCGCTGCTACTCGGGAGCGGCTTCGGCACTCCGATCGCGGTCGCGCTGGACGCGGAGGGCGGAGCGACGCGCATGTCGTCGGCTCGACCCGGAAAGTCCGAGATCTCCATCGACAGCCTGAGCTACAGCGATTCCGGCGACGTCGAGTTGGCCGGTACGGCGGAAGCGGACGCGCACGTCACCCTCACGATTCTGGACGGGGAGGGACTGCCGGTCGCGGGGGCCGACGATTCGGTACGGGTCCGCTCCGGCGCAGACGGCGGCTGGAGCGCGGTATTGGCCGCTCGCGCGTTCGAGCCCGGCCGGGTGTACCGCATTCGCGCGGTCGCGACGCTGTCGGACGGCTCCCTGGCCGAGACCTCGACGCCGTTCAAGCGAAACAGCGTCCGCTTCGCCTTCCAGGAAGGCGCGGTAGTGGTGCAGCCGGGCAACAATCTCTGGGTCATCGCCCGGCACGTATACGGACGGGGAATTCGCTATCACTGGATCTTCGACGCCAACGCGGACCTGATCGACGATCCGCACCTGATCTTCCCGGGTCAGGTGTTCATCGTTCCGGAAGAGGGGCCGGAGGCCCTTTAGGCGGCAACAGGTTGTCGGCTTCCGTCCAGACAAGATCTCCGCCGGTCCGGCTCCACGCGCGCCAGGTGCGCTGACGGAAGCGGTATTCGAGCGCCCGCCGCCGATTGCCGGTGAGCAGTCCGGCGGCGCGACCGAGTCGGCGGGAGCCGTGGGTCAGCCAGTAGCGCACCGCCAGCGCGGACGGAGTGACGACCAGGGTCAGGATCGACGAGAAACCGAGCCCGAACACGATCGCGGTGGCCAGCTGCGTCCACCAGAGCGCCGAAGGGTGACCCTGTTCGACCTCCCGGCCGAGAAAGTCGATCGAAACGGCGAACATCATCGGACACAGGCCGGTCATGGTGGTGACTGTCGTCAACAGAACCGGCCGAATCCGCCGGGCCACGGCGCCCGAAATCGCGTCCAGGTCGTGCATGCGCTTGCGAAGCGACTGGTAGGTGTCCACCAGGATGATGTTGTTGTTGACCACGATTCCGGCCAGCGCGACGACCCCGATTCCGGTCATGATCACGGAGAAGGGCTGCTTCATGACCAGCATGCCGAGCATCACGCCGGCGAAGGACAGGATGACCGCCAGCAACACCATCAGCACGGCGAAGAAGTTGTTGAACTCCAGCAGCAGCACGGCGAACATCAGCAGCAGCGCGAACGCGAACGCGTAGAACAGGAACTGCTGGCTTTCCTGCTGGTCCTGCAACTGCCCGGTGATCGTGACGTCGACCTCCGGCGGGAATTCCTGCTCCGCCAGCCAGCTCCGGGTCTCGCCGATCTTCCGGTAGGCGTTGAACCCTTCCCCGACGTCGGCCGAAACGCTGATCCAGCGCAGGCCCTCGCGACGGGTGACCGCATCGACCGCCGGACGCGGCTCGACGGTGACGACGCTCGAGAGCGGAATGAGGCCGTTGGGCGTCCGGAGCCGGAGCTGTTCGATGCTCTCCAGCGTCCGGTTCGCCTCGGGAAACCGGGCGACGATGTCCAGTTCCTCCGGGCTGTCCGCCGGCCGGTAATCGCCGATCGAGACGCCGCGAGTCAGCAGCCGGACCAGGGTTCCGACGGAGCGTACGTCGGCGCCGAGCGCGGCGGCCCGGGCCCGGTCGACATGGAGGTCCCACTCGATTCCCGGCAGCGGCCGGCTGTCTTCGATGTTGATGAGCCCTTCCGAACCCTCGAAATACGTCCGCACCCGGCGCGCCGATTCCAGCAGCTTCTCCCAGTCCCTGGAAGCGAGTTCGACCGAGACCGGCTTGCCCCTCCGGGGCCCGTCGTTGGGAGCGGAGACGTCCAGCATGACCCCGGGCACGACCGACCCCCGGCGGTAGATCTCCCGAATGATCTCCTCGCCGGTCGGTCTTTCGCCCCATTCGTCCAGTTCGTAGTTGATCAGGCCGATGGCGTCGGCCGGACTCTGGTAATTCCGGGAGGCCGAGCCTACCGAGCTGACCTGCAGCCGGACGCCCGGCACGCCGGCGGTGCGGGCTTCCACCTCCCGAACGAGCCGGTCGCTCTCCTCGAAGGACAGGTTTCCGCGGGCCCGGACATAGGCGGTAATTCGCTCGGGCTCGGTCCGGACGAAGAACTCGATGCCCAGGTTGTTGTTCGCGTAGTACACGCCGATGCTTCCGATGATCGCGGCCACGACCGCGAGTCCCGCGAAGGGCAGGAGCGGTTTGCGGACGAACCAGCGGAACCCGCGGGCCACGATCCCTTCGTCCACGCCGGCGCCCGAGACGCTGGCCAGGAACCTGCGCGGCCGTCCGGTCGAGGCGCCGTGGGTCGCGGCGCCGATGATCGGCAGGAAGAACAACGCGACGAGCAGCGACGCCGACAGGACGAAGATCAGCGTGATCGGCAATTGCCGCATGAACTGGCCGGCGATTCCGGGCCAGAAGAGCATCGGCAGGAACGCGCACAGCGTGGTCGCCGTCGACGTCGTGATGGGCCAGAACATTCGCTTGCTGGCGTCCCGGAACGCCTGCGCGCCGCTCAGGCCCTCCGCCCTGCGGCGGTCGGCGTATTCGACCACGACGATCGCGCCGTCGATCAGCATGCCGACGGACAGCGTCAGGCCGAACATCACCATGTTGTTGATGCTGAGTCCGAACACCGACAGGAGCATGAAACAGATCAGGAACGAGACCGGCACGGCGGTCGCCACCAGGAGCGCCGGGCGCAGTCCGAGCAGGACGACGGTCAGGACCAGAATGAGGGCGATGGCGGTGGCGACCGTGTTCTCGAGATGGTCGATCATGTCTCGGGCGCCGGTCGTGTCGTCGAACGCGTTCGATACCGAGACGCTGGTCTGCAGCGCCATGGGCCAGTCCGCGACCGTGTCAGAGACCGCCCGCTTCACGTCCTCCACCGCGTCGAAAACGTTGGCTCCGATCGCCTTCTGGACACGCAGGAGAATGGCCGGCTCGCCTTCGATCCGCGCGGTCGACTCCCGGTCGCGAAACGTGCGCCGCATCTCCGCGACGTCGCCGAAGGTGAGCGTCCGTCCGTTCTGGGACACGATCGACGTCTCCGCGATGTCCTCCACGGTGGAGAACGTGCCCGACAGCTTGACCGCGAAGGCGCCCTGTTCGCTGCGAACGTCGCCCGCCTGGACGAGCGTGTTGTTGGCCGAGGTCGCGCGCAGGAGCTGGTCGAGAGACACGTTGTAGGTCTCGAGCTTGATCGGGTCGATCAGGACCTCGACGACCTCCTCCCGGGTGCCGGAAACCTCCACCTCCTTCACGCTTTCGAGCTTGAGGAGATCGTCCTCGAGGTCTTCGGCGATCCGGGTGAGCGTGCGATTCGGCACCGGGCCCGAAAGCGTCACCGAGATGATCGGCCGGTCCGCCATGCTCCGCTCGACGATGGTCGGATCGTCCAGGTCCTCCGGAAGCTTCGGGCGGACGTCGTCGAGCTTGGTCCGGATGTCCTCGATCAGGTCTTCCTTGGCGAAGCCGACGTCGAACTCCATGAACACGCCGGTATGCCCGTCGGTGACGAAGGTGGTCATCTCCTTGAGGCCCGCGACGTCGGCCAATTCCTCCTCGAGCACTTGCGCGACGAGCACCTCGTTGTCCTGCACGGAGACGCCGGCGAACGGCGCCGAGACGTACAGGAACGGAATGTCGATGTCCGGCCTGCCCTCGCGAGGCACGCTCTGGTAGGAAATGACGCCGCCGGCGATCGCGATCGCCAGAATTACGAAAACGGTCCTTGAATGGTCGAACACCCAGTCGATGACGCCGCTCATTGCGGGAATGCCTCCTCTACCGGCCGCACGTTCACTTGCACGCCGTCCTTCACGAATTCCTGCCCGACCACGACGATCGTGGCGGAGCCGGGCAGGCGGTCGACCCAGAACCCTTCCGGCGTGTCGCGCAGGAGCCGGACCGGCGCGAAAAAGGTGACGCCGTTCTCGTCCACCAGGCGGAGCCCGACCTCGCCCTCGTCGTCGAGCGTGAGCGCGGATTGCGGAACGAGGTGGGCCGACGGCTGCCGGATCGGCACCAGGATTTCGGCGCTGAGGCCGTCGCGGACCCGGTCGTCGGGATTGTCGATGGTCAGTTCGACCCGGAAGGTGCGGGTGTTGGGGTCGGCCGCGCGGGAGACGAACGAAAGGGTGCCCTCGATCCGTTCGCCGTTGGCCAGGACGGCCGCGGCCGCGGCGCCCTCCGAGAACGAGTCGACGGCGCGCTCCGGCGCGAAGCCGACCACGCGAATGGGATCGAGGTCGAGAACGGTCGCGCACAGCGCCCCGGGCTGCAGGAGCGAGCCTGTCTCCGCGCTGCTGGTCTCCAGCACGCCGCCGAACGGCGCGCGGATCACGGTGCGCTCGATGTCCAGTTCGATCTGTTCGACGTCGGCGCGCGCGGCCGCCAGCGCGGTCTCCGCCGCGGCCGCCGCGGTTCGGGATCCGAATCCCTCGTCGGCCAGCCGTACGGCGGACCTGGCGTCGGCCTCGGCCTGCGCGATCCGCGCACGAGCGCGCTCGAGTCGCGCGGCGCGGTCGCCCTGCTCGATACGGCACAGGACGTCGCCCTCTTCGATGCGGGTACCCTTCGCTACGGACTCGCTGACGGTCAGCCCCCCGGTCTGCGCCTTGACCTCGATCTTGCGGGCCGCTTCCGTAAATCCGCGGAGCGGAAATTCGTACACCAGCTCGCGGCTACGGCTTTCGAATACCGCGACTTCGGTCAGCGCTCCCCCGCCGGCCGCCGGCGGGCCGCCGCGTGCGCCGTTCGCGGGCCGCCGGTCCGTCTCCCCGACCGCCGCGGCGGCGCCCTCGCCGGCGCTGGGGGCGTCCGTGTCGCTGGACAGGATCCAGACCGCGATGCCGCCCGCGATCGCGCCGCCGAGCAGGAAGTTCACGATGCGTCCGATCCAGGACCGGTTGCGCTTGACGAAGCTGTCTCGGCTCATCGCGTGCCTCTGGGACGACTCCGGCCGGAGCGGCCTTCGCCGCAGCCGGCTTCCGCAATTAACGGGGTTGCCATCGTTTTCCTTCGCATACCGCCCGCACGCCCGTGCGTCGGGTTCCGCGCGGGGGCGACAGCCGGATTGTGGACCGGTCCGGCATATCGCGTCAATTCGTTCACAGGCCCAGTATAATTCGGATTTCGTCGGGGGTGGCGCCGGACTTGCGAAGGTCGGCCAGGCACGTATCCCCGTCCCGTTTGGCCAGACGCTTGCCCTCTCGATCCCGGACGAGGGCGTGGTGCCGATACCGCGGCGCAGGCTTGCGGAGCAGCGCCTGCAGGAGGCGGTGAACCGGCGTCGCGTCCAGCAGGTCCTCGCCCCGGACGATTCGCGTGATTCCCTGGTCCGCGTCGTCCACCACCACCGCGAGGTGGTAGCTGCAGGGCGTGTCCTTCCGAGCCAGCACGACGTCGCCGGTCCGCTCGACGAGGGCGTCCGGGTCGAGGCGGATCAGGCGCTCGTCCGCCGGCGGCCCCTCGACGAATCCGAGCTCCCGAACCGCGCGGGCGCCGCCGAGGACGCCGACGGCGCGGCGCATGTCGAGGCGCAACGCGAACGGCCGGTTCGCCTCGTCTGCGGGCGGCGGTCGGCTGGGCCTCCGCGGTCGGCAGGTTCCCGGATAGGGCGCCGCCCGATCCGGGCCGTCTCCCTCCTGCGGCGCGCGCACCGCCGCGGCGATCTCCCGCCGGGTACAGTAGCAACGGTAGAGCAGATTCATCGTTCCGAGCCGGGCGAGCGCTTCGCGGTAGGCGACGAAACGCCGGGACTGCCGCAGGACGGGCTCCTCCCACGTCAATCCGAGCCAGGCGAGATCCTCGAAGATGCCGGCTTCGTATTCTTGTCGGGAGCGCCCGGCGTCGATGTCCTCGATTCGCAGCAGAAACCGTCCGCCGACGGAGGCGGCGTCCCGGTGGGCGAGCAGCGCGGAATACGCGTGTCCGAGATGGAGACGTCCGGTCGGACTCGGTGCGAACCGGCCGGCTTCCGACACGGCCATGACGCCGCCGGCCGCCGCGTCAGTTCCCGCTGCGCGCGCGAAGGTTTCCGATCAGGCCGTCTATGTCGTTCCGCTCCGCCTCCAGCACCGCGGCGACCTCGGAACGGTAGGTGACCAACAGCGAGACTCCTTCCATGATGACGTCGACGATTCGCAACGCGCCGTCGGTTCCGGTCAGTCTCCAGTCGACGGCGAATTCCGAACTGCCGTCGCCGGTCAACGCGGTCGAGACCAGGAATCCCTTGTCGTTCGGCAGTTCGACGCTGCGGACGACGCGGTAGCCGGGATCGTCCGCGTTGTCGAGGCGCACCACCATGAAGCGTGCGGCGACGTCCTTGATCGCAGCGGTGTAGTCGCGCCGTTGGTCGTCGCTCATCTGCCGCCAGGTTCGCCCGGCGGTAAAGCGCGCGATGACCGGGAGATCCGTGCGTCTTTCCAGAAAGCCGGCGACCTGCCGCGTCCGGCGGTCGACGTCCCCGCTCGCCGGATTGGCCAGCGCCAGGAATTCGGCGGCGGCCCGCTCGATGAACCGGGTCGCCTCGTCGGCGTCGGCGCGCGCGGGGCCGGCGGCAAGGGCCAGAACCGCCGCCAGAACGACGGCGGAAATCCGACTCCCGAGACGCCCGCTGCCGAAGCGCGGCCGAGTCCGGTGCGCAGCGTCGATCGTATTCATCGGCCGATTCCTCTCAGGGCGGTTACCCGTCGTCCCCGAAGTCCAGCGAGGGCAGGCTCTCGTCGCCGATCACGCCGCCGGTCGCCTGGTGCCGCCGGTTCTGGAGGTAGTAGGAGCGCAGCCGAGTGTAGCCGAATTCCGTTTCGTAGTAGACCTCGTCCAGTACCGCGCCGTATTCGAGCCGGGCGTCGGCGGCGGCGAGCGAATGGAAGCCGACCCATTCCGCCTGCTTCAGCTCCGCCCATTGGCCGACGTGAAGCGGATTGGCGAAGACGTCGAACGCGACGCCCGTAAGGTCGCGGACCGTGGTCGGGCCGAGGAGCGGGACGACCAGATAGGGGCCTTCGCCGAACCCGTAATGCGCCAGAGCGAGACCGAAGTCCGTCGGTTGCCGTTCGAGCCCCGCCTTGCCGGCTACGTCGGCGAAACCGGCGACTCCGAGGGTCGAGTTGATCGCGAAGCGGGCCGTCGTCGTGGCCGCCGCGTCGAAATCGAGTTGGAGCAGGTGACTCAGGGCTTCGGTCGGAGCCTGCAGGTTGTCCAGGGCGTTCGAGATTCCGCGGCGGGCGAACGCCGGGAACGTCTCGCGGTAGGCGGTCGCCAGCGGCCGCATGGCGAGTTCGTCGATTCCGCGGTTGAGTTCGAAGAACGTCCGGTTCGCGCCGAGAGCGGGGTCGGCGAAGACGTCCGCCTCTTCCGACTGCGCGGAAGCGACCTGAAGGCTCACGAGGCCCGCTCCGAGCAGGCCGACAACGATACGCCGTGCGCGAGTCATCGCGGTGTCGCTCCTTCGTCGCTTCCCTGCCGCATTCGCCCGGCGGTCCAGGGGATGCGGAAGCAGCGATCCTCGCGCTTCCCCACCGATTCGCGCCTGCGGAACCGAATATACACAATGTGCCCACGGAGCAAAGATCCTGTCCGGGAATTCGGCGAGAATGCCGCGCTGCGGGCGAGAGGATGCAATTTTGCGACGGGGCGGTCCCCTTCGCGGCCGGAGATCGGGCCGGCATGCGATCGGGAACGGTCCCGATTCGCCGCGGGGCGGTCGGCGCCTCGGGTCCCTCGCTCCGCCGGTCATGCCTGCAGCGCCTCCAGCCCGAGCCGCGACAGCGCGTCCACGGCCGGCCCGTACAGGCGCCACCGGGTCGAACTGGCGTTCCCCTCCGTGCCCCGCCGATAGACGCCCTGCGAGATCGCGGCGAGGCGGAACATGCCGTAGGCGATCCACCGATCCCAGTCGCCCGGAGCGGTCATGCCGCCGGCGGCGCAATAGCGTTCGAGCGCCTCCCTCTCGGTCGGGTAGCCGGCGACCGCCGGGTCGAGTCCACGAATTCCCGGAAATCCGGGCGTCTCCGGCGTGCAGCGAAAGGCGGAACAGGCATAGGCCAGATCCGCCAGCGGATGCCCGAGCGTCGCCAGCTCCCAGTCCAGAATGGCCGCGACGCCGGTTGCGTCGGGCGAGAGAATCACGTTGGCGAAACGGTAGTCGCCATGGACGACGGCCGGATCCGCATCCGGCGGACTCCACCGCTCCAGCGCATTCCGGAGGCGGTCGAATTCCGGAATCCGGCGGGTGCTCGAAGCGTCGTACTGCGCCGACCAGCGGCGAATCTGACGGGCTACGTATCCCTCGGCCCGCCCCATGTCGCCGATGCCGAGTGCGTCCGGATTCTGGGCGTGAAGCGCGGCCAGGGCGCCGAAATAGGCCGCATAGGCCGACCTGCGCGCCTCGGCCGACAGGCCCTCGAGCAACGGCGTATCCCGGCAGGTCCCCTCGATCCACGACATGACGTAGAAGACCGTTCCGACCAGCGACGGGTCGTCGCACCAGGCCAGCGCGGTCGGCACCGGGACTCTCGCGCCCGGTGCGGCTCCGAGCGCTTCCAGGAAGCGCCACTCGCGGTCGATCCGGTGCGCCGAGGGCAGCAGCGTTCCCGGCGGCTTCTTGCGCAAGGCGGCGGACCCCCGGTCGCAGTCGAGCCGGTAGGTCGGGTTCGACTGTCCGCCCTCGATCTGCGAGACGCGCCTCAGACTGCCCAGCGCCGGAACCGCTTCGCGAATCCACGCGGCGAGCGCGTCCGGATCGAAACGGTGTTCCGGCCGCGCTTCGATGCGAACGGATGGGGTCACGGCCGCGGTCTCCTGCCAACCGGTGCGGCAGCGCCGTCAAGGCGCTAAAATTTCGGAGAGGTCCGGCCGCAGCCGGAGTGGAGAAGGAGAGTGTAGCGATGTCAGGCAGGATTTCAGCGCGTCTCGAGGAACTCGGCATCAGTCTTCCCCCGGCGCCGGCGGTCGGCGGAAGCTACGTTCCCTGCCGGCGTGCGGGAGCGCTGATCTTCGTATCCGGCCAGGTGTCCGCGGACGCCGACGGGGCGAGGGTCGGGAAGCTGGGCGACGACTGCAGCATCGAGGAGGGACAGGCGGCCGCGCGCCTGTGCGCGCTGAATCTGCTCGCCCAGCTGCACGAGCACGGCGGCGGTATCGACGGGGTCGAGGGATGCCTGCAGTTGACCGGATACGTCAATGCGACGCCGGACTTCCGGGATCACCCGCTGATCCTGAACGCGGCCTCGGAGGTGATGATCGAGGTCTTCGGCGAAGCCGGGAGACATACGCGAGCGGCGGTCGGAATGGGATCGCTTCCGCTCGGCGTCGCGGTGGAGGTCGCCGGCGTGTTTTGCGCGTCCGGCGGGTGAACGCGCGAGGCCGCCCGGCCCCGCCGGTCGCTCCGGTCGCCCGACGCTCGCCGGTTCGCCCCGGCGCCCGCCGGCCGCGAAACCCGTACGGCGACCGCGAAGCCGGATGCCCTTGGCGGCGGAGGCGGGACGGAGCGGCGCCCGGAGTTCCGGGGAGTCGCGGAACCGAATGATTCGCCTGCGACTCCTGGAAGGGATGGACGCGGTCTCGGCCGAGACCTGGAACCGCTGCGCCGCGCCGGAGGTCCTGGAAGGAGGGCGTCCGCAGAATCCGTTTCTGACGCACGCGTTTCTCCTGGCGCTGGAGGAGAGCGGCTCGGTCGGCGCCGGCACCGGCTGGCAGCCCCTTCACGTCCTGGCCGAGGACGAGGCCGGGGCGGTATGTGCCGTCATGCCGCTCTACGCGAAGTCGCACAGCCGCGGCGAGTACGTGTTCGACGACGGCTGGGCGGCCGCCTTCATGCGCGCCGGCGGGCAGTACTATCCCAAGCTCCAGTCGGCCGTGCCCTTCACGCCGGTCTCCGGGCGCCGGGTCCTGATTGCGCCGGGACCGGAAGACCGGCGGAGGGCCGTCGCCTCGGCGATGCTGGACGGCCTGGTCCGGATCGTGCGCAGCCTCGGCGTCTCTTCCGCCCACATCACCTTCTGCGACCGCGCGGAATGGGAATTGGGCGAGAGGAAGGGCTGGTTGCGGCGCGAGTCGCTGCAGTTGCACTGGACGAATCGGGGCTACGACGGGTTCGACGACCTGTTGGACGAATTCGCGTCGCGCAAGCGCAAGCAGGTGCGTCGCGAGCGGCGCGAGATACGCCGGTCCGGGTTGCGGATCGAGGTGATCGAGGGCGACGACCTGCGCGCCGGCCACTGGGATGCGGTCTGGGCCTTCTACCAGGACACGGGCGCCCGAAACTGGGGCACCCCCTATCTGCGGCGGGAGTTCTTCGA
The DNA here is from genome assembly GCA_965221505.1 of Rhodobacterales bacterium. Taxonomy (GTDB): domain Bacteria; phylum Pseudomonadota; class Alphaproteobacteria; order Rhodobacterales; family CAZPXZ01; genus CAZPXZ01. The sequence goes on from CBDCSI010000001.1 coordinate 637,897, forward strand.
CCTCGTGCATGCGCGGTTGCGTCGGGACGTGGTCCTGTTCCTCGCATGCGACGGGGACCGGCCGGTGGCGGGCGCGCTGAACTTCCGCGGCAGCGACGCGCTGTTCGGGCGCTATTGGGGGTGTGTCGAGGACGTGCCCTTCCTGCACTTCGAACTGTGCTACTACCAGGCCGTCGACTACGCGATCCGGAACCGTCTGGCGCGGGTCGAGGCCGGCGCCGGCGGCGGTCACAAGGTCGCGCGAGGATACGATCCCGCGCGGACGTATTCGATGCACTGGTTCGCCCATGACGGACTGGCCGAGGCGGTGGGCCGGTTCCTGGAGGAGGAGCGGAACGACGTGGCGCACAGCGCGATCCGAATTCGGGAAACCGGATCGTACCGGCAGGGGGGAGAGGGCAGATGAGCGGTCGGCTGCAGGGAGCCGCGCGCGAGCGGGCGCTGGCGCCCCTCCGCGCGTCAGGATGGCGCGAACTCGGGGACCGGGACGCGATCGGGAGGACGTTCGAGTTCCGGAGTTTTTCCGAAGCCTGGGGGTGGATGAGCCGGGTCGCGCTGGCGGCCGAGCGCGCCAATCACCACCCCGAGTGGCGCAACGTCTATCGCACCGTGGAGGTGGTCCTGGCGTCCCACGACGCGGGCGGGATTACCGACCGCGACGTCGACCTCGCGGGGCGCATGAACCGTCTCTACGATTCCGTCGGCCGGCGCGGCTGAGGCCGCGACCGGCCGGTCGAGATCAGGAGAGCTTGGCCAGCATCGATTCGGCAGACGCGATCCCCACCGCGGCGGGATTCGGCTCCAGCTCGAGTTCCCGGACTTCCCCGTCCACCACCAGCATCGCGAACCGGTGCGCGCGGGTTCCGAGTCCGAGTCCCGACGCGTCCAGGTCCAGGCCGAGCGCCTTGACGTAGTCTGCGTTGCCGTCGGAAAGCATGGTGATCTTGCCCTTGGCGCCGGACGCCTCGGCCCAGTGATCGAGGACGAACGCGTCGTTGGTCGCCAGGCACGCGACCTCGTCCACGCCCCTGGCGCGGAAGTCGTCCGCGTGTTCGACGTAGCCGGGCATGTGGTTGCGGTGGCAGGTCGGCGTGAAGGCGCCGGGCACGGCGAAAAGGAGCACCGTGCGTCCGGAAAAGACGTCCGCCACCGATCTCTTCTCCGGCCCGTCGTCGCCCATGGCGGTGAACACTCCGTCCGGTAGCCGCTGTCCGACTTCGATACCCATTTCGGTCCCTCCTGCAGTCTCGATCCCTAGCGAGGCCCCATGCGCAGCGCGCCGTCGAGGCGAATCGTCTCGCCGTTCATATACGGGGTTTCGGCGATAAAGCAAACCATGGCGCCGAATTCCGCCGGATCGCCGAGGCGGTCCGGCATCGGAACCTGTTCGGCCAGGCCGTCGCGAACCGCTTCCGGCAGCCCGGCCAGCATGGCGGTATCGAAGATTCCCGGAGCGACGGTCATCACCCGGATGCGGCGGTGGGCGAGATCGCGCGCCGCCGGGAGGCAAAGGGACGCGACCCCTCCCTTCGACGCCGCGTAGGCGGTCTGGCCGATCTGCCCGTCGAACGCGGCGATGGAAGCGGTGTTGACGATCACCCCGCGCTCCGCGTCCCCGTCCGGCAACGGGTCGTTCGCCGACATGGCGGCGGCGCTCTTCGCCATGACCCGGAACGTTCCGACCAGATTGACGGCGACGACGGTCGCGAACAGGTCCATGTCGTGGGCGCCGCGCGTACCGGCCGTCCGGGCCGAGGCGGCGATGCCGGCGCAGTTGACGCAGATCCGTTCCACGCCCTGCAATTCCCGGGATCGGGCCAAGGCTTCGTCGACGCTGTCGTCGGACGTGACGTCCACGGGTACGAATCCGGCGCCGGTCGACTTCGCCAACGCGCTGCCGGACGCGTCGTCGCGGTCGAGGACGACCACGGGCGCGTCCCGGTTCCGCAACTCCCGGACCGTGGCGGCGCCGAGGCCCGAAGCGCCGCCGGATACCACCGCGGGGGTATTGGGCCCGATTCTCATGGCTCCCGGTCTTCGTACAGCCTCGGGGTCAGTTAACGGGTTGGAAAGATATCCCGTGCCGGTGACGCCAACGCCGATAGCCACAAAGAAGGCCAGAACCAGTTGCGAATGTCGCTTTGAGGCTTCGGGTGCTCAGGTCCGAGACTTCGGCACGCAGGTCCGCAAGCCGCTTGGCGCATTCGGCGTACCGGTTGGCGCTCTCGGTATCGCGGTCCGCCGGTCGCTGGGCGATTTCGGCATCCCGGCTCGCCGACCATTTGGCGGTTTCGGCATCGCGATCCGCCAACTTTCGTTCGAGGCGCTCCGAGACGGTCAGATACTCCGCCTGCCTGGTATTCATGCGCTCCTCCGGGGCGTCAAGCCTGACTTCCGCAACGTCTTGGCCCCCACGGCACCAAGCCTGGCGGCCAACGCCGCGTGGTCTTTGCCTTCGTCTGCGCTCACGGCGGCAGTCTACCACAGGAGCGGCGCCACGGGGCGCCAGGCCGGCTCCGTTCCGGCCCTACCCTCTCGCGAGCATGGGAGAGGAAAGGCCTGGACCGCTACCGGTGCCAAGCGAGCCTGGCGTAAGCCGCTGCCAGGTAGCCTCGGCCGCGGAACTCGCCAAATTTGTTCGCTTTACGACATACACGAGCGACACATACCCGGGCCCAGACACCGGTGGCGGTAGTGCAGGTCGCGGCAGCGGCACCGGCGGAACGTTCGCGTATCGCGACGACGGTCGGGAGAGACCGAACGACCGTCGTGTGGGCGGTCTTCGCAAGGCTTCGGGCTAACGGTTGGAGAGATTTCACATAACGCTGATGCCAGCGCAGACAACCACAACGACGACGAGAATCAGTTGCCATCGTTCCTTGGAGTATTGGGCACGCAATTCCGCCAAACGCCTTGCGACTTCGGCAACCCGCTCGGCGTCTTCGGCATCCCGCTTTGCCATCCGCCGGACGAATTCGGCATCCCGCTTTGCCATCCGCCGGACAAATTCGCCATCGCGCTTGGCGTGTTCGGCATCCCGCTTCGCCATCCGCCTGACGAATTCGGCATCGCGGTCCGTCAACTTTCGTTCGAGGCGCTCCAAAGCGATCAGAGGTTCTGCCTGCCTGATACTCACGCGCTTCTCCACGACGACAAACTCTGCGGCATCGAGCCTCGCGGCAAACGCCGCATAATCAATGCCTTCGTCTGCGCTGACTGCGACAATCTACCGCAGGAGCGGCGCCAAAGGGCACCAGGCCGGCAGAATCCGGCGCGGAACCGCGACGGAGCCATGCCGGAAGCGGACCCGCAGACATCGGGACGACGAGGGCATGTCCGGCTGTGACGTGGGCGCGAGTCGGCGGTTGCCGGTCGGCCGGTCAGCGCCGCAGGAACGCGAGCCCGAGGCGACGAGTGGCCGCGCGGACATGGCCGTTCCGGTCGTTTGCGATCCGCGCTACCCGGATCGAGCGGGCTGCTTTCTCCGTCACCGGAGCGGCTCGTCTCGAGCGAGCGCGGCGACGGGTCGTGCGACAGTCGCGTCGCTGGGTCGGTCCGGGGTCCCCGCAACCGGTAGTGCGAGAGTGCCGGATCTCCTACGACAGCACCCGGCGCATCAGGGTGAGCGTGGTCTCGCCGTATTGCCGGCGAAACAGCGAAACCCAGCCGTCCGGCGTCGAATCGCCGTTGCGGGTCTCGCTCTCGAGCGCTGCCATGGCGTGCTCGGAGAGCCAGCCCCCGTCCAGCGCCGAGCGCAGCGCCGGTTCCGTGCGGTTCGAGCCGAAGGGAGGATCGAGAAGAACCAGGTCGAAGGTGAAGCCGCGGTTCGTCGCCAGGTTGCAGGCGTCGCGTCGCCAGACTCGCGCCTTGCCCATGAGTCCCAACGCATCCAGGTTACGCCGGATCAGCGCGCGGGCCTTCGGATCGACGTCCACGAAGGTGCACCATTCGGCGCCCCGGGACAGAGCCTCGAGTCCCAGCGCTCCGGTGCCGGAGAAGAGATCGAGCACGCGCATGCCTTCCGGGGCCGGCGGGTCGGCGTAGCCGCCGTGGAAGAGGAAGTTGAACATCGATTCGCGAACGCGGTCCCGAGTCGGTCGCAGCTCCGGCCCGGACGCATTGTCCGGACCGTGCAACCTTCGGCCGCGAAACTTGCCGCCGATAATCCGCATGTTCGACGTCAGTCGTTCGGGTCCACGACGACGCGTCCCCGAACCTTCCCCTTCAGAATCTGGCGGCCGAGGCCCGGCAGATCCTCGAGTCGGGCCGTATCCAGCATCGACTCCAGTTTCTCCACCGAGACGTCGTTCGCCAGGCGCTCCCATACCCGGACCCGCCGCTCGTAGGGCTGCATCACCGAGTCGATTCCGAGAAGACTGACGCCCCGGAGCAGGAAGGGAATGACGGTTCCCGCCATCGCCGCGCCGCCTGCGAGGCCGACGGCGGCGGCCGCCGAGCCGTGCTTCAATTGCGCCAGCGCGCGCGCGAGCATGACCCCGCCGACCGCGTCGACGCAGCCCGCCCAGGTCTCGGATTCGAGCGGGCGGGAAGAGGGTTCGTCGAGTTCGCTCCGGACTACGACCCGGCTGGCGCCGAGGCTGCGCAGGTAGGCTTCGAGTTCCGGACGTCCGGTGACCGCGGCGACCGAGTAACCGAGGCCGGCGAGGAGCATGGTCGCGACCGAGCCCACGCCGCCGGAGGCGCCGGTCACCAGCACCGGACCCGCATCCGGGTTCATGCCGTGGCGCTCCAGCGCCATGATCGCGAGCATGGCGGTGAATCCCGCAGTTCCGAGGCCCATGGCGAGCCGCGCGTCGAGTCCGGCCGGAACGGGCACGAGCCAGTCCGCCTTGACCCGCGCCTTCTGGGCATAGCCGCCCCACCACACTTCGCCGACGCGCCAACCCGTCAGGATCACGTCGTCGCCGGGAGAATACCGGGGATCGGCGGAGGTTTCGACGGTTCCGGCGAAGTCTACGCCGGGAACGTGGGGATAGTTGCGCACCAGCCCGCCGCCGCCGGTCAGGCAAAGCCCGTCCTTGTAGTTCAGCGTGGAATACCGGATCCGGACGACGACGTCGCCGCCCTCCGGGAGCTCCGAATCGTCCAGTTCTCGAATCGAACTGGCGACCGCGCGGTCTTCGCCGCGTTCCAGGACCAGAGCCTTGAACATGAATCACTCCTGTGGTTGCGGGTCAGCCGAGGCTGGCCAGATGGCGTTCGAGGGCAGGGAGTCGGTCCTGTCCCCAGAACCGCTCGCTCTCCACAATGTAGAACGGTACGCCGAACACGCCCCGGCCCGGCGCGTTTCGGGTGTTTTCCCGATACAGGGCTTCGCCGTCGCGAAGCGCCGAATCGAGGGACCGCGGGTCGAGGCCGCATTCGGCGAGAAGCGAGTCCACCGTGCCGGGATCGCCTATGTCCCGCTCTTCCGCCCACACGGCGCGAAGCGTCGCCCGGATCAGCGCGGCGGGGCTCTCTCCGGAGAGGATCGCGGCGGCGATCGCGCGCGACGCCGGAAGCGGATCGGTGGGCCAGTGCGCCGGCTTCAGGTTGATGCGCATGCCGGTCTCGCGGGATCCCCGCGCCAGCTCCTGAAGCCTGTATTCCAGTCGCGCGGGGTGGCGACGTGCAGGCGGCGTCCAGCCGGTCTCGCCTCCGACGGCGGCGATGTCGATCGGGAAGTAGCCGACGCTGGCGCCGTGCGCTTCGGCGATGCGTTCGAGGCGATCCCCGGCGAGATACGCGAACGGAGACAGGACGGATACGTAGTAGTCGACGGCGATCATGGGGAACTCCCGGCGAGCGGATCGGGGCGAAGACGGCGCAGTTGAATTGTCGGGCCGCGTCCCCTTATACTGGAACCCGAGCAGGCGGCAACCAAAACGCGCGTCAAGAGCGAGGAAGCCGCACGAAACAGGCAATTGAAACGGACCAATCATGAGGAAATTACACACGGCGGTTCCGCTTTGCGCGGCTACGCTACTGCTGTTCTCGTCCGTCACGACCGTGCCGGCCGCAGAATTGTTCGAGTCGTTCGACCACTGGCACGTGAGGGCCGTGGGCGAGGGCAAGGAGAGGGTGTGTTGGGTCGTATCCAAGCCGATGAAGTGGACCGCGTCCCGGGAGAACGTCCGGAGAGGCGACATCTACCTGGCGGTATCCTTCCGTCCCGGCGAGGAAGTCGAGGCGGAGGTCAACTACTACGCCGGCTACCCGCTGAAGGCCAAGAGCAGGGTCGCCGTCGAGGTCGGCAACCGGAGCCTCGAGATGCTCACCTACCAGGAGAACGCCTGGGGAGAGAATCCGCAGGAGGACAGCGTACTCGTCAACGCCTTCATGAAGGGAAGGACCGCGGTGGTGCGCGGCGTTTCCACCCGCGGAACCCGGACGACCGACACGTTTTCCCTCATCGGGTTCACGGCGGCCTTGAAACGCGCCCGGTCGGCCTGCGACGCCTGACCCCGCTCGGGCTCGACCGGCACGGCAGGAGTCGTGCGCACGGGGACGGAAGGCCGGATCCGTGATCGCCGTCGGCAAGAGCGGATCCGGGATGCGCCAGCTTGCGGGACTGGGTCGAAGCGCGCTTCGGGACGCGCTGGAGGCGGAGGGACTGTCCGCTCGCGAGGCCCGCATGCGGGCGGCCCAGATCTGGAGCTGGATCTACGTTCGGGGCGCCACGCGCTTCGACAGCATGACCGACATCTCGAAGGCCCGGCGGGCCGAGTTCGCCGCCCGGTTCGACATCGCGCGCCCGGCGATCGTCGCGCGGCAGGTTTCTGCGGACGGCACCCGCAAATACGTTCTGGCGTTCGGGGACGGGGCGCAGGTCGAGGCGGTCTACATTCCGGAGCCCGAACGGGGGACGCTGTGCGTCTCGTCGCAAGTCGGCTGCACCCTGACCTGCTCTTTCTGCCACACCGGCACGCAGCGTCTGGTGCGCAACCTGACCGCCGGGGAGATCGTCTCCCAGCTCCTGGTGTGTCGCGACGATCTCGGACTGTGGCCCGAACCCGGCGAGACGCCGGCCCCGAATCGCGCCTTGTCGAACGTGGTGCTGATGGGAATGGGCGAGCCGCTCTACAACTTCGACAACGTGCGCGACGCCTGTGCCGTCATTGCGGCCGGCGACGGAGTCGGGATCTCCCGCCGTCGCATCACCCTGTCCACGTCCGGGGTGGTGCCGATGATCCGGCGCGCCGGCGAGGAGATCGGGACGCAGCTCGCCGTGTCGCTGCATGCGGTGACCGACGAGGTTCGGAACCGTCTGGTGCCGATCAACCGCAAATGGAATATAGAATTGCTGCTGGAAGCGTGTCGCTCCTATCCGGGGGTGGCCAATTCCAGGCGCATCACCTTCGAATACGCCATGCTGGACGGGGTCAACGATCGAGATTCGGACGCGCGCGGACTGGTTCGCCTGCTTGCCGGCATACCGGCCAAGGTGAATCTGATCCCGTTCAATCCGTGGCCGGGAGCGCCGTATTCCTGCTCGCCCTGGTCGCGAATCGAGGCGTTTGCGGCCGTCGTGAACCGGGCCGGATACTCGGCGCCGATCCGGATGCCTCGCGGCCGGGACATTCTCGCCGCCTGCGGCCAGCTTAAGTCGGAGACCGAACGCGCCGTGCCCCGGCGCCCCAGGACAGGAGAGCGACTCCATGCAATGCATCGTTCTTGAGGGAACCGGCGCCGATGCGATGCGGCTGGCCGAGCGTCCCGACCCGGAGCCGGGGCCCGGAGAGATCGCGGTCGACGTCGCCTATGCCGGGGTCAACCGGCCGGATCTCATGCAGCGCGACGGACGGTATCCGCCGCCCCCCGGCGCGTCGGACCTTCTCGGGCTGGAAGCGAGCGGAATCGTGCGCTCCTGCGGCGCCGGCGTGGAGCGGTGGCGGGAAGGCGACGCGGTGACCGCGCTGCTTCCCGGCGGCGGCTACGCCGAAATCGCCGTCACCCGAGCGGACCACGCCTTGCCGCTGCCGGACGGCATGGATCTCCGGGATGCGGCAGCGCTTCCCGAGACGTTCTTCACCGTCTGGACGAACGTGTTCGAGCGGGCCGGCCTCTCTGCCGGGGAGGACTTTCTGGTGCATGGCGGCGCAAGCGGCATCGGCACGACGGCGATTCAGCTCGCGCATGCCTTCGGCGCGCGCGTCTTCGCGACGGCCGGCGGGCCGGAGAAATGCGCGCGGTGCCGGGAGCTGGGCGCGTTTCGGGCCATCGACTACCGGAGCGAGGATTTCGTCGCGGTCGTCAAGGAAGAGACCGGCGGCCGGGGCGTGGACGTGATTCTCGACATGGTCGGCGGGGACTACATGGCGAGGAACGTGCGGGCCGCGGCGCGGGACGGGCGAATCGCCAGCATCGCATTCTTGCGCGGCTCCCGAATCGAACTGGACTTCGCGCCGGCGCTGCTCAAGCGACTGACTTGGCGCGGGTCCACGCTGCGTGCGAGACCGGACGCCGACAAGGCTGCCATCGCTGCGGCGCTGGAGGCGCAGGTCTGGCCGAAGATGGCCGCGGGAGACGTGCGGCCGGTCGTCGACAGCGTGTATCCTCTGGCGGAGGTGCGCGAGGCGCATGCGAGGATGGAACGGTCCGATCACGTCGGAAAGATCCTGCTCGAGGTCGCCGGCGGGCGGAGCGGGGCGCGCTAGCGTCCGGCAAACGGAACGAAGAACGGAACAAAGGAGGCGACGGTGGAACAGGGTGCGGAGTCGGGTTTGCCGCTGATGCCCAAGGCGACGGCGGTATGGCTGATCGACAACACGACGCTTACGTTCCGGCAGATTGCGGACTTTACCGGTCTGCATTTGCTGGAGGTCAACGGCATCGCGGACGGTGAGGTGGGCGTCGGGATCAAGGGGCTCGATCCCGTCAGCGCCCATCAGTTGACCCGGGAAGAGATCGCGCGCTGCGAAAAGGACGAGGAAGCCTCCCTGCAGCTGGTACGCCGGTCGGTGCCGCAACCGACCCGGACGAAGGGGCGCAAGGGGCGGTTCACCCCGGTCGCCATTCGACAGAACCGGCCTTCGGCGATCGCCTGGCTCTTGCGCTATCACCCGGAGCTCAGCCACAACCAGATCGGCAAGCTGGTCGGCACCACCAAGACGACCATCGAAGCGGTTCGCAACCGGACTCACTGGAGCATTCGCACCTTGCGCCCGGCGGACCCCGTGGCCCTGGGCCTCTGTCGGCAGGTCGATCTCGACGAGATGGTCGAGAAGGCGAGCCGCCGCAAGGCGCGGTCTCCGCAACATCAGGCGCTGACGGTCGAAGAGCGCCGGAGTCTCCTCTCCAGCGACGAATCCCTGGCGCCGTTCAAGGAACCGGTGCGTCCCGTCAAGAGCTTCGAGGGGCTGGAAAATTTTTCGTTGACCCAGCCTGCGCCCGAGGAGAGCGCGACTCCTTCCCCGGCGGCGCCGGACGATCCGGAGAAGTTCTTCCGGATCCCGGAGGGGGACGGACCCGCCGAGGACAAGCCGGCCGAGGGAACCTGAACCGCGCTCCGAAGTCGCCGACGGACCCGGCGGTCCCAGCCGGTTTCTTCGCGCTGTCGCGCCTCGGGTCCGTCTCCGGAATCGACGAGGTCGTCTCGGTCGCGACCGTCGCGAATCGCCTGCGGCCGGCATAGCGCCGAAGCGCCCGCGGCGCCGGGCGATCACAGCCTCGCGTCGTTCGTACCCTCCTCCCGATTTGGATCGCGGGGGTCGCTGGACTGTTCGAGGCCGTGTCTTCCCGATCGGGGGGGGTGACGTATCCCGGCGACAGGTCGAGACGCGCTCCGGCAGCGCGTTCCCGGAACGGACTGCGTGCGCGGAGATTCGTCGCGAGATCCCGTGCGGGAATGCCGGAGCGGTCGCACGGAGCGGAACTGCCGCCGGTTCGGTGCCGAACGCCGAACTCGTCGCGGTCGGCGCGACGATCTCGGTCGATTCGGTCGCCGCCGCCGCGGTGGGCCGACCGTCTCGTTCCGGCGAAGGCGGCGTCCCGACGCGTCAGCCCCGTGCGGGACCTTCTGGCATGCGCCCAGTTCGCTGCCCTCCGAACGGTCCGCGGCACCGCGCAGTCGCCGGCCTGTCGATCCCCGGGAATCGTCTCGATTCGGACGGCCCCCCAATTCTTCGCAGTAGACGGGCAACCCGGCGTCCGCGTTCCGAATCGGCGGTAGGACGGGATGCGCTCAAGGGCCGTGCATCCGGGGAACTCGCTACGAGACGCGATTCGCGTTTGCCGGGCGCCCGGTCTCGTCGGCCGCACCAAACCTGTTCGATCGCTCGAGCGAACGCTCGACTCCCGTGCCGGATTCGCGCAGGCGCCGTTCGCTCGCGCCTGGCGTCCCGGAATCCTGCGGCCCGCGACGTCGCTGCGAGCGGCCTCCGTAGTGGACGACGGTCTCGAGGTCGGCCCCAGCGGCGCCGCCCAGAATGCGGTCGCGAGACGGTGCGGCGAGGCCGGATTCGGCGACCCGTGCGGCGACCGGGTTCGGGCGCCGTCTCCCTCCGGCGCCCGGCAACCCGTTTCGTTCCGCAGTATCATCCGTCTCCGACGAGCGATCGATCCCGGCAGGTTCAGCGATGTCCCCATCCTTGTCCGTAGGCGAGGCGGCATTCGTCACGGGCGTGCCGCGCGCGCAGGTGCAACGAATCATCGAGTTGGGCCTGTTGTACGGCGCCGCCGGCCGAGCCGGCTTCCGCACCGGCCAGTCCCAGGCGCTGGTGGGTCTGAAGCTGGCCCACGAGACGTCCGACCGCCTGACCGTCGACCAGCGTCGTCGCCTGGTTATCTACCTGCTGGACCATCCCGAGGCAGAGACGGCCCGGGACCGACACGTATCCGTGGACGTGCGAGCGATGGCGAGCGAGGTGCAAGCGGGCATTGACCGGCTCGAGAGCGTCCGCAAGGTCGCCAGGTGCCAAAAGGCGGTACTGGCCGGAGCGCCGTGTTTCAGGGGAACCCGCATCCCGGTGCAAGACGTTTCCGAAATGCTCGCCAACGGCGATACCGCGGATGCGATACAGGAAGCGTTTCCGCAGCTCACGAAGGATCTCGTCGAACTCGCCGACACCTATTTCCAGGCCTATCCGGCGCGCCGGCGCCGGCGATGGAAGCCGTTCCGGCGCACCCTCGAGCCGACGGATACGCGCGAGACGACGCTTCACGAACTGATTGTTTCGCGTTGAAGTTCCTCGTCGACGAATGTCTGAGCCAGAGACTGGCGATCGTCGCTCACGAGCGGGGATTTCCGGATTCGACGCATGTGAGCTGGCTCGGACTCGGTCCCCGGGACGACTGGTCCCTGTTTCGGTTCGCGGTCGAAGACGGCTTCGCGCTCGTGACGCACAACTCTGCGAGCTTCGTGAGCGTCGTCGAGCGCGAGCGATTTCATTTCGGCCTCGTTTGCGTGGAAGTCGCCCACGGTCGCATGTCCCTCGCGGTTCAGGAGGAACTGTTCCACCATGCCCTGACCGTCATAGGCAGAGACAATCTGGCGGGTCAGGTGCTGGAGATCGCCCTCGCCGACGACGGCGTCGTTCGCGTAGACCGGTTCGCTGCAGTTGCCGCGTAGGAGGCGAACGCGTCGACCGGCCGTTCGCCTCTTGTCGGCGATCAACCTTCGACCTTGCGGTGCGTCCGTTCGAACCTGACACGGGGCATTCGAGACGACGGGGGCGGACGCGGGAAGGGGCTCTCCTCGGAAATGCGTCCCGGTCGTGCGGGTGTCGCGGCCGTCCGCGACTGGTAGCCTCGCGGCCTGCCGACGCGCGGTGGCGGCAAGCCGCTTGCATGGTGGCGAACGCCCTTTCCGGTCGGTCTGTCGCGGAATGGGTCAAGAGCTCTCGCGCGTTTCCGAAGGTGTCGTTGCTCCTGAGACCGACGGTAGACCGCATGCGCGGCGATGCCTCGGCGATTTCGACGAACGCTCGCGTCGGCGGAACTTGAACGCCGGCTCCCGAAGCGGATTCGTCGCAAGCGCGGCTCCCGTCCCGCCGGATCCTCGACGCGCGAAGTCTCCGCGGCGAACGGTGACGACGAGATAGGGGTCGGCTTCTGATGCCTGAAGCGATCGTGGCCCTGGGGGAAGGCAAGCGAGTGGTCGGGCAACTGCGATTCGAGACGGCCGGCCGTCGCCATCGATCGCAGTTCGAAAACGCCGCGGAGTGGCTGTCGGCGCCAGACCGATTCTCCCTTTCTCCGGGCCTTCCCCTTCGCGAAGGCAGCTTCTTCGGAAGCGGCCGCGAAGACACGCGTTCGGCACTTCCGGGGTGTTTTTCGGATGCCGCGCCAGACTCGTGGGGACGTGCGTTGACGGGCCGGACCCTGGGCGGCGGGCTCACCGAATTCGACTACCTGGTCCGATCCGACGACCGCACGCGGCAAGGCGCGTTGCGGTTCCTCTCGGTCGACATGGAGCCGCTGTCCGATCTGTCGCCGCCGATCCCGCGGCGGATCGATCTCGAACGTCTGCGACTCGTCGCGCAACGCTTCGAGCGCGATCCGGGCGGTGCGGCGCAGGAGGCGCGCGAGCTCGCCGGCATTGCGGGATCGCTCGGCGGCGCTCGCCCGAAGGCGAGCCTGGAGAGTGACGGAACGCTCTGGATCGCCAAGTTTACCTCCGCCCAGGACACCAAACCCGTCGAACGGGTCGAAGTCGCGACGTTGAAGCTCGCGGCTCTGTGCGGATTGCGCGCGGCGGAGGCGCGGCTCGAGCTACGCGAGAGCGACAGTCCGATCGCGCTCGTACGCAGGTTCGATCGCCGGGAGGGCACCCGAATCCCCTATATGTCCGCCCGGACCGCCCTTGACCTCGCCAATGGCGAAGTCGGCTTCTACACGGACGTCGCCGACGTCATCCGTCAGATCTCCAGCAGGCCCGTCGAAGATCTTCGGGAACTCTGGCGAAGAATCGCGTTCACGATCCTGGTATCCAACACGGACGACCATCTGAAGAATCACGGAATCGTCTATGCCGGCGGCGGGAGATGGCGATTGTCGCCGGCGTTCGACGTCAACCCCTCGCCGTCCCGCCACCGGGTGCTGGAGACCGGAATCATGCAGGGCGGCCCGTTCGACGCCTCGCTCGACCTCGCGATCGAGGCAAGCGAGTTCTTCTCGATCTCGCCGGCCGATGCCGCGCGTCAGGCGTTCGAAATGGCCAGGACGATCGCGAATCGCTGGCGAGAAGCGCTTCGTGGCGAGGGATGCTCGGCAGCAGACCTGAATACGTACGCAGAGGCCTTCGAACACGAGGGGAGCGAACGGGCCCTGGCGATCGGAGGAGCCGCACGCACGACCGGTCGCGCGGGCAGCAGAGTCAAGCGGGAAGCCGCAACTCGGTGAGGTTGACGATCGCTTGTCCTCCGAGGGAGTCGTTCGGGCTGCGAGGACCTTCCTGGCCCGCTTCAGAACGAGGCTCCGGCCGTCGAGTTCGCCGACTTCGTACCCGTTCTCCGTCGCCGGTTCGAATTTGGTTGCGACAACTCCAATACGAGGGATCCGACTTCGCAAGGCGTCTCTACCGACCGCCGTCCGCTTCCCGTTCTGTGCGCCGATCGCGCTGTCCTGACATCGCCGAGAGACGTCGCCTGCCGCCGCGCATCCGTCTCGCCGCCTTCGTTCCGTTCGATCCCGACGCCGGACGACGGTTGGCTTCCGAAGTCCGAGCCGTATCGAACCGCGCTCACCGTCGTCCGTATCGGGGCGCGAACCACCCCGGTTCTCCGACCTCCCGAAACCGTTTCAGCGCGCGCCGCACGGTCGAGGGAGTTACCCCGAACGCACGCACGAGATCGCCGGTGTCGTATTCGAGCGCCGCGAACTGCGCGATCCGAAGGAGCTGAGCGCCACGGTTCGAGAGTTTGTGCGAGTCGAACCCCTGAAGGTGGGCGTAGTACACCCTTCGGTCCCCTTCGTCCACGAAGCTGATTCCCGTGTCGCCGATCGGGACCGAATTCGGCGGCGACATCGGCAACGTCATCTGAAACGGTTCCATCTTGTCCTCCGAACATGAATCGGCGGCGCCGAATTCCGCCTCCTCCTCCGGGTCGGGCCGCGACCCGCCTGTCAACGAGGGAACGCGATCGAAACGAGGTCCCGAAAGTCAGCCGGAAGCGGGATAGCCGAGCGGCTTCAGGGCTGCCGACATCTCGTCGAGGATTTCGGGATCGTCGATCGTCGCCGGCAGCTTCCAGGGCTCGCCGTTGGCGATCTTCGAAACCGTGCCCCGAAGGATCTTGCCCGAACGGGTTTTCGGGAGACGGTCCACGACCGCGACCAGCGAGAAGGCGGCGACCGGACCGATGACTTTCCGGACCGTCTGTACGCATTCCTTGCGAATCTCCTCATGCGGCCGGTCGCAGCCGTCGCTGACGCAGACGAGGCCGAGGGGCAACTGGCCCTTGAGCGTGTCGTTGACGCCGATGACGGCGCATTCGGCGACGTCCGGATGCGTCGCCAGCGCTTCCTCGATGGCGCCGGTGGAGAGCCGGTGCCCGGCGACGTTGATCACGTCGTCGGTGCGCGACATGATGAAGAGGTAGCCGTCCTCGTCCCGGTAGCCGGCGTCGCCGGTCTCGTAGTAGCCCGGAAACGCCTCCAGGTAGGACGAACGGTACCGGTCGTCGGCGTTCCAGAGCGTCGGCAGGCATCCGGGGGGCAGCGGCAGGCGAATGGCGATGCTGCCGAGCTGCCCGTCCGGCAGGGGCTCGCCGGTTTCCGCGTCGAGGATCTCGACCGAATAGCCCGGCATCTGTACCGCCGGCGAGCCGGGCTTGATCGGCAAGAGCTCGGTTCCCACCGGATTGGCTGCGATCGCCCAGCCGGTCTCGGTCTGCCACCAGTGGTCGATCACCGGCACGCGAAGCTGGTCCGACGCCCACTGGATGGTGTCGGGGTCGGCGCGCTCGCCGGCCAGGAACAGGGTCCGGAGGCACGAGAGGTCGTGCCGTTTCAGAAACTCCCCCTTCGGGTCGGCCCGCCGGATCGCCCGAAAGGCGGTCGGCGCGGTGAACAGCGCCCGGACGTCGTGCTCGGAGATGATCCGCCAGAAGACCCCGGCGTCGGGCGTGCCGACCGGCTTGCCCTCGAAGAGTATCGTCGTGGCGCCGTGGAGGAGGGGCGCGTAGACGATATAGCTGTGGCCGACGACCCAGCCCACGTCGGACGCCGCCCACCAGGCCTCGCCCGGCTCGATGCCGTACAAGGACCGCATGGTCCAGGAGAGCGCCACGGCGTGGCCGCCGGCGCTGCGGAGCACGCCCTTCGGCTGTCCGGTGGTGCCGGAGGTGTAGAGAATGTAGAGCGGATCCGAACCGCCGGTGTCGACGCATGCCGCGGGCTCGACGCCTTCCTGCGCTTCGAACCAGTCGAGATCGCGACCGGGCGTCAGGTCGCCCCGTCGTTCCTCGCGCTGCCTGATCAGGCAGAAGTCGGGCTTGTGGGCGGCCAGCTCGATGGCTTCGTCGAGAAGCGGCTTGTACGGAACGATCCGGTTCGGCTCGATGCCGCAGGAGGCCGCGATCACCGCCCTGGGACGGGCGTCGTCGATGCGAACCGCGAGTTCGTTCGCGGCGAATCCTCCGAACACCACGGAGTGCACGGCGCCGAGCCGCGCGCAAGCGAGCATGGCGACGGCGGCTTCGGGGATCATCGGCATGTAGACGAGGACGCGGTCGCCCTTCTCGATACCCCTCGCGGCGAGCGTGCCGGCGAGGCGCGCCACCCGGTCCAGGAGTTCGTCGTAGCGGATGACCTGCTTCTTGCCGGTGACCGGACTGTCGTAGACGATCGCGGGTTGGGCGCCGCGGCCGGCCTGAACGTGCCGGTCGACGGCGTTGTGGCAGGTGTTGAACACGCCGTCGCTGAACCACTGGTAGAAGGGCGGGTTCGAGTCGTCCAGCGCCCGGGTAGGGGCGCGGGTCCAGTCGATCGCTTCCGCGGCCCGAAGCCAGAAGCCTTCCGGATCCTGTTGCGCTTCCGCGTAGACGGAACGGTAGTCGGCCATTCGATCCCTCCCCTGGCTCGCAGTGCCGTGTCCGCTGCAGTATAAACGTTGCGGTGCCGAAATGGCTCGGGAGGATCGGAAATGCAGCGACCGGATCGGTTTTCCGTCGGGCTGGAACGCAATCCCGCCAATTTTCAACCCCTGAGTCCGCTGCCGTTCCTGGAGCGCGCCGCAGCGGTGTATCCGCATCGCACCGCCGTCGTGCACGGGTCCTGGCGCTGCGACTACCGGACGTTCTACGACCGCTCGCGTCGCCTCGCCTCCGCGCTCGCGGAGCGGGCAATCGGCCGCGGCGACGTCGTCTCGACGCTTCTGCTCAACACCCCGCCGATGCTCGACGCCCATTTCGGCGTGTCGATGGCGGGCGCGGTGCTGAATACGCTGAACACCCGGCTGGATCCCGGGACGGTGGCCTGGATACTCGGACATGCGCAGAGCCGGATGCTGCTGGTCGACCGGGAGTTGCTGCCGCTCGCCCGGGAAGCCTGCAGCCGGACGGAGACGGCGCCGCCGGAGATCGTGGTGTGGGACGACCCGAACCTCTCCGAAGGAGGCGCGGACGGCGACGGCGTTCGCTACGAGGACCTGCTCGCGGAGGGCGATCCGGAATTCGACTGGTCGTTGCCGGACGACGAGTGGGACGCGGTCTCGCTGAACTACACCTCCGGCACCACGGGGCGACCCAAGGGGGTCGTCTATCATCACAGGGGCGCGTATCTGCTTGCGATGGGCAACGTCCTGGCCGGCGCGCTTCCGCGCCATCCCGTCTACCTCTGGACGCTGCCGATGTTCCACTGCAACGGCTGGTGCTTCCCCTGGACCGTGACCCTGTACGCCGGCGTGCACGTGTGCCTGCGGCAAGTGCGGGACGGGCCGATCTACCGCGCGTTCGCCGAGGAGGGCGTGACCCACATGTGCGGGGCGCCGATCGTGATGAACGTGATTCTGGACGCGCCGGAGGACGTTCGGCGTCCATTCGGACAGCGGGTCACCTTCCTGACCGCCGCCGCGCCGCCGCCGGAGACCACCCTGTCGGCCATGGCGGAGGCGGGCTTCGACGTCGTGCATCTCTACGGGCTGACGGAAACCTACGGTCCGGCCACCATTTGCGAGCCGCAGGCGGAATGGGACGCGCTCCCGGGCGGCGAGAGGGCCGCGAAGGTCGCCCGGCAGGGCGTGAGGTATCCGGTTCTCGAGGGGCTGGACGCGCTCGATCCGGCGACCATGCGGCCGGTTCCCCGGGACGGAGCGACGCTGGGCGAGGTCATGTTCCGCGGCAACGTGGTCATGAAGGGCTACCTCGACAACCCGGAGGCGACGCGGGAGGCGTTCGAGGGCGGCTGGTTCCGCTCCGGCGATCTCGGCGTCGTGCATCCGGACGGATACGTTCAGCTCAAGGATCGCCGCAAGGACATCATCGTGTCGGGCGGCGAGAACATATCCTCGATCGAGGTCGAGGAGGCGCTCTACCGCCACCCAGCCGTTTCGCTGGCGGCGGTGGCCGCCATGCCGGACCCCAAATGGGGCGAGGCGCCCTGCGCTTTCGTGGAACTGGTCGAGGGAGCCGCTGCGACCGAGGCCGAGCTGATCGCCTGGTGCCGCACGCATCTGGCCGGGTTCAAATGTCCGAAACGGGTCGAATTCGGCGACCTTCCGAAGACCTCGACCGGCAAGATCCAGAAATTCCAGCTTCGCGAACGGGCCCGCTCCCTGGCCGGATAGCCGGACCGGCGCGGGCGTCCGGGCGCCTCAGGACGGTCCGGGGCCGGAATCGGGCGGCGCCGGTCCGTTCTCCGGCGGCGGATCCCGGAACTGCAACTCGTGCAGCCGGGCGTAGATTCCGCCTTCTTCGAGCAGCGATTCGTGCGTGCCGCTCTGTACGATTCGCCCCCGGTCCATCACCAGGATCCGGTCGGCGCTGCGCACCGTGGCGAGCCGATGGGCGATGACGATGCAGGTCCGTCCCTTGCGCAGTGCGTCGAGCGCGGCCTGGATATGCGCCTCGGTTTCCGCGTCCAGCGACGCGGTGGGTTCGTCCATGAGGAGGATGGGCGCGTTGCGCAGTAACGCCCGAGTGATGGAGAGGCGCTGTCGCTGTCCGCCCGAGAGACTGTATCCGTTCTCGCCGATGGGGGTGTCGTAGCGCTCCGGCAGCGCCGAGATGAAATCGTGCGCATGGGCCGCCTTCGCGGCCGCCACCAGCTCTTCCGAAGTCGCGTCGCAGCGTCCGAACAGCAGGTTGTCGCGGACCGTTCCGTCGAAGAGGAACGTGTTCTGGGAGACCAGGGCCACCTGTTCGCGAAGCGACCGGGCGGACACCCGGGCGACGTCCTGGCCGTCGACGGCGATCCGTCCGGAGTCCGGTCGGCAGAACCGTTCGATCAGCGCGAAGGTAGTCGACTTGCCGGCGCCGGAATGTCCCACCAGGGCGGTCACCGTTCCCGGCGCGGTCTCGAAGCTCAGGCGGTCGACCGCGGGCTGTAACCCGCCGGGATAGGTGTAGCTCACGTCCTCGAACGCGACCTTCGCGCGGGTGAGCGCCAGCGCCGGCGCGTCCGGCGGGTCCCGTTCGTCCGGCTCCTGGTCGACGAGTTCGAACATCAGCCGCGCGTTCGCCAGCTGCGCCTCGACCTGCAGCCGCGCACGGGACAGCTTCTTCGCCGGTTCGTAGGCCAGGAGGAGGGCGGTCAGGAACGCGAAGAAGGCGCCCGGGTTCTGGGCGCCCCCGATCACGCTGTTGCCGCCGTAGAGGATCACGGCGGCGAAAGACAGGCCGCCGAGGGTTTCCATGATCGGGCTGCTGCGAGCCTGCAGCCGGGCGATCCGGTCGCTCCGGTCCCGGACTTTCCCGATGGCGGCGTCGGCCCGCTGGCGCATGCGCCCTTCGAGCGTCAGCGCCTTGATCGTGGCGGCGCCCTGCGCGGTTTCCTGCATCGTCGCGATGACTTCGGTGTTCGACCGAAACGCCTGACGCGCCAGCGTCCGGATGCGCCGGGTCAGCCGTGCGACGAGCAGGACGACGACCGGCGTCAGGACGAGCGCGATGCCGGTCATCGCGAGGTCCTTGCTGATCATCACCACGATCAGTCCGGCCAGGGTCATCACGTCCCGGCCGATGACGGTGAAGAACAGGTCGAGGGCGTATCGGGCGCCGACCGTCGCGCCGGTCATGCGGTTTACCAGGTCCCCGGGCTTCCGCCTCGTAAAGAAGTGAACGCTCTGGGCGAGAACGCTCGCGTAGATCCGCCGCTGCAATTCCGCGACGATGCTGTTGCCGGTCCGGGCCAGAATGGTCGTGTGGCAGTAGGTCGAGGCTCCCTTGACCAGAAAGATCGCGGCGATGGCGCCGGCGATGATCAGGAGCCGGCTCCGGTCCCGGGCGACGAAGATCTCGTTGATCACGTCTTCCATGATCCAGGCGCTGAGCGCGGTGCAGGCGGAGGCGACGAGCATGAAGAGCATGGCGAGCGCGTAGCGCCAGGCGTGGCGCCGCGCGTTCTCGGCGAGAAGCCGCGTCAGGACCTGCAGGCTCGTGGCCGTCGCGGCCATGCCGGCTGGCGCCGGCGCAAGGGCTGCGCGGAGTGCACGGAACGATCTGGGCATGGCGCGCGGCAGTATAGTGTGCGCCGCGCCGGTCGACGGGATACGCGGAGGAGAAATGGCAGGCCGAACGGTCGTGCTGACCGGAGCCGGGATCTCGGCCGAGTCCGGGCTCAGCACGTTTCGCGACAAGGACGGACTCTGGAGCCGGGTGCGGATCGAGGACGTCGCAACCCCGCAAGCCTACGCGCGCGACCCGGTGCGGGTGCTGGAATTCTATCGGATGCGACTCGACGTCCACAGGGACGTGCGGCCCAACGCGGCGCACCGGGCGCTCGCCCGGCTCGAACGGGAATGGGGCGGGTCGTTGACGCTGGTCACCCAGAACATCGACAACCTGCACGAACTCGCCGGCTCGAGACGGGTGATCCACATGCACGGCGAGATCCGCGCGTCGCGGTGCTTTCGCTGCGGAAATCGCTGGCGGGGAGCCCCCGACTGGCAGGACGGCGGCAAGTGCCCGGAATGCGGCAGCGCCGAGCTACGGCCCGACGTCGTCTGGTTCGGCGAGATGCCGTACCGGATGGACGAGATCGAGGCCGCCGTGCGGGAGTCGGATACGTTCGTCTCCTGCGGAACCAGCGGGACGGTGTATCCCGCGGCCGGACTTGCGGGCATGGCCCGGTCCGTCGGCGCCCGTTGCGTGGAACTCAACCTGGAGCCGTCGGACACGCCGGGCTTCTTCGACGAAGTTCGCCACGGACCGGCGACCGAGGTCGTTCCGGCCTGGGTGGACGCGCTGCTCGCCGGCTGACGCCGCGCGGTCCGCCTATGCCGGCAGCCCCGCCAGAGAGCGGAGCTGAAGTCCGAGGCCGTTTCGAATGTGCTCCACCATGGCCTCTCCGGCTTCCGCCGGCGCTCCGGTTCGGATCGCCTCGGCCAGGGCCTCGTGGCCGTGGAGGGTCGAGGCCAGGTCGTCGGGCTCGATGGTCGCGAACATGTAGAACGACGCGCCGCGGTTCCAGAGGCGGTCGAACAGCCGCAGAAGCATCTCGTTGCCGGCGTTCTCGATGACGCTGCGGTGGATGCGCCGGTTCGCGTGGAAGTAGTCCGCGACCGCGCCCTCCGTCCGCGCTTCCTCCGTCGCGACGACCGTCGCGATGCGGTCCAGGGCGCCGGGATCCCTTCGCTCCGCGACAAGCCGCGCCGCATGGCCCTCGATCGCTTCCCGGGTCTCGTAGACCTCCCGGACTTCCCGCTCGGTCATGGCGCGTACGGCGAATCCGCCCGAGCCGGACCGGGCGAGGATGCCCTCGCGCTCCAGTTGCAGCAGGGCTTCGCGAACCGGCGTACGCGAGACGGCGATCTCGTCGGCCAACCGCTCCTGCACGATGCGCTCGCCGGGCGACAGGAAGCCGGAGACCACCGCGTTCAGAACCTGGCGGTACACCCGGTCGGCCAGCCTCTGCCGTTCGCGGGGAAGCGACCGGAACGGGGAATCGGTCCGTCTTCGGGGCAGGGAATCTGTCAAGTGCGCGGACTCCGCGGTTTCGGTCCCGGAGGAGGGAGACGGGGGCGCCGGTTGCCGTCCGGTTGCATACAGGATACTGTATACATAACCAAAACAGCGGATCAACCCATGCGCGGAAACCCATGTGCGGAATTGCCGGAAGAATCCTGAACGCTCCCGGCCGGGTCGGCTTCGACCTGGTCGAACTGATGGACGCGCAGGAACACAGAGGCGCCGATTCGACCGGCTTCGCCCTCTACGGGGAGCCGCGGAGGCGGGGCTACGTGTTGCGCGCGGTCGCGCGGTCGCGTCGCGCCCTCGGACAGGATCTGGATGCGCTCCGGGAAACCCTTCGCGAGCACGGGTCGGACTTCCTGGCCGATCCGAACTGGGACGAGTCCGACAGCGAACACGTGTCCGTACGGGCGGTCGTCGACGAGATACCGCGCCTTCCGCAGTGGCTCGCCGACGCCGACGGCCTGGCGCACCGGATCGAGATCCAGTCCCTCGGGCGTTCGCTCGAGATCGTCAAGGACGTCGGCGCAGCCTCCGAGGTGGCCGACAAGCACGGGGTGCGGGCGTTCGTCGGCACCCACGGTCTCGGCCACGCGCGACTGGCGACGGAGTCCTCCGTCATGCCGACCGCCAGCCACCCGTTCTGGGCGCGTCCCTTTCCGGACACGGCCATCGTCCATAACGGCCAGATCACCGATTACTTCACCTGGCGGGGCCGGCTGAGCCGGCGCGGCTACCGGTTCATGACCGAAAACGACAGCGAGCTGATCGCGGTCTGGATTTCGGACCGCATCCGCATGGGCGACAGCAAGGCCGAGGCGTTGCAGCGTTCGATTCGCTCCATCGACGGCGTGTTCACCTATCTGATCGCGGATCTCGACGGCATCGGGTTCGCCAAGGACCGGTTCGCGGCCAAGCCGCTGGTCGCCATGGGCGACCTGCCGGAGATCGCGGTGGCCACGGAGGAGCAGGCAGTGCGCCGGATCTATGCCGAAGAGGGCCGCGTCCTGAATTTCGACGGTCCGTCGCTGACGCAAACCTGGGCGGTTGCGGGGCTCGCCGCGTGAGCGACGTGGAGATCGTCGCCGGCGAGCGGCCCGTCCGGGAGGTGAACCGGGAGATTCGCGCCGCGCTGGGCGAGGGGCGCGACGTGACGGTCCTGGACTGCCGGTCCCGGCACAATCTGGGCGTGGGCCTGCCGCCGGGCGCGAGGGTCCGCTTCGAGGGAAGCGTCGGCTATTACTGCGGCGGGCTGAACGACGGCGCGGTCGTTTCCGTCGAGCGCAACGCGGGCTGGGGCGTCGGCGAGGCCATGGCCCGGGGCAGCATCGAGATCGGCGAATACGCCGGTATGGGGGCCGGAGCCTCGATGCGCGGCGGTCTCCTGCACATTCGCGGGGACGCCGGTCCGCGCTGCGGGATCGCGCTCAAGGGCGGCGACGTCGTGGTCGAGGGCAAGGTCGGATTCCTCTCGGGCTTCATGGCGCATGCGGGGCGGATCGTCGCGCTGGACGGCGCCGGCGAAGCCTGCGGCGACTCGCTCTGGGGCGGAGAAGTCTGGCTCGGCGGGCCGGCCAAGTCGCTCGGCGTGGACGCGGAGGCGGTGGAGCCCTGCCCAGAGGAGGTCGAGGCGATCGAGTCTCTGCTGGCGGGCTGC
Organism: Rhodobacterales bacterium; assembly: GCA_965221505.1. GTDB lineage: Bacteria > Pseudomonadota > Alphaproteobacteria > Rhodobacterales > CAZPXZ01 > CAZPXZ01. The sequence goes on from CBDCSI010000001.1 coordinate 660,622, forward strand.
GGCGTGCGCGGCGGTCGCGACTGGCGCAAGATCGTCTCCGGCCGGAAGCTCTGGCACTTCGAGAGCAGGGATGCGAAGGCATGGCTGATGATTTGACGGCGGCCCGTCCGTATCCGTTCGACGAGCCCGGAGAAGCGGAGGTCTCCGTCGCCGCAGACGCGGTGGAGGGGCGCCCGATCGGCGTCCCGGGTTCCTACGACGCCGGCGAGTCTCCGCGCTGGTCGCCGAAGGCGATCGCCGACGTGCAGGCGATGGCGCAGCTGGGCCGCTACCAGCTTCGGGGATACGCCACCTTCAACCGGCGCATGCCGAGTTTCGACGACCTGGTGTTCGTGCCCGCGACCATGACACGCCTTCCGCTGGAAGGCTACCGGGAGAGTTGCGAGACCCGGACGGTGCTGGGCGACCGGCCCGGCCTGGTGTCGGAGCCGATCCGGCTGGACATTCCGATCTACGTCGCCTCGATGTCTTTCGGCGCGCTTTCGGCGAGCGCCAAGGCTGCGCTGGGCTACGGAGCGTCGCGCGTGGGCAGCATGACCTGCACCGGCGAAGGCGGCATGCTGGAGGACGAGCGCACCGCGTCGTCGCGCCTGGTCTACCAGATGACCCCGTCGCGATACATGCTCGATCTCGAGCATCTCAGGATGGCGGACGGGATCGAGATCGTCGTCGGACAGGGCGCGAAACCCGGAACCGGGGGCGTGCTTCTGGGCATGAAGGTGTCGGAGCGCGTGGCCCGCATGCGGTCGCTTCCCGTCGGCGTGGACCAGCGCTCCACGGTGCGCCACCCGGACTTTCTCGGCGCCGACGACATGCAGGTCAAGATCGAGGAGCTGCGCGAGGCCACCGACTACCGGGTACCGATCTTCGTGAAGATGGGGGCGACGCGGCCGCGATACGACGTCGCGATCGCGGCGAAGGCGGGCGCCGACGTGATCGTCGTCGACGGCGCCGAGGGCGGCACCGGCGCGTCGCCGGAGCTGCTGCTCGACCACACCGGCATACCGACCCTGTCCGCCATTCGGGCGGCGCGTGAAGCGCTCGACGAGTGCGGCATGTCGGGCGAGGTGTCGCTGGTGGCGGCCGGCGGAATTCGGTCGGGCACGGACGCCGCGAAGTGCCTGGCGCTCGGGGCCGACGCGGTGATGATCGGCACGGCTGCGCTGATCGCCTTGGGCTGCAACGCGCCGCGGCATCTCGACGGATACGCGGCGCTCGGCACTTCGCCGGGCCGGTGCCACCATTGCCACACGGGACTGTGTCCGGTGGGCATCGCGACGCAGGAGCCGGAGCTGGAGGAGCGGCTCGGGGTGCCCGGCGCGGCGGAACGGGTTGCGCGGTTCCTGACGGCGATGACGATGGAGATCACCATGCTGGCCAAGGCCTGCGGAAAGTCGTCGGTGCACAATCTGGAGGTAGAGGACCTGCGCGCCATGTCGCTCGAGGCATCGGCCTTCACCGGCGTCAAGCTCGCGGGGATCGACCGACCGTTTACCTGGTAGCGACGGTCCAACCCGGTCGCGAATCGGCTCGACCGATCGGCAGAATCGGGATCGTTGTTCGGGCGGGGGGAGCGTTCGGCGCGGCAGGAAGACCACGAACTCGCCCGGAAGTTGTCCGCCAGGCGTCCGCTGATCCGGTCTCCTTCCCGGGGCAGGGCGTTCGGGTCAGTCTCGCCCGGAGCTTCCGGATGCGCTGGCGACTTCCGTCGGCGCGGACGGGCCATCGGGTCCTGCGAGCGTCGCACGTCGGCCCTTCGGCTCCGGGACCGGCCTGCCGAGTTCCCGCGCCCGACGGATCCAGTACCCGATCGCTTCGTTTACGTTCTTCAAAGCCTCCGCGTGGCTGTCGCCATGCGCCATGCGCCCAGGAAGCTCGGGAGCCTCGGCAATGACGGCCTGATTCTCCACGCTCCAATACAGGACTACCGCGTATCTGCGCATCCCGCCCGTCCTTCCGGTTCGAGCATACGGTTCGCTACCCGAATCTGGCGTAGCGGACACGGACTTGCGTATCCGGGTTCGCGCTGCAGGCGTGTCGCCGGGAGAAACGTTCCTCCTGCGGTCGACGGGGCGAAGCGACGGGATCGCTCCCTCAAGTCCGGGCACTCCGTCGATCCCTTCGCCCCGACCCCGGTCGTGTGACGGTGAAGTAGGGCGACAGAGCGTCGTGAGGCTCGAATCACGTCCCCGTCGGCAGCAAAATTCCGACCAGCGCGAGCAATGCGGCCAGAAGGGCGCCGTAGAACCTGCAGACGGACCAGGACCAGGCGGCACTCCAGACCGAACCGACCGTGCCGACATGGGGGCGATAGTTCAGCGAGAAGGCCTCGACCGGCGTATCGCTCGCGACGGCTTCGTACAGTTTGACGTAGCACCGCTCGAGGTGAAGATACCTGGCGTCCATCGACCAGAACGCGATCACCGGGATGCAGGCGCCGAGCCCGATCAGCCAGTGCGGATCGTCCGACAATCCCGAGTATACGTGGGGCAGGCCGACCGCCCATATCGACAAGGTCTTCATGTTCGCGCTGTTGCCGGCCATGCGGGAGACGACGCCCTGAACCAACTTCAGGTGCTCGACGGTTCGTTGCGGGTCGATGTCAGCCATGACGAAAGGCTACGGCCCTCGCCGGGAGAGGGCAACGGACCGGATCGTACGCGCCGGCCCGACGGCCGGCCATGCCGGGGCGCGATTCGAAGCGGGCGTCCCGCCTGCAGGGTCCGGTCCGGACGCGATGCGACCGTCGTTCGTTCCCCGCGCATCCGAGACTCGCTTCGCTGCCGGGTATCGCTGCTCGGAGGTGCGCCGCTTCCACGACGGCGACAGGAGGTTTCCTTGCCCCCTGCGCTCTACCGTCGGGCTCGTGCATCGCGAAGATCCCCGACCTCGACGCTCCGGGGCTGCCGGCGTCCGCGTCGTCACGGGCCATCGATGCGGCCGTCGCTACTGCGAAGGCGGCTTCTCTTCCGGCAGGAGCGGCAATCCCCGCTCCCGCTTGCGGATCAATTCCTCCGAGGCGCGCTGCACGAGGGCAAAACGCACCGCGTTCGCGGGATGGGTGCTTCCGGCAAGGTGGATCCCCTCGGGATGCTCTGCCGAGAGCCGCCGCCAGAACCAGGCGGCGCCGGAGACGTCGAAACCGGCGCGGCCGGCGAAATAGACGCCGACGTAGTCCGCCTCGGCTTCGAATTCCTGCGAGTACGCGGCCGCCCCGAGATCCCCGAAGAGTTCGGAGAACGCCGTGCTTCCGCCGCCGGCGACCCCGTCCAGGACTCCGCCGAGAATGGAGCCGAGCAAGATATTGGTCCGCTTTGCCTCGATATGTCCCCGCGCGTTGTGCGCCATTTCGTGCGCCAGGATCAGCGCCAACTCGTCGTCGCTCTCCAGGAAACGCAGCATCCCGGTGGTGACGTAGATGCGCTCGCCGTCGGCATAGGCGTTCACCGTGTCGTCGCGAAGGAGCACCGCCGGCATCGCGCAGACCTCCTCCGGGACCACCTCGAAGGCATGCAGGGAACCGTTCCGGTCCACCTGCAGTTGCAGAACGCCGCTCGACTGCGCATCCCACGCCGACCGGAACGCGTTCCGGCCCGCGGCGCCCGGCGGGACGGGGGTCGATCCGATCCGGGTTATGACGTCGCGGACCTTCATGCCGGCGTCGTACGCCGGCGACCCGGGGACGACTTCGAGTGCGCGAAGCCGGTCGTCGGCCTGGAAGAAGGCGACGGCGTTCTCGGCCTGCCTCGCCTGCGGCACCGTCCATTGCAGGAACGAAGTCTTGAACGAGTCGGCGTCCGCGATCGTCGCGCCGATTCCGCGTTCGGTTTCCGCGCAAAGCTCCGCGTTCGCTTCGGAGAGGCGCCAGTGGACCGTGTTCAGGCGCAGGTTGCGCCGACGAAACCGGTCCCCGGCGATCTCCATCTGAATCTCGGCTTCGCGCGCCGCGTCCGCCTCGGTGACCGTCGGGAGCTGGGCGCCGGGCCCGCAGGCGGCCAGAAGCGGCAAGGTCAGGCCGACGAGAGCCGTCGCCGCCAGGCACCGGGTCGTGGATCGGATCATTGCGCGTCTCTCCCGGATGACTTCGAGAACGCCCGCCCGGTAGAATTTCGGCGGGCGCTCGTTGCCGGGCGGTTCTATCGGGGAACTCCTCCGGGGGCAAGCCGCGCGCGGGACGCGCGAGCGCCGACGGCCTGTCCGCCGCGCGGACGGCGATCCCGGCGCGATCAGGCGGCGGCGACGCGTGCCGGGGTGTGCGCGACCTGAAGACCCGGCGTCCGTGGCGCCTACGCGTCCGCGTCTTCGTCCGGCGCTTGCGGGAAGAAGATCATCCCGCCCTTGGGATTGATCGGCGGCACGGGCCATTGCAGTCCGCGGGTCATCGACAACTCTCGATTGGGGCCGTCCCGAAACGGCCGGGCAGGCGCGCCGGTCAGCGCCCCGTCGGCGATCCACGCCTCGTCGGACCCGTAGAGTTCCGACTTCAGCGTCTCCTTTAGCCGCTCCAGCGTCCCGGCATGGCCGGGGCTACCGGCGAGGTCGACCGTTTCGTCCGGATCCTCGTCGAGATCGAACAACTGAAACGCGTTGCCGACGGGATACCAGATCAGCTTGTATCGCCGGTCGCGGATCATGCGGCAACAGAGATCCTCCTCGCCGAACTCTCCGTATAGATGCTCCCGCTTCGCGCCCGTGATCATCGAGCGCCCCTCGACCGTGGCCGGCGATTCGATCCCGGCCAGCTCCAGCAGGGTCGGCATGACGTCCTGGAGCCCGACCAGACGGTCGTCGGTCCGGGCGAAGCCGATCCGCGAATCGAATTTCTCGCCCATCAGGACCATCGGGATTCGGGCGGACCACTCGTAGAAGGACTGCTTGGCCCACATGTCGTGGTTGCCGAGCATGTCGCCGTGGTCCGACGTAAACATGACGACGGTGTCGTCGAGGATGCCTTCTTCCCGGATGGTGCCGATCACCGAGCCGATTTTCTGGTCGATCTGGGTGCAGAGCGCGTAGAAGGCCCGCCGCGCCCAGACGATCTCCTGCTCCGAGTAGATCGCGCGCGCCTGAATTCCCTGCACGAAGCGGGGCAGCGCGTCGCCCTCTCGCGCCCAGTCGCCGCGGAAGGGTTTGTCGATCTCGACGTCCCGGTAGTGGTCCAGGAACCGCTGCGGCGGCACCAGGGGGGGATGGGGATGGCGGAACCCGAGATACCAGAACGCCGGGCGCGTTGGGTCTCTCCGCCGGATGACGCGCTGCAGGGAGTCGGCCGCCCAATGGGTCGCGTGCAGTCGTTCCGGCAGGTGCCATGGCGTGGAGTAATACAGGTTGTTGCTCATGCCGTGGCCGTATTGCTGCCCGACATATCCCTCGTCGCCCAGAAAGAGCTCGTAGTCGTCGGTCACGCCGAACAGCGTGCGGCCCTCGTCGTCGAGCAGCACGTCGTCGAAGCCGATCCGGTCGCGTTGCGGATAGGTGTGGGTCTTGCCCACTGCATAGGCCTGGTAGCCGTGGTCGCGAAAGGTCTGGGCCAGGGTCGGCAGCCCGGGTTCCATCGGCCGCTGCCCCTGGAACGTCCGGTCGCCGTGCGTGCGCGGGGTCGTGCCGGTCATCAGGGTGCGCCGGGCGGGAATGCAGACCGGCGTCTCCGAGTAGCAGTTCGGAAAGCGCACGCCGCTTCGGCACAGCGTGTTCAGGACCGGCGTCTGGATCGCCGGATGTCCCGCGGCGCCGAGCAGCGCGCCGGGCCAGTGGTCGGCGACGATCAGGAGCACGTTGGGTCGGGTCATCGTCAGGATCCTTGTCGGGTATCGGGGTCTCGCCGACGGCGAAGCAGCGGAAGCGCGATCACGAGCGCCGTCATCGCCAGGACGCCGATCGCGATCGGATCGGCGAGGAAGAGGAGAAAGTCGCCCCTGGCGTGGATCAGGCCCTGCCGCAACTTGTCCTCGAAGGTGCTGCCGAGCGCCATTCCGATGACGACCGGAGCGACCGGGTAGCCGGCGAAGCGCAGCACCAGGCCCGCAATTCCGGCGAGGACGCACACGACGAGGTCGACCGGGTTGCCGCGGACGACGAACGCGCCGACGAGGGAGAAGAGCAGGATCATGCCCATCATCAGCGGCTCGGGCATGGCGAGGATACGGGCGAAGACGCGGGCGCCGCCGGCGCCGACGGCGAACATCAGAAAATTCGCGACCAGGATGATCAGGAACGCGCCGGTGAGGATATGGGGGTTGTTGTTGATCAGGTCGTACCCGGGCACCACGCCCTGGATGGTCAGGACGCCGAGGAGCACGACGGTTCCGCCGTCGCCGGGGATGCCGAGGGCGAGGGTGGGAATGAGGGCGCCGCCGGTGACGGCGTTGTTGGCCGTCTCGGAGGCGACCAGGCCGTCCGGTTCCCCCTTGCCGAAGTTCTCGCGCCGCGGCGAGGTCCGGCGTATCTCGGAATAGCTCACGAAGGTGGCCGCCGTCGCGCCGGTTCCGGGAAGGATGCCGATAAAGGTGCCGATCGCGCTGGACTGGAGAAATTGCGGGACGCGAACGCGGATCTCGGGCCATGCGGGCAGGCGAAAGCCGACGTTGGTCACGTCCGGCGGCTTCAGCGCGAAGTAGTAGGCGGAACGGTGGAACACCTCCGAGAGCGCGAACAGGCCGATCAGGACGGGGATCAGCGACAGCCCGCCCATCAACGCCTGGAGGCCGAAGTCGTAGCGAATGTAGCCGGTCAGCTCGTCCGGTCCGATCGTCGTCAGCCAGAGGCCGATCATGCCGGCCAGAAGGCCCTTGATCCGGTTCTCTCGCGAGACCCAGGCGATGCAGGTCAGGGCGAACACGATGATCGCGAAGATCGCCGCGGGACCGAAGGCGACCGACACCCGGGCCAGCGCCGGGGCGGCGAGAATCAGGATCGCCAGCGAGAAGAGGCCGCCGATCAGCGACGCGAGCGTCGCCCACCCGATGGCGAGGTCCGCGAGTCCCGCCCGGGCCATCGGATACCCGTCGAGAACGGTGGCGGCCGATTGCGGCGTACCCGGCGTGTTGATGAGAATGGCGGAGATCGAGCCGCCGTAGACGGAGGTCACGTAGATGCTGAGAAACAGCGCCATCGACACTTCCGTACCCAGCCCGAAGGTAAACGGCAGCGCGGCGATCAGCGCGGCGACGGTTCCCATGCCCGGCAGCGCGCCGGCCACGGTTCCCCACAGGCAGCCGATCAGGATGGCGCCGAGGACTCCGAGGCTCGCGAACTGGGATACGGCCAGATACAACTCGCTCATCGGCCGGCTACAGCAGGTTGAACCAGGGCGAGCGGGGCAGCAGGAGTTCGAACGCGAAGGTGAACAGGGCCCAGACGGCGAGCGGCGCCGAGACGCTCAGGATCGCCAGCGGGACGAGTCTCCGGTAGCCGAACGCGAGGCAGAACAGGAACAGGCCGGGCACCGTCGCGATCACGAACCCGACTGCGGTCATGGCGAGGCCGGTCCCGGCCGCGATCGTCACGACGAAGGCGAGCTGCGGCAGCCGCACGCGGCCGAGCGTCCGGGCGTCGGAGCGGGCGGCGGAGATTGCGGCCGCGAGCGCGAGCGCCATCCAGACGAGCAGGAACCCCCGCGGCGCGAAGGCCGGGCCGACGTCCCCGCCGAAGGTCGGAACGTTGAACTGTTCGCCGAACGTCATGGCGAAGAGGACGGCTCCGAGGGCGAGGAGCGCCAGGGAGACGGCGAGGTCGACGGTTCGGGACACGGCGAGCGATGCGGTCGCGAGGCGTCCTCCGGACCGGAGGGACGCCTCGCGCGGGTCAGGCGGCGCGGGTCACTTCAGGAGGCCGGCCTCGCGCAGCAACTCGCCGTTCAGCGCATAGGCTTCCCGGAAGAAGGGTCCGAAGGTCTCGGTGTCCATGTAGCGCACGAGACGGTTGGCCCCGGCCATGTTCTCCTGGAACCGCTCGGTCGCCACGGCCTGCTCGCAGGCGGAGGACAGGGTCGCCACGACGTCGTCCGGCGTGCCGGCCTGGGTGAAGAACCCGAACCAGACCGAGACCTGAACGTCCCATCCGAGCTCCGCCAGGGTCGGAACGTCTGGATGGATGTCGGAGCGACGGTCCGAGAGGATCGCCAGCGCCCGCCAGCCGAACCGGGAGGCGAAGTCCGAGAACCAGGACGTGGCTTCGGCCCGTCCGCCGTTGATCTCGGTCGCGATGTCGCCGCCGCCCTTGGTCGGAATGTACTGGGTGGTGACGCCGAGTTTCTTGTCCAGCGTCAGCTGCGCCACATGGGCGATGGATCCCGGACCCGCGCCGGCGAACCGGATGCCGTCGCCGTTCGCGGCCGCGACGTAGTCCTCGATCGACCGGATCGGGCTGTCGTCCGCCACGACCAGGTAGTACGGTCCCTGGCTGACCATGCAGATCGGGACCCAGCTGTCGGCGTCGTAGCTGGTCTTCTTAAGGTGGGGTTGGGTGGTCGTCGTGCCCACGGGCATGAAGCCCAGATTGTATCCGTCGGCCGGCGCCTGGGAGAGCTGGGTCGCGCCCACCGTGCCGCCGGCGCCCTCGACGTTGCTCACGACGACGTTCTGGCCGAAGATCTCCTCCAGTTCGAGGGCGAAGAACCGGGCCGGGATGTCGGTTCCGCCGCCGGCCCCGAACGGAACCAGCAGGTTGATGGTGCGGTCGGGATACTGCGCCGAGGCGGACGACGCGAGAAGCAGCGCCGCGACGGCTGCGAATGAGGTCAAGACAGGTCGCATGGGGGTTCCTCCGATTTTCGTGTTCGCTCAACCGTACGGATCGCAACGGCGGAAGTCAAAGGCGCGAGCCCGGCCGCCGGATCCCCGATAGATCGGCACCTCCGGCCGCCCGCGCTACCGAGACGCGATACGCCGCCGTTCCGGCCCGGACGCCGCCCGAACCGCAGCTCGATCGACGCCGCATCGCGGGCGATCCGCACTTGCGGCGACGCCCGAACCCTTCGAAGCGCCCCAAGATCCCGGCGTCCGGCCCGCCGCCGAAGTCGTACGGTTTGCGCGCGGCGACCGGGCCGGCCCTACCAGGGCGACGCCGGCGCGGTCGCCGCCTCAGTCGCGAAAGGACTCGACGGTTCGGCGAATTCCTTCCTCGAACGGAACCTGCGGCCGCCAGTCCAGCTCCTCCGCCGCGCGCCGGACGTCGAGGAATATGCGCCCTACCTCGCCCGGCCTCGCGGGTTCGCGGCGCGGTTGCCCCTCGTATCCGGCCTCGGCGGCGACCGCGTCGAACACCTGCCGGACCGAGACGCCCGATCCGCATCCGATGTTGAAGACGCCGTCCCGCTCCGACTCCATGGCCGAGACGTTCGCCTCCACCACGTCGTCGACATAGACGTAATCGCGCTCCTGGCTTCCGTCGCCGAAGATCACGGGCTGCGACCGGTCCAGCATCGTTCGGGCGAACTTGGCGACCACGCCGGCCTCGCCGGCCGGATCTTGCCCCGGGCCGTACACGTTTCCGTAGCGGAGCGCCGCGTAGCGGACGCCGTCGAGCGGGCAGAGGGCGGCGACGTAGGCTTCCGAGGCCATCTTCGACACGCCGTAGGGCGAGCCGGGAAAGGTCGCGTCGGTCTCCCTCGCCGGGAGGCGGACGGCGTCGCCGTAGATCGCCCCGCCGGTCGAGCTGTGCACGAGCCGGCGAACCCCGTGCCGGGCGGACTGCCGGACGACCTGGAGCGTGCCCCGGATATTGATCCGGGCGTCCAGGTCCGGCTCCCGGACGGAGCGGACGACGCTGGTCTGGGCCGCAAGATGGAACACGATCTCCGGCGCCGCCGCCTCGAACGCGCGCTCGATCCCGGCGCTGCAGACGTCCTCCCGGTAGAGCGTCGCGCCCCGACGGACCCGGTCGGCGCTTCCGTTCGACAGGTCGTCGACGACGGCGACCTCGTGCCCGTCGCGAACCAGCCGGTCCACCAGATGCGAGCCGACGAAGCCGGCGCCGCCGGTTACCAGAATTCTCATTCGAACCGCGCTCCGCCGCTGCCGTCTTTCCGTCCTGGGTCCAGGCGTCCGCCGGGCTATCGCCCCGAGGGCGACTCGCCGAGAGAAAGGCCCGTGCGGCTGCCGAGGCGGAACCGGTCCGGCGTTCCCCATTCGCCGAGCGCCACGCCGGCGGCGAAGTCGCCGAACACCGGCCCGTGCTTGAACAGGTGTCCCGAGCATCCCCCTGCGATCAGGACGTTCCGGTGCTCGGGGTGAAAGTCGAGAATGAAATGCGTGTCCGGCGTCATGGCGATCTGGCAGGCTTTCTGGTCCACCGCCCGCTGTTCGGCCAGCCCCGGGAGGCGGTGGCGCAGATACTGGCGGGTGCGATGGAACGCCGACGCCTGCACGACGCGATTCTCCTCGTCGAGGTCGATCACCGTCTGCTCCCAGGCGATCGCCGCCTTGACGCCCGAACCCTCGACGGTCGGGATGCCGTAGGCGCCGTAGCCGTGGTCGATCCAGCACGGCATCTCGTTCGTGCCGTAGGCGCTGCTGCTGTCCGGGGCCGAGGTGTAGACGATGTCCTGCCGGACCACCCGGGAGATCGGGCCGACCGTTCTCGGAAACAGGCCGCCGAGCCAGGGACCGGCCGCCGTCACGATCACGTCCGCCTCGATCGGCTTGCCGTCCAGGAGCGGGCGCTCCGTCTCGTCCGTCGTGACCCGCCCGAGCCGGACCTGGCCTCCCTCCCGTTCGAACTGTTCCGCGGTGCGGACGATCGCCCGCTTGGCCATGACGAACCCGGCTTCCGGCTCGAAAATCCCGTATTCCACGTCCGGCACGCGAAATTGCGGAAACCGCAGCCGGATCTCGTCCGGCTCCATGCGCAGATGCGGCACGCCCATCCGTTCGAACGTCGGCAGCGTGGCGTCTTCCCAACCGGTGTAGTTGCGGCCCGCCAGCACCAGGGCGCCGCATTCGACGTAGAGCGTGGTCCCGAGTTCCCGCTGCAACTCCATCCAGCGCAGGCGCGCGTCCCGCACCCAGCGCGTGTAGAACTCGTCGCTGCCGTGAATGGAGCGCAGGATTCGCGTGTAATCGGAGGAACTCGCGCGGCTGTGGCCGATCTCCCAGCGATCCGCCAACACCACCCTGCATCCCCGGCGCAGGAGGCTCAGGGCGATCATGACGCCGGCGACGCCGCCGCCCGCGACCACCGCTTCCGGCCTGTCTCCCATACTGCCTCCTCCCCCGTTTTCCGCCGAGAATACGGTATCCGATCGGCCCGGCCGCTCAAGGCGTCGACCGAAGTCTTGGCAACCGGCCCCAAATTGTATACAGTATTCAAAATCGGTCGGCACGCTTCGACTGCGACGAATCGGAAGAGTGAGGCGAGAGATGGCGGGCGACAACCGCGACCTTCCGGAGGGCGTACACACGGTCGCGATCGGACTCGGCGACCTGAACGGGGTGATGCGGGGCAAGCGGCTGCATGCGGACCGCTGGGCGGACGCGTGCGAATCGGGCGTCGCGCTTTCGGCCGCGATCTTCGCCTGCGACATGACCAGCGACGTCTGGGACACGCCCTGCGTCAACATGGAGAACGGCTATCCGGACATGCTCGCCTTCCCGTTCGGGCCGGTCCGGCCGGTGCCGTGGGAAGAGGGGTGCGCGTTCAGTTTCGCCCGCGCTCTCGGAACCGACCACAAGCCGGTTCCGATCGACCCCCGCGGCGCGCTGGAAGCGCAGGTGGCGAGGGCCGAGGCGGCCGGCCTGCATTTCCAGATCGGCGCCGAGCTCGAATTCTATCTCCTCGACCCGGAGACCCAGCGTCCGGTCGACGTCGGCAACCAGTTCTACGGGCTGGTTCGCGCGGCCGAACTGGAGCACGTGATCGGGCCGATCCGGCGGCAGCTGCCGGAAGTCGGAATCCCGCTCGAGCAGTCGAATCCCGAATACGCCGCCGGACAGGTGGAGGTGAACATCCGCTACGGGGACGTCCTGGACACCGCCGACCGGGTGGTGGCCTTCCGGTCCTTCGTCAAGGAGATCGCCGGCAAGCACGGCTATCTCGCCACTTTCATGTCCAAGCCTTTCCCGGTCGAGTCGGGCAACGGGTTTCATGCGCACTACTCCGCCTGGAAGGACGGCCGGAACGTCTTCGCCGGCGAAGACGGGGGAATCTCCGCCCTCGCCCGGTCGTTCCTCGGCGGACTCCAGGAGCGGATGGCGGAGAGCGCCCTCGCCGTCGCGACCACGCCGAACGCCTACAAGCGCCGCCGGCCCTACACCTTCTGCCCGGTCAACAATTGCTGGGGCCGGGACAACCGCACCGTCGGGATCCGGATCATCGACGAATCGCCCGCGGCCACCCGTGTCGAAAAGCGCGACGGTTCGGCCGACTGCAACCCGTATTTCCTGTTCGCGACCGATCTCGCGGCCGGCCTCGACGGAATCGAGAACGGTGCGGAGCCGCGGCATTTCGTCGACGGCGACGGATACGCCTTCGCCGACGCCGACCCGATCCCCACCGACATGGCGACGGCGCTCTCGCTGGCGGACGAATCGGAGTTCCTGCGGCGCACGCTCGGCGAATGGCGCCTCGAGATCCTCGCCGGACAGGCGAAGCGCGAACTGGATCTCCTGGCGGACGAGGTGACGCCGCTCGAGACGAGCCGCTACCTGAGAAACTTCTGATGCGTCTCGCATGGGTGATCGGGCGGGTTTCCGCCACCGCAAAGACGGTCGAGTTGTCCGGCCTCCGGCTTCTGGTCGCCGACTACGTCGACGCGGACGGAGGCATTCTCGAGACCGGTATCGTGCTGACGGACGCCTGCGACGCCGGTCCCGGCGACATCGTACTGGTCGCCACCGGCTCCGCCGCGCGGCAGGCGGGTGCGCTGGCCGGCGTTCCGACCGACGCCACGGCCGTGGGGATCGTCGACCACATGTCGATCGGCTCCCGCGACATCGATCTCGACGCGTTGCGCCGCGACGGGCAGGCGCGCGACGACTAGCAAGGAAGGGTGCTGCAATGAACGAGAAGAGACCCGCCGGCCAGAGTGCGCTCGGCATGATCGAAACCCGCGGACTCGTGGCTGCGATCGAGGCGGCGGACGCCATGGTCAAGGCGGCCAACGTCGAGCTGGTCGGGCAGTCGCGCTCCGGCGGCGGCCTGGTCGCCACGCTGATCCGGGGCGAGGTCGGCGCGGTGAAGGCCGCGACCGACGCCGGCGGAGTCGCGGCCGACAAGGTGGGCGAGGTGATCGCGGTGCACGTGATTCCGCGCCCGCATGACGATCTGGGCCCGACGCTGGAGAAGATCGGCGACTAGCGCCGGTCGGGAAACCGGTTCCGGGGCGCCCCGGCGGGGACGGCTGAGGCGATGAGCGGCGCGGAATTCGAGGCGTTCGCCGACGCGTTGGCCGAGAGCGCCGCGCCGCGGCCGCCGCCTGCGCCGACGTTCGACCGCGTGGCGGTGCTGGGCGGGGGGCCCGACGCCCGCGTCCTCGCCTGCCTCTGCCTGGCCCGGGGGGCCGACGTCACGCTGTTCTCGGCCTACGGACGCGAGACCGGCGCCCTGCGTCGCGCCGGCGGGATGACGCTGCGCGGCGAAGGCCCGGTCGGCACGTTCGCCGTCGACCGCTCCGACGGACCGTCCGTCCGCATCTCCGGCGAGATCGACTCGGCCGTCGACGGCGCGGAGCTGATCTTCCTGACCGGTCCGGTCCTGAAGCAGCGCACCTATGCCATGGTGCTGGCCGAGCACCTGTCCGACGGCCAGGTTCTGGTCATGGCGCCGGGGCGGTCGCTCGGGGCGCTCGAAGCCGCGTGGCTCTTGCGCGCCGGCGGCTGCACGGCCGAGTTTGCGCTGGTCGAGACGCAGGCGCCGCCCTACTGGGTCCGGGAAGAGGGCGCCGTGCTGCACCTCAGCCGGGTCGCGCCGGCGCCGGCCGCCGCTTTGCCGAGCGACCGGAGCGACGCCGTGCAGGGCCTGACCCGCTATCTGCCCGACCTTCGTCCCGTCCAGACGGTAGTGCATGGCGGGTTTGCCGACGGCAGCGGCCTGGTCGAACTCCCGGCCCTGCTTCTCGGCGGACCGCTCTGTCCGCCCGGCGGACCCGAGCTGCCGCCCGGCGCCGTGCCTCTGGCGGAGCGCGCCAATTTCCGGGCGCTGATCGGCGCGCGGCACGAGTCGGTGATCCGCCGGATGGCGGAGGAGCGCCGGCGCGTCGCCGCCCGATGGGGCGTGCGGGACCTGCCGGACGCGGATTCCTGGATCGAGACCTTCGCCGGCGCCGGGAAGGGCGACGGTACGCGCCCGGTTCCCGACCGGGACGAAGCGCTGCGCCTCGCCCGCTGCGCCGTGATCGGATCGGTCATTCCGCTGCTCTCCGCCGCGGACGCGGCCGGTCTCGACGCGCCGGTCACCCGGTCCGTCGCCGCGATCGCCGAGGCGGTGCTCGGGGGCGGGCTGGCGAACGCCGGGCGCCGGCTCGACACCATCGGCTTCGACGCCGGGAATCTCGACGACGCGCGGCGGGCCATGGACTCCGTCGCGCGGGGAGGCCGTTGATGGACGCCGACCTCCGGTCGATCGCCGCGGCGCGCCGGGCCGCCGAGCGGGCCTGGGACGCGTATCTGGCGTTTCGCGAAACGCCGCCGGCGGAGATCGACCAGATCGTCGAGGAGATGGCGCGCGCGATCGAACCCGAGGCGACGCGCCTCGCCCGGCTGGCGGTCGAGGAGACCGGATACGGCAACGTGCCGGACAAGCGCATCAAGAACCTGTTCAACGCGCTGGCGGTCGCGGAGTGGCTGCGCGGCGTGCGCACGCTCGGCGTTCTCTGGCGGGACGAGGCCAACCGGATCGCCGCCGTGGGCGAGCCGATGGGCGTGGTCGCGGCGCTCATTCCGGTGACCAATCCCACCTCCACCGTCATCTTCAAGGCGCTTTCGGCGGTGAAGGCCGGCAACGCGATCGTGTGCGCCCCGCACCCGAGGGGCGTCGAATGCGGGCGCGCCACGGCCGAGGTGCTCGCCGGGGCGGCGGAGCGCGCCGGCGCGCCGGCCGGACTCGTCCAGTGCCTGGACGCGGTGACGATGGAAGGGACGGACGCGCTGATGCGGCACCGGCGCACGTCGGTGGTGATGGCGACCGGCGGCGCCGCCATGGTGCGAACCGCATACTCCTCCGGCAAGCCGACCCTCGCCGTGGGACCGGGCAACGTGCCGGTCTACGTGCACGAATCGATGGCGAACGACCTGGACGAGGTCGCGGAACAAATCGTCGTCTCGAAGTCCTTCGACTACGGAACGGCCTGCGTCGCGGAACAGGCCGTCGTCGCGGACCGGAGCGTCGCCCGGCCGCTCCGTCACGCGATGAAACTGCGCGGCGCGTATTTTTGCACCCGCGCCGAGGCTGATCGCCTGGCTCGGGTGGTCTTCGACCGGAACGGCGGCATCGTCGTCGGCAACGTCGGGCAGTCGGCGCAGCGGCTGGCGTCCCTCGCCGGCTTCGAGGTGCCCGCGCGCATCCGCGTGCTGGTCGCCGAGCTCGCCGGGGTCGGGCCCGACGAGCCGCTCTCGGCCGAGAAGCTCAACCCGGTGCTCGCCTGGTACGAGGTCGCCGGCCGGGAGGCCGGCATCGCGACGGCCGACAAGGTCGTCCGCCGGGGCGGGTGGGGCCACACCGCCGTCGTGCATGCGCACGACCCGGAGGTCGTCGCCGCGTTCTCCGGCCTGCCGGCCGGACGGGTGCTGGTCAACACGCCGGCGATCACCGGCGGGATGGGCTATTCGACCGCGCTCGAGCCGAGCTTCATGCTCGGCACCGGAACCTGGTCCGGCTCGATCACCAGCGACAACGTCACCGCGCTGCATCTGATCAACATCAAGCGAATCGCCTGGGAGTCGACGCCCTGGCGGGGCGTTTACGACGCGTACGGAGAGGAATCGTGACCGGAGGGCAGGTCGTCTTGCGCGCGCTGGTGCAGATCGACCGTCTGCAGCCCAAGTTCGCCGCCTACAACGGCGCCACGGTGCAGGGATCGATCCCGCTGGCGGGGGACACCGTGCTGATCGGCGAAGTGGCGCCGGGCAACGAGGTGTTCACCGCCGTCGACAAGGCGCTGAAGGCGAGCCGGGCGGAAGCCACCAGCCAGATCGTGGAGCGGGAATTCGGCTTCTTCGTGCTGCGCTCGCCCAGCAACGCCGAGGTTTCGGCGGCTCGGGACGCGATCCTCTCCCATCTCGGTCTCGCGATGGGCGACCGCCTGCGGCCGCAAGTCGAATCGCGCCAGATCATCACCTCCGTGGAACCCTACCAGGCGCAGCTCCTGAACAAGTGGTCGTCCGGTTCGCTGGTGGTACCCGGCCAGACGCTGGGCATCCTCGAATGCGCGCCCGCGGCATATGTCAGCCTGGCCGTCAACGAGGCCGAGAAGGCGGCCGAAATCGACATCGCCCAGGTGCGTGCGGTCGGCCGATTCGGGCGTTTCTTCGTATCGGGAGAAGAGGCTTCGGTGGAAGCCGCCATGGAGGCGGCGGCGGCGGCGCTCGCGACGGTCGAGGGGCGGCCGGCTCCGTGAGCGGCAGGGCGGTCATCGGCGCGGAGCACGTGGAGCGGGCGAGCCGCCGCGGTCGGCGGCATCTGGAAGTCCTCCCCGGCGCGATCGTCACCGACGTGGCCCGCGAGACCGCGTCGAGACTTCGAGTCCGCCTCCGGGACGGGCCCCTCGACGCTCCGGCGCGGCCGACGGTGCAGGGCGCTGCGGCGCTTCACCGCGGGCTGTACCGCCGCAATCCCGGTTGGGAATCGGGCCGGCGGACTCCGCGCCGCCAGGCGGAACGGATCGGGCGCCTCGCCGTCGTCGGCGCCGGCGGAGTCGGCGGGACGCTGGCGCATCTCGCTTCCGAGCACGGCATCGCGCGGGAACTCGTTCTCGTGGACCTCGTGCCCGGGCTCGCCGCGTCGATCGCCCTGGATCTCAACCATACCGCCGGCGTCACGGGGTCCGCGCTGCGCGCCGCCGGCGGCGTCGACGCGGCCGCCGTAGCGGACGCCGACGTCGTGGTCGTCACCGCCGGCCGTCCCCGCTCGCCGGGGATGAAGCGGTCGGACCTCATGCAGGCGAACCGGCGCACCCTGAGATCCGTGGCGGAGACCGTGCGCGACGCCGCGCCGCGCTCGGTCGTGATCGTGGTCTCCAATCCGCTCGACGAGATGACGGCCGAGGCGTTTCGCGCGACCGGTTTCCCGCGCGAGCGGGTGATCGGCATGGCGGGAACGCTGGATACCGCCCGGTTGCGGGCGGCGCTGGCGGACGCGGCGGGAGTTCCCGTCGCCGACGTCGAAGCCATGGTTCTCGGCAGTCACGGCGACGAGATGGTGCCGCTTCTCTCCCGCGCGCGCATTCGCGGCCGGAAGCTGACCCGGTTCCTTTCTGCGGAGGCGATCGAGGCCTGCGTCGGGCAGGCGGTAGAAGGCGGCGCCCGCGTGGTGTCGTTGCGCAAGACCGGATCCGCGAGCCTCGCTCCGGCGCACGCGACCTTCGAGCTGCTCCAGCAAATGCGCGGGGCGCATGCGAGCCTGGTGCCGGCGACCGTCATGCTGAGCGGGGAATACGGCATCGACGGGGTGCCGCTCGGCGTTCCCTGCCGCCTCTCGATGGGCGGCGTCGCCGAGATCGAGGTCTTGCCCCTGGCGGAGCGGGAACTCGCCGGACTCCGCGCCGCGGCCGAAGCCGTTCGGGCCAGGCTGGCGGGTTGAGGGCGGGGACCGTGGTCGTACGGACGGCACAGGGCGGCGGACGCTTCGAGGAGATCGGCTCCTATTCCCGAGCCAAGCGCGTCGGCCCCTTCGTGTTCGTGGCCGGCACCACCGCGATCGAACCGTCGGGACAATTGCACGCGCCGGGCGACACCTACGCGCAGACGCTCTACGTCTTCGAGCGGGTGCGGCAGGCGCTTTCCGACGTAGGCGCAGCGATGCGCCACGTCACCCGCACGAGGGCCTTTCTCGTCGACATGGCGACCGCCGGGGAGTTCGTGCGGGCGCATGGCGAGGTGTTCCGGGACATCCGGCCGGTATCCACGGGCGTGGAGGCCGGCCTCACCACGCCGGGCATGATGATCGAGATCGAGGTCGACGCGATCGTGCACGACGAGGACGGGAATATTCCGTACTGACCGGGCCGGGCGCGGCGGGCAGGGAAGTCGGCGCGGGGCCGGAAGCGGCGCGCGCCCAGCGAGAAATCCCCGGGCCGGCAGGCCGGCTCGGGACCGGATCCGTCGGCGGTCGCCGGCGGCAGAAAAGAGAGGAGGCATTCATGCACGCAATCAAGCGAGCCTCGGCGCTCGTGGCGGCGGCGGTTCTGGCGGGAGGCGTCGGCGCGCCGTCGGTCGCGACGGCCCAGGACGATCCGGTGGTGGTCGGATTCATCGGATCCTTCGCCTCGGACACGGGGCTGAGCACGCTCCGGGGCGCCGAAGTCGCCATCGAGGAGCTGAACGCGGCCGGCGGAGCGCTCGGCGGACGGGAGATCAAGCTGGTCAAGGCCGACACGGCGCAGGACGTAACCGAAGGCATCAAGGCCTACGAGTATCTGGCGGAGGTCGAGGAGGTCGACTTCATCGTCTCCGGCTCGATCGACGACGTGTCGCTGGGATGGCTGCCGCGCATGGCGGAGTACCGGATCCCGACGCTCGACACCTGGACGTCCTATTACGGCATCATCGAGAAGGTCGCGAACGAATACGAGACCTACAAGATGTATTTCATGAACATCGGCAACGACTGGGCGCTCGGCACCATGTACGTCGATTTCGGCAAGGAGGTCCTGGCCGAACAGATGGGCTGGAAGTCCACCGTCATCCTGCAGGAGGACACCGCCTACGCGGCCGGCGTGCAGGGCTTCGTGGTCGAGGTCCTGGAGGGCGAGGCCGGCATCAAGGTGCTGGACACGATCGTCTACGACTACAACGCGACGGATTTCGCGGCGATCTTCAACAAGGCGGTCAGCCTGGATCCCGACTTCATCTACCTGATTTCGTCGGTGAAGAGCGAGGTTCCCTCGTCGCAATACGTCAAGCTGCAGGTTCCCAAGCCCATGACCGGCATCAACGTCTCGGCCTTCGGCCTCGAATTCTGGGAGGACACCGGCGGCCAGGGCGGCGGCACCTCGACCCTCTCGCCCATGCCGGCCGCCGGCATGGACCTCGACGACGTCTCGGCCGAGTTCCTGAAGACCTACCAGGCCAAATACGGCGATTCGCGTCCGGTGGTTCCGCATTTCAACGGCTACAACGCCTATCACGGCGTGAAGAACGCGTTCGCGGCGGCCGAGCGGGCCGGCGGGTTCGAACCGCTGGACGACTGGGTCCGGGAGATGGAGAACACCGACGTCGTGCTGACCCGCGACGGCGAGTTCTGGCACCGCTACGCCTACTGGAAGCCGGGCGAGATCGAGCCCCGCACCGGGATGGCGTGGACGCACAACATCCGGTTCGACGTGACCCCTCCCTTCGACGAGGGCGGACCGCCGATGGTCGTCATCCAGTGGTACGAGGACGGCAGCGTGAAGGTGGTGTATCCGCCCAAATACGCCAACGGCGAGTTTGACGTCCCGTCCTGGCTGAAGTAGTCCCGCGGCCGGAATCCGTCCCGGGACCCGACGCGGGTCCCGGGAACCCCCTCCGCGAGACGCCGGCAGACGCCGACCCATGATCAACATCCTGATCCAGGGATTCGCCCTGAGCGGCCTCTACGCGCTGGTGGCCGTCGGGTTCACCATGATCTTCAGCGTCGGCCGGGTGCTGAACCTGGCCTACGGCGTCTACATCATGCTGGGCGGATACGCGTATTTCACCGTCGTGCAGCTGGCCGGCCTGCCCAAGATCGCGGGGCTGCTCGTCGCCGTGGTCGCCGGGGTCGCGTTCGGCGTCCTGACCTTCGCCTTCCTGGTGCGCCGGCTCGGCGAGAACCCGGTCGCCGTCGAGATCTCGACGCTGATCCTGGCGGTCGTGATGCAGTCGGCGATCGTCCTGATCTATCAGCCGGCGCCGAAGACCATGTGGCCGCTGGTGAACGGCGTGTTCCGCTTCGAGGGCGTGTTCGCGACCTACAACATCCTGGCCGCCATGGCGATGAGCTGGGCGGCGCTCGGCGGCCTGCTCCTGTTTACCCACACGACGCGGATGGGGCGCGCGATCCGCGCCGTCTCCATGGACCGCAAGGGCGCCGTCATCTCGGGGATCGATCCCGACCGGGCGAACCTGGCGGTGTGGGCGATTTCCGGCGCGCTCGGCGCGCTGGCCGGCGTGTTCTTCGCCACCTACACCCAGATCAGCCCGGGCATGTGGGTGACGCCCCTGATCATCGCGGTCGCGGTGGTGGTGGTCGGCGGGATCGGCAGCATCGTCGGGAGCCTGGTGATCGCGCACGTCATCGGATTCATGGAAACGATCACGACCACGCTGATCGCGGCCGAGTTGCGCAACGTGTTCACCATGCTCCTCATCATCGTCGTTCTCGTCGTCTCGCCGAAGGGACTGTTCGGGCGCGGGGAGCTCTAGCCGTGACCGGTCTCGCCTCGCCGCGCGCTCTCGCCCCCTGGCTCGCCTTCGCGGTCGCGATGGTCGTCCTGCCGCTCGTCCTGCCCACCGGCACCGTCCGGGTCATGATCTTCGCCAACTACCTGGCGATCTTCGCCCTGAGCTGGGACGTGATCTCGGGGCGGACCGGCTATATCAGCTTCGGCCAGCCGTTCCTGATCGGTCTCGCCGCCTACACCACCGCCATACTCTCCTACCAGCTCGGCCTGCCGATCTGGTTGACGATTCCGGCCGGGGTTCTGGCGGCGGCGGTTGGCGGGACCCTGTTCTTCCTTCCGGCGCTCCGCATCCGGGGGACGTATTTCGCGCTGGTGACGCTGGCCTTCATGCAGCTCATGTACGAGTTGATCAAGGTCTCGCCGACCGGCCTCACCGGGGGAACGCGCGGGTTGTCGGGCATCGACCCGGTCCTCCGCGGCGCCCTGCCCAACTATTACCTCTCCTTCGGCATCCTCTTCGCGGTCGGGCTCCTGCTCTGGCTGCTCTTTCGCACCCGCATCGGCGCGGCGCTGAGCGCCGTTCGAATGGACGAGGAGGCGGTGACGTCGTCGGGTCTCAGCACGACCCGGCTGAAACTCTTCGCCTTCATCGTCAGCGCGGTCGTCGCCGGGGTGGGCGGCGCCTTCTACACCCATTACCTCGGCTCGATCGCGCCCCGGGGCCTGTTCGACATCAACTTCCTGTTCCTCATCCTGGTGGCGGCGCTGCTCGGCGGCTCCGGCACCGTGTCGGGGCCGATCCTGGGCGCGTATTTCCTGACGTTCCTCTTGGAGGAACTCCGTCCCTGGCTTCCGGGGCCGGAGCGCTATTTCGTGTACGGATCCATCGCGCTGGTCGTCTACGTCGTCGAGCCCCGCGGCCTGCACCGGATCCTCGCGCGGTTCCGGCAGAGCCTCGCTTCGGCGATCCGGCGACGGTTCGCGGCATGAGCGCGCTTCTGGAGCTTCGCGGCGCGACCCGGCGGTTCGGCGGCCTGGTCGCGGTCGACGGGCTCGACCTCGAGGTCGAGGCGGGCGAGTCGGTGGGGCTGATCGGACCCAACGGCGCCGGCAAGTCGACCGCCTTCGGCATCCTGATGGGAGACGTGCGGCCCGACCGGGGAAGCGTGCGGTTTCGCGGCGAGGACGTGACCCGCGTTCCGACCCACGCCCGTATCGTTCGCGGGATGGCGCGGACGCACCAGGTTCCGCGCCCGTTCGGCGAGATGAACGTGCTCGACAACGTCCGGATCGGCTTCATGCCGGACAGCGTCCGGCGGCTGATCTTCGAGGCCGAGCCGGAATCGAAGGAATGGGAGATTCTCGAAAGCGTGGGCTTCCGTGCCAGGGAGGCTTCCATGTTGCCCGGACAGCTGTCGATGGGCGAGCTGCGCAAGCTCGAACTCGCGCGGGCGCTCGCCACCGGGCCGGACCTGCTGTTGCTCGACGAGGTGTTCGCCGGGTTGACCGTGGGCGAGATCGCGCAACTCACGGAGCTTCTCCAGGCGCGCCGGCGGGAGGGCATGAGCTTCGTGATCGTCAGCCACGACCTGCGGTCCCTCGCGCCTCTGGTCGACCGGGTGGTGGTCATGGCCTTCGGCGCCGAGATCGCGCGCGGCGGCTTCGAGGCGACGATGGCGGACCCGAAGGTGCGGGAAGCCTATCTCGGGGAGGCGTAGCGTCCGGTCATGGCGTTTCTCGAAATCCGGAACCTGGAAGCGTATTACGGCCGGGCCTGCTCGCTTCACGGCGTCTCGCTCTCGGTCGAGGCCGGCGAGATCGTCGCGGTCATCGGCCCGAACGGCGCCGGCAAGTCGACCCTGCTCGATTCCGTTCTCGGACTGGTGTCGGTCCGGGGCGAGATCCTGCTCGACGGGGACGACCTCGTCGGCCGCAAGCCCACGGATATCGTGCGGCTCGGCGTGGGCTACGCGCCGG
Source organism: Rhodobacterales bacterium (assembly GCA_965221505.1). GTDB lineage: Bacteria > Pseudomonadota > Alphaproteobacteria > Rhodobacterales > CAZPXZ01 > CAZPXZ01. The sequence continues at coordinate 683,111 of CBDCSI010000001.1, forward strand.
AGCGGGGGCACTTGTTTCCCTATATGAGCGTTCGGGACAACCTCCTGGCCGGCGGCTACACCGCGCCGCAGTCGACTCGGAGAAACCTGCGCCGGGTCTACGACCTGTTCCCGGTCCTGGAAGAGCGCCACGGTCAGGAGACCGGCACGCAGAGCGGCGGCGAGCGTCAGATGGTGTCTCTCGGGCGCGCGCTGATGACGGATCCGCGGCTCCTGATCGTCGACGAGCCGACCATCGGCCTGTCGCCGAAGGTGTGTCTCGACATCGCTTCGGCGCTGAGGCGAATGAACGAGGAGATGGGTCTCACGGTGCTGATGACCGAGCAGAACGTGAACTTCGCGATGCGGATCGCCGACCGGTGCCACGTTTTGGAGACCGGAGAGATCCGCCTGAGCGGAACCGCGGACGAGCTTCGGAACGATCCCCAGGTTCGGGAGGCGTATTTCGGGGCCTGATCCGCGCGGACCCGTCGGCGAAGGCGCCCTTGGGAAGAGGAGGAGAAGGCAGTGTCCTACGACTACGACCTCGGCGGCTACAGCCGGCCGATCACCGTCGCTTCGCCCGAGGCGCAAGTCTGGTTCGACCGCGGCCTCGCCTGGATGTACGGGTACCATCACGAAGAGGCGATCGCCTGCTACCGGCGGGCGCTGGAGGCGGATCCCGATTGCGCCATGGCGTGGTGGGGGATCGGCTATTCCGCCGGTCCGAACTACAACAAGCCGTGGGAGGCGTTCGACGAGGACGACGCCGCCCGTTCGTTGTCGACCGCGTTCGAGGCCGCCGCCCGCGCCGCCGCGCTGGTCGGGGCGGGAAGGGCGACGGAGGCGGAGGCTGCGCTCGTAGGCGCGCTCGCGCGCCGCTACCCGTCCGATACGCCTGCCGAGGACATGTGCCCCTGGAACGACGACTACGCCGACGCCATGCGCGAGGTGCACGCCGCGCACGGGGAGGACTCGGACGTCGAGGCGCTCTTCGCCGAGGCGGTCATGAACCGGACGCCGTGGGCGCTCTGGGACCTGAAGACCGGCGCGGTGGCCGAGGGAGCCGGCACCGAGGAGGCGATCCGCGTCCTGGAGGCGGGCATGGCGCGGCGGGAGGCGCGGGGCGAGGCGCCGCATGCCGGACTCCTGCACATGTACGTACATCTGATGGAGATGTCGCCGCATCCCGAGCGAGCGCTCAAGGCCGGCGACCTGCTTCGCGATCTCGTGCCGGACGCGGGGCATCTGTGCCACATGCCGACGCATATCGACGTGCTCTGCGGCGACTACCGGACGGTGGTGGAGGGCAACGAGAAGGGGATTCGGGCGGACCGCAAGTTCCTCGAACGGGAGGGTGCGGTCAATTTCTACTCGCTCTACCGCTGCCACAACTATCACTTCAAGATCTACGGCGCGATGTTCCTCGGCCAGTACGCGCCGGCGATCCGGGCGGCGGAGGAGATGATCGCCACCCTGGGCGAGGAGTTGCTCCGGGTCGAGTCGCCCCCGATGGCGGACTGGCTGGAGGGATTCATCCCGATGAAGCAGCACGTCCTGATCCGCTTCGGCAAGTGGCGGGAGATCCTGCAGCAGGCGCTGCCGGAGGACCGGGAGCTTTACTCCGTCACGACCGCCATGATGCGCTACGCCCGCGCGGTGGCGCACGGCGTGCTCGGTGCGGTGGAGGAGGCCGACGAGGAGGCGCGGCGGTTCGACGAGGCGCTGGCCCGGGTTCCGGATACCCGCTACGTGTTCAACAACCGGTGCCTCGACATTCTCGCCGTCGCGCGCGAGATGATGCTGGGCGAGATCGAGTACCGGAGGGGCGCGTTCGAGCCGGCCTTCGGGCATCTGCGCCGCGCGGTCGATCTCGACGACAATCTCCCGTACGACGAGCCGTGGGGCTGGATGCAGCCCGCGCGGCATGCGCTTGGCGCGCTGCTTCTGGAGCGGGGAAGGGTGGAGGAAGCCGCGGCGGTCTACAGGGCGGATCTCGGGTTCGACGCGACGCTGAGCCGCGCGTGCCAGCATCCGGAGAACGTCTGGAGCCTGCACGGGTATCACGAATGCCTGGAGCGGCTCGGCCGGCGGGAAGAGGCGATCGTGCTGAAGCAGCGGCTGGACATCGCGCTGGCCCGGACCGACGTGCCGGTCACGGCTTCCTGCTTCTGCCGCCTGAACGGATAGGCCGGCCGGAAATCCGAACGCCCCCGGAGGGCGAACGTCCGTTCAGTCGAAACCGGATTCGGCAGGCGTCCCGGTCTCGATCAGGAGGCGGATCGCTTCGACGCGTTCGGCGGTGTCCGGGTGCGTCGACCACCAGTCGGATTCCGGCATGTCGTGCGTCGAGGCCAGCTCCTCGAGGAACCAAACCAGACCCTCCGGGTCGTATCCGGCCCTGGTCGCCAGCGCCGCGCCCATCCGGTCCGCCTCGAGTTCGTCCTCGCGGGAATAGGCCAGTCCGAGCAACATGTCGCCCTGCTGGACCATGTCCTCGATGACGGGTCCGAAATCGCCGAAGATCAGGCTGGTAAGGAGCTCGGTTCCCGTCCGGCGGTAGAATTGGTAGAGGGCGTGCCCTTCCAGGACATGGGCGATTTCGTGTCCGATCACGCCGGCGATGGCGTCCGCGTCGTCGAATTCCTCCACCAGCGCGTCGGTCAGGACGATCGTTCCTCCGGGCATCGCGAAGGCGTTGGGTCCGATTCCCGGCATCCGCCGGTGCTCCAGCCGATATTCGCCGAATCGGGACGCTTCCGCCTCGACGGAGACTCGCTCGAAGATGTGCCCGACCCTGGCGCGCTGGTCAGTACTCAGACGAGAGGGTTCCGCGAGGACCCCGTCGATCATCGCGAGCTGTCCGTCGTCGATGCTGCGCGTCAGGGTTTCGGGCGTCAGCGCGACGGCGATCGCGACCAGTGCGCCCACGCCCCAGCTCCATGCCGCGTAGCCTGCGACCGCGAGGAGGGGGACGAGCAGGGCGAGGCGAGGACGGGGCGCTTCCCAGCGATGTAGCCATGCGAAGGCGCCCGTGCGCAGGATCCCGTCCAGGCCCGCGTGATCCGGCGTCTCGAACAACCAGCCGTCGGGGAACCGGATCTCGGAGGGCAGGCTGCCGAGGCGCGGCTCACGCCGCAGCTCGCTCGACGCTGCCTGTGTCAGCGTCGCGCCCGTCTGCAAGTCGAGCAGGCGAACGGCCTGTCCGTCCCCCGCCTTGACGAGGCGCGCCGGGTGACGTCGCGATGCGCCGCGCCGGTACGCGACCCCGGCCAGAGGGCCGGTCGGCCACTCAAATTGCGGCGCCGACATCGAAACCCTCCATATCCGCATACGCCTCGCCGACGGCGGTAGGCCGTTCCTCGACCGAACCGACGAGCGTATCCAGAGAGCCGGAAGGAACGAGTTGCGTATGGGCCGCCATGTAGCGGGCGATGCGAATCTGGGCCCATGGGATCAGCAATCCGACAGACAAGAGGATGGCGAGCGTGTTGGTCGATGCGATAAGGATCAGCCCGGAAGCGGAGACGCTGGAGCGAAACCGATGGCCGCCGCTCGTCCGGGTCGCCGCGTATACCGCGTTGCGGGCGACCGCATAGAAGATCGTTCCGAGAGGCAGGACCGCGACGAGCAGGCCGACGATCAGACCAAGGAGAACCAGCACCGCCTCCGGTTCGGGCTCCGGCAGCACACGGAACTGGTAGACCATCTCCCCGAGGCCCCCCGGTCCCACCGTGAACAGGAACGCCAGCCCCGTCAGGACAAGGATCCCGACCAGCCAGGCGATCGCGGCCAGGAGCGCCCGGTAGAACGGGCCGACGCCGGATTCGAAGACGAAAGACTCGCCGCCGAGACGGTGGTTGCCGATCACGTATCGCTGTCGTGCCCGGAACGCGAAGGGCATGGCGAGAAACGCGGTGAGCGCGGACAGCAAGGGGTACAGGATGTAGACGCGAAACGCGGCCCAGTAGCGCCCGGAGAAGGAGAACCGGACGTTGGACCAACTCGTCATGGCGGCGTTGAACCGGAGACTCCGGTTGAAGAGCCACGGAATCGCGATCAGCAAGAGGCCCACGAAAATCAGGTTGTACGGATAGATCGTGGAGACGATGCCGTAGACGACGAATACCGCGAAGACGATGATGCGCCCGACCAGAATTTGCAGCCCCCTGGCGTGGTAGTCGAACCGGCGCCCGGCGATGGTGGTGTTGCGCAGGAAGTACCGTCTCGTTCGGACCTTGGCCCAGGCGGAATAGATGCCGAGCGTGACGATCGACAACAGCAGGTTGACGATCCAGATCCCGAAATACTCGCGCGCGGTGCCGGAGAACTCGACGGCGATTCCGGATTCGGCGGGGGTCTCGCGCATGTACTTGCCTTTCGTTGTCCTCGTTTCGGACGCGGCCGCTCCGCATGTCCGGATCTCGCGACCGTGCGCTCTGTCGCGAAAGGCCCGCCGCAATCCCGTCGCCGAACGGAACGGGATCGGACAGTGTCGCGACGCACAGGCCCCCTGCAGCGCCGAGGCTCCGCCGGGTCGCCGGTATCACGCGCGGGATCATATCTCTCTTCGCGGACACTGTCTTCGGTTTGCGATCCGGCGGCGCGTTCTCGTCTGGCGAGACGCGCGACGCCGCCGGACGGTCTGCGGGGTATGCGGAAGGCAGGGCGCGGCACTCGGCGCCGCTCCGGTTGCGTCCTCACCGAATCAGGGACGGCAGAACGCGCGTAGAGCGTGTCGCACCGGGTCGGTCGGCAGGAACCGGCCGTTCGCCCCTTCCTCCCGCATGGAGCGAGGCTGGCACGTACCGTTCCGTTCGGCCTGTCGAAGCGGGGGGCGAAGCGGCAGACCGGGGCGTCGTTGAGTTGACGGTCCCGGGACATCGAGGGAAGCGGGCGACCCGCTCGACTCCGTGGATTGCCCGATCGTTCTGTCGTGCGATGCGGCGCACGGCGATAGTCTCTTCGGAGAACCTGCTTCCGCACCTGTCGCGCGCCGGCGCCGATCGCGGGATCCGGACAACGGACGCGACTCGACCGGCGCAACCGGGAAGCCGGCCTGCGGAGGAGGGGCGGGCCGCCGCGTCGCGCGGAAGGATGTCGTCGTCGGGGACGCGGGCCGGGCGGGCCGGCTCGCGGCCTGCACGCAAGGTCGGTCGGACCGGTTGGGGGCAGTCGAATGGAAGCGATCTGGGCTTCGCGAGCGAAGGCGCGGCTTGCCGAATCGCTTCGTTCGGTCGAGCGCGAGGAAACCGTGGCGGTCACGCGCCTCGGTCAGGCGCTCGCACATGCGATTCCCGTAGCCCAGGCCGACCGAAAGAGCCGCGAGCGGGCGGTGGCCGAGTCTCGGCGCCGGCGGAGCGAACGGCAGCCTGCTGGCATGTCGGTCGAGGAAGCCCTCGATGCGAGGCGTCTCGTTCGGCGGGCGTAATCCTTGTCCCTACTCGTCGCTTCGGTCGCGCGTGCCCGACGGGGCGAAGGCCCCAAGTGAGCGCACGGTCAACCTACGCGGAATCCGCGATCATGCCCGGCGTTCGAGAATCGCCTCAGTCGCGATCCGAATGACGATGCCGCGATTCGCTTCGGGACGGATCCTGCGACGGACGGAGATCTGGCTGAACCGGACGGCGGCGTACCGGGTGGGGTTCAGGTTTCGGTTTCCTTGGCGACGCGCGCGAGATGAGTGACTTGCAAACAGGAACGAAAGGGGGGGTGCCGGGATCGCCGACCGATGCTTCGTCCTTCCGCCCGTCGTCTTCGACGGTCGGAATTCTGTTCGAGACCGAACGGACAGGGCTCGCGAGGCTTCTGTGTTCCGTCCTTTGTCCGCATCATGCCGGCAAGGCGTCGGTGAGCGCGGAAGCGGTGAGGCTACGGTTCGGCTCGCGTTCGGTCGACTTCTCTCCAGGCCGAATCGATTCGGTCGAGGTAGAGGTTGGCGTCTTCTTCTCCGGCGTGCGTATCCGCCATTCCACGGGCAGGGCAAGGGTGTCGGGCCTGACCCGGAGCGATGCGACCGGTTTGGCAGAGGCCGTCGACACGGCCAGGTGCGACTGGTGGCGCCGGGCGCTCGGGCGGAAGCTCGCTCTGCTTCACTCCGTACGCGAGCAACTGGCGGAGCTCGCCAATCCGTCGAGGTATATGACCGCGGATGCGCTTCGTGATCTGCCGGCGCGGGCGCGGGCGGTTGCCGGCGAGTTTCCGGCACGATGGCCGACGGCGCTGTCGGATGTGCCGGAGATACGGGTGCTGCGTGACGTCAGAGCCTTTCTGGAGAAGCCGGACGAGGCCAGGGCGAACGCCAACAAGGCATTCGTCGCCGAGGAGCTAATCCGTTCCCGGAGTTTTTTCGATCGGGTCGAGGCACGTCCGCTTACAGACGAACAACGCAGGGCGGTGGTCGTCGACGAACGACGAAATCTCGTGGTCGCAGCGGCCGGAAGCGGCAAGACGTCGGCGATCGTGGCCAAGACAGGGTGGCTCGTCAGGAAGGGGTATCGGAAGCCGTCCGAATTGTTGTTGCTCGCATTTGCGAGAGACGCTCGAGACGAGATGGAGATGCGGATCGGTCGGCGACTCGGCGCGTCGATCGCGCATGACATGACGGTGCGTACGTTCCATAGCCTCAGTCTTGCGATCGTCGGCGAGGTCGAAGGCAAGCGACCTGCACTCGCTGCGGTAGCGGAGAACGACCGGGCGTTGTTTGGTCTCGTCAAGGGGTTCGTGGCCGATCTGCTTGCCGATCCGGCTCTCTCCAGCACACTGCAGGACTGGTTCCAGGAGGAGTTCGCGCCATACAGGAGCGTGCACGAGTTCAGGAACTGGGGCGAATACCACGACTACATTCGCAAGTTCGACATCCGTTCGCTCAAGGGCGAGACCGTACGCAGCTTCGAGGAGTGCGAGATCGCCAATTTCCTCTACCTGAACGGCATCCGATACGAGTACGAACCCCCGTACGAGCACGATCTGGCCACCGCCGAGAAGCGGCAGTACAAACCCGACTTCCGTCTTCCCGAGCACGGTCTCTACATCGAGCACTTCGGGATCGACGCTCACGGAAACACGGCACCCTTCGTCGACCGGCAGAAGTACCTGCAGGAGATGGAATGGAAGCGTTCGGTTCATTCCGAACGCGGAACCGTGATGATCGAGACGTTCAGCCATGAGCGGTCCGACGGCGTACTGCTCCGGAACCTGACGGAGAAGCTCGCGAAGTACGGCGTGACGCTCGCGCCGATCCCGCGAGAGGAGGTGTTCGCCATTCTCGACCGGCAGGGGCGGGTCGATCCGTTCACGAGGCTCGTGGCGACCTTCCTGCAACACTTCAAGGGCAGCCGAACGTCCTGTTCCGAGGTTCTGAAGCGTGCCGGCGCCGGCCGATCCGGAAAGCGGGCGAGGGCGTTTCTCGGGGTCTTTCAATCGATCTACGAGCGCTACGAGGCGGCGCTCGCGCGCTCGGGAGAGATCGACTTCCACGACATGATCAACCGGGCTACGGATCTCGTGGAGTCCGGTCGGTATCGCAGCCCCTTCACGTATATCCTGGTCGACGAGTTCCAGGACATTTCGACCTCCAGGGCGCGGTTGCTGAGGGCGCTACTCGATCGTACGCCAGGTTCCCAACTGTTCGCCGTTGGAGACGACTGGCAAGCGATCTACCGATTCGGCGGCTCGGATATCGCGGTAATGCGGGAATTCGGAGAACATTTCGGCGCGTTCGAACGCATCGATCTGACGACTACATTCCGTTGTGACGCCGGAATCGCCGAGACTGCCACCGACTTCGTGCTGCGCAACCCGTCGCAGATACGCAAGGCCGTTCGCGCGAGTCGCCGATCGACTCGGCCGGCAGTGTATGTCGGGCTCGCGGACGAGGGGAATCCTTCGCTCTTGAAGGAAGCGCTCGACCGGATCGCTCGGGACGCGCGCGGTTACTCCGGCGATTCGAAGGTTCTCGTCATGGGTCGCTACCGGCACCAGCGACCCCGCTATCTGAAAGCGCTTCCCAAACGGTATCCGGGACTCCGGTTTTCCTGGAAGACCGTACACGGTTCGAAGGGTCTCGAAGCGGACTACGCGATCGTCCTTGGTCTCCGTTCGGGAAAATACGGCTTTCCGTCCGAGATTGCCGACGACCCGCTGCTGGAGCTGGTGCTTGCGGCCCCGGAATCTCACCCGAACGCCGAAGAACGGCGCCTCTTCTACGTCGCTCTCACTCGGGCGAGAAGGAAGGCGTTTCTCCTCGCTGACGGCGACCCGCCGTCGGAGTTCGTCGCAGAGTTGGTCAGAGACGGCTGCGATATCGAGGTGTTCGGCCGACCGCCCGAAGGCGACGTACCCTGTCCGCGTTGCGTTGGCGGACGCTTGGTGCGCAGAGAAAATTCGCGCAGCAAGAGCGCGTTCTACGGATGCTCGAACTATCCGCTTTGCGAACACACGACGCCTGCCTGTCCGCACTGCGGAATGGGCTTGCCTCTTCGGCGCGGCGAGGACTACCGTTGTCGCGACTGCGACGGTCGCATTGACGCTTGTCCCAAATGCGACGGGTGGATGGAAGTCAGGATGGGCAGATTCGGCCGCTTTCGAGGCTGCTCGACGTTTCCGGATTGCGATTACACGACGGGGTTGCGGCAGCCGCCGAGAAACGCTCGTCCTGGAGGAACCGGATCCAGAAAGTGAGATGTGCCATGGCCACCGCAAGGCGGTCGCTGCTGCAGGACTTCGAACGGAGCGAAACACAGAGAATTGGTCAAGGGAACGAGTCGGCGTTCGTGCGCGAGACCTACCATGCCGGCCCCCCCGGATTCGGGGACCTGACGACGTTCGAACGCACTCGTCGGACGCAGGTCAACGTCTGGGTTCCGGGTTCCGTCCGTCGGGGATGAACGAGATCAAACCGGAGGCGAGCGTCCGCTTCAGGCGGCGAGACGCTCCAGAATCCGTTCCGCAATCAGGTTTCCGGTACGAACGTTGGATTCTACCGTCACTCCGGCGATGTGGGGCGTGAGAAAGACGTTCAGACCACGGAATCGGGCACCCATTTCTGCCGTAAGAGGTTCGGTCTCGAAGACGTCGAGTGCGGCCCCGGCAATCTGGCCGGACGCCAACGCGCCGACGAGCGCATCCTCGTCCACCACGCCGCCTCGCGCCGTGTTGATCAGGACCGACCCGGGCCGCATTAGCGCGAGCCGTCTCGCATTCGCCAGGTGTCGGGTGTCTTGCGCGAGCGGGACATGCAGGCTGACCGCATCCGCTTCCCGGAACACGTCGTCGACGCTTCGTCTCCCGACCGAGGACCAGACCGGGTCGTCGTCGGCGACGTGCGGGTCGGCCGCGAGAACCGTCATTCCGAGCGCCCGGGCCCGGGTCGCGGTCGCGCGGGCAATGCTGCCGAGGCCGAGAAGTCCCAGCGTTCGGCCGCTCGCTTCGTGTCCGATCGCCGCTTCGCGAGGCCAGGCGCCGGCGGCGACCTCGGCGGAACGCGTCCAGGCGCCCCGAAACAACAGCAGCATGGCCGCAACGACATACTCCGCGACGGAATCGCGATTTGCGCCGGTCGCCGGATAGACGGCGATGCCGCGTCTTCGACACGCGTCGAGATCGATATTGTCGAGCCCGACTCCGAGCCGCCCGACACATGTCAGGCGGACGGCGCCGGCCAGCAGTTCCCCGCGGACCTCTACCCGGTTGCGTACGATCAGGGCGTCCGCGTCCTGCAGGAGGTCGGCCAGCGCGGCCGGTCTGTCCGCGAGCCCGGGATCGTAGTGGGTCTCGACTCTCACGCGCAATCGCCGAACGGCGGAATCGTCCATGAACTCCGCGACCACTACTTTCGGCATGGTCCTCTGCCTCCTGTGGCTCCTGATCCCGATGCGGCGGGCGCCCCTTCCACCGCTCTGGCTACGGTAGCGCGGCTTCGGTGCGGAACCGGCCCGACGCCGAAGGGAACCGACCGGTCGTTCCGAAGTCTGGGCACGATCGTTCGATGCCGCATCCCTCTCGTGCTGGCGTCGCATTCCCCGGTTGGACTGGCCTCAGCGAGACTGGTTTCCCCTGTTATTACCGGTCCGCCGGGAGTAAGGCGCACGGGCTACGGGCAAAGCTGCGCATGGTCTCGCTACACGAGGCGGTCCCGCTGCGTTCCGAGTCGATCAGCCGTAGGTGGCGTGCAGAAGCGCTTCCGTCTGTTCCCGGGTATGCGCATCCGGACCCTTGCCGCCGTCCGTGCAGTAGAGCGCTGCCGCAGAGTTGGCGAAACGAATTGCGGACTCCTCGTCGGCGCGCTCGGCGAGGCGGAGCGCGAACGCTCCGTGCCATACGTCTCCCGCGCCCAGCGTGTCTGTCGCCTGAACGTGGGGCGGCCTGACCTGCCGCAACCCTTCGCCGTCGAAACAGTACGTGCCGGCCGCGCCGTCGGTTGCGCATACCCAGCCGTCGATTCGCCGTCGCGCAACGTTAAGTGCCACACGCAGGCTGCGGCACTCCGCGTAGGACAGGAGTCCCTGTGCAGAGAACGCCACATGCGTCGCCAGCCGCAGGAGTTCCTCGTCGACGGGAGCCTCGGCGTCCAGCACGCCCGGCACCCCCAGGACTCGCGCGTGGCGAAGAGCAGATATCGCCCCGGCTGGCCATCGGGTGTCTGCCAGGACAGCGTCGACGGGCCCGAGACGTTCGTCATCCATCTCCTGGACGAGCCCTTCGCCGGGAAAGCAGACAATCTGGCGCTCGCCCGAGCGGTCGATGCACACGGACGAGAAACCCGTTCGCCCGCCAGAGGCCTGAACCAGGGACGTGTCGACGCCGTTCGCCTGAAGACGGGCGAGAGTCAGGCTTCCGACCTCGTCTTCGCCGACCCGTGCGGCGAGTTGGGCGATACCGCCGAGACGCGCAACGGCGCTCGCGGCCACGCCGGCGCAGCCGCCGAGATCCGTTCGCGCCTTCTGCGTCCGAAACTTCAGCGGTCCTTGAGGAAAGTCTTCGAGTTCGAAGACGAAGTCGATTACCGCAAGTCCGCAGACCAGCACTCTTGCCATGGCAGTATCCAGGGTTGTCTTGGTGCAGCGGATCGTAGCGTCGCGCTACGGGAATCGTCGGGCGGGATTCGTTCCTTCGGCGGACAGGAACTCCGGGCGGCGCTTCGTCCTTCCGGCAACTCGACAGAAGAACGACGAAGTCGAACTGTGCCGGCGCCAGCGTACCCTTCGACGGCTGCCCGACATCTCCGATCTACGATCGGCCCGCAACACTCGACACCAAGCGATGTTCCCTGGTCGTTCCGTTCGACGCGGCTGGACGGGCGGCCAGCGCGCGTCTGGGCCCGGCCCTGGTGAATCGGACGGGCTGGTCGTCTGCTTGTCCCTGAGGGTGGATGTGCCGTCCAGGCGGCAACGCTCTCCCTCCGCGCTGGCTCGTCGAACGGATTGGCGCACGAACGAGGCGCTTCCGAGCCGAATCCGATTACGCGGTGGGGTCGCGTCTGCCGAGCCGCGTACGAATTGCGTACGTCGCGACCCACTTCGTGAAACGCCCCGTCGCCCTCGGTAAGGGCCTGACGTGCAGGAACTCGGGTGGGCGGAGTCGGACCCGCCGGAAAGCCGAAAAGAGGATTCTCCGCCGTTCTCCCGCCTTATCCGTCCGAATCAGGGAATCGGTCGTGAACGGAATGGCTAGTCTCCCGAGGAACCGCACACGCCGCCGAACCGCGCCGGAGCGTCGATCGATGCAGGAGATTCGGGACCGCCGTCGACTTGCGCCGCCCAAACAATGACGCAGCTGGTGCGCGTTCTACGAGAGGACAGAAACTTGGGACCTGCGGTACCGACCGAAGCCCGCAGAATTGCGCGTCTTGCGTCTTGGCCAGTACCGCAATCCCTATTCGAGTGCGCGCGCTCGGCATCGAGTGCGAACTACTGCCGCTGCCGAGCATCCCAGAATTGACCTCCAAGTGTACGAAGGGAACGCTTTCTCGAAGAATATCGACACTCCGGCTAACCGAAGTATTGCGAACACCCATGCCGATTCACAATTTCCGGAGTTTCGAGGGACAGACAATTGCGCGGATACGACGGTTGAACGCTCTTGTACGCCGCTCTATATGTAAGTGCCAAGCGATAACTGGCCATAGGGGAACGGGGTCCGCGGCTGAGGCGCGTTCTGACAACCTCCTGGACTCCTGGACCTGACTCCGCTCGGTCGGCCATGACAGCGCTCGGAATGCGGGTACGGAACTTCGGGGACACCGGCTCATGGAACAAGTCGCTACGAGAACCGCGGAGCCGGATGAGGTGCAGACGCTATTCGTCGAGTTGGCGATCGTCCTGGTGACTTCCCGGAGCGATCCGTCAATCCTGAATCCGGACTTTCTTCGGCACAACGGAATTGTCGACAAGGGCCTTCCCTTGACCCGGTCGCCTGTTTCGACTCCCATGTTTTCTCAGGTCGAATTTGACGAGGGAATCACAATTCGAGCCGACCCGGATCGGTTCGTTTTCGAGCAACGCGGTCACCCGTTGTCGAACGAAGCCTGCCTCGCTCCGACGATCGCCTCGAAGTTTATCGAAACCGTTCCGACCCTGGGGTACGTTGCGGTCGGAGTCAACCCGAAGCGCATCCTGCCTACCAATAATTCCGAGCGTTCCGATACCCTGAATTTCTTCGTCGACCAGGGAGACTGGACGTCGTTCGACAACATACGTCCCAATGGCCAATTCAGGACGTACTATGAATTTGACGACCGAACCGTTTCAATTGAGCTTAAGCCGGTCGTGATCAAGGAAGACGACGAGGTTGTCTCCAACGGACTGTCGTATTCCGCTAACGTGCATCGGGACGTGTCGGAGGAGGGAGAATGGAAATCCGCCGAGAATGCGAGGAAAATACTCGGGCGTTGGGAAGAGGACGTAAAGGACTTTGAACGGTTGGTCCGAGTTTGGCTGCCGAGGGCTTGATTTTTCGTGAGCGGACCCTTCCCAGGCATTGCGGCGCGACGCAAAGACGTCGGGTTCCTTTCCGAACCGGCATCGTCACTTACGCGCCGTAGTTGGGACTACGACGATGTGCGCCCGTTCGCGCGACAACTGTCCTGCACGCGAGGCCCGGGCGCCGGGGACCAATCGCTACAGCCTCATTCCCGCTTCGAGAGTGAAGGTTGGCGCTTCTCTTCGGAAGAGTTGACCCTGCCCGACGGCGAGTGGCGTGACGCATACTCCAGCGTCACCATCGTACCGCACCGAGGGGAGGCGGCAATTTCGGAGACAGAGGGAAGAGATCTGCGGTGGCCAGGGAACTGCTTCGCGTATCGCCGAACGTGGATTACCGAGGCGGTTCGCGCCAAGTCACAGGAAGCGGAGGAATGCACCGGGCAAGACCGCTACCCTGGTATGGCCACGGAGCTTCGGGAAGCGATGCGTGAACTGGACGACGCAGAAGAGGATGCACGGGAGGACGGGTTCCCAATCCCGTCGACTGTCGCAATTCGAAATTCGAGACGAATTCTGAGGGAGCTGTACGAGTTTTCGCCTCAGTACTTTGCGGTTTATCCGGATCCGGATGGGGGTATAGCGATCCATGCACAGAAAGCCAGGGGGTCTTCAGTGATCCTCATTCTCGAATCGGACGGCGGAGCGTTGTGTCTGGTTCATACGAAGGGGAAGAGCCGACGGGCGCGGTACGGCGAAACCGGGAGACTGCCGGACGCGTTCGTTCGGGAGGCCCTGGAGGAACTCGACTGGACAGGGCGTCGGGACTCATGACCGTCGGCAAGGAGGTTCAATGCGCGGACGGGGCGGGGAGACGGCGTACTCGAGGGATTACGCAAGGCGAGCGCGTCGGGGAAGGGCGCCCTGCCGCGCGTTTCTCGAACGGCGTGGGGTACGTCGTATTTCGGTTGACAGGCGTGACAGTGCCTCAGAGCCGGGGTTGTCGACGATAGCGGAACGGGTTGGATTTCCACTGGGGTCGGACGTCTTGGGGATGGGCGGCGGCACGGCAGGAGTAGCCGGCTCCGACGCGCGGTAAAGCGATGTCTTGCCGCCGGAAGAGAACCCGTATCATGCGAACAACGCGTTATCCGATATCGCGACCGTACTGCGTGACGAGCGACAGCTGCACGCGCGAGAACTGGCGGGTGCGTCAGGCTGGCTCCAGGGCGCGAGCGGCTTCGGCGAGACCGAGTCCGTGGTTTGTAGCGCTTGCCCGCAGCGTTTGTCAGGCAACTTGCAGAGACGTCCGAAGCGAGCATGATTCGACGGAGCGGTTGCTCGCGTACGGATGAGGCGGACTCCCCCTGGTCAGTAGGGGACGCGTGATCGACCGCAGGCTTCGGGAGGTTCCGCCGGCAAACGGAACGGCCGCTATCGCGGGTTCGGCGACCGGTCCTGACTTTCGTGGGGGGATTTCGTATGACTTCGGTTGACGTCGTCGTTGTGGGTGCGGGCAACGCCGCCTTCTGCGCGGCGCATGCCGCACGCGAGGCGGGGGCGTCGGTCCTCATGCTGGAGCGGGCACCGGAGGAGGAGAACGGCGGCAACTCCCGATTCACCGCCGGCGCGTTCCGCTTCGCCCATGACGGCGCGGCGGACATCCGTGCGCTCTGCCCCGAGCTGACCGATGCCGAGGTCGAGAGTTCGGATTTCGGCCGGTATTCCGAGGACGATTTCTACGAGGACATGTTCCGAATCACGCGAAACCGCTCCGATCCGGATCTGTGCGCCCGGTTGGTCTCGCATTCGCGCGGAACGCTGCAGTGGCTTCGCGACAAGGGCGTCCGCTTCATGCCCATCTACGGCCGACAGGCGTTCCGGGTCGACGGCCGCTTCCGCTTTTGGGGCGGACTTACGCTGGAGGCCTGGGGCGGCGGACCGACGCTGGTGGACGCCCACACGCGGATCGCCCGCGCCTCCGGCATCGAGATTCGCTACGGCGCGCGCGCCGTCGCGCTGATGCAGGACGGCTGTCGGATCCGGGGCGTCAGGGTTCGGGAGGCCGGCCGAACCGCGGAGGTGGAAGCGGGCGCCGTGATTCTCGCCGCCGGCGGCTTTCAGGCCGACCCGGAGTGGCGAACGCGCTACCTCGGACCGGGATGGGAGCTGGCCAGAGTTCGCGGCACGAGGTTCAACACCGGCGACGGAATCCGCATGGCGCTCGAGATCGGGGCGGCGTCCTTCGGCAACTGGTCGGGATGCCACGCGGTGGCGTGGGACTACAACGCGCCCGAGTTCGGGGACCTGGCCGTCGGCGACGGCTTCCAGAAGCACAGCTACCCCTGGGGCGTGATCGTGAACGCGGACGGGCGGCGCTTCGTCGACGAGGGCGCGGATTTCCGCAACTACACCTATGCGCGATACGGCAGGACGATCCTGGAGCAGCCGGACAGCTTCGCCTGGCAGGTGTTCGATGCTCAAGTTTCCCGTCTCCTGCAGGACGAGTACCGCATTCGACAGGTGACGCGGGTCACGGCGAATTCGCTCGAGGAACTCGCGGACCGAATGGACGGCGTGGACCCGGAGGGGTTCCTTGAGGAGATGGCCTCGTTCAACGCCGCGGTGGATACCGACACCCCGTTCGATCCGTCGGTGAAAGACGGGCGAAGCGCGCGCGGTCTCGCCGTAGAGAAGTCGAACTGGGCCAACACCCTCAGCGTGCCTCCGTTCGAGGCTTATCGGGTGGGCTGCGGCATCACCTTCACCTTCGGCGGTCTGCGGATCGATCCGTATACCGCGCAGGTGCTGGATACGGACCTGGAGCCGATACCGGGACTTTTCGCGGCCGGCGAACTGGTCGGAGGCCTGTTCTGGTTCAACTATCCGGGCGGAACGGGTCTGACCGCCGGGGCGGTATTCGGCCGGCTGGCCGGCGAATCGGCCGCTTCGGGCGTCGGCTGACGGGTGCGGTTCGCGACCGGCCGAGGCGGACCCGGTCGGAGACCCCGGCGTCCTGCCGGCTCGCGCCACCGGTTCCGACCGGCTCCCCGCTTCCGATCCGGTTGCGGGCGGGTTCGGTCCCGTACGGGAGAGCGGCCGGGGACTTGCGCATCGCCGGGCCGTGGCTAGCATGGCAAGGATCAAGGGGAGGAATTGCCGATCGGGTATTGGCGCTCGTTCCTCCTGCACCCGGCGGGCGTCGGATATCGCGCTCGCGGGAAAGAGTTCATAGGAGGAATCCGACAATGATTCATAGACCGAGGCGGCATGTCGCAGGGGTTCTGGCGGCTGCGTCGCTCGCCTTTCTCGCCATGCCCGCCATGGCCGGCGAGAGCGTGGACTGGAACGACGACGGCACCGTCACGCTGAAGCTGGGCGCCGACTACGACGACACCATGATTACGGTTCCGGCCGCGGATCTGGGTGCGCTGATTCAACCCGGCGAGCAGCCGTTCGAGGGCACCGAGATCACCGTCACTGTGAACTCCGGCGGTCCCAAGGGCGGGATTTCCGGGCCGCTCTACGCGTTCCGTCCGGCATGGGAAGAGTTGACCGGCGGCACGGTGACCATCGTGGAACTGCCCTTCGCCGAGCACTATTCCAAGATGATTCTCGACGTGAAGAGCGGAACCGGCCAGTACGACGCCTTCATGGTCGGCGCCTTCTGGTACGGCGACATGGTCCCGCAGGGCTACGCGTATCCGGTCGACGACCTGATCGCCAGCGGCGACCATCCGAAGTGGTCCTACGACGTCATGCCCGACTCGCTTCGCGCCCTGCACAGCTGGGAAGGCGAGGGATACGGCGTGCTGAACGACGCCGACGGCCAGGTGCTCTACTACCGGCCCAGCGCGCTCAACGACCCGGATCACCAGGCCGCCTTCGCCGCCGAATACGGCTACGAATACCCGGTGCCGCCGCAGACTTGGCAGCAGCTCCTGGACGTCGCCAACTACTTCAACGGCAAGAACTGGGATTCCAACGACGACGAGGCCGACAGCGGAATGGTGCTGCATCTGAAGGTCGGCGAGCAAGGGCACTACCACTTCCAGTCGCTCTCCGCTTCGTTCGCGGTCACCCCGGGCGAGAAGGTCGACCAGTATCACAACGTCTACTGGTTCGACCCCACCGACATGACCCCGATGATCAACAGCCCCGGCCACGTCAAGGCGCTCGAGTTCCTGCTCGACCTGCATGAGACCGGGCCGTCGGCGCAGGTCGGATGGAGTCTCGGCGAGGCCTGGGACTACTTCCTCCGCGGCAAGTCGGTGTTCGTCTTCAGCTGGGGCGACGTCGGGTCGCTCTGTCAGGACGAGAGCCGTTCGAACATCAAGGGCGACTGCTCCGCCGCCATCCTGCCGGCGTCCGACGAGTATTACGATCACATGAACGGAACCTTCGTGAAGGCGGACAACCCCGTTCCGGTCGGAAACACCACCGGCGGTTCCTGGCACGGCGTGATCTCGGCCTACTCGGCGAACCCGGAAGCGACGTTCTCTTTCCTGTCGCTGATGGCCATGAAGGAGGTCTCGCTCTGGAGTTCGCAGAACGGCTGGACCGGCGTGGATCCGGGATACAGCTACCAGTTCCTGCAGCCGCTCGGCGAGTCGACCGTGGACGACTACGTGGCGGCCGGCTGGGCGGCGGAAGACGTCCCGTCCTACACGCAGGCCTATTACGACACGTTCTACGCGGACACCATCCTGACCTATCTGCGTATTCCGGGCACCTTCGAGTACTGGGACATCCTGGACAAGAACCTCTCCGCCACGATGAGCGGCGACATGGGGGCGCAGGAAGCGCTCGATGCGACTGCCGCGGCCTGGGAGGGCGTCACGGACAGGCTCGGGCGCGACTCGCAGCTGCAGTACTACCAGGACGCCATCGGCTACGAAGGGATGTAATCCCCGAACCGTAGCCGAACGCGAAAGACACGGGCCGCCGGGGGCAGGGCGATGGCGCAAGCGCGCACATCGGTCGTTCCCCCGGCGGCCCGATCCCTCCGCGCGCCGGTCGGCGCGAACCCGGTTCGCTAGGGCGCCGCGATGCGCTGGACGAACCGCATCCGATTCCTCTTTCTGGCGCCGGCGGTGATCTGGGTGCTGGCGTTCACGGTGTTTCCGCTCGGGTTCTCGCTCTACGTCGCGTTCCTCAAGATCGACAGCAAGACCGAGATCACCCGCGAGAAGGTGCTGGTCTTCGACGACGCCGGCGAACCGGTCATGCTCGCCAACGGCAAGCAGAGGACGCGTACGGTGATCCACAAGGACCTGCGCACCATCACGACGTTTCAGGGAATCGACAATTTCAAACGCATGTTCCGGGACAGCCAGGTCGCGACCGCGGTCCGGGTAACCGTGGTGTTCGTCCTGTCCTCGGTATCGATCGAATTGGTGCTCGGCTTCCTGCTGGCCATCCTGTTCAACCGGCATCTGGCGGGGCGCGCGACCATGCGCGCCATCATGATCTTGCCGATTTTCGCGACTCCGCTGGCGGCCGGGTATCTGTTCTTCACCATTCTCTACGAGGAGGGCGGACCGCTCGGATTCCTCGGCCTTCCCTTCCTCTCTCACCCGGACTGGGCGCTCGCCAGCATCATATTCGTCGATATATGGCAGTGGACGCCGTTCTGTTTCCTGGTATTTCTCGCGGCGCTCCAGTCGGTGCCGGACGAACTCTACGAGTCCGCCATCGTGGACGGCGCCGACGGGTGGCAGGTCATGACCTCGGTGCTTCTGCCGCTCATGCAGTCGACGGTGATCATCGTTCTTCTGCTCCGACTCGCAGAAGCGCTGAAGCTCTTCGACATCCCCTTCGCGCTCACGGGAGGCGGGCCGGGCATCGCCACCCAGTCCTTCTCGTTCCTCGCGTTCCGAACCGGCATCCGGTATTTCGATCTTGGCTATGCGAGCGCCATGTGCTACGGGCTTCTGATCGCCGTCATGATCATCGTCATGCTGACTTTCCGGCGGCTGAGGGACAGTTATGGCTGAGCCGGTCGACGAGCGGGCGGCGCCGCCCGGGGGGCGCACCCGGCGCAAGCGGCCGGGCATCGGCGATTCCCTGCTCTGGCTGGTCGCCGTCTGCGTGACGCTCCTGTTCTTCTTTCCGTTCTACTGGGCGATCTCGCAAGGGCTTCGGAACCCGATCGACACGTTCACCGTGGCGGGTCTCGGCATACCGTTCCTGAGCTTCGAGCCGACGCTCGACAACTGGATTACCCAGCTCGCGTCGCCGGAGTCCCGGCGCGCGCTGACCAACAGCACCGTCATCTCGGTCAGCGCGTCCGTACTCGCCCTGGTCATCGGAACGCCCGCGGCCTACGCGCTGGCGCGCTTCCGCTTCCGGGTCATGCCGAACAAGGACATCACGATCTGGTTCCTCTCCCAGCGCATCCTGCCGCCGGTCGCGACCGTGATTCCGTTCTACCTGGCGATGCGCTGGCTCGGTCTCCTGGACACCCAGCTCGCGCTGATCCTCATCAACGCCACCTTCGTCCTGCCCTTCGCCGTGGTGATCCTTCGCCAGACTTTCCTGGACCTGCCCGTGGAGATCGAGGAAGCCGCGCTGGTGGACGGAGCCAACCACGTGTCGACCTTCCTGATGGTGGCGCTGCCGCTCGCGGCGCCGGGTATCGTCGCCACGGGGCTGATCGCATTCGCGTTCTCGTGGAACGAATTCCTGTTCGCGATCACCATTTCGAGCCGCGACGCCATCACCGTTCCCGTGCACGTCGCCGGCGCGGTAGACACCCGCGGCGTACAGTTCTGGTTCATGGCGGTCCGTGCGTTGATTGCGATGATTCCGCCTGTCATCGTCGCGCTGCTCGCACAGCGCTTCATCGTTCGCGGCCTCACGCTTGGCGCGGTGAAGGGGTGACGGCGGCTCGTGCGACCGGCGCGTCGCCAAGACGGGAGTGAGGTATGGCATCGATCGAATTTCGCGAAGTCGTAAAGTCCTTCGAGGGCGTGGAGGCTCTCCGCGGGGTCAGCGCGACCGTTCCGGACGGACGTTTCGTCGTGCTTCTCGGTCCGTCGGGCTGCGGAAAGTCGACCCTGCTCCGGCTGGTGGCCGGGCTGGAGGAGCTGACCGGCGGCGACATCGAGATCGACGGACAGTCGGTCGGCGAGGTCGCGCCCCGCGACCGCGACGTCGCGATGGTGTTCCAGAACTACGCCCTCTATCCCCACCGCACGGTTCGGCAGAATCTGGCCTTCGCGCTGAAGTTGAGGCGGTCTCCGAAGGACGAGATCGCGAAGCGGGTCACGGAGGTCGCAGGGGTGCTCGGACTGGAGGCGCTGCTCGACCGGTATCCGAGGCAACTCTCCGGGGGCCAGCGCCAGCGCGTTGCGATGGGGCGCGCGATGGTGCGCCAGCCGCGGGCTTTCCTGTTCGACGAGCCGCTCTCCAACCTGGACGCCAAGCTCCGGGTACAGATGCGCTCGGAGATCAAGGAGCTGCATCAGCGCGTGCGGACCACGTTCGTCTACGTGACTCACGACCAGGTCGAGGCCATGACGCTCGCGGACGAGATCATCGTGCTCAACGAGGGCCGAATCGAGCAGGTCGGAGGCCCGCTGGAGCTCTACGACCGGCCGGCGAACCGGTTCGTCGCCGGGTTCATCGGCTCGCCCGCGATGAACTTTCTCGAAGGCGCGGTGGAGTCCGGTGACGGCGCGACCCGATTCGTCTCGGAGCGGGGTCTCGCCTTCGACCTTCCCGCGGTGCCTCCGTCGGCCGCGAGCGGCGTCACGGTAGGCATCCGGCCGGAGCATATCCGGATGCGGCCTGCGCCGGACGGTGAAGGCGCCAACGCCACGGTTCGGCTCGTGGAACATCTCGGACACGAGACCATGCTGCTGCTCGATGCGGGCGGCACGGAATTGACCGCGCTCCTGCCGCGCCTGACGGACGTCTCGTCCGGCGATCCGGTGGCGGTGGAAGCGGAGCCGGAACGCCTGCACCTCTTCGCCCGCGAGAGCGGAGAGCGGCTCGGCTGATTCAGTCGTCGGCCCCGGCGGGCCGAAGCCGGGCTTTCGGATCCGGTCTCCGACGGGAACGGGGGATCGGCGTCCCCTGTCGGTCGTGCCGGCGAAGCGCCGGAATCACGAATCGGGCGGGATGACCCCCTTTCGGAGGAAGAAACAACCGTAGAAGCGGCGCTCGCCGGTCTGGACGACCGCATAGGAATTCTTCGCGAATTCGTAGAACCGGAAGCGCTCGATTCCGACCATCGGGCCCGACGCTCCCCGCGCCTCGTCGACAGCGGACTGTACCTCCTGCTGCACCGGCGGAAGCTCGTCGGGACGGTCGATGACCTCCATGCGGCCCGCAAAGTCGTCGACGAAGGAATCCAGGGGCAGAACGGAGAGAATCGCGCGCACCGCTTCTTCCGAGGTGAGGTTGTCCATTCGCAGAAGCTCGCCGTAGACCGACTCCTGGGCGACGGAGACGGCCGGAAAGTTCTGGTCGCAGAGCACCAGGACGTCGCCGTGCCCCATGGCGCGAAGCACGTAGAGAAGATCCGCGTTCAGTCTCGGGTCGATTCCGATCAGCATGTCCCTTCCTTTCCTTGCCGTTGCGGCCTCGACGGCGCCGTCATCGGATACGCTCGCCGGTCTCCGGGTCGAACAGGTGAATCTGCGAGAGGTCCGGCGCCAGCAGTATGCGTTCGCTGCGGCGGAACGAGTGCCGTTCGTGGAAGACTGCGACGATTTCCCGGTCGCCGAAGCGGCCGACGACATGCGTTTCGCTGCCGGTCGGCTCGACCACCGAGACGTCCACCGGCAAACCGCTGTCGGACAACGACAGATGCTCCGGGCGCACGCCGAGGGTTACCTCGCGCCCCGGCTCCAGCGACGCCGCGGAATCGGCCGGGACGATCACGCCGCCTACGTCGATTCCGGACTCGGCGACCGTTCCGGGCATGAGGTTCATCGACGGCGAGCCGATAAACCCGGCGACGAAGACGTTCCTCGGCCGGTCGTAGACCTCGAGCGGGGTGCCGATTTGCTCGATGTTGCCGCTCTCCATGACGACGATGACGTCGGCCATGGTCATCGCCTCGATCTGGTCGTGGGTGACGTAAACGGTGGTGGTGCCGAGGCGCTGGTGGAGTTCGCGAATCTCCGCCCGCATCTGAATTCGCAGCTTGGCGTCCAGGTTCGAGAGCGGCTCGTCGAACAGGAACACCTGGGGGTCCCGCACGATGGCGCGCCCCATGGCCACGCGCTGGCGCTGGCCGCCGGAGAGCGCTCGCGGATAGCGGTCGAGATAGGACGTCAGTCCCAGGATCTCGGCCGCCCGGTCGACCCGCGTGCGGATTTCCGCCTTGGGCATGCGGCGCATTCGCAGCGAGAACGCCATGTTCGACTCGACGGTCTTGTGCGGGTAGAGGGCGTAGTTCTGGAACACCATGGCGATGTCGCGCTGCGAGGGCGGCAGGCTGTTGACGACCTTGCCGCCGAT
Source organism: Rhodobacterales bacterium (assembly GCA_965221505.1). Classification (GTDB taxonomy): domain Bacteria; phylum Pseudomonadota; class Alphaproteobacteria; order Rhodobacterales; family CAZPXZ01; genus CAZPXZ01. Next base: position 705,480 of record CBDCSI010000001.1, read on the forward strand.
GCGAATGGTGCCTTCGGTAATGGCTTCGAGACCGGCGATCATCCGAAGGAGGGTCGACTTGCCGCACCCGGACGGTCCCACCAGAACGGCGAAGGCGCCGTCCGCGATGTCGAAGTCGACGCCGTGGATGACTTCCTGGCCGCCGTATTCCTTTCGCAAGGCCTCGATGTTGACTTCCGCCATGCCTCCTCCCCGGACAGGCACACCGCACGTGCCGAGTAGTCGACGCGTGCCTTGCGGAGGTGATCCTAGTTTCGTTTGAGGTGTCACGCAAAGCGGACGCAAAGCGAAGACCCGCCTCGGCCGGGCGATCTACGGGCCTGCCCAGCGCCTCGTAGCGAACCGGGGAACGGCTCGGTCCGTTGCGCATGCGGGGCCGCAAAACGAGTGCAGGCGCCTTGCGCCCGGACCGGAACGACATCGCGCCGATTTGGCCGTCGTGGTCGTCAACAGGACCGCTTGCTCGTCTCCTCGAACGTCGTAGTCGACGGCAGTCGCCTTCCTGTTCGTCGCAGCCGGCATCGTGCCGGAACGGACCGTCGCCAGGGGGCATGGCGCCGGGCGAGGCGCATCCTACAGTTCCGCCGCGATGTCCTTCGTCCGTTCGTACAGCCTTCGAAAGAGCGGATACTGCTTGCGGTACGCCTCGACCTCGCGGGGCCGGACGGTTCGCTCGACCGGGTTCCATTCGTCGATGTCGCCGGCGTCGACCGCTCCGATCGCCTGCGCGGCGAGAAAGGCGTCGCCGTAGCTCGCCCCCAGCGTCTTCTCGCGGACGATCTGCGGCAAGCGGCAGATGTCGGACGTCGCCTGGAGCCATACGCGATTCCGCGTGCCGCCTCCCACCGCAAGCACGCGCCTGGGCCGTTCCTCCAGCTCCTCGTAGGTCTCGATCACATGTCCGGTTCCGTAGGCGATGCCTTCGATCAGGGCGCGAAACAGGTCGCCGCGACCGTGCGTCAGATTGAGCCCGAACCAGGTCCCCTTGGCGTCCGGATCGTGGATCGGCGTTCGCTCGCCGGAAAAATACGGCAGGAAGAGCAGGCCGGCGGCCCCCGGCGGGGACGATTCCGCTTCCGCCGCAAGCAGCGGAATCGCTTCGTCGCGCGGCAACTCCCGGGCGAAGGCGTCCCTGAACCAGTGCGTCAGCGTACCGCTGGTCGCCAGTCCCGCCAGGGACGCGTGCCGGTCGGGGAAGAGCCATGGCGCGTACCAGAGCCGCGGGTCCAGTACCGGGGCTTCGGTCAGCGCATTGATGAAGATCGTGGAGCCGTACATCATCATCATGTCGCCGGGCGCGGCGACGCCGACGCTGTGCGCCTCCGCGGCGGCGTCCACAGTGCCCGCGATCACCGGCGTGCCGGCGGCCAGCCCGGTTGCAGCCGCCGCCGCCGCCGTCACGCGACCGGCGACCTCGGTCGTCCAGAGTAGCCTCGGGAGCTTCACCAGCGGCACCACGTCCGGGCAGAGATCGTCTCGCCACTCCCGGCGGCGCACGTCGTAGAGCGGGGTATATCCCGCTGCCGTGTAATGGTCGATCACGACCTCGCCGGTGAGCTTCATGACCAGGTAGCTGGTCGAGGTCATGATGTGGGCGGTCTTTCCGTACAGGTCCGGATGCCGGCGGCGGAACCAGAGAATCTTCGGCCCGACGGACTGGGAGGTGAGCGCGTTGCCGCAACGCGCGAGCAGCGTCTCCTCGCCGATTCGCTCCGTCAATTCCTCGACTTCCGCCGCGGCGCGGTTGTCCACTCCGTAGAGGACGGCGTTGATCAGCGGTTCTCCGTCGGCGTCGACGGGGAGCATGCAGGGTCCGATGGCGCTTGCCCCGACGGCGTCGATCTCCTCCGGGCGGACGCCGCCGGCCTCGAGCAGCGACCGCGAAATCCGGCAGAAGTCGCCCCACCAGTCCTCGTCCGCGCGGTGTTCCGCCCAGCCCGGCTTCGGGACGATCATCTCGTGGGGCGCCGCCGCCGAAGCGACGACCCGGCCTTCGCGGTCGACGAGAACGCCCTTGCTCTCGAAGGTGCCGATATCGATGCCGAGCGTGTGGCTCATGCGGTCCTCCTGTCGCGGTCGAGCGAGAAGTCGGGTCCGATTCTCGAGAGCGCCGCGAGGATCAGCTTCGCGAGACGCTCGAGATCGGCCGTATCGCACACCTCCAGCCCGGAATGCGAATAACGCGCGGGAAAGCCCAGGTCGAGACTCGCGACGCCCTCGCCGACCAGCTGGACGTAGCTCAGGTCCGTCAGGATCCCGGTCTGGGCGCTTCGCTGCAAGTTGATCTCCGCTGCCCGCGCCGTGTCGTCGAACAGGCGAACCAGTGCAGGGTGCGGGATGACGCCGTTCAGCGTGCCGCGCCCGTGAAAGGAGTAGAGGCTCATGCCCGGGCCCGCGCCGAGCGCCATGTCCCCGATGTCGGAGGTCTCGGGCGTGTCGCTCGCGTTCATGAGGTCGACCTGCAGCGCGATGTCCGGGCGGAGCGCTTCGGCGGCCGTCACGGCGCCGCGAAGGTTGAACTCCTCCTGAACCGTGAAGACCACGTGAACGGGCGGGCCGGTGCGGCCGTCGGCGGCAAGCGCATGAGCGATCGCGATCGCCACCGCACAACCTGCGCGGTCGTCGACGCAGGTTCCGGCGACGCGTCCGCCGGCGAGCTCCACTACGCGCGGCAGGTAGGTGGCCGGCGTGCCGATCCGCACGCCGCAGTCCTCGACCTCCCGCCGGGATCCGTGCCCCGTGTCGACGAACAGGTCCTGCACGCGCGGAACGGCCGACTTCTCCTCGGGACGCGTCGCGTGGTGGCTCTTGCAGCCGATGACGCCCGGGACGTCGGGGCCGTCCTCGACGGCGAAGAGTACCGGTTGCGCGAGCAGGGCGCGCTCCGGTACGCCGCCGAGACGCTCGATGCGGATCCATCCGTCCTCTTCGATCCTGCGAACGACGAACCCGAGCTGGTCCATATGCGCCATCAGCATCACCGAGGGGCCGTCGCCGGGAAAGGACGCGATCAGGTTGCCGAACCGATCGGACCGGCTCTCCACGCCCCCCTGCCGAAGACGGGCGGCGATCGCATGCCGGACGCGGTCCTCGTGACCGCTCAGGCCGGGGATCGTCATGAGTTCCGTCAGGTGTCCGGCGATATCCCGGAGCATCGTCAGGAACTCCGCGCGGCGCGGGCGCGAGCCATGAAGTCGGCCGCGCGCTCCGGGTCGACCGCGTTCCAGGTGTCGCCGTCGAACTTGATCGAGGATCCGACGATACAGCCGTCCGCCGCCCGCATCACGTCGGCCACGGTGTCGTGCTTGACGCCGGTGTTCGCCAGGACCGGTATCTCCGGCAGCGCTCGCTTCACGGCCTCCAGATCCTGGAGCGGCGCCGCTTCGCCGGTCATCGGTCCCGAGACCAGGATCGCGTCCGGAATGGAGGAGACGACCGCCGAACGGGCGCGCACCGCGAGGGCGCGGCGGTCCAGGCTGTCGGCGAACTCGGCGCTGACGTTGAACAGGAGCGCGAGGTCGTTCCGCGCGAGCCGGTTTCGGTATCGCAGGGCTTTCCCGGCGTCCGGCAGCCAGAAGCCCATGTCCGAGGCGTAGGCGCCGGTGAAGATCTCGCGGACGAACTCGGCGCCCGTCGCCGCGGCGAGGGCGACGCTCGCCTCGGGATCCCAGAGGACGTTGACGCCGAAGGGGACGCGTATCCGGGACCGCAGGCGGCCGATCAGGTAGGCCATGGTCGCGGTCGAAGCGGGGTCCGCTTCGAGCTCGTACGGGCGGTCGTTCTCGTTGCCGAACATCACCGCGTCGAAGCCCGCGTCCTGCAGGGCCTCGAGGTCTTTCGCCGCGCCTTCCTCCAGTCCGCGGACGCCGGCTTCCGGGTCGTAGAGCGGCGCTCCCGGCAGCGCGCCGAAATGCACCATGCCGATGACCGGTTTCCGGTCCGCAAAAATTTGCCGGAATCGGTTCAAGTTCGTCGCCTCCCCTCGCTCCGGTCCCTCTCGCGGGGCTCCGCTTGAGCGGATCCGGTCGTTTCGATGGTAGCATGACCCGGAACGCTCGCGCCAAGGGAAGGGAGAGGCAGGGATGGATCTGGCAGTCCGGCGCTGGTCGCGGCCCGGCGGCAAGGAGCTCGCCTTCACGGAACTCGGCTTCGGCACGGCGCCGCTCGGCAATCTCCTGAAGGCGATCTCCGACGCGGAGGCGGACGCGGTTCTCGATCAGGCATGGGAATCGGGCGTCCGGTATTTCGACACGGCGCCGTTCTACGGATACGGCCTCGCGGAGACCCGGCTCAACAGGTTCCTTCGCGGCAAGCCGCGGGATTCCTTCGTGCTGTCGACCAAGATCGGGCGGCTCTTGCGTGCGGTTCCGCCGGCCGAGCGGGAGGGCGCCGACAAATGGCTGGAATCCCCGTCCAGGCAGGCGATCTACGACTACGGCTACGACGGGGTCCTGCGCTCGGTCGAGTTCTCGCTGGAGCGCCTCGGTCTGGACCGGATCGACATCCTGTACGCCCACGACATCGACCTCCCGAACCACGGCACCCAGGCGGAGGTGGACGCCCGGCTCGCGGAGTTGATGGACGGCGGCTACCGGGCGCTGAAGCGCCTCAGGGGCGAAGGCACGATCGCCGCCTTCGGGGCCGGGCTCAACGCCTGGGAGCCGGCCCAATGGCTCGCCGAGAGAGGCGACTTCGACGTCTTTCTCCTGGCCGGGCGATACACGCTCCTCGAGCAGGACTCGCTGCAGTCCTTCCTTCCGCTGGCCGAGAGTCGCGGGATCGGCGTCGTGATCGGCGGGCCGTACAACTCCGGAATCCTGGCCACCGGACCCCGGAAGGGCGCCTGGTACGACTACGCGCCGGCGCCGCCTGACGTGATGGAGCGGGTCGCGCGCATACAGTCGGTCTGCGAGGCGCACGGGGTGCGCATGGTGGACGCGGCGTTCCGGTTTCCGCTCTGCCATCCGGCCGTCGTGTCCGTCATCCCCGGCGGGCAGTCGGTGGCGGAGACGGATTCCAACCGCCAGGCGGCCGATGCGCGGATTCCGTCCGGTCTGTGGCGCGACCTGAAGGCGGCCGGGCTGATGAGACGCGACGCGCCTACCGGGGGAGAGACGACATGAGCGTCGCGATCGACGCGCACCAGCACTTCTGGACGCCCGTGCGAGGCGACTACCACTGGATGCCGGAGAACGATCCGGTCGCAGGGCCGATCCTGGCCAGACCGCATCTTCCGTCCGATCTCGAGCCGTCGCTGCAGCGATGCGGGATTCGGAAGACCGTGCTGGTCCAGGCGGCAGCGACCGTCGGGGAGACCGAGTACATGCTCGGAATTGCGGACGCGACCGAAAGCGTCGCCGCCGTGGTCGGCTGGGTCGACTTCGAGGATCCGTCGGAGATCGACACGCTGAAACGGCTCGCCCGGCATCCGAAGTTCCGCGGCGTCCGCCCGATGATCCAGGACATTCCCGACGTGAACTGGATGTTGCGCGACGACGTGCAATGGGCGTTCAGGTCCGTCTGCGATCTCGATCTAACCTTCGACGCCCTGGGGTTTCCGCAGCATCTCGAGAATTTCGGGATCCTGTTCGCCCGGTATCCGTCCATGCGGACGGTGATCGACCATTGCATGAAGCCGCAGATCGGAGCGGCGCGGGAGGATCCGGCGTCGATGCGGGCCTGGGCCGACGGGATGGCGCGGCTCGCGGCCGAGACCGGCGCGTATTGCAAGCTGTCGGGTCTGGTGACGGAGGCGGCGGAAGACTGGGCGGAGGCGGATCTCGCTCCGGTCGCGGCGCACGCGCTCCGGAGTTTCGGGCCGGAGCGGATCATGTGGGGATCCGACTGGCCGGTTTGCCGTCTCCGGGCGAGCTACGAGGAATGGCACCGGAGCGCGAGGTCGCTGACCGCGTCGGTCGACCTCGCCGGACGGGCACGAATCTTCGGCGGTACCGCCGCGGAGTTCTACCGGATCGCCTGATTCTTCGAAGTGCGGGTGGCGAATTCGACCGCCGCGTCGCGCGAGACGGCGCCTCGCTCTTCCTCGTAAGCGGAGACGAGGAGCGCGGCGGCCGCCTGGGCGACGGGCAGGGAGTCCTTCACCGACGCCCCGCGCGCAAGCTCCGTGGCCAAGGCACCGACGAACATGTCCCCGGCGCCGTGCGTCGAGACTACGGGGACTTCGAAGGCGGGATGGTGAACCGGCTTGCCGGCGCCGTCGAGAAGGAAGAGTCCGTCGCCGCCCAAAGTGAGGATTACGGTGGAGTCCGTCAGTCTTGCGAGGCGCGACGCCGCACGGTACGGGCGTTCCTCCCCGGTCAGTCCGTAGGCCTCGACCCGGTTCACCACCAGGACGTCGACCAGTTCCAGGAGGCGCGTCTCGGTCGCGCGCGCGGGCGCCGCGTTCAGGATCACCCGCACCCCCGCATCGCGCGCCAGCGCCGCGACGGCCCGGTTGACGGAATCCGGAATCTCGTTCTGCAGGCACACGAGCGCGGGATTGCCTGCGAACAGCGTCTCGTCCGGCTCGAACTCGCGATTGACGCCGGACACCACGGCCGCGGTGTAGTCGCCCTCGGCGTCCACGATCGCGACGCTCATGCCCGAGTCGCCCTCCGCACGGGTGACGCGGCTCCTCTCGACGCCGGCTTCGTCCAGTCCGGCGAGAAGCAGCTCCGCGAAGTGGTCGGAGCCGACCCGGCCGGCCATCGCGACGTCCGCGCCCATCCGTGCTGCGGCAACCGCCTGGTTGGCGCCCTTTCCGCCGAGCCTGTAGTGCACCTTGTCGGCGATCAGCGTCTCGTCGATGCCCGGAATCATGGGCGCGGAGACCACCACGTCCCAATGCAGCGATCCGACGACGAGGACGTTCGACATCACTCGGCGCCGTAGAGGGCGCGGGCGACGATCCGGTGCGCGGCCGGCGCGTCCTGACGCTCGGTCGCCGCCTGCAGCAAGGAGTCCCCGGCAAGTCCCGCGGCAATCTGCCGGAGTCGTTCCGTCACGGCGATATTCGCCTCTGCCTCGGCGACCGGATCCGCGCCGCCCTGGTCCGGAAACGTGTCGAAGTAGATGACGCCCGAATAGCCGACGCGATCGAGTTCCACGAGGAGTTCGAGCGTCTGGACCGGGTGTACGCTCGCGACCATCGCGCCGTCGTCCCGCTTGCCGTAGCCGTCGTTCAGATGAACGCCCAGGAGCCGGGAATGCCGCCCGATCAGATGGGCGGCGTGCGCGGGCATCTCGTTCGCGTAGAGAGAATGCGCGAAGTCGAGGGTCACGCCGAGGTTGTCGCGTCCCGCATCCCGGATCGCGAGGAGCGCGGTGGTCGCGTCCGGCACGATCGAAAAGGCGCGGGGTTCGTTCGGCTTGTACTCGACGGAGACGTCGATGTCCGGGTTGTGGTCCGCAACGGCCGCGAGCGCCTCGACGGTCCAGTCCCAGAGGGCCCCGTAGTTTGCCTGGAAGGACGCGTCCACGCCGTCCTGGCCCGGCCAGAGCGTCATCAGCCCGGCCTTCATCTCTGCGGCGGCGTCGATTCCGCGCCGGGTCAGGTCCACGGCCGCCTGCCGGATGCGCGGATCCGGGTTGGCGAACGCTCCGAGCCTGAACTCCGGTTCGGTGTAGTAGCGCATCGCGAGGCCGTTCGGATGCAGGTCCGCATCGCTCAGAATCTGCCCGATCTCCTTCGGCGACCGGTTCGCGAGGTGGTCCGGATAGTTGAGGTCCGCGGCGTCGAGACCCCGCACGGCGGCGGCGCGCCGGACCAGATCCGCGATGCCGCGCTCGGAGTCCGGCAATCCCGCCTTGAAGGCGTTCAGTCTCGCTGCGTAGCGCGGACGAGCGGTCTTGCGCCCCATTTTTCGGTTCCTGCCCGGCTACGACTGATTGGGTCGAGCGGTACCCGGTTCGCGTGCCGGTTCGACTCCGGTACCGCGGTTTCCGGCACCGATTCGATCATGCACGGTTTGGCCCCCGCGGACAACCGCGCTTCCCGAATCCGCAAGCGAGCTTCTCGGGTTCCCTGCGACCGTTCCACGAACCGATCGCCGGCTCTCGGAATCCGGTTCGCGCAGAACCCCCGCGCCGCGCGGCGTTTCGAGAGTCTTCGACCGGCGAAGTCCGGTCCAGGTCGGGATCGCGACGCCGCGACGCACCCGTTCGGGTTTCGGCCCGGAGGTCGTCCCGACGGCGGCTCTCTCGCGCATGTCCGCTCGCTCGGCGACGTTCCGGACCGCCCGTCTTCATTCGTTGCGGGGCGCTTCGAAAGGATGCGCATTGTCGCGGCCACGATCCTGCGCGCAACGCGGTCGGCTGCCTGCCCGGCCGGCGCTTCGTCCCGAGACCGGTCTCCGACGGCTCGTTGCAGGCCTCGCCCGGCGGTTCTTTGCGCTGCGGCGCGAGGCTTCCGTACGAAACGATACCTGACGCACGATCGGCTGGCGTTCGGACCGGGATCGTTGTAGGCTGCGAAGGCTCAATCCGCGGTCTGCGTTCGCATTCGGGAAAGGAATCTGAAATGCACTGTCGCCGGCTCGTTCCGTTCGTTGTGGCCGCACTTGCCATGCATGGCAGTGCGTTCGCACAAGGGAGTGACGGTTGTTCGTATTCTTCCGACTTCGACTACATGGAGCATGCCGAGTGTCCGGAAATTATTAGCGATTGGTCGTGGTACTGCAGGCACGTACATTTGGTCCACACGGTCGTGTTTCACGCATACGACACCCATACCGATACGTTGGCGGCATTCGTGGTCTGGGACGCTCTGCTCCGGCGGGTCTTGTCCGCCGGCAGGGTTCAATGCATTGCTAATTCGCTTCCGTTCTCGGTCGAGCCGATTCCGATCCCCTGACAGCATGTCGAGCGCCCATGGCCGGTTCGGCTCACCTTGCCGGCTTGGCGAACGTCGGCGCAAGGGTGGCTTCGGCACACGGTACGGCTGTATCCGCCGCGCGCCGCCGTTGCGGAACCGGCCCTTTCGACGGGCGCGTCGATTCGGTGCAAGCCCGAAACCTGCGACGTCGGCGCATGCCGGTCCGAGAGGGGCATCCGGGAGTTGCCCGCCGATCGTGCCGGGACAATTCGTGAGGCGCGTTCCGGCCTCGCGGTCCGTTCGTGCCGTCGGGACGCCGGTCGACTCGCGTAGCGTTCCCCTACGGTCGCCGAGCCGCCAAGGAAGCGAAACCGTTCGAGCGTGTCACAGCGAACGCACGAAGGTCGCTCTGCAAGACCCCGACGTCGAAGTTCGGCGGAGGGCGTCGTCGCGACGGCGTCGGGAGGCCGCCGCCTGACGGACGCGGATTCGGCTTCGGGCACAGGGCGCAAGCCGGCCTGGAGTCGGAACGTCGCTGCCGACCGAGCCGGCTGACGCGCAAGGCGAATCGCGCCGTGGGCCCGAACTCCTTGCCCGTCGATACGAGCGGCTGCGGGACGTCCGCGCGTTCGACGCCCCATGACCGCCGCCGCTCCATGCCGTATGATGCGGTGCGCATGCGACGCTGCAGGGCCGGGGAGCCAGTCTCCTGCCGGTTCGAGGGAACGACGAACGTCGGGAGGGAGATATGAAACCGTACCAGGAGCGATTCTCGGTCCAGGGACGCCGGGCGCTGGTCACCGGAGCGTCCAAGGGAATCGGATTCGAGATCTGCAGGGTGCTGGCCGAAGCGGGCGCGGACATCGCCGCGGTGGCGCGAGACCGGCAGGGCCTCGACGAGGTGCGGGCGGAAGTGGAGGCGCACGGTCGGGAGTGCCTGACCGTCGTCGCCGAACTCGAGACCGTCGAGGGTCCGAGGGAGGCCGCGCGGGCGGCGCTCGAACGCTTCGGCACGATAGACATACTCGTCAACAACGCCGCCACGACCACGACCGATTCCATTCTCGATACCCGGGTGGAGGATTGGGAGCGGATGATGGCGGTCAATCTGCGGGCTCCGTTTCTCCTGGCGCAGGCGCTCGCGCCCCGGATGATCGCGCAGAAGCGCGGCAAGATCGTGAACGTCTCCTCGCAGACCGGCGTCGTTCTCATACCGGATCACGCCGCCTACGCGGCGTCCAAGAACGGATTGAACGCGCTCACCAAGTCGATGACCTGCGAGTGGGCGGAACACAACATCCAGTGCAACGCCGTGTGTCCGACCGTCATTCTCACGCCGATGGGCGAGAAGGTCTGGGGAGCGCCGGAGAAGGGCGATCCGATGAAGGCGAAGATTCCGGCGAGGCGTTTCGGTCGGCCCGTGGAGGTCGCCGACATGGTGCTCTACCTGTCGTCGCCCGCCTCGGATCTCGTCAACGGCGACACGCTCATGATCGACGGGGGGTATACGGCGCTCTAGGCCGCGTCCGCCATCTCGATCTGGACCTTGACCGCGTCCGGGGGCGCGTTGCGGGCGAAGTCGAACGCTTCCACGCTCTCGGCGAACCCGTACAGGTTCGTGATCAGCGGGTCGACGTCGATCGCGCCGGAAGCCAGCATTTCGACGGTTCGCGGATAGACGTGTGCGTAGCGGAAGATGTGTTCGACCCGCGCTTCCTTGACCTGCGCGGCCAGCACGTCGTAGGCGATGGGGCTGCCCGGCATGCCGATCATCACCACCGTGCCGCCCGGGCAGACGAGATCGAAGACTTCCGCCGCCGCGGCTCCGTTGCCGGAGGCTTCCAGCACCACGTCGGCGCCCCAGCCGCCGGTTTCCCGCCGCACGGCGTCCGCGACGCTCTCGCGGCCCGCGTTCACCGTCGTCACCGGGCCGAGACGCGAGGCCAGCTCCAGCTTGGGCTCCATGACGTCGCTTACGATCACGCGGCTGCATCCCGCGGCCAGCGCCGCCAGCACCGTCACCATGCCGATGGTGCCGGCGCCGATCACCGCCGCGACCGATCCGGGCGCGACCTGCGCCCGCGTGGCAGCATGGACGCCGACCGCGAGGGGCTCCACCATGGCGCCGGCTGCGTAGGAGACGTTCTCCGGCAGCCGGAAGGTAAAGTTCTCGGGGTGAACCACCGTCGGGCGCAAGACGCCGTGAACCGGCGGCGTGGCCCAGAACCGCACGGCCGGGTCCAGATTGTATTTGCCGATTCGCGAGGCCCGGCTCTCGGGATCCGGAATGCCCGGCTCCATGCAGACCCGGTCGCCCACGGCGAGCGTGGTCACCTCCGGACCGGTCTCGACGACCTCGCCCGACGCCTCGTGGCCCAGCACCATCGGCTCGCGGACGACGAACGGACCGATGCCGCCATGCGCGTAGTAGTGGACGTCGCTGCCGCAGACGCCGACGCGGCGCAGCGCGATTCGAACGTCCCGGGGGCCCAGGGGTTCGTCGATTCGGATGTCCCGGAGAGACAATTCGTCCTTGCGTTCCAGCACCAGCGCCTTCATTAAACCTCTCCCGGCCCTCGGCAAGGGCGCGCGGCCGGCGTCCCGGCCGCACGCGTGTTCAGTCGGACGACGGGATCAACGCCCCATCTTGGGCTTGGAGTAGCGGTTCGCGTATTCCACGATCTCGTCCGCGTCGGACCACCGGTCGACCATGACGAAGGATCCGCCCCAGACCAGCGGAACTTCCTCGCCCTTGCTGTGCGCGACGAACGCGTCCGCGACCGCTACGCCGCCGTCGTCGATCGGACGCAGGACGGAAGCCGTGAGCCAGCCTTCCTTCATGGCGACGATCTCGTCCCCGGTTCCGCCGAAGCCCATGGTGGCGATCTCGTCCGACTTGCCCATCTGCCGGACGACCTGGGCGGCGCCGAGGCCGATGGCGGTGGACATCCCGTAGATGAGGTCGATGTCCGGATGCGCGGCCAGCATGTTTTGCGCCGCGTCGTAGGCCTTGGCCCGGTCGAAATCCGTATAGGGACCCATGACGATCTCGATGTCCGGATATTGCTCCACCACGCTCAGGAAGCCGCCGCCCCGCTCGTCGCTCACCACGCCGGGCGCGCCGCGCAGGAGAAGGACCTTGCCCTTGCCGCCGAGATGTTCGGCCGCCCATTCGCCGGACTTGACGCCGCCGGGATAGTGGGAGAACGCGATGTAGCTCATCGCCCGGACCGACTCGTCCTCGTGCGGGGTCGAGAAATTGAAGACCACGGTCGGCACGCCGGCCTGCTTGAGCTTGCGGAGCGCGGGGATCGCGGCCTCGAACTCGGTCGGGCCGAGGAACACGTAGTCCACGCCGCCGGCGATCACCGACTCGACCTGGGCGAGCTGGCCCGCATGGTCGACGTGGCTCGCGACGGCGAGCGCCTGGACCTCGAACTCGACGCCGAGTTCCTCCAGCCGTCCCTGCATGGACCAGAATACGCGCTCCCACGCGTCCGAGATGTCGAAGGACGGCGACAGGTAGGCGATCCGCATCGGCTCCGCCTTGGCCGCGTTCGGCGAAATCGCAAGCAGGGCGGCCGAGACCGCCGCGAGGGCGAGGGTTCGTAGTTTCATGTTCGGGTTCCTCCTCTTGGCTGTCCCGGCTGCCGGCCGGGCTCGGTCGGGCGCGCTAGGTACCGTCGCGCCGCAGGAAGTGCGCCAGCGCCGGAACGCGCTGCTCGCGGAGATTGCTGACGGCGACCGCGATCAGGACGATCGCTCCCATGACGACCAGCTGCCAGAAGAAGTCGACGCCCGCGAGGATCAGGGCGTTGGTCATCATCGACAGGAGCAAGGCGCCGAGGACCGAGCCGTAAATGGTTCCGCGTCCGCCGAAGAGACTCGTGCCGCCGATGATGACGGAGGAGATCACGTGAATCTCCGTGGCGTTGCCGATGGTCGCCTGGGTGGAATCGATCCGCGTCATCATGATGAGGCCGGCCAGCGCCGTGAACAGGCCCATCAGCACGTAGACCATGACCTCGATCCGGTTGACCGGAACGCCGGCGAGCCGCGCCGCCTCGCGATTCCCGCCGATGGCGCGGACGTGGAGGCCGAACCGGGTCCGGTTGAACAGCCAGGCGCCGAACAGCGCCGTCGCCAGCGAGAGGATGACCGGCACGGGAACGCCGTAGACGTCGCCCTGGCCGATATAGGTCAGCGACGTGGGAAGCCCGAAATGCATCTCGCCGGCCGAGTGCACGAGGGCGAGGCCGCGCATGCCCGCCATCATTCCGAGCGTGGCGATGAAGGGGGGGATCTTCACGTATGCGATGAGGGTGCCGGCGACCAGTCCGATGAAGGCGCCGAACCCGAACATGAACAGAACGCCGAGCGCCGGGTCCAGCCCGCCCTTGATCAGTCCGAAGGCGACCACCGTGATCAGCGCGATCCCGGACCCGACCGAGAGATCGATTCCGGCGCTGGTGATCACGAAGGTCATGCCGACCGCCATGACGATGATGTAGGACGCCTGCACCAGGATGTTGACGAGATTGTTCACGCTTCCGAAGCGCGGATTGATGAAGACGAACGCCACGGCGAGCACCAGGATGACCACGGTCAGTCCCAGCCCCTCGAACCGCCAGCGGCGGTCCGCGTGACCGATCGAATGAGATGCGTCCGTCATTTGAGATCCGCTCCGTCGCTCAGTCCGTCGTGCCGAAGGTGATCATCTGCACCACCTTGTCGCGGGTCGTCGCATGGGCGTTCGCCACGCCGACGAGCCGGCCGTTCTTCATCACGGCGATCCGGTCGGCGAGCTGGAACACGTGCTCCAGATTGTGGCTGATGACGATGACGCTGATTCCGCGCTCGCGCATGTTCCGCACGAGTTCGAGGACTCGCTGGCCTTCGTCGACCCCGAGCGCCGCCATGGGTTCGTCCATGACGATCAGCCGCACGTCCTGCAGGAGCAACCGGCAAATTGCGACCGTCTGTCGCTGGCCGCCGGAGAGCTTCACCACAGGCTCGTTCAGCCGCGGCAGGTCGATGCCGAACCGGCCCAGGAGCTCGATGGTGCGCGCCCGCATGCTCCGGTAGTCGAGTTGCGAGACGAACGGCAGATGCGGGTTGAGCAATTCCCGCCCCAGAAAGACGTTTTCGGGAACGTTGAGAGAGTCGACCAGTCCCAGGCCCTGATGCAGGCAGCCGATCCCGGCCTCGCTCGCGTCGCGCGGCGTGTTCAGCTGGCGCGGCACGCCCTCGATCTCGATCCGGCCGCCGTCCGGCGGCTGGGCGCCGGCGAGCGCCTTGACCAGCGTGCTCTTGCCGGCGCCGTTGTCGCCGACCAGGGCCAGGATTTCGCCCCGGCGAACGTCGAGCGAGACGTCGTCGACCGCCTTCAGGCCCCCGAAGCTCTTCTCGAGGCCGACTACGCGCAAGACTTCGCCGGTGGGCGCGACGGTCGCCGCCTCCTGCGTCATTCGAGTTCCTACCCTTCCCGATCGCCCGTTCGGATCTGCGTCCCGGGCCTGCCGGACCGTAGCGAGGCGGCGGAAGCGGGTCAACAAAGCCGTCGGCGGCGACGGATCCGGTCTCTGCCTGTCCGGCGCGGCCCTGTCGGCTTGCGCTACCATGCCGACGGACCGGAGCGGGGAATCCGGTACCGTCGAGCGGGAGGAGGGAGCGATGACCGAGGTGATGCGGCTTCACGAGTCCGACAACGTCGCGGTCGCCCTGGCGAATCTTTCCCCGGGCGACGCGCGGCCAGGCCTGCCATGTCCGTTGCGGGAGCGGATCCTGCGCGGTCACAAGGTGGCGACGGCGGACATCGCCGCCGGGGCGCCGGTGCTGCGCTACGGCCAGATCATCGGATCGGCGCAGGCGGACATTCCGGCCGGAAGCCACGTGCATACCCACAATCTCGGAATGGGCGAGCACGCCCGCGACTACGCCTTCTCGTCCGAGTCGAAACCGCTTCCCGCGGCGGAGGGGGAAGCCTGGTTCGAGGGCTTCGTCCGCGCCGACGGCCGCGTCGGCACCCGCAACTACCTCGGCGTCCTCACCTCGGTGAATTGCTCCGGATCCGTCGCCCGGTTCATCGCCGAACAGGCGGAACGGGAGGGGCTGACGGAGGCGTTTCCGAACGTCGACGGAGTGGTGCCGATCGTGCACGGGACCGGGTGCGGCATGTCCGGGCGCCACGAAGGCTACGACACGCTCTTTCGGACTCTCAAGGGATATGCGCGTCATCCCAATTTCGGCGGCATCCTGCTGGTCGGTCTCGGGTGCGAGGTGATGCAGATTCCGGATTTGATCGGCGCCGGGCGAATGCGGGCGGACGGGAATTTCCGCTACATGACCATCCAGCAGACCGGCGGAACCCGACGGACCGTGGCGGCGGGAGTGAAGATCCTGCGCGAGATGGCGGAGAAGGCGAACGCGGCGAAGCGCGAGCGGGCGCCGGCTTCGGCCCTGGTGGTGGCGCTGCAGTGCGGCGGATCCGACGGTTACTCGGGGATCACCGCCAATCCGGCGCTGGGTTGCGCCTCGGATCTGGTGGTCCGGCACGGCGGCACGACGATCCTGGCCGAAACCACCGAGGTCTACGGCGCCGAACACCTCCTCACCCGTCGCGCCGTGTCCGAGACCGTGGGGCGAAAGCTGGTCGATCGGATCGCGTGGTGGGAGGAGTACACGGCGCTGAACGGCGGCGAGATGGACAACAATCCGAGTCCGGGCAACAAGCGCGGCGGACTGACCACCATTCTGGAGAAGTCGCTCGGAGCCGTGGCCAAGGGCGGCACCGCTCCCCTCGTCGACGTGTACCGGTTCGCGGAGCCGGTCGACAAGCCGGGATTCGTGTTCATGGACAGCCCCGGTTACGACCCGTGTTCGGTCACCGGCCAGATCGCCTCCGGCGCCACGCTGGTCGCCTTCACCACCGGGCGCGGCTCCGTGTCCGGCTTCAAGCCGACGCCGTCGCTGAAGCTCGCGACCAACACCGAGATGTACGAGCGCATGCGCGACGACATGGACGTCAATTGCGGCGACGTGATATCCGGGGGCGTCTCGCTGGAGCGCAAGGGACGGGAGATATTCGATCTCTTTCTGCGGGTGGCCTCCGGCGAGAAGACGAGGAGCGAGGAGCTGGGATTCGGCGGCGCCGAGTTCGTTCCCTGGCAGCTGGGCGCGGTGATGTGAAGCCCGCGGAGCCCCCCGTCCGTCGCCGCTTCGCGGCCCTCGCGGCGGATCGGGCCGCGGCGCTTTCCGGCACGGTTCGTGTTGACTTGCACGGGCGGCAATGTTAGAAGCGAGCGACAAGTAACCGTTTGGTTAGTTTCCCAATCTCGGGAGGAGAGATCATGACCGGATCGACAAGATCCCCTTCAGGTGCGGTATCCCGCCGCACGTTCGTTCAGGGCGCCGCCGGCGCCGCCGGGTTCGCGGCCCTGGCCTCGGGGTTGCCCCGCGAAGTGCTGGCCAATCCTGAGGAATGGACGCTCGTGAACTCGATGCGCTCCGTGGCCAACCCGTATCACGCCACCTTCGCCGACGGAGGCCGGGCGTTCGCCGAGTTCATCGGCGCCGAGTACGAAGTGCTCGTGACCGAAGGAAACTCGGAGAAGGGCATCGCGGACATTCGGGCGATGCTGGCGCGGACCGAAGGCAAGATGGTGCTGAACGTGGATCCGAACGATTCGCCGGACGCGCGTCCCATCGTGGAGGATTGCGCGGCCGCCGGCGCCTACGTGGTGACCCAGTGGAACAAGCCGGACGACCTTCACCCGTGGGACTTCGACCCGCATTACGTCGCGCACATGTCGTTCGACGGCGTGCCGAGTTCCAAGGCGGTCGCCGAGGAACTGTTCCGGCGCATGGGCGGATCCGGCGGGATCGTCGCCATCGGCGGCATCCTGTCCAACGTGCCGGCGATCGAGCGCAAGATCGGCCTCGACATGGCGATCGAGGAGAACGGCAACGTCGAGCTGCTCGACTTCCAGACGGCCAACTGGAACGAACAGCAGGCGTTCGAGATCATGCAGTCCTGGATCACGCAGTTCGGACGGGACATCAAGGGCGTGTGGGCCGCCAACGACGGCATGGGCATCGGGGCGCTGGAGGCGCTTCGCCAGGAAGGCCTCGCCGGCGAGGTGCTGGTGACCGGCATCGACGGCATCGCGCAGGCGATCGACGCCATCAAGGCCGGCGAGTTCGCCGGCACCGTCGCGTGGGATCCGCTGTGGACCGGCGGCATGGGGCTTTCGATCGGCTATCACTCGGCGACCGGCGCGATCGACATCGCCGCCGAGCCGCACTCCCACCGCGAGTTCTACGGAACCGGCATTCTGGTCACGGAAGCGACGGTCGACGGTTTCGGGGAGCCGGCGCCGCTCGACTTCATGGATTTCTGGGGCAAGGCCTCCGGTCAGATCCAGTACCGCTAAGTGATTCTTCCGCGGCTGCGGGGTATGTTCCCGCAGCCGCGGTCATCGCGGCAAGCGCTCCCGCACAGGGAGAGAGCGGGGAGGGGTCGTGACCGATTTGGCTGCAACCCGCGCCAGGCGCGTCGCGACGCTCGCTCGGCACCGCGCGCTGGCGCCCGTCGCCGTGCTGGTCTTTCTTTGCCTGTTCGTATCCTTCTTCAACGCCAAGTTCATCGACCCCTGGAATCTCGCCCGGCTGCTTAACGCGGCGTCCGTGCCGGTCGTGCTGACCATGGGCGCGACCTTCATCATTCTCATGGGCAGCATCGACCTGTCGGTCGAGGGCGTGCTGGCGGTCTGCGCCGTGCTGGTCTCCGTTCTGGTGGCCAACAACACCACCGGGCTGGAGCTCGGGTACTGGGCGGTGCCGGCGGCGATCCTGCTCGGCACGCTGCTCGGCGGCGTGAACGGCGCGGCGCATGTCTGGCTCCGAACGCCCTCCTTCATGGCGACGTTGGGCGTGGGCTTCGCCTGCGTCGGAATCGCGACCGCCTTCCTGCAGGGCGACACGGTGCGGATCCTCGACAAGACGTTTCGGGCCATGGCGCTGGCGCGGTTCCTCGGTCTGCCGCTCGGCGTCTGGATCGCCGGCGTCGCGGTCCTGATCGCCTGGTTCATCCAGGAGAGGACTCGCGTCGGCCGGTGGATCTTCGCCCTCGGCGGAGACGAGGCCACGGCGCGCCAGGCCGGGGTTCCCGTCGCGATGACCCGGATTTCGGCCTTCATGATCGCCGGGGCGTTCTACGGTCTCGCCGGCGCGATGTCGGCGGCGCAATTCGGCCAGGGGCACGCGCTGATCGGGCAGGGCCGGCTGTTCACCACCATCACCGCGGTGGTCGTCGGCGGCACGGCCCTCTCCGGCGGCACCGGCTCGGTGCTCAGTTCCGTCGTCGGCGTCCTGATCGTCATGGTGCTCTCGAACGCCATGGTCCTGATGGGCGTCTCCATCTACGTGCAGCAGGGCGTGCAGGGCATCATGATCATCGTCGCCGTCGCGCTGGCGCTCGACCGCTCGCGGCTGTCGATCGTGAAATAGGCGGCTCCGATGAGCAGCGTCCTTGAAGTCCGAAACGCCAGCAAGTCCTTTCCGGGCGTGCTGGCGCTGGACGACGTCTCGCTGGAGATCCGCCCGAACGAGGTGGTCGGGCTGATCGGGGAGAACGGCGCAGGCAAGTCGACCTTGCTCAAGGCCCTGAACGGCGCCTATCGGCTCGACGAGGGCGAGATCCGGGCGAACGGCTCCAGGGTCGATCTCAAGGGTCCGCGCGACGCCTTCGATCACGGCATCGCGATGGTGTATCAGGAGCAGTCGGTACTCAGGACCCTGAGCGTGGCCGAGAACGTGTTCCTGGGGCGCGAGGCCGAATTCACCCGGTTCGGCGTGCTGAACAAGCGCGCGATGAACGCGGCCGCAAGGGTCGAACTGGCCAAGGTGCGTCTCGACGTCGATCCCGCCACCCTGTGCGAGGATCTCAGCTTCGCGGAGCGCCAGATGGTGGAGATCGCCGCCGCGATCTCGCTGGATTCGCGCATCTCCGGCAACATCGTGATTCTCCTGGACGAGCCGACGTCGGTGCTCGAATCCAAGGAGGTCGAGGTCCTGTTCGGCATCGTCCGGGAATTGAAGTCGCGGGCCGCGTTCGTGTTCATCTCGCACCGGCTGGACGAGGTGCTCGAGCTGTCGGACCGGATCTACGTGATGCGGGACGGAAAGTCGGTCGCCGAGATGGCGTCCTCGGACGCGACCGTCGGGCAACTGCACGAATTGATGGTCGGCCGGACGCTCCGGCACGAGTATTACCGGGAGACCCGCCAGGGCGTTCCGCAAGAGGACGTGGCGCTCGAGGCCGTCGACGTTTCCTCCGCCTCCGGCTTCCGCAACGTGTCCTTCGCGCTGAGAAAGGGAGAGATCCTCGGCATCGCCGGCGTGATCGGGTCGGGTCGGGAAGCGCTCGCGCGCTGCCTCGCGGGGCTTGCGCCGATCGACTCCGGCGAACTCCGCGTGCACGGACGTCCGGTCCGCTTCGGCCATCCGTCGGACGCGGTGGCCCGGGGGATCGGCTACCTGCCGCAGGACCGGAAGGTAGAGGGACTGGTGACCGGCGCGCCTGTGTCGGAGAACATGACGCTGGCCGCGCTCGGCGATTTCGCGCGGGGCGGGCTCTTGCGGCTGGGGAAGGAAGCCGAGGTCGCGCGGGACTGGATCGAACGGCTCGGGATCAAGACTCCCTCCGCCGATACCTTCGCCGGTTCGCTCTCCGGCGGCAACCAGCAGAAGGTCGTTCTCTCGAAGTGGCAGATCGCGCGGTCGAGCGTCGTGATCCTGGACCATCCCACCCGCGGCATCGACGTCGGCGCCAAGGAAGACGTGTACGACCTGATCCGGGACATGACGGATGCGGGACTGTCGGTGGTGCTGCTCGGCGACACGCTGGAAGAGGTGATCGGGTTGTCGCATCGCATTCTGGTGATGCGGGACGGCGCCGTATCCGCCGAGTTCGGCGCGGAACCCGGCGCCAAGCCGGAGCAGATCCAGCTCATTCAGCACATGGTGTGATCCGATGGACCGGAACGTTCTCGACATCGTGAAGGGGCAGATCCCTCTCCTGACCCTCGCCGCGCTGGTGATCGGCGTCGGAATCGCGGATCCCTCGTTTCTCCGGTATCAGACCCTGATGGTGCTCATCTCTGACACGATGACCCTGTTTCTGATGGCGTCGGGAGCCACCTTCGTGATTCTCATGGGCGGCATCGACCTCTCGGTGCAGTCGGTCGCCTCCATGGCGAGCATCGTGGTCGCCCTTCTCCTGCCTGAAATCGGACTGTTCGCCATTCCGCTGGCGCTGCTGGCCGGCGGCGCGGCGGGACTGGCCGGCGGAGCGTCCCACACCTGGCTGCGCATCCCGTCGTTCATCTCCACGCTCGCCATCGGCGGCGTGGTCATCGCCGTGTCCTACGTTCTCTCCGACGCCCGTTCCATCAACATCTCCGGCGAAATGCGGGAAGACTACCTGTTCTGGGTCATCGGCGAGACGTTCGGCGTCCGAAACGAGATCTGGGTCGGCCTGGTGGTGCTGGCGCTTCTGGCCTTCCTGCAGACGCGTACGCCGTTCGGACGCCTGACCCGGGCGATCGGCGCCGGCGAGCAGGCGGTGATCGCCTCGGGAATTCGGGTCAACCCGATCAAGATCGCGGCGTTCGTCCTCTCCGGCGCTACCGCCGGGTTCTCGGGCGTCATGATGGCGGCGCGGATCAGCTCGGGGTCTCCGACGCTGGCGAACGAGTTCCTGCTGCCGGCGATCGCCGCGATCATCGTGGGCGGCACGGCGTTGACCGGGGGCGTCGGCGGTGTATGGCGGACGTTCGTCGGCGCCCTGATCATCGCCGTCATCCGGATCGGCATGACCTTCCTCGGCGTGAGCGTGTTCGCGCAGCAGATCGTGTTCGGCGTCGTGCTGGTGGCCGCCGTCGCGGCGACCATCGACCGCTCGAAGATCCAGATCGTCAAGTAGCCCGCCGCGGCAGAGCTTCGGCGAAGCGGCGCAGTCTC
The DNA here is from genome assembly GCA_965221505.1 of Rhodobacterales bacterium. Lineage (GTDB taxonomy): Bacteria > Pseudomonadota > Alphaproteobacteria > Rhodobacterales > CAZPXZ01 > CAZPXZ01. The sequence goes on from CBDCSI010000001.1 coordinate 726,313, forward strand.
AGGGTCGGCGCTGTCGGAGCGAAGGATCCGTGCGATCACTCCGCCGTTCGTCCGCAACGGGCGTCCCGGCAACCGTTCCTGCGCAGACCGCGATGCGATCTTCGGTCGCGAGAGCGTCCCGGCCGGTCTCGGCCGCCGGCTCGTCCTGCAGGATTGCCGTACAGGTCGAGAGCACGACCGCAGTCATTTCGGCAATCCGTCGTCGCCGTACAAAAAGTCCTGACTGCGGGCTGCGGAGGGCCCCGGGGTTCGCTTGGTCGCGGCCGCGGACTGCACGGCCGCAATCAGGTCCATGCGCGCATCGGTCTCGCCCGTCCGCCGCAGCGGGACCAGCCTGGCCACCGCGTGCCCGCGGCGTGTGATCACGATCTCTTCGCCTGCCTCGGCGCGACGGACGAGATCGTTCAATTGTCCCTTCGCTCGGGACATGGAAATCCGCACCGGCCTGCTCCCCCGATCGGCGATCGTACGCCGTCAATTTGGATCGCCCAACGGTCAGGATCAAGGGATCCGGGTCCGGTCGCGGAGTCGAGGCCGTCCATGCCGCCCCGGGGCAGCCGAATGGGCCGTCGTCGTTTCCGGGTCGAAATCGCGCGGAGGATCGGGCTTTCCGTCCAAACGGTTCGGGGCACGACGAGGTCTGCCTACTCCACGTCGACTCGACGGCCGGGAAGACGGGCGGAAGGACCCGGACCGCAGGGTCTCAGGACGGTCAGTCGTAGACCAGCCGAAGTCCCTGATGCGAGGTCGAGCTGTCGGGCGAGGTTCCGCTGCGCGCGGCGATACGGTAGCGGTGGCAGTAGCTGGCGTGGCAAAGGAAGGATCCGCCCTTGACCAGCTTGAAGTCGTCGCCCACGGGCGTCCCCGCGGAGCTCTCTCCTTCGGCCTGCGGCCGGAACGGCTGCGAGGTCCATTCCCACGTGTTGCCGACCATGTTGAAGAGGCCGTAGCCGTTCGGCTCGAACGACGCCGCCGGCGCCGTGCCGGCATATCCGTCCAGTGCGAGATCGACCTCCGGAAACCGTCCCTGCCAGATATTGCAGGGGAAGAAGTCCTCGTCGTTCGGGTGCCGGCTTCCCCAGGGATAGCGGACGTCGCCGAGCCCCCCTCGCGCGGCATGCTCCCATTCGGCCTCGCTCGGCAAGCGTCCGCCGGCCCAGCGGGCGAAAGCGGCGGCGTCGTTCCAGGACACGTGGACGACGGGATGCGCGGGCAGCCAGGAGTCCTCGCTTCCCGTCCCGTGGATCCTGCGCCAGTCCGCGCCCTCGACCAGGCGCCACCAGGGCGCGGCGGCGACGGCCTGGCTCGGCGGCGAGTCGGGCGACAGGAAGCCTGCGAAGACGAAGGAACTGCCGATTCGCTCCGCTTCGGTCCGGTAGCCGGTCGCCTCCACGAACGCCTGGAACCGGGCGTTGGTGACCGCGCTTCGGTCGATTCGGTACGGCTTCAGCCTTCGGCGGCGAAGGGGACTCTCCCCGTCCGGACGCAAGAGCGGCCGGTCCGTCCCGACTCGGGCGATTCCCCCTCGGATTTCGACCGTGTCCCGTCGGTCGGAGCCGGCCGACGCAGGGACGCCGGCGCGGGGCGCACCCGCTGCGGCGCCGTCTCCGGTTGCCGGTCGGGGCGGCGCACGGCACCCGGCTCCGGACAAATTCCCTTCCACCGGGCGTCTACCTGCGCGCGGCCCTCGGCGGGGCGGGACGAGGTTCCGTTTTCCGAACCCTTCGCGCAGCCTCGACATCGCCGATCGCGTTGCGCCGGGGACGGACCGGCGTATGCGAGGCGTCGGGGTCCCGTGCACAAAGGGCGTCCATAGTGTCCTTGCGCTTACGCATCTGCGTCTCCCGGGTTGCCTGCCGATGCTACGAGACGTATCCGGCCCGTCGGAGCCGGGCGCCTTTCCGGTCGTCTGGACGCGGCCCCATGATGCAGTTCCGCGGGTTCGAACGCAAGAATTTTCCGACCGTGCGAGTCGCGGTCGCGGGAGGAAGGTGTGCCGGGGTCAAGTCGATTCTGGCCCGGCGGCGGGGCGACGAGGTGCGCGCGCGGCCGTGCGGCCGGGCGTGCGGCCGCTGCCAGGAGCGGCAGCCCGCGGGGATGCGGTTCAAAGTTGGATGCCCGCGCTTCGGGTTCGGCTTCGGGAGTTCCCCGTTGCGGTACCCGCCTGTTCACTGGGGTTTATGACTTACGGGGCGGCGCGCCGGGACGTTCTGGAATGGATTCTGCCGTGCGCGATCGAAGTCTCGGCGTCCGTGAAAACCTCCACGCCGACCGGAACGGCGACCGAATAGATCAGGGACGGATCGCGCACGGCGATACGGCGACGAACGGATTGTTGCCGTTCAGCCGACTGACGCGCGAAGAGTGAGAAAAATTGCGGCCCTTGTGCAACAGGTAACCAAACGCCTCGGCCACGAGAGCCTTATCCGGAGCGGAATTGCTGCCTCAGAATTGCTCACTTGCGATTGGGCAGTGCTACCCAGGCGGCGAGCGCGCGCCTGTCCTTCACGGGGACGGCCATGAAATTACGTATGGCGCGTTCTGCCGTAGAGGCGTCGGAATGGGCTTCCGATTTGGTGATGCGGTAGGCTGGGTCGTAGTCGGCAGCGTGCCGCTTGGATTGAGCGGCGAGGAAGGCGTCCCTGAAGTCCCGAATCGGTCTTGGAAACGCCTTCATCGTGTTCGAATCCTTCAGTCGGTCCCTAACTACGCCGTGCTGGATTGCGCGATAGGCTTGCTGCCAAGCCTGCTTACTGTTGTTCGATCCTTCAGTGCCGATCAGCGTGTTGGCGCAGTTTTGGCAGAGGGCATGGAACAGCGCGTAGTAGACTGTGCTGACGGCACGACGGAGATCGGCTTGGCGGGGCCTCCGCCTGCCTGTAGCAGCCAGACGCCGCGCGGTCCGGATCAGGTCAAGCGGCTTCAGTGTAAATCTCCGCTTCGTCCTCCGCAACGCAGGAAATCACGGGGAAGCGATTCTCGCCATGCTCGGCAAGTACAGGCCGAAGTTGTCGCACGACCCCGTACGCATTCGGGATGCAATTGCTCGGACGGTAGACTGCGATGACCCGTAGATATGGATCTTCGTACTCGTCCACAGCGTCCTCAAGCATCACGGAGATCACCGAAATCGGGCTCAACAGCCGGTTCAGTTGTTCCTGTATGATCCGCTCCAACGAACTGTTGCTCTCTTTCACGGCATTGCTCATCGACGCTCTCCTGACCTTGACGGATGCAATCGTCCACTTCGCGGCGCATTCTCGACACGTGTTGCTGCTGGGGCGGTCGAGTCCTCGGCCGGCTCATTGACGGATCCGCTCCGAATCGGAGCCGGGCATGGCGCTTTGCGCAACCCCCAGCTATACCACAATGTCCGGTCCGGCGCGCTGCGCGAGGAGTCCCGCTCTCGGCGTGTTGGCGCTGCAGTCGACCGGATGTCATGCCGGACATCCTCGCGACCGACCGAGCGGCGTACTGACTTCCACTTTCCGGGGACGCGTCGGCGGGTAGTGGCCGGGCACGACGGAGATCGGCCTGGCGAGGCCTTCGCCTGCCGGTAGCAGCCAGACGTCGCGCGGTCCGGATCAGGTCAAGCGGCTTCAGTGTAGATCCCCGCTTCGTCCTCCGCGACGTAGGAAATCACGGGGAAGCGATCCTCGCCGTGCTCGGCGAGCACCGGCCGAAGATGCCGCACGACGCTTAAGGTTTCCGGTATGCAATCGCTCGGACGGTAGATCGCCCTGACCTCAAGGTATGGATCGTCGTACTCGTCTACAGCGTCCTCCACCATAACGGAGATCACCGAAACCGGGCTCAGCAGCCGGTTCAGCTGTTCCTGGATAATCCGCTCCAACGATTCGTTGCTCCTCTTCTCGGCGTCGCTCATCGACGTCCTCCTGGCCTTGACGGGCCGACCCGTCCGGTTCACGGCGCGTTCTCGCTACCCCTTCCTGCTCGGAAGGCAGAGTTCTCAACCGAATTCTCGCCGCCTGCGCACTGGAACGCAGCGGTGCGCGGCGCATTCCGTATCGGCTTCGCGCCCGTTTTACCACAATGTCAGGTCCGGTGCCCGACGGGAGGAACGGAGTCTCGGTCTCGACAGGTCGTCGCTGCCGACGACCGGACGTCGTGCAGGATCGTAGTGCAACCTCCTGCACGGTCTGCCGTTTCCCGTTTCCGGGACAGCATGGGCGGAGCGGCTTCGGGAAAGCGGCACAATGCCCTCTCTCGAGGAGCGGGCGCTCTGGGGGCAGGCACGAAGCGGACTTCCGCGAGTCCCGGAGATTCCTCGTCCAGGGCGAAGCCACGCACTCGGCGAAGGGGGAGTCGGTCCGGACACGCTTCGTAGCCGTGTCGAGCGAGGGCAACGGGGGTCAGGATTCTCGGAAGAGCGGTCTCGTGCCGGACGGTTTCGCTTTCGCGCTGGGTATCCTCGACCGGAACCGGGGGCGGTTCGCAGGCGACGGCCGCATCGCGCCGCGTGACCGGTCGTCGAAGCGATCGCGTTCGCATGGCCGTCGGGCGGACGCAAGTCGGGACGGCGCGGCCGCTTGCGGCTGCAGCAAAAATGTGGTATACCATATGCCAAGGCGACGCAGCCGAATCGCCGACCGGCAGGAGAGGCGGAATGTTTCTGTCAGAGCACCGCGCAAAGGAGATACTCGCCCAGTACGGAATTGTGCCGCCCGACGGGGAGACGGCCGATTCCGGAAAGGATGCGGAGCGCGTGGCGCGCGCGCTGGACTGCAGCCGGTATGCCGTAAAGGCGCAAATTCCCGCCGGCGGTCGGGGATTGGCCGGCGGGGTGCGCATGGCGGCGACGCCGGGAGAGGTTCGACGGAGCGCCGAATCGCTGCTCGGCACGAGGCTGGTGACCGTACAGACCGGACCGGAGGGCGAACGCGTCGACCGGGTACGCGTGGAAGCGGCGGTCGTTGCGCAGAGGACGCTCTATCTCGCCGTCGCCGTCGACGAGACGCGCGCGGTGTCGGTGCTGCTCGGCGCGTCCGAGGGCGGCACGGAATTCGAGGAGCGCATGCGGGAATCGCCCGACTTGCTCGAAACGCTCGACCTTCCGCTGCAGGGCGAACCGGCGCCGGAGGAACTCGGTTCGTTCGCGCGCCGGCTCGGTATCGAGGGAGAGGAGCGGGAGGCGTTCGTCCGACTGGCCGGGCAGGTCTCGCGGGCTGCGCGGGAGAGCGACGCTCTCCTGGTCGAGATCAATCCGCTCGTCCTGTCCGCGGACGGCGCCTGGATCGCGGTGGACGCCAAGATGGTCCTGGACGGAAACGCGCTCTACCGGCACCCGGAGTTCGAACCGCTGGTCTACGAGGCGAACCGCGACGAACGGGAGCGGGTCGCGCGCGAGAACGAAATCAACTTCCTCAAGATGCAGGGGGACGTAGGCCTGGTGGCGAACGGCGCCGGGCTCGGTCTCGCGACGACGGACATGGTGATCGAGGCGGGCGGCAAGCCGGCAAACTTCATGGATATCCGCACGACGGCGCGGAGTTTCCAGATCGCCGGCGGCGTCCGCCTGCTGCTCGACGATCCGTCCGTGAAGGTGATTCTCGTCAACGTCCACGGCGGCGGCATGACGGTCTGCGACACGATCGCCGAAGGGATCAACTTCGCCTACATGCGTTCGCGACGCCGCCTTCCCATCGTGTTCCGCGCCGCCGGGCAAAACGCGGACTGGGCCCGAACCGTCATGCGCGACCGCCAGCTGCCGTTCGAGGCCTGCGACGACATGACGACGGCGGTACGTCGCGCCGTCGAGATCGCGTCCGGGAAGGGGCGATGACGTCGGCGGATCGGAAGGCGGCGGGCGTCGCTGCCGGTCGCCGGAGCGCGGGAGGTTTCGAATGACAATTTTCGTGTCGTCCTCGACCCGGGTCATGGTTCAGGGGATCACCGGCCGCGCCGGTACGTTCTATACCGACTCCGCCCTTCGCTACGGCTCCGCATACGTCGCCGGAGTCCGGCCCGGCAAGGGCGGCGTTTCGCATGTCGGACTGCCGGTCTTCGACACCGTACGGGAAGCCCGCGACGCGACGGGCGCCGACGCGACCCTGATCCTGGTGCCGCCGCACCACGCAGCGTCCGCCATGATCGAGGCGATCGAGGCCGAACTCGCTCTCGCGGTCTGCGTGACGGAACGCGTTCCGGTTCACGACATGCTCCGGGTTCGGGCGGCGCTCAGGGGATCCGCGACCGAGCTCGTCGGGCCGAACTCGCAGGGCGTGCTGGCGCCGGACGTGTGCAAGATCGGCGTCATGTCCACCGCGGATGCGCGGCCCGGAGGAATCGGCGTGGTCTCGCGATCGGCTTCGCTCACCAGCGAGGTCGCCGCGAATCTCTGCGCGGCCGGCCTCGGACTTTCGACCAGCGTCGGAATCGGCGGCGATCCGGTGCACGGCGTCGGCTTTCGCCGGTGCCTCGAGGCGTTCGGCGAGGACCCCGAGACGCAGGGCGTCGTTCTGATCGGGGAGCCGGGGGGCGCCGAGGAGGAGGCGGCCGCGGAGCTCCTCGCCGGCGGGTCCTTCGGCAAGCCGGTGGTGGCGCTGGTGGTGGGCCGTCACGCGCCGAGAGAGCGGCGGATGGGCCATGCCGGCACGCTCGAAGCGCTGCCGTCCGGGACCGTGGATTCCAAGGTCAAGCGCCTCGCGGCGGTCGGCGCGGCGATCGCGGACGACCCCGACCGGGTCGCGGCCGAGATGCTGCGCGCCCTGCGGCGCGGCTGAGGGAGGTCTAGTCTCGGCCGGTGGGCGCGTCGGGTTTGACAGGAGTTGGCATCTGGTGTAAGGGACACCAACCGCTCGGACGGAGAGCGTTCCGGCGACGCGCGCGGGAGAATTCTCGGATGGCCGAATCAGCGAAATTCGATCCGGTGCCGGGGCGGTTCATCCTGCGCGACCACATCTACGAAGTGATTCGCGACAAGATCCTGCAGTTGAACATCTATGACGAGAACACCGACCTGCGGCTCGACGAGCGCACCATGGCCGATCAGCTCGGCATCTCGCGGACGCCCATCCGCGAAGCCCTGGCCCGGCTCGACCAGGACGGCTTCGTCGACATCCAGCCGCGCAAGGGCGTCTACATCCGGCGCAAGTCCCTGGAAGAGATTCTCGAGATGATCATCGTCTGGGCGGCGCTGGAGAGCATGGCGGCGCGGTTGGCGACGGAACGCGCGTCGGACAGGGAGCTGTCCGGATTGCGCAGGCGCGCGACGGCCTACAGCCAGGACGCCGCGCGCGCGGACATCGAGGAGTATTCCCAGGCGAACGTGGAGTTTCACCAGAGCATCTTCGCGCTGGCCAAGTGCGAGGCCCTGAAGTCCATCGCCGACGGCCTGTTCCTGCATATGCATTCGGTTCGGCGGCGCGCCATGGGCGAGAGCGACCGGGCGTCGCGCTCGGTGGTCGACCATATGGGTATCGTCGAGGCGCTGGAGGCGCGGGACGCGGACGTCGCCGCCCGGCGGGTTCGCGAACACACCATGCGGCTGCACGACCACGTGCGGCGGGACTGGCGAAGGCTGGAGGGCCGACGGCGCGCCGCGCGGCCCGGCGCCGGAGGCCGGGGCGAAGCGTTGAGAGAGGAGGTCGGATGATGGCGTCGAGTTCGGCGGCAACGACAGCGACGGACACGCTGCAGAAGAAGAGCGCCGACGCGGGGATCGTCTCGGGCGGCCGGCTGGTCGCCAAGGCGCTCCGAAGCGAGGGCGTGGACACGGTATTCACGCTCTGCGGCGGCCATATCATCGACATCTACGACGGCTGCATCGACGAGGGAATCCGCATCGTCGACGTGCGCCACGAGCAGGTGGCGGCACATGCGGCGGACGGCTACGCGCGGCAGACCGGCAAGCTGGGCTGCGTGGTCACGACGGCGGGACCCGGTTGCACCAACGCGGTGACCGGCGTCGCGACCGCGTTCCGGTCCGAGAGCCCCATCCTGCATATCGGCGGCCAGTCGTCGCTCACCCAGCACAAGCAGGGGTCGCTGCAGGACCTGCCGCATGTCGACATGATGGCGCCGATCACCAAGTTCTCCTCCGGGGTCTTCTCGACCGAGCGCATCGCCGACATGATCTCGATGGCGGCGCGGGAGTGTTTCGCCGGCGCCTACGGACCGAGCTACCTGGAGATACCGCGCGACATCCTGGACGCGGAGATCCCGCTGGAGAAGGTCGTGATCCCGGCGCCCGGGTCCTATCGGGCATCTCCGCGGAGCGTCGGCGATCCGAAGGACGTCGAGCGGCTCGCGGCGATCCTGGACCGGGCGGAGCGGCCGGCGGTGCTCTTCGGCCAGCAGGTCTGGGCGTCGGGCTCGGCGGCCGAGGCGATCGAATTCGTTCGTGCCTTCGACATTCCCTGCTACATGAACGGGGCGAGCCGCGGGATGCTGCCGCCGGGCGACCCGCATCATTTCGACCGTACGCGCCGGATGGCGTTCCAGAACGCCGACGTGCTGCTGATCGTCGGAACGCCGTTCGACTTCCGGATGGGCTACGGAAAGAGAATCTCGAAGGACCTGACGCTGATCCAGAGCGATCTGGACTATCGAACCGTCGGCAAGAACCGGGACATCGATCTCGGCCTGCCCGGGCATCCGGGAGCCGTCCTTTCGGCGGCGGCGGACGCGCTCTCGGGCGGCATGGACGAGGGCAAACGGCAGGCGCGCCGGCAATGGATGCAGGAGTTGCGCGAAGCCGAGGGCGCGGCGCTGGAGCGGCTCATGCCGCTCTTCCGGTCCGACCGCTCGCCGATTCATCCCTATCGGTTGGCCTGGGAAATCAACGAGTTCCTGCGGGACGACACGATCTACGTCGGCGACGGCGGGGACGTGGTCACGATCTCCGCCCAGGCGGTGCGCCCGCGCGGGCCGGGCCAGTGGATGGACCCGGGCGCTCTCGGCTCCCTCGGCGTCGGAACCGGCTTCTCGATGGCAGCCAAGCTGGCGCACCCGGAGAAGGAGGTCATGTGCCTCTACGGCGACGGCTCCTTCGGGATGACCGCCTTCGACATGGAGACGGCGCAGCGCTTCGGCGCTCCCTATCTCGCGGTGATCGGGAACAACTCCGCGATGAACCAGATCCGCTACGGACAGATCGCCAAATACGGCGCGAACCGGGGCGACATCGGCAACAAGCTCGGCGACGTCGAGTTTTCCCTGTTCGGGAAGATGATCGGCGGCTACGGGGAGGAGGTGCGCGAAGCGGACCAGATCGCCCCGGCGCTCCGGCGCGCCCGCGAGGCGATCGCCGCGACCGGCAAATGCGCGGTGGTCAACGTCTGGATCGACCCCGACGAGTACGCGCCCGGCACCAAGGCGCAGACCATGTACAAGTAGCGGCAGGAGACGGGGTACCGACGATGAAAGCGCTCGAAGGCATTCGCGTTCTCGACTTCACCCACGTGCAGTCGGGCCCGACCTGCACGCAGCTCCTGGCCTGGCTCGGCGCCGACGTGATCAAGGTGGAGCGTCCCGGCGTCGGCGACGCGACGCGCAAGCAGCTGGTGGACAAGCCGGGGGCCGACAGCCTTTATTTCACCATGCTGAATCACAACAAGCGTTCGATCGAGATCAATTCCAAGCACGCGACGGGCAAGGAGGTGCTGACCCGGCTGATCGAGGAATGCGACGTTCTGGTCGAGAACATGGCGCCGGGGGCGCTCGACCGCATGGGATTCGGCTGGGAGCGGATACGGGAAATCAATCCCCGGATCGTCGTGGCCTCGGTCAAGGGCTTCGGCGAGGGTCGCTTCGAGAATTGCAAGGTGTACGAGAACGTGGCGCAATGCGCGGGCGGATCGGCCTCGACGACCGGGTTTCTCGACGGACCGCCCCTGGTCACCGCGGCGCAGATCGGCGATTCGGGCACCGGCGTGCATCTGGCGCTCGGGATCGTCGCGGCGCTCCTCCAGCGCGAGCGCTCGGGCCGGGGGCAGAAGGTCGTGGCGCCGATGCAGGACGCCGTGGCCAATCTTTGCCGGGTCAAGCTCCGCGACCAGCAGCGGCTGGCGGCCGGACCGTTGCGCGAATACTCGCAACACGGGCTCGGAATCCCGTTCGGCGAGGCGACGCCGCGCGCCGGCAACGATTCGGGCGGCGGCCAGCCCGGCCGCGTCCTGAAGTGCAAGGGGTGGGAGACCGATCCGAACGCCTACACGTATTTCATTACCCAGGCGGCCGTCTGGGGCAAGATCTGCGACCTGATCGGCCGGCCCGAGTGGAAGACGGATCCGGATTTCGCGACGCCGGACGCGCGGCTGCCGCGGCTCGATACCGTGTTCGGCGAGATCGAGAAATGGACCTCAGAGCGGGACAAGTTCGAGGTGATCGAGATCTGCGACCCGCTCGACATCCCCTGCGGTCCCATCCTGAGCATGAAGGAGATCGCCGAGGACGAGGACCTTCGCCGAAGCGGCACGATCGTCGAGGTCGACCACCCCGAACGGGGTCCGTATCTGAGCGTGGGCTGTCCGATCAAGCTGTCGGACAGCGACGTGGAAGTCGTCCGCTCCCCGCTTCTCGGCGAGCACACGGAGGAGATCCTGACGTCGGTGCTCGGATACGGCGGCGAAGACCTGGAACGGGTGATCGCCTCCGGCGCGGTCGGAGACGCGGGTCGGGACGGCTGAGCGACGTCGGGGGACAGGCCGAGAGGGGGAGTGTCATGCGAATTGCGGTTCACGGTCAGCAGGCCTTCGGCAAGGCGGTCCTTGAACGCCTCCTGGAGCGGGGCGAGAACGTGGTCGCCGTCTGTACCGCGCCGGAGCGGGAGGGCCGCCCGGAAGATCCGCTGGCGGCGCTGGCCCGGGAGCGCGGCCTGCCGGTTCACCAGCCGGCGAGCTGGAAGACGCCGGAAGCGCTGCAGCTGATGCGGTCGTTCGAGGCGGACGTCTGCCTCATGGCCTACGTGCTGCTGTTCGTCCCGGAGGCGGTGCTGAACGCCCCCCGGCTCGGCACCTTCCAGTACCACCCGTCGCTCCTGCCGCATCACCGGGGGCCGAGCTCCATCAACTGGCCGATCGCGATGGGCCGGACCCGGACGGGTCTCAGCGTCTTCTGGCCGAACGACGGTCTCGACGAGGGGCCGATCCTACTGCAGAAGACCTGCGAAATCGGTCCCGACGAGACGCTCGGCGACGTGTATTTCAAGAAACTCTTCCCGATGGGCGTCGACGCCATGATCGAAAGCCTGGAACTGGTCCGGGCCGGCGTCGCGCCGCGGCACGACCAGCGGCTCGAGGACGGAACCTACGAGGGCTGGTTCGGGCGCGACGAGGCGGAGATCGACTGGTCGAAGCCGGTCGAGGAAGTCTACGACCGGATCCGTGCCGCCAATCCGGCGCCGGGAGCGTGGACGACGGTCCTCGGCGAAACCGTCCAGATCTTCGACTGTGCGCGCGAGGACGACGCCGCGCATGTGGGCGACGGGCATGTCGCCGGCGAGGCGATCGACGTATCCGGCGCCGGGATTCTCGTGCAGGCGGAAGGCGGCCGTATCCGGATCAAGCGCGTGCGTCCGAAGGGCGGCGCCAAGACGCCGGCCGAGGAGTGGGCGCAATCCGCCTCGATCTCGGTCGGAACGCGGTTCGGAGCCTGAGAGTCCAGGCCAGACGGACGGAGGTGACAGTGTCCGACATCGAAATCGCCCGGAACGCGGTCAAGAAGCCGATCCTCGAGATCGGCGCCAGCCTCGGCATCGGCGCGGAGCATCTTCTGCCCTTCGGCCACGACAAGGCGAAGGTCTCGGCGGAGTTCGTCCGTTCGGTGCAGGATCGCCCGGACGGCCATCTCGTCCTGGTGACCGCCATCAATCCCACGCCGGCCGGCGAGGGGAAGACCACCACCACCGTCGGCCTCGGCGACGGGCTCAACGCCATCGGCGAAAAGGCGGCGATCTGCATCCGCGAGGCGTCGCTCGGCCCGTGCTTCGGCATGAAGGGCGGCGCGGCGGGCGGCGGCTATGCGCAGGTCGTGCCCATGGAGGACATGAACCTCCATTTCACCGGCGACTTTCACGCCATCACGTCGGCGCACAACCTGCTCGCGGCCATGCTGGACAACCACATCTACTGGGGCAACAAGGAAAACGTAGACATTCGCCGCATCGCGCACCGGCGGGTCCTGGACATGAACGACCGCGCGCTGCGCCAGATCGTGTGCAATCTGGGCGGCGTCGCAAACGGCTTTCCGCGCGAGGCGGGATTCGACATTACGGTCGCGTCCGAAGTGATGGCGATCCTGTGCCTGGCCTCGGATCTCGGGGATCTGGAGCGCAGGCTCGGCAACATGATCGTCGGCTACCGGCGAGACCGCTCGCCGGTCTACTGCCGCGACGTCGCCGCCGACGGCGCGATGACCGTGCTCTTGCAGCAGGCCATGCAGCCCAATCTCGTGCAGACCCTGGAGAACAACCCGGCCTTCGTGCACGGCGGCCCCTTCGCCAACATCGCCCACGGATGCAACTCGGTCGTCGCGACCACCACGGCGCTGAAGCTCGCCGACTACGTCGTCACCGAGGCGGGATTCGGCGCGGATCTCGGGGCGGAGAAATTCTTCGACATCAAGTGCCGCAAGGCCGGTCTCCGGCCCGGCGCCGTCGTCGTGGTGGCGACCGTGCGGGCGCTGAAGATGAACGGCGGCGTGGCGCGGGAGGACCTCGGCACGGAGGACGTGGCGGCCGTGGAGCGCGGATGCGCCAATCTCGGGCGGCATCTGGAAAATCTCAGCCAATTCGGCGTACCGACGGTGGTGGCGATCAACCATTTCGTGTCGGACACGGATGCGGAGGTCGCGGCCGTCGGGCGCTATGCGGAGGGACACGGGGTCCGCGCGGTGCTGTGCCGCCACTGGGCGGAAGGATCCAGGGGCACGACGGATCTCGCTCGCGAAGTGGTGCGCGTGCTGAAGGAAGGCAAGGCGGCGTTCGCGCCGCTCTATCCGGACGAGATGTCGCTCCTCGAGAAGATCGAGACGATCGCGAAGCGCATCTACCGGGCCGGGGAGGTGGCCGCGCCGAAGGCGGTGCGGGACCAGCTTCGCCAGTGGGAGGAGCAGGGCTACGGCGACCTTCCGGTCTGCATCGCGAAGACCCAGTACAGCTTCACGACCGATCCGAACGTCCGCGGCGCGCCGGAGGGGCACGTCCTGCCCGTTCGCGAGGTGCGGCTCTCCGCCGGCGCGGGTTTCGTGGTCGCGGTCTGCGGCGACATCATGACCATGCCCGGCCTGCCGAGGGTTCCGGCGGCGGAGTCGATCCGCATCGACGACGCCGGCCAGATCGCCGGACTGTTCTGACGGGAGCGCCTCCGTGCTCCGCAGAATTCTGGTACCGGTTCGCGGCGACGGAAAGGGCCGGGGCGTGTTGACGCATGCGGCGCTGGTCGCGAGACGGTTCGGCGCCCATGTGCAGGTGACGCACTGCCGCCCACGCACGGAAGACCTGATGCCCTACGCCTCCGCGATTCCCGGCTACCTGTCGCGGCAGGTCTCGGAACAGTTCGCCGAGGTTGCGGACGCGGAAGAGCGGAGCCTCAGGGCGGATTTCGACCGGGTCGCCGGGGAGCTGGACCTCGCCGTCGTCGAGGACGGGCACGGCGCCGGGCCGTCGATCTCCTGGTCTGAGGATTCCGGGCGTCAGGTCGAGGTCATCCGGCGCCGCGGGCGGCTTGCGGATCTGATTGCCGTCCCGCAGCCCGACCGGGACCGCAATCTCGGAGCCAACACGCTGAAGTCGGCCCTGTTCCATACCGGACGGCCGGTGCTGATGTGTCCGGCGGGCGAGCCGACTGCGCCGACGCTCGGCGAACGGGTCGCTCTGGCCTGGAACGGTTCGCTGGAGGCGACCCGCGCCGTGGCGATGAACCTCGACCTGATCGGCCGGGCCGGGGAGGTCGCCGTGCTCGTTTCGGGGAACTCGGGCGGACCCGGAGCCAGTGCGGAGGATTTGCGGACGTATCTCGCCGTGCGCGGCGTCGTCGCTCGGATCGAACCCGTCGACGCCGGGAACGGCGTCGGTCGCGCGTTGCTGGGGCGTGCGGGCGGCCTCGGCGCCGACGTTCTGGTCATGGGAGCCTACGGCCAGAGCCACGAAAGGGAAACCGTATTCGGCGGCAACACGCAGGCAGTCGTCGATTTCGCCCGCATGCCGGTGATCCTCGTGCATTGACGGCAGGAGGCCCGGGCGGCGCGGCAGGCGGTCGGGAAGGGAGGATTCGCAGAGCAGTCAGGTACGCCCGGCGGTCGGTCGAGGGACCGGGAGTTCGGGCAGGCAGTCGCACCCGAGGGTGCGTTCGACGCAAGCAAGCAAGGAGGAAATCATGATCAACGCAATGTGCAAGGCAAGCCGGTTGGCCGGAGCGGCGCTCCTGGCGGTCGCGCTGGCCGGCGGGGCCCAGGCCTGGGAGCCGACCAAGCCGATCGACTTCGTCATCATGGCCGGTCAGGGCGGCGGCGCCGACAAGATGGCACGGCTGATGCAGGCGATCGCGGAGGAAGAGGACTACGCGGGGCAGCCGCTCGTGCCGACCAACAAGCCCGGCGGTTCCGGCGCCGAGGCGCTGGTGCACCTGAACGGCGTAAGCGATCCGGATCACACCATCATGGTGACGCTGAACTCGTTCTTTACCACGCCGTTGCGCCAGCCGGGCCTCGGGGTGGACATTCTCACCTTCGCGCCGATCGGCCGGATGGCGGAAGACACCTTCCTGCTCTGGGTACACAAGAACGAGGGAATCAACACCTTCGAGGAGTTCCTGGCGGCGGCGAAAGAGCGCGGCAACGACTGGGTCATGGGCGGCACGGGCAGCAACCAGGAAGACCAGATCATCACCGACGCCCTGAACGAGAGCTTCGGCCTCGACATGAAGTACATCCCGTACAAGGGCGGCGGCGCGGTCGCCAAGGACCTGGCCGGCCAGCAGATCACGTCCTCCGTCAACAATCCCTCGGAGGCGCTCGGCTTCTGGGAGGCGGGCGACGTCGTCGCGCTGGTGGCGTTCACCGACGAGCGCCTGCCGATGTTCCCGGACGTGCCCACGCTGAAGGAGTTCGGGCACGACTTCGCGTACACGATGCAGCGCGCGGTCGTCGGAGCGCCGGGCATGTCGGACGAGGCCCAGGCGTTCTACACCGACATGTTCGGCAAGCTGTTCGAGAACGACAAGTGGCAGCAGTACCGGACCGACAAGTCCATGGGGGGCGAGTATCTCACCGGCGACGCGCTTCGCAGCTACTGGGAGACCCAGCGCTCCCGGCACGAAGGCCTGCTGAAGGGGTCCGGCGCTCTGTAGGCGCCCGCCTTCGGATCGAGGGGAGGCCGGGATGCGACGCGCGGAATTGTTCGTCGCCGTCCTTCTCGGCCTCTTCTCCGTCTACCTGATGTGGAAGAGCGGCGAGCCCGCAGGCTGGAATCCGAACGCGCAGCGCTTCGACAACGTCGCCTTCGTCGAGGGCGAGGGGCCGGGTAGCGGCTTCTGGCCGTTCTGGCTCGCCGCCGTCATGCTGGTCTGTTGCGGCTTTACGGTGTGGAACTGGCACCGAAGGCGGACTCCGGCGTCCCGCTCCGGCGAGCCGTTCCTCGACGGCTACGCGCAGCGGATGGTGCTTACCGTCGGCGGAGGCCTGATCGCCTTCCTCGCCCTGGTGCACTTCGCCGGGTTCTACGGCGCGATCTTCCTCTTCATGTTCTACTACCTTCGGTTCCTGGGCCGGCACTCCCTGATGCAGACCGTCTCGATCTCGGTGGCGACGCCGGTCGTCGGGTTTTTCTTCTTCGACGTCGCGATGCGCATCATCCTGCCGAAGGGGTATCTCGAACCCCTGTTCCTGCCTCTCTACGCGTTTTTCTTCTGAGTAGCGAGATGACTGTCGGGACGCAGGCCGCGCGAGCCGCACCGAAACGCCGGCGCTGCCGGAACGGAGCGAGGTCATGGACGTAATTCTGCTCCTGTTCGACGGAATTCTGGCCGCCCTGGAGCCGGTCAATTTCGGCCTGGCGGTGCTCGGGGTGATCGTCGGACTGTTCGTCGGCGCCATGCCGGGCCTCGGTTCGGTGAACGGCGTGGCCATTCTCCTGCCGTTCACCTTCGTGATCCAGAAAATGACCGGCTCGGTCGCCTCGCCGATGATCTTTCTCGCGGCGATCTATTACGGCGCCATGTACGGCGGGGCCGTCTCCTCCATCACGCTCGGCATTCCGGGCGCCTCGACGGCGGTCGCGACCACCTTCGACGGCAGGCCGATGGCGCTCTCGGGCCGGGCCGACCGGGCGCTGGTCGCCGCCGCGGTGGCGTCGTTCGTCGGCGGAACGATCGCCAACGTGCTGTTCACCGCCTTCGCGCCGCCGCTGGCGGACGTGGCGCTGAAATTCGGCAACCCGGAAATCTTTGCGCTGATGCTGCTGGCCTTCGCCACCTTCGTCGGCCTCGGCGGCGACGACATACCGAAGACGATCTTCTCCATCTGCGTGGGCCTGGTGCTCGGCGCGGTCGGGTTCGACATCGTCTCGGGCGAGCCGCGCCTCGTATTCCTCGACATCACCGGCTTCACCCACGGAATCCGGTTCCTGGTGCTTGCGATCGGCGTCTACGGGATCGGGGAGATGCTCTGGGCGATCAACACGACGCGCTACGAGAGCAAGATGTCGGAGGTGCGGATCACCTTCCGGCAGACGCTGCAGGCGATCGGCGAGTTCCGCCAGGCTTGGCGCGGCACGACCATTGGCACGGTGATCGGCTTCTTCGTCGGGATGCTTCCGGCGGCGGGCGCCACGCCGGGGTCGCTGATGTCCTACGGCGTCGCGAAAATGGTCGCGAAGGATCCCTCCCGCTACGGCAAGGGGGAGGTCGACGGCGTCGCCGCGCCGGAATCGGCCAACAACGCCGCCTCGACCGGCGCGATGCTGCCGATGATGACCCTCGGCATTCCCGGTTCCCCGACCACGGCGGTCCTGCTCGCGGGCATGGTGATCTGGGGTCTGCAGCCGGGGCCGCTGCTGTTCTCCAATCAGCCCGACTTCGTCTGGCCGCTCATCGGCTCGTTCTACGTCTCGAACGTCATCGCGGTCGCCATCAACCTGGCGTTCATCCCGGTGTTCCTGTGGGTCTTGCGGATGCCGTTCACCATCCTGGCGCCGCTGATCTTCGTCCTCTCCGCCGTCGGCACCTACGCGGCGTACCAGAACATGTTCGACGTATGGCTCATGCTGATATTCGGGCTGGTGGCGTTCTTCCTGCGACTGCTCGACTACCCGCTCGCGCCGATGGTCCTGGCCATCGTCCTGGGCCCGATCGCCGAGCCGAAGCTCCGCCAGTCCCTGCTGCTCTCGGACGGCGATTTCTCGATCTTCTTCACCCGTCCGATCGCAGGCCCGATCACGATCGTCGCCATCGTCCTCCTGCTGCTGCCGCTGGCCAAGCTGGTGCGCGACCGGCTGCGGCAGCGGCGGGCGTCCTCGTCCTGACCCGCGCGGATTCTCGCTCGCGGCGGCGGCGAGGATTACGGGAGCGGGGAAGCGGGGCACGGAAGCCCGTGAAGCGAGGCGGGAGAGGCCGAGCGTATGCCGCATTCCGGTTGAACCGTCCGGGCGGCACCGGTAGGCTTCGACGGCACAGCTCCGGCGAGACCGAAACCGGTCGATCGACGACCCGGTCTTCGCCGGCCCGGTTCACGCAACAATCATTGAGGACACACCCATGAAATCCAGACTTGCAGGCATGGTTGCCGCCCTGTCGATCTCGTTCGGATCCTCCGCGCTCGCGCAGGAGTATTTCGAGATGACGACGTCCTTCCCGAAGAGCCTTCCCATTCTGGGTACCGCGGGGGTCGCGTTCGTCGACAAGATCAACGGCATTTCGGATTCGGTGGAATTCGAGCACTTCGACCCGAACGAACTGGTTCCGGCTCTGGAGGCGCTGGACGCCGTCTCCAACGGCTCGGTCGACGCCGCCTACACCACGGCGGGCTACTGGCAGGGCAAGATGAGCGCCGCAGGGTTCTTCTCGGCGGTTCCGTTCGGCCCCGAGGCCGGCGAGATGGTCGCGTGGATGCTGTACGACGACGGCATGACGCTCTACCAGCGGATGTACGACGAGAACAATTACAACGTCAAGGTGGTTCTCTGCGGAATGTACGCGCCGGAGACCTCCGGCTGGTTCAAGTTCGAGATCGAGTCGCTCGACGACCTGAAGGGCCTGAACATGCGCTTCTTCGGCCTCGGCGGCAAGGTCATGCAGAAGCTCGGCGTCTCGACCTCGCTCCTCGCGGGCGCGGACATCTTCCCGGCCCTGGAGCGCGGAACGATCGACGCCACCGAGTTCTCGATGCCGCGGGTGGACGCCAATCTCGGCTTCTACCAGGTCGCCAAGTTCAACTACTTCCCCGGCTGGCACCAGCCCGCGACCATGTTCGAGCTCCTGATCAACAAGGACCGCTGGGAGGCGCTCGACGAGCGGAGCCAGCAGCAGATCGAGATCGCCTGCATGGCCAACCTGACCGACAACTACGCCGAAGGCGAGGCGACCAACTTCCCGGCCATGGTCGAGAACGTCGAGAAGCACGGCGTGACGATCAAGCAGTGGACTCCCGACCAGCTCGACGCCTACGAGGCGGCCTGGCTCGAGGTCGTGGACGAACTGGCGGCAGAGGACGAGTTCTTCGCCGAGGTTTGGGCGGACCTCTCCGAGTTCCGTGCCGGATACAAGGTCTGGTTCGACAACATCTACCTGCCGCGTCCGCGCAACTGAACGAACCCATGTGCCGGAGCGCGCCCTGCGCTCCGGCATTCTGTCCCGCAGTCTCTCCGGTCTGAATCGCACGACAGGTGCACGTCGCGATGGCGGAGGAACAACACGCGCCGCCCGGCGCGATCTACGACCCCGGGGAAGTCGGTCGCGCCGGCCACAACCTCGGCGACCGGTTCGTCGTGGTCGTCTCCAACGCCTGCGCGTGGCTCTTTCCGATCCTGGTCGTCGCGATCTGTTCCCAGGTCGTGCTGCGCGCGAGCGGCAACAACCAGGCCTGGCTCGACGACCTGCAGTGGTGGCTCTACGGCGTCTCGGCGCTCGTCGGCATCGGGTATGCGGTGACCACCGACTCCCATGTGCGGATCGACATCTTTCACAACCGGTTTCCCGAACGCCGCAAGCAGTGGATCGAGGTCCTCGCCCTGACCTGGCTCCTGCTCCCGTTCGTCATCCTCGCCTGGGATCTGACGCTCCAATACGCGATCGTGTCCGTGATGGCGGACGAGGCCTCGGACAGCCCGAACGGCCTGCACAATCTCTGGATTCTGAAGGTGCTGGTGAACGTGTCGTTCCTGTTCGTCGGCGTCGCGGTGTGGGCGTCCTACGTCCGCCATCTCGGGCGGGTCGCGCGGCCGACGCTGTTCCGGCAGCTCGTCGTCGCGCTGCCCTCGACGCTGTTCGGGTTCAACGTGGCCGTTCACTGGATCGTCCTCGTCTTCCTCAAGCTGACCCGCTTCGACCCCGAGACGGGCGAAGCGCTGACGCTGCGGGACTTGCAGCGGTTGCCGGTGTTCGACTCGCTGGCGCTCGGGCACTGGGAAGTCAAGATCACCATGCTGATCACCCTCGCGACCGTGGCCGCGGCGCTTCTGGCGAGCGGTCTCTGGTCTTTGCGCAGGCGGGGCTAGACGATGGCGTTGCTGGAGGCCATCGGTTCGTTCATGACGCTGAACGAGCTCGCGGTTCTCGCGATCTTCCTCTCCTTCGTCGCGCTCCTGTTCTTCGGCGTGCCGGTCGTATACGCGCTGGTCGGGGTGAGCCTGGTCTTCGTCCTGGTCGGGGAGCTGCTGCTCGATCCGTTCCGGTCGGACTTCAAGGGCATTATCGAGTTCGACCGGACGGGAATCGACTACCGCAGGCTGTCGGCGCTATCGGGGCGGATCTTCGGCGGCATCGTCAAGAATCCGGTTCTCGTGGCGCTGCCCATGTTCATCTTCATGGGCCTGATGCTGGACCAGTCCGGCATCGCGCGCCAGATGATGCGCACCATGCAGAAGGTGTTCGGCGGCCTGCGCGGCGGGCTCTCGCTGACGGTCCTGCTCATCGGCATCATCCTGGCCGCCTCGACCGGCGTCATCGGCGCGTCGGTGACGCTTCTGGGCGTGATGGCGTTGCCGACGATGATGGCGCAGAATTACTCGAAACCCATCGCGACCGGCACCGTCGCCAGCGCCGGCACGCTGGGCATCCTGATCCCGCCCTCGATCATGCTGGTCATCATGTCCGACCAGCTCGCGATCTCGCTCGGGGACCTGTTCATGGGGGCGCTGTTTCCGGGGCTGATACTCGGCGGCCTCTACATCGTCTTCATCATCGTCTACGGCCTCGTGAGCCCGAGCGCGATGCCGGTGCCCGAGCGCACCGGACCGGTCCGGTGGGCGGACGTGCGGGAGGTCCTGCTGGCCGTGGTTCCGCCGATGGGGCTCATCCTGGTGGTGCTCGGCTCCATCTTCGTGGGCCTGGCGACGCCGACCGAAGCCAGCGGACTGGGCGCGCTGGGAGCGACGCTGCTCGCGCTGGCCAACCGCAAGCTGAGCTGGAAGGTGGTCTGCGAGGTCAGCCGGGCGACGCTGAACACCTCCGGCTACATCGTCGGCATCTTTCTGGCGGCGAATTTCTTCGCCTTCATCCTGCGGCGCTACGGCGGCGACGAGATCGTCGAGGAGATGGTCCTCGCGTCCTTCGACAACCCGTTCATGATCGTCGCCTTCATCCTGTTCATCACGTTTCTGCTGGGTTTCCTGCTCGACTGGATCGAGATCACCATCATCATCCTGCCGCTCATGCTCCCGATCATCCAGGCGCTGGACCTCGGGGTTCCGGGCTTCGGGCAGGTCGCCAAGCCGGATCTGGTGTGGTTCGCCATCCTGGTCGCGGTCACCCTGCAGACCAGTTTCCTGACGCCGCCGGTCGGATTTGCGTTGTTCTATCTCAAGGGCGTCGCGCCGCCGGGAATCACTCTCGGCCACATCTATCGCGGCGTGGTTCCGTTCGTAATCCTGCAGATCGTCGGGATCCTGATCGTGTTCGAGTTTCCGCAGCTCGCGACCTGGCTGCCCTCCGTCGCATACGGAAATTGAGCCGACGACGAACGGCGATCACGCCTCTTCGAGTTCGAGCAGGATTCCGTCGAAGTCCTTCGGGTGCAGGAACAGGACCGGCTTTCCGTGGGCGCCGATGCGCGGCTCGCCGTCGCCGAGGACGCGCGCTCCCGAACCGGTGAGCCGGTCCCGAGCCTCCCGGACGTCCTCGACTTCGACGCACATGTGGTGGATGCCGCCGGCCGGGTTGCGCCGAAGGAACCCGTCGATCGGGGAGTCGTCGCCCAGCGGGGCCAGGAGCTCGATCTTGGTGTTGGGCAATTCGACGAACACGACGGTCACGCCGTGGTCCGGCTCGTCCTGTGGGGCGGAGACGGTCGCGCCCAGCGTGTCCCGATAGCGCGCGGTCGCGGCCTCCAGATCGGGCACCGCGATCGCCACATGGTTCAGCCGTCCGATCATGTCCGAATCCTTTCGCGCGTTCGGGGGTCGAAGCGTTCGAGTCCGATCACCCCGGTTTCTTTCGTGAGCGAATTCCGGGTGACGTCGTCGAGGCGGAACCAGCCGGGCAACTCCAGCTCCGCCCAGGCGCCGATGTCCGCGATGCGAAGCGCGACGCGAACCTGGGTACGCGTGCCGGCGCCGTTGGCGCCGTTCCGGTCGAGCGCGGCGCGGACGCCTTCGGCCGCCTCGGCGCATTCGATCCGGATGCGCAGGCCCTCGTCGCGCACCGCTTCCCGCCGGGTCGCTCCGGGTTCCGGGGAATCGAGCGGCCGAACCCTGCGGCAGAGGACCATGCCGTCCCGGTTTCCGCGTTGCACGACTTCCAGGTCGAGGCGCACCAACGACTGCTCTTTCAGCGCGGCGCGGCTCGCCTCCAGGTCCCGATCGAACATCAACACGGTCGCGTTTCCGTCCGGGTCGGAGAGCGTGATCCGCGCATAGGGCATGTTCCTGCGGGAGGTGTGATGCGTCACCGACGAGATCATGCCGGCAGCCTTGTGCGTTCCGGGGGCGCTGTCGACCGTCACGGCGGAAGCGAGGCAGACCTGCCGCCGGTCCAGTTCCGCACGGTGGGCGTCGATCGGATGTCCGGAGATCAGGAGTCCGGCCGCTTCCCGTTCCTCGGCGAAGCGCTGGGCGGGGTCGAAGTCTTCCGTCTCGACCAGTGCCGGTTCGAACACCTCCACCTCTTCGTCCCCGAACAGCGACGGCGGCAGATCCTCGAGTTCCTTCTTCTGGAACGACTTCGAATAGCGAATGAGGTCCTCGGCCGAGAGCATGACGGAGCGGCGGTTCGCGGCCAGGGAATCGAACGCGCCGACCCGGGCGAGATTCTCGATCCCCTTCCGGCCCAGCGCGCCGAGATCGGCCCGGCGCGCCAGGTCCCCGACGCTGCGGAAGGGACCCTCGGCCTCTCGCGCGTCGTCGATCAGCTTGCAGGCCTCGATTCCGACGCCCTTGACGGCGCCGAGCGCGTAGGGCAACGAATCGTCGACCGGCCGGAACCGGGCGCAGGAGCGGTTCACGTCGGGAGGCGACAGCGGGATGCCCCGCCGGCGGGCCTCTTCGAGCAGCTTGGAAATCTTGTCGAAACGCGCGGTGTCGCTGGATTCCGCTTCCGCGTCCAACGAGGCGGCGTAGAACTCCAGCGGATAGTGGGCCTTGAGCCAGGCCGTCTGGTAGCTGACCAGCGCGTAGGCGGCCGCGTGGGACTTGTTGAACCCGTAATCGGCGAATTTCAGCACCAGTTCGTAGATTTCCGATGCCTGCTTCTCGTTCAGGCCGCCGCGTTCGCGCAGGCCGGCGAGGAATTTCGTCCGCTGCGCCTTCATCTCCTCGGGTTTCTTCTTGCCCATGGCCCGGCGCAGGATGTCGGCGTCTCCGAGGCTGTAGCCGGCCAGCGCGCGGGCGATCTCCATCACCTGTTCCTGGTAGACGATGATGCCGTAGGTCTCGCGAAGGATCGGCTCGAGGCCCGGATGCAGGAGTTTCATCTCCTGTTCGCCGTGCTTGACGGCGCAATAGTCCGGGATGTTCTCCATCGGGCCGGGGCGGAAGAGCGCCACGACCGCGATCAGGTCCTCGAAGCGGTCCGGCTGCACCTGCGTCAGGACGCTGCGCATCCCCTCGCCCTCGACCTGGTAGAGGCCGGCGGTCTCGGCCCGGCAGTACAATTCCAGCGTCTGGCGGTCGTCGAGCGGGATTTCGGAGAGCTCGATCCGGTCGCCGCGCTCGGCTGCGAGATCGATCGCCGCACGAATGGTCGTCTGGATCTTCGAGCTCAGAAAGTCGAACTTCACCAGGCCCGCCCGTTCGGCCCAGACCATGTCGTATTGCGTGGACTGGACCTCGTCCTGCCCGCGCGGGTCCCGGTAGAGAGGAACGAACTCGATCAGCGGGCGGTTTCCGATCACCACGCCGGCCGGATGGATGGAGGTGTTGCGGAACAAGCCTTCGATGCGGACGGCGAGGTCGAACAGCCGTCGACCGTTCTCTTCCTCGTCGATGGCCGTGCGAAAGCCTTCCAGCGTGTCCCAGGCCTGCGAAAGCGTCATCGGCTTCGCGGGATTGTACGGGATCTCGTTCGCGATCCGGTTGGTCTGGCCTCGCGCCATGCCGAGCACGCGTCCGGTGTCGTGCAGCGCCGCGCGCGCCTGCAGCGTGTTGAACGTAACGATCTTCGCGACATGTTCGGCGCCGTAGCGCTCGCGAACGTGTTCGATGACCTCGTCCCGGCGGACTTCGCAGAAGTCGATGTCGAAGTCCGGCATCGAGATGCGCTCGGGGTTCAGGAAGCGCTCGAAGAGCAGCCCGTAGCGAATGGGGTCGAGGTCCACGATCCGAAGCGCATACGCGACCAGCGAACCCGCGCCCGAACCCCTCCCCGGCCCGACCGGAATGTTGCGCTCCTGCGCCCAGTTGACGAAGTTGGCGACGATCAGGAAGTAGCCGGCGAAGTCCATGTCGACGATGACGTCGAGTTCGAATTCGAGACGCTTCCAGTAGACCTCCGGTTCGGCGGCCGGCTCGATAACGGCGAGCCGGCGCTCGAGTCCCCGCTTCGCTTCGTCCCGGAGGAGTTGCGTTTCGTCTTCGGCGAAGCGCGGAAGAATCGGCTTCCGCTCCTGCGGGAAGAACGAGATGCGCCGTGCGATGTCCGCGGTGTTGTCGAGCGCTTCGGGGAGGTCCGCGAAGCGGGCGCGGAGGTCCTCGGCGCTGCGGAGCCGGTTTTCCGGCGTGTAGCGGACGTCGTGCGGCTCTTCCCGGTCCCGTGCCGCGATTCCGCGGAGTATGCCGTGGGCCGGGTGGAACCCGGCGTCCGGGAAATAGGCTTCCGTCGTCGCGACCAGGGGAAGGCCGAGCGCGTATGCCAGGTCGAGAAGCGCGGGCTCGGTCCTGGTTTCCGCCCGGGTACGGGCGGCGCCGCCGGTTCCGTGGCGCTGAATCTCCACATACAGGCGGTCCGGAAACGTCCCGGCCAGACGCTCCAGAAGCAGCCGCGCGGCATCGTCCTGGCCGTCGAGGAGATGCGTACCGATCGCGCCCCGGGGGCCTCCGGTCAGGCAGATCAGGCCGTCCGAATGCGTTTCGAGTCGCTGCAGGTCGAGCGCGGGACCGTTCGCCGCAGTCCTCTCCGGCTCGGCTTGTCCGGTGCCTTCCAGATACATCCCGGAGACGAGCTGCAGGAGATTGCGGAAACCCGCCTCCGACTGGGCGAACAACACGATCGGCGGCGCCTGGACGGAATTCCGGGAGAGGCTGGGGCGGTTCTGGCGAATTCCGACGGTGCAGCCGATCAGCGGCTGAATTCCGGCTCTGGCGAGCGAGGTGGCGAAGTCCAGGGCGCCGAACAGGTTGCCGGAATCGGCGATGCCTGCGGCCGGCATGCCTTCCGCCTGGCAGAACTGGGCAATCTCGGGTATTCGCAGCGCTCCCTCGAGCGGGGAGTAATTGGTGAACAGTCGAAGATGGACGACGGGTCGCCGGGATCGGTTCGGTTCCAATCGCTTCTCCTGATCCGCGCGGTGCCGCACGGACTATCGCCCGGTTCCGGCGATTCGCCAAGCGGGAGAATCGTAACCGGCTGATACTGCGAGGATTTCGGGAGTTCGGGAGGGAACGGGCGCGGGAAAGCGTTACCGGTCGCTGGGTCCGCCGTCGACGGACAAGCGGCGACGACGTCCGCCTCCGTTCCGGCGTCGTCGCGGGTCGCTCCGCTCGTTCCGCGTTTGGCCTCGTGGCGAGGGCGCCGGCGGATAAGGCGAACATTCCGTCAGACGTGTGGAGGTGCACGGGGGCACTCGCTCTCCGCGCTTGTCCGCGGTTGGCGCAGCGTCGACTGTGGGAGCATGCCGAACGATCCTGCCGGGAATCAATTCGAAACGCACACTCGAATCAGGTGTTCCAGTGGTGAGCTCGACATTCGCTTCAAGGACGTCTCGGCGCAGGAACTCGGCATCCTGCGGCTCGGTGGGACGGCCCAGTGGGCGGCAATGCGCAGGTCGAAATTTGGGAATCGGTGCGTCGTTCCGGTCCGCTCGGGACGGACCGCAGCCGTGCGTCAGGCTTCGGCGCGGAGCAGGAGCGACCGCCGGGTGCGGCGCTCACCGTTCGAAAGGGAACGAGAGAATGACCCGGGAAATAGATGCGGGGGCGCCCGTGCCGGCGCTCGAGCCAAGTCTGTCGAACCGGCCTAGACCTGCCCGAGCTGCGGTGAAGAGAGACTCTCGACTGCCGACGACGTGTGTGCGTTCGATTACGGAACCGGGCACGATTCGGTCGAGCTTCAAGCTGTGGTGACGATACGTCGTTGCGGCGCCTGCGAACTGGAACATATCGATGGCGTGGGAGAGCGGCGAAAGCACGATGCGGTCTGCGAGCGTCTCGGCGTTCTGAACCCGGGAGACCTCCGGCGCATCCGGGAGGATCGTGCGTAGTCGCGCGCCGACATCGCTCACGCGAGCGGGTTCGACGAGACCACTCAGAATCGTTGGGAAATCTGCCCTTCCATCCGGACTTCCGCGAACGAACGGTACTGCGGCAGGTCTCGGAGCGGGCGACTTCCTGCGCCAACACCGTTCTTCGCAGATGGTCGCATCACGTACCATCGCACCGCCGACGCCATCCTTCCAACACAGGATCTAGCGCGGGAACCGGTGGTGTGCCTGGTTGCACCCTCTGTCCGTCCCGGATGCACAGCCAAGTCCCGGATTGTGGCCAGGAGGAGGGATAGCGACTCTGCCGCATCCGGCATGTCCGAATCCATGGGTCTTGATTTGGCGCGGGCTCTTGTCCGGCCTCCGCTCCGCAGCGCCAGAGACGGCGGATGCCGATTGCGCTTCACGCATCCATATGGGACAGAGGAACCGCCGGAACGTAACCGTAAGGTGGCGTGATCGATTCGCCTGACGGTCTCGCCTGTGCCGCGGATCGGACCGCAGGGCAGGAGGACGACGCATCGATCTCCATCCGGGCCTTGTGCCCGCCAAGTCGGAACGGGCGTGTCGGCGCGGCCTCCCCCGCAGAAACGCAATCGGCCGGCGAAACCGGAACGCTGCCTGCGGCCCAGGATACGGAGTTGTCCGTAGCGTCGTCTTACGCGTCTCTCGCGAGAAGCCCTCCAAGCGGAGTATACCGCCGTGACGGGAACGCTCCGACCCCGACAGTAGCCTCACACTTCCTGACCTCGGCTAATTTGGATTGCGTTGCGTTTCGGCCTCGGAAGGCCGTCCGGCGGTCTGTCATCCGTTCCGATGCTGCTCGTAGACCAGGCGCAGGCCGCTTCCCGGGTACTCGGTCTCGGTTTCGTTCAGTTCGTCGAGCAGCGGCTTGACGGCGGCGTCGGTGGCGTCGTTCGCGCTGCCGAGGATGCGGATTCGGAGCACGCCGTTGTGGGGTTCGGGCAAGATGTCGGCGTCGGCCGACAGGAGTTGCTGCAGGGCGGCGCGCGGTTTGGGACATTTGCCCTGGGCAGCCGCGACGGCGGCCGTCATGCGGGTCTCGGCGCGGTATGCGACGGTGCGGACGATGTCGAGCAAGAGTTTCTCCTTTTCCGGGATCGCGTGCAGCCGCTCCTCCTCCGACAGTTCCCCGGCGAGAACGTACGGTGCGGTTTCGCTTCGCGCGGCCTTCAGTTCCTCCCGTTCGGTGTCCAACGCTTCCGTTTCGGCCTCCAGCTGCCGGATCGCCTTCTCTGCCCGGGCGGTCGACGCGCGCCGGCGGAGGTCGGCGATCCGGTTGCGCAAGGTCCCGAGCCGGCGGCGCAGCCGTCGGACGGCTCGGTCGAGCAGACGGTGGGGCGGATTGACGACGCGCTCCTCGGGGTCCGGTTCGGTCAGGCGGCGAACGGCCAGGTCGTCGAGCCCGAACTCTTCGCGCATGTATTTGAAGAAGTTCTCCTGGCACCAACGCGAGAACAGCGCGCCGGCCGCCTGCGCCGCCGGCAAGGTGGGATGCGTCGTGATCAGGGGAACCTGCCGTCCGCTGTCCGACAGACGGCGGATCTGGCGGACCCGAACGGCGCCGGCTGCGTCGAGCGTCACCGCGTCCTCGGCCAGTCGGACATCGCTGTGGCGGACGCCGCCCGGCCCGTGGATCGGCACCGAGACGGTCTCGAACCGCGCCTCGGGCCAGTCCTCCCCCTTGAAGTTCTTGTGCCAGGTGATCACCGCGATGCCGCGCCGCGCCAGACGCCGGAACAGGGCGGGACTCCAGCCCTCGCGGTCGAAGACCAGCGTCAGCTCCGGGTCGCGCCCTCTGTCGAGGGTCAGGTCCGGCGGCGCGTCTCCGAGTACGCCCAGGCGTTCCAGCGCCGGCACCACGTCCTTCTCCAGCGCGTGCGTCATCGTCGGGTCCAGCGCCTTGTTCAGACACAGGAACGGCTTTCCGCCGAGCGCGTGGATCCAGTAGCTCGTGGAGGCCGGAAGGCAGAGCGTCTGGCGCGACACGAAGTGTTTCGGCAGCCGACCCTTGCGACCCGTGTACACCTTGACGTGTCCGTCGACGTACAAGGTCGCGTGAGCCTCCGGGTCCTCGGCCAGCCAGTCGGCCGCCAGCGACGCCTGCCAGCGCCGAACCGAGTCGAGATCCGCCGCCAGCGCCTTGATCTTGCGCCGCAATGTCTTCGCTTCCGGGCACCGGTCCAGCCCCAGGGCGCCGCCCCACTCTTCGGGACTCATGTGACGGAGCGCCTCCGGGTTGCGAACCCGCGCCAAGGCCATGAAGGCCAGAAGCAACAGCACCGGCGCCAACCCGCAATTCCCGTTCGGCAACGACAGAAACGAGCCGACGCGCGACAGAAGGCCCTCCCGCAGCAACATCGGCAAGCCGGCCAGGACGCCTGCGTATCGAACCCCGTGGCGAGGAGCCTCGAAGCGCACCGGAGCCTCCGGCAGCTTCCCCGTCGCCGCCAATACCCGCGTCGACGTGTCATGCGTCGCTCGACCCATCTGCGTCCTGCGGTCTCGCGCGTCCCGCGCACTCAAGTCCGAGGGCGCCGACGCCGACGCCGACGACAAACCAGTCGAACCCGGCGCGGCCTCCGAAGCCCCCGGAGCCCGGGCTTCCGAGGACGAGCTCCGCGACCGAGCCGACGCCCGCGGAGCCCGAATCACGCCGGCACGAAGGTTGTCGTGAAACGTCGCGCGGTCGATACCCATCCGACGCGCCGCCGCGTTCCCGCTCAAACCCGAGGCCAGAAGCAGCTCCGCCTCCGCAATGCGGTCGGCGTCGAAGACCGTGCGACACCGCCCGCGCTTCGGTTCGTACCAGCCCGCGACGCCAACTTCCGCATACCGCCTCTGCGCACGCAGCACCGTCGAGGAATGCACTTCGAAGGCTTCCGCAACGTCGCACAGCTTGACCCCGCGGCAGGCGAACTTCGCCATCCGAAGGCGCTCCGAAGCGCGATCGGAAACGTCATGAAAGTCGATCACCTGAAGGTTGGAGAAATACACCCTCCGATCCCCTTCGTCGGCGAAGCTGAGGCCGGTGTCGCCGATCGGAACCGTGTGCGGCGGCGAGAGCGGAAGCGTCTGCGGAATCGGAATCATGCGACCTCCGGCGGACAATATCTTGCGAACGATATTAGCCGCTCCGAAACCTGCCGTCAACTTCGAATCAGACCGTAACCCTCCGATTCCAAATAGTCGGCGCGATAGAATTCCGGTCACGGGAGCCAGGTCAGGAAGTCTGAGCCTCGAGTCGGGCCCCGGACCTGGACCTGACCGCGGTGGGCGCGGATCCGGGACACCAAGGGGTCGCCTGTCCAACGCCCGACCTTTCCCCTACGCCATTGCGGCAGCGGACGACACTACGGGTGTGATCGGAACAGCGCGGCCGATCGTGATCCGCCCTCCGGGCGCGAATCAGCGCTCGAGTTCTCCGAACTGTCGAAAACGGGCGCCCTCGTATTGCGGAACGACGCCGAATTGCGGGTAGCGGTCCAAGTGCAGAACAGCACGAGAGCTTCCGAAACGTACATCCGATGTGTCCGTTATCGCATGAGTGCGAAGAATGATGAAGTCTCATAACCCTTTGTCATGACTGGAAAAATCCCGACACCGAGGGAGAGCGATCAATCCATGACGCATGCGCCGCGTGTTTGACAAAGCCCCCCAAATGTGTAGTATTCGGGACAACGACCAAACGAAACGAAGACGGAGGAACGGAGTTGCAAAACGACACTCGTCAGACATTCCTCGGCAAGCTGTTCTCTAACGGGGGGGAAGGGCGCATGCTGACTCCCCGGTGCAGGGCCATACTGCCGGCCATTATGCTATCCGCCCTGTTCTCCGCATCTGCAGTCCTCCAGGCGACGGCAGCGCCGCAGATCGAGCGATGGACCCGTAGCGACCCCGACACCGATGACGCTGTCTACGACGTTGATCAGTTGACGTGGCGCCTGGAATTCAACGAAGAAGTGTTCAACGTAAACGCCAACGACTTTTACTACCAGGGCCTTTCCTCCGCCGACATTTCCGTAGAGCGGGTCAACGGCGCGGCGTACAGGGTGACAATCAGCGGCGGGAATATGAGCAGTCGCGACGGAACGGTCTGGTTGAGAGTGCGAAAGCAACACAACATCAGGAACGGGAACGGAGAGCGTCTGCCCAACAGCAAGCGATTTGGCGTCGTGATCAGCGAGCAGTCGTACAACGTCCGAAACAGGCCGTACGTCCTGAGAGTCGAGCGGCACGATCCGACGTCGTATGACACCAATCGGGATTCTCTGACCTGGAAGTACGTATTCAGCGAACCGGTAAAGGACGTCAGTGCTGACGACTTCGCTGTAGGATCATCCGACTCGAACATCAGAGTCGCTTCAGTAACGCAACAAGGGAGCGATCAGGACAAATACTTGATAACGGTTTCGGGAGGCAATTTGCGAAAGCTGAACGGACTAGTATCAATTGGGATTAGAAACGGAAATAACATCAAGGACCGGGACAACGGCCAACGCTTGGTCACAACTGAACCACAGAACGGCGGAGAGATTGAGTATAGGGTCGATAACAAGAGACCGTTTCTAAGATGGATAGGTAGGGACACTCCTAACGCGAGAGAAGTAAATGTCGGCAATCTAACTTGGTTGGTCACCTTTACGGAACCTGTGAACCTTGACGAGTCTAGCATATACCTACGGAGATATGACCCTCGAAGACGGACTCGCCTATCGCGCTATCGCGGAGCTCCCGACTCGATGAAACGGAACCCGGGGAACCCTAACCAGTGGAAGGTATTGTATAGGAACCTGGGACCAGACGATGTATCGTTGGTACTGGAATTCAACAGGCAACACGTGCGGGACCTGGCTGGAAATTCATGGAATGGAGTTCCTCTACTGAGCGGTCGTCACGAAGTTCCTCAATTCCTTGACGGCATGTACTATAGTCTCGACAACGCTCCACCGGAGGTGTCTTTCGACGATTTTCCGGAGTTCTCGAAAACCGGGTTAATTACGTTCGGGTTAGCTTGGAACGAGACGATTAGTAGATTTGACACAGACGACGTCAACCTTTCTGGTCCTGCTTCGGCTCTCGCAAGTCTGGACGTGGTCAGTAAAGGGGACCGCCGAGGATATAACGTATACTTGGCCGCAAACAGGGAGGGGCCAATGACCGTTACGGTGCCCATCGGTGCGGCTGCAGACGATTTGGGGAATCACAACGATGAACCCGTTTCAAGGACGGTAGTGTTTGACTGGACTGCTCCAGCCGTCAGTTCGATCGAGCGACAGGATCCGAGGGGTTCACCGACTCATTTGGACGCGCTGATATGGCGCGTGAAGTTTTCCGAAGCGGTGGAGGGTGTCGAATCAGGCGATTTCGCATTGACGGGGACGACAGCCAGCCTGTCCGTGGGCAAGATCGGGAGTTCCGGGCGGGAGTTTGACGTGAGGGCATCGGGCGGCGATCTCGCTGGGTTGAACGGTTCGGTAACGTTGTCGTTTGCTGACGGTCACAGTATCACGGACGCGGCGGGCAACGTGCTCCACAATACTGCGCCGATCGGCGCCAAGGAGTCAACATATGTTGTGGATAACACCGGACTGACGGTCAACTCTATCACTCGTCAGCGTCCGGCAACGTCGCCGACGAACGCGGACGAACTGACGTGGAGGGTGTCGTTTTCCGAAGAGGCGTTGAGTGTGGACGCTACCGATTTCAGCCTGAGCGGGACCACGGCGAGCTTGTCTGTGGTGGAGGTTGGGGCGTCGGGTCGCATCTATGACGTGACGGCGTCGGGCGGCAACCTGGCGGGGCTGAACGGACTGGTGACGCTGCAGTTCGCAGACGGGCAGAACATTAGGGACACCATCGGTAATGCGCTGGTGAACACTACGCCGGGCGGTGCGAGAGAGGACGCGTATCAACTTGACAATAGTGCACCAAATGTGGTGTCGATCGTCCGAGAGTCGCCGTCCGTATGGAGGACAGGTACAGACTCCTTAAAGTGGCGAGTGACGTTTTCAGAAGAGGTACTGGAAGTCGATTCGGCAGATTTCTGGGTGAGCGGGACGTCAGCAGGCCTGGCGGTGACCGCTAATGGAGGTTCCTTGCGAGAGTACGACGTAACGCTGTCGGGCGGCGATCTGGCCAAGGTTGACGGTACGGTCACATTAGAATTGAATCCGGGACACAACGTTGGGGACATGGCGGGCAATGCGCTGACGAGCGGGACGCCGAGCGGTGCGGACGAGAGTAGCTACGTCCTGGACAACACGTTGCCGCGCATAGCTTCGGTGATACGGCTTGCGCCGGGGGAATCAGCTACCAACGCGGACAACCTGACTTGGCGGGTGACGTTTTCGGAGGGTGTTCGGGAAGTCGATGCGACGGACTTCTCGATAAGCGGCACCACGGCGAGCCTGACGGTGGCAACGAATCTGGGTTCTGATCGCGAATTCGACGTGACGGCGTCGGGCGGCGACCTGGCCGAACTGAACGGAACGGTCGAACTGGAGCTTGCGGCAGGTCATGATGTCCGGGACGCCGTCGGGAATCCGCTGGAAACGACAGGGCCGACTGGCGCAAACGAGAGTTCGTACGTTGTGGACAATGTCGCTCCGAGCGTGTCCCTGAGCGGCGTGCCGGGTCAGACGTCCAGCGCGTTCATGACGACAATTACGTTTTCGGAACCGGTACCGGCCCTTACGGCCAGCGACCTGACGGTCGTGGGCGGCGCGGTGTCGGCATTCACCCGAAGTCCGACCGACGGCAGGGTGTATACGGCGGTCGTTGCGCCGTATTCGAACTACGCGGTCGCGATCTTGGCGGGGGCGGTGAGCGATGCGGCGGGCAATCCCAGTTCGGTCGGAATCGCCTCGGGGACGTTTGCCGGCGACTCTACCGCGCCGACCGTGTCTTCCGTCGCCCGCCTGGCTCCGTCCTCGTCGCGGACCGGCGAGGATCGAGTGACGTGGAGGGTGTCGTTCTCGGAGGGCGTAAGAGCGGTCGATGCGGCGGACTTCGCCGTGAGCGGAACGACGGCGAGTCTGTCGGTGACGCCGAATTGGATTTCGACCAGCGAATACGACGTGACCGCATCGGGCGGCGATCTGGCCGGGCTGGACGGGACTGTGACGTTGGAGCTCGCTACCGGACAGGACATCGACGATGCGGCCGGCAACGCACTGAAGAGCAGGAGGCCGACCGGAGTCGACGACAACACGTACGTCCTGGACAATACCGCACCGACAGTGTCTTCCGTCACTCTCCGGGATCCGTCGACTTCGCCGACCAACTCGGACAGTCTGACCTGGCGGGTAAGATTTTCGGAGGGCGTTAGAGGAGTCGACGCATCCGACTTCAGGCTCAGCGGGCCGACGGTGGACATGTCGGTTTCGGTGACCGGCATCTCGACCCGCGAGTACGACGTGACGGTATCCACCCAGGACCCGGAGGGATTTGGCGCGAGCGTGACGCTTGCCTTTGCGTCAGGCCACGACATCGAGGATCTTGCCGGCCACGCTCTGTCGGACGCGAAACCGGGCGGCGCCAACGATAACGTGTTCGAGCTTGACGACACCGCACCGACGGTGGCGTCGATAGTTCGTCAGACGCCTGCCGCTTCGACGACCGCTGCGGACAGCCTGACGTGGCGAGTAACCTTCTCTGAAGGCGTAAGCGGAGTCGATGCGACCGACTTCAGAGTGGACGGTACGACGGCGAACCTGGTAGTGGCGGCGAGCGGAACGTCGACACGCGAATATGACGTCGTCGCGCTGGAAGGCGATTTGGCGGAGGCGAACGGAACGGTGACGCTTTCGGTCGAGACGACTGCGGTCATCGAGGATCGTGCCGGCAACGCGCTCGCGGACACGGTGCCGAGCGGCGTCAACGACAATGCCTGGGTATTGGATAACGTCGCGCCGACCGTGACCTCGATCGCCCGGGCGTCTCCCGCCGAATCGCCGACACGGGAGAACGTCCTGACGTGGCGGGTGACGTTCTCCGAGGCTGTGCGCAAACTGGATTCGGCCGACTTCGCCGTGAACAGCACGACGAAGGGCGAGTTCGTGCTATGGCTTCACCCGGTTTCGGCCAGCGAGATCGACGTGACCGTGTGGGGCGGCGATTTGGCGAGCCTATCCGGAGAGCTGACGCTGACGGTCAAGACGTCCAGGGTCATCGAGGATCTTGCAGGCAACGCGCTCGCGAACGCGATTCCGGTCGGCGCCAACGACAATAGCTATATCGTGGACAATACCGCGCCGAAGGTGGCCTCGATCGTGCGCCAGTCTCCTGAAGCATCGCCGACGAACGCGGATAGCGTCGCTTGGCGGGTGAGGTTCGACGAAGCGGTCAGCGGCGTGGATGCGACCGACTTCGTCGCGAGCGGAACGACGGCGAGCCTCTCGGTGGCTGCGAGCGGGAGTTCGAACCGCGAGTACGACGTCACGGCTTCG
Organism: Rhodobacterales bacterium; assembly: GCA_965221505.1. Classification (GTDB taxonomy): domain Bacteria; phylum Pseudomonadota; class Alphaproteobacteria; order Rhodobacterales; family CAZPXZ01; genus CAZPXZ01. The sequence continues at coordinate 760,806 of CBDCSI010000001.1, forward strand.
GGCGGCGACCTGGCCGGGCTGAACGACACGGTAACGCTGACGTTTGCGGCGGCTCAGAACGTTGAGGACCTAAGCGGCAACGCATTGGCGGACACGACGCCGGTCGGCACGAACGACAACCTCTTCGTGTTGGACAATACCGCGCCGACGGTGGCGTCGATCATGCGCCAGACCCCCGCCGCGTCGCCTACCAACGCGGACAGCGTGACGTGGCGGGTGACGTTCTCCGAAGGTATGGGCGAGGTAGCAGCGGCGGATTTCGTCGTGGGCGGGACGACGGCGAGTCTGTCGGTAATTGCCAACGAAGGTTCGAACGGCGAGTATGACGTGACGGCCTCGGGCGGCGATCTGGCCGGGCTGGACCGGGACGTTACCCTGTCGTTTGCGCCCGCTCAGGGGATTAAGGACCTCGCCGGCAACGCACTGACGAACACGACGCCGAGCGGGGCCAGGGAAGACGCCTTCGTCATGGACAACACCGCGCCGAGAGTGTCGTCGATCGTGCGCCATACGCCTTTCTCGTACACGACCAACGCGGACAGCGTGACGTGGCGGGTCAAGTTTTCGGACGGGATCGGCGAAGTGGATGCGGACGACTTCGTCGTAACCGGGACGACGGCGAGCCTGTCGGTTTCCGCCAACGGGAGTTCGACCCGCGAGTATGACGTCACGGCTTCGGGCGGCGACCTGGCCGGGCTGGACGGGGACGTATCGCTATCGTTCGCGCCCGCTCAGGGCGTCAAGGATCTCGCGGGCAACGCGTTGACGAACACGACGCCGAGCGGCGCCAAGGAATACGCCTTCGTGATGGACAACACCGCGCCGCGGGTTTCCCTGAGCGGAGTGCCGGCGGAAGCGGAAGGGCGTTTCTGGGTGACGATCAACTTCTCGGAATTCGTGACCGGCTTTACGCTTCATGGTATTGGGGTGATCGGCGGGGTGGTGGCGGAGTTCGGCCAGAGTCCGACCGATAGCAGGGTGTTCCTGGCGCAGATCGTTCCCTGGCGTACTCACTACACGGTTGTCGTCCTGGCGGGAGCGGCGACCGATATCGCGGGGAACGGGAATGCGCTGGAATCGGCGTCCGGACGACGTAGCCCCCGCGACGACACCGCGCCGACCGTAACCGAAATCGTCCGCCAGGCCCCGTCGGGTTCGCCGACCAATGCGGACCGCGTGACGTGGCGGGTCAAGTTCGACGAAGGCGTGGCTGACGTGGACGCGACCGACTTCACGGTGGACGGAACGACCGCGAGTCTCGCGGTAGCGGCGAACTGGATTTCGAAGAGCGAATACGACGTGACGGCGTCCGGCGGCGACCTGGCCGGTCTGGACGGGACGGTGACGTTGGGCTTTGCCGACGGACAGGACATCGAGGACGCGGCCGGGAAATCGCTCTCGAACACGACGCCGAGCGGTACCGACGACGACACGTTCGTCCTGGACAACGTCCCGCCGACCGTGACTTCGATCGCCCGACAGACGCCGACTTCGTCGCCGACCGGCGCGGACAGCGTGACCTGGAGAGTGACATTCTCCGAAGCGGTGACGGGGGTGGACGCGTCGGATTTCGCCTTGAGCGGAAGCACGGCTAACCTGACCGTCGTCGGGAGCGGGAGCCTGGACAACGCGTATGACGTCACGGCTTCCGGCGGAGACTGGGTCGACCTGAACGGGAAGGTGGCGCTGGCCTTCTCTGCCGTACAGGACGTCAGGGACATGGCTGGTAACGCACTGACGAACACGACGCCGAGCGGAACCAACGAGAATACTTGGCAGGTAGACAAGACTGCCCCCATTCTGATCTCCGTCGTCCGCCAGGCTCCGACCGAATCGCCCACCGACGCGGACAGCCTGACTTGGCGGGTGACCTTCTCAGAAGGCGTGACTGCAGTCGATGTCTCGGACTTTGCCGTGACCGGCACGACGGCGGTGCTGGCGGTAGCGGCGAACGGGACTTCGACCCGCGAATTTGACGTGACGGCCTCGGGCGGCGATCTGGCGGGGCTGAACGGGACAGTGACGCTTGGCCTTGCGCCCGGCCATGAAATCGAGGACGAGTACGGCAACGCATTGACGAGCGGCGAGCCGAACGGACAGCCGCAGACCGACGACAGCGCCTTTGTCGTGGACAATAACGGGCCGAACGTAGATTCGATCGTTCGCCTTTCGCCGGCCGTCTCTCCGACCGCTGCGGACTCGGTGACGTGGAGGGTGACGTTTTCGGAGGGCGTCCGGGATGTGGACGCGTCGGACTTCGCGGTGAGCGGAACCACGGCGGGCGTGGCGGTGTCGTCGAACGGGAGTTCGGCCCGCGAGTACGACGTAACGGCGTCGGGCGGCGACCTGGCCGGGTTCAACGGGACGGTAGAGCTGACGATCGAGACCGGAACGGACATTGCGGACGTCGCAGGCAACGCGTTGAGGGTCACCTCGCCGGGTGGCGTCGACGAGAGTGCGTACGTGATCGACAATTCCGCGCCGACGGTGGCGTCGGTGGAGCGTCTGGCTCCGACCGCTTCGCCGACCAACGCGGACCGCATGACGTGGCGGGTGACGTTTTCGGAAGTGGTGCGCGGTGTGGACTCGACCGACTTCGCCGTGAGCGGTACGACAGCGGGGCTGACTGTGTCGGCGATCGGGAGCTCGGACCGCGAATTTGACGTGGCGGCTTCGGGTGGTGACCTGGCCGGGCTGGACGGTGAGGTGACGCTGGGATTCGCGACGGGATTCGTCATCCAGGACTTGTCCGGAAACGCCTTGACGAACACGAGGCCGAGCGGCGCCGACGAGCGCGAATACCTGATTGACAATTTTGCTCCTACCGTCACATCCATCGCGCGCGGGGATCCTTTCGCTTCTCCGACTGGCGCGGACACGGTGACCTGGCGGGTATCGTTCTCGGAGGCCGTCAGAGACGTGGATGGGACGGACTTCACGGTAAGCGGAACCACGGCGAGCCTGTCGGTTGTCGCGAGAGGGAGTTTGGGGCTGGAGTACGACGTGTCGGCCTCGGGCGGCGATCTGGCCGGGTTGGACGGGTCTGTAACGCTGACGTTTGCGGCGAGTCAGAACGTCGCGGATCCGGCCGGCAACGCGTTGACGAACACGATGCCGAGCGTCATCAACAACAATGTCTACGTGATGGACAACGTTGCACCCAGCGTGTCCTTGAGCGGGGTGCCCACGCAGACGAGGAGCGGGTTTGTCGCGACGATTACGTTCTCGGAGCCGGTATTCGGCTTTACGCTCAGCGACGTCGCGGTTACCGGCGGCACGGCGTTTCTGCACCCTCAGGATCCGTCCGACCCCACAGTGTATGCGGCGGTAGTCACGCCGAGTGGGGACTACACGGTCGCGATCGCGGGCAACGCGGTGAGCGATGCGGCGGGCAACGGCAATTCGAGCGTGTCCGTGTCCGGTCAATTTGCTGCCGATACGGTTGCGCCGACGGTGACCTCCATTGCGCGTCAGGTTCCGACCGCTTCGCCGACCAACGCGGACAGCGTGACGTGGAGGGTGACGTTCTCCGAAGGAGTGAGCGGGGTCGACGAGACGAACTTTGACGTTAGCGGCACGACTGCCGACCTGTCGGTGGCAGCGAATTGGCTTTCGACTAGCGAGTACGACGTGACTGCGTCCGGCGGCGATCTCGAGAAATTGAACTCTACGGCGACTCTGAGCGTCGTGGCCGAACGGGGCATCGAGGATCTGGCCGGCAACGCTCTGGCGAACACGACGCCTACCGGAAACGTTCGCGACACGTACGTCATCGACAACGCTGCGCCCACGGTTACGTCCGTAGTTCGACACAGGCCGTCGTCGTCGCTTACGGGCGCGGACAGCGTAACCTGGCGGGTCACGTTCTCCGAAGCCGTCCGCGGAGTGGATGCGTCCGACTTTACCCTGAGCGGCACGACGGCGATCGTGTCGGTGTCGGCGAACGGATACTCGACCGACGAATACGACGTGACTGCGTCCGGTGGCGACCTGTCCCGGGCGAACGGTGCGGCGACGCTGGCGTTCGCGGCCGGACACACCGTCGAGGATCTGGCCGGCAACGCACTGACGGACACGAGGCCGGTTTTCGCGAACGAGAACAGCTACGTCCGGGAAACCGTGGCGCCCTCGGTCTTATCCGTCGTCCGCCAGGACCCGGCGACCTCGCGGACCGACGCGGACAGCCTGACGTGGCGAGTGACATTCTCGGAAGACGTGCGCGAAGTCGACGCGGCGGACTTCAGCCTATACGGGACGACGGCAACGCTGTCGGTCGAGGCTAACGGTCATTCGAAGCGCGAGTTTGACGTAACGGCGGCAGGTGGCGATCTGGCCGGCATGAACGGGCAAGTGAAGCTCGCGTTCTCGGACGGACAGTATCTGGAGGATCTGGCGGGCAACGCAATGACGGACACGGTGCCGGCCGGAACCAATCGCGATACCTACGTCATGGACAACGTTTCGCCGACGGTGATCTCGGTGGTGCGATACCTCCCGTCCTCGTCGCCCACGAACGCGGACAGCGTGACCTGGCGGGTGACCTTCTCCGAAGGCATGCGAGAGGTCGATCAAACGGACTTCAGCGTCAGTGGGACTACGGCGGGCATTTCGGTCGCGGCAAACGGCAGATCGACCCGCGAGTACGAAGTGACGGCATCGGGCGGCGATCTGGCCGGATTGAACGCGACTGTGACGCTGACCGTTTCCGCCGACCAGGACATGGAGGATGCGGTCGGCTACGCGCTGACGAACACGACGCCGAGCGGCGCTGACGAGAGTAGCGTCGTACTCGACAACGTCGCACCGAGGGTCTCCGCGATCGCTCGCCTCTCGCCTCCAACGTCGGCCACGCCTGCCGACGGTTTGACCTGGCGGGTGACGTTTTCCGAGGACGTGCACGAAATCGGTGCTGCGGACTTCAGCGTCAGCGGAACGACGGCGAGCCTGGAGGTGGCAGCGAAAGACGGTTCGAGCCGCGAATACGACGTAACTGCCTCGGGCGGCGACTTGGCCGGGCTGAACGGAACGGTGGCGTTGAACTTCTCGACCGTTCAGAATGTTGCGGACAGGGCCGGCAACGCACTCGCGAACGTTACTCCGGTCGGCGCCCACGACAATGCCTACGAACTGGACAACACGGCGCCGACGGTGGCATCGATCAGCCGCTTGACACCGCAGTCGTCGCCGACCGAAGCAGATAGCCTGACCTGGCGGATGACGTTTTCCGAAGACGTCCGCGAAGTCGATGCGAGAGACTTCACCTTGACCGGCACGACGGCGACGCTGACCGTGAAGGCGAGCGGGAGTTCGGACCGCGAGTACGACGTGACTGCTTCGGGCGGCGATCTGGCCGGGTTGAACGACACCGTTACGCTGTCCTTCGCGCAGGGACAGGACATCGAGGATCTGGTCGGCAACGCGCTGACGAGCGCGACGCCGAGCGGTACCGACGGCAGCAGTTACGCGGTGGACAACGCCGCGCCGACGGTATCCTCGATCGTGCGCCGGACGCCGTCAGTGTCGCCGACCGCCGCGGACAGCGTGACCTGGCGGGTGACGTTCTCCGAGGACGTGAGCGGTATAGACGAATCCGACTTTGTCGCGAGCGGGACGACGGCGGACCTGGAGGTTGCGGCTAACGGAAGTTCGACCCAAGAATACGACGTGACGGCATCGGGCGGCGACCTGGCCGGGCTGGACGGGACCGTGACACTGGCCCTTGCAGACACGCAGAACGTTGCCGATCTGGCCGGCAATGTGCTGACGAGCACCACTCCGAGCGGCTCCAGCGAGGTTTCCTTCGTTCTCGACAACGTCGCGCCACTCGTAGTCCTGAGCGGAGTTTCGGCGCAGACGGACGGCGCGTTTACGGTCACGGTGACGTTCTCCGAACCGGTGAGCGGATTCACGGAGTCGGATCTGGCGGTCGTTGGGGCGGTAATCTCGAACTTTGCCCAGAGTCCGACCGACAGTCGGGTTTATACGGCGAAGGTTACGCCCAGTGCGAACTATTCGGTTACGGTTCCGGCAGGAGCGGCGGCGGACGCGGCAGGCAACGGCAATGAGGGTGCGACCGCGTCAGGCAGTTTCTCAATCGATACCACCGCGCCGGCCTTGATTTCGATCACGCGCCAGGCTCCGTCCTCTTCGTCGACCAATGCGGATCGCTTGACGTGGCGGGTGCGATTCGACGAAGCCGTGCGAGAGGTCGACGCGCAAGACTTCTCTGTGAGCGGCACGACAGCGAATCTCGAGGTGGAGGCGAACTGGATCTCGACCAGCGAGGTCGACGTCTCGGCGTCCGGCGGCGACCTGGCAGGGTTGAACGGTACGGTGGGACTGACCCTCTCAAGCGCACAGGACATCGAGGATCTGGCCGGCAACGCGTTGCGGACCGAGGCGCCTGTCGGTCCCGGCGACGACGTCTATGCCTTGGACAACGCAGCCCCGACCGTAGCGTCGATCGTTCGCCACACTCCGACGACATCGCCCACTGGCGCCGACAGCGTGACCTGGCGGGTGACGTTTTCCGAAGCCGTGCGAGAGGTCGATGCAACGGACTTCTCGGTAAGCGGCAGCACGGCGACGCTTTCGGTTGCGGCGAACGGAAGCTCTACCCGCGAGTATGACGTGACGGCATCGGACGGCGACTGGGCAGCGCTGAACGGGACCGTGACACTGGCGTTCGCGTCAGGACATGAGATCCGGGACGCGGCCGGGAACGTATTGACGAACGCAACGCCGAGCGGAGCCAACGAGAATTCGTGGGAGGTGGACAGGAAATCGCCCGCTGTGGCCTCCATCGTCCGTCAATATCCGTCCAGGTCACTCACGAACTCGAACAGACTGACATGGCGGGTGACGTTTACGGAGGGCGTTTCCGGGGTAGATCCGGCGGACTTTGCGGTGGACGGAACGACGGCAGGTCTTGCCGTAAGGGCGAACGGGAATTCGACCGTCGAGTATGACGTGACGGCGACCGGGGGCAACCTCGCCTGGCTCAACGGGACGGTGGCTTTGGCAGTTGCGGAAGGTCACGATATCGTGGACCGGGTCGGCAACGCGCTTGCGGTCACGACACGGGGCGGACAATCGCCGGGGAGCGACAACGCCTTTGTCGTGGATAACGTCCCACCCGTCCTGACCTCGTACATGCGCCTGGATCCGCCTGAGTCTCCGACAAGCGCCGATCGGCTAACGTGGCGAGTGACGTTCTCGGAGGGAGTGTCCCGCGTCGATGCGACGGACTTCGGCATCTACGGAGCGTCGGCAAATCTGGCGGTGGAGGCGACCGGGAGTTCGACCAGCGAGTATGACGTAACGGCGTCGGGAGGCGAACTGGTGAATACTGTCGGGTGGGTAACGCTCGGCCTGTCACTCGACCAGTACATCGAAGACCTGGCCGGAAACCCGATGAGAATATCGTCCCCAAGCGGCGACAACACCTACAGACTCAGCAACCGTGCGCCGACGGTAGCGTCGATTACCAGACTGTCTTCCGCGACGTCGGCCGCAGACAGTGTCTCTTGGCGGGTGAGATTCTCCGAGCCGGTTCGCTCGCTGGATCCGTACGACTTTACCTTGAGCGGTACGACGGCCAATCTGTCGGTTGCGGCGACGGGAGCTTTGAGTCCCGGTCCCGAGTATGACGTCACTGCGTCGGGCGGAGATCTGGCCGGACTGAACGGGACCGTGACGCTGGAGTTTGCGGCCGGACAGGATATCGAGAACCTGGAGGACAACCCGCTGACCGTCACGACACCGAGCGGCATCAGGGAAAACACGTACCGGATGGACAATATTGCGCCGACGGTGGCGTCGCTCGCTCGCTCGTCTCCTGCCTTGTCGCCGACGAACGAGGACAGTGTCGTGTGGCGAGTGACGTTCTCGGAAGCGGTCCGCGAAGTGGACGCAACCGACTTCGCGGTGATCGGAACGACGGCAAGTCTGGCGGTATCGGCCGCGGGGACGGCGGGCAGCGAGTATGACGTCACGGCGTCGGGAGGAGATCTGGCCGAAACGAACGGGCCGGTCGCGCTGGCGTTCGCAAGCGGACAGAATGTCAGGGACCTGGCCGGAAACGCGCTAACGAACACGACTCCGAGCGGCACGAACGACACCGACCTGGCGATGGACAACGTTGCGCCGGTCGTAACGCTCAGCGGTGTGCCGACGCAGACGACAGAAGAGTTTGTAGTGACGATGACGCTTTCGGAACCGGTTACCGGTTTCGACGCGAGCGACGTCGCGGTCACCGGCGGAACGGCATCGAATTTCGCCCGGAGTCCGACCGAAAGCGGTGTCTACACTGCGTTGATCACCCCGAGCGCGGATTACACGGTCGAGATCCCGGCAGGAGCAGGCACGGATGCGGCAGGGAACGGGAATGCCGGCGCATCGTCGTCTGGACAGTATGGGAGCGATACGACGGCGCCGACCGTCGATTCCGTCATGCGCCGGGTTCCGTCGACTTCTCCGGCAAGGGGAGACAGCGTGACATGGCGCGTGACGTTCTCCGAAGGCGTGAGACAGGTCGACGCGTCCGACTTCGTCCTGAGCGGCACGACGGCCGGTCTGACGGTTCAGTCGAATTGGAATTCGACCAGCGAGTACGACGTGACGGCTGCGGGCGGCGACCTGGCAGGTAGGACCGGAACCGTGACGCTTGCGTTCGCGGAAGGCCAGGACATCGAGGATCTGTCTGGGAACGCACTGACCGACACGACGCCGACCGGCGCGAACGTCAACACGCTGGTACTGGACAATGTCGCGCCGGAGATAACCCTGCGCGGAGTGCCGGCGCAGACGACTCGAGCGTTCACGGTGACGATGACCACGTCGGAGGAGTTGGACGACTTCACCGTCGGCGACGTTGCGGTGACCGGGGGGACCGTGTCGGATTTCGCCCGGAGCCCGAGCGACGCCAACCTGTATACGGCGACGGTCACGCCAGTCGCGGATTACACGGTCGCGATCGTCGCGGACGCCGTAATCGATGCGGTCGGCAACGGCAATGAGGGAGTGTCGGCATCCGGGATGTTCTTTAACGACGAAAAAGCGCCGACCGTGGAGTCAATCGTACGACATACGCCAAAGACGTGGGTGACGGACGCGGATAGCGTGACCTGGAGAATAACTTTCTCGGAAGCGGTCCGAGGAGTCGACGCGACCGACTTCAGCTTGTGGTTCACGACGGCGAGCCTGTCAGTCGTGGCGAAAGGAAACGACTCGCCCCGCGTCTATGACGTGACGGCGTCGGGCGGCAATCTTGCAGGCCTTAACGGAGGGATATTACTCTTCTTCGCGGCAGGACAGGATATCGAGGACCTAGCGGGCAACGCACTGACCGATGTGTGGCCGGTCGGAGTGAACGAGCGGCTGATCGAATTCGACAACACGGCTCCGGCGGTGGCGTCGCTCGCTCGCTTGACGCAGTCGACCTTGCCAATAGCCGCGGACAGGGTCACCTGGCGGGTGACGTTTACGGAAGGCGTGCGTGGAGTCGACGCTGCGGACTTCAGCGTCAGCGGGACGACGGCGAGCCTGACCGCGGTGGCGAGCGGCGGTTCGACCCGCGAATACGACGTGACGGCGTCGGGCGGCGACCTTGCCGGACTGGACGGGACGGTGGTGTTGACCTTTTCGGCCGAACAGGACATCGAGGATCGAGCCGGCCACGCCTTGGCGAACACGGCGCCTGCCGGCGCGAACGACGACACGTATGTGATTGACAACATTGTGCCCAGGGTGACCTCGATTGTACGTCAGAATCCGTCCTCCTCATTGACCAACGCTGACAGCGTGACATGGCGAGTAACCTTCTCCGAAGGCATGAGTGCGGTTGGTGCGAACGACTTCCTCGTCACTGGGACTACGGCAAGCGTGTCTGTTGCGGCGAGCGGCAGTTCCATCCGAAATTACGACGTGACGGCGTCCGGCGGGGACCTTGCGACGCTGAACGGGAGTGTAGCGCTGGCGGTCGGGGCCCCACAGAACGTCAAGGATTCCGCTGGAAACGCGCTCGGCAGCCCGACGCCGACCGGTACCAACGAAAGCGTTTACACGATAGACAACACCTCGCCGAGGGTGACCTCGATCGTCCGTCAGACGCCGTCTTCCTCGGTGACCTCCGCAGACAACCTAACATGGCGAGTAACCTTCTCCGAAGGCGTGCGAGCGGTGGGCGCGAGCGACTTCCTTGTCACCGGGACGACAGCGGGCCTGTCGGTTGCGGCAATCGGGAACTCGACCCGTGAGTATGACGTGACGGCGTCAGGCGGCGATCTGGCGTCGCTGACCGGAACGGTGACGTTGGCATTCGCGAGCGATCACGACATAGCGGATCCCGCCGGAAACAAGCTGACCGACACTAAGCCAAGCGGACCCCGTGAAAGCGAGTATCTCCTGGACAACATCGCACCGGTCGTTGCCCTGAGCGGGATATCGGCGCAGACGACGGGGGCGTTCACTGCGGTAATGACCATGTCGGAGCCGGTCAGCGGCTTCTCGGCGTCTGATGTGGCGGTGTCGGGCGGAACCTTGTCGAACTTTGCCCAGCATCCGACCGACAGCCGGATATACTCGGCGACGATCACTCCTGATGCTGACTACACGGTCGTGATCGCGGCGGGCGCGGTCACCGATGCGGCGGGCAACGGCAATGCGGCAGCGTCTGTGTCCGGGAAGTACGCCGACGACGCTACTGCGCCTGTTCTGATCTCCGTTTCCCGCCAGAATCCCCGCGTGTCGCGTACCAACGCGGACCGCGTGACGTGGCGAGTGCGGTTCGACGAGGCCGTGAGAGAGGTCCACGCAGCCGACTTCACGGTGAGCGGCACGACGGCGAGTCTGGAGGTGGCAGCGAACTGGAACACGCTCAGCGAGGTGGACGTTACTGCGTCGGGCGGCGATCTGGCCGGGCTGAACGGCACGGTTACGTTGGGCCTCTCAGCTGTAGGGTACATCGAAGATCTGTCCGGCAACGCACTCGCGAACACGACGCCGAGAGGACCCGACGACAACGAATACGTTATGGACAACGTCGCGCCGACCGTTACCGAGGTTACCCGCCGGACGCCGAACGGCTCGACTACCCGCGCCGACCGCGTTACGTGGCGCGTCAAGTTCTCGGAGGGCGTGAGGGATGTCGACGAAACGGATTTCGCCGTGAGCGGAACCACGGCGAACCTGACTGTCCTGGCGAACGGAGCCTCGACCGAGGAGTATGACGTCACTGCGTCGGGCGGCGATCTGGTCGAGTTGACCGGGACGGTAGCGCTCGCGTTCGCGACCGGACAGGATATCAAGGACATGGCCGGCAACGCGTTGGCGAATACGACGCCGACCGGAAGCAACGACAATGAGTATTTGGTGGACACGCTGGCACCAACAGTGGTTTCGATCGTCCGGCAGTCGCCCACGGTATCGCCGACCAGGGCAATCCGGATAACGTGGCGGGTGACTTTCTCTGAGTCGGTTCGCCATGTGTCATTGAGCGACTTCGTGGTAGACAGACCGCCGTCACCCGGAGCGCTGTGGGGTAGAGTTCGCACGATATCCGACTACCAGTATGACCTAGAGTATTGGGTAGACTACGCGAGTACGATCACACAAGGATTGTATACTCTGAGGCTCGGCCCTGATCAGAATGTCAAGGATTTGGTCGGCAATGCGCTGAGCGACACGACGCCGACCCGCGAACACGAGCACTTCCTTCTGGACAATACGCGGCCTACGGTGGTCTCGGTTTCCCGTCTGTCTCCGGCCGCGTCTTCGACATCCTCGGACAGTTTGACGTGGCGGGTGGCGTTTTCGGAAGCGGTCAGGGATGTGGACGCGACCGACTTCGCCCTTGGCGGAACGACTGCGCGTCTGGCGGTAACGGCGAACGGAAATTTGGCTCGCGAATACGACGTGACTGCATTGGGCGGCGATCTGGCCGGCCTAAACGGGACGGTAGCGCTGACATTCGCGAGAACGCAGGACATCAGGGACACGGTCGGCAACTGGTTGGCGATCACCACACCCGGCGAAACCAACGACAACACGTACGAGGTGGACAACGTCTCTCCCATCGTGACCTCGATCGATCGCCTCACTCCCGTTTCTTCACACACGCGCGCGAATAGCATGACGTGGCGAGTGACGTTTTCCGAGGCCGTCCGCGGAGTGGATGCGACCGACTTCACGGTGAGCGGAACGACCGCTGGCCTGGCGGTTGCGGCGCACGGAAATTCGACTGTCGCATACGACGTGACGGTGTCCGGCGGCGATCTGGCCGAATTGACCGGGACGGTAACGCTCGCGTTCGCGACCGGGCAAGAGATTGAGGACGTTGCAGGCCTCACGCTCACGAGCACGACGCCGAGCGGCGCCAGCGACAACTCGTTTCTCGTCGACAACACTCCTCCGCGAGTGGTGTCGATTTCCCGCCAGTCTCCTTCCTCAGCGCGTACGAATTCGACCCACTTGACGTGGAGGGTGAAATTCTCTGAGCCGATACATGGTCTCGATTGGCGGGACTTTAGCGTCGGCGGCACAAATTCCAACAATTACGTATTGCTGCTGAGCAAGGTATCGGACAACGAGTATGACGCGCATTTGCAGGATCCAACCCTCAACAGTCTCAACGGGGCGCTGACGCTAAGTCTCAAGAGCGGAGGCATCATGGATGGCGCCGGCAACACCTTGACGAACACGACTCCGATTGGCGAGAGCGAGAGTTATCTGTTGGACAACATAGGGCCAACCGTTTCGATAAGCGGGGTACCGTCGCAGACGACGACCGCATTCGTGGTGACGATGACGTTCTCGGAACCGGTAACCGGTTGTACTATAGAAGACGTCGCGGTAACCGGCGGGACGGCGACTCGCTTCACACGGAGCCCGACCGACGGCAGCGTGTACACGGCGTTGATCTCGCCGACTGAGGACTACACCGTCGAAATCGAGCAAGGAGGTTGTACCGATCTGGCCGGCAACGGCAATGCGGACGCGACGTTTTCGGGCACGTATGCGATCGATACCTCCGCGCCGACTGTGGCGTCCGTAACGCGTCACTCTCACTCTTCTCCGACCAGTGCCGACGCCGTGACGTGGCGCGTGAAATTCTCGAAGGGCGTGAAAGGGGTCGATGCGACCGACTTTGCCGTTCTCGGTACGACAGCCGACCTCGCGGTGGAGACGATCTGGAACTCTACCACCGAGTACGACGTGACGGCGTCAGGCGGCGATCTGGCCGACCTGGACGGGACGGTGACGCTCGAATTCGCGGCCGATCAGGATATCGAGGACCTGGCCGGCTACGCGCTGACGAACACGACGCCGAGCGGCGCGAGGGACGACACCTTCGTCGTGGACAACACCGAGCCGAGGGCAACCCTGCGCGGCGTGCCGGCGCGTACTACGCAGTCGTTCGAGGTATCGGCGATCTTTTCGGAAGACGTGAGCGATTTCGCCGTCGACGGCCTGTCGGTAACCGGCGGTACGGTGTCGAATTTCGCCGTGAGTTCGAGCGACGGCAGGTCGTATACGGCGACGGTTACGCCGAGCGCGGACTACATGATCGAAATTGTCGCGGAAGCGGTATTCGACGCGTCCGGCAACGGCAATACGAACGTGTCGGCGTCCGGGCTGTATACCGACGACGCGTCGGCGCCGACCGTGGCGTCGATCACGCCACAGTCGCCGTTCTCGTCGTCGACCAGCGCGGACAGCGTGGGGTGGCGGGTCGCGTTCTCCGAGGCGGTCCGCGACGTCGACGCGACGGACTTCGAGGTCAACGGAACGACGGCGATCCTGTCGGTGTCGGCGCGACGGAGTTCCGTCACGGAGTATGACGTCACGGCTTCGGGCGGCGATCTGGCCGGATTGACCGGTACCGTGTCGCTGGAGTTCGCGACGGGACAGGACGTCAAGGATCTGGTCGGCAACGCCCTGGTCGACACGACGCCGACCGGTGCGAACGAGAACGCGATCGTCGTGGACAACAGCGCGCCGACGCTGACCACGATCAGTCGCGGAACGCCGTCGGCCTCGCCCGCGAATGCGGAGAGGGTGACCTGGCGGGTGACGTTTGCGGAAGACGTGCGTTCGGTCGACGCCGGGGACTTCAGCGTCAGCGGGACGACGGCAGGCCTGACGGCGGCGGCGAACGGCAATTCGCGACAAGAATACGACGTGACGGCGTCGGGCGGCGATTTGGCCGAGCTAGACGGGACGGTGACGCTGGCGCTTCTTTCCGGCCAGCACATCGAGGATCTGGCCGGCAACGCACTGACCGACACCACCCCGAGCGGCACCGACGACCGCTCCTACGTCATGGACCGCGTCGCGCCGACCGTGGAGTCGATCGTACGCCTGACGCCGTCTACCTCGCCGACCGGCGCGGACAGCGTGACGTGGCGGGTGAGGTTCTCGGAAGGCGTGAGCGGCGTCGACGCCCGGGATTTCGGCGTCGGCGGGACTACGGCGAACCTGTCGGTTTCGGCCTACGGGAGTTCGACCCTCACCTATGTCGTGACCGCCTCCGGCGGCGATCTGGCCGGGCTGAACGGCACCGTGTCGCTCGACTTTGCCGCGGGACACGACATAAGGGATCTGGCCGGAAACGCGTTGACCGGCACCGCACGGACCGGCACCGACCGGAATACGTTCGTCGTCGACAACGCCGCCCCGGGGGTGGCTTCGATCGTGCGGCTTACGCCGTCCTCGTCGCCGACCGCCGCCGACAGCGTCACCTGGCGGGTGACGTTTACGGAAGAGGTGAGCGGCGTCGGTGCGGCAGACTTCAGGCTGAGCGGAACGACGGCGGGATTGTCGGTCGCCGCCAGCGGCAGTTCGAACCGCGACTACGACGTGACGGCTTCGGGCGGCGATCTCGCCGGGTTGGACGGGACGGTCACGCTGGCCGTCGCGTCCGCGCAGGACATCGTGGATCGCGTCGGCAACCGGCTGACCGGAACGGCGCCGGGCGGCGCCGACGAGACGTCTTACGTCATCGACAACACTGCGCCGAGCGTAGCCCTGAGCGGGGTGCCGGCGCAGACGACGGACGCGTTCGCGGTCACGATGACGTTCTCGGAAACGGTGAGCGGCTTCACCGCCTCGGACGTGAGCGTATCCGGCGGCACGCTGTCGAACTTTGCCCGGAGTCCGACCGACCCCACGGTGTATACGGCGACGGTCACGCCCGACGCGGATTACACGCTCGCAATCGCGGCGGGAGCGGCCGTCGATGCGGCCGGCAACGGTAACGCAGGGGCGTCGTCGTCCGGGGAGTACGTCAGGGACACTACCGCGCCGGTTCTGCTCTCCGTCACCCGCCAGGATCCCCGTGCCTTGCGCACCGACGCGGACAGCGTGACATGGCGGGTGCGGTTCGACGAAGCCGTGCGAGACGTTCACGCAGCCGACTTCGCGGTGAGCGGCACGACCGCGAGTCTGGAGGTGGCGGCGAACTGGATTTCGACCAGCGAGTTCGAAGTCACGGCGTCGGGCGGCGATCTGGCCGCGGCGAACGGGACGGTAACGCTGACCGTCGCAACCGCACACGACATCGAGGATCTGGCGGGTAACGCACTGGCGAACACGACGCCGACCGGCGCCAACGACAACAGTTTTATCTTGGACAACGCCGCACCGACGGTGGCTTCGATCGTGCGCCAGACGCCTTCCGCGTCGCCCACCGGCGCGGACAGCGTAACCTGGCGGGTGACGTTTTCGGAAGGCGTGATCGGCGTCGATGCGGCCGATTTCGCGTTGAGCGGGACCACGGCGAACCTGGCGGTCGCGGCGCAGGCGAATTCGGATCGCGCGTTTGACGTGACCGCGTCCGGCGGAGACTGGTCCGGGCTGAACGGGACGGTAACGCTGTCTTTCGCAAGCGGACAGGACATCCGGGATCTGGCCGGAAACGCGCTGGCGAACGCGACGCCGAGCGGCGCCAACGACAACACGTGGGAGGTCGACAGGGTCCCGCCCACGATTCTTTCCGTCACCCGGAAAAATCCGACCGATCTTCTTACCAATGCGACCGCCGTGACCTGGCGGGTGACGTTCTCGGAAGCGATGCAGGGGCTGGTTGCGACCGACTTTGCCTTGAGCGGGGCGACGGAGCTGTCCCGGTTCCTGGGGCTGGAGACGGTTTCCGCCGACGTATACGACGTGACGGCCACGCTTCCGGTCGGGTTGGTCGGGACGGTGTTCGTGACGCTGAACTCCGATCGGCGCGTGCAGGATCGGGTCGGCAACAGGCTGACCGAAACGACGCCGAGCGGAACGAACGACAACTCGTTCGAGTTGAACAATTCTCCGCCGGAGGTGGCGTCGATCGTCCGGATGTCGCCGTCCCTTTCGCTCACCAACGCCGACAGCGTGACGTGGCGGGTGACGTTCACGGAAGCCGTGCGGGAGGTGGATGCAGCCGACTTCGCGGTGTGGGGAACGACCGCGAGAGTGACTGTCGCAGCGAACGGGAGTTCGAGCCGCGAATACGACGTGACGGCGTCGGGGGGCGATCTGGCCGGGCTGAACGGGACGGTAACGCTGGCTTTCTCGAACGAACAGGACGTCGAGGATCTGGCCGGAAACGCGTTGAAGAACACCGCGCCCGGCGGCGAGCAACCGATAAACGAGAACTATTTCGTAGTGGAAAACACCGCACCGACGGTGATTTCCGTCGTACGTCAGACGGCGCCCCTCGGGCATACGAACGCCGACAGCGTGACGTGGCGGGTGAAGT
Source organism: Rhodobacterales bacterium (assembly GCA_965221505.1). Taxonomy (GTDB): domain Bacteria; phylum Pseudomonadota; class Alphaproteobacteria; order Rhodobacterales; family CAZPXZ01; genus CAZPXZ01. The sequence continues at coordinate 777,547 of CBDCSI010000001.1, forward strand.
TCTCGGAGGCCGTTCGGGAGGTGGACGCGACCGACTTCGCCGTCGGCGGAACGACGGCGAGCCTGGGCGTCGCGGCGAACGGGAGTTCGACCCGCGAATACGACGTGACGGCGTCGGGCGGCGATCTGGCCGGGCTGGACGGGACGGTGACGCTGAACTTCGCGGTCGACCGGGACATCCGCGATGCCGTCGGCAACGCCTTGACGAACGCGACGCCGAGCGGACGCGACGAGACGACCTTCTTCCTGGACAATACCGGGCCGACCGTTATCTCGGTCGAACGCAAGAACCCGGGCGCTCCGCCTACCGGCGAGGACGAAGCGAGTTGGCGGGTGACGTTCTCCGAACGCGTTCGGGGGATCGACGCAGCGGACTTCGCGTTGCGCGGAATGACGGCGAGCATCGCGGTGACGGGTTCCGGATCGGACGGCCGGGCGTACGACGTAACTGCCAGGGGCGGGGACTTGTCCGGGCTGGACGGGACGGTGACGCTGGACTTCGCGGTCGACCAGGACATCCGGGATCAGGCCGGCAACCCCATGACCGACACGACGCCGAGCGGCGCCAACGAAAACACGAACCTGGTGGACGACGGTCCGCCGAGCGTAACCTTGAGCGGAGTGCCGGCGCGGACGAGGCGCGCGTTTGCGGTGACGATCGCGTTCTCGGAGGCGGTACGCGGCTTCGCGGCCGGCGACGTTTCGGTATCGGGCGGGACGGTAACGCTTTTTGCCGCGAATCCGGACGACGGCAGCGAATACACGGCACTGATCGAGCCTTACGGGGACTACACCGTCGAAATTTCGGCGGGAGCGGGCACCGACGCAGCGGGCAATACCAGTACTGGCGCGTCCGCGTCGGGGCTGTATGCGGCGGACGACGTCGCTCCGACGGTTTCTTCCGTCACGCGCAGGGCTCCGGCCTCGTCGCCGACCCGTGCGGACCGTTTGACGTGGCGGGTGGCATTCTCCGAAGGCGTACGGAGGGTCGATGCGGCGGACTTCGCATTGAGCGGCACGACGGCGGGTCTGGAGGTCGCGGCGAACTGGAACTCGACCGCCGAGTACGACGTGACGGCCTCGGGCGGGGATTTGGCAGGTCTGAACGGGACGGTCGCGCTGGAGCTGGCAGAGGGTCAGGACGTCGAGGACCTGTCCGGCAACCCGCTCGCGACCGCGGCGCCGGGCGGCGGAAGTCTCGGCACGTTTCTCGTCGACAACGCCAGGCCGAGCGTGACCTTGTACGGAGTGCCGGCGCACACGACGCGCGCGTTCGCGTTGACCGTGGCGTTCTCGGAAGAGGTGAGAGATTTCACTGCCGAGGACATCGCGGTCGTCGGCGGGACGGCGGCGAACTTCGCCCGAAGCGCGACCGACGACCGTGCGTATACGGCGACGATAACGCCGAGCGGGGACTACGCGGTATCCGTTGCGGCAGACGTCGCATCCGATGCGGCCGGCAACGTCAATACGGCGGCGTCGGCGTCCGGGCTGTTCGTCGTCGACGCCTCTGCGCCGCGTGTGGCGTCGATCGTCCGGCAGTCGCCTGCCGTATCGCCGACCGACGCCGACAGCGTGACGTGGCGCGTGCGCTTCTCCGAACCCGTCGGCAACGTGGATGCCGGCGACTTCGTCGTGAGCGGAACGACGGCCCTAATCGCGGTGGCGGCGAGCGGGAGCTCCGAACGCGAATACGACGTGACGGCCGCGGGCGGCGATCTGGCGCAGTCGAACGCCGCGGTCGCGCTCGCGTTCGCTGCGGGGCAGGATATCGGGGATCTGGTCGGGAACGCGTTGACGGACACGACGCCGACCGGTACCGACGACAACCGCTACGAAATGGACAACGCCGCCCCGGCGGTGGCGTCAGTGGAGCGACTGACGCCCGCCATGTCGCCGACGAACGCCGACCGCCTGACGTGGCGCGTGACGTTTTCGGAGGCGGTTCGCGACGTGGACGCGGCGGACTTCGCCGTGAGCGGAACGACGGCGGACGTGACGGTCACGGCGAACGGAGCGTCCGACCGCGAGTACGACGTTTCGGCGGCGGGCGGCGATCTGGCCGGGCTGGAGAAGACCGTGACGCTGGACTTCGCGGTCGACCAGGACATCCGGGATCAGGCCGGCAACCCCATGACCGACACGACTCCGAGCGGCGTCGACGACTCGACCTATCGGATGGACAACACCGGGCCGGGCGTAACCCTGAGCGGGGTACCGGAGCAGGCGACGGGCGCGTTCGTTGTGACGATGACGTTTTCGGAACCGGTCCGCGACTTCACGGCCCGCGGCATCGAGGTGACGGGCGGGGTGGCGACGGCATTCACCCGGAGTCCTTCCGATCACACGGTGTATACGGCCGTGATCACTCCGAATGCGGACTATACGGTCGCAGTTGCGGCGGAATCGGCGCGAGATCCGGCGGGCAACGGCAACCCGGAGGCGCTCGCTTCCGGCAAATTTGCCGAGGACAACGCTGCGCCGACGGTGGTTTCCGTCAAACGCCGGTCGCCTTCCGCTGCGACCACAAGCGCTGACCGCCTCACATGGCGGGTGACGTTCTCCGAGGGAGTGCGAGACGTCGACGCTGCCGACTTCGCCGTGAGCGGGACGACGGCGACGCTGGCGCTCGCGACGAACTGGATTTCGAACAGCGAGTACGACGTTACGGCGTCGGGCGGCGACCTGGCCGAACTGAACGCCACGGTGGCGCTGACCTTCGCGTCCGGACAGGACATCGAGGATGCGGCCGGCAACGCGTTGACGAACACGGTGCCGAGCGGAGTCGAGGATAACGTCTATTCGGTGGACAACGCCGCGCCGACGGTCGTTTCCGTAACCCGCCAGTCGCCGTCCGCGTCGACCACCAGCGCCGACACGGTCACCTGGCGTGTGACGTTCTCCGAAGGCGTGCGCCGGGTCGACGAGTCCGATTTCGTCCTGGACGGATCGACGGCAAGGCTGGCGGTCGCGGCGACCGGGAGTTCCGCCCGCGCGTATGACGTCGCCGCGTCGGGCGGCGATCTGCCGGGGTTGAGCGGAACGGTCACGCTCGGGTTCGCTACGGGACAGGACATCGAGGATCTGGCCGGCCATGCGTTGGCGAACGCAACGCCGGGCGGCGCCGCCGAAAACAGGTACTTTCTGGAAAACGTCGCGCCTAGAGTCGCGTCCATGGTGCGCCTGAAGCCGTCGAGTTCGCCGACTGCCGCGGACAGCGTAACGTGGAGGGTGACCTTCACGGAAGGCGTCCGCGAGGTGGACGCGGCCGACTTCGCCGTCAGCGGGACGACGGCGGGCCTGGCGGTCGAGGCGAACGGCAATTCGACCCACGAATACGACGTGACGGCGTCGGGCGGCGATCTCGCTGGGCTGGACGCGACGGTGACGTTGGCGTTCGCCGCCGGGCAGGACATCGAGGATCCGGCCGGCAACGCTCTCGCGAACACTACCCCGAACGGCGCTCGCGAGACTGCCTACGTCTTGGACAACTTCGCGCCTGCGTTGGTGTCGATCGTCCGTCGGACGCCTTCGTCCTCGTCGACCATGTCGGACAGCGTGACGTGGCGTGTGACGTTTTCGGAAAGCGTGAACCAGGTCGACGCGGCCGACTTCGCCGTCAGCGGGACGACGGCGGACCTGGCGGTCGAGGCGACGGGCAATTCGACCGGCGAGTTTGACGTGACGGCGTCGGGAGGCGATCTGGCCGGCCTGAACGAGACGGTGACGCTGGCGTTGGCGAGCGGACAGGACATCGAGGATACGGCCGGCAACGCGTTGACGAGCCCGGTACCGACCGGCAAGAAAGACGACACGATTCTGATGGACAACGCGGAGCCGACGGTGTCCTCGATTTCCCGCCTGTCGCCGTCCGCTTCGCCGACCGCCGCGGACGAAGTGACCTGGCGGGTGACGTTCTCCGAAGCCGTCCGCGAGGCGGACGCGACAGACTTCGCCGTGAGCGGAACGACCGCGACACTGGCGGTCGCGGTGAACGGGACTTCCGCCCGCGAATACGACGTGACGGCGTCGGGCGGCGATCTCGCCGGATTGAACGGCACGGTCTCGCTGTCGTTCGCGACCGGGCAAGATATCGAGGATCTGGTCGGGAACGCGTTCTCGGGCACGATACCGGACGGCGGCAGCGGCAGTGCGTATGTCGTCGACAACGCTGCGCCGACCGTTGCGTCGATCGCGCGTCAGGCTCCGTCGTCGTCGCCGACCAATGCAGACAGCGTGACTTGGCGCGTGACGTTCTCGGAGGCGGTCAGCGGGGTCGATGCGGCCGATTTCAGCGTAAACGGAACGACGGCGACGCTGGAGGCCGCGGCGAACGGGAGCTCGGCCCTGGAATACGACGTCACGGCGTCGGGCGGCGACCTGGCCGGGCTCGACGGGACCGTGACGCTGGCGTTCGCATCCTGGCAGGACATCGAGGATCTGCTCGGACACGCGTTGACGGTCACGACTCCGAGCGGTTCCGGCACGAGCGACTACTTGATAGACAACACGGGGCCGATCGTGACCCTGAGCGGAGTGCCGACGCAGACGAATCAGGCATTCACCGTGACGTTCACGATCGACGAGGAGGCGAGCGGATTCGCCGAATCGGACGTTTCGGCGACTGGAGCGACCGTCTCGAACTTCGCCCAGGACCCGGACGATACGGGGGTCTACACGGCGACGGTGACGCCGAGCGCGGACTTCACGGTCGCCGTCGCCGCCGGGGCGGTCACTGATGCGGTTGGCAACGGCAGCGCCGCGGTGTCCGCTTCGGGACAGTACGCGACCGACGCGACGGCGCCGAGGGTGACCTCGATCCTGCGACGGACGCCTTCCGCGTCGCCGACGAACGCGGACTCGGTGACCTGGCGGGTGACGTTCTCCGAAGCCGTCAGCGACGTGGACGCATCGGACTTCGAGGCGAGCGGAACGACGGCGCTCCTGTCGGTGTCGGCGAACGGGAATTCGACCAGCGAGTTCGACGTGACGGCGTCGGGCGGCGACCTGGCCGGGGCGAACGCGACCGTGTCGCTGAACTTCGCCGAGGGCCAGGACATCGAAGACGCCGCCGGCAATCCGATGACGAACGCGACGCCGACGGGCGCCGACCAGAACGCGTACTTCCTCGACAACGTTGCGCCGACCGTGTCCTCCGTCTCCCGCAAGACGCCCGTCTCGTCGCCGACTTCCGCCGACTCGCTGACCTGGCGGGTGACGTTCTCCGAAGCCGTCAGCGACGTGGACGCCTCGGACTTCGAGGCGATCGGAACGACGGCGGTCCTTTCGGTTGCCGCCGACGGCAGCTCGAAGCTCGAGTATGACGTGACGGCGTCGGGCGGCGATCTGGCGGACCTGGACGCGACGGTGACTCTGTCCTTCGCGAGCGGCCAGGACATTGGGGACCTGGCAGGCAACGCGCTGGCGAACACGACGCCGGGGGATACGGACGAGAGCGGGCTCGTCGTGGACAACGCGGAACCGACCGTGGTTTCGATCGCGCGACTGACGCCCGGGTCGTCTCCGACCGCAGAGGACAGCGTGATCTGGCGGGTGACGTTCTCGGAGGCCGTTCGCGGGGTCGGCCCGGAGGACTTCGGCCTCGAGGGGACGACGGCGAGCGCTTCGGTTGCGCCGAGCGGGAGTTCGAACGCCGAATACGACGTGACGGCGTCGGGCGGCGATCTGGCCGGTCTGGACGGGACGGTGACGCTTTCCTTCGCAAGCGAACACGACGTCGAGGATCTGGCGGGCAACGCACTGACGACCACGACGCCGAGCGGCACAGACGACAGCTCCTATGTCGTGGACAACGCCGCGCCGACGGTTTCCTCGATCGTGAGGCAGACGCCGTCGTCGTCCCCGACCGCGGCGGACAGCGTGACCTGGCGGGTGACGTTCTCCGAAAGCGTGAGGGAGGTTGGCGAGACGGACTTCAGCGTCGCCGGGACGACGGCGAGCGTTTCGGTCGCCGCGAACGGCGCCTCGGCCCGGGAGTGGGACGTGACGGCGTCGGGCGGCGATCTGGCGGATCTGGACGCGACGGTGACGCTCTCGTTCGCGAGCGAACAGGACGTCGAGGATCTGGCCGGCAACGCTTTGTCGAACACGACCCCGGTCGGCACCGACGACAGCGCGATCCTCCTGGACAATACGGCGCCGACGGTGGCTTCGATCGACCGACTGTCGCCGTCCGCGTCGCCGACCGCAGCGGACGGCTTGACCTGGCGGGTGACGTTCTCGGAAGTCGTCAGAGAGGTCGACGCGACCGACTTCGGCGTCAGCGGAACGACGGCGACGCTGACGGTTGCGAACGGGAATTCGGACCGCGAATACGACGTGACGGTTTCCGGCGGCGACCTGGCCGGGCTGAACGGAACCGTGACGCTGGCCTTCGCGACCGGATATCACGTCGAGGATCTGGCGGGCAACGCGCTGTCGAACGCGACGCCGGGCGACGCCGGCGAGAGCTCCTTCGTCGTTGACAACGCCCCGCCGACGGTAGAGTCGATCGTGCGCCAGTCGCCGTCCGCTTCTCCGACCGACTCCGACGCGCTGACCTGGCGGGTGACCTTCTCCGAGGACGTGCGCGACGTCGGTTCGGACGACTTCGACGCAGGCGGGACGACGGCGGACCTTACCGTCGTTGCGAACGGGGACTCGACCCGCGAATACGACGTGACCGCATCCGGCGGCGACCTGGCCGGGCTGGACGGCACGGTGACGGTGACGCTGGCTGCCGGACAGAACGTCGAGGACGTCGCCGGCAACGCGCTGACGAAGACCACGCCGAGCGGAGCCGGCGACAACGCCTACGTCGTGGACAACACCCGGCCGAGCGTGAGCCTGACCGGCGTGCCGACGCAGACGGACCGGGCCTTTACGGCGACGATGACGTTCTCGGAGGAGGTAAGCGGTTTCGCTTCCTCGGACGTTTCCGTGACCGGCGGGACGATGACGAGTTTCGCACCGCACCCGACCGACGACAGGACGTATACGGCTACGGTCACGCCGCTCGCGAATTTCACCGTCGAGATCGCGGAGAATGCAGCGACCGATGCCGCGGGCAACGGCAACGTCGGGGCGGCGGCGTCCGGCCGGTTCGCGGCGGACGCAACGGCGCCGACCGTGTCCTCGATCGTTCGCCGGACGCCGCCCGCCTCGCCGACCGCAGCGGACAGGTTGACCTGGCGGGTGACGTTCCAGGAGGGCGTACAAGGGGTAGACGCTTCGGACTTCGAGGCGAACGGAACGACCGCGACCCTGAGCGTCGCCCGGTACGGGAGTTCGACCACCGTGTACGACGTGACGGCGTCGGGCGGCGACCTCGCCTCCCTGAACGCGACGGTGACCCTGAGCCTCTCCGAGGGACACGACATCGAGGACCTCTCCGGCAACGCGCTGACGGTCACGACCCCCACCGGAGGCGACGACAGCGCCTACGTCGTGGACAACGCCGCGCCTACCGTGTCCTCGATCATGCGGCAGACGCCCGTTTCCTCCGCTACCGACGCGGACAGCGTGACCTGGCGGGTGACGTTCTCCGAGAGCGTGCGCTGGGTCGAGGCGGCCGATTTCCACGTGAGCGGAACGACGGCGATCCTGACCGTGGCCCCGAACGGGAGTTCGACCCGCGAATACGACGTGACCGCCTCGGGCGGCGATCTCGCCGGGCTGAGCGCGACGGTGACGCTGGCGTTCGCGGCCGGTCAGGACGTCGAGGATCCGGCCGGCAACGCGCTCGCGAGCACGACGCCGACCGGCAGCAACGAGAACGCGTTCGTCGTCGACAACACGGCGCCGACGGTGGCGTCGATCGCGCTCGCGACGCCGTCCGCCTCGCCGACGGATGCGGAAAGCCTCACGTGGCGGGTGACGTTCTCCGAAGACGTGCGCGAGGTCGACGAGACCGACTTCCGTGCCGAAGGAACGACGGCGACGCTCGCTGTCGGAGCGAAGGCCGGCTCGGCCCGCGCGTACGACGTGACCGCCTCGGGCGGCGATCTCGCCGGGCTGAACGGGACGGTGACGCTCGCCTTCGCGAGCGGCCAGGACATCGAGGATCTGGTGGGCAACCCGCTGACTTCCACGAATCCTACCGGAGCGAACGAAGGCGCGGTCGTGGTGGACAACCTCGCGCCCACCGTGTCCTCGATCGGGCCCCGGACCCCTTCCGCAGGTCCGACCAACGCGGACACGCTGACCTGGCGGGTCGCCTTCTCCGAGAGCGTGCGAGGGGTCGGCGCGGCCGATTTCACCCTCGGCGGATCGACGGCGAACCTGACGGTCGCCGTCGGCGAGGACTCGAGCAGCGACTACGACGTGACGGCCTGGGGCGGCGATCTCGCGGGGCTGAACGCGACGGTGACGCTGTCGTTCGCGAGCGGCCAGGACATCGAGGATCGGGCCGGCCATGCGCTGACGAACACTACGCCGAGCGGAACCGACCGCAACGCCTACGTCATGGACAACGCCGCGCCGACCGTGACCTCGATCCGACGTCAGTCGCCGTCGTCGTCTCCGACTTCCGCAGACGTCGTCACCTGGCGAGTGTCGTTCTCCGAGGACGTACGCAACGTCGACGAGACCGACTTCAGCGTGAGCGGAACGACCGCGACGCTGGCGGTTGCGGCGAACGGGAGTTCGACCCGCGAATACGACGTGACCGCCTCGGGCGGCGATCTGGCCGGACTGAACGCGACGGTGACGCTGTCTTTCGCGAGCGGGCAAGACGTCGAGGATCTGACCGGCAACGCGCTGACCGCCACGACTCCGAGCGGAGCGAACGACTACACGTACCTCGTGGACAACACCGCGCCGATCGTGGCTTCGGTTGCGCGACTGTCGCCCTCGTCTTCGCCGACGAACCTCGACAGCGTGACTTGGCGCGTGACGTTCTCCGAGGGCGTGAGCGAGGTAGACGAGACGGACTTCGCCGCCAGAGGAACGACGGCGGCGCTGGCCGTCGCAGCGAACGGGAGTTCGACCCGCGAATACGACGTGACCGCCTCGGGCGGCGATCTGGCCGGGTTGAGCGCGACGGTGACTCTGGCGTTCGCGAGCGGGCAGGACATCGAGGATCCGGCCGGCAACGCGTTGACGAACACGACGCCGAACTGGATCGACGAGGACACCTACGTCCTGGACAACACCGCGCCGACCGTTTCCCTGAGCGGCGTGCCGACGCAGGCGACCGACGCGTTCACGGTAACGATGACGTTCTCGGAGGAGGTGGACGGCTTCGAGGCCGGCGACGTTGCGGCAACTGGCGGGACGGTATCGAACTTCGCTCAGAGCGCGACCGAGAGCACGGTGTATGCGGCGACGGTTACGCCGAGCGCAGACTTCACGGTATCGATCGCGGCGGACGTCGCGCGGGACGCGGCGGGCAACGGCAACGAAGCGACGTCGGCGTCCGGCCGGTTCGAGTCCGACGCCACCGCGCCGAGCGTGGTCTCGATCGCGCGTCACACGCCCCCGTCGTCGCCGACCAACGCGGACAACGTGACCTGGCGAGTGACGTTCTCCGAAGGGGTGAGAGAGGTGGACGAGACGGACTTCGGCGTCTCCGGCACGACGGCGACGCTGGCCGTAGCCGCGAACGCGAGTTCGACGAGCGAGTACGACGTGACCGCCTCGGGCGGCGATCTGGCCGGGCTGAACGATACCGTAACGTTGTCGTTCGCGAGCGGTCAGGACATCGAAGACGTTGCCGGAAACCCGCTGACCGACACGACGCCGAGCGAAAAGAACGAACCCTCATACGCGATGGACAACATCGCGCCCCGGGTGACTTCGATCGTGCGCCAGGCGCCGGCGACCTCGCCCACCGCCGGGGATAGCGTGACCTGGCGGGTGACGTTCTCCGAGGGCGTGAGCGAGGTGGACGAGACCGACTTCGGCGTCGGCGGCACGACCGCGACGCTGGCCGTGGCTGCGAACGGGAGTTCGAACCGAGAGTACGACGTTATCGCTTCGGGGGGCGATCTGGCCGGGCTGAACGACACCGTGAGGCTGTCCTTCGCGCAGGCGCAGGACATTGCGGACCTGGCCGGCAACGCGCTGGCGAGCACGACCCCGAGCGAGACGAACGAGAATACGTACGTCATGGACAACGCGGCGCCGGGCGTGGTCTCGATCGCGCGTCAGACGCCCTCGTCGTCGCCGACCGCCGCGGACAGCGTGACCTGGCGGGTGACGTTCTCCGAAGGCGTGACAGCGGTGGACGAGACAGACTTCGGCGTCGACGGAACGACCGCGACTCTGTCGGTCGCGGCGAACGGGAGTTCGACTCGCGAATACGACGTGACCGCCTCCGGCGGCGATCTGGCCGGGCTGAACGACACCGTGACGCTGTCCTTCGCGCAGGCACAGGACATCGAGGACCTGGTCGGCAACGCGCTGACGGAGACGACGCCGAGCGACAGGAACGAGACTGCGTTCGTCGTCGACAACGACGCGCCGGGCGTCGCTTCGATCACGCGCCAGACGCCCTCGTCGTCGCCGACCGCCGCGGACAGCGTGACGTGGCGGGTGACGTTCTCCGAAGACGTGACAGGGGTGGACGAGACGGACTTCGGCGTCGACGGGACGACCGCGACGCTGGCGGTGACGGCGAACGGTAGTTCGAACCGCGAATACGACGTGACCGCCTCGGGCGGTGATCTTGCCGGGCTGGACGCGACGGTGACGCTGTCCTTCGCGAGCGGACAAGACGTCGCGGATCTGGCCGGCAACCCGTTGACGAACACGACCCCGAGCGGCACGAACGACGACACGTACGTGGTCGACAACGCCGCTCCGAGCGTGGTGTCGATCGCGCGCCAGACGCCGGCGACGTCCCCCACGAACGCGGACAGCGTGACGTGGCGGGTGACGTTCTCCGAAGGCGTGAGCGAGGTGGACGAGACGGATTTCGGCGTCGGCGGCACGACCGCGACGTTGGCGGTGACGGCGAACGGGAGTTCGACCCGCGAATACGACGTGACCGCTTCGGGAGGCGACCTGCCCGGGCTGAACGACACCGTGAGACTGTCCTTCGCGCAGGGACAGGACATTGCGGACCTAGCCGGCAACGCGCTGACGGAGACGACCCCGGGCGACACGAACGAGAACGCGTACGTGATGGACAACGCCGCGCCGGGCGTGGTCTCGATCGCGCGTCAGACGCCCTCCACGTCGCCGACCGCCGCGGACAGCGTTACCTGGCGGGTGACGTTCTCCGAAGACGTGACGGGCGCGGACGAGACGGACTTCGGCATCGACGGAACGACGGCCACGCTGTCGGTCGCGGCGAACGGGAGTTCGACCCGCGAATACGACGTGACCGCCTCGGGCGGCGATTTGGCCGGGCTGAACGACACCGTGACGTTGTCCTTCGCGCAGGGACAGGACGTCGAGGACCTGGCCGGTAACGCATTGACCGACACGTCCCCGAGCGACAGGAACGAGACTGCGTTCGTCGTCGACAACGCCGCGCCGGGCGTGGCTTCGATCGCGCGTCAGACGCCCTCGTCGTCGCCGACCGCCGCGGACAGCGTGACCTGGCGGGTGACGTTCTCCGAAGGCGTGCGCGAGTTGGACGAGACGGACTTCGGCATCGACGGGACGACGGCGACGCTGTCGGTCGCCGCGAACGGCAGTTCGACCCGCGAATTCGACGTGACCGCCTCGGGCGGCGATCTGGCCGGGCTGAACGACACCGTGACGCTGTCCTTCGCGCAGGGACAGGACGTCGAGGACCTGGCCGGCAACCCGTTGACGAACACGACGCCAGACGGAAAGAACGAGACTACGTACGCGGTGGACAACGCCGCGCCCGGCGTGGTGTCGATCGCGCGACAGACGCCGCCGACGTCCCCCACGGACGCGGACAGCGTGACCTGGCGGGTGACGTTCTCCGAGAGCGTGAGCGAGGTGGACGAGACGGATTTCGGCGTAGGCGGCACGACCGCGACGCTGGCGGTGGCCGCGAACGGGAGTTCGAACCGCGAATACGACGTGACCGCTTCGGGAGGCGACCTGCCCGGGCTGAACGACACCGTGAGGCTGTCCTTCGCGCAGGGACAGGACATTGCGGACCTGGCCGGCAACGCGCTGACGGAGACGACGCCGAGCGACAGGAACGAAGACACGTACGTCATGGACAATTCCGCGCCGGGCGTGGTCTCGATCGCGCGTCAGACGCCCTCCTCGTCGCCGACGAATGCGGACAGCTTGACCTGGCGGGTGACGTTCACCGAAGACGTGACAGGGGTGGACGAGACGGACTTCGGCGTAGACGGGACGACGGCGACGCTGGCGGTGACGGCGAACGGGAGTTCGACCCGCGAATACGACGTGACCGCATCGGGCGGCGATCTGGCCGGGCTGAACGGCACCGTGACGCTGTCCTTCGCGGACGGTCAAAACATCTTGAACCTGGCCGGAATCGCGTTGACCCACACGACGCCGAGCGGCACGAACGACGACGCGTACCTCGTCGACAACGCCGCCCCGGGCGTGGCTTCGATCGTCCGCCAGACGCCCTCTTCGTCGCCGACTGCTTCGGACAGCGTGACGTGGCGGGTGACGTTCTCCGAAGGCGTGAGCGAGGTGGACGAGTCGGACTTCGGCGTCGACGGGACGACGGCGACGCTGGCGGTTGCGGCGCACGGGAGTTCGACCCGCGAGTACGACGTGACGGCTTCGGGCGGCGATCTAGCCGGGTTGAACGACAAAGTGACGCTGTCCTTCGCGCAGGGACAGGACGTCGAGGACCTGGCCGGCAACGCGCTGGCGGGCACGACCCCGAGCGGGACGAACGACGACACCTACGTGATGGACAATTCCGCGCCGAGCGTAGTCTCGATCGTGCGTCAGACGCCCTCTTCGTCGCCGACTGCATCAGACAGCGTGACGTGGCGGGTGACGTTCTCCGAAGGCGTGACAGAGGTGGACGAGACGGACTTCGGCGTCGAAGGGACGACGGCGACGCTGGCGGTGACGGCGAACGGGGGCTCGAACCGCGAATACGACGTGACCGCCTCGGGCGGCGATTTGGCCGGGCTGAGCGACACCGTGACGCTGTCCTTCGCGCAGGGACAGGACGTCGAGGATCTGGCCGGCAACGCGCTGGCGAGCACGGCCCCGAGCGGGACGAACGACGACACCTACGTCATGGACAACACCGCGCCGGGCGTGGCTTCGATCGTGCGCCAGACTCCCTCCTCGTCGCCGACGGCTGCGGACAGCGTGACCTGGCGGGTGACGTTTTCCGAGGACGTGACAGAGGTGGACGAGACTGACTTCAAGGCGGACGGAACGACGGGGACGCTGGCGGTGACGGCGAACGGGAATTTGACCCGCGAATACGACGTGACGGCCTCGGGTGGCGATCTGGCCGACCTGGACGACACGGTGACGCTGTCCTTCGCGAGCGTGCAGGACATCGAGGATCTGGCCGGCAACGCGCTGGCGAGCACGGCCCCGAGCGGCACGAACGAGAACGCCTACGTCATGGACAACACCGCGCCGGGCGTGGTCTCGATCGCGCGTCAGACGCCCTCTTCGTCGCCGACCGCCGCGGACAGCGTGACCTGGCGGGTGACGTTCTCGGAAGACGTGAGCGGGGTGGACGAATCGGACTTCGGCGTCGACGGTACGACGGCGACGCTGACGGTCGCGGCGAAGGGGAGTTCGACCCGCGAATACGACGTGACGGCCGCGGGCGGCGATCTGGCCGACCTGGACGACACGGTGACGCTTTCCTTCGCGCTCGGGCAAGACATTGCGGATCTCGCCGGCACCGCGCTGACGGGCACGACCCCGAGCGGGACCGACGACGACACGTTTGTCCTGGACAACACCGCACCGGGCGTGATTTCGATCGAACGCCAGACGCCCGCTTCGTCGCCGACTGCCGCGGACAGCGTGACGTGGCGGGTGACGTTCTCCGAGGCGGTGAACGCGGTCGACGAGGAAGACTTCGGCGTCGACGGTACGACGGCGACGCTGACGGTCGCTGCGATCGGGAGTTCGGCCCGCGAGTACGACGTGACGGCTTCGGGCGGCGACTTGGCCGGGCTGAACGACACCGTGACGCTGTCTTTCGCGCCGGGACAGGATATCGCGGATCCGGCCGGCAACGCGCTGGCGAGCACGGTCCCGAGCGGCACGGACGACGGCACGTACGTCATGGACAACACCGCACCGGGCGTAGTTTCGATCGAGCGCCGAACGCCCTCGTCGTCGCCGACCGCCGCGGACAGCGTGACCTGGCGGGTGACCTTCTCCGAGGGCGTGAGCGAGGCGGAAGAGACGGATTTCAGCGTGGACGGGACGACGGCGACGCTGGCGGTGACGGCGAACGGGAGTTCGACCCGCGAGTACGACGTGACGGCCTCGGGCGGCGATCTGGCCGACCTGGACGGGACGGTGACGCTGTCGTTCGCACCCGATCGGGACATCGAGGATCTCGCCGGCAACGCGCTGGCGAGCACGACTCCGAGCGGTGCCGACGACAGCACGTACGTCCTGGACAACACCGCACCGGGCGTGGTCTCCATCGCGCGTCAGACGCCGTCTTCGTCGCCGACCGCCGCGGACAGCGTGACCTGGCGGGTGACGTTCTCCGAAGCGGTGCGCGAGGTCGACGAGACGGACTTCGGCGTGGACGGAACTACGGCGACGCTGACGGTAGCGGCGAACGGGAGTTCCGCCCGCGAATACGACGTGACCGCCTCGCAGGGCGATCTGGCCGGGCTGGACGGGACGGTGACGCTGTCGTTCGCACCCGATCGGGACGTCGAGGATCTGGCCGGCAACGCGCTGACGAACGGGACGCCGAGCGGTACGGACGACAGCGCCTACGTGCTCGACAATACCGCTCCGACCGTTTCCCTGAGCGGCGTGCCGACGCAAACGACCGGCGCGTTCACCGTCACCGTTACCTTCTCGGAGGAAGTGAACGGCTTCGAGGCCGGCGACTTGGCGACGACGGGAGGGACGGTGTCGGGTTTCGCGCAGAGTTCGGCTGACGACAGGGTGTACACGGCGACTGTTACGCCGAGCGCGAACTATACGGTATCGATCGCCGCGGACTCGGCGCAGGATGCGGCGGGTCACGGCAATGCGGCCGTGTCGGCCTCCGGCCAATACGCGTCCGACGCCACTCCGCCGAGCGTAGTGTCGATCGCACGCCAGACGCCGGCGACGTCCCCCACGAACGCGGACAGCGTGACGTGGCGGGTGACGTTCTCCGAAGGCGTGAGAGAGGTGGACGCGTCGGACTTCCGCGTCGACGGGACGACGGCGACGTTGACGGTCGCGGCGAACGGGAGTTCGACCAGCGAATACGACGTGACGGCGTCGGGCGGCGATCTGGCCGGGCTGGACGCGACGGTTACGCTGTCCTTCGCGAGCGGGCAGGATATCGAGGATCTGGCCGGTATCGCGTTGACGAACACGACGCCGAGCGGGACTGACGACGACACGTTCGTCATGGACAATATCGCGCCGAATCCGGTCTCGATCGAGCGCCGGACGCCCCCGACGTCGCCGACCGCTGCGGACAGCGTTACATGGCGGGTGACCTTCTCGGAAGGAGTGAAGGGCGTCGACGACAAGGACTTCACCGTCGACGGGACGACGGCGACGTTTACGGTCGCGGCGGCCGGGAGTTCGACCAGCGAGTACGACGTGACGGCGTCGGGCGGCAACCTCGCCGATCTGAACGGAACGATCGCGCTCGGCTTCGCCGGCACGCAGGATATCGCGGACTCCGCCGGCAACGGGCTTTCGACCGCGGGTACGCCAAACCCGAACGACGTCACGTACTTGCTCGACAACGCGGCGCCGACGATTGCGAAGATCGAGCGGCAGGATCCGTCCGATTCGCCCACCGCCGCCGACACGGTGACCTGGCGGGTGACGTTCAGCGAAGCGGTGGTCGACGTGACCGACGGCGACTTCGCGGTGACCGAGATCGGAGCGGGTAGCGTGCCCCGGTCCGTGACGAAGCTCTCCGATACCGAATGGGACGTCGAGGCGTCGGGCGGCAACCTTGCGAGCCTGAACGGAACGATCGAACTCGGCATCGCTAGCACGCAGGACATTGCCGATCTGGCGGGCAACGCGCTCTCGACCGCTGGGACACCGTCGCCGAACGAGACGACGTACGTGCTCGACAACACGGCTCCGACGGTCGCGAAAATCGAGCGGCAGACGCCGTCGACCTCGCCCACGAACGCGGATGCGGTGACTTGGCGGATCACCTTCTCCGAAGCGGTCGCGGACGTATCAGACGCCGACTTCACGGTGACCGGCGCGGGCGCGGTGTCCTGGACGGTGTCGAAGTCTTCCGATACCGAATGGGACGTCCAGGCGTCGGGCGGCAACCTGGCCAACCTGAACGGAACGGTCACGCTCGGCTTCACCGCCGCGCAGGACATTGCGGATACGGCCGGCAACGCGCTCTCGGTCACGGGCACCCCATCGCCGAACGACGCGACGTTCCTGCTCGACAACACGGCGCCGACGGTCGCGAAGATCGAGCGTCAGGATCCTGACGCCTCGCCCACCGCCGCCGACACGCTGACCTGGCGGGTGACCTTCAGCGAAGCGGTCACGGACGTGACTGGCGGCGACTTCACGGTGACCGGTGCCGGGGCGGGAACCGTGACGCGGACGGTGACGAAGCGTTCCGACACCGAATGGGACGTCGAGGCGTCTGGCGGCAACCTTGCGAGCCTGAACGGAACGATCGCGCTCGGCTTCGCCGGCACGCAGGACGTCGCGGATGCGGCCGGCAACGCGCTCTCGACCGCGGGGACGCCCAGCCCGAACGACGTCACCTACGTACTCGACAACGCGGCGCCGACGGTTGCGAAGATCGAGCGGCAGGATCCGAGCTCTTCGCCGACCGCCGAAGATGCGGTGACCTGGCGGGTGACCTTCTCGGAAGCGGTCGCGGACGTGTCTGACGGCGACTTCAAGGTGACCGGGACCGGAGCAGGTAGCGTAACCCGGACCGTGACGAAGTTCTCCGACACCGAATGGGACGTCGAGGCGTCGGGCGGCAACCTTGCGAGCCTGAACGGAACGATCGCGCTCGGCTTTGCCGGCACGCAGGACATCGCCGATCTGGCGGGCAACGCGCTCTCGACTGCGGGTACGCCCAGCCCGAACGAGACCACATACGCGCTCGACAACGCGGCGCCGGCGGTGGCGAAGATCGAGCGCCATGATCCGACCGATTCGCCGACCAACGGAGACAGGGTGACTTGGCGGGTGACCTTCTCCGAAGCGGTCGCGGGCGTGTCTGACGTCGACTTCACGGTCGCCGGAATCGGAGCAGGTAGCGTGACCCGGTCCGTGACGAAACGCTCCGATACCGAATGGGACGTCGAGGCGTCGGGCGGCAACCTTGCGAGCCTGAACGGAACGATCGCGCTCGGCTTCGCCGGTACGCAGGACATCGCCGATCTGGCGGGCAACGCGCTCTCGACTGCGGGTACGCCCAACCCGAACGAGTCCACATACGCGCTCGACAACACGGCGCCGGCGGTGGCGAAGATCGAGCGGCAGGATCCGAGCTCCTCGCCGACCAACGGAGACAGGGTGACCTGGAGGGTGACCTTCTCCGAAGCGGTCGCGGGCGTGTCTGACGGCGACTTCACGGTTACCGGAACCGGGGCTGGGACCGTGACGCGGACAGTGACGAAGCGCTCCGAGACGGAATGGGACGTCGAAGCCTCGGGCGGCAACCTTGCGGACCTGAACGGAACGATCGCGCTCGGCTTCGCCGGCACGCAGGGCATCGCCGATCTGGCGGGCAACGCGCTCTCGACTGCGGGTACGCCCAACCCGAACGAGTCCACATACGCGCTCGACAACACGGCGCCGGCGGTGGCGAAGATCGAGCGGCAGGAACCGAGCTCTTCGCCGACCAACGAAGACAGGGTGACCTGGAGGGTGACCTTCTCCGAAGCGGTCGCCGGCGTGTCTGACGGCGACTTCACGGTTACCGGAACCGGGGCGGGGACCGTGACGCGGACAATTACGAAGCGCTCCGAGACGGAATGGGACGTCGAAGCTTCGGGCGGCAACCTTGCGAGCCTGAACGGAACGATCACGCTCGGCTTCGCCGGCACACAGGACATTGCCGATCTGGCCGGCAACGCGCTTTCGACTGCGGGTACGCCCAGCCCGAACGACAACACGTTCGCGATCGAGAACACGGCGCCGACGGTGGCGAAGATCGAGCGTCAGACGCCGTCGACTTCGCCCACGAACGCGGATGCGGTGACCTGGCGAGTCACCTTCAGCGAGGATGTCGTCAACGTGGGCGACGCCGACTTCACGGTTACCGGAACCGGGGCTGGGACCGTGACGCGGACGGTGACGAAGCTCTCCGATACCGAGTGGGACGTCGAGGCTTCGGGCGGCAACCTTGCGAGCCTGAACGGAACGATCACGCTCGGCTTCGCCGGCACGCAGGACATCGCCGACCCGGCCGGCAACGGGCTTTCGACCGCGGGTACGCCCAGCCCGAACGAGTCCACATACGCGCTCGACAACGCAGCGCCGGCAGTGGCGAAGATCGAGCGCCATGATCCGACCGATTCGCCGACCAACGAAGACAGGGTGACTTGGCGGGTGACATTCTCCGAAGCGGTCGCGGGCGTGTCTGACGTCGACTTCACGGTCGCCGGAATCGGAGCGGGTAGCGTGACCCGGTCCGTGACGAAGCGCTCCGATACCGAATGGGACGTCGAGGCCTCGGGCGGCAACCTTGCGAGCCTGAACGGAACGATCGCGCTCGGCTTCGCCGGCACGCAGGACATCGCCGATCTGGCGGGCAACGCGCTCTCGACTGCGGGTACCCCCAACCCGAACGAGTCCACATACGCGCTCGACAACACGGCGCCGACGGTGGCGAAGTTCGAGCGCCAGGATCCGAGTTCTTCGCCGACCAACGAAGACAGGGTGACCTGGCGGGTGACCTTCTCCGAAGCGGTCGCCGGCGTGTCTGACGTCGACTTCACGGTTTCCGGAACCGGGGCGGGGACCGTGACGCGGACAGTGACGAAGCGCTCCGACACGGAATGGGACGTCGAAGCCTCGGGCGGCAACCTTGCGAGCCTGAACGGAACGATCGCGCTCGGCTTCGCCGGCACGCAGGACATCGCCGATCTGGCCGGCAACGCGCTTTCGACGGCGGGTACGCCCAGCCCGAACGACAACACGTTCGCGATCGAGAACACGGCGCCGACGGTGGCGAAGATCGAGCGACAGACGCCGTCGACTTCGCCCACGAACGCGGATGCGGTGACCTGGCGGATCACCTTCAGCGAGGATGTCGTCAACGTGGGCGACGCCGACTTCACGGTTACCGGAATCGGGGCGGGGACCGTGACGCGGACGGTGACGAAGCTCTCCGATACCGAGTGGGACGTCGAGGCCTCGGGCGGCAACCTTGCGAGCCTGAACGGAACGATCGCGCTCGGCTTCGCCGGCACGCAGGACATCGCCGACCCGGCCGGCAATGGTCTTTCGACCGCGGGTACGCCCATCCCGAACGAGAACACGTTCGTCATCGAGAACACGGCGCCGACGGTTGCGAAGATCGAGCGGCAGGATCCGTCCGATTCGCCCACCAACGCCGACAGGGTGACTTGGCGGGTGACGTTCAGCGAAGCGGTGATCGACGTGACCGACGGCGACTTCACGGTCACCGGGATCGGAGCGGGTAGCGTGACCCGGTCCGTGACGAAACTCTCCGATACCGAATGGGGCGTCGAGGCGTCGGGCGGCAACCTTGCGAGCCTGAACGGAACGATCACGCTCGGCTTCGCCGGCACGCAGGACATCGCCGATCTGGCCGGCAACGCGCTTTCGACTGCGGGTACGCCCAGCCCGAACGACATCACGTACGTGCTCGACAACACGTCTCCGACGGTTGCGAAGATCGAGCGGCAGGATCCGGACGTCTCGCCCACCAATGCCGACACGGTGACCTGGCGGGTGACGTTCAGCGAAGCGGTAACGGACGTAACCGACGTCGACTTTACGGTGACCGGGACGGGGGCGGGAACGGTGACGCGGACGGTGACGAAGCGCTCCGATACCGAGTGGGACGTCGAAGCGTCAGGCGGCAACCTGGCCGACCTGAACGCCACGGTAACGTTCGGCCTTGCGAGCGACCTCGATATCGCGGATGCGGCCGGCAACGCGCTCTCGACCTCCGGCACTCCGTCGCCGAACGAGAACACGTACGTCTTAGACAACGCGGCGCCGACGGTTGCGAAGATCGAGCGGCAGGATCCGGGCGTCTCGCCCACCAATGCCGACACGGTGACCTGGCGGGTGACGTTCAGCGAAGCGGTTTCTGACGTGACCGAAGCCGACTTCACGGTGACCGGGACCGGTGCGGGAACGGTGACTCGGACGGCGTCGAAGAATTCCGATACCGAATGGGACGTGAAGGCATCGGGCGGCAACCTCGCCGACCTGCACGGAACGATCGAGCTCGGCTTCGCCGCCGCGCAGGACATTGCCGATCTGGCGGGCAACGCGCTTTCGACCGCGGGGACGCCCAGCCCGAACGAGACCTCGTACGCGCTCGACAACACGGCGCCGACGGTCTCGAAGATCGAGCGGCAGGATCCGGACGCCTCGCCCACCAATGCCGACACCTTGACCTGGCGGGTGACGTTCAGCGAGGCGGTGACAGACGTGACCGGCGGGGACTTCACGGTAACGGGGGCGGGGAGCGTGAGCCGGACGGTGACGAAGCGCTCCGATTCGGAGTGGGACGTCGAAGCCTCGGGCGGCAACCTCGCCGACCTGAACGCGACCGTCACTCTCGGATTCGCGAGCGACCGCGACATCGTCGATGCGGCCGGAAACGCGCTCTCGACCGCCGCAACGCCCAGCCCGAACGAGACCGCGTTCGTACTCGACAACGCCGCGCCGACTGTCTCGAAGATCGAACGGCTGGATCCGACGAGTTCGCCGACCAGCGAGGACTCGGTGACCTGGCGAGTGACCTTCAGCGAAGCGGTGGTCGCCGTAACCGACGTCGACTTCACCGTGACCGGAACGGGAGCGGGAGACGTCACCCGGACCGTGTCGAAGCGCTCGGATACCGAATGGGACGTGGAAGCGTCGGGCGGCAACCTCGCCGAACTCAACGATACGATCACGCTGGGGTTCGCCGGCGACCGCGACATCGCCGATTCGGCGGGCAACGCCCTATCGACCGCCGGGACGCCCGACCCCAACGACAACACCTTCGAGCTGGAGAACGGGGCGCCGACGGTTTCGAAGATCGAACGCCACGATCCGGGGACCTCGCCCACCAATGCGGATGCGGTGACCTGGCGCCTCACCTTCAGCGAGGAAGTGGTCAACGTGAGCGGCGACGACTTCACGGTCACCGGAACGGGAGCCGGAGATCCGGCGATCGAAGTCTCGAGGAGCTCGGATTCGGTCTGGGACGTGACGGCGTCGGGCGGCAAGCTCGCCGACCTCGACGCGACCGTCACGCTCGGCTTCGCCGGTACGCAGGACATCGAGGATCCGGCCGGCAACGCGCTTTCGACCGCCGGGACGCCCAGCCCCAACGAAAACGCCTACGTCCTGGACAACGAGGCGCCGACGCTGGATCGGGTGTCGCGCAAGACGCCGCGCGTCGCCCGAACCTCCGCCGACGAAGTCATCTGGAGCGTGCATTTCGGCGAGGATCTGGAGAACGTCGACAAGAGCGACTTCGTCGTGAGCGGCGCCGGCAGCGTCTCCGTGGAGGTGACCGCGACCCGAAGGACTTCGACCTTCGACGTGAAGGCCTCGGGCGGCAACCTGGCCGGGATGAACGGCACCGTCACCCTCTCCTTCGCCGGTACGCAAGACGTAGCCGATCCGGCCGGCAACCGGCTTTCGACCGCCACGACGCCGACGACCTACGAGAATTCCTACGTCATCGACAACGCGGCGCCGAGGGTCGCCGGGATCGAACGCCACGATCCCGCCGGCTCGCCGACCAATGCGGATGCGGTGACCTGGCGCGTCACCTTCAGCGAGGAAGTGGTCAACGTGAGCGGGGGCGACTTCACGGTTTCCGGGACGGGCATCGGCGCCGTCGACGTCTCGGTGACGGAGGAAAGCGCCTCGGAGTGGGACGTGAAGGCCTCGGGCGGCGACCTGGCGAACCTGAACGCCACGATCACGCTCGGCATCGCCGGCGGCCAGGATATCGAGGACGCGGCGGGCAACGCGCTCTCGACCGCCGGCACGCCGGACCCGAACGAAATCGCGTTCGAGATCGAGAACGCCGCGCCGACGGTCTCGAAGGTCGAACGCCAGACGCCTTCGACTTCGCCCACCAGCGCGGACGCGGTGACCTGGCGGGTGACCTTCAGCGAGGACGTCGTCAACGTCACCGACGACGACTTCACGGTGACGGGGACGGGCGCGGGGACCGTGACGCGGACGGTAACGAAGCGCTCAGACTCGGAATGGGAGGTGAGGGCGTCGGGCGGCAATCTGGCGAACCTGAACGCCACGGTCACGCTCGGATTCGCCGGCGGCCAAGATATAGAGGATAGGGCCGGCAACCGTCTCTCGACCGTCGGGACGCCCAGCCCGAACGACAACACCTTCGCGATCGAGAACACTGCGCCGACGGTTTCGAAGATCGAGCGGCAGAACCCGGAAGATTCGCCGACCAACGCGGACGCGGTGACTTGGCGGGTCACTTTCAGCGAAGACGTCGTCGACGTGTCCGGCGGCGACTTCACTGTCTCGGGCGCCGGCGCGGTTACGAAGGCGGTGATCAGGCACACGGACTCGGAATGGGACGTGAAGGCGTCGGGCGGCACTTTGGCCAACCTGAACGGCACCGTCACCCTCGGTTTCGCCGACGGACAAGACATCGCGGACCTGGCGGGCAACCGGCTCTCGACCTCAGGAACTCCCAGCCCGAACGAGACTTCGTTCGCGATCGAGAACACGGCGCCGACGGTTTCCGGGATCGAGCGTCGGACACCTTCGACCTCCCCCACCAACGCGGACGCGGTTACCTGGCGTGTCACCTTTAGCGAGGACGTCGTCAACGTGAGCGACGGCGACTTCACGGTTTCCGGGACGGGCATCGGCGCCGTCGCCGTCTCGGTGACGGAGGAGAGCGCCTCCGAGTGGGACGTACAGGCTTCGGGCGGCAATCTGGCCAGTCTGGAGGGCACGATCACCCTCGGTTTCGCCTCCGACGGGGACATCGAGGATCTGGCCGGCAACGCGCTCTCGACCGCTGGTACGCCCGTCCCGAACGAGATCACGTTCGCGCTCGACAACGCGGCGCCGACGGTCTCGAAGATCGAACGCCGGACGCCGTCGACGTCGCCGACGTCCGCGGACGAGGTGACCTGGCGCGTGACCTTCAGCGAAGACGTGGAGAACGTGTCCGCCGGGGACTTCAGCGTCTCCGGCGCCGGAGCCGCCTCGCTCACGGTGTCGGACGACGACGGTTCGAATGCCGTGTATGACGTTCGGGCCTCGGGCGGCAATCTGGCCGGGCTCACCGGCACCGTGACCCTCGAGTTCCGCAGCGGACAAGATATCGTCGACGCGGCAGGCAACGCATTGTCGACCGCCGGGACGCCAAGCCCGAACGACAACGCCTACGTGCTCGACAATACGGCGCCGACGGTCTCGAAAGTCGAGCGCGAGACGCCCTCGACCTCGCCGACCGCCGCGGACTCGGTGACCTGGCGGGTGACCTTCAGCGAAGCCGTGGTCGACGTGGACAAGGACGACTTCACGGTGACGGGGGCGGGCGCAGGGATCGTTACGCGGACGGTGACGAAACGCTCCGAATCGGAGTGGGACGTGACTGCGTCAGGCGGCAGTCTGGCGAACCTGAACGGGACGGTCACGGTCGGCTTCGCCGGCGGGCAGGACATTGCGGATGCGGTGGGCAACAGGCTCTCGACCTCCGGAACGCCCAGCCCGAACGACCGCACCTTCGTGCTAGACAACACGGCGCCGAGCGTGTCGAGGATCGAACGCCACGATCCCGCGGCTTCTCCGACCAACGCGGACTCGGTCACTTGGCGGGTTACCTTCAGCGAGGACGTGAAGAACGTGGACGGCGCCGACTTTACGGTCTCCGGCGCCGGAAGCGTGACCCGGACGGTGACGAGGGTCTCGGCTTCCGTATGGGACGTGAAGGCGTCGGACGGCAATCTCGCCAACCTGAACGCTACCGTCACGCTCGGCTTCGCGACCGGACGGGACATCGTCGATTTGGTCGGCAACGGTCTCTCGACCGCCGGTACGCCCGACCCGAACGAGAGAGCCTACGCGATCGAAAACTCGGTGCCGACGGTCTCGAAGATCGAGCGCCGCGATCCGGCCGCGTCGCCGACGAACGCGGACCGCGTGACCTGGCGGGTGACCTTCAGCGAATCGGTGGAGAACGTCGGTTCGGCCGACTTCACGGTCACCGGGACGGGCGCGGGAGCCGTGACGCGGACGGTGACGAGGGTCGCCGGGACGACGGTCGCCGATTCGGTGTACGACGTGCAGGCGTCGGGCGGCAATCTCGCAGGCCTGAACGCGACGGTCACCCTCGGCTTCGCGACGGACCAGGACATCGAGGACAAGGCGGGCAACGGTCTCTCGACCGTCGGTACGCCCGACCCGAACGAGAACGTCTACACGCTGGACAACGCCGCCCCGACGGTTGCGAAGATTGAGCGCCATACGCCCTCGAGTTCGCCGACCGCCTCGGACCGGGTTACGTGGCGGGTCACCTTCAGCGAAACCGTCGTCGAAGTGGACGAGACCGACTTCGCCGTATCCGGCTCCGATCTCGGCAACGTGACCCTGTCGGTTTCCGGCCGCGGCGACGTCCGGGACGTGCAGGCGTCGGGCGGCAACCTGGCCGACTTAAACGGGACGATCACGCTGGGCTTCGCTTCCGGTCGGAATATCGAGGATCCCGCAGGTAACGCGCTCTCGACCGCCGGGACGCCCGACCCCGACGACAGGACCTTCACGATCGACAACGCGGCGCCGACCGTTCGGATCAGCGGCGTGCCGATCCGCACCACCGGCGCGTTCACCGTGACCTTCGCGTTCTCGGAGCCGACGACCGGCTTCGACGCGAGCGACGTCAGCGTGAGCGGAGGCACGAAGGGCGCGTTTGCCGAGACGACGGCGAATCGGACTTGGACGCTGGTCGTCACGCCCGACGCCCATTACAGCGTCTCGCTCGGCGCCGGCGTGGCGAACGACCTCGCCGGAATCGGCAACCAGGCGTCCGAAACCGTCTCCGGCTACTACACCGAAGACAATACCGGTCCGAGGCTCGCGTCGATCGTGCGGTCGAACCCGACCTCCGAATACACCAACGGCAGCGCGGCGACCTGGCGGGTGACCTTCGACGAGGAGGTCACCGGCGTAGACGCGGACGACTTTGCCGTCTCCGGCGGCGGCAACGTGAGCGTTGCGGCCGCACAGGCGACGGTGGGCGGCAAGGCGTCGAAGAGAGCGTACGACGTGTCGATCTCCGGCGGCAGCCTGGCGACGACGAACGGAACGGTGTCGCTCGGTCTCGCGTCGGGCGCGACGATCCGCGACTACGTGGAGAACGCGCTGACGGATCGCTCGCTGCCGTCCGGCGGCGCTGCCGAGAACGCGTACGTCTTCGATCATCAGTCGCCCACGGTACGCATCACGGGTCTGCCGCTGAAGCCGGTGCGGACCTTTACCGCCACCGTCACGTTCTCCGAGCCAGTTTCCGGCTTCGACGCCTCGGACATCGAGCTGACGAACGGCATCAAGGGACGTCTCGCCGAAGCCACGGCCGGCACGGTCTGGAGGTTGCCGGTTACCCGAACCAGCCGCGAGGAAGTCACGCTCAT
Source organism: Rhodobacterales bacterium (assembly GCA_965221505.1). Classification (GTDB taxonomy): domain Bacteria; phylum Pseudomonadota; class Alphaproteobacteria; order Rhodobacterales; family CAZPXZ01; genus CAZPXZ01. Next base: position 803,450 of record CBDCSI010000001.1, read on the forward strand.
GGTGCCGGCCGGCGCTGCGCAGGATCGCGCCGGCAACCCGAACCTCGAGTCCGGGCAGGGCCTGGTGAGCCGGATCGACCCGATCGAGCGGCAGGTCGTGAAGCAGTCGGTGGCCGGCGCCGTGCAAGCGGCATCCGCCAGTGCGGCGGCGACCGTCGGCGTTCGTTTCGACGCGCCCGTGTCCGGTCTCGGGTCCGTGACGCTGGCCGGAGAAACCGTAACCTTCGGGGGAACCGATGCCGGCGGGCACGACGGAATCGGTAGCGCGGTCGGCGAGGATCGGTTTGCGATCCCGCGGAACGGCGGAACGGCTTCGCCGAACCCGTTCGAGGACGGGAAGGGCGTGGACAGCGACGCGCTCCTCGGCGAGAGCGCCTTCGAGCTTCGTCTCGGCGCCGCCCCCGGCGACGGCGGAGGCCTGACGCGCGTGTCGATCTGGGGCCGGGGGGATCTCGGCCGGTTCGAAGGCGAATCGGAGGGTTCCCGGTACGACGGATCGGCGAAGGCCGGCTGGCTCGGAGCGGACACGCGATTGCGGAGCGATCTCCTGTTCGGGTTCGCGGTGTCCCGGAGCCTGTCCGATTCCGAATACGAACTCGACACGGGCACCGGCACGGGCGACGTGGACGCTTCGATCACCGCTCTCTGGCCGTATCTGCAATTCGGCGACCGGACGGGAGGCCGCTTGCAGGTGATCCTCGGTGCGGGGCGAGGGGAAGTGACCCATCGACCCTCCGGGCGGGAGGTCGAACGCGCGGACCTGTCGATGCTGGCTGCATCGGTCGCGGGCGTCTGGCCAGTCCTGCGGAAGAGCGCGACGAAGGTTTCCTTGTCGGCCTCGGCCGGCGGGACGCGGGCCGAGACGGAGGACAGCGGGACGACGGCCATCGGCGGGCTCGACCTGCAGTCCTGGCAGCTTCGCCTGGGGCTGGAGGCCCGGCGGGACGGGATTCGGGTCGGCGATACCGGCTTGCGGGTCGCTCCCTACGGTCGGGCCGCCTTGCGACATGACGGAGGCGATACGGTGTCCGGAACCGGGCTCGAGTTGGACGGCGGGGTCGCGTTGGGCGTGCCCGGATCGCGGTTCAGTCTCGATGCGGAGGGTCGATGGCTGGCGGTGCACTCGGCAAGCGAGAGACGAGAGTCGGGCGGCAGCGTGGAGGCGCGTCTCCAGGCGGACGAGGAGGACCGCGGCCTGTCCTTCTCCCTGGGGCCGCATTGGGGTCTCCGGGAGAAGGACGCCTTGACCCGTGAGGACGCATTCGACGATGCGGATGGCGGACACGTAGACGCGGTCGTCCTGGCGGCCAGGATCGGCTACGGGATCTCCGTCGTCGGCGGAACGCTCACGCCCTATTCGGACGCGCGGCTCGTCGACGAAGAGCTGGAGAGGATGCAGTTCGGCGCGACGCTCGCGGCTCGCGGCGGCGTCGCTTCCGCCCTCTCGTTCGAGCGTCGAAATTCCTCCGGCGAGACGACGCCGGAACGCCGGGTCAGCTTCGAGTTGAGCTTGCAGTTCTGACGGGCGCGGGTGGCACGTGTCTCGTCAGGCTCCTGACGGGGACGTAGAGGGCAGTAGTCCGGCAACGTCGGAAAGCGGAATCGGGTCGACGCGGCTCGAGCCGAGCATCTTGGGCCTCCGTTGTCCGGAGGAGGGGAGGAATGTTCGTCGCCGCGAAACGGATTGATGGGCGACGATGAGGCGCCGCGTCACGCGGATTTTTCCGCCGGTGTGGACGATCCAGTTCGGCGCAGATCGCGGAGCGGGATTCCGGTTTGCGAACTTCGCCACTCCAGCATGCGCCGGGCCGGTTGCCTGCCTGCTCTCCGGCCCGCCGCGACGGCTTCCTTATCCGCCTCCGTTCCGGCGTCGTCGCGGGTCGCTCCGCTCGTTCCGCGTTCGAACTCGTGGCGAGGGCGCCGACGGACAAGGCGGACATTCCGTCAGACGTGCGGAGGTGCACGGCGACAGGCCTTGCGGGCCGACGATCCGACGCTGAGGCGGATCGAGCGACCGCGCAAGGTCGACCCCTGGCTGCCGTTCGTGAAGGCGCAGCTGCGGGCGTTTCCGAAGCTGTCGGCCAGCCGGCTCTACGGGATGGTCCGCAAGCGGGGTTACGAAGGGGGGCCGGACCACTTCCGGCACGTCGTCGCCACGCTGCGTCCGAAGCCGCCCAAGGAAGCCTATTCGCGCCTGCGCAAGCACCCCGGCGAGGAGGCGCAGGTCGACTGGTTCGAGGTCGCCAAGGTCGAGGCCGGGCGAGGCGTGCGCAAGCTCATGGCCTTCATGATGGTGCTGAGCTATTCGCGCAGCTGCTTTGCGCGCTTCTACTACGACGCCCGGATGCACTGCTTCCTGCACGGGCATGCGGCGGCGTTCGAGCCAAATCCCGGATTGCGGCCAGGAGGAGGGGCAGCGACTCTGCCACATCCGGCATGTCCGAATCTACGGATCTCGATCTGGCGCGGGCTCTTGTCCGGCTCCGCTCTGCAGCGCTTGAGACGGCGGATGCCGATTGCGCTTCACGCATCCATGTGGGACCGAGCGACCGCCGGAACGTAACCGTAAGGCGGCGTGATCGTTTCGCCTGACGGTCTCGCCTGTGCCGCGGATCGGACCGCAGGGCAGGAGGACGACGCAAAAATCTCCGTCCGGGACTTGTGCCCGCCACGTCGGAACGGGCGTTTCGGCGCGCCCTTCCCGCAGAGACGCAATCGGCCGTCGAAACCGAAGCGCCGCATGAGGCCCAGGTTAGGGAGTTTTCCGAAGCGCCGTCTGACGCGTCCCTCGCGCGAAGCTCTCCAAGCCGGGTACGCCGCCGTGAATGGGACGATCCGGGCCCAACAGGTGCCTCGAGTCTGCCCCGGACCTGGATCTGATGGCGGCGGGCGCGGTTTGCGGACACCGAGGGGGTACCTGTCCCACGCTCGACCTCGCCCCTGCGCCATCGCGGCAGCGGACGGTGTTGGCGGTTGTGAGAAAGCGCGGGAATTTGGCGACAGGGCGCGGTTTGTCGCGTCGGCGGGTGTCGGTTCTCATTGGGCGGCACCGGGCGGCTGTGCCGGTCTCTTCCCCATTGCCTGTCCTATTGGGGTTTCGTAGCGGCGCGACGTCGCGGGGGTTGTTCCTGGCGCGTGGCGAGGTGCGCTGGCGGTCGTTCCCGGCGCTGGCGGGCGAGGGCTCCCGGCGGCGGAGCGGACGGGCCTTTGCTGGGGTCGCTGCGCGTGTGCGGGGGTGTGTCGGTGTCGCGAGGGTGCGCGGGACGGTGTCGGGTATCGGCTCTGGCGTTGCGGTTCGGAAGGGTTCAGAATCGGGCCGGAAGAGAGCGATGCGGCGTCGGCGATCGGTGAAAAGGTCGGTTCCGACGCCGCACCTGGCGAGCCGGTCTCGGGGACACGGCTGCTGCAGCAGTATGGGGCAGTATCGCCGCCGGGTCCAGCCCGCTCTCGCGGGTCGGTGTCATGTCGCAGGTGGGTCGGCGGTATTTGTGCAAGCGGTGCCGGCAGGCAGTGGTGATTTGCAGCGAGTGTGATTGGGGTCATCAATATTGTACGAAGGACTGCAGCCCAGCGGGGCGTCGCGAGCGTCACCGCGAGGCGAACCGGCGGTACGGGCAGTCGGAGAAGGGTCGGCGTACGAACCGTGAGCGTCAACGGCGCCATCGTGCGCGCCAGGCGCGTTTGCGCAGCGAGCGGGACGCGACCGCGGCGCGAGATCGCCCGGTCTGGCGCAAGACGGAGGGCGCCGAGAGACGGTGCGATGGGGGGCGAACGGAACAGTACGGCCGATTGTGATCCGTCCGCCGAGCGCGATTCATCGCTCGAATTCTCCGAATCGACGAATAGGGGCACCCTCGGATTGCAGAACGACAAGGAATCGCGGGTAGCGGTCCAAGTGCAGAACCACACAACTGCCTCCGAAACGTACATCCGATGTGTCGGCCATCGTATGAGTACGAATGACGGTGAAGTCTCGTAACCCTTTGTCATGACGGGAATAAACCCGACACCGAGGGAGAGAAATCATCCATGACGCATGCGCCGCGTGTTTGACAAACCCCGCCGAATGAGTAGTATTCGAGACAACGACCAAACGAAATAAAAACGGAGGAACGGTAATGCAAAACGACACTCGTCAGACATTCCTCGGCAAGCCGTTCTCTCGCGGGGGGAAGGACGCATGCTGACTCCCCGGCGCAAGGCCATACTGCCGGCCATTTTGCTATCTGCCCTGCTCTCCGCGTCTGCAGTCCTCCAGGCAACGGCGGCGCCGCAGATCGAGCGTTGGACCCGGAGCGACCCCGACACCGATGACGCCGTCTACGACGTTGACCAGTTGACATGGCGCCTGGAATTCAATGAGGAAGTGTTCAACGTAAACGCCAACGACTTTTACTACCAGGGCCTGTCCTCCGCCGACATTTCCGTAGAGCGGGTCAACGGCGCGGCGTACAGGGTGACAATCAGCGGCGGGAATATGAGCAGCCGCGACGGAACGGTCTGGTTGAGAGTGCGAAACGAACATAACATCACTAACGGAAACGGAGAGCGATTGCCCAATGGCAAGCGATTCGGCACCGTCGTGAATGAGCAGTCCTATCACGTCCGAAACAAACCGTACGTCTTGAGAATAGAGAGGCACGATCCGACGTCTTATGATACCAATCGGGATTCTGTGGTCTGGAAGTACGTGTTCAGCGAACCGGTAAAGAATGTTGGCGTTGAGGATTTCTACGTGAACACGTCCGCTTCAGGCGTTACGGTTTCCGCGGTGACGCAGCAGGGCAGCGACCAGGACAAGTACCTGGTCACGGCGTCGGGAGGAGACTTGAACAGCCACGATGGGCAGATCCGCATTTGGATGAGCCGGTCCCACAACGTCAAGGCCCGAGACGACAATGCTTCTCTTGTTACGCGAGCGCCTCAGATTCTCGACGAAACCTATTACAGGATCGACAACACTCGGCCAAAGCGCCGTTGGCTTGATAGGCATTCTCCCACTGAAAAACGTATCAACGCAAAAGACGTTACGTTCAAGGTGAAATTTGACGAAGCCGTGACGGTCTACAAGGACCACTTCATGCTCTGGAAGGGTAACATGAGGGAGGGAACTGGTTTTCGCTACCGCGCTTCGTCCGTTTCGATGTACGAGGAAAATCCAAAGGAATGGTTGATTTCGTTCAATGACCTCGGGGAGCAGGAATCGTCCGTGGCGCTTCAGGCTGTAGGGAGTCGAACTAGAGATTTGGCGGGAAACCGCGTGATCGGAACGTGGCGCATTCCTACCCATAATCTCAATAGGGACTTTTTTGACAAGTATTATATCTTGGACTCGAGACCGCCGCGTTTGTCCTTTAGCGGCCTATCGCAGTTTTCGACGTCCCGGTTGACTCCCTTCGAGCTGAACTGGAGCGAGGGCGTAATTGGATTTACCGAAGACGATATCGTTCTTTCCGGTCCAGCTGCGTCATCGGCAAGTTTTGTGCTTGTCGGCGACGAGGCCAGTCGGAGAAACAACGTGTATTTGACCGCTACCCAAGAGGGAAGCCTGACAGTTACGGTGCCGATCGGCGCTGTTTCGGACGATCACGGGAATTACAACGATGAAGGCGTTTCAAGGACGGTAGTGCTGGATTGGACGGCACCAGGGGTAAGTTCGATAGTGCGGCAGAGTCCGACAGTCTCACCGACCCACTCGGACACGTTGAGATGGCGGGTGAGGTTTTCCGAAACGGTGAAGGGAATCGGCGCGGACGATTTTGACTTGATCGGAACGACGGCAACAGTGTCGGTAGAGGGGAGCGGGAGATCGGGCCGGGAATATGACGTGACGGCGCGGGGCGGCGATCTCGCCGGGCTGAACGGTTCGGTAACCCTTTTGTTCGCTGCGGGACACAGTGTTACGGATGCCGCTGGCAACGCGCTTGTGAACACTGCGCCGACCGGTACGAACGAACCTACGTACGTTGTGGACAACACCGCACTGAGAGTGAATTCGATCGCCCGGCAGGATCCGACTTCATCGCAGACCCAGGCGGATAGCCTGAAGTGGAGGGTCACGTTTTCGAAAGAGGCGTTGCATGTGGATCGAACCGATTTCAACGTTAGCGGAACGACCGCGGGCCTGACCGTTGAAGCGAGTGGGGACTCGGGTCGCGAGTATGACGTAACGGCTTCTGGCGGTGACCTGGCGGAGGTGAACGGAGGTGTAACGCTGCGGTTTGCGAATGGACAGAATATCGGGGACACCGTCGGTAATTCGCTGATCGACACTACGCCGGGCGGCGCGAACGAGAGCACGTACGTGCTGGACAACCTCGCACCGAGCGTGGCGTCGATCCTCCGCAGCGCGCCGACCGTTTCGCCGACGAGTGAGGATTACCTGTCTTGGCGGGTGACGTTTTCGGAGGACGTTCCGGAAGTCGAGACGTCGGACTTCGTTGTGCGCGGGACGACAGCGAGCCTGGCAGTGGCTGCGAAACCGGGTTCCGACCGCGAGTACGACGTGACGCTGTCGGGCGGTGACTTGGCCGACCTGGACGGGACGGTGACGCTGGAAGTGGCTCCGGGGCAGAGCGTCAGGGACAGGGTGGGCAATGCGTTGACGGTCACGGCGCCGAGCGGAGCGAACGACAACACGTACGTCTTGGACAACACGGCGCCGGGCGTTGCCTCGGTGGTGCGGCAGACGCCAAAGGAGTCAACGACCAATTCTGACAGCTTGACCTGGCGGGTGAAGTTTTCGGAAGGCGTACGAACAGTCGATGCGACCGACTTTTCCTTGAGCGGAACGACTGCGAACCTGTCAGTGGCCGCGATCCCGGGGGCTGTCGGCGAGTACGACGTCACGGCTTCGGGCGGAGATCTCGTCGGACTGAGCGGAACCGTCGGCCTGGAACTCGCGTCTGGACACGACATTCAGGACGCCGTTGGCAATGCCCTGATGAGGACGAGTCCGTCGGGCGTCAACGAGAACTACTACGCTGTGGACAATATCGCTCCGAGCGTGTCCTTGAGCGGGGTGCCGAGTCAGACAACCAATGCCTTCATGGCGACGATGACGTTTTCCGAACCGGTACCCGCAATTGCGGAGAGTGACATTACGGTCGTGGGCGGGACGGTATCGGCCTTTACCCGCAGTCCGACCGACGGAAGGGTGTATACGGCGGTAGTCAAGCCGTATGCGAACTACGCGGTCGCCATCCTGGCGGGGGCGGTGAGCGATGCGGCGGGAAACCCCGGTTCGGTCGGAATTGCATCGGGGACCTATGCGAGCGATACCTCTGCGCCGACCCTGACTTCCGTCACCCGCTTGGATCCGTCTTTTTCACCCACCGGAGACGATCGTTTGACGTGGCGGGTGTCGTTCTCGGAGGGTGTGAGAGCGGTCGATGCGGCGGACTTCTTCGTGAACGGAACCACGGCGAGTCTGTCGGTAGCGCCGAACTGGGTATCGACCAGCGAGTACGACGTGACTGCGTCGGGCGGCGACTTGGCCGGGTTGGACGGGACGGTGTCGCTAACGCTTGCGACCGGTCAGGACATCGACGACGCGGCAGGCAACGCACTGGCGAGCAGGAGACCGACCGGAACAAACCACAACACGTTTATCGTGGACAACACCGCACCGACAGTGTCCTCGATCGTTCGCCGCGACCCGTCGATATCACCGACCAACTCGGACATTCTGACCTGGCGGGTGAGGTTTTCCGAAGGCGTGCGGGAGGTTGACGCGTCCGACTTCAGCCTCGACGGTTCGATGGCGCAGATGTCCGTTTCGGTGACCGGCATCTCAAACAGCGAGTACGACGTGACGGCATCCACGGACGATCCGGCGGGATTCGGCGCGAGTGTGACGCTGAACCTTGCGCCAGGCCACAACATCGTGGATCTCGCCGGCCACGCGCTGTCGAAAACGATTCCGAGCGGCGCCAACGAAAACGTGTTCGCATGGGACGACATCGCGCCGACGGTGGTGTCGGTCGTTCGTCAGAATCCAGCCGCATCGACGACCTACGCGGACAGCCTGACCTGGCGGGTGACCTTCTCCGAAGCGGTACGCGAGGTCGATACGACCGATTTCAGTCTGGAGGGAACGACGGCGAACCTGGTGGTCGCCGAGAGTGGAACTTCGACGCGCGAGTATGACGTTATCGCGCTGGAGGGCGATCTGCCCGGACTGAACGGGCCTGTGACGCTTTCGCTCGAGGCCACAGCGCAAATCGAGGATCTAGCCGGCAATCCGCTCACGAATACGACGCCGAGCGGCGCAAACGACACTGCCTATCTCCTGGACAACGTTGCGCCGTCCGTGACCTCGATCGTCCGGGCATTTCCGACCGCATCTCCGACGCGTTCGGACAGCCTGACGTGGAAGGTGACGTTCTCCGAAGCTGTTCGCGATCTGGATCCGTCCGACTTTACTGTGAGCGGCATCCCGACGGGCGGGTTCGTGCTTTGGCTGAAACGGGTTTCGGCCAGCGAATACGACGCGACCGTATGGGGCGGCGACCTGCCCGGATTGTCCGGTGAGGTGACGCTGGCGTTCAAGACGTCCGGCATCGTCGAAGATCTTGCCGGCAACGCATTGATCGACGGGACACCGAAAGGCGCCGACGAGGGCACTTTCGTTCTGGACAACGCCGCACCTCGGGTATCTTCGATTGTGCGCCATACGCCTTTCTCGACCGTCACCAAGGCAGACAGCGTCGTTTGGCGTGTGACGTTTGACGAGTCGGTCAGCGGAGTGGATGCGCCCGACTTCGTCGTAAACGGGACTACGGCGAGCCTTTCGGTTGCGGCGAACGGGAGTTCGACCCGAGAGTACGACGTCACGGCTTCGGGCGGCGACCTGGCCGGGCTGGACGGGACCGTAACGCTGGCGTTTGCAGCGACTCAGAACGTAGAGGACCTGGTCGGCAACGCACTGTCGGACACGACGCCGGTCGGCACGAACGACAGCTTCTACGTGGTGGACAATTCCGCGCCGAGGGTGGCCTCGATCCTTCGAGAGACTCCTGCCGTGTCGCCGACCAACTCGGACCGGGTGACGTGGCGGGTGACGTTCTCCGAAAGGGGTGGGCGATGTCGGCGCGGCGGATTTCGTCGTGGGCGGGACGACGGCGAGCCTGTCGGTCGCGGTCAGAGGGAGTTTGACCGACGAATATGACGTGACCGCATCGGGCGGCGATCTGGCCGGGCTGGACCGGGACGTTACCCTGTCGTTTGCGCCCGCTCAGGGGATCAAGGATCTCGCCGGCAACGCACTGACGAACACGACGCCGAGCGGGGCCAGGGAAGACGCCTTCGTCATCGACAACACCGCGCCGAGAGTGTCGTCGATCGTGCGCCATACGCCTTCCTCGTACACGACCAACGCGGACAGCGTGACGTGGCGGGTCACCTTTTCCGACGGGATCGGCGAAGTGGATGCGGACGACTTCGTCGTTACCGGGACGACGGCGAGCCTGTCGGTTTCCGCCAACGGGAATTCGACCCGCGAATATGACGTGACGGCGTCGGGCGGCGACCTGGCCGGGCTGGACGGGGACGTATCGCTATCGTTCGCGCCCGCTCAGGGCGTCAAGGATCTCGCGGGCAACGCGTTGACGAACACGACGCCGAGCGGCGCCAAGGAATACGCCTTCGTGATGGACAACACCGCGCCGCGGGTTTCCCTGAGCGGAGTGCCGGCGGAAGCGGAAGGGCGTTTCTGGGTGACGATTAACTTCTCGGAATTCGTGACCGGCTTTACGCTTCATGGTATTGGGGTGATCGGCGGGGTGGTGGCGGAGTTCGGCCAGAGTCCGACCGATAGCAGGGTGTTCCTGGCGCAGATCGTTCCCTGGCGTACTCACTACACGGTCGACGTCCTGGCGGGAGCGGCGACCGATATCGCGGGGAACGGGAATGCGCTGGAATCGGCTTCCGGACGACGTAGCCCCCGCGACGACACCGCGCCGACCGTGACCGAAATCGTCCGCCAGGCCCCGTCGGGTTCGCCGACCAATGCGGACCGCGTGACGTGGCGGGTCAAGTTCGACGAAGGCGTGGCTGACGTGGACGCGACCGACTTCACGGTGGACGGAACGACCGCGAGTCTCGCGGTAGCGGCGAACTGGATTTCGAAGAGCGAATACGACGTGACGGCGTCCGGCGGCGACCTGGCCGGTCTGGACGGGACGGTGACGTTGGGCTTTGCCGACGGACAGGACATCGAGGACGCGGCCGGGAAATCGCTCTCGAACACGACGCCGAGCGGTACCGACGACGACACGTTCGTCCTGGACAACGTCCCGCCGACCGTGACTTCGATCGTTCGATTGAACCCGTCTTCGTCGCCGACCGGCGCGGACAGCGTGACTTGGCGAGTGACGTTCTCCGAAGCGGTGACGGACGTGGACGCCTCCGATTTCGCCTTGAGCGGAAGTACGGCTAACCTGACCGTCGTAGGGAGCGGGAGCCTGGAAAACGCGTACGACGTCACGGCGTCCGGCGGCGACTGGGAAGAACTGAACGGAACGGTGACCCTGGCTTTTTCGACCGGACAGGTCGTCAGGGACATGGCCGGAAACGCGCTGACGAACACGACGCCGGGCGGAGCCGACGAGAATACCTGGCAGGTAGACAAGATCTCTCCCAGTCTGGCCTCCGTCGTGCGCCAGGCACCCAGAGAATCGCACACCGATGCAGACAGCCTGACCTGGCGGGTGACTTTCTCGGAAGGGGTGACCGGGGTAGAAGTCTCGGACTTTGCCGTAAGCGGCACGACGGCGACCTTGGCGGTATCGGCGAACGGGAATTCGGCCAGCGAGTATGACGTGACGGCATCGGGCGGCGATCTCTCCGAGCTGAACGGTACGGTGACGCTTGCCCTTGCCGCTGGCCATGAGATCGAGGACGCGTTCGGCAACGCCTTGACGAGCGGGCAGGCGAACGAACCGCCGCAGGCCGGCGACAGCGCCTTCGTCGTGGACAACGTCGAGCCAGATGTCACGTCGATCGTTCGCTGGGCGCCGGCCGCTTCTCCGACCGATGCGGACGCGGTGACGTGGCGGGTGACGTTTTCGGAGGGCGTCCGGAACGTGGACGCGTCCGACTTCGCAGTGAGCGGAACGACGGCGACCTTGGCGGTGTCGGCGAACGGGAGTTCCGCCCGAGAGTACGACGTGACGGCATCGGGCGGGGATCTGGCCGTGTTGAACGGGACAGTAGTGCTGGCGATCGGGACCGCATCCGATATTGGAGACCTGGCTGGAAACGCATTGAGCGGAACGGCGCCGGGCGGGACGAACGAGAACGAATACGCGATCGACAACGCGGCGCCGACGGTGGCGTCGGTGGTGCGCCTGACGCCGACTGCCTCTCCGGCCAATGCAGACAGCGTGACGTGGCGGGTCACTTTCTCGGAGGCCGTTCGGGACGTCGACGAGGACGACTTCACGTTGAGCGGCACGACGGCGAGCCTCGCGGTCGCCGCGAACGGGAGTTCAAGTCTGGGGTTTGACGTTACGGCCTCGGGCGGGGACCTGGCCGGGCTGAACGGAGAGGTGACGCTGGGATTCGCGACGGGATTCTCCATCCAGGACTTGTCCGGAAACGCCTTGACGAACACGAGGCCGAGCGGCGCCGACGAGCGCGAATACCTGATCGACAATTTCGCTCCGACCGTGACATCCATCGCGCGCGGGGATCCTTCCGCTTCTCCGACCGGCGCGGACACGGTGACCTGGCGGGTATCGTTCTCGGAGGCTGTCAGAGACGTGGATGGGACGGACTTCACGGTGAGCGGAACTACGGCGAGCCTGTCGGTTGTCGCGAGAGGGAGTTTGGGGCTGGAGTACGACGTGTCGGCCTCGGGCGGCGACCTGGCCGGGTTGGACAGGTCTGTCACGTTGACGTTTGCGGCGAGTCAGAACGTCGCGGATCTGGCCGGCAACGCGTTGACGAACACGACGCCGAGCGTCATCAACAACAATGTCTACGTGATGGACAACGTTGCACCCAGCGTGTCCTTTAGCGGGGTGCCCACGCATACGACAAGCGGGTTCACCGCGACAATGACGTTCTCTGAGCCGGTCGTCGGGTTTGCGCTCAGCGACATCGAGGTCACGGGGGCCACGGTGTATCTGCTTCCTCAGAGTCCGGCCGACCCCAGAGTCTATGCGGCGGTAGTCACGCCGAATGCGGATTACACGGTCTCGATCGCGGCCGGAGCGGTGAGCGATGCGGCGGGCAACGGCAATCCGGGCGTGTCCGCATCTGGGCACTACGCGAGCGACACGGTCGCGCCCACCGTGACTTCGGTCGCTCGCCAAGTACCCTCCGCTTCGCCGACCAACGCGGACAGCGTGACGTGGAGAGTGACGTTCTCCGAAGGCGTGAGCGGGGTCGACGAGACCGACTTCAACGTGAGCGGTACGACGGCGAGCCTGTCGGTGGCGGCGAATTGGCTGTCGACAAGCGAGTTTGACGTGACGGCGTCGGGCGGTGACCTCGCGGGGTTGAACTCTACGGCGACCCTGGAGATCGTGGTCGAACAAGACATCGCAGATTTTGCCGGCAACGCAATGGCGGACATGGTGCCCACCGGGACTGTCCAGGACACGTACGTCGTCGACAACGCTGCGCCCACCGTGTCGTCGGTGGTTCGACACACGCCGTCGTCGTCGCCGACAGGCTCGGACAGTCTGACGTGGCGAGTTACCTTCTCCGAAGCCATGCGCGGAGTGGATGCGTCCGACTTCGCCCTGAGCGGCACGACGGCGCGTTTATCGGTTTCCGCTAACGGCGATTCGACCACTGAGTACGACGTGACGGCGTCGGGCGGCGACCTGGCCCGGTCGAACGGGGAGGTGACGCTGGCGTTCGCGGCCAGACAGGCCGTCGAGGATCTGGCAGGCAACCCACTGACGGACACGACGCCGGTCTTCGCCAACGAGCAGAGCTATGTCCTGGAGACCGAAGCGCCGTCGGTAGTGTCCATTGTTCGCCAGGCCCCGGCAACTGCGAGGACCGATGCGGACAGCGTGACGTGGCGGGTTACGTTCTCGGAAGACGTACGCGGAGTCGACGCGTCCGACTTCACAATTGCCGGGACGACGGCAACCCTGTCGGTCGTGGCGAATGGGCATTCGAACCGCGAGTATGACGTTACAGCAGCTGGAGGCGACCTTGCAGACTTGAACGGGGAAGTGCGGCTCGTGTTCGCGGAGGGACAATTTCTGGAGGATCGGGCGGGCAACGCGATGACGGACACGACGCCGACCGGAACCAATCGCGACACGTTCGTTATCGACAACGCTTCTCCGACCGTGACCTCGGTGGTACGACACGCTCCGTCCTCGTCGCCCACGAACGCGGACAGCGTGACCTGGCGGGTGACATTCTCCGAAGGCATGCGAGAAGTCGATCATGCGGACTTCGTCTTCCGTGGGACGACGGCGGACCTGTCGGTCGCGGCCAACGGCAACTCGACTCGCGAGTATGACGTGACGGCGTCGGGCGGCGATCTGGCCGAATTGAATGCGGCCGTGACGCTGGCCTTCGCGGTCGAACAGGACATGGAAGACGCGGTCGGTTTCGCGCTGACGACTACCACGCCGAGCGGCGCCAACGAAGACTCAGTCGTCCTCGACAACATCGCACCGAAGGTGACCTCGATAATGCGCCTGACGCCTCCGGCGTCCCCCACGAGCGCCGACAGCGTGACCTGGCGAGTGTCGTTTTCCGAAGACGTGCGCGAACTTGATGCGAGCGACTTCAGCTTGAACGGAACGACTGCGGGCCTGGAGGCGGCGGCGAGGGACGGTTCGAGCCGAGAATACGACGTGACGGCCGCAGGCGGGGATCTCGCCTCGCTGAACGGGACGGTGGCGTTGACGATTGCGACCGCTCAGAATGTCGTGGACACGGCCGGCAACGCACTTGCGGTCACCACTCCGGTCGGCACTGACGACAATACCTTTGTCCTGGACAACACGGCGCCCACGGTGGCCTCGATCGACCGCCTGGCACCGCCGTCGTCACCGACCGACGCAAACAGCGTGACCTGGCGGGTGACGTTTTCCGAAGCCGTGCACAAGGTCGATGCGAGCGACTTCGACTTGAACGGAACGACGGCAGCGCTGACCGTGACGGCGAGCGGGAGTTCGACCCGCGAGTACGATGCGACTGCTACGGGCGGCGACTTGGCCGGGCTGAACGGTACCGTGACGCTCTCCTTCGCGCAGGGACAGGACATCGAGGATCTGGCTGGCAACGCGCTGACGAGCGCGACGCCGAGCGGTAACGACGGCAGCAGTTACGTGGTGGACAACGTCGCGCCGACGGTAGCCTCGGTCGTTCGTCAGACGCCGTCCGTGTCGCCTACCGCCGCGGACAGCGTGACGTGGCGAGTGACGTTCTCCGAGGACGTGGGTGACGTGGACGAATCAGATTTCAGTTTGAGCGGAACGACGGCGGCCCTGGCGGTCGACGCCAACGGGACTTCGATCCGTGAATACGACGTGACGGCCTCGGGCGGCGACCTGCCCGGGCTGAACGGCACCTTGACACTGTCCTTTTTGGACGCGCAAGACGTTGCGGACCTCGCCGGCAACGCGCTTTCGAGCGGGATCCCGAGCGGCTCCAGCGAGGTCACCTACGATTTGGACAACGTCGCGCCAGGCGTAGTCCTGAGCGGAGTCTCGGCGGAGACGGACGGCGCGTTTACGGTCACGGTGACGTTCTCCGAACCGGTGAGCGGCTTCACGGAGTCGGACCTGGCAGTCGTTGGAGGGGCTATCTCGAACTTCGCTCAGAGTCCGACCGACGGTCGGGTTTATTCGGCGACGGTTACGCCCAGTGCGAACTATTCGGTTGCAGTTCCGGCAGGAGCGGCGACGGATGCGGCAGGAAACGGCAACGAGGGTGCGACCGCATCGGGCAGTTTCTCAGCCGATACCACCGCGCCGGCCTTGATTTCGATCACGCGTCAGGCTCCGTCCTCTACGCCGACCAATGCGGATCGCTTGACGTGGCGAGTGCGATTCGACGAAGCCGTGCGAGAGGTCGACGCGCAAGACTTCACCGCGAGCGGCACGACAGCGGGTCTGGAGGTGGAGACGAACTGGATCTCGACCAGCGAGGTCGACGTTTCGGCGTCCGGCGGCGACCTGGCGGGGTTGAACGGTACGGTGGGATTGACCCTGTCGAGCGCACAGGACATCGAGGATCTGGCCGGCAACGCATTGCGGGCCGAGGCGCCAGGCGGTCCCGGCGACGACGTCTACGTCGTGGACAACGCAGCCCCGACCGTGGCGTCGATCGCTCGCCATACTCCGACGACATCGCCCACCGGCGCCGACAGCGTGACCTGGCGAGTGACGTTTTCCGAGGACGTGAGGGAGGTCGACGCAACCGATTTCGCCGTAAGCGGCGCCACGGCGAAGCTAGCGGTTGCGGCGAACGGAAGCTCCGACCGCGAGTTCAACGTGACGGCGTCCGGCGACGACTGGGCCGGGCTGGACGGGACGGTGACGTTGGCCTTCGCGAGCGAACACGAGATTCGGGATATTGCCGGGAACCCGCTCTTGAACACGACGCCGAGCGGAGCCAACGACAACGCATGGGAAGTGGACAGGGTCCCGCCGGCCTTGGCTTCCATAGTCCGTCAATCGCCTTCCGGGTCGCCCACGAACGCAGACAGTCTGACGTGGCGGGTGACGTTCACGGAAGGCGTTTCCGGGGTCGACGCATCGGACTTTGTCGTGGACGGAACTACTGCAACGCTTGCCGTGGAGGCGAATGGGGGTTCTACGGTCGAGTTTGACGTGACCGGGTCGGGGGGCGACCTCGCCGGGCTCGACGGGACGGTGGACCTGGCCGTCGCGGAAGGCCAGGACATTACGGATCTGGTCGGTAACGCGCTTGCGGAAACGACACAGGACGGACGTTCGCCGACGAGCGACAGCGCCTATGTCGTCGACAATATGCGACCCGCCATGACCTCGATCGATCGCCTGAATCCGCCGTCTTCTCCGACCGGTGCGGACAGCCTTACGTGGCGGATCACGTTTTCGGAAGGGGTGAACCGCGTCGATGCGTCGGACTTCAGCTTGGTCGGAACGTCGGCAAGTCTAACGGTGGAGGCGAACGGGAATTCGACCAGCGAGTACGACGTGACCGCGTCTGGGGGCGATCTGGCCGGCCGGAACGGAGCGGTGATACTCAGTGCGACGCTCCAGCTGGACATCGAGGACTTCGCCGGAAACCCGTTGGCGCTCACGAACCCGAGCGGCCACAACACCTACGAAATCGACAACCTCGGCCCGACGGTAACGTCGATTTCCAGACTTGCTCCCCCGACGTCGGCCACGAACGCTGACCGCGTTTCCTGGCGGGTGGAATTCTCCGAGCCGGTTCGATTTCTGGATCCGTACGACTTCACCCTGAGCGGGACGTCGGCGAGGTTGACGGTTTCAGCGAGCGGGACTTCAACCGCAGAGTATGCCGTTTCGGCGTCGGGCGGAGATCTGGCCGGACTGAACGGGTCCGTGACGTTGGAGTTTGCGGCCGGACAGGATATCGAAGACCTGTACGGCAACGCGTTGAAGGATACGACACCGAGCGGCACCGACGAAAGCACGTATCGAATTGACAATACGGCGCCGACGGTGGCGTCGATCGTGCGCTTGTCTCCGTCATTGTCGCCGACGGCAGAGGACAGCGTAGTGTGGCGAGTGACGTTCTCCGAAGCGGTCCGCGAAGTGGACGCAACCGACTTCGCCGTGATCGGAACGACGGCAGTTCTGCAGGTATCGGCGAACGGGACGTCGAACAGCGAGTACGACGTTGTGTTGTCCGGCGGCGATCTGGCCGGGCTGGACGGGCCGGTCTCGCTGTCGTTTGCGAGCGGACAGGACATCAGGGATCTTGTCGGAAACGCGTTGACGAACACGTCGCCGAGCGGCGCCAACGAGAACAGTCTCGTTGTGGACAACACTGCCCCGAGCGTATCCCTGAGCGGAGTGCCGACGCGGACGACGGGCGCGTTCGTGGCGACGATAGCCTTCTCGGAACCGGTCGCCGGAGTCGCTGTCAACGATTTCGAGGTCGAGGGCGGGATTGTATCTCGTTTCGCCCGGAGTCCGACCGACGGCACCGTGTACACGGTGTCGATCACTCCCACCTCTGACTACACGGTCGAAATCGCGGCCGGAGCCGGTACAGATCCGGCAGGAAACGGAAATGCGGCAATATCGTCGTCGGGCCAGTATGCGGACGATTCCACGGCACCGACCGTCGCTTCCGTCTTGCGCCTCGCTCCGTCTTCGACTCCGGCCAATGCGGATAGCGTGACGTGGCGAGTGACGTTTTCCGAGGGCGTTAGGCAGGTCGACGCAGCCGACTTTGTCCTGAGCGGCACGACGGCCGGCCTCGGGGTTCAGGCGAACTGGAACTCGACCAGCGAATATGACGTGACTGCAGCGGGCGGCAATCTGGCCGATCTGACCGGGAGCGTGACGCTGGCGTTTGCGGATGGCCAGGACATCGAGGATCTGGCCGGAAACCCGCTCGCGAACGCGACGCCGACCGGCGCGAACTTCAACTCCCTGGTCCTGGACAACACCGCGCCGCGGATAACCCTGCGCGGCGTGCCGTCGCAGACGACTCGTGCGTTTACGGTGACGATGGCCACGTCGGAGGAGGTGGACGACTTCTCCGTAGGCGACGTAGCGGTAACCGGGGGGACCGTGTCGGAATTCGCCCGGAGCCCGAACGACCGCAACCTGTACACGGCGACGGTCACGCCGAGTACGGATTACACGATAGCGATTGCCGCGAACGCGATGTCCGATGCCGCCGGCAACGGCAATGCGGAGGTGTCGGAGTCCGGGCAGTTCGTCAACGACGCAACGGCCCCGACCTTGGCGTCTATCGTAAGACATACGCCCGAGACTTCGGTGACCGACGCGAACCGTGTGACATGGCGGGTGTCGTTCTCGGAAGCTGTCCGAGGAGTCGACGCCACCGATTTCAGATTGAACGGAACGACGGCGAGCCTGTCGGTTGCGGCGAACGGAAACTCGGCCCGCGAGTACGACGTTTCGGCGTCAGGCGGTAATCTGGCCGGACTGGACGGCACCGTTGCGCTGGCATTCGCGACCGGACAGGATATCGAGGACCTGGTCGGCAACGCACTGGCCGATACGACGCCGGTCGGCGCTGACGAGATTGCGTACGACGTGGACAACACGGCGCCGGCGGTGGCGTCGATCACTCGCTTGACGCCTCCGACATCGCCCACGGCCGCGGACAGAGTCACCTGGCGGGTGACGTTTTCGGAAGGCGTGCGCGCGGTCGGGGCGGCGGACTTCCGCGTAATTGGGACGAGCGCAAGCCTGTCGGCTCTGGCGAGAGGGAGTTCGAACCGCGAGTACGACGTGACGGCGTCTGGCGGCGACCTGGCCGTACTGGACGGGACGGTGGCGTTGACCTTTTCGGCCGCACAGGACATTGAGGATCGGGTCGGCCACAAGCTGGCGAACACGACGCCGGGCGGCGTCGACGACGCTACCTATGTGTTAGACAACACCGTACCCACGTTGACCTCGATAGTCCGCCAGAATCCGTCCTCTTCATTGACCAACGCGGACAGTGTGACATGGCGAGTGACCTTCTCTGAAGAAATGACTGCGGTTGGCGCGAGCGACTTCCAGGTCTTGGGGACGACAGCGAGCCTGTCTGTTGCAGCGAACGGCAATTCGACCCGGGAATACGACGTGACGGCGTCCGGTGGGGATCTTGCGACGTTGAACAGGACTGTGGCGTTGGCGGTCGGGACCCCTCCGGACATCACGGATCTCGCCGGCAACGCACTCGGCAACCCGACGCCGATCGGTACCGACGAAAGCGTTTACACGATGGAGAACACCGTCCCGACGGTGACTTCGATCGTTCGTCAGACGCCGTCCTCCTCGTTTACTGCCTCAGACAGGTTGACGTGGCGAGTGAAGTTCTCCGAAGGCGTGAGAGCGGTTGGCGCGAGCGACTTCCTTCTCACCGGGACGACAGCGAGCCTGTCGGTTGCGTCCGACGGGAACTCGACCCAAGAGTATGACGTGACGGCGTCGGGCGGCGATCTGGCGGCGCTGAACGGGACGGTGACCTTAGAATTCGCGAGCGATCACGAGATAGAGGATCCAGCGGGAAACAAGCTGACCGACACGACGCCGAGCGAATCCCGCGAAAGCGAGTACGTCATGGACAACGTCGCACCAGTCGTAACCCTGAGCGGGATATCGGCGCAGACGACGAGCCCGTTCACTGCGATAATGACCCTATCGGAGTCCGTAATCGGCTTCTCGGCATCGGACATGGAGGTGTCGGGCGGGACACTGTCGAACTTTGCCCAGAGTCCGACCGATAACCGGGTGTACTCGGCGACGATCACGCCTGATGCGGACTACACGGTCGAGATCGTGGCGGGCGCGGTCACCGATGCGGCGGGCAACGGCAATGCGGCAGCGTCCGTATCCGGACAGTATGCCAGCGACACCACCGCGCCGGTGCTGATCTCCGTCACCCGCCAAAATCCGCCCGTTTCGCGTACGAACGCCGACCGCGTGACTTGGCGGGTGCGTTTTGACGAGTCCGTACGAGAGGTACACGCAGCCGACTTCACGCTGAGCGGAACGACGGCGAGTCTGGAGGCGGCAGCGAACCGGAACGCGATCGGCGAGGTGGACGTCACAGCGTCGGGTGGCGACCTGGCCGGGCTGAACGGCACGATCACGTTGAGCCTTTCGGCCGCACAGGACATAGAGGACCTGTCCGGCAACGGACTCGCGAATACGACGCCGAGCGGAACCGACGACAACGACTACGTCATGGACAACGTCGCGCCGACCGTAACGTCGGTTACCCGCCAGACGCCGGGCGGCTCGCCTATCCGTGCCGACAGCGTTACCTGGCGCGTCACGTTCTCGGAGGGCGTGAGAGAGGTCGACGCGACCGATTTCGCCGTGAGCGGAACCACGGCGAACCTGACTGTCCTGGCGAACGGAACGTCGACCGAGGAGTATGACGTCACGGCGTCGGGCGGCGATTTGGCCGCGTTGAGCGGAACGGTAACGCTGGCGTTCGCGACCGGGCAGGACATCAAGGACACGGCCGGCAACGCGTTGGCGAACACGACGCCGACCGGAAGCGACGACAATGACTATATGGTGGATACGCTCGCGCCAAGGGTGGTCTCGATCGTCCGGCAGTCGCCGTCGGAATCGCCGACCAGGGCAGACCGCGTGACGTGGCGAGTGACGTTTTCTGAGACGGTTCTCGATGTGTCGTTGGGTGACTTCGGGCTAGACGGACCATCGATATCAGGATCGCTGCATGGAGAAATCTACAAGAGGTCCGGCAACCGATACGACCTGGTGTTGTGGGGCAACTATGTGAAAAATGTGAACGGATTGGTAACCCTAACTTTCCGTCCTGGCCAGAATGTCAGGGATCTGGTCGGCAATCCGTTGAGCAACACGACGCCGACCGGCCAGAACGAGGGCTACCTGATGGACAACGTCAGTCCGACGGTTGCCTCGATTTCCCGCCTGTCTCCGTCCGTTTCGTCGACGGCCGCAGACCGTCTGACGTGGCGTGTGGCGTTTTCGGAAGCGGTCAGGGATGTGGACGCGACCGACTTCGCTCTGGGCGGAACGACAGCGAGTCTGGCGGTAGCCGCGAACGGAAGCTCGACGCAGGAATATGACGTAACTGCGTCGGGCGGCGATCTGGCCGTTTTGGACGGGACGGTAACGCTGGCGTTCGCGAGCAGGCAGGATATCAAGGACAGGGCCGGCAACCCGTTGACGAACACTACCCCCAGCGGAACCAACGACGACATGTACGAGGCGGACAACACCGCTCCCACCGTATCCTCGATCACCCGCCAGAGTCCCACTTCGGGACGCACGCGAGGGGGCAGCATGACGTGGCGAGTGACGTTTTCCGAGGCCGTACGCGGCGTGGATGCGAGCGACTTCTCGGTGACCGGTACGACCGAGAGCCTGGCGGTAGCGGCGAACGGCAGTTCGACTCGCGAATATGACGTGACGGTACCTGGCGGCGATCTTACCGGCTTGGACGCGACGGTAGCGCTCGCCTTCGCGACCGGATATGAGATTGAGGATTTGGCCGGTAACCCGCTTACGAGCACGACGCCGAGCGGCGCCGGCGACAACACGTTCATCATCGACAACACTCCGCCGCGGGTGGTGTCGATTTCTCGCCAGGCTCCGTCCGCATCGCCAACCAACGCGGACGGCGTGACGTGGCGGGTGAAGTTTTCCGAGCGGATTGCCCATCTCGATCCGTGGTACTTTCGCGCGCGCGGCACCAAATCGCTCAACTACGCGGTTGGGTTGGGTTGGGCATCGGACGACAACGAGTATGACGTAAGGATTTGGGGACCCGCAATCGCCCGACTGAACGAGACCCTGACGTTGAGCATCATGGGCGAACTAAGGGATTTGGCTGGCAACGTGATGACGGACACGACTCCGATCGGCGAGAACGAGAGTTATCTGATAGACAACGTCGGGCCAACCGTTTCCCTTAGCGGAATACCGCCGCAGACGACGAACGCATTCGTGTTGACGATGACCTTCTCGGAGCCGGTAGCCGGTTTCTTCGTCGACGACATTGCGTTAAGCGGCGCGATAGCGACACATTTCACGGTTAGCCCGACCGACAGCCGGGTATACACGGCGTTGATCACGCCGAGTGCGGATTACACGGTCCAAATTGCGGAAGGAGCGGGTACCGACGCGGCCGGCAACGGCAATGCTGCGGCATCGGCGTCGGGCGGATTTTCCAGCAACACCTCCATGCCGACCGTGACTTCCGTCATCCGCCGGCCGCCGTCGGCCTCCCCGACCCATGAGGACAGCGTAGCCTGGCGGGTCACGTTCTCCGAAGGAGTGAGACGGGTCGATGCGACCGACTTTGCCGTTCGCGGTACGACCGCCGGTCTCGCGGTGGCGTCGAACTGGAATTCGATCAGCGAGTACGACGTGACCGCATCGGGCGGCGATCTGGCCGATCTCGACGGGACGGTGACGCTCGAATTCGCGGACGGGCAGGACATCGAGGATCTGTCTGGAAACGGGCTGGCGAACACGACGCCGAGCGGCGCGAGGATCGATACCTTCGTCGTAGACAACACTGCGCCGAGGTCGACCCTGCGCGGAGTGCCGAGGCAAGCGACGCGGCCGTTCGAGGTATCCGTGGTCTTCTCGGAGGAAGTGAACGGCTTCTCGGCCAGTGGCCTTTCGGCAACCGGCGGGACAGTGTCGAATTTCGCCGAGAGTTCGAGCGACGGCAGGGCGTATACGGCGACGGTCACGCCGAGTGCGGACTACACGGTTACGGTTGCCGCAAGCGCGGCTTTCGACGCGGCCGGAAACGGGAATACGAACGTCTCGGCGTTCGGGAGATTTTACGGCGACGTCTCGGCGCCGTCCGTGGCCTCGATCGCCCGCCAGTCGCCGACCTCGTCGCCGACCGACGCGGACAGCGTGACGTGGCGGGTGACGTTCTCCGAAGCGGTTCGCGACGTCGATGCGACGGACTTCGCGATCGGCGGAACGACGGCGATCCTGTCGGTATCGGCGAGAGGGAGTTCTGCCAGCGAGTACGACGTGACGGCCACGGGCGGCGATCTGGCCGATTTGACCGGATCGGTGGCGCTGGCGTTCGCGGCGGGACAGGACGTCAAGGATCTGGCCGGCAACGCGCTGGCCGACACGACCCCGATCGGCGCGAACGACAACGCGATCGTCGTGGACAACAGTGCGCCGACCGTGACCACCATCAGTCGCGGAACGCCTTCGGACTCGCCCACGAATGCGGACGCCGTGACCTGGCGGGTTACCTTCTCGGAGGACGTGCGTGGGGTCGACGCTGCGGACTTCGGCATTAGCGGGACGACGGCGACCCTGACGGCGGCGGCGAACGGCGGCTCGAGCCACGAGTATGACGTGACGGCGTCGGGCGGCGACCTCGCCGCTCTCCACGGGACGGTGACGCTGGCGCTCCTTTCCGGCCAGGACATCGAGGATCTGGCCGGCAACGCATTGACGAACCTGGCGCCGAGCGGAACCGCCGACGACACCTACGTCATGGACCGCGTCGCGCCGACCGTGGCGTCGATTACGCGCCTGACGCCGCTCACGTCGCCGACGAACGCGGACAGCGTAGCGTGGCGGGTGACGTTCTCGGAAGGCGTGAGCGGCGTCGACGCCTCGGATTTCGGCGTCAGCGGGTCGACGGCGAGCCTGTCGGTTGCGGCCAACGGTGGTTCGGGACGCGAATACGACGTGACCGCTTCGGGCGGGGACCTGGCAGGCCTGAACGCAACGGCGGTTCTCGACTTTGCCGCGGGCTACGGCATCGAGGATCTGGCCGGCAACGCGTTGACCGGCACGGCGCGGAGCGGCGCCGACGAGAATACGTTCGTCGTCGACAACGCCGCCCCTGGCGTGGCTTCGATCGTGCGCCATACGCCTTCCTCGTCTCAGACGAACGCGAACAGCGTCACGTGGCGGGTGACGTTTACGGAAGGCGTGAGCGAGGTCGACGCGGCGGATTTCAGCCTGAGCGGAACGACGGCGGAGTTGTCGGTCGCCGCGAGCGGAAGTTCGACCCGGGCCTACGACGTGACCGCCTCGGGCGGCGACCTGGCAGGGTTGGACGCGACCGTATCGTTGGCATTTTCGAGAGGGCAAAACGTCGAGGATCTGGCCGGCAACGCGCTGACCGACACGACGCCGGAGGGGGCCAGGGAGAACGCGTACGACGTCGACAACACTCCGCCGAGCGTAACCCTGAGCGGGGTGTCGGCGCAGACGACGGACGCGTTCGCGGTCACGATGACGTTTTCGGAAACGGTGAGCGGCTTTACGGCCTCGGACGTGAGCGTGTCCGGCGGCACGTTGTCGAACTTTGCCCGGAGTCCGACCGACACCACGGTGTATACGGCGACGGTCACGCCCGAAGCGGACTATACGCTCGCGATCGTGGCGGGAGCGGCTGCCGATGCGGCCGGCAACGGTAACGCAGGGGCGTCGTCGTCCGGGAAGTATCTCAGTGACGCCGTCTCGCCGGTCCTGCTCTCCGTCACCCGCCAGAATCCCCGTGCCTTGCGTACCGACGCGGACAGCCTGACATGGCGGGTGCGGTTCGACGAAGCCGTGCGAGAGGTCCACGCAGCCGACTTCGCGGTGAGCGGCACGACCGCGAGTCTGGAGGTGGCGGCGAACTGGATTTCGACCAGCGAGATCGACGTCACGGCGTCGGGCGGAGACCTGGCCGAGTTTAGCGGGACGGTAACGCTGACCGTCGCAACCGCACACGACATCGAGGATCTGGCGGGTAACGCACTGGCGAACACGACGCCGACCGGCGCCAACGACAACAGTTATGTCGTGGACAACGCCGCACCGACGGTGGCTTCGATCGTGCGCCAGACGCCGGCCGCGTCTCCCACCGGCGCGGACAGCGTGACCTGGCGCGTGACGTTCTCGGAAGGCGTGACCGGAGTCGATGCGGCCGATTTCGCGTTGAGCGGGACCACGGCGAGCCTGGCGGTCGCGGCGCAGGCGAATTCGGATCGCGAGTTCGACGTGACCGCGTCCGGCGGCGACTGGGCCGGGCTGAACGGGACGGTGACTCTGAGTCTGGCGAGCGGACAGGACATCCGGGATCTGGCCGGAAACGCGCTTGCGGACCTGACGCCGACCGGCGCCAACGACAATACCTGGGACGTGGACAAGATTTCGCCCACGATTCTCTCCGTCGTACGGAGCGATCCGCCCGAGTTGCACACCGCCAGGAACTCCGTGACCTGGCGGGTGACGTTCTCGGAAGCCATGTCGGAGCTGGATCAGTACGACTTTTCCGTGAGCGGCGCGATCGAGGGATCTCGCTTCATGCAGATGGAGCGGGTTTCCGTCGGAATCTACGACGTCACGGCCACGGTTCCGGCCGGGTTGAACGGGGCGTTGATCCTGACGCTGGACACTCATCGGCTCGTCGAGGACCGGGTCGGCAACAGGCTGATCGACACGACGCCGAGCGGAACGAACGAGAACACGTATCTGCTGGACACGTCGGCGCCGGAAGTGGCGTCGATCGTCCGGATGTCGCCGTCCCTTTCGATCACCAACGCAGACAGCGTGACGTGGCGGGTGACGTTTTCGGAAGACGTACGGGCAGTGGATTCGACCGACTTCGCCGTGAGCGGAACGACGGCGACCCTGACTGCCGCGCCGAACGGGGATTCGGCCCTCGAATACGACGTGACGGCGTCGGGGGGCGATCTGGCCGGACTGAACGGGACGGTGACGCTGGCCTTCGCGAGCGGGCAGGACATCCGGGATCTGGCCGCAAACGCGTTGACGAACACCGAGCCCGGCGGTCAACAACCGAGAAACGACAATTATTTCGTCATGGAAAACGTCGCCCCGACCGTGGCGTCCGTCGTTCGCCGAACGGCGCCCCTCGGGCACACCAACGCCGACAGCGTGACATGGCGGGTGACGTTTTCGGAATCCGTTCGCGAGGTGGATTCGACCGACTTCACCGTGAGCGGCACGACGGCCGGACTTTCGGTTGCAGCGAACTCGAGTTCGACCCGGGAGTATGACGTGACGGCCTCGGGCGGCGATCTGGCCGGGCTTAACGGAACGGTGAAGCTGGGCTTCGCGGTCGACCGGGACGTCCGGGACCTCGTCGGCAACGCGTTGACGGACGCGACGCCGAGCGGGGTCGACGAAAATTTCTACGAAGTTGACAACGTCAAGCCGACGGTTTCCTCGGTGGAACGCGAAATTTCGGCTGCGCCGTCGACCAACACGGACGAGGTTACGTGGCGGGTGACGTTCTCCGAACGCGTCCGCGGGATCGACGCGGCGGACTTCGCCATACGGGGGACGACGGCGAGACTCGCGGTGACGGGGGCCGGATCGGACGGCCGGGAATACGACGTGAGGGCTTCGGGCGGAGATCTTGTCGCACTGGAAGCGACGGTGAAGCTGTCGTTCTCGGACGGCCAGGACGTCCGGGATCTGGCCGGCAACGCCTTGGCCGACACGGCGCCGAGCGGGGCCGACGAAGACTCGTACGTCGTGGACAACGTTCCGCCGAGCGCAACCGTGAGCGGCGTGCCGGCGCAAGCGACGAGCGGATTTGCGGTGACGATCGCGTTCTCGGAAGCTGTACGCGGATTTACGGCTGACGACCTTTCGGTTTCGGGCGGGACAGTAACGCTCTTCACCGGCAATCCGGACGACGGAAGCGTATACACGGCGTTGATCGTGCCGCACGGCGACTACACCGTCGAAGTCCCGGCGGGAGCGGCGACCGATGCGGCGGGCAACGGCAATACGGGCGCGATCGCTTCGGGGCGGTATACGGCGGATGTCGTCGCTCCGACGGTGGCTGACGTTACTCGACTGGCTCCTTCCGCGTCGCCGACCCGTGCGGACAGTCTGAAGTGGCGGGTGTCGTTTTCGGAAGGCGTGAGTCGAGTAGACGCGACCGACTTCGCGTTGAGCGGCACGACCGCGAATCTGGCGGTGGAGGCGAACTGGAACTCGACCGCCGAGTACGGCGTGACGGCTTCGGGCGGCGATCTGGCGGGTCTGAACGGGACGGTGACGCTGGAACTGGCAGACGGGCGGGACATCGAGGACCTTTTCGGTAACCCGCTCGCGATCGCGGCTCCGGGCGGCGGGATTCTCGACACGATCGTCGTGGACAACGCCAGGCCGAGCGTGGCCTTGCACGGAATGCCGCCGCAAACGACGGGCGCGTTCGAGGTAACCGCGACCTTCTCGGAAGAGGTGAGCGACTTCACGGCCGGCGATATCGCGGTAATCGGCGGGACGGCGACGAACTTCGCTCCCAGTTCGAGCGACGATCTGTCGTATACGGCGACCATCACGCCCGGAGCGGACTACACGGTGTCGATCGCCGCGGATGCCGCATGGGATGCGGCAGGCAACGGCAATACGGCGACGTCTGCGTCCGGGCGGTTCGTCAGCGACGCCGTCGCGCCTACCGTGGCCTCGATCGTCCGGCAGTCGCCTGCCGCGTCGCCGACCGTCGCCGACAGCGTGACGTGGCGCGTGACGTTCTCCGAGTCGGTCGCCGACGTGGATGCCACAGATTTCGCCGTGAGCGGCACGACGGCCGGCCTGGCGGTTTCGACGAGCGGGAGTTCCGGCCGGGAGTACGACGTTACGGCCTCGGGCGGCGATCTGGCAGCGGCGAACGCAGCGGTCACGCTCGCCTTCGCAGCGGGACAGGATATCCGGGATCTGGCCGGAAACGCGTTAGCGGACACGACGCCGACCGGCGCCGACGAGAGCGTCTACGAATTGGACAACAAGGCGCCGGCGGTGGCGTCGGTGGAGCGACTGACGCCCGCCATGTCGCCGACGAACGCCGACAGCGTGACGTGGAGGGTGACGTTCTCCGAGGCGGTCCGCGACGTGGACGGGGCGGACTTCACCGTTAGCGGAACGACAGCGGACGTGACGGTTGCGGCGAACGGGTCCTCCGGGCGCGAGTACGACGTCACGGCGGCCGGCGGCGATCTGGCCGGACTGGAGAATGCGGTGACGCTGCGCTTTTCGGCTGGGCAGAGCGTCAAGGATCCGGCCGGCAACGCATTGACCGACACGACGCCGAGCGGCATCGACGGTTCGACCTACTTGATGGACAACACCGGACCGAGCGTTTCCGTGAGCGGGGTGCCGAAACGGGCAACGAACGCGTTCATGGTGACCATCACGTTTTCGGAACCGGTACGCGATTTCGATGCCAGGGACCTTGCGGTTACCGGCGGGACAGCGACGGCATTCACCCGGAGTCCGTCCGACGACACCGTGTATACGGCTGTGATCACCCCGAACGCGGACTACACGGTTGCGGTTGCGGCAAACTCGGCGCGCGACGCGGCCGGAAACGGGAACGCGGCGGTTCTCGCCACGGGCGAATACGCCAGCGACACCGTCGCGCCGACGGTGATTTCCGTCACCCGCCTGTCGCCTTCCTCGACGATCACCGGCGCCGACAGCCTCACATGGCGGGTGACGTTCTCCGAGGGAGTGCGAGACGTCGACGCTGCCGACTTCGCCGTGAGCGGGACGACGGCGACGCTGGCGCTCGCGACGAACTGGATTTCGAACAGCGAGTACGACGTTACGGCGTCGGGCGGCGACCTGGCCGAACTGAACGCCATGGTGGCGCTGACCTTCGCGTCCGGACAGGACATCGAGGATGCGGCCGGCAACGCGTTGACGAACACGGTGCCGAGCGGAGTCGAGGACAACGTCTATTCGGTGGACAACGCCGCGCCGACCGTCGTTTCCGTAACCCGCCTGTCGCCGTCTGCGTCGCCGACCAGCGCCGACAGCGTTACGTGGCGGGTCACCTTCTCCGAGGACGTGCGCGAGGTCGACGGGTCCGACTTCGTCCTGGTCGGTACGACGGCGAGCCTGGCGGTAGCGGCGAACGGGAGCTCCGCACGCGCATACGACGTGACCGCGTCGGACGGCGATCTGGCGGGATTGAGCGGAAGGGTCACGCTCGCCTTCGCTTCGGGACAGGATATCGAGGACCTGGCAGGCCATGCGCTGGCGAACGCGACGCCGCGCGACACCGCCGACGACACCTACGTTCTGGATAACGCCGCACCGACCGTGGCGTCGATCACGCGCCTGGAGCCGCCGTCTTCGCCGACTGCCGCGGACGGCGTCACGTGGCGGGTGACGTTTTCGGAGGGCGTGAGCGAGGTCGATGCGGCCGACTTCAGCGTCAGCGGGACGTCGGCGGACTTGGCGGTCGAGGCGAACGGCAATTCGACCCACGAATACGATGTGACGGCGTCGGGCGGCGATCTCATCGATCTGGATGCGCCGGTGACGCTGTCCTTTGCGAGCGGACAGGACGTCGAGGATCTGGCGGGCAACGCACTGACGAATACGACGCCGGTCGGCAGGAACGACAACGACTACGTCCTGGACAACACGGCGCCGAGGGTCTCGTCGATCTCTCTTCGTTCTCCGTCGGCGTCGGTGACGAACGCAGACCGTGTCGTGTGGCGGGTGACGTTCTCCGAGGACGTGCGCGAGGTCGACGCGACGGACTTCGACGCGAGCGGAACGACGGCGCCGCTGACGGTTGCGGCGAACGGAAATTCGACCCGCGAGTATGACGTTGCGGCGACTGGAGGCGATCTGGCCGGGCTCGACGGGCCGCTTGCGCTAACCGTCAGGAGCGGAGGGATCACGGATCGAGCCGGCAACCTGCTGGCGGACCCGACGCCGAGCGGCACGAACGACGACACGATCCTGATGGACAACACGGCGCCGACGGTGGGCTCGGTCGCCCGCCTGTCGCCGACCGATTCGCCGACCGATGCGGACAGCGTGACCTGGCGGGTGACGTTCTCGGAAGCCGTCCGCGGTGCGGATGCCGCAGACTTCGCCGTGAGCGGATCGACGGCGACGCTGGCGATCGCGGCGAACGGGTCTTCGAACCGCGAATTCGACGTGACGGCGTCGGGCGGCGATCTTGCCGGCCTGAACGGGACGGTGACCCTGGCGTTCGCGACCGGGCAGGATATCGAGGATCTGGTCGGAAACGCGTTCTCGGGCACGATACAGGACGGCGGCAGCGGCAGTGCGTATGTCGTCGACAACGCTGCGCCGACCGTTGCGTCGATCTCGCGTCAGGCTCCGTCGTCGTCGCCGACCAATGCAGACAGCGTGACCTGGCGCGTGACGTTCACTGAGGCGGTCAGCGGGGTCGATGCGGCCGACTTCAGCGTAAACGGAACGACGGCGACGCTGGAGGTCGCGGCGAACGGGAACTCGGCCCTGGAGTTCGACGTGACGGCGTCGGGCGGCGATCTGGCCGGGCTCGACGGGACGGTGAGGCTGGCCCTTGCGGCAGACGCGGGTATCGAGGATCTGCTCGGACATGCGCTGACGGTCACGACTCCGAGCGGTTCCGGCGCGAGCGCCTACATGATGGACAACACGGGGCCGATCGTGACCCTGAGCGGAGTTCCGACACAGACGAATCAGGCATTCACCGTGACGTTCACGATCGACGAGGAGGCGAGCGGATTCGCCGAATCGGACGTTTCGGCGACTGGAGCGACCGTCTCGAACTTCGCCCAGGACCCGGACGATACGGGGGTCCACACGGCGACGGTCACCCCGAGCGCGGACTTCACGGTCGCCGTCGCCGCCGGGGCTGTGACCGATGCGGTGGGCAACGGCAACGCCGCGGTGTCCGCTTCGGGGCAGTACGCGACCGACGCGACGGCGCCGAGGGTGACCTCGATCGTGCGCCGGTCTCCGTCCGCGTCGCCGACGAACGCGGACTCGGTGACCTGGCGGGTGACCTTCTCGGAAGGCGTGAGCGACGTGGACGCGTCGGACTTCGAGGCGAGCGGAACGACGGCGCTCCTGTCGGTGTCGGCGAACGGGAATTCGACCAGCGAGTTCGACGTGACGGCGTCGGGCGGCGACCTGGCCGGGGCGAACGCGACCGTGACGCTGAACTTCGCCGAGGGCCAGGACATCGAAGACGCGGCCGGCAATCCGCTGACGAACGCGACGCCGACCGGCACCGACCAGAGCGCCTATGTCCTCGACAACGTTGCGCCGACCGTCTCCTCCGTCGCCCGCAAGACGCCCGCTTCGTCGCCGACTTCCGCCGACTCGCTGACCTGGCGGGTGACGTTCTCCGAAGCCGTCAGCGACGTGGACGCCTCGGACTTCGAGGCGACCGGAACGACCGCGGTCCTTTCGGTTGCCGCCGACGGCAGCTCGAAGCTCGAGTATGACGTGACGGCGTCGGGCGGCGATCTGGCGGACCTGGACGCGACGGTGACTCTGTCCTTCGCGAGCGGACAGGACATCGAGGACCTGGCAGGCAACGCGCTGGCGAACACGACGCCGGGGGATACGGACGAGAGCGGGTTCGTCGTGGACAACGCGGAACCGACCGTGGTTTCGATCGCGCGACTGACGCCCGGGTCGTCTCCGACCGCAGAGGACAGCGTGATCTGGCGGGTGACGCTCTCGGAGGCCGTTCGCGGGGTCGGCCCGGAGGACTTCGGCCTCGAGGGGACGACGGCGAGCGCTTCGGTTGCGCCGAGCGGGAGTTCGAACGCCGAATACGACGTGACAGCGTCGGGCGGCGATCTGGCCGGTCTGGACGGGACGGTGACGCTGTCCTTCGCAAGCGAACACGACGTCGAGGATCTGGCGGGCAACGCACTGACGACCACGACGCCGAGCGGCACAGACGACAGCTCCTATGTCGTGGACAACGCCGCGCCGACGGTTTTCTCCATCGTGAGGCAGACGCCGTCGTCGTCGCCGACCGGGGCGGACAGCCTGACCTGGCGGGTGACGTTCTCAGAAGGCGTGAGGGAGGTTGGCGAGACGGACTTCAGCGTCGCCGGGACGACGGCGAGCGTTTCGGTCGCCGCGAACGGCGCCTCGGCCCGGGAGTGGGACGTGACGGCGTCGGGCGGCGATCTGGCGGATCTGGACGCGACGGTGACGCTCTCCTTCGCGACCGGGCAGGACATCGAGGATCTGGCCGGCAACGCGCTCACGAGCGCGACGCCGGGCGGCAGCGACGAGAGCACGGTTGTCGTCGACAACACGGCGCCGACGGTTTCCTCGATTTCGCTCCGGACGCCGTCGTCGTCTCCCACCAAGGCGGACAGCGTGACATGGAGGGTGACGTTCTCGGAAGCCGTCGGCCAGGTGGACGCGACCGATTTCGGCGTAAGCGGAACGACGGCGACGCTGGCGGTCGCGGCGAGCGGTGACTCGAAGCGCGACTACGACGTCACTGCAACCGGCGGCGACCTGGTCGGGCTGAACGGAACCGTGACGCTGGCCTTCGCGACCGGATATCACGTCGAGGATCTGGCGGGCAACGCGCTGTCGGACGCGACGCCGGGCGACGCCGGCGAGAGCTCCTTCGTCGTTGACAACGCCCCGCCGACGGTAGAGTCGATCGTGCGCCAGTCGCCGTCCGCTTCGCCGACCGACTCCGACGCGCTGACCTGGCGGGTGACCTTCTCCGAGGACGTGCGCAACGTCGGTTCGGAGGACTTCAGCGCAGGCGGGACGACGGCGGACGTCACGGTCGTCGCGAACGGGGACTCGACGCGCGAATACGACGTCACCGCATCCGGCGGCGACCTGGCCGGGCTGGACGGCACGGTGACGCTGACGCTGGCTGCCGGACAGAACGTCGAGGACGTCGCCGGCAACGCGCTGACGAAGACCACGCCGAGCGGAGCCGGCGACAACGCCTACGTCGTGGACAACACCCGGCCGAGCGTGAGCCTGACCGGCGTGCCGACGCAGACGGACCGGGCCTTTACGGCGACGATGACGTTCTCGGAGGAGGTAAGCGGTTTCGCTTCCTCGGACGTTTCCGTGACCGGCGGGACGATGACGAGTTTCGCACCGCATCCGACCGACGACAGGACGTATACGGCTACGGTCACGCCGCTCGCGAATTTCACCGTCGAGATCGCGGAGAATGCAGCGACCGATGCCGCGGGCAACGGCAACGTCGGGGCGGCGGCGTCCGGCCGGTTCGCGGCGGACGCAACGGCGCCGACCGTGTCCTCGATCGTTCGCCGGACGCCGCCCGCCTCGCCGACCGCAGCGGACAGGTTGACCTGGCGGGTGACGTTCGAGGAGGGCGTACAAGGGGTAGACGCTTCGGACTTCGAGGCGAACGGAACGACCGCGACCCTGAGCGTCGCCCGGTACGGGAGTTCGACCACCGTGTACGACGTGACAGCGTCGGGCGGCGATCTCGCCTCCCTGAACGCGACGGTTACCCTGAGCCTTTCCGAGGGACACGACATCGAGGATCTGTCCGGCAACGCGCTGACGGTCACGACCCCCACCGGAGGCGACGACAGCGCCTACGTCGTGGACAACGCCGCGCCTACCGTGTCCTCGATCGCGCGGCAGACGCCCACCGCCTCCGTTACCGACGCGGACAGCGTGACCTGGCGGGTGGCGTTCTCCGAGAGCGTGCGCGGGGTCGGGGCGGCCGACTTCCGCGTGAGCGGAACGACGGCGACCCTGACGGTCGCAGCGAGCGGGAGTTCGACCCGCGAATACGACGTGACGGCGTCGGGCGGCGATCTGGCCGGGCTGAGCGCGACGGTGAGCCTGGCGTTCGCGGCCAGACAGGACGTCGAGGATCCGGCCGGCAACGCGCTGGCGAGCACGACGCCGACCGGCAGGAACGAGAACGCGTTCGTCGTCGACAACACGGCGCCGACGGTGGCGTCGATCGCGCTTGCCACCCCGTCCGCGTCGCCGACGGATGCGGACAGCCTCACGTGGCGGGTGACGTTCTCCGAAGACGTGCGCGAGGTCGACGCGACCGACTTCCGTGCGGAAGGAACGACGGCGACGCTCGCTGTCGGAGCGAAGGACGGCTCGGCCCGCGCGTACGACGTGACCGCCTCGGGCGGCGATCTCGCCGGCCTGAACGGGACGGTGACGCTCGCCTTCGCGAGCGGCCAGGACATCGAGGATCTGGTGGGCAACCCGCTGACTTCCACGAATCCTACCGGAGCGAACGAAGGCGCGGTCGTGGTGGACAACGCCGCGCCGACCGTGACTTCGATCGAGCCCCGGACCCCTTCCGAAGGTCCGACCAACGCGGACACGTTGACCTGGCGGGTCGCCTTTTCCGAGAGCGTACGAGGAGTCGGCGCGGCCGATTTCACCCTCGGCGGATCGACGGCGAACCTGACGGTCGCCGTCAGCGAGGACTCGAGCAGCGACTACGACGTGACGGCTTGGGGCGGCGATCTCGCGGGGCTGAGCGGGACGGTGACGCTGTCCTTCGCGAGCGGCCAGGACGTCGAGGATCGGGTCGGCCATGCGCTGACGAGCACGACGCCCAGCGGAACCGACCGCAACGCGTACGTCCTGGACAACGCCGCGCCGACCGTGACCTCGATCCGGCGTCAGTCGCCGTCGTCGTCTCCGACTTCCGCAGACGGCGTGACGTGGCGGGTGTCGTTCTCCGAGGACGTTCGCAACGTCGACGAGACCGATTTCAGCGTGAGCGGGACGACGGCGACCCTGTCGGTCGCCGCGAACGGGAGTTCGATCCGCGAGTACGACGTCACGGCTTCGGGCGGCGATCTTGCCGGACTGGACGCGACGGTTACCCTGTCCTTCGCGAGCGGGCAAGACGTCGAGGACTTGACCGGCAACGCGCTGACCGCCACGACGCCGAGCGGCACGTACGACAGCACGTACCTCATGGACAACTCCGCGCCGATCGTGGCTTCGGTCGCGCGCCAGTCGCCCTCGTCGTCGCCGACGAACCTCGACAGCGTGACGTGGCGCGTGACGTTCTCCGAGGGCGTGAGCGAGGTAGACGAGACGGACTTCGCCGTCAGCGGAACGACGGCGGCGCTGGCCGTCGCGGCGAAGGGGAGCCTGAAGCGCGAATACGACGTGACGGCGTCAGGCGGCGATTTGGCCGATCTCGACGCGGCGGTGACGCTGTCTCTCGCGAGCGGCCAGGACATCGAGGACCTGGCCGGCAACGCGCTCGCGAGCACGACGCCGAACTGGATCGACGACGACACGTACGCCATGGACAACGCAGGGCCTCGCGTGGCATCGATCGTGCGCCAGTCGCCCTCGGCATCGCCGACCGCTGCGGACAGCGTGACCTGGCGGGTGACGTTCTCCGAGGGCGTGAGAGAGGTGGACGAGACGGACTTCGGCGTGAGCGGAACTACGGCGACGCTCAAGGTCGCGGCGAGCGGGAGCTCGAACCGCGAATACGACGTAACCGCGTCCGGCGGCGATCTGGCGGATCTGGACTCGACGGTGACGCTTTTCTTCGCGAGCGGTCAGGACGTCGAGGATCTGGTCGGCAACGCGTTGACCGACACGACCCCGAGCGGCACGAACGACGACGCCTTCGTCATGGACAACACCGCGCCGGGCGTGGTCTCGATCGAGAGACAGTCGCCCTCTGCGACGCCCACCAACGCGGATAGCGTGACCTGGCGGGTGACGTTCTCCGAAGGCGTGCGCGAGGTGGACGAGACGGACTTCGGCGTGGACGGGACGACGGCGACCCTGACGGTCGCGGCGAACGGTAGTTCGACCTCCGAATACGACGTGACCGCCTCGGGCGGCGATCTGGCCGGGCTTAGCGGGACGGTGACGCTGTCCTTCGCGAGCGGTCAGGACATCGAGGATCTGGCCGGCAACGCGTTGACGAACACGGCCCCGCGCGGGGCCGACGACGACACGTTCGTCATGGACAACGTCGCGCCGGGCGTGGTCTCGATCACGCGTCAGACGCCCTCGTCTTCGCCGACCGCCGCGGACAGCGTGACCTGGCGGGTCACGTTCTCCGAGGGCGTGAGAAAAGTGGACGAGACGGATTTCGGCGTGAGCGGGACGACGGCGACGCTTGCGGTCGCGGCGAACGGGAGTTCGACCGCCGAATTCGACGTGACGGCGTCGGGCGGCGATCTGGCAGGGCTTAGCGCGACGGTGACGCTGTCCTTCGCGAGTGATCGGGACGTCGAGGATCTGGCCGGCAACGCGTTGACGAACACGACGCCGAGCGGGACCGACGACGACACGTTCGTACTGGACAACACCGCGCCGACCGTGTCCCTGAGCGGCGTACCGACGCAGGCGACCGACGCGTTCACGGTAACGATGACGTTCTCGGAGGAGGTGGACGGCTTCGAGGCCGGCGACGTTGCGGCAACGGGCGGGACGGTGTCGAACTTCGCGCAGAGCGCGACCGAGAGCACGGTGTATACGGCGACGGTTACGCCGAGCGCGGACTTCACGGTATCGGTCGCGGCGGACGTCGCGCGGGATGCGGCGGGCAACGGCAACGAAGCGACGTCGGCGTCCGGCCGGTTCGAGTCCGACGCCACTGCGCCGAGCGTGGTCTCGATCGCGCGTCACACGCCCTCGTCGTCGCCGACGAACGCGGACAGCGTGACCTGGAGGGTGACGTTCTCCGAAGGGGTTAGCGAGGTGGACGAGACGGATTTCGGCGTTTCCGGCACGACGGCGACGCTGGCCGTGGCCGCGAACGCGAGTTCGACGAGCGAGTACGACGTGACCGCCTCGGGCGGCGATCTAGCCGGGCTGAACGATACCGTAACGTTGTCGTTCGTAAGCGATCAGGACATCGAAGACGTCGCCGGAAACCCGCTGACCGACACGACGCCGGAGGGAAGGAACGAAACCGCCTACGTCATGGACAACGCTGCGCCGACCGTGACCTTGATCGTGCGCCAGACGCCGGCGACATCGCCGACCGCCGCGGACAGCGTGACCTGGCGGGTGACGTTCTCCGAGAGCGTGAGCGAGGTGGACGAGACGGACTTCGGCGTAGGCGGCACGACCGCGACGCTGGCGGTGGCCGCGAACGGGAGTTCGAACCGCGAATACGACGTGACCGCTTCGGGCGGCGACCTGCCCGGGCTGAACGACACCGTGACGCTTTCCTTCGTGCAGGGACAGGACGTCGAGGACCTGGCCGGCAACGCGCTGACGAACACGACCCCGAGCGAGACGAGCGAAGACACGTACGTCCTCGACAACGCGGCACCGAGCGTGGTCTCGATCGCGCGTCAGACGCCCTCCGCGTCGCCGACTGCCGCGGACAGCGTGACCTGGCGGGTGACGTTCTCCGAAGGCGTGAGAGGGGTGGACGAGACGGACTTCGGCGTCGACGGGACGACGGCGACCCTGGCGGTCGCGGCGAACGGGAGTTCGACGAGCGAATACGACGTGACCGCCTCGGGCGGCGATCTGGCCGATCTGAACGCCGAGGTGACGCTCTCGTTCTCGAGCGCGCAGGTCGTCGAGGACCTGGCC
Source organism: Rhodobacterales bacterium (assembly GCA_965221505.1). Lineage (GTDB taxonomy): Bacteria > Pseudomonadota > Alphaproteobacteria > Rhodobacterales > CAZPXZ01 > CAZPXZ01. Next base: position 840,439 of record CBDCSI010000001.1, read on the forward strand.
GGCAACGCATTGACCGACACGACCCCGAGCGACAGGAACGAGACTGCGTTCGTCGTCGACAACGCCGCGCCGGGCGTCGCTTCGATCGCACGCCAGACGCCCTCGTCGTCGCCGACAAGCGCAGACAGCGTGACCTGGCGGGTGACGTTCTCCGAAGGCGTGCGCGAGGTGGACGAGACGGATTTCGGCATTGCCGGCACGACGGCGACGCTGGCCGTGGCTGCGAACGCGAGTTCGAAGAGCGAGTACGACGTGACCGCCACGGGCGGCGATCTGGCCGGTCTGGACGCGACGGTGACACTCTCCTTCGCGAGCGGGCAGAACGTCGAGGATCTGGCCGGCAACCCGTTGACGGAGACGACCCCGAGCGGCACGAACGACGACACGTTCGTCGTCGACAACGCGGCGCCGGGCGTGGTCTCGATCGTGCGCCTGACGCCGGCGACGTCCCCCACGGCCGCGGACATCGTGACCTGGCGGGTGACGTTCTCCGAGGGCGTGAGCGAGGTGGACGAGACGGATTTCGGCGTCGGCGGCACGACCGCGACGCTGGCCGTGGCTGCGAACGGGAGTTCGACCCGCGAATACGACGTGACCGCCTCTGGCGGGGATCTGGCCGGGCTGAACGACACCGTGACGCTGTCCTTCGCGCCGGAACAGGATATCGAGGATCTGGCCGGCAACCCGTTGACGAGCACGACCCCGAGCGGCACGAACGACGACACGTTCGTCGTCGACAACGCCGCGCCGGGCGTGGTCTCGATCGCGCGTCAGTCGCCCTTGTCGTCGCCGACCGCCGCGGACAGCGTGACCTGGCGGGTTAAGTTCTCCGAAGACGTGACCGGGGTGGATAAGACGGACTTCGGGGTCGACGGGACGACGGCGACGCTGGCGGTCGCGGCGAACGGGAGTTCGATCCGCGAATACGACGTGACCGCATCGGGCGGCGATCTTGCCGGACTGGACGCGACGGTGACGCTGTCCTTCGCGAGCGGGCAGGACGTCGAGGACCTGGCCGGCAACCCGTTGACAATCACGACCCCGAGCGGCACGAACGACGACACGTACGCGATGGACAATACTGCCCCCGGGGTGGTGTCGGTCGCTCGACAGACGCCGGCGACGTCCCCCACGGACGCGGACAGCATGACGTGGCGGGTGACGTTCTCCGAAGACGTGCGCGAGGTGGACGAGACGGACTTCGGCGTCGACGGAACGACCGCGACGCTGGCGGTCGCCGCGAACGGAAGCTCGACCCGCGAATACGACGTGACGGCCTCGGGCGGCGATCTGGCCGGGCTGAACGACACCGTGACGCTGTCCTTCGCGCAGGGACAGGACATCGAGGATCTGGCCGGCAACCCGTTGACGAGCACGACCCCGAGCGGCACGAACGACGACACGTTCGTCGTCGACAACGCCGCGCCGGGCGTGGTCACGATCTTGCGTCAGACGCCATCCGCGTCGCCGACCCCCGCGGACAGCCTGACTTGGCGGGTGACGTTCTCCGAGGACGTGCGCGGGGTGGACGAGACGGACTTTGGCGTCGACGGAACGACGGCGACTCTGTCGGTCGCGGCGAACGGGAGTTCGACTCGCGAATACGACGTGACCGCTTCGGGCGGCGATCTGGCCGGGCTGAACGACACCGTGACGTTGTCCTTCGTGCAGGGACAGGACATCGAGGACCTGGCCGGCAACGCATTGACCGACACGACCCCGAGCGGCACGAACGACGACACGTTCGTCGTCGACAACGCCGCGCCGGGCGTCGCTTCGATCGTCCGCCAGACGCCCTCGTCGTCGCCGACCGCCGCGGACAGCGTGACCTGGCGGGTGACGTTCTCCGAAGGCGTGCGCGAGGTTGACGAGACGGACTTCGGCGTCGACGGAACGACGGCGACGCTGTCGGTCGCGGCGAACGGGAGTTCGACGCGCGAATACGACGTGACGGCTTCGGGCGGCGATCTGGCCGGGCTGAACGACACCGTGACGCTGTCGTTCGCGCAGGGACAGGACATCGAGGACCTGGCCGGCAACGCATTGACAGACACGACCCCGAGCGACAAGAACGAGACTGCGTTCGTCGTCGACAACGCCGCGCCGGGCGTCGCTTCGATCGTCCGCCAGACTCCCTCGTCGTCGCCGACCGCCGCGGACAGCGTGACGTGGCGGGTGACGTTCTCCGAAGGCGTGCGCGAGGTGGACGAGACGGACTTCGGCGTCGACGGGACGACGGCGACGCTGTCGGTCGCGGCGAACGGGAGCTCGATCCGCGAATACGACGTGACCGCCTCGGGCGGCGATCTGGCCGGACTGGACGCGACGGTGACGCTCTCGTTCGCGAGCGGGCAGGACGTCGAGGATCTGGCCGGCAACCCGTTGACGAACACGACCCCGAGCGGCACGAACGACGACACGTACCTCGTCGACAACGCCGCGCCGGGCGTGGTGTCGATCGCGCGCCAGGCGCCGCCGACGTCCCCCACGGACTCGGACAGCGTGACCTGGCGGGTGACGTTCTCCGAGGGCGTGAGCGAGGTGGACGAGACGGACTTCGGCGTCGGCGGCACGACCGCGACGCTGGCGGTGGCTGCGAACGGGAGTTCGAACCGCGAATACGACGTGACCGCTTCGGGAGGCGACCTGCCCGGGCTGAACGACACCGTGAGACTGTCCTTCGCGCAGGGACAGGACATCGCGGATCTGGCCGGCAACCCGCTGACGGAGACGACGCCAAGCGACACGAACGAAGACACGTACGTGCTGGACAACTCGGCACCGAGCGTGGTCTCGATCGCGCGTCAGACCCCCTCCGCGTCGCCGACCGCCGCTGACAGCGTGACCTGGCGGGTGACGTTCTCCGAAGACGTGACAGGGGTGGACGAGACGGACTTCGGCGTCGACGGAACGACCGCGACGCTGTCGGTCGCGGCGAACGGGAGTTCGATCCGCGAATACGACGTGACCGCGTCGGGCGGCGATCTGGCCGGGCTGAACGGCACCGTGACGCTGTCCTTCGCGGATGGTCAAGACATCCTGAACCTGGCCGGAATCGCGTTGACCGACACGACGCCGAGCAGCACGAACGACAACGCGTACCTCGTGGACAACGCCGCGCCGGGGGTGGCGTCGGTCGTCCGCCAGACGCCCTCTTCGTCGCCGACCGCTGCGGACAGCGTGACGTGGCGGGTGACGTTCTCCGAAGGCGTGCGCGAGGTGGACGAGTCGGACTTCGGCGTCGACGGGACGACGGCGACTCTGGCGGTCGCGGCGAACGGGAGTTCGACCCGCGAGTACGACGTGACGGCTTCGGGCGGCGATCTGGCCGGGTTGAACGACACCGTGACGCTGTCCTTCGCGCAGGGACAGGACATCGCGGATTCGGCCGGCAACGCGCTGGCGAGCACGACCCCGAGCGGCACGAACGACGACACGTACGTCATGGACAATTCCGCGCCGAGCGTCGTCTCGATCATGCGCCAGACGCCCTCTTTGTCGCCGACTGCTGCGGATAGCGTGACGTGGCGAGTGACGTTCTCCGAAGGCGTGAGCGAGGTGGACGAGACGGACTTCGGCGTCGACGGGACGACGGCGACGCTGGCGGTCGCGGCGAACGGGAGTTCGACTCGTGAATACGACGTGACGGCTTCGGGCGGCGATCTGGCCGGGTTGAACGACACGGTGACGCTTTCCTTCGCGCAGGGACAGAACGTCGAGGACTTGGCTGGCAACGCGCTGGCTAGCACTGCCCCGAGCGGGACGAACGACGACACCTACGTCATCGACAACACCGCGCCGGGCGTGGCTTCGATCGAACGCCAGACGCCCGCTTCCTCGCCGACCGCCGCGGACAGCGTGACGTGGCGGGTGACGTTCTCCGAAGGCGTGAGCGAGGTGGACGAGTCGGACTTCGGCGTCGACGGGACGTCGGCGACGCTGGCGGTCGCGGCGCACGGGAGTTCGAAGAGCGAATACGACGTGACGGCTTCGGGCGGCGATCTGGCCGGGTTAAACGACACTGTGACGCTTTCCTTCGCGCAGGGACAGGAGGTCGAGGACCTGGCCGGCAACGCGCTGGCTAGCACTGCCCCGAGCGGCACGAACCACGACACGTACGTCCTGGACAACCTCGCTCCGAGCGTGGTCTCGATCGCGCGTCAGACGCCCTCCGCGTCGCCGACGGCCGCGGACAGCGTGACGTGGCGGGTGAAGTTCTCCGAAGACGTGACGGGGGTGGACGAGACGGACTTCGGCGTCGACGGGACGACGGCGACGCTGACCGTTGCAGCGAACGGGAGTGCGGCTAGCGAATACGACGTGACGGCTTCGGGCGGCGATCTGGCCGATCTGGACGCGACGGTGACGCTGTCCTTCGCGAGCGGGCAGGACGTCGAGGACCTGGCCGGCAACGCGCTGACGAGCGGGACGCCGAGCGGTGCCGACGACGATACCTACGTGCTCGACAATACCGCTCCGACCGTTTCCCTGAGCGGCGTGCCGACGCAGACGACCGGCGCGTTCACGGTAACCGTCACGTTTTCGGAGGAAGTGACCGGCTTCGAGGCCGGCGACCTGACGACGACCGGCGGGACGGTGTCGGACTTTGCGCAAAGTACGACCGACGACAAGGCGTATACGGCGACGGTTACGCCGAGCGCGAACTTCACGGTATCGATCGCTGCGGACTCGGCGCAGGATGCGGCGGGTAACGGCAATGCGGCCGTGTCGGCCTCCGGTAGCTACGAGGCCGACGCCACCCCGCCGAGCGTGGTCTCGATCGTGCGTCAGACGCCCTCGTCGTCGCCGACGAACGCGGACAGCGTGACCTGGCGGGTGACGTTCTCTGAAGGCGTGAGCCAGATTGACGAGACGGACTTCGGCGTCGACGAGACGACGGCGGCGTTGACGGTCGCGGCGAACGGGAGTTCGACCAGCGAGTACGACGTGACGGCGTCGGGCGGCGATCTAGCCGGTCTGGACGCGACGGTGACCTTGACGTTCGCCGACGACCAGGACATCGAGGATCGGGCCGGCAATTCGTTGACGAGCACGGCGCCGAGCGGCATGAACGACAACACGTTCCTCATGGACAACACCGCGCCGAGCCTGCTCTCGATCGCGCGCCAGACGCCTCCGTCGTCGCCGACCGCGGCGGACAGCGTGAGTTGGCGCGTGACGTTCTCGGAAGCGATGAAGGACGTCGACGACACGGACTTCGACGTCAGCGGCACGACGGCAACGCTGACGGTGGCCGCGAACGGGAACTCGACCCGCGAGTACGACGTGACGGCGTCGGGCGGCGACCTTGCCGACCTGAACGCGGCCGTTACGCTCGGCTTCGCAAACGAGCGGGACTTCGCCGATGCGGCGGGCAACGCGCTCTCGACCGCGGGTACGCCGAGCCCGAACGAAACCGCGTTCCTGCTCGACAACGCGGCGCCGACGGTTGCGAAGATCGAGCGGCAGGATCCGTCCGATTCGCCTACCGCCGCCGATACGTTGACCTGGCGGGTGACGTTCAGCGAAGCGGTGGCGAACGTGTCCGACGGCGACTTCACGGTTTCCGGAACCGGCGCGGGAGACGTGTCCCGAGCGGTTACGAAGCGCTCGGATACCGAATGGGACGTGGAGGCGTCGGGCGGTAACCTGGCCGACCTGAACGCCACGGTCGCGCTCGGGTTCAGCTCTGCGCAGGACATCGCAGATGCGGCCGGCAACGCGCTCTCGACCGCTGGCACGCCCAGCCCGAACGAGACTGAGTACGTGCTGGACAACACCGCGCCGACGGTGGCGAAGATCGAGCGGCAGGATCCGGACGCGTCGCCCACCGCCGCCGACACGCTGACCTGGCGGGTGACGTTCAGCGAAGCGGTTGCGGGCGTGACCGACGAAGACTTCACGGTTTCGGGAACCGGCGCGGGCACCGTTACGCGGGCGGTTACGAAGCGCTCCGACACCGAGTGGGACGTCGAGGCGTCGGGCGGCAACCTCGCCGACCTGAACGCCACCGTCACGCTTGGCTTCGCCGGCACGCAGGACATCGCGGATACGGCCGGCAACGCGCTCTCGACCGCTGGCACGCCCAGCCCGAACGAGACCGCCTACGTGCTCGACAACGCCGCGCCGACGGTGGCGAAGATCGAGCGGCAGGCCCCGAACGTCTCGCCCACTAATTTCGACACTCTGACCTGGCGGGTGACGTTCAGCGAAGCGGTGGTCGACGTGTCTGCCGCCGACTTCACGGTGACCGGGACCGGTGCGGGAGCCGTGTCGCGGACGGTGACGAAACGTTCCGATACCGAATGGGACGTCGAAGCGACCGGCGGCAACCTCGCCGACCTGAACGCCACGCTCACGCTCGGGTTCAGCTCTGCGCAGGACGTCGCGGATGCGGCCGGCAACGCGCTCTCGACCTCCGGCACGCCCAGCCCGAACGAGAACGCGTTCGTCCTGGACAACACGGCGCCGACGGTCTCGAAGATCGAACGGTTGAATCCGACGAATTCGCCGACCAGCGAGGACTCCGTGACCTGGCGGATGACCTTCAGCGAGGAAGTGGTCAACGTGAATTCCGGCGACTTCACGGTCACCGGAACGGGGGTGGGAGACGTCACCCTGACGGTGTCCAGGCACTCGGATACCGAATGGGACGTCGAAGCGTCGGGCGGCAACCTCGCCAACCTGAACGCCACTCTCACGCTCGGCTTGGCGAGCGACCGGGACGTCGCCGATGCGGCGGGCAACGCGCTCTCGACCGCCGGGACGCCGGACCCCAACGACAACACCTTCGACCTGGAAAACGGGGCGCCGACGGTCTCAAAGATCGAACGTCGCGATCCGGGCGACTCGCCGACCAATGCGGATGCGGTGACCTGGCGCGTCACCTTCAGCGAGGCGGTGGTCAACGTGTCCGCCGGCGACTTCACAGTTACCGGAACGGGGGCCGGAGACCCGACGATTGAAGTCACGAAGAGCGCAGCCGCGGTCTGGGACGTGAAGGCGTCCGGCGGCAACCTCGCGGACCTCGACGCGACCGTCACGCTCGGCTTCGCCGCGACGCAGGACATCGAGGATCTTGCCGGCAACGCGCTGTCGACCGCCGGCACGCCAAGCCCCAACGAAAACGCCTACGTGCTGGACAACGCGGCGCCGACGCTGGATCGGGTGTCGCGAAACGCGCCGACGGCCGCCCGCACCAACGCCGACGAAGTGACCTGGAGCGTATCTTTCGGCGAGGATCTCGAGAACGTCGACACGAGCGACTTCGTCGTGAGCGGCGCCGGGAACGTTACCCTGGAGGTGACCGCGACCCGCGGCAGCTCGACCTTCGACGTGAAGGCCTCGGGCGGCGCCCTGGCGGGGATGAACGGCACCGTCACCCTCGGCTTCGCCGGCACGCAGGACATTGCCGACCCGGCCGGCAACCGCCTGTCGACGGCTGCGACGCCGACGACCTACGAGAATACCTACGTCATCGACAACGCGGCGCCGACGGTTACCGGGATCGAACGCCGGACGCCGGAGAGTTCTCCGACCGCCGCGGACGAAGTCGCCTGGCGGGTGACCTTCAGCGAGGGAGTGACCGGGGTGGACGGGGCCGACTTCGTCGCAACCGGAGTCGGCGTCGGGTCGGTGACCGTCGCGGCCTCGAAGAGCGCCGATTCGGTCTGGGACGTGAAGGCGTCGGGCGGCGCCCTCGCCGACCTGAACGGTACGATTACGCTCGGCTTCGCCGTCGGACAGGATATCGAGGACGCGGCGGGCAACCGTCTCTCTACCGGCGGTACGCCGGACCCGAACGAGAACGAGTTTGAGATCGACAACACGGCGCCGACGGTCGCGAAGATCGAGCGGCAGGATCCGTCCGACTCGCCGACCGCCGCCGACGCGGTTACGTGGCGGATCACTTTCAGCGAAGCGGTGACGGACGTCACCGATGCCGACTTCACGGTGACCGGTACCGGTGCGGGGACCGTGACGCGAACGGTTGCGAAGCGCTCCGACTCGGAATGGGACGTGACGGCGTCGGGCGGCAACCTGGCGGACCTGAACGCCACGATCACGCTCGGATTGGCGAGCGACCGAGACATCGCGGATGCGGCCGGCAACGCTCTCTCGACCGCGGGGACGCCCAGCCCGAACGAGATCACGTACGTGCTCGACAACGCGGCGCCGACGGTCGCGAAGATCGAGCGGCAGGATCCGGACGCCTCGCCGACCGCCGCCGACGCGGTTACCTGGCGGGTGACGTTCAGCGAGGCGGTGGTCGACGTGTCCGGCGCCGACTTCACGGTGACCGGAACCGGTGCGGGAGCCGTGTCGCGGACGGTGTCCAGGCACTCCGATACCGAATGGGACGTCCGGGCGTCCGGCGGCAACCTCGCCGACTTGAACGCCACTCTCACGCTCGGGTTCGGCTCTGCGCAGGACATCGCGGATGCGGCCGGCAACGCGCTCTCGATCTCCGGGATACCCAGCCCCAACGAGACCACGTACGTGCTCGACAACGCGGCGCCGACGGTAGCGAAGATCGAGCGGCAGGATCCGTCCGACTCGCCGACTGCAGCCGACACGGTGACCTGGCGGGTGACCTTCAGCGAGGCGGTGGTCGACGTGACCGACGGCGACTTCACGGTGTCGGGAACCGGCGCGGGAACCGTGACCCAGACGGTCTCGAAGCGCTCCGACACGGAATGGGACGTGAAGGCGTCAGGCGGCAACTTGGCGAACCTGAACGCCACGATCACGCTCGGATGGTCGAGCGACCGGGATATTGCGGATGCGGCGGGCAACGCGCTCTCGACCGCCGGGACGCCCAGCCCGAACGAGAACAGCTATGTGCTGGACAACTCGGCGCCGACGGTTGCCAAGATAGAGCGGCAGGTTCCGGACGCCTCGCCCACCAATGCCGACTCGGTGACCTGGCGCGTGACCTTTGGCGAAGCGGTGGAAAACGTGAGTTCTGCCGACTTCACGGTGACGGGGACCGGCGCGGGGACGGTGTCGCGGACGGTGACGAAGCGCTCCGATACCGAGTGGGACGTCGAAGCGTCCGGCGGCAACCTCGCCGACCTCGACGCGACGGTCACGCTCGGCTTCGCCCCGACGCATGACATCGAGGATCGTGCCGGCAACGCGCTCTCGACCGCCGGCGCGCCCGACCCGAACGAGAACACGTTCGTGCTGGACAACGAGGCGCCGACGCTGGATCGGGTGTCGCGAAACGCGCCGACGGCCGCCCGCACCAACGCCGACGAAGTGACCTGGAGCGTGTCTTTCGGCGAGGATCTCGAGAACGTCGACAAGAGCGACTTCGTCGTAAGCGGTGCCGGGAGCGTTACCCTGGAGGTGACCGCGACCCGCGGCAGCTCGACTTTCGACGTGAAGGCCTCGGGCGGCGCCTTGGCGAACCTGAACGGCACCGTCACCCTCGGCTTCGCCGGCACGCAGGACATTGCCGATCCGGCCGGCAATCGCCTTTCGACCGCCACGACGCCGACGACCTACGAGAATGCCTACGTCATCGACAACGCGGCGCCGACGGTCTCCGGGATCGAACGCCGGACGCCGGAGAGTTCTCCGACCGCCGCGGACGAAGTCACCTGGCGGGTGACCTTCAGCGAGGGAGTGACCGGGGTGGACGGGGCCGACTTCGCCGCAACCGGCGTCGGCGCCGGATCGGTGACCGTCGCAGCTTCCAAGAGCACGGATTCGGTGTGGGACGTGAAGGCGTCGGGCGGCAGCCTCGCGAACCTGAACGCCACGATCGCGCTCGGCTTCGCCGGCGGACAGGATATCGAGGACGCGGCGGGCAACCGTCTCTCGACCTCCGGGACGCCCAGCCCGAACGACAATACGTACGTTCTCGACAACACTGCGCCGACGGTCGCGAAGATCGAACGCCTGACGCCTTCGACCTCGCCGACCAGCGCGGACGCGGTGACCTGGCGGATCACCTTCAGCGAAGCGGTGGCGAACGTGACCGACGGCGACTTTTCGGTGACCGGGACCGGCGTCGGGTCGGTAACCGTCGCGACTTCGAAGAGCGCCGATACGGAATGGGACTTGAGGGCGTCGGGCGGCAACCTCGCGGACCTGAACGGAACGATCGCGCTCGGCTTCGCCGGCGGACAGGACATCGAGGACGCGGCGGGCAACCGTCTCTCGACTTCCGGGACGCCCAGTCCGAACGACAATACGTTCGCGATCGAGAACACGGCTCCGACGGTCTCCAAGATCGAGCGCCACGACCCGTCGGGTTCGCCGACCGCCGCGGACGCGGTGACCTGGCGGATCACCTTCAGCGAAGCGGTGGTCGACGTGTCCGACGGCGACTTCACGGTCTCCGGCGCCGGCGCGGTTGCGAAGACGGTGACCAGGCACACGGACTCCGCGTGGGACGTGGGGGCGTCGGGCGGCAATCTGGCGAACCTGAACGGCACCGTCATCCTCGGGTTCGCCAGCGGGCAGGACATCGCCGACCCGGCGGGCAACCGTCTCTCGACCTCCGGCACGCCCAGCCCGAACGAGAACGCGTTCGATTTGGACAACACGGCTCCGACGGTTTCGAAGATCGAGCGCCATGCCCCGTCGGGTTCGCCGACCGCCGCGGACGCAGTGATCTGGCGGATCACCTTCAGCGAGGACGTGGTCGACGTCAGCGACGGCGACTTCACGGTTTCCGGGACCGGCGTGGGCGCTGTCGACGTCGCGGTGACCCGGGAGAGCGCCGCAGTGTGGGACGTCGAGGCGTCGGGCGGCAACCTGGCGAACCTGAACGCCACGATCACGCTCGGATTCGCCGGCGAACAGGATATCGAGGACATCGCGGGTAACCGTCTCTCGACCGCCGGAACGCCCAGTCCGAACGAGAACGCGTTCGAGATCGAGAACACGGCGCCGTCGGTCTCGAGTATCGAGCGCCGGACGCCGTCGACTACGCCGACCGCCGCCGACGAGTTGACCTGGCGCGTCACCTTCAGCGAAGCGGTCAGCGCGGTGGACGGCGACGACTTCTCCGTGTCCGGAGCCGGAAACGTGACGGTAGAGGTGTCGGAAGACTCGGCCTCCGTCTGGGACGTGACCGCTTCAGGCGGCACTCTGGCGAACCTGAACGCCACGGTCACGCTCGGATTCGCCGGCGGACAGGACATCGAGGATCTGGCCGGCAATTCGCTCTCGACCGCCGGCACGCCCAGCCCGAACGAGTCCACGTACGTGCTAGACAACACGGCGCCGACGGTCTCGAAGATCGAGCGCCAGACGCCTTCCGCCTCGCCGACGAACGCCAATGCGGTGACCTGGCGGGTGACGTTCAGCGAAGACGTGGTGAACGTGTCTTCGGCAGACTTCAGCCTCGCGGGCGCCGGCGTCGGCGCCGCCTCGATAACGGTGTCGGGCGCAGACGATTCGGATGCCGCGTATGACGTTCGGGCCTCCGGGGGCAACCTCGCCGGGCTGACCGGCACCGTGACCCTCGAGTTCCGCAGCGGACAAGATATCGTCGACGCGGCGGGCAACGCGTTGTCGACCGCCGGGACGCCAAGCCCGAACGACAACGCCTACGTGCTCGACAATATGGCGCCGACGGTCTCGAAAGTCGAGCGCGAGACGCCCTCGACCTCGCCGACCGCCGCGGATTCGGTGACCTGGCGGGTGACCTTCAGCGAAGCCGTGGTCGACGTGGACAAGGACGACTTCACGGTGACGGGCGCGGGCACAGGGAGCGTTACGCGGACGGTGACGAAGCGCTCAGAATCGGAGTGGGACGTGACCGCGTCAGGCGGCAGTCTGGCGAACCTGAACGGGACGGTCACGGTCGGCTTCGCCGGCGGGCAGGACATTGCGGATGCGGTGGGCAACCGGCTCTCGACCGCCGGGACGCCGAACCCCAACGATCGCAGCTTCGCGCTCGACAACGCTGCGCCGACGGTCTCGAGCGTCGAACGTCACGATCCGGCGGCTTCGCCGACCGCTGCGGATTCGGTCACTTGGCGGGTGACCTTCAGCGAGGGCGTGAAGGACGTGGACGGCACCGACTTCACGGTCGCCGGGACGGGCGCGGGAAGCGTGACCCGGACGGTGACGAAGGTCTCGGATTCGGTCTGGGACGTGAAGGCGTCGGACGGCAACCTCGCGAACCTGAACGCCACCGTGACGCTCGGCTTCGCGACCGGACAGGACATCGCCGACTTCGCCGGCAACGGCCTCTCGACCTCCGGGACGCCCGACCCGAACGAAACGACCTATGCGATCGAGAATACGGCGCCGACCGTTTCGAAGATCGAGCGCCGCGATCCGGCCGCGTCGCCGACGAACGCGGACCGCGTGACCTGGCGGGTGACCTTCAGCGAATCGGTGGAGAACGTCGGTTCGGCCGACTTCACGGTCACCGGGACGGGCGCGGGAGCCGTGACGCGGACGGTGACGAGGGTCGCCGGGACGACGGTCGCCGATTCGGTTTACGACGTGCAGGCGTCGGGCGGCAATCTCGCAGGCCTGCACGCGACGGTCACCCTCGGCTTCGCGACGGACCAGGACATCGAGGACAAGGCGGGCAACGCGCTCTCGACCGTCGGTACGCCCGACCCGAACGAGAACGTCTACACGCTGGACAACGCCGCCCCGACGGTTGCGAAGATCGAGCGCCAGACGCCCTCGAGTTCGCCGACCGCCTCGGACCGGGTTACGTGGCGGGTCACCTTCAGCGAAACCGTCGTCGAAGTGGACGAGACCGACTTCGCCGTATCCGGCTCCGATCTCGGCAACGTGACCCTGTCGGTTTCCGGCCTCGGCGACGTCTGGGACGTGGAAGCCTCGGGCGGGAACCTCGCGGACCTGAACGGCACGATCGCCCTCGGCTTCGCTTCGGGCCGGAACGTCGAGGACGACGCTGGCAACGCGCTCTCGACCTCCGGGAAACCGAACCCCGACGACAGGACCTTCGCGATCGACAACGCGGCGCCGACCGTTCGGATCAGCGGCGTGCCGATCCGCGCCACCCGCGCGTTTACCGTGACCGTCGCGTTCTCCGAGCCGATGACAGGCTTCGACGCGAGCGACGTCACTGTGAGCGGAGGAAAGAAGGGCTCGTTCGCCGAGACGACGGCGAATCGGACCTGGACGCTGGTCGTCACGCCCGACGCCCATTACAGCGTCTCGCTCGGCGCCGGCGTGGCGAACGACCTAGCCGGACTCGGCAACCAGGCTTCCGATACCGTCTCCGGCTACTACACCGAAGACAATACCGGTCCGAGGCTCGCGTCGATCGTGCGTTCGAACCCGACTTCCGAATACACCAACGGCAGCGCGGCGACCTGGCGGGTGACCTTCGACGAGGAGGTCACCGGCGTAGACGCGGACGATTTCGTCGTCACCGGCGGCGGCAACGTGAGCGTTGCGGCCGCACAGGCGACGGTGGGCGGCAAGGCGTCGAAGAGAACGTACGACGTGTCGATCTCCGGTGGCAGCCTGGCGACGACGAACGGAACGGTGTCGCTCGGTCTCGCGTCAGGCGCGACGATCCGCGACTTCGTGGAGAACGCGCTGACGGATCGCTCGCTGCCGTCCGGCGGCGCTGCCGAGAACGCGTACGTCTTCGATCATCAGTCGCCCACGGTACGCATCACGGGTCTGCCGCTGAAGCCGGTGCGGACCTTTACCGCCACCGTCACGTTCTCCGAGCCGGTTTCCGGCTTCGACGCCTCGGACATCGAGCTGACGAACGGCATCAAGGGACCTCTCGCCGAAGCCACGGCCGGCACGGTCTGGAGGTTGCCGGTTACCCGAACCAGCCGCGAGGAAGTCACGCTCATGGTGCCGGCCGGCGCTGCGCAGGATCGCGCCGGCAACCCGAACCTCGAGTCCGGGCAGGGCCTGGTGAGCCGGATCGACCCGATCGAGCGGCAGGTCGTGAAGCAGTCGGTGGCCGGCGCCGTGCAAGCGGCATCCGCCAGTGCGGCGGCGACCGTCGGCGTTCGTTTCGACGCGCCCGTGTCCGGTCTCGGGTCCGTGACGCTGGCCGGAGAAACCGTAGCCTTCGGGGGAACCGAAGCCGGCGGGCACGACGGAATCGGTAGCGCGGTCGGCAAGGATCGGTTTGCGATCCCGCGGAACGGCGGAACGGCTTCGCCGAACCCGTTCGAGGACGGGAAGGGCGTGGACAGCGACGCGCTCCTCGGCGAGAGCGCCTTCGAGCTTCGTCTCGGCGCCGCCCCCGGCGACGGCGGAGCCCTGACGCGCGTGTCGATCTGGGGCCGGGGGGATCTCGGCCGGTTCGAAGGCGAATCGGAGGGTTCCCGGTACGACGGATCGGCGAAGGCCGGCTGGCTCGGAGCGGACACGCGATTGCGGAGCGATCTCCTGTTCGGGTTCGCGGTGTCCCGGAGCCTGTCCGATTCCGAGTACGAAATCGACACGGGCACCGGCACGGGCGACGTGGACGCTTCGATCACCGCGCTCTGGCCGTATCTGCAATTCGGCGACCGGACGGGAGGCCGCTTGCAGGTGATCCTCGGTGCGGGGCGAGGGGAAGTGACCCATCGACCTTCCGGGCGGGAGGTCGAACGCGCGGACCTGTCGATGCTGGCTGCATCGGTCGCGGGCGTCTGGCCAGTCCTGCGGAAGAGCGCGACGAAGGTTTCGCTGTCGGCCTCGGCCGGCGGGACGCGGGCCGAGACGGAGGACAGCGGCACGACGGCCATCGGCGGGCTCGACCTGCAGTCCTGGCAGCTTCGCCTGGGGCTGGAGGCCCGGCGGGACGGGATTCGGGTCGGCGATACCGGCTTGCGGGTCGCTCCCTACGGTCGGGCCGCCTTGCGACAGGACGGAGGCGATACGGTGTCCGGAACCGGGCTCGAGTTGGACGGCGGGGTCGCGTTGGGCGTGCCCGGATCGCGGTTCAGTCTCGATGCGGAAGGTCGATGGCTGGCGGTGCACTCGGCAAGCGAGAGACGAGAATCGGGCGGCAGCGTGGAGGCGCGTCTCCAGGCGGACGAGGAGGACCGCGGCCTGTCCTTCTCCCTGGGGCCGCAATGGGGTCTCCGGGAGAAGGGCGCCTTGACCCGTGAAGACGCATTCTACGATGCGGATGGCGGACACGGGGACGCGATCGTCCTGGCGGCCAGGATCGGCTACGGGATTTCCGTCGGCGGCGGAACGCTCACGCCCTATTCGGACGCGCGGCTCGTCGACGAAGAGCTGGAGAGGATGCAGTTCGGCGCGACGCTCGCGGCTCGCGGCGGCGTCGCTTCCGCCCTCTCGTTCGAGCGTCGAAATTCCTCCGGCGAGACGAAGCCGGAACGCCGGGTCAGCTTCGAGCTTGGTTTCCGGTTCTGACGGACACGGGCGGCACGTGTCTCGTCAGGCTCCTGAAGGGGACGTAGAGGGCAGTAGTCCGGCATCGTCAGAAACCGGAATCGGGTCGACGCGGCTCGAGCCGGGCATCCTGGGCAGCCGTCGTCCGGTGGAGGGAGGAGCGTTCGTCGCTGCGAGACGGATTGATGGCGTCGATGAGGCGCCCCGTCACGCGAGATCCGCCGCCGGTGCGCAAACGGCGAGCCGGTGCGCCTTTCCGATCGAATTCGGGAGGGACCGAAGCCGTGCGCCAGGCTTGGGCACGGGGCAAGAGCGATCGTCCGGCACGGTACTCGCCGATCGCGAGGGAGCGCGAGAACGACCCTGGAAACGGTTGCAAGAGGCGGCATTGCCGGTGCCGGTTGGTGCCGACGAATCGGCCCGGGCCTGCCCGAGCTGGGGTGAAGGGGGAATTACGACTGCCGATCGTCTGCACAGGTTCGATTTCGGGATCGGGCACGATTCGGTCGAGCTTCGGGCACAGGTGCCGGCGCATGGTGGGGCGCTTGCCTGCCGGAGCGTTTCGATTGCGCGGGAGAGCGGCGGAAGCACGATGGGGCGCGCCGCCCTCGCTTCCGTGAGCGGACACGACGAAGCGCCGCCGAAGCGCTGGAGACACGGCCGTTCCGTTCGGACGCTCGCGAACGACCGCTACCCGCGGTTGCTCGCGGATCGATAGAGCCTGCGACGGCTGTCTGGATGAACTCGCGGGACTCCAAGACTTGATCGAATGCGAGACCGCAGTCGCATGGGTCAAAACTCGTGTGTCAGCGGCGACGTTCGCTGCAGGAACGGTAGACAACGGCTCGCTCGCTGGGGGCGGCGAAAGGACAGGTCCCGTCGACACGGGGTTCGCGGCCACACGGACGACCTGCGAGGAATCGTCGGTTTCGGTCGGCGAATCGAACCCGCACCCGTCGGGAGAGACGAATCCTCTGTTCCATTCTGCCTTCGTCGGAAGACGGACGCGTCGCGCTGTCGGCTAACCCATTGCAGTTACCGAAAAAGAGAGACGATCGGCGACCCAGCGTGAGCCGAGAAAGAAAGAATGATTGACAATTCCCGGACTGTGTAGTAAACGAGCCAGCAACAAGATGACCATTAGGGGAGGAATCGTAGTGCGAAATGCGCTGTGTTTGGCGATTGACGCCGTTTCAATTTGGAAGGGGCGCGGATCGCGAAAGGCGGCCCTCCGTTTCGGCGCGATGCGGGCTACCCTTCTTTCGGCTGTCTTGTTATACGTCTGCACGGCCGTGCCCGCTACGGCGGCACCGCAGATCGAGCGTTGGACCCGAAGCGACCCCGACACCGATTCCGCCGTCTACAACGTGGACCGGCTAACGTGGCGGCTGGAATTCAACGAGGATGTCTTCAACCTGGACGCCGGGGATTTCCGTTGCCAGGGAATTTCCTCTGCGGACATTTCCGTGCAACGAGTCGATGGCGCAGTGTACAGAGTGACCGTCAGCGGCGGGAACATGAGCAGCCGGGACGGAACGGTTCGGCTGAACGTCAAGGACGATCACAACATCAGGAACGGAAACGGGGAACGATTGCCCAACGGCAAGCGGTTCGGAACCGTGGTCAACGAGCAGTCGTACAACGTCCGAAACAAGCCCTACGTCCTGAGAGTCGAGCGGCACGATCCTTCGTCCTACGACACCAATCGGAATTCTCTGGTCTGGAAGTATGCGTTTAGCGAACCGGTACGGAGCGTCGGGACGGATGACTTCACCGTAAGCTCGTCAGACTCGAACATTCGAGTCACGTCGGTGACCCAACAAGGGAGCGATCAGGACAAATACCTGATTACGGTATCGGGCGGCAAACTGCGGCGACTGAACGGACTCGTTTCCATTGGTCTCGCCGACGACAACAATATCAGGGATCGGAACGGCGGTCATCGATTGGTCACGAACGAGCCGCAGAACGGCGGAGAGGTCACGTACAGACTCGATAACAAGAGGCCGAGACTCGCTTGGCTGAGGCGGTACGATCCCGATAGCAAGAGGGTAAACGTCGGCGACCTGACCTGGTTGGCTACCTTCGACGAAGTCGTAGACATTTCCAGTTCTGCCGTGGAGTTGAAGAGATTCGACTCCCGTCGCAACCTGCTCACGTCCCGCTATCGCGGAGCTCCGACTTCGCTCGTGCGGGATCCGGACAACCCCAGGCAGTGGTTCGTTTCGTACGACGATCTCGGACCGGTGGAGACTTCCTTGGCGCTGAGTTGGAATCCGACTCGCGTGCGGGACCCGGCTGGAAACACATGGGCCGGTAGTTTGGCGATCCGCGCCCACAAGTTGTCGAGCTACTACGACGGCTTGTATTACGATTTGGACAATTCGCCGCCATACGTTTCGTTTTACGGCTTCCCCGAGCATTCGACGTCCGGTTGGATCGACTTCCAGTTTGACTGGCATGAGAGCGTGACAGGATTTTCTGAACGCGATGTCCGCCTTTCCGGCGCGCCGGCAGGTGGGACCAGTTTCCGCGTTCAGAGCGATGCCGTCGGTCGAAGACACTATGTGAGTTTGAACTCCACCAGAGAGGGAGAGTTGACCGTCACGGTGCCCATTGGTTCCGTAACGGACGAGAACGGGAACGAAAACGACGGATCGTTTTCGAGGACGGTGCTGCTGGACTGGACCGCGCCGCGCGTCAGCTCGATCGTGCGAATGAAACCGGCAGGGTCGCCGACTCACTGGGACACGCTTACGTGGCGGGTGACGTTTTCCGAGTTTGTGAGGGAAGTTCATTCGTCCGACTTCCGATTGAACGGTTCGTCGGCGCGCCTTTTCGTTTCGGCGCAAGGGAATTCCGGCAAGGAGTATGACGTAACCGCCTCGGGCGGCGACCTCGCTGGGCTAGACGGCCCGGTGACGCTCGAGTTTGCGGACGGGCAACGAATTTTGGACAAGGTGGGCAACCCGCTAACCGAGACTTCGCCCACCGGCAGTAACGAGAGCACGTACGTCCTGGACAACACGGGATTGACGGTGAGCTCGATCGTTCGACAGGACCCGCGCGCATCGGCGGTCAACGCCGACAGCGTGACCTGGAGAGTGACCTTTTCCGAAAGGGCGCTGCAGGTCGATCCGACCGATTTCAGAGTGAGCGGGACGACGGGGACCCTGTCGGTCGAAGCGATCGGGAACTCGGGCCGGGAGTTTGACGTGACGGCGTCCGGCGGCGATCTCTCCGGGCGAAGCGGAGTTGTGACCCTGCAATTTGCGAGCGGACAGAACATCCTGGACGCCGTCGGCAATTGGCTCTCCGACACCGCGCCCGGAGGAGCGAACGAGAACGCGTACGAACTGGACAACCAAGCGCCGAGAATAGCTTCGGTCCTCCGCAGTTCGCCGGCCGTTTCTCCGACCGACGAAGACCGGCTGGCATGGCGAGTGACGTTCTCGGAGGACGTGCGGGAAGTCGATTCGTCAGACTTCTCGATCGGCGACCAGGCGGCGTCGCTGGCTGTCGAGGCGAACGAGGGTTCTGCGCGCGAGTACGTCGTGAAGGCTTCCGGCGGCGATCTGGCACAGCTGGACGGGGCGGTGACGTTAGAATTGGCCTCGGGACAAGACATTGAAGATGCGGTCGGCAATGTGCTGACGAACGGTACTCCGACCGGACGGAACGACAACACCTTCGTACTGGACAACACGGCGCCGGGCATCGCCTCTGTGGTTCGGCAAGCGCCGCTGAAATCGGCGACCAACGCGGACGCGCTGACCTGGCGAGTGACGTTCTCGGAGGGTGTGCGGGAAGTGGATGCGACCGACTTCTTCGTGAGCGGAACGACTGCGGGCCTGGCGGTCGCCGCGACCCCGGGTTCCGCACGAGAATACGACGTTACGGCATCGGGCGGGGATCTGGCCGAACTGAACGGGACGGTACGACTCGAGCTTGCGCCAGACCAGGACATCCGGGACGCTGTCGGAAGCGGGTTGGCGAGTACGGAGCCGGCCGGTGTCGACGAGAACGATTTCGCCTTGGACAATGTCGCTCCGAGCGTGACCGTGAGCGGAGTGCCGAGTCATACGACCAGCGCCTTCATGGCGACGATGACGTTTTCGGAACCGGTACCCGCGCTTTCGGTCGACGACGTTACGGTTGTGGGCGCAACGGTGACGGCCTTCAGCCGAAGTCCGGCCGACGGCAGGGTATATACGGCGGTGGTCTTGCCGTATGCGGACTACGCGGTTGCCGTCCTCGCAGGGGCAGTGAGCGATGCGGCGGGAAACCCCAATTCGGTCGAAATCGCATCGGGAACGTACGCGAGCGACACCTCTGCGCCGACCGTGACTTCCGTGGTCCGTCGGCATCCGTCGTCGTCGCCGACCGGCTCGGACAGTCTTACCTGGCGGGTGTCGTTCTCGGAGGGCGTGAGGGCGGTGGATGCGGCGGACTTCACCGTGGACGGAACGTCGGCGATTCTGTCCGTATCGCCGAACTGGATTTCGACCAGCGAGTACGACGTGACTGCGTCGGGCGGCGATCTGGCCGGGTTGGACGGTACGGTTACGCTGGCGCTTTCTGCCGGACAGGACATCGACGACGAGGCCGGCAATGCGCTGGCCGACATTAAGCCGAGCGGCATCGACGACAACGCGTATGTCCTGGATAACACCGCACCGACGGTGTCCGACGTAATCCGTCGCGACCCTTCGAGTTCGCCGACCAGTTCGGACAGTCTGAAGTGGCGGGTGAGATTTTCCGAAGGCGTACGGGGGGTAGACGCGTCCGATTTCGGCCTCGCCGGCTCGACGGCGATCACGTCGGTTTCGGTGACCGGCATCTCGATCAGCGAGTACGACGTGACGGTATCCACGGACGATCCGGCGGGATTTGGCGCAAGTGTGAGGCTGAACTTTGCGTCAGGCCACGACGTCGAGGATCTCGCCGGCCACGCTCTGTCGAACACGACGCCGAGCGGCGCCGACGAAAGCGTGTTCGAATGGGACGCCGCCGCTCCGACAGTGGTGTCGATCGTTCGCCAGTATCCTGCCGCATCGACGACCGCCGCGGACAGCCTGACCTGGCGGGTGACTTTCTCCGAAGGCGTGCGCGAAGTCGACGCTACCGACTTCGGTCTGGAGGGAACCACGGCGAACCTGTTAGTGGCGGCGATCGGAGCGTCGACGCGGGAATTCGAGGTCGTTGCGCTGGATGGCGATTTGCCCGGATTGAACGGACCGGTGACGCTCCGGCTCGAGACGACGGCGGATATCGAGGATCTAGCCGGCAACGCGCTCACGAACACGACGCCCAGCGGCGCCGACGAGAACACGTATTTCCTGGACAACCTCGCGCCGACCGTGACCTCGATCGTCCGGGAATCTCCGCCCGTATCGCCGACGGCTACGGACAGCCTGACGTGGCGGTTGACGTTCTCCGAAGCTGTGCGCAAGCTGGATTCCGCCGACTTCACCGTGAGCGGTATCGGGACGGGCGGGTTTGTGCTTTGGCTGAATCCGGTTTCGGCCAACGCGTTCGACGCGACCGTGTGGGGAGGCGGTCTGGCCTGGCTATCCGGTGAGGTGTCGCTTGCGATCAAGACCAACGGGATCATCGAAGATCTCGCCGGCAACGCACTGACTGACACGAAGCCGAGCGGCGCCAACGACAGTACTTACGTCGTTGACAACGCCGCACCGAAGGTGGCCTCGATCGCGCGCCAATCTCCGAACTCGTCGTCGACGAACGCTGACAGCGTCGTTTGGCGTGTGAAGTTCGACGAGTCGGTCAGCGGAGTGGATGCGCCCGACTTCGTCGTAAACGGGACTACGGCGAACCTTTCGGTTGCGGCGAACGGGAGTTCCACCCGAGAGTACGACGTGACGGCCTCGGGCGGCGATTTGGCCGGGCTGAACGACACGGTAACGCTGACGTTCGCGGCGGCTCAGAACGTTGAGGACCTAAGCGGCAACGCATTGGCGGACACGACGCCGGTCGGCACGAACGACAACATCTTCGTGTTGGACAATATCGCGCCGACGGTGGCGTCGATCGTGCGCCGGACCCCTGCCGCGTCGCCGACCAACGCGGACAGCGTGACGTGGCGGGTGACGTTCTCCGAAGGTATGGGCGAGGTAGGAGCGGCGGATTTCGTCGTGGGCGGAACGACGGCGAGCCTGTCGGTCGCGGTCAGAGGGAGTTCGACCGAAGAATATGACGTGACAGCCTCGGGCGGCGACCTGGCCGGGCTGGACCGGGACGTTACCCTGTCGTTTGCGCCCGCTCAGGGGATTAAGGATCTCGCCGGCAACGCACTGACGAACACGACGCCGAGCGGGGCCAGGGAAGACGCCTTCGTCATGGACAACACCGCGCCGAGAGTGTCGTCGATCGTGCGCCATACGCCTTTCTCGTACACGACCAACGCGGACAGCGTGACGTGGCGGGTCAAGTTTTCGGACGGGATCGGCGAAGTGGATGCGGACGACTTCGTCGTTACCGGGACGACGGCGAGCCTGTCGGTTTCCGCCAACGGGAGTTCGACCCGCGAGTATGACGTCACGGCTTCGGGCGGCGACCTGGCCGGGCTGGACGGGGACGTATCGCTCTCGTTCGCGCCCGCTCAGGGCGTCAAGGATCTCGCGGGCAACGCGTTGACGAACACGACGCCGAGCGGCGCCAAGGAATACGCCTTCGTGATGGACAACACCGCGCCGCGGGTTTCCCTGAGCGGAGTGCCGGCGGAAGCGGAAGGGCGTTTCTGGGTGACGATTAACTTCTCGGAATTCGTGACCGGCTTTACGCTTCATGGTATTGGGGTGATCGGCGGGTTGGTGGCGGAGTTCGGTCAGAGTCCGACCGATAGCAGGGTGTTCCTGGCGCAGATCGTTCCCTGGCGTACTCACTACACGGTCGTTGTCCTGGCAGGAGCGGCGACCGATATCGCGGGGAACGGGAATGCGCTGGAATCGGCGTCCGGACGACGTAGCCCCCGCGACGACACCGCGCCGACCGTGACCGAAATCGTCCGCCAGGCCCCGTCGGGTTCGCCGACCAATGCGGACCGCGTGACGTGGCGGGTCAAGTTCGACGAAGGCGTGGCTGACGTGGACGCGACCGACTTCACGGTGGACGGAACGACCGCGAGTCTCGCGGTAGCGGCGAACTGGATTTCGAAGAGCGAATACGACGTGACGGCGTCCGGCGGCGACCTGGCCGGTCTGGACGGGACGGTGACGTTGGGCTTTGCCGACGCACAGGACATCGAGGACGCGGCCGGGAAATCGCTCTCGAACACGACGCCGAGCGGTACCGACGACGACACGTTCGTCCTGGACAACGTCCCGCCGACCGTGACTTCGATCGTTCGATTGAACCCGACGTCGTCGCCGACCGGCGCAGACAGCGTAACTTGGCGAGTGACCTTTTCCGAAGCGGTGACGGACGTGGACGCCTCGGATTTCGCCTTGAGCGGAAGTACGGCTAACCTGACCGTCGTCGGGAGCGGGAGCCTGGACAACGCGTACGACGTGACGGCGTC
This sequence comes from Rhodobacterales bacterium, assembly GCA_965221505.1. Lineage (GTDB taxonomy): Bacteria > Pseudomonadota > Alphaproteobacteria > Rhodobacterales > CAZPXZ01 > CAZPXZ01. The sequence continues at coordinate 863,297 of CBDCSI010000001.1, forward strand.
CGGCGGCGACTGGGCAGAACTGAACGGGACAGTGACCCTGGCTTTTTCGACCGGACAGGTCGTCAGGGACATGGCCGGAAACGCGCTGACGAACACGACGCCGGGCGGAGCCGACGAGAAAACCTGGCAGGTAGACAAGATCGCTCCCAGTCTGGCCTCCGTCGTTCGCCAGGCACCCACAGAATCGCGCACCGATGCAGACAGCCTGACCTGGCGTGTGACGTTCTCGGAAGCGGTGACCGGGGTAGAAGTCTCGGACTTTGCCGTGACCGGGACTACGGCGGGGCTGACGGTGGCGGCGAACGGGAGTTCGACCAGCGAGTATGACGTGACGGCATCGGGCGGCGATCTCGCCGAGCTGAACGGGACGGTGACGCTTGCTCTTGCCGTCGGCCATGAGATCGAGGACGCGTTCGGCAACGCATTGACGAGCGGGCAGGCGAACGATCCGCCGCCGGCCGGCGACAGCGCCTTCGTCGTGGACAACGTCGAGCCAGACGTTTCGTCGATCGTTCGCTGGGCGCCGGCCGCTTCTCCGACCGATGCGGACGCGGTGACGTGGCGGGTGACGTTTTCGGAGGGGGTCCGGAACGTGGACGCGTCCGACTTCGCAGTGAGCGGCACCACGGCGACCCTGGCGGTGTCGGCGAACGGGAGTTCCGCCCGAGAGTACGACGTGAAGGCGTCGGGCGGGGATCTGGCCGGGTTGAACGGGACCGTAGCGCTGGCGATCGGGACCGGATCCGACATTGGAGACCTGGCCGGAAACGCATTGAGCGGAACGGCGCCGGGCGGGACGAACGAGAACGAATACGCGATCGACAACGCGGCGCCGACGGTGGCGTCGGTGGTGCGCCTGACGCCGACTGCCTCTCCGGCCAACGCAGACAGCGTGACGTGGCGGGTCACTTTCTCGGAGGCCGTTCGGGACGTCGACGAGGACGACTTCACGTTGAGCGGCACGACGGCGATCCTCGCTGTCGCCGCGAGCGGGAGTTCGAATCTGGAGATTGACGTTACGGCCTCGGGCGGGGACCTGGCCGGGCTGAACGGAGTGGTGACGCTGGGATTCGCGACAGGACTCGACATCCGGGACTTGTCCGGAAACGCCTTGACGAACACGAGGCCGAGCGGCGCCGACGAGCGCGAATACCTGATCGACAATGTCGCTCCGACCGTGACATCCGTCGCTCGCGGGGATCCTTCCGCTTCTCCGACCGGCGCGGACACGGTGACCTGGCGGGTATCGTTCTCGGAGGCTGTCGTAGACGTGGATGGGGCGGACTTCACGGTAAGCGGAACTACGGCGAGCCTGTCGGTCGTCGCGAGAGGGAGTTTGAGTCTGGACTACGACGTGTCGGCCTCGGGCGGCGATCTGGCCGGGGCGAACGGGGTTGTCGCGTTGACGTTTGCGGCGAGTCAGAACGTCGCGGATCTGGCCGGAAACGCGTTGAAGAACACGACGCCGAGCGTCATCAACAACAATGTCTACGTGATGGACAACGTTGCACCCAGCGTGTCCTTGAGCGGGGTGCCCACGCAGACGACGAGCGGGTTTACCGCGACGATTACGTTCTCTGAGCCGGTAGTCGGGTTTGCGCTCGACGACATCGAGGTCACGGGTGTATGGGCGTATTTGAACCCTCAGGATTCGGCCGACCCGAGAGTGTATACGGCGGTGATCTTCCCGACCGCGGACTACACGGTGGCGATCGCGGCCAATGCGGTGAGCGATGCGGCGGGGAACGGTAATTCTGGCGTGTCCGCTTCCGGAAAGTATGCGAGCGACACGGTCGCGCCGACCGTGACTTCCGTCACTCGTCAGGTTCCGTCCGCGTCGCCGACTGGCGCGGACAGCGTGACGTGGAGAGTGACGTTCTCCGAAGGCGTGACCGGGGTCGATGCGACGGACTTCATCCTGAGCGGCACGACCGCGAGCTTGTCGGTGGCGGCGAACTCGAGATCGACCAGCGAGTATGACGTCACGGCGTCCGGCGGGGACCTCGCGACGTTGAACTCTGCGGCGACCCTGGAGATCGCGGCCGAACAGGACATCGAAGACCTGGCCGGCAACGCTTTGGCGGACACGACGCCCACCGGGACAGTCCAGGACGCGTTCGTCGTCGACAACGCCGCGCCCACGGTGTCGTCGGTGGTTCGGCATGCGCCGTCGTCTTCGCCTACGGGCGCGGACAGTCTGACGTGGCGGGTCGTCTTTTCCGAAGCCGTGCGCGGAGTGGATGCGTCCGACTTTTCCCTGAGCGGCACGACGGCGCGTCTGTCGGTGTCGGCGAGCGGCGACCCGACCGGCGAATACGACGTGACCGCGTCGGGCGGCGACCTGGCCCGGTTGAACGGGGCGGTAACACTTACCTTTGCGGCCGGACAGTCTGTCGAGGATCTGGCCGGCAACGCATTGACGGACACGACGCCGATCTTTGTCAACGAGCACAGCTACGTCCTGGACGCCGAAGCCCCGTCGGTGGCGTCCGTCGCCCGCCAGGATCCCGCAGTCTCGCGGACCGACGCGGACAGCCTGACGTGGCGGGTCACGTTCTCGGAAGACGTGCGCGAAGTCGACGCGACCGACTTCGTCGCATTCGGAACCACTGCAACCCTGTCGGTCGTGGCGAACGGGCATTCGAGCCGCGAGTATGACGTAACGGCGGCTGGAGGCGACCTGGCCGGATTGAACGGGCAAGTGAAACTCGCGTTCGCGGACGGACAATATCTGGTAGATCGGGTGGGCAACGCATTGACGGATACGGCGCTGGCCGGATCCGATCACGACACGTACGTTATCGACAACGCTTCTCCGACCGTGACCTCGGTGGTACGACACGCTCCGTCCTCGTCGCCCACGAACGCGGACAGCGTGACCTGGCGAGTGACCTTCTCCGAGGGAATGCGAGAAGTGGATCAAGCGGATTTCGTCGTCCGTGGGACTACGGCGGGTCTGTCGGTCGTCGCTAACGGCAACTCGACCCGCGAGTACGACGTGACGGTTTCGGGCGGCGATCTGGCCGAACTGAATGCGGCCGTGACACTGACCTTCGCGGTCGAACAGGAAATGGAAGACGCGGTCGGATTCGCGTTGACGAACACGACTCCGAGCGGCGCCAACGAACACTCGGTGGTCCTCGACAACGCCGCACCGACAGTGACTTCGATCGCTCGCCTTACGCCGACAGTGTCGCCCACACGTGCCGACGGCCTGACATGGCGGGTGACGTTCTCCGAAGACGTGCGCGAAATCGATGCGAACGACTTCGGTTTGAACGGTACGACGGCGGGCCTGGAGGTGGCGGCGAGGGACGGTTCGAGCCGAGAATACGACGTGACGGCTTCGGGCGGGGATCTCGCCGCGCTGGACGGGACGGTGGCGTTGACGATCGCGACCGCTTGGAACGTCGTGGACACGGCCGGCAACGCACTTGCGGTCACCACTCCGGTCGGTACCGGCGACAATACCTACGTTCTGGATAACGCGCCGCCGACGGTGGCCTCGATCGACCGCCTGACGCCGCAGTCGTCGCCGACCGACGCAGACAGCGTGACCTGGCGGGTGACGTTTTCCGAAGACGTGCGCAAGGTCGATGCGAGCGACTTCAGCTTGAGCGGCACGACGGCGGCGCTAACCGTGAAGGCGAACGGGAGTTCGGACCGCGAGTACGACGTGACCGCTTCGGGCGGCGATCTGGCCGGGTTGAACGACACCGTGACGCTCTCCTTCGCGCAGGGCCAGGACATCGAGGATCTGGCCGGCAACGCGCTGACGAGCGCGACGCCGGGCGGCACCGGAGGCGGCAGTTACGTGGTGGACAACGCCGCGCCGACGGTAGCCTCGGTCGTTCGTCAGACGCCGTTCGCGTCGCCTACCGCCGCGGACAGCGTGACGTGGCGAGTGACGTTCTCCGAGGATGTGGGTGACGTGGACCAGTCCGACTTCGGTTTGAGCGGAACGACGGCGCGCCTGGCGGTCGAGGCCAACGGGAGCTCTTTGAGCGAATACGACGTGACGGCCTCGGGCGGCGACCTGGCCGGGCTGAACGGCACCGTGACACTGTCCCTCTTGGACGCGCAGAACGTTACGGACCTCGCCGGCAACGCGCTTTCGAGCGGGATCCCGAGCGGCTCCAGCAAGGTCGCCTACGAGTTGGACAACGTCGCGCCAGGCGTAGTCCTGAGCGGAGTCTCGGCGCAGACGGACCGCGCGTTTGCGGTCACGGTGACGTTCTCCGAACCGGTGGGCGGCTTCACGGAGTCGGACTTGGCAGTCGTTGGGGGGGTAATATCGAACTTCGCTCAGAGTCCGACCGACAGTCGGGTTTATACGGCGAAGGTTACGCCCAGTGCGAACTACTCCGTCGCAGTTCCGGCAGGAGCGGCGACGGATGCGGCAGGCAACGGCAATACGGGTGCGACCGCGTCAGGCAGTTTCTCAATCGATACCACCGCGCCAGCCTTGATTTCGATCACGCGCCAGGCTCCGTCCTCTTCGTCGACCAATGCGGATCGCTTGACGTGGCGGGTGCGATTCGACGAAGCCGTGCGAGAGGTCGACGCGCAAGACTTCACCGTGAGCGGCACGACAGCGAATCTCGAGGTGGAGGCGAACTGGATCTCGACCAGCGAGGTCGACGTTTCGGCGTACGGCGGCGACCTGGCGGGGTTGAACGATACGGTGGGACTGACCCTGTCGAGCGCACAGGACATCGAGGATCTGGCCGGCAACGCATTGCGGATCAGGGCGCCAGGCGGTCCCGGCGACGACGTCTACGTCGTGGACAACGCAGCCCCGACCGTGGCGTCGATCGCTCGCCATACTCCGACGACATCGCCTACCGGCGCCGACAGCGTGACATGGCGAGTGACGTTTTCCGAAGCCGTGCGAGAGGTCGACGCAACGGACTTCTCGGTAAGCGGCAGCACGGCGACGCTTTCGGTTGCGGCGAACGGAAGCTCTACCCGCGAGTATGACGTGACGGCATCGGACGGCGACTGGGAAGCGCTGAACGGGACCGTCACTCTGGCGTTCGCGTCAGGACATGAGATCCGGGACGCGGCCGGGAACGCACTGACGAACGCAACGCCGAGCGGGGCCAACGAGAATACGTGGGAGGTGGACAGGAAATCGCCCGCTGTGACCTCCATCGTCCGTCAATATCCGTCCAGGTCACTCACGAACTCGAACAGACTGACATGGCGGGTGACGTTTACGGAGGGCGTTTCCGGGGTAGATCCGGCGGACTTTGCGGTGGACGGAACCACGGCAAGTCTTGCCGTAAGGGCGAACGGGAATTCGACCGTCGAGTATGACGTGACGGCGACCGGGGGCAACCTCGCCTGGCTCAACGGGACGGTGGCTTTGGCAGTTGCGGAAGGTCACGATATCGTGGACCGGGCCGGCAACGCGCTTGCGGTCACGACACGGGGCGGACAATCGCCGGGGAGCGACAACGCCTTTGTCGTGGATAACGTCCCACCCGTCCTGACCTCGTACATGCGCCTGGATCCGCCTGAGTCTCCGACAAGCGCCGATCGGCTAACGTGGCGAGTGACGTTCTCGGAGGGAGTGTCCCGCGTCGATGCGACGGACTTCGGCATCTACGGAGCGTCGGCAAATCTGGCGGTGGAGGCGACCGGGAGTTCGACCAGCGAGTATGACGTAACGGCGTCGGGAGGCGAACTGGTGAATACTGTCGGGTGGGTAACGCTCGGCCTTTCACTCGACCAGTACATCGAAGACCTGGCCGGAAACCCGATGAGAATATCGTCCCCAAGCGGCGACAACACCTACAGACTCAGCAACCGTGCGCCGACGGTAGCGTCGATTACCAGACTGTCTTCCGCGACGTCGGCCGCAGACAGTGTCTCTTGGCGGGTGAGATTCTCCGAGCCGGTTCGCTCGCTGGATCCGTACGACTTTACCTTGAGCGGTACGTCGGCCAGACTGTCGGTTGCGGCGACGGGAGCTTTGAGTCCCGGTCCCGAGTATGACGTCACTGCGTCGGGCGGAGATCTGGCCGGACTGAACGGGACCGTGACGCTGGAGTTTGCGGCCGGACAGGATATCGAGAACCTGGAGGGCAACTCGCTGACCGTCACGACACCGAGCGGCATCAGGGAAAACACGTACCGGATGGACAACATTGCGCCGACGGTGGCGTCGCTCGCTCGCTCGTCTCCGGCCTTGTCGCCGACGAACGAGGACAGTGTCGTGTGGCGAGTGACGTTCTCGGAAGCGGTCCGCGAAGTGGACGCAACCGACTTCGCGGTGATCGGAACGACGGCAAGTCTGGCGGTGTCGGCCGCGGGGACGGCGGGCAGCGAGTATGACGTCACCGCGTCGGGTGGAGATCTGGCCGAAACGAACGGGCCGGTCGCGCTGGCGTTCGCAAGCGGACAGAACGTCAGGGACCTGGCCGGAAACGCGCTAACGAGCACGACTCCGAGCGGCACGAACGACACCGACCTGGCGATGGACAACGTTGCGCCGGTCGTAACGCTCAGCGGTGTGCCGACGCAGACGACCGAAGAGTTTGTAGTGACGATGACGCTTTCGGAACCGGTTACCGGTTTCGACGCGAGCGACGTCGCGGTCACCGGCGGGACGGCATCGCAGTTCGCCCCGAGTCCGACCGAAAGCGGTGTCTACACTGCGTTGATCACCCCGAGTGCGGATTACACGGTCGAGATCCCGGCAGGAGCAGGCACGGATGCGGCAGGGAACGGGAATGCCGGTGCATCGTCGTCTGGACGGTATGGGAGCGATACGACGGCGCCGACCGTCGTTTCCGTCATGCGCCGGGTTCCGTCGACTTCTCCGGCAAGGGGAGACAGCGTGACATGGCGCGTGACGTTCTCCGAAGGCGTGAGACAGGTCGACGCATCCGACTTCGTCCTGAGCGGCACGACGGCCGGCCTGGCGATTCAGTCGAACTGGAATTCGACCAGCGAGTACGACGTGACGGCTACGGGCGGCGACCTGGCGAGTAGGACCGGAACCGTGACGCTTGCGTTCGCGGACGGCCAGGACATCGAGGATCTGTCTGGGAACGCACTGACCGACACGACGCCGACCGGCGCGAACGTCAACACGCTGGTTCTGGACAACGCCGCGCCGGAGATAACCCTGCGCGGAGTGCCGGCGCAGACGACTCGTGCGTTCACGGTGACGATGACCGCGTCGGAGGAGGTGGACGACTTCACCGTCGGCGACGTTGCGGTAACCGGGGGGACCGTGTCGGATTTCGCCCGGAGCCCGAACGACGCCAACCTGTATACGGCGACGGTCACGCCAATTGCGGATTACGCGGTCACGATCGTCGCGGACGCCGTAATCGATGCGGCCGGCAACGGTAGTGCGGAGGTGTCGGAGTCCGGGCAGTTCGTCAGCGACTCGACGACGCCGACCGTGGAGTCGATCATACGACTTTCTCCCATGACCGCTTTGACCGACTCTGATCGCGTGACATGGCGGGTATCGTTCTCGGAGTCGGTGCGCAACGTGGACGCGAAGGACTTCAGCGCGAACGGGACGACGGCGGGCCTTTCTGTTGCGGCGAACGGAGACTCTACCCGCGTCTGGGACGTGACGGCGTCGGGCGGCGATCTGGCAGGATTGAACGGTACCGTAGCGCTGGCGTTCGTGCCCGGACAGGATATCGAGGATCTGGTCGGGAACGCATTGACCGACACGACGCCGGTCGGCGCGAGCGAGATTGCGTTTGACGTTGACAACACGGCTCCGGCCCTGGCTTCCGTCACTCGCCTGAGTCCGTCGTTCTCGCCCACGGCTTCGGACAACGTGAGCTGGCGGGTGACGTTCTCGGAAGACGTGCGTGCGGTCGATGCTGCGGACTTCAGAGTCGTCGGGACTACGGCGAGCCTGACGTTGGCGAGCGGGAGTTCGACTCGCGAATACGACGTGACGGCGTCGGGCGGCGACCTTGCCGGACTCGACGGGACGGTGACGTTGACTCTTTCGGGCGCGCAGGACATCGAGGATCGGGTCGGTCACGCGCTGGCGAGCACGACTCCGGCCGGCGCGAACTACGAACCCTTCGAGTTGGACAACGCCGCGCCGACCGTAACCTCGATCGCTCGTCTGACTCCGTCCTCCTCGTCGACTGACGCAGACAGCGTCACCTGGCGAGTGACGTTCTCCGAGGGCGTGAGAGCGGTTGACGCGAGTGGCTTCCTCGTCATCGGAACTACGGCGAGCCTGTCGGTCTCGGCGAGCGGGAGTTCGGCCCGCGAATACGACGTGACGGCGTCCGGCGGGGATCTCGCCGGGATGAACGGGTCTGTTTCGCTGGCTGTTGCCGTCCCGAACGACGTCCGGGATCTGGTCGGAAACGCGCTCGACACATCGACGCCGAGCGGTACGGGCGATAGCGCATACACCATGGACAACACGGCGCCTACCGTGACCTCGATCGTCCGTCGGACGCCGTCGTTCTCTTTGACCGCCGCAGACAGCGTTACCTGGCGAGTGACGTTTTCCGAAGACATGAGGGCGGTGGACTCGAGCGATTTCCGTATCGCCGGGACGACTGCTGGCTTGACGGTTTCAGCCGGCGGAAACCCGACCCGCGAGTATGACGTGACGGCGTCCGGCGGCGATCTGGCGGAGCTGAACGGAACGGTGGCGTTGGCGTTCGCGAGCGATCACGACATCGAGGATTCCGTCGGGCACGCGCTTGCCCACACGAAGCCAGCCGGGTCGAGCGAAGTCGCCTACGTCATGGACAACGCTGCGCCGGGCATAACCCTGAGCGGGGTATCGGCGCAGACGACGAGCGCGTTCACCGTCACCATGACGTGGTCCGAGACCGTAAGCGGATTCTCGGCGTCGGACGTCGTGGTGTCCGGCGGGACGCTGGCGAATTTCGCCCAGAGTCCGTCCGACAGCCGTGTGTATACGGCGACGGTCACGCCCGATGCGGACTACACCGTCGCGATCGCTGCGGGCGCGGCCGCCGACGCGGCGGGCAACGGCAATGCGGCGGCGTCCGTTTCGGGCGAGTATGCCGACGACGCCACCGCACCGGTCCTGATCTCCGTCACCCGTCAGGCTCCTTCCGCTTCGCGTACCGACGCGGACCGCGTGACGTGGAGGGTGCGGTTCGACGAAGCCGTGCGGGACGTCGACGCAGCCGACTTCGCGGTAAGCGGCACGACCGCGAGTCTGGAGGTGGCGGCGAACTGGAATTCGGCCAGCGAGGTCGACGTCACCGCGTCGGGCGGCGACTTGGCCGGGCTGAACGGCACGGTTGCGCTGAGCCTCTCGGCTGCGCAGGACATCGAGGATCTGGCCGGCAACGCACTCGCGAACACGACGCCGAGCGGAACCGACGACAACGACTACGTCATGGACAACGTCGCGCCGACCGTGGCCTCGATCGTTCGCTGGACGCCGAACCGTTCGCCCGTTCGTGCCGACCGCATGACCTGGCGCGTTGCGTTCTCGGAGGGCGTGCGAGAGGTCGACGGTTCGGACTTCTCCGTGAGCGGAACCACGGCAAACGTGGAGGTAGTGCGGAACGGAGGTTCGACCCGCGAATACGACGTGACGGCGTACGGCGGCGATCTGGAAGCTCTGAACGGGACGGTGACGCTCGCCCTCGCGAGCGAAGCGGACATCAGGGATCTGGCCGGGAACGCAATGGCGGACACGACGCCGGGCGGCACCGACGACAACGCTTACGTCGTGGACAACGCCGGTCCGACGGTGATCTCCATCGTTCGCGAGACACCGTCGACGTCGTCGACGAACGAGGACAGCGTGACATGGCGCGTGAGGTTTTCGGAAGCGGTCGGCAGGGTGGACGAAGCCGACTTCACCGCACACGGGACGACGGCGACCGTGTCCGTTGCGGCAAGCGGAACGTCGACCCGCGAGTACGACGTGACCGCGTCCGGCGGCAACCTTGCCGGGTTGGACGGGCGGGTCACGCTCGAGTTCTCGGACGGACAGGATATCGAGGACGTCGCGGGCAACCCGCTGAAGAGAACGACGCCGAGCGGTACCGACGAGAACGCGTACCGGATGGACAACGCGGCGCCGACGGTGGCGTCGATCGTTCGCCAGTCTCCGGCCGTATCGCCGGCGACCGCCGACCGTCTCACTTGGAGAGTGGCGTTTTCGGAAACGGTCAGGGAGGTGGACGCAGCCGACTTCGCCTTGAGCGGCACGACGGCGGGTCTGGCGGTTTCGGCGAACGGGACGCCTGCCCGCGAGTATGACGTGACGGCGTCCGGCGGCAATTTGGCCGACTTGAACGGGACGGTGACGCTTACGTTCGCGACCGGGCAGGACATCAGGGACACGGCCGGCAACGCATTGACGAACCCGAGGCCGAGCGGCACCGACGACAGCGACTACAAACTGGACAATACCGCGCCCACCGTAACCTCGATCGCGCGCCACGCTCCCGCGTCTTCGCCTACGCGCGCGAGCAGCGTCACGTGGCGGGTGACGTTCTCGGAGGCTGTCGGCGGTGTGGATGCGACCGCCTTCGAGGTAAGCGGTACGTCGGCGAGTCTTGCCGTTGCGGCGAACGGAAGCTCGAATCGCGAATTCGACGTGACGGCGTCTGGCGGCGATCTCGCGGCGCTCAGCGGAACGGTCACTCTCGCGTTCGCGACCGGACAGGACATCGCGGACGCTGCCGGCAACGCGCTAACGAACCCGACGCCGAGCGGAACCGACGAGAGCAACTATGTGGTGGATGCGCTCGCACCCGCTGTGGACTCGATCGTTCGGCGTTATCCGTCAACGTCTCCGACCCGCGCGGACTGGGTGACGTGGCGGGTGACGTTTGCCGAACCCGTTCGCAACGTGTCACCGGACGACTTCCGAATGGAGATCGGGTCGCCGGGAGCGTTCAACAGAATCGTCGGGATAGTGTCCGGCACCCAGTACGACGTGTCGATCTCGGGGGACGACGTCAAGAATCTGAACGGTCCGGCGAAGCTGGCGTTTCGACCCACGCAGAACATCGAAGACCTGGTGGGCAATCCGCTAACCGACACGAACCCGGTCGGAAGGAGCGAGGAGTTTCTGTTCGACAACCGTGGGCCGACCGTCGCCTTTAGCGGAATGCCGCCACAGACGACAAGTCCGTTTGAGGTAACGATGACGTTCTCGGAACCGGTGACCGGTTTCAGGTTCGACGAAATTGAGGTCAGCGGCGGGACGGCGACGCAATTCTCCCGGAACCCGACCGACGGCAGGGTGTACTCGGCGATTGTTACGCCGAGCAAGGACTACTCGCTGAGAATTGCGGCGGGAGCGGCGATCGATGCGGCCGGCAACGGGAACGCCGAGGCGACGGTGTCGGGCCGGCTTGCCAGCGATGCCACCCCGCCGACGGTGACTTCCGTCGCCCGCGTTTCTCCTTCGTCTCCGACCAACGCGGACAGCCTGACCTGGCGGGTGAGGTTCTCCGAGGGGGTCAGAGGGGTCGACGCGACCGACTTCGCGTTGGACGGTACGACCGCGGGTCTCGCGGTGGAGTCGAACTGGAACTCGACCCGCGAGTACGACGTGACGGCGTCGGGCGGCGACCTGGCAGGTCTGAGCGGGACAGTGACGCTCGAATTCGCGACCGGACAGGACATCGAGGATCTGTTTGGAAACGCGTTGACGAGCACGACCCCGAGCGGCGCGAAGGATAACGCCTTCGTCGTCGACAATACGGTGCCGACGGTAACCCTGCGCGGGGTGCCGACGCAAGCCGGACAGGCGTTCGCGGTCTCCGTGACCTTTTCGGAAGAGGTAAGCGAATTCACGGCGAGCGACCTTTCGATAACCGGCGGGACGGTGTCGAATTTCGCCAGGAGTTCGAACGACCGCAGGGAGTATACGGCGACGGTTACGCCGAGTGCGGACTACTCGGTCGCGATCGCCGCGGGAGCGGCGTTCGACTCGGCCGGGAACGGCAACGCGGGGGCGTCGGCGTCCGGGCGGTATGCCGGCGACGACTCGGCGCCGACCGTGACCTCGATCACTCGCGATTCTCCGTCCTCCTCGCCGACCAACGCAGACAGCGTCACATGGCGCGTTACGTTCTCTGAAGTCGTCCGCGGCGTCGATGCGGCGGACTTCACCGTTCGCGGGGCGACGGCAGTCCTGTCGTTGCCCGCGAGAGGAAGTCCTGGCCGGGAGTATGAGGTTACCGCTTCGGGCGGAAATCTGGCCGATTTGTCGGGGTCGGTGTCCCTGGCGTTCGCCGCGGGACAGGATGTCGAGGATCTTGCCGGCAATGCGCTAGCGGACGCGACGCCGACCGGCGATAACGAGGCGTATCTGATCGACAACGCGGGACCGAGCGTTACAGTGGGCGGAGTGCCGAAGATGACGACGAGCGCGATCGTGGCGACGATCGCCTTCTCGGAACCGGTGACCGGTTTCGACGTCGGCGACATTGCGGTATCCGGCGGGAGGGCGACACACTTCACTCGAAGCCCGACCGACAGCAGGTTGTATACGGCGTTGATCACGCCGAGCGCGGACTACTCGGTGAAGATTCCGGAGGGAGCGGGAACCGACGCGGCCGGCAACGGCAATACTTCGGCATCGGCGTCGGGCGGGTTCTCCCGCGACGCCTCCATGCCAACCGTGACTTCCGTCATCCGCCGGCCGCAGTCGGCCTCCCCGACCCATGCGGACAGCATAGCCTGGCGGGTCACGTTCTCCGAAGGAGTGAGACGGGTCGATGCGACCGACTTTTCCGTTCGCGGTACGACCGCAGGTCTCGCGGTGGCGTCGAACTGGAATTCGATCAACGAGTACGACGTGACGGCTTCGGGCGGCGATCTGGCCGACCTGGACGGCACGGTGACGCTCGAATTCGCGGACGGGCAGGACATCGAGGATCTGTCTGGAAACGGGCTGGCGAACACGACGCCGAGCGGCGCGAGGATCGATACCTTCGTCGTAGACAATACTGCGCCGAGGTCGACCTTGCGCGGAGTGCCGACGCATACGACGCGGCCGTTCGAGGTATCCGTGGCTTTCTCGGAAAAAGTGTACGGGTTCTCGGCTAGCGGCCTTTTCGTGTCCGGCGGGACGGTGTCGAATTTCGCCGAGAGTTCGAGCGACGGCAGGTCGTATACGGCGACGGTCACGCCGAGTGCGGACTTCACGATTACGGTTGCCGCAGATGCGGCGACCGACGCGGCCGGCAACGGCAATACGAGCGTGTCGGCGTTCGGGCGATATACCGGCGACGTCTCGGCGCCGTCCGTGGCATCGATCTCCCTCCGGGCAGGCTACTCCTCGCCGACCGCCGCGGACAGCGTCACGTGGCGGGTGACGTTCTCCGAAGCGGTTCGCGACGTCGATGCGAAGGACTTCACGATCGGCGGAACGACGGCGATCCTGTCCGTGTCGGCGAGTGGGAGTTCTGCCGTCGAGTACGACGTGACGGCGTCGGGGGGCGATCTGGCCGATTTGACCGGATCGGTGGCGCTGGCGTTCGCGGCGGGACAGGACGTCAAGGATCTGGCCGGCAACGCGCTGGCCGACACGACCCCGATCGGCGCGAACGAGTACGCGATCGTCGTGGACAACAGCGCGCCGACCGTGACCACGATCAGTCGCGGAACGCCTTCGGACTCGCCCACGAATGCGGACAGCGTGACCTGGCGGGTTACGTTTTCGGAGGACGTGCGTGCGGTCGACGCTGCGGACTTCAGCGTCAGCGGGACGACGGCCAGCCTGACGGCGGCGGCGAACGGCGGCTCGAGTCACGAGTATGACGTGACGGCGTCGGGCGGCGATTTGGCCGAGCTAGACGGGACGGTGACGCTGGCGCTCCTTTCCGGCCAGCACATCGAGGATCTGGCCGGTAACGCACTGACCGACACCACCCCGAGCGGCACCGACAACCGCTCCTACGTCATGGACCGCGTCGCGCCGACCGTGGAGTCGATCGCACGCCTGACGCCGTCTACCTCGCCGACCGGCGCGGACAGCGTGACGTGGCGGGTGAGGTTCTCGGAAGGCGTGAGCGGCGTCGACGCCTCGGATTTCGGCGTCAGCGGGACTACGGCGAACCTGTCGGTTTCGGCCTACGGGAGTTCGACCCTCACCTATGTCGTGACCGCCTCCGGCGGCGATCTGGCCGGGCTGAACGGCACCGTATCGCTCGCCTTTGCCGCGGGACACGACATAAAGGATCTGGCCGGAAACGCGTTGACCGGCACCGCACCAACCGGCACCGACCGGAATACGTTCGTCGTCGACAACGCCGCCCCTGGGGTGGCTTCGATCGTCCGCCTTACGCCGTCCTCGTCGCCGACCGCCGCCGACAGCGTCACCTGGCGGGTGACGTTTACGGAAGAGGTGAGCGGCGTCGGTGCGGCGGACTTCAGGCTGAGCGGAACGACGGCGGGATTGTCGGTCGCCGCCAGCGGGAGTTCGAACCGCGACTACGACGTGACGGCTTCGGGCGGCGATCTCGCCGGGTTGGACGGGACGGTCACGCTGGCCGTCGCGTCCGCGCAGGACATCGTGGATCGCGTCGGCAACCGGCTGACCGGAACGGCGCCGGGCGGCGCCGGCGAGACGTCTTACGTCATCGACAACACTGCGCCGAGCGTAGCCCTGAGCGGGGTGCCGGCGCAGACGACGGACGCGTTCGCGGTCACGATGACGTTCTCGGAAACGGTGAGCGGCTTCACCGCCTCGGACGTGAGCGTATCCGGCGGCACGCTGTCGAACTTTGCCCGGAGTCCGACCGACCCCACGGTGTATACGGCGACGGTCACGCCCGACGCGGATTACACGCTCGCAATCGCGGCGGGAGCGGCCGTCGATGCGGCCGGCAACGGTAACGCAGGGGCGTCGTCGTCCGGGGCGTATGTCAGGGACACCACCGCGCCGGTTCTGCTCTCCGTCACCCGCCAGGATCCTCGTGCCTTGCGTACCGACGCGGACAGCGTGACATGGCTGGTGCGGTTCGACGAAGCCGTGCGCGTGGTCCAGGCGACCGACTTCGCGGTGAGCGGCACGACAGCGAGTCTGGGGGTGGCGGCGAACTGGATTTCGACCAGCGAGTATCTCGTCACGGCGTCGGGCGGCGATCTGGCCGCGGCGAACGGGACGGTAACGCTGACCGTCGCAACCGCACACGACATCGAGGATCTGGCGGGTAACGCACTGGCGAACGAGACGCCGACCGGCGCCAACGACAACAGTTATATCATGGACAACGCCGCACCGACGGTGGCTTCGATCGTGCGCCAGACGCCTTCCGCGTCGCCCACCGGCGCGGACAGCGTAACCTGGCGGGTGACGTTCTCGGAAGGCGTGACCGGAGTAGATGCGTCCGATTTTGCGTTGAGCGGGACCACGGCGAGCCTGGCGGTCGCGGCGCAGGCGAATTCGGATCGCGCGTTCGACGTGACCGCGTCCGGCGGAAACTGGTCCGGGCTGAACTTGACGGTGACGCTGTCTTTCGCAAGCGGACAGGACATCCGGGATCTGGCCGGAAACGCGCTTGCGGACCTGACGCCGACCGGCGCCAACGACAACACGTGGGAGGTCGACAGGGTCCCGCCCACGATTCTTTCCGTCACCCGGAGAAATCCGACCGATCTTCTTACCAACGCGACCGCCGTGACCTGGCGGGTGACGTTCTCGGAAGCGATGCAGGGGCTGGTTGCGACCGACTTTGCCTTGAGCGGGGCGACGGAGCTGTCCCGGTTCCTGGGGCTGGAGACGGTTTCCGCCGACGTATACGACGTGACGGCCACGCTTCCGGTCGGGTTGGTCGGGACGGTGTTTCTGACGCTGAACTCTGATCGGCGCGTGCAGGATCGCGTCGGCAACAGGCTGACCGAAACGAGGCCGAGCGGAACGAACGACAACTCGTTCGAGTTGAACAATTCTCCGCCGGAGGTGGCGTCGATCGTCCGGATTTCGCCGTCCCTTTCGCTCACCAACGCCGACAGCGTGACGTGGCGGGTGACGTTCACGGAGGCCGTGCGGGAGGTGGATGCAGCCGACTTCGCCGTGAGGGGAACGACGGCGAGAGTGACTGTCGCAGCGAACGGGAGTTCGAGCCGCGAATACGACGTGACGGCGTCGGGGGGCGATCTGGCCGGGCTGAACGGGACGGTAACGCTGGCTTTCTCGAACGGACAGGACGTCGAGGATCTGGCCGGAAACGCGTTGAAGAACACCGCGCCCGGCGGTCAACAACCGATAAACGAGAACTATTTCGTAGTGGAAAACACCGCACCGACGGTGATTTCCGTCGTCCGTCAGACGGCGCCCCTCGGGCATACGAACGCCGACAGCGTGACGTGGCGGGTGAAGTTCTCGGAGGCCGTTCGGGAGGTGGACGCGACCGACTTCGCCGTCGGCGGAACGACGGCGAGCCTGGGCGTCGCGGCGAACGGGAGTTCGACCCGCGAATACGACGTGACGGCGTCGGGCGGCGACCTGGCCGGGCTGGACGGGACGGTGACGCTGGACTTCGCGGTCGACCGGGACATTCGCGATGCCGTCGGCAACGCCTTGACGAACGCGACGCCGAGCGGACGCGACGAGTCGACCTTCTTCCTGGACAATACCGGGCCGACCGTTTTCTCGGTCGAACGCAAGAACCCGGGCGCTCCGCCTACCGGCGAGGACGAAGCGAGTTGGCGGGTGACGTTCTCCGAACGCGTTCGGGGGATCGACGCAGCGGACTTCGCGTTGCGCGGAATGACGGCGAGCATCGCGGTGACGGGTTCCGGATCGGACGGCCGGGCGTACGACGTAACTGCCAGGGGCGGGGATTTGTCCGGGCTGGACGGGACGGTGACGCTGGACTTCGCGGTCGACCAGGACATCCGGGATCAAGCCGGCAACCCCATGACCGACACGACGCCGAGCGGCGCCAACGACCACACGAACCTAGTGGACGACGGTCCGCCGAGCGTAGCCTTGAGCGGCGTGCCGGCGCGGACGACGCGCGCGTTTGAGGTGACGATCGCGTTCTCGGAGGCGGTACGCGGCTTCGCGGCCGACGACGTTTCGGTATCGGGCGGCACGGTAACGCTCTTTGCCTTGAATCCGGACGACGGCAGCGAATACACGGCACTGATCGAGCCTTACGGGGACTACGCCGTCGAAATTCCGGCGGGAGCGGGCACCGACGCGGTTGGAAATGCCAGTACTGGCGCGTCCGCGTCGGGGCTGTATGCGGCGGACGACGTCGCTCCGACGGTTTCTTCCGTCACGCGCCGGGCTCCGGCCTTGTCGCCGACCCGTGCGGACCGTTTGACGTGGCGGGTGGCATTTTCCGAAGGCGTACGGAGGGTCGATGCGGCGGACTTCGCATTGAGCGACACGACGGCGAGTCTGGAGGTCGCGGCGAACTGGAACTCGACCGCCGAGTACGACGTGACGGCCTCGGGCGGGGATTTGGCAGGTCTGAACGGGACGGTCGCGCTGGAGCTGGCGGAGGGGCAGGACATCGAGGACCTGTCCGGCAACCCGCTCGCGACCGCGGCGCCGGGCGGCGGAAGTCTCGGCACGTTTCTCGTCGACAACGCCCGGCCGAGGGTGACCTTGTACGGAGTGCCGGCGCAGACGACGCGCGCGTTCGGGTTGACCGTGGCGTTCTCGGAAGAGGTGAGAGACTTCACTTCCGGGGACATAGAGGTCGTCGGCGGGACGGCGGCGAACTTCGCCCGCAGCGCGACCGACGACCGTGCGTACACGGCGACGATAACGCCGAGCGGGGACTACGTGGTATCCGTTGCGGCAGACGTCGCATCCGATGCGGCCGGCAACGTCAATTCGGCGGCGTCGGCTTCCGGGCTGTTCGTCGTCGACGCCTCTGCGCCGCGTGTGGCCTCGATCGTCAGGCAGTCGCCTGCCGTATCGCCGACCGACGCCGACAGCGTGACGTGGCGCGTGCGCTTCTCCGAACCCGTCGGCAACGTGGATGCCGGCGACTTCGTCGTGAGCGGAACGACGGCCCGAATCGCGGTTGCGGCGAACGGGAGTTCCGAACGCGAATACGACGTGACGGCCGCGGGCGGCGATCTGGCGCAGTCGAACGCCGCGGTCGCGCTCGCGTTCGCTGCGGGGCAGGATATCGGGGATCTGGTCGGGAACGCGTTGACGGACACGACGCCGACCGGTACCGACGACAACCGCTACGAAATGGACAACGCCGCCCCGGCGGTGGCGTCAGTGGAGCGGCTGACGCCCGCCATGTCGCCGACGAACGCCGACAGCGTGACGTGGAGGGTGACGTTCTCCGAATCGGTCCGCGACCCGGACGGGTCGGACTTCGCCGTTGCCGGAACGACTGCGGACGTAACGGTTGCGGCCAACGGATCCTCAGCCCTCGAGTACGACGTTTCGGCGGCGGGCGGCGATCTGGCCGGGCTGGAGAAGACCGTGACGCTGGGATTTTCGGCCACGCACAGTATCAGGGATCTGGCCGGCAACGCATTGGCCGACACGACGCCGAGCGGCGTCGACGACTCGACCTATCGGATGGACAACACCGGGCCGGGCGTGTCCCTGAGCGGGGTGCCGGCGCAGACGACGGACGCGTTCGTGGTGACGATGACGTTTTCGGAACCGGTCCGCGACTTCACGGCCCGTGGCATCGAGGTGACGGGCGGGGTGGCGACGGCATTCACCCGGAGTCCTTCCGACGACACTGTGTATACGGCCGTGATCATTCCGAATGCGGACTATACGGTCGCAGTTGCGGCGGAATCGGCGCGAGATCCGGCGGGCAACGGCAACCCGGAGGCGCTCGCTTCCGGCAAATTTGCCGAGGACAACGCTGCGCCGACGGTGGTTTCCGTCAAACGCCGGTCGCCTTCCGCTGCGACCACGAGCGCTGACCGCCTCACATGGCGGGTGACGTTCTCCGAGGGAGTGCGAGACGTCGACGCTGCCGACTTCGCCGTGAGCGGGACGACGGCGACGCTGGCGCTCGCGACGAACTGGATTTCGAACAGCGAGTACGACGTGACGGCGTCGGGCGGCGACCTGGCCGAACTGAACGCCACGGTGGCGCTGACCTTCGCGTCCGGACAGGACATCGAGGATGCGGCCGGCAACGCGTTGACGAACACGGTGCCGAGCGGAGTCGAGGACAACGTCTATTCGGTGGACAACACCGCGCCGACGGTCGTTTCCGTAACCCGCCTGTCGCCGTCTGCGTCGCTCACCAGCGCCGAAAGCGTTACGTGGCGGGTCACCTTCGCCGAGGACGTGCGCGAGGTCGACGAGTCCGACTTTGTCCTGGTCGGTACGACGGCGAGCCTGGCGGTAGCGGCGAACGGGAGCTCCGCACGCGAATACGACGTGACCGCGTCGGGCGGCGATCTGGCGGAGTTGAGCGCAACGGTTACGCTCGCCTTCGCTACGGGACAGGACATCGAGGATCTGGCCGGCCATGCGTTGGCGAACGCGACGCCGCGCGACACCGCCGACGACACCTACGTCCTGGATAACGCCGCACCGACCGTGGCGTCGATCACGCGCCGGAATCCGCCGCATTCGCCGACTGCCGCGGACGGCGTCACGTGGCGGGTGACGTTTTCGGAGGGCGTAAGCGAGATCGATGCGGCCGACTTCATCGTCAGCGGGACGTCGGCGGACCTGGCGGTCGAGGCGAACGGCAATTCGACCCACGAATACGACGTCACGGCGTCGGGCGGCGATCTCTCCGATCTGGACGCGACGGTGTCGTTGTCGTTCGCGAGCGGCCAGGACGTCGGGGATCTGGCGGGCAACGCACTGACGAATACGTCTCCGGTGGGAAGGAACGACAACGACTACGTCCTGGACAACACGGCGCCGAGGGTCTCGTCGATTTCGCTTCTTTCTCCGTCGGCGTCGGTGACGAACGCGGACCGTGTCGTGTGGCGGGTGACGTTCTCCGAGGACGTGCGCGAGGTCGACGCGATGGACTTCGGCGCGAGCGGAACGACGGCGCCGCTGACGGTTGCGGCGAACGGAAATTCGACCCGCGAGTATGACGTTGCGGCGACTGGAGGCGATCTGGCCGTGCTCGACGGGCCGCTTGCGCTAACCGTCAGGAGCGGAGAGATCACGGACCGAGCCGGCAACCTGCTGACGGATCCGACGCCGAGCGGCACGAACGACGACACGATCCTGATGGACAACACGGCGCCGACGGCGGTCTCGGTCGCCCGCCTGTCGCCGACCGATTCGCCGACCGATGCGGACAGCGTGACCTGGCGGGTGACGTTCTCGGAAGCCGTCCGCGAAGCGGAGGCGGCAGACTTCGCCGTGATCGGAACGACGGCGACGCTGGCGATCGCGGCGAACGGGTCTTCGAACCGCGAATTCGACGTGACGGCGTCGGGCGGCGATCTTGCCGGACTGAACGGGACGGTGACCCTGGCGTTCGCGACCGGGCAGGATATCGAGGATCTGGTCGGAAACGCGTTCTCGGGCACGATACCGGGCGGCGACAGCGACAGTGCGTATGTCGTCGACAACGCCGCGCCGACCGTCGCGTCGATCGCGCGTCAGGCTCCGTCGTCGTCGCCGACCAATGCAGACAGCGTGACCTGGCGCGTGACGTTCTCGGAGGCGGTCCGCGGGGTCGATGCGGCCGATTTCAGCGTAAACGGAACGACGGCGACGCTGGAGGTCGCGGCGAACGGCAGTTCGGACCGCGAATACGACGTCACGGCGTCGGGCGGCGACTTGGCCGGGCTCGACGGGACCGTGACGCTGGCGTTCGCATCCGGGCAGGACATCGAGGATCTGGTCGGAAACCCGTTGGCGAACGCGACTCCGAGCGGCGTCGGCGAGAACGCTTTCGTCCTGGACAACACCGGACCGGTCGTGACCCTGAGCGGAGTGCCGACGCAGACGAACCGGGCCTTCACCGTGACGTTCACGATCGCGGAGGAGGCGAGCGGTCTCGCCGAATCGGACGTTTCGGCGACTGGAGCGACCGTCTCGAACTTCGCCCAGGACCCGGACGATACGGGGGTCTACACGGCGACGGTCACGCCGACCGCAGACTTCACGGTCGCCGTCGCCGCCGGGGCGGTGACCGATGCGGTGGGCAACGGCAACGCCGCGGTGTCCGCTTCGGGTCAGTACGCGACCGACGCGACGGCGCCGAGGGTGACCTCGATCCTGCGACGGACGCCTTCCGAGTCTCCGACGAACGCGGACTCGGTGACCTGGCGGGTGACCTTCTCGGAAGGCGTGAGCGACGTGGACGCATCGGACTTCGTTGCGAGCGGAACGACGGCGCTCCTGTCGGTGGCGGCGAACGGGAATTCGACCAGCGAGTACGACGTGACGGCGTCGGGCGGCGACCTGGCCGAGGCGAACGCGACGGTGTCGCTGACCTTCGTCTCGGGACAGGACATCGAAGACGCGGCCGGCAATCCGCTGACGAACGCGACGCCGACCGGCACCGACCAGAGCGCCTACGTCCTCGACAACGTTGCGCCGACCGTCTCCTCCGTCGCCCGCAAGACGCCCGCTTCGTCGCCGACTTCCGCCGACTCGCTGACCTGGCGGGTGACGTTCTCCGAAGCCGTCAGCGACGTGGACGCCTCGAGCTTCGAGGCGACCGGAACGACCGCGGTCCTTTCGGTTGCCGCCGACGGCAGCTCGAAGCTCGAGTATGACGTGACGGCGTCGGGCGGCGATCTGGCGGACCTGGACGCGACGGTGACTCTGTCCTTCGCGAGCGGCCAGGACATTGGGGACCTGGCAGGCAACGCGCTGGCGGACACGACGCCGGGGGATACGGACGAAAGCGCGCTCGTCGTGGACAACGCGGAACCGACCGTGCTCTCGATCGCCCGACTGACGCCGGGGTCGTCTCCGACCGCAGCGGACAGCGTGTCCTGGCGGGTGGCGTTCTCGGAGGCCGTTCGCGGGGTCGACCCGGAGGACTTCGGCCTCGGGGGGACGACGGCGAGCGTTTCGGTTTCGCCGAACGGGAGTTCGAACGCCGAATACGACGTGACGGCGTCGGGCGGCGATCTGGCCGGTCTGGACGGGACGGTGACGCTGTCCTTCGCAAGCGAACAAGACGTCGAGGATCTCGCGGGCAACGCACTGACGACCACGACGCCGAGCGGCACAGACGACAGCTCCTATGTCGTGGACAACGCCGCGCCGACGGTTTCCTCGATCGTGAGGCAGACGCCTTCGTCGTCGCCGACCGGCGCGGACAGCGTGACCTGGCGGGTGACGTTCTCAGAGGGCGTGAGGGAGGTTGGCGAGACGGACTTCAGCGTCGCCGGGACGACGGCGAGCGTTTCGGTCGCCGCGAACGGCGCCTCGGCCCGCGAGTGGGACGTGACGGCGTCGGGCGGCGATCTGGCGGATCTGGACGCGACGGTGACGCTCTCGTTCGCGAGCGAACAGGACGTCGAGGATCTGGCAGGCAACGCTTTGTCGAATACGACCCCGGTCGGCACCGACGACAGCGCGATCGTCCTGGACAATACGGCGCCGACGGTGGCTTCGATCGCCCGACTGTCGCCGTCCGCGTCGCCGACCGCAGCGGACGGCTTGACCTGGCGGGTGACGTTTTCGGAAGACGTCGGCGAGGTCGACGCGACCGATTTCGGCGTAATCGGAACGACGGCGACGCTGGCGGTTGCGGCGAGCGGTGAATCGAAGCGCGACTACGACGTCACTGCAACCGGCGGCGACCTGGTCGGGCTGAACGGAACCGTGACGCTGGCCTTCGCGACCGGATATCACGTCGAGGATCTGGCGGGCAACGCGCTGTCGGACGCGACGCCGGGCGACGTCGGCGAGAGCTCCTTCGTCGTTGACAACGCCCCGCCGACGGTAGAGTCGATCGTGCGCCAGTCGCCGTCCGCTTCGCCGACCGACTCCGACGCGCTGACCTGGCGGGTGACCTTCTCCGAGGACGTGCGCAATGTCGGTTCGGAAGACTTCAGCGCAGTCGGGACGACGGCGGACGTCACGGTCGTCGCGAACGGGGACTCGACGCGCGAATACGACGTCACCGCAACCGGCGGCGACCTGGCCGGGCTGGACGGGACGGTGACGCTGACGCTGGCTGCCGGACAGAACGTCGAGGACGTCGCCGGCAACGCGCTGACGAAGACCACGCCGAGCGAAGCCGACGACAACGCCTACGTCGTGGACAACACCGGGCCGAGCGTGAGCCTGACCGGCGTGCCGACGCAGACGAATCGAGCCTTTACGGCGACGATGACGTTCTCGGAAGAGGTAAGCGGCTTCGCTGCCTCGGACGTTTCCGTGACCGGCGGGACGATGACGAATTTCGCCCCGCATCCGACCGACGGCAGGACGTATACGGCTACGATCACGCCGCTCGCGAATTTCACCGTCGCGATCTCGGCGGACGCGGCGACCGACGCCGCGGGCAACGGCAACGTCGGGGCGGCGGCGTCCGGCCGGTTCGCGGCGGACGCAACGGCGCCGACCGTGTCCACGATCGTCCGCCGGACGCCGCCTGCCTCGCCGACCGCGGCGGACAGGTTGACCTGGCGGGTGACGTTCCAGGAGGGCGTACAAGGGGTGGACGCCTCGGATTTCGAGGCGAACGGAACGACCGCGACCCTGAGCGTCGCCCGGTACGGGAGTTCGACCAGCGAGTACGACGTGACGGCGTCGGGCGGCGACCTCGCGACCCTGAACGCGACGGTGACCCTGAGCCTCTCCGAGGGACAAGACATCGAGGACCTCTCCGGCAACGCGCTGACGGTCACGACCCCCACTGGAGGCGACGACAGCGCCTACGTCGTGGACAACGCCGCGCCTACCGTGTCCTCGATCGCGCGGCAGACGCCCGTCTCCTCCGCTACCGACGCGGACAGCGTGACCTGGCGGGTGGCGTTCTCCGAGAGCGTGCGCGGGGTCGAGGCGGCCGATTTCCACGTGAGCGGAACGACGGCGATCCTGACCGTGGCCCCGAACGGGAGTTCGACCCGCGAATACGACGTGACCGCTTCGGGCGGCGATCTCGCCGGGCTGAGCGCGACGGTGACGCTGGCGTTCGCGGCCGGACAGGACGTCGAGGATCCGGCCGGAAACGCGCTGGCGAGCACGACGCCGACCGGCAGGAACGAGAACGCGTTCGTCGTCGACAACACGGCGCCGACGGTGGCGTCGATCGCGCTCGCGACGCCGTCCGCCTCGCCGACGGATGCGGACAGCCTCACGTGGCGGGTGACGTTCTCCGAAGACGTGCGCGAGGTCGACGAGACCGACTTCCGTGCCGAAGGAACGACGGCGACGCTCGCTGTCGGAGCGAAGGACGGCTCGGCCCGCGCGTACGACGTGACCGCCTCGGGTGGCGATCTCGCCGGGCTGAACGGGACGGTGACGCTCGCCTTCGCGAGCAGCCAGGACGTCGAGGATCTGGTGGGCAACCCGCTGACTTCCACGAATCCTATCGGAGCGAACGAAGGCGCGGTCGTGGTGGACAACCTCGCGCCCACCGTGTCCTCGATCGAGCCCCGGACCCCGTCCGCAGGTCCGACCAACGCGGACACGCTGACCTGGCGGGTCGCCTTCTCCGAGAGCGTGCGAGGGGTCGGCGCGGCCGATTTCACCCTCGGCGGATCGACGGCGAACCTGACGGTCGCCGTCGGCGAGGACTCGAGCAGCGACTACGACGTGACGGCCTGGGGCGGCGATCTCGCGGGGCTGAACGCGACGGTGACGCTGGCCTTCGCGAGCGGCCAGGACATCGAGGATCGGGCCGGCCATGCGCTGACGAGCACGACGCCGAGCGGAACCGACCGCAACGCCTACGTCATGGACAACGCCGCGCCGACCGTGACCTCGATCAAGCGCCAGTCGCCGTCGTCGTCTCCGACGTCCGCAGACGGAGTGACGTGGCGGGTGTCGTTCTCCGAGGACGTACGCAACGTCGACGAGACCGACTTCAGCGTGAGCGGAACGACCGCGACGCTGGCGGTTGCGGCGAACGGGAGTTCGACCCGCGAGTACGACGTGACGGCGTCGGGCGGCGATCTGGCCGGACTGGACGCGACGGTTACCCTGTCCTTCGCGAGCGGACAAGACGTCGAGGACTTGACCGGCAACGCGCTGACCGCCACGACGCCGAGCGGCACCGACGACAACACCTACGTAATGGACAACTCCGCGCCGATCGTGGCTTCGGTCGCGCGACTGTCGCCCCCGTCTTCGCCTACGAACCTCGACAGCGTGACTTGGCGGGTGACGTTTTCCGAGGGCGTGAGCGAGGTGGACGAGACGGACTTCAGCGTGAGCGGGACGAAGGCGAACGTGTCGGTCGCCGCGAACGGAAGTTCGACCCGCGAATACGACGTGACGGCGTCGGGCGGCGATCTCGCCGGGTTGAGCGCGACAGTGACTCTGGCGTTCGCGAGCGGGCAGGACATCGAGGATCCGGCCGGCAACGCGCTGACGAACACGACGCCGAACTGGATCGACGGCAGCACGTACGTCCTGGACAATACTGCGCCGGGCGTGGTCTCGATGGTACGTCAGTCGCCCTCGTCTTCGCCGACTTCCGCAGATAGCGTGACCTGGCGGGTGACCTTCTCCGAGGGCGTGAGAGAGGTGGACGAGACGGACTTCGGCGTGAGCGGAACTACGGCGACGCTCAAGGTCGCGGCGAGCGGGAGCTCAGACTCCGAATACGACGTGACCGCGTCAGGCGGCGACCTGGCGGATCTGGAAGCCACGGTTACGCTGTCCTTCGCGAGCGGTCAGGACGTCGAGGATCTGGTCGGCAACGCGTTGACCGACACGACCCCGAGCGGCACGAACGACGACGCCTTCGTCATGGACAACACCGCGCCGGGCGTGGTCTCGATCGAGAGACTGTCGCCCTCTGCGACTCCCACCAACGCGGATAGCGTGACCTGGCGGGTGACGTTCACCGAAGGCGTGAGCGAGGTGGACGAAACGGACTTCGGCGTGGACGGGACGACGGCGACGCTTGCGGTCGCGGCGAACGGCAGTTCGACCTCCGAATACGACGTGACCGCGTCGGGCGGCGACCTGGCCGACCTGGACGCGACGGTTACGCTGTCCTTCGCGAGCGGTCAGGACATCGAGGATCTGGCCGGCAACGCGTTGACGAACGCGGCCCCGAGCGGGACCGACGACGACACGTTCCTCATGGACAACGTCGCGCCGGGCGTCGTCTCGATCGCGCGTCAGACGCCCTCGTCTTCGCCGACCGCTGCAGACAGCGTGACATGGCGGGTGACGTTCTCCGAGGGCGTGAGAGAGGTGGACGAGACGGACTTCGGCGTGAGCGGGACGACGGCGACGCTTGCGGTCGCGGCGAACGGGAGTTCGACCGCCGAATACGACGTGACCGCGTCAGGCGGCGATCTGTCAGGGCTTAGCGCGACGGTGACGTTGTCCTTCGCGAGCGATCGGGACGTCGAGGATCTGGCCGGCAACGCGTTGACGAACACGACCCCGAGCGGCGTCGACGACCGCACGTATGCGATGGACAACACTGCGCCGACCGTGTCCCTGAGCGGCGTGCCGACGCAGACCAGCGAAGCGTTCACGGTAACGATGACGTTCTCGGAGGAAGTGAACGGCTTCGAGGCCGGCGACGTTGCGGCAACCGGCGGGACGGTGTCGAACTTCGCGCAGAGCGCGACCGAGAGCAGGGTGTATACGGCGACGGTTACGCCGAGCGCGGACTTCACGGTATCGGTCGCGGCGGACGTCGCGCGGGATGCGGCGGGCAACGGCAACGAAGCGACGTCGGCGTCCGGCCGGTTCGAGTCTGACGTCACCGCGCCGAGCGTGGTCTCGATCGCGCGTCACACGCCC
The DNA here is from genome assembly GCA_965221505.1 of Rhodobacterales bacterium. Lineage (GTDB taxonomy): Bacteria > Pseudomonadota > Alphaproteobacteria > Rhodobacterales > CAZPXZ01 > CAZPXZ01. Next base: position 890,124 of record CBDCSI010000001.1, read on the forward strand.
CCGTCGTCGCCGACGAACGCGGACAACGTGACCTGGCGGGTGACGTTCTCCGAAGGGGTGAGCGAAGTGGACGAGACGGATTTCGGCGTCTCCGGCACGACGGCGACGCTGGCCGTGGCCGCGAACGCGAGTTCGACGAGCGAGTACGACGTGACCGCCTCGGGCGGCGATCTGGCCGGGTTGGACACGACGGTGACGCTGTCCTTCGCGAGCGACCAGGACATCGAGGATCTGGCAGGCAACGCGTTGACGAGCACGACTCCGACCGGCAAGAACGAGCCCAAATACGTGATCGACAACACCGCCCCGCGCGTGGCTTCGATCTTGCGACAGACGCCGGCGACCTCGCCCACGGACGCGGACAGCGTCACTTGGCGGGTGACGTTCTCCGAAGACGTGACAGGGGTGGACGAGACGGACTTCGGCGTCAGCGGCACGACCGCGACGCTGACGATCGCGGCGAACGGGAGTGCGACTGACGAATACGTCGTGACGGCGTCCGGCGGCGATCTGCCCGGGCTGAACGACACCGTGAGGCTGTCCTTCGCGCCGGGACAGGATATCGAGGACCTGGCCGGCAACGCGCTGACGGAGACGACGCCGAGCGACAAGAACGAGAGCGCGTACGTCATGGACAACGCCGCGCCGGGCGTGGTCTCGATCGCGCGTCTGACGCCCTCGTCGTCGCCGACCGCCGCGGACAGCGTGACCTGGCGGGTGACGTTCTCCGAAGACGCGACAGGGGTGGACGAGACGGACTTCGTCGTCGACGGAACGACGGCGACGGTGGCGGTCGCGGCGAACGGAAGCTCGATTCGCGAATACGACGTGACGGCTTCGGGCGGCGACTTGGCAGGGCTGAACGACACCGTGACGTTGTCCTTCGCGCCGGCACAGGACATCGAGGACCTGGCCGGCAACGCGCTGACGGAGACGACGCCGAGCGACAAGAACGAGAACGCGTACGTCATGGACAACGTCGCTCCGGGCGTGGCTTCGATCGCGCGTCAGACGCCCTCGTCGTCGCCGACCGCCGCGGACAGCGTGACGTGGCGGGTGACGTTCTCCGAAGGCGTGCGCGAGGTGGACGAGACGGACTTCGGCGTTGACGGGACGACGGCGACGCTGTCGGTCGCCGCGAACGGCAGTTCGAACCGCGAATACGACGTGACCGCCTCGGGCGGGGATCTGGCCGGGCTGAACGACACCGTGACGCTATCCTTCGCGCAGGGACAGGACGTTGAGGACCTGGCCGGCAACCCGTTGACGAACACCACGCCAGACGGAAAGAACGAGACTACGTACGCGGTGGACAACGCCGCGCCCGGGGTGGTCTCGATCGCGCGACAGACGCCGGCGACGTCCCCCACGGCCGCGGACAGCGTGACCTGGCGGGTGACGTTCTCCGAAGGCGTGAGCGAGGTGGACGAGACGGACTTCGGCGTCGACGGGACGACGGCGACGCTGTCGGTCGCCGCGAACGGCAGTTCGAGCCGCGAATACGACGTGACCGCCTCGGGCGGTGACCTGCACGGGCTGAACGAAACCGTGACGCTGTCCTTCGCGCAGGGACAGGACGTCGAGGACCTGGCCGGCAACGCGCTGACGGAGACGACGCCGAGCGACAGGAACGATGACACGTACGTCCTGGACAACTCCGCACCGGGCGTGGTCTCGATCGCGCGTCAGACGCCCTCCTCGTCGCCGACAAGTGCGGACAGCGTTACCTGGCGGGTGACGTTCTCCGAAGGCGTGCGCGGGGTGGACGAGACGGACTTCGGAGTCGACGGGACGACGGCGACGCTGGCGGTCGCGGCGAACGGAAGCTCGACCCGCGAATACGACGTGACGGCCTCGGGCGGCGACTTGGCCGGGCTGAACGACACCGTGACGCTGTCCTTCGCGCTGGGACAGGACATCGAGGACCTGGCCGGCAACGCGCTGACGGAGACGACGCCGAGCGAGACGAACGAAGACACGTACGTTCTGGACAACGCAGCGCCGGGCGTCGCTTCGATCGCGCGCCAGACGCCCTCGACGTCGCCGACCTCCGCGGACATCGTGACCTGGCGGGTGACGTTCTCCGAAGGCGTGCGCGAGGTGGACGAGACGGACTTCGGCGTCGACGGGACGACCGCAGCGCTGACGGTCGCGGCGAACGGAAGCTCGACCCGCGAATACGACGTGACCGCCTCGGGCGGCGATCTGGCCGGGTTGAACGACACCGTGACTCTTTCCTTCGCGCAGGGACAGGACGTCGAGGACCTGGCCGGCAACCCGTTGACGAACACGACGCCAGACGGAAAGAACGAGACTACGTACGCGGTGGACAACGCCGCGCCCGGCGTGGTGTCGATCGCGCGACTGACGCCGGCGACGTCCCCAACGGACGCGGACAGCGTGACCTGGCGGGTGACGTTCTCCGAAGGCGTGAGCAAGGTGGACGAGACGGACTTCGGCGTCGGCGGCACGACCGCGACGCTGGCGGTGGCTTCGAACGGGAGTTCGAACCGCGAATACGACGTGACGGCTTCGGGAGGCGACCTGCCCGGGCTGAACGACACCGTGAGACTGTCCTTCGCGCAGGGACAGGACATCACGGACCTGGCCGGCAACGCGCTCACGGAGACGACGCCGAGCGACAGGAACGATGACTCGTACGTCATGGACAATTCCGCGCCGGGCGTGGTCTCGATCGCGCGTCAGACGCCCTCCTCGTCGCCGACGAATGCGGACGGCGTCACCTGGCGGGTGACGTTCTCCGAAGACGTGACAGGGGTGGACGAAACGGACTTCGGCGTCGACGGAACGACCGCGACGCTGGCGGTCGCGGCGAACGGGAGCTCGAACCGCGAGTATGACGTGACCGCCTCGGGCGGCGATCTGGCCGGGCTGAACGACACCGTTACGTTGTCCTTCGCGGAGGGCCAGAACATCCGGAACCTGGCCGGAATCGCGTTGGCCGACACGACTCCGAGCGGCAAGAACGACGACACCTACATCGTCGACAACACGGCGCCGGGCGTGGCCTCGATCGTGCGCCAGACGCCCTCGACGTCGCCGACCTCCGCGGACAGCGTGACCTGGCGGGTGACGTTCTCCGAAGGCGTGCGCGAGGTGGACGAGACGGACTTCGGCGTCGACGGGACGACCGCGACGCTGGCGGTCGCGGCGAACGGAAGCTCGACCCGCGAATACGACGTGACCGCCTCGGGCGGCAATCTGGCCGATCTGAACGGCGAGGTGACGCTTTTCTTCGCGCAGGGCCAGGACGTGGTGGACCTGGCCGGCAACCCGTTGAAGAACACGACCCCGAGCGGCACGAACGACGACACGTACCTCGTCGACAACGCCGCGCCGGGCGTGGTGTCGATCGCGCGCCAGACGCCGGCGACGTCCCCCACGGACGCGGACAGCGTGACCTGGCGGGTAACGTTCTCCGAGAGCGTGAGCGAGGTGGACGAGACGGACTTCGGCGTCGGCGGCACGACCGCGACGCTGGCGGTGGCTGCGAACGGGAGTTCGAACCGCGAATACGACGTGACGGCTTCGGGAGGCGACCTGCCCGGGCTGAACGACACCGTGAGACTGTCCTTCGCGCAGGGACAGGACATTGCGGACCTGGCCGGCAACGCATTGACGGAGACGGCTCCGAGCGACAGGAACGAAGACACGTACGTCATGGACAATTCCGCGCCGGGCGTGGTCTCGATCGCGCGTCAGACGCCCTCCTCGTCGCCGACGAATGCGGACGGCGTGACCTGGCGGGTGACGTTCACCGAAGACGTGACAGGGGTGGACGAGACGGACTTCGGCGTCGACGGAACGACCGCGACGCTGACGGTCGCGGCGAACGGGAGTTCGAACCGCGAGTACGACGTGACCGCCTCGGGCGGCGATCTGGCCGGGCTGAACGACACCGTGACGTTGTCGTTCGCGGAGGGCCAGAACATCCGGAACCTGGCCGGAATCGCGTTGGCCGACACGACTCCGAGCGGCAAGAACGACGACACCTACGTCGTCGACAACACGGCGCCGGGCGTGGACTCGATCGTGCGCCAGACGCCCTCGACGTCGCCGACCTCCGCGGACAGCGTGACGTGGCGGGTGACGTTCTCCGAAAGCGTGAGCGGGGTGGACGAAACGGACTTCGGCGTCGACGGGACGACGGCGACGCTGGCGGTGACGGCAAACGGTAGCTCGAATCGCGATTACGACGTGACCGCCTCGGGCGGCGATCTGGCCGATCTGAACGGCGAGGTGACGCTCTCGTTCTCGATCGGGCAGGACGTCGAGGATCTGGCCGGCAACGCGTTGACGAACACGACGCCGAGCGGCACGAACGACGATGCGTACGTCGTCGACAACGCCGCGCCCGGCGTGGTCTCGATCGCGCGGCAGACGCCGGCGACGTCCCCCACGGACGCGGACAGCGTGACGTGGCGGGTGACGTTCACCGAAGGCATGAGCGAGGTCGACGAGACGGACTTCGCCGTCGGCGGCACGACTGCGACGCTGGCCGTGGCTGCGAACGGGAGTTCGACCCGCGAATACGACGTGACCGCTTCGGGAGGCGATATGCCCGGGCTGAACGACACCGTGAGACTGTCCTTCGCGCAGGGACAGGACATCGTGGACCTGGCCGGCAACGCGCTGACGGAGACGACGCCGAGCGACAGGAACGAAGACACGTACGTCATGGACAATTCCGCGCCGGGCGTGGTCTCGATCGCGCGTCAGACGCCCTCCTCGTCGCCGACGAATGCGGACGGCGTGACCTGGCGCGTGACGTTCTCCGAAGACGTGACGGGGGTGGACGAGGCGGACTTCGGCGTCGACGGAACGACCGCGACGCTGGCGGTGACGGCGAGCGGGAACTCGAACCGCGTATACGACGTGGTCGCCTCGGGCGGCGACCTGGCCGATCTGGACGCGACGGTGACCCTGTCCTTCGCGATCGATCCGGACGTCGAGGATCTGGCCGGCAACGCGCTGACGGACACGACCCCGAGCGGCACGAACGACGACACGTTCGTCGTCGACAACACCGCGCCGGGCGTGGCATCGATCGAGCGCCAGACGCCGCCGTCTTCGCCGACCGCTGCGGACAGCGTGACGTGGCGGGTGACGTTCTCCGAAGCCGTGAGGGAGGTCGACGAGACGGACTTCAGATTGAGCGGTACGACGGCGACGCTGACGGTCGCGACGAACGGGAGTTCGACCCGCGAACGCGACGTTACCGCGTCCGGCGGCGATCTGGCCGATCTGGACGCGACGGTGACGCTGTCGTTCGCGAGCGATCGGGACGTCGAGGATCTGGCCGGCAACGCGCTGGCGAGCGTGACTCCGAGCGGTACCGACGAGAGTACCTACGCGGTCGACAATACCGCTCCGACCGTTTCCCTGAGCGGCGTGCCGACGCAAGCGATCGGCGCATTCACGGTTACCGTTACGTTCTCGGAGGAAGTGAACGGCTTCGAGGCCGCCGACCTGGCGGCGACCGGCGGGACGGTATCGGACTTCGCGCAGAGTCCGACCGACGACAAGACGTATACGGCGACCGTGACGCCGAGCGCGAACTTCACGGTATCGATCGCTGCGGACTCGGCGCAGGATGCGGCGGGTAACGGCAATGCGGCCGTGTCGGCCTCCGGCCAATACGCGCCCGACGCTACCGCGCCGAGCGTGGTGTCGATCATGCGGCAAACGCCCTCGTCGACGCCGACGAACGCGGACAGCGTGACGTGGCGGGTGACGTTTTCCGAAGGCGTGACCGGAGTCGACGAGACGGACTTCGGCGTCGACGGGACGACGGCGACGTTGACGGTCGCGTCGAACGGGAGTTCTACCAGCGAGTACGACGTGACGGCGTCCGGCGGCAACCTGGCCGATCTGGACGCGACGGTGACGCTTTCCTTCGCGAGCGGGCAGGACATCGAGGACCTGGCCGGAAACGCACTTGCCGACACGACCCCGAGCGAGACGAACGACGATACGTTCGTCATGGACAACACTGCGCCGACTCTGGTCTCGATCGAGCGCCGCACCCCCTCGACGTCGCCGACCGCTGCGGACAGCGTGCAATGGCGGGTCACTTTCTCGGAAGGGATGAAGGGCGTCGACTTCACGGACTTCGGCGTCAGCGGCACGACGGCGAATTTGACGGTGGCCGCGAACGGGAACTCTGCCAGGGAGTACGACGTGACGGCTTCGGGCGGCGACCTGGCCGACCTGAACGCCACGGTTACGCTCGGCTTCGCGAGCGACCTCGACATCGTCGATGCGGCAGGCAACGCGCTCTCGACCGCGGGCACTCCGAGCCCGAACGAGACCGAATACGTGCTGGATAACACGGCGCCGACGGTCGCGAAGATCGAGCGGCAGAAGCCGGGCTCTTCGCCCACCGCCGCCGACGCTATGACCTGGCGGGTGACGTTTTCCGAAGCGGTGGACGGCGTGACCGACGGCGACTTCACGGTGTCGGGGACGGGCGCGGGGACCGTGACGCGGACAGTGACGAAGCTCTCCGATACCGAATGGGACGTCGAGGCCTCCGGCGGCAACCTCGCCGACCTGAACGCGACCGTCACGCTCGGCTTCGCGAGCGACCTCGACATCGCCGATTTGGCCGGCAACGCGCTCTCGACTGCGGGAACGCCCAGCCCGAACGAGACCGTTTACGCGCTCGACAACACGGCGCCGACGGTGGCGATGATCGAGCGGCAGACGCCGTCGACTTCGCCCACGAACGCGGATGCGGTGACCTGGCGGATCACCTTCAGCGAGGGTGTCGTCAACGTGGGCGACGCCGACTTTACGGTCTCCGGAACCGGGGCGGGGACCGTGACGCGGACAGTGACGAAGCTCTCCGATACCGAATGGGACGTCGAGGCGTCAGGCGGCAACCTCGCCGATCTGAACGGACCGATCACGCTCGGCTTCGCCGGGACCCGGGACATCGCCGATCTGGCGGGCAACACGCTCTCGACCGCCGGGGCGCCCAGTCCGAACGAGACTGCGTACGTGCTCGACAACGCGGCGCCGACGGTTGCGAAGATCGAGCGGCAGGATCCGTCCGATTCGCCCACCAACGCCGACACGGTGACCTGGCGGGTGACGTTCAGCGAAGCGGCGGTCGACGTGACCGACGGCGACTTCACGGTCACCGGGACGGGCGCGGGGACCGTGACGCGGACAGTGACGAAGCTCTCCGATACCGAATGGGACGTCGAGGCGTCAGGCGGCAACCTTGCGAGCCTGAACGGAACGATCGCGCTCGGCTTCGCCGGCACGCAGGACATTGCCGATCTGGCGGGCAACGCGCTCTCGACTGCGGGTACGCCCAGTCCGAACGAGACTGCGTACGCGCTCGACAACGCGGCGCCGACGGTTGCGAAGATCGAGCGCCAGGATCCGACCGATTCGCCGACGGCCGAAGACGCGGTGACCTGGCGGGTGACGTTCAGCGAAGCGGTCGCGGACGTGTCTGACGGCGACTTCACGGTTACCGGGACCGGAGCGGGGAGCGTGACCCGTGCGGTGACGAAGCTCTCCGGTACCGAATGGGACGTCGAGGCGTCAGGCGGCAACCTCGCGAGCCTGAACGGAACGATCGCGCTCGGCTTCGCCGGCACGCAGGACATTGCCGATCTGGCGGGCAACGCGCTCTCGACTGCGGGTACGCCCAGTCCGAACGAGTCCACATACGCGCTCGACAACTCTGCACCGACGGTGGCGAAGATCGAGCGCAGGGATCCGACCGATTCGCCGACCAATAAGGACACGGTGACCTGGCGGGTGACGTTCAGCGAAGCGGTCGCGGACGTGTCTGACGGCGACTTCACGGTTACCGGGACTGGAGCGGGGAGCGTGACCCGGGCGGTGACGAAGTTCTCCGATTCCGAATGGGACGTCGAGGCGTCAGGCGGCAACCTTGCGAGCCTGAACGGAACGATCACGCTCGGCTTCGCGAGCGCGCAGGACATCGTCGATGCGGCGGGCAACGCGCTCTCGACCGCGAGCGCGCCCAGTCCGAACGAGACCTCGTTCGTGCTCGACAACACGGCGCCGACGGTCTCGAAGATCGAACGGCAGGCCCCGGACGCTTCGCCCACCAATGCCGACACCCTGACTTGGCGGGTGACGTTCAGCGAGAGCGTAGCAAACGTGACCGGCGGCGACTTCACGGTGACTGGCGCGGGAAGCGTGAGCCGGACGGTGACGAAGCGCTCCGATTCGGAGTGGGACGTCGAAGCCTCAGGCGGCAATCTCGCCGACCTGAACGCCGCCGTCACGCTCGACTTCTCGAGCGACCGGGACATCGCCGATGCGGCGGGCAACGCGCTCTCTACCTCCGGCACCCCATCGCCGAACGAGACTGCGTACCTGCTCGACAACACGGCGCCGACGGTTTCGAGAATCGAACGGTTGGATCCGACGAGTTCGCCGACCAGCGAGGACTCGGTGACCTGGCGGGTGACCTTCAGCGAGGCGGTGGTCGCAGTTACCGACGGCGACTTCACCGTGACCGGAACGGGGGCGGGAGACGTCACCCGGACGGTGTCGAAGCGCTCGGACTCCGAATGGGACGTCGAAGCGTCGGGCGGCAACCTCGCCGAACTCAACGAGACGATCACGCTGGGGTTCGCCGGCGACCGGGACATCTCGGATGCGGCCGGCAACGCGCTCTCGACCGCCGGGACGCCCGACCCGAACGACAACACCTTCGAGCTGGAGAACGGGGCGCCGACGGTAGCGAAGATCGAACGCCACGATCCGGGCGACTCGCCTACCAATGCGGATGCGGTGACCTGGCGCGTCACCTTCAGCGAGGAGGTGGTCAACGTGTCTGCCGGCGACTTCACGGTTACCGGAACGGGAGTCGGAGATCCGACGATCGAAGTCACGAAGAGCGCAGCCGCGGTCTGGGACGTGAAGGCGTCCGGCGGCAATCTCGCCGGCCTGGACGCGACCGTCACGCTCGGCTTCGACGGCACGCAGGACATCGAGGATCTGGCCGGCAACGCGCTCTCGACTGCCGGCACGCCCAGCCCCAACGAGAACGCCTACGTGCTGGACAACGAGGCGCCGACGCTGGAGCGGGTGTCGCGAGACGCGCCGAGGGCCGTACGCACCAACGCCGACGAAGTGACCTGGAGCGTCTCTTTCGGCGAGGATCTCGAGAACGTCGACGAGAGCGACTTCGTCGTGAGCGGCGCCGGGAGCGTGACCCTGGAGGTGACCGCGACTCTGGGGAGTTCGACCTTCGACGTGAAGGCCTCGGGGGGCGCTCTGGCGGGGATGAACGGCACCGTCACGCTCGGCCTCGCCGGCACGCAGGATATCGCCGACCCGGCCGGCAACCGCCTGTCGACCGCTGCGACGCCGACGACCTACGAGAATACCTACGTCATCGACAATGCGGCGCCGTCGGTCTCCGGGATCGAACGCCGGACCCCGGAGAGTTCTCCGACCGCCGCGGACGAAGTCACCTGGCGGGTGACCTTCAGCGAGGGAGTGACCGGTGTGGACGGGGCTGACTTCACCGCGACCGGCGTCGGCGCCGGATCGGTGACCGTCGCAGCTTCGAAGAGCACGGATTCGGTGTGGGACGTGAAGGCGTCGGGCGGCGCCCTCGCAAACCTGAACTCCACGATCACGCTCGGCTTCGCCGTCGGACAGGATATCGAGGACGCAGCGGGCAACCGTCTCGCGACCGGCGGCACGCCGGACCCGAACGACAATACGTACGTATTCGACAACGCTGCGCCGACGGTCGCGATGATCGAACGCCTGACGCCTTCGACCTCGCCGACCAGCGCGGACGCGGTGACCTGGCGGATCACCTTCAGCGAAGCGGTGGCGAACGTGACCGACGGCGACTTTTCGGTGACCGGGACCGGTGCGGGAGACGTGTCGCGGACGGTGACGAAGCGCACCGATACGGAATGGGACGTGAAGGCGTCGGGCGGCAACCTCGCGAACCTGAACGGAACGATCACGCTCGGCTTCGCCGGCGGACAGGATATCGAGGACATGGCGGGCAACCGTCTCTCGACCGTCGGGACGCCCAGTCCGAACGAGAACGCGTTTGAAATCGAGAACACTGCGCCGACGGTCTCGAGGATCGAGCGCCACGACCCGTCGGGTACGCCGACCAACGCGGACGCGGTTACCTGGCGGATCACCTTCAGCGAGGCGGTGGTCGACGTGTCCGGCGGCGATTTCACGGTCTCCGGCGCCGGCGCGGTTGCGAAGACGGTCACCAGGCACACGGACTCGGAGTGGGACGTGAAGGCGTCGGGCGGCAATCTGGCGAACCTGAACGGCACCGTCACGCTCGGCTTCGCCGGCGGACAGGACATCGCGGACCTGGCGGGCAACCGTCTCTCGACCGTCGGCACGCCCAGCCCGAACGAGAACGCGTTCGCGATCGAGAACACGGCGCCGACGGTGTCGAAGATCGAGCGCAAGTCGCCCGCCGCTTCGCCCACGAACGCGGATGCGGTGACCTGGCGGATCACCTTCAGCGAGGACGTGGTCAACGTGAGCGGCGGCGACTTCACGGTGTCCGGGACGGGCATCGGTGCCGTAAGCGTCTCGGCGACCCGGGAGAGCGCCTCCGAGTGGGACGTGGAGGCCTCGGGCGGCAACCTGGCCGGTCTGGAGGGCACGATCACCCTCGGCTTCGCCTCCGAGGGGGACATCCGGGATCTGGCCGGCAACGCGCTTTCTACCTCCGGCACGCCCAGCCCCAACGACGATACGTTCGCGATCGAGAACACGGCGCCGACGGTCTCGAAGATCGAGCGCCGGACGCCGTCGACGTCGCCGACCGCGGCGGACGAGTTGACCTGGCGGGTGACCTTCAGCGAAGCGGTCAAGGCCGTGGACGGCGACGACTTCGCCGTGTCCGGCGCCGGTAGTGCGAAGGTCGAAGCGGACGAGGTATCGGCGACCGTATGGGACGTGTCGGCCTCTGGCGGCGACCTGGCGAACCTGAACGGAACCGTCGCGCTCGGCATTGCGCACGACCGGGACGTCACCGACCTGGCGGGCAACGCGCTCTCGACCGCGGGCACGCCCAGCCCGAACGAAAACGCCTATGTCCTCGACAACGCGGCGCCGACGGTTTCGAAGATCGAGCGGCAGTCGCCTGCGACCTCGCCGACCAACGCCGACACGGTCACCTGGCGGGTGACGTTCAGCGAGAGCGTGATCCGCGTAAACTGGGCGGACTTCAGCGTCGGCGGGACCACGGCGACGCTTACGGCTACGGCAAACGGAAACTCGACCACCGAATTTGACGTGACCGCCTCGGGCGGCGATCTCGCCGGGCTGACCGGCACCGTCACCCTCGGCTTCGAGAGCGGGCAAGACATCGCCGACGCGGCCGGCAACGGCTTGTCGACCGACGGCGCGCCGTCGCCGAACGACGACACCTATGTGCTGGACAACACGGCGCCGACGGTCTCGAAGATCGAACGCTCCAGGCCGGAGAGCGAACGTACCAACAGCGATTTCCTGACCTGGCGGATCACCTTCTCCGAAAACGTGTCCAATGTGGACTCGACCGACTTCACGGCGACCGGGGCGGGCGTCGGAGACGTGACGATTTCCGTCTCGAAGAGCTCCGGTTCGGTGTGGTCCGTGACCGCTCGAGACGGCAATCTGGCGGACTTGAACGCGACCGTCGCGCTCGGCTTTGCGAGCGGGCAAGACATTGCCGACGAGCTCGGCAACCGATTGTCCGCTTCGGGCACGCCGTCGCCGGACGACCGGACGTTCGTATTGGACAACGCCGCCCCGACGATATCGAGCATCGAACGCCTCGAGCCGGCGGCGCTTCGAACCAACGCGGATTCGGTCACCTGGCGGGTATCGTTCAGCGAAGCGGTGGAGAACGTGAGTTCGTCCGACTTCACGGTCACCGGCACGGGCGCCGGAAGCGTGTCCCGGACGGTGACGAAGGTCTCGGATTCGGTCTGGGACGTGAAGGCGTCGGACGGCAACCTGGCCAACCTGAGCGCCACCGTCACGCTCGGCATCGCGAGCGGACAGAGCGTCGCCGACGTCGCCGGCAACGGCCTCACGACGTCCGGGACGCCGGACCCGAACGAGACGACCTACGAGATCGAGAATACGGCGCCGACGGTCTCGAAGATCGAGCGCCGAGATCCGGCGACGTCGCCGACCAACGCAAACCGCGTGACCTGGCGGGTGACGTTCAGCGAATCGGTGGAGAACGTCGGTTCGGCCGACTTCACGGTGACCGGGACGGGCGCGGGAGCCGTGACGCGGACGGTGACGAGGGTCACCGGCACGACGGTCGCCGATTCGGTGTACGACGTGCAGGCGTCGGGCGGCAATCTCGCCGGCCTGAACGCGACGGTCACCCTCGGCTTCGCGACGGACCAGGACATCGTGGATCAGGCGGGCAACGGTCTCTCGACCGCCGGCACGCCCGACCCGAACGAGAGCGATTACGCGCTCGACAACGCCGCCCCGACGGTCACGAAGATCGAACGCCAGACGCCTTCGACCTCGCCGACCGCCTCGGACCGGGTTACCTGGCGGGTCACTTTCAGCGAGACCGTCGTCGAAGTGGACGAGACCGACTTCGCCGTCTCCGGCTCCGGCCTCGGCGACGCGGTCCTGTCGGTATCCGGCCGCGACGAGGTCTGGGACGTGCAGGCGTCGGGCGGCAATCTGGCCGACCTGAACGGGACGATCGCCCTCGGCTTCGCTTCCGGTCGCAATATCGGGGATCAGGCAGGCAACCTGCTGTCGACCGCCGGGACGCCCGACCCCGACCACAGGACTTACGTGATCGACAACGCGGCGCCGACCGTGACGGTCAGCGGGGTGCCGATCCGCACTACCGGCGCGTTCGCCGTGACCGTCGCGTTCTCCGAGCCGATGACAGGCTTCGACGCGAGCGACGTGAGCGTAAGCGGAGGCGCGAAGGGCGCGCTTGCCGAAACGGAGCCGAATCGGATCTGGACGCTGGTCGTCACGCCCGGCGCCGACTACAGCGTATCGGTCGGCGCCGGCGTGGCGAACGATCTCGCGGGGATCGGCAACCAGGCGTCCGAAACCCTGTCCGGCTACTACACCGACGACAACGCCGGTCCGACTCTCGCGTCGATCGCGCGGTCGAGCCCGACCTCCGAATACACCAACGGCAGCGCGGCGACCTGGCGGGTGACCTTCGACGAGGAGGTCACCGGCGTGGACGCGGACGATTTCGTCGTCACCGGCGGCGGCAACGTGACCGTTGCGGCGGAACAGGCAACGGTGGGCGGCAAGGCGTCAGAGAGGACCTATGACGTGTCGATCTCCGGCGGCAGCCTGGCGACCACGAACGGAACGGTCTCGCTCGGCCTCGCGTCGGGTGCGACGATCCGCGACAACGTGGAGAACGCGCTGACGGATCGCTCGCTGCCGTCCGACGGCGCCGCCGAGAACACGTACGTCTTCGATCATCAGCCGCCGACGGTACGTATCACGGGCCTGCCGCTGAATCCGGTGCGGACCTTCACTGCCACGATCACGTTCTCCGAGCCCGTTTCCGGCTTCGACGCCTCGGACGTCGAACTGACGAACGGCATCAAGGGAGACCTCGCCGAAGCGACCGCCGGCACGGTCTGGACGCTGCCGATAACCCGGGTCAGTCGCGACGAAATCACGCTCACGGTGCCGGCCGGCGTTGCGCAGGATCGCGCCGGCAACCCGAACCTCGAGTCCGGGCAGGGCCTGGTGGCCCGGATCGACCCGATCGAGCGGCAGGTCGTGAAGCAGTCGGTGGCAGGCGCGGTGCAGGCGGCATCCGCCAGTGCGGCGGCGACCGTCGCCGTGCGTTTCGACGCTCCCGTGTCCGGTCTCGGGTCCGTGACGCTGGCCGGAGAGACCGTAACGTTCGGCGGAACCGGAGCGGCCGTCGGGAATCGCGGGATCGGGAGCGCGGTCGGCGAGGATCGGTTCGCGATTCCGCGGAACGGCGAAACAGACTCGCCCAACCCGTTCGAGGACGGGAAGGGCGTGGACAGCGACGCGCTCCTCGGCGAGAGCGCCTTCGAACTCCGCCTCGGCGCCGCCTCCGGCGGGGGCGGGTCCCTGAGGCGCTTGTCGATCTGGGGCCGGGGAGATCTCGGCCGGTTCGAAGGGGAGTCGGAGGGATCCCGGTACGAGGGTACGGCAAAGGCCGGCTGGCTCGGGGCGGACACGCGATTGCGGAGCGATCTCCTGCTCGGGTTCGCGGTGTCCCGGAGCCTTTCCGACTCCGACTACGATCTCGACACGGGCACCGGTGCGGGCGACGTGGACGCTTCGATCACGGCGTTCTGGCCGTATCTGCAGTTCGGCGACCGGGCGGGAGGCCGGATGCAACTGATCCTCGGCGCGGGCCGAGGGGAGGTGACTCATCGACCCTCCGGGCGGGAAGTCGAGCGCGCGGACATGTCGATGCTGGCCGCGTCGGTTGCGGGCGTCTGGCCGATCGCGCGGCAGGACGCGACGAAGGTTTCGTTGTCGGCCTCGGCCGGCGGGACGCGGGCCGAGACGGAGGACAGCGGCACGACGGCCATCGGCGGGCTCGACCTGCAGTCCTGGCAGCTTCGCCTGGGGCTGGAGGCCCGGCGGGACGGGATTCGTGTCGGCGACGACGGCCTGCAGTTTTCTCCGTACGGTCGGGCCGACCTGCGCCAGGACGGCGGCGACACGGTGTCCGGCGCGGGACTGGAGTTGTCCGGCGGGGTCGCGCTGGGCGTGCCCGGATCGCGCTTCAGTCTCGATGCGGAAGGTCGATGGCTGGCGGTTCACTCGGCGAGCGCGAGACGGGAATCGGGCGGCAGCGTGGAGGCGCGTCTCCGGGCGGGCGAGGAGGATCGCGGCCTGTCCTTCTCTCTGGGGCCGCAATGGGGTCTCCGGAAAGAGGGTGCCCTGACCCGCGAGGACGCGTTCGAGAGTACGGCTGACGGACATGGAGAGGCGGTCGTCCTGGCGGCCAGGATCGGGTACGGGATCTCCGCCGGCGGCGGAACGCTCACGCCCTATTCGGACGCGCGACTCGTCGACGAGGAGCTGGAGAGGATGCAGTTGGGCGCGACGCTTGCGGCTCGCGGCGGTATCGATTCGACCCTGTCGTTCGAGCGTCGAAGTTCTTCGGGCGAGACGGAGCCGGAACGCCGGATCGGCTTCGAGCTGAGCTTGTCGTTCTGACGGACCCGGGCGGCCCCGGTCACGTCGGGCTCCTGAAGAGGACGTGGAGGGCGGCAGCAGTCCGGCAACGTCGGAATGCGGAATCGGGTCGACGCGGCTCGATTCTGATATCTTCGGTCGCGATCGTCCGGTGGAAGCGGAGTTCTCGTCGCCGCAATACGGATCGATCGCCTTCGACGACTCGCCCTTTACACGGATACGGCCGAGACGGCGGCACCATACGAGGCGCAACTGGCCGTCCGGTGCGTCGTTCGGATCCGACACGGGGCGGACCGAAGCCGTGCGCCTGGCTTCGGAGCGGGGCAGGAACTATCGTCGTGCGCGGGACTCGCCGCTCGAGAGGGAACGAGAGAATGACCCAGCAAACGGATTCGCGGGGCGGCGGTGTCGGAGTCGGTGCCGACGAATCGGCCGAGACTTGCCCGAGTTGCGGCAAGGAAGGAATTACGATTACCGATCATCTGAGCGCGTTCGACTACGGGTACGGGGACGATGCGGTCGAGCTTCAGGCAGTGGTGCCGGTGCATCATTGCGGGGCGTGCGAGTTTGAGTATATCGATTGTGTGGGAGAGCAACGGAAGCACGACGCAGTGTGCGAGCTTTATGGTGTCCTGAACCCGGGCGACATTCGGCGCTTCCGGGAGGATCACGCGTTGTCGCGCGCCGACTTCGCCCACGTGAGCGGGCTCGACGAAGAGTCCCTGAAGCGTTGGGAAAACAGCCTTTCCATCCAAACGCACGCGTACGACCGGTACCTGCGGTTGCTTGCGGATCGAGAGAACCTGCGGCGGCTGGTCGAACTTACAGGGTTCCGAAACTGGGTCGAGGGCGAGTCCGCGGGCTCATAGGGTAAATTCCCAGCATTGGCGGGGACATCGGCTGTGCGGGAAGATCAGACATCCGTTTGCCCGCTACGGGCGGCGACAGGATGACGTCCCGTCGACATTGAGCTCGCCGCCGTACCGATGACCGACGACGAATCGTCGATGCCGGCCGGCCCGGCGAATCGCACCCACACCACCTGTTTGAGAATGGAAACTCCTCTGTTTCCCTTCGGCTTCTTCTGCATACGCACGCGGTACTCGCTTTCTCCGACCCCGGAAATTCACAAGACGAGCCGGCGCGGATTCCGCAAGCGCTTGAACGAGGTGGGTCGCTCGGTTTCGAGAGAATTGCGCTTTGCCGGCCCGATGGGACCAGGGCGACTGGGGTCATCGACCGATGAGCGCCGGGAGAAGGGTTACCACGTCGGGGAAGATCCAGAGAAGGCCGAGGCCGACCATCTGGATCAGCACGAAAGGCAGAATTCCCCGGTAGATGTGCGCCGTGGTGACCGTCGGCGGCGCGACGCCCCGCAGGTAGAAGAGCGCGAAGCCGAAGGGCGGCGTCAGGAACGAGGTCTGCAGGTTCACCGCGATCATGATCGTGACCCAGGCCGGGTCGAGCGTGCCGCCGTAGATCACCGGCCCCACGATCGGCACGACGATGTAGATGATCTCCAGAAAATCCAGCACGAAGCCGAGCACGAACAGGATGATCATGACCAGCAGGAAGACCATCCACTCCTGGTCGAAGGAGCGGAGGAACTGCTGGATGTAGTGTTCTCCGCCGAACGAGATGACGACCAGATTGAGAAGCTGGGAGCCGATGAGGATGGTGAAGACCATCGAGGTGACCTTGGCGGTCTCGCGCATCACCGGGACCAGGACCGAGGTGCGGTACAACACCCAGCAACCGTAGAGGAAGCCGATCATCGCGACGTGATAGGCCGCAAGGGCCACGAGAAACGCCAGCCAGTCCTCGAACGGAACGCCTTCCCGGCCGATGCGGAGATCGAAGTTCGCCCCGAGCAGGATCATCACGACGATGGCGAAGGCCGCGATCAGGATCGCCCGACCGGTCTTCTGCTCTTCCTTCAACCTGCGGTAGGAAGCCAGCATGATTGCGCCGCCGGCGCCCAGCGCCGCCGCCGGCGTCGGGTTGGTGATGCCGCCGAGGATGGACCCGAGAACCGCGACGATCAGGACCAGCGGCGGAAACACCACGCGCACGAGCTCGTTCTGGCTGAGCCGCAGCATGGCGTGGCGTAGTCCCCAGAGCGTGAGCAGGAAGGGAAGCGCCAGCACGAGCGTGCGCGTTCCGGCCGAGGCGAGCGGGGACAGGACCAGCCAGTCCACCACGAAGGCCGACGCGATCCCGAAGGCGCCGATCGCGAGCGGCAACGCCGGCTGGCTGGGGGCGACGCCGCGCGCCAGCGTCAGGACGATGGCCAGGAACACGAAGACCGCGGTGAAGGCCGGGCCGATCGGCGCCGCGCTCTCGAGCCTCTCGGACAGCGCGGCCTCGATTTCTTCCTCCGACAACTCGCGGGTCAGGGTTTCCGCGCTGCCCCCGGCGGCGACCGCCGCGACGGACTCGTCCCAGGCTTCCTGCCCGTGGATCTCGACCATCGCGTCGCGGCAGTTGTCGGAGACGTTGGTGCGCAGGATCGTCGAGCGTTCGCTCACGTCCGTGCCGCTGACCGTGATGTCCTGACTGCCCACCACGCCGAGTTGGCCTGCCAGGAGCGCGACGGCGAGAATTCCTGCCGGGACCGCAAGAAACCAGGTCAGCGCCGCGTTCCGCCCGATCCGCTCGCCGGCGATAGCGCCGCCTCCGACGGGCGGTGCCTTCGAGGGATTGAGAAGCGCGAACCCGAAGGCGTAGGCGGCATACAGGCCGGCGAGGAGGATTCCGGGCAGGAGGGCGGCCTGGAACAGGGTGCCGACCGAGAGCACCGCCGGCTTGCCGAGCAAAGTTAGCGCGTCGGTGCAGCCGGCGAGCTTCGCGCGGGTCTCCTGACCGGTCGCGTAGAGGTCTCCGGCCAGGGTTCCGAGCAGCACGATGACGATGGACGGCGGGATGATCTGGCCGAGCGTGCCGCTGGCGGCGATCACTCCCGACGAGAGCTCGGAGGAGTAGCCGGAGCGGAGCATGGTCGGAAGCGCCAGGAGCCCCATGGTGACCACCGTCGCGCCGACGATCCCGGTCGAGGCGGCCAGAAACGCGCCGACGACGACGATCGACACCGCGAGCCCGCCCGGCAGGGGACCGAACACGCGGGCCATCGTCTTCAGGAGATCCTCGGCGATCTTCGACCGCTCGAGCGTGATCCCCATCATGACGAACATCAGCACCGCGAGCAGGGTCTCGATCGACTGGCCGGCGATCACCCGCTCGTTCATCCGGTTGACGATGAACGAGATGTTGCGGTTCAGCGCCTGTTCCCACCCCCCGTGGAACAGCGGCGTCTCGATCCGGGGCAGGTCCGGGTATCGGAATACGGAAATCGCGTCCCGCGGGATTCCCTCGGCAATCAGCGCGGCGTATTCCGGCGAGAACGTGTCGATGGCCTGGTGTACGAGAAGGCCGGCCGAATCCAGCAGGGCGACGATCGCGAAGGAGATCATGGCCGCGCCGCCGATGGCGAAACCCACCGGAAACCCGGTCATGATGCCGCCGAACAGGCAGACGAATACGATCAGCAGGCCGATCTCGATTCCGTCGAGGCCGAGGAGCATTTCAGCCGGTCTCGCGCGCCAGGCCAGGGCTGCGGGTCGCGGTCGCGTCCGCCGCGTCCAGCCTGTCCAGGTCGAGATTCTTGCCCGCCGACTCCTCGCCCTCGCGGTATTCGAGCCAGGATCGGTAGAAGAAGGCCAGGGCCTGGATCAGCATCATCAGGCAGAACAGGACGAGCAGAACCTTGAACAGGAAGTAGCCGTTAAAGCCGTTCGGACTGAACCCGATGGTCTCGGGCTGCCATCGAAACGCCCGCGTCTTCGCGATCAGCCGGTCGAGCGGGTCCGTCGCGCTGACTTTCGGGTTGATCAGGTGCCGCCAGAGAAAGAACCAGCTGTAGTACCAGGTGATCATGAGGGCCGGCATCATGAACACCACGGAGCCGAACATGTCGATCGTCCGCTTGGTCCGGAACCGCGCGCGGGCGTAGAACAGGTCTACGCGAACGTGGCCGCCCTGGATGAAGGTGTAGGCGCAGCAGAGCGAGACCACCATGGCGTTGTAGAGCTTGAGCCCGTCGCCCCACCAGCCGAGCGGCAACGTGAAGCCGATCCCGACCGGGAGGAGGCCGATGTCGGAAACCCGGAAGATCGACTGCAGGAAGATCACCATGATCTGCTGGGCGACCATGATCAGGCCGGCCCAGGCGGCCAGCCGGCCCACGACGTTTCCGAAGCCCTCCAGGACGCGCACCACCCTCCAGAGGAATTCGCGCCGGCGGAGGCCGGCGACGAACAGGCCGGTCGCCAGCAGGACGAAGAGAATCAGGAGTTCGGCGGAGGCGCCGTAATAGACGACGCGCATGACCGCCTCGGGATCGGAGAGGTTCCAGACTTCGTGCGGGTTGAAGACCACGTGGACGAATCCGCGCAGGGCCGACCAGAACCGGTCGGCCAACCACGCGATCGTCTCCATCCGCCGCTCTCCGGAAGCGGGGCCGCGGAGACCCGCGGCCCCGGTGCGTTCGGAGCGTCAGAAGCTCATCACGCGCGCACGCTGCGTCGCGTACGCGGAGTCGGACCGGCTGACCCAGCCGGACGTCGACTTGACCGACGCGAGGAACGAGTCGTGAATTCTGGCGAAGAGCGCGTCGTCGCGATAGCCGCCGAGCACCTCGTTCGCCGCGGCGCCGAAAGCGTCCCAGACGTCGTCCGGGAATTCGTGCAGCTGCGTGCCGCCGGCGATCAGACGCTGGAGCGCCGGACCGTTGTTGGCGATGAACTGCGAGTAATTGGCCTGGTGCGTTTCCGCCGCGGCCACCTCGATCGCTCGCTGGTGCTGGTTCGACAGGGCGCTGAACCGGTCGAGGTTGCAGGCGACCGAGAGCGCCGCGCCGGGCTCGTGGAAGCCGGCCGGGTAGTAGTGGTCGCAGACCTCCTGCAGGCCGAGCCGCTCGTCGGACCACGGTCCGATCCATTCGGTGGCGTCGAGCGCGCCGGACGACAGCGCCTGGTAGATCTCGCCGCCGGGCAGGGTCTGCACCGAGGCGCCGAGCTTCGACACGGTCTGGCCGCCGAGACCGGGCATGCGGAATTTCAGCCCCTGGAAGTCGCTGGCCGACTCGATCGGCGCACGGAACCAGCCGCCGCCCTGGGCGCCGGTCTGGCCTGCGATGAAAGAGCGCAATCCGTAGATCTCGCCGAGTTCGTGGTGCAGCGCCATGCCGTCCTGGGCGTAGTACCAGACCATCATTTCCGGCGCCGTCATTCCGAACGGAACCGCAGTGAAAAAGGCGAGCGCCGGGTCCACGTTCAGGAAGTAGTAGTCGGCCGCGTGATAGGCGTCCGCCTGGCCCGAAGAGACGGCGTCGAAGGTCTCCAGCGCGCCGACCAGTTCGCCGGCAGCCTTAGCGTCGATGGTCAGCGTGCCGCCCGTGATGTCCGCGACGTTCGCGCTGAAGCGTTCGACCGAATCCCAGACGCCGGCGAGGCCTCTCGGCCAGCTGGTGACCATGACGAGTTGTTCGCGGCCCTGACTGAGAGCGGGGGCTGCGAGTGCGCTGGCGGCTGCCGCTCCTGCGGCCACCCCGGACGTGCGCAGGAATGAACGTCGGTCCATACTTGGTCCTCCTAAACAATTGAACTCCGCCCACGGTGAGCGAACCCGATTTCGCGGGGAAAGGTAGCAGCTAGCCGCTTGCCGCGCAAAGCGCCGGGCGGGTCGGATCGTCGCGCCATCGGGGCAGAACCCGGCGGTCTGGCTCGACGCCAGGGCGGCGTCGCTTCTGCCCGGCTACGGGAAGCGCGTGCGCGAGCGAGGGCGGATCCGGGCCGCGATCGCCCCGCGGGTCCCTGCGGTCGATATCCCTATCGCCGCAGATTGGCTTCGGGCCGCAGCGGGCGCGGAGCGCCGCAGGGATTGCCATGCTCCAGCAGTCGCGGCGGCCGGTTTCCCGGACGTTTCGCCGGCGGTCTAGGATCACATGTCATGAACTGGCGGGACTTCATCGCCGTCGACCCGGAAGTCTGTCACGGCAAGGCATGCATATCGGGCACGCGCGTATCGGTGACGACGGTTCTGGACAACCTGGCGAGCGGCCTGGACGCCGAGGAAATTGCAAGGAGCTATCCGTCAGTCTCTCGTGAGGCGGTACGTGCGGCGCTGCGCTACGCGGCGGTACTGGCCAAAGAGCGGGTGATCCCCCTTCAAGAATAGACAAACCGGCATGGGCTTCGAACTCGACGAGAATCTTCCCGCCGATCTGGCAGGATTGTTCGTCGAGGCGGGAACGGATGCGGTTTCGGTATCGGAACAGGGAACCACGGGTGCGCCGGATTCGCATTTGGCGTCGGTTTGCGTTCGAGAAGGCCGGGCCCTCGTCACGCTAGATATGGACTTCGCGGATATCCGCGTCTACCCGCCCGAGGATTACCCAGGAATTCTGGTTTTTCGGACCAGCGACCAGACGCGCGATCATGTCCTAGCGATCGGTGCGAGGCTGGTTCGATCGTTGTCGGGCGTCACCCTGGACGGACAGCGCCGGATCGTCGAGGACAAGGGGATTCCTGTGCGACGGCTACGGGCAGTTCGTCGGAACCGCCCTACGCGCACAGACCCTGAGACGACTACGCGCGAACCGTCACAAATTCCCCCGTGCAGGCAAGTCCGGACGCAGTCCGGTTCCGCCTGCACGGGTCAGGCTAACGGAAGCGACGACGTACGGAAGCTCGCCAGCCAACCTGCACGGATTGCGGGAATTACGCTTCGAGCCGTCGGCTCAGCCGATGATCTTGCACACTCCGGGCAGACAGAGCCCTTCACCTTCACCGCAGCTGCCGGCCGTGATCTGGTCCAGACTCTGCTCTCCGACCCGCGGCGACGGCGGCAGCACGAAGTGTGCGACACCGTCTCCGTCCTCATGGACCTTGATCTCGAGGTCGTCCGGCACTTCTGCGCCGAGCTCCTCCTGCACGGCGGACTTCGGGTCGGCGACGAAACGCGCTCGAAATCCCTCGTCCTCTGCCGCCCGGCGCACCAGGCGGTCCTTGACATCCTGATAGGAATTCATTTCCGTTCCTCCTCTCGTGACCGTCGCTCGCCCACTATAGCGGCAAATGCCGTTGCGAACGAACGCCCGCCTCCTTCGCCGGGACAGGTATCCGTCCTTCGCGATTCTCGCAGACCGGCTCGAAGACGGGCCGGTCGGCCGTCGAGTTGCGCCGTTTCTCGGTAACGACGCCCACACTGTGAGCGCTGGCGCCAACGGGAACGCAAGACGCGGTTGCCCCGGGTGCCGAGCGTATCTCGGGATGCAGCGACGTTCCAGCTGCAACCTCTTCCGCAGGAGGGCCCGGCCGATCGCACTTCCGCGATCCCCCGGGGGGCAAGCGTTGGGGCGAACGTCGCGGAAACACGCTGAAATTCCCGGCCCGAGACTGCGCGGCGAGCCTCGGCACGAGACGCTCCGCCTACGTCTGCGCAGTGCCGAATACCCATCCGTCACGGACGGCAAGCTCTCCGGTTGCGGTCGCGACTCGCTAGAATCCCTGCACGCTCACTCGTGCGGCTGTGCAGGGTTCCCATGATTCCGCGCTACACGCGACCCGAGATGGCGGCCGTCTGGTCGCCGGAGGCCCGCTATCGCATCTGGTTCGAGATCGAGGCGCATGCCTGCGACGCACAGGCAGCACTCGGACTCGTTCCGAATTCCGCCGCGGCGGCGGTGTGGAAGGCCCGGGACACGACCTTCGACGCGGCGCGAATCGACGAGATCGAGCGGGAGACCCGCCACGACGTGATCGCGTTTCTGACCCACCTCGCCGAGATCGTCGGGCCCGAATCGAGATACGTGCATCTCGGGATGACGTCGTCCGACGTGCTCGACACCTGTTTCGCGGTGCAGCTCTCCCGGGCGTCGCAAATCCTCGACGAAGGGATGGAGCGGCTACTGGCGGCGCTGCGCCGGCGCGCCTTCGAGCACCGCCATACGCTCTGCGCCGGCCGGTCGCACGGCATGCATGCGGAGCCGACCACCTTCGGCCTGAAGATGGCCCAGGCGTGGGCGGAGATGTCGCGCAACCGGGAACGGCTCCGGGCGGCGCGCGAGGAGATCGCGACCTGCGCGATCTCGGGCGCGGTAGGGACGTTCGCCAACCTGGACCCGCGGGTCGAGGCGCATGTGGCGGAGGCGCTCGGTCTTCGGGCGGAGCCGATTTCGTCGCAAGTGATACCCCGGGACCGTCATGCGGCTTTCTTCGCGGCGCTCGCCGTCGCCGCGTCGTCGATCGAGCGAATCGCCACCGAGATCCGGCACTTGCAGCGGACCGAAGTGGGCGAGGCGGAGGAGCCGTTCGCGCCGGGCCAGAAAGGCTCCAGCGCGATGCCGCACAAGCGGAATCCGGTGCTCACGGAGAACCTGACGGGTCTCGCGAGACTGGTGCGGGCCGCGGTAATTCCGGCGATGGAGAACGTGGCGCTGTGGCACGAGCGCGACATCTCGCACTCGTCGGTGGAGCGTGCCATCGGACCGGACGCCACGACGCTCCTCGACTTCGCGATTCACCGTCTGGCCGCAACGGTCGAGAACCTGGTCGTCCGGCCGGACCGGATGCGGGCGAACCTGAGGCTGCTCGGGGGCGCCGTCCACTCGGAGCGCGTGCTGCTCCTGCTGGTCGGCAAGGGCCTGTCGAGGGAGAGAGCCTACGGGCTCGTGCAACCCCACGCCATGCGCGCCGCGCTGGAGGGCGCGCCCCTTCGCGACTTGCTGAAGGAAGACGAGGACGTCATGGCGTCGGTCGCTCCGTCGGAGATCGACGCGCTGTTCGACGACGCGCATCACCTTCGGCGGGTGGACGAGATCTTCCGGCGGGTCTTCGGCGAACGGGACGCGGAGGGCGGCGTCGCCGAAGGGTAGGCCCTGCGGGCTCCGGCGTCGCGGCCGGCGGTCGCAAGCCGCGCCGGAAGCGGGAGCTACTCCGCCTCGGCCAGAACCTGACGACGGGCTTCGTCCATGTGCTCTTCCAGCCGCTCGAGAAGATCTGCCTCCGAAATCTCGTCCCCCTTCGCGCGGAGGTCGGGAATTACCTTCTCGAGGATGTCGTTGACGCCGGCTTCCTTCAGGTCGCTGACCACGACGTCGCCGGCGTAGGACGCCGCGTCGTCCCCGTGCAGTCCGAGCCGTTCCGCGACCCATGCGCCGAAGAGCTTCGCGCGTCGGGCTTCGGCCTTGAACTGCAACGCCTGATCGTGGGCGAATCGCTTCTCGTAGAGATCCTCGCGTTCGTCGAAGGTGCTCATTGCATGCTCCCGTGCTCGGAAGTTGGAGGAGAGGGGCGAATCGGGTCGCCAGCCGCACCAGTATAGCGGCGGCGGCGACCCGCCGGCGCCCTGCGCGGCGCCCGCTCGGGCGCGACCCGGGCGCGGATTCCGGTGTCTCGTCGCACCGCTCCGCCCTGTCGACCGACGAACTGCTGCCGCCGGAAACCTGCGGCTCGCGCGCTTGCGGTGCGGCGTCCCGCTCCTATAATCTCCCCGGCGCGGTTCCCGGACTGCATCGCCGGGAAGCCCGGGGAGGAGGCCTGCGCCCGCCGTCGGACGCGCCGCCGGTTGCGGGCGGCCCCGCGGCCCGCTCGAGAACTTTGCTACCGGAGGCTCCATGGCGCGACGCAGACTCGTCTACGAAGGCAAGGCGAAGATTCTCTACGAGGGGCCGGAGCAGGGTACGCTGGTCCAGTATTTCAAGGACGACGCGACGGCGTTCAACGGCGAGAAACGCCAGACCATCGACGGCAAGGGCGTGCTCAACAACCGGATTTGCGAGCACGTCATGGCGAACCTGAACCGGGTCGGCGTTCCGACGCACTTCGTGCGGCGGCTTAACATGCGGGAGCAACTGGTCCGCCAGCTCGACATCATTCCGCTCGAGGTCGTGGTGCGAAACGCCGCCGCCGGTTCCTTCGCCAAGCGATTCGGGATCGAGGAGGGCGAGCCGCTGCCGCGTCCGGTCATCGAGTTCTACCTCAAGGACGACAAGCTCGGCGACCCGCTCGTGAACGAGGATCACATCCTCGCGTTCAACTGGGCGAACCATCACGAGATCGACGACATGCTGGCGCTCGCCTCGCGGGTAAACGACTTCCTGTCCGGGCTGTTTCTCGGCGCCGGCATCCGGTTGATGGACTTCAAGATCGAGTGCGGTCGCGAGTTCCGCGACGACTACGAGCGGGTGATCGTCGCCGACGAGATCAGCCCGGACACCTGCCGGCTCTGGGACATCTCCAGCAACGCGCGACTGGACAAGGACGTGTTCCGGCGCGACATGGGATCGCTGATCGAGGCCTATTCCGAGGTCGCGAAACGGCTCGGCCTCCTGCGGGCCAACGAGGGCGCGCCGTCGACCGAGGGTCCGCGGCTCTTCCGGCAGGTGGCCTCCTGAGATGGGCATGCCGGCCGCACTGCGGATCATGCCTCGCGTCGGGGTGCGGGATCCGCAGGGAGAAGCGGTGGCCGAGGCTCTGGCCGGGCTCGGATTCACGGAGGTGCGGTCGGTGCGCCAGGGAAAGCTCATCGAATTGGAGATCGACGCGCCGGACGCGGAGACCGCCTTTCGCCGCCTCAACGAAATGGCCGACGCCCTCTTGGTGAACAAGGTCGTCGAGGACGTGGAAATCGAGCTCTACGAATAGATTTCGGGCCGTACGGGGAGCCGGATGCGCGCAGCGGTGGTCGTGTTTCCCGGCTCGAATTGCGACCGGGACATGGCGGTGGCGCTGGAGCGCGCCGCCGGGCGACCGGTATTGCGCATCTGGCACCGCGACGCCGAACTGCCGAAAGGCCTGGATCTGGTCGCGATTCCGGGCGGCTTCTCCTTCGGAGACTATCTTCGATGCGGCGCCGTCGCGGCTCGCTCGCCGGTCATGGAGGCGGTCGGCCGCTTCGCCCGGTCCGGCGGTCGGGTGCTGGGCGTCTGCAACGGCTTTCAGATTCTGGTGGAGGCGGGCCTGCTTCCGGGCGCGTTCATGCGCAACGCGGGTCTTCGGTTCGTCTGCCGCGACACGGACCTCTGCGTCGAGTCGACCGATTCGCGGTTTACCTGCCGGTACGGGACCGGCGAGCGAATCCGCGTACCCGTCGCGCATGCCGACGGCGCCTATTTCGCCGACCCCGAGACCCTGCGCGAACTCGAAGAGGAGGGTCGGGTGGCCTTTCGTTACGTCGGCAACGGCCGATACGGCAATCCGAACGGTTCCGTCAACGACATAGCGGGGATCTTGTCCGCCGACCGGCGCGTGCTGGGGATGATGCCGCATCCGGAGCGGGCCGCCGACGCCGCGCTGGGCGGCACCGACGGCGCCCGCCTGTTCGAGGGGCTCGCCGGCGCCGCCGGGACCTGAGCCGTGGCGGAGCGACTCGACCCTTCAGAGGGCAAGGCCCTTTCTGCGGAGCTGGGGCTGGAGGACTCCGACTGGGACCGCATCGTCGCCCTCCTCGGCCGGACGCCCACGCGCACGGAGCTGGGAATTTTCTCGGCCATGTGGAACGAGCATTGTTCCTACAAGACCAGCCGCCGCTGGCTGCGCACCCTGCCCACCGAAGGCGAGCGCGTCGTGCACGGGCCGGGGGAGAACGCCGGCGTCGTGGAGATCGGCGAAGGGAAGGTCGTGGTCTTCAAGATCGAGAGCCACAACCATCCGTCCTTCATCGAGCCCTACCAGGGAGCGGCGACGGGGGTCGGCGGAATCCTGCGGGACGTGTTCACCATGGGCGCCCGCCCGGTGGCCGCGCTCGACGCGCTCCGCTTCGGCGATCCTGCGCATCCGCGCACGCGCCGGCTGGTATCCGGTTGCGTCGCCGGAATCGGCGGCTACGGCAACTGCTTCGGAGTGCCGACCGTGGGCGGCGAACTGGCCTTCGACGAGTCGTACGACGGCAACTGCCTCGTCAACGCCTTCGCCGCGGGCGTCGCGGAGCGGGACGGGATCTTCACCTCGCGCGCGACCGGGGTGGGCCGGCCCGTGGTCTATGTCGGCGCCGGGACCGGGCGCGACGGCGTGGGCGGCGCCAGCATGGCGTCCGCGTCTTTCGAGAGCGGGGTCGAGGACCTGCGTCCGACGGTCCAGGTCGGCGATCCGTTCACCCAGAAGCGACTCTGCGAAGCCTGCCTCGAGTTGATGGAGGCCGGGGCGGTGGTGGCCATTCAGGACATGGGCGCCGCCGGGCTGACCTGTTCGGCCGTGGAAATGGGTTCGCGGGGCGGGCTGGGCGTTCGTCTTCGCCTGGATCGGGTGCCGTGCCGGGACGAGGGGCTGGACGCGTTCGAGATCATGCTCTCGGAGAGCCAGGAGCGGATGCTGATGGTTCTGGAGCCGGAGGCGGTCGCGGCGTCGAAGGCGATATTCGACAAGTGGGATCTCGACTTTGCCGTCGTCGGCGAGACGCTGGCCGAGGACCGGTTCGAGGTCGTGCATCGCGGCCGCGTCGAGGCCGACCTTCCGCTGCAGGCGCTGTCCGGCTCCGCGCCGGAGCTCGACCGGCCGTGGATTCCCGCATCGGTCGAGGACGCGCCCGGGATACCGCCGGCGGCCGGGGAGGCTTGCGAGGCGCTCCTGGCCTTGATCGGCGGTCCGGCGCTGGCGTCGCGACGCTGGATCTGGACCCAGTACGACCACATGGTCATGGCGGATACGATCCTGCGTCCCGGCTCCGACGCGGCGGTCGTGCGCGTGCACGGAAGCCGGCTCGGCCTCGCTTTCAGCCTCGACTGCAACCAGCACTATTGCGCCGGCGACCCGCGCGTCGGGGGCAGGCAGGCGGTGGCCGAAGCCTGCCGAAATCTCCGGGCGGTCGGCGCGGAGCCGCTTGCGATCACCAACTGCCTCAACTTCGGCGATCCGGAGCGCCCGGAGATCATGGGCCAATTCGTGGGTTGCGTGCTCGGAATCGGGGACGCATGCCGTGCGCTCGGGATTCCGGTCGTCTCCGGCAACGTCTCGTTCTACAACCAGACCGGAGAGACCGCGATTCTCCCGACTCCCGTGATCGGGGCCGTCGGCCTGCTCGACGAAGCGGAGCGCGCGTTGCGCGCCGACGCGGCGCGGCCCGGGCAGAAGATCGTCCTGCTCGGCCGGACGCGGGGTCACCTGCACCGTTCTCTCTACGCACGGCAGCTCGTCGGCCGGGACGACGGCCCGCCGCCTCCGGTCGACCTGGAAGCCGAGGCGAGGACCGGCTCGCTCGTCGGGCGGCTCTCTGCCGAGCGACGGCTCGCCGCCTGCCGCGACCTCTCCGACGGAGGCCTCGCCGCCGCCGCGGCGGAAATGGCGCTGGACGGGAATTGCGGCGTCGAACTGGCGGATCCGGATCCGACCGTGCCGCCACACGCCTGGTGGTTCGGCGAGGATCAGGCGCGGTACCTGATCGCCCTGGAGGAGGGGAATTGCGGCGCGGCGCTGCGGGCGGCGGAGGAGGGCGGCGTCGGGGCGAGGGTCGTCGGCCGCGTGATCGAGCGGCCCGTCGTCCGGCTGGGCGGCGAGGAGACGGACTGCGACCGGTTGCGGCAGGCGCGGGAATCCTGGCTGCCGGCCTTCATGGACGGCTGAGTGCGCCGGGCCTGCGGGAATCGATTCAGTCCCCGCGTCCGGCGGTTGCGGAGCCGGCGGGATCGGGCTACATATTCGGGGCCCCTCGTGCAGTGCAGGAGTACGACGGCCATGCCGATGCCCGCTGCGGAATTGAAGAGCCTGATCCTGGAGGCGTTTCCCGACGCCGACATCGAGATCCGGTCCCTGGCCGCGGACGAGGATCACTACGCTGCGTCGATCGTTTCCGAGCAATTTCGGGGAAAGAACCGGGTTCAACAGCATCAAATGGTCTACAAGGCCCTGAAGGGGCGCATGGGAAGCGAATTGCACGCTCTCGCCTTGCAGACCGGAGTGCCGGAATGAGGAACGAGCCTTGACCGAGACCAGCGCCCAGGAGGAGATTCAGGGCCTCGTGGACCGGAACGACGTGGTTCTGTTCATGAAGGGCACCAGGCAGATGCCGCAATGCGGGTTCTCCAGCCGCGTCGTCTCCATTCTCGACTACGTCTCGGTGGCGTATCGGGACGTCAACGTCCTGGAGAGCGACGCGATGCGGCAGGGAGTGAAGGACTTCACCGGCTGGCCGACCATTCCGCAACTCTACGTGAAGGGCGAGTTCGTGGGCGGTTGCGACATCGTCACGGAAATGACCATGTCCGGGGAGCTCGACACGCTCTTTCGGGACAAGGGGCTGGCCTTCGACACGGCCGCGGCAGAACGGATCAGAGCGTCCAACGCCGACTGATCCGGACGCCGACTGGTGGGGGATGGTTTAACGGTAAAACAGCGGACTCTGACTCCGTCGATCCAGGTTCGAATCCTGGTCCCCCAACCACGCCCCGCTTCTCGATGTCGGCCCCTTGTGTTGCCGTCGGCGTTCCGTCGCATGCCGCAGGAGACCTGACAGACGCCGGCGCAGTTCCGGCGCAACGGTGCAGCATGTCCCCGTGAACGGAGCGGGAGGCGACCCGACATGGGCGTCGAACGGGAATCCGGGCCGGTCGCGCTTCACTCGAACCGGGGCGGCTCGGGCACGGGCTCGCGCGGCGGCAGATCGAGGTCCACGCCGCCGAGCGCGGCGAACCGTCGACGGACGGCCTCGCCGAGATTTGCGGGCGGGGCCGCATTGTCGATGGCGTGGCGGGGGATATTCCGCACTTCCTCCTCCGTCGACCGACCTGGCTCGGCCGTTCTCATGCGCAGCCTGCGCTTCGACCCGTCTTCGGGGTCGCAATTCGTCTTGTTGGCCTTACTGCCCTCCGTCAACGCTTTCGAGGCTCCGCCTCGCTCGCATCGCCGGCAAGCCGCCTGCGTCCGGTACCGGCCGTTTTCTCGTCTTCGTCGCCACGCAGCGCATCCCTGCGGTCTCAGGAACGGCGACCGTTCCTCCGCCGGGCCGGGCGCGAGCGTGCGGGCCTCGGCGGGCCGGAATCAGGAATCCAGAAACTCGATCTCGATAAAGGCGTATTCGAAGTCGTTTCCGTTCGCCACGTCGTGCTCGACCCCCCGGGGTCGAAAATACGGCGCGCCGGAGCGGAGTTCCGACCGCCTCGTTTGCCCGTCCGGCTCGTGCAGCTCGAGCACCCCGTCGAGCAGCGGAACGACGACGTAGTCGTGCTCGTGCCGGTGCCAGCCGGTGTTGTCGCCCCTTCCGGCAAAGCGCCATTCAGTGACCCGCGTGCGGGCGTTTTCGATCAAGACCTTCGACGAAGCGGTTCCCTGCATGTCCTGCCCTCCCGTTGCGGACGCGTCCGATCGCGGCCGGACGGCGGGAGCGTCGGCAACCGGCTCGCGCTTTCGCACCGCCCGAATTCTCCTCGACCGCCGCCGCGCGGGCTTCGGGTCCGCCAGCCCGTCCCGCAACACCCGCTTCATCGGGTGCGAGTCCGCTTCGCTCGCATAGAGCTCCAGTAGCCGGCGGATCTCTTCCTTCGCGTCCGCATTGTCCGGCAAGCCGAGCAGCCAGTCAAGAAAAACGGACCGGCAGTCCGCCGGCGTGATGCCGTCGATACGAAACGACTCCCGGATCAGGCCGCGAGGGTCGCCTGGCGTGCCCTTGCCTCCGGACCGGCTCATCCCGCGGCCGGGCCTCACGAAGCCGGTTTGCGGTCGCGACGCGTTCCGGGGCGGTCGCTCAGGCGGCGAGGTCTTCCAGCAGCTCCTCCGGAACCTCGAAATTCGCGTAGACCTCCTGCACGTCGTCGTCCTCGCTCAGCGATTCGTAGAGGCGGACGACGCGGCCCGCGTCGTCGCCGGCGACGGGTACGGTGGCCAGCGGCGACCAGACGAGGCGGGAACTGCCGGGCGGCGCGCCGAGCTCCTCCTCGAGGCCGCGCGAGACTTCCGCGAGATCCTCCCGCGAGCAGCGGATTCGGTGGCCGTCGCCGTCGGACACCGCATCCTCGGCGCCGGCGTTGATGGCCGCCTCGAACACCGCGTCGGCGTCGGCGACGGCGGGCTCGAAGGTCACCTCGCCGATCCGCTCGAACTGGAAGGTAACCGCGCCGCCCTCCGCCAGCGAGCCGCCGTTGCGGTTGAACCGCGCGCGAATGCTGGCGGCGGTCCGGTTGCGGTTGTCGGTCATGGCTTCGACGACGAAGGCGACGCCAGCGGGTCCGTAGCCCTCGTAGACGATCTCCTCGAGTTGTTCCTCGGCTCCGCCCTCGACCTTGGCGATCGCGCGCTCGATGTTGTCCTTCGGCATGTTCTGGCCGCGGGCTTCCTGCATGGCGAGGCGCAGCCGCGGGTTGCTGCCGGGGTCGGTTCCGCCGAGCCGTGCGGCGACCGTGATCTCGCGGGCGAGCCTCGAGAAGATGCGCGTCCGTTTCCGGTCCTGCGCACCCTTGCGGTGCATGATGTTCTTGAACTTGGAATGTCCCGCCAAACTCGCCTCCGTGCCTTCCCGTTACTCCAGTTCCGGGATCCGCTCTTCCAGGTGCCCCCCGACGGAGATCGCGGCGGCGCGCCGGGCAAGGCCGGTTACCTCGTCGGTCTCCACGAGTATAGCGCAGAGCGTCGCGTCGCCGGTCGCCGGCTCCATGCGCTCGGTTCGCATGCCGGAGACGAAACGCTGCAGCGGCTCCCGCTTGTCCATCCCGATCACGGAGTCGAAGCAGCCGCACATGCCGACGTCGGTCTGGTAGGCGGTCCCGTGCGGCAGCACCCGGGCGTCCGACGTGGGGATGTGGGTATGCGTTCCGACGACCAGGCTGGCGCGGCCGTCGCACCAGAATCCCATCGCGGTCTTCTCCGAGGTGACCTCGGCGTGGAAGTCCACGACGATCGCCGAGACCGACTGTCCGAGGGGATAGGCTTCCAGAACCTCGTCGACGAGGGGAAACGGGTTGCCGAAGGCCGGCTCCATGTGGCGCAGTCCGAGGGCATTCACGACCAGGACGGTCCGGCCGTCCGGGCCGGGGAAGACCCGAAACCCCGCGCCGGGCGGGTTTCGCGCAATGTTGAGCGGGCGCAGGATGCGCGGCTCCCGTTCCAGATGCAGCAGGATGCGGCGGTCGTCGAAGGCGTGGTTGCCCAACGTGACGACGTCGACTCCGGCGTCGAACAAGAGGTCCGCATGCGCGGGCGAGAGCCCGTTCCCGTGGGTCGCGTTCTCGCCGTTCGCGATCGTGAAGTCGATCCCCAGCCGCTCCCGGAGACCCGGAAGTCGGGCTGCGACGACGCGGCGGCCGGCGGAGCCGAAGACGTCGCCCACCATCAGAATTCGCATGTGCCGCTCCAGTTCAGGGTCTCGGTTTCGGTGACCATCGCATCCAGGCGGACGTCCTGCGCGCCGCGGGGGACGTGGGGCACTTCCTGCGCCGCGAAGGCCAGACCCGTCGCCAGCCGCAGCCGCCCCGAGTCTCGGAGCGCCGGGAGCGTGCGGTCGTAGAAACCGCCGCCGTATCCGAGTCGGCCGCCTTTGCGGTCCCAGGCGAGGAGCGGCGCGACGACGAGGTTGGGAAGACATGCCGCGCCGGCCACCGGAATCTCCACCCCGAAGACGCCCGGCTCCAGCGCTTCGCCCGGCGCCCAGGTCCTGAACTCGAGCGGGGCGTCGCGGGCGACGACGACGGGAAGACAGAGGCCGATGCCGGCCCGGTGCCATGCCTCCACGGCAGGCCAGGGATCGAGTTCCGAGCGAATGGCCCGGTAGACGGCGACCCGATCGCCGGGACGCGCCGGGAGCGCCCGCAGCAACCGATCGCCGGCCGCTCGCGCGGCGCCGGGCGACTGCGCCGCAGCCCGATCGCGCCGCAGAGCCGCGCAGGCGCGCATCTCGCGCTTGATGCGTTGGAGATCCGAAACCATGGACGACCGGATTGCGGGGACTGCACTACCCTGTCTTGGGCGGGCATCCTTGCGAGCCTGGATGCCAGGTGGGCGACGTATGCGAAGCGCCACGGCTCTCCACAGTGACGTCTCCCTGTAAACGTTAAATTGGGCTCCCAGGATTCGCCGTGATTTGGGGATCGGCAGCCACCCGCGGACGCAGCCTATCATTCCGGGCGGCGGAGGGCAATCTCGTCCGAAACCGCAACGTCGATCCGGGGGCCGGCGGCGAGCCTACCGGTCGACTCGCTCGGCCAGCTGGGCGACGCGTCCTGCGACTTCGCGGAGCGTCGCCATCGACTCGTCCATGGCGGCGAGCGCCTCGTCCTGCGATCCTCCCGACGCGTCGTCGAGCGCCTGGATGCTCGCGAGCAGGACCAGAAGGGACCGCTCGATTCGGCCGTGCCGGTCCTTCAGCTGTTCCGCGTACCGCTCCAGGGTTCGTACGTGCTCGTGGACGCGGCCTTCCAGCCCGTCCTCGACGGAGACGGTGTAGATCCGTCCGTCGAAGGAAATGTCGATCTCAGGCACGGTCGGCGTCCGCCTGCATTGCGCATCGCTCCAGGGATTCCGCGATCTCCTCGAGCCGGTCCGCGACCGGAGCGGGGTCGGGCCAGGCAGGCTCGCGGTTCCGGTCGCGCAGCTCGCGTTCGGCGACGGCCTCTTCGAGCGACGCTACCGCCCGTTGCAGGTCCCGCAACGCGGACCGCAACTGTCCGGAAGCCGCCGCGATCGCGGATTGCGGGCGTTCCGCGCGGTCCATCTCTCTAACGCCCTCCCGAAGCCGCGCCCCGATCCAGGGTGCGCGATCCAGTATACAGGGCTTGCCGGAGGCGGACACGGGAGCGCGTCTCGCGCCGCTTCGCCGACTTGCGACCGAACGCCCGAATTCGGGGACTTGCGGCGGCTTCGCGACCCGATCGCGGCCCTCGGGCGGCGTCCCTCCGTCCGGCGGACGGCAGCGGAACGCACCGGAATTCGCCGCTGTCGCCGGACCGTCCGGCAACCTGGATTCCTCGACGCGACTGCGATGCCTCGCTATGATGTTCGGGCAGAAATCGACCGTAGACGGAGGGGGCCGAGACGCGATGGAATTCAGGATCAACCAGAAGGAGCTTCTCCGGTCGTCGAACCTCACCGACAACATCGTGGATACGAAAAGCGTCCTCGAAATCATGAAATGCGTCCGGATCGAGGCGGCCGGGAATCGGGTCGAATTCCGGTCCACGTCCGGCGGACGCGTGGTGATCGCGACGGTTCCCGCGAAGGTTGCGGAACCCGGAACGGTCGTCGTCGAGAGCGAGGTCCTGAACAAGATCGTCAAGCGGCTTCCCGACGACGTCGAGGTGTCGTTCAGCACGCGAAACCCGGACGACCCCGTCTCCGCGGAGGAGCGGTCCGGACCGGACATGTCCGACGTCGTGGCGGTCGCCGAGGAAGCCGCCCGGCAATTGCGGGTGAGGGCGGGTCGGGCCAAGTTCGCGGTCTCGCTGATGGACGCGGAAGAGTTTCCGGGCCCTCCCGTCAATCAATTCGACGGCAGTTTCGAGCTGTCCGGCGCGGACCTGAAGCTGCTGCTCGACAAGACGTACCGGTCGAGCCCGAGTTCGGACAGCGAGCGCTATTACCTGCAGGGGATCTACCTGCACCCCGCCGTCGTGCAAGGCGAGCGACGGCTGACCGCGGTCGCCTGCGATTCGTATCGGCTGTCGAGGATGTCGCTGCCGGCGCCGGAGGGCGCGGACGGCTTTCCCGGCGTGATCATTCCCACCGATATCGTGTCGACGCTGCGTAGCTGCGTGGCGGACGACGACGAGCTGCGGATTTCGGCCGCCACCGAAGACGACAAGCCCAGGCTGCTCCGCGTGGCGAGCGATCAGTACACCATCATTTCCCAGGTGCTCGACGCGACGTATCCGGTCTACGCGCGGCTGATTCCGGACGGCTGCGACATCCGGCTGGAATTCGAGCGCCGCGCGTTGACGACGTGCATCAGCCGCGTCGCCGCCATCGCCGGTTCGGAAGGCTCCCGGGTCAATTTCAACGTCGCCGACGGCGTCGCCCGTCTTTCGATCCGCTCCAGGACCGGGCAGTCCGAGGACCAGATCGCGGCCGTCTACCAGGGGCCGGAGGTCCAGTTCATTCTGGAGGAGCGGTTCATTCTGGACGCGATCGCCCAGATCGACGGCGACTCCGTGGTCGTGTACATGCGCGACAGCCGGACTGCGGTGCAGATCACGGAGGAAAGCGGCGACGGAGTGATGCTCGCAGTGATCATGCCGCACCGGGCCTGATGGTTGCCGGGCCGGTTTCCGGCATCGTCACCGACCTGCGCCTGACCCGGTTTCGGTCTCACCTCGACAGCCGGTTGCAATGCGAGCGCCGCACGGCCGTGGTGGTCGGACCCAACGGGAGCGGCAAGACGGCGGTTCTCGAAGCCCTGTCGATGCTGGCGCCGGGGCGCGGCCTTCGCGGACAGGCGGATCAGGACGCGATGCGGCGACCGGACGACGTCGGCTGGCACGTCCGCGCCGAATTGGCGGGC
Organism: Rhodobacterales bacterium; assembly: GCA_965221505.1. Taxonomy (GTDB): domain Bacteria; phylum Pseudomonadota; class Alphaproteobacteria; order Rhodobacterales; family CAZPXZ01; genus CAZPXZ01. The sequence continues at coordinate 925,794 of CBDCSI010000001.1, forward strand.
GCCGACGCGCCCCGCGTGTTCGAGGCGGAGATTCGTCCGGGCGCCCGGCGCGCCGTCAACGTGGACGGAGACCGGGTCAGCCGGATGCGTCTGGCGGAGGAGATTCGGGTCGCCTGGGTGACGCCCGCGCATGACCGGTTATGGACCGATCCGGCGGAGGCGAGGCGCCGATTCCTGGACCGCCTGTCCGCGGCGTTTCACCCGGACCACGCCCGCGCGTCCGCGGGCTACGCCAAGTCGATGCGGAGCCGGAATCTCCTTCTCCGGGAGGAGCGCCCCGATGCGGACTGGATCGCGTCGCTCGAGTTGCGCATGGCCGAGCACGGCGCGCGCCTCTCCGCAAACCGGGCCGCGACGCTCGATCGAATCCGCGGGACGCCGGGCCCGGACGGAAGTCCGTTCTCGGCTTGCGGGCTGGCGGTGCTCGGCGCGGAGGCGAGGGCGTCCCGCGACCGGGGACGCGAGTCGCCCGGGCGGGTTCGGGACGAGGTCTGGACGGAGGATTCGCTGTTGCGCGCCCTTCGGAAGGGGCGGGAGACGGACTTGCGCGCCGGACGGACCCTGTCCGGCCCCCACCGCTCCGATCTGGCCGGCTGGCTGGAGGACACCGGTCTTCCGCTCCGGCAGGCGTCGACCGGTGAGCAGAAAGGGGCGTTGATCGGGATTGCGCTGGCCTGCGCCCGGGCGATGGCCGAGGACTCCCGTCCGGCGATTCTTCTGCTGGACGAGGTCGTCGCGCATCTGGACGAGTCGCGGCGGGAGGCGCTCTTGCGGGAGATCGCGGGGCTGGGAATCCAGGTGTGGATGACGGGCGTGCGTGCGGCGGCCTTCGCGCCCCTGGGAAGCGAGGCCGGCTGGTTCTCCCTGACCATGGCCGGAGGCGCCTCGCGGGTGGTTCAGGGGCGACCGGAAACGGGGGAGGAATAGGGAATGCAGGAGGTCGTAAACGGGCCTGAGCGCAAGTTCGACGAGGAATCCATCAAGGTGTTGCGCGGCCTGGATCCGGTCCGCAAGCGTCCGGGGATGTTCATCGGCGACACCGACGACGGCACCGGCCTGCACCACATGGTGTACGAGGTCGTCGACAACGCCATCGACGAGGCGCTGCAGGGAAGTTGCGACCGGATCGACGTGCGACTGCACGCGAACGGGGCGGTTACCGTGCGCGACAACGGACGCGGAATTCCGACGGGCATTCATCAGGAAGCGGGAATCTCCGCGGCCGAGCTGATCATGACGACGCTTCACGCGGGATCGAAGTTCGACCAGAAGGAGAGCGGCGCGACGGGCGGTCTTCACGGCGTCGGAGTCTCGGTGGTGAACGCGCTCTCGGACTGGCTGGTCCTCGACATCTGGCGGGACGGCGACCATCACCGGGCGCGCTTCGAGGGCGGCGAGACCGTGACGCCCCTGGAGCGGGTCGGCGATTCCGGGGATCGGCGCGGCACCCAGGTCTCTTTCCTCGCGTCGCGCGGCACCTTCGCCAACGTCGCCTACGACGCGGGTCTTCTGGAGAAGCGCCTGCGGGAACTCGCGTTTCTCAACTCCGGCCTCCGGATCTCCCTCGCCGACGAGCGCCGCAATCCGGCGACGGACCTCTCCTTCCAGTACGACGGCGGCGTGGAGTCGTTCGTCCGCCATATCGACCGGACGCGCAAGCCGCTCTTTCCGAATCCGATCACGGCCCGCGGCGAGCAGGACGGAATCCGGGTCGAGGCGAGCCTTTGGTGGAACGACAGCTACCAGGAGAACGTCCTGTGCTTCACCAACAACATTCCGCAGCGGGACGGCGGCACCCACCTCGCCGGGTTTCGCAACGCCTTGACCCGCATCGTGAAAGGGAGCGCCGACGAGTTCGGCGGGGCGCGGCGGGGGAAAGTCTCGCTGACCGGGGAAGACGCGCGAGAGGGCCTGACCTGCGTGCTCTCCGTGCGCGTTCCGGACCCGAAATTCTCCGGCCAGACGAAGGAAAAGCTCGTCTCGTCGGAGGTGCGCGGACCGGTCGAACAGGTCCTGTCCGCGCGCCTGGCGGAATGGTTCGAGGAGTATCCGCAGCCGGCCCGGGCGGTGATCGCCAAGATCGTCGACGCGGCTTCCGCCCGCGATGCGGCGCGCCGCGCCCGGGAGCTCACCCGGCGCAAGAGCGCGACCGACGTGGCGTCCCTTCCCGGCAAGCTGGCCGACTGTCAGGAGCGCGACCCGGCGCGGAGCGAACTCTTTCTGGTCGAGGGCGACTCCGCCGGCGGCTCCGCCAAGCAGGGACGGAACCGCGTCAACCAGGCCGTGCTGCCGCTCCGCGGAAAGATCCTGAACGTGGAACGCGCGAGGCTGGACAAGGTGCTGGCGAACCAGGAGATCGGAACCCTGATCACCGCGCTCGGCGCCGGCATCGGTCGCGGCGAGATCGATCTGGGCAAGCTGCGCTATCACACCGTCGTCATCATGACCGACGCGGACGTCGACGGGGCCCATATCCGCACGCTGCTCCTGACCTTCTTCTTCCGCCAGATGCCCGAGATCATCGAGGCGGGGCACCTGTACGTCGCGCAGCCGCCGCTCTTCAAGGTGTCGAAGGGCAAGTCGGAGGTCTACCGGCAAAACGAGGCGGAACTGGAGACGTTTCTGCTGCGGGAGGGTCTCGACGGGGCGACGGTCGAGGACGGCGACGGCGGCACGTTCGCGCCGGCGGAGGCCTGGCAGGCCGTACAGGAAGCCCGGGAGGCCGTGAGGCTGATCGAGCCGTTTCGCGCCCGGCATCCGGTGTTCGTGATCGAGCAGGCCGCGATCGCCGGACTCTTTCACGGTTTGACCGGCGACCGGATGCCGGATCCGGAGCGGGCGGAATCGGTTGCGCGTCGTCTGGACCTGGTCTCGAAGCAAGTCGGGTCGGCCTGGGCGTCTCGGGTCTTGGAGGACGGGGCGATGGCCTTCAGCCGGCAGGTGCGCGGCGTCGAGGAGACGCACCGGCTCGGCAGGGCCACGTTTCTCTCGACCGACGCCCGCCGGCTCGCGCGGGTCGCGCCGCGGCTGGCGGAAACCTACCGCGCGCGGCTCGTCTTCCGGCGCGGCGACGACGAGACTCCGGTCGCCGGCCCCACCGATCTGATCGCGGCCGTGCGGTCCGAGGGTTCGAAGGGGGTTCAGCTGCAGCGATACAAGGGTCTCGGCGAGATGAACCCCTCGCAGCTTTGGGAGACGACCCTGGATCCGGACGCCCGGACCCTCCTCAAGGTGAAGATCGAACAGAGCTACGAGGCGGACCAGGTGTTCAGCGAACTGATGGGCGACACGGTGGAGAGCCGTCGGACGTTCATTCAGCAGAACGCGCTGGACGTGGCCAATCTGGACGCCTGAGGCGCGCGCAACCGGAGCCGCGCCCGACGACCGACCCGCTCACGCTGCGGCGTAGGTGAGTTCGCTCTCCAAAGGGACTGCCCGAGTCGATCCGGCCCGCCCAGGATCCCTGGCGATTTCGTGACACCGCGACGGAGCGAGCTCACGCCGCGACGCGAAACTGGGTTCGCCGGCCGGTCGCGATTGGAGGCTTCGATGTCGCGGCGCGTTCCCCGATTCCGGACCGCAGTCCACGAGTGTCGGAGCGCCGTCCGTCAAGCGAACCGCGGCAGTTCCTCGTGGGTGTGCGCCGGCGGCGGCGAGGACACGGTCCATTCGAGGGTATCGGCGCCTTCGCCCCACGGATTGGCCTCGCAACGCTTCCCGCGGACGAGCGTCCAGACCATCACGCCGATGAAGAACAGGAACGAGGCCCCGGAGAGGAACGCGCCGAGAGACGAAATGTAGTTCCAGCCGGCGAAGGCTTCCGGATAGTCGATGTAGCGCCGGGGCATGCCGGCCAGCCCGGAGAAGTGCATCGGGAAGAACGTGATGTTCACGCCGATAAACATGGTCCAGAAATGGACCTTCCCGGCCCATTCCGGATACTGGCGTCCGCTCATCTTGCCGATCCAGTAATAGATGCCGGCGAAGATGCAGAACACGGCGCCGATCGACATCACGTAGTGAAAATGGGCGACTACGTAGTAGGTGTCGTGCAGCGCGCGGTCGATCCCGGCCTGGGAGAGGACGATGCCGGTGACGCCGCCGAAGGTGAACAGGACGATGAAGCCGATCGACCAGAGCATCGGCGTGCGGAACTCGATGGAGCCGCCCCACATGGTGGCGATCCAGGAGAAGATCTTGATCCCCGTGGGCACCGCGATGACCATGGTCGCGAGCATGAAATACGCTTGCGTCGCCGGCCCGATTCCCACGGTGTACATGTGATGGGCCCAGACCACGAACCCGAGGGCTCCGATCCCGACCATGGCGTAGACCATGCCGAGATACCCGAAGATCGGCTTCTTCGAGAAGGTGGCGATGACCTGGCTGACGATGCCGAAGCCGGGCACGACGATGATGTAGACCTCGGGGTGCCCGAAGAACCAGAGGAGATGCTGGTAGAGGATCGGATCGCCGCCCCCGGACGGGTCGAAGAAGGTGGTGCCGAAATTCCGGTCGGTGAGCAGCATGGTGATGGCGCCGGCGAGAACCGGCAGCGCGAGCAGGATCAGGAAGGCGGTGACGAAGATCGACCAGGGGAACAGCGGCACCTTGTGCAGCGTCATGCCCGGCGCCCGCATGTTCAGGAAGGTCGTGATCATGTTGATCGCGCCGAGAATCGACGAGGCGCCGGACAGGTGGACCGCGAAGATGGCGAAGTCCATCGCCATGCCCGGCGATCCGTAGGTCGAGAGCGGCGCGTACAGCACCCATCCCACGCCGACGCCGCCGTCGACGAAGACCGCGATGGTGGCGAAGGTCGTGCCGCAGAGATAGAGCCAGTAGCTCAGGTTGTTCAGCCGCGGGAACGCCATGTCGGGCGCGCCGATCATCAGCGGCATGAAGTAGTTGCCGAAGCCGCCGAACAGCGCCGGAATCACGACGAAGAACATCATCAGGATGCCGTGTCCGGTCGTCAGCACGTTCCACAGCTGGCCGTCCGGCTGCCCGTCTTCCGTAAGCATGTACTGGACGCCCGGCTCCATGAGTTCGAGCCGCATGTACATGGAGAACCCGACCGCGATCACCCCGGCGACGAACCCCGTCAGGATGTACAGAATCCCGATGTCCTTGTGGTTCGTCGAGCAGAACCAGCGCGTAAAGAAACCGACTTCGTGATCGTGCGACTGATGCGCAACCGCCTGTGCCATGGGGGGCCTCCACAAGCCTGCGGCCGCCTGCCGCCGCTGTCGCGCATGTTAGTCAAGCCGCCGACCGGCGCAAGCGCGACGGCCCGCCCGCGCCGTCCCGTCTCAGGCGCCCCGGCCGCTCCGTACCGTCGGGTCGCGGCGTCCGAGCGTGTCGGGAAAGTGCCGGCGGAGGGCGCGGTCCAGTTCCGCGAGGCTCGCCCGGGCGCCGAGGTCCGCGAGGCTGGTCACGCCGAACTCCCGGATGCCGCAGGGCACGATTCCCCGGAACGCGTCGAGATCCGGATCGACGTTCACCGAGATCCCGTGCATCGACACCCATCGCCGGACCCGGACGCCCAGCGCCGCGATCTTCGCCTCGCCCTGCGGCGTGTCGACCCAGACGCCGATTCGCCCCGAACGCCGCTCCGCCCGCACGTCGAATTCGGCGAGGGCGCGAATCGCCCACTCCTCCAGGTTCCATACGAAGCGCCTCAGGTCCGACCCGCGCGGGACGAGATCCAGCATGACGTAGGCGACGCGCTGCCCCGGCCCGTGATAGGTGTAGCGGCCGCCGCGCCCCGACCGGTAGACGGGCAGCGCTTCCGGCGTCAGCATCTCGGCCGGGTCCGCGCTGGTGCCGGCGGTATAGAGCGGCGGGTGTTCGAGCAGCCAGACGCATTCGCGCGCTTCGCCGAGGCGAATCTCCCGGGCGCGGCGGTCCATGAAGCGGATCGCCCGCGGATAGGGAACCGGCTCCTGCGCGGCGATCCAGTCGACGCCGCCGTCCGGCGCGTCGGGCGACGGGTCGCGTCCGTCGGCGGAAGTCGGCTCCCGAGCCGTTGCGCGCCGCGTGCCCATGCGCTATACAGTCTGCCCCGTGCGGTCGTGGCGGAATTGGTAGACGCGCAGCGTTGAGGGCGCTGTGGGCATTGCCCGTGGAAGTTCGAGTCTTCTCGACCGCACCAGTCCCGATCCGCCCGGCACGGCCTGCCGCCTCGACGACGCGCTACCCGGCGCCGTCGCGTTCGAGCCAGTCGCGGATGCTGCGTACGGACGCGTAGCTGTATCCGTTCGGGTTTCCGCGCAACACCTCGAACGGCATGCCCGGCTCGCCGAGGTCGGAGAGCACGATCTCGGCGCCGGCGAAGTCGCCGTTGCGCGTCGATTCGCTCGGCACCGCGATCACCCGGATGCCTGCCGCGCGAGCCGCCTCGAGGCCGGCCGGCGAATCCTCGATCACGACGGCTTCCTCCGGCTGCAGGCGGAGTCTCTGCAAGACCTTTACGTAGCCTTCCGGGTCGGGTTTCCTCCGGGTGACGTCCTTGCCGGAGACGACAGCCCGGAACCAGCTGATCGCCTCGAACCCCAGCGCGTTGATGACCAGGATCTCGAAGGTCTCGAGCTGCGAGGTCGTGCAGACGCCCAGCTGGACGCCGCAGGAACGCGCGTCGGTGATCAGCCGGCCGACGCCGGTACGGAGCGAGGTCCCGCTGTCTTCGAGCAGGCGGCCGAAGGCCCGGGTCTTCCGCCGGTGGATTCGGGTGAACATGTCGTCGCGCTCGAACCGCTCGAGGTGGTCCGGCTGATGGGTCTCCACGTAGTAGCGCAGACGCTCCCGTCCGCCCGGTCGGCGGACGATCTCCCGGTACAGCTCCGGGTCCCAGTGCCAGTCCAGGCCTTCCGCGCGAAAGGCGAGGTTGAACGCCTCGCGGTGCACCGGCTCCGTCTCGCCGAGCGTGCCGTCGACGTCGAAGACGATCGCCTTGAGCGTCATGCCGTCGTCCCCCCGTCTCCGTCCCTGCCGTTCCCGGTCAGCCGGTGTCCGCCCGGTCTATCCCGGGTCTCTCCGCGGTGCTCTCCCGGAAGCCGCGAAGGGCCTCCTGCTGCGCCGGCTTACGGAGTTTCCGGAGCGCCTTCGCCTCGATCTGCCGGATCCGCTCCCGGGTCACGTTGAACTGCCTGCCGACCTCCTCGAGGGTATGTTCCTGCGCCACGCCGATCCCGAAGCGCATCCGCAGCACGCGCTCCTCGCGCGGGGTCAAGCCGGCGAACAATTGGGTGATGATCTCCTTGAGGTCGCGGTCCACGGCGAGGTCGACCGGCTGGACGGCGCCCTCGTCCTCGATGAAGTCGCCCCGCTGGCTGTCGTCCTCGTCGCCCACCGGCTGCTCCAGCGAGAGCGGCTCTTTCGAGATCTTGAGAACCTTGCGGATCTTGTCCAGCGGGATCTGCAGCTCCTCGGCGAGCTCTTCGGGGCGCGGCTCCCGTCCGTGCTCGTGCAGGAAGGTGCGCGTGGTGCGGTTCAGCTTGTTGATCGTCTCGATGAGATGAACCGGAATCCGGATGGTGCGGGCCTGGTCCGCGATCGCCCGGGTGATGGACTGGCGGATCCACCAGGTGGCGTAGGTGGAGAACTTGTTGCCCCGCCGCCATTCGAACTTGTCGACCGCCTTCATCAGGCCGATGTTTCCCTCCTGGATGAGATCCTCGATGGGCAGGCCGCGGTTGGTGTATTTCTTGGCGATCGAGATCACCAGGCGCAGATTGGCGCTCACCATCTCGGTCTTCGCCCGCTGCGCTTCCCGCTCGCCCTGGCGGACGACGCCCACGGTCTCGCGGAACGTGCTGACGTCCTGGCCGAGCGACTGTTCGCAATAGGCGGCGATCTCTTCCCGGACGCGCTTGATGTTCCTGCGCTCGCGCGAGATCCACCGCTTCCAGTTCGGGCCGAGGGCGCCGGCGCGGCTCAGCCAGGCGCCGTCGAGCTCGTGGCCGCGCCACTGCTCCAGGAACTCGTCGCGCGGAATGTCGAACTCCCGTGCCGAGCGGGCGAGCTGGCCTTCGAGGCTGCGCAGATACTGGTCGCTGCTCCGGGTCTCCTCGATCAGGTCGTCGATCCGTTTCCGGTTCAGTTGCAACTCGCCGATCAGGCCGGCCAGCACGCGCTCGAGGCGTCGCATGGTTCGCATCCGGGAGTGCGAGAGCGGCGGCTGGCGGCCGCGAATCGCGGCGACGTTGTCGGTGCGGAGCCGAACCAGACGTTCGTGCGTACGGGCGACCTCGGCGATCAGGTTCTCGGCCTCGCTGCGGATGCTGGCCGCGCGCGCCGCCGCGCGGGCGTTCACGCCCTGCGCCTCGCCCTCGACGATCTCCGGGTCGTTGCCGGCGGCCGCCAGGCCCGTTCCGAGTTCCACCACGTCGCGCAGCGAGGCGCGGCCCTGGTCCAGTTCCAGGTGCCAGTTGGCGATGGCCCGGCTGGTCAGGGGATTGTGGCACAGGCCGTCGTACAGGACCTTGCGGCCGATCTCGATTCGCTTAGCGATCGCGGTCTCGCCCTCGCGGGAGAGAAGCTCGACCGAGCCCATTTCCCGCAGGTACATGCGCAGCGTGTCCTCGCGGCGCTCCGGACCGACCCGCGCGCCGGCGACCCGCATGTCGACGCTTCGGGATTCGGCCGGGGAACCGGGCGCGTGCTCGGCGGGGGCGACCATGATCCCCATGTCGTTCAGGGAGCGGACGATGTCGTCCGCCCGGTCGCGGTCGCTGCCGTTGGGCAGCGCCTCGACGATGCGGTCGTAGCCGATGATGCCGCCGCGCGCGCGGGCCAGCGAGGCCAGCGACTCCGCGACCCCCTGGTCGAACTCGGCGTAGTCCTCGATTTCGTCCCGTGCCATTGCGACGTTTTCGGACATCGGCTCAGTCTCCGTCTTGCCTGCGGGCGTCCTGCCGGCCTTGCGGTCGCCGGGCGAGTTCGAGCAGGGCCTTGCTGTATCGCGCGCCGTCCGGCAGCGTGCCGGCGGGGGGCTCCAGACTGCGCGCCCGGTCGAGCACCGCCTGCCGAAGCAGCGCGTCCGCTTCCGGATCCGGGTCGTTGGCGACAATCCGCGATACGGCCTGCTCGATCGTCGTTCGGCTCCCCTGTTCCTCGCGGTGCTCGGCGAGCAGAGTCTCGACGTCCCGCAGAACGACGTCCAGCGCCGTTCCCGCCCGGGTGCAGCGCTCCACGCGCACGAGCGAGGCGTGGATGCGGCAGGCGGTGCGCAAGCGCCGGTTCAGTCGCTCTCTGGACTTCGCGTCGAGCGATCCCTCCATGTAGGCACATATGGTCTCGTTGCGCAGCGTGTCAAGGTCCTTCCATTCGAGTTCCATGGCGCCGAGCTCTTCGCAATAGGCGTCGAGCGCGTCCGGGTGGCGGAGCGCGGCGAGGAGAATCGCCGCCGCCCGCGCGCGCCGGCGGGTTTCCCCTTTCGGGGACTTGCCGGCGAGCAGGCCGGAGCTGCGCGTCGCCTCGCGCACCGGAACCGCAACCGGACCGGTCCCGCGCCCGCCGGCCCGGAGGCCCCGGACCCGTTCCCGGAACTCTCTCCGGTAGAACTTTCTCAGCTCCGGATCCCGGATCCGGTCGGCCAGCTGGCGGAGCTGCGATTCGACCTGGGCGACGGCCTCGGGCGTCGCGGGGGTGCCGCCGGCCAGTTCGCGGCGCCAGGCCATTTCCGAGAGCGGCAGCGCCGCGCGCAGGACGGCTTCCATGCCTTCGCCGCCGTGTTCCCGCGCGTAGTCGTCGGGGTCCATCCGCTGCGGCAGCAGCGCGAACCGGATCTCCTTGCCGGGCTTCAGGTCCGGGAGGGCGGTGTCGACGATACGCGCGGCCGACCGGCGCCCGGCCTCGTCGCCGTCGAGCGCGACGACGACCGTTTCGGCCGACTTCCACAACAGGGCGAGATGCGCCGTCGCGAAGGCGGTTCCGAGCGGCGCGGCAACGTCCTCGATGCCGTGTTCGTGGAGCGCGATGACGTCCATATAGCCTTCCACGACGACGATCCGGCCGCCCTTGCGCGCGGCCTCGCGCGCGCGGCCGAGGTTGAAGAGCGTATGACCCTTGCGGAACACGGGGCTCTCGCGCGTGTTGAGGTATTTCGGCTGCCCGTCGGCGAGCAACCGGCCGCCGAAGGCCACGCAGCGGCCGCCCGGCAGAGTCAGCGGAAACATGATCCGGTTGCGGAAGAAGTCGTAGGGCGAGCCCCGCTCCGGCAGCTGCAGGAGACCGGCCTCGGCCGCCACGTCGTCCGGGATTCCGGCAGACTGGAGCTCCTGCCGGAGCGCGTCGCGGCGGTTGGGCGCGAAGCCGAGGCCGAAGGCCTCGACGGTCCCGCTCGAGAGGCCGCGCTTCTCCCTGAGATAGGCGAGGGCGGCTCTCCCCTCGCGGGCGTGCAGCGCCGAGCGGTAGAAATGCGCCGCGATCGAATTGGCCTCGAGAAGCCGTGCCGAGCGCGCTTCCCGCTTCTCCTCCTCCTTCGAGGCGACGGGGACCCGCATTCCGGCCCGTTGCGCGAGAATGCGAACCGATTCGGCGAAGTCGACGTTCTCGATCTGCTGCACGAAGCCGAACAGGTTTCCCTTGGCCTGGCAGCCGAAGCAGTAATACAGCCCCTCGGCGTCGTTTACCTTGAAGCTCGGCGTCTTTTCCTGATGGAACGGGCAGCAGGCCCAGTATTCGCCGCGGCTCGGACGGGACTTCTTCCGGTCCCATTCGACTCGTTCCCCGGCGTATTCGGCGAGGGAAACGCGATGGCGCAACTCTTCGACGAAGGACTTCGGAATTGCCATCCGCGACGACCGGGGCGCCCTCGCACGCGCGAAGGCGCTATTCCATCGGCTGGATCCAGGACTTGATGTGCCGGTCCTCGAGGCTGAACGCGTCGTCGAATTCGGGCTCGGTGCTCGGCCGGTTCCGCTGGGCCCGGGCCACCGCGTATTCCCACAACCGATCCCTGGAGGTCTGCTCTTCCGCGATTTCGCGCAGCGCGACGACCGGATTCCGGTCGTTGTCGCGTTCGACCTTGATGCTCTCGCCCTCGCTGATGGCCTTGGCGCGATTCGCGCTGAGGACGACGAGTTCGAACCGGTTCGGAATGAATTCCGCGCAATCTTCCGTCGTGACGCGGGCCATGGGCGCGCTCCTTGTGATGCGGGGGTGCGGTGCAGCGCCTAGTATACTGGGAAGCGGCCTCCGGCGCAACGCCGGAGCGAGGCGGCAGCGCCGCCCGGGGGCCGCAGCCGGACCGGCCGGAACGGGCCGGGCGCCCGATCCCGACAGAAAGGAGACCCAGATGCCGAAAGCCTACTGGATCGCCCGCGTGGACGTCCGCGACGCCGGGCGCTACCTCGACTACATCGAAACGGCGCGTCCGGCCCTGGAACGGTTCGGCGCCCGGTTCCTGGCCCGCGGCGGGCGCGTCGTGCCGCTCGAGGGCGCGCATCGCGGACGCAACGTCGTGATCGAGTTCGCCTCGGTCGACGACGCGCTCGGCTGTTACAATTCCGAAGAGTATCAGGCTGCGGTCAAGATCCGCCAGGCGGTCTCGGACGGCGAACTGATCGTCGTCGAGGGCGTGGAATAGGATCCGGCGCCGCAGCGCGGCGGAGGCGAGCGGCATGTCGCCGGACGAGTCCTTCGCGAAGCTCCTCGACGCGGTTCGGAGCTACAACCCCGCGGCAGACTGCGCGCGGCTCGCGTCCGCCTACCGGTTCATGGCGGACGCGCACCGGGACCAGCGGCGGGCGAGCGGCGAGCCGTATTCGACCCATCCGCTCGCCGTCGCGGCGATCCTCACCGAATACAGGGTCGACGTCGAGACCCTGGTCGGGGCGCTCCTGCACGACACGCTGGAGGACAACGAGGAGATTTCCTTCCGGGACGTCGAAGAGGGGTTCGGCTCCGGGGTCGCGGCGCTGGTGGAAGGGGTGACCAAGGTCGGATTCGTCCTCTCCCGCAACGCCGCCGGGGAAGACGGCGGCCCGGCCGAAGAATCGGAAACCCGCGGCGCCGACGACGGGAGTCCGCGGGCGGCCGGCGGCGCGCCGCAGGGGCGGGCCGTCCGCGAACGCGAGGAAGTCCAGGCCGAGACCCTGCACAAGATCATGGTGTCGCTGGCGAGCGACCTGCGCGTGCTGCTGATCAAGCTCGCCGACCGGCTGCACAACATGCGGACCGTCGGCGCCCTGTCGCCGGCGCGGCGCCGGAGAATCGCCAACGAGACCCTCGCGGTCTACGCCCCGCTCGCCGCCCGGGTCGGCATGCAGGAGATGCGCGAGGAATTCGAGGACCTGGCCTTCGGCGTCCTCAACCCGCGCGCCCGACGGGCGATCATTCGCCGCTTCGTCTCGCTGAAGCGGCGATACGAATCCGAGACGCAGCCGATGATGGAGCGGGTCCGGCACGCGCTCGAATCGCAGGGGATCCGGGCCGACGTCCAGTTCCGCTACAAGCGTCCGTATTCGATCTGGCGCAAGCTGCAGCGCAAGCGGATCGAGTTCGCTCGAATCTCCGACATCGCCGCCTACCGGATCGTGGTGGACAGCGTACCCGACTGCTACCGCGCGCTCGGCGTGCTTCACACGCGTTGGTACTCGGTCTCGGACCGGTTCAAGGACTACGTCTCGGTGCCGAAGGACAACGGTTACCAGTCGCTCCATACCGTGCTCCACGGCGACGCCATGCCGTTGATGGAGGTCCAGATCCGGACCCGGGACATGCACCACGTCGCCGAGGTCGGCATCGCCGCGCACTGGCGGTACAAGGGCAACGAGGACATGGAGCCGACCGCGTTGCTCGAACGGCTGCGCACCGACCGGGCGGCGCAGTCCGAGTCGAAGGATCCGCTGGGCAAGCTTCGCGACTGGCTGGAGGCGGCGCGCAACAGCGGCTCGCCGGACGAATCGGTCGACCTCGCCATGTACGAGCACCGCTCCGGGAACATCTACTGCTTCACGCCGAAGGGCAGGGTCGTGCACCTGCCGCGGAATTCGACGCCGGTCGACTTCGCCTACGCGCTGCACACCGAGATCGGCAACAGCTGCGTGGCGGCCAAGGTCGACGGCGCGACGACGCCGCTGACCGCGCGCTTGCGCAGCGGCCAGGAGGTGGAGATCCTCCGCTCCGACGGCGCCGAACCGGACCGGGACTGGGTCGCCGACGTGGTCACCGACAAGGCGAGACACGCGATCAACCGCTTCTGGAACGCGAAGGCGCGCCGGGAGAGCGAGGCCTTCGGCAAGCGGATCGCGGCGCAGGTCTTCGGCAACTCGAGCGCCGTGGTGCACGGCGTCGCGGCGCGGCAACTCGGCTACGCCGGCCTGCGGGACCTGTACGTCGCGCTGAGCGAGGGCAAACTGTCGACCGGCAAGGCGCGGCGCGCCATCCGGCCCAGAAGCGAGGACGGGGAGGCGGAGGACCGGCAGGCGCAATCCTACGACCGCCCCGCGATCATCGAGATCGGCGCCAACGCGCCGGTCACGCTGTGCGAGGAGTGCCTGCCGTTGCCGGACGAGCGAATCGCCGGCATCGCGTCGGCCAGCGAGAGCATCACCGTGCACGCGCTCTATTGCGACGGGCTTGCGCGGATGGCGGACGGAGAGTGGGTCGACCTGCACTGGGAGGCCAACGCGGCGCGGCATCCGCTGTACCGGAGCCGGATCAAGGTCGTGCTGGCCAACCGGCACCGCGCCCTCGCCCGGGTGTGCAACCGGATCGGACAGCTCGACGCCAACATCGAGGACGTGCAGATGTCGCACCGACGTCGCGACTACTTCGATATCGTGTTCGAGCTCTCGGTTCGCGACCTGCGCCACCTGCACCAGATCCTCTCCGCCGTCAGCGCCGAAAGGGTGGTATACGAGGTTCGCCGCATCGGGTCGGACACCGAATCGAAACCGGAGCCGGCATCGTGACGCCAGACGAGGTTCGCGCGGAGCTGAAGGCGGCCGGCGCGTGGCTGGAGGGACATTTCGTCTTGAGTTCCGGACTGCACAGTTCGCTCTACCTCCAGTGCGCCCGCGCCCTGATGGACCCGGCGCGCGCCGAGCGGCTCTGCGCGGCGCTGGCGGCGCGGGTCCGCGACGCGCTGGCGGCGACCGGCGAGTCGGCGGCGCTCTGCGTCTCGCCGGCGATGGGCGGCGTCGTCGCGGGCTACGAGACGGCGCGGCAGCTGGGCCTCCGGTCGGTCTTCGCCGAGCGGGCGGACGGCGTCTTCCGCTTCCGGCGCGGCTTCGAAATCCCCTCGGGCGCGGCCTGCGCGATCGTCGAAGACGTCGTGACCACCGGCGGCTCCGTTCGCGAATGCGCGGCCGCGATCCGGGAAGCGGGAGGGCGGCCCGTCGTCACCGGGGCCCTGGTGGACCGCAGCGGCGGGCGGGCCGACGCAGGCGCGCCGCTGGTGGCGCTCCTGGAGGTGGAAGCGCCGCAATTCGAGCCGGACCGGGTTCCGGCGGAGATGGCCGCGATTCCGCCGGTTTCGCCGGGCAGTCGACGGCTTCGGAGCTAGGCCGGTCCGATGGCGATTTTCCGGCGCGAGCAGGGCGTCTTCCACCCGCGCCGGTTGCGCGAATGGGTGGCGCCCCGGAAGGGCTGGGATCGCGGCATCCGGTACGTCCGGGCGCGGCTCCAGCGGCTCCCCGGCTCGCCGCACAGCATCGCCCTCGGCTTCGCCTTCGGAACGCTGACCTCGTTCTCGCCGTTCTTCGGGTTCCACATTCTGCTGGCCATACTGCTCGCCTGGGCGCTGCGGGTCAGCCTGGTGGCGGCCGCCCTGGGCACGGCGGTCGGCAATCCGATCACCTTTCCGTTCATCATCGCGAGCGCCGTCGAGACCGGGCGGCGAATCCTGGGCCAGCCGCCGTTGAAGAGCTCCGGCATCGCGGAATACAGCCGGCTGATCGTCGATCCGGCCAAGATGCTGGCGCAGTGGCCCGAATTGCTCGACCGGGTGCTGCTGCCCTATGCGGTCGGCGGCCTGGCGCTCGGCATTCCGGCGGCCGCCGCCGGCTACCTGCTGGTACGCTCGGCGGTTGCGGCCTTCCGCCTGGCGCGCCGGCGACTGGCGGCGAAACGGTTCGGACGGAAGCGGGCGGTCGGCGCCCCGCCCGTCCCGGTAGAGACCGCAAGCGTTCGGGATACGATCCGCTCATGACCCTGCCGCTCCGACTCGGCGTCAACATCGACCACGTGGCGACCGTCCGGAACGCCCGGGGCGGGCGGACGCCGGACCCGCTGCGCGCGGCGCGCATGGCGGCGAACGCCGGGGCGGACGGCATAACGGCCCATTTGCGCGAGGATCGCCGGCATATCTCCGACCGCGACATCGAACGCCTGTCGAGCGAGATTTCGTTGCCCTTGAACCTCGAATTGGCGATGACCGACGAGATGCAGCGGATCGCCCTGGCGGCGGCGCCCCATGCCGTCTGCGTGGTGCCCGAGCGGCGGGCGGAGCTGACCACCGAGGGCGGGCTGGACGCCGCGTCCCGGGAGGCGGCGCTGCGCTCCTTCGTGGCGCCGCTGGCGAAAGTCGGGTCGCGGGTTTCGCTGTTCGTCGAGGCCGACGAGCGGCAGATCGAGGCGGCGCGCAGGATCGGGGCGGCGGTGGTGGAGTTCCATACCGGAGCGTATTGCGACGCGCACGAGCGATGCGACTTCGCGGCCCGGGACGCGGCGCTGGAGCGCATTCGGCGCGGGGCGGCGCTGGCGGCGGATCTCGGGCTGGAGGTCCATGCCGGCCACGGCCTCACCTACGAGACGGTCGCCCCGGTAGCGGCGATTCCGCAGGTCGTGGAACTGAACATCGGCCATTTTCTGGTCGGAGAGTCGATCTTCGTCGGCTTGACGGCCGCGATTCGCGAGATGCGAGAGCGAATGGACGCGGCCCGCCGCGGAACGAGCGGGTCATGATTCTCGGAATCGGCGCCGATCTGTGCGACATCCGGCGCATCGAGCGCATGGCGGAGCGGTTCGGCGACCGGTTTCTCGGCCGCATATTCACCGAGACCGAGCGGACGCGCGCCGGCAGCGGGCGAGGCGCGCCGGCCGCGCTGGCCGAGCGCTGGGCCGCCAAGGAGGCCTGCGCCAAGGCGCTGGGGACGGGATTTGCCGAAGGCGTCCGGTGGCGCGAGATCGAGGTAGAGAACCTGCCTACCGGCCAGCCGCGTCTTCGGCTCGCCGGCTGCGCCAGGCGGCGCCTGGGAAGTCTCGTTCCCGACGGCTGTCGCGCGCGGCTTCACGTCAGCCTGTCGCACGAACCGCCGCTTGCGCAGGCGCTGGTGGTGATCGAGGCGGTGCCGCGGGGAGGCGCCGGGTGAAGGCGGCGGTGATTCGGGCCTGGCGGGGCGGTATCGGCGAGACCCTGCGGACGCTGTTCTATGCGCTCCTGATCGCGCTGGCGTTCCGCAGCGCGCTCTTCCAGCCGTTCTCGATCCCCTCCGGATCGATGAAGCCGACGCTGCTGATCGGCGACTACCTGTTCGTCTCCAAATACGCCTACGGGTATTCGCGAAACTCGTTTCCCTTCTCGCCGCAGTTCCTGCCGGACGGACGCTGGCCCGACCGGCAGCCGGAGCGAGGCGACGTGATCGTCTTCAAGCTGCCGAAAGACGGGGAGACCGACTACATCAAGCGCGTCGTCGGGTTGCCGGGCGAGACGGTGCAGGTGAAAGGCGGCGTGGTCCATATCGACGGCGTGCCCGTCCGGCGGGAGCGGGTGGGAGATTTCCTGGAGCCGCTGGGCTCCCGGGCGTCGCTTCGCTGCGAGCGGCGCGGCGTCGACGAGGACGGCAGGCGGGTCTGCCTGAAGGGCCTCTACCGCGAGACCCTGCCGGGCGGGCGGTCCTATCTGACGCTGAACGCGAACGACGACCGGGTGAGCGGCAGCGACAACACGCGACCCTACGTAGTGCCGGAAGGGCACTATTTCTTCATGGGCGACAACCGGGACAATTCCATCGACAGTCGCTTCCGGGACGCCGTGGGATTCGTTCCGGCGGAGAATTTCGTCGGGCGGGCCGAGGTGATCTTCCTGTCGTCGGAATCCCGCGCTTTCTTTCCGTGGGACTGGCGCCTCTCTCGATTCTTCGACGACTTGCGGTGAACCGTGGCGGACGGCGCCCAGCCCGAGCTGCCGGCGCTGGAAGCCGCGCTGGGATATCGGTTCCGGGACCGCGGCCTCCTGAAGGAAGCGTTGCGCCACCGAAGCCATCTCAGCGTCCAGCGGGGCCGAAAGCGGGACAACCAGCGACTGGAGTTCCTCGGCGACCGCGTGTTGGGGCTGGCGGTCGCCGCGGATCTCCTGGCGGCGCACGACCGGGCGTCCGAGGGAGAGCTTCACGAGCGGTTCGAGGCGCTGGTTTGCCGGGCGTCCTGCGCTGCCGCCGCGCGCCGGGTCGGGCTCGGGGCGCATCTGGCTCTCGCACGGAACGAGATCCGCAGCGGGTTCCGGGATCGCGACTCGGTGCTGGCCGACGCGATGGAATCGGTGCTGGCGGCCGTGTTTCTCGACGGCGGGCTGGAGGAGGCCACGAGTTGCGTGCGGCGCCTGTTCGCCGCAGCGGAGGGTTCCGAATCGCCGCAACCCAATCCCCGCGCATGGCTGCAGGAGTGGTCGCAGGGTCGCGGGCTGGGGCTTCCGCGCTACGAATCCGCGACGCCCGAGCGCGAGGCGTTCGCGGTTCGCGTCAGCGTCGGCGATTCGCTCGCGGCGGTGGGCGAAGGGTCGAACAAGCGGAGCGCCGAACGCGCGGCGGCCGCGGCGCTGCGCCGGCAGTGCGAGGAGCAGCGCGAGGAGACAGGCGCCGAATGAGCGGGACCCGATTCGGTTCGGTAGCGGTGCTCGGCCTCCCGAACGCCGGCAAGTCCACGCTGGTAAACCGGCTCGCCGGCGCCCGCGTGTCGATCGTGACCCACAAGGCGCAAACCACGCGGACGCGGGTACGCGGCATCGGGATACTCGGGCGCACGCAGGCGGTGTTCGTGGATACGCCGGGTCTCTACCGGCCGAAGCGGCGGCTCGACGAGGCGATCGTGTCGGCGGTCTGGGCCGGCCTCGGGGAGGCCGACGCGGCGCTGGTGCTCGTGGATGCGGCGAAGGCGCCGTCCGCCGCGCGCGCGGAACTTCTGGCCGGCGTCGACCGGCGGCTGCCGGCGCCGAGGCCGCGGGCGCTGGTGGCGAACAAGATCGACCGGGTCCGGCGGGAGAGCTTGCTTGCGCTCGTCGCAGAACTGAACGCGGCCGCCCGCTTCGACGAGACGTTCCTGATTGCCGCGTCGAACGGCGACGGCGTGGACCGGCTCGCGGCCTGGATCGAGCGCATCCTGCCGGCCGGCCCCTGGCACTATCCGGAGGAGCAGGCCGCCGACATGCCGCTTCGCCTGCTGGCTGCGGAAATCACCCGGGAGAAGCTGCTCCTGCACATGCACGACGAACTCCCGTACCAGCTCGCCGTCGAGCCGGTCGAGTGGGCCGAAGGCGCCCGAGGCCGGGTGCGGATCGAGCAGCGGATCGTCGTCGCCCGGGAATCCCATCGGCGGATGATCGTCGGGCGGGGCGGGACCGCGCTGGCCCGAATTCGCGAAGCCGCGGCCCGGGACATCGCGCGGGAAGCGGGTTCGCGGGTGGATCTGTCCTTGCAGGTGAAGGTTCGCCGGGGCTGGATGGACGACCCCCGACAGCTGGGCGCGCTGGGCCTGGAGGCGGGCTCCGGCGCCGGGGAGGCGGAGCGCTGAACTGGGCCGACGAGGGCATCCTGCTCGGCGTTCGGGCGCATGGAGAGACCTCCGCCATCGTCGAGGCGCTGACCCGCGAACACGGGCGGCATGCGGGACTGGTGCGGGGCGGACAGGGACGGAGGAAACGGGGTCAGCTCCAGCCCGGAACGCTTGCCCGGTTGCGCTGGAACGCCCGGCTGCAGTCCCATCTCGGCACCTTCGAGGTCGAAGTGGCCGGCGGAACCTGGGCGACCATTCGGGGCGACGGCGACGCGATGGCGGCCATGGCGAGCATGATCGCGCTCCTGGCGGGTTATCTGCCCGAGCGGGAGCCGCATCCCAACCTGTTCGACGCGACCCTTTCGACGCTTGCGACGCTGGCCGAGCCGGCTCACTGGCCGACCGCCTACGTCCACTGGGAACTCGGCCTCCTTCGGGTCCTCGGCTACGGGCTGACGCTGGACCGCTGCGCCGCGACCGGGGCGGAGGACGGGCTGGCCTTCGTCTCGCCGAAAAGCGGATGCGCCGTCAGCCGCGACGCCGGGCAGCCCTATGCCGACCGCCTGCTTCCGCTGCCGGAGTTCCTGCTGCACGGCGGCGCCGCGGACCGGACCTCCTGGCTCGAGGCGATGCGGCTGACCGGCTACTTCCTGGAGCGCCGGGTTGCGGCGAGCGTGAACCGGCGCCTGCCCGATTCGCGCGCGAGGTTGGTCGACCGGTTCGCGAAACCGGCTGCGTGACGCCTTCCCGACCGACGGAGCCCGCTTCGCGTGACGCGGCGCCGGGGTTGCGCGGTCGCCTGGTATGCTGTTCCCTCTGGGCAGGGTCGGCGTTTGCGTGGCGAGTTCAGGCGGTTGAGCTTGACGCGGGGTCCGGCATGGCGACGCTTCCGCAAGGAGCATCGGGAAGGGTCGCGGTCCGGGCGCCGACCTCGGGGAGGGGACGACATGGGCATTTCGGGCGCGTTGGTACTCTACGCCGTGATCTGGGCCCTCACCTTCTATTGCGTCCTGCCGCAAGGGATTCGCTCGCAATCCCAGTCCAGGAAGGTGGTGCGCGGGACGCCGGCCAGTGCGCCGAGCGAACCGCGACTGAGCCGGAAGACGCTTCGCACGACCCTGATCGCGACGCCGATCTGGGCGGCCGTCGCGCTTGGCATCGAGCTGGAACTCGTTCCCCTGGAGGTTCTGGAAGCCGGGCTTCGCAGCTTGCGGGAGTAGCCCGAGAAAGCTCGTCCGGGCTGCGATCCGCACCCCCGCCGTCTCGAATCCGCTCGGGCGCCGAAGCGAGATGCGGCCGGACGGAACGAGGTTCCGCCAGCAATCCACCGGCAATCCACAGGTTATCCACCGGTTGTCGACACCGGCGGACGTCGTGATCGCGGACAGATCGCGAACCGCACGAACGGGGTTCGTTCCTGCTTCGCCGGGGGCCGGGCGCCAGTCGGCGGGGTTCGGTTTCGAGTAGGTCGCCGCGTCCGTGCGTGCGAAGCGGGGTGCGCACGGGACCGGGCGGCAGGAGACGCTTCCCCCGGAGAGGCGCGCAACGGACGATGCCGAATCTCGTCGCGCTGCCGGGCCTTCTCACACGACTTCCGTCGGGTCGATCAACTCGATCTCTCCCCGGTAGCGCCGGAAGTCCTTGGCGTTCGTCGTAAGCGGCCGCCGCTCGCCGTGCGCCGGCATGGTGGCGGCAATGTCGGCGTCGTGGACTTGCTCTCCCGCAGCCGGAACTTCCCGGCGGAGAGCCATCAACGCCTTCATGACGGTTGGGCCGTCCTCGAATACGGCGAACGAGGCGGTCAGCTCTTCTGCGTCCGCAAGCCCGTCGTCGATCGCAACCGGGTCTGACCAGGATTGTGGGCGAGAGTAACAGTCGCGAGATATTCCCGGACGATCTGACGGCTGATCCGCAGGGGCTGGCCGCTGCTCTCTATCTTGGCAAGACAGCGACGGGCGGTCTCATGGGCATCCGCGGTTGCGAGACGCGCTGCAACAAGAACGTTGGTATCGACAAACATGCCGTCAGCTGTCGTTACGGGTTCCGCCGTTCAGTCGTCGTTGCCGGTTCCTCCGGTCAGCCGCCCCATGTCGTCGTAGATCTGCTCGCGGCTTACTGTGAAGCCCTCCGGCCACGGCCCCAGATCGCTCGCAGAGAGGACTTCGTCAAGCGTGAACTTCCGCTGCGTCGCTGAGGGCTTTTCCGGCCTGGAATCGTCCGGCGACCGGGCAAAAACCAGCGTTTCCGCGTCGACATCCACTTCCTTCGTCCTCCAACCTGCGGCCCGCCAGCAACGGGAGTGACCGTGTCCGCGGCCCGCCCCGGAGTTCGACCACCAGGGACCGTGTGCGCGCGCCCGGTCGGGAAGCCGAAACCCCAGAATCGCCTCGAGTTCCCTGAACGTCGTCCGCCACTCCCGCTCCGTGGGCGTGGAGAGAAGACGGCGATAGAGGGGTGCGTACTTCCTGGGTACCCCACCGTCGCGCCGTCGCTGGTCCCGTTCGGCGGACATCGCTGACGCTCCGTATCGTCGCATGGCGCGTGTGGAAGTATGGGCAGTTCGCCGGCTGCCGTAAACCGGTCCGGATATCGCGAAATCTTCCGGCAGCCGCCACGGTTTCGAAAGCCCTGACCTTCGAGGTCCGTCCTGCGGCGGCGTGGCGCCCGGTTCCGGATCGACGGTGGCGGTCGTAAGCGGCCGCGGATGCGATGGCCCTCCTCCTCATGCGACGGTCAGAACGAGCTTGCCGGTGGTTTCCCCGGCCTCGAGGCGACGATGCGCCTCGGCCGCTTCTTCCAACGGCATTTCGGTGATCTGCGGTCGCAGCACCCCCTTCGCCAGGAGATCGAAGACCATGGCCAGGTCGGCGCCGAATTCCGTCGGCTTGTTGACGAAGTAGGTGTAGATGTCGCTGACCCGAACGGAGACCGACTTCTGGAATTGATTCGCGAGGTCTTCGGCGAAGGTCCCTGAGGGCGGACCGGCCAGAAAACCGAAGACGACGGCAGTTCCGAACGGCGCCAGCGCTTCGAGGTCGGCCCTCAGCGACTCGCCCGCGACCGGGTTCAGGGTCAGGTCGACGCCGCGGCCGCCGGTGATTTCCTTCACGCGTTCGGTCACGTCTTCGCTGCGGTAGTCGATCACGTCCTCGGCTCCCTGCGCCCGGGCGTATTCCCGCTTGCCGCTGCTGACCGACGCGATCGCGGTCAACCCGAGATGACGTGCGAGGTGCAGGATCATCGTTCCGACTCCCCCGGCGGCGGCGTGGACCAGGATGCGGTCGCCCGGCTCGACACGGCCCAGATTGACCAGCATGTGCCAGGCGGTCACCGCGTTTACGGGGAGCGCGCCGGCGGTCGCGAAGTCCACGCTTGCGGCGATGCGAGTGACGTAGGGCGCCCCTACGACGGAGTGGGTGCCGTAACCGCCGGCGCCGATCGGCCCCATCCAGGCGACGCGGTCGCCGGGGGCAAAGCCCTCGACCCCCTGCCCCAGGGCTTCGATCGTTCCCGCACCTTCGACTCCGGGAACGTGCGGGAGTGCGGGCATCATGCCCTCGGGCATCTCGCCCCGGCGGATGATCGTGTCTACGAAGTTCACGGCGCTCGCACGGTTGCGAATCAGGATCTCTCCGGCTCGAGGATCCGGGGTCGGAACCTCGCTCAGGCACAGCACGTCGGGTGGGCCGGTTTCGGGGATGAGCATGACTTTGGTCATTCGGGCTCTCCGGTGCGGTTGTCGCCGGGAAGGGTAGCGCGCAAGAGTTTGGAGCGTGAGGATGTCCGACGCCCGCATTCCGAGCGCCAGTCCGATGGCGATGATCCCAAAGGTCGATGTGCCGGAGATGAGGTCGAAATAGCGGCCGATCGGCTAGTCCAGATCCTGCTCGAGATTGGCGAGGAACGCCGCCGGGAACGTACCGCGGACGCCACCTCCGTCGATTGTCAGGATCCGTTTCAAGGCGCGTGCCCTCCGCTGCCGCCTGGTGCTTTGCCCGCGCCGCGGGTCGGGGTCGTTGCCGGGCGGCACGGTATCGGGATCGCGCCAGCGGCCGTCGCGCCCGACACACGGTCCCGTGTTGTCGCTGGACAGGATCGCTGGAAAAGCGGGCTGGTCGCCATACTCCAGGAATGGCGATGGTTTCCAGCCAACCGCAGCGACGCTGGCCGACGGGCCGGCCCGGCGCCCGGCGCCCCGTCATCCGTTGCACGGCGGGTTACACCTCCATCCCCAGCTCCAGGACGGCAGCTGCGGGAACACAGAGTCCGTGATCTTGGAGCGGTGCGCGGCTCGGAACTTGGTAGCGCGTCCAAGCCGGAGGAATTCCCCGAAGCCCTTGCAGTGGTCCGAATCGGTGTGGGTGACGCATCAGGCGTGAACGCAGTCGCGGCCGTTTCTCTTCAGGTCTTGGCGAAGCTCGGCCAGAGGGTTGCATCGTTTGTCCTCGCTGCCGAGGAGGAAGCAGTGGATATATGCGGTCAAGACCTGGGTCTCCACCCTCAAGAATCAACACGCTGGATTTGGCGGCCCGGAGCAACGCCCCTGTTTCACACGACATTTCACGTATGGGGCGCAGACCGTTAACCATTAGGGGGTGTTGCTTCACATCATGATTCACATATGGTGGTGAGACGAAAGGAGAGCCGAGAGCCATGGCATGATGCAAACACGGCCACTGAAACCGGCGCCGACGCCCGAGGTATTCCTCTCTCGGACACCCCTGGAGCGGGTCATCGCCCAGGCGCGTTTCCCGGCCATCCTGGCTATTCGCGACCCTGACCGGCTCACGGACGAGGCGGTGGATCAGATCCGAGAACCGGTCCGTTCCGACGTTCTTGGAATAGTCACGCATGCCGGAAATCCGCAAGCCGTGCCGGGCGAATCCGTCGTCCACCGGATGACTAATGCACAGTTAGATTCCCAAGACGGAGCCCGGGTTCAAGGGCGTTGTCGGCTATTGCCCGCGAACGCGACATATTACCCTGATGGCGTGAATACGGTCGAAAATACGAGCTGGATCCTGGACCTCCATATGGTTACAACGGAACCCTAGCCGTTTACGAGCGAATGACTTCTGACAACAGCGACAGGTTTCGCAGAGAGTCTGTACTTGCTCTTCCGCACAGTGGTTACGGACGAGCCATTGCGATTTTATGGAGGAACCCCACGACCCTGATCACGGTGCACGACACAACGGAGGCAACTACTTCCGCGATGGGATCCTTGTACGGGATTAGGTCGGATACCGGTCCTGCGGTCTCGCTGATCCCTACCGCCCTATCAGGACCGGCAACAGCCAACACGTACGCTCAGGACTTGATGACCTTTTGGGCAATGATCCCGCAGTACGCCGAGCGAACTGCCACGGGCCCGACCGGGCAGATCGTTCAGGTGCCTGCGGTCTCCACGGCTGAGTCGATTATGGAAATTCGCCGTCGCTCTGGTTTGAATTGGGAGGAACTTGGCGATTTGTTTGGGGTCTCCCGTCGAAGCGTCCACAATTGGGCGAACGGAAAACCCGCGAACTCGATTCACGATCGGACAATCAGAAAAACGCTGGCCGCAGTCCGACATCTTGACATGGGCGACCAAGAGGGTACCCGTGCTGCGCTCCTCGCCGTCGACGAAAATTTGGGGGTCTCCAGGTTCGACTTGTTGAGGGAAGGCCGGATCGACGAAGCCATCGATAGCAGTAAGGCTGTTCCGGAATTGGAGCGTCGGCGTATCCCCCTCACCGCTAACGCTTGGAACGAGCGGCGGCCGCAGGCGTGGGTGCTTCTTCTGGAGGCTGAACAGGATCGGCCCAACATTCCGGCCAAGGCCCGTGCTGTCCGCCCTAAGCGGATTCCCAAGAAGACGGGCTAAAGCGTCATGCCGTAGACGGAAGAGGAAGATCGGGAGATCGACCCGGCTCTCCAGGTCTGGCGTCGCGCTCTTGGTTGCCGTCGCAAAGAATCTGAGTTTCCTGGGCTGTGGCGAGACGGTCCGGCGTTCCGCTCAGCCGCATAAGCCGCCGTGTCGCCGAGCGGGACGACTATCTGGGTTTGAAGCTGTTCGAGCGTACCACCCGTCGTGTGCGACTTACCGAGGAGTGCCGTCGGCTACTGTATTGTTGCCAGGATCCGGTCGAAGCCTTGCAGAACGTCTCGGGGTTTGCGGACGGCACGAGGCGTAGCGCAGTCCGCATCACGGCGCCCCCGCTGGCGGTTTGCACTACGATCGGCGGTCGCCTGCTCGACTACGCGGCAGAGAACCCCAAACCCCGAACCCCGAACCCCGATGTCTCCATCGACCTGACGGTGACGAACGCCCGGCTGGACTTGTATCGCGACAACGTCGATCTGGCTTTCCGGCTTGGCCCGATGGACGATTCGAGCCTCGCGGCGCGGGGGCTGTGGTCGGTCCCGTACCGCTTCCGTGCGGGTTCGGGCTTCGTGTCGGCATACGGCATCGGCGACCTGATCGCGGTCGACCGGTTGCGCTTCCGGCAGTCGTGTCCGGGCAACCCTGACTCCCGGACGGCGGAGGACGGGTTCGACTCGACAACTTCGCGCATGAACGCATGAACTCGACGATCTTGGCCTCATCGCCGAGGCCGTGCGGCGGAACTTGGGCGTCGCCATGCTTCCGCGGGACATGGTATGCGGAAGCCTGCGGGAGCTTGCGGTCATCGACGCAACGCCTCTCGCCCGCAAATGCACGCCGTCTATCCGGGCAGGAGACTGTTGTCCGCCCGAATCCGGAAACTGATCGAATTCATGGCGCTCCGCTAACGAACGCTACAGGCCAGGCCAGCCGCAGGAAGCTCGACTTCGGAACCGTCGGAAGGGAGAGCCCGCATTCCCGGATTGCCGGTTGCCGGGAGCGGCAACGGCTCGAGACGTTGCGCGTCGGTCGAATCGGTTCCCCCGCCGGACCCCGAGCCGTACTCTCGTCCGTTACAGCTCGCATCCGTCGCGCCGCCGACCTCCCGGTTGGGCGTCGGTTGGCTGTCGACATGTCTTCGCGGGGACGACGAGAGAGCATGTTTCGGGCCTGCTGGAGGAACGGCCCGGTCCCGTCGGACGGACAGAAGGGGATCGAGGACGGAAGGGCGTGCGTGCGGGACGCCGGTATGGAACCGGACGCAAGCGAGAATCCGCCGCCCGGTCCGGAAAACCCGGCCAACAGTCCCTCCGCAAGTTCTCCACGGATTTTCCACAGGTTGTCAACCGCTCGGCGAACACGAACGGGCCGGCAGCGGCACACGAAATCGGCGCCTGGTTCCCGAGCGAACCACGCCGCGCCTAACGGACCGAGGGTCCGATCCCGGACAAGCCGGGGCGCCAGCGCGATCG
Source organism: Rhodobacterales bacterium (assembly GCA_965221505.1). Classification (GTDB taxonomy): domain Bacteria; phylum Pseudomonadota; class Alphaproteobacteria; order Rhodobacterales; family CAZPXZ01; genus CAZPXZ01. The sequence goes on from CBDCSI010000001.1 coordinate 951,849, forward strand.
ATTCGCCGGGGGGAGTGCGTCGGGTTTTCGTCGGAACCGCCGCTCGATGGGACTTGCCTGATCGGCGGCGTGGCCCATTCCCGGGGGAACCCGATCCCGGCCTCCGGAAGACCCAGTGCCCGGCGATGCGGGACATCGAACCGCCGGCGGGCGGGCCGGAAGGCGTCGAAGCGGAACGGTCCGACACTTTTCTACGGTTCAGTCGTAGAAGGCGCCGATAGCCGTCGCGCGGCCTTGCGCGGAACGGTGGGGCTCCGGCCGGGGAGTGGCGCAGTTTTGTTCTCCCAATGCCGGCGGTTCCGTATGTTCTGCTTGCCCCGTGACCGGTGACGTGCACGGAAATCGGCACGCCGTCGCCGCCCCTGCAACACCCGCCGAACGGTCGCTCCGCATTGCGAAGCGAAGCGCACTCGGCTATTGATGAACGCATGCGATCCGCGTCTCGCTTTCTACAGCAGTAACTTGTGGTCGCATGGTACCTGCTTAGCCTGCGCTTCGATCGCGCCTTGCGCAGAGTGAACGGAACATGAGGACGAAACGGGGGACGCTTCGATGGTCGATGCGGCGTCATGCGAACGCACAACGCGTCGGAGACGTCCTGACGTCGTGTCCGAAATTCGGCGGGCGCCATGACCCCCGGAGAGTTCATCGCCAAGTGGAAAGCGTCGGAACGGAGGGAAAGCCTGGGGGCGCAGGAGCACTTCCTGGATCTCTGCCGCGTACTCGGCGAGCCGACGCCGGCCGAAGCCGATCCGGCGGGCGAGCGGTACTGCTTCGGGCGCGGAGCGCGGAAGGACTCCGGCGACCGGGGTTGGGCCGACGTGTGGAAGCGCGGCTGCTTCGCGTGGGAATACAAGGGGACGCACGCAAACCTCGACGCTGCGCTCGACCGGTTGCGACAATATGCGCTGGCCCTGGAGAATCCGCCGCTCCTCATCGTGTCCGACATGGTGAGCTTCCGCATCCACACAAATTGGACGAACAGCGTCAGCAAGACATACGAATTCACGCTTGACGAACTCGCCGACGGGGCTACCCGGGACAAGCTGAAACGCGCAATGTCGGATCCGGAACGGTTGCGTCCGGGCGAGACCCGGCAAGCGGTGACGAAGAAGGCGGCGGCGACTATTGCGAGTGTTGCGCAAGGCTTGCGGCATCGGGGTCACGATCCGCTTTCGGTAGCGCAGTTCGTCATCAAGTTGGTGTTCTGCATGTTTGCGCAGGATGTCGGCCTTCTGGCGGGCAGAATGTTCACCAAGATGCTGGAGTGCGCCAAGATCAAACCGGACGAGTTCGTTGACCTTGCGGGCGACCTGTTTCGGACGATGTCGACCGGGGGACGGATCGGTTACGAACGGGTAGCGTGGTTTAACGGCGAGCTGTTCGAGGACGACACGGCACTGCCGTTGAATCGCGACGAGATCAGGACGCTGCTCAGGGCGGCGGAGCTCGACTGGTCCGAGATCGACCCTTCCATACTGGGTACGCTTTTCGAGCGTGGCCTCGACCCGGAAAAGCGCTCGCAGCTCGGAGCGCACTACACGGACCGGGACAAGATCATGCAGATCGTCGGGTCCGTGATCGTCCGTCCGTTGCTCGCCGAGTGGGAAGCCGTACGGGGAGAGGTCGAGCGGAAATTGAAACTCGCCGGCGTAGCGAGTTCGCGCAAGGCATCGACGAAGTGTCGGATGGAGGCAGACGAGGCGCTGCGCTCCTTTCTCCAACGGCTGCGTGAGTTTACGGTGCTCGATCCGGCATGCGGCTCGGGCAACTTTCTCTACCTGGCCTTGCATGCGCTGAAGGGCATCGAGCACCGGGTCCAAATCGAGGCGGAATCGCTGGGCTTTCCACGGCAGTTTCCAGAAGTGGGTCCGAGCAGCGTGCGGGGCATCGAGATCAATCCGTACGCAGCGGAACTGGCTCGCGTATCGGTATGGATCGGCGAAATCCAGTGGATGCGGAGAAACGGGTTCGGTTACTCGACCGATCCGATCCTCGACCCGCTCGACACCATCGAGTGCCGAGACGCGATACTCACCTCCGAAGGCGCGGAACCGGATTGGCCGGAAGCCGACGTCGTCATCGGCAATCCGCCGTTTCTGGGCAACAGGAGAATTCGCCGGGAGCTGCGAGACCGCACAGCGGACGCCCTGCCGAAGCTGTACGCGAACGTCGTCAAAGGAAAGCCGGACCTGGTCTGCTACTGGTTTGCGAAGGCGGCAAAGCTGGTAGCGGAAGACAGGGTTCGACGGGTCGGACTCGTTGCGACCAATTCAATTCGCGGAGGCACGAACCGAAACGTGTTGAAGTATATCCTGGAACACGGAACGATATTCGAGGCGTGGTCGGACGAGCCCTGGGTTGTCGAAGGCGCCGCGGTGCGAGTTTCGATCGTGTGTTTCTCTCCCGCAAACCCCGGGAAAGAGCGGAAGCCGCGTCTGAACGGCAGGTCTGTCGATAGGATTCACGCCGACCTCACGGCGACCGTCGACGGGGTCGGAGTCGACCTGACGCAAGCCAGGCGCCTTCGGTCGAACAAGGCGATCGCCTTTCAAGGGAACGTCAAGCGAGGTTCGTTCGACGTTCCGGGAGATCTCGCGCGCGAATGGCTGAGTCTGCCGGACAACCCGAACGGGAGACCCAACGCGGACGTACTGAAGCCCTGGATCAACGGCAGGGACATTATGCGGCGCCCGGCGGGAAAGTGGATCGTCGACTTCGGGTGGACCATGTCCGAGGCAGACGCCGCACTGTACGAAGCTCCCTATTCCCATGTCGCGTCACATGTATATGCCGGACGCCAGAACACGCGCGAACCGGACAGCAGACGATACTGGTTCAGGCACTGGAATCCTCGACCGGCGATGTGGGGCGCACTCGAAGAGGTGCGTCGGTACGTACTGACCCCCCGCGTCGCCAAGCATCGCGTGTTCGTGTGGTGCGATGCGGGCACGTGCCCCGACAGCGCGACGGTCGCGATCGCCCGTGACGACGACGTATCGTTCGGCATTCTGCACAGCCGGTTTCACGAGGCATGGTCGCTGAGGCTCGGCACGTGGTTGGGAAAGGGTAACGATCTCCGTTACACGCCGACCACGACCTTCGAGACATTCCCGTTTCCGGACGGTCTCTCGCCGGACGTCCCCGCTGCGGAGTATGCCGACGACCCGCGCGCTACGTCGATCGCGGAAGCCGCTCGGCGACTGGTTCGACTTCGTGACCGTTGGCTTAACCCGCCCGAGTGGGTGGAATGGGTTGACGAGGCGGTGCCGGGCTATCCCGGACGTCCGGTAGCCCGGGACGCGGAGTCGGCCAGGCAGCTCGAGTCCCGCACGCTAACCGAGCTGTACAATACGCGGCCGCAATGGCTTGCCGACGCCCACGCCGAGCTGGACGAAGCCGTCGCGGCCGCCTACGGATGGGACGCGGACGTGGAAGAGGAATCCGCGCTGCGAGATCTGTTGGCGCTGAATTCTGCGCGGTCGGAAGGGTGAGGCCGGCTGGAATGTCGTCGGAATCCCGTCACGATGCGAGCGGAAGCCGCAACCGGATCGGGCGCGACTGACGGACGAAGACGGCGTCGGCAGGACTCGGCGGCTCCGGCGGGCCGGTCTGTTCCGTCTATGCGAGGCTGTCGGGCAATCGGTCGCGGTCGCGGACGGCGCCCGCGTCCGCCGGCCGTCGAACGGCGACTTCGGACGCATTCTCTCCGAACGAGTTGCGCGCCGGAATCACGCGGCAACGCCCGGCTGGAGCTCTGCCCGCGCGGGCGAGGTCGGTCCCGTCACGACGGCCGCCGATAGGCGATCTGGACGACGTCGGTAGTACCCGAGGCAAAGCCGGCAGCGGTCCCGGCAAGATAGAAGTTCCACATGCGACGGAAGCGCTCGTCGAAGCCGAGATCGGCAATCCGGCTCCAACTGTCGTTGAATCTGCGGCGCCATTCGCGAAGCGTGCGCGAGTAGCTGTCGCCGTGGGCCGTAGCCCCGATCGCCTGAAGCCCGGCGGCTTCCGAATTGGCGCGCAGCGCTCCGGGGCTCGGGAGCATTCCTCCCGGAAAGATGTGTTTCTGGACGAAGTCGACCCGTTTACGGTATTGCGGGAACAGCCGTTCGGCGATCGTGATGGCCTGGAGGGCCGCGACCCCACCCGGCCGAAGCCGGTCGTGCAGCGCCGAAAAATACACCGGCCAGTATTTTTCGCCCACCGCCTCGACCATCTCGATCGAAACGATCCGGTCGTAGACGCCCCGCTCGTCCCGGTAGTCGCGGAGCACGATCTCGGCGCGGTCGGCGAGCCCCGCCTCGAACAGTCGGCGCCGGGCATGGTCGTGCTGCTCCCTGGAGATGGTCAGCCCGGTCACGCGGACGCCCCGCTCGCGGATCGCATACTCGGCGAATCCGCCCCAGCCGCACCCGATTTCGAGAATGCGGTCGCCGCTCGCCGGAGCCAGCAAGTCGCACATGGCGGCGAACTTGTTTCTCTGGGCCTGCTCTAGGCTCTCCGTGCCGGTACGGAACAGGGCCGACGAATAGGTCATCGTCTCGTCCAGCCACAGGCTGTAGAAGTCGTTGCCGAGGTCGTAGTGACGGGCGACGTTGCGCCGGGACCCTCTGCGGGTGTTGGGATTGAAGTAATGGCGGATCCGCTCGCGAAGGCGAAACAGGCCGGCCCCCGGAAAGCGTCGCGCCATGTTCTCGTTGTTGAGCATGACGACGTCGAGGAGGCCCTGGAGATCGGGAGTGGTCCACCAGCCGTCCATGAACGTCTCGGCAAAACCCTGATCGCCTCCCGCGAGCAGACGCCGAACGAAGGCCGGGTTCGAGACGACGATGCGCCCCGCCGGCCCCGGTTCCCGGCCGACGGCTTTCAGTCGCCGGCCGCCCGGCAATTCGACCTCGATCGACCCGCGTTCGATTCGGTCGAGAAGCGAAGATACGACGCGCAACGGCCGCGGCAGAGACGAGCGGTCCGGCCGCGCCGCGACCGGAACGCCGGGTCGCGCCGCGGGCGCGCTCACGACGTCCTCCCCGACGTTCTGCCGGCCGTTCGCATCAGCGCAAAATACGCCGGACGCGGGAGGGCTGCGAGGAACTTGAACGCTGCCGTCATGATGCGAGGAAAGGCGATTTCGAAGCGATGCCGCGCCATGCCGCGCACGATCCGGTCGGCGGCCGCTTCGGGCGTCATGATGAAGGGCATCCGGAACGCGTTCTTGTCGGTCAGGCGCGTCGCCACGAATCCGGGATTGCACAGCTGCACCGCCACGCCGGAGTCGCGCAGGTCCAGGCGCAGGTTTTCCGCGAGGTGAATCAGCGCCGCCTTGGTCGCGCCGTAACCCCAGGCGTCGGGCAGTCCGCGAAAGCCGGCGAGCGAGCCGAGCAGCACGATATGCCCTGACCTGCGCAGGCAGAATGCCGGAACGCAGGCGGCAAGCACCCGAAGGGCGCCGGTGAAGTTCACGTCGACGGTCGTCTCCAGCGCGTCCAGGTCGGGCTCCCGCGCCGACATGGGCTCGTAGGCGCCGGCGCAGTAGATCACGCCGTCGACGGCGCCGGCGCGGTCGAACGCCCGCATCGTGCCGGCGCTGTCGGTCACGTCGAACGGCACGGCCGCGTGGCCGCCCGAGGCGGTATCGACGGGGGCCATCGCCTCGACGACCTGCGCGAGCGCCTCGCCGTCGCGGGCCGACGCGACCACCGCGACGCCCTCCTCCGCCAGACGCAGGGCGAGACTCCGACCGATGCCGGCGCTGGCCCCGACCAACCAGAAGCGCTTTCCCGCGAGGCGGTTCATGGCGAGCCCGATCCCGTACCGGGCGCGCCCTCGGCGCCGGGCCGGCGAAACAACGCGAACACGTCGCCGACCTTGAGACCGAACTTGGACATGCGGGCCCGGTTGATGAGGGTTCCGTCGTTCAGCAGGAAGAACCGATCCTCCATTCCGACGACGATCTCGCCCCGGCGCCACGGCAACCGCAACCGGTAGCGCATGATCGCCGCATTGCCCCGCTGCGCTCCCGGCGCCGCGCCCTCGACGTCCGGCGCGGTCGCGACGAACGTTCCGTCTTCGGCAAAGTCCAGGGTCCAGCGCCGGTCGACCGTCTCGCCGTCGTCGTAGGAGAGCCTTTCGTCGAGCGCGACCCTGTTTCCGGACCGGCGGCCGACCGTCTCCATGGCGAACCGTCGCTCCATCCGGCCCGAACGGCCGAAGAACGCCCCCGAGGCAAGCAGCGTTCCGCTCAGATAGCTGCGAAGGTCGAGGACCGGCGTCTGTCCGGCATAGGCGTCGAGGCCGTCCGACCTCCGCCGGAACCGGGACCGCGTCCCGAAGGCAGGTCTGGTAGTCAAGCTCGATCTCCTTTGTCCTTGACCCATGTCAGGAGTACCGCGACCGCAACCAGCTTGAGGAAGCAGGGCACCAGCGCGTATGCGGCGGACAACGCCCGGCGACCGTCCTCGTCGGACGCACCCGGCTCGTACCCCGCCAGGGCGAGGGCCGGAAGCGTCACGCCCGCTGCCAGGGCGAGCGCGGTCTTCTGCAGGAAGGTCCAGAGCGCGAACACCTGTCCGCCGCCGCCGCGGATCCGGGCCGCCAACATGGCCGGGGACAGCGTCATGTCGGCGCCGAGCGCTGCGCCCGAAGCGACGACGATCGCGTAGAACGCCGCCGTTTCGCCCGGCCCGAGCGCCCAGGCCCATACGAATACCGGAACGGAGAGCGCCATGCCGGCCGCCAGCGCGGGCTTGCGCCCGATCCTCGCCGCGATCCTCGCCCAGGCGGGGGCTGCGGTCGCCGCGGCCGCAAAAAAGACGAGCAGCATGATTCCGGCTTGCGGCTCCGCCGCCAGCACGTCGTCCACGAAGAACAGAAATAGCGTCGATGTCACCGCGGTCGGCAGCGCGTTGACGAGGCCGAAGACGAGAACGGGCTTGACGCCGGGCACCCGCAAGGCGTTCGCCAGACCGGCCGAAGGCAGGGACCTGCCCGAGCTGCGCCAGGTTCCGCGCATGCGGCCGAGGACGAACGCTGCGAACGCTGCGAACGCGAGGGCGTAGCCGGCATAGGAATAGGGTGCGCCGAGGATTCCGGCCAACGCCGCCGGCGTCAGCACGGCAAGGCAGACGCCGACAAGGCCGCCCGCCTCGCGCCAGAGCGAAATCCGCGTATAACCGCCGCCTGCGGCTTCCGCCTGGGCGAGACCGTGATCGTACAAGGCGATCTGCAGCGCGCTGAACCCGGTAAAGGCCACCAGCAGCCCGAGCGCCAGCCGGAGCAAGGGATCGCCCCAGCCAGGCGGGGCGAACAGCAGGCAAAGGCCTGCGGCCAGGAGGCCCCCCGACACCAGGACCCATGTCTCGCGGCGGTGCGGCCAACGGTCCGCAAGCCGCCCGATGACCGGATCCTGCACGCTGTCGACGCCGCGCGCGAAGAGCAGTACCGCGCCGAGCGCCGGGAGGGCGATGCCCAACTCCTCGGCGTAGTAGCGAGGCGCGTGGATGTAGAGCGGCAGGCCGCCGAAGGCGAGCACGGCCGCGATCGCGCCAGGCGGAAACAGGTCGCGCCGCGCGAGACCGCCGATGCGGACGTCAGTCATCGCAGCGTCCCGAGAGCAGCGCGTCCCGCTGGGCCGGAGCCCGGCTCGACGGACCGAGCCAGATGTCGAGGAACAGGTCCGCATCCTGCGTGAGACGGCCTGCGGGGTCGCCGTTGAAATAGAAACGGACCTCGCCGGATGCGGTGCGCCAGGCCGTGTAGCGATCGCCGACCGATACGTTTCGCATCGCCTGTTCGAGTTCGGCTCGCGCGGCGCCGAAGCTGGCCTCGGGCCGCCCTGACATGCGCGCCATCTCGGAAATCGAGGTCGAGACCAGCTCGTCCCGGTCTATGTCCCGGCGATAGGTCAGCGTGAGGCCGAATTCCTCTCCCGGCGGCGCCTCCGCGCCGGTCCAGAGCTCCGCCCGGTAGAGGCGCAGGAACAGGAACCGGTATTCGGCGCAGCCTGAAGGCCCCTCGGCCGGCACGCGTTCCGCCAGCTCCGGCGGCGCGGCGGCGGCCATGCCGGCCATGAGAGACACCGCCAGGATCCCGATCCGCAAGGTCACGTTACGCTCCGCCGCGGCGGCTCGGGCCGTCGCCGGAACCGCACGCCCTTCCGCCAGAGCTTGAGCGCTTGCCAGTGAATGAGCGCAGTGGTACGGGCGGCGCCGAACGGGCGGCGCAGAAAGGCGCGGGCGATTTCCCGATCCGTGAACGGCCGCCGCGTGCCCGCGATCGAGGTGACGAGTTCGCCGCCCTCGTCGTCCTCGTAGACGATTCGGACGGCGACGCGCGCGTCGTCGACGAGGAACCGGAAGCGGTATCGGCCCGCCATGCCGAAGAAAGGCGAGACGTGAAGGCGCTTCGCCGAGACCGTCCGGCCGTTCGGCCCGATGTCGGCGCCGGCCTCTCCCGTGCACAGATAGCCGTGCCGATCGCCGAACGTGTTGTGGACCTCGGCGAGCACGGCTCGGAGGTTCCCGGCGGCACCCATGAGGAACCAGAAACTGACCGGATTGAAGGCGTAGTGCCAGTAGCGCGGGTGGGTCAGCAAGAGCACGCGATCGATGCCGCCGATTCCCGCCTCGGACGCCGCCCGTCGGGCGCCTTCGACTCCCTTGCAGTCGGCGATCCCGTGATCGGACGGCAGAAGGGACATCAGGTTGGGCCGGCCGAACGAGAACAGCCGCGGTCCCGGATCACGCCCGAGGAGGATCGCTTCGTCGAGAAGCAGGTAGTCGACCCGGTAGGCGAACCGGTTGTCCACGGGGATTCGCCGCCGGTGGCTGACCGTGGCCGGGACGACCGACGATTCGATTACGCCCATGGCGGCGCGACTCCCAGGGAAGCGGCGACCCGGACCGCGCTCGCCAGACCGTCCTCGTGAAACCCGTTCCCGGTCCATGCCCCGCAGTACCAGGTCCCGGCGCGTCCCTGAACGGACGGAAGCGATTCCTGGGCGACGATCGCGTCGGCGTCGTATTGCGGATGGTCGAACGGGTGCTCGTCTAGGATACGGGACTCTTCGATCCGGCGAGACGGATTGAGGGTGGCAAAAAGGGGCGTCTCCTGCGGGACGTTCTGAAGCGAGTTCATCCAGTAGGTGACCGACGCGCATTCTTCGTCGAGCCGCGAATTCGCGAGGTAGACCCAGCTCGACCAGCATCGCCGTCGTCGCGGCATGAGCCCGGCGTCGGTATGAAGCACGATCTTGTTGCGACGGAACGGGATGCGGCCGAGGACGCGCCGTTCGTCCGGGTCGGAGTCGCGCAAGATCGCCAGCGCGGTATCCGAATGGCAGGCGAACACGACCGTGTCGAAGCGTTCCGCTTCCTGACCGGCCGTCCGGACGTCGATGCCGGCCGGCCCGCGCGTGACGGCCTCGACCGGCGCTTTGAGTCGCAACTGCGCGTCCGTGTCGGCGACCATCCTGGAGACGTAGTTGCGCGAGCCGCCCTCGACGGTCCGCCATTGATGCTGCCCGGTAAAGGACAGAAGGCCGTGATTGGCGAAGAACCGGGCAAGGACGCGGGCGGGAAACTTCAGCATTCCGCCGCGGGGGGTCGACCAGATCGCGCCGCTCATGGGCAGGAGATAGTAGCGCTCGAACCAGGGGCCGAATCGCCTCCGGCGAATCAGTTCGCCCAGCGTGAGGTCGGGATTCTCGGAGGCGTCGGCCAGCGCCGTGCGGTTGAAGACCGCGATGTCGCGGATCATGCGCCAGAAAGCGGGTCTTGCGGCATTGGCCGGCTGGGCCAGCGCGGCCCGGACGTTGCTGCCGAATTCCAGCTTCCCGCCGTCGACGGAGACCGCGAACGACATGTCGCTGCGACAGGTCGGCACGTCGAGCCGTTCGAACAGCCGGCACAGATGCGGGTAGTTGACGCGATTGAACACGATGAAGCCGGTGTCGACCGGGATCTCCCGTCCGCCGGTTCGCACGGTGACCGTTCTGGCGTGGCCGCCCGGGCGACTTTCCGCCTCGAACAGGACGACTTCATGGGCGCGCGACAGCAGCCATGCGGCCCCGAGGCCGGAAATGCCGGCGCCGATCACTGCGACTCTTCGTCGCCGGCCGCCATGCGACCCCGGACCGCCCATACGCTCGTGTCCCGTCTGAGGCTTTGGCATCACCGTTCCGAGACGGGCGTTCCGGTCGTCGGAACCCGGTGTGTTGGGGGCCAGCCGTGCGTCGTTTGTGGTATCGCGTCGCATCGCAGGCAACGCGAGATTAGCGATTCCGCCCCTCGTGCGTCCAGAATATCACAGGATTCGGCAATTACGCAACAGCGAGCGACTCCCCAGAGGCCGGAGCGCCGCCGATCGGCCGGGAGGCGCCGGCGGGGGCGCCGGTTTCGCCGTCCGCGACGTCGCTTCCGCGCCGGTGACGGCGGAGCGCCTCGAGGCGGCGCGGCGGTTCAGGCGTCGGAACGCCGAGGCCAGGCATCCGGCGGCATTCCCGAACTCGAGGGCGGTTCGTCGCGCGTGTCGGTCGACGGTTCGAGATGTCGCTCTTCCTCGCCGACGGTCCTCGCCGAGCGCGACGGCAACCGCAGGACGGGCGCGACCGTTCCGGTCGTCCGACGCGAGAAGGAGACGGCATGGGGCCGTATCCAGCCGTCGAGAGCGGGCGGTACGCGACGTTCTCCGCCGACTGTCCACGGGTTTTCCGCAAGTTTTCCACGGCCGGTCGATGCGTCCATGGGCCGGACGACGGCTCTCTTCGGCGCGACCTCGGTCCGGTTGCGCCGCGAGCGCGGACGCATGGCTGTCGGATCACGGGCGTGACTTCTGCCGTCGCGAACCGCTTGCGCCTTCGATGCGCCGGTGGGGGGGACGGCCCGGGAATCTCGCCCCGAGGCGGAACGCTACGACGGATTGGCGCCGGCCGAATCGCGGACCGCGAGCGGGAGCGCATTGCGAGCGCGGGCGGACGTCCGCAGGGTCCCCCTACCGAAGCGCGTTCGCGCCGCGCGGCGGAGTCCAGTCGCCGGTGCCGTCCGGGTCGTGAAAGGAAACCGTGGCGAAGGCGACGCCGTAGACCGGCGCGAACAGGTTCAGCACCGGCACCAGCATCGCCAGGCTGGCGACGAAGCCCGCGACCCAGAGCCTGCCGCGCTGGCGCTGCCAGTTCGCGGCGACCTCGACCGGCGAAAGCCTGCGACAGGCGACGAGGTCGTGATACTCGCGCGCGAGCACATATCCCGTAGCCCCGGCGCCGAGGAACGGGGCGAGCGGACCGATGAACGGCGACGCGAAGAGAAGCGCGGTCGCGACGGCGCCTGCGAGGACCGAAATCCGCAGGCCCGACCGCATCGCCGCGCCGAACGAGACCGGGAGCGGATCGGCGAGGCCCGGAAAGTACCGCCGTTCGGCGGAGACGACGATCCGCTCCAGAAAGCAGGAAGTGGCGAGGGCGACGACCGGCAGCCAGAGGACGGCGAGGACGGTGAAGACGGCGCCGAGCGCGACCCAGAACGCGAAGTTCCCGAGAAAGTCGACCTCGTAGCCGAACAGGATGAATCGGAGACTCGACGTGTCGATCAGCGTCGCGGCCGCGATCAGGACGGCCAGGAGGCCGAGCGCGGATACGATCGCGACGCGCAGGACGAGCCCGATCCCGCCTCGGGAGGCGAGAAAGGCCAGGGCGCGCAAGTGGTTCTCGACCATGGAGCGAGGCCTTGCCGGGGAGCCGCCGGGGGTGGGGCAGCCGATGCCCGCGATCAGGGCGCCAGCCGCAATCCGAGCTCCTTGAGCTGGCTCGGGGAGACCGGCGCCGGGGCGCCGAGCATGCGCTCCTCGGCCCGCTGGCTCATCGGAAAGAGAACGATCTCCCGAAGGTTCTCCACCCCGGCGAGAAGCATGACGATGCGGTCGATACCGGGCGCGATCCCGCCGTGCGGCGGCGCGCCGTAGCGCAGCGCCTGCACCATGCCCGGGAACTCCCGGTCGACCGTCTCGCGCGAGTATCCGGCCGTCTCGAAGCTCCGGTACAGGACGTCCAGCCGGTGGCAGCGGATGGCGCCGGAGGACAACTCTACGCCGTTGCAGACGATGTCGTACTGGTAGCCGAGCACGTCCAGCGGATTCCCCCGGTCGAACGCGTCGATGCCGCCCTGCGGCATCGAGAACGGATTGTGGGAGAAGCCGACCCTTCCCTCCTCGTCGCGCTCGAACATCGGAAAGTCGACGATCCAGCAGAAGGCGAAGCGACTCTCGTCGATCAGCCCGAGCTGGCGGCCGATTTCCTGACGGGCGAGGGCTGCGAAGGGCTCGAAGTCGCGCGGCTTGCCGGCGACGAAGAAGACCGAATCGCCCGCGCCGAGCCGGAGGGTCGAGCGCAGCGCTTCCGTGCGCTCCGCGCCGAGGTTGCGGGCGACGGGTCCGGCGCCCCGCACGGCGCCGTCTTCCTCGCGGAACAGGATATAGGCGAGCCCGGGCTGGCCGGACTTCTGCGCCCACGCGTTCATGCGGTCGCAGAAGGCGCGGGAGCCGCCGCCCGGCGCCGGGACGGCGCGGACTTCCGCCTCCGGGTCGCCCTCGAGGATGCGGGCGAAGATCTTGAAGCCGCCGCCGGCGAAGCGCTCCGAGACGGGCTCCATGCGGATCGGGTTGCGGAGGTCCGGCTTGTCGGTCCCGTAGAGGCGCATGGCGTCGCGCCAGGAGATCCGGGGAAAGTCGTCGTCGACCGTCTTGCCGCCGCCGAATTCGCGGAACGTGTCGCGCAGCACCGGCTCCACGGTGCGGAAGACGTCCTCCTGCTCGACGAACGCCATCTCGACGTCCAGCTGGTAGAACTCGCCGGGCGACCGGTCGGCGCGCGCGTCCTCGTCGCGGAAACAGGGCGCGATCTGGAAGTAGCGGTCGAACCCCGCCATCATCGTGAGCTGCTTGTATTGCTGCGGCGCCTGCGGCAAGGCGTAGAACTTGCCCGGATGCAGGCGCGAAGGCACCAGAAAGTCGCGCGCCCCTTCGGGACTGGACGCCGTCAGGATGGGCGTCTGAAATTCGAGAAACCCGGCTTCCTCCATGCGGCGCCGGATGGAGGAGATTACCTTCGAGCGCAGGGCGATCCGCCCGTGCAGGCCCGGCCGGCGGAGGTCGAGAAAGCGATAGCGAAGGCGGAGCTCCTCCGGGTATTCCGGCTCGCCGAATACGGGCACCGGAATCTCGTCCGACGGTCCCAGAATCTCCAGGCTGCGGCAGAACACCTCGACTTCACCGGTGGCGATTTCCGGGTTGACCGTTTCCGGCTCGCGGGTGCGGACCTCGCCGTCGACGCGAACCACGGTCTCCGGCCGCAGGGCCTCGATCGCGGAGAACGCCTCCGAGTCCGGGTCCGCCACGATCTGCGTCATGCCGTAATGGTCGCGAAGGTCGACGAACAAGAGCCCGCCGTGGTCGCGGACGCGGTGCACCCAGCCGGAAAGCCGAACCCGGACGCCGGCGTCGGACTTGCGCAGGTCGTTGCAGCGGTGCGTACGGTAGGGATGCATGGATTCCACTCTCGGTGTCTTGCGGACGAAGGGGGGCGGCGGCGCCGGGAGGGTTCGTCGCGGGGTCGCCGGGAGCGGAAGGATAGCATAGCGATCCGGGCCCTGGCCGGCGGCGAGCGGCCGGACCGGACGCGCGAGAGGGAACGCGGCGGGCGAGTTCGTTCCGAGGGAGGCCGGTACGCGGGCCTCCCCTGCGCCGCGGATGCGGCGTTGTTGCCCGCGTCGCCGTGCCGGTATCCTGCGAGTGCGCGGGGTGCGACGCGCCGGCGGCGTCCGCGGGCGACCGGACCGTTCTCGCAGGCGCGGATTCCGAACGGCGGTTGCCGCAACCCACGCACGGTCCGCTCCGGTGCGGGACGGCGTGTCCCGTACGTGCAGGTCGATCGTACGATTCGCGCGAATGCCGGTGCGCGGCGTGGACAGGAGGTTCGATGTCGGGTGAATTGCGGATCGTTCGCGGCGCGAGAGCGCTGAAGGAGACGTGCGAACGGATGTCGAAGCAGGGGTTCGTTTGCGTCGACACCGAGTTCGTCCGGGATCGCACCTATTGGCCGGTGCTCTGCCTGGTCCAGCTCGGCGCGCCGAGCGGCGAGCGGCAGGACGCGGCCCTGATCGATCCGCTCGCGGGCGGACTGGACCTCGGGCCGCTCTGGGACCTGATGGACGACGACCGGATCCTGAAGGTCTTCCACTCCGGCAGCCAGGACTTCGAGATTTGCTCCGTCTTCGGCCGCGGGGTGCCGCGGCCGGTGTTCGATACGCAGGTCGCCGCCGCGTTCTGCGGTTACGGTCACCAGGTCGCGTATCACGCTCTCGTGCAGCAGGTCGTGCGGCGCAACATGGACAAGGGGCAGCAGGTCACCAATTGGAAACGCCGGCCGCTGACCGACCGTCAGCTACGGTACGCCCTGGACGACGTGCTGTACCTGCCGAAAATCTATCTGACGCTGCGGGACGAACTCGAGCGGAGCGGAAGGCTGGCCTGGGTCGAGGAGGAAATGTCCTCGGCGCTCGATCCCGAGCGCTACGGGAACGATCCGCGGCGCGCCTGGCGACGCTTGCGCAGCAAGTCGCAGGATCCGCGCTATCTGTCGATCCTGCGCGAGGTCGCCGCCTGGCGAGAGCTCGAGGCGCAGCGGCGCGACATTCCGCGGCAGCACGTGCTCGGCGACGCGGCCGTGACCGATATCGCCCGGCTCGCGCCCGCCAAGGGGCGGGATCTGAGGTCGTTGCGCTCGGTGCAACGGCAATCCCGGCGGGCGGAGCGTGACGAGGGCGCTATACTGGAGGCGGTCCGCCGCGGGGCCGATTGCGCGGCGGAAGCGATGCCGGCGCCGAGCGCGCCGGTACGGTTGACGGACTCGCAGGCGGCCCTCGCTTCGCTGCTCCGGGTGATGCTGAAGGCCCTCGCCGCCGAACAGGGCATCGCCGAGCCGGTCGTGGCGACCGCGGAGGACGTCGAGCGGTTGGCCATGGACCCGGACGCGGATCATCCCCTGCTGCGAGGCTGGCGCCGGAACGTGTTCGGCGAGGCGCTGTTGCGGCTGTGCCGGGGCGAGGTGGCCATGACCGTATCCTCCGGCCGCGTGGTCTCGACTCCGCTGCCCGCCGTCTCGTGAGGAGGCCAGGCGAAATGGACGGAATCGAATCGGCCGAGTTCGCCGAGATCGTCGAGTGCTTTGCGCTTCTCGACGACTGGGACGAACGCTATCGGTACGTCATCGATCTCGGGCGCGAGCTGCCGCCCCTCGACCCCCGCGACCGGACCGAGGCGAACAGGGTCGACGGTTGCGTCAGCCAGGTCTGGCTCGCCCCGCGCCTGGTCGAGGAGGCTCCGGAGCCGCGTCTCTATTTCGAGGGCGACAGCGACGCCCATATCACCAAGGGGCTGATCGCCATCCTTCGCGCGCTCTACTCGGGCAGGCGCGTGTCGGAGATCCCGGCGATCGACGCGGAAGCGTCCCTGGGCCGGCTGGACCTCGCGTCCCACATCAGTCGGCAGCGCAGCAACGGGTTGCAATCCATGGTAAAGCGCATCCGCGCGTTGGCCGAAGCCGCTGCCTGAGCCTGCCGCCAGTTCCGGAATCCCTCGCATGAACGATCTGATCGGCGACCTGCTCGCGGAGCGGGGCGTGTTGCTGGCGGACGGCGCGATCGGCACCACGCTGTTCGCCATGGGCCTGCCGCCGGGCGAGGCCCCCGAGATCTGGAACGAACGGGAGCCGGCTCGGATCGCAGAGCTTCACGCCGGATTCGTGACCGCCGGCGCCGACGTCGTCCTGACCAACAGCTTCGGGGCGAATCGCTATCGCCTGGAGATGCACGGCAGGGGAGAGGACGCGTTTTCTCTCGCGCGCGCTGCCGCGGTCATCGCGCGCGAGCAGGCGGACGCCGCCGGGCGCGCCGTCGTGGTGGCCGGTTCCATGGGTCCCACCGGAAGCATCCTGGAGCCGACCGGAGACCTGGGGTTCGAGGACGCGGTGTCGGCCTACGTCGAACAGGCGCGGGGTCTCATGGAAGGGGGCGCCGACCTGCTCTGGGGCGAGACCCTGTCTTCCCGGGAGGAAGCGGGCGCGTTCGCGGAAGCGGCGCGTCGCGTCGGGGCTCCCTACGCGCTCACGCTCAGCTTCGATACGGCGGGCCGGACCATGATGGGGCTGACGCCGGCGGAATTCGCGGGCCTGGCGTCCGGCCTGCCGCATGCGCCGCTCGCGATCGGCGCCAATTGCGGCACCGGCGCCTCCGATCTGCTGGTCGCGACGCTGGAACTCGGCGACGCGGCGCCGGGCGTTCCGCTGATCGCGAAGGCGAACGCCGGAATCCCGAAATTCGTCGGGGACGACATCGTCTACGACGGCACGCCGGAACTGATGGCGCGGTACGCCTGCCTCGCGCGCGACGCCGGCGCGCGCATCGTCGGCGGGTGCTGCGGCACGTCCGCCGTCCATCTCGGCGCCATGCGGTCGGCGCTGGACCGGCAGCCCGCCGGGTCGCGGCCGGACGCGGACTCGATCGTCGCGGCGACCGGCCCCTTCGTGCAGGCGAGGTCGGCGCCGGCGCGGGCGCCGCGCCGCTCGCCCCGCCGCCGGCGCGGACCGGCCGCCTGACCCGGGCGCAGCGTGCCGGCGCGACGCGCGAATCGACCGCGAATTCCCGCGTTCTCGCGTCGTCCGTCGCGGGTCGCGAAACCGCTCCGGGCACTGTAGTATTCCGCGCCAATTCGCCGGCCGCACAGCGGATGGGGAGTGATGCCATGGAAGAAGAAGAGGACATCGTCCTTGCCGAGCTCAGCGACGACGAGCTCGTGCCGCAAATGCACGACGATCTCTACGACGGGCTGAAGGACGAGGTCGTCGAGGGCGTCGAGATTCTCCTTAAACGGGGATGGGCGCCGTACGACGTGCTGACCAAGGCGCTGGTCGAAGGCATGCGGATCGTCGGGATCGACTTCCGGGACGGAATCCTGTTCGTTCCGGAGGTGCTTCTCGCCGCGAACGCAATGAAGGGCGGCATGTCGATCCTTCGACCGCTCCTCGCCGAAACCGGCGCCCCCAAGCTCGGCTCAATGGTCATCGGGACGGTGAAGGGCGACATACACGACATCGGCAAGAACCTGGTCTCGATGATGATGGAGGGCGCGGGGTTCGACGTGTTCGACATCGGCATCAACAACGCGGTCGAGAGCTATCTCGAGGCGATCGACGAGCACCAGCCCGACATCCTCGGCATGTCCGCGCTGCTGACCACCACCATGCCCTACATGAAGGTCGTCATCGACACGCTGGTCGAGAAGGGCATGCGCGACGAGCTCGTGGTTCTCGTGGGCGGCGCGCCCCTGAACGAGGAATTCGGCAAGGCGGTGGGCGCGGACGCCTATTGCCGCGACGCCGCGGTCGCGGTCGAGACCGCGCGCCAGTTCGTCGCCGAGCGAAGGCACAACCAGCAGGCGTGAACCCCCGCCTTGGTCGCGGCGCCGACGGCTCAGCGCGACACGTACCGGATGTCGACGACCATGGCGTCGATCGCCCGTCCGGTGTCGTCGCTGTCCGAGGTGATCCCGATATGGGTCGGGTCCGGCGGGTCCCAGCCGAAGGCTTCCCGAAACTCCGCGACGATGTCAACGCGCTCTTCGAGCCAGGTGTCAACCGGTGCGTCCGGCGTGCGGAGAATCCGAAGGGCGCCGGTGCCGCTGCGCTTCAGCAGGGTGCCCTGCGGCCGCATGCCGCCCCAGACGAAATCCAGGATCCGGCCCGGCGCGTCGCTTCCCCGCGCCAGCCGAAGCATGCTGTATTGAAGGCTCTCGCGGAAGGTGGCCCGCTCGGGCTCGTGGGGGAACGCGACGTAGAGCGACAGCGCCCGATCCTCTCCGGAATCCCGGCTGAGATCGGTCGGCGCCGGCGCGTTGTCGGATCGCCATTTCCAGGCGAGGATCGGCGTCTCGTCGAGATTCGCGGCCAGAGGTCGAAAGACGATCGAGATGCCGCCGTCGGAGATCACCCGCACGCCGCCGGGGACGTCGATCCACCGGTTCTCGACGTAGCCGTCGAAGGTGATCTCCTCCCAGCCTGCGTCGGCCAGCGCCGGGGCGACGTCGGCGGCGGCGCGAGGCCCGGGCGTCGCCAGAATGCAGAACGCCGCGAGGGCCGCCGCGATCCGGAGCCTGCGGAATGGGGTCGGCGCGTCACGCCTCGCAGCGGCGGCAGGCTTTCGGCTCGCGATCGCCGTCGCCGCCGGCGGTACCCGGAACGGGTTGCGGGAGCGGGCGGTCTTCGCTTGAGAATCCGGCATGGGCGGCCATGATAGCATGACGGGATCGGCGCGGTCGCGGCCGGGCGGAGTCGTCTCCGTCGCGTCGAGCGCGCCGGGCGGGGATTCGATCCGGGGTCTCCGCCGGAGCGAGGCGATCGGGGATGGGGCGGATGTCCATGGCGGGGGAGACGCCGCAGGCCGGCCTTGAGCGCCCTTCCGGCGTCGAGCCGGACGACCGACTGCTCGCCACGCGGGGAGCGGACGTCGCGGCGCCCGGCGAGCGGCGTCAGCTGGTGATCGCCTGCGGGGCGCTCGCGCGCGAGATCCTCGCCGTCTTTCGGCTGAACGGCATCGATCACGTCGATCTGGCCTGCCTGCCGGCGCTGCTGCACAACCGCCCGGAGCGGATACCGGCGGCCCTGCGCGCGCGGATCGAACGGGCTCGGGAGGAGGGCTACGAGCGGATCTCGGTCGCCTACGCGGATTGCGGGACCGGCGGACTGCTCGATGGGGTCTGCGCCGAGGCGGGGGTCGAGAGGATCGCGGGTCCGCACTGCTACGCCTTCTACGACGGCCTCGAACGGTTCGCCGCGCGCGCCGAAGAGGAAATCGGCGCGTTCTTCCTCACCGACTTTCTGGTCCGCCAGTTCGACGCCGTCCTGTGGAAGGGTCTGGGCCTGGACCGTCATCCGGAGCTCCGCGACATGTATTTCGGCAACTACGACCGGGTGGTGTATCTGGCCCAGACCGAGGACGCCGGTCTCGACGCGGCCGCGCGCCGGGCGGCGGAACGGCTGGGTTTGCGCTACGAGCGGCGCTTCACCGGCTACGGCGAGCTTGCGGCGTTTCTTCGAGCGGTAAGCGGCTGACCGGCTACACGAGCCGGTTGTGGTTGGCGGCGGCGGCGACGAAGCTCTGGAACAGCGGGTGCGGGCGGAACGGGGTCGACTTCAGCTCGGGATGGAACTGGACGCCGACGAACCAGGGATGTTCCGGAATCTCGACGATTTCCGGCAGGGATCCGTCGGGCGAGAAGCCGGTAAAGCGCAGTCCGACGCCCTCGAGTTCCTTGCAGTAGTCGACGTTCACTTCGTAGCGGTGGCGGTGCCGTTCCGTGATGACCGTGTCCCGATACGCGGTCGCGGCGACCGAGCCGGGCGCGAGACGGGCCTCGTACGCCCCGAGCCGCATGGTGCCGCCCTTGTCGTCGCCGACGCAGCGGGTGACCCGGTCGCCGTCCTTCATCCAGCTCTGCATGTGGTAGACCACCGGGACGATCGGCTCGTCATGCGGGGCCTCCTCGGCGAACTCCTCCGACCAGGCGCGCTCGATCCGGGCGAGGTTGCGCGCCGCCTCGATGACCGCCACCTGCATGCCGAGACAGATGCCGAAGAACGGAAACCCCTTTTCCCGCGCGAACCGGGTCGCGCGAATCATCCCCTCGATGCCCCGAAGCCCGAACCCGCCGGGGACCAGGATCCCGTCCATCCGGCGCAAGGCGAGCGCCGCCGAACGGTCGTCGACGATCTCCTCCGCCCCGATCCAGTTCGACTTCACCCGCACCCCGTTCGGGATGCCGCCATGGACCAGCGCCTCGCCGAGCGACTTGTAGGCGTCCTCGAATTCGGTGTATTTGCCGATCACGCCGATCTGGATGCGGCGCTCGGGATGCAGGACGGCCTGAACGACTCGCCGCCAGCCGACGAGGTCGGGCTCGCGGTCGTCGGCCAGGCCGAAGCAGCGGAGAATCTCGCGATCCAGCCCCTGTTCGTGGTAGATGAGCGGGATCTGGTAGGTGGACTTCAGGTCCGGCGCAGCGATCACGGCTTCCGGGCGCAGGTTGCAGAACAGCGCGATCTTGCGCCGTTCGGTGTCGCCGAGCGCGTGCGCGCCGATGCGGCAGAGCAGGACGTCGGGCTGGATGCCGATGGACCGCAACTCCTTCACCGAATGCTGAACCGGCTTGGTCTTCAACTCGCCCGAAGCCTCGAGAAAGGGAAGCAGCGTGAGGTGGACGAAGATGACCTCGCCGGGCGGTCGCTCCTGGCGGAACTGCCGGATCGCCTCGAAGAACGGCAGGCCCTCGATGTCGCCGACGGTGCCGCCGATCTCGCACAGCATGAAGTCGGCGCCGTCGGGGTCGTGGCGCAGGAACTCCTTGATCTCGTCGGTGACGTGGGGGATGACCTGGATGGTCTTGCCGAGATATTCCCCGCGTCTCTCCTTCTCCAGGACGCGCCGGTAGATGCGGCCGGCGCTGATCGAGTCGGACGCCCGGGTCGGCACCCCGGTGAAGCGTTCGTAATGGCCGAGATCGAGATCCGTCTCCGCGGCGTCTTCGGTGACGAACACCTCGCCGTGCTCGTAGGGGCTCATGGTGCCCGGATCGACGTTCAGATACGGATCGAGCTTGCGCAGGCGCACGGAGTAGCCCCGCGCCTGCAAGAGCGCCCCGATGCCGGCGCATGCGAGACCCTTGCCGAGAGAGGAAACCACGCCGCCGGTCACAAAAACGTAACGCGCCATGGCGCTCGCCCCCCGGGCAATGGCAGTCGGCAATGGCAGTCGCGGAAGAGGCGCCTGCGCCGGAAGCAGTACGCGATTCGGCAGGACTCGGCAAGTGCGGCGCGCCGCGCCCTGCGATCCGCCGGGCCCGGCGAGACCCGGTCGTCCCTCCTCCGCGGCTCGACCGGCCGGGCGCCGGCCGGCGTTTCGACCCGTCGAACGGTTGTTGCGGCTCTCGCGAGCCGGCATAGTGTGCCCGCATCCTTCACGAGCGCGCGGGCGGACGGTTCGCCGGCGGGCGGTCCGGGAGCTTCGAGGCGGGAATGAAAGAGATCGCGCGGCTCGGCAGTTACGAGGACGTCTGCGCGGCCTTCCGCTGGGACGTCCCGGAACGCTATTCCATCGTCGAGGACGCCTGCCTGCGCTGGGCGCGAAGCGAGCCCGAACGGCTCGCGCTCGTGGACCTGAGGCCCGACGGCGCACGGCGGGAGTGGTCCTTCGGCGCCCTCGCCAGGGCTTCGGCGCGGCTGGCCAACGTGCTGGTCTCCGACGCCGGCCTCGCGCGCGGGGACCGCTGCGCCATCCTGTTGCCGCAGTCGGCGGAGACCGTTCTGGCCCATTTCGCGATCTATCGGATCGGGGCGATCGCCGTGCCGATGTTCACCCTGTTCGGCGCCGACGCGATCGCGTATCGCATCGCCGATTCCGGCGCCCGCGCGGTCGTGACCGACGCCGCCAACGCGCCGAGGCTCGAAGGCGTGCCGGGGCTGGAGCGAATCTTCGTGTTCGGAGGGCAGGGCGGTCCCGCCCGGCAAGGGTTCCGGTCCCTGGACCGGGATACGGAACGGGCGGCCGATACGTTCGAGGACGCCGGGTTGCGAGCCGACGACCCGGCGTTCGTCTCCTACACCTCCGGCACCACCGGGGCGCCCAAGGGCGCGCTTCACGCCCATCGCGTGCTCCCGGGGCATCTGCCCGGCATCCGATTGCCGCACGAGTTCCTTCCGCAGCCCGGAGACCGGATGTGGACCCCGGCGGACTGGGCGTGGCTCGGGGGGTTGGCGAACGTCATGCTGCCGGCGCTCCGCTACGGCGTCCCGCTGGTAGCCTGGCGCTCGGGCAAGTTCGATCCGGAAGCCGCCCTGGCGATGATGGAACGGGAGGGCGTGCGCAACGTCTTCCTTCCGCCGACGGCGCTGCGGATGATCCGGCAGGCGATTCCGGAGTCGCCGGTGGCGCCGCGGCTTCGCAGCGTCGCCAGCGGCGGCGAGGCGCTCGGGGCCGAGGTGCTCCAATGGGGCCGCACCGCGTTCGGGTTGTCGATCAACGAGTTCTACGGCCAGACGGAATGCAACCTGGTGGTGGGCAACTGCGCGTCGCTGTTTCCGCCCGTGCCCGGATCGGCCGGGCGCGTCCTGCCGGGGCATTCGGTCGCGCCCCTGCGGGAGGACGGGACTCCGGCCCCGGCCGGAGAGGAGGGCGAGCTGGCCGTCCGGCGGCCGGACCCCTCGATGTTCCTGCGCTACTGGAACCGGCCGGAGGAGACGCGGGAGAAGTTCCGGGGCGACTGGATGCGAACCGGGGACAGGGGGACGGTCGACGAGCGCGGCCACGTCCACTTCAAGGCCAGGAACGACGACGTGATCACCTCCGCGGGCTACCGGATCGGGCCGAGCGAGATCGAGGATTGCCTGTCCGGCCATCCGGCGATCGAGCTGGCGGGCGTGATCGGCATGGAGGACGCGCTTCGCACCGAGGCGGTGACCGCGTTCGTAGTGCGCGGCGACGGGGGCGGTCCCGACGAAGCGCTGTCGGAATCTCTTCGGGCCCGGGTGCGGGAGCGGGTCGGCGCGCACGCGGTGCCGCGCCGGGTGCATTATCTCGATTCGTTGCCGCTGACCGTGACCGGCAAGGTCATGCGACGGAAGCTCCGGGAGCTCGCCGGAGGCTGACGCGCGTCGATTCGGCGGCCGACGGACCGCAATCCGGCGCGAGACGGCGCGCCGCTGCCGCGTCGGTCGTAATTCCGGAAGAGGCGCCGCGGCGACCGGCCCGGGGCAGGCGACTCGGGGCGCGGGCGCCGCTCCTACGGATCGGAAGGCGGCGGTGCGGCCGGCGAATCGGCCGAGGGAGTCGCGGGACCCTCCAGCAGGTCGGGCACGAGAATCTCCAGTCCGCCCTCGCCGGTCGGGGCGTCGATGATGCTGACGTCCTGCGTTCCGCGCACGGCGAGGATCGTCAGAACCATGCTCGTGGCGATGAACGCGGCGCCGAGGCCCCAGGTCGCCTTGGTGAGCGCGTTGGCTGCGCCGCGACCGGTGAGAAAGTCGCCGCCGCCGCCCCCTCCGCCGCCGCCCATACCGAGCGCGCCCCCTTCGGAGCGCTGCAAGAGCACGACCGCGATCAGGAAGACCGCGATGACCAGGTGAATGATGAGAATGACGTTTTCCATGGTTCCCGTTCAGCCGTTCGCCGTCAGCCTAGCGCCGGAACGGCGCTCCGCAAGGCGGGTGGGTCTCAGTTGCGGTCCTTGTCCACGAGCTTGCCTTCCGCGATCCAGGGCATCATGGCGCGAAGCCGGCTTCCGACTTCCTCCACCTGGTGCGCGTCGTTCATTCGCCGGATTGCCTTGAAGGAGGGCTGCCCGGCGCGGCATTCCGTCATCCAGGTCGAGGCGAACCGCCCGGACTGGATGTCGGCGAGAACCTCCCGCATCCGCTCCTTGGTTTCGGCCTTCGGCAGAATACGGGGCCCGGAGGCGTATTCGCCGAATTCCGCCGTGTTGGAGACCGAGTAGTTCATGTTCGCGATGCCGCCCTCGTAGATCAGGTCGACGATCAGCTTGACTTCGTGCACGCACTCGAAATACGCCATCTCGGGGGCGTATCCCGCCTCGACCAGGGTCTCGAAGCCGTTCCGGATCAACTCCACCAGACCGCCGCACAACACCGCCTGCTCGCCGAAGAGGTCGGTCTCGCATTCTTCCTGGAAGGTGGTCTCGATGATCCCGGCCCGGCCGCCGCCGATGGCCGAACAATACGAGAGTCCGAGTTCCAGCGCCCGGCCCGTGGCGTCGTTCCCGACCGCGACCAGGCAGGGCACGCCGCCGCCGGTCTGGAACTGGTTCCGGACGGTATGGCCGGGCCCCTTGGGCGCCATCATGATTACGTCGATAGTGGGCTTCGGCTCGATCAGTCCGAAATGGATGTTCAGGCCGTGCGCGAAGCCGATCGCGGCGCCGTCCCGAAGATGGGGCCCGATCTTGTCGCGGTAGAGGTCCGGCATCAGTTCGTCGGGGGTGAGCATCACCACGAGGTCCGCCCAGGCCGAGGCGTCCTCCACGGTCTTGACCGCGAGTCCCTCGCTCTCGGCCTTCCGAATCGACGCCGATCCCGGGCGCAGGGCCACGGCGATCTGCTCGACGCCCGAATCGCGCAGGTTCAGCGCGTGCGCGTGGCCCTGCGAGCCGTAGCCGACTACGGCGATCTTGGACTGCCGGACCAGGCCGATGTCGCAGTCGCGGTCATAGTACACGCGCATGGTTTTGTTCCTCCATCCAACGGGTCGTGCGGTTTGACTGGGAAGCGGGCGTCCCTACATGGGGTCCGGCCCGCGCGAGATGGCGGCGACGCCCGTGCGGCTTACGTCGACGAGTCCGAGGGGGCGCATCAGGTTGACGAAAGCGTTGATCTTGTCCGGTTCGCCGGTGAGTTCGAAGACGAAGCTCTCGATCGTGGTGTCGACGACCCGGGCCCGGAAGGCGTCCTTGAGGCGGAGCGCTTCGACCCGTTTCTCGCCTTTCGACCGTACCTTGATCAGCGCGAGCTCGCGCTCGACCGAGGCGGAATCGACCGCCAGGTCGGCGACCGCGTGGACCGGAATGAGCCGGCCGAGCTGCGCCTTGATCTGGGCGATCACCTGCGGCGTGCCCTGCGTCACGATGGTGATGCGCGAGAGGTGCCGCTCGGCGTCGGTCTCCGCGACGGTGAGGCTCTCGATGTTGTAGCCGCGACCGGAAAACAGTCCGATCACGCGGGCGAGGGCTCCGGCCTCGTTGTCGACGAGGACCGAGAGCGTGCGCGATTCGCTGGGCGGAAGTGTCGTCATCGCTACACCATCACCTGGCCGGGATCGTCCTTTTCCAGACGCCCGGAGTCCGGCGAGTCTCCCAGGAGCATCTCGTTGTGGGGCTTTCCGGAGGGAATCATCGGGAAGCAGTTCTCGGCCGGATCGACGACGCAGTCGAACACGACCGGCATGTCGACCGTGACCATCTCGTCGATCCGCGCGTCCAGGTCGGCCGGATCCTCGCATCGGATTCCCCGGCAGCCGAACGCTTCGGCCAGATTCACGAAGTCGGGCAGGGCCTCCGAATAGCTGTGCGCGTATCGTCCGCCGTGCAGGATCTCCTGCCACTGCCGGACCATGCCGAGATACTTGTTGTTGAGGATGAAGACCTTGATCGGGAGCTTGTGCTGCACGGCGGTGGACAGTTCCTGAATCACCATCAGCACGGAGGCTTCGCCGGCGACGTCGATCACCAGGCTGTCGGGGTGCGCCGTCTGCACCCCGATGGCGGACGGAAGCCCGTATCCCATCGTCCCGAGCCCGCCGGAAGTCATCCATCGGTTCGGGTCCTCGAACCCGATGAACTGCGCCGCCCACATCTGGTGCTGCCCGACTTCCGTCGTGATGTAGAAGTCCTCGTCCCGGATCCGTTCGTACAGGCGCTGCAGGGCGAATTGGGGCTTGATGACCTTGTCGGAATTCCGGTAGGCGAGGCAGTCGCGCGATTTCCACTCCTCGATCTGCTTCCACCAGTCGCGCACGCCCTTCGACCTCGTGTTGCGGCCGCCGGACTTCCACACCGACAGGAGGCTCTCCAGCGCGTGCGCCGCGTCGGCGACGATCGGAACGTCGACCACGATGTTCTTGTCGATCGAGGAGGCGTCGATATCGATGTGGATCTTGCGGGAGTTCGGCGAAAAGGCGTCCAGCTTGCCGGTGATTCGGTCGTCGAACCGCGCGCCGACGGCGATCATGAGGTCGCAGCCGTGCATGGCGAGATTGGCTTCGTAGGTGCCGTGCATGCCCAGCATGCCGAGCCAGCGGTCGCCGGAGGCGGGGTAGGCGCCGAGCCCCATCAGCGTCGACGTGACCGGAAATCCCGTCGCGTCGACGAGTTCCCGAAGCAGGCTCGACGCGAATCGGCCGGAATTGATCACGCCGCCGCCCGTGTAGAAGATCGGCCGCTCCGCCGTCTCGATCAGGCGGACGGCCTCGCGAACGGCCTTGCCGTCGGCCTTCACCTTCGGGTTGTAGGTCCGGTGCCGGATGTTCGCCGGCGGCGCGTATTCCGCCTTGTCGAACTGAACGTCCTTCGGAATGTCGACCACGACGGGGCCGGGGCGGCCCGCCGTGGCGACGTAGAACGCCTCGTGAATGGTCTTGGCGAGCCGGTCCGGATTGCGCACCAGCCAATTGTGCTTCGTGCAGGCCCGGGTGATTCCGACCGTATCCGCCTCCTGGAAGGCGTCGTTGCCGATGAGGAAGGTCGGCACCTGCCCGGTCAGGCAGACGATCGGGATGGAGTCCATCAGGGCGTCGGTGAGGCCGGTGACCGCGTTGGTCGCGCCGGGTCCCGAGGTCACCAGCACTACGCCGGGGCGGCCGGTCGAGCGGGCGTAGCCCTCCGCGGCATGCGCGGCGCCCTGCTCGTGCCGGACCAGCACGTGTCGAATGCCGTGATCCTGGAACAGCGTGTCGTAGATGGGCAGAACGGCGCCGCCGGGATACCCGAAGATGACGTCGACGCCCTGATCCTTCAGGGCCTGAACGACGATCTCGGCGCCTGTCATCATTCTTGTCATCACGGCGTCCTTCCGTTCCGGGGAACGGGCATGTCGGGCGTTCGCACTGGGTCGGAATTTCCAACGGAAAAGGGGCGTTGCCGCCCCTCAGCGCGAACGGGCCCGGCAGGCTCCGTTCGCGCTAGCCTACAACGACGATGGCGGACCGCGTTAGCGCCATGGCGCGTCGACTCCACCGCTTCTACCGCACGCGCCTCCCGCAGGGGAGGTTCGGTGCAAGCAGGGTATTGAGACTGCGGCCTCTGTCAAGTGGCGGCCGCGGCTTCGTCGCCGCCCGAAGCGGGACCGGAGCGCAGCGCAACGAAATTCGCCTCGCCGCTGCGGGGCGCGAAGGAAATCGGTATGCTGTTTGCGGACAAGGAAATCGGTTCCGTCTCCGGCGTTCCGGTCCGAATTCCGGCCGCTTCGGCAGGCGGCGGCGACGCCGTAAGCCGGGGAAGGCGCGGCGGCGCGGCCGGGAGGGAGCCGAACCGGGCGGAAGGCGGGACGTCGACCCGCGCGAAACCCGCGGACAAGGGAGGACGGCATGCGACCCGAAGTTTGCGCCCAATTCGATCCGGCGACCAATACGGTCTCGTATGTCGTCTCGGATCCGGATACCCGCCGGTGCGCCGTGATCGACAGCGTTCTCGATTTCGACTACGCCTCGGGAAGGACCTCCACGGAGTCGGCGGACCGGTTGCTGGAGACGGTCCAGGACGCCGGACTGGAGGTCGAGTGGGTGCTGGAGTCGCACGTCCATGCCGACCACCTGTCCGCGGCGCCCTACGTCCAGGAGCGCATGGGCGGGAAGGTCGGCATCGGGGCCGAGATCGTGACCGTGCAGGAGACGTTCGGCAAGGTCTTCAACGAAGGGACGCGGTTTCAGCGGGACGGCAGCCAGTTCGACCGGCTGTTCCGGGAAGGGGACCGGTTCCGGCTCGGCGGCATCGACTGCGGCGTGCTGGAGACGCCGGGGCACACGCCGGCCTGCGTCACCTACGTCATCGGCGATGCGGCCTTCGTCGGCGACACCATGTTCATGCCCGACTTCGGCTCCGCGCGGGCGGACTTTCCGGGCGGGTCGGCCGGCGCCCTCTACGACTCGATCCAGAAGATCCTGGCCTTGCCGGACGAGACGAGGATCTTCGTCGGTCACGACTACAAGCCCGCCGGGCGGGACGAGTTCGTCTGGGAAACCACCGTCGGGCAGCAGCGAAGGGAAAACGTTCACTTCGGAGCCGGAACGTCTCGAGAGGACTTCGTCCGCATCCGGACCGAGCGGGACAGCAAGCTCGGCATGCCTCGGCTGATCGTCCCGTCGCTGCAGGTGAACATGCGCGGCGGCAGGATGCCGGAGGCGGACGAGAGCGGAAAGACGTTCCTGAAGGTGCCGGTCAACGGGTTGTAGCCGGAGGGAACGTCATCGCGTCGCGGAACCCGGGAGCGACGCACGAACCGCGGTCCGCTCGAGCGAAGGCTACGTTTGTCGCTGTCGTCGCTGTGCCGTTTCGACGCGCCGGGTGCCGGCTCGGCTTCGCCCTTTGGCCCCCTCCTGGCCCGGGCGACGGGCGGCCCTGGCGGTCGAACGCCCCGGCTTCCGCGGGCGGAGTTCCTCGGTAGGCGTATCGATTCGGATCGAACGGTTCGAGCCGAACGCGAGGGATACTCTGCCAGCGCCGGGCGGAGGCGCAGATGATTCGTGGAGAGCGCCGTCAGAAGGGAGAAGGCCCTCCGGACGCGCCGCCGTGGCGACGTCATTCGGGACGGATCTCCCTGCGCTGCACGTCTTCGTCGGCAGCGAACGGACGCCTTTCTGCGGAACGTAGGCCCGGCCGCAGGGCTGTCGCCCCGTCGACGGGAGAGAGAAGGCGACGGGAATACGGAGCGTGACGCCGATCGGCCGGTTGTACGACGCCCTTCGGCATGAAGGTTCGCCGCTATCCGTCGAGCGAGTGTAGAACGCGACCGCGGACCGTGCGACGGAGGTGCGATCGCGCTCGCCGGCGACATCCTCGTCCCCCACGTTGTGCGAGACGACCCGAACCGGCCGAAGCGGCATTGGCGTTGCAGGGCCCGATTCCAGGCCCCGCAAGCCCGAGCCGGCCCGCCGGAACCTCACGACAGTCCGAATCGGGAACGCAATTCGCTCGAAGGGTCAAGGTCGCGGCCGGCGCCCCGGAATCGCGCCCCGGAATCGCGCCCCGGAATCGCGCCCCAGGGTCGGACAATCGGCAGCCGGGAGCCGGTTTGGCAGTCTGACCGACTACGTTCGGTTCGCATTACTCTCTCGTATCATGTACGGAATTCCCGTAGAGTAGTAGAAAACGGGGTGTTCGACATGTTTGAATCTGCAGTAACCAAGAAGGGGCAAACTACGCTGCCCAAGCCCGTGCGGGAGGCGCTCGGCGTGCAGGCGGGGGACAGGGTGCGCTATCTCGTCGTTGACGGCACGGTCCGCATACTGCCGTTGCGGCCGATCGGCAGGTTGTACGGCGCCCTCCAGCATGACGGCCCGCCGATATCCGTCGAACGAATGGAGCAAGCGATCGCGGAAGGTGCGACAGACGAGTGATTGCGTTGGACAACAATGTCCTCGTCCGCTATCTCGTGCGAGACGACAGGAAGCAGGCTGAGGCGGCACGTGCCTTGCTGGACTCGCTTACCGACGAACGGCCGGGTGTTGTCGGCCGAGAGGTGATCGTCGAGCTCGTATGGGTCCTGGAACGGAGTTACGATACTTCTTGGGGTCGCATCGCGTCGACGCCGAACGCACTCCTCGTGACCGAGGGAATCCGGATCGAGGCGCCCGCCGAAGTTGCGCATTCGGCCTCTCGCTTTCGGTACGGCGGAGCGGGATTCTCTGACTGGATGGTCCTTGCCGCAGCGCGACGCGCCGGGGCGCATCCGCTCCACACCCTTGACCGGAAGGCCGCGCGGAACGGCGGTGTCCGGCTCCTCGCGCGAGAATCGCCGGAAGTACGTTCGGGTGAGGGACAGCGTCAGCGATTCCGTCGCTCCCGGGCGATCCGGCGGTCAAGACAGGTCCGATCCATGGCGCAGAAGCACGGACGGTCCCGATCGTTTCGGCGCTGTCGGGGGATTTCGTCGACCTCGGCCGCACCGTCGTGGCCGGCCCCGGTCTCCAGGGCTGGACCGGCGCGGGAGACGGCGCCGGAAACGCTCCGCCTGCCGCTTCGAACTGCGCACGGCGGTCATTGCGCCGATCCTTTTCCGGCGTCGATCCACCCGTTCGCGGATGCTGTCGCGACGACCCGACGGCAGGACGGCATTGTTGGCGAGGGAGAACGGGCGAAACCCGCTCCGGCCGGGTGCGTCGCGGATCGCTACGCGTCAACCGTTCTGCACGGTCTGGAACCTGTCGGAACCGGAAGCGAAAATTCTCGAACGAGCGGCGTTTCAGGCCGGGTCGCAACGAGTCTCCGAAACGTGTCGCCCCTGGCCTTCGGTAGGCCGGAGGTCGTGCCGGTCTCGGGATACGGCCCGCTCCGAGGGCTACCGCAGACGGCGCACTCCGAGCGATTCCCTGCGAAGGCCGAGCCGTCGAAGATCCGCCGGCAGTTCGCCTCGATCGATCAGTCCGGCAACAGCGCGCGCCATGGCAGGCGCGGTCATGATTCCGTAGCCGCCTTGGCCGGCGAGCCAGAAAAAACCGGGCAACGCATCGTCCGCTCCCACCACGGGCGCGTCGTCCGGGGCGAAGGAACGCAGGCCGGCCCATCGGCTGCGGACGGAACGAATCTCCAGCGTGGTCGCGCGCTGGATACGGTCGATCGCGTGGGCGACGTCGAGCATCTCCGGTTGCGCGTCCTGCGGCGAAACCGGCGTCGCGTCGGCCGGCGAGCCGAGAACGCCGCCGCTTTCCGGCTTGAAGTAGAACTGTTCGTCGATATCGATGACCGTGGGCCAGCCCGACGCGTCGCGGCCCTCCGGCAGGTCGAATACGAACGCGGTGCGCCGCTTCGGGGTCAGTCCGATGGCCCGAGCCCCGGCGAGTTCCGCCACGCGGTCGCACCAGGCGCCGGCGGCGTTGACCACGACTCCGCAGGAGACGCGGTCGGAACGCGAAAAGAGCGTCCAGCGTTCACTTGACCGCTCGAGCCCGACCACCTCGAAATTGCAACGCAGCTGCCCGCCCCTCGAGCGGAACGCGCCGAGGAATCCCTGGTGCGTCGCCGCGACGTCGATGTCCATGGCATCCGGCTCCAGCAAGCCCCCGGCCACGTAGTCGGGTCGCAGCGCCGGGCAGAGTCGGAGGGCCTCCGGCGTCTCCACCCGACGGACCGACGGCACGAGTTGCCGGGAGGCGGCGAGGGCCGGCTCCAGTCGAGGCATCTGCTCGGCACGGGCGAGCCAGAACACGGGACGCGGACTCAGCAGGGGACGGTCCGAAACCTCCGGCGGCGGGGCGTCCAGGAACGGACGGCTGGCGACGGTCAGGCGGCGGATGACGTCTACGCCGTAGTTTTCCGTCAGGACCGCGGCGGAGCGCCCGGTGGAGTGATAGCCGGGAACCCGCTCGCGCTCCAGCAGAAGGACTCGGCCCATTCCCGACAGCTCGTAGGCCGCCGACGCACCGGCCATTCCGGCTCCGATCACCGCAAAGTCGCAACTGTCCATCGATGCCGCTCCCGGATCGTAGATGCGGCCACTCTACCGCGCTGCGGCGCTTTCCGATTCGATGCCGCCCGCACGCGGAGGCGGGAGACGTTCCCGGTTCCGAGAGACCCTTCGCGACGCCGGGTCGATCCGCAAGGCCGCAGTACAGGCTGTTCGATTCGGCGCCCGCGCATCTGCGAATCGTCAAGAAGACCCGAACAGGGCCGCGAACGGTCCGAGCGGAACGGTCGGCGCGCCAACCGCCCGCTTTGCGACTCTTGCCTTGACGAAGTCCGTTTGTCCGTGCGGTCCGCCGCTTCGCGTTCTCGATGACCGCCCTGGTCCGCTGCCGCAGCCGCTCGAAGTCGGCTGAGGCGTACCCCCGCATTTCCTCGAAGTCGGCACGGGCCGTTCGACGCCTGTTCCATGCCACGTCGTACGCGCTGCGGTCGCCTGGCCAGACGCGCCGCGTCGCCCGTCGCCGACATGTCGCCCGCCCGCACCGGATTCGCCGCGGCGCCGGAGGAATCCGGCGTCATCGCCGTCCGAGTCCTGCCTTCGACGCCTGGCCGAGCGTCCAGTCCGAGACTTCCTCCGGATCGG
Organism: Rhodobacterales bacterium; assembly: GCA_965221505.1. Classification (GTDB taxonomy): domain Bacteria; phylum Pseudomonadota; class Alphaproteobacteria; order Rhodobacterales; family CAZPXZ01; genus CAZPXZ01. Next base: position 983,710 of record CBDCSI010000001.1, read on the forward strand.
CGCACTCGGTCCGCGTCCAGTCTCGCATCCGGTTGCGGAACCACGTCCTCTGGCGGCGGGCGTATTGTCGAGTCTCGGACTTGGCCGAATCGACCGCCTCCGATTCGCTCAGCCGGCCGTCCAGATGCGCGAACAGCGCCGCCGCCCCCACCGGGCGCATTCCGGGCAGGTCCCGAGGCGCGCCGAGCTCCAGTACCCGCTCGGCCTCCTGCAGCGCGCCGGCCTTCATCATCGCGTCGAATCGCGCCTCAATTCGCTGTCGGAGAACGTCGGGCGCAGGCGCGATCACGATCCTCAACGCCCGGGCGTCCGGAACGAGCGGGGGCGGCGTGCGCGCATGCCACTCCGCCAGTCCGGCGCCGGTCTGGCGAAGCACTTCGAGCGCGCGGGCGACGCGCCGCGGATTGCGAAGGTCGATTCGCTCCGCCGTGACCGGATCCAGCTTCGACAGTTCCCGAGCGGCGCACGCCAGGCCCCGGTCGCGGATCTGCGCCTCGACGGCGCGACGAGCCGCGGGGGTGACGGCCGGGATATCGGCAAGCCCTCCGGTCAGCGCCCGAAAATACGCCCCGGTGCCGCCGACCACGATCGGCAAGAGCCCGGCGCTCTCCGTCTCGTCGAGCGCTCGACCCAGGTTGCGCAGCCAAACCCCGACGGACCAGGGATCCCGGATCCCCGCCGTCCCGTACAGTCGGTGAGGCGCCGCCCGGCAGTCCGCCTCCGAGGGGCGCGCGGTGAGGATTCTCCACTCGCGATAGACCTGCATCGAATCCGCGTTGAGGATCGCCCCGCCGAACCGTTCGGCGAGGCGGAGGGCGACGGCGGATTTGCCGGCGGCGGTCGGACCGAAGATCAGGACGGCGCGCGGACGCGCATTCAGGGAATCGTCCACGTTCGGGCCTCGCGGAGCAGTGCGTGCACGCTCTCGATTCGCTCGGCACGATCCGGAAGATTCGCCGGCCCGGTCCTCGATACGGCGTCGCTCGGATCCCGGTGCAGCACGCCGACGGCAACCGGGAAGTCCGGCCCCTCGAGCGAGGCCAGCATGTTGCCGAGCAGCGGGTCCGTCTCGTCGTGGCGCAGCAGCCCTGCGATGGCGTCCGGGTCCGAGGGATCGAATTGCACGGTCTCCGGTCGCAGGCCGCCCGGTCGCAGGCGGATGCCGCGGTCGCGGTTGCGGCCGTAGACCAGCGGCTCGCCGTGCCGGACCCGGATCACGGCGTCCCCGCGTTGCGCCCGGTCGCTCAGGGCGGCGAAGGCGCCGTCGTTGTAGATCGGGCAGTTCTGGAGAATTTCGACGAAGGCCGCGCCCCGAAACGCGCGGGCCTCGCCGAATACGGACCGGAGCTCGGCCTGGTAGACGTCGACCTCGCGGGCGACGAACCGGGCCCCGGACGCGAGGGCGAAGCGACAGGGATCGGACGCGGCGTCGGGCGCGCCGCCGGGGGTGGAGGCGGTTCGCAGGCCGGGCGGAGAGGTCGGCGACGCCTGTCCCTTGGTGAGGCCGTAGATCCGGTTGTTGAACAGGAGGATCTGGAGGTCGACGTTCCGGCGCAACACGTGATGCAGATGCCCCGCACCGATGCTCATTCCGTCTCCGTCGCCGGTGACGATCCAGACGTCGAGGTCAGGACGGGACAATTTCAGGCCCGTGGCGACGGCCGGGGCGCGGCCGTGGACCGTGTGAAACCCGTACGAGGCGACGTAATACGGCAGGCGTGCGGCGCAGCCGATGCCGGACACGAAGGCGGTCCGATGCGGCTCGGCGCCGCAATCGGCCAGCGCGAGTCGGACGGCCTTCAGGACCGCGTAGTCGCCGCAACCGGGGCACCAGCGGACCTGCTGGCCGGGATCGAAATCCTTCGCTTCGTATCCGGACGTCATGACTGCAGCGCCTCTTCGATGGCCTGGCCGATTTCCTGCTCCAGAAACGGCTGTCCCGCCACCTTGTTCAGCCGGACCACGGGCGTTCCGGTGGCGCCGCGAAGCATGTAGGCGAGTTGCCCCATGTTCAACTCCGGGAGCAGGACGCGCGCATACCGGTCGAGCAGCGATCCGAGATTCGGGGGCATCGGGTTGAGGTGCCGGAGATGGACGTGGTCGACGCTCGCCCCGGCTCCGCGCGCCCTGCGCACCGCCATCTGGATGGCGCCGAAGGTCGATCCCCAGCCGAGTACAGCCAGCGGCGCCGAGCCGTCCCCGATCTGAGGGGCGACGTCGGGAAGGGCGTCCCGGATGCGGTCGATCTTGCCGCAGCGGATGTCCGTCATGCGCTGGTGGTTGGCCGGATCGTAGGAGACCTGGCCGGTGTCCGCGTCGCGCTCCAGCCCGCCCACGCGGTGCTCCAGCCCCGGAGTTCCGGGAAGCGGCCAGTCGCGCCCGAGCGATTCGGGGTCGCGACGGAAGGGGTGGCCGTCGGCCGCGTTTCGCAGCAGATTCGGGCGAAGCGGCGCCGGATCCAGCGCGTCTCGCTCCGGGATTCGCCAGGGCGCGGCGGCGTTGGCGAGGTAGGCGTCGACCAGCAGAACGACCGGCGTCATGTGCCGGACGGCGATGCGGGCGGCCTCGAGGACGGCCTCGAAGCAGTCGGCCGGACCGCTCGCCGCGACGACGGGAAGCGGCGTGTCGCCGTTGCGTCCCATGGCTGCGAACAGCAGGTCGGACTGCTCGGTCTTGGTCGGCATGCCGGTCGACGGGCCGGCCCGCTGGACGTCGACGACCAGAAGCGGCAACTCGGCGGCGATCGCGAGGCCGAGCGCCTCGGTCATCAACGCCAGTCCCGGACCGGAACTCGCGGTCGCGGCCAGACTGCCGCCGAAGGCCGCGCCGATCGCGGCGGAGGCGGCCGCGATCTCGTCCTCGGCCTGGAACACGGTGAGGTCGGATTCCCGCATGCCGGCCAGCCGATGGAGAACGGGGGATGCCGGGGTGATGGGGTAGGACGCGTAGAAGAGCGGCAATCCGGCGAGCCGGGCAGCGGCGAGGAGGCCGAGCGACAGCGCCTCCGTCCCGGTGACGGCGCGGTAGGTGCCCGCCGGGAGCGGCGCCGGGGCGACGTCGTACGGCGGCGCGCCGGCGTCGAGTTCGTGGATTTCCCCGTAGGCGTGTCCGGCGAGGAGCGCGGCCCGGTTCGCGCGGGCGATCTCCGGCTGGCGGGCGAATCGCCGGGCGATCTGCGCTTCCACCGGTTTCGAGTCGCGGCCGAAGAGCCAGAGCGCCAGTCCGAGCGCCCACATGTTCCGGGCGCGCAACGCCTGCTTGCGCGTCAGGCCGAACGCCTCGGTGGCGCGGAGCGTCTGGGCCGAAACGTCGAGTTCCACCACCCGGATCCCGTCCAGCGTCCCGTCCGTCCTCGGATCCTCCTCGAAACCGGCCTTCTGGATCAGGCGCGGCGTCATGCCCGAGGAGTCGAGCAGCAGCAGCCCGCCGGGCGCGATCGAGCGACCGTGCATGGCCAGCGCAGCGGCGTTGAAGGCGACCAGGACGTCCGGCTGGTCGCCGTGCGTCAGCACGGTTCCGGCGCCGATGTTGAGCGAGAACGCGGATACGCCGGCGGCGGTGCCGGCCGGCGCCCGGATCTCGGCCGGGTAGTCGGGAAACGTCGCGAAGTCGTTGCCGAAGTCGGCGGCGGACTGGGTAAAGAGGGCTCCGGTCGTCTGCACCCCGTCGCCCGAATCGCCGGCGAAGCGGATGCGGACGAAGTCGGCTTCCGTCCTGTGCGACGGCTCCGGGATACCCGCATCGGGTGCGGCTTGGGACATCGCGTGCGCTCCGGCAGGCTTTCGGGGGGTGGGTGGAAGCGTATCGGCAACCGAACGCCCTGCGCAACGCCGCGGCGGACGCGCCATGCGGAATTCGGCTTGGTGCGCGTCGAGTATCCCATAACGCGGGCGGGATCTGCAGGGGGGGCGGGCGCGCCGAATCGAAGGCGTCCGTCGCGCGCGGCGCCCGGCGCCGAGGGCGTGGCGGCGGACCGCACGGGCGGGCGAATCGACCTGCGAACGAATGCGGCGGCCGTCCGGGACTTGCTTGCGGAGCCGTCTTGCGGTATTGACGCTTCATCCCACACGCGGGCGCTCCGGGACTCGCCTCCGAACGGCGGGACCCGACCGGTTGTCCGGCCTCGGCCGGATGTTGCCCGCGGAGGCTGAAACCGGAAAAACTGGAGTATCCCGTGAATCTTCCTCATTACTCGCTCCGCCAGTTGCTGGAGGCGGGCGTGCATTTCGGCCACCGTACCGACCGGTGGAATCCCCGCATGGCGCCGTATATCTACGGCGAACGCGGCGGAATCCACATCATGGACCTCACCCAGACCGTGCCGCTTCTCGATCGCGCGCTCGCCGCGCTGCATCGCTGCGTCGCCCGGGAAGGTCGCGTGCTTCTCGTCGCCACCAAGGCGCAGGCGCGCGAGGTGGTCCGGGAAACCGCGGTCGGCGGCCAGCAGTTCTACGTCAACACCCGCTGGCTCGGGGGTACGCTGACGAACTGGAACACGGTTTCCAATTCCATTCGGCGGCTCGACAACCTCGAACGCACCCTGAGCAATCCGGATGCCGGATTCGTGAAGAAGGAGCGCCTTCGCCTCACGCGGCAGTTGCGCAAGCTGGAGGCGGGCCTCGGCGGCATCCGCGAGATGAAGCGGGTTCCGGACATGCTGTTCGTGATCGACGTGAAGGAAGAGCGGCTGGCGGTGAACGAGGCCGTCAAGCTGGGCATTCCGGTGGTCGCCGTCGTCGACAGCAACGCGGACCCGACCGGGATCGAGTACCCCATTCCGGGCAACGACGACGCCTCCCGCGCCATTCGGTTCTACTGCGATTTGCTGCTTCGCACGCTGGCGGACGCGATGGAAGAGCAGCTCCGCAACCGCGGCGGCGACATCGGCGCTCAGGTCGACGCGGGCCTCGACGCCCCGGAAGCGGACGCGGAAGCGATAGCCGACGAAGCGGCGCCCGACGAAGCGGCGCCCGCGGAAGCCGCCGCCGCCGGGGACGCTGCCGCCGCGCCGGTGCGTTCGGAGGACGGCGAGGCGACTGCCGGCGACGGTGCGAAGAGCGACGGAACGGAGAGCGCCGAGGCGGAGAGCGGCGAGGTAGCCGCTGACGACGGCGCTGCGGACGCGTCGCCCGTCGCAGCCGACGACGAGGCGCCTTCGGTCGCTCCGGAAGGGGCGGCGGCTTCGGAGGATCCGGTAACCGGGCAGGTCGGCGCCGCCGGCTGAATCACCGATCGTGCCGGGCCCGGACGTCCGGCGACAGGGGAACGACAATCCATGATTACGACCGCGATGATCAAGACCCTGCGCGAGCGCACCTCGGCAGGTCTCATGGACTGCAAGAAGGCGCTGACCGAGAGCGACGGAGATCTCGACGCCGCGTCCGACTGGCTTCGCAAGAAAGGCCTCGCCGACGCCGCGCGCAAGGCCGGTCGGGTCGCCGCCGAAGGGCTCGTGGCGGTGGCGCTCGACGGCGACGAGGGCGTTCTGATCGAGCTGAACGCGGAGACGGACTTCGTCTCCCGCAGCGCGGAGTTTCAGGAACTCTCGCGGTGGACCGCGACCGTGGCCCTGGACGCCGGCGGCGACGCGTCTACGCTCCTCGCGGCGGAGGGCGACGTCGACGGCCGCTCGGTCTCGGTAGAGGATCGCATTCGCGAGTCCATCGCGAAGATCGGCGAAAACATGAGCCTTCGTCGCCTGGCGCGGATCGGCGCCCGCAACGGACGGGTGGTTTCCTACGTGCACAACGCGCTGGCGCCGGATCTCGGACGTATCGGCGTGCTGGTCGCGCTGGAGGTCGACGGAGAACCCTCGCAGGCGTCGCACGAGATCGGCCGCCAGATCGCGATGCACGTCGCCGCCAGCCGCCCGCTGTCGATCTCGGAGGACGATCTCGATCCCGAGGCGCTCGAACGGGAGCGCAGGATTCTGACCGAACAGGCGCTGGAGTCGGGCAAGCCCGAGCAGGTGGTCGAGAAGATGGTCTCCGGCCGCCTGGCGAAATTCGTCAAGGAGAACTGCCTGCTCCGGCAGCCCTTCGTGGTCGACCCCGACGCAACCGTCGGCGCGGCGCTCGAGCGGGCGAGCGGCGAGGCGGGAGCGCGGCTCAGCGTCGGCGGTTTTGCCTGTTTCGTGCTCGGCGAGGGAATCGAGCGGCGCCAGGAGGATTTCGCGTCCGAAGTCGCGGCGGTGGCCGGGGGCTGACCGCCTTGGGCGACCGGGCGGAGCCGCCCGGAAGCGGGCCGTCGAAGCGGCGCCTGCTTCTGAAGGTTTCGGGCGAGGCGCTGACGGGTCCGGGACGCTTCGGCATCTCGGCGCCCGTCGTGGATCGGCTGGCGGGCGAGATCAAGCGGGCGCGGACCGGGAACATCGAACTGGGCGTCGTCATCGGCGGCGGAAACATCTTTCGCGGCCTCTCGGCTGCGGAGAACGGTCTCGACCGGGTCGCCGCCGACCAGATGGGAATGCTCGCGACGGTGATGAATTCGCTCGCGATGCAGACCGCGCTCGAGCGGCTCGGCGAACAGACCCGCGTCTTGTCCGCGATTCCCATGGACACGATCTGCGAGCCCTACATCAAGCGGCGCGCCATGCGCCACCTCGAGAAGGGCCGCATCGTCATCTTCGCGGCCGGCACCGGCAATCCGTTCTTCACCACCGACACCGCGGCCGTCCTGCGGGCGGTGGAGACCGGGTGCGAGTTGCTGTTGAAGGGGACCCAGGTAGACGGCGTATACGACTCGGATCCGCGGCAGAATCCCGACGCGCGTCGATATGATACCTTGTCGCAAACGGAGGCGTTGGCGCGCAATCTCAGGGTAATGGATTCGGCCGCGCTGGCCGTCGCCAGAGACAACGGAGTGCCGATCCGCGTGTTCGACCTGTCAGGGGAGGGTGCTGTCGAGGCCGCGGTGCGCGGCACCGGCGTCAGCACGACGGTTACGCCGGATTGAGGCGCCGAGACGACGGGAACACGACAATGAGCGACGACGACATCGACACAGACGATCTTCAGCGCCGGATGGACGGAGCGATTTCCGTCCTCCGACAGGAATTCGCTTCGCTTCGGACGGGACGCGCTTCGGCGAGCATGCTGGACGCGGTTCAGGCGGAGGCCTACGGGACCCGGATGCCGGTCAACCAGCTCGCGACGATCAACGTGCCGGAGCCGCGCATGATCACCTTGAACGTCTGGGACCGTTCTCTGGTCGGCGCGGTCGAGAAGGCGATCCAGAATTCGCAGCTCGGGATCAACCCGGTCGTGGACGGAACCCTGATCCGGCTGCCCATTCCGGAACTCAACGAGGAGCGGCGCATCGAGCTGGCGAGGCTCGCCGGCCGCTACGCCGAGCAGGCGCGGGTTGCGATTCGGAACGTGCGTCGCGACGGGATGGACCAGCTCAAGCGAATGAAGTCCGACATGTCGGAGGACGAGGTCCGCCTTTGGCAGGACGAGATCCAGGCGATCACGGACGACCAGATCCGGAAGGTCGACGAGGCGCTGGCCGCCCGGGAAGCCGAGATCCTGCGAGTGTGACTTCGCGCCGGGACGATGCGCGAACCCGGGACGCGCCGTCCGAGCGGGCAGGAACGGGTTCGCTGCCCCGGCACGTCGCCTTCATCATGGACGGCAACGGACGCTGGGCGCATGCGCGCGGATTGCCCCGGTCTGCCGGTCACCGGGCCGGAGCGGAAGCGGCGCAGCGCGCCGTGGACGCCTGCCTCGAGGCGGGAATCGCCTGCGCCACGCTCTTCGCCCTCTCGACCGAGAACTGGCGGCGTCCGGTCGACGAGATCGGCGGCATCCTCTCCCTGTTGCGCGAGCGGCTGGACCGGGCGCACCGAAGTCTTCCGGACGGGGTCCGCGTCCGGTTCCTCGGGGACCGGGAGCGGCTCGACGTCGGGCTGCGCCGCCGGATGCGCGACGTGGAGGAGCGAACCCGCGCCGGCCGGCGGATGCAGCTGAGCCTCGCGATCGGATACGGCGGGCGGAGCGACATCGTGGCGGCGGCGCGCTCGCTCGCCCGGCGTTCCCTGGAAGGAGAGATCCGGCCCGAAGACATCGACGAGAAATCCTTCGCCGCGGCGCTGCAAACGCACGGGACGCCGGATCCGGATCTGGTCGTGCGCACGGGCGGAGAGTACCGGCTGTCGAATTTCCTGCTCTGGCAATCGGCCTACGCGGAGTTCGTGTCGCTCGAGCGCTACTGGCCCGATTTCGATTCGGACGCGCTGGCCGAGGCGTTGTCCGCCTACGCCGCGCGCGAGCGGCGATTCGGCGGAACCGGGTCTCCATGACCGCCGGCGGCGCGGAACTCCGGATCCGCGTCCTCTCCGGCGTCGCGGTCGCCGCTCCCTCTCTGGCGGCGATCTATGCCGGCGGAATCTGGCTGGCCGCGATCGCGTCGCTCGCCGCGGGCGTACTCGCCTGGGAATGGCGACGGTTGACCGAGCCGGATCCGATCCGATTCGACTGGGCGTTCGTCGCGTGCTGCGCGCTGGCGCCGTGGGCGGGTCACTTCTACGGATGGCCGGGAGCGTGTTCCGCGGCAGCGCTCGCGGCCGTCTGCGGTTGGGCCGGCCGCGGAACTTCGCCGCTGGTCTGGAGCGCGGCGGGCGCCGTCGTTGCGGCTCTGGCGCCGTCCGCGATGCTGCTGCTCCGGGCGCTTCCAGACGGTCTGGCGATCGTCCTGTGGCTGGCGGCCGTGGTCGTCGCGTCGGACGTCGGGGCCTACGCCGTGGGGCGAGCCGTGGGCGGGCCGCGGCTGGCGCCGCGAATCAGCCCGGGCAAGACCTGGTCGGGCGCGGTCGGCGGCCTCTTGTCGGCCGGAGCGGCCGGCGCGATAATCGGCGGCCAATTGTCGCAGTTGCCGCCGGCGCCGCTGGTTGCGCTTTCGCTCGCCGGCGGGGTCGTCGCCCAGGCGGGAGACCTGTGCGCTTCTCGATTGAAGCGCAGGGCAGGCGTCAAGGATTCGGGGCGCCTCATACCGGGGCACGGCGGCGCCATCGACCGGTTCGACGCGCTGGTTGCGGTAGTGCTTGCGGTCGCCCTGTTCCGATGGGGATCCGGGATTGCGGTCGCCGGCGGATGACGGACCGACCGGCGGGCGACGCGAGGCCGAAACGGCCGAATTCCAAATGTGAGTGCGTGGGATGATTCCGCATGTTTGAGCTTCTGGCGGCCGTGCCGCTGATCGGCGGGGCCGCGAGCTACGTGATCCCCTTCCTCGTCGTACTGACCCTGGTGGTCTTCGTGCACGAGATGGGGCACTACCTGGTCGCGCGTTGGCGCGGGATCGGCGCACGGGTCTTTTCAGTCGGGTTCGGACCGGAGATTTTCGGCTGGACCGACCGGCGGGGGACGCGCTGGCGATTCAGCTGGATCCCCCTCGGCGGTTACGTCCAGTTCGAAGGCGATTCCGACCCCGCGAGCGTCACGGAGGAAGCGCGCGCCCGCGCGATGCCGGGGACGTTTCAGGCGGCGTCGCTCTGGAGCCGGTTCCTGGTCGTCTTGGCCGGACCGGCGATGAATTTTCTGTTCGCCATTGTGGTGTTCACCCTGATCGCGCTGGCGGACGGGCAACCGGGACGGGATGCGGTGGTGGGCGCCGTATACGGCTCCGGGCAATCGAACGCGGTCGGACTGGAGGAAGGCGACCGGATCCTGTCGGTGAACGGCGCCGCGGTCGAGGACGCGGGATCGGCGCTGCAGGCCCTGCAGGCGACCGCCGGCGCGCCGGTACGGGTCGAGGTAATTCGCGACGGCGCCCGAACCCTGCTCGAGGGGCAGATCGACCAGCCCGTCCAGATCGGCCGGGTTATTTCGGGATCGGCGGCCGAGCGGGCCGGGCTGGAGGTCGGCGACGTCGTGCGCGCCGTGGACGGAGACCCGATTCGCTCCTTTGCCGAGTTGCGGCAGCGGGTGCTCGATTCGGAGGGGGCGGAGATGAAGCTGGAGGTGGAGCGGGACGGTCGGCTCCTGATCCTCTTCGCCAGTCCGGCGAATCGCGAAGTCGTCGATTCGGAAACGGGCGCGGTCTCGGTCGCGCCGGTGCTGGGCGTCGGGCGGAAGCCGTTCGAAGTGTTCCGGCCCGCACGGGAGCAGGTCGGACTGGGGGAAGCCGTCACCTTCGGCGTCGTCCGCACGGTCGCCATCGTCACGGTGTCGTTGTGGTTCGTCGGCGACCTGATCGCCGGGGAAGGCGACACGGGGGATCTCGGCGGTCCGATCGCCATCGCGGAGTTCTCCGGCGACGCGGCCAAGCGCGGCGCCTGGGATTTCTTCAACATTCTCGGGGTGATTTCGGCGTCGATCGGGCTGATCAACCTGTTCCCGATTCCCGTCCTCGACGGCGGGCATCTGGTGTTGTTCGCGCTCGAGGCGATTCGGGGCCGGCCGCTCGGCGCCCGCGCTTCCCGGTATCTGGGATGGCTGGGCCTGAGCGTGATCATGATGCTGATGGTATTCGTGACGTACAATGATATCGTTCGGTTCTGACCGTTCGGCGCAAATGGAATGCTAGGGAGGAATGGCATGTCGTGGTCTCGCTGCTTGTCGAAGTTCGTAGTCGGCGCCGTTGCGGCCGCTGCGATCGGTGCGGTCTCGGCCGGCGGTGCGCTCGCGCAAGGCGTGACGCTGGAGGACGTCGTCGTCGAGGGAAACCAGCGCATCGAGGCGGACACCGTTCGCTACTACCTCGCCCTCGTGCCGGGAACGGAGGTGACGCCGGGCGAGATCAACGCCGCGCTGCGCAATCTGCAGGAGACCGGGCTGTTCGAGGACGTCGCCCTGGAACTGCAGGAGGCCACGCTGGTCGTACGCGTGCGCGAGCGTCCGTTCGTGAACAACGTCCATTTCGAGGGAAACGAGATCATCGACGACGAGGCGCTCGCATCCGGAATCCGCACGCGTTCGCGCACGGTCTATTCCGTCACCACGGTCGAGGCCGACGCCTCCCGGATCGTCGACACCTATGCGCGTTCGGGACGCCTCGCCGCACAGGTGGCGGCGAAATACGTCGAGCTCGAAGACAACCGGGTGGATATCGTGTTCGAGATCGACGAGGGGCCCGTATCGAGGGTCCGCAAGGTCGCTTTCGTCGGCAACAGGATGTTCTCCGACTTTACGCTCCGGCGGGTGATCAACTCCCGCGAAGCCGCCTGGTATCGCATCTTCGCGTCGACCGATCTGTTTGACGCGGGCCGGCTGGAGACCGACAAGGCGCTGCTCAGCCGGTATTACGCGGGGCGGGGATACGCGGACTTCGAGGTCCTGTCCGCCGTCGCGTCCCTCACCGAGAGCGGAACCGGATTCGTCCTCACCTTCACGGTCAGCGAAGGGCCGCGCTACGACTTCGGCGAGACCACGCTGGTCTCCGAGTTGCCGGAAGTCGATTCGGAGTCCCTCCAGGACCTGATCGAATTCGATCCGGGCGACGTGTTCGACGCCCAGGAACTGGCGCTGACCGGCGAGGCGATGCAGGCCACGCTCGAACGCGCCGGCCACCCGTTCGTGGACGTGGACGTGGCGACCGACAAGAATCCGGAAGCGCTGACCGTCGATACGACGTTCCGCATCGTTCCGGCCGAGCAGGTCTACGTCGAGCGGATCATGATCGACGGAAACGTCCGCACGCTGGATTCGGTGATCCGGCGGGAGTTCACCTTTGCCGAGGGAGACGCGTTCAACCGCTCGAAGCTGGCGGCGACGCGCCGCAACCTGCGCGCCCTCGGGTTCTTCCGTTCGGTCGACTTGCGGGTCGAAGACGGGTCGAGCCCCGACCGGGTCGTCGTTCAGGTCGAAGTCGAGGAACAGTCGACCGGGTCGCTCTCGTTCGGGATCGGCTACTCCTCCGTGGACAAGGTCGTCGGTTCGCTGACCCTGACCGAGCGCAACCTGCTCGGGCGGGGGCAGGAAATCGCGCTGAGCTACGAGACCTCGGACGGCGGCGACCTGTACCGGTTCGCCTTTACCGAGCCGCGATATCAGGGGCGCGATCTGGCCGTCGGCGTCGACGTGTACCGCAGGGAGGAGGACGGCGGCAGTCTCCAGACCTACGACCTCACGCGTACCGGCGTGTCGCCCACGGTCGAGTTTCCGCTTTCGGACGAGACCCGCATGCAGGTCAACTATCTGCTGGAGTCGCAGTTCACCGACCGGGTGGTCGGAACCTCGGACCTCATTCGGTCGAAGAGGGGAAAGACGCTCAAGTCTTCCGCCGGTTACCGTCTCGTTTGGGACCGCCGCGACGATCCGCTGCAGCCGAGGTCAGGAACCGTGCTGACCCTGCGCCAGCAACTGGCCGGGCTCGGCGGCGACACGCGAACGATCTCGTCGGAAGCGACCGGGAACTATTTCACTCCGCTCGACCGGGACGCGACGCTGATCGGCAGCCTGAAGTTCTGGGGCGGCGCCGTCACCAAGATGGGCGGCTACGACCTGGAGGCGGCCGACCGGTTCAACGTCGGCGGCTCCATCCTCCGGGGCTTCGCCTACGGCGGCGTGGGACCCCGGGATCCGCTGACCCGGGAAGCGATCGGCGGCAAGTTCTACGCGATCGGCAGCGCGGAACTGCTCTCGGACGTGTTTCTTCCCGAAGAGCTGGGCATACGGGCCGGGCTGTTCGCCGACGTAGGCACACTCTGGTCTCTGGACCGGACGTCCTACACCCGGGCGTCGTTGACCAAGTCCGCGTACGACCTTGTGGGGACGCGCGGCGGAAAGGTCTCGTGCGAGACGGAACCGACCGACTCCGCCGACGGCACGGATTGCACCGTCACCGTGGACGACGGCGCGGAGATTCGCGCATCGGGCGGCGCGCAGCTTCTCTGGTCGTCGCCGGTGGGGCCGATGCGGTTCATCTTCGCCTCCGACATCCAGAGCGAGAACCATGACGTCACCGAGAGCTTCCGGTTCATCATCGGCGCGCCGTTCTAGCGGGGCCGCGGCCGCCGGGAGGATGGGGGAGGGCCCCGCATGAGCGGGGAAGGCCCACGAGACGACGCGGAGGCGGCGGTCTCGCTCGACATCCACGCGATCGAGCGCATGCTGCCGCACCGCTATCCGTTCCTGCTGGTCGACCGGGCGCGTGACCTGCGCGTCGGCGAGAGCATCGTCGGCGTCAAGAACGTCACCGCCAACGAGCCGTATTTTCAGGGGCACTTTCCCGGCCGCCCGATCATGCCCGGCGTACTGGTCGTCGAGGCGATGGCGCAAACCTCCGCCCTGCTCGTGGGCGCGACGCTGGACCTCTCGAGAGAGAAGGCGGACATCTATTTCATGTCGGTCGAGCGCGCCAAGTTCCGCCGTCCGATCGAGCCGGGCGACCAGGTTCTCCTGCACGTTCGGGTGACGAACGCGCGGCAGCGCGTCTGGCGATTCTCCGGCGTCGCGACGGTGGAGGACCGGCGGGTGGCCGAAGCCGACTTCACGGTCATGTACGCTCCGAAGAACCCATGAGCTGGAGAGCCGGAGAGGGCATACACCCGACTGCGATCGTGGACCCCGGCGCCCGGATCGGGGAAGGCGTCTCCGTCGGGGCGTGCGCCGTCATCGGCCCGGAGGTCGAGATCGGGGAGGGCGCCCGAATCGGCCCCTTCGCGCATCTTCAGGGCCGCCTGGACCTCGGGCCGCGCGTGCAGGTCTTTCCCTACGCGTCCGTGGGCGAAGTGCCGCAGGATCTCAAATACCGGGGCGAGCCCACGAGGCTCGTCGTCGGCGAGGAAACCGTCATCCGGGAACACGCGACCCTGCATACCGGAACCGGCCTCGGCGGCGGCGTCACCCGGGTCGGCGCACGGTGCCTGGTGATGGTCGGCGTTCACGTTGCGCATGATTGCGACGTGGGCGACGACGTCATTCTCGCCAACGGCGTCGGACTGGGCGGCCACGTCTTCGTGGGCGACCATGTCGTCATGGGGGCGATGGCCGGCGTGCACCAGTTCTGCCGAATCGGCGCCCATGCGATGGTCGGGGCGATGAGCGCCGTGGACGGGCACGTGCCGCCCTTCTGCCAGTGCATGGGGAACCGGGCGCAGCTGGACGGCCTGAACCTCGTCGGCCTGCGCCGACGGGGCTTCCGAGAACGGGCGATCGACGGCCTGAAGCGCGCCTACGAGGCGCTCACCGAGGGGGAGGGCAGGATAGCCGATCGCCTGGCGCGCATTTCCGCCGAAATTGCGGACGGGGAGTCCGACGCGGAGGAGGTCCGCATGCTGGTCGAGTTCGTCGCGTCCTGCGAACGGCGCCCGCTCATGCGGGCGCGCAGGAACTGAGCCGATCGGCGGGTTCCGGGGAGTCCCTGGCCTCATGACCGGCAACCCGCGTCCCGCGCTCGCCATCGTGGCCGGAGGAGGCGTCTTGCCGCAGCGGCTGGCGGAGCGCTGCGCGGAACGCGGCGACCCCTATCGCCTTTTCGCCGTGCGGGGCGCTGCCGGCCCATGGGCCGAAGCGTATTCGCCGCAGTGGTTCGGGCTGGAGGAAATCCGGGAATTCTTGGGCGCGCTGGCCGCGTCGTCCTGCCGGGAAGCCTGCTTCGCGGGGCGGGTTCCCCGACCGTCTCTCGCGTCGCTCGGGGGCGCGGCCGCGCTGTCGGGCGCGCTCGCGCCGCTGGCGGCCGGGATGCTGAAGGGAGACGACGCCCTGTTGCGAACCGTCGCCGGTCTGGTCGAGCGCCACGGCATGCGCGTGGTCGGCGTCGAGGAGCGGATGCCGGAGTTGCTTGCGCCCGACGGCGTCATCGCCGGCCGGGAACCCGATTCGGAGGCCATGGCCGATATCCGGCGCGCGGCGGAGATCGTTCGCGCTCTCGGTGCCCTCGACGTGGGGCAGGCCGCCGTCGTGGCCGAGGGACGCTGTCTGGCGGTCGAAACGGTGGAGGGCACCGGCGCGATGCTGTCGCGGCTGGCGCATACGGATTCGGATCGGCGCGGGGGTGCGGCGGCGGGACGCGGCGTGCTGGTCAAGGCTCCGAAGCCGGATCAGGATCTGCGGTTCGACCGTCCGGCGGTCGGACCGGACACTCTGGCGGCGGCGCGGGCGGCCGGGCTCGCCGGCGTCGCGGTGGAGGCGGGCGGCGTGCTGGTACTGGAGCGCGGGGAGATCGACGGGCGCGAGGCGTCCCCGGGCGAACCGTTCCTGTTCGGATACGCGCGCAGCACGACGTGAGCGCGCGGCGCCGGATCGCGATCCTCACGGGAGAACCGTCCGGCGATCGGCTCGGCGCGGCGCTCGTCCGGGCACTGTGGCAGGAGGCGGACGTCGAGCCGTTCGGTCTCGGCGGACCGGCGATGGAGGCGGAGGGCGTTCGAAGCCCGTTTCCGATTCGCGATCTTGCCGTGATGGGCCTGGTGGAAGTGCTGCCGAGGGCTCCGAAGATTCTCGCGAGGATTCGGCAGACGGCCCGGTGGCTGGAGGAACTGCGCCCGGACGTCGTGGTGACCGTCGACAGTCCGGACTTTATGAAGCGGGTCGTTCGGCGAGTGCGGCCGCGTCTCCCGCAGTCGAGCTTCGTCAACTACGTCGCGCCTTCGGTCTGGGCGTGGCGCTCGGGAAGGGCGGCCGAAATCGCCCGATTGTACGATCTGCAACTCGCGCTGCTGCCGTTCGAGCCGGCCTACTTCGAGGCCGCCGGCGTAAGGGCGCAGTTTGTCGGCCATCCGGCGGTCGAGGCGGCCGCGAGCATGCCGGATCGCGCGGCGGCCCGGGCAGCGCTGGGCATCGAGCGAGAGCGGCCGGCACTGGTGGCGCTGCCCGGAAGCCGGAGGGGCGAGATCGGCAGACTTGGGCCGGTCTTTCGGCGCGTCGTCAAGCGGGTCGCCGATTCACGCCCGGACCTGGCGGTACTGATACCGGCCGCTCATGGGGTGGAGTCGGAAGTGCGGGAGTTCGCAGGCGGATGTGCCGGAGACGTGCGGCTCCTCTCCTCCGACGGGGATGCGGAGCGGCAGCGCGAAAAGACTATGGCGTTCCGGGCCGGCGACGTCGCGCTGGCAGCGTCCGGTTCGGTGGCGCTGGAGCTTGCGGTGGCGCGGCTGCCGGCGGTGATCGCCTATCGATTCGCGCCGCTCACATGGGCGCTCGGCACCCTCCTCACCCGCCACCGGACTGCGAGCCTGGTGAACGTTCTCGCCGGCGAGCGGGTGCAGCCGGAGTTTCTTCAGTCGAACTGTCGTTCCGGTCCCATTGCGGATGCGCTGTTGTCCGTATTGGCCGATCCCGACCTTGCGCGAGCGCAGCGGGAGGGAGCGGACCGAGCCGTCCGGCAGGTGCGGATCGACGGGGTGTCGCCGTCGGCGGCTGCCGCTCGCGCAATCCTGGCGATGGAGGCGGTCGGTGGAACTTCCGGTTCTGACAGTCGGTAACCGTCGCCGGTTCTCTCCCGCGCGGCCCCGCGCGCAAGGGCTGCGGCGGAGACGGGCGGTGGCCGCCACGGTCAACTGAGGGAGTTCGCGATCCGCTGCGCCAGCGTATCTCCGGCGGGCGTTCGGCGGTAGCGCTGTCTCTTGCTCGTTGGCTTGTCCGGCAATGTCATCTCGATGAGGCCTGCACGCAGTGCGGGCATCAAATACGCGGAATAGAAGTGCTTCCTGTCGTCGAGCATCAGCGCGTTCTGCAAATCTGCACGGCTCGTATCGCGCAATAGCGTCGCTACCAATCGCTCGACTTGTTCAGTGACTTGGGGGGTGTCATGGGGGGTGTCATGGGGAGTGTCATGGGGGGTGTCATGGGGGGTCTGGCTCTCGCTCGATTCGTTCCTCGACCGGCGACCTCCGTCGCGCCGACCCGCGTCTTGCAAGAATGCTCCATGGACCGGGAGGCGAACGAGAAACCAGGTGCGAAGGTCGTCAGTCTCGAACCGGGGCGGCGGCGAACCGTTCTGGAGCATCGCTCGCAAGATCTTCGGCACCCCGGTCGAATGGCCTTCCGCCAGGCCCAGCTCCTTCAGGAATTCGCCGATTCGCCGGTTCCGATATCGGCGGCTTACCGCCACGCCTCGCTGTAGCTCTTCCATCCGGACGGATCGGTCAGCGCCCGGGAAGCTCAAGATCGCCACTTCGTCCCGTGTGATCCGTACCTCCACCGGTTCGCGCTCCTCGTACGAGCGGTGGTAGATCGCGTTGCCGAGCGCCTCTTCGACCGCAGCCGCAGGAAAGTTCCAGAACCGATCAGCTTCGGGTCTGCGCGGGTGCTTGACCACGGCCTCGTTCAGATACGTGTGCTCGATGAAACGCATCGCATCGCGCAAGATGGACGCCAGAGGTCCCTGAAACACCCTTTCCTTGAAGTAGTCGCCGGCGGGCCCATCGGGGAACCAGACGACGTCGATCTGGGTGGCGGGAAAGAACTCGTGCGGGAGATCGTTGAAGAACAGAAGACCGACGTTCTTGGGTAGCGTCGCTTCCTGGGGACCGCCGACAACGTTCATGCGTCGTCCCAGCGCTTCGATCGGCAGGTCGGTTACGTCTCGAAGCAGATCGCTCCCGACATCCTGCAAGTGTTGCTGGATCAATCGGACGGAAATGTAATCCAGCGAGGCGTTGCGGTTGCAGCGGTCGTCGAACGGTACGGTTGCGGCCAATCCGAGCAACTCGCGCTCGTCTTCGCCCCTCGCCCGAACCGTACTGCGGTGCCGACGGATATAGTAGGCCCAGTCCTCGCGGCGCTCGGAAAGGCTCACCCGCACCCGATATGGGCGCGTTTCGCCGCCGGGAGCGTACAACACGAGGACTGTCCTGCCCTGAACCTCGTGGACGGCCGCGAGCGGGTGGTACGCAGGACGAATCGCAGTATTGCCGAGGTTGAGCAATTCCTTCCGAAAACCGTCAATTGCGCCTGGATTCAGTCCCTTCGGTGGCAGTACAGGGCGTCCGTTCCGCTCCTCCACGCCCAGCACTACGTAACCGCCGCCGAGATTGTGGAAGTCGTTGGCAAACGCCCCAAGGGTGTGCAGAACGCTCTGAGGGTTCCACCCTGCCTTGTACTCGACCCGCTCACCCTCGATCGTTCGTTGTCGCAGGAGACTGTCGATGCCGATCGGTAGCGCGAGGGTCATTGCGGAGTCCTGTATCGCGCCCGTCGCGGGCGCACCGTCGTGATTTCGTGAGCGCGCTCAGCCTAACATGGTTGGTCTTGGTTGAATTGCAGGGACCAGCGATGAACAACTACTGGCACTGCCGGCCCGGTAGCTCGGACACAGACGGGGACGCTGGAGCGTAGAAAACCGAAACCGCCGCCGCAGGGATGCCAACTGCGTCGGGGACGACTGCATGATGCGGACCGGAACGGGACCCGACAACTGCGCAGCCTTCGACAATCTCGCTCTCGCCGTCATCCTCACCAGCTGCTACTCGTCCGCCCCGGCTGCCTTCGGTCACTTCCGGTTCGATCGCGACGACGCGATCGAGACAGTCCGTTCGCGACACGCTTGACACGCCTGAACCGGATTCCGGGATCCCGAGCCCGGCCAATGCCAGGCCGGCGTGACTCCGTGCGCCGACCTTACGTACCTCGCCGAAACGCACCAGGGATCCCGGCAAGTCTCTCCCGGACCTACCCCGCGGCACACCCTACGCAACGTCGGAGCGCGTCGAACGCGCCCGCACGGAAGCCTCGTCGAGCCGAAGGCGACCCGTCAGCGGCGCGAACCGTCTCCGCTCCGGGAAGCATTCGGCCTGCATGAGGGGTATGGCTCTAACGGGCTCGTTCCCTGCCCGGCGATTGCCGCTGTGCCCACCTGCCTCCCGTAAGATGTCTCCTTGAACTGGGATGCGGACAGGGAAACAGGCTCGGTCCTCGTCGGTCTCGAATCGGGGCCGTGGCGAGCGGTTCCGGCGCATCGTTCGCAGGATCGTCGGCACCCTGTCTGAGCGGATCCTCACCAGCCCCGCATCCTTCAGGATTTCGCCCGTTCGCCGGTTCCGATATCGGCGTCTTGCCGCCACCCCTTGCTGCAGGGAACTGTTCGTCGTCTTGCGCAGGGAATTGGTTGCGGCCGACTGCTGAGCTGTTCGACGCCATGGCGCCCGCCGGGTCGTCGAGACACGGTGCTCTCGTCCGGACGGTTGATTCTGGATGAACACAATGATATTGTTGTATACATGCTGCCGACGCTCGACCCCACAACCGGTTATCTCCCGCGCGGTATTCACCATGCCGATTGGAGCGAAATCGCCGGTCGGTTCGGCGGGAACCGCCATCGTCAGCGGCTGATTGACGGGTTGCTTGCGGCGTGCCGCAATCTCGCCGGTGCCGGATGCAAGCGGTTGCTGTTGGATGGTAGTTTCGTTTCGGCCAAGGTCCATCCGGGAGACTATGACGCAGCGTGGGAATCGGAGGGCATCGACCTGAATCGCCTGGATCCGGCGCTGCTCGATATGCGGTTTCCACGAGAGGCGATGAAGGCCAAGTATCGTGGGGATCTGTTTCCCGCGTCTGCATTTGCCGCGCCGGGCGTACTCTTCCGGGACTTCTTCAGGACCGATCGCAACGGAGTCGAAAAGGGTATCGTGCTCGTCGACTTGGGGAGTTTGCCATGATCACCAACGAGCGGCAGTACCGGGTTACGCGAAAGAGGGCGCAAGAATTCGCCCGGGCGATCGAGGCGTTCGACGCAGGAGAGTACTCGGGCAGAGACGTGCATCCGAGGTTGGTGCAGGCGGAGCGGGAGGCCATGGAGAGCCAACTCGCCGACCTGCGGGAAGAGCTGGGAGCGTATGAGCAGCTGAAATCGGCCGGCACGACCGTGATCTCCCATGCCTCACTCGAGGAACTCGCCGACGGCCTTATCATGGCCCGGATCGCGGGGGGGCTCAGCCAGCGGGCGCTGGCTCATCGGCTCGATCTAAAGGAACAGCAGGTTCAACGCTACGAAGCGGAGCGTTACGCATCCGCCAGCTTCCGGCGACTGTGTCAGGTAGCGAACGCCCTGAAGGTTCGGATCGAACACAAGATCATGCTCTCGGACTCGCCGGAGCGGCTCTCGCGGGCGGGTCGAACGGTGCGCAGCCGAGGTGCCGGCAACTGACGCGGACCTCAAGGCGGTGGCCACATAGGGGTGTGTTCGCTGTTGGGGTACGTCTAATTCGGTTCCGCTCGGCACTGGCTTCCATAGCGCCTCCGCACGGGAACCGATCAGCTTCTCCGGACCTTCGCGGAACCGGCGGCCGACTGGCGTATTCGGGGTACGACCTACCGCGTTCGCGAGGGATGGGCAGGGCCACGGTGCGCGCGTCGAGCCGGATCGGATGCGAGCCGGAAACGGGCGTCCGGCGTGCACGGGCCGGTCGCGGAGACGGATCGACGCGAACCTATGGACTCTCTGCTTGACTCGATCCCCGATGCGTGGGAGTTTCGACCGCAATTCTCGCACTTCCAGATCGAGGGAACACCGATGCGACACAGAACGATTTTGGCGGCGGCTGGCCTCTTTGCGGGCCTCGGTGCCGTCGCCGCAAGCGGCCAGACGCTGGTCTATTGCTCCGAGGGTTCGCCCGAAGGATTCGATCCGGCCCTCCACACGGCCGGAACCACCTTCGACGCCTCCAGCCAGGCGGTCTACGACCGCCTCATGGACTTCGAAACCGGCACCACGAACGTCATTCCAGGTCTGGCCGAGAGCTGGACCGCGTCCGAGGACGGCCTCGAATACACCTTTCGCCTGCGCAAGGGCGTCAGTTTTCACTCCAACGACTCGTTCACTCCCAGCCGCGAATTCAACGCCGACGACGTGATCTTCACCTTCGAGCGCCAGCGCCTGGAGGATCATCCCTACCACACGGTATCCGGGGGAACCTGGAAATACTTCGACGGAATGGGGATGCCCGCCCTGGTGGCCGCAGTCGAACGGTTGGACGACCATACCGTCCGGTTCGTGCTGAACCGTCCCGAAGCGCCCTTCGTATCCAATATGGCCATGGACTTCGCGTCGATCCTGTCGGCCGAATACGCAGACGCCATGCTGGCTGCGGGAACGCCGGAGATGCTGAACCAGGCGCCCATCGGAACCGGGGCGTTCGAGTTCGTGGCGTATCAGAAGGATGCGGTCATCCGCTACCGGGCCAACGAGAGCTACTGGCGGGAAGGCCAGCCGAAGGTGGATAACCTCGTCTTCGCCATCACGCCGGACGCGTCGGTGCGCTACCAGAAGCTCAGGGCGGGCGAGTGCCATATCATGCCCTATCCCAACCCTGCGGATATCCAGGCGATGAAAGACGACCCCGGGCTCGTCGTCCTCGAACAGGAAGGCCTGAACGTCGGGTATCTCGCCTACAACACGACCGTACCGCCCTACGACAACCCGAGGGTCCGCCGGGCGCTGAACATGGCGATCGACAAGCAGGCCATCATCGACGTCGTGTTCCAGGGGTCCGGCCAGATCGCCAAGAACCCGATTCCGCCGACCATCTGGTCGTATAACGACGAGATCGTCGACGATCCCTACGATCCCGACGAAGCGATGCGCATTCTCGAGGAGGAGGGCGTCGCCGGTCTCCGCATGAAGATCTGGGCGATGCCGGTGCAGCGCCCGTACAACCCCAACGCGCGGCGCATGGCGGAGCTGATGCAGGCGGACTTCGCGAAAGTCGGCGTGGAGGTCGAGATCGTGACCTACGAGTGGGGCGAGTATCTCAGCCGTTCCCGTCCGCTCGACCGCGACGGAGCGATCCTGCTCGGCTGGACCGGCGACAACGGAGATCCGGACAACTTCCTGGCGGTTCTTCTCGGCTGCGACGGGCGGGAGAACTCGAACCGCGCGCAGTGGTGCCACCAGCCCTTCGAGGATCTGATCCAGCAAGCCAAGGTCATTACCGACCAGGCGGAGCGCACCCGCCTTTACGAGCAGGCGCAGGTGATCTTCAAGGATCAGGCGCCCTGGGCGACCATCGCGCACTCCATGGTCTACAAGCCCGTTCGGCCGGAGGTGGAGGGCTTCCGGGTTCATCCCTTGGGCGGTCACATCTTTCGGGCCGTCAGCCTGAAACCGTAAGAAGGGCGGGGGCGTCCGCAGCGGCCGCCCCCGCACCGCCCGGCGCCGGAATGGACCGCTCCGACGAATACCGTCAGGTTGCCCGAAGGCTGGGCGTCGACGCCGTAGCGCTGGTTCCGGGGCCTAATTTCACCCGGCTTGCGGGCCGGGAATTCTCCTCGCACGAACGTCCGTTCGTCGTGGTGATCCCCGCCGAAGGCCCGCCGGCCGCGATCGTGCCCAATCTCGAATTGCGGAGCTTCGATCGGGTCGGATTCGAGGGCGACGTCTTCGACTGGCGCGACCGTGACGGGCATGACGCCGCATTCCGGGCGCTGGCGGGACGACTTGCGCTCGGCTCGCTCGCCGTCGAAGGGCAGGTGATGCGCGTGTTCGTTTATCACGCGTTCCTCCGGGCCTGGCCCCGCTTGACGATCCTGGACGGCGAGGAGGCCATCTCCGGCTTGCGCATTCGCAAGACCGACGCGGAGATCGCCGAACTGGAGGAAGCGGTTCGCGTCTCCGAAGCGGCGTTGTCGGAATTGCTCGGGGACGTCCGCTGCGGCCAGAGCGAAACGCAGATCGAAGGGCGGCTCCTGGAGGCGCTCTTCCGCAACGGGGCGGAAGGCGTCGCGTTCTCTCCCATCGTCGCCGCCGGCGCCAATTCGGCGCTTCCCCATGCACGCGCGCGACGGGACTACGAGGCGCAACCAGGCGACGCGCTCCTCCTGGATTTCGGTGCCCGTTGCGGCGGCTTCTCGGCCGATCTCACGCGGACCGTCTTCCTTCGCCATGCGAGCGACGAAGCGCATGCGGTCTACGACACGGTCCTTCGGGCCAACCGGCGAGGCCGCGAAGTCGCCGGTCCGGGGACGACCTGCCATGCGGTGGACGACGCCGTCACCGGCGTTCTCGAAGCCTCGCCCTATGCCGACCGGATTCGCACCCGGACGGGGCACGGAATCGGTCGGGAGGTGCACGAGGCGCCCTATATCGTTCGCGGTAACCCTAATCGGCTCGAGCCCGGAGCGGTCTTCACCGTCGAACCCGGCCTGTACCGGATCGGCGGCTTCGGCGTTCGCATCGAGGACGACGTCCTGGTCACCCGGACCGGAAGCCGGTCGCTGTCGACCTTCCCGCGGGAGTTGACGGTCGTGGGATGATGCCGGGCTTCTTTCTCTCCCGGCTCCTGACCTTCGTGCCGACGTTTCTGGGCGCGACGCTGGTTTCCTTCGCATTCATCCGCGTGTTGCCCGGCGATCCGATCATCGTCATGGCCGGCGAGCGCGGCCTCTCCGACGAGCGCTACGCGGAGCTGGCTCGGGAATTCGGCTTCGATCGACCGCTTGTCGCGCAATTCTGGACGTATCTCTCGGGCGTGCTGCAGGGGGATCTCGGCGTGAGTTTCGTGACCAGACGCCCCGTGTGGGACGAGTTCTTCTCGCTGTTCCCGGCGACGCTGGAGCTGTCGGTCTGCGCAATCCTGCTCGCCGTCGTCCTGGGCATTCCCGCCGGCGTGATTGCGGCCGTCCACCGAGGACGTCTGCTCGACCGGCTCCTCATGTCCTCGGCGCTCGTCGGCTACTCGATGCCGATCTTCTGGTGGGCGCTGCTCCTGATCATCGTGTTCTCGGGCAACCTCGCCCTGACGCCGGTCTCCGGCCGGATCGATCTTCTCTACTTCTTCGACGACGTCACCGGCTTCATGCTGATCGACGCGTGGCTGTCCGGGCAGGAGGGCGCGGTCCGTTCCGCCGCGCGCCATCTCGTGCTGCCCTCCGTCGTGCTCGCGACCGTCCCGCTGGCGGTGATCGCCCGCCAGACGCGCTCCGCGATGCTGGAGGTGCTCAGCGAGGACTACATCCGCACGGCGCGCGCGAAGGGATTGCGTCCGACGCGGGTCAATGCGGTGCATGCCTTGCGCAATGCGCTCATCCCCGTGGTCACCGTCATCGGACTGTCGGTCGGGTCGTTGCTCGCCGGCGCGATCCTCACCGAGACCATTTTCTCCTGGCCGGGGATCGGCAAATGGATGGTGGACTCCATCTTCCGCCGGGACTACCCGGTGGTGCAGGGAGGGCTGTTGCTGATCGCGGTCATGGTCATGCTGGTCAACCTGTTCGTGGACATGCTCTACGGGTTGATCAACCCGCGCATCCGGAAGGGGTAAGCGGGTGGCGTCCGTCGATGCCGCACCGCCGCCGTCCGCGGTCGAGCGGGGACGTCTGGGAGAGTTCTGGCTCTATTTCCGGGAGAATCGCGGCGCGGTGCTCGGACTGTACGTGTTCGCCGCTTTCGTCCTGGTCGCGCTCCTGGCCGACGTACTGGCGCCCTACGGGCCGACGGAACAATTCCGAGCGCATACCCTGACGCCGCCCGCGTGGATCGAGGGCGGCAATCCCGACTTCCTTCTCGGGACCGATCCGCTGGGCCGCGACATGCTCTCGAGGCTCCTCCACGGCGCCCGCTACTCCTTCCTGGTCGGCGTGGTGGTCGTTCTGGTCTCGGCGTCGGGAGGCATCCTGATCGGTCTCGTGTCCGGGTTCTCTCCGCGCTGGGTCGACACCGCGATCATGCGCGTCATGGACGTAATTCTCGCCTTTCCGTCCCTGCTTCTCGCTCTGGTTCTGGTCGCGATTCTCGGACCCTCGCTGCTGAACGCCATGATCGCCATCGCGCTGGTGTTGCAGCCGCACTACGTCCGCCTCACCCGGGCTTCGGTGCTCAACGAGCGAACGAAGGACTACGTCGTCTCGGCCCGAGTCGCCGGCGCCGGGACCCTCCGGCTGATGTTCTCCACCGTGCTGCCGAACTGTCTCGCTCCGATCCTCGTGCAGGCGGCGCTCAGCTTTTCGACCGCGATTCTCGACGCCGCGGCGCTCGGTTTTCTCGGCATGGGCGCCCAGCCGCCGACGCCGGAATGGGGCACCATGCTCGCCGAGGCGCGCGAGTTCATACTCCGCGCCTGGTGGGTGGTCACGTTTCCCGGTCTCGCCATCCTGGTCACCGTGCTGGCGATCAACTTGATGGGCGACGGCTTGCGCGACGCCCTCGACCCCAGGCTGAAGCGAAGCTGAGACCGTGCCGCTTCTCAGCGTTCGAGGCCTCACGGTGGATTTCCGCACCCGGGACGGCCTGCATCGTGCCGTCGACCGGCTGGACCTGGACGTCGAGGAAGGCGAAGTGGTCGCGATCGTCGGCGAGAGCGGGTCCGGCAAGTCGGTGTCGATGCTGGCGACGATGGGACTGCTCCCGTGGACGGCGGAGGTGCGCGCAGAGCGGCTCGACTTCGACGGCGAAGACCTGCGCCAACTGCACGGAAGGGCGCGGCGCCGGCTTCTGGGGCGGGAGATGTCGATGGTCTTTCAGGAGCCGATGTCGTCTCTCAACCCGTGCTTCACGGTGGGCTTCCAGATCCGGGAAGCGTTGCGCCAGCACCTGGACCTGGACCGGCGCGCCACGCTTCGCCGCGCGGTCGAGCTCCTGGAGTGGGTCGGAATTCCGGATCCCGAAAAGCGGCTGTCGTCCTTTCCGCACCAGCTATCCGGGGGAATGAACCAGCGGGTCATGATCGCCACGGCGATCGCCTGCCGCCCGCGCCTCCTGATCGCCGACGAGCCGACCACGGCGCTCGACGTGACCGTCCAGGCGCAGATCCTGGACCTTCTGGAGTCGCTACAGAAGGAAACCGGGATGGCCATGGTCCTGATCACGCACGACATGGGCGTGGTCGCCGAGACGGCGGAACGGGTCTGCGTCCAGTATGCGGGACAGAAGGTCGAGGAACAGACCGTGCGAGAACTCTTTCGCGCGCCGCATCATCCCTATACGGCGGCCCTGCTCGCCGCGCTGCCCGAACGCGCCGCCGGTCGGCGCTTGCCTACCATTCCCGGGGTCGTTCCCGGGCAATTCGACCGGCCGGCCGGTTGTCTCTTCTCCCCGCGCTGTTCCCGCGCAGACGCCCGGTGCGTTGCCGAGGCGCCGCCGGTCCAGCCCGATGCGCTCGGGTTCGCGCGTTGCCGCAACCCGATCGGCGCCGAGGGGCGTGAGCGATGACGCCTCCGGTGGTCTCCGCGACCGGTCTTCGCCGGGACTACACGGTCGGCGGCGGAGCCTTTCGGGCGAAGCGTACGCTGCACGCGCTGCGCGAAGCCACGTTTTCGATCGACGCCGGTCGGACGCTCGCGGTCGTGGGCGAATCCGGGTGCGGCAAGTCGACCCTGGCGCGCCTGGTCACGATGATCGAGGAACCGACGGCCGGAACGCTGTCCATCGACGGCAATCCGGTCGTTCGAAGCGACTGGCCGCGACACCGGGCATCGGTCCAGATCGTCTTTCAGAATCCGTACGGCTCGCTGAACCTGCGGCATCGCGTGGAGACCGTCCTCGAGGAACCGCTGCGGATCAATCATC
Organism: Rhodobacterales bacterium; assembly: GCA_965221505.1. Taxonomy (GTDB): domain Bacteria; phylum Pseudomonadota; class Alphaproteobacteria; order Rhodobacterales; family CAZPXZ01; genus CAZPXZ01. The sequence continues at coordinate 1,010,089 of CBDCSI010000001.1, forward strand.
CGAACATGCCGGCAGCCGAACGCAGGAGGCGCGGGCTGGAGATGATGTCGCTGGTCGGACTTCGGCCCGAACAGTACGAGCGCTATCCGCACATGTTCTCGGGCGGCCAGCGGCAGAGGATCGCCATCGCTCGCGCCCTCATGCTCAACCCGAGGCTCGTGGTGCTGGACGAACCGGTTTCAGCGCTGGACCTGTCGATTCAAGGTCAGATCCTGAATCTGCTCATGGATCTGCAGGAGCGGTTCGGACTCGCGTACTTCTTCATCTCCCACGATCTCTCGGTCGTTCGGCTCGTTGCCGACCGGGTGATGGTGATGTATCTCGGACGCGCAGTGGAGACCGGTCCGACGCAACGGGTGTTCGCCGCGCCGAGGCATCCCTACACGAAGGCTCTCCTGTCCGCGACGCCGGTTGCGGATCCGGAGCGGGCGAAGCGCCGCGTTCCCCTTCGGGGAGAGCTGCCGTCGCCGCTTGCGGCGCCTCCCGGTTGTCCGTTCGCCCCGAGGTGCCCGAAGGCGGCCTCTCGCTGCCGGGAGGAGCGGCCGACGCTGGATTCGTCCGCGCATTCGGTCGCGTGCCACTACCCGGAACAGGACGGGTCGGGACGTCGACCGGACTCCTCCGCCTCCTCTTCCGATCCGTCGTGACATGCGCCGAAGCGGGTCGCGTCCTGCCCGGTGCGGGTAGGAGGGTCGGGACCGGGGCCGGACCCTTCGGGTTCGGGGATCCGTCCGGTACGCGTTACGGTCCGGCGGCAGCCGGCGCGCCGTAGGCCGTGGTCAGGACGGCGGTCGCCAGAAGGATGCCGACGAAGGCGGCGGATTCCAGGGCGACGGAGATGCGGAGCGCGGACGCCGCTTCGGGGTCTCCGCGGGAAAGCGCGGGAACCAGGCGGAGCTTGTTGACGGCCGCTGCGCACAGGAGGAGCGCTACTCCCGCTGCCTTGACGAGCAGCGTGATTCCGTAGGCGGTGCCGACCAGGTCGGCGAAGTTGCCCACCAGGCGCCACGCCATTACGACGCCGGCGAGGATCAGTCCTGGGACGACGAGTTGCGCGACGGACCCGAAGCGTCGGCCGAGGGAGGCTGCCGTACTCCAATTGTCGGGGCGCGCCGCCAGTCGCCACAGGGGAAACAGGATGCCGAGCCAGAACGCCGCCGCGGCGAGGTGAAACACGAGGACCGCCTGAAGCAAGACCTGCCCGGTGTCGTGAACATGGCCGATTCGCGTGAACGAAGCCAACGCTACGATGCCGCCCACGCCTGCGACCGGGAGCGGAACGCCGGGAATCGCGATCCCGGCCAGGATCAGGATCGATCCGGCGCCCAGCAACTGCAATTCCGTTCCCGCAGGCGTGGCCCAGAGGATCGCCAGGATTTCCGGATCCGCCATGCCGGAGGCGCTGCCGGTCAGGATTGCGCCCTTGAGGGCGAAGCCCAGTCCCGAAGCGACGAGCGTCAGCGCGGCAAATGCGGACGCGACGCGGAACAGGGTGCGTCGCAGACCGGCGACCTCCCTGGGGAACGCCAAGCCGACCAGAACGAGTCCGACACTCCCGAGAACGCCCGCATAGGTCAGGAATCGGGTTGCGACGAGCGGCAGGGGCCAGAGATCCGGCACGGTTACTCGACCTCGAACGCGAACGCACCCTGCACGATATGGCCGTCGGCGGAGAGGCCGCGCCACTCGACGCGGTAGCTGCCCTTGCCGAGGTCTGCGAGCGGGAGCTCGAATCGCTCCGCGAACGCCGGATCTTCTCCCAGGTCGACGCGAACCGGCTCGTGATCCGGATGCGTCGTTTCCACGAGCGTCAGCCGGATCGGCGTCGCGAATTGAAGGACCACGTGGCTCGGAACCTCTGCCGTCACCGCGCCGTCGGCGGGATGCGTCGTGTCCATGCGGGCGTGCGACCATGCCGTGGCGGACGCGGCAACCAGCGCGCATGCAAGAAGGATTCGTTTCATTTTCCGGACTCCGTTAGGTCGGCTCTCAACCGGGAAGGACGGCGCCGCTTCCCTGGGGCATGACCGGCTTCTTCTCTCTGGCGACCCGTGGCGCCGGCGGTCGGAAAGCGATTCGCCTCTTCGGGTCGATTAAAGCGGCGGGAGGCGAAATTGCGGGACATTTCAGTGACATGCCTTGCCCAGCGCCTTGAGGCGCCAATAATTGTACGGAAGGGGCGTGACGAAGCCCGCGAGAAGCATGAAGGGAATCACCCACCAGGTCAGGACGGCGCCGCCGGTCAGCAATACGTCGACCGTGTTCATCGCGACTTCCATGGAGACCATGGAGATCAACGACATTCCGACCGCGGTCCGAAACGCGGTCCGCAAGTCCATCTGGCGCGAGAGTACGAACGTCTCGAGGGCGATGGAGGTCAGAATTCCGTTCACGACGGCGAGACTCATGATCGCCAGGACCGGCCACGGAATCCCCGTATACTGGAAGAAGGCGATGGTGCCGAAGTCGCCGATGCAGCAGCCGAGGAGGCACCAGGCGGTGTTCTTCGCGGCTCTGGACCACGTGTGCAGACACCGCCAGGTAAAACCGAGTTGCCCGGATACGAACGCCATTTCACCCTCCTTGCGCGGACCTGAGGGACAAGATAGGCTTTCCAGCAGCTGGAAGGTCAAGGGGGTCTGCGCGATGAGAATCTCCGCTGTCGCGGCCGCCGCCGGACTGCCGGTCAAGACGGTCCGCTACTACGCGGATATCGGGCTCGTCCCCGCGCCCGCACGATCGGACACGGGGTATCGGATCTACGACGAGGCGTCCCTGCGCCGTCTCGTCTTCGTGCGCCGGGCGCGCGAATTCGGCTTCTCGATCGGCGAATGCCGGGAGCTGCTGGGGCTCTCCGCGAATCCCCGACGCGCCAGTGCCGACGTGAAGCGAATTGCCGTCCGGCGTCTCGACGAACTCGCTCGCATGGAACGGGAGCTTCGTGCGCTTCGAAGCCAGCTCGCGGGTCTGGTGGAGGCCTGCCGGGGAGACCAGCGGCCGGAATGTCCGATCATCCGGGGTCTCGAGGGGGACGTCCGCTCGGAGGGGGCAAAGCGCTGACGCGGGGGGACTCCGACGCTCGTCGCCCTTGGGCGCACGCTGCGGTCGAACGAGATCCGCGAGGCCGGGAGGGGAGAAGGGGTACGCATGCGATTCCGGTATACGATTCTCTACGTCGCCGACGTTGCCGGGACGCTGGAGTTCTACAGGCAGGCATTTGGCGTTGAGACGAGATTCCTTCACGAATCCGGCGACTACGGAGAGCTCGACACCGGTGCGACGACCCTCGCGTTTTCGTCGCTCGAGCTGATTAAGTCGCTCGGCAAGTCGCCGAAGCGGGCGGACCCGGCCGCGCCGTCCTTCGAGATCGCTTTCGAAACGGACGACGTCGAAGCGGCGCTGAAGGCTGCCGAAGGGGCCGGCGCCGAAGTCGTGCAGGCCGCCCGGCGGGAGGCCTGGGGGCAGACGACGGCCTATGTCCGGGATCCGAACGGGTTTCTGGTGGAGATCTGTACCTCGGTGGGAGGTGCGGACGCGCCCGCCTGACGCCGCATCGGGCGCGCGCGCGGGCGTGCCCGGAACGGCGACCCGGCTCCGGTTCCTTGCCGGTCAGATTCTCTCGTCGATCGGAAGATACGGCTGTTCCGCGGCCCCGACGTAGAGCTGACGCGGCCGTCCGATCCGGCTCTCGTCGTCTTCGCGCATCTCCTTCCACTGGGCGATCCAGCCGACCGTGCGGCTCAGGGCGAAGATCGCGGTGAACATCGAAGTCGGGAAGCCGAGCGCCTCGAAAATGATGCCGGAATAAAAATCGACGTTCGGATAGAGCTTGCGCTTGACGAAATACTCGTCCTCCAGAGCGATGCGTTCCAGCTCCTGCGCGACTTGCAGGAGGGGATTGCTCTCCACGCCGAGCTCTCCGAGAACGTCGGCCGCGGCGGCGCGCAGAATCCGCGCCCGCGGGTCGTAATTGCGGTAGACGCGGTGGCCGAAGCCCATCAGCCGGAACGAGTCGTCCGGATCCTTCGCCCGCTTGACGTAGGCGCCGATCCGGTCCTTGCTTCCGATTTCGCGGAGCATGTTGAGGCAGGCCTCGTTGGCGCCGCCATGCGCGGGACCCCAGAGCGACGCGACGCCGGCGGCGATGCAGGCGAACGGATTGGCGTCGGAGCTGCCGGCGAGGCGCACGGTTGAGGTCGAGGCGTTCTGTTCGTGGTCCGCATGCAGCATGAAGATGAGATCCATGGCACGGGCCAGCACCGGATTGAGTTCGTATTTCTCGCACGGAACCGCAAAGCACATGTTCAGGAAATTCGACGCGTAGTCGAGATCGTTCTTGGGATAGATGAAGGGTTGGCCGACCGAATACTTGTACGCCCAGGCGGCGATCGTCGGCATCTTGGAGATCATGCGAATGGACGCGATCTCCCGCTGGTCCGCCTGCTCGATGTCGAGGGAGTCGTGATAGAAGGCCGCGAGGGCGCCGACGACGCCGCACATGATCGCCATGGGATGGGCGTCGCGACGGAAACCGCGAAAGAAATGCAGCATCTGTTCGTGCAGCATCGTGTGAATGGTGACCCGGCCGACGAAGTCGTCGTATTCCTGGCGGGTGGGAAGGTGCCCGTAGAGCAGCAGGAAACAGACTTCCATGTAATTGGAGTGCTTGCCCAGTTCCTCGATCGGGTAACCCCGGTAGAGGAGTTCCCCCTTTTCGCCGTCGATATAGGTAATGGCGGAACGGCAGCTGCCGGTGGAGGTGAACCCCGGATCGAAGGTGAAGCAGCCGGTGGCCTTGTAGAGCCCGCGCACGTCGATGACGTTGGGACCCACGCTTCCTTCGATGACCGGCAGGTCGATTTCGACGCCGTTATAGGCCAGACGGGCGGTCTTCTGCGCTTCCGTTGACATCGCTTCACTCCTGTTCCGTCTGTTGCGGTTGCGGGGCGGCACCGCTGCCGGACGCGACGGCACGAAGCCTCGCGAGCACCGCCGGCTTACCCAGCACGGCCATCACGTCGAATATGCCGGGAGACGCCAGTCGGCCCGTGAGAGCGGCACGGGCCGGTTGTGCGATCTTGCCGAGGGAGACTCCCCGCGCTTCGGCGAAGGATCGAACGGCCGCTTCGATTTTCTCCGGCTCCCAGACAATAGGCGAGGAAAGCGTCTCGGTCAATTGCGCCAGCATCGAACGGTTGTCGCCGTCCAGGATCCGCGCCGCCTTCGCGTCCGGCTCGGGCGGCCCGTCCTCGAGGAGAAATTTCGCCATGTCGGCGAGTTCCGCCAAGGTGCGGACCCTCGGCCGGAACTCCCCGAGGAGCTGCGCGAGCTTCCGCCGCGGCTCCGGGGCGAGGCCGCCCGGCCGGCCGATATGCGTCGCGAGCCGGTCCAGGAGATCGTCGTCGGGCAGGAGGCGCAGATGGTCCGCGTTGAGGCTCAGGAGCTTGCGGACGTCGAACCGGGCCGCGGCGCGGTTCAGGTTCTCGAGCGAAAACAGGCGGATCAGCTCGTCGGTGGCGAAGAATTCCCGATCGCCGTGCGACCATCCGAGCCGGACCAGATAGTTCCGCATGGCCTCCGGCAGGTACCCCTGCGACTCGAACTCGCCGAGACCGACCGCTCCGTGCCGCTTCGAGTATTTGGACCCGTCCGGGCCGTGGATCAGCGGCACGTGTGCGAACTCGGGCCGGTCCCAGTCGAGCGCGTCGAACACCTGGGACTGGCGCGCAGCGTTCGTCAGGTGATCCACGCCCCGGACGACGTGGGAGACCTCCATGTCGTGGTCGTCCGCCACGACCGCGAGCATGTAGGTCGGACTGCCGTCGGAACGGAGCAGGATCAGGTCGTCCAGCTCGCCGTTCTGCCAGACGACGCGCCCCTGCACCGCATCCCGGATCGAGGTCTCGCCGCTCCTCGGAGCGCGGAGCCGGACCGAGAACGGCCGGTCGGGAAGCCCGTCCTTCGCGTCCCGCCAGGGACTCCGGAACCGGAACGGTCGCCGGGCCTCCCGGGCGGCGGTCCGCTCGGCGGCGATTTCCTCCGGGGTCGCAAAGCAACGGTAGGCGCGGCCTCGCTCGAGGAGAAGCTCCGCCACCTCGCGGTGACGGTCCGCCCGGGCGCTCTGCGACACCGCCTCGCCGTCCCAGTCGAGACCCAGCCAGGCGAGACCGTCCAGAATCGTCTGACGCGCCTCCGGGGTGGAGCGCTTGCGGTCCGTGTCCTCGATTCGCAATAGGAATCGTCCGTTGCGGCTCCGCGCGTAAAGCCAGTTGAAGAGCGCGGTGCGCGCGCCGCCGATATGCAGCGTTCCGGTGGGGGAGGGCGCGAAGCGGGTGACGACCTGTCGGGCCATGGGTCAGAGCTCCAGATACTCGATGACGTCGCCGGGTTCCGCCGACGGGGCGCCCGGCGCGCGGACGGCGAGCGCGTCGGCCGCGGCGAATTCCCGCAGAACGGAGCTGTCCTGTTCAGCGGCGGGACGGACGAGGACGTCGGTTTCCCGGAACTCCAGCCGTGCGCGCATGTAGTGTTCCCGTGCGGTTCCCGGCCCGAGGGCGTCGCCGAGCTTCCCTCGGCGTCTCGGCCGCGGCGAACCGGGCAGGCCGAGCAGGGCGTCGAGCGCGGGCCGAAGGAAGACGTGTGCGCAGACCATGGCGGAAACCGGGTTGCCGGGCAGGCCGACCAGCGGGGTTCCGCCGAATCGACCGGCGAGGAGCGGCTTGCCGGGCCGCATGGCCACGCCGTGAAACGATAGCTCGATGTCCCGCCCGGCCAGCGCCCGTCCGACGAAGTCGCGGTCTCCGACCGAAGCGCCGCCGAGGGTGACCAGGAGATCCGCGTCGCCGCCTTCGAGCGCCGCGGAAATCCGCTGCGGGTCGTCCGGCGCCGCATCGAGCAGGACGGGATCGGCGCCGTCCGCCCGCAGGAGCGCCGCAATGCCGTAGCCGGAGGACGCGACCACCTGCCCGAAGCCGGGCTCGGCGCCCGGCGGAATCAGCTCGTCTCCGGTGGGAAGGATCGCGACGCGGGGCTTGCGCGAAACCCGCAACCGCGCGTGATTCATCGCCGCCGCGATCGCGACGTCGCCGGGGGTGAGACGGCGCGGCGCCGCGAGGAGACGGTCGCCCAGGGCGAAATCGAGGCCGGCGGGGCGCACGAATCGTCCCTCAGGAACGTCCTCCCGCAAGCGAATCCGCTCGCCCGTGCGGTCCGCCGCCTCCTGAATGGCGACTGCGTCCGCGCCGGCCGGGATCACCGACCCGGTAAACAGTCGAATCGCTTCGCCGGGGCCGAGACGCAGTCGCTCGCTTCCGCCCGCCGGCGTCGTTCCGACCACGGCGAGCGTGGCGCCGGCGTGCGCGTCCTCGGCCCGGACGGCGTATCCGTCCATGGCGGACACGGCTTCCTGCGGATGCGCGACGCGTGCGGCGAGGTTCTCGCGGAGCACGCGTCCCGGCGCGCCGAGGAGGTCGACGCGTTCGGCGTCGACGGCCGGCAGCAGCGCGGCGATTCGCTCGATCGCCTCCCGGACCGGAAGCATGGGTTCAGGCCGCCCGGTACTCGCCCGAGCGCCCGCCCGACTTGCTTAGCAAACGGATTCCGGTGACGGTCATGCCGCGGTCGACCGCCTTGCACATGTCGTAGATCGCAAGGGCGGCGACGGAGGCCGCGGTCAGCGCTTCCATCTCGACGCCGGTGCTTCCCCGGGTCCGGGCCGCTGCGTCGATCACCACGCGGCACCCCTCCGGATCGGGCGCAATCTCCACGTCGATCCGGTCGAGATTCAGGCTGTGGCAGAGCGGGATGAGGTCGTGGGTGCGCTTGGCCGCCATGATGCCGGCGAGCCTCGCCACGCCGATCACGTCGCCCTTGGGCGCGCCGCCCTCCGCGATCATGTGCAGGGTCTCGGGCTTCATCGCCACTTCCGCTCGCGCGACCGCTTCCCGCACGGTTTGCGGCTTGCCGGAGACGTCGACCATTCGGGCGCTGCCGTCGGCGCCCACATGGGTCAGCCGGGTCATGCGACCGCCTGCGGCGGCTCGACCGTCTCGCCGCGCAACGCCCGCAAGGCGGCGCAGGGATCCTCGGCCCGCATCAGGCTCTCGCCGACGAGGCAAGCGCGGGCGCCCGCGCGCACCAGCCGTTGCATGTCCGCATGGACGAAAATGCCGGACTCGGCCACCAGGAGCGCGTCGCCCGCTGCCGGCGCGAGGGACTCGAAGGTCGCCAGATCGGTCCGGAACGTGGCCAGGCTCCGGTTGTTGATCCCGACGAGGGCAGCGCCCAGCGCCCGCGCGCGCTCGAGTTCCCGCGCGTCGTGCGTCTCGAACAGCGCGTCCATGCCCCAATGGCGCGCAGCGTCCGCAAGCTCTCCGGCGCGCGCGTCGTCGACCGCGGCCAGGATGACCAGAATGCAGTCGGCGCCGAGCGCCCGCGCCTCGGCGACCTGCCACGGATCGATCATGAAGTCCTTGCGGAGCGCGGGCAGCGATACCGCTCTCCGGGCTTCTTGCAGGTGAGCCGGGTCTCCCTGGAAGAAACGCCGGTCGGTCAACACGGAGAGGCAGGCGGCGCCGCCCGCCTCGTACCGCCGGGCCAGCCAGGACGGGTCGAATCGCTCCCGGATCACGCCCTTCGACGGGCTTGCCTTCTTGATCTCGGCGATGACGGCGCAGCCGGAGGCGGCGCGAAGCGCCGCCGAGAACGGGCGCACGCGAGGCGCCGCCCGAGCGCGCTCTTCCAGCGAACCCGACGGGGTCTCCCGCTTGCCGCGCGCGACCTCCTGCGCCTTGACCTCCAGAATGTCCGCCAGAACGCTCATTCCGGCTCCCCCTTCGCCTGGGAAATTTCCGCGACGCGCCGCAGCGTCCGCATTGCGGCGCCGCTGTCTACGGCATGGCGCGCGACCTCTGCGCCTTCGCGAAGGTTCCCGGCCCGGCCCGCGACCACGAGGGCCGCGGCCGCGTTCAGAAGCGCCGCGTCGCGAAACCCGCCCGGCTCGCCCTCGAGAAGCGCGCGAAGCCTCTCCGCGTTCCGTTCCGGGGATCCGCCGGCGATCGCGTCCGGCGGGTGCGCGTCCAGCCCGGCGTCGCCCGGCGTCGTCTCGAACTCGCGCACCTGCCCGTCTTCCAGGGCCGCGACTCGGGTCGGGCCCGAAATGGAGATCTCGTCGATCCCTTCCAGTCCGTGAACGAGCCAGGCGCGCTCGGAGCCCAGTCCGCGCAGCGCCTCGGCCATCGGCCGGCGAAGCGCGTCGGCGAACACGCCGGTCAACTGGCGGCGGACGCCGGCCGGATTGGTCAGCGGTCCGAGAATGTTGAAGATTGTGCGCGTGCCCAATTCGCGGCGGGTCGGCCCGACATGGCGCATGGCGCTGTGATGCACGGGCGCCATCAGGAAGCCGATTCCCGCCTCCCGGATCGCCCGCTCGGCCGCCGCCGGCCCGGCCGTCACGTCTACCCCGAGCCACTCCAGCGTATCCGCCGATCCGGCCTTCGAGGAGAGGGCGCGGTTGCCGTGCTTGGCGACCGGAACGCCGGACCCGGCGACGATCAGGGCGGCGGCGGTAGACACGTTCAGCGTGCCCTTGCCGTCTCCGCCGGTGCCGACGACGTCGATGGCGTCGTCGGGCGCGCGAACCGGCGTCGCCTTCTCGCGCATGACCGACGCGGCGGCGACGATCTCGCCCACGGTCTCCCCCCGCGTGCGGAGCGCCATCAGGAATCCGCCGATCTGGCTGGGCGTGGCCTCGCCGGACATGATGATTCGGAACGCCTCGCGAGCGTCCTCCGGGTCGAGGGGACCGTCGGCGGCGCGGTCGACGAAAGTCTTGAATTCGTCGGTCATCGGGAGGGCACCAGCAGACGGAGGAAATTCTGCAGCACAGTCTTGCCGTGTTCGGTCGCAATGGACTCCGGGTGGAATTGAACGCCGAAAACGGCATGCTCGCGGTGCCGGATCGCCATGATTTCGCCGTCCTCGGCTTCGGCCGTCACTTCGAGGCATTCCGGCAACGTGCTGCGCCGAACCGCGAGGGAATGGTATCGCGTAACCTCGAACGCGGCGGGGACGCCCTCGAACAGGCGGTCGTTCCGGTGTCGGACGACGCCGGTCTTTCCGTGCAGGATGGACCGGGCCGGCACGATCTCGCCTCCGAACGCCTGCCCGATCGCCTGGTGGCCGAGACAGACGCCGAGAACCGGGATCTCTCCCGCGGCCCTGAGAACCAGTTCCATCGCGATGCCGGCGCTGTCGGGCGCGCCGGGCCCCGGCGAGACGACGACGGCGTCGGGGCGGAGCCCCATGGCCTCCCCGACGCTGAGCGCGTCGTTGCGCCGCACGTCGCAGGCCGCGCCGAGTTCGCCGAGATAGTGAACCAGGTTGAAGGTGAAGCTGTCGTAATTGTCGAGCAGGAGAATCATGCGGCTTCCTCCTGCCGCTCCGGACCGTCGGGAGCGAAGTCGCCCGCCTCCCGTGCGGCTCGCCGAAGCGCGCCGGCCTTGGCGACGGTCTCCTCGAACTCCGCGTCCGGATCCGAATCCAGGACCACGCCGCCGCCCGCCTGAATGTGCATGCGGCCGTCTTTCAGCACCGCCGTGCGAAGCGCGATGCAGGTGTCCATGTCCCCGTTGGCGGAAAAATACCCGATGCCGCCGGCGTATACGCCGCGCTTGACGCTCTCGAGATCGTCGATGATCTCCATCGCCCGGATCTTGGGGGCCCCCGAGACCGTGCCGGCCGGCAGTCCGGCGAGAAGGGCGTCGAGCGCGTCGCAATCGTCCCGCAACGCGCCTTCCACATGGGACGCGATGTGCATCACGTGGCTGTAGCGCTCCACGACGAACCGTTCGGTCGGCTGAACCGAGCCGATCTTCGCCACGCGTCCCACGTCGTTGCGACCGAGGTCGAGAAGCATGAGATGCTCCGCCCGCTCCTTGGGGTCCGCGAGGAGTTCGCGTTCCAGCCGGCGGTCTTCCTCGAGGGTCGCGCCGCGCGGGCGCGTGCCGGCGATGGGGCGCAGCGTGATCCGGCCGTCCCGCACGCGCACCAGGATTTCCGGACTGGCGCCGACGATCTGGTAGTCGTCGAAATCGAAGTAGTACATGTAGGGAGAAGGATTGGTCCGGCGCAGCGAGCGATAGAGCGCGAAGGGCGGAAGGTCGAACGGCACGGTCCAGCGCTGGCTGGGGACGACCTGGAAGATGTCGCCGGCCCGGATATGCGCACGGGCGCGCTCCACGATCCGGCGGTACTCCTCCCGCGTGGTGTTGGACCGGGGCTCCGGCTGCGGCACGTTCCGGCCGGGCGTTCCCCTCGGCCCGGGAGCGGGTTCGTCGAGCCGCGCCCGCGCGTCCGCGAGCAATTCGTCCGCGCGGTCGTAGGCTTCGCGCGGATCGCCGTCCGGGTCGTGCCACACCGGCGCTCCGAGGGTGATCTGGCCGAGGACGTTGTCCGAGATCGCCACCAGGCGCGGTCGGACGAGAAGCGCGTCGGGAAGGCCGAGGGGATCGGGATTGACCGGGCCGAGCCGTTCCACGAACCGGATCATGTCGTAGCCCAGATAGCCGAAGAACCCTGCGGCCATCGGCGGGGAGTCCGGCGGAAGCTCCATTCGCGACGCGTTCAAGAGGCGGCGAAGGCTCGGGATCGGGGGAAGATCCTCGGCGATCCACGCGCCCCGGTTCCGCGACAGCTCGGCTCGGCCGTTGCGGCAGCGCCAGACGAGATCCGGGCTAGCGCCCACGATCGAGTATCGGCCCCGGTTCTCGCCGCCGGTGACCGACTCGAGCAGGAACGACACCGGCACGCCGCAGGACAACTTCTGGACCAGCGAGACCGGGGTGTCCAGGTCGCCGCTCTCGACGACCCGCAGGAGCTGGCTCTTTCCTTCCTTCCAGGCCCGGAGGAATTCCGCGTAGCCGGGGGTGGGGATCATGAACGGCCCTGCCCGGTTCCGGCTCAGGAGTCCGACAGCAATCCGAGCGCCGCGTCCACGCCGGCCCGGTTGACGCGAAGCGGGTAGTCGTCGCCGATCACCCGCGAGAACGCCTGAAACACCTCGTCGTCGATGATTCGCTCGAAGGTCGGCAGCAGGTCTGCGACGCGGTTGTCGATCGCCGCCGCGTCCTCCTCGACGATCTCGTCCAGCCGCATGAGATACGCGTCCTCGGAGTGACCCTCTTCGACGGCGTGGGAACCGACTTCGAGCGCGAAGGCCCGCTGTATCACCGCGAGCGGCATGGTGAAGATGCCGTAGCGCTTGGTGGGGTCGGACCGGACGACTTCGACCCCGAGGGATTCGGCGACGTCTTCCAGCGTCTCGCCCGCCCGAATGCGCTCCTCGGCGGCGACGGCCTCGGCATGCGCTTCCCGCTTGCGGGCGGCCGATTCCAGGCGTTCCACGATGTCGTCGCGCAGCTCGTCGAGCGGCGGCACGTAGCTCTCCCGATGGGCGTCGATCCGAAGCACCGCATTGCCGCCGTCGTCGAAGGAGATCACGTCCGGATCGTCGCCCGGCTGCAACTCGAAGACGGCGTCCAGGAATTCCGGATCGTCGGGAACGGTCTCTCCGTCCGGCGACACGACCGTGCCGTTCGCGTCGACCGTGCGGACGTGCAGCGGGACCGCCAGCGCGGTCGCGACGTCCTCCAGCGACCCGCCGGCCGCGATCCGGTCCTCGGCCAGGGCGAGCATGTCGGGAATCCGGTCGAGGGCGTAGTCGGTCGCGATTTCGAGCGCGATCTCCTCGCGAACGTCGTCGAGCGGCACCGTGGACGCCTCCGTGAGCGCGACGATCTCCTGCACCGCCCAGCCGAACGCCGCCTCTACCGGTCCGACCGGTCCGGTCTCGCTCTCGCCGAACGCCGACTCGGCCAGCTCCGGCGCGAGTTCGTCGCGCGCGACCCGCCCGAGAATGACGCTCTCGGGGGCCAGCCCCATCTCTTCCGACAGGTCGAGCAGCGTCTCGCCCGCATCCAGCCGCGCCCGTGCGTCCGTCGCCTCCGCCTCGGTCTCGAACACGATCTGGCGCAGGGTCCGGGTCTCCTGCGTCGTGTAGAGGTCGATGTCGAGATCGTAGACCTCCCGGATCTCGTCCTCCTCCACCGCTTCCGTGTCGGCCAGCTTCTCGGGGGCGAGCCAGAGAAACGCGACCTCGGCCTCGTCGGGCCGGCGGTAGTCGGCTTCGTTCTCGTCGAGATACTCCGCGATTTCCGCCTCTGTCGGCGGCGCCACCGGCTTGTCCGGATCCGCCTTGACGACGGCGTAGGAGAACACGCGCTGCTCGTCGACCGTGCCGTAGACCGGGATCAGGAACGACTTCGGGAGGGTGGAGCCGGTCGCGACCGCTTCGATCAGCGCGAATCGCGAAACGTCGTCGCGAACGGTGGCCTCGAATTCCTTCTGCGATAGCTGGTTGACGGACAGGACGCGCTGATAGCGGTCCGGGTCGAATCGCCCGGCGGCGTCCTGAAACGCCGGTCTGGAAGTGATCCGTTCGGAGACGGCGCTGTCGGGCGCGCTGAGACCGAGTTCCGCAGTCGCGTTGTCGAGCGCCAGACGGCGGCCCATCTCTTCCAGCACGGTCTGGTCGATCCCGAGCCGCACCGCTTCCGAGACGTCGTATTCGTCGCCGCTGCGGGCGAGCTGTTCCAGCCGCGCGTGGAAGGCGTTGGCGAACGAGTAGGAATCGATCTCCAGGTCGCCGACCGAAGCGACCACGCCTTCCGACCGGGACACGAATATGTCGCCGATCCCCCAGGCCGCAAAACTGAGAACGAGAAGCGCGATGAGCGCCTTGGCCACCCAGGACTTCACCATGAGGCGCATGGAATGGAGCATGGAATCGAATCTCTTCGGCTGGCAGGGGGGTAGCGTTCGGATACGGCGCGGCGGTCGCCTGGAAACGCCCCGGAGTTAGCGCCTTCGCCGCCCCGGATAGGCCGGAGCGACGGCGGGTTCGCCGACCGGATTCCTAGTCCGTGGCGCGGATTCTGTCAATGGAGGCGGCGACGGCAGGGTTCGGGAAGTCGCCCGGAGGGCGCTGTCGCCGGGTGCGGACCGCTGCGGGCGACTGCGCGGGTTGCCGGACGGACTGCGTGCGGCGTTCGGACCGTGGCGACCTCTCGCGCCGGGTCGTGCGCGCAGCCGTCGGCGTCTCCGCCGACGTCCATGCCCTTCGAGCGCGAGCTGCGAGCGGATGCCGAGTCCGACGGCTTCGGAATCCCCTCGTCGGACCGGGCTTGCGGATCGCGTGACCCTGCCTCGGAACGCGGAGCCGGGCCGGGCGTGGTCCTGGCGACGGGCGGACCGGGTCGACGCGCTCAGGCTCCGACGGCGAGAGATTTCTTGCCGGCGGCGTTTCTCGCGGGAGCGTCGGCCTTGCCTGCGACCGTTTGTCCGTCGGAGTTCACCCGATCCGCTCGACTTCTCCCGCTTCGGAGAAATTGGTGATGACCGCTTTTCCTTGCGGAAACTCGGCGGCGATATTCAGCCGACCTCCCATGGCCTCGATGGAGGCCCTGAGGTTCGACACGTAAAGGTCGGTGCGCCTCTCCAGCTCTTCGACGGCGGGCCGCTCGACGCGCAAGGTTTCGCAGATCGCCTTCCGGGCCAACGCTCGGGCCTGCCGCAATTTGCGACGGTTCATGTCCGCGCGCAACGTTCGCTTGCGGGCCTCGACTCGCGCGCGCCGCTTCGGGTCAAAGCCCTTCGTCAGCTCGCCGAAAGCGATTCGTCCGCTCATCGGATCGATTCTTCGAGTCAGTTCCTGCACCTATCAGCCGCAGAGCCGGTCGGCCAGGGGTTGCGAAGCGCCTGCGGAACCGATCGCGTCCGATCCTTTCGCCGCCGCCCTCGCCGGCGCGGTCTGCATGTCGGAGCGCTCCGACCGTGTCGCCGGCTCCCGGAGCCTACCCTGGTACGGTCAAACGACGCTCGTCGACAATCGCCGGGTCGCGTTCCGGATCGGGTTCCGAACCGGTCGGGCATGGCGCTCGGCGGAGCGCATGCGGTTGCGCCCCGGCGGCGCTGCCGTCACGGCGAGGCTGTCGCCGAGCGCGAGGCCGGTATCGTAGCGTCGCAGGCGACGGACGTGCGCGTCGACCCGATCGGCGCGATCGAGACTGCGGCGCCGGGGAGATCGGTCGAGCGAAACCCGGGCGGGCGGCTGGCGTTCGCCCATGCGCTTCCGTGTCGAGCGCCTACACGCGTCCTCCGGTCCCGGCGGGCGAGCCGCGACTGCCGACCGTCCCGCGCCCGCAGGGATCGAAGCGCGCCTTTTCCTGCGGTCGCCGCCCCGGTACGCTCCGCGCGGGGCAAGGGCCGCCTGAGGCCGACGACCGGCCGGCACGGCCGATTCCGGTTCGCGGTCCCTCGGCGGCCGGCAGCGGAGACGGAAGCATGAACGCGAACGGAGCGTTGCGGATCGACGTCTGGTCCGACGTCGTCTGTCCCTGGTGCTGGATCGGCAAGCGCCGCCTGGAGGCGGCTCTGGCGGGACTTCCGGAGATCAGGCATCAGATCCGCTGGCGGGCGTTCGAGCTCAATCCGTGGCTTCCGGCCGGAGGAATGGACCGGAATGCGTATCTGGAACGCAAGTTCGGCGGGCCGGACGGCGCGCGCGCGACTTATTCGGCGATCGAGGCGGCCGGCGCCGGGGCGGGGTTGCCGTTTCGCTTCGACGCGATCGCACGCATGCCCAACACCCGCGACGCCCATCGGCTGCTCGCCTGGGCTGCGGACGGCGGCGATCAGGATGCGCTTTGCGAGGCGCTCTTCGAGGCGTTTTTCTCCCGTGGCGACGACGTCGGGGGGCGCGGGACGCTCGCTCGGGTCGCCGAAGCGTGCGGGCTGGACGGCGGGGAAGTCCGCGCGGTGCTCGAATCGGAACGGTTCGGGGCGGAAGTGGAGGCGGAGGATCGCCTCCTGCGCGACGCGGGTATGGCCGGCGTGCCGTGCTTCGTGTTCGCCGGATCCGAGGTCGTCCCCGGCGCCGCGAGTCCGGAGGCGTTTCGGGGGGTTCTGCAACGGGTCTCGGGCGCGGCGCCCGGCGAGGCGGCCTGAACCGGCCGGAGATCAGGACGGATCGGATTCCGGGGTCGGGGAAGATTCCGGCTCGTCGGCGGTCTCCGCGATTCGGGCTACCGAGACGACCCGCTCGTCGTCCTCCACGCGGAGGAGCCGCACGCCGCCGGCGGCCCGGCTGCGGGTCGAGACCCCCTCCAACGGACAGCGGATCGACTGCCCGGAATCCGTCGTGAGCATGATCTGGTCGGTGGCCTCGACGGCAAACGCGGCGACGACCTGGCGCCGCGTCTCCCGGTTGCGGCCTCCACGGAGGTTCATCGCCTTGACGCCCTTGCCGCCGCGGCCCTTGCGCGGGAATTCGTGGCTCGAGGTCCGCTTGCCCTGGCCCTCGGAATCCACGAACAGCAGGAACCGTTCCTCCTCCGCCAGCGCCGGGTCGAAATCCGGCGCCTCCGCGCGCCGGGCGGCGAGATAGGCGAGCGCCTCCTCGCGGGTGCCGGACGCGCCGGGGAGGACCGCCATCGAAACCGCTTCGTCCCCCGGAGCGAGCCGAATCCCGCGCACGCCCATCGAGCCGCGGCTGCCGAAGACGCGAACGGCTTCGGCGGCGAAGCGGATCGCCTGTCCGCCGGCGCTGACGAGCAGGATGTCGTCGTCGGCGGAACAGACCGCCGCCCCGATCAGCCGGACGCCCTCGTCCAGTTTCATGGCGATGATGCCGTTGGAGCGAATGTTGCCGAAGCTCGACAGGCGGTTCCGGCGGATCCGGCCGGACGAGGTCGCGAGGACGATCTGGAGGTCGTTGCGCCCGGTCTCGTCGGGATCCACCGGCATCATGGCGCTGACGGTGATGCCGCTCTCGATCGGCAGGACGTTGACCATCGCCTTGCCCCGTCCGGTGCGGGCGCCGAGAGGAAGCTGCCACACCTTGCGCTGGTAGACCTTGCCGTCGGTGGTGAAAAACAGGACCGGCGTATGGGTGTTGGCCGCAAAGAGCCGGGTGACGAAGTCCTCCTCCTTGGTCGCCATGCCCGCCAGGCCCTTGCCGCCTCGCCGCTGGGAGCGGAACTCCTCGACCGGCGTTCGCTTGACGTATCCGCCATGGGTCACGGTGACGACCATTTCGGCGCGTTCGATCAGCGCCTCGTCCTCGATTTCGTCGTCGAGGGGGATGATTTCCGTGCGCCGGGGGGTAGCGCGCGCGTCCCGGAGTTCGACCAGTTCCTGGGCCACGATGGCGCGGATCCGTTCTCCCGAGGCCAGGATCGCGAGATATTCCTCGATGCGCTCGCCCAGCGTTTTCAGCTCGCCGGCGATCTCTTCCCGCCCGAGCGCGGTCAGGCGCTGCAGCCGCAGATCCAGGATGGCCCGGGCCTGGGTCTCCGACAGGTAGATCCGGCCGGACGCCGCTCCGCTCGTTCCCGCGCCCCACGTCCCGTCCGCCTGCGCGCGCTGCTCCGGGTCGTCGACCAGTCGGAGGTAGGGAAGGATCCGCTCCGCGTCCCACGCCCGCGCGATCAGCACCGCCCGGGCCTCCGCCGGATTCGACGCGGCGCGAATGGTCGCGACCACCTCGTCGACGTTTTCGACCGCAATGGCGAGACCGCACAGGACGTGCGCCCGGTTTCTGGCCTCCCGGAGCGCGTGGGCGGTCCGCCGGGTGACGACCTCTTCGCGGAAGCGGACGAACTCGGCGAGATAGGCCTTCAGCCCGAAGCGTTCCGGCCGCCCGCCGATCAGGGCGATGAGATTGGCGCCGAAGCTCGTCTGCATGCGGCTGAACCGGTGCAGCTGGTTCCGCACCACCTCCGGCGTCGCGTCGCGTCTGAGGTCGATGACGACCCGGATCCCGTCCCGGTCCGATTCGTCCCGGACCTCGGCGATCCCTTCGACGACGCGGTCCTTGGCGAGCCGGGCGATCTCCTCCACCAGGCTGGCCTTGTTGGTCTGGAACGGCACCTCGTCGATGACGATGGAGGTGCGGCCGGACGCGGGCTGCTCGATCCGGGAGCGCGCGCGCATGACGACGGACCCCCGGCCGAGCGCGTACGTGGCCCGGATGCCGGCCTGGCCGACGATCTGGGCGCCGGTCGGAAAGTCCGGCCCGGGCACCAGCTCCATGAGTTCCTCGAGCCGGATGTCGGGCCGCTCGATCACGGCGAGCGCCGCGTTTACCATCTCGCCGAGATTGTGCGGCGGAATGCGGGTCGCCATGCCGACGGCGATGCCTTCGGCCCCGTTGACCAGCAGGTTCGGAATGCGCGCCGGCAGGACGGTCGGTTCCTGGTCCTGGCCGTCGTAATTCTCCTGAAAGTCGACCGTGTCCCGGTCGATGTCCGCCAGCATCGCTTCCGCCGCCCGCGCCAGGCGGACTTCGGTGTAGCGCATGGCGGCGGCCATGTCGCCGTCGAGCGATCCGAAGTTTCCCTGCCCGTCCACCAGGGGCAGGCGCATGGAGAACTCCTGCGCCAGCCGCACCAGGGTGTCGTAGACCGCCTGGTCCCCGTGCGGGTGATACCGGCCGATGACGTCCCCGACGACCCGGGCCGCCTTGCGATAGGGGCGGTTCCAGAGAAAGCCCCCTTCCAGCATCGCGTACAGGATCCGCCGGTGCGCGGGTTTCAACCCGTCCCGAAGGTCGGGAATCGCCCGGCTCACGATCACGCTCATCGCGTAATCGAGGTAACTGCTCCGCATCTCCTTGACGATGGAGACGGAAGGTGGCTGATCCGGATGCCGGAGCTCGGGAGCCGCTGCTTCTTCGGTTGTCAACGTCGGCTCTCGTTCTCGGTGCGCGTGGTCGCGCTTCGTGCACCTGCTATCTTATCGCCTCAGATGCGTGCCGGGCAACGGCGGGGCCGGGTCGGAGGAGCGGAAATGGGGGCGGATTCGAGAGAGGCGCTGGCCGATTGGGCGGACTCGCTCCCGGAGACGGACGCCGCCCGGGAGCATGCGCGCCTCGCGGCCGACCTCCGCCGGCATGACGAGGCGTATTACGTTCGCCAGCGGCCCGAGGTCAGCGACGCGGAGTACGACGCGCTCCGACGGCGGCTCGAGGCGCTGGAGCAGCGGCGGCCGGCGCTGGCGACCCCCGATTCGCCGAGCCGCACCGTGGGCGCGCGTCCCGCGCGCGGCTTCGCCCCGGTCCGGCACCGGCGGCCGCTCCTGTCGCTGCAGAACGCGTTCGACGGGGACGACGTGCGCGAATTCGTGGAGCGGACGCGGCGCTTCCTGAGCCTGGAGGACGGCGAGCCGGTCCTGCTCCGGTCGGAAGCCAAGATCGACGGGGTCTCGCTGGCGCTGCGCTACGAGGACGGCATCCTGGTCGAGGCGGCCACGCGGGGCGACGGTCGCGTCGGCGAGGACGTGACGGCGAACGCTCGCACGATCGGCGACGTTCCCGAACGGCTGCCCGACGACGCTCCGTCGGTGCTCGAAGTGCGCGGCGAGGTATATCTCACGCATGCGGATTGCGCGGAGTTGAACCGGGAAGTGGCGCGGGAGAACGAGCGGCGAAGGCAGCGTCTCGAGGAGCGCTATGCCGCCTGGACGGAGAAGGCGAGGGCGAGCGGGGACGACGCGCGACTCGGCCAGCTGGCGGAACGCCTGGAGGAGGCCCGAGAGCGGGAGGAACGCGCTGCCGCGGCCCGCTTCTACAAGAATCCCCGAAACGCGGCGTCCGGATCCCTTCGGCAGAAGGATCCGGCCGTCTCCGGTGCGCGACCGCTCCGATTCGCCGCGCATGGCTGGGGCGAGGTCTCGGCGGCGATGGGCGCGACGCAGAGCGAGGTCATGGAGCGCGTCGCCTCCCTCGGCATTCCGGTCGGCGAGGTGTCGCGCGGCGGGCTGACCTGGAAGGAAGCCGTCGCGTGGCACGCGGAGATCGAGCCCCTGCGCGCCGGCGGTCCGCACGACATCGACGGCTCGGTGATCAAGATCGAGCGGCTCGACTGGCAGGAGCGGCTCGGCGCGGTGGCGCGCTTTCCGCGCTGGGCGGTGGCGCTCAAGTTCTCGCCGGAGGAGGCGACGACGACGGTGGAGGCGATCGACGTCCAGGTCGGGCGCACGGGCGCTCTCACCCCGGTCGCGCGGCTGAAGCCGGTCACCGTCGGCGGCGTCGAGGTCTCGAACGCGACGCTCCACAACGAGGACTTCGTCCGCGGGCTCGATTCCGCCGGCAATCCGGTGCGCGAGGGCGCGGAGCCGGACGTCCGCGTCGGCGATCGGGTTCGGATCCGGCGGGCGGGCGACGTGATTCCCCAGATCGTCGGAATCGAGTATGCGGACCGTCCCGACGGCAGCGAGCCCTTCGCGTTTCCGCAAGCCTGTCCGGCCTGCGGCGGGGAGGCGGTGCGCGAGGAGGGCGAGGCCGTGCGGCGCTGCGCGAACGCCCTCGGTTGCCCCCGCCAGGCGGTCGAGGCGCTCCGGCATTTCGTCTCGCGCGACGCTCTGGACATCGAGGGACTGGGCGAGAAGCAGGTGCAGCAGTTCTGGGACCTCGGCTGGGTGCGGGAGCCGGCCGACGTCTTTCTGCTGGCCGCCCGACGGGGCGGGCCGCCGGCGGAGACGGGGGACGACGGGAAGCGGCCGGCGCAGGCGAAACCGCCCGAGCGGGTCTCGGAGCTGCCCGGATGGGCGTCCCTTTCGGCCGAGAACCTGTTCGCCGCCGTCGACGACCGGCGCAGGCCGCCGCTGGCGAAGTTTCTGGTTGCGCTCGGAATCCGGTTCGTCGGCGAGACGACCGCGGTGCGGCTGGCCCGGCACTACGCTTCCTGGCCGCGTTTCAGGACGGAGATGGAGGCGGTCGCGGCAGGCGATTCGGAAGCCCGGGAGCGACTGGTGGCGATCGAAGGGGTGGGCGCATCGGCGGCGGATTCGCTCGGCCGTTTCTTCGCGGCCGCGTCCAACCGCGAGAAGCTGGATCGGCTGGAGCGGGCGGGCCTGGAGCCGGCGGAGGAAGTCGCTCCGGAGCCGGACGCCGAGTCGCCGCTTTCCGGCAAGCGAATCGTCTTTACCGGGACGCTGGAGGCGATGAGCCGCGCCGAGGCGAAGGCGCTTGCGGAATCGCGGGGCGCGCGCGTCCTGGGCGCGGTATCGAAGAACGTCGATATCCTTGTCGCCGGCGCGTCGGCGGGGTCGAAGCGCACGAAGGCCGAATCGCTGGGTCTAACGATTCTGGACGAAGACGCCTGGCAGCGACTCGTGCGCGGCGAGTAGCGGAATTCGGGGATGCGGCCGCGCCTGCGGGCGCGGCCCGGCCCTGCGGGAGCGAAGACGGGAGCAATTCGGGTGAGTTCAGAGATTACGCGATCGTTTCCGGTGTCCTGGGACCAGCTTCACCGGGACTCGAGGGCATTGGCATGGCGCCTGAGCGGCAAGGGGGACTGGCGCGGCGTGATCGCGGTCACGCGCGGAGGACTGGTGCCCGCCGCGATCGTCTCGCGGGAGCTGGACATCCGTCTGGTCGATACCGTCTGCGTCAGCAGCTACGACCATCAGGACCAGGGAACGGTGACGATCCTGAAGCGCGTGTCGGGCGACGGCGAGGGCATGCTGATGGTCGACGATCTCGTCGACACCGGCGCGACCATGCGGACGCTGCGCGCCATGCTTCCCAAGGCGCATGTGGCCACCGTCTACGCGAAGCCCGACGGCCAGCCCCAGGTCGACACCTACATCACCGAGGTGAGCCAGGACACCTGGATTCACTTTCCGTGGGACCTGGAGCTTCAATATGCGGTTCCGATCGCCGAGACGCGGCCGGGCGGGGGCCGGTAGCCGAGACTCGTATCGCGGCCTCTGTCGCGGGCGCTCCGCAGGCGCGTGGCAGGGAAGACGCCGCACGCCGTCGCACGGTCGTCGGCGTACGGGCGAGCGGGCGGTCTCCGGCCAGGTGCGCGTGCGTCCCTTCGCGTCGACGGAGTGAGGCACGCATTGCGCGCGGGCGCGGGCCGCGGTTGTTCGTGTTTCCCCGGCTTCAGTCGCCCCCCGAGCGCCTCTCGACGTCCGCGATCCAGCCGGCCGCCCGAAGCGCCGACAGGAAGGACCGGCTGACCGGAACCCTTTCTCCGTCGCGAAGCCGCAGCTCCGTCCGTCCCCCGGTTTGTGTGACCGTCGCCACGGCGTTTCGGGCGACCCAGTGCGAGCGGTGCACCTGGAGCCCGTCGATCTGCGCCACGCAACGCAGCGCGTCGCGAAAGCGCATCAGGACCAGCGCATGGCCGAGCGGCGTATGGACCTCGACGTAGTGGTCCTTCATGCGCAGCCGCACGAGCTCCCTGCCGAGCGCCTCCGGGAGCGCGTCGAGCAGGGTTCGCAGCTCGTCCCCGCCCGCCGGGAGCGGGCCGGACGGCGGCGGCGGGGGCGCCTCCTCGGGATCCCCCGACGTCGCCCGATTCGGCCGTCCGGCGAGCGGTCGATGGATCAGCAGGTAGGCGAGCGATCCGAAGACGGCGTGGAGGAAGAGCACCTGCAGGAACAGGAGGCCCAGCTCCGCGCCGGACTCGGCAGGGATACCGGCCAGCGCGTTCAGGAACGCGACGGCGCCGGCGCCGGGCAGCGCGGCGACGACGCAGCCCGTCGACAATCCGACCCATTCCGAGACCCGGTGCCGGAGGCAGGCCGCCACGACGGACGGCACGACCGTGAGCGCCAGGAGCCAGTTCGCGGCGATCGCCGAGCCCCAGTAGGCGAGGCGAACCGGCGTCGGAAACAGGTCCCAGGTGCCGAACGGTCCGAGTACGGCGAGCGCCGCCGCAGCCGCGGCAATGCCGACCGCATGCCAGTGGAGCCGGCGTGCGACCCACCATTCGCGAAGCGCCAGCGCCGTTCGCGAAACCGATCGCGCAATTCCCGCTGATCTCACGAAACGCACCCCGAATTCGGCTTGTTCGCGCGGCGTTCCCGGCACAGGTTCTCTCCTGCGGGCGCAGGCGGCGTCCGGGTTCACCGACGAACGGGAGACATACCATGATTTACGAGCGACTTGATTCGGGCCGGCGCTTTCCGGCTCTCGCGGCGATTCTCTTCGCCGTCGCGACTTGCGCACCGGGCTCGCAGGCGAGCGCCGGCGACCTGGCGGTGGAGATCGCCGGCGTGCGCGGCGGAGACGGCGGAATCTACGTCTCGATCTACGGCCCAGGGTCCGCGGAGGGTTTTCCCGGCGCGGACGACGCCGAATACCGCTTCCGGCTTCCCGCCCGCGAGGGTCGGGTGCGATTCGCGCTGCCGGAAGTGGCCTCCGGGCGCTACGCGATGGCCGCCTTCCACGACGAGAACGGCAACGGCCGGCTGGACGCCAACCTGGCCGGGATTCCCGTCGAGGGCTACGGGTTCTCGCGCGACGCGGCGGCCGTTTTCGGACCCCCGTCCTTCGAGGATGCGGCGTTCGATCTCGTCGACCGGCCCGCGGCCGTCCGCGTCACCCTGTCCTATTAGGAGTTGGCCATGCTCGAGAGGAGAGAATTCCTTCGCCTCGCATCGGCCGGCGCGGCGGCGTTCGCGCTGCCCGCCGGGCTCGCCGGAGCTTCGCGGGCGGCCCCGGACCCCTGGTCGGAATCGTTCGCGCGGGCGCTCAGCGACGATCCGCGCTGGCTACCCTGGCAGGGCGTCTCCCAAGACCGGATCGACGGCCCGGTTCGCGTCGAGGGGAGGCTTCCGGCGGGACTCCGGGGTATCCATTACCGGATCGGCCCCGCCGTACACGAGCGGTTCGGCCTTCGCTACCGGCACTGGTTCGACGGCGACGGCATGCTGCAGGAATACCGGTTCGACGGGCGTTCGGTGTCCCATCGCGCCCGGGTGCTGCAGACGCCGAAGCTCCGCCGGGAGCGGGAGGCGGGGCGGCGGCTCTACACCGGGTTCGGGACGCAAGTGCCGGAGGGCCGGCCGGTACGCCGCCCGGACGAGGTCAACTCCGCCAATACCGCCCTCCTGGACCACCACGGGGCGCTGTATGCGCTGTGGGAGGGCGGCTCGGCGAGCCGGATCGACCGGGAGTCCCTCGACTGGTCCGGATTTCGGGACTGGGGCGGCAATTTGCGCGGCGTTCCGTTCGCGGCGCACCCGAAGACGGATCCGGACGGAACCCTTTGGGCGTTCGGCTGCCTGCCGGGGCCGCATCCCCGAATCCTGCTCTACCGCATCTCCTCGGACGGAGCGCTGGCCGACGCGGCGGCGATCGACGTCGCGCCGCTCGGAATGGTGCACGACTTCGCGATCACCGAGCGCAGCCTGGTTCTGGTCGTGCCGCCCTACGTCTTCGACCCGGACCGGGCGGGCGGGACGCTCCTGGACGCGCATGTCTGGCGGCCGGAGCTGGGGTCCCGGGCGCTGGTCGTCTCGAAGGGCGACCTGTCGGAACGCCGCTGGCATTCGCTTCCCGCCGGGTTCGGATTCCATCACGGCAACGGGTGGGAGGAGTCGGACGGCACGATTCGTTTCGATCACTGCCTGGCGGAGGATCCGTCGCTCGTGCGGGACCGGTTCCGCGGCTTCATGCGCGGTCGTCTCGAACCCGGGGCGGACCCGCACTACGCCCGTATCGTCCTGCGGCCCGGTCGCGACGGCGCGGTCGACGACCGGGACGGCGTGGCGGAGTTTCCGAGCGTTGCGCCGGCGTTCGCCGGCAGGCGGAACCGCTTCGTCTACACGCTGGGGGCGGGTCGGGCGAGACCGGGATTCGCGTTGCACCGGATCGAGAAGCGGGATCTGGAGAGCGGCGGCGTCGAGTTTCACGACTACGGAACGGGGGTCGTCGCCGAGGAGCACCTGTTCGTTGCGAGACCCGGCGGAACCGGCGAGGACGACGGCTGGCTGGTGGGAGCGATTCTGGATACCGCAAGGCGGGCGACCGCCGTTTCGGTCCTCGACGCGCGAAGGCCGGGCGACGGGCCGCTGGCGCTGGCCTGGCTCGACCGTCCGCTGCCGCTGACCTTTCACGGCTCGTTTCGCAGCGGATGAAGCCGCGCAGGGCGGCGGGCGGCGGCGGGCGGCGGCGTCCGCCGCCGCAGGCGGTCGAGGCGGATCAGCCGAGCGAGGCGCAAAACCTCTCGATCCGGTCGCAGCCCTCCGAGAGAACCTCGTCTGCCGTCGCATAGGAGATCCGGAAGCAGGGGCTCATGCCGAAAGCCTCGCCGTGCACGACGGCGACCCCCTCCGTTTCCAGCAGCGCGCGGGCGAAGTCCTCGTCCGTCTCGATGCGCTTGCCCGAGGGGTCCGTGCGTCCGATCAATTCGCGGATGGACGGGTAGACGTAGAAGGCTCCTTCGGGGGTCGGACACTGCACGCCCGGGATCGCGTTCAGCCGTCCGACCACCAGGTCGCGCCGGCGCAGGAACGCGACGTTCGCCTCGCGAATGTAGTCCTGCGGGCCGGAGATGGCCTCCAGCGCGGCCCATTGGCTGATCGAGGTCGGATTCGAGGTGGACTGGCTCTGGATCTTTCGCATGGCGCGGATCAGCGCCTCCGGCCCGCCGGCATAGCCGATTCGCCAGCCGGTCATCGCGTAGGCCTTCGAGACGCCGTTTACCGTGAGTACGCGGTCCCGGAGCCGCGGTTCGACCTGCACCAGGGTGCTGAACTCGAAGGGCGGGTAGACGATGTGTTCGTACATGTCGTCGACCATCGTCCAGACATGCGGATGGCGGAGCAGCGTCTCGCCGAGGGCGCCGAGTTCCTCCGCCGTGTAGCCCGCGCCGGTCGGATTGGAGGGGGAGTTCAGCACCAGCCACTTCGTGCGCGGGGTAATCGCCGCTTCGAGATCCTCGGGGCCGATTTTGTAATTCCGGTTATGGGGCGCTTCCACCACCACCGGTTCTCCGCCGCAGAGAAGCGTCATGTCCGGGTAGCTGACCCAGTAGGGGGCCGGGATGACGACCTCGTCGCCCTCGTCGAGGGTAGCCAGAAAGGCGTTGAAGAGGATCTGCTTGCCGCCGGTCCCGACCGAAATCTCCGAAGGTTCGTAGTCGAGACCGTTTTCGCGGGCGAACTTGTCCGCGATCGCCCGCTTCAACTCGGGAATGCCGTCCGGTGCCGTGTAGCGGGTCTTGCCCGCGTCCATCGCCGCCTTGGCCGCGTTGCGGACGTTTTTCGGCGTATCGAAATCGGGCTCGCCCGCGCTCAGGCTGATGACGTCCCGCCCGGCCGCCTTCAATTCCAGCGACAGGGCCGTCACGGCGATGGTGGGAGAGGGTTTGATCCTGCCGAGTTTCTCCGCGATGAATGCCATGAGTTGCGCCTCCCGAGTGCGGTTGTGACCGGCCCCCAGAATACCGCGCCGGGCTGCGATTCGCCCGGTTGCGGCAACGCGAGGCCGGACGCCGGGGCGTGGCGTACGCGACGCGGGCCGTTTACGATTTGCACAAGGGTCCGGGCGGGCGGGAAGGAGCGGATGGATCGCGCGAGCGAGCGGCGGAAGCTCGGGATTCGAAGCTGGCGTCGAGGCACGCGGGAGATGGATCTCCTGCTCGGCGGGTTTGCGGACGCCTGGCTGCACCGCCTGACCGCTGCGGAGGTGCGGGAATACGGACGCCTGCTGGACGAGGGGGACCCGGAAATTTTCGATATCCTCTTCGGGCATGTTGCGCCGGGTGCCTACGCGGCCCTCGCCGAACGCATCCGCGCCCATCACGGTATCCGGCCGGAGGGGAGCCGGGACGGCGCGGCGCCGTCGCCGGCCTCCGTCCCGCCGACGGCGAGAGGAGATGACGCATGACGGAGCGGATCGCGTTTGTCGGACTGGGCAACATGGGCCTGCCCATGGCGCGCAACCTCCAGCGTGCCGGGTACGGCGTCGTCGGGTGCGACGCGTCCGAGAGGGCGCGGGAAGCCGCGCGGGCCGCGGGTCTCGCTAGCGTCGGGTCGGTGGCCGAAGCGCTGGACGGGGCGTCGGCGATGGTCTCGGCGCTGCCGGCCGCACGCCATGTCCGGGCGGTCTATCTCGGCGAGGGCGGCGCGCTGGCCTCGGCCGGAGACGCAACGCTGCTGATCGACTGTTCGACGGTGGACGTCGCCACGGCTCGGGACGTGGGGCGGGAGGCGGAAGCCCTGGGCCACGCGATGTTAGACTGCCCCATGTCCGGGGGCGTGCAGGGAGCGGAGGCCGCCGGCCTCACCTTCATGGCGGGCGGGTCCGATACGGCCTTCTCGCGTGCGAAGCCGATCCTGGAGGCCATGGGCCGCAATATCTTCCACGCCGGGGGCGCCGGGGCCGGGGCCGCGGCCAAGATCTGCAACAACATGCTTCTCGGGATCACCATGATCGGCGTATCCGAGGCGTTCAACCTGGCGGCGAAGCTCGACCTGCCGGCCGAGACTCTCTATCGCATCTCGTCCACTTCGTCCGGGCGATGCTGGTCGCTGAACGACTACTGCCCGGCTCCGGGGCCGGTTCCCGCCGCGCCGTCCTCGAAGGGCTACCGGGCGGGATTTTCGGGGGAGTTGATGCTCAAGGACCTTCGCCTGGCGATGGAGGTGGCGCAAAGCGCCGGCGTCTCGACGCCCCTCGGGGCGCAGGCGGCGCAGATCTATGGCATGCTGGACGTCGCCGGGATGGCGGATCTCGACTTTTCTTCCGTGATCCGCTTTCTGGCCGGAACCGGACGTCCCGCGGAGGACTGAAATCATGCCGGAAGAGATTCTCGCGCCGCCGCCTTCGCCGGGCCGCGCGCTCGGGAGAACGCGATGAGCGGGACGCTTCTGCTGGACCCCGGCCTTTTTCGCCCGAACGCGGTCCCGCGGGAGACCCGGGAGTTCAACCGGGAGTTCGAGCGCCAGCTGAGGGAGTACCCGGCCGTCCACGAGGTGCCGCCCGAAGTCACGCGGACGGCGAGGCGAGAAGGCGGGGGGATCTTTCCCACCTTCCGCCCCGAGCCGTCCGGCAGCCGCTGGCACGAGTTCGCCGGAGCGCCCGGGGGTCCGGGCCGGATCCGGATCTCCGAACCGGAGGGGCCGCCGATCGGGGTCTACGTACACATTCACGGCGGCGGGTGGACGCTCGGTACCGCGGACGAGTTCGACCGGCAGAACCAGGCGCTGGCGGCGCGGGCGGGGGTCGCGGTGGCGTCCGTGTCGTACCGGCTCGCGCCGGAACATCCCTGGCCTGCGGCGATCGACGACTGCGCGGCCGGGCTGCTACACGTTCTCGAAGGCGCGTCGTCCCTCTTCGGCACCGACCGGATCGCCGTCGGAGGGGAATCGGCCGGCGCCCATCTCGCCGCGGCGGTCCTGCAGCGGTGCCGGGAAGAGGCTCGGGGCCGAATCGCGGGCGCGGTGCTGACCTACGGCTGTTTCGACCTTGGGATGACGCCGTCGGTGAAGCGCTGGGGCGAGCGCTACCTCGTGCTGTCCACGCCGATTATCGAGTGGTTCGTCTCCAACCTGCTGGCGGATCGCGCGCGCGCGGACGACCCGGCGGTCTCGCCGCTTCTCGGCGACCTCGCGGGCATGCCGCCGGCGCTGTTTTCGGTCGGCACGGAGGATCCGCTCCTGGACGATACCCTCTTCATGGCGGGACGCTGGGCGGCGGCGGGCGCGGATGCGGAGCTGGACGTCTACCCGGGCGCCATGCATGCCTTCGACCTGTTCGATCTGGCGGTCACGCGCGAGTTTCACGCCCGGGAGGCGGAGTTCCTGATTCGCCGCCTGTCGGGGGAGCCGCAGGACGACGGCACGAAGGGAGGACCGAATGGCTGACGAACTGGTGTTCTACACCAACCCAATGTCGCGGGGACGGATAACCCGGTGGATGCTCGAAGAGCTTGGCGTGCCCTACCGGACGGAGATTCTGGAATACGGCCCGCCGATGAAGTCGCCGGAATACCTCGAGACGAATCCGATGGGCAAGGTGCCGGCCGTCCGGCACGGCAACACCGTGGTCACCGAGACCGCGGCGATTTGCGCCTATCTCGCGGACGCGTTTCCGGAAGCGGGTCTCGGACCGGATCCGGAGTTTCGCGGGGACTATTACCGATGGCTGTTCTTCATCGTCGGTCCGTACGAGGCGGTGCTGTACAACCAGCTCCTCGACGTGACGCCTCCGCCGGACAAGGAGCCGATGCTGGGCTACGGGCGGCTCGATACCGTGCTCGACACGCTGGAATACGCGGTGTCCCGATACGACTTCGTCGCCGGAAACCGGTTTACGGCGGCCGACGTACAGGTGGGCGCGACGGTCGGCTGGCATCTGGATATGAACGTGATCGAAGAGCGCCCGGCGTTTCGGGCCTATGCGGATCGGGCGCGGGACCGGGACGCGCGCCGCCGCGCGGACGAGATCGACAACGCCTTGACGGGAGAGACGGCGTCCGGTTGACCGGGCGCACCCGCGCGGAGGCGCTCAGCCGCCGGTGACGCTCATGTGGCGGGAGACGGCCGGCAGCTGTCCGCGGCGCTCGTACTTGAAGTCGTGCCCCTTGGGCTTGCGGGAAATCGCTTCGCGAATGGCCGCGACGAGCGGCGCGTCGGATTCGCTCTCCCGGAGCGGCGTGCGGAGGTCGGCGGCGTCTTCCTGCCCGAGGCACATGTAGAGCGTGCCGGTGCAGGTCAGCCGGACGCGGTTGCAGCTCTCGCAGAAGTTGTGGGTGAGCGGCGTTATGAAGCCGACCTTCCGACCGGTCTCCTCGCACTCCGTGTAACGCGCCGGCCCGCCGGTCCGGTAGGGGACGTCGCGGAGCGTCCAGTCCCGCTCCAGAATGCGGCGCACCTCCTTCAGCGAGAGATACTGGTCCAGTCGGTCGGTCTCGCCGAGGTCTCCCATGGGCATGACCTCGATGAAGGTCAGGTCGAACCCGCGGTCGCCGCACCAGGACACGAACTCCGAGAGCTCATGTTCGTTGACGCCCTTGAGCGCGACGCAGTTGATCTTGACCGCCAGCCCGGCGTCGACGGCGGCGTCGAGCCCCTCGAGCACCCTGGCCATCTGGTTGCGGCGGGTGATTTCGGCGAATCGGTCCGCGTCCAGCGTGTCGAGGGAGACGTTGATCCGGCGCACGCCCAGATCCGCCAGCGCTCTCGCGAATCGGGGCAGTTGCGAGCCGTTGGTCGTCAGCGTCAGCTCGTCGAGACCCGCGCCGAGATGGCGCGACATGCGCTCGATCAGCCAGAGGATGTTGCGGCGGACCAGGGGCTCGCCGCCCGTCAGCCGCAGCTTGCGGACCCCGAGCCCGACGAAGGCGGAACATAGCCGGTCCAGTTCCTCCAGCGTCAGAAGCTCGCGCTTGGGCAGGAACTCCATGTGCTCCGCCATGCAGTAGACGCAGCGAAAGTCGCAGCGGTCGGTTACCGAGACGCGCAGGTAGGTGATCGACCGCTCGAAGGGATCGACGAGGGGCGCCGCTCGGGCGTCGAGTGGTGTGACGGTTCGAAGCATGCCGCGAGTATACCGGATTGCGGGGCGGGCGGCATCCCTGGCGCGTACCGGCAGGCCCTCGCGGGGATGTTGGGCACTTCCCCGGTCTGGCGCCCGCCTACTGCGATTATACTATACGGCGGTGTCGTGGCGATTCCCATAGCGAGCTCCTCGGCGAAGGCCGAATCGCCCGGTCCGTTCGTCTGGGCTACAGTGGGCAGAGGCAGTCCGTTTGCGATCAGTCCCGGGTCGGTGTTGGGCAGGGATAGCGCCGGAGCAAGTCCTCGAAGTGTTTACTCGAGTAGATCTTTCCCCTCGGTCGATCGATCACGCGCTTGTTCGTGAAGTCCTTCATCAGGTCTTGGTCGCCGGTGTACAGAATACGAGCGCCGGAAATTCTCGCCAGGGCAAGGACATGGCGATCGTTCGAGAGCAGGTCCTTGTTCTTGCGCAACTTTCGTGCCTCGTTCTTGATTTCCTCCTCCGGAAAGAATTGCGCGTGTCCGGCTCTACTCAATCCAGCCAGTTGATCCCGGTATCGTCGACGAATCTCCTCGGCGAACATTCCACCAGTCGAATACAGTAACTGCTCACCCCCTTGGCGAGTCTGAGACAATGGCCATTGTGGGCTGTCCTTTTCGTCGGCTCACGCTTGCGGGCTGACGTTGGCTCGCTAGTTGGAGCGCGTTTGCGCGAGCGGTCTCTTCGTTTCGTCGGGTAGGGTATTGACAATGTAGCGAGCGGAGCCTACAACCCTTCGGGAGCCGAATCGGATCGGCGTTGGCGCGGGGTTGGAGCGGGGTTGTCGATGCCGGCGTGGTACGGATCGAAAGCGACTTCGGGGCTTTGCCAGGCGATCGTCGCCCTGCAGCCGCCTCACGACGTGTATATCGAGCCGTTTCTCGGCGGCGGGGCGATCATGCGGAGGAAGCTTCCGGCGATGCGGAACGTCGGGCTCGACCTGGATGCGCGCGCGATTTCGGAGTTCCGCTGCGAGTATCCGGTAGAGTTGCATCAGGGGTGTGCGCTGCGCTTTCTGGCGGCGTTCCCGTTTCAGGGCCGCGAGTTGGTCTATTGCGATCCGCCGTATGTGCAGTCGACGCGCCGTTCGGCTCGCCGCTACCGCCACGACTTCGACGACGCGTCGCATGTGGCTCTGCTGGAGTTGCTGAAGGGTCTGGACTGCCGCGTGATGGTGTCCGGCTATCCCTCGCGGCTGTATGACACGCATCTGGCCGGCTGGCGGTCGGTTTCGCTGCAGGTGAACAACCAGGCTTCGGTGGTGACGGAGACGGTCTGGTTCAACTATGTCCCGGACCGGGTTCACTGGTCGCGGTTTGCGGGCCGCACCAACACGCAGCGCCAGACGATCAAGCGTCGGGCGGAGAGCTGGGCGCGGCGCTATGCGGCGATGCCGCCGGGCGAACGTCTGGCGGTGCTTTCCGCGATGCTGGCGGAGGAGGTCGAGCCGTGACGACGGTGAACGGCCGCTTTCTGCGCGAGGAGGTCGACGCTGCGAAGGCTCGGGCCGAGGCGTTGCGAGCGTCGGGCAAGCTGTCGCCCGAGGTCGACGCCTTGTTCGGGCTCCTGTTCTCCTTGCTGGACCTTCTGATCGTCGCTTTCCTGGAGAAGACGACCCGCAAGGACAGCGCCAACTCCGGCATCCCGCCGTCGCAAACCGAGAAGGACGAGACGTCGGTGCCGCGTTCGAGGACCGCCCGGGAGACGGTCGACGCGGCAAGCGAGGAGGCAGGCGCCGAGTTCGAGACGGTCACGGTCGAAGAGACGGCCACGGTCGAGGCCTGCGAGGCCTGTGGCGCGGACCTGGGCGACGTGGACGCGATCGAACGCGAGCGTCGCACCCGGCTCGACATCGCCTTCCAGGTGATCGAACGCCATGTCGACGCCGAGGTCAAACGCTGTCCCGATTGCCGGACGCGCACCAAGGCTCCCTTCCCGGACGACATGCCGGGACCGCTGCAATACGGCCAGGGCTTCCAGGCGCTCGTCGTCAGCCTGCTGGTGGCCCACATGGTCTCCTTGAACCGGACCGTCAGCCTCGTCCAGGCGATCTGCGGTCGCAAGCTCTCCGAAGCCACCTGCCTCGGCTATGTCGAGCGCCTCTATCGCGCGCTGGAAGAGTGGGAACGGGCCGCCGTCGAAGCGCTGCTGACCCGGCCGGCGCTGTGCGTCGACGAGACCGGCATGCGGGTCGACAAGAAGCGCCATTGGATCCACGTCGTCACCGACGGAGCGTTGACGTTGAAGCTCCTGCATCGCAAGCGTGGCACGGCAGCGACGAACGAGATCGGCATCCTTCCCCGCTATGCCGGCGTGCTGATCCACGACGGCTTCGGCGCCTACTTCACCTACGACAACTGCACCCACGCTCTGTGTGGCGCCCACTTGCTCCGCGACCTGTACCGCGCCGTCCAAACCAACGGCTTCCGGTGGGCGCGCCTGATGACGAAGCTGCTGCAAGAAACCTGCCACAGGGTCAAGGCCAGCAAGGCCAAGGCCCTGACCGAGGAGGAATGTCGGGCGATCCGAAAACGCTACCGAACCATTCTCACGCAAGGGGCGCGGGAGCTGCCCGAAATCCCGCCGCGCAAGAGCGGCCAACGAGGACGCATCGCCAAGACCGACGCCCACAACCTGCACGAGAGACTGACCGAATACGAGGACGAGGTGCTTCGCTTCATGCGCGATCCCCATGTCAGTTTCACAAACAACCGGTCCGAGAACAACCTTCGGATGGCGAAAGTGAAACAGAAGGTCTCAGGATGCTTCCGAACCTTCAAATTCGGCGCGTACTACTGCCGCATCTCAAGCTACTTCAAGTCCGCCGCCGCACAGGGGTACGGACCCATCGCCGCAACCAAGATCGCATTGAACGGAAGGGCAACCGAACTCATCCCGAAACCGACCGACAATCCAAATCACTAGATACTCAAACACATTGCTGCCCCGAAGGGGGTGAGCAGTTACCGAATACACGAGTTTCGACTTTCCCGTCCTGATCGATCTGAGCAGGGGGGCCGCGTCTTCATTCTCCGGCTCGGCAAAGAACTTTCCCAACCGGTTGGTGTCTACGATGATGCACACCGCGGCCTCCGTCAGTCGTCGAATCCGAGCAAGCGGTCGGTTTCTTTCAGAAAGAATGATCGATAACTCGGAGGCGCGTTCTGGAGATTGCCGAACTCATCTAGGGAAATGTTGTGCATTAGCGCCGAGTTGCGCTTCGGTTCGAAAAAAATGATTGAGACGTCATCTGGGCGAACTAGCTTCTTCCGTACCAAGATGCGAATCCGGTCGATGATGTAGTCGCTGTGGGTTTCGATTAGGAACCGATCATGCCCTGACACGGCGACGCGGGCGAACAGCTCGGCGAGTTCCGCCTGCCCCCGAGGGTGGAGATGCACTTCAGGCTGCTGTAGCAGGAATGTTCTATTCTCTCTGCCGTCTTGGCCCGCAAACGACCTGTGATCGAATCCCGATAACAAGCTCACCAAAATTGGAAGGCTCTGGCTAACGCCATACCCGACGTCCATTATGTTGGCGTGAGAACTCGATAGTGCCTTTACCTGTAACTGGAACGGATCGCCAATCTGCCTGCCGTGCCGTCTTACCTTGATGTCCGAATAGAGCCCCGATTCTTTGCCGAATCGAATTAACTGTTCGTGCAAAGACTGCCACTCTCTCTTATCAGAGTGATTCAGCCGCATCATGAGCATCGGAACGTACTCGCCGCCGGGACTATCTGTTTCCCTTACTGGGTTATACGTGCGCTTGGGTTTCGCGCGCAGCGGAGCAATCGGAACTAGGCTCGAGTGCAGTATGGCTCCGAGTGGCAACCCGAATAGCTGAGTCGGGTTCCTTGCCACTTTTCGGGAGCGACCGAACCTTCGCACATAGGCGAAAGTCTTCTTAGACCCAGTGGCAGACGAACTCTTGCTGTGAACGATTTGGTACATCAAGAATTCCAGGCCGTACCTCCAAGGAGAGGAGGAGCGAAGAATCCCCTCCAGTTCTCCGACAGGAGTCGAGACTGCGACTCTGTCCTCCGCGATGCGTCGGAATTCGATGTAATCAGCGGGGCCAAACCGGTAGAGAAAGCAGACTGGGTTCGGCTCCAAGCCTTGCTCCTCAAAGGTGACCAGGACTTCGGTCGGTTGTCCGTTCTCCGAGTCCTGAGGAAATTCGAGTCCGACACGAAACTCATTGATGGGACCACTAGGTCCTAGCCGGGAACGGACTATGTCCCGGAACGATCCCAGCGAGAATGGCGCACGGTTGAAATCGGGCAAATCGTCTACATTGCCCACGAATCCGGAGAACCACCGGTGAATTACGGAGAAGCACGCCATAAACGTGGTCTTGCCGGTGCTGTTCTCGCCGACCAACAGAGTAATCGGGTGCAGTCTGCCCCTCTGTACACCCTCGAAGCAGCGAACGTCCTGAAGGACCAGCTTTGTCGGTTCGATCATGGGTCTTCCTGATTTCGACGTACACACCGCCGCCCGTGTCCAGGCAGTCTGGTGAAAACGCCTTCCCAGATGGACATGATAGGATCCTACACACGGATGCGCTTCATGTCTTCCGCCTGCGGGCTTCGTCGACGGTCGCATGGGGCTCAACGAAGACCGCGTTGATTCTATCGACCCTCGCCAACCCTTAGTGTTGAATCCCGAACTTGCTTGAGCAAGGTGTTTCGGGCTATTTCGGCGCTTGGTTGTCGTTTCGTGCCGGATTGCGCCGACGGTTTTCGTTCTGCGGGTCGGAGTTCGGTCGGGAGAGTTCCGGTTTCGGTCGTGGTTTGAGTTATCGCGGTTCGGTTGGTGCGGGGATTCGGAGGAAGGGGCTTTTCTGGAGGATTTCGTTCCAGTCCTTGTGTTCGGGGGGTCTGAGGCGTTGGATTCGATTGTCGGAGCGACATAGTCTTCGAGCGAGTTCGTCGCCGGTCGCGTCGGCGTCGAACGCGCAGAGGATGCGCTTGGGGTTCCATGCGTCGATCCATTCGGGCAGTGCGGCGGTTGCGCCGGCGGTGGAGACGACGGCGGTTTCGGGGTTGGGCGGGCTCTTGAGGTGGAGGAGGGATATTGCGTCGATCGCGCTCTCGGTGAGGATGACGGTGTGTGGCGGTCGGGCGCTGGAGCGCATCCAGAATCCGCCGCGCGCTTTTCGGGATCCCGGCGCCATGCCGCGCCAGGGCCGGTCGGGTCGGGTTCCGACGATTTCCGCGCCGGTGCGGGTTCCGGCTGCGTCGGAGCAGAGGAAGACGGCGTTGTCTCGGGCGTCGGCGCGCAGGACGTCGCGTCCGCGCGCGACGTCGAGGAGGGTGCGAGGCAG
This sequence comes from Rhodobacterales bacterium, assembly GCA_965221505.1. GTDB lineage: Bacteria > Pseudomonadota > Alphaproteobacteria > Rhodobacterales > CAZPXZ01 > CAZPXZ01. The sequence continues at coordinate 1,045,811 of CBDCSI010000001.1, forward strand.
GTGTCGGACGCAGACGAGGAAGTCGTAGACGGCGAACCATGCGTGATCGCAGTGTGTCGGGATGCGGATCGGGTCGGGTTCGCCGGGTTCGTCCTCGGGCGTCGCGGCGTTTTCGTTCGGGAACTCGGCTTCGAGGAACTCGACGGCGTCGGCGAAGCGGCATCTGCGGGCATGGATGACGAGATCGATGGCGCCGCCGCGTCCGGCCTGGCGGAGATGGTCGTAGAACTTGACGCCGCGGATGGAGAGGACGGAGCCGGGCCGTTTCCATCGGCGCGGGTCCGTGGGGTCCTGTCGATAGCCGAGAGCGGCGGCGACGGGTTCGAGCGGCTGGTTGCGGATGCGTTCGAGCCGTTTTCGCGACCGTCTCACGGGGCGACCTCGCGGGTTGCCTTTTCGACATGCTCCGGGGTGGCGGCGTCGGCCTTTTCGCTCGCGGCGGCGCAGAGGGCGTAGTGAGCGATGTGGTTGAGCTGCCGCGGCACCCCTGCGGAGGCGAGGAAGAGGCTCTCGACGGCGGCGGGTTCGAACAGCGGGAGGTCGGCCGGGGCTCCGGCGGCGGCGATGCGGTGCCGGAGGTAGGGTTCGACTTCGTCGCGCTCGAGATGCGCCATCTGGTGCCGCAGGACGAGGCGCTGGGCGAGGGATTCGTAGGCCGTCAGTTCGAGCCGCTTGCGCAAGGGCGTGACGCCGACGAGGATCATGCAGAGGCGGGCGTCGGCGTCCATGCCGTAGTTGCACAACAGCCGGAGGTCTTCGAGCACGGGATCGCGCAGCAGGTGCGCTTCGTCGACGACGAGAACGGGAAAGCGTCCGTTCTCCTCCACCATCGCTCCGACCCGCTCGCGAATGGCGGCGTGGGCGACGGCGCGGGACCCTCGGCGCGGCAGGCCGAAGGCGTCGCACAGGGCGTAGCAGGCGTCGCGGACGCTGCCGGCGAGGAGGGCGGGGTAACAGACCTTGTAGCGCGCGCGAGGCAACGTCGCGGCGAGGCGCCGGCATGCGGCGGTCTTTCCGGAGCCGACCTCGCCGGTGAGGAGGCCGATGCCGCGCCGTTCGGCGAGGTGCTCCAGGCGAGCGCCGGCCTCCTTCAGGGCCCGGCTGGCGAACAGGCCGTCGGCCTCGAGCGAGGGTTCGAAGGGGTATTGGCGGAAGCCGAACTGTCGCATGTACATCAGGCGTCTCCGTCCGACGGATCGTCGTCGCGGCTAAACGAGATCCCGGGGCTGGGCGGCTTCTTCCGACGCCGGCGGGCGTTGGCGGCGAGGTCGACCGGCGTGGCGAACCCGGCGTCGCGGCCGTCGAGCGTGACGCGGATGGGCCGCTGCGTCGGCGCCTTGGGGTCGACGTGCAGCACGACCCTCTTGCCGACGAGATGCGCGTCGACCTCGTAGAACCGGTTCCGCAGCCGCACCGTCTGGTCCTTGTAGACCCGGCGTTCCTCCTCGAGCAAAAACAGGGCGTCGAGATCGAGCGCGGGATCGAAGTACTTCACCTCGCCGCCGGTCATCGCCCACTTCTCCAACGGCGAGACGCCGATCCCGCCGTGCGGCGAACGGTGGTACTCCCTCTCGACCCAGACGTGGAACCGCCGGTTCAGCGTGTCGAGGTCGCGCGTGCCCTCGGCGTCCAGGTGGGTCAGGAACGAGCCGCGAACGGTGCGGAAGAACCGTTCGATCTTGCCCTTTCCCGCGGGATCCTGGGCCCGCGCATACGCCAGCGAGACGTCCAGCTTGGCGCAGACCAGCCTGGTGTGCAGCGAGCGATACGCGGACCCGTTGTCGACATACAGCCGGTCCGGCTTGCCGCGCCGCTCCAGCGCGCCCCGAAAGACCTGCAGGAAGTTCGCCGTGTCTTCGGAGAAGCGGAACTCGGCGTACGGCACCACGCGCGTGGCGTCGTCGAGAAACAGGATCAGATACGTCTTCCGCTTGACCCCCTTGCGCGAGCCGTCGGGAACCCGCGGCCCGTGCAGCACGTCGCTCATCCACAGCTCGCCGGCGAACTCGTAGCCGAACTTCCGGCGCTCGACCGACGGGCCGGCGGCCCGCGGGTCCATGAGCCCCTCGTTGCGGAACAGCCGATACACCGTCGAGCGCGACAGCGGCTCGGCCTGCGGCACCCGGCCCTCGGCACGCGCCGTGCGGATCACCCGCGGCACGCTGCTCGCCGGACTCGCCCGCTTGATCTCCAGCAACGCCTCGATCGTCTCGGGGCGCAACCGGCGCGTCGTGCCCCGGTCCCGGCGCCGCTTCGGCTTCAGCCCGTCGAGGCCCTCCGCCTCATACCGCCGAAACCAGTCCCGAATCGTCTGCGGCGCGATCCGCGTCCGCTCCGAACCCGGAATCGCCCACTTCCGGGCGGAAAGCTCCCGAAGCCGCTCGCGCCACGCCTTCGTCCCCCGCGTCTCCAGCCGCAGCGGCGAAATCACCCAGTGCCGGAACACGGCCACCGTCTTCCTCCGGTCGCTCCTCTCCCGTATCCGGCGGCCTTCCGCCTCTCTCCGGCGCCTCTCCTCACTCATCGTCGCCTCCTTCCGGCGGTCCCCGCGGCCCTACATGCCGCGCTCGGGGACCGTAGATCCCCTCAACCCCCGAAACGATCCCCGACAAGTGTTGCAGCCGCTCCGCAGCCGCCGGATCGCGCTCCTCCGGCAAACGGAAGCCAACCGGAGGCCAAATCCGATGAAGAAAATCCGCGCACAGAACCCGAAGCGCGACCAGAAGCCAGGGCACCCCCAGCGCCGCGCGCAGCGACGCCGCCGTCGGCTCGCAACCCGAAAACCGATCCGGAAACAACCCTCGCACCGAACGGAGCGCAGCCGCCGTCGCGTGCAGCCGCCGACGAACCCAGCGCTCCCGAAACGGCAGGTCGACCTCGTCCCCCGCCGGATGCAACGCAGCCGCCTGAACCACGTTCGACGCAGCCGCAGCCCCGACAACCTCTTCCCACTCCCTCAGCTGGCCCGGAAAGCGGGCCGCAAAGCAATCCGGCAAGAGCGAAAACGTCACCCGACCCTTCCGGCAGTAGTAACGCGCGATCTTCGCTCGCTTCGACGGATCGGTAGAACACACCCGACGAGAATACGTGCCGTGGCGCGCGAAACCGCAACCGCCCGACGGATGAACCGGACAACGGCGCAGAGTCGCACGCTGCCAGCCTTTGTCGCTAACATACGCCTCGCCGGGGAGATCTGTTGCCAATCGAAGCTGAATCGTTCCCGGCCATGGCCCGGCGGCGCCCACCGCGCGGGCCACCTCCCGCTACCTCCCGGTACGACCCCCAAAACGCCAGTACGGCACCGACGAGAAAGCCGATCCTCCGAACGACAACATACCCGCAGCCGCACCTACCCGGAAGAGAACCTACCCCTACCCGGAAGGAATCCCCCTCCAGGACCCGCTACCCGGAAACCCTCCGCTACTCGGGAAGGGAGACAGCCGTGCCGCTCTCGCCCGGAAACGCGGCCGTCCGCTTACGCGCCAATCCGAAACCAAACCGCCCCCTACCGTCAAAATAATGCGCCCCGCTACACTTAGAGGGGTTCGTCGCGAAGTTGGTTAAGTCTTGCAGCTGGTTATCTCAGACCGATTCTGCCCAAAAACAACCGGAATCCTGTCTCCAAATCGCCGCATTGCGATAGTACCGTAGCGAAGCGGGCAACACCGGCGTCCGTGCGTGTACTGAGAGTGACCAGCGATTCGGCCGGCCGGCGGAGACCACAACTCCGACCGCCGAGCGACGCGATCCGGTTACTCGACGGGCGTCGCGACGCTACATTCCACCGCGCTGCAACGAACCGGAGACTGCAAACATGGTTCTCTACGGCCGCTACCTGTCGCCTTACGTCCGCCGGATCGCGATCTGGCTCGGGCTGCAGGGCCGATCCTTCGAGCATCGGCCCATACTGGTCACCGGCGAGGACTTCGACCGCCTCCGCGCGCTCAACCCGCTCGGGCGAGTGCCGGTTCTCGTTCTCGAGGACGGAGGGGCGCTGGTGGAGACCGGCGCGATCGTCGACTGGCTGGAGGAAACCGCTCCGGATCGCCGGCTGCTTCCCGTCTGCGGCAAGACGAGGCGGGACGCGATGCAGACGATCGGCTATGCCGACGGTCTGGCGGAGAAGGTCGTCGCGCTGGTCTACGAGCGGCAGCGGCGTCCGGCGGAATATCACTGGCCGGACTGGCAGGCGCGCCTCGAGACGCAGATTGCCGGAGCGCTGGACCGGCTCGAGGCGGAAGCCCCGGAAGAGGGATTCTTCGGCGGCGCCGAGCCCGGCGGCCTGGACGCGGCGGTTCTCGGTTCCTTCGACCACGCCTGGCACATGCATCCGCATCTGGTGCGGCACGAGAAGCTGCGGAAGCTGTCCGAACGGGCGAACCGGCTGCCGGTCTTCTCCGGGACCCATCCGCGCACCGTCGAAGAGTAGGCGCCGGGAATGCGCCTCTTCGCCGGACTGGAGTTGCCGGAAGAAGTTCGGGGGCAGCTCGCCGCGCTGGAGCGCGGGATTCCGGGAGCGCGCTGGCTGGACCCGGATCAACTGCACCTGACGGTGGCGTTCGTCGGCGAGGTGGATCGCAGGACGGCAGTGGACGTCTCCGAATCGCTGGCGGAGCTTCGGATCCCGTCGCTCGAAATCGAGATCGCGGGAGTCGGCCACTTCGGGCCCCTGCGGCGTGCGAGGACGGTCTGGGCGGGGGTCTCGCCCACTCCGCCGCTACTCCGGCTCCGCAAGGCGACCCTGCGCCGGCTCGAGGCGGCCGGGGCGGTCGTGGAGCGGCGTCGCTACCGGCCGCACGTCACCCTGGCCCGCATTCGAGGCGAGACCGGGCATCACCTGGCGAACTTCCTTGCCGAGCGCAACCTGATGCGCATTCCCGCATTCCGGGCCGGTGCGCTGACGTTGTTCGAAAGCCGTCTTCACCGCGACGGGGCGACCTATTCGGCGCTGGAGCGCTATCCGCTCCTCGAGCCGGCGCCGGCCTGAGGGTACGCCGGTCGGCCTTCGGCCGCGAGCGTCCCCGGAAGAGGGAGCGGGCGGCTCGCGCGTCCAGGGAGGGGCCGACGAAGGAATTCGTTCGGCGGCACGACAGATAGGGAGCGGGCCGATGGCGGAACGAAGTCCCGGGACGACCTGCGTGGAATTCGGCCTCTCCGAGTCGCGGCGCGGTCTGATGCGGGCGGCGAGAGTACTCGCGGAAGGCCCGGTACGGGCGCGGGCGGCCGAGATCGACCGGTCGGAAGAATACCCGTGGGACAACGTCGCGCTCCTGGTCGAGGCGGGGCTGGCCGGCATGACCGTGCCGAAGCGCTACGGCGGCGGGGGCCGCGACTGGCTGGATGCCGTATTGGTGGTGGAGGAGCTCGCCCGGCACTGCGCGGTGACCGCCCGGATCGCGGTCGAAACCAATCTGGGTGCCGTCGCCGCGATCATGGCATACGGTACGGACGCGCAGAAGCGACTCGCGGCACGGCTCGTACTCGCCGGCGACAAGCCGGCGATCTGCATCACCGAGCCCGACGCGGGCTCCGCCGCCTCCGAGATGACCACGCGGGCGGAGTTGAGGCAGGACCGCTACGTGATCAACGGCATGAAGCACTGGATCACCGGCGGCGGCGTCTCCCGACTGCATCTGGTCTTCGCGCGGGTGTTCGAGGGCGGGGAGGAGCGCGGAATCGGTTCGTTCCTCGCGATCCGGGGCGAGACGCCGGGGCTCAGGATCGGCCGGCGGGAGCCGACCATGGGACTTCGGGGAATGCCGGAGACGGAGGTCTTCTTCGAGGACATGGAGGTGTCGAAGTCGATGATGCTGAAGCCGCCGCGCGGGTTGAAGAAGGGATTCGCGGACCTGATGACGGCGTACAACTCGCAGCGCGTCGGCGCGGCCGCGGTTCCGCTCGGGATCGCCGAGGGGGCGTTCCGGCTGGCGGTGGAGCGGGTCGGCGAGCGCCGGCAATTCGGCCGCCCGATCTGCGAGTTCCAGGGGTTGCAGTGGAAGCTGGCCGACATGAGCGTCGGTCTCGCCGCCGCCCGCGGCATGGTTCGTGCCGCGGCCCTGAGCGGCGAGGGCCGGTTCCCGGACCGGACGCTGGCCGCCCAGGCGAAAATCCTCTCTTCCGAGACCGCCGTTCGCGTCGTGAACGACGCGCTGCAACTCTTCGGCGCCAGCGGCTATTCGCGAAACTGGCCTCTCGAGCGGATGGCGCGCGACGTGCGCATGTTCACGATCGGCGGCGGAACCGCGGAAATCCTCCGCAACACGGTAGCGAGCGGCATTCTCGGGCGACCCCTTCCGCAATCGAAACCGTAGGCGGGTCCGTCCGCCGGCCGTTGCGACCCCTCGCCGGGGCCGGCGCGCCGCGGCCTCCGAATCGGCGAGCGGCCCGGCGCTGCGCCGCCGCGGTCCGCGGGACGAGGAGCCGACGGGCTCGAAGCGCTACTCGACCGTCACCGACTTGGCCAGGTTCCTCGGCTTGTCGATATCCCGTCCGAGCGCGGCGGCGGCGTGATAGGCGAGGAGCTGCACGACCGGCGCGTAAACGAGGGGGGCGACAATTTCGGGACAGGCGGGCACGGCGATCGTCCCCACGCAACCCCGTCCGGCGATCTCGATCCCCTCCCGGTCGGAGACGAGTATGGCGCGCGCGCCGCGTGTGATCGCTTCCTGCATGTTCGATACGGTCTTTTCGAACCGGGAGTCCCGCGGGGCCAGCACGACGACCGGCACGCGCTCGTCGATCAGCGCGATGGGGCCGTGCTTGAGTTCGCCTGCGGGAAATCCTTCGGCATGGACGTAGGTGATTTCTTTCAGCTTCAACGCGCCTTCCAGCGCCAGGACGTGCATCGGCCCCCGCCCGAGATAGAGGACCAGCGGCGCGCCTGCGAGAGCGGCCGACGCGTCTCGGATCCGGTCCTCGCATGCGAGGACGTCCGCCAGGAGACGCGGCGCTGCGGAGAGCGCTCCGGCGACGGTTTGGGACCAGGCGTCGGAGGCGCGGCCGCGACGGTCGGCGATCGACCAGGCGAGGCGCAAGAGGGCCGCGAGCGTGGAAGTGAACGCCTTGGTCGAGGCGACGCTGACCTCCCGTCCGGCGCGTATGTCGACGCTTACGTCCGAGAGACGGTCGAGGCTGCTGCCGCGGGCGTTGACGATCCCGACCGTCGCGCGCCCCGCGTCCCGGCAGAGCCGGTGCGCGGCGAGGGTGTCCGCGGTTTCGCCGGACTGGCTGAGGAACACCGCCAGCGCCTCCGGCAGGTCCGGAATGGGGCGGTAGCGGAATTCGGAGGCAATGTCCGCACGCGCCCGGACTCCGGCGATCTCCTCGATCCAGCGCTCGCCGATCATCCCGGCGAAATGCGCAGTCCCGCAGGCGACGAGGTCGACCCCCAGTTCGAGATTGGCCGGGGGCAGCGCCAGGGCCAGCGGCGTCGTCCGGTCGGCGGAAACGCTCTCCGAGACCAGGCGTGCGAGCGCGACGGGCTGTTCGTGGATCTCCCGCGTCATGTGATGCGGATAGCCGCCGAGCTCCGGCGATTCCTCGGGCGATTCGACCGGCGTCGTCGCGCGCTCGACCGGATTCCCGTCGGCGGAGAACACGCTCCAGCGGCCGTCTCGAACGAGGGCGAGGTCGCCGTCGTGGAGATGAATCGCCCGGTCGGCGTGGGGGGCGAGCGCGATCGGGTCCGAGGCGACGAAGGCCTCGCCGTCGCGATGGGCGACGGAGACAGGCGCGCCGTTCCGGGCGACGATCAGCGTTCCCGGCTCGTCGCGGAACAGGAACGCCAGCGCGTAGGCCCCGCGGATCCGGGCGACCGCCTGGCGCACGGCCTCCACCGGCGGAACGCCCGCCGCGAGGGCCCGGTCCACGAGTCGCAGCACGCATTCGGTATCCGTCTCCGTCTCGAACCGCTGTCCCTCGGCCTCCAGCGAACGCTGGATCTGGACGTGGTTTTCGATGATCCCGTTGTGCACGACGGCGACCCGGCCGGTGGCGTGCGGATGCGCGTTCGCGCGAGACACCCGGCCGTGGGTCGCCCAGCGGGTGTGGGCGATCCCCGTCGCTCCGCTTACCGGCGCCCGGCGGAGCGCCTCCTCGAGCTTCGCCACCCTGCCCGCGGTCTTTCGGACCTCGATGCCGCCGGGGGCTTCGACCGCGAGACCGGCCGAGTCGTAGCCGCGATAGTCGAGGTCGCGCAGTCCCGCGACCAGCTTCGGAACCGCGTCGCCTCGACCGGAGACGGCGATTATTCCGCACATCGGGCGAGCCTCCTGACTTCGGTCCGGGCGTCGCGAGTCTGCCCCGGCGCGGCGGCGGGATCGTCGGGCGGGCCGTCCGTCCGGCGCCTGCGTCGGACGAGGCCTCCGGCTCTCCCGGCGGATCGATGCGCTCGTCCCTCCCGCTCCGGCCGTGCCGTGTCGGGGCGGGGCGTCCGCGGTGCGGGTACCGGTACTGTCGCCGGGAGCGATTCGCTCCGTGCCGGCGGGCGGCTCCGATGCGGGACGCGGTTCGGCACCGGCCCGCTACGCCCCCCCGCGCCGAAGGGAAAGGCGGCGCGCGGCGCGGCCGGGATAGGCGACCTGCTGTGCGCGCTCGACCGCGAGAGCGCCGTCCTCGACGTCCCGGGTGATGACCGATCCGGCGCCCACGACGGCCCCCTTGCCGATTCGCACCGGGGCAACCAGGCAGCAATTCGAGCCGACGAAGGCGCCGTCCCCGATCTCGGTCCGGTGCTTGTCGACGCCGTCGTAGTTGCAGGTAATCACGCCGGCGCCGACGTTGGCGCCCGCGCCCACCGTCGCGTCCCCGACATAGGCGAGATGGTTGACCTTGGCGCCGTCGCCGATGCGCGACGCCTTGATCTCCACGTAGTTGCCGATCCGGGAGCCCTCGCCGAGCGTGGTGCCGGGCCGGATGCGGGCGTGCGGTCCGACCCGGGCGCCGGCTCCGACGTCGCAGCCTTCGAGCGAACTGAAGGGAAGGACGGTCGCGCCGCTCCGAATTCGGACCCCGGGGCCGATCGAGACGTGCGGGCCGAGGGTCACGTCGGGCTCCAGTTCCGTGTCCCAGGAGAGCCGGACGCTGTCCGGGTCCTCCAGCGTGGCGCCGGCCTCCATCGCACTGCGGCGCGCGCGCGCCTGGAAGCTCCGCTCCGCCTCGCACAACTCCAGGCGGTCGTTGGCGCCGAGCGCCTCCTCGCGCAGTCCGGTCCACGCCCGGCAGGAGAGCCCGGCGCGGTGCAGGATTTCCGGAATCTCGGTGAGGTAACGCTCGCCGGCTGCGTTTCCGGTGCCGGACGCGCGCGCCGCCTCCAGCATTCGCGCCGCGTCGCCCGTGATCGGACCGGCGGCGCACAGGCGGACGGCCCGCTCGTCCGGGGTCGCGTCCCGCTCCTCGACGATGCGTTCGACGTCGCCTTCGGCCGAGAGCGACACCCGGCCGTAGCCGGTCGGATCCTCCGCCTCGAAGGCGAGAATTGCGGCCGCGGCCCCCGACCGCATTCGGCATTCGCGCAAGTTCCGCAAGGTTTCCGGCCGCAGAAGGGGGGTATCGCCGAAGACGACCAGAACCTCTCCCGCAAACTCCTCCAGGAGGTTCTCCGCGGCGAGAAACGCGCCGGCCGTTCCGTTCGGCGTCGTTTGCACGGCAATCCGGACCCGGGAATCCAGGTCGCGGGCAAGGTTCGCCACGGGGTGCGGGTCTGCGGGCGCCACGACGACGACCAGCTCCGGCTCGAGCGCGGCGCAGGTCGCGAGCGCGTGCGCGAGCATCGGGCGTCCCCCGACCGGATGCAACGGCTTCGGGATCCGGGAGCGCAGGCGCCTGGACCTGCCGGCGGCGAGAATGACGGCGGCGAGGGGAGGCAGCATGAGTCGGGTCGGGGTTCGGGTTGCCGGAAGACCGGCGCGATAGTACACAAGGCGTTGCGGTCGGCGAAGGGCGCCGAATCAATCCCTGCTACGGAGTGTTGCCGCAGCTTCGGATTCGTTCGAGATCCCCGGATGCCGGAGGCTACGCGTATGCAGGGCTGCGCCGCAATCTTCGACCTGGACGGAACGCTGGCCGACACGGCGCCGGATCTGGTCCTGGCCGCGAACCGCCTGCTCTCGGAACTCGCGCTTCCGCATCTCGTTTTCGAGGAGACCCGCAATGCGGCGGGCATGGGCGGCAGGGCCCTCATCTGCCTCGGACACGAGCGCGCCGGCAAGACGCCTCCCGCCGGCGCCGCTCTGGAAGCGCACTACGTGCGTTTCCTCGAAGTCTACGACCGCGGGATCGTCGAGAGCAGCCGCCTGTTCGACGGCGTGTCCGACACGCTGGACTGCCTTCGCGCCGACGGCTGGCTTCTGGCCGTCTGCACCAACAAGCCGGAAGCGCCGGCCCGGGCGCTGCTCTCCCGGCTCGGAGTGATGGACCGGTTCGGCGCCTTGCTCGGCGGCGATTCGCTCGACGTCCGCAAGCCGGATCCCCGGCACTTGCTTTCGACCGTCGCCGCCGCGGGAGGCACGCCCGAGCGTGCGGTCATGGTGGGCGACAGCGCGATCGACCTGGGCGCGGCTCGGAACGCCGGCGTTCCCTGCGTCTTGATGCGCTACGGATACTCGGCGGATCCGGTCGACGAACTGGGAGCGGAAGCGGTGCTCGACGGATTCGCGGAACTCGGGCCCCTGTTGCCGAGCCTGGTCGCAGGGAGTTGTGCGGGGCGATAGCTCCCGGATGTCCGACGCGTTCCGCTCAGAACGGTCGATACGCGTTGCCGTCGGCGTCGAACGCGTGCAGGCGCGTCCGGTCGAGCCGGACCGCGACCTCGTCCCCGCGCGCGAGACGGGTCTCCGGCGGAACCCGCAGCGTGACGGTCTCCCGCATCAGGTCGCTCTGGAGGTAGGCGAGCGTCTCGACGCCCAGCTTCTCGACGATCTCGACCCGTGCGCTGAAGTCGCCCTCCTCGGCGGACGACAGGGCCAGGTGTTCGGGGCGGACTCCCAGCGTCGCCTCGCCGCTCTCCGGAGCTGGGCGGTCCGGGTCGAGCGGGATGCGGAGGGCGCCGCAGCGGATTTCTCGGCTTCCCTCGCGGTCCGCGATCCGTCCGGGAACGAAGTTCATGGCGGGTGCGCCGATGAACCCGGCGACGAACCGGTTCGCCGGCCGGTCGTAGAGTTCCAGCGGGCTGCCTACCTGTTCGATTCTTCCGTCTCGGAACACCGCGATGCGGTCGGCGAGCGTCATCGCCTCCGTCTGGTCGTGGGTGACGTACACCATGGTGGCGTCGATGCGCTGGTGCAGCCTCGCGATCTCGAGGCGCATCCGGATGCGGAGCGTGGCGTCGAGGTTGGAAAGCGGCTCGTCGAAGAGGAATATTTCCGGCTGGCGGACGATGGACCGGCCGATCGCGACCCGCTGCCGCTGGCCGCCGGACAATTGGCGGGGCTTGCGGTCGAGGAGCGCCTCGATCTGCAGGGTCTCCGCCGCTTCCCGCACGCGACGCTCGATCTCCGCCTTCGGCCGGCGGGCGAGCGAGAGGCCGAAGCCGATGTTCTCCGCCACCGTCATATGCGGGAAGAGCGCATAGGACTGGAACACCATGGCCACGTTGCGCTTCGCCGGCGGGACGAGCGTCACGTCCCGGTCGCCGATCAGGATGCGGCCCCGCGTCACGTCCTCGAGACCGGAGATCAGCCGTAGCGTGGTCGACTTGCCGCAGCCCGAGGGTCCGACGAGAACCGTGAACTCGCCGTCGGCGACCGCGAGGTCGATCCCTGCGACGGCCTCTACCTCGCCGAACGCCTTCGCCACGCCGTCGAGCAGAAGAGTCGCCATGCGTTCTCTCTCCCGGCTACCGTTCGGGACGGGCCCGGGGCGACGCGCGCGGGCCGCCCGGCTGCCCGGCCGGTCCGACGACGCGGGCGGCTCGGCCGCTCATCCCTTGACCGCTCCCATCGTCATCCCCTTGATGAAATAACGCTGAAAGAACAGAAACACGATCAGCGTCGGCAGGCTGGCCACGAGCGAGAGCGCGCCCTGCACCCCCCACGCGACCGAGTATTGCCCCTTCAGGTTGACGATGCCGAGCATGATCGTTCGTTTCTCGTCGGACTGGGTAAAGATCAGCGGCCAGAGGAAGTCGTTCCAGATCCAGGTGAATTGCAGCGTGGCGAGGACGGCGAGCGCCGGGAGGCTGAGCGGCAACACCACCCGGACGAGCACCTGCCATTCGTTCGCGCCTTCGAGAATCGCGGCCTCGCGGAGGGCGCCGGGCACGGTCGCGAAGAAATTTCGCATGAGCAGCGTGCAAATCGGGATGCCCATGGCGGTGTGGATGAAGACGATCGGCCAGAGGGTGTCGATCAGGCCGACGGCGTTGAACAGCCGGAAGAGCGGTATGAGAACGATCTGCGGCGGAAAGAACATGCCCGAGACGATGGCGAGAAACAGGAGATTGCTGCCCCGGAACGGCAGCTTGGCGAACACGTAGCCGGCGAGGATCCCGAGGGCGATCGAGGCCGCGGTCGCCGGCACGGTGACCAGAAACGTGTTCAGGAAGTAGCGGTGGACGGAGGGGTTGCCGAGCGCCTCGACGAAGTTTCCCAGATAGAGTCGGGTCGGAAACGCCCAGAGGTCGCCGAAGGCGATGTCCCGCGTGGTCTTGACGGAGGAGAGCAGAACTCCGGCGGTCGGGGCGAGGAAGAGGATCGCGAGGCACACCAGCGACACGAATACGGCCGCGCGCCACGGACGGAACCGCGCCGGGGTCCCGTCGGGCGGAATCGGCAGAGCCTCAGCCGGCATGCAGGTCGTCCAGCTTTCGCAGCTGGCGGAAGTAGAACAGGATGATGGCGAGGGCGATCAGGAACAGGACGACGGAGATCGCGCTGCCGTAGCCCATCAGGTATTTCTTGAAGGATTCGTTGTACATGTGAACCGCCAGCGTGTCGGAGCTGTGAAACGGTCCGCCGCCGGTCATGATGAACAGGATGTCGAAGCCCTTCAGCGAGTTGATCACGCTGAGCGCGATCACGACGATGGTCGCGGGCGTTAGCATGGGCACGATCACGCGCCGGATGCGCTGCCACGCGGACGCGCCCTCGATCTCGCAGGCCTCGAGGAGTTCCTCCGGGATCGAGACCAGCCCGGCCAGATAGATGACCATCGAAAGGCCGGTCTGCTGCCAGGACCAGGCGACGATGACCGAGCCGAGGGAGGTCTCCGGCTTGGCCAGCCACGCGAACCCGAACGCCTCTCCGGTTACCGCGCCGACGACGGTGTTCAGCAGTCCCCAGTCCTGCTGGTAGATCCAGACCCAGATCTGGCCCACGACGACGGCGGACAGGCAGATGGGCAGGTAGAAGATCGACTTGAACACGGACCCGCCGGGGATGCGGCTGTCGATGAGGAGCGCGAGGCCGAGTCCCAGAAGGGTCGGGACCACGACGGCCGCGGCCATCCAGATCGCCGTGTTGACGATGGCGTTCAGGAACAGCTTGTCGGTATGGATCTTGGCGAAATTGGCCAGTCCGACGTATTCGTAGCGCGAATCGAAACCGTTCCAGTCGGTAAAGCTGTAGTGGAAGGAGCTGAGCAGCGGCCAGACGACCAGCGCTCCGAGTACGGCCAGCGGCAGGCTGAGGAGGGCGATCCGCCAGAATCGGTTTTCGCGTTCCAGCTCTTGATCCTCCGGGGCGGACGGGGGCCGCCGGACCGGTCGCCGGGGCCCCCGCCGATCGCGGGATTTGCGGGCGGGTTATTCCTGGAACGCGTCCGCGGCGGCCTCAGCCGCATCGGCCAGGATGTCGTCCGCGCGGGTCGGATCGTCCATGAATTCCGCAAACATCGAGAGTCCCACCTCCGCGACCGGCGGCGGAGTGGCGAGATCGTAGTTGAACGCGAAGTGGTCCGCGGCCGCCACGGTCGCGTTCGCCTTCTGCATGACGGCGTTGTACTCCATGGGGTCGACGTTGACGTTGGCCGAGAGCGCGCCCTGTCCCTTGGTCCAGCCGGCCTGGACGTCCGGGTCCGAGACCATGAAGGCGAGGAACGCTTCCGCCCCCTCGACGTTGGCGACGTTGGCGGAAATCACCAGGCCGTCGACGGGACCCACGACCGAGACCGGCAGGCCGTCGCCGATGGACGGGAAGGGGAAGAAGTCGTAGTCGTCGCCCGGAACCAGCCCGAGGCCGTTCCAGTAGCCCGTGATCCAGGTGCCCATGAGGGTCATGGCCGCTTCGCCCTGCGCGACCCGGTTCGACGCGTCGGTCCAGTTGTCGGCGTTGGCGTTCGGCACGAAGTAGCCCCGGTCCACCAGATCCTGCCAGAGCGCCATGGCCGCCCTGACCTCGGCGTCGTCGTAGGAGGCGGAGCCGTTCATCAGGCTCGCCCGGTATTCGGGACCGGCGGTGTTCAGCAGCAGGTAGTCGAACCAGAACTGCGCCGGCCAGCGATTCATCGAACCGAGCGCGATGGGCGTGACGCCCATTCCCTTCAGCTTCTCGCAAAGCGCGAGGAATTCGTCCCAGGTCGCGGGCATCTCGGCGACGCCGGCGTCCGCGAACACCTTCGTGTTGTAGAACATCCCGGAGTAGTGGTAGTTCAGCGGCACCAGATAGCGGTTGCCGTCGTACATGGTGGCGCTGTCGGCCACCGACTTGGCCACGACGCCGTCGAGCCCCTCGCGGTCCCACATGTCGTCGATGGGATTGAGGTCGCCGGAATCGACCACGAACTGGACCCGTGCGCCGGCCCAGTAGCTGAACACGTCCGGCAGGCTGTCGCCGGCGGCGCGCACCAGGATTCCGGTCTTGAAGTCCTCGTGGCCGACCGGGCTGTCCTTGACGTCGTAGCCGGTTGCGGCCTCGAACTTGGCGACCTGCTCGTTGAACGCCTTCATCCCGAGTTCGCCCGAGAAATAGTGGCTGATGGACACGTCTCCCTGCGCCCAGGAAGGCGCGGCGAGGAGCATCGGCGCGAGCGCCGCCGCGGCGAACGCGCGGCATCTGGAAAATGCGGACATCGGTTCCTCCGTTCGGATTGCGGGCCCCGCCGCCGCGCGGGATCGTACGGTGCGGGCGGGAGGGATCCCTACCGGCATGACCATTGCGAAGTTGGAGAATATTGTCAATATGGACACGCAACCCGACTCGACACCGAGACAGACGGCGAATCGGAGAATTAGTTGGATTATATTATACGATCAGAGGTGCGTGCCCGCCGCGTTCCGGAAGGCGGAGGGGACCCATGCGCATTCTGAAGTCGCTGGACCGGGGCCTAAAGGCGCTGGACTACATGGACGCGCAGGGCGCGCCGGTGCGCCTTACCGATATCGCCGTCGCGCTCGGCGTCGACAAGTCGAACGTCTCCCATCTCCTGCGTACGCTGGTGGCGGCCGGCTACGCCGAGCAGGACGCGAAGCGGCGGTACCGGAGCCGCCGGTCGCACGTCGCGGGGGAAAGCCGGCATTCGCTCGAGGAGATCGTCGACTGCAAGGAGGCTTGGCGACCGGTGCTCGAATCGGTCGCGAGGGAGACCGGCGAGTGCGCCCATTTGGCCGTTCGGGTGAAGGCGCGGGTCTGGTACGTGGACAAGGTCGATTCCATGCGTCCGCTGAAGGTCGACCATCCGGTCGGATATCTGGCGCCGCTCCACTGCACGGCGCTCGGCAAGGCGTTTCTGGCCTTCGGAGGCGCGCGGGTGGAGGCGCCGCTGGAAACCTACACGCCGGCCACCATGACGTCCGAAGAGGAAGTCCTGCGGGAGGCGCGGCGCACGCGACGGCGGGGCTACGCCGTCGACGACGAGGAGTTCGCGGTCGGAGTCCGCTGCGCCGGCGGACCGGTTCTGGACGGGGAAGGACGGATGATCGCGGCTCTGAGCGTATCCGGTCCGACCGTTCGTGTGGACGACGCGCGCCTGGACGAAATCGGCCGGATCATCCTGGCGCACACGGCCCGGCACGAGGGAGCGGGAGAGACATGAGCGAGACTGCGCTTCGAGTGGGGTTTGTCGGAACGGGCCGGATTTCGGATCTGCATGCGCTCGAGTACCTGCAGAACCCCGGCGCCAGGATCGTGGCGCTCTGCGACCGGGACACGACGCTGGCGCGGCGGCGGGCCGACGCCTGGGGGCTCGACTGCGCGAGGGTGTATCGGGAGCCGGAGGAGTTGCTCGCCGACGGGGACGTCGATCTGGTCGAAATACTCCTGCCGCACCACCTGCACCTGCCGGTCGCGCTCAAGGCGATCGAAGCCGGGAAGATCGTCTCGCTGCAGAAACCCATGTGCACGTCGCTCGAGGAGGCCGACCGGCTGGTCGCCGCCGTCGAGTCCTCGGCTCGGCCCTTTCGGGTGTTCGAGAACTTCGTCTTTTTCCCGCCCGTCCTGAAGGCGCGAGAGCTGGTCGACGACGGCGCGATCGGTACGCCGCTTTCGATCCGGATCAAGAGCAATTGCGGCACCAGCCCGACGGCGTGGACCGTGCCGGAGGGCGCGACGCGCTGGCGACAGAACCGGGCGGAGTCCGGCGGCGGGCCGCTGGTGTTCGACGACGGGCATCACAAATTCGCCCTCGCCTGGCATTTCATGGGCAATCCGGAATCGGTGCACGCCTTTATCGGACGCACCGAGACGCCGGACGGGCAGGCGCTGGATGCGCCGTCGATGGTCTCGTTCCGGTTCCCGGGAGGGCGGATCGGCTGCCTGGAGGTCGTCTACTCGCCGGAGCTGGAAATCGCGACACGGCACTACGCCCAGGACGATCGCGTGGAAATCACCGGCACTCGGGGCGTCCTGTGGATCAACGGCGGCCATGGGCGCCTGGGCGATACGCCGCCGGTCGTCTTGTACCGCGACGGCTCGATAACCGAGTATCCGGAGGTGGAGACGGGCTGGGAGCGGAGCTTCGTCCTCTCCACCCGGCACTTTCTGGAATGCCTCGAAGGGAGGCGGCAGGCGACGCTGCGGGCTAGAGACGCGAGAGAGGTGCTCCGGTTCGCGCTGGCGGCGGAGGAGTCGGGACGAAGCGGGGCGGTCGTGGACGTAAGGCGGGACGAATAGCGCGGCGCCCTGGACGCGACCGGGCGTTCCGTAGTCGAGCGACGTCTCGCGCCCGTTGCGGGAAAGCGAACGAAAGCGGTCCTGCGTGACGGGGCCTACCCGGGCGTGGCGTCGCCGGGGTCGCGCCGGAAGAGCGTGCCGGCGAGCAGGCACGGTCGGACGAGGCATTGCAGTTCGGATTTCGTCGTTTCCGGCATCGTTCGCGATACTTGTCAGAGTTTGACATGTTCTGCGAACGATATCGGAGCCGGAAGCAGGCGTGTCACTGTCGGCAAATGCCGCTGCGAGCGGGTCCGAGCGTCCGCGGGGTCGGGGGCGAGGTTGCCGATCCCATGTTCTCCCTTCCGGAATCGTTCGCGATACTTGTCAAAATATGATATGTTCTGCGCCTGACATCGGATGCGGAAGTCTGCGTGTCACTGTCGGCGAATGCGGCTGCGGGCGGGCCGGCGCAACCGCGGGATCGGAGGCGAGGTTGCCGATCCCATGCTCTCTCTTCCGGAATTGTTTGCAATACCTGTCAGAATATGATATGTTTTGCACACGATGTCGGAGGCGGAACAGTGTCAGCGGTCAGAAACTACATCGAAGACCTCGCCGTTCGGGGCCGGCATCACTTCACGCCAGAGGAAGTGCAGGCAGCGACCGGCGGCAGCAGAAACGCCGTGACGCTCGCGCTGCACCGGCTCTCCCGGCGAGGCCGCGTAGCGCATCCCGCTCGCGGGTTCTATGTCGGCGTACCTCCCGAGTACCGAATTCTCGGTTGTTTGCCCGCCGAGCAATTCGTTCCGACGCTCATGGAACTGTCGGGCACTGACTATTATGTGGGATTGCTCTCGGCTGCACAATACCATGGTGCCGCTCACCACAGACCGCAGGAATTTCAGGTCCTGACGGAGAAGAGGCGACGTAGCATCACCTGTGGGGGTGTCAGGGTCGTCTTCGTCTTCCGCAAAAGCCTTGCCGACGTGCCGACAAGACTGTTCAATACGCTCCGGGGCACCGTCCGGGTGTCGACGCCCGAGGCCACGGCGGTTGACCTCGTCGGTTATCCGCGTCGTGCAGGCGGTCTGGACAACGTGGCGACCGTTCTCGCCGAATTGGCCGAGGTGATCGATCCCGAGCTGCTGCTCGCAGCCGTTCGGACGGCTCCGGTCACCTGGGCCCAGCGACTGGGATACCTGCTGGAACTGGCGGGCGAGGCCGACAAGGCGAAGCTTCTGAGGCCCTGGGTGCGGGACAGGGCCAGGGACACCGTGGCGCTGTTACCCTGCATGCCGCGCGACGGGGCCGTCCGCAATTCCGACTGGAAACTGGACGTCAACGTCGAAGTGGACATCGAGGTATGATTCCGCGTGACTACATTATCGCATGGCGTACTCGAGTTCCTCCATTCGACGATACTCAGGTCGAACAGGATCTGGTCATAAGCCGCGCTCTGGTAGAAATCTATTCCGTTTCGCAGTTGCGCGAGAGCCTTGCCTTCCGAGGGGGCACCGCGCTCAACAAGCTGTACATTGACCCGCCTGCCCGCTACTCCGAGGACATCGATCTCGTGCAGACCCGCGAAGGGCCGATCGGCCCGATCCTCGACGCGCTGCACGCCGTTCTGGATCCCTGGCTCGGAACTCCGAGGTGGAAGCAGAATTACGGACGTGTGACGTTGGTCTACCGCTTCGAATCCGAAGAGATGCCGCCCCGACGGATGCGACTAAAGGTCGAGATCAACACGAGGGAACACGGCTCTCGCTTCGGGCTGACGGGCAAACCGTTCGCGGTCGATTCGCGCTGGTTCGCCGACGAGGCGCTGATCGCCACCTACGACTTCAACGAACTGATCGGCACGAAGCTGCGCGCACTCTACCAGCGGAGAAAGGGGCGCGATCTCTACGACCTCGCGGTCGCATCGAGCCACTCGAGTTTCGACGCGGACCGTACCGTCGAGGCGTTTCACTACTACATGGCGCGGGAGAACAAGGCAATCTCCCGCGCACAGTTCGAGCGAAACCTGTCCGGCAAGCTCCAGATGCGGGTTTTCGCGGACGACGTCGCCCCTGTGCTCGCAACCGGATATCGCTGGGACATGGAGGAGGCGGCGAATGTCGTCGTTTCAGAACTGATCGAGCGTCTGCCGGGCGACCCCTGGAAGGGAGACGGGTAGACCGAGCGCGTCGGACGAAGAATTGGGGACAGGATCAGGTGCCGGGTCAGGCACCCCGGGCGTTCGCTACGACGTTGAGGCGGTTTGGGACAGGTTCGCAGCTGCCGAACCGGAATCGTTCGAGCGGGCGTAACGGACCGCAACCCGTCGGCACCTGGAGGACGACCGTACTCTGCCGGGGCGAACCAGTATGACGGGTCGAACGTCCTGCCCCCGAGAGGCTTCGTCGTCGTGGCGCGCTCGACGTCGCGTCGACGAACGAACGGTCAGGGCGTGTCGGCGCGGTCGCCTCGATACGTCGGAAGGGCAGACGGTTTTCCGGGTGCGGGAGGCCGTTTTCGGAATGCCCGCTACGACCAGACGTTCTCGATCCTGACCGGAGCGTTCTCCGCCTGCGACCGGATCGCCGCCTCGGCGACGGCTTGCGCACGAAGCCCGTCGGCCAGCGTCGCATGAACCTCCGTCCCCTTGCGGACGGCCGAGACCAGAACGTCGAGCTCGACTTCATAGCTCCGGGCGAAACGATCGTACCAGCCGGGAAACACGCCGCACTCGACGACTTCGGCTCCCCTGAAGCGGGAAACGTCCCCCGATCGGGTGCGACCGGAGGTCAGCATGCCGCCGGAGCCGAAGACCTCGATCCACTCGTCCTGGCCGAAGGCGGACCGGCGACCGAATGCGAAGGTCGCAAGCGCTCCGCTCTCGAGGCGAAGGGTCAGCGCCGCCGTGTCGACGTCGCCGAATTCGGCATAGGCGGGGTCGACGAGGCATGCGCCGGCGGCGAAGACCTCCACGGGCTCCGCGCCCGAGAGCCAACACGCCAGATCGAAGAAGTGTGCGCCCTTCTCGCGAATCATTCCGCCGGAGGAGGAAGCGGATTCCGGCGTCGGGGCGACGCCGGTGCGCGAGGCGAAGTGGAGTGCCTCGACCCTACCGATCTCGCCCGCGCGGACTTGCTCCCAGAGGGACCGGTACTGGGAGTCGAGCCGTCGGTTGAATCCGGTCGCGGCAGCGACTCCGGAGCGCCCGGCCGCCTCGAAGCAGCGGCGGGCTTGGTCGAGACCGATGCCGATCGGCTTCTCGCAGAGAATCGCCTTGCCGGCGCTTGCGCAAGCCAGAACCTGCTCGGCATGCGCGACGGTGGCGGAAGCGACGACGACGGCCGCGACCCCGGAATCGTCCAGGGCGTCCTCGATCGAGGTCGTGGCGACGCCGCCATGGGCGCGGGCGAGCGACTCCGCCCGGGAGAGAATCGGGTCGACGACATGAGAGAGTTCGCAGTCCGGGTGGGCGGCGACGTTCCGGGCGTGCACGGATCCGATCGCGCCGGCTCCGAATACTGCAATGCGAATCACCGGCTCCGCTCCTCGATCCGGCCGTCGGGACCGGTTCTCGTGTGAACCGCCATGTCGCTGACACGCCCTTCCATGAGGTCGTCCCTCCGTCGGCAGGCATTTTCGACCGGCCCGACCGGCCCGTCAACGCTGCCGGGGACGGCAGGCGAATGCCGGGCGCCGGACGGTTGCGCGTCGGCTTGTCCCTGCCTGCCGTCGCAATTCGGGGACGGGAGCGCAGTGCCGAATTGACGGCCGAACGGGTATGGTGTTCCGCGCGGCGAAATTCTGACGGAGCGCGACGTCCGATGGCGGGATGCGGCAACCGGCCTCAGGAAGCGAAGAGCGGTCCCGCATGACCGACATCGCAGACTCGTACCGAATGGGCGTCGACGTGGGCGGAACGTTCACCGACATCGCCGTCGCGGACGCGTCGGGGCGAGTGCGCCTTATCGACAAGATCCTGACGACGCCCGAGCGTCCGGACGACGCGATCGTCGAAGGCGTTCGCCGCCTCCTCGCCCGGGAGGGGATCGACGGCTCGAGCGTTGCGCATGTCGTGCACGGAACGACGCTGTTCACCAATGCGCTCCTGGAGCGCAAGGGAGCCCGGACGGCGCTGGTCACGACGCGCGGGTTTCGCGACGCGATCGAGATCGGCCGCGAGCACCGCTACGACATGTACGACCTCAGGATGCGCCGGCCGGAACCGCTCGCGCCGCGCCGGCTCAGGTTCGAGGTCCGGGAGCGGACGCTCGCCGACGGATCGGTCCGGATCGCCCTCGAGGAGAGCGAGATCGAGCGCGTCGCGGAGCGGCTGGCGGAGGCCGAAATCGAGGCGGTTGCGGTGTGCTTTCTGCATTCCTTCGCAAACCCCGCGCACGAGATTCTGGCGGGAAACGTCCTGAGCCGGCTCCTGCCTCACGTCGCGGTCAGCCTATCCTGCGACGTCGCGCCTGAAATCCGCGAATACGAGCGGGCGGTCACCACGCTCGCCAACGCGTACGTCCAGCCCGTCGCCGGGCGTTACCTCGATCGACTCCGGCGCCGGCTGCGGGAGGACTGCGGCATCGCCGGGTCCCTCCTGGTGATGCAGTCGAACGGAGGCGTGGCGGATCTCGACGACGCGGAGCGGTTTCCGGTGCGGGCGGTCGAATCCGGCCCGGCTGCCGGCGCGCTCGCCGCACGTCGCATCGGCGCACGGCTGGATCGGGAGCCGCTCGTCTCCTTCGACATGGGAGGCACCACCGCCAAGGCATGCGTTATCGACGGCGGGAGTCCGCCGATCGCCGAGGACTTCGAGGTTGCGCGGGTCAGCCGTTTCCGGAAGGGAAGCGGGCTGCCGCTCAGGATCCCGGCCATCGACCTGATCGAGGTCGGGACGGGCGGCGGATCGATCGCCCGAATCGACGCGCTCGGCAGGCTCGCCGCCGGACCGGAGAGCGCCGGCGCCGATCCGGGGCCGGCATGTTACGGTGCGGGCGGCACCCATGCGACGGTGACGGACGCGGATCTCGTTCTCGGCTATCTCGATCCGGAGTATTTTCTCGGGGGCGCAATGCGCCTCGACAGCGGGGCGGCGCGCGCCGCAGTCGAGTCGAACGTTGCGTCTCCCCTCGGTCTGGGCGTGGAGGAAGCTGCCTGGGCCGTTCATCGGGTGGCCAACGAGAGCATGGCCGCCGCGGCCCGCGTTCACGCCGTGGAACGAGGAACGGACGTCACCCGGGCGACGCTCTTCGCGTTCGGCGGGGCGGGCCCGGTGCACGCGTACGGCATCGCACGGATCCTCGGTTGCCGCGAGGTGGTCTATCCGTGTCTCGCCGGCATCGTTTCGGCCGTCGGCCTCGTCGCCGTGCCGCTCGTGGTCGATCTTGCGCGATCCCTCCCGGGACCGATCGGGGAACTCGACTGGGACGACGTGAACGCCCTCTTTCGGGAACTGGAGGCGTCCGCCCGCGAGCGGCTTCGGCGTTCGGTTGCCGCCGACGGAATCGAGGTTCGCAGGTTCGCGGACCTTCGCTACCGGGGCCAGGGGTTCGAGGTGCGGACTCCGGTACCCGACGGCGCACTCGATTCGAGCCGAACCGGAGAGGTTCGAGCGGCGTTCGAACGCGTATACGAACGGCGCTACGGGCAGAGCCTGCCGGATGCGCCGGTCGAGGCGATGACGTGGCGAATCGAAGCCCGCGGGCCCGAACCGCCCCTTTCGACGGCGGCGCCCGCGGCGTCCGTGTCCGCCGAACCGAAGGGGTTCCGCCAGGCGTGGCTTCCGCACGCCGGAGCCTTTGCGCGCGTTCCCGTGTACGACCGGTACGGAATGCGGGCGAATCGCCGGTTGGCCGGCCCCGCAATCCTGGAGGAGCGGGAATCCACCGTGGTCGTGAACGGCCCCGGCGACATCGTCGCGGAGGCGGACGGAAGCCTGTCCGTATCGCTGTGCGAGGCCGGCGAATGAGCACGATCGAACACGACATTCTGTGGAGCCGTCTGATCGGCGTGGTCAACGAACAGGCGGCCGGGCTGATCCGCTCGTCCTTCACTTCCATCGTTCGCGAAGCGGGCGACCTGTCGGCCGGCGTGTTCGACCGGCGGGGACGCATGGTGGCCCAGGCCGTCACCGGCACGCCGGGGCATATCAATTCCATGGCGACGGGCATGCCGCACATCCTGGAGCGGTTTCCGCTGGATTCGCTCCGCCCCGGAGACGTCCTCGTGACCAACGACCCCTGGAAGACCGCGTCCCAGCTCAACGACATCACGGTCGCCACGCCGGTGTTCCGGAAGGGTAGGGCGGTCGCGGTGTTCGCCAGTTGCTGCCACGCGCTGGATATCGGGGGTCGCGGGCTGGCGGCCGACTCCCGTTCGATCTTCGAGGAGGGACTCCAGTTGCCGGTGATGCGGCTCCAGTCCGAAGGCCGTCCGGTCGAACCGGTCTACGAAATCGTCGCGGCCAACGTCCGAACGCCCCGCGAGGTGCTGGGCGATCTCCATTCGCAGGTTGTCGGAAACCGGGTCGGCGGTCGGCGGCTGCTGTCGTTTCTCGACGAGTTCGGGCTGGAGGATCTGGAAGACCTCTCTGACGACGTTCTCGGACGCTCGGAGACCGCGATGCGGGAGAGGATCCGCGCCTTGCCGGACGGAACCAGCCGCTTTGCGCTGGAACTCGACGGGTTCGAGGACGCGATTCGCCTTGCGGTCGCGGTGACCGTCGACGGCGACTCCGTCGGCATCGACTTCGGCGGCTCGTCCGGTCCCTCTGCGTACGGCATCAACGTCGGCCTGAACTACACCGCCGCATACGCGAACTATGCGGTCAAATGCGCGCTCTCGCCCGACATCCCGAACAACGAGGGGAGCTTCCGGCCGGTCCGGGTCTCGGCGCCGGAAGGATGCATCGTTCACGCCGTCCGTCCCTCCCCGGTCGGGGGAAGGCACCTGGTCGGGCATTTCGTGCCCTCGGTCGTGATGGGCGCGCTGGCGGAACTGGTGCCCGGTGCGGTCATGGCGCCGGGATTCGACGGACTTTGGGATACGCATCTGGCGGGCGTGGACGCCCGGGACGGGAAGCATTTCTCCTTCACCTGGTTTTCGGCCGGCGGCACCGGAGCGCTCGACGGACAGGACGGCCTGTCGGCGACCGCGTATCCGAGCGGAATTGCCGGAGTTCCGGTGGAGGTGATCGAGACGCTGGCCCCGGTGGTGGTTCGTCGCCGGGAGCTGATCCCGGATTCGGGCGGAGCCGGGAAATACCGCGGGGGACTCGGCCAGAGAATGGAGTTCGAGGTCATGACCGAGGAGCCCTATCTCTTCTCCGGTCTCTACGAACGGACCCGCAATCCCGCGCCCGGTCTGTCGGGCGGCTGCGCCGGCGCCGTCGGCAGGATTCGTTCGTCGACCGGGCGACCGCTGCAGCCGAAGGTCCGACGCTTTCTTCAACCGGAGGAGCGTGTGACCGTCGACATTCCCGGCGGAGGCGGCTTCGGCCCGCCCGAGGCGCGGGACCCGGAGCGGCTGGCCGCGGACGTACGGGAGGGCTACGTCAGCGCCGAAGCGGCCGCGGATCTCTACGGCTCGGGGCGGGGAGGGAAGACCGCGACGCGGACCCCGGCCCCGGAGGGAGACGCTTCGTCATGCGACTGAGCGCCGCCGGCACGGCCTACCGTCCGGGGCCTTGCCGGCACGCTTCCCGGCCGGTTCCGGCGGCGGAGAGGCCCGACGGCGAGTTCCTTCGCTCTGTAGCAGCCGGACCGGGCGGATTTGCCCGAAGACGCAGCATGCCGCCGCTCCGGTAGGGGTCTCGGACGTACGGAGCAGGGATGCGCACGCCGAATCCGACCGGGTCGATGCTGCCGGTTTGCGGACTCGGCGTCGGCCAGACGTTTATATGGGCGGGAACGTTCTACTTCTTTCCG
The DNA here is from genome assembly GCA_965221505.1 of Rhodobacterales bacterium. Lineage (GTDB taxonomy): Bacteria > Pseudomonadota > Alphaproteobacteria > Rhodobacterales > CAZPXZ01 > CAZPXZ01. The sequence goes on from CBDCSI010000001.1 coordinate 1,070,760, forward strand.
GCTTTGCTCGCGGTCTGGGAAGCGGATCTCGGGTGGTCGAAATCGGCCCTCTCGCTGGGGTTCACGCTTTCGCTCGGCGTGTCCGCCTTCGCGTCGCCGCTGGCGGGCCAACTCATCGACCGGGGCCACGGGCGGTGGGTGCTGTCCGGCTCCGCGCTGTTGTGCGGGCTCTTGCTGGTGGCGCTCTCTTCCGTGCGGACGCTCTGGGAGTTCTATCTGGTCTGGATCGCGCTCGGCGTCGGCATGGCGGGCGGGCTCTACGAGCCGTGCTTCGCGTTTCTGATCCGGGCGTTGGGAGGCGCCGCTCGAAGGGCGATCACGGCGGTTACGCTGATCGCCGGATTCGCCGGGACGGTTTCCTTCCCGACCGCCAACTTTCTGGCGGAATACCGGGACTGGCGGTTCGCCTGCCTGGCCTTTGCGGCGGTGAACGCGGTCGTGGTGGCGCCGACGTTCTGGGCGTGCGCACGAAGCCTCGAACCGGCGGGGGCGGTCGCTGCCCCGGTCTCGGTCGGACCCCGAGGCGGAGCGGGGGCGGCGGTGCGCAGCCCGGTCTTCTGGCTCATCGGCGCGACGGTGCTCTTGATCGCCCTCGCGCACGGCATGATGATCACTCACCTGCTGTCCATGCTTTCCGAATGGCACGTCGCGCCGAAGACGGCCGTGTTGGCCGCGTCGACGATCGGGCCGATGCAGGTCGTGGGTCGGATTCTCCTGGCCGTCGCCGGAGGAAACCTGTCCGCGACTTCCGGGACGAGCGGGTACCTGCTCGGGCTCGCGGCCGGGTTCGTCCTTCTTTCTCTCGCAGGGTCGAACGCGCTGTGGCTCGCACCCTTCGTCATGATCTACGGCGCCGCCTGGGGAGTCGCCAGCATCCTGAAGCCCCTGGCGATTCGGGATCTACTGGGCGACCGCGAATACGCGCGAATCGCCGGGCTGCTTGCGGCGCCGTTCCTTGCGGCTTCCGCGGCCGGCCCGATCACGGGATCGCTGCTCTGGGAAGTCGGGGGCTACGGGCTCATGGTCTCGGCCGGAATCGCGATGTCGTTCGCCGCGCTGGGGAGCCACGTTCTCGCGGTCAGGATGGCCGCTTCGAGAACCTGAGTCGCCGCGCGGACGCGAAGCCTCGAGGCAGGCCCCCCCGCTTTCCGTCCGGGATCGGCCACGTCCGGTAGGAGAGGGGAAATTTCCGACACGGCCGGGAACGGGCCCCGTCCGGGCGGGCAGGCTGGACCGGTCTGGCATGTCCTGCGGGCAGAAGACTCCGGCCACGGCCGGCGGCGGTCGGCGCTGCGACCATACGCTCCTCGTCACCCCGGACTTCTGAGAGCGGCCGTGCACCGGGAATCCCTTGCCGGCTCCCGCAGGAACGGCGCATCGCCCGCGCCGGGCCGATGCGTTCCGAAACGCGTCAGTCGAGGGTTGCGTAGTACGTCTTGTACCGGGCCTTGAGACTTGCCCCGGTCTCGCCGACGTCGTAGGACGGGCTGACGACGATCCGCGCCTCCAGGACGCGGAGTCGGACGACGTTTCGGATGCGCTGCGTCAGCGGCCCCCAATGCGAGAGGTGCGGGATCAGCCGGTCGAATTCCGCGGTGCCTCTCGGGATCGCTTCGGCGACGCCCTTTGCCCGAAAGCACCGGCGGGCGAGGACGTCGACGAAATTGATCTCCATTGCGGGGCGTCGGCCGACGTTCCGCAGCGTGGCGGGCGACCGGATTTCGCCGAACAGGATCGTGTCGTCGTCGAGCACCGCCGTGGTGCCTTTGGGGGATACGTTCGGCGTGCCGTCGGGGCTGACGGTGCCCACCAGCCCGAGGGGATGATCCCGGGCGATCCGTCGCATCTCCTCCGTGATCTTCATCGCTCGATCCGTTCTTCTCCGGCTGCCGCGTCGCCGTCCTGCCCTCCACGGGCGCGGCCGGACGGACTCTCCCGGTCAGCCGCCCGGCAGCTCGCGGACGAACCGTACGATAACCGATGCGCACAAGCGTTGTCGCAACGAGCCCGGTGTGGAAGGTCCCTCGTGTCTCGGCGGCGCGGTCAAGGCGGCGGAGGCGCTGTTCGGCCCGATTCGGGACTCTTCCTGACCCTGCGACTGCAGCCCCCCGCAGCTACCCCCTCCCCAATGTTCCTTCTCTTGGTAGCTATGCCGAATTCGGCATAGTTATCACGGCATGCAGGAATGGGGCGCGAGCCCGGAAGCGCGGCTTGCGCCCGGAGCCGACGGTCGGGGCCTGTCGCTCTCGCTCGGCCCGGCATGGGGGCTTCAAGGGAACGGCGCGCTCACGAGCGAACGGCCGTTCGAACGGAAGCGGGACGCGGCGCCGCAAAGCCCGTGGTTGACCGCACGCGCCGGCTACGGCATTTCGGCCGCCAGAAGTCTCCTGACGCCGTTTGCCGACATGGCTCTCGGCGGTGAAGCGGACACGCAGCGCTATCGGACCGGCATCGGATTTGCCCGGTGCGGAATCGACGCCGCCCTGACCGCCGGGCACAGCGGAGGCGAGGAAACCGAGACCCGCGCGGGTCTGGACCTGCAGCTGCGCTATTGACGTCGCGACGAGGGACGGCAACTGCCGAACGAGGGCGCTTGTCGCCTGCGGGGCGGCCGGCTCGCCGTCCCTCGTACCCGTCCGGGCGCGAACGCCCTCCAAGCGATCGCCGTCGGCGCGAATCGGTGCCGCAGGGAGTGCGCAGCGCTTGCCCATCGACGAATGCGCGCGGATCGCCCTCGTTGGGTTCCCGGTTGACGCCGCTGCGCACTTCCGAAGGCGGCCTGCGCGAAAGCCTCGACGGGCCGGAGACGCTCCCTGATCGGTAGCGCCATGGATCCGCCCGTCTCCCGCGACCGGGCGTGAGCGTCGCCCTGGGAGCCGCGAATTCTCGAGGCCTCGTCACCCGTCGCGCCGGCCGGCTCGCACGACGCGGAACGGCGCCGCCTTCCGTCCTCCCGGCGCCGGTCTCCTTGACGCTCTTCCGGCGCATTTGTAGCGTTGCCTTCAGTTGCGCATTGCGGTCTGCCGGACGCTCGGCCCTCCGTCGGAGCCGTCAAGCGCCGAACCGCGCCGGAATTCGGATGCCGGCGCGGGTTCCGAGATTCCGAAACAGACGAGGAGGAATTGCCATGAAACCCACCCGTATCGCGATGGCCGCCCTTGCGGCCCTCGCGGTTTCCGTCTCTGGCGTGTCGGCGCAGGAGTTGCGCGTCGGCTTCACCCTGGACGCCCTGACGCTGGATCCCGCAAACCACCGCAACCGCGAGACCCAGACCATCATCCGGAACATGTACGACGGCCTGATGACGCGCGATTCGGACATGAACGTCGTGCCGGAGCTCGCGGCGAACTGGACCGTGGTCGATCCCGTGACCTACGAGTTCACGCTGCACGAGGGCGTGACCTTCCATGACGGAACCCCGTTGACCCCCGAGGACGTCAAGTTCACCTTCGACCGGCTGACCAAGGAAGGCGCGATGGGCGGAGAGACCAGTCCCCGCCAGAGCCTCCTCGGACCGCTGGCCGAGGTAGAGATCGTGGACGACCGCACGGTGCGGTTGATTCTCGCCGAACCGTGGCCGATTCTTCCCGCCATGCTGCCGTTTCAGGAAATGGTCTCGAAGGCGTTCGTCGAGGCGGCCGGGGAGGAGGGCATCGCCGACCGGACCAACGGCACCGGGCCGTTCCGTCTGGTCGAGTGGCGCAAGGGCGATTCCGTAATCATGGAACGGTTCGACGGCTATTACGGCGGCGCGAGCGACATTCCGCCGCGCGGAAACGCTTGTGTCGAGCGGGTGATCTTCCGGATCATTCCCGAAAACGCGTCCCGCATCGCCGCTCTGCTCGCCGGCGACGTCCACATCGTCAACGACTTGCCGGCCTTCGCCGTGAATCAGGTCGAGAACAATCCGGGGACGTCCGTCATGGCGGTCAACGGAACGAGGTCCACCTATCTGGCGCTGAACAACCAGGTTGCGCCGTTCGACGACGTCCGGGTTCGCAAGGCAGTCGCCCATGCCCTAGACCGGCAACTCATCGTGGACAAGATCCTCGGCGGCAACGCGAGCCTGATCGACGGCATCCTGAGTCCCGACGCGTTCGGCAAGAACGATTCCCTGCCCGCGTACGAGTACGACGAGGACAAGGCGAGGGCACTGCTCGCAGAGGCCGGCTACGCCGACGGAATCGACGTGACGCTCGACGTGGACGGCGCCAACAAGGAGACGGCCGAAGCGATCGCCTCGCTTCTCACCAAGGCCGGAATCCGTACCTCCGTGTCCGTCGGAGAGGGTTCGATCCTGCGCGACCGATACAGGACCAAGGGCGGACCGATCGACGGGCAGATGTGGCTGACCTCCTGGGGCAACGGTTCGCTCGACCCGGTCGGCATCTTCGTCCCGACCCACCGCACGGCGGACCGGGGCAACTCGTCCGGATACGGCAACCCGGAGGTCGACGCGCTCCTCGATGCGGCGAACACGGAGACGGACCGCGCGAAGCGCGCTTCCCTCTACGCGGAAGCGGAGGCGATCGCGAACGCCGACCTTCCGTACGTGTATCTCTGGGTTGCGCAGGATCTCTACGGCGTGTCGGATCGGGTTTCGGGATGGAGACCGAGTTCGGATAGCCGGATCAACCTGCACGACGCCTGCCTGAACTGACGGCTCGCGCGAATCGCGGACCGGACCGGTCCGTGACATGAAACCGGGAAAGCTCGTCGAGAGACTGGTTCAACTCATACCGGTGCTGCTGGGCGTCAGCGTCATCGTCTTCACGATGATGCTGCTGACGCCCGGCGATCCGGTGGACATCATGCTGGGCGACAGCATCGTGTCGGAAGAGCAGGAACGGGCGCTGCGGCGCGACATGGGTCTCGACCTGCCCGCCTATCAACGTTTCTTCAAGTTTCTGGGCAACGCCGTCCAGGGCGACTTCGGCCGCAGCTTCTACCACCGCCAGCCGGTCTGGGACGTCATCGCCTCCCGTCTGCCGGCGACGATCGAGCTGAGCCTCGCCGCACTGCTGTTCGCGATCTTCACGGCCGTTCCGCTCGGCGTCCTGGCGGCCGTGAAGAAGAACTCGCTCCTGGACCGGCTCGCCACCGTTACCGCGCTCTTCGGCGTCTCGCTGCCGGGGTTCTGGTTCGGCATACTGTTGTTGATGCTGTTCGCCGTGCATCTGCACGTCCTGCCGGTCGCCGGTCGCGCAGGCTTCACCTCGGAAGTGGAGCCGATCACGTATCTCCTCCTGATCGACACCCTTCTTCGCGGGCGCGTGGACGCGTTCCTGGACGCGCTCTCCCATATCGTCCTGCCCGCGATCACGCTCGGCCTGCCGATGGCCGCAATCCTGATGCGCGTGACGCGCGCGGCGATGCTTGACGTGCTGCAGCAGGACTACGTCACCTTTGCGGAAGCCAAGGGTCTGAGCCGGCGCAAGGTCCTGTTCAAGCACGCGCTGAAGAACGCGCTCATTCCGACCGTCACCGTCGCCGCAATCGAAACGGGTTCCCTGCTCGGCGGAAACATGGTCGTCGAGACCGTGTTCGGCTGGCCGGGCCTCGGCCGTCTGGTGGTCGAGAGCATCTTCGTCCGCAACTACCCGCTCATCCAGGCGGCCGTCCTGCTCTACGCGGTCACCTACGTGACGCTGAATTTCCTGGCCGACATTCTCTACACGGTGCTGAACCCGAAGGTTCGTTTATGACGTCGCCCGCTCTCGACGCAGCGGTCCCGGAGCCGGGCGCGACCCGTTCGCAGTCTCCCTTCCGCAGGCATCTGCGGCTGTTCGCCGAAAGCCGCCTCTCGCTGGCATGCGCCGCCGTCACGCTGGCGTTCGTGATCATGGCGGCATTCGCGCCGCTCATCGCCCCGCAGGACCCGTACGAAACCGACCTCTTTCGGCGACTTCAGCCGCCGGTCTGGCGCGACGGCGGCGAGTGGGCCTACGTTCTCGGGTGCGACGCGCTCGGTCGCGACATTCTCTCCCGCATCGTCTACGGCGCGCGCGTGTCCATCCTGATCGGCGCCGCAGTCATCCTGGTCGCCACCACGGTCGGCACCCTCGCCGGCCTGGCTGCGGGCTATCTCCGGGGATGGGTCGACGTCGCGATCTCCAGGCTCGTCGACATCCTGCTGGGATTCCCCTACCTCATCTTTGCGATCGCGCTCATCGCCATGACCGGGCCAGGCTTGCAGAACATCATCCTTGCCCTGGCCTACAAGGAATGGGTCATACCCTGCCGGGTGGTTCGCGGAGAGACGCTCGCGGCGCGGGAAGTGGAATACGTCGAGGCGGCGCGCGCCATGGGGGCGTCGAGGCCGCGCATCATGCTCGGCGAGATCCTGCCCAACATCCTCTCGCCGGTCGTGGTCGTCTCCACCGTACGGATGGCCCACGTCATCATTCTCGAGGCCAGCCTCTCCTTTCTCGGCCTCGGCGTGCAGCCGCCCATCGCCTCCTGGGGTTCGATGGTCGCGGACGGGCGTTCCTACATGCTCGACGCCTGGTGGGTGAGCACGTTCCCCGGGCTCGCCATCCTTGCGCTCGTGCTCTGCATCAACGTCGTCAGCCAGGGCTTGCGCGACGCGTTCGATCCCAAGTTCCATGACTGAGCCGGCGTCCGGACCCATTCTCGAGATCTCGGATCTGAAGACCTGCTTCCGGACCCGGGACGGCCTGGTCTCCGCCGTGGACGGCGTCAGCCTGGAAGTGGCCCGGGGCGAGTGTCTGGGCGTCGTCGGGGAGTCGGGTTCCGGAAAGTCGGTGACCTTCGCCAGCGTACTTGGCCTGATCAAGCCGCCGGGGTTCATTGCCGGGGGCTCGATCCGCTTCGAGGGCAGGGAACTCGTCGGCCTGGACCCGGAGGCGTATCGCAGCCTGCGCGGCGGCGAAATCGCAATCACCATGCAGGACTCGCTCAGCGCCCTCAACCCGGCCTACACCGTCGCCGACCAGATCGTCGAGACCCTGGTCGCGAACGACGGGAGCCTGCCCAGGGGCCGCTCGGCCCGCCGACGCGAGGCCCGCGCCCGTGCCCTCGAGCTGATGCGGCTCGTCGGGATTCCGTCCGCCGCGGAGCGGCTCGACGACTATCCGCACCAGTTCTCGGGCGGGATGCGCCAGAGGATCATGATCGCGATTTCCCTGGCCGGGCGCCCCAGACTGCTGATCGCGGACGAGCCGACCACCGCGCTGGACGTGACCATCCAGGCGCAGATTCTGGAGCTGATCGCGGATCTACGCTCGAGCCTCGGAATGAGCGTCGTGCTGGTCACCCACGATCTGGGCGTCGTCGCGGAATACTGCGACCGGATAGAGGTGATGTATGCCGGGCAGGTAGTGGAGAGCGGACCGACCCGTTCGGTGATTGGGAATCCGCGACACCCCTACACCGCCGGTCTGCTGGAATCGATTCCCCGGCTCTCCGATCTGGAACGCCGCATCCGGCCGATTCCCGGCCGGATCCCGGAGCTGATCGACCTTCCGCTTCAGTGCCGCTTTCTCGACCGCTGTCCGATGGCGGAAGAGCGGTGCCGGGCGCCGGTGGCCATGCGCGAGATCGGGGGCCGGCGACGGGTGCGCTGCGTCCGCGCCGAAGGGTCCGACCCGTGAGCGCGCTGGTCGAAGCCAGGGGGCTGGTGAAGCACTTCGACTCGCGCCGCGGCCTGTGGGGCCGAATCGTCGGCGATCCCGGCGCTCTCGTGCAAGCGGTCAACGGGGTCGATCTCGTCATCCGACGGGGAGAGACGGTAGGGCTGATCGGGGAGAGCGGCTGCGGCAAGAGCACCCTGGGGCGTACGCTGCTTCGGCTGCTCGATCCGACCGCCGGCAGCGTCTACCTGGACGGACAGGAGATCACCGGCCTCTCCGCCGAGAGGATGCAGGCGGCCCGCCGCCGGATGCAGATCATCTTTCAGGATCCGTACGCGTCGCTGAACCCGCGCAAGACGGTACGGGACATCGTCGGGCAGCCGCTGCGGATTCACGGCATCGCCCGCGAGCGGGAGATTCCCTCCATGGTGGCGGAAATCCTGGACAACGTGGGCCTCTCTTCGCGCCATCTGAACCGCTATCCGCATCAGTTCTCCGGCGGCCAGCGGCAGCGGATCGGCATCGCCCGCGCACTCGTCCTGAAACCGGAATTTGTCGTGTGCGACGAGCCCGTTTCCGCACTCGACGTCTCGATCCAGGCGCAGGTGATCGACCTTCTCGAACGCCTGAAGGCCGATTTCGGGTTGACCTACCTCTTCATCTCGCACGACATCTCGGTCGTCGGCTACCTTTGCCAGCGGATCGCGGTCATGTATCTCGGAGAAATCGTCGAGGAGGGCCCGGCGAAGCGGATTCTGTCCGATGCGCGTCATCCCTACACCAGGGCCCTGATGTCGGCGGTGCCGCAGGTCGAACCCGCTCGCCCGGCGAGGAAGCGAACCGTGTTGGCGGGCGACCTGGCTTCGCCCATCGATCCGCCGTCCGGCTGCCGGTTCCATACCCGTTGCCCAGTCGCGATCGATATCTGCCGGAGCCAGGCCCCGAAGCGGCGCCGGATCGGGCCGGAGCGGACCGTGGCCTGCCACCGCGCCGAGGAGGGCGCTCCGTGAATCAGGGCGAAGCGGCGATTCGGGAGTTCGCGGGAAGCCCGTACGAGAGGGGGCTCGCACAAGCCGGGGACGCGGACGTTTTCGCCGTGCGCCGAGCCGTTCTCGGACGGGTCGAAGCGCTCGACGAGGTGTTGCGATTGTCGGAGACGCGAAACTACCTGGAGCGGCAGTGGAGCTTTCACGCCGCCCGTCTGCCGGGCGAGCTGGACGAATTGCGCGGCGTAGCGCACGGGTTCGGCCTCAAGGAGCGGGATCTGTTCGCCTGTCTGCATGCCGCGAACGTTTCCGCGCTGCACCGGGTGGAGGCAAACGGGGAGGGATGCAGCGTGTGGGCGCATGCCGACATGCCGGCCGGTCCGGCGGTCGGAAAGAGTCGCGACTTTCGGGGCGAGCACCTCGACTTGCAGAGCGTCGGCCTGCACCGGGACGCGGAGGCGGCGGAATATCTCGCGATCGGCAGTCTCGGCGCGCCCGGCGCGTATTCCAGCGGAATCAACCGGCACGGCCTCGCACTCGCGGACACGCAGATCGCGACTTGCGACGTCGGCGTCGGCGCGTTGCGCTACCTGGTCATGACCCGCCTCCTCGCCCGGCACCGTACCGTTCGGGCCGCGCTGGACGACCTTCGGAGCCTGACGCATGCGGGAGGGGGCTCGCTGGTCCTTGCCGACCCGTCGGGGCATGTCGCCGTCGTGGAGCTCCGGCATAGCGGTTCGCGAATTCGGGAGCGCCAAGACGGGTGGCTCGCGTCCACCAACCACCCGAGACAGTTCCCGTCGGAAGACTGGACCGAAGAGGAGCCGATGCGGGCCAGTTCGGAGGGCAGGTTGCGCTATCTCGAATCGGAACTGGCGCGGGACGACTGGAGCCTCGGGCGCGCGCGGAGCATGCACGCGGCGCACGACACGTCGACCCGGATCGGGCTCTGCCGTCACGGGCAAGACGGCGATTCCGTCACCCTGTCCGCGGTCGTCTACGAGTGCCCGGCTCGGGAGATTCACTTCGCCTCCGGCAATCCATGCGCCGCAACCTGGATCCGGATCGCCCCGTTCGCGCCGGCAGGATCTGCGTCCGGCAAGGCTCCGGCGCGCGCCGCACGGGAGAGGGGATCGTGAAACCGGTTCGAATCGTCTGCCCGAATGGGCATCTGGGCTTCGCGCCGCTCCGCGTGGAGAGCTTCCGGAGGGGAGTCGAGGCGGCGCCGGACTACATCGTGGCGGATTCCGGCAGCGACGACATCGGGCCCGGTCCGCTGGCCACCGACACGTCCGCCAGTCCGAAGCAGTGGCAGTATCACGATCTGGAAGCGATGCTGCTGGCGGCCCGGCAATTGGACGTACCCATGCTGATCGGTAGCGCCGGAGACACGGGAGCCGACAGCCGGGTCGACCTCTTCGTCGAAATGATTCGCGACGTTGCGGCCCGACACGGCCTGGGTCCCTTCCGGCTCGGAAGTTTCCGCTCCGAAGTCGATCCCGGGATCGTGCGTGCCCGTATACGCAACGGCGAGCGGATCGAGGGCCTGGACGGGAGGGAGGATCTGACCGAATTCGATCTCGACGACACGCAACGAATTGTCGCCATGGCCGGCGTACATCCCTATCGCCGTCTCCTGGAAGCCGGGGCGGACGTGATCGTCGGCGGGCGGAGCAGCGACAGCGTCATCTTCGCGGCGGCGGCGCTCCATGACGGCGTGCCGGAAGACCAGGCGTATTTTCTCGGCAAGGTTCTCGAATGCGCGTCCTTCTGCGCCGAACCCTACGGCGGCAAGGAAACCGTGCTCGGCACGGCGGACGCGGACGCCGTGGAGGTCACCGCCATGGCGCCGCATCAGCGCTGCACCGTGGCGTCGGTAGCCGGACACGCGATGTACGAGCGCTCCAACCCGTTTCGCGAATACGTCGCCGGCGGCATGCTCGACATGACCGATTGCCGCTACCGGCAGGCGTCCCGGCAGACGACGCGGGTGGTCGGGGCGCGTTTCGTTCCGGATCGCGAGATCCGGGTCAAGCTCGAGGGGGCGGGCGTGGTCGGGCAGCGCTACGTCGGAATTGCGGGGGTTCGCGATCCGCACACGATCCGCCATATCGACGATGCGATCGGCTGGGCGCGAGAACAGGTGCGGGAACGGTTCGGGGAGTCCGGCTACGAGCTTCACTACAACGTGTACGGCCGGGACGGAATCTTGGGCGCCATGGAGCCGCTGCGCGAACGCCCGGCGCACGAGCTGTGCCTCGTCGTGCAGGGGGTCGCACCCAGCCGGGAAATGGCCGAGGAGCTTACCGTTACCGCCACGCGTCAACTGTTCTACGCCCGGATTCCCGGCGTGCGCGGTACGGCCGGCGGCGCGGCCTTCGTGCTGGACGAGGTGTTGCCGGCCAGCCCGGCTTGCCGCTGGACGGTAAACCACGTCATGGCCGTCGACGACGAAGAGGCGCTGTTTCCCGCGAAACTGATTTCGGTGGGAAGGTAGGAGGGCGCGACATGCGGACGCAGCGGCTCTACGACATCGCGAAGACGATCCGAAGCAAGAACGCGGGCGTGGACAGGATCACGTTCGACGTCATCTTCGAGCGCGCCGAAGACTATCGCCGCGTTCGCGACCGCGGCGTTCTGACTCGCGAGACGGTTGCCGCTCTCTACCGGATCCATCCGGATCGAATCACCGACTTCGTCGCGTTCGACGCGGCCAACGCCATCAAGTTCACGCTCCTCCGCGAACGTCCGAGCGGCAGCGCCGGAGACGGGGACATTTTCGGCGCGCAGCAATACGCGCCGCTCATGGACCTCGCGGTTCCGGCGTCGTCGGATCGAGGCCCCGACTCGAACGACGTCGGGTAGGCCGGTTTCGTCGACGACCGCTACTGCGTTGCGAAACGGCCGGCAGGCGGCCTCCCGGCCTGACGAACGACCCGACGGCGCGTCGCTCGCTTCTCTCCCGATCCTCAACTATACGAAACCGGGTATGCAGCGACGCCGTCCGTTCTCGTAGCGGTCGAACCACCCGCCGACCCTGTCGTCGATAGCGCCGACGCGAGGACGTGTTGCGAGATCCGAGAACCGTTCGGGTCTGGCCGACCGCGCCGGCGCTTCGCGCTCACGGCGAAAAAGGTCTCCTCTCGGCGGAGTCGACCGGCACTTCGCAGGAGGGACGCCGCCGTGCCCGCGTGTGACTTGTTTCGGCCTCCAGGGTACGGTCCTCACGGCGCCCCATCGGAAACCCGGAGGAGGAGCAGGATTGTCGCCTTTCGTCGTTTGCCGGACACTGGCCGGTCCGAACGGACGGCTTGATCTGCCGCAACGCCGCCCAGCCGGGCCGGAACCGTGCGATCGCAACGGCGGCCCGTCGAGCAGGAGAAGAAAGCGGTGCAGGGCGTGTCTACATGCCCCACACGGTCACGGTCCGTCCGTCGAACGACTCCTCGCGGCGAAAGATCTTGGTATCCCAGGACCGTTTCGGGTCGCGGTCGAAGACGACGAGATGCCCGGACTCGCCTCCGCAGCGGTCCATATACGCCAGCGTTTGCGGCAGACCCGCGCGAATGGCTGCCTCGACGCCCGAGTGCGCGGTCTCGCACTCGATCACGTATCGGCGCGGCGCCGCGCCCGGCTCTTCCCGGCCCGAGAACCGGCCGGGCGGCCAATGAATCAGGAGATCCGTCCGGCCGCGCCCGAGGCCGTACTCGCGTTCGATCCGACCGCCGCCGTTCACGACCCGCTGCAGGAACGCCTGCAAGAGCAACTGCGGTCCGGCTTCCCGATACTCGAATCGCTCGATCCAGGATTCCGAATGCTCCCGGAAGAAGCGCTGGAAGGCGTCCAGCAATCACTCTACGTCCAGTCCGCCGTCCTTTCCGACATACCATTCCGTGCGTTGCACGATCGAGTCTTCCCGTGCGTACATCAGCTCCCGGGGAATGACTTCCCGGTAGATAGGGTTGGCGATTTCGCGAGGTCCGTTGTGGGAAACGAGGCCGAGATCTCGAGCGTATTCAACGTCGTCCTGCTTGGACTCCAGGTCGGTCTCTCCGCTCAGGATCGGCTCGACGACACGCCGAACGCGCGCTTCCTTGAGCCGTTCCGCCAATTGGTGCAGATGGGTTTGACGCGACAGGACGAGTTTCTCGCGCGCCTCCATGACCGCGTCTTCGTCGATCGGCCGGGACCGATTCCGTCCCGCTTCGTCCTTGAAACAGGCCTGACGCGCCAGCGCGTTGACCAGCCAGGGCTGACCGCGGGTCTCGCGCCAGATCGCGGCGATCGCGGCTTCGGTGAAGGACTGTCCGGTGTCCGCCGTGTGCTGGCCGAGAAGCGTTCGAATTTCGTCCTTCCCGAAGTCGCCGAGCCGCAACGACTCCGCCTTGATGTTGAAGGCGCTGCCGCCGGTGACGGATTCGCCGGATTCCTCAGACTCGATCCGGTAATCGCGTACGTCGCGCAAGCCGCACAGAACCACGCTCGCCGGAAACGCCGCCGGGCGCATCGGATATCCGGCACGCAGCTGCCGCAAGACCGAAATCAGCGTGTCGCCGACCAGAGAGTCGATCTCGTCGATCAGGAGAACCAGCGGCTTGTCGCTCCGCTGCGCCCACTGGCTCAAGAGACGCTGTAACGCCGTATGCCCGCCGACTCTCGTCAATATGTCATGCCACACGCTTTCCGGATATGCGTCATCGAGCGTCGTCTCCGCCATCAATGCGAGGCTGTCGAGGATCGCGCGCATTCCCTTCCTGACATCGCCGCGTGCGGCCTGCGCAGGCTCGACGTTTACGTACAGGCAGCGATACGACCCGTCCCGGTTCAGCAAGTCCCGTAGCGCGAAGAGGACGGACGTCTTGCCCGTTTGCCTCGGTGCATGCAGGACGAATTACTTCTTTCTCCGAATCAGGTTCGACAGGCACTCGATCTCGATGCGACCGAGCGGCGGCAGCATGTAATGCTCCGCCGCAACCATCGGACCCTCAGTGTTGAACTCGCGCTCCATGCTCTGCGTCCCTTGCAATCGGCATGCCAGCGTTCGCCCCCGCCGCTTCTCGCACCGCTTCCGCGCTCCGACCACGGGCGAAGGGGACTTGGCAGGTGGGCGCACGGTCTTGCGCCGAACGCGCCGTCCCACGACGTCCAACGTTAGCATAGCGGGTCGTCGCGCCGACCATGCTGTCCCGGCACAGCCGGAATTGCGTTCTACCGGCACTCCGGTCACGGATGCGCGGCGGTCGTGCGATCGCTCGTTATCGACAGCACTCCGTCCTTCGGATAGCCGCAGAAGTAGCCGATTCCGGCGCTGCCGACCGCTTGGCAAGCCGACCGCCAAGCGGATGCGTCGCCCGCACGGCACTCCCGGCGGTTATCGACATACGGGAATCTCGGGTCGCGTGCGGTTCGTCTCGCGCGAGCGCTAACGGTCGCCAATGCCGACCCGGTAGTCGGGCCGCTCGCCTGCCATGCCGTGTGCCCGAACCGTGTGCGCCTGACGTCGCAAGGACATCCCCGGAACCGAACCGTCGTCGGCGATCGCATGCAGAACCTGGCGCGTGCCGGTTCGACGTCGCGGGAATTGCCCGTCCCGCCCGAGTCGTCGCTTGCCGACAGCGGGTCCGATCGTGCCCCGAGGCGACCGAGTTCGCCTGGCGGCCCGGCGTCATTCCGGCCCGGAACGGCGAGCGAAGCCGGCAGACGGAAGGAAACCCGCCCGATCCGGCGTTCGCGCGATCCGGGCGGACGGTGTGCCGGGCGAAGACTTGCAGAACGAGTGCCCACCGACAGACGCGGAGTTTCGAAATCGCCCGATAGTCAAACCGACAGCCTGCGCCGAGCGACGAACGCTCGATCCGCACTCCGAATTCGGTCGCGTTCGAGACGGGTCCGCCTGCGAGCGACCCCAGGGTCGCAACCGGCAGTTATGCGTGCGTCAGACGACAGCGGCACGGCGATTCGCAGTGCACCGGCACAGCGGGATTGGGCGCTCTCCGGTGCGGTTATCCGGACGGACCCGCCCTCCCGAAAGGCGCATACACGCGATTCCGGGCGAAACGGTCCCGAAGCGAACGACACCCGCTCTCCGCGGACGGCGGCATCGGCGACCGAGGGTTTCCCCGGCAGGTGCCTGCCGGGGCGCGGGCGTGCCGCAGGATGCGCTGCCGTTTCGACAGCGACGGTGGAGAAGGGTCGACGGCGGTGATCGACGTACGGCAAATCGACCACGACCGGATACGCCGCATCGAGCCGTCTCCGACTTCCGCGAAGAGGTCGCGCGGCATGGCGATGGCGGAGGGGGTGGGATTCGAACCCACGGTGCCCGCAAAGGCACAACGGTTTTCGAGACCGCCCCGTTCGACCACTCCGGCACCCCTCCGCAGGGTCGTGGGCCGAACGCACGGTACCGAAGGCATCGCCCTGCGGCAACGCCCGGCCCGAGATTCCGCCGCTTGTCGCCGTCCGGTAACGAATGCGTCGGCGTCGGAAGTCCGTCCCGTTCCGGGTTCGGCGCTCCGACAAGGACCCGAACCCGGTGCCGTCGCCGCGACCCTCGGGATCACTCCTCCCGACTCTCTTCTTTCGCTCGCTGTGCCTCCTTCGCATACATCTCCGCGGCCACGCTGCCCGCCTTGAGCGGCATGGCGACGAAGGGAGATCCCTCGCCGCTCGCCGCCGCGGGTCGGATGCGGCTGCGGTAGGCCGCGAATCCGAGAATTCCGAGCGCGGCGGCGGCCAGCACGAGGAAGAAGCCGTGGGGTCCCGCGACGCCCATCGCGATGCCCGCGATCACCGGGCCGGCGGCGGCGCCGATGCCCTGCAGGAACATGAGGCCCGCGGATACGGAAGGCATGCGGTCGGACTCGACGAAGTCGTTCGCATGCGCGACCAAGAGCGCGTAAAGCGGCGGAACGGTGACGCCGATCGCGCCGGCGATCGCGATCAGCGCCAGCGGACCGGGCGCCAGTCCCCAACCCAGGAACGCGACCACGGCCGCCGATCCGCTGAGTGCCATGGCGACCTTCCGCCGGTCGATGCGGTCGGACAGCCAGCCGACCGGATATTGCGAGAGGGTTCCGCCGACGTAGATGGCGGAGATGAACAACGCGATGTCGGAAACCGTCAGGCCGACCTCCGAGCCGAAGACGGCGCCCATCTGGTAGGCGACCGAGAACGCGATCCCCATGAAGAAGACGCCGGCCGCGCCGAGCGGCGACACGCGGAACAACTCCCGGAGCCGGATTCGCGACCCCTTCAGATAGGTCGGCGTCGGGGCGGTCGAGAGCAGCATGGGGATGCAGGAGAGCGAGATCAGCGCCGAGGCGGCCACGAACAGTTCGTATCCCTCGACCGGTCCGGCCTGCAGCAGCATTTGCCCGCCGATGAGGCCGAGCAATTGCGTCATGACGTAGAGAGAGAGGATCTTGCCGCGGTCCCGGCTGCCGATCATGCCGTTCAGCCAGCTCTCCGACACCACGAAGATTCCGGACATGCATACGCCGCCGAAGAAGCGAAACACGCCCCAGGCGAAGGGGTCGACGAAAGCGCCGTAGAGCAGTGCGGAGACCGAACCGCCGGCGACGTAGGCCGCGTAGACGCGAACGTGTCCGACCCGCTGGAGCAGGCCCGGGGTAATCCGCGTGCTGACCAGGAATCCGAGCGCGAAGGCGGCGATCGCGTAGCCGAGCGACTGGCTGGACATGCCTTCCAGGCTTCCGCGCACGCCGATATGGGTCGTGTTCAGGCCGTGCCCGACCATCACCATCGAACTTGCGAGGAAGAGCGCCCACGCGCCGCGAAGTTGCCGGATCATTTCAAGCGGCCTTGCATCGCGACACCGGGAGGGACATGTGACGCCGGTTTCGTTCGGTCCGGTCGCGCCGATCGGTTTCGACACGATCCGCCGTCCGATCCTCGCCCGTCCGTCCGGGACGCAAGCGCGGGCAACGGCGAGCCTGACGGATTGGGGGTCACAACGCGAATATAGGGTCGGCGCGCGCGTACGCAATGCGGGAACGCCCGTTTACGGTTGGCGAAGGCCGGATCGGGATCGCAGCGCTCGACCCGCCGGGCAGGATCGCGAGCGTGACGGGGGAGGCGGCTACCGCAGGGGATTTGCCGCGCGCCGCGCCGCTCGGCCGTCAGAAGAGCGCGGCCGGAAGCCAGGTGGAAACCGCCGGAACCCCCCACAGGATCGCGATGGCCAGGACGTGCAGAAGGATATACGGCGCCACGCCCGCGTAGATCTGTCCGGTCGTGACTTCCGGCGGCGCCGCGCCCCGGAGGTAGAACAACGAAAACCCGAAGGGCGGCGTCAGGAACGACGTCTGCAGGTTGACCGCGATCAGGATCGAAAGCCAGACGGGATCGTGCCCCATGAGCATGAGGAGGGGCGCGACCAGAGGCAGCACGATCACGGTGATCTCCACGAAGTCGAGAAAGAACCCGAGCACGAAGATCAACGCCATGGCGAACAGGAGCGCGCCGTCCGGCCCGCCCGGCATGGCGCCGACGACCTCGGCGATCCTGCGCTCGCCGCCGAGCCCCACGAACACGAGCGAGAACATGCTGGCCGCCAGGATGGTGGCGAATATCATGGCCGTCACCGTCATGGTGGAGGTCAGCGAGGGGCCGAGAACGCCCTTGCGCCACAGGCCCAGAATGCAGCGGAGCAGCGCTCCGAACCCGGCGAGCGCGATCGCGGCGAGAAGCGCGCCGAGCGCCATTTCCGCGGGGCCTACGTCGCTTCGCTGCAGCCGGACGGGCGCGGCTTCCGCGAGCACGGCCAGCGCGAGGAAGGCCGCCGCGCCGCCGATCGTCGTCCGGGCCGGTACGCCGAGGCGATGCGCAGCGAGGAAGACCGCGCCGCCCGCCCCCACGGAAGCCGCTTCCGCCGGGGTCGCGATGCCGCCCAGTATGGCGCCGAGAACCGCGACGATGAGGAGGATCGGCGGCAGGACGGCGCGGGCGGCGTCCGTCCAGTCGAGGCCGCCGTCACCCGAGGCCGCCGGCGGCGCGTCGCCCGGCCGGAGCCGCGCGCGGACGAGCATGTAGACCGCGTAGAGCGCGACCAGCGACATGCCGGGCAGCAGCGCCCCGGCGAAGAGCTGGCCGACCGAGATCGTCTCGACCGAGAACTTGCCTTGCGCGAATTGCGCTTGTTGCCAGGCGTTCGACATCACGTCGGCGAGGATGATGAGCAGCGTGGAGGGCGGGACGATCTGCCCGAGCGTGCCGGCGGCGCATACGGTGCCGGACGCGAGGCGGGCGTCGTAGCCGCTTCGCAGCATGGTGGGCAAGGCGATCAGCCCCATCGCGATGACCGTCGCGCCGACGATCCCGGTCGACGCGGCCAGGAGGGCGCCGACGAGAATCACCGACACGCCGAGGCCGCCGCGCAGTCCGCCGCACAGGCGCCCCATGGATTCCAGCAGCGATTCGGCGATCCGGCTCTTCTCGAGCACGATTCCCATCAGCACGAAGAGCGGGATGGCGATCAGGACGTCGTTGGTCAGGAGGCCGAAGGCGCGCTGTCCGAGGCTGCCGAGGAGCGCGAGATCCATGGCGCCGAACGCGGCCCCGACGAGCGCGAAGGCGGCCGCGACGCCGGCGACGCTGAAGGCCACGGGAAAGCCGAGGAGGATGCAGCCGATCAGGGCCGCGAACATCAGGAGGTCGAGGAATTCGATCACGCGGGTTCTTCGGCGAGACGCGCGATCGAGCGGAGCAGGCAGGCGGCGGACTGGACGAGTAACAGGATGCAGAAGGCCGGAATCAGCGATTTCAGCAGAAACGACGCCGGAATTCCGCCGACGGAGATCGGCCCCTCCAGGATCGACCAGGAGTTGCGGACCGAAGGCCAGCTCCAGTAGAGCAGAAGCGACATCGAAGGGGCGAGCAGGAAGACGTGGCCGAAGGCGTCAATCCATGCCTTCCTGCGACGGGACGCCCGCGCGTAGAAGATGTCCACGCGAACGTGCCCGTCTACCAGGAGCGTGTAGCCGGCCCCGAGCATGAACAGCGCGCCGTGCAGGTAGAGGACGCTCTCGTTCAGCGCGATGTCGCTGAACCCGAAGCCGTAGCGGAGGACCACTACCGCGATCTGCACGAGAAGCATGGCGAGCGCCAGCCATCGGACGGCGGCGCCCACGCCGGCGTTGACGCGATCGAGTGCCGCGGCCAGTCGGTTCAAGTCGTCTTCCCCGGTTTGCGCCGGCGCCGAAGCGCCGGCGCGGTCGCCGCCCGATCAGGGATACGCGTATCCCATCGCGCGCGCGTTCATCTGGCCGTTGTCGGCGTAGGCCATGTATTCCGCCGTCAGGCTCCGGTATTCGAGGAAGCTCTCCACGATCCGGCGGGTCAGTTCGTCCTCGTCCTCGCGCAGCTCCGACAGGACTTCGCCGGCGGCGTTGCCCATCGCGACGATCACGGAGTCCGGCAGCTTGCGGACGATCACGCCCTGCTCGGCGACCAGCTGACGCAGCGCCATGGCGTGCCGGGTCGAGTATTCCGTCCAGACCGGGTTGTAGAGGCTCTCGCAGGCGTAGCGGACCGCCTCCTGCAGGTCCGCCGGCAGCGCGTCGAACGTCGCCTTGTTGATGGCGCACTCTTCGGCCGACGAGGGTTCGCCGACGCCGGGCCAGTAGTAGTTCTTGGCGATCTGGTAGAAGCCGAGGGCGCTGTCGGTCCACGGTCCGATGAACTCGCCGGCGTCCAGCGCGCCGGACTGCAGCGCCTGGAACATGTCGCGTCCGCCCATGGCCTGAACGGCCATGCCGATGCGGGCGCACATCTCCGAGGCGAGCCCGGTGGTGCGGAACCGGAGGCCCTTGAGGTCGTCGACCGACTCGATCGGCTCGCGGAACCAGCCCTGCCACTGCGGGCCCGAATTGCCGCACAGGAACGGCTTCAGCCCGAACCGGCCGTAGATCTCGTCGTAGAGCTCCTGTCCGCCGCCATGGGCGAGCCACCCGACCTGCTCGTCGGCGCGAAGGCCGAAGGGCTGGGAGCCGAACAGCAGGATGCCCTTCGACTTGGATCCCCAGTAGGCCGGAACGGCGTGATAGAGATCCGCCGTGCCCTCCGCGACCGCGTCGAACACGCCCCGACCGGGCACCAGCTCGCCGGCCGCGAAGAGTTCCACCTCGATCCTGCCGCCGGACAGCGCGCCGATCCGATCGGCCAGCATCTGGGCCGCGACGCCCGGTCCGGGGAGGTTCTTCGGCCATGCGGTGACCATCCGCCAGCGCTCCATGCCCTGCGCGATCGCCGGGGCCGCCAGGGAGGCGCCCGCCGCAACGGCGGCGCCTCCGGCGAGAAACGTTCGTCTCTTCATATCCACTCCTCTCTTTCTCTTCCTTGCCCCTCGCTCTATAGCGGGGCGTCTCGGGCGGCCGCGCGCGACCGCCGCTTCCAGGTCTTCGCCCTCGCGTCGGGCGTCGTGGCCTTGCCGGTCCTACCGGTCGAGGATGCCCGGCAGCCGGAGGCCGTGGCGCCGGGCGCAGTCGATGGCGTCCGGGTATCCGGCGTCCGCGTGCCGCATGACTCCGGTCGCCGGATCGTTCCATAGTACCCGCTCGATGCGCCGGTCGGCGGCCTCGGTTCCGTCGCAGCAGATCACCATGCCGGCGTGCTGCGAGAAGCCCATGCCGACGCCGCCGCCGTGGTGGATGGAGACCCAGGTGGCGCCGGAGGCGCAATTCAGGAGCGCGTTCAGGAGCGGCCAGTCGGAAACCGCGTCGGATCCGTCCCGCATGGCTTCCGTCTCCCGGTTCGGCGACGCCACCGACCCGGAATCGAGATGGTCGCGCCCGATCACGACCGGCGCGGACAGTTCGCCGGAGCGGACCATTTCGTTGAAGGCGAGGCCGGCGCGGTGCCGCTCTCCGAGGCCGAGCCAGCAAATGCGCGCCGGAAGTCCCTGAAACGCGATTCGCGCCGAAGCCATGTCCAGCCAGCGCTGCAGATGCGCGTCTTCGGGGAAGAGCGACCGGAGCCGCTCGTCGGTGCGGCGTATGTCTTCCGGATCCCCCGAGAGCGCGCACCACCGGAAGGGGCCCTTTCCGAGGCAGAACAGCGGACGGATATAGGCCGGAACGAAGCCCGGAAAACCGAACGCGCCCTCGAGCCCTTCCTCCCGCGCCATCTGCCGGATGTTGTTGCCGTAGTCGAAGGTGGGAACGCCCCGCTTCCAGAAATCGAGCATGGCTTTCACGTGACGCCGCATGGAGGCGCGCGCACTCGCCTCGACCCGGTCCGGTTCGCTCTCGCGGAGGCGGTGCCATTCGCCGAGCGTCCACCCTTCCGGAAGGTAGCCGTTGACCGGATCGTGGGCGGAGGTCTGGTCGGTCACCAGGTCGGGCGTCACGCCGCGGCGGAGAAGCTCGGGAAACACCTCGGCGGCGTTGCCGAGGAGGCCGACCGAGCGCGCCGCACGGTCGCGCGTCCAGCGCTCGACCATCGCCAGCGCCTCGTCGAGGCTCTCGGCGCGCTCGTCGAGATAGCCGGTCCGGATCCGGGACTCGATGCGCTCCCGGTCGCACTCGACCGCGAGGCAGACGGCTCCGGCGAAGGACGCGGCCAGCGGTTGCGCGCCGCCCATGCCGCCGAGCCCGGCGGTCAGGATCCAGCGTCCGGCCAGGTCGCCGCCGTAATGCTGCCGTCCGGCCTCGACGAAGGTCTCGTAGGTGCCCTGGACGATTCCCTGGGAACCGATATAGATCCAGCTACCGGCGGTCATCTGGCCGAACATTGCGAGTCCGCGGCGGTCCAGTTCCGCGAAGTGCTCCCAGGTCGCCCAGCGCGGAACGAGATTCGAGTTCGCGATCAGCACCCGCGGCGCGTCGTACGCCGTGCGGAACACGCCTACCGGCTTGCCGGACTGCACCAGCAGCGTCTCGTCCGCTTCCAGGGAACGGAGGCTCTCGACGATCCGGTCGAAGTCTTCCCAGCTTCGCGCCGCGCGGCCCATGCCGCCGTAGACCACCAGATTCTGCGCATCCTCCGCAACGTCCGGGTGGAGGTTGTTCATGATCATGCGCAGCGGCGCTTCGGTCTGCCAGGACCGGGCGGAGAGCCGGGACCCGGTCGGCGGAAGCACGGTGCGGGCGTTGGACCGGTCGAAAGTCATTCCACCGCTCCCAGCGAGGGCAACCGGCAAACGCCGCAGGCCTCGACTACGTCTCCGGCTTCGACCAGCGCGGCGGCCGCCGCGATGTCCCCCGACAGCGGTCGGTCGGCGGCCAGCCGCGGCACTGCGCTGCGCAGGAGGTCGACCGCACAGCGCAGGGGCCGGCTGGTCCTGAGCGGAGCGCGCTGCTCGATCCCCTCGGAGGCCGCGATCCATTCGATCGCCACGAGGCGCTGCAGGTTCTCGACCATGCGCTTGAGCCGCCACGCGCCGTGGGCGGACATGGACACGTGGTCCTCCTGGGCGGCTCCGGTCGGGATGGAGTCCGTGGAACAGGGGGCCGCGAGGTGCCGGTTCTCGCTGGCCAGGGCTGCGGACGCGATCTCGGCGGCCATCAGGCCCGAATGGGTTCCGGGATCCGGGGACAGGAACGGGCTCAGCCCGGCGGAGAGGGACGGGTCGACGAGAACCGCGATTCGGCGCTGGACCACGGAGCCGATCTCGGCCGCGGCGAGGGCGATCTGATCGGCCGCGAAGGCGACCGGCTGGCCGTGGAAGTTCCCGCCGGAGACGATCCGGCCGCTCTCGGGCAGGACCAGGGGGTTGTCGGTGGCGCCGTTCGCCTCGATCCGCAGCGTCTCGCCGGCCTGCCGGAGCAAGTCGATCGCGGCGCCGGTCACCTGCGGCTGGCACCGGATGCAGTACGGGTCCTGCACCCGGTCGTCGCGCTCGCGATGGCTTTCGCGAATTTCCGAGCCGGCGAGGAGTTCGCGTGCCGTGCGTGCCGCCTCGCAGGCGCCGCGGTGACCGCGAAGCGCATGAATTCCGGCTTCCAGCGGTTCGTCGGATCCCATGACCGCGTCGGTCGACAGCGCGCCCGTGACGAGCGAGCTCTCGGCCGCCCGCCAGGCGTCGAACAGGGCGGCGAGGGCGCAGGCGGTCGAGAACTGCGTTCCGTTCAGGAGCGCGAGCCCTTCCTTGGGGCCCAGCGCGAGGGGCTCGATTTCCGCAGCCCGCAAGGCTTCGCTCCCGGACGCCCTGCGAGAACCGCGGATCGCCTCGCCCTCGCCGATCGCCACCGCCGCGAGATGCGCGAGGGGAGCGAGGTCGCCGGACGCTCCGACCGATCCCTGGACCGGGATCACGGGGACGACGTCGCGCGCCAGCATGGCTTCGAGGCAGTCGATCACCGCCGGGCGGACTCCCGACGCGCCGCGTCCCAGGGAGAGGAGCTTCAGCGCGATCACGAGGTGCGCGTGTTCGTCCGGGAGGCGATCGCCGAGTCCGACGCAATGGGAGAGGACGAGGTTTCGCTGCAGGTTCCGGACCTCGCCGGCGGGGATCCGGATTCCCGCGAGCTTGCCGAAGCCGGTGTTGACGCCGTAGATCGGCCGTTCGCCGTCGGCCTGACGGCGGACGCGGTCGGCCGAGCGTCGGATGCCTGCCCGGCAGTCCGGATGCAGCCGAACCGCTGCGCGGGTCCGGTAAGTGCGTTCCAGCGCGGCCAGCGAGGTCGCGCCCGGCACGAAGACTTCGCACGGTGCGCCGCCCTGGCGATCCGCCGGGACCGCGTCCGGCGGCGAGGCGTCCGGCGGCGAGGCGGCAAGGACGCCGGCCGGGCCGTCGGTCGCAGGTTCTTCGGGGCATGTGGCGCGCATTTGCGACCCTCTGGACGAGTCGGCGTTGGCGTATTATGTATGCACATATTCGATTGTCAAGGGGATCGGCGGACATGCGCGAAGTGTCGGCGAGGACGGTTCTCGGCCGCGGCGGTGCGGGATGAGCCGCGTCGTCTGGGCGAAGTCCGCGCTCACCGCCTGCGGCTGGCAGCGGGACGTGTCGGTGCGGATCGCGAGCGACGGGCGGATCCGGTCCGTGACCGCGGATACGGCGCCCGGCGGGGAACGGGCGGACGTCCTGCTTCCCGCTCCGGTCAATCTGCACAGCCATGCGTTTCAGCGCGCGTTGGCAGGGCGTACCGAAGGGTCGGGCTCGGCGGATTTCTGGACCTGGCGCGACGCAATGTACGGCCTCGTGGAGCGCCTGACGCCGGACGACGTCGAATCGATCGCGCGGCTCGCGCAGATCGAGATGCTGGAGGCCGGTTTCGCCTCGGTCGCGGAGTTCCACTACCTGCATCACGCGCCGGGCGGCATCGCCTACGCCAATCCGGCAGAGACCTGCGAGCGCGTCGCGGCCGCGGCCGCGGAAACCGGCATCGGCCTGACCCTGCTTCCCGTGCTCTACGAGCGCGGAGGATGCGACGGGCGCCCGGCAGAGGGCGGCCAGCTTCGCTTCGCTTGCACGCCGGACCGGTTCGATCGGATCGCGGTCGATGCCCGCCGCATGGTCTCCGGCGCCGCGGCGGACTGGCGGTTCGGGGTCGCGCCGCACTCGCTGCGTGCGGTCGGCCCGGACGGCATTCGCCGACTCGACTCCGCCGCGCCGGACTTGCCGATCCATATCCATGCCGCGGAGCAGGCGAGAGAGGTCGACGAGGTCGCCGCGACCTTCGGGGCGCCGCCGGTGCGGTGGCTACTGGATCATGCCTCCGTGGACCGGCGCTGGTGCCTGATCCATTGCACCGCAACCCGGCCGGACGAGGTTCGCGACCTGGCGGCCTCGGGCGCGGTCGCGGGTCTTTGCCCGATTACCGAGGCCGATCTCGGCGACGGCGTCTTTGCCTGCGACGCGTTTCTGTCGGGCGGCGGCGCCTTCGGGATCGGCACCGATTCCAACGTACGAGTTTCCCTCGCCGGAGAGCTGCGGCAACTCGAATACGGGCAGCGCCTTCGGGACCGGGCGCGGGCGAGGCTGGTTCGGCCTGGCGCGTCCGTAGGCAGGACGCTGTTCGACCGGATTCTCGCCGCCGGCTGCAGGGCCGGAGACAGGGACGCGGGCGCGATCGAATCCGGTCGCTGGGCCGACCTGTTCTCGCTGAACGGAGACTCGGCGCGTCTCGCCGGCACGCACGGCGACGGTATCCTCGACGCTTTCGTGTTCGCCGGCGGCGACCGTGCCGTCGACAAGGTGTGGTCGGCCGGACGGAAAGTGGTCAGCGGCGGCCGGCACGTCGCCCGGGACGAGATCGCGCACGCGTACCGGAAGACGCTGGCCGGACTCGGATGGCGTCCGTGAGCCGGAGTGCGGTGCAGGGCTGGCGGGACGTCCGGGACGAAGCGAGGCGCCGGATCGAGGTCGGCGTCTGGAAACTCGGCGAGCGAATTCCGAACGAGACGGACCTCGCGGCCGAACTCGGATGCGCGAGGGCGACCGTCAACCGCGCGCTGCGCGATCTCGCTCACAAGGGGTTTCTCGACCGCCGCCGCCGCGGGGGAACCCGGGTATCGCCGGCGCCGGTCCGGCGCGCCACACTCGAGATCCCGATCGTCCGGTTCGAGGTCGAGGCGGCGGGCGCCCGGCACGGCTACCGGCTCTTGCACCGGGAGCGGCTCCGTCCGTCGGAGAGCCTTCGCGCGGCACACGATCTTGCCGCGGGCGAGGACATGCTGCATGTCCGGGCGCTGCACCTGGCGGATGCGTCCCCGTTCCTGCACGAGGACCGATGGGTCCGTATCGCGTCGGTGCCGGAGTTGCTGACGGCGGATCTCGCGTCCGTGAGCGCCAACGAATGGCTGGTCAGAAACGTTCCTTTCGTGCGAAGCGAGATCGAACTCGGCGCCGTGGCGGCGTCCCGCACGGAGGCGGAGGCGCTGGAGACGAGGGTCGGGGCGCCGCTGTTCCTGCTGGAGCGGACGACCTGGAACCAGGCCGGGCTGATCACCGCGGTGCGCCTGACCTACGCTCCGGGATACCGCTTGCGCGCGACGCTCTGATCCCGCACGCGACCGTCCCCCTGGAATCTGCCCGGCAAGTCGGGATCCGCTTCGACTTCGATGCCCGGGGCGGCCTCGCAGGACGAGCCGCCGCCATCCCTCCGGGAATACGCTGCTTCGCCGTCGGCGAACGGCGCAGGACGGCCGTCGCGCATCTCCCGGCGGCCCTTCGAGTCCTCCGGTACGACTGTCTCCTCGAACCGGAAGGCTCCACGCGCGGCCAGCGCGCGCCCGACCCGGAGGCAATCGGCGTCGAAGCGCAATCCAGTGCGGCGACAGGGACGAACGGCAGCAGGGAGCCGGATCGCCGGCGTCGACCGGACGCCTGCGGATCGGCGGAGCCGGTCGCGACCCTCCCCGGCTGCCGCTGCGCCTGGCCCGCCGGTGAGCCGTACGAAGCGCGTGCCGGCGGGGCTGACCCCCTACTGCCGGACCATGCAGCCGGGATGAAAGCCGACGGTCCAGTCCGACGGACCCTCGTTCTTGCGTTTTCTGAGATAGTCCGGGTCTCGCTCCAGCGTGACGCCGGCGTAGCGCCGCGCCGTGGCGTCGAAGGCAATACCCAGTTGATGCACGTGGGTGCGGGCGTGGTTCGGGTCGGTGGAGGCGTTACCGCGATATCCAAAGAAGCTGCGGGACTCGAACTTTTTCAGGTCGCGTATGCCGACGTTGATCAACGCTACCGCACTTGCGATCTTGTCCGGGACTCCGGCGCGAACCGGTGCGCGCCAGGCCTCGGCGAGACCGAGCATGGTGACCGAGGCGTTCACGCCCAAACTGTGGTACCAGAGCGCCCGAACGCCCCGGAAGGAATTGTTGTTGATGTAGCCGTCCGTGTAAAATTTGCGGTCGATATCCAGAAACGTCCGCTCGAAGACCCGCGCGGCGAGTCTCCTGTCCTCCGCCCACGCGGCGTAGGCCAGTTCCGCGATGCCGCCGTTCGCCATTTCGTAGAACCCGCGATCGCTGCGCCGTGAGCTGTCCGCCCAGGGTCGAATGTACCGATCGTGCAATGTGCGTACGTATGCGTCCACCGTTTCGCGCTGCTCTTCGGTCATCTCCGGCTTGAGGAGGATTGCGGAGACCAGATAGTTGCCGCTGAATATGGTGGCGAACTGAGGCGCGTGAGTGAGGCATCGGGCCGACGTGTCGCCGCGTCCGCGATAGCACTTCTCGCCATGAGCGATGGCTTCCGCAAACGTCATCGTATCGAGGAGCGTATTCGCCTCGGCGATCCTCGTGACCAGCGACAGCGCCTTTTGGATCTCGTCGGAATTGCCGGACGTTAGCGCCGCATGGGTGGCCGCGAAGAGGTAGCGCATGGGATAGGAGATCTTGTCGTGACGGACGGTCAGCGAGTCGCTGCCTCGGGCATGATCCGCGCTCCAGTCGTAACCGACGACCGCCGCGATCGTCGGCTCCACGGAGGGGTCCGCGAAGGAGATCTTCTTGCCCGACCGCGAAGTGTCGCAGGTCCCGAGGCTGTCGCCGTAGAAGTACCTGGGAATGTGGATCGACGCGCTTTCCCCGGTTGCGGGATCGGACCCGCCTCCGTCGACGCAGCCGGCGAGCGCGACGGAAGCGGTGGCGGCAATGAGCAGGTTGCGGCAAAATGCCGGCATCCTCCATGTCCGTTCGGACCCGGCTGCCTCGACGCTGCGATGCGGTACGGCCTGCTTGCCTGTGACGCCGGACGGGGCCGCGCCCGAGCCCAAGCGAGGACTCCACTCGCGGTCGCGAAGCGCGTTGTCCGACCGAAATTGCGTCAGGGCCTGCGAAACGGCGGGCGGAAGCGGCACGGCGTCGGCAATCCCGGTCGAGCCGCCGCCGGAGCGGCGGCCGATCGCCGCCTGGCGCTCGGCCGAAGGGGCGAGTCTCGCCTTGTGCGCACCCCCTTCCGCGAAGGTGCCGGTCCTCTCGTTCGACATGCTGCCGTCTCCCTTTCACTCGGTCCGAGTCACCTTCCATAGCACGGTCAACCCGGCGCAGGGCGGCGAATTCTGGCAGATCGACAACAACATACGCCCTTTCGTCCGGGATTTCCTGCGGTCCGTAGGGGTGGGGCTGCGATTCGCGATCCCGCCGGCCGAATGCGGCGCCGGTCCGAGCCGCGATCGTGCCGGCGGTTCCGGGCCGACCGGCTTCCCCGCAGCGCATCTCCGGCCGCGGTCAGCGGAAACGGAGCGCTTCGCGCGACCGCATGAGCGCTCGTTCGGTGCATGGGGCTGCCCGACAACTCTCGCTCGAAGGAACGACTCGGAGCGTTCCGCCGTGCCTCGGCGCCGATACCGAGGCTCGATTGGCTCGGCGCCGCCAACGGGTGCGGTGAACTCGACGGGATCGCCCGTCGCCGGAGGCAGATTCGGATTCCACTTCGTTTCGCGAACGGCGAAGACGTCCGCGCGCGCTCTCGGAACGGGAGGATACGTTGCGAAACGCGCGCACAACGCTCGCCGCGACCGTGGGTTTGCCGGAATTCGAGGTTGACGCTCGCGTCGGGTCCTTCACCATGGGCGGCGACGACTGCATCGAACGATCGCAGTCGCCGACGAGGCATGCGCCCAGGAGGCTGCCATGAGCACAAGGCGAGAAGACGTCGCGACCGAGGGTCGGGAGTCGGCGGACGAGATTGCGGGGGGCGAATCCGACGCGGTGAGACGAATTGCGGAAATCCAGGCCGAAATCGCGGAACTGAGACGACAGTTGGCAGACCGTGACGCCGAGGCGGCCGGGCGCGATGCCAGACTGGAAAAAGCGGTTGCGGATTCGGAGGCCAATGCCGTCCAGCGATTCGTGCAATTGTCTGGCTATTGCATCGGTGTCGCGGGTATATGCGTTGCCATATGGTTTACGGTCTTAGTGCGAGGTTGACGCGGAAACCGTCGAGACAGGCGCGTCCGTTTACGGGGCGCTGACGCGGGCGGCTCGGCGTTCGGGCATCTCCGTCGAGCGCCCGTCTCTGCAGTCTACTTCCCGCATCCTCCAGGCGACTCGACACGCCGCGCTCGGCCCGACCGGGGGCGCGCGCGGCGACGGACCGGTAGGCGTCTCGACGGTGGGACATCGGTTCCTCCTCTACTCGCGCATCCTCGTTGGCGCACCGAAAGCCGAACGGCAGGGCCGGGTAGTTCACGCCTTCGAGGCGGAAGCGGTCTGTCGGCGGAGCGCCGAACGCTACCGTGGAGGGCTGCGTCGGCGGCGACCAATTGCCTGATCGAAATCGCTTCGGTTTCCGTCTGTGCCATAGCCTTGCGGGTCGGCAAGGCCTCCGTCGGATCGGCGCGCTCGGCCGTCCGGCGCCCCGTTACGCCTGCGGCTCGAACGCGAGCCGGAATCTCACGCTGTCCCGAGTAAGGTCCGGGTTCGGCGGGACCGACCGGCGGCAGGGGAGGAAGTCATCCGGAAGGCTCCGCTTGTCGCAGGTCTGCACCCGCGCGTCGATACCGCGCCGAACTTCCGGGAGACGCCTTCCGACTGCACGCTTCTCCGTGTCCCGGACCAGCGAGCGGGCGACGCGGAAGCGGCGAACCGGCGTGTCTTCGTCCTCCAGGAGTTCCCCCGGTCCGCCCGCGCCGGAGACGTCGCACCGAACCGCGTCTCGAGTGCGAGCTCGATGGCGAGACCGGACGCGAACGGCGAATCGCGCCGCAAGACCCAACACGGGCTTTCGCTCTTGAGACCACCCCGATTCTTGACGCTCGTCAAGAGCGCGTTCGCAGGCGGACACCGACTCGGTCGAAGCCGTTCGCAGGAATCGCCGGCACCGAGACGTCGGGCCGCCCGGTCGCTTGCCGATCGGCGCAGCCGGTCGCGACCCTCGCCGTTTGCGGTCGAGCCGGGCTCGTCGGCATGCCGCATGCGGCGCCCGTCGGCGCGGCCGGCCCGCTATTGCCGGACCATGCAGCCGGGATGGAAGCCGACGCTCCAGTTCGACGGGCCCGAACCTCTGCGTTGTCTGAGATAGACCGGATCTCGCTCTAGCGTGACGCCGGCGTAGCGCTCGGCCGTGACGTCGAAGGCGATGCCCATCGGATGAATGTGGGCGCGGGCGTCTTTCGGGTCGGTGGAGGCGTTGCCGCGATACCCCCAGAAGCTGCGGGAATCGAACTTCTCCAGGTCGCGCAAGCCGACGTTGATCAATTCTGTCGCGTTCACGATCTTGTCCCGGACCGCGGCGGGAACCGGTGCGCGCCAGGCCTCGGCGAGGCCGAGCAGGGTGACCGCCGCGTTCACGCCGAGGCTGTGGTACCAGAGCCCCCGAACGCCCCGGAAGGAATTGTTGTCGATATAGCCGTCCTCGAAGAATTTTCGGTGGATATCCAGGAACGTCCGGTTGAAAGCCCGTGCGGCCAGTTTCTTGTCCTCCGCCCACGCCGCGTAGGCCAGTTCCGCGATGCCGGCGTTCGCCATTTCGTAAAACCCGCGATCGCTGCTCCGTGCCCTGTCCGCCCAGGGTCGAATGTACCGATCGTGCAATTCGCGCACGTAAGCGTCCACCGTTTCGCGTTGCTCCCGGGTCATCTGCGGCTTGAGCAGGATTGCAGGGACCAGATAGTTGCCGCCGTAAATAGAGGCGTACTGGGGCGCATGAACGAGGCAGCGGGCCGACGTGTCGCCGCGTCCGCGATAGCATTTCTCGCCATATGCGGCGGCTTCCGCCGTTGTCATCGTATCGAGGAGCGTATCTGCTTCGGCAATGCTCGTGACCAGCGACAGCGCCTTCCGGATTCCGTCGGAGTCGCCGGCCTTCAGGGCAGCGTGGGTGGCCGCGAAGAGGGAGCGCATGGGGCGCGATATCTTGTCGTGATGGACGGTCAGCGAGATGCTGTTTCGCGCATGATCCGCGTTCCAGTCGTAGCCGATGACCGTCGCGATCAAGGGTTCCACGGAAGCGTCGGCGAACGTAACCCTCCGGCCGGACCGGGAGGTGTCGCAAGTCCCGAGGCTGTCGCCGTAGAAATACTTGGGAATGTGGAGCGACGCGTGATCCACGGTCGCGAGGTCGGATCCGCCCCCGTCCGCGCAGCCGGACAGCGCGAGCGACGCGGCGGCGCCAATCAGCAGGTTGCGACCGGCCGTCGGAGTCGTTCTTGTCCGTTCGAGGCTTTCCGGTCGCAGGGACTCCCGCGATACGTCGCGTTTGCCCATGTCGACCGACGAGGCGGCGAATCCCGCCTCGTGCGCACCCAAGCGCGAAGAGTGGCCCGTATTTTCGTTCGTCATGAAGTCGTCTCCCTGGACTCTCGGTCCAGCCGGCATTCCATAGCATGTTCATGGCGGCGCATTGCGGCGAATTCTGGCGGTTCGACGAGCGCGTGCGCCCTTCTTCCGTCGGGTTTCCGCGCCGACGTCGAGAGCCTTGCGTTTCTCGGTCCGGTTTGCCGAGTGCGGCGCTGGCTCCGGGGAGCATCCGCAGGTTTCGGGTCGACCGGTCGCTTCGCAGCGGAACGCCGGCCGAAATCGGCGGAAGAGGGGTGCCTCGGACCCTCGGAAGGACCGCTCGAGACCGATCGCTGCGCGACCCATGGTCGAAAGTCCGTATTGAGGAGCTCCGCCGTGCCGGAGTCTCCAGGCCGACGCTCGACGGAGCGATGTAGCGCTGCGCCGTCGACGAATGCGTACGTCCCGGTCGGAATATGGGTCGCCGAAGGGGACGACGATGCGTCGATCGTACGACTCCCGACCGCTCGCCGGCATTCTCCCTGCGACAACAGGTCCGGGCTTGCCGACCGACCGCGTGACCGTTGCGCCTGCGTCGGCGACGAACCGCATGAGCGGTCGTCGCGACGGCCGGGGGCTCCGTTCCTACCGGATCGACGCTTCTCTCGGGTTCTGCGTTCGGCCCCGGGCACTTGCACGCAACCGGGCCGACGCCTTCACGAACGCGGCCGGCTTTGCCGTCATGGCGTCGTCGCAGGCGAGCGACTCGACCGCCGGATCGGAAATGGCACTCGCGCGAGACCGGCCGTACGCGACTCCAACGTCCCGTATCGAGAGGACCGCCGGAAGTGCCGTGCAGGGGACGCATCCGCTTGACGGTTGACTCGCCGGCCGGTCGGCAGCCTCGGAATCGACCGCAGTCGCGCTCTGCCAAGCGGCGGAGAGCGGTCGCTCAACCGCGACGCACTCGCGTTCGCAGCGCCGATGCAGCGCGCTTCCGGCAGTCGCCTAAGGGCGTCGGCGCCGCTCCGGCCCGTCCGCGGTAGAGGAACGACGCCGCATAGGCCGTTCCGGAATCGGTGACTATGCGCTCATGCGCGACACGCGCAACCACGGCAAGATCGACGAAACGCCGGTCGACTCCGCCGACAGGAGCCCTCTCTCGCCGTCGACGCGAAGCGCCGTCCCGGCCGGTCTACAGGTCCCGGGATCGCGGATTCTTTCAGTCGAAGATCGGGCGCGGCGGCCGCGGATAGGCGATCGCGCTGTGGCTCAGCCCGGCGCGCACCAGGCTCGCCGCCACGCTCAGGCTCGCCGGAACGGGGTTGACGACGGGGGCGCCGAGCTCTCGCGAGAGTTCGTGCGCGACGTCGTGGAACGCCATGCTCATGCAGCCGAGAATCAGCGTGTCGGCGCCGTCCTCGTCCAGGGCCAGACGTCCGGCCGCAACCAGACCGGCCACGGTTCCCGATCGGTCGCGGGAGAGATCCGCGACGGAAAGGCCGGTGCCCCGCGTGGAGGCGTAGCGCTGGCCGAAGCCGTATTTGAGCGGATTGTCCCGCGCCCGGCTGCCGCCGCCCGAACGCGGGGCCAGAATCGAGAAGCGGGCGCCGAGCATGGCGGCCATATGCATCGAACAGAGGCCGGATCCGACCACCGGAATCGAAACCAGCTCCCGTGCTGCGTCGAGACCCGGATCCGAGTAGCAACTGATGATTACGGCGTCGGCGCCGTTCTCCTCAGCCCGGACGACACGTTCCAGCAATTCCGGCACGCAAAGCGCCGCGTCGGCCCGGCTCTCCACGGCGGACGGGCCGGACTGCGGGAGGCCGATCTCGATTTCGACGCCCGGACCGGCCCAGTCGTTGAGCAGCGCCTCCCGTCGCTCGACTTCGGCCATGCCGCCGGCCCCCCGGTGCCGGGCAGTGGCGAACTGGTAGCGAATTCGTACGCGATCGCTCACGCCAACGCCTCCAGGGCGATGCGCCTCGCTTCCTTGAGCGCGGCGACGAGCCGGTTCCGGCCCCGGAGAAGCTGGATACGGGCCGATTCACGCTCGGCCGGCGGGAGCCGGTCCAGCTCCGCTGCCGGTGCGAGGTCGGGAAGCGGCGGGCAGACGACCGCCGCGTCCTGTCGAAACCGGGCCCTGCGCGAGAAGTTGATCGGAACGAGCAGCCGGGCGAGGCGCATCTTGGCCGCGTTGGCCCGGTTCGCCTCCAGGGCGCCCCGATCCAGGGCGAGATGGAATTTCTCCAGCGACGCGGCGAACGCCTGCAGGGCATCGAGGGCCGGCGACAGATCGAACGACTCTCCGGCAGCCTCGTCGTAGCGCCGCAAGGTATCGGCGAACTCGCTCGCGGTCGCGCGCCAGTCGTCGGGCAGGACAGGGGCGCAAGCGTGGCGCAGCACGGCAAGCGCGTAGATCCGGATGTCGGTCTCCAGGATCGCCGGGTCGGCGATTTCGAGCCGGTCGTCCTCGGTGTGCCAGGCGATGTTGCCGCCGCATCCCGAGACCTCGTAGTAATTTTTCTCCGCCCGCAACGCCTCGGGCATGGTCGAGGTAAGGCTGAAGTAGGTCGGCAGCCCGATGCCGTAGAAGGAGTGGTCGCCGGCCCGCTTCGGCCGGATCCAGCCCGGCGACTGTCCCGTGATCTCCCGAACGACTCCGGCTACGTGTTCCTTCATCTCCGCCATGCAGGTGGTCTTGTGGTAGCTGGTCGCCCAGCGGCATCCGGGACTGTCGCAATTGACCGACGCGACGCAGTGCCGGTCGATCTCGCCGGCGAAGGCGTCCGCGTACCAGGCGGAACCCGCGTAGCGGCCCGTCGAGTGTCCCGGCCACCAGGCGACCCGGACGCTGCGACGAAGAAGACGCCGGTGCGCATGAAGGACGCGGGCGACCTCCAGCAATGCGGCGTTGCCGGTCGCGTTGTCGCCGACGCCCACGTCCCAGCTGTCGTAGTGGCCGTGCAGGAGCAGAAATTCGGGACCGCAGCCTTCCGACTCGGCGGCGACGCGGGCCACGGGAATCTTCTGCGAAAACCAGCCCTCGACGAGTTCGCTTCGCATCGTGACCCGACCTCCGTTTTCGGCGAGTCGGACGAGCGACCGTCCGTCCGGGCGGTTGACCGCCAGAACCGGAATGCCCGGCTGTGAGGGACGGTCTTCCGGCGTCGGCGTTCCCCAGACGGCGGTGCAGGTTCCCCAATGAACCTTTTCGCCGGGGTTGACGACCACGAGTCCGACGGCGCCGCATCGCTCGGCGATGGCGGTGAGGGCCGGGTTGCCGAACCCTTCCGTCAAGAGGATGCGCCCCCGGATCCGATCCGCCAGACCGTCTGCGCCGTCCCCGAAGAAGTCGCGAGGGTTCGGGGAGTAGGCCCGCAGGCTCTCCGCGTTCGCGCCCATATACGCCAGTTCGCCGGTCAACCCGTCCGGAACCGGACGGCTCATGGAAGGCGGCTTGGCGCGCAGCGTCCGCCCGCCGGCCTCGACCGACCCGGACAGCGGAATCGAGAGGTAGAGTTCCGGCTCGTACACGTCGTGGGGAATCCGGAGGCGGCGCAGCCGTGCGACGATCTCGAGCGCCGCCCGGTCGACGTCTTCCGGCATCCAGCGGGGCATGCGCGCGAAGGTCTCGACCAGATTCCACGGCTCCTCCAGGGATATCGAATCGAGGACGCGGGACTCGGTGTCGTTCGGCATGCCGTTTTCCTTCAGAGGTTGACGCGGGGGTCGAGGGCCGAATAGGTCAGGTCGACCGCCAGGCTCACGATGACCACGATGAACGCGTAGATCAGGACCGCGCCCTGGACGACCGGGTAGTCGTTGGCGTAGATCGCGTCGATCATGTGCCGCCCCAGGCCCGGCCAGGAGAACACGGTCTCGGTCACGATCGAACCGCCGAGATACACGCCGATCTCCAGGCCGATGATGGTGACCACCGGGATCATGGCGTTCCGCATGACGTGCCGCCACAGGGTCTGGTTGTAGGTGAGGCCGCGCGCGAGGCCGGCCTTGACGAAGTCCTCGTTGATCACCTCCAGCATGCTCGCCCGCGTCGTGCGCGCGATCAGCGCGGCCGGCGTCAGGCCGAGGGTGATCGCCGGGAGAACCAGGTGGGAGAGAAGGTCCCGTACGCCGGACCAATTCCCGGTCAGCGCGGCGTCGAGCAGCGGAAACCCGGTCACCGGCGTGATGATCGTGTCGAACGACACCATCCCCGAGACCGGCAGGAGGTCCAGGCTGACGCTGAACACGATGATCAGCAGGATTCCCATCCAGAAAACCGGCATCGAGATCCCCATCAGGCTCAGCAGCATGGCCGCGGAGTCGAATATCGAATCGCGCCGCACCGCCGAGACGATCCCTGCCGTCACGCCGATCAGCGTCCCGAGGATCACCGAGACGACGGCGAGTTCGATCGTCGCCTTCAGCTTCTTCCAGACCGTCGGCAGAACCGGCTCGTTGGTCTGCAGGCTCCGCCCGAAATCGCCCACCGCGACGCGGCTGATCCAGCCGAGATACTGGACGTGAAACGGCCGGTCGAGACCGAGTTCCGCCCGCAGCGCCGCGTACTGTTCCTCGGTGGTCTCTTCCTCCCCCAGAAGGTTGAGGACCGGGTCTCCCGGGATCGCGCGCATGAAGGCGAAGATCAGCACCGAGAGCACCAGAAGCACCAGCACGGCGTTCGCCAGCCGACCGGCGATCGTCCGCAGGACGCGCGCCTGGCCGCTCATGCGGCCGTCTCCGGGGGATGGTGCAGATGACAGGCGACCTGCCGTCCGCAGACGGGGCGAAGCCGGGGCGCCACCCGGTCGCACAGGCCGCCGATCGCCGACGGGCAGCGCGTGGAGAAGGCGCATCCGGGCGGCGGACGCACGTTGGACGGAAGTTCGCCTTCGAGAACGGTCTCCGGCTTCGAACGGTCCGGATCGGGCTGCGGCGTCGCCGAAACCAGGGCGCGCGTGTAGGGATGCAGCGGGTCGGCGAAGACCTCCTCCGTGGCGCCGGTCTCCACGATGCGTCCGAGATACATGACGCCCACGCGGTGGGCCAGGAACCGCATCAGGTTCAGGTCGTGGCTGATGAACAGGCAGCCGATGCGCATCTCCCGCTGCAGTTCGAGGATCATGTTCAGGATCACCGCCTGCACGGAAACGTCCAGCGCCGAGGTGGGTTCGTCCAGCACCAGAAATTCCGGATCCACCACCAGCGCCCGCGCGATGGCGACGCGCTGGCGCTGGCCGCCGGAGAACTCGTGCGGAAACCGGTCGTAGTGGTAGCGGGCGAGCCCCACCCGCTCCAGCGCCGCCATCACGCGCTCCCGGCGTTCGCCGCCGGAGAGCCGGGTGTGGATCGCGAGCGGGTCGCCGACCAGGCGCCCGACCTTGCGGCGCGGGTTGAGCGAGGTGTACGGATCCTGGAAGACCATCTGGATGCGCTGGCGAAGGTCCCGTCCGCCCCAGGACGAGACGTCGCGGCCGCGAAACCGGATCTCGCCCTCGGTGGGGGGCGTAAGGCTCATCAGCATCCGCGCGACGGTGCTCTTGCCGCAGCCGCTCTCGCCCGCCAGGCCGAAGATCTCGTTCTCCGAGACCGAGAAGTCCACGCCGTCCACGGCCCGGACCGTCGGAGGCTTCCGGAACGGTCCCGCGCCGGCGTTCCGGATGGGAAAGTCCTTCTTCAGCCCGCGAATCTCGACCAGCCGCTCCCCGCCCTCCCCGGAGTCCGGTTCCGGCGCGATCACGGTCGCGGCTCGCTGCGGTCGGTCACGCCGCGGCCCGAATCGGATGATGACACGCGACGAAATGTCCCCTGCCGGCTTCCACGACCGGCGGGCGCTCGGCGCGGCATCGCTCGCTGGCCCGGTCGCAGCGGTTGGAGAACCGGCAGCCCGGCGGCGGGGCGATCAGGTCGGGCACGACCCCGGGAATCGACTCCAGCCGGGTCTTGCCCGGGGCCGGGAGCGCGCGAAGCAGCTTGTCCGTATAGGGATGCGCGGGGGAGCGGAAGATTCGCCGGACGGGCCCGTTCTCCACGATCCGGCCGGCGTACATCACGACGATCCGGTCGCAATTCTCCGCCGCGACTCCGAGATCGTGCGTGATCAGCAGGAGGGCGCTCTTGCGCGATTCTCGTATCCGCTGGAGCAGCCGGAGGATTTGCGCCTGGATCGAGACGTCCAGGGCGGAGGTGGGCTCGTCGGCGATCATCAGGCGGGAGCCGCCGATGGCTCCCATCGCGATCATCGCGCGCTGCGCCATGCCGCCCGAGAGTTCGAAGGAGTAGCTGCGCATGACGCGGGGCGCGTCCGCCAGCCCGACCTCCGCCAGCATCTCGACGGCGAGCGACTCGGCCTCGCGCCGGTCGACGCCGCGCCCGGCGACCGCCGCCTCGATCAGCTGGGAGCCGACCGTCGCCGTCGGATCGAGCGCCTTCCGGGGTTCCTGAAACACGAACGAGATCCGCCGCCCGCGAACCTTGCGCATCTCCTGTTCCGGAAGCGAGAGCAGGTCCTCGCCCTCCAGCAGGATGCGGCCTTCCTCGATGCGGCCGGGCGGTTCCACGAAGCCCATGACGGCGCGCGCGGTCACGCTCTTTCCGCAGCCGGTCTCGCCGACCAGCCCGACCGCCTCCCCGGCGGAGATTTCGAAATTGACCCCTTCCAGCGCCTTGACGACGCCCCGGTAGGTATAGAAGTGGATCCGCAGGTCCCGAACGTCCAGGAGCGGTTCCATGGATCTCCTCCCGTCGACCCCGGGAACGCGCCGATCGGACCCATGCGGCGGGCTCGAGATGCGGCGCGTTGCCGGACCGGACTGTTCCCGTACTCCGGCGGTCTCGCGTCGACCGGCTTGCAGTAACGCCGCGCCGGTAGCGATTGTCAAATGGAGTCGGCGCCGCGTCGCCCCGGCGCCGTCGGCGAACGGGCCGGCGGCGGCGGGACTCCGCCGCGGAACGGAAGGTCGGGAACTTGCCCTTGCCGGGCGGTTGAATACACTGCTGCGAAAGAGGCCCGAAGCGAGAGAAGGGGAGGCTCCATGGACCGCGCTCTGGAGAACGAGGCACGAGCGGCGGTGTCGGCCGACAACCTTCGCGAGAGCGTGACGCGGCTCTGTGCGCTGGGCGAAAAGGTGAGCGGGTCGGAAGAGGAGGCCGCCGCCTGCGCGTATCTGACCGGCCGGCTCGCCGAATGGGAGATCGATCACGCCGTACATACGTTCGACAGCTACGTGAGCTATCCCGTGTCCGCGCGGGTGCGCGTCACGGCGCCGGAGAGCCGGGAGATCGAGGCGGTCGGAGTCTCCTTCGGCTTGTCGACGCCGCCCGGCGGCTATCGCTCGGACGTCGCGTTCGTCGGAACCGGGACTGCGGAGGAGTATGCCGGCAAGGACGTGACGGGTCGGATCGTGCTGCTCGAAAAGTTGCCGACGCCGGAGCGCGCCGCCGAGGCCGCGGCGCAGGGCGCACGCGGCATGATCTGCATGTCGGCCGGCCCGCAGCGCCACAAGATGATCATCACGCCGGTGTGGGGAACGCCCGGATTTCGGGAGGCGGAGCGCATTCCCCGGGTTCACGTCGCCTCGATCAGCGGCGACGACGGGCGTCCCCTCGTCGAACGGGCGAAGGCGGGGAGGCTCGAGGCCGAGATCCATGCCGACACCTTCGAAGGGTGGCGCCGCGTGCGGCTCCCCGTCGCCGAGATCCGCGGGCGGGAACCCGAATTCGTCCTCCTCGGATCCCACTATTGTTCCTGGTTCGACGGCTCGACCGACAACGTGACCGGCGACGCCTGCATTCTGGAACTCGCGCGCCTGATGAAGGAGAAGGAGGCGCGTCTTCGCTACGGCGTGCGGATCGCCTGGTGGCCCGGCCACAGCCACGCGCGCTATTCGGGCTCGACCTGGTACGCCGACACCTTCTGGCAGGACCTGTTCGACCGCGCCATCGCGTATTTCAATATCGACAGCCCCGGCGTGAAGGGCGCGACCGTCTACGTGCCCCGACACCAGATGGGCGAAGTCTCGGAGTTCAACGAGAACGCGACGCGGGAGATCACCGGCTGGAGCACGGACACGTCTTCGCGGGCGCAGCTCGCGCTCGGCAAGCGGAAGGACAAGTACGTCTCCTCGACGCGCCCCTCGCGGGCGGCCGACCAG
Organism: Rhodobacterales bacterium; assembly: GCA_965221505.1. Classification (GTDB taxonomy): domain Bacteria; phylum Pseudomonadota; class Alphaproteobacteria; order Rhodobacterales; family CAZPXZ01; genus CAZPXZ01. The sequence continues at coordinate 1,109,625 of CBDCSI010000001.1, forward strand.
TCGTTCTGGGGCGTCGGCCTTTCGTCCGTTTCCGTCTACGGCATGCTGAAGCCCGACGACGAGAACCGGGATCCGAACGTGGGCGGTTCCGGCGGCGCATGGTGGTGGCACTCGGAGCACGAGACGCTCGACAAGGCGGACATCGACATCCTGGCGCAGGATTCGCGGCTGTACGTCAGCATGCTGCTGCGCCTGTGCACGGCGGACGTCCTGCCGTTCAATTTCGTCCACTCCGCCCAGGATTTCCTGGACGCCGTCCGGGAGTACCGGGAAAGCGCGGGAGACGCGCTGGACCTCTCGGGCGTCGAGCGGCAGGCGCAGGCGCTGAAGGCGAGCGTCCGGTCGCTGCACGGGGCGGCGGAGTCGTTGTCCGGCGAGACCGAGACGGCGGCGCTCAACCGGCTGTATCTGCGGCTGGCCCGCTGGCTCAATCCCGTGCTCTACCAGGTTCGCAGTCCGTGGGAACACGATCCGGCGCTATCGTCGCGGTGTCTTCCGGGTCTCGGCGGCGCGTTGAAGCTGGCTAGCATGGATCCGGAGTCGGACGAGTTCCGCTTCGAGGTCGCGGGACTGAAGCGCGAGCTGAACCGGATCGGGTACCATTTGACCGAGGCGCAGCGCCTGGTCGACGGGTGGCGCGAGAGCGCCCGGAAATAGCGGGGCACGAACGGAGTCGTCTGCCCCGCATCTGCAAGGGAGGTAGGAAGTCATGAAATTCTGGAGCCGGACGGGAACGTCCGTAGCGCTGGCCGCGGCCCTGGCGGCCGCGTCGACGATCGCCGCGTCGTCCGAAACCCTGGTGGTGGCGCGCGGCAACGACGCCAACTCGCTGGACCCCGCCGAGAGCACTTCGTTCGAGGCGATCAAGGTCGCCGACTGGACCTTCGACGGCCTGGTGCGCTTCGACGGCAACAGCCACGAAATCGTGCCGGCGCTGGCGGAGAGCTGGTCGATTTCCGACGACGGACTGGTTTGGACGTTCAACCTCCGCAAGGACGTGTCCTTCCACGACGGCACGCCGCTGAACGCGGACGCGGTCGTCTTCTCGCTGGAGCGCCAGCGGGACAAGGAGCATCCCTATCACTGCAGCGACTGCCGGCGGTGGACGGCCAAATTCGCGTCCATCGAGAAGACCTCCGCCGTCGACGAGCACACGGTCGAGATCAGGTTGAGCGAGCCGGCTCCGGCGCTGCTGGTGAACCTGGCCTTCTATATCGGCTACATCGTCTCTCCCACGGCGGTGACCAGCGATCCCGAAGGATTCCGCTCGAACCCGGTCGGCACCGGTCCGTTCAAGTTCGTTCGATGGGAGCGGGACAACTTCCTCGAGTACGAGGCGAACGCCGACTACTACCTCGGCCCGCCGAAGGTCGACCGGCTTGTCGTCAGGGTGATTCCCAACAACGACGTACGCCTGCTCGCGTTGAAGAAGGGCGAGGTCCACCTGATCTACGGCGTGCCCTTCCCGCAGTTCGACGAGGTGGACAACGATCCGGAGCTGACGCTGCACCAGTCGTCGACCCTCGGGATCTCTTTCGTCGCCATCAACACCGAGAAGCCGCCTTTCGACGACGTGCGGGTCCGGCGCGCGGTCAACCACGCGATCAACAAGGATCGGATTTTCCAGACCGTGTTCTTCGGCCGCGGCGACGTCGCGAACCAGGTCATCCCGCCGAACTGGTGGGGACACAGCCCGGACGCCACCGTCTACGAATACGATCTCGAGAAGGCGAAGGCGCTGATGGCGGAAGCCGGGCAGGCCGACGGTTTCGAGACCACGCTCACCTCCTGGACCAATCCGCGGCCCTATCTGCCGGCGCCGCGCGACGCGGTCTCGCTGATCAAGACGGACCTGGCGCAAATCGGGATCGAAGTCGAGGTGGAGACCATGAACTGGTCGACGTTCCGGGAGAGCCGGGGCAAGGGCGATTACGGGATGACGATGGGAGGCTGGATCTCCGGCACGCTGGATCCGGACGGCATCATCTACGCGTTGTTCCACAGCCGCTACATCCGCGAGAAGGACGCGCTGAATTGGGGGCGGTACCGGGACGAGGATCTGGACCGGGCGCTGGAGACGGCGCGCGGGATCTACGACCAGGAGGAGCGAGATCCGCTCTACAGGGAGGCCGCCGACCGGATTACCGACGCCGCGACCTCGATCTTCCTGGCGCATCCGATCACCGCGATCGCGACGCGCGCGAACCTGAAGAACGTGTTCATCCACGATTCGAACTGGGTGCCGCTGCATGAGGCCGCGTTCGAATAGCGCCCGCACGACTGACGGCCGGGCGGCGAACCCCGCCCGGCCGCATCCCCCTCGCGGCCGCAATCCATGACGCGCGTCTCCGAAGTCCGGGCCTGGCCGATCCGGATCGCCCTCAGGGATCCGCTGACGACCTCCAGAAAGTCCTACGAGCGCATCGACGGCGTTCTCGTGCGCGTCGTCGCCGACGACGGAACCGAGGGATGGGGCGAGGCGCGGGAGAGTCCCCACGTCACCGGGGAGACCCAGGAGAGCGTCCTCGGGCTGGTCGAGGGCCGTCTCGGCGAAGCGGTATCGGGAATCGATCCGTTCGACCTTGCGGAAGCCCATGCGAGGATGGCGTCGGCGGCGTCTCGCAACACCTCGGCGAAGTCCGCGCTCGACATGGCGCTGCACGATCTCGCCGCGCGCCTGGCCGGGGTGTCGGTCTCGGCGTTGCTCGGCGGGGCGCGGCGCGGACCCGTGGCGTCGTCGAAGGCGGTATCGGTGGGGACCGCGGACCGGATGGTGGCGGATGCGAAGCGCTTCGCCGCCGCCGGGTTCGGGACGTTGAAGATCAAGACCGGCGTCGACGCCGGGGCCGAGTTGGCGGCGATCGCCGCCGTTCGGGAGGCCGTGGGAGGCGGCGTCCGGCTCAAGCTGGACGCGAACCAGGGATGGAGCCTGCCGGAAGCGACCCGGTTTCTGGACGCGGCCGAGCCGTTCGGCATTCAGATGGTGGAGCAGCCGCTGGCGGCGGACGATCTCGCGGGACACGCGGAGTTGCGCCGGCGCACGTCGATCCCGGTGATGCTGGACGAGAGCGTGCACAGCCCTTCCGACGCGCTCCGGGCGATCGATCGCGGCGCTGCGGACTACGTGAACCTCAAGCTCCTGAAGACCGGCGGGCTGGCGCCGGCGCGGGACGTCGCCGCCTTGTGCGCGGCGGCGGGCGTCGCCTGCCAGATCGGCACCTTCGACACCTCGATCGGATCGGCCGCGGCGGTGAACCTCGTACACGCCTGCCCGGCGATCCGGTTCGCCGAGATCAACGGACCGACCCGGCTGGCAGAGGACGTCGGGACGGGGTTCTCGGTCGTGGACGGAAACGCCGTCCTCGGCGAGGGTCCGGGACTCGGGATCGAGGTCGACCTCGCGCGGGTGGAAGGAGCGAGACCATGAGAATCGCGTATGTCGTCCCCGGATCCGGAATGGCGGAAGCGGAGAAAGCGCGCCGGGAGGCCCGGCTGAACGAAATCGCGTCCTCGGACGCGACCGTGGTCGTCGACGAGGTTCGCGACGGTCCCCGCTCGATCGAGAACGCCGTCGACGAGTATCGGGCGATGCCGGCGGTACTGGAATTCGTGCGGGAGCGTCAGGAGGAATACGACGCCTTCATCGTCGGCTGCGCCGGCGACAGCGGTCTCGAGGGCGCGCGGGAACAGTCGGCGCGTCCGGTCGTCGGCCCGGGCGAGAGTTCGATCCTGCTCGGAACCTGCGGCGACCGGAGATTCTCGATGGTCACGATCTCCGGCGAGCGGGCGCGCATCAAGCGCCGGATGGTCCGCGAGGCGGGGCTGGACGCCGGCCGGCTGGTCTCCAGCCACTCGCTCGACATCCCGGTTCTCGATCTCTACCGCGACAAGGACCGTACCGAGGCGCGGTTGACGGAGTTGATGCGGGACGCGAAGGCCCGCGGCGCGGAGACCATGCTCCTGGGCTGCATGTCGGTCGCCTTCCTGGAGCCGGAACGGTTGCGGGCGGTCGCGGAGGCCTCCGGGTTGCCGCTGGTCAATCCGGTCGTGACCGCGGTGAAGATGGCCGAGGCACTGGTCTCCATGCGGCGTCACGGCGGCTGAAGATGGCGTCGCGGTCGGATCCGGCCGTCGGCTGGCGGCGGAACCTCGCCTATGGATGGCACCTGCTCAGGCGCCGGCCCACCGCGGTGGCCGGCCTGGCGTTCATCCTGCTCCTGGTGTTTCTGGCGGTCTTCGCGCCCTGGATCGCGCCTTATGCGCCCGACGCCTACACGCTGAAAGTGCTCGAGGGGCCGAGCTGGGCGCATCCCTTCGGAATCGACCATCTCGGCCGCGACCAGCTGAGTCGGGTCGTGCACGGCGCCCGGATCTCGTTGTGGGTGGGTTTCCTCGCCGTCGGACTCTCGCTGACGGCCGGGGTCGCGATCGGCGTCGTGTCGGGGTATTTCGGCGGCTGGATCGACAACGTCATCATGCGTGCGATGGACATCATGATGTCGCTGCCCTACGTCCTGCTCGCGATCCTGATCGCGGCGGCGTTAGGCCCGTCGCTGGAGAACGGAATTCTGGCCATCGGGATCGTACGGGTGCCGCGGTTCGCGCGTCTGGCGCGCGGCTCGACGCTTGCGGTCCGCGAGATGCAGTATGTGGAGGCCTCGCGCGCGGTCGGGGCCAGCGATCTGCGCATCATCCTCCTGGACGTCCTGCCGAACGTCTCCGGGCCGATCGTGGTGTACGCCACGCTGAGCCTCGGCGATTCCATCCTTGCGGCGGCCGTGCTGAGCTTTCTGGGACTGGGCGCCCAGCCGCCGATTCCGGAGTGGGGCGCGATGCTGAACGAGGCGCAGCAATACATCATCAACGCTCCGTTCATGTCGATCTTCCCCGGCCTCGCGATCTTCCTTTCCGTCCTGGCGTTCAATCTCTTCGGCGATGGGCTTCGCGACATCCTGGATCCGAAGTCCCGCCGGTAGCGGACCGTCCGCGGGCGCCGGACATGCGATGCGCGCAGCGGCAGGAGCGTCGGAACGCGGCGGGACCCGCCTGCACGGGCCTACGGGCGGACTCAGGGCTCCAGGAGCACCTTGCCGACGGACTGCCGTCCCTTGATCCGCTCGTGCGCGGCGCCGGCTTCCGCCAGCGGAAAGCTGCGGTCCACGACGATCCGGAGGGTTCCCTGCAGAATCATGTCGAAGACTGCCCGGGATCGTCGTTCCAGCGCCTCCCGCGTGGCGACGTAGTGCTTCATGTTGGTTCGCCGGATCGCGAGCGATCCGAGCGCGTTCAGCCGCTGAAGGTCGAAGGGCGGAATCGGACCGGAAGAGGCCCCGAAGATCACCAGCGTGCCGAGCGGGCGCAGGAGACGGAGGTTCCGCTCGAACGTGTCGGCCGACACGTTGTCCAGGATCTTGTGGAATCCCTCGAAGCCCGGAATCTCGCGGCACGCCTCCTCGAAATCGACCGCCGCGTAGTCGACGACCGCGTCGGCCCCCAGGCCTCGCGCATGGTCGAGCTTGCGCGGCGAGGAGGCGGTCGCGACGACGACGGCGCCGAGCGCCTTGGCCATCTGGGTCGCCAGTCCGCCCGTCCCGCCGGCGGCGGCGTGCACCAGCACCCACTCCCCGGGCGCCACCCGGCCGGCGTCGCGGGTCACGTAGTGTGCGGTCATTCCGTGGGTGAGCGCGGCCGCGGCGATTCGCAGGTCCATGTCGTCCGGGAGCGCCAGGAGGCTCTCGACCGGAACGCAGGCCGCTTCCGAATACGCTCCGAAGATTCCGCGATAGGCGACCCTGTCGCCCGCACGCAGGGCGCGCACGCCGTCGCCGACCGACTCCACGATCCCCGAAGCCTCGTTGCCGGGGGTATAGGGGAGGCCGGTTTCGTATTGCGTCCCGCTTCCCCGGGTCCTGCCCTCGCGCTGCGATATGTCGGCGAAGTTGACGCCGACGAAGGCATGCCGAACCAGCGCCTCTCCGGGGCCCGGGGCCGGAAGGGGGCGGTCGCGGAGCCGCATCTCTTCCGGTCCGCCGAACCGTTCGACGACGATCGCCTTCACCTATAGTCCTCCCTGCCGGAGACGGCGCGGACAGAATACACGCTTCGGGTCGTCGCGCGGGCCGGCACGGACGCTGCGCGTCGAACGGCGCGCCGGCCGAGCGAACGTCGACGGAAGGAGGAACGGGCATGAGAAACGTCGAGCGGGTCTGGGAACTGGTCGAGACGCGCAGCGATCGGTACCTCGCCCTGTCGGACCGCATCTTCGATGCGCCGGAGATCGCCTACCGGGAATTCGGCGCGGTCGAGGAGCACGCCGGCGCGCTCGAGGCGGAGGGGTTTCGGGTCGCGCGCGACGTCGCCGGAATCCCGACCGCGGTCGTCGGCGAGGGAGGCTCTGCCGGCGAGGACGGTCCGACGATCGCGTTCCTCGGCGAATACGACGCCCTTCCCGGACTGAGCCAGGAGCCCGGCGTCGCGGAGCGGCGTCCGGTCTCGGAGAGCGCTCCCGGACACGGCTGCGGCCACAACATGCTCGGCGCGGCGTCGCTCCTCGCCGCGGCCGCGACCCGGGAGTGGATCGCCGAGACGGGCGTCCGGGCCCGCGTTCGCTACTACGGCTGTCCGGCCGAAGAGGGCGGCGCGGCCAAGACGTTCATGGTCCGCGACGGGTCCTTCGCGGGCGTCGACGCCGCCGTATCCTGGCACCCGTCGACCTTCACCGCCGTCAATCCGGCCAATTCGCTGGCCAACGCGCGGATCGACTACCGCTTCTTCGGACGCGCTTCGCATGCGGCGAGCGCGCCGGAGCTGGGGCGAAGCGCGCTGGACGCGGCCGAGCTGATGAACGTCGGCGTGAACTACCTTCGAGAGCACGTCTCGAGCCGGTCCCGTCTCCACTACGCCTATCGCGACCTGGAGGGCATGGCGGAGAACGTGGTTCCCGACCGCGCGACCGTGCGGCACCTGATTCGCTCGCCGTCGCTGGCGGGATTGCGGGACCTGATCGAGCGGGTCGGACGCGTCGCCGAGGGAGCCGCGCTGATGACGGACACGCGCGTGGAGGCGCGATGGTTTACGGGGACCTCGAATCTGCTCGGCAACGCGCCGCTGGAGGCGGCGATGCAGGAATGCCTGGACCGTCTCGGCCCGGTTCCGTTCGACTCCGACGACGAGGCTTTCGCGGTGCGGATTCGGGACACGCTGGACGCGGAGGACGTTCGCGCTTCCTTCCGGCGGATCGGCATCGAGACGGACGTGCGCCTGCCGCTCTGCGATTTCGTCGCGCCGCTCGGCGGAATCGGCGAGAGCGGCGTCGGATCCACCGACGTGGGGGACGTGAGCTGGGTCGTTCCGACCGTTCAGGCGCGCATCGCCACCTGCGCCGTCGGGACTCCGTTTCACAGCTGGCAGCTGACGGCGCAGGGCAAGTCGGGAATGGCCCACAAGGGCCTCGTTCACGCCGCCAAGGCGATGGCGGCGACGGCCGTGTCGCTCATCCGGAATCCGGCGATTCTGGCTGAGGCGCGCGACGCGCTCGACGCCCGGCTCGAGGAAGCTCCCTACCGCTGTCCGATTCCCGACGAGGTGCTCCCGCCGGTCGTTCGGAAGGGCGCCGAGGCGGAATGAGCGAGCGGGTCGTCGGCGAACGAGCCGCTATCGGGGTCGGGGCGATCGGTCCGGCGCCGGGTTTTCGCCCGGGTTCCCGCCCGGGTTTTCGCCCGGGTTCTCGCCCGGGTTCTCGCCCGGGTTCTCGCACAGGGCCGGGTCCAGCATGCGGCTTACGTATTCCTCGCCCAGGCCGCGCTCGACGAGCGACGCGAGCCGCTCTTCCAGCGCCGCGGCCACCGTTCGGCGGGCGGGATCCGCGGCGGCGACCAGGCGGGCCGCGTAGCGCAGGTCCTTGGCCGCGTTGGAGACCGTAAACCGCGAACCCGCGAAGTCGCCCCGAAGCGCCGGCGTAACGGCTTTCTCCAGCGTACCGGATCGGCCCGCCCCGGCCTGCATGACGTCGTGCAACGCTTCCCAGTCGACGCCGACGCTCGCCGCGGTTCGGAACGCGTCGGAGAGCAGCACCATGGTCCCCTGGGTCACGAGATTGTTCAGCAGTTTCGCCGCATGTCCGCGTCCCGGATCGCCGAATCGCCGCGAGATCCGGGAGTAGGGATCGACTGCGCGGAGAACCTGCGGGAGGCGGTCGGCCTCGCATCCGACGAGCGAAGCGAGCTCGCCCGCAGCCGCCTGCGCGGGGCCGCCGGTCACCGGCGCGTCGGCGAAAGTCGCGCCTCGCTCCCGCATCCGTGCCGCAATGCGTTCGCTGGTCTCGGGGAGCGACGTCGTCGCGTCGATCCACAGCTGGCCGGGGCGGATCGCCGGCAGCATCGCTTCGGCCAGGGACTCGACGGTTGCGGCGTCGGGAACGCAGGTGTAGATCACGTCCGCGCCGGCGGCGACCTCTTGCGCCGAGGCGGCTTCCGTGGCGCCTTCCGCCAGCAGCCGCTCGACGGGCGCCCGGTTTCGATGGGCCAGCACCGCAACGGGTCGGCCGGCGCGGAGGAGGCAGGCGGCCATCCCTTCTCCCATCATGCCGACGCCGACGAATCCGGCGCGCTCCCGCCGGCTCACGGTTCGGCCCCCCAGCGGGTCGCCATGTCGCACGCCATGGCGAGTGCGGCCAGCATGGCCCCGGGATCGGCGATTCCCCGCCCGGCGATGTCGAAGGCGGTGCCGTGGGCCGGGGTCGCGATCGGAAACGGCATGCCGCCCAGAACGGTGACGCCCCGGTCGAATCCCATGAGCTTGAGGGCGATCTGCCCCTGGTCGTGATACATGGTCACCACGGCGTCCGCCTCCCCGCGCCGCGCCTTCAGGAATACGGTATCCGAGGGCCAGGGACCGTCGATGTCGAGCCCGGACCGCGCGAGCGCCTCGACGGCGGGCCGGATTGTCTCGATTTCCTCGCGCCCGAAATTCCCTCCGTCGCCGGCGTGGGGATTGAGGCCGGCCACCGCGATTCTCGGTCGCTCGACGCCGGCCCTCCGCAGCGTCGCGTCGATCAGGCGCGCAGCGTCGGCGATGCGATCTCCGGTGACGAGATCCGCCACGCGACGCAGGGGCACGTGGCTGGTCACCCGGCTCGTCCACAGGCCGTCCAGCGTGTTGAGCTCCGAACAGTGGCCTTCGACGCCGAGCCTCGCCGCCATGTAGCGGAGCTCGTCCTCGTAGCCCATGCCTGCGGCATGCAGCGCGGCCTTGTTGAACGGCCCGAAAACGATCGCGTCGATCCGGCCCGCCCGCGCCAGGTCGAGCGCCGCATCCAGGACGGCGAGGCTCGAACGGCCCGACGCCGTCCGTATTTCCGGGATTCCGATCCCGTCCTCTTCGACGGTGCGGATCGGGTGGAGCAGGATACCGGGATGCGACGTCCAGTCCCCCTCCCAGGCGTCGACCGTCCGGATCGGGATGCGGATTCCCGCATGGGTCTGTCCCGACTCGAAGAGCGGCGCGTCGCCGATCAGCAGGACGCGCGCGCGCTCGGCGAGGTCCCCGTCCGCGGTCGCCCGGGCGACCAGTTCCGGGCCGATGCCGCCCGGGTCGCCGGGAAGGAGTCCGATTCGCGGCTTCAATTTTCTGCCTCCCGTGTCCGCCCTGGATCTTGCGCGCCGGCGACGTTGTCGATCGCCGAGGTCATGTGCTGGCGAAGCGCCTGGCTGGCAGCTGCGCAGTCGCGGGCCTGCAGCGCCGCGGCGATCTCCCGGTGCTGGCGGAGGGTACGGCTTCTCCGGGTGCGCATTCTCGACGAGATGAACCGCGCTCGCCACAGCCTCGCGTTGTACTGGCGGTGCGTACGGATCAGTGACCGGTTCCGGGACGCTTCCACGACGGTGCGGTGGAACTCCATGTCCCAGCCGAAGAACGCGAGCGGCTCCACCCGGTCCGACCCGGCCTCCATCTTCGACGCGAGTCGCTCGACGCGGGCGACTTCCGGGGCGGTGGCGCGTCGGCAGGCGAGTTCTCCCGCCAGCCCCTCCAGGGCGCCGAGCACCGCGAGGTTCTCGGAGATTTCCTCGATCGACGGGTCGGCGACGTGCGGGCGCCGCGTCGGCGAATACTCGATCAATCCCTCGCCCTCGAGGATTCGAAGGGCTTCGCGAAGGGGAGTGCGGCTGATTCCGAGGCCTTCGGCCAGGTCCCGTTCCGGCACCGGCAGACCGGGGCGCAGGCGCTCGAGCAGAATCAACTCTCGCAGCTGGTCCGCGGCCTCGTCGGCGAGGCTTCGCCGCGGAGGAACGCGGGACTCGCTCCCGAGCAGATCCCGAACGCTGTCGTTCCTGGCGCTCATCGTCCCCAGGCGAGCACTACGGGGTCGAGCGGCCGGATCAGTTCGAGGAGTTGCTCCCGAGCGAACGGCGAAAGGGGCGGGACGGGATGACGGCAGTGGGCGGAGGCGATCACGCCGCCCTCGACCATCGCCTCCTTGGTCGCCCGGAAGCCGCATTGGCGGTTCTCGTGGTTGATGGCGGGAAGCACGCGGGCGTAGGCCGCCTTCGCCCGGTCCCGGTCGCCGGAAAGATGGGCCGCGATCGCCGGACGGATCCGGTCCGGGATGAGCGCCGAGGTCATCGAGCCGGTGGCGCCGGCGTCGAGATCGGCCATGAGGGTGACGGCCTCCTCTCCGTCGAACGGTCCCTCGATCGCGTCGCCGCCCTCGGCGATCAGGGCGCGGATCTTCGCCGCGGCGCCAGCGCACTCGATCTTGAAGAGCTTCAGCATTTCGATCTCCCGCGCCATGCGGGCAAGGAAGGGAGCGGCGAGTTCGACGCCCGACAGCGGCGCGTCCTGGACCATGATCGGAATTCCGACGTCGCCGACGCGGGCGAAGTGCTCGTAGGACTGCTCCGGCGTGGCGCGCAGAAGGGCGCCGTGATAGGGCGGCATCATCATGACCGCATCCGCGCCGAGATCCCTCGCCAGTTGCGCTCGCCCGACCGCCACGTCCGTGGAGAAGTGGCTGACGGTGACGATGACGGGCACGCGTCCGGCTACGTGCTTGAGCGACAGTCGCTGAAGCCGATCCCGTTCGGAGTCGCTGAGCAGGAACTGCTCGGAAAAATTCGCCAGAATGCAAATCCCGTCGACCCCCTGGTCGACCATGCAGTCGACGACCCGCCGCATGCCCTCCAGGTCGAGCGAACCGTCGTCGGCGAACGGCGTCGGCGCCACTGGCCAGATGCCCGTGTAGTCGCTCATCGTGCGCTCCTTCGTTTGCGTTTCCGTCGGCAGGCGGCGCGTCAGCCGCCCGTCTCCTGCCGGTAACCCGCTCGCCACGCCGACACGCGCCTCCAGAGCGGGGCGCCGAACAGGGCGAGCGCGGTCAGGACGAAGAAGAAGAGGGCGAGCGGGCGCGTCGGCAACAGCCACCACTTCTCGTCCAGCATCACCATCGACTGGCCGAAGCGCTGCTCGAGCATTCCGCCGAGGATCAGGCCGATGGCGAGGGGTACGACCGAGAATCCGCTCCGGCGCAGGAAGAATCCGACGACCCCGGAGATCAGCGCGACCCAGACGTCCGTCATCGAATGGTCGAGCGCGTAGGCGCCGGTGATCGAGAACACGAACACGCAGGGCCAGAGGATCGGCAACGGGATCAGGGTCACTCGCGCGAACACGCGGGAGCCGAGCAGGCCGACCGCCAGAAACAGCAGGTTCACCAGCATCATCGACCAGAATACGGCGAAGGCGAATTCGGCCTGGTCGGTGAACATCGTGGGGCCGGGGCGCACGCCGTGCACCATCAGTCCGGCGAGGATGACCGCCGCCGTCGGACTGCCCGGAATGCCCAACGCCAGCGTAGGCACCATGGCGCCGCCGGTAGCGGAGTTGTTGGCCGCTTCGGAGCCCGCGATTCCCTCGACGGCGCCCTTGCCGAATTCCTCCGGCGTCTTCGACCATCGCCGCGCCTCGTTGTATCCGATCATGGAGGCGACGGTGGCGCCTTCGGCCGGGAGGATGCCGATGAAGGTCCCGATTCCCGACGAGCGAAGGATCGTCATTCGGACCCGCCGGTAGTCGGCCCGGCTCGGCAGCCGGACCGCCTTGAGCGGGATGCGTTCCCGTACCGTTTCCGACTTCGACGCCTGGAGCAGCAATTCGGAAATCCCGAAGACGCCGATCATCACCGGGACGAAGCCGATGCCGTCCGAGAGTTCCGGCATGCCGAAGGTGTAGCGTTCGACGGACGTCATGAGGTCGACGCCGACCGTGGCGAGCAGCACGCCGACCGCGCCGGCGATCAGGTTTCGCGTCGCGGATCCGCCGCCGATGGTCGCCAGCATCGAGAGTCCGAACAGGGTGAGCGCAAAATACTCCGGGGGCGCGAAGTGGTAGGCGGCGCGGGCGAGGAGCGGCGCCGCGAGCATGAGGACGACGACGCTGAACACGCCGCCGACGGTGGAGGAAACCACGGCGAGACCGAGCGCCCGGCCGGCTTCGCCCCGCTGCGCGAGCGGATACCCGTCGAGACAGGTGGTCGCGCTGGCGGAGGTTCCCGGCGTGTTGATCAGGATGGCGGTGATCGCGCCGGCGAAGGTCGCGGAACAATAGATTGCGGTCAGGACCGCGATGGCGGCGACCGGCTCCATGGTCAGCGTGAAGGGAAGCAGCAGCGCCGCCCCGGTGGTCGCGTTCAGCCCCGGAAGGGCGCCGACCACCACGCCGCCGAGCGTGGCGGCAACCAGCAACCCGAGGAGCGAGGGGTCGAAGAGGGCGGCGAATCCGGCGAGGAAAGGTTCCATCGGATCACCCGTACCAGAGGTTGGTCAGAACGCCGCGCGGAAAGCGCACCTCGAACGCCTGGTCGAACAGGAAGAACACGACCAGCGGGACCAGGACGCCCACGCCGGCCAGCACCGCCGGGCGCCGCTCGCCCCAGAGCGCAGCCAGCGCCAGGGCGGTCGCTCCGAGCGCGAGAACGAAGTCGAGAAAGCTCAGCGCGGCGAAGGCGACGAACGCGAGCATGCTGAACCAGGCGGTTCGCCCGGCCGCCGGCAGGCGTTCGGGCGGCTCGCGCCACGCGCCGAGGGCGGTCAGCGCGACGATCAGCACGGCGACCATCTGCGGAAAGTCGGACGGCTGGATGCCGCGCTTGAGGATCGGCGGCATTCGGTCGAACGTGGTGCTGATCGCGATCGCGGCCGCTGCGAACGCCGCCAGCGCCGCAGGCACGATCCATCGGGTCCAGGCGCCCCCGGTTCCGGGCGAGCCTCGCATGGGTTCGGCGCTCCAGGGCGTCCCGGGGCGGGCGAGACCGCCCCGGGACGGAACGTGTCGGGGTGCGGACTATTCGATGAAGCCGAGTTCCCGGAGCGCGGCTTCCATGTCGGTCACCATCGTGGTGATCTGGCCGCCCCATACTTCGGCGCCCGCCACGGACGTGGAATCGAGGCCGACCGTGGTCAGGAAGCCCTGGTAGACCGAGTGATTCATCGACTTGAGGAGCGCCTCCTCGAGACGGGCCGCCACGTCGTCCGGCGTGTCCTTGTGAACGACGAATCCGCGAACGGTCGAGAAGCTGACCGGAATGCCCATTTCCTTGGCGGTGGGTACGTCCGCCAGGGCGTTCATCCGCTCGTCGGCGAGAACCACGATGGGGCAGATGTCGCCCGCCTCGATCTGGCTCGCCGCCTCGGCGAGATTGAGCACGCCCGCGTCGACCGCGCCCGCGACCAGCTGCGTCGCCAGTTCGCCGCCGCCGTCGAACGGCAGGATCTTCGGGGTCTGCATGCCGCCCTTGACGGTGAACATGAAGGCCGAGACGTCGTCGATGTTGCCGACATGGGTCGTGCCGTAGGTGATCGGCGCTTCCTTCTGCTGCGCGACGAAGTCTTCCGCGTTCTCGTAGACGCCGCAGCGCACCATCAGAATCTGCGGATCGTCGGTGCCGCGCGCGATCGGCCGGATGTCGTCGAGCGTCATCTTGGTCTTGCCCTTGGCCAGCTCCGCCGCGTGTCCGATGGTGAACGCGAGGATGCTGTAGCCGTCGGCCGGAACGGTCAGGTAGTAGTCCATGGCAGCCGTTCCGCCGCCGCCGCGCTTGTTGACCACCACCATGTCCTGCTGCAGTTCGCGGCGGGCGCGAAGCATCATCATGCGGGTGGTGACGTCGGTGCCGCCGCCGGCGCCGGCATGGGTGACGACCTCGACGGTCTTGGAAGGATACTCGTCCGCCAGCGACGCCGGCGCGACGAGAAGCACGGCCGCGCCGAGGATCGCGCAGCTGATGGTTCGGATCATGGTGATTTCTCCCTTTACGACAGTTTGATCGGATTGGTTGCAGACGGCCGGAGGTGTCATGTGGCCGGACCGTCGGTGCGAGGAAGGGAAATGGTACGCCAAATACCATCCGACTGCAATCGCCTCGTTCGCCAATTCGCGAACGCGGGGCCGCCTTGCCTCGATCGGAAGCCGGTCCGGAGCTCCGGGCGCAGCCGAAACGGCCGCGACGCAGGTGCGGCGCGAGGGATTGTCGAAGGCGGGCGGTCGCGGGAGGGAGATCAGGACGCGTCGGTCGGGGCGGCCGGTCTCACGATTCGTCGGTCGCTTCCGCGAACGCCTCCGCCGTCGCGTCGTAGGCGAGCATGATCGAGGCATGCCGATTGCGGTATTCCCGCGCCGGCAGCAGCGCCTCGAGATCGGCAAACCGCCCCTCCGGCGGCGGGCCGCCCTCCTTCAGCATGGCTCGCAGCGTCCGGCGCACCGACTCGATCTCCTCGCGCGAACGTCCGACGGCGTGCCGGCCGAGGACCGCGGCGGAGGCCTGACCGAGCGCGCAGGCCTTCACGTCCTGTCCGAAGGCGCGGATCCGCCCGTTCTCCACGCGCACGTCCACGGTGACCGTGGAGCCGCAGAGCGGCGATCGTTTCGTGACGGTCGCGTCCGGGTCCTCCAGCCGGCCGCTGCCTGCAAGACCGGTGGTCAGCGCTAGAATGCGTTGCGAATAGAGCTTCAGGAGATCGTCGGAATCGACTTCGGTCGTCGTCTGCATGTCCGCCTCGGCCGGACCGGGCGATCGGAACCGCGGCGTCCGATTCGGGCGCCGGCCGATCTCGCTGCCCACACTTCGCTACAGCATAGGATACCCGACCCGCATGCGCTCACGTGAGGACGCCCGGCAAACGGTGCTGGATCCCGGCACGCTTCGATTCGACGAGCGCGGGCTCGTCCCGGCCGTCGCGCAGCAGCACGACACCGGCGAGGTGCTGATGCAGGCATGGATGAACCTCGAATCGCTGCGGGAGACGCTTGCGACGGGCCGCGTGGTTTACTGGTCCCGACGCCGCGGGCGGTGGCCCAAGGGCGAGACGTCGGGACATGTGCAGCGCCTGGTTGCGGCGCGGGCCGACTGCGACCGCGATTGCGTCCTGCTGCTGGTGGACCAGACCGGACCGGCATGCCACACGGGGGCGCGGAGCTGCTTCTTCGAGACTCTGACGCCGCCCGCAGCCGGAGCGGTCCGTGACGCCGAGACCGGGCCTGACGAGCGCGCTGCAGAATGAGCGGACGCAGGGTGGACTCGGAGTCGGACCTCGCCGAGGGTCTCGACTGGCTGCGCCGCCGGGAAGCCAGGTTCGACGCATATCTCGCGGGCTCGCCGGCCGTTCCGCTCCGGCGTTCGGAGCCGGGCTTTGCGACCCTTCTGCACAGCATCGTTTCCCAGCAGCTCTCGGTCGCTTCGGCGGACGCAATCTGGAACCGGCTCACGGCCCGGCGGGCTCCGACCGCGGAAGCGTTCGCGCGTGCGCGCTCTTCGTCCCTGGCGGCCGCCGGATTGTCGGGGCCGAAGATCGCCTACGCGAAGGGCCTCGCCGAGGCGGTGCTCGACGGATCGCTGCCGCTCGACCGTCTGGACGGGATGGCCGACGACGACGCGATCGCCGCCCTGACCCGGGTGAAGGGGATCGGGCGCTGGACCGCGGAAATCTATCTGATGTTCGCGCTCGGCCGCGCCGACGTCATCGCCGCCGGCGACCTTGCGTTGCAGGAGGCGGCGCGGTCGCTGTTCGAGTTGGAGTCGCGCCCGCGAGAGCGGGAGCTTCGAGCGTTGGCCGAGCAATGGGTTCCGTGGCGCGCGGTCGCCGCAAGGGTGTTGTGGAGCTACTACCGGCAGGCCAGACAGAAGGAGGGAATCGCAATTGGCAATCCGGCAAATTGACGGTCCGCGGGCGGGCGCACGTGTCGGTGCGGCCGACTCGCTGGTCGTGCTGCTGCACGGATACGGCGCGGACGGGCACGACCTGATCGGGCTCGCCGGCCCGTTCGCTTCGTCGCTGGGCAGGGCAGCCTTCGTCTCGCCGCACGCCCCGGAGCCGTGCCGCAACAATCCGGGCGGTCGGCAATGGTTCCCGGTTCCGTGGCTGGACGGATCGAGCGAGGTCGAGATGGGCCGCAGCTTCGCCGCCTCGGCGGATGCCCTGCAGGAGTTCTTGGACCGGGAGACGGAGCGCCATGGCGTGCCCGCCTCCAGGGTCGCGCTGGTCGGGTTCAGCCAGGGAACCATGATGGCGCTGCATGTCGGCCTCCGTCGCAGCGAACCGGTTGCGGCCGTCGTCGGCTATTCGGGCCGGTTGCTGGCGCCGGAGCGACTGGAGGAGGAACTCCGCTGCCGGCCGCCGGTATTTCTCTCCCATGGCGACGCCGACGAGATGGTGCCGGTGGAGAGCGTCCACGATGCGGTCGGCGCGTTGGGTTCGCACGACGTTCCGGTGCGATGGCACGTATCGCCCGGCGTTGGGCACGGAATAGACGAGACGGCGCTGCAGCTCGGGCGGCAGTTCCTGGCGGAAAAACTCTCGGGCGGGAAACGGGTCTGAGCGGGTGTGACCGGGGCGTACTGAGGCGGGGGGTGCGCGGCGATCGCGACCGGCCTCGGAGCTTGCCGCGCGAGCCGGACGGATCCCAAATATGCGGGGTTCGGGGCGTGAGGACCGCCGTCGGCGCAGGTCGAACTGTGGCACCTTCGCAACAGCGGTCGGAACGGAGGGGTCCGAATCGTGGTTCGCGGGAATGCCGCTAGAATGCCGGTCGGCCACGGGGATTCTCCCGGGTCGCGACCTGGGAACGAGCGGGAGGATTCCACGATGGGTGGCAGTTTGCCGCGCCTGTCGGGTCCGAAGGAATATGCCGGCGGCGGAAACCTCCGGGCTCATCCGGCGCTCGTGCTCAACGCGGACTACAATCCGCTGTCGTATTTTCCGCTCTCGGTCTGGCCCTGGGAAGGCGCGCTGAAGGCCGTGTTCCTCGATCGGGTCGAGATCGTGGCCGAATACGACCGCGTGGTGCGCTCCCCGAGCACCGCGATGCGGCTTCCCTCGGTCGTCTGCCTGCGGCAGTACGTCAGGCCCGTTCGCTACCCGGCGTTCACCCGCTTCAACCTGTTCCTGCGGGACGAGTTCCGATGCCAGTACTGCGGCTCGGAGGACGAGGTGACGTTCGACCACGTGGTTCCGCGGTCCTCGGGCGGCCGAACCGAGTGGACGAACGTGGTGGCCTGCTGCCCGGAGTGCAATCGCAAGAAGGGAAACAAGTCGCTGCGGAAGGCGGCGATGCGGCTCGCTCGCGAGCCCTTCCGGCCGACCGCGTTTCAGCTCAAGGAGATCGGACGGAAGTTCCCGCCGAATTACCTTCACGAGAGCTGGGCGGACTTCGTGTACTGGGATACGACCCTGACCCCCTGACGTCGGCGCGGGCGGGGTGCGTCCTTGTCCGGCAGCGAACAATTCGCCGCTGCCGGGCGAACCGCTTCCGGGGTCGGCAGGCGCAAAGAATTGCGGAGGAACCGGGCAACGCCCGTCGAGTCGGGTTTTCGGAGCGCATGGGATTGTCGCTTTGACGCCATCGGCCGCGCGGGTGCGTCCTTTCGCGCGTGGCGTGGGATTGCGCAGGGGCGTTCCCTTGTCTGGCCGATACCCATGGGACTTCCGGCGGAGTCGGCATTGCAGAGCGCGTCTCTTTCCGCCGGGCAACAGGTCGAGTGCAGAACATGCCGATCATCCGTGAAGTAGCCACCCTGACAAGCAGGGGACGGATCACCTTGCCCAAGTCGGTCCGTCATGCGCTCGGCGCCGATGCCGGCGGAAGACTTGCGTTCGAGCTGCGCGAGGACGGTCAGGTCGTCGTCAGGCGGTTAGATCGTCATGGGGCGTTCCTGGACCTGCTTGCCCGCGACACGTGGCCGGCCGGAACGTGCATGCGATTTCTGACGATATCGCGCAGGAACTGACGGTTCGCGCAGCGAAGACCGAACTGCGAGGAGATCGAAGGGGACACCGCTCTGATGCCCGCGGACGCAGATATTGGCGCTGTGCTTGTTCGCCGACGTGGCCGGCCGGAACGTGCATGCGATTTCTGACGATATCGCGCAGGAACTGACGGCATTCGCGTAGCGAAGAACCGAACTCGGGAGGCGCACGCGAGACACGAGAGTGGCTTCGAGACGTTCGGGACAAGCCGCCGGTGCGGGTGTGGAGGTGGACGGACTCTCCGTCTGCGTTCGGAGTACTTCAAGTATATGGAGTCGCGGAGACGTCGGACCCGTGCGCGATCCCGAGAGCGACCGACTCCGCGATCTAGTTGGCGAAAAGATGGTTCAGTGGTTAAAGGGTGTATCTGCGGGATTCGAGCCAATCACTGAACACATCGATCCTAACGACGGCGGCCCGGACGCAGTTATTGGCACTGTGCTTGATCGCCGTTTCCGGTGGGCGGGCAACCTCTACCGAGCGGTCGATTGCGTATGTAGTAAGGCCGCGAGATGCAGGGCGGCACCCAGTTGAAGGCGTCTCACCCGCTCCGCCAGTTTGGTCAGTCCAATTGCCTTCCCGGCGGGGCGCCGGCGAATGGAATGCGACCGAGATCCCTCGCGAAGGGAGCGAGCAAGGCCGCGAGCCCCAGGAGAACGAGCGCGCTGAAGCCGGCCAGCGAGTAGAGAGCGACCGAGGGAGAGCCCCAGGAGAACGAGCGCCGGCCGAGAGTCCATTGAGGCGCGTCGCAGCGCACCATCGGCGTGGCCTCGAGCGCGTCGAGGAGAGCCGCCCCCGAGAGGCTCCCGAGATTTCCTGCCTCGCCGCAGCTCGCCGGACCGGCCCAGAAGCCGTATTCGATTCCCGCATGCCAGGCGCTCAGACCGGCCCCGCCCAGAAACACCAGGCAGGCGATCCCGGTCAACAACGTCCGAATTCGTCCCGCCGGCGACGCGAGCCCGCCGGCCAGGAGAACGATGCCGACAACATACGGCCACCGCTGCCAGATGCAGATCGGACAGGGCTCGTAGCCGCCGACGTGCTGAAACGCGAAGGCGCCGGCAAGGGTCGCCGCCGCGACGGCAAGCGTGGCGTGCGGCATTCTCGGGGAGGAAAGAATACGCTTCATGGCAGCAGCACCAGAAGAATGACGACGAAGGCTGCGACAAGGGCGGTCGCGGCGATCCAGCCGAACCGCTTCTCGATATGCGCCGCAGCGGATCGACCGGCCTTTTGCACCACCCAGGCGACGAGGGCGAAGCGAATCCCGCGCGCCAGCAAGCAGGAAAAGGCGAAGACCGCAAGGTTCAGTCCGACCGAGCCGGAGAGGATGGTAGCGACCTTGAACGGAAGCGGCGTGATTCCGGCGACGACGACCGCCCAGGCGCCGTATCGGCTGGCGTCCGAGGCGAAGCTCTCGAATTGCTCCGTCAGGCCGTAGAACTCGAGCAGCGGCTGACCAAGGGACTCGAAGGCGACGACGCCGATCGCGTATCCGGTCAACGCGCCGGCGACCGAGCCGGCCGTGGCGATCGACGCCAGGCGAAACCACTGCCGGGGCTGGGCGAGGACCATGGGAACGAGGAGAACGTCCGGCGGGATCAGCAGGACGAAACTCTCCGTATACGCCACCAGGGCGAGCAGGGCGCGCGACCAGCGAGTCCCGGCCGCCTCCTGCAGGCGCTGCCGCAGCGACGGCGTTCGGCCTGCAGCCTTGCGGGATTGCCGGGCAGCCTTGCCGCGCCCGGCTGTCTTGGTTTTGCCGGACCGGGGCCCTGCGGCGCGTCGGGCAGTGGTGGCCATGGAACGGGAGACTCCCCCGCAGGCGCTCTGCGATTCGATTGGCCGGAAACCGGCGAGGCAGGCGACGGCGGGCGCGAAATCTTGGTACCCCGGGCGGGATTCGAACCCGCAACACCGCGATTTTGAGTCGCGTGCCTCTACCAGATTGGGCTACCGGGGCGGGTGCGCGACAGCATACACCCGCTTCCCCGCCTGCGGAACCCCGAACGCCGATTCCCGCGACTGTGCTAACTTGCGCGCGGCAGGCCTGCGCGAGGACGACGGACCATGGAACTGAGGACGGCGCTCGCCTTCGACGACGTGCTGCTGCTGCCGGCCGAATCCCGGATTACTCCGGGAGAGGCCCGTACCCGTACCCGGCTCACGCGCGAGCTGTCGCTCGAGATTCCGCTGATGTCCTCGGCGATGGACACGGTCACCGAATCTACGATGGCGGTGGCGATGGCCCAGGCCGGGGGAATAGGAGCGATTCACCGCAACCTCGACCCGGCCGCGCAGGCAGCAGAGGTCGCCCGGGTCAAACGGTTCGAGTCCGGCATCGTGCTCGACCCGGTAACCCTCGGGCCCGAACAGACCCTGGCGGACGCCCGCGCGCTTCAGGCGGAGCATCGAATCACGGGGTTTCCGGTCGTGGATCCGGACACGATGCGGCTGGTCGGGATCCTGACCAATCGCGACATGCGGTTTTGCGACGATCCGGCGACGCCGGTGCGGGAGTTGATGACGCGGGACGATCTTGCCGTCATCGAGGAGCCGGTCGAGCCGGACAAGGCGCGGTCGATGCTGCAGGCGCGGCGAATCGAGAAACTCCTGGTCGTCGACCGGGAGGGCAGATGCGCCGGCCTGGTGACGGTCAAGGACATCGAGAAGGCGGTGGTCAACCCGCTGGCGTCGAAGGACAGTCAGGGGCGGCTTCTCGTCGCGGCCGCCTCGACCGTGGGCGACGCCGGATTCTGCCGTTCGGAACGGCTGATCGATTCGGGCGCGGACGTGATCGTGATCGACACGGCGCACGGGCACTCGGTGCAGGTGCCGGATGCGGTCGAGCGATTGAAGCGCCACTCCAACCGGGTTCAGGTCGTCGCGGGCAACGTAGCCACGCGCGAAGGCGCACAGCGTCTGATCGACGCCGGCGCCGATTCGGTGAAGGTCGGAATCGGCCCGGGATCGATCTGCACCACCCGCGTGATTGCAGGTGTCGGCGTCCCGCAGTTCACTGCCGTGAGGGACGCCGTCGAAGCGGCCGACGCAGCCGGCGTGCCGGTGATTTCGGACGGCGGAATCCGGTTCTCCGGCGACCTCGCCAAGGCGCTCGCCGCCGGCGCCGACTGCGCGATGATCGGCTCCCTCTTTGCCGGAACGGACGAGTCGCCCGGCGAGGTGGTGCTCTATCGAGGGCGTTCCTACAAGTCCTATCGCGGGATGGGCTCTCTGGGCGCCATGGCGCGGGGCTCCGCCGACCGGTATTTTCAGGCGGAGGTGACCGACAGCATCAAATACGTCCCCGAAGGCGTCGAGGGACTCGTGCCCCTGCGCGGTCCGGTGGGTGCGGTGCTGCACCAGCTCGTCGGCGGACTCCGGGCGGCCATGGGCTATACGGGATGCGCGACCGTCGATTCGCTGCGCCGCTACGGCCGATTCGTCCGGGTGACCGGATCCGGCGTAGCCGAGGGGCACGTACATGACGTACAGCTCTCCCGCGAGCCTCCCAACTACCGAATCGGCGACTGATCGCGGCGATCCGATTCGGGAGCCGGCAGAGCGGCCGGCCGTCTGGGCCGGGAAGATCGAATGCCCGCGGGGACGGAATTCCGAGACGGGTAGCGGACTTGCTGCGTCGGGAGGTGCCCGTTTCCGAGGGGCGTACGGGCGGGCGATTTGCGCACCGGCCCGGGGGGGCATAGAAGGGGACGAACCGCGACGATCCGGTCGCGCGATCAGTAAGGACGGCGGACATGGCGAACAGGAACGGGTCTGGGGAGAGAGAGAGCGCCAAGCTGCTGGAAGCGGCGCTGACGCGGATCAATCGCGATTTCGGCGAGGGCGCGGTCATGCGCCTCGGCGACGAGGGGGCCGTCAGCCGGATCGAGGGAATTCCGACCGGCTCGATCGCCCTCGACCGGGCGTTGGGCGTCGGAGGACTGCCCACCGGGCGAATCGTGGAAATCTACGGTCCGGAGAGTTCCGGCAAGACCACGCTGGCGCTGCACGTGCTGGCCAACGCGCAGGCCGCGGGCGGCAAATGCGCGTTCGTGGACGCCGAACACGCGCTGGATCCCGTCTACGCGCGGCGTCTCGGGGTGAACGCGGACGAGTTGTTGCTCGCCCAGCCGGACTGCGGCGAGGAAGGGCTCGAGATCGCCGACATTCTGGTGAGCAGCGGAGCGATTCGGGTCATCGTGGTCGATTCGGTCGCCGCCCTGACGCCGCGGGCGGAGCTAGAGGGAGAGATGGGCGATTCGCAGGTCGGACTGCAGGCGCGCCTCATGAGCAAGGCCATGCGCAAGCTGACGGGCACCATCGCGCGCCGGAACTGCCTGGTCATCTTCATCAACCAGATCCGGATGAAGATCGGCGTGATGTTCGGCAGCCCGGAGACCACCACCGGCGGCAACGCGTTGAAGTTCTACTCCTCGGTTCGTCTCGACATTCGACGCATCGGCGCCATCAAGCATCGCGAAGAGACCATCGGCAACCACACGCGGGTGAAGGTGGTCAAGAACAAGGTGGCGCCGCCCTACCGGCAGGTCGAGTTCGACATCCTGTACGGCGAGGGCATTTCGCGCACCGGAGAGTTGCTGGACCTCGGCGTGGCCGAGAAGATCGTGCAAAAGAGCGGCGCGTGGTTCTCCTACGGCGGGCAGCGGATCGGGCAGGGCCGGGAGAACGCGCGGGCGTTTCTCGCCGAGCATCCGGCGGTCGCCGACGAAATCGAGGCCACCCTTCGCGCGGAGGACTCGGCCGAGGCGGGTTCCGAGAGCGCCGAATCGCTCGCCGCCTGACGGCGGGCGCTCTTCCCCCTTGTCCTTTCTTCGGTTGACGGGCCCATGGCAACTCTGAACGACATTCGCGCGACCTTTCTCGGCTACTTTCGCGACAACGGACACGAGGTCGTGCCGTCGTCCTCCCTCGTGCCGTTCAACGATCCGACGTTGCTGTTCACCAATTCGGGAATGGTGCAGTTCAAGGACGTGTTCACCGGCAGGCAGGCCTCTCCCTGGCAGCGGGCCGTGACGGCTCAAAAGTGCCTCCGGGCCGGCGGGAAGCACAACGACCTCGACAACGTCGGTTACACCGCGCGCCATCACACGCTCTTCGAAATGCTCGGGAATTTCTCGTTCGGCGACTACTTCAAGGAGCGGGCCATCCCCCTGGCCTGGAACCTGGTCACGCAGGAATACGGGCTTCCGGCCGACCGCCTCCTGGTCACGGTGTTCAGCGAAGACGACGACGCCGCCGATCTCTGGAAACGCGTGGCCGGGCTTCCGGAGAGCCGCATCATTCGAATTTCCACATCGGACAATTTTTGGATGATGGGGCCGACCGGCCCTTGCGGCCCCTGCTCGGAGATCTTCTTCGACCATGGCGAGGGGATTCCCGGCGGCCCGCCCGGTTCTCCCGACGAGGACGGCGACCGCTTCGTCGAGATCTGGAATCTCGTCTTCATGCAGTACGAGCAGTTCGGCGACGGGAGGCGCGAGCCGCTTCCGCGTCCGTCGATCGACACAGGAATGGGTCTCGAGCGCATGGGCGCCGTACTGCAGGGGACGAACGACAATTACGAGACCGATCTGTTCCGGTCTCTGATCCAGGCCAGCGCGGACGCCTCCGGCACGGAACCGGACGGGGACGGGCGGGTACACCACCGGGTGATCGCGGACCATCTCCGCGCCGCGTGCTTTCTGATCGCGGACGGCGTGTTGCCGTCCAACGAAGGGCGCGGCTACGTGCTTCGCCGAATCCTGCGTCGGGCCATGCGCCACGCGCAGCTCCTCGGCACGGAAGCGCCGCTGCTCTGGCGGCTGGTGCCGACGCTCGTCCGCAATATGGGCCAGGCGTTTCCCGAACTGGAGACGTCGCGCTCGCTCGCCGGCGAGACGCTGTTGCGCGAGGAAACCCGGTTCCGGGAGACCCTGTCGCGCGGTCTCGGCCTTCTCGAGACGGAACTCGCGCGCCTCGGAGACGGCGAGGCCCTGCCAGGCGAGGTCGCGTTCCGCCTGTTCGATACGTACGGGTTTCCGCTCGACTTGACCCAGGACGCCCTGCGCGAGCGCGGCCGAAGCGTCGACGTCGAGGGCTTCGAGGCCGCGATGGAGGAGCAGAGGTCGCGCTCGCGGGCGAGCCGGTCCACGGCGGCGGACGACGCGAACGCGGCGTTGTGGATTGCGCTGTCGGACGAGTTCGGGGCGACGGAGTTTCTGGGCTACGACACCGGCAAGGCGGAAGGCCGGATACTTGCCGTCGTGCAGGACGGCGAACGGGTCGACCGGGCGGAGAAGGGCGCCAGGGTATCGGTCCTGGTCAACCAGACGCCGTTTTATGCCGAAGCCGGAGGGCAGGTGGGCGACACGGGTCACATTCGCTCGGACGACGGGGACTTCGAGGTCTCGGACACCCGGCGGCAGGGGACGCTAATCCTGCACTCCGGCACCGTCGTCCATGGGGCGCTCTCGGTCGGCGACGGCATGACGCTGGCGATCGACGCAGAGCGCAGGACACGGATCCGGGCGAACCATTCCGCCACACACCTCTTGCACGAAGCGCTGCGAGAACGCTTGGGAGATCATGTGGCGCAGCGCGGCTCGCTGGTCGCTCCGGACCGGCTTCGGTTCGACTTTTCCCATCCGGAAGCGGTCGGAGAGGAGGATCTTGCGGCCGTGGAGACCGTCGTGAACGAGCGGATACGGGAGGACGCTCCAGTGGAGGTCCGGGTCATGGACCGGGACGCGGCGATGGAATCGGGAGCGCGAGCCCTGTTCGGCGAGAAATACGACGACGAGGTCCGGGTAGTACGCATGGGGCTTCGCGACGGCGGCGAGCCTTGGTCGGTGGAACTCTGCGGCGGCACCCATGTCGGCAACACCGGCGAAATCGGCGTCTTCAAGTTCCTATCGGAAGGTGCGGTAGCGGCCGGCATTCGACGAGTCGAGGCGCTGAGTGCGGGGGCTGCGTTCCGGTATCTACAGGAACGTGACCATGCGCTGCGGGACGTTGCGGCTCTCTTGCGAGTTCCGCCGTCGGAGACAGAGGCGCGTGTGGCCGGCCTCCTGGCGGAGCGCAAGCGGCTGGAGGAAGACGTTGCGACTCTTCGCCGACAGTTGGCGTCGGGCGCCGGCGGTTCTGCCGCCGAGGTTCGAATGGTGAACGGGACGCCGCTCATGGCGCGGCGGATCGAAGGGGTTCCCGCGAAGGAACTGCGCGGGCTGGTGGACGAACATCGCCGGAACCTGCCGAGCGGCGTGATCGCGCTCGTCGGGGAGAGTGACGGGAAGGCTGGCGTCGTGATCGGGGTCAGTCCCGATCTTGCAGTCCGAATCTCTGCGATCGACCTGGTGCGGGAAGCGACGGCAGCGCTCGGCGGAAGGGGCGGAGGCGGGAGGCCGGACCTTGCGCAGGGCGGCGGGCCGGACGCCGGTGCGGCAGATGCGGCCCTGGCGGCAGTCGAACGCCGTCTGACGGAGCTGCAAGGGTAGAAACCCTTCAGGACCTTTGCGGATCGGACGGCGCAGCGGTTCGGGCGCACTGCCTTCTCCGTCAGGGGATACCCCCCCATTGTTGCCGCCACGGCAAGGAGTTACGTTCCGTGCTCCGGAGCGTCGCTTGCCTTCAGGGCCGTCATGCCGCTACGTTTGCCGCCTCTACCACGTCGCTCGGGACGACGGAGTCTCGTTCGCAGGGGAGGAAGGATGGCAACTGGACCGGCGGAAGACGCCGAATCGATTCGAGGCACGCGGGAAGAGCCGGCGCCGAATGACGGGTCGCCCGACCTGCATCAGCCGCATGACGCCCTGATTTCGGCGGCGACCGGCGATCCGGAGCGCGCGCTCGACTTGCTCCGGTCGCTATTGCCAAGGGCCATTGTGGAAGAGCTTGCCGACGAGCTGCCGGTAGCGCTCGATCCCCAGATGCTGAGCGAGGAACTGCAGCGATTTCGCGCGGATCGAGTTTGGCGGGTCAAGCTTCGGCCCAATCGAGACAATCGACGCTATCTTTATGTCGTAGTCGAATTCCAGTCGACTATCGATCGGAGCATCGCTTGGCGGACCGCTCGCTACTCGTTCGAAATCGCAGAACGGGAGGCGTCGGCCGACACCCCGACGGGCCAGACGAGGCCGGCGTTGGTCATTGCTCTGGTGGTCTATCATGGCAATTCGCGGTGGACGGCGCCGAAGCGCATCGTCGACTATCTCTACGCCAGGAGGAAGTTTCGGCCTCTGATCAATCGCTTCGACTATACGCTTCGGGACCTGGCGCGAATGCGGCCGAGCGCACGTGCCGGACGCGGAGACCTGCGAGCCGTATTCCAGGCTCTCGTGTGCGCATACTGCGAAGAAATGGGCGTGGAACAGGTCGCTGAGATCCTGCGACAAATGCCGGAATCCAGTGACCTTGCCGTCCGTTTGCTGGTATATATGTATCGGGGGTTGCGTTGCGACTCCGAGAGCATTCGGAATGCCGTCCGAATCGCATGGCCGAGGAGAGGGAAAGAGATGCTGGGACTCGCGGAGGCAGAACTCGTACGAGAGCACAGGATCAAGGCGAAAGCCGAGGGAAGGGCCGAGGGAAGGGTCGAGGGAAGGGCCGAGGGACGGGCCGAGGGACGGGCCGAGTTGGTCCTGCACGCGATAGAGCATCGGTTTGGCGAGGTGTCGGGGCGCGAACGGAGCCGGATTCGCAAGGCGTCGGACGCACAGCACGAGGAGTGGTTGAACGCCATGATGGACGGCAAGTCTCTCAAGACCATTCTCGGTGAGGACGAGCCGGAGTGAAGGGGCCGACTCTCGCCCCGACGTATCGCCGGAGCCCTCTGCGGCTGCGACGCCGGTGCCCACACCGGTATAGGTGCGCCGTCCGGGCGAAGGGGCATCCCGGAGCGCGAGAATCCGAGGGCGCCGTAGCTTCGACCCGTTTCCTGCAGCCGATGCCGGAACTCGCTGACCTTGCCGTTCCGATGCCGGCAGGTTCGGTCAAGAGGCCGCTGTGATAAGACCCCGACACGGTTCGCAAGACCGCCCGCGCAGATCACCGAAGAAAGGGCAGACGATGCTGGGATACGCGGAGGCGGAGCTTATTCGAGAGCACAGGATCAAGGCGAAAGCCGAGGGAAGGGCCGAGGGACGGGCCGAGTTGGTCCTGCACGCGATGGAGCATCGGTTTGACGCAGTGCCGGACGCGGTACGGCGCCGTGTTCTCGCAGCTTCGTACGCAGAGCACGAGGAGTGGTTACACGCCATGGTCGACGGCAAGACTCTCGATGAAATCTTTCGGGAGGGCGGGCCGGCGTGAGCGGACCAAATCGGGTATCTGTGCGTCGGACGGCCAGCCGAACGAACTAACGTGCAGCAACTCCGGCCCACGTCATTCTGACGAGACCTTGGGGACGGCGCCGAAGAACGCGAACTGCGACGAAGGTGTTGCGGTCGACGGCACATGCGCTCTTGCACCTGCCCCTCATCGATGCCCTGCGTCCGGGTCATCGGACTCCCGGTCCGGATCGGCATGAGCTACGGGTGAATTTCGTCCCGCGCCCCGACGGTCCTGGTGCCGCTACCCGCGCAGCCGACCGACCCCAAGCGATCGCCGTCGCTTCCCGAAGTGTCGGGCCTACCGTCGTACGGGCCAACTCTGCCGACATCGACCCGTGCGCTTCGTCGACTCGGGACGCCTTCCCGTCATCGCCGTAGCGGGACCGGCGGGGCGCCGAATTGACGCGCTCGGCCGGATTCCGCCGGTCTCGGGCAGGCGGGAGAGTGGATCTGACTTCCGTAGCTCGGCGTAGTTCCTGCGCCTCGGACCGTCAGCCGTCCGCGTCGTCATCCGTGGAGCCGACGCGTCGGCGCCGATCTCGCGGCGCTCGATCCGGTGCCTCGTTCAGCCGCCCGCGGTTCTGGCGCTCGGACGAACGATGCGGCTACCGACGCAACGATACGCTCGGCACATTCCCATGCGCCAACGTCCGGGGGTCGGCGTCCTGGACACGCTGCCCCGCAGGTGATCGCAAGCGAGCGTCGCGCATCGATCGATCAGGGGCCGGCGCGTTTGCCGAAGTCTCTCGCGTCGGGACCCTCGGCGGGCCGAGCGAAACCGAGGAGGCATGGAGAGGTTGAACTGTCGCCCTGTCGGGAATCCCGCACCGGCTCGTTCGACTGTATACTAGGTTGCGCCGCCGGACGGGCGCCTCGTTGCGAGCGGACTCTCCGAATCCGTCGCGGACGGGCAATTCGGCGCATTTGCCGCCACGCACTCGGCTAGGCCGGCGCAGGAATTCCGCTGCGTAGCGCAAGATCCGTTTGCAGCGCGAGAGACCTGCGGAAGAGGCGAGGATGAGTATCGACGCGACCCATCTTTGCCGCTGTATCGGTACGCTGGAGACCGCCCTCGGCAAACTCGACGCGCGTGAAGAGACGAACGATGATCGCGACCTATACCGGTGGGTATGCGTCAAGGAGTTCGAGCGGGTCCTGGAACAAAGCGGAAAGCTCCTGCGAAAGCGGCTGGCCGTCTACTTTGCCACCAACCGGTCGGTGGATCGCCTCACCTTCAAGGACCTGTTCCGTCATGCGGCACGGCATGACCTGATGGATCCGGAGACGGTAGAGCGGTGGCTGGAGTACCGGGACAACAGCGACGAACCGGCGAACGAACTCGAGGCGGGATTTTCGGAAGCGACGCTGACTCTGTTGCCGGCCGTCGTCGACGACGCGAACGCGCTCTGCGACTTGGTCGAGCGGGGATGCGATGACTGACCGGCTGCACCTGCCGGAGCGTCACCGGAAAGTTATCGAATCGACGCTTCGGGAACACCTGCCCGACGTGGAAGCGTGGGCCTACGGGAGCCGGGTCAAGGGACGCAGCCACGGCGGCAGCGATCTGGATCTGGCGCTGCGCGGACCGGGGCTGGAGAGAATTCCCGACGAGCGGTTTTGGAGTTTCGTCGAGGCGCTGGAGGAATCCACTCTGCCGTTTCTCGTCGAGGCGCGAGACTGGTCGCTGTTGCCGGATCGTTTCCGGCGGGAGATCGAACGGGAGTATGTGGTCCTGGGCAAGCCGGACTGAACCGAAACGGTCCCGTCGCGCAGAAGCGGTCGGCTACGCTCGGCGGGGCAGCTGCCCCCGGTCGCCCGGACCCCGTGTTCCTGCGCCGGTACGCAGTGTCGGTATTGCCGTCGCTGCCGTAGGACAGAACGCATTCGGTGGCGAATGCCCGCCCGAACCCCGTCGCCGAATCGATCCTTCAAGATCCCGAAGCGGCAACCGAACCCGCAGGCGTGCGGGACCGTCGTCGGCTCCGGGGCGTTAGCGAATCAGCTTCGCCGTTACCTCTGTCCCTTCCCTCGCCCCGGCGGCGCAACGGGCGTCGGCGGGCCCGTCGCCGGAACGGAAGCGACGGGCTGGAGCGAAGCGCTACCCGAGCGCGTTCTCCAGTCTCCGCGCCACGGCATCCAGGAAGGATTCGGTCGTCAGCCACCGTGCGTCCGGCCCTACCAGAAGCGCCAGGTCCTTCGTCATCTCGCCGCCTTCGATGGCGCCGATCGTCGCCTGTTCGAGCGACTGGGCGAATCGGGATAGCGGTTCGTTTCCGTCGAGCTTGGCGCGGTGGGCCAGCGCACGCGTCCAGGCGAATATGGAGGCGGTCGAATTCGTCGAGGTTTCCTTGCCCGCCTGGTGCTGTCGGTAGTGGCGGGTCACGGTTCCGTGCGCCGCCTCCGCAAGCGCCGTCTGTCCGTCCGGCGTCAGCAGAACCGACGTCATCAGCCCGAGGGAGCCGAATCCCTGCGCCACGGTGTCGGACTGAACGTCTCCGTCGTAATTCTTGCAGGCCCAGACGAATCCGCCCGACCACTTGAGCGCGGCGGCGACCATGTCGTCGATCAGGCGGTGCTCGTAGGTCAGGCCGACCGCCTCGAACCGCTCGGCGAACTCGGCGTCGAACACTTCCTGGAACAGGTCCTTGAATCGTCCGTCATACGCCTTGAGGATCGTGTTCTTGGTGGAGAGGTAGACCGGCAGGCTCCGAAGCAACCCGTAATTCAGCGACGCGCGGGCGAAGTCGCGAATTGACTTGTCCGTGTTGAACATGCCGAGGGTCACCCCGGCTCCGTCGAACGCGTGGATCTCGCGGGTGATCGGCTCGCCGTCACCCTCCGGCTCGAACGAAATCGTCACCCGGCCCGGACCCGGGACGACGAAATCCTGCGCCTTGTACTGATCCGCATGGGCGTGGCGACCGATGACGATGGGTTCCGACCAGCCGGGCACGAGCCGGGGAACGTTCGAGCAGATGATCGCTTCGCGGAAGATCACGCCGCCGAGCAGGTTGCGAATCGTGCCGTTCGGGCTGCGGTACATGCCGTGCAGTCCGAACTCCTCGACGCGCGCCTCGTCCGGGGTGATGGTGGCGCACTTGACCCCGACGCCCGCCTTCGCGATGGCGCGTCCGGCCTCGACGGTGATGGCGTCGCGCGATTCGTCGCGGGATTCGATCCCGAGATCGAAATACTCGAGCGGAACGTCGAGATAAGGCAGGATCAGCTTGTCCTTGATCATCTGCCAGATGATGCGCGTCATCTCGTCGCCGTCGAGTTCGACGACCGGGGCATGAACCTTGATGCGATCCATCGGTTGCGCCTCCCTTGCTGTGCGCTGAACTGGCGCGCCGCTGCCCTTGGGAACAGGACGCGTTCGATTGAGGGAACGGCGCTAGGATACCGTCCGACGCGCCTCCTTGCTACGGACCGGCGCCGGAAGCTCCCGTCACTCTGCCGCCCGCCGACATGAATCCAGTCCCGATCCCCTGCGCGCCCCTGTCGCCGGCCGTCGTTCTGGTCGAGCCGCAACTGGGCGGCAATATCGGCGCAGCCGCGCGCGCAATGGCCAATTTCGGACTGTCGGACCTGCGCCTCGTGGCGCCCCGAGACGGTTGGCCGAATCGGGAAGCGCAGGCCCGGGCATCGGGCGCGGACGACATCCTGGAGGCGGCGCAACTGTTCGACAGCGTCGCGGACGCCGTCGCGGACCGGCAAGTCGTACTCGCCACAACCGCGCGCGTCCGCGAGTTGACCCGGCCGGAGCTTTCGCCCCGGGAGGCGGCCCGCGCGCTTCGCGCCGGCGACCGTCGCCGCAGCGCCGTCCTGTTCGGCGGCGAGCGGGCGGGGCTGCAGAACTCGGATCTCGAAACGGCCGAGGCGATCGTCCGCATTCCCACCCATCCCGGCTTCGCGTCGCTCAACCTGGCGCAAGCGGTGCTGTTGATCGCCTACGAGTGGTGGGTCTCGGGGCTCGACGCGGATTCGGCCGAAGACGCCTTCGACTCGGATCTCGCGCCCCGATCCGACGTCGCCGGGCTCGCCGACCATCTGGAAGCGGAACTGGACGCGGTCGGGTATTTCCGCCCGCCGGAGCGTCGGTCCGCGAGCGTCGCCCAGCTCCGCAATCTCGTGTTCCGGCAGCGGCTTACGGAAGGGGAGACACGCATGCTGCGCGGCGTCTTGCGCGCGCTGCGCCGGGAGGCGGAAGCGTGAAGCGCCGGCTGCGTTCCGGCTTAGCCCCCGACGCCGTCGAGGCGTGGCTGTACGGCGTCCTCGCGCTGGTCGCGTCCATGGTCGTCCTCGGCGGGCTGACGCGGCTTACCGGCTCCGGGCTCTCCATCGTCCGCTGGGACCTGGTGGCCGGCGTCCTGCCTCCGTTGAGCCAGGCGGGCTGGGAAGAGGCGTTTCGCCAGTACCGCCAAATCCCCGAGTATTCGGAAGTCAACGCTTGGATGGAGTTGGACGACTTTCGTCGAATCTTCTGGTGGGAGTGGGCGCATCGCCTGCTCGGGCGCCTGGTGGGCCTGGCCTACGCGATTCCGCTGCTCGCGTTCTGGCTCCGCGATCGCCTTCCGCGGCACCTCCGCGGACGCCTCGTGCTGCTTCTCTTCCTCGGCGGCCTGCAAGGAGCGGTCGGCTGGTGGATGGTGCGCTCCGGTCTCGCGGATCGCGTGGACGTGAGCCCGGCGCGGCTTGCCGTGCATCTTGCGCTGGCGTTTCTCATCATGGGGCTCTTGCTCGACGCGGCGCTCAGGATCCGCCGCCCGCCGCCGGTGCGGGGCCCGCTCGACCTGCTGCTGGCGCTCGTGTTCCTGCAGATCGTCGTCGGCGCCTTCGTGGCCGGAACCGGAGCGGGCCGCGTCTACAACGATTGGCCGTGGATGAACGGCGTCGTCCTGCCGCCGGAGGCGTTCGACCTTCGCCCCGTTTGGCGCAATTGGTTCGAGAACCACGCTCTGGTGCAGTTCGTGCACCGGCTTCTCGCCTATCTCGTCCTCGCCCTTGCCGTCCTGCTCGCATGGCGCGCCGGCGTCGGTGCCGGCGTTCGGCGGACGATTCTCGCTGCGGTCGTCCTGCAGGCGGTTCTCGGCATCGTCGCGCTTCGGGCAGGAGTCCCGTTGCTTCTCGCCGCGCTGCACCAATGGGGCGCCGTGGCGCTGTTCCTGCTCGTCGTTTGGGCGAGATCCCCGACCGGGGAGGTCGAGACGGCGTCCCCGGCGCCGGCGCGGCGCTGAAACGTCGCGAGGCCGCCGCTACCGAACTTCCTGCCAGGAAGGCTCCCGCTTCTCGAGGAACGCGCCGATTCCCTCCCTGGCGTCAGCCGCCAGCATGTTCTCGGCCATCACGCGGCCCATCTCTTCGTACGCGCCGCCGAGATCCAGTTCCAGCTGTTCGTAGAACGACCGCTTTCCGTAGCGAACAGCCGCCGGCGAACGGGAGGCAATGGTTCGTGCGACCGTTTCGACCTCGCCGCGCAGAGCGTTGGACGGAACGAAGCGGTTGACGAGGCCGAGCTCCGCCGCTCGCCTGGCGTCGACGGACTCGCCGGTCAGCAGCATCTCCATCGCGTGCTTGCGGGACAGGTTTCTCGACAGGGCTACCATCGGCGTGGAGCAGAACAGTCCGATTCGAACGCCGGGGGTGGCGAAGACCGCGCGCTCGGAGGCGTAGGCGAGATCGCAGGACGCGACCAGTTGGCATCCGGCTGCGAAGGCGGGTCCGTCCACCTCCGCGATGACGGGTTTGGCGTTCTGCGCAATCCCCTTCATGAGCGTCGAACACTGTTCGAACAGCGCTGCGAAGGAGGAGGCGCCGCCGTCCGGGGTTGCCCGCCATGCCGTCATCTCCGCCAGATCGTGCCCGGCCGAAAACGCCGGACCGTTGGCGCGCAGGACGACGACGCGCGCACCGGCGTCCGACTCCAGTCCACAGAGCGCCTCGTGCAACGCCGCGATCATCTCCCGCGACAGCGCGTTGCGTTTCTCCGGGCGGTCGAGGGTCACGATGCCGAGCGGCCCGTCCCGCTCGATTCGGACGCAGTCGATGAAATTCATGCGGTGTCTCCTGCGTTCCGCGCCGGCGCCGGCCTATCATAACCGCTCGGGTGTCGACGAACCGCAGACCGCGTGTCGGTCTCGGGCGGCGTCGCATGCATGGGCGGCCCCCGGCGCGGTATGATGGTTCCGCAGGCCGCCGCCGACGAGTGCCGGGCACTCGCGCAGGTCCCGGTCCGGCGGGGTGAATCGAGACAGAGAGGCGGGCGTGTTTCGAGTGCTGAAATGGCTGGCGATCGCGGGCGCCGTCCTGGCCTGCGCGGGCGGCGCAGCCATGGCCGCCCTGATCTGGTGGTTGTCGCGCGACCTCCCGAGCCACGAATTTCTGGCCGCATACGAGCCCGGGGTGCTGTCGCGCGTCCACGCGGCGGACGGCAGCTCGATCGCGGTCTTCGCGCGGGAGAACCGGGTCTTTACGCCGGTCGAGGAAATTCCCGAATTGGTCAAGCAGGCCTTCGTCAGCGCCGAAGACAAGAACTTCTACCGGCATGCAGGCGTGGATCCGGTCGGAATCGGAAAGGCGATCCTGCGCAACGTCGTCAACACCGCCGCCGGGCGCCGCCTGCAGGGCGCGTCCACCATCACGCAGCAGGTCGCCAAGAACATGCTCCTCTCGCGGGAGGCGACGGTCGTGCGGAAGATTCGCGAGGGAATTCTGGCCGTTCGAATCGGCCGGGCGCTGGAAAAGGACCGGACGCTGGAGCTCTACCTCAACGAGATCTATCTCGGCGAGAGGGCATACGGCGTGGCGGCGGCGGCGGTGCGGTATTTCGGCAAGTCGCTCGACGACCTGGCGCTTCACGAAGCGGCGTATCTCGCCGCCCTCCCGAAGGGTCCGAACAACTACCACCCCGTGCGGCATCCCGACCGCGCGCTGGCGCGGCGCGAATACGTGCTGTTCCGGCTGGCCGAAGACGGGTTCGTGTCCCGCGAGGAGGCGGAGAGCGCGGCGGCGCGACCGCTCGGAACCCGGCTCGGCGAGGCGGAGCCGCAGCGACCGAGGGTCGGGGGCTACTTTATCGAGGAGGTGCGGCGCGAGTTGGAGCGCGAATTCGGACCGGACAGGCTCTACGAGGGCGGTCTGTCGGTCCGTACCACCATGTCTCCGGCCATGCAGGCCCAGGCGGAAAGGCTCCTGCAGGCGGAACTCGAGCGGTTCGACCGGGAACGCGGCTACGCCGGCCCGCTGCAGCGAATCGAGGCGATCGGAACCCTGTCCGAGTCGGAATGGCGCGCGCGGCTCGAAGCGGTGCCGGCGCCGAGAGACGTTCCCGGATGGAGGCTGGCGGTCGTCCTGGGCGTGGATGCGGACGGCGCCGAAATCGGCCTCGGGAGCGTCGGGCCGGCGCTGAGGCATCGCCTGCGCTTCGACGAGTCCGAGTGGGCGCGCCCGAGACGGGAGGGCGGGGAACTCGGGCCGGCGCCCGAGGCCCCGGCCGATCTCTGGTCCGAGGGCGACGTGGTGCTGGTCTCGCCGTCCGGCGTCCCGGACGAGGAGCGGGACGACGGCGTGCGAGTTCGCTTCTGGACCCTTCGGCAAGTCCCCGAAGTGCAGGGCGCTCTCATGGCGATGGATCCCCATACGGGACGGGTGCTGGCCATGCAGGGCGGGTTCTCGTATCAGACGAGTTCGTTCAACCGGGCGACCCAGGCCCGTCGCCAACCCGGGTCGCTGTTCAAGCCCGTGGTCTACGCCGCGGCGCTGGACGGCGGGTACACTCCCGCCACGACGGTGCTCGACGCGCCGCTGGTCCTCGAACAGGGCGAGGGCCTCGAAAAGTGGGAGCCGGCCAATTCCAACCGGGTCGCGTTCGCCGGTCCGGCGCCGCTTCGGCGCGGCATCGAGGAATCGCGCAATCTCATGACGGTTCGCGTCGCGCAGGACGTGGGGCTGGACCGCATCGCCGGATACGCGGACCGGCTCGGCGTGTACGACGACATGCCGCCGCTCCTGTCCTACGCGCTCGGCGCCGGGGAGACGACGCTCGAGCGGCTGGTGCAAGCCTATGCCGTATTCGCGACCGGCGGCAAGATCGTGGAGCCGGTACTGGTCGACCGGGTGCAGGACCGGCGCGGCAGGACGATCTACCGTCGCGACGACCGGCCGTGCGTCGGTTGCGCGTCGAGGGATTGGATCGGGCAGGAGGAGCCCTACATACCTGGGGAGGGCAGGGAAGTTCTGGACCCCGTCACGGCGTTCCAGATCACCTGGATGCTGCAGGGCGTGGTCGACCGCGGCTCGGGGCGCGCTGCCGCGGTGCCGGGCAGGAGGGTCGCCGGCAAGACCGGCACCACGAACGAGAATCGCGACGCGTGGTTCGTCGGCTACACGCCGGAAATCGTCGTCGGATGCTATATCGGCTACGATGTGCCGCGATCGCTCGGGGTCGCCGCATTCGGCGGACGGCTCTGTGCGCCGGTAGTCGGGGCGTTCATCCGGGAGTTGCCCGAGGCGGTGCGGGGCGGCGTGTTCGCCCGTCCGTCGGGACTGGAATTTGCGTGGGTGGAGCATGCGACCGGCGCTCCGGTGCCGGGCGGCGCGTCCTCCGCCGGGGCGATCGAGGAGGCGTTTCGAGCCGGAACCGTACCGCAGGTCCCTCCGGTGGAGGACGCGGATCGGGTGCAGGCCGGCACCGGAGGCCTCTACTAGCGCCGTCGGGAGGGAAGGGACATGCGCGCGGAACTGGCCGCTGTGGCCGCGGACGTCGGAGAATCGCTGAAGCTGCTCCGGGCACGGCTCGATTGGGAGACCGTGCCGGACCGCATGGCCCGCTACGACGCGGAGGCAGAGTCGCCCGAGCTGTGGTCCGATCCCGCGCGGGCGCAGACCTTGTTGCGCGCGCGTCGGCGCCTCTCCCGGTCGGTCGCCGGTTGCCGCGAGATCGAGCGGGAACTCGAAGACTTGGTGACCCTGGCGGAGCTGGCGGCCGAGGAGGAGGATCCGGAGGTCGAGGCGGAAGCGGAACTGCAGCTGACGGCGCTCAGGGAGACGGCGCGGCAACAGGAGCTGGAAGCCCTCCTGTCCGGCGAAATGGACGCCAACGACGCGTATCTGGACATCAACGCCGGCGCCGGGGGAACCGAGGCGTGCGACTGGGCGCGCATGCTGGCGCGCATGTACAAGCGCTGGTCGGAACGCCGCGGCTACAAGACCGACCTGGTCTCCGAGACGGCGGGCGAGGAGGCCGGCATTCGGTCCACGACCCTGTGCGTGAAGGGGGACGACGCCTACGGCTGGCTGAAGACGGAAGCCGGCGTGCATCGGCTGGTGCGAATGTCGCCCTACGACAGCCAGGGGCGGCGGCATACGTCCTTCGCCAGCGTCGGGGTGGTGCCGGTGCTCGACGAGACCATCGAGATCGACATTCCGGACGGCGACATCCGGGTCGACACGTTTCGGGCGTCCGGCGCCGGAGGGCAGCACGTCAACAAGACCGACTCCGCGGTCCGGATCACCCACCTTCCGACCGGGATCGTGACGACCTCTTCGGAGAAGTCGCAGCACCAGAACCGGGCCGTGGCGATGGCCGTGCTACGGGCGCGGCTCTACGACCTCGAACGCCAGCGGCGGGAGGAGGAAAAGCGGAAGCTGCAGGGCGAGAAAACCGACATCGGCTGGGGGCACCAGATCCGTTCCTACGTGCTGCAGCCGCACCGGTTCGTAAAGGACGCGCGAACCGGGCACATGTCGACCGACGCCGAAGGCGTGTTGAACGGGGAGCTGGATCCGTTCATGGCCAGCGAACTGGTACGCCGCGTCGCCGCCGACGCCCGGGAAGAGGCGGAAACGGTATCCTGACGGGGGCGTCCGCCCGTCGCAATAGACCGGACGACGCCGCGGCCTCGCCTACCAGGCGGAATCGTCCGAAATCGGGTGGGCGCGATTCTCTTCCTCTTCCGGCAACAGGTCCTGCGGAGCGGGCAACTCGTCTTCCTCCGCAACCTCCCACGGGACCTCGTCCTCTTCGAGCGGGTCGGGCAGATGCCGCACCGTCCCCTCGAACTGCGCCCCTGATTCGATGGCGAACAACTTGTGGACGATTTCTCCGCTGACGACCGCGGTGTTGCACAGCCGCACCTTGGTCGCGCGGATCTGACCGGTGACCGAGCCGGCCACGACCACTTCGTTCGACACGATGTCGGCCTCGACCTTGGCGTCCTGCCCGACGGTTACCGACTTGGCCCGGATGTCGCCCTTCACGGTGCCGTTGATCCGCAGGTTCTTGTCGGTGCTGAGCGTGCCCTCGGCGTTCAGCGAGTAGCCGATGATCGAGGTCTCCTCGTCCAGCGCGTCCGACGACGGGGGCGCGCTGCTCTGACGACTCGCGATGGAGCCGAAGGAAGGATCGTCCAGATCCAGGTCGTTTTCGCGTTTCTTGAACATCGGTCATGATCTCCTGCCGCCGAAGAGGCGGTCGTCGCCTCGCCGCCGAAATGTAGCTTCGGCCCCGAAGCCGTGCAACAAGCGTATCCGATTCGGCGACCCTGTCGAAGGTCCTGCGCCGCGCTTCGGAACCCGCCCTGTCGACGGCTTTGCGGGACGCCGCGCGCCGCGCGCGGCACGTCCCGCACCGGATGCGGGACCCCGTCGTCGGCGATACGGCCTGCCGAAGCGACGGCGACGAATCGCGCCCCATCCCCGCGTCGCGCCGGGCCAAACCCGTTTCCCTGTGCTACCCTCGGGCGTTGGGTGCGCCCCGCAGCATCGGAAACAGGTGCGTTGCGGGTGACGGATTCTGGCGGCCGCCGGGAGGGAACGGACGGGAATGCGTTTCAATCTGCCGGTTCGTGCGGCGTGGACCATCGCGTTGCTTCTCTCGGTCGCGGTGGCGATTACCGGAACCCTCAGCCTCTATCAGCTGCGCAGCTTCTCGAGCGAATTCCTGCGGGACCGGATCGTGCTGGTGCTCGGCGGGATCCGCGACTCGATGGAGGCTTCGCTGGCCATCGGGCTGCCGCTCGACGCGCTGCCGGGCGTTCAACGCGAGATCCAGGCCATTCTCGAACGGGACCCGCAAGTGCTCTCGGTGGAGTTTTTCGACGCGCGGGGAGACATCCACTACAGCTCCGACGAGACGCTGCTCGGAGACCTGGTGTCCGAGGAATGGGCGGCGGAATGGGACGTCGGCGATTCCCCGTTCTGGACGCGCGAGGAGCGTGACGCCAAGGTGGTCGGCCTGCTCGTGCGGGACCCGCTCGGCCTGAACGTCGGATCCCTGACGCTGCGTTACTCCCGGGCCGCCTTCGATCGGCAGATCGAGGAGATGGCGCTTCGTATCGGGCTGGTCGCGGTCGTCGTCGTGCTCGTGTTCGGCGGACTCGGCGCCTGGTTGAGCTACTGGCTGACCCGGGGAATTCGGGACCTGCTCCTGGTCACCGAGGAATACGTCTCCGCCGGCCGCTCCGAGTCCGGCCGCGCGTCCGGGCGGGAGTTCGACGTGCCGCGACGATTCGCCGGGACCGTGAGCGCCGTGCTGGAGGAGGTCGCCGAGGCGAAGGCGGAAATCCGGGACATCGAGGAAGGCGCCGAGGTGCAGATCCCGGACGGAGCGCGCGGAACATGAAGCGCGGGGCGCCGCCGGGCTCGATCGGGGAACTGGACGACGTCTTCCGCAAGGTGATCATTCGGCTGCTGGTGTTGACGGCGTTGCTGCTGCTGGCCGGCCAGGCGGCGGTGTCCGTCTTGTCCTCGCGCTCCTTCGAACGGATCCTGCTGCCGGAAGTCGAGGCCAAGGCGCGAATCTCCGGGGAACTCGCGGCGGCGCAGATCGGCCGGGCGCTCGAACTGGGAATACCGATCGGAAGCCTCGTCGGTATGGACGAATTCCTCGACGGCTGGATCGACGACAACCCGTTGCTCTCCCACCTCCGCGTCGCGCTTCCGGACGGCGCCGTGCTCTACGCCGACAGCGCCGACGCCTCCGCCGCGGCGACGGTCGATCCGCCGACGCGAGCGCTCACGGTGCCCGTTTACGCCGGGGACGAGGTCGTCGCCCACGTCGTCGTCGGAATGGCGGAGAGCGAGGTGCCCTCCGTCCTGCTCGACCTCCGGTTCGAGATCGCGACGGTCCTGTTCGTCTCGCTCCTGATCGGGATCGAGTTCCTGCTCGTGTTCGGGATGGCGCGGATGTCCGCGCCGACCCGCTTCGTGCGCGAGTTCATCGAGCGGGCGGCAGACGGCAACTTCACGCAATTCATGGGATTGCGGGACCGGAACGAGTTCGGCCGGATCGTCGCGGCGTACAACGCGGGTATCCGGCGCCTGAACGGCGAGTTCGGCGAACTCTACCGGGAGGCCGAGGAGGTGCGCGCCGAACAGCTCGACCGGTCGGTGCGGGCCCGCATCCTGCGTACGGTGGAGAAGATTCGCGACCGGTACCAGTTCGTCGAGGTCGGCACCGAGCGCGTGCGCGAGTTCCGCTCGCCCTTCGACGCCAGGCTCGCCCTCTTTTTCTTCATGGTGTCTCAGGAGTTGTCGAGGCCGTTCCTGCCTCTGGTCTTCGACCGGGTGTACGACCCCATGGAGGCGGTGAGCCGCGAGATCTTCATCAGCCTGCCGATCACCGGGTTCATGCTCGCGGTCCTCGTGGTGACTCCCGTGGCGGGCGTCCTGACCGAGCGGATTTCGCCCCGCAGCCTGTTCCTGGCCGGCGTGCTCCCTTCCGTGGCGGGCTACGTCGGCACCGCGCTCGCCACCGACATGTACGCCGCCATGGCCTGGTGGGTCGTGGCCGGCGTCGGCTACGGCGTGATCTTCATCACCTCCCAGATCTACATCGCCGAGAACACCGCGCCGGACCGCCGCGCGGCCGGAATGGCGGTGTTCTCCGGCGCCTGCTTCGCCGCGTTCGTGTGCGGCCCGGCGCTCGGCGGTCTCATGGCCGACCGGCTGGGATACGTGAACACGCTTCTCGGTTCCGCCGGCCTGGCGGCGATTTCCGGAACCGTCGCGTTCCTGTCCCTGGACCCCGATCCGCTCGACGCCGGGACGGCGCGGCGCCCGGCGGTGCCGGGGCTGGCGGGAATCGCGAGACTGCTCTCCAACCGCCGATTCTTCGCCGTCACCTTCCTGTCGGCGATGCCGGCCAAGATCGCGCTCGCCGGGGTGTTCTTCTACCTGGTCCCGGTCTACCTGAACGAGCTCGGCAACACGCAGTCGGTGATCGGGCGGATCATGATGGTCTACGGGGTCGCATGCATCGTGGTCACCCCGATCGCGGCACGGTGGTCGGACCGCCTGGGACGGACCGACGCGTTCGTCGCGCTCGGCGGCGTTCTCGGCGCGGTCGGATGCGCCGTTCCGTCGTTCCTCGAGAGCAGCGCCGGCGTCGCCGTCGGGGTCGGCGTGCTGGGGCTGGGTCACGCGATGCTGACGGCGCCGCAACTCGCGTCGGTGCAGAAGATCGCGGCCGACGTGGGGCCGGAAGTCGATATGGGCGTCGGCGCGGTGGTCGGCGTCTTTCGTACCGTCGAGCGGGTCGGAACCGCGCTCGGGGCCGTGCTGCTGGCGGCGCTGGTGGCGAATTTCGGCTATTCCTCCGCTCTCGCGGCGACCGCGGCCGGGACGCTCCTCCTCGGGCTGCTCTACGCCGCGGCGGCCTGGCGGCGCGGCGAACGGGGGGCGTTCGCGTGATCCGGGCGGGGCTGCCGGCGCTCTCGGGCGCCGTCGCGATCCTGCTCGCGCTGGCGGGCGTCGCCGCCGGTCAGCCGGCGCTTCGGGACGCTGCGGAGCCGCTGGACGTCTTTATGGTCGTGTGGCGCGGCGAGACCGACGTCGAGCGCGGGTTCGAGTCGTATTTCCGCGAACGCGGCATCCCGGTCCGAATCACGCTGCGAAACCTCGAACGCGACCGCTCGCGGATCCCGTCGGTCCTGGAGGAGATCCGCGCGGCGAAGCCGGACCTCGTCCATACTTGGGGAACGTCGACGGGTCTCGGCATTTTCGGGCCGCAGGAGGGAGGCGAGGCCGGAAAATACCTGGAGGAGGACGTTCCCGGAATTTTCTCCCTCGTCGCCTATCCCGTGGAAGCCGGGCTGGTGAAGAGCTACGAGGATCCCGGGCGGCCGCTCACCGGGACGGCGTATCTGCCGCCGCTGAAGAGCCAGATCGAGGCGATCCTGGCCTATCGCCCGTGGAAGCGTTTCGGCATGATCTACAATCCGCTGGAGCGCAATTCGCAGATCAACCTCCAGCAGATGCGCGACGCCACCCGCGAGGCGGGCATCGAACTCCTGGAGGCGGAGGTTCCGCTCGACGCCGACGGGGCCCCGGACCCCGGCGCCCTGCCGGACCTGGTCCGGGATCTCAGCCTGCGCGGAATGGACTTCCTGTATATCGGCCCGGACTCCTTCGTCAGCATTCATGCCGAGACGGTCACGGAAGAGGCCATCGGGCACGGCATCCCGAGCTTCGCCGGCACGGAATTCGGCTTCCAGGGATCCCGCGCGCTGCTCGGTCTCGTCAGCCGGTATTTTCTGGTCGGCAAGCTCGCCGGACTGCAGGCGGAACGGTTCCTGCTCGAGGGCCAGCCGCTGGAGGAGATTCCGGTCGCCTCCCTGTCCCGCTACACCCTGCTTCTCCGGATGCCGGTCGCCCACCGTCTCGGCATCTATCCGCCGATGAAGCTGCTTCCGCTGGCGGAGATCGTAGAGTAGTCCGATGGGATTGCAGGCGCGGATCAACGTCATCGTCCTGATTTTCGTACTGATCATCATGGGCGGCCTCGCGGTTACCGCCCTGGTGCGGGAGGACGTGCTGCGCGCCGAACTCTCGCGCACCGCCGTCGCCGGAAACCAGTCCCTCTGGAGCAGTATCGTCGCGAGCAACGTCCAGCGCCTGCGCGACCAGGCCGACGTCGTCCTCGAGGACGAGGATCTCCGGTCGGCGGTCGCCGAGGGCGATCCGGTCCGCGTCGGAGAGGCGGTGCGGTCGGCCTTCGCCCGGCTGCAGGAATCCGGCGTCGCCACTCGGCTGGACCTCGTCGGCCGCTCGGGCGAGGTGCTGTATTCGACGGCTCCGGCCTTTCAGCCCGACGTGTCGCTCGGCGACCGCACGGTGCAGCGGATGATCGAGGACAGGCGCGGCGGCGGCGGGATCGGCAACGACGCGTCCCGCAACGTGACCGTCTCCTACGCGATTCCGCTCCTCGGTCGGGACGGCGCGGTCGACGCGCTCGCGGTCTATGCGCGGGACATCGGCGAGGTGCTCGAGGAATTTCACGCCGGCACCGGCGCCGAGGCGCTGATCGTGAACCGGCGGGGAAGGCTCCTGCGCGGAACGGAACCCGAATTGTGGCCGAAGATCAAGGACGACTTCGTCCTCGAAAGCGGCGCCACCGCCGTCGTGGAGGCCGACGACCGGGTCTACTCGATCACCAGCATTCCGATGGTCGCCGATCTCGGCAATCTGATCGCGTTCCTGGCCGTGGTCCAGGATACGACCGACGCCTATCTCGACAGTCGGCGGGTCGGCCTGATCAGCTTCGGCGCCATCGCACTCTTCCTGCTCGGCGCCCTGACGTTCCTCTCCTACTACGTGCATCGGCTGCTCTCGCCGCTGGTGTCCAGCGTCGAGGTGCTCGATTCGCTGACCCGGGGCGACACGCATCTGACGGTTCCGGTCGAGGGCGAGAAGGGGCGCGACGAAATCGCGCAGCTCGCGCGGGCGATCAACATCTTCCGCCGGCAGACCATGCAGATGATGCGGCAGCGGCGGTTGCAGGAACGCCGCCGCCGGCAGCAGGAGCGTTTCATCCGCCAGGAGATGACGCGGCTGGCCGGAACGCTCTCCAAGGGGGCGCGCGTCGACGTGCTGGAGGACCTGGCGGCCGTGGAGCGCCAGGCGCGAAAGCTGGGGTCGGGCCCGGAAGGCGCCGATTCCGCCCGCAACGAGGACAGCGCGACCGACGGACTCCTGATGATGGGACTTGCCTTCGAGCGCATGACGAACCGGGTCTCCCACCAGCAGAAGCGGTT
Source organism: Rhodobacterales bacterium (assembly GCA_965221505.1). GTDB lineage: Bacteria > Pseudomonadota > Alphaproteobacteria > Rhodobacterales > CAZPXZ01 > CAZPXZ01. Next base: position 1,153,278 of record CBDCSI010000001.1, read on the forward strand.
GAGCCGGCTGGTGGAGGACCTGCAGGCGGCCCTGAAGACGAAAGTCGCCTATCTCGCCCTGCGTCACGATCTCGACATCGCGAAGCGGGTGCAGCAGTCTTTCCTGCCCGGCGACAACTTCGCGATCGGCGACGTCCGGCTGCGCGCGATCATGAAGGCGGCGAAGAACGTCGGGGGCGACTTCTACGACTTCTTCGCGCTTGACGAGAACCGGATCGGCATCGTGATCGCGGACGTGGCGGGCAAGGGCATTCCGGCGGCGCTGTTCATGGCCGTTTCGCGGACCCTGATCCGGGCCAACGCGACGCATGCCGGACTGTCGCCGGGGAAGTGCCTCGAGACCGTGAACGACATGCTCGTCGATTCCACCCGCGAAGAGATCTTCGTTACCGTGTTCTACGGGGTGTTCGACCTTCGCGACGGCGTTCTCACCTATGCGAACGGCGGGCACAACCCTCCCTGCCTGGTCACGGACGGCAAGGTGGAGCCCTTGCCGCTGACCGGCGGGGTCGTGCTCTCCATGTTCAAGGGGCTGAAATACCGGGAGGAATCCGTCGAGGTTCCCTCCGGCGGCAAGGTATTCTTCTACACCGACGGCGTCAACGAGGCGGTCAACGTGGAGGAGGAGGAGTTCGGCGACCTTCGGATGCACTCGGCGCTCAGGGCGGTCGATTCGGAGGGTCCGGGCGATACCATTGAGTATGTGGTGCGTGCCGTCGAGGACTTCGCCGGGCACGCGGAACAGGCGGATGACATCACGATGATTGTACTCGGGCGGGGAACCGCAGAAGACCGGAGCGTGGTGCGGCGCGTCGCGCTGAGCAACGACATGGCCGAACTCAGGCGGTTGATGTCGGAATTGGGCGAGTTCTGCCGGGAGGCGGACATTTCGGACCGGTACAAGTCGCGGTTCGAACTGGTGCTCGACGAGATCTTCACCAACATCGTGTCCTACGCGTTTCCCGAGGGGGGCAAGCACGAGATCGACATCTGCCTGACGTTCCGTGACGGCGAGGTGGAGATGATCGTGGAGGATTCCGGGGTGGAATTCGACGTGATGAAGGAGAGCCCGTCCGTGGACCCGAAACTGCAGCTTTCGGAACGCATGGTGGGCGGACTCGGAATCTACCTGGTGCAGTCGACCATGGACGACGTGGAGTATCTGCGCATCCGCGACCGCAATCGCCTGACCATCCGAAAGCGCCTGGAAGCCGAGTCCTGACGATCCGCCGCCGTCGAGAGTCCCGCTTCCGGTAGCGCGTCCGCGGCGAGGTCCGGGATCCGGGCCGGCGCGCAGGCGACGGACGTCCCCCGTATTCCGCTTCCCGAATCGCGTCCCGACGCGCGACGCCGCAGCGCGACGGCGGCGAGTCGTGCCCTGCGACGGGGTTGCGGCGGCGGCCGAACCCGGTATAGGAGAGGCGCGGAACCGCTTGCCGCGCTTGCCGTTCGGTCGGCGGGGCGGTCCGGTTAGCGGTTGCGCGCGGGCCCCCGGCGCGGCATGGAGCCGCGGAAGGCGACGCGGGACCCCGGAGCGCGAGGCGACAGCTGCGACCGCACGCCGGATCGGGTGCGGCGATACGCCGGAAGGCGGCGCAACCCCTCGATCTGATTCAGCGGGCTACGGATCCGGAGGCGGACGGCCGCAGGCTTGCGGACCGGCGCTGCGGGATGCCGGAACACGAGCGCATGGAAACGGTGCGAAACATGTCTGACAGGAGGTCCGGCAGACGCGGGACGACGCGGGCGCGCGGCAGGGTCGGCCCCGGCCGGCTGGCGGCCTGCGCCCTGGTCCTGGCGCTGGCCGCGGAAAGGGCGAGTTGCGCGGACGGGCGGTTTCCCGTCATCCTGGACGCGCCGCCGCAGGGCGTCGATTCGGAAGAGCTGCAGTGCCTCGCCGAAGCGGTGTATTTCGAGGCGCGCGGCGAGGGGGCCTACGGCCAGCGCGCGGTCGCGGAAGTCATCCTCAACCGGAAGGACGATCCGGAGTTTCCGAACCACGTCTGCGACGTCGTGCATCAGGGTTACGATCCCGCACGCCCGACGTTGCACAGGTGCCAGTTCTCGTACTATTGCGACGGCCGCCCGGAGGCGTTCGGCGACCGGGACCGGCTCGCCAGCATACGCGCCATGTCGTGGATGATGCTGCGAGGATCGAGGACCGACCTGACCCAGGGCGCGACGTACTATCACGCCGACTACGTGAAGCCGCGCTGGACGCGCAATCTGCTGCGCGTCGCGCGGGTCGAGCAGCACGTCTTCTATCGGAAGCCGTAGTCCGGAGCCGGCAGGGGGCGGCGCAGGTCCGGCTACAGGAAATCCAGGCCGAGATCGAGGGCGGGAGCCGAATGGGTGATCCAGCCGCTGGACAGGTAGTCGACTCCGGTTTCCGCCGTCTCGACCGCCGACGTCGGATCGATGCCCCCCGACGCTTCCAGCGCCACGCGGCCGTTCGTCATCCGAACCGCGGACCGCAGCGCGTCGGGCGCCATGTTGTCGAGGAGCACCGCATCCGGCAACGCGCCGCCCAGGACGGCTTCGAGCTGGTCCAGCGTGTCCACTTCGACCTGAATCGCCCGCATGTGTCCGACCGCCTCCCGTGCGCGCCGAAGCGCCAGCGCCACGTCTCCGTCCAGCGCCGCGATGTGGTTGTCCTTGATCAGGACGCCGTCGTGCAGTCCGAAGCGGTGGTTCAGGCCGCCGCCGGCGCGAACCGCGTGCTTTTCGAGGGCGCGAAGGCCGGGGGTCGTCTTGCGGGTGCACAACACCCGGGCGCCGGTGTGGGCCACGGCGTCGACGATGCGCCTGGTGCCGGTCGCGATGCCCGAGAGCCGTTGCGCGAGATTGAGCGCGGTGCGCTCGGCGAGGAGAAGGGACGCGGCGGAACCCCGAACCCGGAGCAGGACGTCGCCGGGGTAGAGCGCGGCGCCGTCGGCGCGTTCCGCCTCGATCCGGAGCGAAGGGTCGGCAATCTCGAAGGCGAGCCTGGCGGCGGCGAGTCCGGCGGCCACGCCGGCATCCCGGGCGCACAGGACCGCGTGCGCCCGTTCGTCGGGCGGCAGCAACGCGGCGGTGGTGACGTCGCCGGCCTCGCCGAGATCCTCCGCCAACGCGCTGCGGACGATCGGCTCGACGAGCATGCGCGGAAGCGGCGGCGTGCCGCGCCCGGCCGAATCCGCGCCGGCCGGCGCGCTCACGGGCCGCACTCCGAGCGGATGCGAAGGGCCTCGTCCAGGGTGATTTCGCTTCGGACGGCACGGGATTCGATCGCCGCCGGCCAGTCGCTGCGGAAATGCGCGCCCCGGCTCTCGCGGCGCCGGAGCGCGGCGGCGGCGATGATCGTCGCGGCGTCCGCCATGGCGCCGTACGACGCCGATTCGCTGCCCTCCTGCAGCGCCGCGATCCTTCGCAACGCGTCGCGAAGCCCGTCCTCGTCCCGGACGACGCCGACCCGGTCCGTCATCAGGCCGCGCAGGTCGCGGACCGACTCCCGAGACGGAGCGACGTCGGGCAGACGGGGAGGCTCCGGTTCGTCCGCGCCGGGCGGCGGAGCCGCAGGCAAGCCGCGCAGCTCCCGCGCGATCCGGTCCGCGAACACGCAGGCCTCGAGCAGGCTGTTGGAGCCGAGACGGTTGCCGCCGTGCAGGCCGGTCGCAGCGGCCTCGCCGCAGGCGAACAGTCCCGGCAGGGACGTCCGGCCGAGCGCGTCCGTTCGCACGCCGCCGATATGAAAATGCGCGGCCGGCGCGACCGGGATGGTCGACTGCGCCGGGTCGATTCCGGCGGAGCGGCAGGCGAGGGCGACGTTCGGAAACGCCTCTGCGTTGCGGGCGAGAACCGGGCGGGCGTCCAGGAACGCCGCGCCGCCGGCGGCACGGACCCGGAAGATCGCGCGCGCGACCACGTCGCGGGGCGCCAGTTCGGCGTCCGGGTGCACCTCCGGCATGAAGCGGCGCCCGTCCCGGTCGACCAGAATCGCGCCGGCGCCGCGAAGCGATTCGCTGGCGAGCGGAGTCGGATCCCGGCCGATGTCGATGCCGGTGGGATGGAACTGGACGAATTCGGCGTCCGCGATCGCCGCGCCTGCGCGCGCCGCCATGGCCAGCGCCTGGCCCCGGAGACGGGGCGGCGAAGTGCATACCCGGTACAGGCCGCACAATCCGCCCGAGGCCAGCACGGTCGCGCGTGCGCGAAGCAGGAGGCGGTCGCCGTTCGCCAGGCGCGCGCGGGCGCCGACCGCATGCCCGTCGCGGACGGCGAGCGACTCCGCGACGGCGCCCTCGATCACCCGCACCGAGCCGGCGCCACGTGCGCGCAGTACCAGGGCGCGCATGATCTCCTGACCGGCGCCGTCGTATCCGGTTCCCGCGATGCGGGCCGCGCTGTGCCCGGCTTCCCGCGAGAGAACGAGGCTGCCGTCCGCGGCGCGATCGAAACGGACTCCGAAACGGGCGAGATCCGCCAGGCGTTCGGCGCCCTCCTGCGCGACGCCGAGCGCGAGCGCGTCGTCGACGAGTCCGGCGCCGACGGCGACGGTGTCCTCGGCGTGAAGCTCGGGCGCGTCGCCGCTTCCGACCGCCGCCGCGATCCCGGCCTGCGCCCAGGCGGAGGAGGCGCCGCTGCCGACCGGGTCGGGCGAGAGGACCGTCACCGGCCGCGGCGCCAGTTTGAGCGCGGCGAACAGGCCGGCGAGTCCTGCGCCCAGGATGAGCGCGCCCTCCACCGCGATCGAAGCGGGCTGGCTCATCCGGTTGCCGGCAGGCGGTGGGGTGCGCTTCGGTTCAATGCCGCCGCGACGAGAACTCGATCATTCGCTCGACCGCAACGCGCGCACGGTCCGCGACTTCGGGATCGACTTCGACCTCTTCGGTCATGCTGTGGAGCGACCAGAGGACGTTTTCCAGCGTGATGCGCTTCATGTGGGGGCACATGTTGCACGGTCGCACGAAGTCGACCTCCGGCAGTTCTCCGGCGACGTTGTCGGACATGGAGCACTCGGTGACCATGACCACGCGCGCAGGCCGCCGGTTGCGTACCCAGTCGATCATCCCGGAGGTGGAGCCGGTGAAGTCGGCTTCGGCGATGACTTCCGGCGGGCATTCGGGATGCGCGAGCACCTTGATCCCCGGGTGCTCTTCCCGGTAGGCCCGGATCTCGTCGGCCGAGAAGCGCTCGTGCACTTCGCAGGTGCCGTTCCAGTACACGATTCGCTTGTCGGTGCGCGGCGCGACGTTCTGGGCCAGGAATCCGTCCGGCGTCATGATCACCGTGTCCGATTCCATCGCGTCGACGATGTCGAGCGCGTTGGCGGAGGTGCAGCAGATATCGGACGCCGCCTTGACCTCGGCCGTCGTGTTGACGTAGGTGACCACGGGAGCGCCGGGATGTTCGGCGCGCATCCGTTCCACGTCGCTCGCGGTAATGGAACTGGCCAGGGAGCAGCCGGCGCGACGGTCCGGGATGAGCACGGTCTTCTCGGGGTTCAGGATCTTCGAGGTCTCGGCCATGAAGTGCACGCCGCACTGGACGATGACCGATCGCGGCGACCGCGACGCCTCGACGGCGAGCTGAAGGCTGTCGCCGACGAAATCGGCGACGCCGTGGTAGATGTCCGGCGTCATGTAGTTGTGGGCGAGAACGACGGCGTCGCGCTCCTCCTTCAGCTCCCGGATGGCGAGAACGTAGGGGGCGAGCCGCATCCAGTCCGCCAACGGAACGACGTTGCGCGCGAGCCGGAACGCGTCTTCGGTTCTCTCGAGCGCGAGATCGCTGGGCCGCAAATCGTAGTGCGCCGCGAGCTCCGATCGCGCGGATTCGAGCTCGGCTGTGGAATTGATCCGCATGGTCAGGGTCATCTCCGGGCTGCCCCGCGAGGCGCGGAGCAGACGGTACGATACGGTGCCGGCAGACCGGCGAACCCCAATTGTGGGTTTGCGCCGGGTGAATGTCAACTCGGCTTCGCGCGCGCCGCGTCGCGCCGACGACCGGGCTCCGCCGGCGAATCGGCAGGCGGCGGAATCGGCGACGGCCGACTCGAAATCTAGCGGCTGCGAGTCCGCTCGACGCAACATCGGCGTCCAGCGCCGAGGGAGACGGAATCGACCCGACAATTCCGGCTCGCAACACGGTATAGTCGTGCTTCGAGAGCAGGCAAGCGCCGAAACGCTGCGACGGGTCGGCGCAGGGGACGACATGTTCAAGCAGGCGGCAAATCTCTTCCGGGCGCGCCGCGGCGCGGAAGGGTCGGCAGACGCGCACCTCGTGAACGGCAGGCCGATCCGGCCTCCGTTTCCGGCGCATTGCGAGCGGGCGATGTTCGCCATGGGATGCTTTTGGGGGGCCGAACGGCTGTTCTGGCGCCGTCCCGGCGTATGGGTCACCGCGGTCGGCTACGCCGGCGGAACGGTTCCGGATCCCGGGTATCGCGCGGTTTGCAGCGGACGGACCGGGCATGCCGAGGCGGTGCTGGCGGTCTTCGAGCCGGATGCCGTCTCCTATGCGGACCTGCTCCGGGTGTTCTGGGAAGGGCACGACCCGACCCAGTCGAACCGGCAGGGGAACGACGTGGGAACCCAGTACCGCAGCGCGATCTTCGTGCGGGACGCGGCCCAGCGCGCCGCGGCGGAGCTCGGCATGCGGCGTTACGGCGCCGCGTTGCGCCGTGCGGGCCTCGGCCCGATCGTAACCGAAATCGCCGACTGGCCCGCGTTCTATTACGCGGAGGAGGAACACCAGCAGTATCTGGCCCGGAATCCCGGCGGCTATTGCGGGCTCGGCGGCACCGGGGTCGCTTGCGACCCGCCGACGGCGGCCGTTTCGGGCTGACGGTGGAGGTCCGATGGTTCGGCGCCGACGGATCCTGGGGCTGGACCCCGGGCTGGTGCGGACCGGCTGGGGGGTCGTGGAAGCGGAAGGCACCCGGCTTCGTCACGTCGCCAACGGCGAATGCGCGAGCGGCAAGGGCACGCTGGCGGCGCGGCTGCTCCGCTTGCGGCAACAACTGACCGAGGTCGTCGCGCGACACGCGCCCGACGAGGCGGCGGTCGAGGAGAGTTTCGTTCACCGCAACGCGCGCGTCGCGCTGATGCTCGGTCACGCCCGCGGCATCGCCCTTCTGGCGGCCGCCGAAGCGGACGTTCCGCTGGCCGAATACTCGCCGAACGCCGTGAAGCGCACGGTGACCGGTTCGGGCCACGCGGACAAGCGGCAGATCGCCTACATGGTCCGGGCGCTGCTTCCGGGCGCGAATCCGGCCGGGGAACACGCGGCGGACGCGCTGGCGGTGGCCGTCTGTCACGCGAGCCAGTCGGGCGGGGTTCTCGGCGCGCTGACCGGCAGGACGGCGCGGCGGTCTGCCGGCGCGGGAGCGGCGGCATGATCGGCACGCTGCTCGGCGTCGTCGTCGAGGTTCAGCCGGAGAGCGTGCTCCTCGACGTGGGCGGCGTCGGCTACGAGGTGCATTGCCACAGCCGGACCGTCGCCGCGTTGCAGGCGGCCGACGGCGCGACGCGGGTCTTCACCGACTTGCAGCTCCGCAACGACCTGCTGCGTCTCTACGGGTTTCCGGACGCGCGGGAGCGGGACTGGTTCCGGCTGCTCTGCGGCGTGCACCACGTCGGCGCGAAAGGAGCGATGGCGATTCTCGGCACGCTCGGCGTCGAGGCGTTCGCCGATGCGGTGGCGATCGGGGACTCGGCTTCCGTGCAGCGGGCTCCGGGAATCGGAAAGCGGACCGCGGAACGGGTGGTGCTGGAGCTGAAGGGCAAGGTTCCGGCGCTCGGCGCGGTCCGGATGCCTTCCGGCGAGGCCGGCGTCCAGCAGGATGCCGTGCTCGCGTTGACCGGACTCGGGTATCCGGCCGAGATGTCGCTGACGGCGGTCCGGGAGACCATGGCCGAGGCGCCGGGCAGCGCGCTCGAAGAGGTGATACGCGAAGCGCTTCGGCGCCTGGGACGGCAGCATGCCGGACCGTGAGGAAGGCCCGGTCCTGCGCCCGGACGCGCTTCCCGAGGACCGGACGGCGCCGGTGCGGCCCCGGGCGCTGGAGGAGTTCGTCGGTCAGCCGCAGCTCCGGGGCAACCTGCGCACCTTCATTCGCGCCGCCCGGCAACGCGGCACGGCGATGGATCACACGCTGTTCCACGGTCCGCCGGGACTCGGCAAGACGACGCTCGCGCATATTGCGGCCGGCGAACTCGGGGTCAACATCCGGATCACCTCCGGCCCGGCCCTGGTTCGCGCCGGCGATCTCGCGTCGGTGCTGACCAATCTCGAAGCCCGCGACGTGCTGTTCATCGACGAAATCCACCGGCTCGGTCCGGCCGTCGAGGAAACGCTGTATCCGGCCCTCGAGGACTACGAACTCGACCTGATCCTCGGCGAGGGGCCGGCGGCGAGGGCGGTGCGAATCGCGCTGCAGCCCTTTACGCTGATCGGCGCGACCACCCGCCTCGGCCTGATCACGACGCCGCTGCGCGACCGGTTCGGCATCCACCTGCGCCTGGAGTTTTACGGCGAGGAAGACCTGGCCGAAATCCTGGAGCGCGCCGCGACTCGCCTGGGGTGCCGGCTGGAGGCGGAAGGGGCGCGGGAAGTCGCCCGCCGGTCGCGCGGCGTGCCCAGGGTCGCGATCCGGCTGCTTCGACGGATCGCCGACTTCGCCGAGGTTGAGGGCGCGCCGGAGATCGGGAGCGATCTGGCGGACCGGGCCCTCCGCGCTCTGGACGTCGACGAGCGCGGCCTCGACGCGCTCGACCGACGGTATCTGGAATGTCTTGCGGAGCATTATGATGGGGGGCCGACGGGCATCGAGAATTTGGCCGCGGCGCTCTCCGAGACGCGGGACGCGCTGGAGGACGTCGTGGAGCCGTTTCTTCTGCAACGCGGTTACGTGCAGCGTACGCCCCGAGGACGCGTGTTGACGCGTCTCGCCTGGGAGCGGCTCGGCCGCAAGCCGCTGGCCGGGCAGCGGGACCATCCGCAGCTGCCGCTGTGAACCGGAGCCGGGCGGCGGCCCGGGGGAAGGGGGAGAACCGATGAGGAACGCATGGAATCGCTGACGGAACTGGCGGGCGCCGGCACCATCGCCGACTATTCGTTCTGGGCGCTGTTCGTGCGGGCGCATCTCTTCGTGCAGGCGGTGATCGTGGTGCTGGTGGTCTTCTCCGTCTGGTCGTGGGCGGTGATGATCGAAAAGTTCCGCAGCTACCGGCACGTGCGCCGCAGCATCGCCGCCTTCGAGGAGGCGTTCTGGTCCGGCGGAGAGCTGGAGTCCCTCTACGAACGCGTCCGGGTCGCGCCGCAGTCGCCCATCGAACGGGTGTTCATCAGCGGCATGGCGGAGTGGACCCGGTCGTTCGGCTCCGGCGGCAAGCCGCTGGTCGGGTCTCCGGCGCGAATCGAGCGGGCGCTTCACGTCGAGGTGGCGCGCGAGGTGGACATGCTGCGGGAGCGCCTCGGCGTGCTGGCGACGGTCGGTTCGATCTCCCCGTTCATCGGGCTGTTCGGCACGGTCTGGGGCATCAAGAACAGCTTCGAATCGATCGCGCTCAGCCAGAACACCAATCTCGCCATCGTCGCCCCCGGCATCGCCGAGGCGCTGGTGGCGACGGCGCTGGGGCTTCTGGCCGCGATCCCGGCGGTGATCGGCTACAACCGCTTCCAGAGCGAGGCGGAACGGATCGGAGCCCGGTTCGAGGCCTTCGCGGACGAGTTCACCACCCTGTTGTCGCGGCAGATCGCGGCGCAGGTATAGGCCCCGGCGGTGAACGCTCCAGGGCCTGCGGGCGCGCGGCGCAGGACCGGACGCTACGCCGGTCGGCCGATCTCCGAGATCAACGTCACGCCGTTCGTGGACGTGATGCTCGTGCTCCTGATCGTCTTCATGATCGCCGCGCCCCTCTTGACCGTCGGGGTTCCCCTGCAGCTTCCCTCGGCGCCCGCGCGGGCGCTTCCCTCGGACCTCCAGGAGCCGATGACCGTCAGCATCGACGCATCCGGCACGGTCTACATCCAGAAGACCGCGGTGCCGGACGGAGAGCTGGAGGAGAAGCTCCGGGCCATTGCGGTCGAACGCGGCACCGGCAGGGTCTACGTGCGCGCCGACGCGAGCATTCCCTACGGCCGCGCGGCGGAGGTGCTGGGCGCGCTGAACGTGAGCGGCTATCGCGACGTCGGCCTGGTCATGGAGACGGCTTCCTCCGGACCGGGCGAGGGAGACGCACGGTGACGGAACCGGCGGAGCGGATGCCGGCGCTCTCCGGCGGCGACTGACCGGGGCTGCGCCGTGCAGGACAGCGGCGGAGAGCGGGTCCCGGGCAGAGGGTTGCGAGCGAGGGAGGCCGAGCGGCCGGCGCCTCCGCTGGCCGAGCGGACGTCGTTCGGGATCGGCCTGTCGACCTCTGCCGTCCTGCACGCGGCCTTCGTCGCCGTCGCGCTGTTCGGGGGGCAGATATTCGCGGCGGATCCGGTCGAGGAGCCGCCGGCGGCCAGCGTGTCGCTGCTTTCCGCGGCGGAATACGGGGCGCTGATTTCCGCCGCGCCGGGTACGGCCGCCCCGGAACCGACGCCCAATCCGCTGCCGGAGCCGTCGCTGGACAGCGCGGCCGAGCAGCCGGACGGGTTGCCCGCGTCGCGCGGGAGTCCGTCCCCGGCGGGATTTCCCGAGGTTCCGCTTCCTCCCCGCAGCGGCGAATCGCCCGACGCGATCCCGGCGGAGTCCAACCCGGTCGGAGACGCGCCCGGGCCGCCTTCCGTCGCCCGTCCGCCGAGGCGACCCAACTCCGGACCGGAGGAGCGAGAGGCGGACGCGTCGGCGCCGCCGGCGCGCGTAGCCGTGGCGGACGATCCGCGGAGTCCGGATCCGGTGTCGTCGTCGAACGACCCGCTGCCCGCCGACCGCACGCGCCGGGAGGATCCGGTCGACGCGGCGGCGCCCGAAGCGCCTCCGGCGCCGGCGTCGCCCGTGCCGGATGCGGCGCCGCCGGCAGAGCCTCCTGCGTCGCCGGTTTCGGCGACGCGGGCGGACGCGCAGCAGCCTCCCGAAATCGCGCTCGTCCGGGCGCAGCCGGACGCGGAACCGCCGTCCGGCTCGCTCCTTCCGGCGCCGGAGGGGGCGGTCGAGCCCGACGGCGTTGCCGTACCCGCCATGCCGCTGCCGTCGCCGGACGACGTCCCGCCTGCGAGCCCGGGCCGGTCTGGGATCGGGGAGGACGTCCGGCCCGGCCCGGCGCCCTCCGGCGTCGCGCCGCAATCGGACTTCTCGGAGGACCCGGTGGACGTGGCCCTGGTGTCCGGCCTTCCGCCCCCGGATCCGGAAGCGGACCGGATCGGACTCACGGTCGCGCCTCCGGCGGGGTCTCCGTCGACTTCGGAGGAAGCCGCGCGGTCGATCCCGGATGCGCCCGGGCCCCGCGAGCCTGAGGAGCCGGAGCCGGGAGTCTCGCCGCCGGAGCCGCAAGAGGCCGGTCGCGAGGGGGTGGATCTGGCCGAGGACCTTCGGCCGCCGCCCTCCGGCATCCCGACGGCCGAGGAGGCCCGTTCCGAATCGCGGGACGCTGCGCTCGGGTCGTCGGGCGACCGGCCGCCGATCCCGCCCGCGGAAGCGCGGGAGGCGGTCGCGCTCGATTCCCGGAGCGTGGCGGCTCTGCCGCCGGAGCCGGAGCGGTCGCTGCCGACCGACGCGGCCCGGGCGCCGGTCGTCGCGGACCGCCCGGTCGCGGCCGTCCAGTCGCCGGGGGAGCGGATCCGTCCGGGAATCGCGGCTCCCGTTCTTCCTGTCGGCCTGCAGGAGATTCTTCGAACCGCTCCGGTCACCTCGCGGCCGCTGGATCCGGTGTTGCCGGACGACCCGCCGGCTCCCGACAACGCGCCGGTCCTGTCGGAACAGGCGCCGTCGCTCGATTCCGGGCGGCAGGGAGTGGAAGTGGCGCCGCCCGCGCTGGCCCCGGACCCCACCCGCGCGACTCCGCCCGGCCTTCCCGGCGGGCCGCCCGCGTCCCGGACGGCGCTGAGCGTCTCCGAGGCCGGGCCGGTTGCGCCGGAAGACGAAGCGGACGCCGCCCCGGCGTCGCCGCCTGCGCGGCGCCCGCCGGACGCGGCCGGCCCGCCGGACGCGATCGCCAGCGTGTTTGACTCGCTCGGGGCGGCCGTGCAGAATTTACCGCGGGAACAGTCGAACGCGGGGATCCCCGCCGTCTGGAGCGGGTCGGCGCTCACCGGTTCCGAGATCGGCTACCTGGTCGACAAGATCGGCCGATGCTGGAATCTTCGCCCGATCATCGGCCAGGAGGACGCGGAGAACCTGGTCGTGACCGTCCGCGTCGAGCTCACGCTGGACGGACAACTCAAGTCGGAGCCGTCCCTGGTCGCGCCGAATCCGCTTCCGTCGGGCAACAGCGCGTTCCGCGTGGCGTTCGTTCAGGCGCGCGCCGCGGTTCGGGAATGCGCCCCGTACGACAGGCTGCCGCGGGACAAGTACTCGCGCTGGCGCACGATCGAGATATCGTTCAACCCGGAGGGGATGCTTAACCGATGAAACGGAATCGAATTGCCTGGTCGGCGGTCGCGCTGGCGGCGTATCTGGCCGGGCCCCTGGCCGGCAATCCGGCCCTCGCGCAGGCCGACGTGGCCGACACCCTCAGGATCGTCGTCTCCGAGGGACGGACCGATCCGATCCGCATCGCCTTCGCGACGTTCGCCGGCGAGAACGCCGGATCCCGGGACGCGGGGGACGACGTGCGTTCGGTGGCGCTGGCCGACCTGGTCGATTCGCAGTTGTTCGCCGAGGTTCCGAGGACGGCCTTCATCGAGAGGATCGAGGACTTTTCGGTCCGTCCGCAATTCGCGGACTGGCGTCTGATCAACGCGCAATGGCTGGTGACCGGCCAGTCCGAACTGACGGCGGACGGTCGTCTGGTGATCGGGTTCCGGCTCTGGGACGTCTTCGCGGGCCGGCTGGCGACCGGTCTCCAGCTCGCCGGTCCGCCGGAGTCCTGGCGGCGCATCGCGCACCGGGTGGCCGACACGGTCTATTCGGAAATTACCGGCGAGGGACCGTATTTCGATAGCCGGATCGCCTTCGTGGACGAATCCGGCCCGAAGAACGATCGGGCCAAGCGGCTCGCCATCATGGATCAGGACGGGGCGAACGTCCGCTACCTGCGGCCGACCGGCGAACTCTCGATGACCCCGAAATTCTCTCCGTCCCGGCAGGAACTCCTGTTCATTTCGTTCCTGCAGGGCCAGGCCCAGGTGTATCTGTACGAGATCGAAACGGGCCGGACGGAGTTCCTGGGAGACTTCGAGGGCATGACTTTCGCGCCGCGCTTCGGGCCGGACGGCCGGACGGCCGTCATGAGCTACGCGGAGGACGGCAACACCGACATCTACGTCATGGACCTGGAGACGCGGGAGCGCCGGCGCCTGACCCGCAACCCGGCGGTCGACACGGCGCCGACCTTCTCGCCCGACGGTTCCCGGATCGCGTTCGAATCGGACCGCGGCGCCGGACAGCAGATCTACGTGATGAACGCCGACGGCTCCGACCTCGAGCGGATCTCCTTCGGGGAGGGCACCTACGCGACGCCGGCGTGGTCTCCGCGGGGCGACCTGATCGCGTTCACCAAGCAATACCGGGGCAATTTCCATATCGGACTGATGCGCTCGGACGGCTCGGGCGAGCGAATTCTCACCGAGGGGTATCACAACGAGGGTCCGACCTGGGCGCCGAACGGCCGCGTGCTGATGTTCTTTCGCGAATTCCGCGACCCCGGGGCGCTGCCCGCGCTCTACACCATCGACGTGAGCGGACATTTCCTGCGCCTGATCGAAACGCCGAACGGCGCCTCGGACCCGTCCTGGTCCTCGGTTCTGGATCTGGGTTGAGGCGGCGCTTCCTACCCCGAGGGAGCGCGAATCTCGCGGGGCAGCTTGAACGACACCGACTCCCGGATTCCGTCCAGCGGTTCGACCTCGCCGGCCCCGAGCTGCCGGAGGCGCGCGACGACGTCCTGGACCAGGGATTCCGGCGCGGAGGCGCCGGCCGTGACGCCGACGGCGCGAACCCCGTCCAGCCAGCGGGGATCGAGGGCGTCCGCGTCGTCGATCAGGTAACTCGGAACGCCTGCCGCTTCGCCGATGTCCCGCAGGCGGTTCGAGTTCGAGCTGTTGGCGGAGCCGACCACGAGAATCAGGTCCGCGCGTTCGGCGAGCTCGCGCACCGCGACCTGACGGTTCTGGGTGGCGTAGCAGATGTCGCGGACGTCCGGTCCCCGAATCGAGGGGAACCGCGCCTTGAGCGCCGCGATGATCTCGCGCGTGTCGTCGACGCTCAGCGTGGTCTGGGTGACGTAGGCGACCCGCTCGGGATCGGCCGGCTCGACGCCGGCGACGTCCGCCAGCGAGGAGACCAGATGCACCCGGCCCGGGATGCGCCCGAGCGTGCCGACGATCTCCGGGTGTCCGGCATGGCCGATCACGACGACCTCGCGACCTTCCCGGGCGTAGCGGATGCCTTCGCGGTGGACTTTCTCCACCAGCGGGCAGGTCGCGTCGACGACCGGAAGCCGGCGACGATCCGCCTCTTCGGCCACGTGCCGCGACACCCCGTGGGCGCTGAACACGGTGACGGCGCCGTCGGGAACCTGGTCGAGCTCGTCGACGAACACCGCGCCCTGGCGGCGCAGATCCCGCAGGACGCGCTGGTTGTGCACGATCTCGTGCCGGACGTAGACCGGCGGCCCGAACCGCTCGAGCGCCCGTTCGACGGTCCGGATGGCGCGCACCACGCCCGCGCAATACCCGCGAGGCTGTGCGAGGACGATACGCATGGGCGCCTCCGGCCTTCGGCTTGCGCGGGACTTCGGTCCGGTCATACCCGTTCGGCCGAACGCGGCGCCGTTACCAGCGCAGGAGCGCCGCGCCCCAGGTCAACCCGCCGCCCATGGCTTCCGCGAGGATGAGATCGCCGCGACGGATGCGACTGTCCTGCACCGCCGTCGAAAGCGCCAGCGGCACGGACGCCGCGGACGTGTTGCCGTGCTCCTCTATGGTGGTCACGATCTTCTCTCGCGGCATGCCGATGGACCGGGCGGCGCTCTCGATGATTCGGATGTTCGCCTGATGCGGAACGAGCCAGTCCACGTCGTCGACGCCGATTCCCGCCTCTTCCAGAACCTGCTCCGAGATGGCGGCCAGGTTGCGGACCGCATGCCGGAACACTTCCCGTCCGTTCATCCGGACGTGCCCGACGTTCCCGGTCGCGACGCCGCCGTCGACGTAGAGCAGGTCGCCCAACGCGCCGTCGGAACGGAGCCGGACCGACAACAGCCCCTGCGGCGCAGACGGCTCTACCTCCTCGGCTTCGAGCACCAGCGCGCCGGCGCCGTCCCCGAACAGTACCGCCGTCGTCCGGTCCGACCAGTCGAGCAGGCGCGAAAACGTCTCGGATCCGACGACCAGCGCACGTTTGCTCCGCCCGCAGCGGATGTGCCCGTCGGCGGCGGCAAGGGCGTAGAGAAACCCGCAACAGACGGCCTGCAGATCGAACGCGAAGCCGCCGGTCATTCCGAGTTCGTGCTGGACGCGCGTGGCGGTCGCCGGAAACGTCCGGTCCGGCGTCGTGGTCGCCAGGACCACCAGGTCCAGATCGCGCGCTTCCAGACCGGCGTTCTCGAGCGCCATTCGGCTCGCCGCCACGGCGAGGTCCGCCGTCGTCTCCCCGTCCTTCGCACGCCGACGGCTGCGGATGCCGGAACGGCTGCGGATCCACTCGTCGCTGGTGTCGAGAATGCGCGAGAGATCGTCGTTCGTGACCACTTGCGAAGGCAGGTAGTGCCCGCAGCCGACCGCGACGGATCGAAGTTCCCGGTTGCCGCCCGTCATCCCCGGTCCGCCTCCCGCTTCGAGGGCGGTGCGATCTGCTCGCGGCAGGCGGCGAGTTCCCGCGCGATCAGCGCCGGCAAATTCCGTTCGCTCACGCGGATCGCAAGGTCGACGGCGGCCTCGATGCCCCGCGCGTCCGCGCGCCCGTGGCTCTTGACGACGATCCCGTTCAGGCCGAGCAGGACGCCGCCGTTCAGCCGGCGCGGATCGATCTGCTTGCGGAATCCGCGGAAGGACGCGTAAGCGGGCAGGACCGCCAGCCGGGCCAGCGGATTCGCCTTGACGGCCGTGGTGATCGCCGTGCGAATGAAGTCGGCGACGCCCTCGGCGGTCTTCAGCGCCACGTTGCCCGAGAAACCGTCCGTCACGATGACGTCTGCGACGTCCTGGGTGATCTCGTTCCCCTCGGCGAAGCCCACATATTCGAATCGGGCGCCGTCGGCCGCCGCCAGATCGGAGAGCAGGCCGTCCGCTTCCCGGACTTCCGGCCGGCCTTTCATCTTCTCGGAGCCGATATTGAGCAGGGCGATTCGCGGGCGTTCGACTTTCAGCGCCGCCCGGGCGTATTCGCTTCCCATGACCGCGTAGGCGAGAAGGTCCGGCCCGGTCGCCATGTAATGCGCCCCCATGTCCAGCATGACCGTCGACTTGTTGCGCGTGGTGGTGGGCCAGAGGGCGGCGATGGCGGGTCTCGGCGCGCCGTCGACCGTCTTCAGCGCCGTGGCGGCCATCAACGAGAGCGCGCCGGTGTTTCCGCAGGAGACGGCGACCCGCGCTTCGCCTGCGACCACCGCGGCGATCGCGGCCCACATGCTGGTGCCCTCGCGGTCCCGGAGGGCGCGGGCGGCCTTCGCGTCCATGGCGACCGTATCGGGGGCGTGCCGAATCGCGTGGCGCCCTTGGATGGGACTCCGGCGGGAGATGGTCCGCCCGAGTACCGCCTCGTCGCCGGCGAGGACGAAGCGGACGGAGGAATTCGTGCGGCAGACGCGCTCGATGCCCCGAATCACCGGGGCCGGTCCGTCGTCGCCGCCCATGGCGTCGACGGCGATCGCGGCATGGGCGCTCACGGTCTCGGCGCTCACGGTCTCGACGCTCACGGTCTCGACGCTCACCGGGCGGCCCGGCGCGACGCGGCGCTCCCCGTCGTCCCGACGTTCCCCGTTCGCCCGTGCCGAAGGGTCGGCCGTCGGCCGGCGTCGTTGCCGAAGCGTCGTCTCATGTCGAATTCCGATCGGGACGCCGGTCTGGAGTTCGCTTCCGCGCAGCGCTCGACCGCGGGCATGACGCGACCCGAACGACTCCGCAGGGTTCGTCGGCCCGGCCGCTCCGAATCGCGCGCTCAGCCGTTGTGGTCTTCGTCTTCCTCGACTTCGACCAGGAGGACTTCCCGACCCCTGTAATGGCCGCAATACGGGCAGACATGGTGCGACAGGCGTCGCGTTTCCGAGCACTCCGGGCAGGCAGAGGCGCGAGCCCAGCCCACCCTCTGATGCGAACGGCGCATTCCCCGCCGCGAGCGCGATACTTTCTTTGCAGGTACGGCCATCGGAAACCCGTCCGTTCTGTTGCATGGGGAACCGCAGCGATCAGTTCGCTGCAGCCGCTATCATACCGAGCGCGCAGGGATGGGCAAGACGCCGGACAGCGGTCGCGCGCGCGGCGCTTCGGAAGTCGTCTTCGGCTATCATTCCGAGGCCGGGACGCCCGGCGGGTCGCGCAGGGGGAGAAGGGAATGGACAGATCGACAGCGGTCGCCGGGCGGTCGCGCTCGGGAGGGACCGGAAACGGCGGCGCGGTCGGCGCCGACCGGACTTCGATTCGCTGCGTCCGATTCGCCGCGGCCGCGCTCGCGCTGCTTCTGACCGCCGCCTGCGATCCGACCGTCAACACCCACGGTCAGGTCTGGCGCGGCGTCCTGCCCGGCGATATCGAGGTCGGCGTCGATACGCGGGAGACGGTCCTGCAGCGGCTCGGAACGCCGACGGCGGAGGGCCTCGAACAGGGCGCGCCGTGGATCTACGTCAGCGAACGGGTGATGGTGCGCGGCGCGCGGCCGGAAGAATCGCTCGAACATCGCGCGGTGGTGATCCGGTTCGACGCCGGAGGAAGGGTCGTTTCGGTCGAGGAGCTCGGACCCGAGGACCGCATGGAAGTGGCGCTCAGCGGCCGCGAGACTCCGACCCGGGGCCGGTCGCTGAGCCTGATTCAACAGCTGCTCGGAAACGTCGGGCGCTTCGAGAGCCAGTAGGGCGGGCCCCCGCAGCCGGGTCAGATCCGCTTCCAGGCGCCCGCCGGCGCGGCGTAGACCAGCGGCGCCAGCGCCAGGGCGGCGACCGCGACCGCGGGGAAGAGCGCAAACAGGACGGCGTCCCAGCCTCCGGCGTCGAGAAGCGCCCCGGACGCGAAGCTCGCGACGACGACCAGACCGAACACCAGCGTGTCGTTCAGGCCCTGCACGCGGGCCCGGTCTTCCTCGGCGTGGTTCGCGGCGAGCAGGCTGGTCGAGCCGATGAACGAAAAGTTCCACGCCAATCCGAGCAGGATCAGCGATACGTAGTAGTTCGGCACGGCGTTCCCTGCGAGCGCCGCCGCGCCGGCGGCCGCGAACAGCGCGAGGCCGCAGGCGATGACGCGGACATGGCCGAAGCGGGCGACCAGGTGGCCGGTGAAGAAGCTCGGGCCGAACATCGCCACTGCGTGCCAGCGGACGACGTCCGCCGCGGTTTCCGTCGTGCAGCCGATGGCGACCATGGCCAGCGGCGTGGCGGTCATGACCAGATTCATCGCCGCGTAGGACACCATGCCGCACAGCATCGCCGCCGCGACCGTCGGGCGCCGGAGAATCTGCCCGAGCGGTCGTCCCGCGCCGCGGCGTCGGGGCGGAGGCGGCGGCAGGTCGAGGCCGAAAAAGATCAGCGAACCCAGCGCGTTGACCGCGGCGAGGGCGAGGTAGGTGCCGGCATAGGGCGTGGCGCCGAGGAGGTCGTGGGTCTGCCTGACGAGCTCGGGTCCGATCAGCGCGGCGGCGAGGCCGCCGGCGAGGACCCAGGAGATCGCCTTCGGCCGGAAAGCGGGAGTCGCGGCGTCGGCTGCGGCAAATCGAAAATATCCCTGGCTCGCCTGATACAGCCCGATCAGGAAGGAGCCGAGCAGGAACAGCGGAAAGGAACCCGCAAAGAGCGCCCAGGCGCAGAGCAGCCCGGCTGCGGCGCCGGAGCCGGCTCCGAGCGCGAAGCCCGCGCGCCGCCCGAACCGGCCCATGAACAGCGATATCAGTCCGGTCGAGCTTGCGCTGGCGAGGATCATCATCGAGATCGGCAGGGTCGCGGTCTGCGGAGACGGCGCCAGAATCAGGCCTGACAGGCCGCCCACGATGATGTGCATGGCGATCTGGGCGCCGAGTACCCCGTGCGCCAGGGAGAGGAGGAGGACGTTCCGGCGCTCGACTCGACCGGAGGGCGCGGCGCTCACCCGGGCCGCTCCGCCCCGCCTTCCGCCAACGCGCACGCGATGCCTTCCAGCATGGCGTTGGCGAAGCCGATCTCCCGCTCGCTGCCGCCGAACGCCCGCGCGAGGTCCGTATAGTCGCGCAGGATTTCCTTCCGGCTCGCCGTGTCCGCCGCGAGCTCGCCGCCGGCCGCGCGAAGCGACGCGCGGAGCACGGGATCGAGTCGCTCCGACGTCCAACCCTCCTTCAGACGCTGCCGGATGGCCGCGTCGACCCTTCGGCGGTGCCGGCCCGCGGCGCGCACCGCGTTTGCGAAGGTGGTCTCGTCGGCAGGGCCGAGCGATTCGCTGGCCGTCGCCGTCGCGTCGGGGCGCAGCCGGTGCTCGCGATATTCCGCGATCAGGCTCGCCAGTCCGACTCCCGTCATTTCGGCCTGGTAGAGGGCCTGCACGGCGGCGAAGCGGGCCGCGCATCGCCGGTGGCGCGCGGAGCCGGGCGCCGGGCGGCCCCGGCGCGCCCGCGAAGCCGGGTTCGGCCCGGATTCGGGCGGAGCGCCGTCTACGCCGGAGTCGCTCTCCCCGTCCCTCGCCATGCGCCCGGTCAGTCCTGCAGGTTTCGCCGGACGTCGATCAGCGACAGGCAGGCGCGTGCTGCGTGACCGCCCGCGTTCTTGCCGGCCGGATCCGCGCGCACCAGCGCCTGCCGCGCGTTCTCGACGGTCAGCACGCCGTTCCCGATCGCCAGTCCGTCGCGAATTCCGAGTTCCGTCAGGCCGCGCGCGCTCTCGCCGGCGACGATGTCGTAGTGGGACGTCTCGCCCCGAATCACGCAGCCCAGCGCGACGAATCCGTCGGCCCGCCAGGCCGAAGGCGCCGTCGCGGCGATCCGGATCGCGGTCGGGATTTCCAGCGCTCCGGGCACGTCGATCCGGCGCAACTCCGCCGACCGCTCGGCCAGGACGGCTTCCGCCCCGGCCAGGAGATTCGCCAGGATTTCCGGGTAGTAGGGCGCGGCGACCAGCAGGATTCGCGGGCGGGAATCCGACGCGTCGCTACCCATGGCCCGGGGTCTCCTGCAACCGCTGCACCTCGGCGATTCGCAGACCGTATCCCTCGATCCCGGCGATCTTCGGCGGCGGGGAGTGGGTCAGCAAGATCATGGCGCGAACTCCGAGCTCGCGCAGGATGGCTGCCCCGGTTCCGTATTGGCGAAGCGTTCTCGATTCGCTGACTTCCTCTTCCGCCTCCGACAGGCGGTCGGTGATTTCGTGCGGATTTCCGTCCCGCACCAGCGCGATCACCCCGTGACCCTCGGACTCGATGCGGCGGACGGCGGCGGGAATCCGTCCCGCGAGACCGGACCGCATGCCGAGCAGGTCGTCGAGCACGCTGATGGCGTGCACGCGCACCAGTTCCGTGGGCCGCACCTCGCCGAGCACCAGCGCGACGTGTTCGGAATCCTCGATTCGGTCGCGGTACACCTTGAGTTGCCACTCGCGCCCCGAGGGCGAGGTCCAGCCGTGCGTGGCAATCAGCTCCACGATCCGGTCGTGCCGGAGCCGGTAGGCGATCAGGTCCGCGATCGTACCGATTCGCAGGCCGTGCCGTTCGGCGAACGGGATCAGGTCCGGCAGCCGCGCCATGCTGCCGTCCTCCCGCAGGATTTCGCAGATCACGGCCGAGGGATTGAGGCCCGCGAGTCGCGCGATGTCGACCGCCGCCTCGGTGTGGCCGGCGCGGGCCAGAACGCCGCCCGGGCGGGAGCGGAGCGGGAAGACGTGGCCGGGCGTCACGATGTCGTCCGGGCCGGTGGCCGGATCGATCGCAGTGGCGATGGTGCGGGCGCGATCCTGCACCGAGGTCCCGGTGGTGATTCCCTCCCGCGCCTCGATCGACAGGGTGAACGCCGTGTCCATCCGGGTGCGGTGCTTGGGCGAGAGCGCGACCAGGCCGAGCCCCTCGATGCGTTCCGGCGTCAGCGAAAGGCAGACGATTCCGCGCCCGTGCGTGGCCATGAAGTTGATCGCCTCGGGCGTGGCCATTTGCGCGGGCACGATGAGGTCGCCCTCGTTCTCGCGCTCCTCATGGTCGACCAGGATGAAGATTCGCCCGTTGCGGGCATCTTCGATGATGGTCTCGATGGGCGACACCGGCCCCGTATTCGGGGGGATTGGTTCAGGCATGTCGGAATTCCTGCATTCGGGCGATGTGACGGGCGAGAGGGTCCGCTTCCAGATTGACCTCGTCGCCGGGCCGAAGCCGGTTCAGCGTGGTGACGGCGAGGGTGTGGGGAATGACGCTGATTTCGAACTCCGCGCCCTCGACCCCGGCCACCGTCAGCGACACGCCGTCGACGGCGACGGAGCCCTTTTCGGCGATCAGCGGCGCCAGGGCTTCGGGCGCCGCGAAGCGGAACCGCTCGCACCCGCCGGCCGGCGTGCGCGAGACGAGCCGGGCGGTCGCGTCCACATGGCCGCTGACCAGATGGCCGCCGAGCTCGTCGCCGAGACGGAGCGGACGCTCGAGGTTGGTCCGGGTTCCCGCTTTCCAGCTTCCCGCGGTGGTGCGCGCCAGCGTCTCCGGCGACAGGTCCGCCTCGAACCAGGCGTCGTCGCCGGCGCGGCCGAGCTCGACCGCGGTCAGGCAAATGCCGTCTACGGCGATCGAATCCCCGACCCGAGCGGGACTCGCCTCCCGGTCGCAGGCGATGCGGACCCGGAAAGCGGACCCGTTGACGGGGCGCCGGTCGGCGACGGTGCCGGCGTACGCGATGATTCCGGTAAACATGACCGTCTCCAGAGCGAATCTCTGACGAAGTCGAGAGGGTGTTGCGTTGTCGGCGCAAGCATAGACAATTGCCCCGGTCGAGTCGCAGCGTCCGGCAACCCCGGACGCTGCCGCCGTAACGAAACGGGAGAATAGAGACATGCAGCACGATTGCACGCGTCGCCTCGCGGCGGAGTTCGTAGGCACGGGATTCCTGCTGGCCGTCATCGTCGGCTCCGGAATCATGGGATCGCGCCTCGCGGAGGGGGCCGGGGCGCTGATCCTCGCCCCGCACGCGCTCGCCACCGGCGGCATCCTGTTCGTCATGATCCGCGCGCTGGGTCCGGTGTCCGGCGCGCACTTCAACCCCGCTGTGACGCTGGCGTTCCTGATGCGCCGCGAAATCGGCTGGAAGGAAGGCGGACTGTATATGGCCGCGCAGGTCGTCGGCGGGGGGATCGGCGTGTTGCTGACGCACGTGACCTTCGCCGAGCCGGTGCTGCAGGTCTCGGCGACCGTGCGAAGCGGGTTTCCGCTGCTCCTCGAAGAGGCGCTGGCGACGGCAGGCCTCGTCGGAGTCATCCTTGCGACCGTCAAGCGCGGCGCGGACGTCGTGGCAGGCGCCGTGGGCGCGTATGTCGCGCTCGCGATCTGGTCCACGTCCTCGACCTGTTTCGCCAATCCGGCGGTTACGATCGCGCGCCTCCTGACCGATACGGTGACCGGAATCGCGCCGGGAAGCGTTCCCGGTTTCGTGATCGCGCAGCTCGTCGGCGGCGCGGCCGGGGCGGTATTCCTCGGCTGGCTCCTGGGTGCGGGGTCGGCGAAGAGCGAAGAGGGTTAGTCCCGCATCGGGCCGACGTCCGGTCCGGGGCGGACTCGGCGCGCCGGGTCAGCCGCCCGGAACCCAGACGCTGGCCACGTCGTCTCCGAGCCGCAGGATCTCCGCGAGTCGCAAGCGGGCAGGGAACGCGTCTTCGGCGGCGGAGAGCCCTCCGGGTCCGTGCAGCGTCCCGGCCGACAGCCAGACGAGCCGGTCGACGCAGCCTTCCCGAAGGAGGGCGGCGGAGAGCTTCGGGCCGGTCTCGGCGAACGCGCGCGAGATGCCGCACTCGTGAAGAACCTCCAGCGCCGCGGGAATTTCGGGACGCCCCGAGACCCCCGGCGCCTCGAGCAGGCGGACGCCGGCCCCGGCGAGAGCCTCGCGGCGCTCCGGCGGAGCGGCCGGGCCGTGCAGCAGCCACAGCGGGGCTTCGCCGACGGAACGGACCAGTTCCGAGTCGACGGGAAGCCGCAGCCGCGGGTCGAGGACGACGCGTACGGGCGCGAGGCGGGCGAAGCCGCGGTTCCTCGGAAGCAGGCGGGGGTCGTCGGCCAGCGCCGTGCCGATGCCGGTGACGACCGCGTCGTGCTCGACGCGTAGCGCTTCAACGCAGGCGCGTGCGCGCTCGCCGGTAATGGGGCGGGGCCGGCGCCCGGCCGCTCCTACCGAACCGTCGAGGGTCGCCGCAACCTTCAGCGTCAGCCACGGACGCCGGCGTTCGACCCTCGCGGCGTGGCCGGACAGCAGTTCGCGAGCCGCATTCGCGAGCAGGCCCGATTCGACCTTCACTCCCCGCTCCCTGAGCCGCGCCGCGCCGCGCCCGGAGACCCGCGGGTCGGGATCGGTCGCGGCGATTACGCAACGGGCGACTCCCGCCTCGGCCAGCGCGTCCGCGCAGGGCGGAGTCCGGCCGAAATGGGAGCAGGGCTCGAGCGACACGTAGGCGGTGCTGCCGCGGGCTTGCGCGCCGGCCGCGGCGAGCGCTTCGGCCTCCGCGTGCGGGCGGCCGCCGGGCGCGGTACGTCCCGAGGCGATTCGTTTGCCTTCGCGAACGAGAACGCAGCCTACGGGGGGATTCGGCCAGGAACGCCCGAGCGAACGCCGCGCGAGCGACAGGCAACGCGCCATCCAGCGGCGGTCGGCGCCGCGCGTTGCCGGTTCCGCGTTCAATCCGGGTCTGCGGGCGGATGCAACTCGGTCAACAGGGCCTCGAAGTCGTCCACGTTCTGGAAATTCTTGTAGACGGAGGCGAACCGGACATAGGCGACCGTATCGAAGCGCGCGAGGCTCGACATGACGATATGGCCGATGTCCTCGGTGCTGATCGTCGCCTCTCCCATCGACTCCAGGCGCCGGACGATGCCGGAGGTGAGCTGCTGAATTCTCTCCGGCGCCATATTGCGCTTTCGCAGCGCGATGTCGATCGATCGCGCGAGCTTGTCGCGGTCGAAGGGTTCGTTCATGCCGTTGCGCTTGATCACCGTCATGCTTCGCAGATGAACGCGTTCGAAGGTGGTGAAGCGGGCGCCGCAATTGGAGCATTGGCGGCGGCGCCGGACGACGCTGCCCTCCTCTGCCGGGCGGGAGTCCTTGACCTGGCTGTCTTCTCCATGGCAGAACGGACATCTCATGGTGCTGGTTCCTGGTTATTTTTCGAGTTGAGGGGGATAGACGGGAAACGCGCGGCACAGGGCGACCGCCCGCTCGCGCGCTTCGGCCTCCGCCTCCGGATCCCCGTCCGGGCCCCTTGACGCGAGCCCCGCGAGCACCCGGAGGATCGACTCTCCGATCTGGCGGAACTCCGCTTCGCCGAATCCCCGCGTCGTGCCGGCCGGCGTGCCCAGCCGGATGCCGGAGGTGACGGCGGGCGGGGCGGTGTCGAAGGGCACGGCGTTCTTGTTGCAGGTCAGATGCGCGCGGCCGAGCGCGGTCTCCGCGTCGCGTCCGGTCAGGCCCTTCGTCCGCAAATCTGCGAGTAACAGATGCGTGTCGGTCCCGCCGGAGACGACGTCCAGCCCGCCGGCGATCAGCGTGTCGGCGAGCGCCCGTGCGTTGGCGACGACGCGTTCGGCGTAGTTCCGGAAACCCGGTTGCAGCGCTTCGCCGAAGGCGACCGCCTTGGCCGCGACGACGTGCATGAGGGGGCCGCCCTGCAGGCCGGGAAACACGCCCGAATCGATCCGGCGGCCGATGTCCCCGTCGTCGGCGAGGATCAGCCCGCCGCGCGGTCCCCGAAGCGTCTTGTGCGTCGTCGAGGTGACCACGTGGGCGTGCGGGAACGGACTCGGATGCACGCCGGCCGCGACCAGACCCGCGATATGCGCCATGTCGACCATCAGCCAGGCGCCGACCGAATCCGCGATGGCCCGAAACCGGGCGAAGTCGATGACGCGGGGCACTGCCGAGCCGCCGGCGATGACGAGCGCCGGTCGGCAGGCTTCGGCGACGGCGGCAATTTCGTCGTAGTCGAGTCGCCCGTCCTTGCGCGAGACTCCGTAGCTGTGCGCGTCGAACCACTTTCCGGAGAGATTCGGCCGCGCTCCGTGCGTCAAGTGACCTCCGGCCGACAGGTCCATGCCGAGTATGCGGTCGCCGGGACGCACGAGCGCGAGGAAGGCCGCCTGGTTGGCCTGGGCCCCGGAATGCGGCTGAACGTTTGCGAAAGCGCAGCCGAACAGCCGCTTCGCCCGCTCGATCGCGAGGTCTTCCGCCGCGTCGACGTGAACGCACCCGCCGTAATACCGGCGGCCGGGATACCCCTCGGCGTATTTGTTGGTCAGCGGGCTGCCGAGCGCGTCCAGCACGGCGCGCGAGACGACGTTCTCCGACGCGATCAACTCGATCTCGTCTCGCTGCCGTCCGACCTCGGCCCGGATTGCGCCCGCGATCTCCGGGTCGGTCTCCGCGACGGAGCGGTGCCAGAAGGCGCAGGAGGACGGAGGCTGCATGGTCTCTCTTCTGCGGGAATCGGGGGCGCGGAACGGAACCAGTGTAGAACGCGTTGCCGAAACCCACTATATCTTGCAATCGTCGAGGGCGCTATCGGCTTGCGGCGGCGCGAGGGCGCGGAATTCGACCGCGGGGAGGGCAGATGACGGGCTCCGTTCGGATCGCATTTCTCGCCTCGGAACACGATCGGGCGGAGGCGGCGCGAGCGGAACTCGTGCGTGTGCACGGGCTTTGCGAGCCGGAGGACGCGGAGGTTCTCGTGGCGCTCGGCGGCGACGGCCTCATGCTGCAGACGCTGCACGCAGCCCGTGCGCTCGGGGTGGCGGCCTTCGGGATGAATCTCGGCTCGGTCGGTTTCCTGATGAATCCGTATTCCGGCGCGGGACTGGAGGAGCGGCTGCGGGTCGCCGAACGAACCCGCCTGCAGCCCCTGCGCGCCCGCATCGCGACCGCTTCGGGCGAGACCGCGGAGGCGCTCGCGTTCAACGAGATCGCGCTCTACCGGGCGTCCCGCCAGACCGCCAGCCTCCGGCTCCTGATCAACGGCCGGGAGCGGTTGCCCGAACTGGCGTGCGACGGGGTCATCGTCGCCACCCCGGCGGGGTCCACCGCCTACAACCTCTCGGCGCACGGTCCGATCCTTCCGATCGGCGCGGAGCTGGTGGCGGTGACGCCGATCTGTCCCTTTCGCCCGCGGCGTTGGCGGGGCGCGATCCTGCGCCAGTCCGCGCGCGTGCGCGTCGAGGTGCTGGACGACGGCAAGCGGCCGGTCAGCGTGTCGGCGGACTTTCTCGAAATCCCGGACGCGGTCGCCTGCGAGGTCTGGAGCGATTCGGCCGAGAGCGTCGAGTTGCTGTTCGACCCCGGCCACGACCTGGACGAGCGGGTGATCCAGGAGCAGTTCGCGTTGTGACGGTGAGCAGGCGGATACGTTGGTGGGCGGCGGGCGCGGTCGTCGCCGGGCTGCTCCTGTGGATGCTGCGCGATTCCCTCGCGCCGTTCCTGTTCGGGGCGGCGATCGCCTACTTTCTGGACCCGGCGGTGGACTGGCTGGAGGCCCGGCGTATTCGGCGCGGCGTCGGCGCCGCGCTGGCCATGCTGACGGCGCTGGTCGCCGCCGCCCTCGCCCTGCTTCTCCTGCTTCCGATCCTGATCGAGCAGGCCTCCGGCCTGGCGGAGAGCGTGCCCGGCCTGATCGAGCGCCTGCGCGGCCGCCTCGCGGAGCTTGCGGAGACCGGGGCGGCAGGGGTGCTGGGCGAGGCCGTGCTGACGGATCTGCTCGAATCGGTTCGGGGGCCGGGTCTCGAGGCGGGCGCTCGGGCGCTTCAGGGCGCGCTGGCGGGGGGCGTCGCCGCCGTCGACTTCCTGGCCTTCGCCGTCATCACGCCGGTAGTCGGATTCTACATGCTGGTCGACTGGGACCGGATCGTCGCGCATGTCGACCGGCTTGTGCCGCGCGACCAGCTGGACACCGTACGCGGCCTGGCGCGGGACGTCGATTCGGTCCTGGCGGCGTTCGCCCGCGGCCAGGTGCTGGTCTGCCTGTCGTTGTCGGCGTTCTATTCGCTCGCCCTTCTGGCGGCGGGCCTGGATCACGCGGTGGCGATCGGCGTAGTGTCCGGTCTCGTGAGCTTCGTTCCGTATCTGGGCACGGGCGTCGGGTTCGTCCTCTCCGTCGGCGTGGCGCTGTTCCAATTCTGGCCCGAGCCGGTGCCGATCCTCCTGGTCGCGACGGTGTTCGTCGCCGGCCAATTGCTGGAATCCTACGTGCTTACGCCGCGGCTGGTGGGGCGAAGCGTCGGCCTCCATCCCGTCTGGCTCCTGTTCGCGCTGCTTGCGGGCGGCAATCTGCTCGGCTTTTCGGGGCTCTTGGTCGCGGTGCCGGCGGCCGCCGCGATCGGCGTGCTGGTCCGCTTCGGGGAGGCCCGGTACCGCGAGGGCGCGCTCTATCGCGGATCCGGGACGCAAGACCGGGACCCCGACGGGGGCTGACGGTTCGGTGACGGACGGTTCGGTGTCGACGGGGGCCGCGCCGGCGCCGCACTGGCGCGCGCCGGGCGACGGGGCCGGAATCGAGGGCGCCGGATTTGCCGAGCCGGGGCTTTGGCTGTATCCTGCACGCGCACGGATTCGCGGCGAGCCGCCGTTTGCGCGGACGGGTCGGCCGCGCTTGGCGGCCGGGCCTTCCGGGCAGCGCCGGGAGCCGATGCGGATCGCGGGTCAGGCATGATGGAAGAATCGACGCTCAACGAAACGGAGGGCAACCCTCGGGACACCCGGCTCGCCGCGGCGCCGGAGGCGCTGTCGCTCGGTGCGCAGCCGGAGGTCGAGGCGGCCGTCTTCCGTCGGCTGGTCGGGCATTTTCGTGCACGGACGGACGTGCAGAACATCGACGTCATGAATTTGGCCGGCTTTTGTCGCAATTGTCTGAGCCGCTGGTACGAGGAGGAGGCGCGCGAGCGCGGTCTCGACGTGGATCGCGGACGCGCGAGGGAGTTGGTCTACGGCATGCCGTACGACCGATGGAAACGTTTGCACCAGGCGGAAGCCACGCCGGAGCAGCATGCGGCGTTCGAAGCCGCGAGAGAAAAGGAAGCCTCACAATGAATGCTACTAGGGTCACGGGAATGCTTCGCGCAATTGCGGCGAGTGCAGGAACGGCGTTTGTCCTGAGCGCCTGCGGCGTTCTGCCCGACAGCAGCCTCACGCTCTCGAATCCGAACCTTCTGGACGACGAGATTTCGTTCGAGGGCGATCCGGGTCCGTTTGCCGTCGCTCTGGCCGAGGGCTACCGGGAACTGGCGCGCGACGCGCACGAGAACGACAACCACGCGTGGGACGCGTCCGCATACGTGTCCCGGTTGCACCGCGTCCAGTCGGGCGAAGACGTGACGGCGATCGATCCGGATACGGTCCGCGCGATTCGGGCGGACGGATCCACGGCCGACGCCCATGACGCGCGAGCGGTGTACGAGACGGTGGTCGCGGCCGTCGCGGACCATCGCGACGGACGTCCGCAGGAATGCGCCCGGGCACAACTGCTCTACGACAACTGGATCGAGGAGGAGCGGGAGCGGACCCTGCAGTACACCGACCCGGAGGTGGTGTTCGTACAGTTACAGCAGGCCATCCTGGACTGCACCGAACCGCTGGTGAAAGACTTGCCGCCCTACGATCCGGAGCCGCGGCAGTTCTTCGTGATGTTCGACTTCGACCAGTCCGAGCTGAGCGAGGAAGCCGCCAAGGTGGTCGTGGTCGCGGCCGAGGAAGGGCGAATGTCTGACGGCGTCGTGATCGTGGTCGGGCATGCGGATCGGGCCGGCAGCGACGACTACAACATGAAGCTGTCGCTTGCGAGAGCGGAAGCGGTCGCCGCCCGGCTGGTCGAGGGGGGCGTCTCGGCCGAAAAGATCACCGTCGAGGCGCGCGGCGAGAGCGAACCCCTGGTGCCGACCGACGACGGCGAGCGCAATCCTCTCAACCGGAGAGTGATCGTCTCGGTCGAGTGATCGAGGCGGGGCATCGTGTCTGACCGGGAGGGAGATTCCGGAGCGGCGTCTCTCGGCGACCTCCCGGTCTGGCAACTCGGCGATCTATACGATTCGCCGGAGAGCGAACGCGTCGCCGGCGATCTCGAGCGGCTCGGAAGCGAATGCGAGGCGTTCGCTTCCGAGTATCGGGGCAAGCTCTCGGAACTGACCGGCGAGGCCCTCCTCGGCGCCGTTCGGCGTTTCGAGGCGATCAGGCGGCAAGGCGGGCGGCTCACGCTCTTTGCGATGCTGCGGTTCCAGCAGGACACGCGGGACCCGGCGCGGGGCAAGTTCCTGGCAGACATCCAGTCCGGCCTGACGGACGCGACGCGGCCGCTGGTGTTTTTTACGATCGAGCTGAACCGGATCGACGCCGACGACCTGGAAGCCCGCTACCGGGAGAGTCCGGGCCTCGCCCGATACCGGGTCTGGCTCGGCCGGGTGCGCGCCTATCGGCCCCACCAGCTCTCCGACGAAGTCGAGACCTATGCGCACGATTTTGCGCCGGTGCACGGCGCGTGGAACCGCCTGTTCGTGGAGACGGTCTCGGATCTCCGCTTCGACGTCGACGGCGAGGCGCTTTCCCTGGAGCAGGCGCTGGATCTGTTTCAGGCTGCGGACCGGGACCTGCGGCGACGGGCGTTTTCGGCGGTCGCCCGCGGGATGGAAGAGAACCGCCGCCTGTTCGCCCGGATCACCAATACGCTCCTCCAGTCGAAGGAGATCGACGACCGGTGGAGGAAGCTGCCCGCCCCGCAGTCGGACCGGCATCTGGCCAACGATATCGAGCCCGAAATCGTCGACGCGCTTCGCGACGCGGTCGTCGACGCGTATCCGCGGATCCCGCATCGCTACTACGCGCTGAAGTCGCGCTGGATGGGGCTGGACAGGCTCGCTTCCTGGGACCGAAACGCGCCCTTGCCGGGGCAGGGGAATCGGGTCTACCCCTGGTCCGAGGCGCGCCGGATCGTCGAGGGGGCGTTTCGGGAATTCTCGCCCGAGATGGCGGAACGCGCGAAGCCGTTCTTCGAGTGCGGTTGGATCGACGCCCCGTCCGTGCCGGGAAAGGCGCCGGGCGCGTTCTCGGCCGGGGGGCCGACGGACGTTCACCCGTACATTCTGCTGAATTACCAGGGGCGCACGCGGGACGTGATGACGTTGGCGCACGAACTCGGGCACGGCGTGCACCAGTCGCTGGCGGCGCAGCAGGGCGACCTGATGTCGAGCGCGCCGCTCACCTTCGCCGAGACGGCGAGCGTGTTCGGCGAAATGCTGACGTTCCGGTCGCTCCTGGCCGAGGAGGACGATCCGGCCGCCCGGCGCGCGCTCCTCGCCGGCAAGGTCGAGGACATGATCAATACCGTGTTCCGGCAGATTTCGTTCTACGTGTTCGAGTCGCGCCTGCACGACGCGCGGCGGAAGGGCGAGTTGTCGGCCGAGGAGATCGGCGAGATCTGGCTCCAGGCGATCGGCGAAAGCCTGGGGCCTGCGGTGTCGCTGGACGACGGGTTCGAAAATTACTGGTGCTACGTTCCGCACTTCGTCCATTCGCCGTTCTACGTGTACGCGTACGCGTTCGGCGACGCTCTCGTCAACGCCCTCTACGGAATCTACCGAAAGGACGCTCGGGGATTCGCGGACCGCTATCTCGACCTACTTCGGGCGGGCGGCTCCCTTCGGCACCCCGAGTTGCTGCGGCCGTTCGGACTCGACCTTCGCGATCCGTCCTTCTGGCGCATCGGCCTCGACATGATCGAGGAGACCCTCGACGAGGCGGAGGCGATCTCGGTCTGAGCCGCAGGGCGCGGCCTGTCGGTCGGGACGAGGGTTCGCCGGGTCAGGACGCCGGCAGTTCCGCTACGAGACCGCGCTGCTCTGCCCGCTTTCGGACGAAAGCCTGGATCTTCTCGAAGGCGCGGAGTTCGATCTGCCGCACCCGCTCCCGCGAGATCCCGTAATCGCCCGCGATCTGCTCCAGGGTCCGCGGATCTTCCGACAGCCGTCGTTCCCGGACGATCTCGCGCTCCCGTTCGTCCAGCGTTTCCATCGCCTCCGTCAGCATCCGGTGGCGCTGTTCGAACTCGTCGCGCTCGGCGATGGCCGCAACCTGGTCCGAACCGGTCGCGTCGTCGACGATCCAGTCCTGCCACTCCTGCGCCTCCTCGTCGGAGCTGACGGGGGCGTTGAGCGAGAGATCGCCGGTGCCAGCGAGTCGGCGGTTCATGTGGATCACGTCCGATTCGGAGACGTGCAGGTTCTCGGCGATCTGCCTGACGTGCTCCGGGCGGAGGTCCCCCTCCTCGAACGCGGCGATCGCGCTCTTCGCGCGGCGCAGATTGAAGAACAGCTTCTTCTGCGCAGACGTGGTTCCGATCTTGACCAGCGACCAGGAGCGCAGGATGTATTCCTGGATGGACGCCCGAATCCACCACATGGCGTACGTCGAAAGACGGTATCCGCGATCCGGGTCGAAGCGATTGACCGCCTGCATCAGGCCGAGATTCGCTTCCGAAATCACGTCGACCATCGGAAGTCCGTAACCGCGGTAGCCGAGGGCCATCTTGGCCGCGAGCCGAAGGTGGGACGTGACCAGCCGGTGGGCCGACTCAGTGTTCTTGTTGCGGCGCCAGTCGCGGGCGAGCTGGGCTTCCTCGTCTGCTGCGAGCAAGGGAAACTGCCGTATCTCGCTCAGGTAACGCGTCAGGCCGGAGTCGTGAGTCAACGCCGGAAGCGTGGTGGAGGTCATGAAGATGTTCCGATCCTGCCGGCGCCGCCTACATCATAGCCGAAGTCGGCCCGCCGACCCTGGCCAGCGGGAGAGACGCGCCGAGCGCCCGGGCCAATTGTGCGAAGTCTTCGTGCGGCGGCGCTTCGAATCGCATGCTCTCGCCCGTCTCGGGATGGCGGAAACCGAGGCGGGAGGCGTGCAGCGCCGGACGCGGGAACGCGCCGAGGATAGCGCGGAGTTCCTCGTCGTGCACGGATGCGGACAGCGTCGGCGCCCGCCCGTAGGCCCGATCTCCGACGAGCGGGTGTCCGATCCAGCTCAAATGGACGCGA
The DNA here is from genome assembly GCA_965221505.1 of Rhodobacterales bacterium. Lineage (GTDB taxonomy): Bacteria > Pseudomonadota > Alphaproteobacteria > Rhodobacterales > CAZPXZ01 > CAZPXZ01. The sequence continues at coordinate 1,185,738 of CBDCSI010000001.1, forward strand.
ATCTGGTGGGTGCGGCCTGTCTCGAGCCGGCAGCGGAGGAGCGTCGCGGCCGACGGCGCTCCCGGCTCCGGCCGGGTCTCGACACGGGCGTAGGTGACCGCTCGCTTGCCGCCGCGGGACGAGACGGCGCGTCGGGCGGGGCGCCGCGGATCGGGGCCGATCGGTGCCTGGATCCGGATCCAGCCGCGGGGGCCGAAGGACACGCCGGGACGGTTCGCCAGCGCGGCGTCGGCGCGGGAAGGCGATCCCCAGACGACGGCGAGATACTCGCGTTCGATGTCGTGCGCCGCGAATTGTTCGGCGAGCGAGAGTCGTGCCGCCTCGCGCCGGGCGGCGACCAGGAGGCCGCCGGTCCCGACGTCGAGACGATGCACGATGCCCGGCCGCAACGGATGTCCGACGCCCGAGAGGGACGCTCCGCAATGGGCGAGCAGCGCATGCGCCAGCGTTCCTGCGTGCCGTGCATGGGCGGGATGAACCAGCATTCCCGGCGCCTTGTTGATCACCAGGAGATGCGGGTCTTCGTAGACGATGTCCAGGGGAAGCGGCTCGGGCGAAAGGGCGGGTTCCGTGGCGACCGGGTCGACCCGGAATCGCTCGCCGGCACGTGCGGCGCGGGTCGGATCCAGCGAGACGCCGCTTCCGTCGAGCGCTACGATCCGGCCGGTCTCGAGGAGGGCTTTCAGCCGGCTGCGGCTCAGCCGCGGCGTTTCCCCCGCAGCGAACGCGGCTTCGAGGGACCGCGCGAGGGCCCGGTCGAGGCGAAGCCCGGCTTCTTCAGGCCCGATTTCGAGCTGAAAGGATTCCGGGGTACTTGTCATGGCCAACCTGTCCGACGATTCCGAGCCGGATCCGCCCAATCTTCGCTTTCTTCGCCGGCTCGTCACGGTACTGACCGGCCTGCTGATCGCGGCGATAATTGTCGCCCTGGTCGCGATCGTCGTCAAACTCGCCACGGACGCGGGCGGGGACGGGGAATCCGGCGCGGCTCCGTGGGCGGCTTCGGTCCCGCTTCTGCCGGGCGAGACGCTCGTGGACTCCGAGGTCGAGCGCGGCCTGATCTACCTCCGCATCGCGAACGCGGGATCGGGCTCCGCGCGCGTTGTCGTGATTCGCGCCTCCTCCGGAGATACGGTCGGGGCGGCGTCGCTCGAGGCGCCCGAATAGCGTGCGTTGCCGACCCGTCGAGCGGAACGGCTGCACCGCCGCGCGCCCGGGTCCGGCTTCCGCCTTCTCGTGCGACTGCCGCCTCGGAGCGGCCGACCCCGGACGGCGTTCGGCCGGCAGGGGGAGCGGGGTCGAGCCCACGGGAGTATCGAGGCCCGCGAACCCGCAACCGCTTGCGCTGTGACCGGATCGGAGCGATCCGAATTCTGGAGAGGTTCCGCCGGCCGTATCTCCTGACTTCGATCCCGCGAATCGACCGTCTAAGCGCGAGTCGCGGCGAACGATCGGGGGCGCCGCGGTCCGAGCTCTCCGTCAGGGTACCGTGTCCGGCCGATGCGGGCGTTCCTGTCGCAGCGCGACGGCCGAATCGTGCGGGGGCGTGCGATCGCGAAACGCGTTCGGGAGTCCCCGCGATCCGTCTCCCCGGGCGGCGTTTCTTCGCGGTGTCGCTCTGCCTGTTCACGGCTTCGCGAAACGCCAATTCCGTCATGGCGCTCGGGCGCGTGCGCAGGCAGTTTCACCTGCAGGCGCGAGTGTCCGGAAGACGACATGGACGCCGACCGATCACCGGCCGGCAATCGCGATGGGGGGAGGTCGGACCGTCAGGAGCACTCGGGAGCGACGGAATCGATGCGCGCACGTTGCGGTGCGAATTCGATGTCGGGCAGACCTGGCGTGGAAAGTGTCTCCGAGGGATTGCGGCGCGGCCCGATCAACCGGTGGTATTGACTGAGAGCGGGACAAGAGCCGTCCGTCCGCCCTCGATGACGAAGACGCGGCCGGATTCTGCGGACCGCATAGCGCGAACGGCGTCCTGCACGAATTCCTCGCTCGTGACGGTGTTGTCGGTCATGGCAAGCCACCCTTCGTCGGTGCGTTCAAGACGATACGTCATTCGCCTTGGGCGGTAGGGGAAGGCAGGCCCGGAAGCGCGTCGGCCGACGCGTCCGCCCTGTTCCGGGAACGGTTGTTCGGTTGGGCAGCGTCTTCGGGAGAGGGTCGCGGTAGCAGGGCGGTAGCCCCCGTGCGTAATTCTCGGGGCCAAGTACTTGGCATCGGGGGCGGGGCCGGCCGCTCGGCCGTCGGGATCCAAGGGGTCGAGCCGATAAGCGTCCACATTCGGCCGAGACGCCTCATGAGCGGCGAGAGCGACGCCGAACGTGAAGTCAGCAGGGCCAGCGTTCGCCTGGGTCGCGTGTCAAGCGTCGCGGAATTCCTTGCGGCATGACGCGGGAGATGCGGCGCAAGTCGCGTGGCGCGACCCCGAAACCGAAGAGCGACGGAACAGCGGATTCCGCGCATTGCGTGCTCACGTCGTCGTCTCCACGATGGATCCGGTTGGTTACGGAATTCGGCCAGGGGGGGGACGACAGGACTAAGTTCGACGACCGTAGGAGGTGAAGGCAGGCCGATTCTCTTCGGATACCGGCCCGTCGCGATTCCTGAATCAGATTGCGCTCCGCCTGCGAGGTAGGACAAGGGGTGCCGAACTCCGCTTGTTCCGCCGGAGGCAGGGCTTCGGAGAACTGGCGGCAGGTCCGGCAAGGCGCTGCCGGCTCCTCGCAGAGTTTCGAGCGCTCCGTGGATCGCTAGCAGAACGGGCGCGGGAGCGCGTCAGCGGCGCAAGCGCCGGCTCGCAGCGGTCGTCCTGGACGGCCATCCGGGTGCAGGGGTGGGCGCGCCGCTGCCGTTGCACTGTAATGGGCGGGCTCCTATGTGGACTCGCCGGTAAGGTGGAGTAGCGGACATGCGCGGACTTGCTCCTCGAATAATGGAGCATGCGGAGTCTCACCCCGAGGCGTCGCCGCTGGTTTCGTCCGATATGCTATCCCTCGGCAGCCGGTCGGCGGTAAATCGGGCGTTGTCGCACCTGGCCCAGTCCGGTGCGCTCCTGCGGATATCCCGGGGCGTCTACATGCGCCCGATCATGACCGAGTTCGGACCGTGTGCGCCCAGTTTGGGAATGGCGCTTGCCGCACTCTCCGAACTGTGGGGCGAGACGATCGTGCCGAGCGGCGGGGCGGCGGCCAACTGTTTGCGCCTGACCCCATAGAATCCGGTGCGTACAGTCTGCCTCACGTCTGGGCCGAGCCGTCGGCTACACTTCTACTCGACCGTAGTCGAATTGCGTCACGCCCCGCGCTGGCAGCTGCTGGCGCCCTGGCGAAGGGCGGGAGAGTTAATCCGGGCGCTGAATTTCCTTGGTCCCGCGGAGGTCGAGGAAGGTCTGGAAGCTGTCCGTCCGAAGCCTTCCGACGCGGATCGGGAAGAACTCGCAGCCGCTTGCCCCATATTGCCCGACTGGATGGCAGAGCCGGTGAGCGCACGCCTAGCGCATGGCTGAGGAGCGGTATCTCATGGACCCACCAGGTGGGGGCAAGCGTCGTGCGATCGGCGTCGAGGAGCGAAATGGCGGTCAAGGGCTACGGTAACCTTAACAGGATTCCATGGTCTTCGCGATCCTCGGACCTCGGTACAAAGCCCGGTCTTCGAATTTCCGCGCTTCAGCAGTCAGACCGCTCAGACCATGCCGTCTGACCCGATCCGAACCTCGATTACGGCGCAATTTCTGGCGAAACCGTTGTATAATGGGGTGAATCGGGGGCGGATTCACCATTTCGGTTGACAACGACCGATAATGTCGGTATCATCCGAGGCGGACTTGGGGATGGTCAGGGCATGGCACGTAGCGATTTGCTTGTTGAGCTCGTAAAGGCAGGGATCATCGGCGACCACGCATCCGTACGCGAGACAGCCGAGGCGATTGCGGCGGACGAGCGTGCGAAGAAGCACACGGGCGTCGCGGATCGAATCTCCAGGGCGCTTGCGCTCCAGACGCGACAGGGAACTGCGCGACCGGGGCACCGCGGCGGACTGCGCGTACGGGACGGCTCCGGAGGCATACTGCGTCGGGAACCGAATCGGCCGTTGGTCGAGCTGTTCCTGGATCGAGCGATTCGTGACGCGTGCCTCGAACTAATTGAGGAACAACATCGAGCAGACGTTCTTCGAGCGCACGGCATCGAGCCACGGCACAGACTGCTGTTGGTCGGGCCTCCTGGAAACGGCAAGACTTCGCTGGCGGAAAGTCTCGCATTTGAGCTAGCGCTCCCGCTCTTCGTCGTACGTTACGAGGCGGTTGTGACGAGCTACTTGGGAGAGACCGCGCAGCGACTGCGAAGGCTGTTCGATTTTGTCCGTACGGAACCGTGTGTGTTGTTCTTTGACGAGTTCGACGCTATCGGCAAGGAACGCGGGGACTTGCATGAGACCGGCGAAATTAAGCGCGTCGTGACGACTCTGCTGCTGCAGCTGGATGATCTGCCGTCTTATTGCGTTCTCGTTGGCGCGACGAATCACCCGGAATTGCTGGACCGCGCGACGTGGCGCAGATTCGAGATGCAGCTGGAACTCGGGCGCCCGAGCGATGATCGAATGACCGAGTACTTTGCTCTACGATTGAAAGATCTACCGGAAAAATCCGGCTACACGGCTAAGAGATTGCGCGCAGCGGTAAGTCCACGGAGCTTTGCTGAGGCAGAAGATTTCTTTCTCGATGTTCGGCGACATCTAGCGTTGGAGCAGGGCCGAATTTCGTTCCGCACGCTGGTGACGGACCGGGTGAAGGCTTGGTCTGCTCAACGCGGACGGTATGGAAGCGATGACCGAACGGCCGATACTACGCTTGGCTGATGCGCGGCCCGCCCAGCGAAAGGGGCGCAAGCCTGACCGTCGCCCGCGTCCGTTATCCCGCGGCGCAGCAGCACAGGGGCTCCGACTTGGCAAGAGCTTCGATCATCTTGAAGAGGTGCTCGCAGGAGAGGATTCTGAGGTTGTCCTTCGCGGTGATCCAGGCGGGATTGCGCCGGAGCGCGCTCTTGTATTCGTGACAGCAGTCCCAATCGCCAACTTTGTGGGAGCTGCCGGGAGAGTTGGACTGGAGGTGCTTGCAGAAGTGGACCTGGGCGCAGAATACGAACTTGACGGGGAGTTGGTCCTTGAGCACAGCGAAGCGGTTTCTCCCACGCTCTACGCGACTATGCCGACACGTGAGTCCCTCAAACGATTGCTCCAGCTCTGGCGGGGTTATCAGCGTGGCAAGCAGTTTGATAAGGGTTATGCGCCGTGGAAGGCGCTGTTCGACATGCTGGACGACTTGCGCCCCTGGGGGCCGGAGGACCGAATATCACCGGAGACTCGAGCGGAGCTGGAGGAGTGTCTGCGAGACAACGATGCTTCGGAGATTCGACTGGAACTGGAAATCGTGCCTACCCGAGACAGAGAATACCGGGAGCGGTGGCGCGGTTTGGCTGAACGGAGGGTGAGGGAGCTCGGAGGGCGAGTACTGAGCCACAGCTCGATTGAGGAAGAGGGATTCGTCTACGAGGCTCTTCTCGTTGGGATGGGGGCCTACAACGTAAGGGAAATGTTGAGGAATCCGGGCGATGTCCGCGGGTTGGCTACGCTGGATGGTCTTCAGTTCGTGCTGTCGCAGGTAGTAGCGAATTCAACTCCTAGGCAGTCAGATCCGCTCGGGATATTGGGACACGAGCTGGCGACGCCGTATCAGAACAATGTTCCACTCCGTGGGGTGCTCCTCGACGGTACGCCCGCTGCCGGACACAAAGACCTCGATGGTGGGGTGGTGATCGAGGATGTGCATGATCTTGTCCGACTGTCCGTAGTGTCGCATAGACGGCACGCGACCTCAATGGCATCCTTGATCCTTAGGGGAGACCTGCTCGCAGACGGCGCACCCGTGAGGGACAGTCGACTATTGTGCGTTCCGGTGCTAGTGGATGCAGAGGGAGGCGCTTGGTCGCCGGAGGATCGCCTTTTTGTCGATCTCGTTCATGTGGCGCTCACGCGGATATTTGCTGGAGGTCAGCCGTTGGGTACTGAAGCGTTCGTAGTCAATTTCTCGGTGGGAATTCGAGGGGCCAATTTCGCGGGCCGAATTAGCTCTTTGGCCCGTCTGCTGGATTGGTGGGCACACGCTGAAGGGGTCTTGTTCGTGGTGTCGTCCGGGAATGTACCTATTGACCTTCGAATAGGAAGTAAGACATTGACGTCGTTCGAGTCGGCAACACTGGAGGAGCGGAAGGAGTGGATCTCCTCCACACAAAGAGCCAGTCGCCACGAACGGACGCTGCTTGCGCCGTCGGAAGCTCTGAACGTCTTGACAGTGGGAGCGGTATCGGCGGACCTAGCTCCGACTAATTCGTTGGCAAGGTCCGTCGAAGTATCGATTCAGGAGGAGAACGAGACGCCGATCGCGATATCGAGTGCGCACGGACCGGGTCCGTTTGGCGCGGTTAAGCCGGACATGTTGGCAGTTGGCGGCAGACATGAGGTTCGGGCAATCCCGGACGGCGGAGACCTGAAGCTGCGCGTAATCGAACAATCCGTGCATTCTGGACTATACGTGGCGGCTGCCGGAGGCGGAAACGGCGATAGGAGACGCGATCGCGGAACGAGTTGCGCGGCCGCTTTGACCACTCGCGCGATTCTGAACGCCGCAGCTGCAATAAGTGCGGAGGACGGTCCGTATGCAGGTCAGGAACTGAGTCGTCGAGACCTGTCACTCTTGACGAGGGCATTGGCCGTCAATGCGTCTCGCTGGCCGGAGGCTGCGCACTTGCAGTACATTGAGGAGCGTGGGCGACTCGGGAGCAATCGCCACCTTCAAGCGAAGGCAGAAGTAGCACGTCATTATGGCCACGGGGTCTTGGACCCAAACTTGATGTGCGAGTCTCCGCGACTTGGCGCGACGCTGATTGGCGTCGGAAGCATTCGGAAGGATGCTGCACAGGTCTTTGAGGTTCCGCTGCCGTCATCGATGCCGGGTGACAGCGTCCCTCGGTCGATGTTCGTAACGCTTGCATGGTTCTCGCCGATGGAGCCGCGACGGGCGCGCTACAGGCTCGCCGCGCTTGAGGCGTTTCCTTCCAGTGGTGAGGAACTCGAGAGCGATTCCGTGGAGAAGGGGTGGTGTCTCGGAATGAAAGGCGGCCATTTGGACGGGAAAATGATCAACAGAGGAACCCTCTGGTCGAGGCGCATGGTGCATGACCGAAAGCGTGTGCCGGAGTTCGAGGAAGGGGCGACTTTGCCGATTCGAGTTCAGTGTCGCGACGCGTCAGGCGGCGGACTAGATCGCGACGAAAACATCAGGTTTGCGATAGCCGTCACACTCGAGGTAAACGAGACGGTGCAATACGACATCCATCACGAGATCTGGAACGAACTCCGTATCCGACTCAGGAATGCAGAATAGCGGGATATTCTGGGACGCGATAGTGGCATATGCCTTGGGATCGCTTCCTTTTCGGATCAGGCGTACAAAGTGCCGTCACGCTACCGACTCGGGTCGAAGAGTTCTGGACCGGCCAGATTGAAGAGGGGAGAGCTTCTTGGTTACCGCGAGGGGTTGGCGGGAGAACTCGAAACTCGGGGCGACAGTCATCGCAGTCATGTAGACCGGAGATAGATGTAGCCCTTGTATTGTCGAGGCTTCAGTAGGACCGAAGCCCTGACCCCGCACTCAGACGACATCCGTCGGCACTGTGCAGCACACTCTCCGCCCTGCCACAGATGCTGCCTTCGTCGCTCTTGCAGGGTGGACACCGTTGGCTGACTCGCGCACCCGGCGGACTACCGGCAGCGCAGGTCGCCCCGTTGCGAAATCTGCGGCAAGGGACTGGCGGCAGACTGAGCGACGCGGTGACGTTCCCCGCCGCCATGCCCTCGAACTGCCTCTCGCCGGTCGTCGGTTCGGCGGCAGGGTGCCTGTAGCATTCGCTTTACCCAACCCTTCCCTGGCGCTCAGGGGCGCCGCGACCGCCCGTCCCCTCTCCCTCGACACGGAGCTCTCCCGAGGCCGATCCACGGATCTAGGCTTGACAACGCGGACGCTGTCCGGGATATTCCCGTTCGTGGCGCGGACGCTCGCGGGCGTTCGCCGACCGGTTTGCGTCCCCTTCGTCTAGTGGCCCAGGACGCCAGCCTCTCACGCTGGAAACAGGGGTTCGATTCCCCTAGGGGACGCCACGCGCCCGGAGGGCGGCACGCCTTCCGGGCTCTACTCCGCGCAGCGCGCCGCCGCACCAGGCGTTCTTCCCTCCTCCGAGGCGACCCTCCGAGCCGGTTCCTGCGATTCGGGATCGAGGGAAAGCGTCGGGTCCCGGCCTGCAGCGACTGCGAAGCGAACGACGGCGATCGTGCCGAGGCGGCAAGGGGGCGACATGTCCATTCCCCAGCAGGGCGGCGGCCTCGTCGAATCGAGGGACGACCTCGTCGCTTTCGTGGAGGCTGGCTGCAAACCGCCGGAGAATTGGCGGATCGGCACCGAGCACGAAAAATTCGGCTACCGCCTCGAGGACCGCATGCCGCTCCCGTACGACGGCCCGTGCTCGATCCGCAGCATGCTCGAGGGTATCGCGGATCGGTTCGGATGGGATCGGATCCGCGAGGGCGGCAACCTGATCGGGCTCTCGCGCGGAGCGGCGAACGTGTCGCTCGAGCCCGGCGGCCAGCTGGAACTCTCGGGTGCCCCGCTCGACAACCTTCACCAGACCTGCGACGAGGCCAACCGGCATCTGGAGGAGGTGCGGGAGGTGGCAAGGGCGATCGGCGCGGGGTTCTTCGGCGTCGGGCGCGCACCCGAGTGGGACGCCGAATACATGCCGCGAATGCCGAAGGGCCGCTACAGGATCATGCGGGACTACATGGGTCGCGTCGGTCGGAAGGGCCTCGAGATGATGCATACGACGTGCACCATTCAGGTCAACCTGGACTACGAGAGCGAGGCGGACATGGTCCGCAAGTTCCGGGCCGGGGTGCTGTTTCAGCCGGTCGCCACGGCGCTGTTCGCCAGTTCGCCCTTCCTGGACGGCCGACCGACCGGATACCGGTCGTGGCGTGCGCAAATCTGGGAAGACGTGGACCGGGACCGATCCGGCCCGCCGCTCATCGCTTTGCTGAGCAGTTTCGGGTTCGAGGCCTGGGTCGACTACGTTCTCGACGTTCCGATGTATTTCGTCTACCGGGACGGGGCCTACATCGACGCGTCCGGGCAGTCCTTCCGAGACTTTCTCGACGGCCGGCTGCCCGCGCTTCCGGGCGAGATTCCGCGCGTGTCGGACTGGGCCGACCACTTGACGACGGTGTTTCCGGACGTGCGCGTCAAACAGTTTATCGAGATGCGGGGCGCCGACGGCGGACCCTGGCGCCGGATCTGCGCCTTGCCGGCTTTCTGGGTCGGCCTGCTGTACGACCGGGTCGCGCTCGAAGACGCGCTGGCGCTCGCCGGGGACTGGCCCGCATCGGAGTTCCCGCAGTTTCGGAGGGATTCGTTCCGGCTCGGCCTCGACGCGAAGATCGGCGGTCGGCGCCTCGGCGAAATCGCCGCGGACTTGCTCCGGATCGCCCACGGCGGTCTCGCGCGCCGCCGCCGGGCGGGATTCCTGGAGCCGGACGAGACCCATCATCTGCAGGAACTCGAGCGAATGGTGGAGCGCGGGGAGACGGCGGCCGACGAGATGCTGCGGCTCTGGCGCACCGAATGGAACGGCTCCGTGGAGCCGATCTACGAGCAGTACGGTTTCTGAGGCGGAAGCGGACCGGAAGACCCCCTTACTGCGGACGATTCCGCTGCCGCTCCGTTGTGCAACGCCGTCCGCGGCTGGTATATTGACCGGCGCCATCGTCGGCAGGCACGGTCTGGAGGGTAAACATGCGAACGGCATTGGCCGCATTGGCGGCGTCGCTGGGTCTCGGCTTCGCGGCAAGCGCGGACGAGATGGTGGGCGCGCCCGTCCCCTGGCAGATGGACCTGCCCGAGCAGGTGACCGAAGTGGGCCGCGAGATCGTGTGGTTTCACGACGTGCTCCTGGTGCTGATCGCCGCGATCACCGTCTTCGTCCTGCTGCTTCTGGTCTACGTCATGGTGCGGTTCCGGGCCTCCCGCAACCCCGTTCCGGCGCGATTCACCCACAATCCCGTGGTGGAGGTCGTGTGGACGGTGGTGCCGGTCGTCATTCTTCTGGCCATGGTCATCCCGTCGCTTCGGCTCCTCTACTTGCAGGAAGAGCCGCCGGAAGCCGATCTGGTGGTCAAGGCCACCGGTCATCAGTGGTACTGGTCGTACGAATACCCGGACGAGGGAATCGCGTTCGACGCGCTGATGATGACCGAAGAGGAAGTGGGCGAGGCGGGAATGTCGCGTTCAATGTTCCGGCTCGCGACCGACGAGGCGCTGGTGGTTCCCGTCGGCCAGGTGGTGCGCGTCCAGGTCACCGCGAGTGACGTGATCCATGCCTGGACGGTGCCGAATTTCGGCGTCAAGGTGGACGCGGTGCCCGGGCGGCTGAACCAGACCTGGTTCCGGGCCGAGAAGGAGGGCACGTTCTACGGACAGTGCTCCGAACTCTGCGGCAAGGACCACGCCTACATGCCGATCGCCGTGCGCGTGGTCTCGCTGGACGAATACGCGCGCTGGCTCGAGACGGCGCGCGAGGAGTTTGCCGCGACGGACCCGGTCGACAGCGAAGTCCTGCTCGCCGACGGAAGCTGACGCCGTGGCGCACGCGGTGCCCGTCGAGACTTCGGCGGCCCCGGCGTCCGGGGCGCCGTTCGGGGATTACGTACGTCTGCTGAAGCCGAGGGTCATGTCGCTGGCCGTCTTCACGGCCGTGGTGGGCCTCTGCGTTGCGCCTGGCACGGTGCACCCCGTGATCGGACTGGCCGCGGCGCTGTGTATCGCGGCGGGGGCGGGGGCCGCCGGGGCGCTCAACATGTGGTGGGACGCGGATATCGATCGCCGCATGGCCCGCACCGCAGGGCGACCGGTGGCGGCCGGGCGGCTGCCTCCGGAGACCGCCCGCGATCTCGGCGTCGGTCTGGGGTGCATGGCGACGGTCATGCTCTCCCTCTTCGCCAATCCGCTCGCCGGCGGCCTGTTGGCGGCGACTATCCTGTACTACGCCGTGATCTACACGATGTGGCTGAAGCGCACTTCGGTCCACGGCGTGGTCGTCGGCGGGGTCGCCGGAGCGCTCCCGCCGGTCGTAGGGTGGGCCGCGGCGACCGGGAGCCTCGCGGTCGAGCCGCTCTTGATGGCGCTCGTCATCTTCCTCTGGACCCCGCCGCATTCCTGGGCGCTGGCGCTCCTGCGCCGGAGCGAATACAGCGACGCCGCGGTCCCCATGCTCCCGGTTGCGGCCGGGGTGGCGTCCACGCGTCGGCAGATTGCGGCGTATTCGATCCTGCTCCTACCGGCCGGCGTCGCCCTGGCGCTCTCCTCCGTCGGCGGATGGGCGACGCTCTCCGTCGCGTTCGCGGGCGGCGGCGCCATGTTGTGGCGGAGCCTCGCGCTTTTCCGCCCGGGAAGCGGGGCGTCCGCGGAAGGACGTTTGTTCGGCGTGTCCATCGCCTATCTGTTCTTCCTGTTCTCGGCGCTGCTCGCGGATCGGGTTCTGCACGGGACGGTGCCGCCGCCCGCCGGGCTGCTCGGATGAGCGACGACCGTCCCGAGAACCGGGTGCGGCGGGGCCGCAACGTCGCGGTCTTCGCAATTCTGGCCGCGTTCGCCGTTCTGGTCTTCGCGGTGACGATCGTCAAGCTGGGAGCCATCGGGGCGCCCGGTTGAGGATCGCGGCATGACCTCCCGTCGTCATCGGACCGGTCTGGCCCTCGCCGGCATCGTCGTGGGCATGGTCGGCCTGTCTTTCGCCGCGGTTCCGCTCTACGACCTGTTCTGCCGGGTCACCGGATACGGCGGCACGCCGGCGGTCGCCGCGCAGGCGCCCGGCGCGGTGCCGGACGACCGGATCACGGTACGGTTCGACGCCAGCCTGGCGCGCGGGATGCCGTGGACGTTTCGCGCGGTCGAGCGCGAGATGCAGGTAGCGCTCGGCCAGCAGGGGCTCGCCTTCTACCGTGCGCACAATCCGACCGCCCACCCGGTGAAGGGCATCGCGTCCTTCAACGTGGTTCCGTTTGCGGCCGGGGCGCATTTTTCGAAGATCGAGTGTTTCTGCTTCGTCGAACAGACCCTGGCGCCGGGGGAGACGGTCGAGATGCCGGTGGCGTTTTTCGTCGATCCCGCCATTCGGGACGACCCGGACGCGAACGACGTTTCGGAGATCACCCTGTCCTACACGTTCTTCGTGGCGGAGGAATAGGCGCAGGCGGAGTTCGCGCGGCTGGCGCCTCGACGACTCCGCGCGGCCCCGTAGATCCGGTCCCCGATCCGTTATCCGCCGAGGAACAGCCGCCCGATCTCCGGATCCGCGAGCAGTTCGCGCCCAGGCCCCGCCCGCGCCACGCGGCCCGCCACCAGCACGTAGCCGATGTCGGAGAAGTCCAGCCCCTTGCGGGCGTTCTGTTCCACCATCAGGATCGTCTTGTTCCGGTACCGCTGCAGGTCGACCAGAATCTCGAAGACCATGTCGATGTAGCGCGGCTCCAGTCCGATCGAGGGCTCGTCGATCAGGAGGATCGCCGGATCGAGCATCAGCGCCCGCGCGATCTCCAGGAGCCGCCGTTCGCCGCCGGACAGGTTTCGCGCCGGCTGGTTCCGTCGCCGCCGCAGCCGCTCGTACCGTTCCAGGATCTCCGTCGCCGCCGCTTCCGCTTCGCCGCTCGTGGCCATCAGGAAGCCGCCCATGAGCAGGTTTTCCCAGACGGTCATGTCCGGGAAGATCGAACTGTCCTGCAACACGTAGGCGATACCGGCTTCCGCGAGCTTGCGGTCGGAGGGAAGCCGGGTGATGTCGACGCCGCCGGCGCGGATTTCGCCGCCGTGCACGTCGGCGAGGCCGAAGACGGCATGGAGAACGGTGGACTTGCCGGCGCCGTTCGGCCCGATCAGGCAGAGCGATTGCGCGCGGCCCACGCTGAGGTCCACGCCGTGCAGAATCTCCATGCCGCCGTAGCCAGCGCGCAGGCCGCGAATCCCGAGCGCGGGGTCTCCCGACGACAGGGCCTCGAGCGCGGCCGCATCCGGCCCGCTTCCCAGACGCTCCGCTTCGCGCGCGACCGCGTCGGCGGAGAGTACCCCGTCGACCTCGCCGGTTCCGTAACCGGAAACGGTCGGCGCCGGTTCGGCGCTCGTGCCGTCCTTCGCCACGTCAACCGCCGCCCAGATAGGCTTCGAGAACCCGCGGGTCGTTGCGAATCGCGTCCGGCGTGCCGTGCGCGAGCAGGCGGCCGCTGGCCAGTACGTGAATCTCCGTGGCGAGGTTCATCACTACGCGCATGTTGTGCTCGATCACGAACAGCGTAATGCCGAGTTCTGTGTTCGCACGGCGCAAGCGGTCGACCAGGCCGTTGATCAGGGTCGGGTTGATGCCGGCGGTCGGTTCGTCGAGCAGCAGCACCGTCGGCTCGTTCATGAGCGCCATGGCGAACTCCAGCAACTTCTGCTGGCCGAAGGAGAGCGAGCCGGCGAGAAGGCCGCGCTTCTCGTGGAGACCGACGAATTCCAGCAGCGATTCGGCCCGTTCCGCCTCCTCCGGCCCGGGGCGATGCAACAGGGCCAGCAGGCTCGCATGGTGCGCGCGGGAGGAGATGAGCATGTTCCGCATGCAGTCGATCTTGCCGTAGACGCGGGTTTGCTGGAAAGTCCGGAGCAGTCCGAGCCGCGCGATCTTCTCCGTGCGAAGGCGCGTGATGTCGCGGCCGTCGTAGCGGATGCTGCCCCGGTCGACCGGGTGGTAGCCGCAGATCGAGTTGAACAGGGTCGACTTTCCGGATCCGTTCGGGCCGATCAGCCCGACGATTCCGCCCCGCGGTACCCCGAGCGACAGGTCCTCGTTGGCGACGACGCCGCCGAAGCGCTTGGAGACGCCGTCGATCTCCAGGACGGTCTCGGGCGCCGCGGTCACGGTCCCGCGCTCCGGCGCAAAAGTCGCCGCTGGTTCCAGGCCCGGACGCCGCCGACGATGCCGCCGGGGAAGAACACGATGATCACGACGATCAGCATGCCGAGCGCGACTCGCTGCCACCCGAACAGGAACGTCCAGAAGAACTCCTTGAACAGATGGAAGACGACGGCGCCGACGATCGGACCCCAGAGGGTGCCCTTGCCGCCCATGATCGCCATCAGGATCATCCAGACCCCGATCGTGGCGCCGGAATAGGCGACTTCCGTCGGGTCGATGAAGTTCTTTCCGGACCCGTAGATCGCGCCGGCCGCGCCGAGCGCAAACCCGCCGAGCGCCCAGGCAAAGGTCTTGATGGCAGCGGTCGGAAGCCCCATCGCCTCGGCCTTTTCCTCGTTGTCGCGGATGGCGTTGAGGATGAAGCCGAACCGGGTGCGGTAGAGCCACCGCAGGAACAGGAATACGGCGACAGCGATCACGACGCCGAGATAGTAGAGCACGTGGTAGAGCGGCACGCCGTCCGGCGGCTGCGGAAAGTTCATCCCCGAGCCGGCGCCGACGATCTCGACGGCGCCGGCGATCTCGCCCGCGGCGATGCCGAGCGCCAGGGTCGCGATGGCGAAGTAATGCCCGCGCATCTGCAGGAACTGGGAGCCGACGAGGAGCGCGAGGACGAATCCCGCGACGGCGGCAACCAGGATTCCGAGCCCCAGTCCGGCGAGGAACTCGCCCTGCGTGAACGCGAAGCCGCCGAGATTGCCGCCCATGGCGGAGGTGTACTCGGCCAGCTCGTAGCCGCCGACCAGAACCTGCGTGACGGCGCAGAGATACATGCCGGTGCCGAAGAACAGCACGTTGCCGAAAGAGTTGTATCCCATCTGGCCGCCGAGCAGGTCCCAGGCCAGGGCGATGATCACGAACACCGCGAGGTCGGTGAGCTGGCTCATGTTGTTCGGCAGGAGGAACGGCGCGGCGACCGCGACGGCGAGGAGCGCCAGGCCCGCGCTTCGCTCGCCGACGGGCGGGCGGCCGATGCGGGCGGGCGTCACGAGAGAAACTTCCGATGGCGGCGGAGGGAGTACATCCGGTAGAGCAGGACGACCGGAACGACGAGAAACACCAGGGCGTTCTGAAACTCCACGCCGGCCAGAAAGGCGCCGAAATTCTCGTAGACGCCCAGTCCGATCCCAGCGGCCACCACTCCGGGAATGTTGCCGAGGCCGGCGAGGATCACGATCCCGAAACTGCGCAGAGTGTAGAGCAGCCCCTGGAACGGGTGCAACAGGAACACGAAGCCGACGATCACCCCGGCGGCGCCGCAGACGGCGCCGTTCAGCGCATAGGTCAGGGCGTAGACGCGGTCGGTGTCGACGCCGACGATTCGCGCCGCCCGCGCGTTCTGCGCCGTGGCGCGTACTGCGCGCCCGAAACGGGAGCGCCGCATCAGGACGATGATCGCCAGCGCCGCGGCGAGACCCAGCGCCGCGCCGAGGAGCCGCGATCCCGGAAGGATGGCGCCGAAGAAGGAAACGCTGGCGAGGCCCGATTCGATCACCCGCTCCTCCGCGGTGAAGAACTGGTTCATCGCCTGCTGCAGGACCAACTCGATTCCGAAGGTCGCGAGCAGCGAGGTGAAGAGATCCGCCCGAAGCACCCGGCGGACGACGATCGCGAAGGCGATCCAGCTCAAGAGCGCCGTCGCAGCGGCCGCGACCGGAATCGCCAGCGCGATCCAGAGCCAGGGCGGCGCCTCGGTCCACTGGGAGGCGAGCGCGCGGCACAGGTAGAAGCCGACGTATCCGCCGAAGATTACGTAGGCGCCCTGGGCCACGTTGATGATGTTCATCACGCCCCAGACCAGCGCGATGCCGTAGGCGATCAGGGCGAAGAGGGCGCCCACGAGCAGCCCGTTCATGAGCAACTCGAGGCCGATCGTCGGCGCGATCAGCAGGATGTCGAAATTGGCCAGCAGGGTTTCCATGGCGGGGAGCGGCGCGACGTAGGCGGGCGGGCGGAGGCTCGCGGCCGCCGCCCGCCCGCTCCGGCCGTCGCGAGTCCGTTACATCGGGCGCGGGTGGATCACCTGCGCGTCGGCCCATTGCGTCGGCGCGACCACGCGGTATTCGCCGTCCTGGACCTGATAGAGCACCATGGGCTTCGCAATGTTCTTGCCCGTCTCGTCGAACTTGATGTTGCCGTAGAAGGTCTGCATCTCGGTCTCGGAGAGGGCGTCGCGGACCGCCTGCGGATCCAGCGAGCCGGCGCGCTCGAACGCGTCCGCGAACACCTGCACCGCCGCGGCGGACTCGGCCGCCTGATAGGGCGGGGCGTAGCCGTAGATCTCTTCGAAGGTGCGGGCGAAGTCGGAGGCCGCGCCAAACAGCTCGTCGCTGTAGGAAAGGGTCGGCGCCCACTGGGAGGCGCAGAGCGTGAGTTCCGCGGCCGCGCCGAAATTGCCGATGATGTCGGCCGAGTCGCAATGGGTCATGGCCAGCATGGGAACGTGGACCCTCTGCTCGTCGATCTGCCGGATCGCCGTCGCCGCGCCCTTCGAATGACCGGAGACCAGGAGCAGGTCGGGCTTCAGGGCCTTGACCTTGGCGAGGATCGGGGTCATGTCGTTCAGTTCCTTCGGGAGCTTGTCGTCGATCACGATCCGGATGCCGTAGCGGTTGGCGTCGTCGGTCACGCCGGCGCGAATGTCCTGGCTGAAGGGATCGTTTTCGAAGGCGAAGGCGGCGGTGAGGTCCGACGGGTCGCGGCCTTCGGCCTGGGCGAGCTCTGCCGCGAGATCGATCGCGGAGGAGAGATATTGCTCCGAGGTGGAGAGAACGGCGAACAGGTACCGGTAGTTGTTGGTAAACAGGCTGCGGGAGGCTCCGTTCGCCTCGACCATCGGCACTTTGTGCTTCTCCGTGACCGGGGCGATGGCCTTGGTGAGACCGGAACTGTACGGGCCGAGCATGAACTGGACGCCGTCTTGCGAGATCAGCCGCTCGGCCAGTTCCGCGCCGCGGGCCGGGGTCGATTCGTCGTCGTAGTACTTGATCTCCAGCATGTAATTCTTGTCGCCGACCGAAACGCCGCCGGCGGCGTTGATCGCCTCGACGGCGAGGTTGTAGCCGTTCATGGTATGCATGCCGTTGGTCGAGTAGCGTCCGGACTCGGACACGGCGGCGCCGAGCGTGATCGAATGGCCGTCGGCGGCGGCCGGAAGGGAGGCTGCGAACAGCGCCGCAGAGGCGGCCGCGAGCACGGCGGTGGGTCGCATGGTGGAACTCCTTCAATTGAGCCTGATTCTGCGAGACCGTATCGTACCGGATTGCCGCGCGGCCGCAACGACGCATGCCGGAACGCCGCTTCTGCGCGATAGCGAAGGATTGGCGGCGCGTCGGCGTTACGTCATCGAGGTCGGCGCATCGGGCGCCGCGCGGATGGGAGAAATCGGCATGAACACCAAGTCCTGGCTGTCTCGGGCGGGCCTGCCCGTGGCGCTGGCAGCGGTCATCGGGATCTCGGCGAGCGCCGCCGTGGCGCACGGATGGGGCAAGCGCGGGAGCGACTGGACCCCGCCCAGCTTCTCGGAACTCGACGCCAACGGAGACGGGGGCGTGGATGCGGCGGAGTTGCTCGCCTGGCGGGACGCGCAGCGGATCGAGCGGATGCAGAGCGTGATCGAACGGGCCGACTCGGACGGCGACGGCATGCTCGGCGAAGCCGAGTTGAAAGAGCTCATGGACCGTCGCGGCCGCCGGGATCGCGGTCACGGGAAGAAGTGGCGCTGATCCCGTAGAGGGGCGCCGGGGCGGTGGCTGACGATGCGGGCGCCGACGGTGCGTTGTTGCGCCGCGCCGCCTCGGGAGACGGGAAGGCGTGGCGCGAGCTGGTCGACCGGCACTCCGAACCGCTGTTTCGCTACGCCTATCGCATGGTCGGAGAGCGCGACGCGGCGGAAGACGTCGTGCAGGAAGCGTTCCTGCGCCTCTGGCGACAGGCCGGGCGCTGGCGGGCGGAAGCGCCGGTCGGCGCCTGGCTCTTTCGGGTGACCGGGAACCTGTCGATCGACGTCCTTCGCCGTCGTCGCCCCACCGCCGAATTGGCGCCGGACGCGGTCGATGCGGCGCCGGGAGTCGAGTCGAGGATTTGGGAGCGGCAGCGGGCGCGGCTGGTCTGGCGGATGGTTTCCGAGTTGCCCGAGCGACAGCGAAAGGCGCTGATACTTTGCCGCCTGGAGGGGATGAGCATGGCGGAAGCGGGTCAGGTGTTGGGTTGTTCGGTGGGCGCGGTCGAGTCGCTGCTGTCGAGAGCGCGGCACCGGCTGCGCGAACAGCTCGAGGACGAAGCGGGCGGTGCGGACGCGGCGCCGCCGGCGCTTCTGGGAGCGGAGGCATGAACCGGAGCGGCGGCCAGGGGCCGGGACGGCCGGACGCGCTGCCCGGGGATCCCCTGGACGCGCTTCTGGATTCCTGGACTGCGCCCCCGGTTCGACCGGACCTTCGCCGCCGGCTGGCGTCGATACCGGCGCTAGAGCCGAGACCGGCACACCCCCTCCGGCGATTGCTCGGGCCGTGGCTGGCCGCCGGCGGTCTGGCCGCCGCCACGGCGCTCGGAGGGATAGCCGGCGTCTCCACGCTCGGCGAGGAGATCGCGCAGGCGGTGGGGATCGAAACGGTCCCGGAGGACGAATTGGTCGCGATGCTGGATGCGGTGATGGAGGAAGCGTTGCAATGACGAAGGAAGGAAACGGCGAGGGAGGAGCTGCGATCCGGCGGACCCGTGCGGGACGCTGGCTGATCGGGTTGCTGGCCGCGTCGCTGGCGGTCAATCTGTTCGTCGCCGGATGGGTCGGGGTCCGCTGGGCCTCCTGGGCCTGGGGCTGGCATCAATTCGATTCCCGGAGCGTCTACGACGGCCGCGACGGTCGGCACGGCGCGCGCTCGTTCGATCGCGCCCTGGCGCGCGATCTGATCCGCGAGCACGGGCCCGAGGGGTTTGCGATCGCCTCGCAGAGCGTTCCCTTCCTGCTGCAGGCGGCGGACGCGCTGGAGGCGGAGCCGTTCGACGCCGAACGCTTCGAATCGGCCGTGTCGGGTCTGGAGGCGCTCGGTCAGGATCTCGTGTCCCATTTCGGGGTTGCGCTTCGGGACGGCGCCGGCCGGCTGGACGAAGAGCAGCGGCGCTGGATCGCCAGAAGAATTCACCGGTCCGCCGACCGTCTCGAGCGGCGGGTCGACCGGTGGGACGATCGCCTGCTCCGCATCGACGAATAGTCGGAACGACGCTTCGCGGCTTGACGCATGCGCGACGGCGCCGGCTCGGCGAAACGGGATCGGGCGGCGCGGGCCGCCGGTCGAACGGGTAAAGCCTCGCGAACGCGCGCCCGGCGGCCGGGCGGTTTCGACCGGCGCGGAGGGGTTGTTCGAAGAACGCCTCGATCCGGTGCCCGAGGGAACGAGCGCGACGCCGACCGGCAGCCATATCGACCGGGAAAACGGCCGGGAGGATCGTCCCGTACCGCTTGATTTGCGGGCCCGCATCCGAGCCGAACCGACTCGCTGCCCGCACGGGCATGACGGCATGGCGTCGGGTCCGGGCAGGCGGCGCCTAGAACGGTTTTTCGAAGGGAATGCCGATTCGCGCTCTTCGGGCCAGTCGCCGGCGTCCGGCCGTCTCGCGGACCGGGACGGGCTTCGGGGCCGTTTCGGAGGCGTGCGAGCCCGGAACTCCGAACGCGCCGGGGTCCTCTGCAGCGGTCTGCCACACTGGCGTGGAGTCGGGGTCGAGTCGGGGTCGGTCCCTGACGGCGAGACCGGACGCGCCCGGCCGTCTCCGGCGAACTCGCGCGAATGGGAGACCGGGGCGCGTCTCCGACGGCGTCCCTCCTCGCGCCCTGCGGCGCCCGTACGGGAGTCCGGCGGACCGCGGGAACGGTTCGGACGGGCGGCGTTCTCGCAAGCGGCAGCCCTTCGGCTTCGGCCCGCTCGGCGGACGCGAGCGTCCGGGCGCGCCAAACCGCCCGGCGCGGACGTTCCCGATGCGGACGCTGAGGCCGCACGACGCCTACATGTTGCGTGCCATGGCAGCGTGCTGCTACAACTTCCCGTGAGGCAGGACGGGGACCATGGCGGAATTGCACCATCCGGATCTCGCGCTGATCACCGTGGGCGTGTATCTCGCCGCCCTGGTCGTCGGCGTGGTCGTGTTTCGACGATTCGGCCTGGGCGCGGCTCCCGGCTACCTCGTGCTCGGCGCCGTCGCGGGTCCCGCGGCGCTCGGGCTCCTGGCCGGCAACGAGACCATCGACACGCTGGCCGAATTCGGCGTGGTCCTGCTCCTGTTCGTCATCGGTCTGGAACTTCGCCCCAGCAGGGTCTGGAGCCTTCGAATCGACATATTCGGGCTGGGACTGGCGCAGGTCGCGGTGACGGCGGCTCTTTTCGCCATGATCGTCCATATCATCTTCGGCTGGGGCGTAGGCCCGAGCGTCATTACCGGCGCCGCGCTGGCCCTGTCGTCGACGGCGTTCGGCATCCAGTCCCTGATGGAGCGCAACGCGCTCGGAACGCGCTTCGGCGATCGGGCCATCGCCGTGCTGCTGTTTCAGGACCTGGCGGTGGTTCCCCTTCTCGCGCTGGTTTCCCTTTTCTCCGCCGCCGGATTCGGGGCTGTCGGCGGGTCCGTCGGGTCCATTGCCACGGCGCTGGGATCGCTCCTGGTTCTCGGGCTGGCGGGACACTTCCTGATCAACCCCTTCTTCCGCCTCGTCGTACGCAACGGCGGCGACGAGGCGTTCACCCCGGCCGCCCTTCTGGTGGTGGTCGCGGCGGCGATGCTGATGGAGTTCTCCGGCCTCTCGATGGCGATGGGAGCGCTGATCGCGGGCGTCCTGCTCGCGGAATCGGAATATCGGCATCGGATCGAAAGCGCCATCAACCCGTTCCGGTCGCTGTTTCTGGGACTGTTCTTTCTCGGCGTCGGCGCCCAGGTGGATATCGTCGCGATCGGAAGCGTGCTGCATTTCGTGGTCGGAGCCGCCGTCGGCGTCTTCGTCCTCAAGTCCGCCATCCTGTTTGCGCTGGCGAGAATCCGGGGGTCCGACGCGGCCGATTCGCTTCGCTTCGCGGCGCTGCTCGGTCAGGCGGGCGAGTTCGGCTTCATCCTGTTCGGTCTTGCGGCCGCAAACCGCATTCTCGACGACGCCACCGCTTCGGCGCTCACGGCGGTGGCGGCGATCTCGATGGCGCTCACCGTCGTCGCGGTCCAGCTGGCGGAACGGTGGATCGCCCGGAGGCGGTCGAGAGAGGAGGAACAGGACGCGGAAGAGGTTCCGCCCGCTGCGGTCATCGTGGTCGGCTTCGGCCGATTCGGGCAGACGGTGGCGCGCATCCTGAAGCGGCGCGGACTTGCGCCGATGGTCCTCGAACGCTCGCCCGAGCGAATCCGGATCGCGCGGTCGCAAGGGTTCGAGGCTTTTTTCGGCGATCTCGACGGCGCCGCGTTCCTGTCCGCAGCGCATCGAACCGGCGTGCGCGCGATCTTCGTATGCGCCAACGGCGGCTCAAACCGCCCGAAGGCCATCGCCCGCCTCAGGGAGCTGTTTCCCGACGTGACCCTGCTCGCCCGCGTTCCGGATCGCTTCACCGGTTGGGAAGCGCTGGAGCTCGGCGCCGATCACGTGGAGCGGGAATTGTTCGAAGCGTCGCTGTCCATGGCCCGGGAGGGCCTGGTGCGGATGGGCGACACGGAGGGCGCGGAAGTCGCCGTCGAGGAGTGCCGGCGCGAGGAAGCGGAGCAGGCGGAACGGCTGCGCGCGTTCGCCATGTCGGGAACCGAACCGGACGGCCCGAGCGACTCCGCCGGCGGGTCGACGGAAGGACGGTCGCTGGTTCCGTGGCGGGAGGACGACGACGCTCCGCAGGGCAGCCGCCGGTGGCGGGCAGGCGAGCCGATCCGGTCGCTGGACCGCGCCTTTCGCCGGGCGAAGGGACGGGTGGCCGACCGGCGGAACCGGTAGTCGAGCCGGGCTCGGTCCGACGGAACGGGTCGAAGATTCGGGAGCGCTCTCGGATTGCCGCAACGCTCCGGCGCTTGCCGGGGCCGTTGCGGCCGGCGGCGGCGCCGGGACCGCGACAACGGTCGTTCGGTTTCGAGCGGCGGAGGACCGCTTCGAGGCATGGTGACTACCGGAGCGTCGGGCGGCGCGAATGCGCCCGTACAGGATCCCTGCGCCGCGCTCTCGAACGGCGTCGCGGGCGCGGGCGAGGGAGCGTGCCGGGGACGGCGATACGCGAGTCCCGAACTCGCGCGGGGCGCGCGTATGTTGCACTGCAACCGGGGTTGTGCTAGCTAGCGCGTGTCGGCGTCTCTGCGCCGGGTACCTCTCACGTAATTCTGGGCAGGCGGCGCCGGAGCGGCGAACGGTTTCGGAGGCACGACAGCATGGTTGCGCACACCAGCGATCTGCACGGACGGTACGCCTCGGCGCTGTTCGAGTTGGCCGACGAAGCCGGCCAGCTGGAGAGCGTGGAGAGCGATCTCGGGCGGCTTCGCGCCTTTCTGCGGGAGAGCGGCGATTTGAGAGCGCTGGTCCGGAGTCCCTTGTTCCGTCGCAGCGAGCAGTCGGAGGCGATCTTGGCCGTCGCGAGGCAGGCCGGGTTCTCGGAATTGACCGTCCGGTTTCTCGGGCTCGTGGCGACGAAGCGGCGGTTGTTCGCGCTCGTCGGCATGATCGAAGCGTTCGACCGGCTGCTGGACCGCAAACGCGGCCTGACGCGGGTCGAGGTCCGGGCGGCCGGTGAACTGGACGACGAGAGCGTCGCCGCGCTGGTCGAGGCGCTGCGGGTCGCGACGGGGGGCGAGGTCGTGCTGGACGCGAAGGCCGACCCGGAACTGGTCGGGGGCCTGGTCGTGCGGGTCGGAAGCCGGATGATCGACACGTCGATTCGCTCGCGGTTGAAGAGAATGCGGTTGCGGATGCGGGAGGCTGGATGAGATGAGCTTGCAGGCTGCGGAAATCTCCGCGATTCTCAAGGAGCAGATCCGGAATTTCGGCGACGAGGCCGAGGTTTCGGAAATCGGCCGGGTTCTGAGCGTCGGCGACGGCATCGCGCGCGTCTACGGCCTCGAGGACGTTCGCTCCGGCGAAATGGTCGAATTCGACGGCGGCATCCGCGGAATGGCGCTGAATCTCGAGGAAGACAACGTCGGCGTCGTGATTTTCGGCGACGACCGTTCGATCCGGGAAGGCGACACGGTCAAGCGGACCGACGCCATCGTCGACGTGCCGGTCGGCGAGGGACTGCTCGGGCGCGTGGTGAACGCGCTGGGCGACCCGATCGACGGAAAGGGCGCCGTCGAGGCGGCGGAACGCCGGCGCGCCGACGTGAAGGCGCCCGGAATCATTCCGCGGCAGTCCGTGCACGAGCCGATGCAGACCGGCCTCAAGGCGGTCGACGCCCTGATCCCGATCGGACGGGGACAGCGGGAGCTGATCATCGGCGACCGCCAGACCGGCAAGACGGCGCTGGCGCTCGACACCATCATCAACCAGAAGCCGGTCAACGACGGCGACGACGAGTCGAAGAAGCTGTACTGCATCTACGTGGCCGTCGGCCAGAAGCGGTCGACCGTCGCCCAGCTGGTTCGCAAGCTCGAGGAGAC
Source organism: Rhodobacterales bacterium (assembly GCA_965221505.1). Classification (GTDB taxonomy): domain Bacteria; phylum Pseudomonadota; class Alphaproteobacteria; order Rhodobacterales; family CAZPXZ01; genus CAZPXZ01. The sequence goes on from CBDCSI010000001.1 coordinate 1,209,449, forward strand.
GGGCGCGATCGCCTATACGACCGTGGTCGCGGCCACGGCTTCGGAACCGGCGCCGCTGCAATACCTCGCGCCCTATGCCGGCTGCGCCATGGCGGAGTATTTCCGCGACAACGGCAAGCACGCGCTGATCATTTACGACGACTTGTCGAAGCAGGCGGTGGCCTACCGGCAGATGTCGCTTCTCCTCCGGCGCCCGCCGGGCCGCGAGGCGTATCCCGGGGACGTCTTCTACCTTCACTCGCGCCTCCTGGAGCGCGCCGCGAAGCTGAACGGCGATCACGGGAGCGGATCGCTGACCGCGCTGCCGATCATCGAGACCCAGGCCGGCGACGTTTCGGCCTACATTCCGACCAACGTGATCTCGATCACGGACGGCCAGATCTTCCTGGAGACGGAGTTGTTCTACCAGGGCGTGCGGCCGGCGGTGAACGTCGGACTGTCGGTCTCGCGGGTGGGTTCCTCGGCGCAGACCAAGGCGATGAAAAAGGTCGCCGGAACCATCAAGCTCGAGCTCGCCCAGTACCGGGAAATGGCGGCCTTCGCGCAGTTCGGCTCGGACCTGGACGCGGCGACGCAGCGGCTCCTGAACCGGGGCGCCCGACTGACCGAGATCCTTAAACAGGGGCAATTTCTGCCCATGCCGATGGAGGAGCAGGTCTGCGTGATCTTTGCCGGGATCTCCGGCGCGCTGGACGATCTGGAGGTCGGCGCGATCGGGCGTTTCGAGCAGGGGTGGCGCCAACGTCTCGCCGACAGCCACACGGACGTCCTGGCGAAGATCCGCGACACCGGCGATCTCGACAAGGAGACGGAGGCCAGTCTCAGAAAGGCCCTCGAAGCCTACAAGTCGTCCTTCCGCTGATCGCCCAGGCCGGACTCCGGAGACAGTCTCATGGCAAGCCTCAAGGCGCTGCGCAACCGGATCAACAGCGTGATCTCCACGCGCAAGATCACGCGCGCCATGCAGATGGTGGCCGCGGCCAAGCTGCGCCGAGCGCAGCAGCGGGCGGAGGCGGCCCGGCCATACGCGTCCGCAATGGAAGGCATGCTTGCCAACATCGCTTCCGCCATGGAGGGAAGGGAGGGCGCGCCGCCTCTCCTGGCCGGCAGGGGAAGCGAGGAGCGGCACCTGCTGGTGGTCGCGACCGCCGAGCGCGGGCTCTGCGGCGGATTCAATTCCTCCATCGCGCGGCTCGCCCGGCATCGGATCGCCGCGTTGCAGGAAGCCGGAAAGACCGTGCGGATCCTGACGGTGGGGCGCAAGGGCCGCGACGCGCTCAAGCGCGAATTCGAGCCGCTCTTCGTCGATCACGTCGATCTCTCGGGGTTGCGGCAGGTCTCCTACGGTCACGCGGAGGACGTCGCGCGCCGCGTTCTCCGGCGATTCGAGGAAGGCGAAGACGACGTCTGCACCGTGTTCTTCAGTCGTTTTCGCTCGGTGATCCGTCAGGATCCGACCGAACTCCAGCTCGTCCCGGCGCGGATTCCGGAGGGTGCAGACCGCTCGGTCCACTACGAATACGAAGAGGACGAGCAGGCCATTCTGGAGGAACTCCTGCCGCGCAACGTGGCGGTACAGGTGTTCGGTGCGCTGCTGGAAAACGCCGCCTCGGAGCAGGGTGCGCGCATGTCGGCGATGGACAGCGCGACGCGCAACGCCGGCGAGATGATCGACCGTCTGACGCTGGAGTACAACCGGTCTCGCCAGGCGGCGATCACCACGGAACTGATTGAGATAATCTCGGGCGCCGAAGCGCTGTAGGGCGCGGGATTCGGGCCTCCCAGGAATACGGAGCCAGGAAATGAACGATACACCGGTCGGCCATATCACCCAGGTGATGGGCGCAGTGGTCGACGTGCGCTTCGACGATCACCTGCCGGCGATCCTGAACGGATTGGAGACCGACAACGCGGGCAACCGCCTGGTCCTGGAGGTCGCCCAGCATCTCGGAGAGAGCACGGTTCGAACCGTGGCGATGGACTCCACGGAAGGCCTCGTTCGCAACGCCGAGGTCCGCGACACCGGAGGTCCGATCACGGTGCCGGTCGGGTCGGAGACGCTCGGCCGCATCCTGAACGTGATCGGCGAGCCGGTGGACGAGAAGGGGCCGGTGGACGCGAAGGAGCGAAGGCCCATTCACCAGGAGGCGCCGGTCTTCACGGAGCAGTCGACGGAATCCGAGATCCTGGTGACCGGCATCAAGGTCATCGACCTTCTGGCGCCCTACGCCAAGGGCGGCAAGATCGGTCTCTTCGGCGGCGCCGGCGTCGGCAAGACCGTGATCATCATGGAGCTGATCAACAACGTCGCGCTCGGGCACGGCGGATTCTCGGTCTTCGCCGGCGTGGGCGAGCGCACGCGCGAGGGCAACGACCTCTACCACGAGATGATCGAGTCCGGCGTCATCAAGCCGGACAGCCTCGCCGAATCGAAGGTCGCCCTGGTCTACGGGCAGATGAACGAGCCGCCGGGCGCGCGGGCGCGCGTCGGCCTGTCGGGGCTGACCCTGGCGGAGCAGTTCCGCGACGAATCGGGCGCCGACGTGCTGTTCTTCGTCGACAACATTTTCCGGTTTACCCAGGCCGGCTCCGAAGTCTCGGCCCTGCTCGGCCGCATTCCGTCGGCGGTCGGCTACCAGCCGACTCTCGCCACCGACATGGGCGCGCTGCAGGAGCGGATCACCTCGACCCAGCGCGGCTCCATCACCTCGGTCCAGGCGATCTACGTTCCGGCGGACGACTTGACGGACCCGGCTCCGGCGACCTCCTTCGCGCATCTCGACGCCACGACGGTCCTTTCCCGGCAGATCGCGGAACTCGGCATCTATCCTGCCGTGGATCCGCTGGATTCCACTTCCCGGATTCTCGATCCCGGCGTGGTCGGGGAAGAGCATTACGCGGTCGCGCGTCGCGTGCAGGAAATCCTGCAGCGATACAAGGCGTTGCAGGACATCATCGCGATTCTGGGCATGGACGAGCTGTCGGAGGAGGACAAGCTGACGGTCGCGCGGGCGCGGAAGATCCAGCGCTTCCTTTCGCAGCCCTTCTTCGTGGCCGAAGTGTTCACCGGCTCGAAGGGGCAGTTCGTGCCGCTCGAAAAGACCATCGACGGGTTCAAGCGCCTGTGCGACGGCGAGTTCGACCACCTTCCCGAAGTCGCCTTCTACATGGTGGGCGACATCGACATGGTGGTCGAGAAGGCCCAGGCGATGGCGCGCGAGGCGGCCTGACCGGCGTTCGGGAGGCTTGACTGATGTCGGCGGATTCCATCGGGCTGCAGCTGGTCACGCCGGAGCGCCTGCTGAAGGAAGCGCAGGCCGCCATGGTGGTACTGCCTGGCGTGGAAGGCGACTTCGGCGCCATGCCGCAGCACGCGCCGGTCGTGTCGGAGTTGCGCCCGGGCATCGTCGCGGTCCACAATGGCTCCGGCGAGACGGAGGAATACGTCGTCACCGGAGGATTTGCGGAAGTGACCGGCGAGCGGGTGGTGGTGCTCGCGGAAGAGGCCGTGCCCCGGTCCGAGTTCTCGCTCGAACGGCTGGAGTCGCGGATCGGCGCTCTGGAAAAGCAGGGGGATACCGACCGCGCGTCGGCGCTGCGCGAACTGGCCCGGCAACTGGGTTGACGTTCGCGCCGCAGGAACCGGTCGCGGGCCGGCGCAGTAGCGCGCCGCGACGTAGCTCGACGTCCAGCCGCGGCAGCCGGAGGGCCAGATGCAAAAGACACGTCCCGCCGCCAGCGTAACCGGCGCCCCTTCCTCCGAGGATGCGCGGACCCGGCCTCCGGACTATGCGGAGATCCTGGACCGGGCGCTCGACGCCTTGCACGAGGAGGGTCGCTACCGCACGTTCATCGATATCGAGCGGCATTGCGGCCAGTTCCCCAAGGCGACATGGGCCCGGCCGGACGGCTCCGCCGGTCCCGTTACCGTTTGGTGCAGCAACGATTACCTCGGGATGGGCCAGCATCCGGTGGTATTGGAGGCCATGCGCGACGCGATTTCCGCAAGCGGCGCCGGCTCCGGGGGAACGCGGAACATTTCCGGTACGACGGTCTACCACAAGCGCCTGGAAGCGGAGATCGCGGACCTTCACGGCACGGAAGCGGCGCTGCTGTTTACGTCCGCCTACATCGCCAACGACGCCACGCTGTCGACCCTGCGGCGGCTCGTTCCCGGACTGATCGTGTATTCGGACGCGTTGAATCACGCCTCGATGATCGAGGGGATTCGCCGGGGCGGCGGGGCCAAACGCGTCTTTCGGCACAACGACGTCGCGCATCTGCGCGAATTGCTGGAGGCGGACGACGCGGCGGCGCCGAAGCTGATCGCGTTCGAGTCGGTCTATTCGATGGACGGGGATTTCGGTCCCATCGCCGAGATCTGCGATCTAGCCGAGGAATTCGGCGCGCTGACCTATATCGACGAGGTCCATGCCGTCGGCATGTACGGCCCCCGGGGCGGCGGGGTCACGGAGCGCGACGGTCTCGCAAACCGGCTTGACGTCATCAACGGGACCCTCGGCAAGGCGTTCGGCGTCATGGGCGGATACATCGCCGCCAGCGGAAGGCTGTGCGACGCCGTGCGCTCCTACGCGTCCGGGTTCATCTTCACGACTTCGCTGCCCCCGGCGCTGGCGGCCGGAGCGGCCGCCTCGGTCGCGCATCTGAAGTCGGACCCGTCGCTCCGGGCCCTGCAGCGCGAGCGGGTCGCAGAGCTGAAGAAGGCGTTTCGGGCGCTCGACCTCCCGATCATGGACCACGGATCCCACATCGTGCCGCTGATCGTCGGGGATCCGGTGCATACCAGGCAGCTCTCGGACATGCTGCTCGAGAACGACGGGATGTACGTGCAGCCGATCAACTATCCGACGGTGCCGAGGGGAACGGAGCGCTTGCGCTTTACGCCGTCTCCGGTCCACGGTCCGGAAGAGCTCCGATCGCTGATCCAGGCGATCGACCGGATCTGGTCGCGTTGCGCCCTGCACCGTCCCGGAGAGCTATTGGGATAGCGAATCTGTTTCGATTTGCGGACCCCCCGTAGCCTGTGCGACCTTGTCGCGTCATGAGTTGACCGGAACGCGTCACTGGACCGCGACTGGCAGACTCAATAGATGCGAAGGACCGAAGCGTTCGTCGACACGTTCGCCAAGGCACGCCGCGACTCAGGGCATGTCGCGACGATCGAACAGGCGTCACGCCAATGTGCACTGCGGCGCACTGTCCCTCCGAGCGGTCGCTCCGAACGAGCTATCAGCCGAATCCGCGCTGTGCGCGGACATAACGCTCTAGCACGCGATCGATGCGCGTCTGATAGCCTCGTCCCTGTGCCCGAAAGTGTGCGAGCACCGACCGTCTGACGCGAATAGTGATTTGCTCCGTCTTGTCCGGTTCTATCAGCGTGGCCTCACGAAAGAACGAGTCGTCCCGTTCCTCACTATCACTGTAATCGATGTTCTCGTCGCTCTCCTTTGCGAGTTCTTCCAAGGTCAGTGCCCTACTGTATCGCTTCATTCCAAGCCAGCCTTTCTTTGCGTCCCGCGCGTCGCGCCGATTTCAGACGCGTACTCCTGCCGCGCTGTGTGTGAGTGACAACGAACGCGACCCCACTCACACTCCCTACGCTCCTGTCCCTTGCCGCATGCCCTCCGCTCACGGCGTCGGCGAGTCGTCGCGAATCAGTCCCTTCTCCTTCAGGTCCGACCAGAACTCCGCCGGAATGGGGTGGCTGAACCACGCCAGGTTCTTCTCCAGCTGCTCCACCGTGCGCGTGCCGGCGATGAAGCTCGGGATCGCGGGATGCGCGACCACGAACTGGAGCGCCGCCGCCGGAAGCGGCACGTCGTATTCGGCGCAGACCGATTCGATCTTGCGGGTCTTCTCCATGACGTCCGCCGGCGCAGGCGCGTAATTGTACTTCGCGCCTTCGACGGCCCCGGTGGCGAGGATGCCGGAATTGAACCCGCCTCCGACGACGACCGCGGCGCCGCGCTCCTCGCAGAGCGGAAGGAACGCGTCGAGGGATTCCTGTTCGAGAAGCGTATAGCGGCCCGCAAGAAGGAAGCAGTCGAAGTCGCGCCGCTTCAGCGCCGCATGGCAGACTTCCCACTCGTTGACGCCGACCCCGACGGCTTTGACGACGCCCTCGTCGCGGAGCCGCTCGAGCGCCCGCCAGGAGCCGTCCATGGCCTGTTCGAACACCTCGGGCTGTTCGTCGCCGCGGGTGAATCGGTCGATGTCGTGAATGAAGCAGATGTCCATGCGCTCGAGCGCCAGGCGTTGCAAAGCGTCCTCGAAGGCGCGCATGGTGCCGTCGTACGAATAGTCGAAACGGCACGTGAAGCGGCCGGCGTTCGTCCAGGGCGCGTAGTCGATCTCCGATCGCCGGGCGGGTTTCAGGATACGGCCCACCTTGGAGGACAGGACGAAATCGTCCCGGTTCTTCCAGCGAAGCGAGTAGCCGGTGCGCAGCTCCGCCAGCCCGTGGCCGTACATGGGCGCGGTGTCGTAGTAGCGTACCCCGCGGTCCCAGGCGGTCTGGAACATGGCGTCGGACGTCTTCTCGTCGATCTCGCGGAAGATGTTTCCGAGCGGCGCGGTGCCGAAGGAAAAGGCCGTAACCTCGAGATCGACTCGGCCGAACTTGAACCGGGTATCGGGTTGCATGGGTTCCTCCCTGGTTGTCGGACGGTGATATAGCCTGTGCGGCCGAGGTACGGCAAGGAGATCCGTCACAGGGGGGCGCCGGGCGGATGCGATTCGGAGGGTGCGCGCACTGCCAGGAGCGCGATCGCAGGCAGCGTACGGACGATCGTCGCCGGTCTTGCGGATCGGTATTCGTAGCGGGGAAGGGCCGCGACGCTTGCCCGGACCCCCGGGCGGTCGCCGATTCGTTTCAGGAGGCGACCGCACTCGTCGAGCGGCACCGCGTAGCGCCCGAATTCTGGTGCCGCAGAAGGGACTCGAACCCCCGACCCACGCATTACGAATGCGTTGCTCTACCAGCTGAGCTACTGCGGCGACCTCGATATCGACGATACCATAAAGCGGATTCGGCGTGCCGCAACCGCCGCCGGTCAGGCGTCCGGCCGATAGAAGGGCTCGCGCTTCTCTTCGAGCGGCATGTCGACCCACCGGGAGGACGTTTCCGTCGCACTCGACGCATCCGCGTCCTGCCCGGCGGTGTTTCGCGGGGCGTCGATGAGCGGGGCGATGCTCGACGCGTCCGCCCGACCCTCGGCGCGAAGCGGCCTCCGCCGCGCGACGGAAGCGAAGCCGCCGCATTCCGGGCAGATCGCTTCCCAGCGCCCGGGCAGGCAACCGCAATTGCCGCAGCTCCACTGGCTTACGGTGCGAGCGTCCAGCGCCCGGGCGAGCCAGACCTGCGCCGCGGCGGTGTTGCCGTTCGCAACCTTCTCGATCGCGGCCATTGCGGCGCATACGCGCGCTGTGGGATCGGTGGCGGGCAGGTCGCCGAGCGCGCTTCTGGCCGCGTCCCAGTCCTGTGCGGTGACCGCAGCCTCGGCCGCGATCAGTCTCGACTCCGGATGCGCCGGGTTCGAATCGGTGAGGCGCAGCATGTGCTTGCGGGCCGCGTCCGCGTTCTCGGAACGAGGCCGCAGATCGGACCACGCTGCGGCGATCTCCGGCGCGGGCGCGCTGCGCCAGGCCGCGAGCAGCAGGCGCTCGGCCCGCGTCGACTTGCCGTCCCGCCCGAGCAGCCGGGCGGCGAGACCGGCGGCGGTCGCGTGCGCCGGGTCGAGTTCGGCCGAACGCTGGGCGCATTCGGCTGCCCGGGCGGGATTGCCGGCGTCGAGTTCGGCGACCGCTTCCGCGGCCCATGCGCAGGCCTCCAGCCTGGAACACTCGTCGCGCGGAATCGCGCGCCGCCGGACCGCGTCCTTCAGCGCCTCTCGCGCGTCGGCCCATCGCCGGCTCCGCCCGAGCTGATCGACCAGCGCGCGGTGGGCGGCCGCGTCGTCCGGATGGAGCGCGATGACCTTGCGGGCATGCGCGACGGCCGAGTCCGCGTCGCCGGACTTCCGAGCTGCGGCCAGCAGCCCCCGTTCGCCGGTTTCCGCCGTTGCGCGGTTGGCGGCGAGCGCTGCGAAATACTCGTTCGCTTCCCGATCCTTGCCGCTCATCTCCAGCGACTTCGCGACCACCGACCGCGTGACCCGCGAGTCTCCCAGGAGCCGCTCGGCACGGCGGGCATTGGCGAGTGCGGTCCTGCCGTCTTCCGCGGCGTATGCGGCGAACGCTTGCCCCAGGGCCAGGACTCCCCGCTCGCGCCGGCGCGCGCGCCAAGCCTGCCGCACGCGATCCGGCGCGCGGAAGACGCCGATCAGGAGGGCGATGACGAGCCAGCTGCCGACGGTCAGGATCGCGAGCGCCAGGGCCGCCACCCAGAGATGCGTCTCGAGTACCCAACCGTTCCACTGGACGGAAATCGGCTCCTGGCGTTCCAGGAGCGTCGTGGCCAGAAGCGCGATTCCCGCCAGAACCGCAAGAAAGAAGGCAAACCGAAGGGTGTGGCGCATCATCGGGTGCGACCTACTCGATGCCGGCGAGGGCCTGATCCAGGAGACGGTCGATCTCGCGATCGAGCCGGACGCGCAGCCGGGCCGCTTCGCTCCAGTCGTCGAGGCCGGCGCGAACGGGCTCCGGAAGGGTCGCGATCAGGTCCAGCGCGGTCTGCAGGTCCCCACCCCGGGCCTCGGATCCGAAGCGGACCAGGTCCCGGAGCGGACCGTCCTCCGTCGCATCCCCGGCCCGCTCCAGGGTCACGAGGCCGCGGAACCACCGGTAGGCGTCGTCGAGAGCGCCCGCCTCGGGGGCGCTCCCCTCGGCGTCCCCGTCTTCGGTCGCGGCAGCGCGGATCGCCGCCCGGACTGCGGACGGCAGACGTCCGATCAATTCCCAGCTCGTCGGGACGCCAGCGGCCGCCGCCGTCTTCAGGACGGGATCGGGAGGCTCCTCGGAGGTCGCCAGGAAGGCGCGCATTTGCTCCGGGAACGGTTCGGAGCGTTCCGCGGCGCGGGCGACCAGCAGGGTGGCGACGAGCGCTTCGGGTGCGCGATAGGGACGGTTCTCCAGCGCGCGGAGCCGATCCAGGATGCGACCGCCTTCGGCTCGCTGCGCCTCCAGCGCCGCCGTCAATTCGGTTCCCGACGCCCCCATGGACCGGATTTCGTCGGTCAGGCCCCGGTTGTCCTCGATCATGCGATCCAGACGTCCTTCGAGCGCCTCGACACGCCGGGCGACGTCGCGCAGGTCGCGGGCGGGGCCCTCGAGGCGGGTGCGAATCTCGGCCAGTTCCAGCCGGAGGTCGGCGGCGGCGTCCGGTTTCGTCTCCAGAGCGGCGATGCGGTCGCCGATCTTCTCGAGAGCCGTCTCCTGTGCCGCCAGACGGGCGTCCAGCTCGCTCAATTGCATGCGTATCGCCGGCGGGTCCAGGAGCAGCCAGACCGTGCCGAAAGCGATACCGGCGGCCAGCGCCGAAGCCCCCGCGGCCGCCAGCCAGGCGGTTCGGACAGCCGAGGCGAGGCGTCGCTGGGCCTCCAGAAGCGCCGGATCGACGGGCAGCGCCTTGACCTCCCCGGTCTCGCTCCGTGCGTCGGTCATTTCGGAACCCCTTTTCGGACGGCGGACCCTGCGGTCTGCGAGACCCGCTTCGAGGCGGTCGGATCCGCTCCGGTTCCGCCGGCGTCGGAATCGGGATCGGGTCTTCTCGCCAGCGGGAGACGCATCGCATTTCCACTCCCTGCCGTCCGGCGTAAATCGCTCCCGACGCGCTGCGGTGACCGAATGCCGCCGCTCGGGCGAGGAGCGCGTTTCGCCCTCTACGACAGTCTACCAAGATCGAGCGAATTCGCGGACTCCGGTCCTGCCCCCTTCGGGTTTCCGCCGGGATCGGACGGCCCGGGCGGCGTACGCGTTTCGTGTCCCTTCTCGCGAATCGGGAGACTGCTCACTCCGGCGAGGAATCCTACCGGTCGCCGGTAGGGTCCAGACACGCGATCATCGCCGCGTCCGACTTGCGCGCCGCGATTCGCACGGTCTCGAACCGGACCGACGCCAATTCGCCGGCGATGCGAGGCGAGAGGGCGACGGCCGCGGTTCGCGAGAGGGACGGACGCAAGGCCGGCGGAAGCGCGACCGCGAACGCACGGGCGGCGCGAGCGGAATAGAACGTCGCCGCTCCCAGCGCGCCGTCCGCGATGGCGCTCCGCGCCGCATCGGAAAGAGTCTCGACGGCATGTGCGGCATAGAGGATGCGTTCCGTGACCCGGTGTCCGTCCTGCCGAAGCCGCTCGGCCGGATTGCCAGCACGATGCGTCCCGCGCACGTGCACCAGTCGGTACGGCCTTCCCGCCCTGTGCGCACGTATCGATTCCAATAGTGCGCCGGAGTCTCCTTCGGCCGCCACGACTCGCCGGAAACCCTCCGCCCGCGCGGCGGCGGCCGTCGCCTCGCCGACGGCGAACACGTCGCGCCGGCGGTCGGCATCGAGCCTAGCGAGGGCCCTGACCCCGTTCGCGCTGGTGAAGAGAATCGCCTGCGCGTCGGCCGGCAGCGGAGCCGAATCGTCGAACCACTCGATCTCCAGCATCGGCGAGAGCACCGGCTCGAAACCCAGCGCTACGAGACGGTCGGCCAGCTTCTCGGCCGAAAGCCGCGGTCGCGTGATCAGCACTCTCAAGACCCCGACTCCCAGAACCCCGGCCCGGCGACCGCGAGCAGTTCGCCCGCGAGCCGTTCGCCGATTCCCGAGGGGTCGCTGGTCGGTCCCTCGCGCTCCCGCCGGATTCGCCTCGATCCGTCCCGCGTGAGAATCTCGCCGACCAGCCGGATCCGTCCCGCGCGCTCCGTGGCGAGGCCGGCGATCGGAGTATGGCAGTCTCCCACCAGCGCCCCCAGAAGTCCGCGCTCCGCGTCCAGGGCGCGGGCCGACGGCGGGTCGCCGGCCCGTTCCGCCAGGCGTCGGCGATCCGGATCCCCTTTCCGGACCACGATCGCGACGGCGCCCTGTCCGAGGGCGGGGAGCAACTCGTCGACCGCGACGGGATGGATTCGTTCTCCCTGAATTCCCATGCGCCGCAATCCGGCACTGGCGAGGAGCGTGGCGTCGAGCGGGCCGCCGGCCGCGACGGCCGCGAGCCGCGTGCCGACGTTCCCCCGGAGAGGCACGACGCTGAGGTCGGGGCGAACGTGCAGGAGCTGGGCCTGGCGCCGCGGGGAGCAGGTGCCGACGGTCGCGCCGAGCGGGAGCTCCGGAATCGTGCGAGCGCAGCCGGAAACCAGGCAGTCCCGAGGATCCTGGCGCGGCAACACGGCGGCGATGGTCAGGCCTTCGGGCAGCAGGCCGGGGAGGTCCTTTGCGGAGTGGATCGCCAGGTCGATTTGGCCGTCGAGGAGGGCCGAATCGATCTCTCGGGCAAACAGGCCCTTCCCGCCCAGATCCGCGAGGGGCCGGTCGGTGCGGCGATCTCCCGTCGTGGCGATCGGATACAGCTCGACTCTGTCGCGGTCCAGACGGTTGGCCCGGCAGATTCGTTGTCGCGCCTCTTCGGCCTGTCTCATGGCCAGGGGAGAGGCGCGGGTTCCGATCCGCAGGCGGGACGGCTCGATCCGGGTAGGCGTCTGGGACGACATGCGATTCTCCCGGGCCGTGCGGTCCTGCGCCGGGTTGCCCGGGTTGTGACGAGCGGGAGGCGCCGGACCGGCCGCACCGTCGGCGTCGACGGTTACCGTTTCGCAATATATTGCCGGTGTCGCCGAAACCCACCCCGGAGGGACCGGGGGGATCGGCGTCGGCGGCCGGCGAGGCAGCGGAGCGGAACCGATGCGGACAGTTCGGGTTCTCGGCCTGGAGACCAGTTGCGACGACACGGCGGCGGCGGTGGTCGAGGGAGCGTTTCCCGAGGGTTCGGGGGAGCCCACCGGCCGAATTTTGTCGCAGGTCGCATTCGGGCAGTCGACGCTGCACGCGCCCTTCGGCGGCGTGGTTCCGGAGATCGCCGCCCGCGCGCATGCCGAGCGGGCGGATCTTGCCGTGGAGGCGGCACTGGAGGAAGCCGGCCTCGCGATTCGAGACCTGGACGCCCTGGCCGTGACGGCGGGTCCCGGACTGGCTCCGGGGCTGATCGCCGGGGTGATGACCGCTCGCGGCGTCGCCGCCGCGTCCTCCCTTCCGCTCTACGCCGTCAACCATCTGGAGGCGCATGCGCTTACGCCGAGGCTCTGCGTTCCGCTTGCCTTTCCCTATCTGACGCTGCTCGCGTCCGGCGGACATTGCCTGTTCGCCGCGACACGGGGCCCGGCTTACCACAAGGTTCTCGGGACCACGCGCGACGACGCCCCCGGGGAAGCCTTCGACAAGGTGGCGCGCCTGCTCGGCCTGCCGCAACCGGGCGGGCCGGAGATCGAGCGGGCTGCGACGCGGGGTCGGGCCGACCGGTTCGCGCTTCCCCGGCCGCTGGCGGGTCGGCCGGGTTGCGACCTGTCCTTCTCGGGGCTGAAGGAAGCCGTGCGCCGGGTCTCCGAATCGCTATTGCCGGACGCCGAAGCGTCGGGCGAGAAGGATTGCGCCGACCTCGCGGCGTCGTTTCAGGCCGCGCTCTGCGATTCTCTGGTCTCGCGCGCCCGGTCGGCCATGGCGGCGTTCGACGCGGCGCATCCGGGGACCCGCGACCGGGTGCTGGCCGGCTCCGGCGGCGTGCTGGCCAACCGCAGGCTTCGGTTCGCGCTTCGGGAGGCTTGCGCGGATTGCGGGTTCAAGGCGGTGTTCCCGGAGCCGGAACTTTGTACGGACAACGGGGCCATGATCGCCTGGACCGCGATCGAATACGTGCATGCCGGCGTGTCCGGCAGCCGATCGTTTCCCGTGCGCGCCCGCTGGCCGCTCGACGCGCTCCGACTTGCGGAGGGTGGCGACTGAGCGGGAATCAGGGCCCTGGCCGGGCGACGTTCCGGCGAGCCCGCGACTTCGGCGGACGCTCGCGCGATCGCCTTCGAGAGTCCGTCCCGAGAGCGGTTCGCGCCACAAACGACGGAGAAGCCCGGGCTCCTGCGCGAAATCCCGTCGCCGGCCGGACCGGGCGGAGTTGCGTCGTATTGGCCCGACATTTTGTCCGGTGCGGTTGAGGGGTTCCGGATCGTTGCCGGGCAGGGGGAGTCTGCCGATGCCGTCTGCAGGCGCCCCGACCGCTACGGCGATGCGTCGCGATCCTCCGGGGTTGCCCGAACCAGCCGCAGAATCGTCTCGAGGTTGAAGCGAAGCCGTTCGTCCAGCGCCGCCGGTTCCATGAAGTCGCGCTCGAAGAGGATTGCGCCGGTGAAACGGTTGGTGAGGTAGTAGTAGCCGATCGCCGCGATGGTGATGTTCAGCTGGACCGGGTCCACGCCCGGGCGAAACGCTCCGGACGCCACGCCGCGATCCAGAATTCTCCGCACCGTATCCACCAGCTTGCGGCTCGCGACCGTCGGCTTGCCGCCGCGTTCGATATGGCGCGCTTGCAACAGGTTCTCGGTGTTCACCAGCGAGATGAACTCGGGATTCCGCAGGTAATAGGACCAGGTGAAGCGAATCAGCGCCCGTAGCGCTTCGCACGGCTCCAGGTGTTCGAGCGCCAGCTTCTGTTCGGCCTCCCGGATGTCGAGATAGGCCAGTTCGATCACCCTGCGGTAGAGCCCTTCCTTGTTCTCGAAGTAGTAGTAGATCATGCGCTTGTTGGCGTTGGCCCGCCGGGCGATCAGGTCGACCCGCGCGCCGCCGAATCCCCGTTCGGCGAAGACCGATTTGGCCGCGGCCAGGATTCTCGCCTCGGTGGAGCCTGCGTCGGAACGGTCCCGGAGGTTGCCTGTCATTGCGGAGCTCGTCCTCGCACGGTGCCGGAAAGCCTTCGCGAAAGCCCGGTCGCGAGGACGGCCGACGATCGGCGCTCGCCCAATGATACAGGCGTGCGTTTAAAGTATACTGACGCGGGGAAACGGTGTAACCGAACGGTTACGAGCGTGGACGCGATCGCTCTCGAGGGCATCGGTTTCGGACCGGGAATTTCGGCGGCGCTCCCTGCGCCGCGCGTCGAGCACGGCCCGCGAGCGGAATCCTGCGGCTGCGGCACGCGCCCGGTATCCCCCTGTCCGGACGCCCTGCATGGTCAGGGATCGAAATGGGGACAGGCGCCGATGACGGAACGAACGCGGCATCGAGGCACTCGTCGCGCGATCGGGGGCCTTTCCCGGTGAGCCGTAGCGGGCCGGATTGATGCGCGCCACCGGTTACGACTTCGTCATCGTCGGCGGCGGCACCGCCGGCTGCGTGCTGGCGGCCCGGCTCAGCGAGGATCCGGACGCCCGCGTCCTCCTGCTCGAGGCCGGCGGTCGGGATCGCCATCCGCTGATCCACATGCCCGTCGGATTCGCCAGGATGACGTCGGGGCCGTTTACCTGGGGCTACGCGACCGAGCCGCAACGCCATGCCGGCGGCCGCGAGATCGCCTACGCGCAGGCGCGGGTGATCGGCGGCGGATCCTCGATCAACGCGGAGGTGTTCACCCGCGGCAATCCGGCCGACTACGACCGGTGGGCGCAGGAGGAGGGCTGCGAGGGCTGGGCGTTCGAGGACGTCCGGAAGTACTTCTTGCGATCGGAAGGAAACGCGATCCTGTCCGGGCCCATGCACGGAACGGACGGCCCGCTCGGCGTGTCCGACCTGCCGGATCCGCAGCCGGTGACCCGGGCCTTCGTGCAGTCCTGCCAGGAACTGGGAATGCCCTACAACCCGGACTTCAACGGCGCGAGCCAGGCCGGGGCCGGGGTCTACCAGACCACGACGCGCAACCGTCGACGCTGTTCCGCCGCCGTCGGATATCTGCGACCGGCGGCCGGCCGGCCGAATCTCCGGGTGGAGACCGGCTGCCTGGCGACGCGCGTCCTGTTCGAGGGAAATCGGGCCGTCGGAGTCGAGGTTTCGGCCGGCGGGACGAAGAGGGAGTTCCGGGCCGACCGCGAGGTCGTCGTCGCGTCGGGCGCCGTCGGCACTCCCAAATTGATGATGTTGTCGGGCGTCGGCCCTGCCTGGCATTTGCGGGAGCACGGAATCGACGTGGTGCACGACCTGCCGGGCGTCGGCGAGAACCTGAACGATCACTACGGCATCGACATCGTCGCGGAGGTGCGGGACCGGGCAGGGCTGAACCGGTACAACAAGTGGCGGTGGGCGGCGTGGGCCGGACTGCAGTACTCGCTGTTCCGCAGCGGGCCGGCGACGTCGAACGTCGTGGAGGGCGGCGCCTTCTGGTTCGCGGATTCGTCGCGCGCGATTCCGGATCTGCAGTTTCACTTCCTGGCCGCCTCCGGCGCGGAGGAAGGCGTCGCCAGCGTTCCGTCCGGATACGGCGTCACGCTGAACAGTTACGCGCTTCGCCCGAAGAGCCGCGGCACGGTCCGCCTTCGCTCGTCGAACCCCGCCGACCGGCCGGCGATCGACCCGAATTTTCTCGCGGATCCGTACGACCTGAGGACCTCGGCCGAGGGGGTTCGGATCAGCCAGGAGATTTTCGGCCAGCCGTCGCTGGCGAAGTTCATCGCGCGTCGCCACCTGCCCGGAGAGAAACTGCGGACGCAGTCCGATTACGAGGCCTACGCGCGTCGCTACGGGCGCACCAGCTACCACCCGACCTGCACTTGCAAGATGGGCGTCGACGAGATGTCCGTGGTCGACCCGGAACTGCGGGTTCGCGGGATGGAGCGGCTGCGAATCTGCGACAGCTCCGTGATGCCGAGTCTGATCGGCTCCAACACCAACGCCGCCACCGTCATGATCGCCGAAAAGTCGAGCGACCTGATTCGGGGAGTGGGGTGACGTGCGCGGCGCCATCCTGCCGGACCGGTCGTCCGGCGATGCGCCGACAACGCGGCATCGGGAAGACGATCCGGTCGCCGGAATCCGGAATCGCGGAGCGGGCGGAGACGCCGGAGTCATGATCGCCGACCGCCTGACGCCCGCCCAGGCCCTCGAGCAACGCGGCGCGGGCGGACGCGTCACCATTCGGGATCTGGCGGAGTATCTCGAACTCAGCAAGGGAACCGTTTCGCGCGCCCTGAACGGCTATTCGGACATCGCCGAAGGAACCCGGCGCCGCGTCTTCGAAGCGGCTCGCAGATTCGACTATCGCGCCTCGTCCGCAGCCCGCGCGGTTCGGACCGGCAAGTGCGAAGCCGTCGGTCTGGTCATGAACGTGGATGCGGAGCGGTGTTGCCTGCCGTTCGTCGCGGAGTTCCTCGACGGCGTCTCCCGCCGTCTCGCCGAGGAGGGCTGGGTGCTTTGCGTGAGCACCAGCTTCTCCGCCGAGGGCTTGCTCGACGCGCATACCCGACTCGTCGCCGAGAACAAGGTCGACGGATTCATCCTTCCCCGGATGCGGCGCGAGGATTCGCGCGTCAGCCTGCTGGAGGAGTTGAACGTCCCGTTCGTGCTGTTCGGCCGGACCGGACGCAAGCGGGGACTGTCCTGGTACGACGTCCAGGGCGAGTTTGCGATGGAGCACGGAGTTCGGCGCCTGGTCGAACTCGGCCACCGCCGCATCGGGTATATCGGCGCGCGTCCCAGCAGCATGTACCAGGTGCTGCAGCGGCAGGGGTATCGCGACGGACTGGAAGCCTGCGGAATCGCATGGGACGGCGAACTGGAACGGGACGGTGCGATCACGGAGCCCGAGGGGTGCGTGGCGGCTCGAAAGATGCTCGGGGTCGATTCCCCGCCGACCGCGATCCTGTGCGCGCTGGACCGCGTCGCACTGGGAGCCTGTCGCGCCGTTCGCGGATTCGGCATGGCGCCGGGTCGGGACGTGTCGGTGATCGGATTCGACGGCATTCCCGAGGGCGCCTACGCCCACACGCCGTTGACGACCTATACGTACGACATGCGATTCGCCGGCTACAGCGTAACCGACCTGTTGCTTCGGCGAATCGGGGGCGAGGCGCCGGAGGCGCTTCGCCGGGAGGTGGTGCCCACCCTGGTCGAACGGGATTCCGACGGCCCGCTGCGCCTCACTTCGGAAGAGGTTGCGGCGCGCGTGTCCGGCTGGCGCTGAACGCGCCCGGGGACCGGGAATCGACGCCGCGACGGGTCAGTCCCAGTCCGGCGCCGTGGGGACCAGGGCCTTGTTCACGATTCGGTAATCGGTCCGGGTCAGCGCGTCGATGCGCGCCAGGTCGACCGACGAGAGCGTGAAGTCCATGACGTCGAAATTGGCGCGGATGTTCTCCGGTTTGGTCGACATGGTGTTGACGCTGACGCCCTTCTGCAGGATCCAGCGCAACGCCGTCTGGGCGGCGGACTTGCCGTATCCCGCGCCGATCTCGGCCAGCTGCGGGTAGCGGAAGATCTCTCCGCGGGCGACCGAGCAGTAGGAGGACAACGGAACGCCGAGTTCGCTCGCCCCGGCGAGCAACCGGTCCTGGTTCAGGAGCGGATGGAACTCGACCTGGTTGGTCGCGATCGGGGCGTCGAGGATCGATCTCGCCTCGCGCAGCATCCGGAGGTTGTAGTTGGACACCCCGACGTGCCGGGCCATTCCGCGCTTCAGGGCGTCTTCCAGCAGCCGGAGCGAGGGCGCGACGACTCCGTCCGCCGGCGGCCAGTGCAGGAGAAGGACGTCGACGCGATCGACCCGCAGCGCTTTCAGGCTGGCCTCGACCGAAGGCAGGAACCGCGCCGGATCGAAATTCTCCGGCTCGACCTTGGTGGTGACGCAGAGCTCTTCCCTCGGAATGCCGGTCGCCGCGAGCGCCTCGCCGGTCTCCGCCTCGTTCCGGTACATCTGCGCGGTGTCGAACGCCCGGTAGCCGGCCGCCGCCGCCGCCTCGATCGACCGCAGAGCCTCCTCGCCGCGCAGCGGCCAGGTGCCGAAGGCGCGCTGGAAGGATTTCCGGTAGTAGACGTTCATGTCCTTCTCCTGCTCTCGAGCCCCGGATCGGCTTCGTTCCCCGCGGTCGCGCCGGGGGGACGGTGCCCTGTCTCTCCCGCCGGTCGTCGCGCGGGATCGGCGGCGACCGGGAACCGGGTCGGCCGCTTGATTCGGCCCTGTCCGGCGGGCATATTCTACTAACCAAACGGTTACCTGTCTCTGATCGGAGGATGCGCCGCGTCATGAAAGTACAGTCCGCCGAAGAAGCCGCGGCGTCGATTCCGGACGGAGCCACGATCGCGGTCAATTCCTCCAGCGGGCTCTGTTGCCCGGATGCGGTCCTTGCGGCCGTCGGGCGGCGATTCGAGTCGGAGGGCGCCCCGCGGAACCTGACCAGCGTCCATCCCATCGCCGCCGGGGACTTCTTCGGCACGAAGGGCGTCGATCACATCGCGCGGCCCGGATGCCTGGCCCGGATCGTCGGCGGCTCCTATCCGTCCGGACCTTCGAACGCCGAACCGCCGCTCGTCTGGCAAATGATCGGGAAAAACGAGGTGGCGGCCTACAACGTTCCCTCCGGAATCGTGTTCGACATGTTGCGCGAAGCGGCCGGCAAGCGACCGGGGGTGCTTACCCGGGTCGGAATGGACACCTTCGTCGATCCGGAGCTGGAGGGATGCGCGATGAACGACGCCGCGCGGGCGGCGCCGATCGTGCGGCGGGTTCGGTTCGACGGGGAGGAGTGGCTGTATTTTCCGGCGATCGTGCCGGACGTCGCGATTATCCGGGCGTCCGTTTCCGATCTTCGAGGCAATTTGAGCTTCGCCAACGAGGGCGCGTATCTGGGCGCGATGGAGATGGCGCTCGCGGCGCACAACAACGGCGGCACGGTGATCGCGCAGGTCCGCCGCGTCGGCGCGAACGGCAGCATTCGCGCCCATGACGTGCACGTGCCGGGAATCCTCGTGGATACGGTCGTCGAGGCGCCGGACATGCTGCAGACCACGGCGACTCCGTACGACCCGGCCATATCCGGGGAGCTGGTTCGGCCGCTGGAGAGCTTTCGGCTCACGCCCTTCGGAGTCGGCAAGGTGATCTCGCGGCGCGTGGCGACGGAGCTTCGTCGCGGCTGGGTGGTGAACGTCGGATTCGGCATCTCGGCGAACGTGCCCCGCATCTTCCTGGAAGAGGGCCTGCACGGGACCTGCACCTGGGTGATCGAGCAGGGCGCGATCGGCGGTCTGCCTCTGCTCGGGTTCAAGTTCGGCTGCGCCGCCAACGCCGAGGCGTTCGTCACCTCCCCGCACCAGTTCGCCTATTTTCAGGCCGGCGGTTTCGACGCCGCGCTGCTGTCCTTTCTGGAGATCGACGCCGAGGGGTCGGTGAACGTCTCCAGGCTGCCTTCGACGCCGCACCGCACGGCCGGCGCCGGCGGCTTCGTGGACATCACCGCGCGGGCGAAGCGGATCGTGTTCTCCGGCAACTTCAACGCGGGGGCGAAAATGCGAGTCGAGGACGGCAAGATCGCGATCGACCGCGAAGGCGCGATCGCCAAGCTGGTGCCGAAGGTGGACCAGGTGTCGTTCTCCGGCAGGCGAGCGCTCGCACAGGGCCAGGAGGTGTGTTTCATCTCCGAGCGCTGCACCATCCGGCTGACCGCAGAGGGGCTGGTGATCACCGAGATAGCCCCCGGCATTTCGCTGGAGGAAGACGTCCTCGCCCGGTCCGCCGTCCCGCTGAAGATCGCGCCGGACCTCTCGCTGATGGATCCCGCCCTGTTTCGCCCGGAGCCGATCGGACTGGACGCCCGGCTGTGACCGACTTCGTTCGTCTGGTCCGGGACGGCGAGATCGCCGAGGTGCGTCTGAACCGGCCGGAAAAGCGCAATGCGCTCGACCAGGTCATGTTGTCGGAATTGGCGGTCTCGTGCTCCCGGATCGAACGGGACGACCGCGTTCGCGCCGTAATCCTGTGCGGCGAAGGCCGCGCGTTCTGCGCCGGCGGCGACATCGACGCCTGGAGCGACGAAGATCCGGATGCCTTCGGGCGGTTCTGGATCCGGGAGGGGCACAGCGTCCTGGACCGGTTGGCCCGGCTGCGCCAGCCTGTGATCGCCGTGCTCGACGGGGACGCGTTGGGCGGCGGGCTGGAACTGGCCGCATGCGCCGACTGCCGGGTGGCCGAAGAGCATGTGCGGGTCGGGCAACCGGAAGCCTCGCTCGGGATCATTCCGGGCTGGTCCGGCACCCAGCGGCTCGTTCGCCGGTTCGGATCCCGGGCCGTGCGCCGCATGGCGCTGTTCGGGGAAACCTTCGCGGCGGAGGAGTGCCTGGCGCTGGGAATCGTCGATCGCGTCGTGCCGACCGGGAAGGGTCTGGAGGCGGCGCGGGAGTTGGCCGGGCAGGCGGCCGGTCTGGGGGCGAGGGCTACGGAATTGGTCAAGATGCTGATCAACGCGGCCGAAAGCGAGGAAAGCGGTCGGGTCGCGGAGGCGTTGGCCGGGACGATCGCCGCCTCGTCCGGAGAACTGGCCGAGCGTCTGGAGGCGTTTCGCGCCGCCCGGGAAGCGCGCCGCAAGTCCAGGAGCGGAGCCTGAGGCGGGTCTCCCCGGCGTTGTGCGCGAAGTTGGCCGGCGAACCCTGCGATCGTGTTCGGGACGGCGTCGATTCGATGCAGGGCGGCCGGCCGATCCGAAAACGCCGGCGAGCGCGGCCCGTCGCTTGACACCGGCCTCCGCTTGACACCGGCCTCGAACGGTCCGAACCTTGCGCAGCCGCACAGGGGTCTTGCGGACGGCCGGCATGCGCGCCGACGTTCCGGCTGACGGGAAGAAGGCGGGAAGCAACCCGTCATGCGCTGCGCGGGAATCCTGCCGGCGCGGCGCCGGCTCGAGGGGAGAGAGATGAACCAGACGCAACCGCGCGGAGGCGCCTCGACGGCGCCAGTCGCGCCGCGGGCGGGCTGAGCGGACATGGTGTCCCGAATCGCCATCGACGTCGGCGGGACCTTCACCGACCTCGTGTATTACGACGACCGAACCGGCGGGTTTCGGGCCGCCAAGGTTCCGACGACGCCGGCCAGCCCGGAAAGCGGTGCGATGGAGGCCGTCTCGGAGGCGCTCTCGGAAGAGGAAATCCGCGCCGCCGGATATTTTCTGCACGGCACCACGGTCGGCCTGAACGCGCTCCTGCAGCGCGTCGGCGCTCGCGTCGGGCTGCTTTGCACCGAGGGGTTTCGGGACATTCTCGAAATCCGGCGCGGGGACCGCGACGAGATGTACAACCTGTTCTGGGCGCCCGACGAACCCCTGGTTCCCCGGCGGCGCCGGATGCCCGTCGCCGAACGGGTGCGCGCCGACGGCGTCGTACACCGCCCGATCCGCACCGACGACGTCGCCGCCGCCTGCCGGATCTTCGAACGGGAAGAGGTCGACACGGTCGCGATCGCGTTCCTCAACGCCTTCGCCAATCCCGCGCACGAACTCGCCGCGCGGGACGCCTTGCGCGCGTGCGGCTTCCGGGGGGCGATCTCGATGTCGCACCGGGTGTCCGGCGAGTACCGCGAATACGAACGCACCGCCACGACCGTCATCGACGCGTTCGTTCGGCCGCGCATGACCGAGTATCTCGGCGAACTGGGCGCCGGCCTGAAGCGGGCGGGATTCGCCGGCAACCTGCTGGTGACCCGCTCCGGCGGCGGATCCTTCACCTTCGCGGAAGCGGCCGAGCGTCCGTTCGAGACCATCATGTCGGGGCCGGTCGCCGGGGCGGAGGGAACCGGAGAACTGGCGAGGCGACTGGCGATCGGCGATTTCGTGGCGGCCGACGTCGGGGGCACCAGCTTCGACGCCTCGCTGGTGGTCGACGGCCGGCCGCGGCTGCTCTACGAGGGCAGGGTGGTCGGGCTGCCGGTACAGACGCCCTGGGTGGACGTGCGCTCGATCGGCGCCGGCGGGGGGTCGATCGCCTACGTCGATTCCGGCGGCCTCCTTCGCGTGGGACCCCGGAGCGCCGGCGCGGACCCGGGGCCGGCCGCCTACGGCCGGGGCGGCACGGAGCCGACGGTCACCGACGCCGCCCATGCGCTGGGTCTCCTCGGCGACGGGGAGATCGCGCACGGCATCGCGCTCGATCGGGAACTGTCGCGGCGGAGCCTGGAGCCGGTCGCCCGCCGGCTCGGCTTCACGGTCGACGAGACGGCGAAGGGCGTGCTGCGGATCGCGACCGCGACGATGGCGAACCTGATGCGGGAGATCACCGTCGAACAGGGCACCGACCCGCGCGAACTCTGGCTCCTGGCGTTCGGCGGCGCCGGCCCGATGCTGGGCACGATGCTGGCCCGGGAGCTGGGCGTGCGGGGCGTCGTGGTCCCGCCGCATGCGGGGAATTTTTCCGCGTCCGGGCTCCTGGGCGCCGACCTGGTGCAGGCTTCCGCCCGCACGCGGATCATGCGGCTCTCCGAGGAGGGGCTTTCGGGCGCCGACGAGGTGCTCCGGTCCCTGTTCGAGGAACTGGAGGCGCGGCAGGACGCGGCGGCGGTCGCGGTCCGCACGCGTCACGTCGGACTCGACATGCGCTATGCCGGGCAGGAGCACTCCATCACCGTGGAGACGGAGTGCGACGAGGCCGGCCGGATCGCGGGGGACGCGGAATCCGTGCGGGCCGCGTTCACCCGGGACTACGAGCGCGCCTTCGGGGTGACCATGGAGGAGGCGGTCGAGATCGTCTCGATGCGCGCCACCGTCCGGTCCCCCTTGCCGAAGCGGCAATGGGGCAAGGTCGAGGCCGAGGGCGAGAGGAGCGCCGGCAGCGTCCGCGCGTGGTCCTTCGAGCGGGGAGACTGGGCCGAATTCGCCGTCGTGAGGCGAAGCGCGCTCGGCTCCGGCGCGAGGCTGGAGGGCCCCGCCGTCGTCCTGGAGCCCACCACCACCACCTATCTCGATTCCGGCCACGCGGCGAACGTGCACGAGACCGGATGCCTGATCGTTTCCCGGGAGCAGAACCATGGCGCGTAGCGAGACCGTCGTCTATCGCGCGGCCGCCGAGCGGGAAGCGCCGCCGGCCGACACGGATCCGGTGACCACGGAGGTCGTGCGGCATTCGCTGAACTCCGCCGCGAACCACATGAAGCGCACGCTGGTGCGCACCGCGTTCTCGCCGGTGATCTACGAGGTGCTGGACTTCGCCTCGGCGATCTACGACACGCATCTGCGCCTTCTCGCCCAGGCGCCCAGCCTGCCGCTGTTCATGGGCACGATGAATTTCTGCGTCGAGGCGGCGGTCGAGTGCGCCGGCGGGGCGGACGCGCTGGAGCCCGGCGACATCCTCTTGCATACGGACCCCTACGGAACCGGTTCGCATCCGCAGGACGCGGCGGTCATCCTTCCGGTGTTCCTGCGCGACGAGATCCTGGTCGGCTACGCCGCGATCAAGGGGCACTGGCTCGACATCGGCGGCAAGGAGCCGTATTCCACCGACACGGTGGACGTGTTTCAGGAAGGCACCATCTACCCGGGGCTCAAGATCTACAAGCGCGGCCGGCGGGACGAGGAACTCTTCCGCATGATCCTGGCCAACACCCGGGTGCCGAAGATGGTGGCGGGCGACGTCAACGCCCAGATCGCCGGCGTGCTCGCGGGCAAGCGCGAGCTCCTGCGGGTGGTCGAGGGATGCGGACTCGAGAAGTTCCGCGAATGCGTCGAGGCCATGTTCGACCACGGCGAGGCCATCGTGCGGGAGTATTTCTCCAGGATTCCGGACGGCCGCTACGTCGGTCGCGGCGAGATGGACAACAACGGCGTCGAGGAGCACCGCGTTCCGTTCGAGGTCGCCGTCGAAGTGCGCGGGTCGACGGTACTCGTCGATTACTCCAACACGCCGGACGCCCAGGCGGGGCCGATCAACTGCCCGCTTCCGTCCACCGTATCGGCGAGCCGCATCGCGATCAGCATGCTCGCCGGCGGCGGCGAGGCGCCCTGCGAGGGACACTTTCGGCCGATCGAGGTCGCGACCCGCCCGGGAAGCATGTTCCATCCGTTCTCCCCGTCTCCCTGCTTCCTCTACGGGTGGCCTGCGCTGCAGTCCATCGAGGTGATCTACAACGCCATCTCGAAGGCGATGCCGGAGGCCGTCCCGGCCTGCAGCGGCGGCGATCTCGCCGCCCTGGTCTGGTGGGGCGTACGCGAGGCGACCGGCGAGCCCTGGGCCGACGGCTCCCCGCACCCGGTCGGCGCGGGCGCCCATATCGGAGGCGACGGCGCCACCATGATGCACGCCGCAGAGGCGGCGACCCGCTTTTCCGCCACCGAGATCTGGGAGGCGAAGAATCCGTGGCTTCTGGAGAAGGTGGAGCTCGCGCCGGACAGTTGCGGCGCCGGCCGGCACCGGAGCGGATTGGGAGTCGACCTGCATTTCCACATGCTCGAGGACTCGTACGTCACCGCGGCGATCGAACGCAGCTACAACCGGCCGTGGGGATTGCAGGGCGGCCGAAGCGGGCGGGCGAACAGCGCGCGCCTCCGATTCGAGGACGGCAGTTACGGCGAACCGTTCGCCAAGGCCACGCGGCTCAAGGTGCCGAAAGGGGCCACTCTGGAACTCTATTCGGGCGGCGGCGGCGGCTACGGCCCGCCGGAGGAACGGCCGGCCGAGTCGGTCCGTGCCGACCTTCGAGAGGGATACGTCACCGAGGCGCATGCCCGGGAGCACTATCCGCACGCGTTCGAACGGGGATCGGCCGAACGGACGGAATGAACGCGGCCGGCCGGCGCCGGGGTTCGGCGTGTCGGCGCCGCCGACGATGATCGCGTCCCGCGGCGCCCGGCGGCGAGTCGCGTGGGCGATCCTGCTGCGCGCCAATCCGGATCTGGCGATCTCGCTCGCGATTCTCCTGACGCTCGCCGTCCTCGCGCTGTTCGGCCCGCTCGTCTGGCCGCTCGATCCGCTCGCCATCAGCCTGCGGGAGGCGCTGCAGGCGCCCTCGCTCGCCCATCCCATGGGAACGGACCACATCGGGCGGGACGTGTTCGCCCGCTTCAATCACGGCGCGCTGATATCGTTGTCGGTAGGGCTGGCGGTGGTGGCGACCGGGGCCGTTGCGGGTGGCGCGATCGGACTGGCGTCCGGTCTCGCGGGCGGCGTGCTCGACAACGTCCTGATGCGGCTGATGGACGCGGTTCTCGCCTTTCCCCCTCTGATCCTCGCCATGGCGGTGACCGTCGGCCTGGGCGGCGGCCTCGAGACCGCCGCGCTCGGAATCATGCTCACCTCCGTTCCCTATTACGCCCGCCTCATTCGGAGCGACGTTCTGCGAATCCGGCAATTGTCCTTCGTCGAGGCGGCCGTGACGGCCGGCGCCGGGCCGATCCGGATCATCCTGCTGCACATCGTGCCGCACACGGTCTCGACGTTGCTCATCCAGGCGGCGGCGCTGTTCGGATATTCGGTGCTCGCGCTCGCGGCTCTCGGCTTCGTGGGGCTCGGCACCCAGGTGCCGACGCCGGAATGGGGCGTCATGATCACCGAGGGGCTGCAATACGCGCTGACGGGGCAATGGTGGATCGGCGTCTTTCCCGGCCTCGGCCTGCTCGCAGCCGTCGCCGCGACCAGCATTCTGGCCGACAAGGCACGGGACCTGCTGGATCCGCGCGGCCAGTACGCGCAGCTGTAGCGGGACGCCTGCCGTGTTCCGTGCCGTCCTCTCGCGCCTGCTCGGGTCGCTCGTCGCGGTGTTCGGCGCCTCGATTCTCGCCTTCGTATTTCTGCGCGTCCTGCCGGGCAACCCGGCCCGGCTCGTGGTGGGCCCGCTCGCGAGCGAGGACGCGGTCCAGGCGCAGATGGAGAAGATGGGGCTGCACCTGCCGCTGGTCGAACAATACTGGAAGTACGTCACCGAGTTCCTCAGCGGCGACTGGGGGTTCTCCTACGGCGCCGGCCAGCCGGTGATCGCGCAGTTTCAGTCGCGGCTGCCGGCGAGCGTCGAATTGGGGCTCTACGCCTTCCTGTTCGCCTTCGTCGCCGCGGTGATTCTCGCGCTGCTCGCAACCTATCGGCGGCGTCCGATCGTAGACGCGACGGTGCGCGGCCTGTCGATTTTCGGCATGGGCATGCCGCCTTTCTGGCTGGCGCTTCTGCTCCTTGTGGTGTTCCACGAGGCGTTCGGCCTGTTCCCCGGTCCGGGGCTGCAGCTCAGCCGTTCGATCGATCCGCCGCCCGAGGCGACGGGACTGGTGACCGTGGACGCGCTGATCGCCGGCAATTTCGAAGCCTTCCTGGACGCGCTCTGGTACCTGTTCCTGCCGGCGGTCGCGCTCGGCATGCTGCCCTTCGGCTACCTGGTCCGGCTCTTGCGCGCCAACCTTCTGGACGTGACCAACGAATCGTTCATCCTGGTCGTCCGCAGCAAGGGGATCGGGCCGTGGCGGACCTATACCAGGCATGCGCTTCCCAACGCTTTTCTCCCGACCCTGACCGCCAGCGGAATGATCTTCGCGCAGCTCGTCGGCGGCAGCGTCCTGGTGGAGAAGGTCTTCAACTGGCCGGGAGTCGGGGCGCTGGTGGTGGACTCGATTCTCCGCAAGGACTTTGCCGTCGTGCAGGCCTTCATCGTCGTCAGCGCGGCGATTTACGTCGTGATCAACATGGCGGTCGACGTTCTCTACGGCGTCATCGATCCGAGGGTCCGGAAGTGACCGGCGACGCCGGGACGCGGGAACGCCGAAGCGGCGCGCACGGGGCGCCGGAGTCGGTGCTCTCCGTGCGCGGCCTGCGGACCGAGTTCCGGACCCGAGAGGGGATCTTTCCGGCGGTTCGGGACGTCTCCTTCGACGTGCGCCGGGGTAGCCGGGTCGGCGTCGTCGGCGAATCCGGATCCGGCAAGTCCGCCCTCGCGCTGTCCATCCTCGGGCTGGTGCGGCCCCCGGGACGCGTGCTCGCGGGGGAGATTCTGTTGAACGGTCGGGACCTTCGCCGGCTCGGCGAAGCCGAACGCAGCCGGATTCGGGGAAAGGAGGTCTCGCTGGTCTTCCAGGATCCCATGACGGCGCTGGATCCGGTCAAGACCGTCGGTCACCAGATCGTGGAGGGCATCCTGCACCACGCTCCCGGCACCGGACGCGGCGACGCTCGCCGCCGGGCCGCCCGGCTCCTGGAGGAAGTCGAGGTTCCGTCGGCCGCGGCGCGGCTGAAAAGCTATCCGCACGAGTTTTCGGGCGGGATGCGCCAGCGCGTGATGATCGCCATCGCGCTCGCCAACGAACCGGACCTGATCGTCGCCGACGAGCCGACCACGGCGCTCGACGTGACGACCCAGGCACAGGTTCTGGACGTGTTCGAGCGTCTCGTGCGGTCGCGGGGAACGTCCGTGATGCTGATCACGCACAATCTCGGCATCGTGGCGGAGTTTTGCGACCGGGTGCAGGTGATGTACGCCGGACGCTTCGTCGAGAGCGCGCCGGTGCGGCATCTGTTCCGCCGGCCGGCCCACCCGTACACCGAATCGCTCCTGAAGGCCGTGCCCCGTGCGGACGAGGCGGAGCGTGGCCGCCTGTTCTCGATCGCGGGGCTGCCGCCGAGCCTCGCGGATCTGCCCGACGGCTGCCCGTTCGAGCCGCGCTGCTTTCTCGGCGCCGGCGAAGCCCGCTGTCGCGCCGAAGCGCCGGACAAGGCGGAATTCGGCGTGCCGGGCGCGCGCCGGACGGCGGAATGCCACTTTGCCGCCGCGCGGCTCGCCGGGGACCCGGCGGCATGAGCGCTGCGGCGGATCGGGCGCACGGACCGGAAAATCCGGCGACGACGGAGTTACTGGTCGAGGTCCGCAATCTGGTCAAGGATTACCCGTTCGGGTCGCCGGGCTTCGGCCCGCGCGCCGCGCTCCGCGCGGTCGACGACGTGTCGTTCGGGCTCCGCAACGGCGAGACCTTCGGTCTGGTGGGCGAATCCGGCTGCGGCAAGACGACCGTCGCCCGGTGCCTGATGCGCCTCGCTCAGCCTACCTCGGGCCGGATCCTGTTTCGGGATCGGGACATCACCGACCTCGCGGGCGGGGCGCTGCGACGGTTTCGGCGGCACATGCAGATGGTCTTTCAGGACCCGCACGCGTCGCTCGATTCGCGCATGACCGCGTTCCGGATCGTCGAGGAACCGCTGGCGATCCACGGGCTGGGAGACCGGGCGGAGCGCCGGCGTCGCGTCGAGGAGGTGCTCTCGCTGGTAGGAATCGACCCGGCGCATGGCGGGCGCAAGCCGCACGGTTTCTCGGGCGGACAGGCGCAGCGCATCGCCCTGGCTCGTGCGCTCGTCCTCAACCCGAGCGTGCTGGTGCTCGACGAGCCGGTGTCGGCGCTCGACGTCTCCATCCAGGCCCAGGTATTGAACTTCCTGCAAGACATTCAGGACCGGCTGTCGCTGACCTATCTCTTCATCGTGCACGACCTGGTCGTGGCCGAGTATTTCTGCGACCGGATCGCGGTCCTGTATCTCGGCGCGGTCGCGGAGACGGCCGACAGCCGCACGCTGTTCCGGGAGCCGCTGCACCCGTATACGGTTTCGCTCGTATCGGCGGTCCCGGTGCCGGATCCGGAACGGCGTCGGAGGGACCAGCGCATCATCCTGTCCGGGGAGGTGTCGCCGACGGCCGGCTCGGCGCAGGGATGTCGGTTCCGGAACCGGTGTCCGGTCGGACGGGACCGTGCCCGGTGCCGGGACGAATCGCCCCGGCTCAGCGAACCCGCGCCGGGGCACTGGGTCGCGTGCCACTACCCCGGGGAGTTGAAGCCGGCAGCGTAGCGGCGCGTCCCCCGGGCGCCGGCGAAGGCGCGGGAAGCGGCCGGAGCGGGCGCCGGGACCCGTCGCTTACAGGGGCGCGGCCGGCGCCCGACTCGGGGCGCGTCTCGCTTGCCGCCGATAGTCGGTGCCGTTATTCAATCCTTGCAGGGCGAGCGGGGATCCGGCCTGCGAGGCGCCGTTCGGCGGCCGTGCCGGCACGGGAGCGCCCCGAGAATTCGCCCGGACAAACCAGCAGGAGGAGGAACGCAAATGAACATCCGGTCATTCGCACGGCGCGGCGGCGTCCTGGCCGCCGCGGTTGCGGTATCGGGCTTCGCGTCCGCACTGGCGCAGGACGACCCGTTGATCGTGAACATGTCGCGGGCGCCCGCTACGCTCGATCCGGCCTCGGGCTGCGGCATCGTGGAAGTCGGTTTCGTCCAGAACTTCTACGTTCGCCTTACCCAATACGGCACGCGGGAAGGCCCCGACGGTACGACCGAGGTCGACGTCACGAAAATCGATCCGTATCTGGCCACGTCCTGGGAGATCAGCGACGACGGGTTGGTCTATACATACACGCTTCGCGACGACGTGACGTTCGCCAGCGGCCGGCCGGTCACCTCGGAGGACGTCAAGTATTCGTGGGAACGGGTCTTGACGATGAACGGCTGCGGCGCCTACGTGCTGCTCGACGGGTTCTACGACCCGCCGCTGATCGAGTCGCTGGAGACGCCGGACCCGCAGACGCTGGTGGTTCGGCTGAGCCGACCCGATCCGAACGTGCTGCAGCTTCACGGACAGCCCTGGGCGTCGATCGTCGACCGCGAGCTCGTCGAAGCGAACGGCGGGGTGGTGGCGAATACCCTCAGCGAATGGATGGCCGGCAACGTGACCGGCCCCGGTCCGTTTATCCTGGAGGAGTGGGAGCCCAACCAGCGGGCGGTGCTCGTCGCCAACCCGGACTTTCCGATTCCGCCGGCGTCCGACGAGATCGTGATCAACTTCGTCAACTCCGACGCGACGCTGCTCTTGCAGGCTCGCAACGGAGAGGCGGACGTGACGCTGGGCATGACGAAGGCGTCGGTCGCGAGTCTGGCCGACAACGAGAACGTCCGCATCGTCGCCAACGATCACGCGATTTCCGAACAGATCGGGCTTCCGAACACCAAGGCGCCCTGGGACAATCCCAAGGTTCGCGAGGCGGTAGCCCATGCGGTTCCCTACGAGGAGATCGTGGACACGGTCGCGTTCGGATACGGAACGCTGTTCGGCGGTCCCTACATGCCGATGCTCGGAGAGTTCACGCCGGGACTGATCGACATGCCCGTGTTCGACATGGAAAAGGCGATGCAGCTTATGCGGGAATCCGGCCTGGCGACTCCCGTCGACGTCTCCATCAACATTCCGGAAGGCAACACCATTCACGAGCAGATCGCCACCATCGTTCAGGCGACGTGGAAGATCCTCGGGATCAACGTCCATATCAACAAGCTCGCCTCGGCCGACTACCACGACAGCCTTCAGACGCACACCGCGCAGACCTATATCCGGCAGGACGGGCCCGGGGTTCCCGAAGCGGGATACTTCCTCGGCTACGACATGACCTGCGGATTGCAGTTCAACCTGACGGAGGTGTGCCTCGAGGATGCGGAGGCGCTGCTGACCGAGGCCCGCGGAACCATCGACGACGAGAAGAGACAGGCGCTCTACGACGAGATCGCGCGAATCTGGTCGGCGCATTGGCCGAAGATCCACGTATACGCCGATCAGCACACGACGGTGTTGAGCGATCGGGTGACGGACTACCACTTCAACTACGAGATGGACTTTCGCCGCTGGGCGAAGAACTGACCTGACGCCGGACCGGCCGCCCTGCACTCGCATGGCGGCCGGTCTCTCCGACGCGTCGCATCGGGCCCGGAGCGGTTTCGCCCGACGTTCGTTTTCGTCCGGGACGGGCGAGGCGGGTGTCGGAGGTTGCGAGAAGCGCGGAATTCCGGGTTGCGGGGCGGCGTCTGCGAGAGCGCGTCGGCGCCGTTCGGCGAAGCGACGGACGGACGCGCGGGGCGGTCGCAACTGCGCATTCCCGTCGAGCGGAGGCGGGGGCGGCAGGAACGCGAGCGAGGTCCCGCGTTGGTTCTACGCGCGGTAGGCGAGGAGTAGGTTCTCCGCCTCGAGGACGGTCTCGCCTCGCTGGTTGCGAGTCGCCAGGGCGAGCCGAAGGATTCCCTGGTCCGGCTTGCGCGTCGCGCGCTTCTCCAGCACGGTAAGGGTCGTATCGACGGTATCTCCGGCCAGGACGGGAAGCCGGAAGGACACCTTCCAGTCGAGCGACGCCCTCGCCCGGAGTTGCGCCGGACACCGGTTTTTCGTCCCGTCGACCACCGAGAGCACCAGTAGTCCGTGCGCGACCCGGTCGCGGAAGCCGTGTCTTGCGGCGCCTTCGCGGGACATGTGAATTTCGAACCGGTCGCCGGAAATTCGCGCGAAGGAATCAATCATTTCCGAGGTAATGCGCTCGGCTCCGGTCTCGATCCGGTCCCCCACCTCGACGTCGCCGTAGCCGTAGAGTCCGGCCGGCAGCACGCGCCCGGTCACGGACGCCTCGTCCTGAAGAATCGCTCGCTACGCACGCTGCGAGACCAGGCGTCGTACGCCACGTTCGCGGGAGAGCCGAGACCGCCGGGCGCGAGTTTCAGGGGAACGGAATTCGACCGGTTGTGGCCAGCGGTGCGACGCGGTTCGAAGGGTCGTTTCGCCAGGCGCGATCGCGGGAGGCAGAAACGAAGAGACCGCCGCGACGCAGAACTCCTGTGCCGAGTCGTGGAGAACCATGCTCTTCTCTCCCGGCGATGCGGCATCGTGGTACCAGGGTCGGCCGGTGACGAGCGCGTTCGGCCGCGATCGCCGCTTCCCGGGGCGCGATGCCCACGCGTGCGCGAGTCGTCAGTGACCATAGCCGAAGACGTCGGTTGCGTGTGGGTCGACTGCCTCCGGCTCGAGGGATCGTCCGAGCGATCGGTTGCCGGTGACCGGACGGGCGCGCTTACGGACTCGCCGGTCTGATCCCCGATGCCGAACGCGGTCGAAAGCGGCGAACGCGGTCAAGAAACGCAGCCGGCCAGATGCGGGCGCCCGCTCCGCCGTTCGGCGCGAGACGTAGCGCACGACGCACCGGTCCCGATACGCGGACTCCTTGACCCGAGCGCGCTCCCGGCGATACGGTAACCGTCCGGTTACCTCAGCTTCGGGCACGGCATGTTTTTGGGCGAGACGCATCGACAGGTACGCGACGTGGCGCGCCGGTTCGCCGACGACGTCATTCGTCCGCAGGCCGCCGAACTCGACCGCACGTCGCGTTTTCCGTCCGAGGTCTACGACCGCATGGCCGAACTCGGCCTGTTCGGAATCGGCGTGCCTGAAGAGTTGGGCGGAGCCGGACTCGACGCGCTGTCCTACACGCTGGTGATGGAAGAGCTGGCTCGAGGCTACGCCTCGGTAGCCGACCAGTGCGGCCTGGTGGAGCTCGCCTCGACGCTCCTCGTGCGCCACGGAACCCGGGAGCAGGCGGAGCGATGGCTGCCGGGCCTGTTGTCCGCGAAGGCGCGGGCCGCCTATTGCATTACCGAACCGGAGGCAGGGACCGACGTGTCGGGAATTCGGACGTCGGCGACGGCGGACGACGACGGCTGGATTCTGGACGGCGGAAAGATCTGGATTCACAACGCGCCGGTTGCGGACGTCGGATTCGTGCTGGCGCGGACGGACCCCGAGGCGGGCCACCGCGGCATGTCGATCTTCGTCGTCGACCTGCACGCGACGGGCGTCGAGCGGGGGGCGAAGGAAGAGAAGATGGGACAGCGGGCCAGTCCGGTCGGCGCCCTGCAGTTCTCGAAGGTGCGGTTGCCCCCGGACGCGTTGCTTGGTCAGGCGGGTCGCGGTTTTCACGTCATGATGAGCGTGCTGGACCGCGGACGCGCGGGAATTGCCGCGCTGGCGGTGGGAATTGCGCAGGCGGGACTCGAGGCGTCGGTCGAATACGCGAAGCAGCGCAAGCAGTTCGACCGTCCGATCGCGGAATTCCAGGGGGTTCAGTGGCTCCTGGCGGACATGGCCAAGGACATCGAGGCGGCGCGGCTGCTGGTGCATGCCGCCGCCGGCAAGATCGACCGGGGCGAGAACGCCACCAAGTCGTGCTCGATCGCGAAGTGCTTCGCCTCCGACATGGCCGTCGCGCGTACGGCCGACGCGGTGCAGGTTTTCGGCGGCTCCGGGTACATTCGAGGGTTCGAGGTCGAACGGCTGTACCGCGACGCGAAGATTACCCAGATCTACGAAGGCACCAACCAGATTCAGCGCATGATCATTGCGCGCGAGTTGTTGAAGCACGGAGCGGAGGCATGACCGGACAGGTGGCATTGGTGACCGGCTCAAGCCGGGGAATCGGACTGGAGGCCGCATCGCAGCTGTCCCGGGCGGGATTTGCCGTCGCGCTGAACGGACGGACAGAATCCGCCGCGCTCGACGCTGCGGCGGAGCGCATACGCTCCGAAGGGGGTCGCGTGGCCGTACTTCCCTTCGACGTCGCGGAAATCGAGCGGCTCGACGACCGGCTGGCGGAAGCCGAGCGGGAGCTCGGCCCGCTGACGACGTTGGTCAACAACGCCGGGGTCTCCGTACTGAACCGCGGAGACCCGCTCGATCTCACTGCCGAGAGCTGGGACCATTGCCTGTCGATCAACGCACGCGCCAACTTCTTCATGAGTCAGGCGTTTGCGAGGCGCGTCCTGTCCCGGGAGCGCGACCCGTCGCTGTTCTACTCGATCGTGAACGTGACCTCTTCCAACGCGGTCGGAGTCGCGGTGACGCGCGCGGAATACTGCGCCTCGAAGGCGGCCGCGGCGATGGTCTCCAAGGTGTTTGCCGCGCGCCTCGCGGCTGAGGACGTTTCGGTCTACGACGTGCAACCGGGCGTGATCGAGACCGACATGACGGCGGCCGTGCTCGACGCGTACAAGGAGCGGATCGCGTCGGGGCTTACGCTGATGCCGCGAACCGGAAAGCCGGAGGAGATGGGCAAGATTATCGCGGGGCTCGCCGGCGGGGCGCTGCCCTATACGACCGGCCAGTCGATCTCGGCCGACGGCGGGTTGCTGTTGCCGCGGTTCTGACCCAAGGGTTATCGGCTCTACTCGAACCGGAACGGAGGGTCTTCGACGCCATCCCAAAGCGGATTGGTGCAGTGCCCGTGCGTTCCCGCGGTCGGACCGCCCGCATTCGCCCGACGTTCCGTTAGTACGCCTACTTCCTTCCGACTTGCGCGAGCGCGGTGTGCGAACGCCGCAGGCGGACAGCGGGCGCTTCGCACCTCCCACGGAGGCTCTCCGCAAGACGGTCCTCCACAACATTCGACTTCGAAGACAGTTCGGAAAGCTATTTCGCATCAACCTGTGTCGTAGTCGTCGATCGCGCCGATCACCTCGCCAAGTCGATCCAGCTCCCTCGCTCGCTGCAGATAGTCCGAATAGGCTTTGTACGAACTCTCGAGTAGTTCGTCGTAGTTGACGTATCGGGCATTGATTGCGCGCAGCACTTCCTCCACGATCTTCCTTCCGTCCGGATTGTTCCATTCGGACGGCGCTCTTCCCAGGAGGCAAACAAACTCCACCGGCTCACGCGTCTTCCCCATGTCTTCCAGGATTTTCCGCATTCCGCTGCGGTATTTTTCGATTTGTTTCGCGAGATCGTAGACCGACACAAGCCGACCGGGCCGCTTCAGCTCTACGAAAACGTGCTTTCCGGCAACTTTCTGGTACTTGATGTCCAGTCGCGCATTCCGTTCTTCATCCGACAGTGTGGCGTCTACCCTCTCGAACAAGGAGGCCACGCGCCGTTCCATGACTTCCGAAGAGTCTATGCGCTCCCAGTGCGGATCCAGCAACCACAGGTGGTCAAAGATATACTGCTGGATCACTCGCTCCCTTGCATCCTGATCGACTTTTTCCTGCAGCGCGCGAATGACGGCGATGCGTTGTCGCACGATCTGTCCGTAGAGCGATCTCTCCAGTCCGTCCAACTCGCGAAACATCCCGATTGCGGCTTCGACATTCTCGTCGCTGATCGAGTCGAGCCTGTCCAGGTTCTCGTTCAGGCGGTGGAACTCGAAGGCGAGAACCGCGTGTTTGATGAGCTGTCGACGCTCTGCGGCATCATCCACGTTGATACGATTGAGCCTGCCCAGCCAGCGTTTCGCCCTACCGGAAAAGGAATTCGGAAGCTCCTCGATCCAAGTCTTGACCTCGGGGATCATCATGGCGGTATGGCTACCCGCTTCGACTCTCAACTCGGACCAACGACCTTGCAGGTGCTTCAATTCTCGCTGGACGAAGGCCTTCAGTGCGACATAGCGCGGATCGTCCTCGACGATCCGTTGTCTGCCGCTGGTCGCGGAATCCTCGTCGTGGTCTTCTTCCCGTCCCGAGGCAGTATCCAGGCCATCCACTCGGAGTTCGCCGGTCAGGTAGCTCGCGTAGATGCCTCTCTCGGTATAGTCACCGAGAAGATCTTCCTGTGCCATCTTGCCGCGGACGTAGATAGCAATCCGATTCAGGTTCTCTCCGTGCTCGTCGCGCAGTTGTCCGCTCTCTCGCACCGTGCCGAGCCAGCCGTCGACCGTCAGATTCGGTCCTTCCTCCACTGGACAACGCGACTCGCGCGATTCGTAACTCTCCAGATTGCCGCACAGCGAAACCAAGGAGGATTGATCGCCATACGTCCAGAGATACTGCAGGCGGTCGTGGTAACCTCGATCCTCAGGAGTGATTTCGTCTCCGTTTACCTCGACTGCGAATGCATGATGCGCTCCGATGATCGAGAATCGCCGGGCCAGACGTTTTCGCAGACTCCTGTCTGTGGTGATGGTCTGACGCTTTCGCAGTTCACGTAGCGTAATTCGCGTTCCGTGTTCGAATCTGCCTTCGCAGAGCTGGAGCTCCTCGGGTACGAACTCGTCGTGTCCTCCCTGGATTGCCTCCTTGACGGCGTCAAGACGCATCCGCAAGGCGGTTCGCTCGTATTCCCGGATCGTTTCGACGTCGATTTCGTTCGCGATGGAGAACAGGGAGAGGTTACCGATGCCCTTTCGACCCATGGGCAAGCGGCCCTTAGGTGTCAATCCCGGCTGTCTCGCTCTTCGTTGATAGCCGACCAACAGAAAACGATCGATAACATCGTCTCGCGTCATGCCGATCCCGTCGTCCTCGATTACGATTCGGTCGTTTTCCTTGTCCAGCTCAATGAGCACTCTCCCGGCATCAGCGTCCCAGGCATTCGCAACAATTTCCGAGAGCACCGCTGGAACGTTGCTATAGAGATTCAGACCGAGGTGCGTAAGCACATCCAGGCTCAGGCGCATTTTCAGCGGGCGAACGGGACTCACGGTGCAAACTCCGTCAGTTGAACTTTGATGGCGCGCGCGACCGCTCGGGCCAGGCTGACGGGCACTGCGTTTCCGATGATCCGTCCGACGCTTTTTCGACGGATCGGATCGTCGGGACGTACGAACGCGTAGTCCCGAGGAAACGTCTGGAGCATGGCGCCTTCGCGGAGGGAGATCGCCCGGTCCTGTTCCGGGTGGCCGAACCGACCGTTGCCGAAACCGTGAAACTGTGTGGTAATGGTCGGCGAGGGCCTGTCCCAGCGCATCCTGCCGTAGACGGAGGCGTAGCCGCGGCCCGAGCGCTTGCAATGGCACTCCGCCACGAGTTCCGCGGGCCAGTCCCTCCACGTGCCGCCCGGAAGGGACGCACGAATGCGCGCGAGGTTGATCGCGGAAAGCTCGCTCGCGCAATGAAGCGGGTCGGAAGCGTCGACCTCGCCGGCGACGATGGACGGCATGTCGCCGATCGCCTGCCGTACGGTGACATGTTCGCCCGGACCGTGCGTAGCGGCCGGAAGCGCCGGCTCGCCGAGTCTCGACGCAATCAGGACCAGACGGGATCGGGACTGCGGCACTCCGAAGTCCGTACAACTCGCGACCAGCCATCGCACGTTGTAACCGGCCGAGCGAAGTCTCGCTACGAAGTCGCCGAAGACCTGACCGCCCTTGAACCGGACGAGCTGCGGAACGTTTTCCATCGTGACGATGTCGGGCTCGGCTTCGATCGCCAAACGCGCGAAGTCGCGCAGCAGGCGCCAACTCGGGTTCCGGTGAGCCTGCGCGTATCGCGAGAAAGGCTGGCATGGCGCACAGCCGATCAGGACGCGCGGTAATTGAGATACGTACGCTGCGGCCAGGTCGTCGGGGCGGATTTCCGCGACGTCTCGTCGAACGAACCGTGCTCCGTTGTTCTCCTCGAAGGGAAAGCGGCAGGCCTCGTCGATGTCGTAGCCGCGCGCGATTCGAAAGCCTTCGAGCAGAAAGCCGTGCGACAACGCTCCCCCACCGCAGAACAGGTCCACGACCGTTCCGACGGCACCATCTTGTTCCAAGCGCCCATTCTCCTCGGGTGGCGTTGCGTCGTTGCCACTCACGGTGCCGATTCCCACGGCTGCAGCTGAAGCCTCCGAACCGAACCCATCATGCACCGATTCTCGATGCCCGCCAAGCGACAGGGCCGGTCGGAACGATGCGGGACGCCGCTTCGCGCGACCCTCGGTTCGCGTCGCGTGCTCGTCGGGGCCTTCGACCGCGACAATCGGGGGAATCGTGAGTCCGTCGCAACGTACCCGAGTAAGAGCGTGCACATGATGCGCGAAATTCTACCAGATTGGGAGACGCCGCGCAAAGGCGACCGCTTCCTCGAAACGAATCGGCATAGGTCGGAAGCGTGAAGCCAGCCACCGTCGGCGAACGCGGGGGCGCCCGAGCGTGTCGGCCGATGCCGCTCCCGGAATCGTAGACCTGCGAGCGAACCGCCCGCATGTCGTGAACCGCCTTCGTTTGCCGCAAGTCGTCCTCGATTCGTCGGGATGCGGTCTTGTCGAGCGGCCAGGAGAGCCGGGCTCCCGCAGAGACGTCGCACGGGCGTCGGATGCAGCGGCGGCCAGTCGTCCCATCGATGCGCGCCAGTCTTGCCGGTCGGGGGCCGGAACCCTCGACGGCTCCTGAGTCTCAGGCTGCGAACTTGCGCGAGAACCCTATGATGGCCAACGTGGCTTTCGGTGCGCGGGGGCGCCTTCCATGTCGATGCTTGCCGGGCCGAAGAGCAGACTGCTTTTGCCGGACGAAAGCGGAATTCGCGTAGCCGTCCGGATACTCGAATCGGGAGGCCTGGTCGCGTTTCCGACCGAGACCGTATACGGGCTGGGGGCCGACGCACGAAATCCGGAGGCGGTACGGCGAATCTATTCCGCCAAGGGACGCCCCTCGGGCAATCCGCTCATCCTGCACGTGGCGGATCGACATGCGGCAGAGGCACTCGTCGGGTTCGACCGGGAAGCCGGGCGCCTGGCGGACCGGTTCTGGCCCGGGCCGTTGACCCTGACCCTGCCGCGGCGGCCCGAGTCGGGCCTTTCGCCGGAAGCGCTGGCGGGTCTCGAGACTGCGGCGGTTCGCGTGCCGTCTCATCCGGTTGCCAGATCCCTGATCCGCGCCTTCGGCGGACCGATCGCCGGGCCGAGCGCAAATCCCTCGGGACGGATCAGCCCGACGGAAGCGAGCCACGTAGCCGAGGATCTGGGCGATCGGCTCGATGCGGTAATCGACGGGGGGCCGTGCGCGGTCGGGGTCGAATCCGCCATCGTCGGTTTTCTGCCCGTCGGACCGGTGTTGCTGCGCGAGGGCGGCATCGCGCGGGAGGCGCTGGAAGAGGCGATGGAGCGGCCGTTCGCTGTCGCGTACGCGTCCGAACGTCCGATCGCTCCCGGTTCGTTCCGGAGTCACTACGCGCCCTCGGCCCGATTGCGTCCCGACGCCGATTCGCCGGCACCAGGGGAAGCCTGGCTGGGATTCGGTCCCGAGCCCGAAGGCGCGGAGCATGCCGTGGCCGCGCGAAACCTATCCCCGAAGGGCGACGTGCGGGAGGCGGCGAAGCGTCTCTACGGTCTCCTGCGCGAGTTGGACGCCTCGCTCGGAGGCCGGGGCCGCATTGCGGTTCGGTCCGTTCCCGCCGACGGTCTCGGTGCGGCCGTCAACGATCGGTTGCGTCGCGCGGCGGCGCCCCGGAACCGGGACGAGCGGTCGTGGACGAACTGATTCTCCGACCGGAGGGTTCGGAGGACGCTGGGGCGGTTGAGGCCCTCTTCGACCGCGTGTTCGGGCGAACCCGCTACAGCCTGTCGTCCTACCGGCTACGGGAGGGGGTCCCTCCGGTGGCGGAGTTGTGCCGTGTCGCATGCGGCCTGGACGGTCTGATCCTGGGCGCGATTCGATTCTGGCCGATACGGGTTGGCGACGAAGGGATACCGGCGCTCCTGACCGGACCGGTGGGTGTCCATCCCACGCGCCAGGGGGAGGGGCTGGGCGGTGCGCTGCTTCGAGCCGGCCTCAATCGGGCGCGTCGACTCGGGATGCCCCCGGAGGCGGTCGAATCGGGCTCATGGAAGAGGGTCGTTCTCGTCGGCGACGAGCCGTACTACCGTCGGTTCGGCTTCCGCAGGGCGTTGGCGGCGTTCCTGGAATTTCCGGCGCCGACCGATCCGTCGCGGGTGCTGGCGCTGGAACTGGAGCCGGGGGCGATGCAGGGTGTGTCGGGGGCGGTCGAGCCGTGGGACGCGGCCGGCGCGAACCTGCGGCGGCGGCATGCGGGCCGGTTGCCGAAGCCCGGACATGGCGGGTCCGTCGGCGTTGACGGAGCCGGTGCAGGAGAATAAGCTGAACCTGTCCGCAAGGTCGCGTGTTCCGGCGTAGCTCAGTTGGCAGAGCAAGCGGCTGTTAACCGCTGGGTCGTAGGTTCGAGCCCTACCGCCGGAGCCAAAATTCTATCCGCTGAAAGCGGCGGTTCTCGTTTGACGCAAGTGTGTGTGGGTTGATCCCCTCGGGGCGTTGTCGATACTGCCCTGTCTTCGCGGACTTGCGCCAACGTCACCTCTTTCCCGATTCTCCGTTTCTATGCTCTCCGACCGCGCGTCCGCCGGTGCAGCAGACCGAACCCGGGTCCCCGACCTCGTCCAGAATCCATTGCGGGATCCCGCGCCGCTTGCGACGACACGGCGCCGCGTCCAGACGACCCCCGCAATGCGGGCAACCCTCCCGCCGAACCGGAGCCGCCTCGCGACAGTCCGGCCGGAACAGGACATACCGGAGCTTGAAGTCCCGGAAAGAAGCGGGCAACATCCTCTCTCCTCCGATGTCGTGAAGAACACCAGAGGAGCGCCCTTCAGCACCGTTGCGCAAGGCGCTCAGGGGCAAGCCAATCATCCTTCAATCATCCGTACGACAAATCCCCGACCTCCAGCCCAATTGCCCCGCGCAGGCACAGGAGATCAGATCAAGGAAATGCGATGCCGTCTCAGGGAAGACTGGACGTGACTCGGCGAGATGAGCATTGGGACTATGACCTCCGGTAACTGCAAGACCACGAATATCGTCTCCCGGGCTCAAGGCGGCCTCCTCGGGCAGCTCGCCGGCGATGCATTGGGAAGCCTGGTCGAATTTCAAGCGCCCGGACAGATCCGACGGGCGTATCCCGACGGCGTCCGGGAACTTGCCGACGGGGGGACTTGGAACACGATCGCCGGCCAACCGACCGACGATTCCGAGATGGCTCTATTGCTGGCCCGAATGCTGGCGGATCGAGGGAGGTACGATCCCGAGGAAGCGAGGAGGGCCTACGTGTTCTGGCTGGAGTCCGGGCCCTTCGATTGCGGCATGACGGTCTCCGGCGGACTGCGGGGGCATCCCAATCTCGAAAGCCAGGCCAATGGGGCGATGATGCGGGTCAGCCCGTTGGGCATCTTTGGAGCCAACCGCGATTTGGAGGAAGTGGCCGAGTGGGCACGACAAGACGCCTCGATCACGCATCCCCATCCTGTCTGTCAGCAAGCCAACGCACTGTTCGCGATGGCGATTGCCCACGCCGTCCGCCATGGGTGCGACGCCAGAAGCCTGTACGAGCGGGTGGTGACCTGGGCGGTAGACATGGAGGTGGACGGACGCCTCCTGGAAACGGTTCGAGGTGCCGTCGAGGCGCCGCCAGCCGACTATGTCCACCAGCAGGGGTGGGTCCTGACGGCATTCCGCAACGCCCTGTGGCAGCTTCTGCATGCCCCGAATCTGGAGGGAGCCGTCGTCGACACCGTCATGCGCGGCGGAGACACCGACACCAACGCCGCCATCTGTGGCGCACTTCTCGGGGCTGTGTGGGGCCGGAACGCGATTCCCGGCCAATGGACCGAATGCGTGTTGAACTGCCGCCCTGCGGCCGGACGACCGCACGTGCGCCGTCCCCGCCCGGAGTGCTTCTGGCCGGTGGACGCTCTGGCGCTGGCGGAGCGTTTGGTCGGCAAGAATTGCTCTGAAAATTCGGATGCGGAGGAAGTGTGACTCGACACCGCTTCCGCTTCGCCGGCGGAAGCCTGTCCTTTGATAACCCATCGATATTGACGGTATTCGTTTCGCTGCGGGAGAACGAGAACGGTTGTGCAGAGGGTCGCACACGGGGTGACGATACTGTCGCGTCGGAAGGCAATCCGGGTCGGAACGCCGCAAGGCCGGCGCCGTCCTTCCGATTTGACGCTCGCGCGCTGCGGAGGCCCTCGGACGAGCCGCGTCCTCT
This sequence comes from Rhodobacterales bacterium, assembly GCA_965221505.1. GTDB lineage: Bacteria > Pseudomonadota > Alphaproteobacteria > Rhodobacterales > CAZPXZ01 > CAZPXZ01. Next base: position 1,250,843 of record CBDCSI010000001.1, read on the forward strand.
CCCGCTACAGAACTCGGATTCCCGAATCTCCGCCCTTCGAGGAGGCCGGGACAGGTCGCGGGCATACGAAGTCCGTTCCCTCTTCGCGCGTCGCGAACCGGCGGGCCGGCGGCTCCAGCGCGATCAGCCGAGCGATTCGAGAAGATCGCAGGTGTCTGCAACCGGATCCTTCCCGGCAAACCGGCTCGCCACGCTTCGGCAAGCCCGCCGGACGTCCTCCGATTCGAGGAGCCCTTCCAGCGAACGGCCCAGCGAATCGGCGCCGAACGCCGAGGGGGCGAGATGGCGGCCGACGCCCAGACGCTCGAGCCTGATCGCGTTGTCCGGTTGATCGAAGCTGAGGGGCATGACGAGTTGCGGGACGCCGGCGCGCAGGGCTTGCGCGAGGGTTCCGACGCCTCCGTGATGGACGATGGCGGCCGCCCGCGGCAGGACCTCGCTCAAGGGCGCGTAGTCGGCATGGCGTATTCCTTCGGGCAACCGGGACGGCACCTGCTCGTCGAAACGGGTCAGCAGCAGTGCCCTTCGGCCCCGGGCGGCGCAGGCGTCTACGGCGGACCGGAAGAATTGCGCCGCGTGCAGGTTTCCGGTTCCGGCGACGAACACGACCGGCGGATCTCCCTGGTCCAGCCACGCGTTCAGCGCGTCGGATTGCGGGGTTGCCGCGGGTTCGGGCGCGTCGAATAGCGGAAACCCGGTGAGACGCACCCCGGCCGGCCAGTCGGATTGCGGCGGCGCGTACCAGGGCGGAAACAACCCCACCGTCAAGTCCGGCGAATGCCACCAGCGGCGGATCACGCTGCGCGCCTTCGGCTGGCCCCAGGCGGCGCAATAGTCGTTCGCCAGCGGCGCGAGCGCGCGGTCCGCGAGAGTATCGGCCATCTTCACGTAGAGCCGGCGGAGGAAGCGCGGCCACCGGTGCATGGACGCCAGCCGGACGTCCGGCACCGGCGGCGCCTCGGCGCTCAGGAAGCAGGTCGGCTGGAGATGCAAGGTCGCGAGCGGAAGGTTCGCCGCGTCGCGCGCCGCCCGCGCGACGAAGGAAAGGCTGTGAGCCACGAGGACCGGCGGGGGTCCGGCGGCGGCGCATTCCCGTACCGCCCGCACGAACTCCGGCACCTGGCGTCGCAGCATCTCGACGGCGACGGCGACGCCGCGGCGGGGATGGTGCAGGTCCGGATGCGCCAGCGTCTCCCGATAGTCTTCCGCGCGCCCGATCGGGACGGCCTGCAGCCCTGCCCGGGCGACCAGTTCCCGGTGGTAGGCAAGCGTGACGACGGTGACGTCATGCCCCCTGCGCTGCAGTGCGCGGGCGATCCCGACATGCGGCAAGAGGTCGCCGACGCTGCCGACCGGAAGCATCAGGAAACGCATGAGGCGGCTCTCGTCGTCAGGGGGCGGCGCCGGTCGCGGCTGATCGGGCTCACACGCGGCGGCGCTTGACGCGGACACGGAAGTCGTCGCTGACCCGCGTGGTCGGCGAGTAGCGAACCCGCAGCCGGTAGTTCGCCGGCACCCGTTCGAGCTCGACGGCGTGAAGAATCGTCGCCATGGTAATCGCAATCTGCCATTCGGCGAAGGCCGAACCCAGACAGCGGTGCGGGCCCAGGCCGAACGGAACGTACGCGTCTTGTTGCCGGTGTTCCATGCGGGGCTTCGCGTAGCGTTCGATGTCGAAGGCGCCCGGGTCGGGAAAGCACTCTTCGAGATGATGCGTCACGGTGATCGCAAGAAGCACGTCCGAACCGGCGGGTACGACGTGATCCCGGAACTCGAACGCGTTCGATGCGCGGCGCATCAGCGCGGGCGCGACCGGATACAGGCGCAGGGTCTCGAGCGCGACGCGATGGGTGACGTCCAGCGCTCTGACACCGTCTTCGGTGACGGCTCCGGATCGGAAGAGCGAGTCGGCCTCGTCGGTCATGCGACGCATGACGTCGGGGTTGTCGAGCAGGGAGTAGAGCATGAAGGCGCAGGTTCCGGCGACGGTGTCCAGACCCGCGATCAGGGGACCCAGAATGGCGACCGGGAGGTCCGTGTCCGGGAGCAGTTGCGGGTCGGACTCGTGCAGGCTCAGGAGGTCGTCCACCAGGTCGCGGTTCGTCGCCGGCGGACGCTCCTCATGCGCCGACCGCATGCGTTCGCCCAACTCCAGCACCCGTCTCCTGGCGCGGCGGACGGCCGGCGTTCGCAGCGCCGCCCGCGGCAACTGCCGGGTCACGTGCACCTGAAGGAGCCGGCGGAACAGCAGGTTCAGGTCGTCGATGTAGCCGCGCGAAGACGTCCCGCTGACGATCGTGCCGAGCTGGTCCGACACGATGCACTGGAGCGCGTGAAGGGCCGGACGCGGTTCGGATCCCCAGCTGTCGACTTCGCGCCGGGTGATGTCGATCGCGGTCTGGAGTTGCGACCGGAGCGCGCGGCGGGAATACCCCTTGCTCTGGGCGCGCCGCAAGTGGAAGTGATCGGCGCCGTCCGTGCCCGGGAGCGCCCGGTCGGCTCCGAGCTCGGCGGCAAATCCTTGCCACGTCGCATAGGCGCGGAAGTGATCCCTGCCTTCGACCCCGGCGAAGCGATTCGCTTCCGGTCCGGCCAGGACGACAAGCCGGCGACCGGGAAGTCGGATCCGGAACACGGGACCGTGCCGCCGATAGTTCGACACCAGGAATCCCGGAAGGTCGCGCGCCATGGCGATCCCGCTTCCGATCCAGGGAAGGCCCCGCACCCGAGGAATCGGTCTCGAGGGCTTCGGCGGCTTCCGGTGTTGCGGCGGCTCCCTCTCCCAGATGACGTTCGAGACGGCTCGACCGATCAACTCCGTCCGCCGGAGGAGGTCGATTCGCGGCCGCACCGCCTCGAGATCGGTGTGCGGCAGGATGACGGGCAGAATGCCGCTGTCGACGAGGAGGCCGATCAGCATGACGTCGCCGGTATCCGGGATGTCGTCTCGCCGCAACGCGCCGATCACCCGCAGCTGCACCTGCGCGACCGCAGCGCGGTCCGTCAGTTCGATGAAGCCGTCGTCCCGGCTGCGGAGAATGCCGCGCAGCGTGAGGCGCGCCAGGGCGTCCGTTCGAATTTTGTCCGAGCGCTCGCGAAAGCGGTCCAGCCAGTAACGCGTCGACAGGGTCGAGGGTTCCATGGCGATCTCGGCGAGCAAGGGGTCGAGCAGCGGGTCGTCGAGGGGTGAGGCGTCGATCAGCGCGAGTCCCTCGGTGTCCGTGTCGATGCGCGACCGTGCCGACAGGTCGAGCAGGACGCTTCCGGCCAACGCATAGGAAAGCGCTTCGGGGGCGAGCGGCACGAGTCCGCCGCGATCTTCGCTGACGACGAGAAGAAGCAGCTGTTCCGCGAGCAGGAGATCGTCGGGACGAGGAGTCATTCGGCGGTCGGTCCCCGTATCGGCGTCACTCCTGTCGCAGGGACGCGGGGTTTCTGCGCTCGCGACTTCCTCGCCGAGAATACCCGGTCGCGCGGACCCGCCGCAACGGCGCTACCGGCATACGCGACTTGCGGGCGCCGGAGGAAGGGGCCGGCTTTCGCGCGGTTGCGTCGATCGCGCCGGCCCGATATGTCCGGTGCGTCGCCTGTGGCGATCTTGCGCAACGAGCCCGGGTCGGAACACGATGCAAACGCTCGCAGACAAGACGATCCTGGTTTCCGGCGGCTCGCGCGGCATCGGGCTGGCCATTGCGCTTCGCTGCGCGGCGGACGGGGCGAAGATTGCCCTTATGGCCAAGACGGACAAACCGCATCCGCGCCTTCCCGGGACCGTCTACACGGCCGCCGCCGAAGTGGAAGCGGCCGGGGGCGCCGCCCTTCCGCTGATCTGCGACATTCGCGACCCGGACGCCGTCGGCCAGGCGGTGGCCCGGTGCGCCGAGACCTTCGGCGGCATCGACGTCGTGGTCAACAACGCCAGCGCGATCCAGTTGACCGGCACGTCCGCAACCGAGCTGCGGCGGTTCGATCTGATGATGTCCGTGAACGCGCGCGGAACCTTCGCGGTCACCCGCGCCGCCCTGCCGCACCTCCTCGAGGCCGCTGAGCCGAAAATCCTGACCGTGTCCCCGCCGCTCGACTTTGCGCCGCAGTGGTGGCGGGACCATCCGCCCTACACGCTGGCCAAATACGGCATGAGCCTGCTCGCATGGGGTTGGGCGGCGGAATTCGAGGGCCGGATCGCCTCGAACTGCCTCTGGCCGCGCACCGTGATCGACACGGCCGCCGTCCGAAACCTCCTCGGGGGCGAATCCGTGGCGCGGCGTGCGCGCCGCCCGTCCGTCATGGCGGACGCGGCCTGGCAAGTCCTGACCGCGCCGCCGTCGCTCTCCGGGTGGTTCTGCCTGGACGATCTGGTGCTCGCGGCGGCGGGCGAGGAAGACTTCGCCCGCTACGCGGTCGATCCGGCGTCGGACCTGATCGAAGACTTCTTCCTGCCGGCGGGTACGCCGCAGCCCCCGGAGGCGGACGGGGCGATCGGCTGGCGCGCGCCGGCGATGCCGGCGGTCGCCGCGCCGTAGGGACGCTCTCGCGTCGCGCTACGGGCCGGGAATCGGTTGAACCCGCCGGGCAATTCCGGTAACAGAGAATGCCTGCCCGAACGCTGCGCCGCCGGGAGCGATACGAGGTTTGACGCATGGCCGAATACGAACACGGAAAGATGGACGTGAGCTACCAGGAGCAGTTGTTCGGCTCCTTCGTCCGGTTCACCGTATGGAGTTGCGTCGTGATCGCCGTCATCCTGGCGCTGATGGCGGCGTTCCTGGTGTGAGGCGCTCGGACGCTCGCCCTCGCGCGGTCGCCGGTCGGGCGCAGGGAGACCGGAGGCGACGCGGATGCGATTCGTAATCCCGGCCGAGTCCCGCCCCGACGAGACGCGCGTGGCCGCAGTTCCGGAGATCGCGCGGCGGTTTCGGGAAACGGGCGCCGACGTTGCCGTGCAGGCCGGCGCCGGCGCGGCCGCCGGGTTTCCCGACTCCGCCTACGAGTCGGCCGGCGTCGAAATTGTCCCCTCCTTCGACGCCTGCGTCGCGGGAGCCGACGCCGTGCTGAAGATACTTCGGCCGACGCCGGAGGAGACGGCGAAGATTCCGGAAGGCGCGAACCTGTTCTGCCTGATGGCGCCGTTTCTCGACCGTGCCGCCCTCGAAGCCTGCGCCGCGCGCGGCCTCACGGCGTTCGCGCTCGAATTCATGCCGCGAATCACCCGGGCGCAGTCGATGGACGTGTTGAGTTCGCAGTCGAGCCTGGCCGGCTATCGGGCGGTGATCGAGGCGGTGTCCGTCTATAACCGGATGATGCCGATGATGATGACGGCGGCGGGCACCGTCGCTCCGGCCCGCGTGTTCGTGATGGGCGCGGGCGTCGCCGGGCTGCAGGCGATCGCGACGGCCCGGCGGCTCGGCGCGGTGGTGACCGCCACCGACGTTCGCCCGGCGGCCAAGGAGCAGGTCGCGTCGCTCGGCGCCGAATTCGTCGCCGTCGAGGACGACGAGTTCCGGGAAGCCGAGACGGCGGCCGGCTACGCGAAGCCGATGTCGGCCGAATACCTGAAGAAGCAGGCGGAGCTGGTGTCGCAGCATCTCTTGCGTCAGGACATCGTGATCACCACGGCGCTCACGCCCGGCAGGGCGGCGCCGAAGCTCCTGAGCGAGGAGCAGGTCCGCTCCATGCGCCCGGGCTCGGTGATCGTCGACATCGCGGTCGAACAGGGCGGCAATTGCGCCCTGTCCCGTGCGGGAGAGACGGTCGACGTCGACGGGGTCAAGGTGGTCGGAACGCCCAACCTGCCGGGACGGATCGCGGCCGACGCGTCGTCGCTGTTCTCGCGCAACGTCTGGAACTTCGTGTCTCCGATGACGGGCGAGGGCGGGTCCCTCGAGATCGACTGGGAGGACGAGCTCGTCCAGGGGACGTGCGTGACGCGGTCCGGCAGGATCGTACACCCGGGACTCGCGGAGTCCGGAAGCTAGACGGAGGCGGCGGCATGCAAGCGCAATCCGAGCCGGTTCTGCACGCGGCGGGGCTGCTCGCGGCGGGCGGGAGCGCGGACCCGTTCGTGTTTCAACTGGCGGTCTTCGTCTTGGCCGTCTTCGTCGGCTACTACGTGGTCTGGTCGGTCACGCCGGCCCTTCACACGCCGCTGATGTCCGTGACCAACGCGATCTCCTCGGTCATCCTGGTCGGCGCGCTCGTGGCGGCCGGGGTCGAGCTGGCGGAGGGCGCCGACCCGTCGAGCCGGTGGCTGGGCGCGGCCGCGGTCGCCCTTGCCTCCGTGAACATCTTCGGCGGTTTCCTGGTGACCCAGCGCATGCTGTCGATGTACAAGTCGAAGAAGAAATAGGCGGGGCCGTACGGTGGAGAATTTTGCCGCGCTTGCCTATCTGGTCTCCGGCGTCCTGTTCATTCTGGCCCTGCGGGGCCTGAGTCATCCCGAGACGTCGCGCCGGGGCAACTGGTTCGGCATGGCCGGCATGGCCATCGCCGCCGTCGTCACCTTGATCGCGTTTCCGCCGAGCGTCGAGGGTATCGGCCTGATCGCCGGCGCGGTCGCGGTGGGCGGCGCCGTCGGCGCGTTCATCGCCCGGCGCATCCCGATGACCGCCATGCCGCAGCTGGTCGCGGCCTTCCACAGCCTGGTCGGCCTGGCCGCGGTTCTGGTCGCTGCGGCGGCCTTCTACTCTCCGGAGGCGTTCGGCCTCGGCGAGCCGGGCGCCATCCGCGCCGCTTCCCTGATCGAGATGTCGCTCGGCACCGCCATCGGCGCGGTGACCTTCACCGGATCGGTCATCGCGTTCGCCAAGCTGGACGGAAGGATGTCCGGCGCGCCGATCCTCTTGCCGGCCCGGCACGTCGTAAACCTCGCCCTGGGTCTGCTGCTGGTCGCCCTGATCGCCGCCTTCGTCGGATGGCAGTCCGGCACGCTGTTCTGGGCCATCACGATCGTCGCCCTCGTCATCGGGCTCCTGCTGATCGTCCCCATCGGCGGCGCGGACATGCCGGTGGTCATCTCGATGCTGAACTCCTATTCGGGCTGGGCCGCGGCCGGGATCGGCTTCACGCTCGGCAACATCGCGCTGATCATCACCGGCGCGCTGGTGGGCGCGTCCGGCGCCATTCTGAGCTACATCATGTGCCGGGGGATGAACCGGAACTTCTTCAGCGTCATCATGGGCGGGTTCGGCGGCGAGACTTCGACGGCCGCTTCCGCCGAGGCGGACCGGCCGGTCAAGCAGGGATCGGCCGAGGACGCGGCGTTCATTCTCAAGAACGCCGGTTCGGTCATCGTCGTGCCGGGGTACGGGCTCGCGGTGGCGCAGGCGCAACACGCGCTCCGCGAAATGGCCGATCTGCTGAAGAATTCCGGCGTCCGGGTCCGCTACGCGATCCATCCGGTGGCCGGACGCATGCCCGGGCACATGAACGTCCTGCTCGCGGAGGCGAACGTTCCCTACGACGAGGTGGCGGAACTCGAGGACATCAACAACGACTTCGGAACCACGGACGTCGCCTTCGTCGTCGGCGCCAACGACGTGACCAACCCGGCCGCCAAGAGCGATCCGTCGTCGCCGATTTTCGGGATGCCCGTGCTGGACGTCGAGAACGCGCAGACGGTGCTGTTCGTGAAGCGGTCGCTGGGATCCGGCTATGCCGGAATCGGCAACGACCTGTTCTTCCGCGACAACACCATGATGCTCCTCGGCGACGCCAAGAAGATGTGCGAGAGCATCGTCAAGCAGCTGGACTGAGGCGCCGGGACGGCGCGATCCCCTATCCCGGAATCCGGCCGTCGAGTTCGTCCTCGACATAGACCCGAACGATTTCGTCGAAGCTCGCTTCGGCCTCGAATCCGAGCGACCGCGCGCGCGCCGCGTCGAAGTTCCGCGGCCATCCCTCGACGATCTTCAGAATCGCGGGGTCCTCGACGCGCCGGATCCGGCGTACCGCTGCCGAGCCGGCGACGCGCCCGAGCGCCTCGATCTGCTCGCCGACCGTGCAGCTGACGCCAGGCATGTTGAGGGTCCGCCGGCCGTCGAGCAGCCGGGTGTCGAGCGCGGCCGCGCGCAGGAGGAAATCGACCGCGGCGCGCGGGGACGCGTGCCAGTGCCGCACCGAGTCCGGAACAGGCAGCTGCGCTTCCAGTCCGTTCAGCGGTTCGCGGATTATCCCGGAGAAAAACCCGGAGGCGGCGAGATTGGGCTTGCCGGGGCGGACGCAAATCGTGGGCAGCCGGATGGAGACGGCGTCGACGTAGCCCTTGCGGCTGGCGTCCGCCAGAATCAGTTCGACGCACGCCTTCTGCGCTCCGTAGGAAGTCTGCGGCGCGGCGAGAAACTCGTCGCCGATGGGATCCGGGAAGGGCGGACCGAAGACGGCGATCGTCGAGGTGAAGACAATTCTCGGACGATAATCGCCGCCGGACGCTTCGTGCGCCTTGCGCACCGCCTCCACGAACTGCCAATTCGCGAACAGGTTGGTTGACCAGCCCTTGCCGTAGTCCCGCTCCGCTTCGCCGGAGACGACGGCGGCGAGGAGGAAGATCGGGTCGGGCCGCCGGGCCACCAGGCGCTCGACGGTCTCGCCGTCGCGAAAGTCGCCGGCGAGAGTCTCGGCGGCGGGCGCCGGCCGTTCCGGGTATCCGACGTCGAACAGGACGACCGCCCTCGACCGGTCCCCGTTCAGCCCCGTCGACGCGAGGCGGGACGCCAGCTTCTGGCCGATCATCCCCCCGCCGCCGACTGCCAGAAGTTCGGCCATCGTCAGCCCTCCATCCCGTTTCGCCGCCTGAGCTCGAGATAGAGCGCAGAGTGGTCCAGCTCCCGCCCCGCCATCTCGCCGCACAGAATCGAGTAACGGTTCCGGATTTCTTCCGCAAGCGGCAGCGTCAGCCCGAGCGCGCCGGCCTCGTGGATCACGTTCTCGAGATCCTTCAGCTGGTTGCTCGCGTGGCCGCCGGGCTCGAAGTCGCGGTCCGTCATGCGCGTGCCGTGCTGTTGCAGGATCGTGCCGTCCGCAAACCCGCCCCGGAGCGCGGTTCGAACGGCACCGGGATCCGCGCCCCCCGATTCGAGCAGGAGCATGGCTTCGGCGACCGCGCCGATGGTGATGCCGACGATGGCCTGGTTGGCGAGCTTGGCGAGTTGTCCCGACCCGGCGGGACCCACGCGAACCGGGGTTCCCATGGCCTCGAAGACCGGTCGGGCGCGCCGGAAGGCGTCCTCGTCTCCGCCGACCATGATGGCGAGCGTTCCGGCTTCGGCGCCGCGGGTGCCGCCGGAGACCGGCGCGTCGAGATGGGCGTGTCCGCGTCGCGCCAGGGTTTCCGCTTGCGAGCGGGCTTCCTCGGGCCGGGTGGAGCTCATGTCGAGCCAGACGGCGCCCGGAGAGAGCCGGGACTGGAGGCGGCCGACCATGGCGCCGGTCGCGGTGCCGTCGCTCAGCATGGTGAGCACGAAGTCGGCGTCCGCCGCCGCGGCCTCCGGCGTATCGGCGAGCGCCGCGCCCGACTCTCCGAGCGGTGCGGCTTTCGACGCCGTACGGTTCCATGCCTTGAGCGCGAATCCGGCCTTGAGCAGGTTGTGCGCCATGGGCGCGCCCATCAGTCCGGTGCCGAGTATCGCGACCGTCGGTCGATCCATGTCTCGCTCTCCCTGTTGTCGTGTTCGTGCCGGGGTCGGGCGAACGGGGTCTGCAGGCAGCCGGCATTCTACGGGCAGATTGCCGGCCGCGCAGAATCCGGGCGACGGTTCCGGGATGCGCGCCGCCGGACCGCCGCCGCCCGGCGCTCGTCACGCATGCTCGTTCAGGAAGTCTCGCACCGAGCCGAAGAGCCGATCGCGCACCGCGGCGCGTTCGAGATGCGGACAGTGCAGGCAGTCGGCGAGCACTACGCGCCGCGCCGACGGCTCCCGCGCGAGCAGGGCCTCGGTTCGACGGTTGTCGACCACCCGCTCCCGGTCGGCGAGGATTCCGAGCATGGGGACGCCCAGCGGCCGCAGGCGGCCGAGGCGCCGCGTTCCGGCCAGCGCTTCGTGCAGCCAGCGCCAGGTCGGGCCGCCGAGCGGCGCCTCCGGCTCCCGGCGATACAGGTCTCCCACCCGGTCGAACGTCTCCCGGTCCGCCGTCAGCGGGTTTCCGGCGAAGGGGCGTTCCATCACCGTTCGCGGGCCGGCGCCGGGAACGTAGGCCTGGCCGAGTCCGAGTCGCGCGCCGGCGCCCGCGACCGCTTCCACCGCTCGCGCAGGCGCCGGACCGGTATTGATTCCCAGCATCGGAGCGACCAGGACCAACCCGTCGGGCGGCGCCTCGCTTCCCGCCGCATGGGCCTGGGCGATGGCGCCGCCCATGGAATGGGCGAACGCGAACCAGGGTCGCGGCAGCCCCGCTTCCCGCGCCGCGGCGGCGAACGCGTCCGCGTCCAGCCGGTAGTCGCCGAAGCGCCGGACGTGCCCCTTCCGTCGGTCGGCGAGCGGCCGAGAATTCAGTCCCTGGTTTCGCCAGTCGACGGCGGCCGCCGCAAATCCCTCGCTTCGGGCGAACGCGACCGTCTCGTAGTAGAACTCGACCAACTCGGTCCGGCCGGGAAAGACCAGGACGGAGCCCCGCGCGCCCCGGTCGGGCCAGAACGCCGTCCGCAACGACACGCCGTCCTCGGTGCGGATTCGCCGGACGAGGGCGCCCGCAGGCGGGCCGGCCGCTCCGAAGTCCAGGAGCCGGACGCCGTCCTTGCCCGAACGGGCGACATGCGCTCTATTGGCGGCCGGGTTCGGAAGAACGCTCATGGGAACGGCACGATGGACATGCGCGGCGCGCTGGCGTCACTGATCCTGCTCGCCGGCGTCGCCGGTTTCGCCTCCGCCGAGGAGGCCGCCGGGACGCCGAAGGACGGCGGAGAGGTTCGCGTCGACGCGACGCTCGACTCGCTGTTTGCGGCGCTCGGCTCCTCCGGTCCGGGAGAGGCGCCGACGATCCAGGCGAAGATCTACGAGATCTGGAACGATCCCGGCTCCGACAGCATGCGGCTGATCTTCGAGCGTGCGAAGAGCGCCATGGCGGAGCGGCGCCTGGCCGTGGCGATCGAGCATCTCGACGATCTGGTGCTCCTCGCGCCGGATTTTGCGGAGGGCTGGAACGCCCGCGCGACGGCGCATTACCTCGCCGGGGAATACGCGCGTTCGCTCGACGACATCGACGCGACGCTGCGGCTCGAGCCGCGACATTTCGGCGCCCTCTCGGGGCAGGGGATGGTGTTTCTCGCGACCGGCAAGCCGCGGCGGGCGCTCGACTCCTTCCGTCAGGCGCTGCGGCTGCATCCGCACATGCCGGGCCCGCAAGCGCTGGTGCGGGAACTGACCGAGCGATTCGAACAGTCGATCTGACCACTCATTCAATGCCGGCATCCCGGAGTCCCCGTTCCACGTTCTCGACGTCGCCGGGGTGGTTCACCTCCCAGAATCGCCGGCCGCGCGACTCGACCCGGACGCAAAGGACCGGGCAGCCGTTCTCCAGGAAGCGGAGTTGCTCCAGGCCCTCGACGGTCTCGAGCGTCCCCGGCGGCCATTCCGCGTAGCGCCGGAGCGCGTCGGGACGGTAGGCGTAGACCCCGACATGGTGCAACACCCCGGAGCCGCGTCCGCCATGGGGCAACACCTCTTTGGAGAAATAGAGCGCCCGGTCGTTCCGGTCCGCGACCGCGGTGGTGGCGCCTACCCGTCCGGCGCGCCGGTCGGCCCGCAGCAGGCCTTCCGATTCCGCGTCGCAGGCGAGGACCGGGGTCGCGACGTCGAACTCCGGCGCGGCGCGGAGCGCATCGACGAGGGCCCGGACGAACCAGGGCGGCGTAAGCGGCGCGTCGCCCTGCAGATTGACGACGACGTCGCAGGACGCGCCGTCGCCCAGGCCCCTCAACGCCTCGGCGCAGCGTTCGGTGCCGTTGCTGCAAGCGGAGGACGTGGCGACGCAGTCCGCGCCGGCGGCGGCGGCCACCTCCAGGATGCGATCGTCGTCCGTCGCCACCGCGACCCGGTCGCCGGGCCGGGCGGCGGCCCGCGCCGCGTCCCAGCTGCGCAGGACCAGCGGTCTCGAGGCTCCGCCCGCCCCGCGAAGCCCGGCCAGGGGCTTGCCCGGAAAACGCGAAGACGCGAAGCGGGCCGGGATCAGGATGAGCGCAGACATGTCCGTTTTCGCGTCGGCCTCGACCGTGGACCGGGGTGCGGTCCGCTCCTACAGACCCGGGGCGTAGGCGACGAACCCCGGCACGTCCGCCGCCCCGGTACCGTACCGTACCGGCGCGTCGCCGTGCGGCGCGACCACCCGTCCGCCGGCCGCGACGAGGACGGCGTGACCGGCCGCGATGTCCCAGCTGTGGGTCGGCGACAGGCGCGGGTAGACGGCGGCTTCCCGTTCCGCCAGCAGGGCGAACTTCCACGACGATCCGCAGACCCGCCGAAGGTCGAATCGCGTACCCGCGAGCCAGTCCCGCGTGCGCCGGTTCAGGTGCGAGCGTGAGACGGCCGCCGTTCGTCCGGCGTTCGGGCTCCAGGCGGCCGGCAAGGGCAGGACCGTGGCGTCGCCGGACCGGGCGTCCCAGCCGAATCTCTTCGCGCTTCCGTCGCCGGCGGTCTCGATTCCCCGGCCGAGCGCCGGCGCCAGGACGATCCCGGCCGTCGGCGTTTCGTCTCGCACCAGCGCGATATTGACCGTGAACTCGGAGCCGCCGGATATGTAGTCTCGCGTTCCGTCGATCGGGTCGACGCAAAAGAACGTCTCTCCCGGTTCGAGATCCGGCAGGGGCGACTCTTCGCTTACCACCGGGATCTCCGGGAAGCGGTCGCCGAGCACGCGGAGGATCTCCTCGTTGGCCGCCAGGTCTCCGGCGGAGACCGGCGAACGGTCTTCCTTCCGCCGAACGTCGAGCCGGTCGTCTTCGCGGATCGCGAGCGCAATCCGCGCCGCGCGGAACGCCGCTTCGCGGAGCGCGGGTCCGATCGCCGCCGGATCCGTCATCCGCGGCTCCGTGCCCGGGCGCGCGCGCATTCGATCCTGCGGGAAGTCATTCGGACGCCTCGAGGGCCGCGCGAATGCGCAGCAGACTCCGGACGAGCTCGCGCATGTCTTCGAGGCGAACCATGACGGGCCCGTCGCTCGGCGCGTTGTCCGGATCGTCGTGCGTCTCGACGAAGACGGCGTCGGCGCCTGCGGCGACGGCCGCGCGAGCCAGCACCGGTGCGAATCGCCGGTCGCCGCCGGATGCGCCGCCGAACCCGCCGGGCGCCTGGACCGAATGGGTCGCGTCGAACACGATCGGGCAGCCGGTCTCCGCCATGAGCGGGATGCTCCGGAAATCCGCCACCAGGCACCGGTAGCCGAAGCTCGACCCCCGCTCGCACAGCAGAATCCGGCGGTTGCCGGTACTGGCGATCTTGGCCGCGGCGTGGGCCATGTCCTGCGGCGCCAGAAACTGGCCCTTCTTGACCATGACCGGCTTGCCGGCCCGGCCGGCCGAGACCAGGAGATCGGTCTGGCGGCACAGGAAGGCCGGAATTTGCAGCGCGTCCAGATGCATGGCGGCCGGAGCGCATTGCTCCGGCAGGTGCACGTCCGAAATCACCGGCACCCCGAGGGTCTCGCGGATGCGCGCGAGAACCTCCAGCCCGTCGGCCATGCCGACGCCGCGGGCGCCGGTCAGGCTGGTGCGGTTGGCCTTGTCGAAGGACGCCTTGAACACCAGGGGAACGCCGGTCTCCTCCGCCAATTCGCAGAGCCGCTCCGCCATTCGACCGGCGTGTTCGGCGGATTCGATCTGGCACGGCCCCGCGATCAGCGCGAGGGGGTGTCCGGCCCCGATCGGCGTGCGCCCGATCCGGACCGCGTTGTCGTCGGCGAAGTTCACGAGACGTTCCTGCGTGACGAGAGGAGTGCGGTAGGGTTCTAGCCGCTTTGCGGCGCGCCTTCACCCGGGCGCGAATCGTACGCCGAAGGAATCGTCCTCCTCGATTCGGATCCGGCCCCGGCGCTCGAGGTCGATCAGATGCGCCAGGACCATCCGCCGGGCGGCGTAGGCCTTCATGCCGCGCAGGCCCGGGTATCCGTGGCGGGTCAGGGCCTCGATGTCCATGCTCTGCCGCGCCAACGCGGCGAGAATCTGTCGGTCCCGCATCCGGCGGCGCTGCAGGAGGTGATCGAGCAGCGCTGCGGGATCGGTCACCGGGTGTCCGTGGCCGGGGCAGTAGACCCGGTCCTTTCCGCCGCGCAGCCGCGCCTGCAGGCGCTCCGCGCTCGCCCGCCAGTCGGCGTTGTCGCCCTCCGGCGGCGAGACCATGGTGCTGGACCAGCCCATCACGTGATCGCCGGTGAACAGGACGCCGCCGGCGCCGCAGGCGAAGCAGGCGTGATCGTCGAGGTGACCCGGCGCGAACACGGTCTCGATCGACCATGCGGGCGCCCCGCCGACCGTCCGGGCGGATTCGACGACGTCGCCGTCATCGAGAATCCGGTCCGGAGAGAACTCCCGATCGATCCCCTCGCCGCCGCCGGGATGGACGGCGAGGAGGGCCGGATTTTGCGGACCGCGGGGCGAGGGCCGCGGGCGGGCGGCGTAGACCGGTGCGCCGGTGCGGCTGCGCAGGAGCGCGGCGCCGGGCGAATGGTCGAGATGCCGGTGGGTGACGAACGCCGCCTCGACGGTTTCGCCGGGATCGAGCATGGCGAGCAGCCTCTCGACATGGGCCGGTTGCCGCGGGCCGGGGTCGACGACGGCGACGGAACCTCTTCCGAGAACGTAGGTCGCCGTGCCGGTGAAGGTCATCGGCGAGGAATTGTCCGCGACGAGGCGCCGGACGCCCGGCAGGATCTCCGTCGGCCGTCCGGCCTCGCAACCGGGCCGGAGATCGTATTGGTATTCCAAGGTCATGCCGGTAGGGTGAAAGTCTCGCGTCCCCCGCTCCGGAGCGCCTGCGCATGCGACTCGGCAAACCGAAGGGCCTGCTCGGCCGCGCCGTCCTGATCGTCGTGCTGCCGGTTCTGCTCCTGCAGCTGGTGGTAGCGTACACCATCGTGCAGCGGCATTACGACCGGGTATCGCTGCAGTTGACCGGTGAACTGGTTCGGGAGTTGCGGGTCGTCGCCCGGGAAGTCAACGCGGCGCCGAACCCGGAGGCGGCGATGCGGTTGCTGCCCTCCTTCGCGGAATTCTACGACGCCAAGCTGATCCTGGAGCGCGGCGCGACGACGGTGCCCGCCGGCGAGACCGGATTTTGGGATCTTTCCGGGGGCATCGCTTCCCGCTATTTGCGCGAGCTCCTGGACCCGGACGTGCGGGCGCGCTTTCCCGCCGACGGCGGGGAGGCGCAAATCCGGCTGAACACGCGACACGGCGTGCTGGAGGCGGTGGTGGCGCGCAACCGGCTCGCGGCCGACAATCCCTATCTCCTCCTGACCTGGACGACCGGCGCGGGCCTGCTCCTGGTCGCGGTGTCGCTGCTCTATCTCCGCAACCAGATTCGGCCCATCCGCTCGCTGGCCGCGGCCATGCGGGCATTCGGGCAGGGGACGGACCGCACGCCCCGACCGGGCGGCGCCCGCGAGGTCCGCGAGGCGCGCGCAGCCTTCCTCGCCATGCGGACGCGCATCGAGCGGCACATCGAGCAACGTACCCTGCTTCCGCTCGCCCTGAGCCACGACCTCCGCACGCCGCTTACCCGGATGCGACTCGCGCTCGAAATGGGGGCGGGCGAAGAGGAGCTTCTCGCGTCGCTCGACGAGATGGACCACGTCGTCGAAGATTTTCTGGAATTTGCCAGGGACGAGTGGCGCAAGGGCGGAGAGCCGGTCGACGTGGAGGCGCTGGTTCGCGAGGTCGTCGGCGCGGTCCCGGACGCGACGGTCGAGGTCGGCCTCGACGCCGGCGTGCAGGGATCGTTCGCCTCGCTGCGCCGGGGCGCGATGCGCCGTTGCCTGGCGAATCTTCTCCAGAACGCCGTCCGGCACGGCGAGCGGGTTCGCCTTCGCGTCTCGCGCTCGAAACGCTGGCTGGTGTTTGCGGTGGAGGACGACGGGCCCGGAATCCCGGTGACCGAGCGGGCCGAGGCGGCGAAGCCGTTTCGCACGCTGGCGGCGGGCGGGGAGGCGTTGCGGCGGAGCGGAATGGGCCTCGGTCTCGCGATCGCGCGGGAGGTGGCCCGGCTCCACGGCGGCGAGCTTCACCTGGGTCGGAGCGCCGACCTGGGCGGCCTGCGCGCGTCGGTCAACATTCCCGTCGATTCGGACTCGGGGGACGCGATTCCCGCGGACGCCGATCGGGAAGACGCGTCCTGACGGGCGCTCCCTCCGGTTCAGTACAGCCTCCCGCCCGGCTCGACCTCCGCGTCGGGGCGGACCAGGACCACCACGCCTTCGGGGCCGGGCACGCCGAGCGTCAGCACCTCCGAGCGGAACGGCCCGATCTGGCGGGGCGGAAAGTTCACCACCGCCAGAACCAGGCGACCGGGAAGGTCCTCCGTCGCGTAGCGCTCGGTGAGCTGGGCGGAGCTCTGCCGTTCGCCAATCTCGGGGCCGAAGTCGATCTTCAGCCGGTAGGCCGGTTTTCGGGCTTGGGGAAACGTCCGGGCCTCGACGATGCGGCCGACCCGGATCTCGAGCTTCTCGAAGTCTTCGATCCGGGCCAGCCCGTCGTCGCGATCGCTCATGCCCGGGCGGCGCCGGCGAGTGCGGACGCGTTTGCGGCGACCTGCCTGCCGATCCCCTCGAGCGTGTCCGAACCCAGCTTCGCGGCCGAATCGGCGAGTTCGGCGAGCTGCCTGGCGGTTTCCTCGACCATCTCCTGCATGGCCTCGGCCTGCTTCTTCGGTTCCATGGCCTGCGCCGGGTCGGCGCGGAGTTCCTCGAGGCGCTTCTGCAGGCGCTCGGCCGAGTCGCGCAGGACGTCGACCTGCTTGCGGAACAACGCCTCGTACGCCTCCGCCGCCTTGCGGTTGGCTTCGACCAGCGCATCCATGTTCGTGCGCTGGGCCTCGTAGAGCTTGACCGGATCGAGGGCCTTGGGATCGACCTTGGAGAAGTCCTGGGCCGCCTTGGCCAGTTCCTCTCCGATCTTGAAATACTCGTCGATCCGCGCCGGATCGAAGCTTGGGACGAAGGGTTTCATGGGGGGTCTCCTCGGGGTTCTATGTTGCAGTGCAATATGGGGTTCGCGGAACGGATTGCAAGGGGGCCGGAGGAGCGTGGGACGCACTTGCGGGACACGGGTGAGGGAATCGTCGCCTTTGCAGGGGGCGCATCCGCCTCGGTTGCCGGGGGGTTGATTCCGACGCTCACCGATGCCATAAGGGATTCGCAAGCGCGACGCGCGGCAGAGATCACCAGGATTCGGCAGACAGATACCGGCAGTCGACAGCGACGGTCGGGCTGCGGGAGTCGCGCTCGCGTGCGCGCCGACTTCCCGGGAGACAGGAACATGACCAAACGGACTGCGGCGAAGCACAAGATCGACCGTCGCATGGGCGAGAACATCTGGGGGCGGGCGAAGTCGCCTCTCAACGGCCGCAGAGCGGGGCCTCCGGGTGCGGCGCGCGAGCAGTCCAGGGGCGGCCGCCGGAGCAAATTGTCGGATTTCGGCGTGCATTTGCGCGCCAAGCAGAAGCTCAAGGGGTTCTACGGCGACATCACCGAGAAGCAGTTCCGGCGCACCTTCGAGGAGGCGCAGCGGCGCAAGGGCGACACCGGCGCCAACCTCATGGACCTTCTCGAGCGGCGGCTCGACGCCGTAGTTTACCGGGCGAAGTTCGTCCCCACCGTGTTTGCCGCGCGTCAGTTCGTGAACCACGGGCACGTCACGGTCAACGGACGGCGCGTGAACATCCCGTCTTACCGGGTCCGCGACGGGGACGTGATTGCGGTCAAGGAGTCCAGCCGGGAGCTGCCGCTGGTTCAGGATGCGGTCTATTCCGAAGAGCGCGACGTTCCGGGATACCTCGACCTCGACGCGGAGAACCTCTCGGTCGTGTTCGTGCGCGGACCCGACGGGGAGGCGGAACCCTGGTATCCGGCGCGCATGGAACCCAATCTCGTGGTCGAGTATTACGCCAAGAACTAGCGATCGCGGTTCGCGGCCGGGTCGGGCGGATGGAAAACGGATCGGGCATTCGCCTGATGGCCGGAAACGCCAACCGGCCGTTCGCCGAGTCGGTTTCCCGGCGGGTGTCGGTCGCGCTGGGCATCGACGCTCCGTTGGCGAAGGCCCGGATCGAGCGGTTCAACGACGGCGAGGTGTTCGTCGAGATATTCGACAACATTCGGGGCGCGGACGTGTTCGTCATCCAGCCCACGTCGCATCCGGCGAACGACAACCTGATGGAATTGCTGATCATCGTGGACGCCCTGCGGCGCGCCTCGGCGCGGCGCATCACCGCCACAATTCCGTATTTCGGCTATGCGCGCCAGGACCGCAAGACGGCGGCGCGAACGCCGATCTCCGCCAAGCTGGTCGCCAATTTGCTGACCGAGGCAGGCGCGGACCGGATTCTGACCATGGACCTGCATTCGGGGCAGATTCAGGGATTCTTCGACATTCCGGCCGACAATCTGAGCGCCGTGCCGGTATTCGCGATCGACATCCGGGAACGCTACGCGAAGCTGTCCGAGGTCACGATCGTGTCGCCGGACGTGGGCGGCGTCGTCCGGGCCCGGGATCTGGCGTCGCGCATCGGGGCCGAACTCGCCATCGTGGACAAACGCCGCTCGGCGCCCGGGCGCTCCGACGCGATGAACGTGATCGGGAGGGTCTCGGGCCGGGACTGCGTTCTGGTGGACGACATGTGCGATTCCGCCGGGACGCTGACCGAGGCTGCGCGACGCCTTCAGGAGGAGGGCGCGCGCTCCGTGTCGGCGTACGTGTCCCATGGCGTGTTGTCGGGCAGCGCGTTCGAACGCGTGACCGATTCCGCGCTTCGGGAACTGGTCGTGACCGACTCGATCGCGGCGTCGCAGGAGGCGTCGGACTGCGACCGGATCCGCTATCTGAGCGTGGCGCCGATGTTCTCGCAGGCGATTCTCAACGTCGCCCGAAACACGTCCGTGTCGTCCCTGTTCAACGAGGAGACCCTGGCGCCGATGTACCGGATCGACGGCCGCGGTTGACCGCTGCCGGACACGTCCCGGAGGTCGGACGCAGACAAGGAGAACGATCATGAAGAAGGACATTCATCCGGAGTATCACCGCATTCGGGTTCGCATGACCAGCGGCGAGGAATTGGAAATGCGCTCCACCTGGGGCTCTGAGGGCGACACGCTGACGCTGGACGTCGATCCGAAGACCCATCCGGCCTGGACCGGCGGGCGCCAGCAGCTGGTGGATACCGGCGGACGCGTATCCAGGTTCCGCAAGCGGTTCGGCGACAGCCTCTTCTAGGCGCACGGCTCCTCCGGGCCGGGCCGATGGCGACGACCGTCGTAGTCGGGAACGAGAAGGGCGGCAGCGGAAAGACGACCGTCGCCATCCATCTCGCCGCGTTCCTTCTTCGCAAGGGCGACGTAGGCGTAATCGATCTCGACACCCGCCAGCGCTCCATGTCCCGGTTCTTCGAGAATCGGGACGCGTTTCGGAATCGGCGGGACGTTCCGCTTTCCACGCCGCGGGTCTGGCGCGTAGAGGCGAGCGAGGCGCGCGACCGCGTCGAGGCGGAGGAAGCCGACCGCCGTGCCGTATCGGAAGCGGTGGTGGAGCTCGGGCAGTCCTGCCGGTATCTGGTCATCGACACGCCGGGCGCGTCGACGAATCTCGCCCGGCATGCGCATTACCTCGCGGACGTCCTGATCACCCCGCTCAACGACAGCTTCGTAGACCTTGACGTCCTCGCGCGGATCAACGCCGCGGACGGGGAAATCGAGAGCCAGTCCGTCTATTCCGGTACCGTCTGGGAGGCGCGCCGGTGGCGGAGCGAGCAGGATCTGCCGCCGCCGGACTGGGTGGTCATCCGGAACCGGATCGCGAGCCTGGAGGCGCGGAACCATCGGCGCGTGCGCGATTCTCTGGACAAGCTGGCAGAGAGGATCGGATTCCGCGTCGCTCACGGGTTCTCGGAGCGGGTGATATTTCGCGAGTTGTTCCTGAACGGCCTTACGCTCCTCGACCTGTCGCCGTCCAGCACGATCGCCCGCTACAGCTCGTCGCATGTCGCGGCGCGCCAGGAATTGCGCGTGCTGGTGAACGAGCTCGACATCGAAGGCCGGAACCCTTAACGCGACTTGGGGACGGCGAGAGAATCTGGCGACGTTCGTCCGGGATTGGGCGGTCGCGAGCCGTTCGCCGCGGTCGTCTCGCGATCTTCGATGCGGAGACGGTCGGCAGCCGTTCGATTTCGAGCCGGTCCATGGACGTGTCTCCGATTCGGACCCCGTCTTGGCGGTTCTCCCGATCGGCGCATGCGCGCGAGCCACGAGGCAGGACGGTATCGAGGCGGAGCGCACGCGGTTCGAGACCGTATCGAGGGACTGGAGCGGCAGGCGCCGTGCCCGGGCGGGGCAGTTCGCGCGCGCCGGCGACGATTCGTACGATCCGGTTCCGCGGCACGTCGAACCGCTGCGCAATGTCGCTCGGCGACCCGCCGGGTTCCGCCGGTTCCTGCTCGAGAATCTCCCCAGGATGCGCGGCTCGCACGAACGAGTCGAATTCCGTTCTTCGGCAGCGTTCCGCCACGTTGCGGCTGCCCGCCCCAATCCGGTCGGCCGGTCGATCGAAGCGGACGCGCGAATCGTGCCGTCCGGCAAACCGCGTGGCGAGTAGTGCAACGTGCCGCATCGTTATGACATCTTGGCGGCCAATGTTGTCCCGAACGGCTCTTCCTGGAGCGAGCCGGGAGCTCGGACATGCCAAGAAGACCGTCTTCGCGCGATCCGATTCGGCGATTCCGGCAGATAATCCGAAATCGTCGGAGTGCGGAATCGGCTCTGCGCGGGTCGAACCGGGTATCCTCCGTCTCGATTGTCCGTTGGAGGACAACAGGGTTCTCGTCTCGTCGCGATGCGGGTCGATCGCTACCGATGACCCGTTCGTCACAAGGATTTCGACCCCGATGCGCGCGGTGCCGTTCGGCGCGGTTCGCGGAGCGGGAGACCGGTTCCTAACTGTGCCGCGCCAGCGTGAGCCGGCATGGCCACCGTCTGCCTCAAGGACCTCTACTGACGCCGGGATCCTAGAGCCGGGACGGGAGCCAGGCTGAGAAGTCGCAATGACGGATCAGTGAGCCGGGGAACGGCCGTTGCCGATCCAATGCCGAAACAGTCTCTCGGCCCGTCCCGGGACGAGGAGTTCTGCCGCCCACTCGTCCAACTGCTCGGGAGTCGCCGCCTTCACCTGGGACACGACCGCCGCCGGAAGTTCCCCGAAGCGGCCCTTCAGCATAACGAGCATCATCCGAACGCGGCCCTCTTTCTGGCCCAGGTCAATCTTCCGGCTCAAGCTCTCGTAAACGCTTTCCATGATCTCCACTCCTCGACGAGACTTCGCCCTTCTGACCCCTTCGACCAGCGTCGCGAAACTGGCGGGCAGCCGGATGATATACGCCAACGCCATTTCTTCCAACTGGCTCCCGGACGGGAACGGTTCCAGGAGTCGTGCGATTTCCTCGACCGTCACGGACTTGCGATACGCGCAAGTCGACATCGAGAGACCGGCCCGTAGCACGGCATCCTCCGCCATCTTGCGCTCGCTCATCCGGTAGAGGTCGCAGAGGTAGTACCGGTGTCGGGTGGACCGAAGCCTGGCGATCGCACCCTTGGCCGGGTTCATGTTCTCGCGGTTCAGCTTGGCCGTCCAATTTCTCCTGCCGTGATAAGCGATCACGACGACGATCGGCAGATCCTCCGGCAGGCCGCACTCCTTCATGCCGTGCGCTGTCAACGCCTCGTACACGCACGTCCGCCGCGCCATGGTCAGATCCACCGTGGACTGGTGTTCGAGGATCACGACGAGATGGGAAGGACCGACCCCGTCTTTCAATTTGAGGAGGAACATGTGATCGGAATCGCGTTCGCCCAGGACGGGGGTCAAATGCCCTGTGGGCAGCCGTTCCGGCAGCGAGTCGGCCAGCTGTGCCACGACGCCGGCAGGCAGGTGACGGCGAAGGAAGTCGTCGGCGCGCTCGGGATTCCGGATGAGCGCCGCAAACCATGCCTGATGGGATACGCGAGCGTCGATTCGCAGGGAGATTTTCTCGGGCAAGGAGGCGATCCTCTCGGTCGGGTCGATCCGCTGGCGCGGCAGGTCTTGGGAGCAGAGACCCGCCGCCGAGGGGAACGATCACGTCAATTTCGCGCGTATTGCGGGTCGGGGAGGAGAATCGGCCGGAGACGGAGTCGACGGTCTCGCGCGCGAGGGAACGTGCGGGTCTCGACGGGCAAGCCACCCGTGCCGAACCCGGCAGTTTCGGGAAGTCTCCGTCCTTTCCGCAGTTCCTGGGGCAACTGCGTTCCCGCCCGCACGCACCGGCGAGCGAATCGATCGTCGCTATGGGGAATGCGGGGAGGCCCCCGATTCCTCTACGGAGGAATCAAGAGGAAGAGATGCGGAAGTCCGCGTCTTGCCCGGCTGCCGGGCAGGATGGTAGGCGGCGGCGGCAACCGACACGCGAGACGAATCGCGAGACGATCGATGCCATGACGCTCCTCCTCCATGCTCCGCTGCGCAAGCGGAGCGGACGTCTGATACCGCCCGGGCTTGGGGGGGACCCGCTCCAGGCAGGCGCTTCCCGCTATCGCATCGCAAGAAGCTTCGACAAGCCTGCCGTGCGACGTCCTGCCACGTTCCGAGCGGACGTCCGGCGACAGGCGGAAACGATACGCGCCGTACTCGATTCGCGCAAGCCTTCGCTCCCGCGACGCCGGGACGATGCGGGCGCGCCCCTCCGGAACTGTCGCCCGGGCCGGCGCTTGCCGGGGCGCCGGTATCGGCAGCGGGTCGCTTGGCGCGGGCCATGACCGTGAAACGCTTGCATCCGCCTGAACGCGCACCCGAGTCGCGCGCGGAGCCTCGACGTCTTCGCGGCAAATCCGACCCGTCGGCGACGAGGCGCCGGGGGGCGACGGCATTGCAAAGACGGATCGAACATGCGCACCGGTTCAGGCTGAACGATGTTGGCGCACTGCCCATTCGGGTGGCTTCGATACGGATCCGCACCTCATGCGAAACGCAGATGGGCTACGATTCGCGCGTCAGGCGGATTCCGGTCCGGGGTCCCTGCACCCCGCATACCGACGATTTCGGTTCGCTAATTTCGCTTCGGCGCGAGCGCCAGGCAATCCAATCCGTCGGAACGGAGGGCGTCGCAAGCGGCGTTGGCGTTCGGCCGGTCCAGGTTGCGAAGGCGGGCAAGGTACAGACGCCCCTCCCGCGGAATCCAGACCCGGGCGCTCTCGAGTTCCTCGATCGATCTGGCCATGACCCGGTTGAGATGCGCCCGCGCCTGGCTCGCACGGCTGTATGCGCCGACCTGGATCGCCCAGTCCGAACGCGCGCGGCCTGCATCGGAAGTCTTTTTGGGCGCGATGGCCATGCAATCGATCCCTTGCCTGAGGAGGGCGTTGCAAGCCGCGTCGGCGTCTTGTGCCGTAAACGACTCGAATTGGACCAGGTGATAGCGCCCGCTCTGGCGAACCAGGCCGCTTCCTTCCTCCAGCTGTTCGAAACCGGCGCCCTGCACGCGCTGCAGGTGCCTTCGCGCGTCCCGGCTGCGGCGAAACGCGCCGACCTGCACAATCCAGCCGGTCTCCGCCAGATTCGAAGATCGGTTCTCTGCCTTCCCGGACCGGATGGCGAGGCAATCGATACGCTTTTCCTTGAGGTCGCCGCACGCGGCGCGTGCCGCCTCCTCTTCAAATCCGGTGAAACGGGCCAGGTAGTTCCTGCCGGAGCGAACGACCCGGAACTCGCGGCCGGAGAGTGCGGGCAGGTCTCGCTGCCGCATGCGGTCGATCTGGGCACGAGCCTGTCGTGCGCGGCTGTAGGCGCCCACCTGCACGGACCACGCGCCGGGTTCGCCGGGAGCGGCGATCGCCTCGGCCGCCGGCGCGGGGTCGGATTTCGGCTCCGGCGCAGCGGTCACCGAGTCGGCGAACGCGACCGGAAGACAGTCGATTCCCCGTTCGCGCAGCACGGCGCAGGACGAGTGCGCCTCTCCGCGGTCGAATCCGGCGAAACGGGCGAGATACCACCGGTCTCGCCGCGGAGTGGCCGGAACCGCCTTGCCGGTGACGTCGGAGTGTGCGGCGTTTACGTTGTGCAGATGCGCTTCGGCCTGTTCCTTCCGCGCATGGGCGCCGACCTGTATCGCCCAGGCGCCTGGATCGGGCGCTTCGGCGCCGGGCAGGCTCGCCAGTACGACCGGGGCCCGCTCGCTGTCGGCGCTCCGGCCGCGCGGAGGCGCGATCGGCAGGCATTCCACGCCGCGCTCCGCGAGCGTGCGGCATGCGTTGCGTGCGTCGGCCTCGTCGAATCCGGCAAGACGGGCGACGTAGTAGCGATTCCGTTTGGGCGTGACCGGCGTGGCGCGGCCGGCGACGTCGGCATGCGCGGTCTGGATGTTGCGCAAGTGGTCCTCGGCCCTGGACTTGCGCGAGTAGGCGCCGACCTGAACGGACCAGCCCGTCGACGGCGTCCGCAGCGCCGTCTCGGCGACCGCGGCGACCGCCGCGCGCTGGCGAGTTGCGGACGGCGCGACGGGCAGGCAATCCACGTCCCGCTTGCGAAGCCGGCTACATGCGGACCGGGCCCCTTCCTCGCCGAAGCCGGCAAACTGAGCCAGGTAGTAGCGGCCGGGTCGCGGCGTTCGGGGTTCCGCCGTGCCGATCAGGTCGGCGTTGCGTTCGAGGACGCTGCGAAGCCGGGATTCGGCCTGACCGCGCCTCGAATACGCGCCGACCTGAACCGACCATCGTCCGGCAGGTCCGCTGAGAATCGCCGCGACCGCCGGGACGGGGGCAGTCTCGGTCCGGGCGGCGGAATCCTCCGCCGGCAGGCAGTCCACGCCGCGCCCTCGCAATCGGTCGCAGGCGGACCGGGCGCCGGCCTCGCTGAGACCGGCGTAGCGGGCCAGGTAGTAGCGGCGCGGTCGCGTGGTCGTCGGGCTGGCGTCGCCGAGCAGGTCTCCGTGTTTGGCCGAGACGTCGCGCAGTCTCGCCTGCGCGTGCCGTTCGCGCGCATAGGCCCCGACCTGGACGGCCCACGAACCGGACGCAGGCGCGGTCGCGGCCGCGGCTTGGGCGACGACCGGCGCGGCCGGTTTCGGTGTGCGGAAGGAGCGGATAGCGAGGCAGTCGAGACCGCGGTCGCGGAGCGTCCAGCAGGCGGACCGTGCCTGGTCTTCGCCGTAGCCGGCAAATTGCGCCAGATAGAAGCGGCCCCTGCGCGGGGTCTTCGAATCGGCGCCGGCGACGATGTCGGCATGCTTGCGGCCGACGTTGCGCAAGTGACGTTCGGCTCGGCTCTTGCGGGAATAGGCGCCGACCTGGATGGCCCAGTTTCCGGCGTTTGGGGTCGAGACGGCAACGGCCGGAACCGGTGCCGCCTCGACGACGAGATCCGCGACCGGCTCGGACGGAGGCGTGTCTCGGTCCGAGGGTGCGTCTCCGGGCTCGGCGGGTTCCTCGCGCGCGGATGCCAGCGTCGATGCCGCCGGCTCCAGGCGCCGGGCTTCGGGTGGAGGGGAAGACTGCGCGAAGAGCGTGTCCGGGGGGAGCGGCCGGTCGAATCCCGAATTCATCAGCTCGGCGACCCGGTTGGCGCGTCGGCCGCTGGAAGAGGCGCCGAAATAGCTGGTGATCAGCCTCTTGCCGTCCCGTTCCGCGGTCGCGACGATGGTGTATCCCGCCGCCCGCGTGTAGCCGGTCTTGATGCCGTCCGAGCCCTTGTACGCGCGCAGGAAGCGGATGTTGGTCGCGCGGAGGAGACGGCCGCCCCACCGGATGCTGTGCCGGCCGAACGTGTCGGCGTGCTCGGGAAAGTCCCGCAGCAACCGGCGGCCCAGAACCGCCATGTCGCGGGCCGTCGACAGATGGCCCTTGGCGGTGAACCCGGTGGCGTTGCGGAACGTCGTTCGCGACATGCCGAACGATCGCGCCTTCCGGGTCATCATTTCGGCGAATTCCCACTCGGTTCCGCCGACCGTTTCCGCCAGCGCGACCGCCGCATCGTTGGCGGAACGTACCGCCGCCGCCGCGATCAGGTGCCGGAGCTTGACGCGTTCGCCGGTTCGAAGCCCGAGGCGCGAGGGCGGCATGGAAGCCGCGCGACGGGAGACGGTCACCCGCTCGTCCAGCGAGAGCCGGCCGTCGCGGATCGCCTCGAAGACCAGATACAGCGTCATCATCTTGGTCAGCGAGGCCGGATGGAGTTGCTTGTCCTCGTTGACGGCCGAGAGGATTGCGCCGGTCTCGTAGTCCATGACGGTGTAGGATCGCGTCCGCGCCCCGGACTCGTCCGCAGCGAGGGCCGCAACGCCGACGGCGGCGGCGAGCAAGAATACCAGCCGCAAGCCGGCGAATACCCGGATAGACGTTCGGCCGACCGGAACGCGGATTTTGGTGATGCGCTCGCCCATCCTGCCTCGTGTGGGGTCTGCGTTCTGCCCGATTGTGTTCTTGGACGGAACCGTAGCCTGCAATCCGCGCTCTCGCAAGCGCGAAGCGGGCCTTCTCGCGTCCTGCCGCCGGAGCGATCGGCCCGTTCTACGGCAGCGTCGCGCCTCTCTGCCGCGGGGCGCATGCGGCGTGCGGCATGGCGAGGTCGGCGGCGCGACGCCCAGACGCGCATGCAGGGAGAGGCGCCGAACGCCTGCCGTCGCCCGCGAGGTCGTACGTCCCGGCGGTCCCGGCCCTCCGGAGGTGTGCGCGCGAGGACCTCACGCCGGAGGCGAGGGAAACCGTTCGACGCGGGTAGGGCGGCGACGCCCGGCGATCGTCGGGCCGGGACCTGCGGGCCGACCGGTGCAATTCCGCCGTCGCGGCGGTACCGTCCCGGTTCCCGCTGCCGACTCCGAGAACCTCCCCGGCGCGAGTCCCGCGGGCACTCGAGGTCTTGACGGCGTACGCTCCGCGCTGCGCAATGCACAGGGAAGGAGAGGTCCTTGATTCGAACGGGAGCCCAGTACCGGGACGGTCTCAGCGCCGATCGGGAAATCTACGTCAACGGAGAGCGCGTGCGGGACGTCGCCGCCCACCCGATGTTCAAGCCGCTGGTCGACATCCGAGCGCGGATGTACGACATGCAGCACGAGGCCGAAACCGCCGGGGTGCTGGTCGAAACCGAGAACGGTCAGCCGCAGGCGGTCGCCAACCGGCCTCCGCGCTCGCGGCGCGACTGGTGGAAGAAGCGCAGGGCCACCGACACGGTGCTGGAGACGATCGGCGGCGTCGTCACCCGGGTCGGCGACGAGACGGTGGGCGAGATGTGGTCGCTCTACGACGGCCAGGACGTCCTGAACGAGATCGACCCCCAGTTCGCGGGCAACATTTCCCGCCACGTCGACGAACTGGTCACGCGGGACCCGTTTCACGTTTCCGCCAACACCGACCCGAAGGGCGACCGCTCGAAACGGCCGCAGGACCAGGATCCCGACATGTTGCTGCACCAGGTTCGCGAGACCGACGCCGGCATCGTGGTGCGCGGCGCGAAATTCGAGACCGCAGCCGCCTACGCCGACCAGGCGTTCACCAAGCCCACCATCGCGAACTGGTCCGACGAGGCTTTCTCTGACTACGCCGTGGGCTTTCTGTGCGACCTGAACAGCCCGGGGTTGAAGTTCGTATGCCGGACCGGGTTCGCCGGGCGCGCGCCGCGCGACGACTATCCGCTGGCCAACCGTTTCGACGAGGTGGACACGCTCGTCATCTTCGACGACGTGCTGATTCCCTGGGAGAACGTGTTCTTTCATCGCGCTACGAGCGCCGCCACCTTCATACGCGCGACCCTGCACCGTTACTCCGCCTTCGCTTTCGTGCAGCGGAACCTCAAGACGGCGGACATGCTGATCGGCACGGCCTTGCACAACCTTCGGCAGACCGGACTCGACCGGCAACCGGCCGTGCAGGAGAAGCTCGCGCAGCTCGCGGTTTACCGGGAGGGCATCAACGCTCACCTGACCGCAGCGACGGCGCTGGCGGAACGCTCGCCCGGCGGTCTCATGATGCCGAACCAGTCGCTGCTCTATGCCGGCCGGGTCCTCGCCTGTTCGCAAATGCACCAGATGATGCACGTTGCCCGGGACCTCTGCGGCGGGCAGATCTGCGTGACCCCGGACAAGGCCAGTTTCGAGGCGCCCGAGACCCGGCACTGGCTCGAAAAATACTACACGGTCAACGAGAACTGGATCGCCGAAGACCGCCGGAAGCTGCTGGCGCTCGGTCGCGACCTGTTGAACTCCGACTACGCCGGCCATCGCCTGACGTTTCAACTGTTCGCCCAGTCGCCTCCCTTCGCCCATCTCGCCGCGGTCTACCGCAACTTCGATTGGGACGGGCCGCTGGATTTCGTTCGCCGCGCCGCCGAGCTGTCGGACAACGTTCCGGCGACGTCCCGAAGCGGCGACGGCGCGGTCGAGCAGTGGTTCGACGAACATCCGGAGGCCGGGGACGACTAGCCGGCCGGGATTCCGCCATGGCAGACCTGCGCGCATCTTTCCTGGAGGGCATGAGCCACGCCGCGTCGACGGTGAGCATCGTGACGACCGACGGCGCGGCCGGGCGTGCCGGCGTGACCGTGTCGGCCATGACCTCCGTTTCCGCCGATACCGACCGCCCGACGCTTCTGGTCTGCATCCATCACCTGAGCCGGGTCGCGCCGGCGCTGCTGGAAAATCGCGTCTTCTGCGTCAGCGTGCTCAAGAACGACCAGGCGCACGTTTCGGACGCGTTCGCCGGGCGCCAGCTTCCGCCCGACGGCGACAAGTTCTCGGTATGCGACTGGGCGGTCGGAAATACCGGAGCGCCGCGCGTGGCGCAGTCCCTCGTGGCCTTCGACTGCCGTCTGGCGGACCATCGGCGCGTCGGCACCCACCATGTCGTGTTCGGCGAGGTGGTCGAGGTCTTCGTCGCGCCGAGCGGGTCGCCGCTGATCTACGCCAACCGGGCATACGGCATTCCTGCCGGCGCCAGCGCGCGGGCGCCGCTCCTGCCTTCGGCGGGGACGTTGCGCCTCGGCTGCTACCACACCTTCGCCCCGTTCCTGGTACCGCAGGCGCTCGCAGCGCTGGCCGGCGAGGGCTCGCCGGTCGATCTCGAACTGGTCGAGGGCGACCAGGAACGGCTGCTGGCCGCGCTCGAAGGCCGCTATGTCGACGTGAGCGTGATGTACGACGTCGCGGGCCGGGCCGGGCTAGCCACGGAGGTTCTCGGCAACGCGAATCCCTACGTGCTGCTGCCCGGCCGCCATCCGCTCGCCGGCCGCGCGGCGGTCGACCCGGCGGATCTCGCCGACGAGCCGCTCATCCTGCTGCACACGCATCCGACCGAAGCCTTCGTTCGCCGCGTGCTGGACGCAGCCGGCGTGCAGCCGAACGTCCGCTACCGGGCGCAGTCGCTCGAAGTGGTGCGGGGCATGGTCGGACAGGGTCTCGGCTACGCCATTCTCGCGACCCGGCCCGCCGGAGACATGACCTATGACGGTCACGCGTTGTCGGTCGCGCCGCTGGCGGCGCCGGACATGCCGGGCAGCGAGGTCGTCCTGGTCCGGCGCGCGGATGCGGCGCTGCAGGGCGCCACGGCCCGTTTCGCCGAGGTCTGCAGGCGAATTTTCGGGGCCGGATAGGAGGCTGCGGGTCAGGCTCCGGCAGCCGGCCGACCGGGGACGCGTGCGCCGCTCGGCATCGGGGCCAGTTGCGGCCAGGGTCGCAACCGTTCGACGGCCGCGCCGATCCGCAGAGCGGTGGGATCGTCGAACCGCCGCGCGACGATCTGTACGGCGGTCGGCATGCCGTCCGTACCGACGCCGGAGGGAACCGTCAGCGCCGGACATTGCGCGAAGAGGTTGAACGGGCACGTCATGTCGAGATCGACGCGGCGTCCGGCCTCGTCGAGGCGGCCGTAGTCCGAATCCCGTCCCTCGACCGGCGGAGCGGTCTGCGTCACGGTCGGGCAGAGGAGGGCGTCATGCCGCTCCAGAACGGCGGCGAGCGAACGCCATGCGCGGCTTCGCGCAACGCCGATGCGCCGGTAGCGGACTGCGCTCGTCTCGAGACCCCGGCGCATCAGCGCCACCAGTTCCGGATCCATGGAATCGGCCCAGTCGTCGAGACCGTCGCCGAACGCCGCCGCGAGGTAGACCGCCCATAGGTCGATCCAGTCGTCGACCAGCCGCGGCTCCCAGTCGAGACGGATCTCTTCCACTTCCGCGCCGGCGGAGGCGAGCGCGTCCGCGACTGCGACCAGATTGGCTCTCACGTCCGACCGCACCGCATAGAAGCCGAGATCCGGGCTGAGGCCGATTCGCAATCCGCGCACGTCGTTCGGCAGCGGGTCTGGAAGCGGAGTAGGCGCCGGCTGGCTGCCGATGTCGGACGAATCGGGCCCTTCCGCGACGCGAAGAAACAGCGCTGCGTCCGCCACCGTGCGCGCGAGGGGACCGAAATGCGACATGTCGTCGAAAACGGTGTCGAGTATGTCCATCGGAATGCGGCCCAGGCTGGGCTTCAGGCCGACGACGCCGCAGAGCGCGGCCGGGATCCGCACGGAGCCTCCCATGTCGGTGCCCTCCGCCAGCGGCACGCAGCCGGAGGCCACGGCCGCGCCGGCCCCGCCGGACGATCCGCCGGCGCTGCGCTCCCGGTTCCACGGATTGCGCGTATGACCCCAGAGCGGGCTCCAGGTGAAGGACGAATGGGCGAATTCCGGCGTCGTCGTCTTGCCCACGACGACGGCGCCGGCCGCACGGAATCGCCGGACGATCGCCGGATCCGAGTCCGGAATCCACCGCTCGAAGCGCCTCGAACCCCGGGTCGTGCGCCGTCCGCGCATGGGCGTGAAGTCCTTGAAGGCGACCGGCACGCCGAAGAGCGGCCCGATCTCGGCGCCCGCCTTGCGGGCGCGCTCCGCCTCCCGCGCCTCCTGCCGCGCCTCTTCGCGATAGACGAAGGCGAACGGATTGCACGACGGCTGGACCGATTCGATGCATTCGAGGGCGGCATCCGCCGCTTCGTAAGGAGAGACCTCGCCGGCCCGAATGCGCGCGGCCAGCGACGCGGCGTCGAGTTCGCGATATTCCTGCAGGTTCACGGGTCGCGCTACGGCCAGTCCGGCGACAGTTCCGTGCGCTCCTGACGCCAGGGCATGGCGTCCGGATCGCGCTCGGGCGCGTCCAGCTCTTCGGCGTAGCGGCGGCCGGCGTGGACGGCATGGGCGATCGTCGCCGGAACTTCCGCGTCGCCGATCGCGACGACGCTTTCGATTCCGGCGTCGGCCCAGTCCCCGCGCCGTGCGCGAAGTTCGAGAAGCAGCGATTCGTTCGGCAGGCGGCAGGTGACCAGCACGGCGGCGTCGACCGCGATTCGGGTCTCGCGGGACGTGTACGCGCATGCCAACACCGCCTCGTCCGCGCCGAGCCGGGCGAGGTTGCGCGCGGTGCGGACCTCCACCCGTCTCTCCAGGAGGCGCGTCTGGATGCGGGCCTGTTCCAGGGTCGCGCGAGTCCAGGTCGCCACCTCGCTCGCCGGCGTCGCGAACACGACCCGGCAGCCCCGATCGACGAGGAGTTCAGCGATTGCGCTGCCCATGTAGTAGTGGTCGTCGTCCCAGACCAGCACGCGGGCGCCGGCAGCGGGGCCCTTTCCGTCCAGAAGGTCGTCGGGGGTGAACGCCACCGCGCCTGCGTCGGTCGGCACCGCGTCGCGCCGCGCGTGCCCGATGCCGTCCCGGCGCCAGAACGCGCCGGTCGCAACGGCGATTCGCGGAAACCCGAAGGACAACGCCCCGTCGGCGTCCACCGGACTCGACCGGTAGACTTCGACGTTGGGCATGCGGCCGATCTGGCCGGTCCGGTAGTCGCGCACCCGGGCCCATGCGGAAAGGCCCGGAAGGCGGCATTCCCGGCTGACCCGTCCGCCGAGGGATTCCTCCGCTTCGGCGACGGTCACCGCGTAGCCGCGCCGGCCCAGCGACATCGCCGCCTCCAGACCGGCCGGTCCGCTCCCGACCACCAGCACCGGGCGGTCAGACTCCTTCGGCCGAATGCGCTCGGGATGCCAGCCCCGGCGCCACTCCTCGCCCATGGAAGGGTTCTGCGTGCAGCGCATCGGCACCATGGTGAAGTCGCCGCTCACGCAGATATTGCAGCCGATGCACTCGCGGATGTCCTCGACCCGCCCCTCCTCGATCTTTTTGGGCAGGAACGGGTCGGCGATCGACGGACGCGCGGCGCCGACGAAATCCACCAGGCCGCGGCGAACCATGGCGGCCATCCGGTCCGGCGAGGTGAACCGTCCGACGCCGACGACCGGCCTGGAGGTCAGCGTCTTCACGTTGGCGAGATACGGGTCCTGGTAGCCCTCCTCGGCGAAGCGCGACGAGACGCTGTCTTCCTCCCATCCCGCGAGCGTGACGTCCCAGAAATCCGGCAGGTCGCCGAGCGTCGAGATGACCTCCTCGATCTCCTGTCGCTCCAGTCCGCGGGGAAGCCCGATTTCGGCCATGGAAATCCGGCATCCGATCGCCGCGCGCCCGGCCGCCTCGTCCACGGTGTCCTCGAGCGCCTCGCGCAGCAGGCGCGCCCGGTTCGCCAGGCTGCCGCCGTATTCGTCCGTCCGGTCGTTCCAGGCGCGGGAGAGAAAGTGGCTGAATATGCTCAGCGCATGGGCGGCGTACACGTACACCACGTCGAAGCCGGCCTGCAGCGAGCGGCGCACGGCGGCCCGGTGCCATCGGCGGAGATCCGCGATGTCGTCGCGGTCCATGCGGCGGGCCTGTACCGGCTCGTAGCTGAACGTCGCGACCGGCGTGTGCGAGGGGCCCACGGGCGTCTCGCGGGAGAACAGGTTCGGCGCGTTCATGCCGTTGTGGCAGAGCTCGATCCCGGCCAGCGCGCCCTCCGCCTGAACGGCCTCCGCCATGCGAACGAGCGCCGGAACGTCGCCGTCGTCCCAGAGCCGCGCCTCGATGAAGGGCGCGATCTCGCCGGAAGGGTGGATTTCCGCTTCCTCGGTGCAGACCACCGCCCAGCCGCCTTCCGCCTTGACGCCGCGCATCCGCGCATGGGCGCTCGGGTGCCGGTAGCCCATGCCGTTGCAGTGCGGCACCTGAAAGAACCGGTTGCGCGCGACCTTCGGGCCGATGCGGACCGGCTCGAACAGGATGTCGTAGCGCGGGTCGCGCCGGTTCGCGGTTTCAGCCATCCAGGAAGCCCTCCAGCGTGTTGACGACGTTCGTGCCGATCTCGGCCACCGCGTAGCCGCCCTCCATGACGAACAGGGTCGGCAGCCGAAGTCCGGCGACGGCGCCGCCGCAGCGGGCGAAGTCGGCGCTCTCGAGGCGGAAGAAGGAGATCGGATCCTCTCGATAGGCGTCGACGCCGAGCGACACCACCAGCGCGTCGGGCGCGTAGTCGCGGATGCGCCCGAGCGCGTCCTGCAGCGCTTCGCCCCATCGGCTCCAGGCCGTGCCGGGCGGAAGGGGATAGTTGCGGTTGTATCCTTCGCCCGGGCCGACTCCGGTCTCGTCCGCGCCGCCGAGAAAATACGGAAACGCGTATAGCGGGTCGCCGTGGATCGAAAGGAACAACGCGTCGGCGCGGTCCTCGAAGACGGACTGCGTGCCGTTGCCGTGATGGAAGTCCACGTCGAGCACCGCCACCCGTGCGGCGCCGCCGGCCAGGAACGCCTCGGCGGCGATCGCGGCGTTGTTGAGGAAGCAGTAGCCGCCGAACATGTCGCGCGGGGCGTGGTGGCCGGGCGGGCGGCAGAGGGCGAAGGCGGCGTCGGCGCCGCCGGCGACGATCGCCTGGGCCGAGAGCGCTACGTCCTTCGCCGCCAGCGACGCCTCCCAGGTTCCCTCGCTGATCGAGGTTTCGCTCGCCAGGCAGTAGTAGCCGATCCGACCGTCGATCTCTTTCGGCGGCGCCGCGCGCGGCATTCTGCGGGAAGGCCAGCAGGTCGCGATCGCTTCGCCCTCGTAGCCGGCCGCGCTCCACTCCGCCCAGCAGGTCTCGAGAAACGCGAGATAGTCGGCGTCGTGCACGCGTCGCACCGGCTCCGTCCCGAACGCTTCGGGTTCGAGGATTTCGCCCAGACGGCGCGCGCGGATTTCGTCGAGGATGCGGTCCATTCGTTCCGGACGCTCGAAGGGCGGCACCAGTCGGCCGCCGTAGAGTTCGGTCCTGGCGTCGCGCAAGCGGTGCCGCTCGGTGTATACGGTTTTCATGGCGTCGGGCCCGCGCCCGGCCGAGTCCGGCCGGGCGCGGCACTGGAACCGGCCTACTTCAGGAGGTTGGTCCAGATGCGGTCGTAGAGTCGCACGACCTCCTCGCCGCAGGGCGGGACGAACTCCGGCGTCGGCGCGCTATCCGGCGGATTCAGTTCGTACGCGGTCGCGAGTTCCGGCAGCAGGTGCTCTTCCGTTCCCATGACGCCGGCGGTGTAGCGGGCGAAATTCGTCAGCGCCGCCGCGTTCTCGGGGTCGAGCATGAAGTTCAGGAAGAGCTTCGCGTTCTCGAGATTCGGCGCGTCCTTGAGGATGACCAGATTGTCCATCCACGCGGTCAGCCCCTCGCGGGGATAGGCGTAGCGCAGGCTCGGACGCTCGGCGCGGGCGCGCATTCCGAAGCCGTTCCAGATCATGCCGACCGCGGCGTCGCCGGAGACCAGCACCTCCTTCGCGCCGTCGGAGTTGAACGAGAGCCAGTGGTCCTTGGCCCCGACCAGGAGGTCGTTGAGCTCCTTGAGCTGCTCCCGGTCGCTGTTGCAGCGGTCGTGACCGAGGTAGCGCAACCCTGCGTTCAGCACGTCGTTCACGTCCTTCAGCACGTTGATCCGGCCCTGCACCTCCGGCGGGGGGTCGAACAGCATGGCGAGCGTGTCGATGTCTCCGCCGTAGCGGTCGGTGTCGACCATGAACGCGGTCGTGCCCCACTGGTAGGGGATCGAGTAGGACCGGCCGGGATCGAAATACACGTCCACCCACGCCGGATCCATGTGGCGGAAGTTCTCCAGCTGGTTCGGTTCGCTCCGCTCGAGGAATCCCTCCTGGGCGAGGATGGCGACCATGTAGTCGCCGGGCACCGCGACGTCGTAGCCGGTGACGCCGGATTGCAGCCGGGCGAGCAGGGTCTCGTTGGAGTCGTAGGTGTCCATGGTCACCTCGACGTCGTATTCGGCCGAGAACTTGTCCAGCAGCTCCTGCGGCATGTAGTCGAACCAGTTGTAGATCCGGAGCGAACCGGCTGCGGACGCCGGCGCTGCGGCGAGCGCCGCGACGGCCAGCGCGGCCGCGACCGGCGCCAGCCAGGGGAGGGGTAGTTTCATTTCGTGTTCTCCTTGAACGGTGGGTGACGGGAGCCTACTCGTGCGCCAGGCCCGCGCGCCGGTTGCGCGGTCGCGCTCCGGCCCGGCCGACGAGGTAGGAGACGGATACGAACAACGCCGACACGCCGAGAAGGAGCGTCGATACCGCGTTGATCTCCGGCGTGAAGCCGGTCCGAACGAGGCCGTAGATGGCCAGGGGCAGCGTGGTGGCCCCGGGACCCGCGACCATGTTGGTGATGATGAAGTCGTCGAGCGAGATGATGAACGCCAACAGGAAGCCGGAGATCACGCCGGGGGCCAGCATCGGCAACAGCACGTGGCGGAAGGCCGCCCAGCGCCCGGCGTACAGGTCGCGCGCCGCTTCTTCGTAGTCGGCCTCGATGCCCTCGAGGCGGGCGGCGATCGGAAGGTAGGCGAAGGGAATGCAGAACACGATATGCGCGACCAGGATCGAGCCGAGGCCCAGGGTGAATCCGATCATCACGAAGAACACGAGCGATGCAACCGCCGACACGATCTCCGGGATCATCAGCGGCAGGTTGATCAGTCCGAACACCGCGTCCCGCCCGCGAAACCGGCGGCCCCGCGCGATCGCCAGCGCCGCCGAGGTGGCGATCGCGGTGGCGGCCGAAGCGGCGCCGACCGCGATCAGCAGGGAATTTCGGGTGGCGAGCTGGATGGCCGGGTTGGACACCGCCTTCGCGTACCAGTCGAGGCTGAAGCCGCCCCACACGGTGATCGACCGGATTTCGTTGAAGGAATAGATGGCGATGACGAGGAGCGGCGCGTAGAGGAGGGTCATGCAGGCCCAGGTCATCCCCCGGAAGCCGGGGTAGCGGCGGAGGTCGGGCGCGGACGCGTTCACCGGGCCCCCGCGGCGCGACGCTGGGCGCGCACGAACAACAGCAGCGCAGCCATCACGAAGACGAGCAGGATGATCGCGGCGGCCGCCCCGAAGGGCCAGTTGCGCGATCCCTGAAATTGCAGGGCGATCAGGTTGCCGATCATCAGGTTCTTGCCGCCGCCGAGCAGGTCGGGCGCCAGGAACGCGCCGAGGCTCGGAACGAAGACGAGCAGGCAGCCGGCGATCACGCCCGGGCGGACGGCGGGAAGCAGCACGCGCCAGAGGGCCGCCCAGCGGCCGGCGTAGAGGTCCCGCGCGGCCTCCATCTGCCCGAAGTCGAACCGCTCGATCGCCGCGTAGATCGGCAACACCATGAAGGGGAGGTAGCTGTAGACGAGGCCGACTCCGATGGCGAAGTCCGTGTAGGCGATCCTGACGGGCGCGTCGACGACGCCGATCGCCTGCAGAGCCGCGTTGAGCGGTCCCTCGTCGCGCAGGATGAACAGCATCGAGATCGTGCGGATGAGCAGGTTCACCCAGTAGGGCACGGTGATCAGGAAAACCCAGGCGGTGCGGGTCGCTTCCGGGCGCGTCGCGATGAAATAGGCGGTCGGAAAGCCGATCAGGAAACACGCGACCATCGCCGCCAGCGCCTGCAGGAAGGACCGTCCGTAGATCAGCAGGTAGGCGTCGGAGAAGACGAACGCCTCGGTGAAGAGGTCCCGCTCGAACAGGAACTGGACGTAGGCGGCGGCGGAGAACTCCCATACGACCCCGCCGTATGCGCCGGGGGTGAGAAAGGAATACACCGCGATGACGCCGATCGGCGCCACGAGAAAGAAGCCGATGACCAGTACGGCCGGCGCGATCAGCCACAGGTTCGCGAAGTCCGCCTTTCGCGCTCCGGCTCCTGTCGCTGCGGCGGCCATGCGGCGGTCAGGCGGGGAAGAACCGGGCCGCGCCGGCGTCCGCGAAGATCGAGGCGGGGCTGCCCGGTCCCGCCGCCGCGCCGGCTTCGTGCGCGTTCTGGACCCGGACGGAGACTTCGGCGCCGCCGACGAGGCGGGCGACGTATTCCGTGTCCGTGCCGAGGTAGACGGCGCGTTCCACGACGCATGCCAGGCCGCCGGCCTCCTCCGCCCTTGCGAGGCGCATGCGCTCGGGACGGACGCAGACATGCCCGCGATCGCCGGCGTCGACGCCTTCGCGGGGCAGGCAGAGCATGGCGGCGCCGGCGCCGAGGTCGCACTCGACGCCGTCCGCGCCGCTCCGTCGCACCGTCGCCTCGATCAGGTTGGTCTGGCCGATGAAGTCCGCCACGAACCGATTGACCGGCGCGTCGTAGATCTCCTGCGGCGTTCCGACCTGCTGCACCGCGCCGCCCGACATCACGGCGATCCGGTCCGACATGGTCAGCGCCTCTTCCTGGTCGTGGGTGACGAACACGAAGGTGATGCCGGCCTCCTCCTGGATGCGCTTGAGCTCGATACGCATGTTCTGCCGCAACTTCAGGTCGAGCGCCGAGAGCGGCTCGTCGAGCAACAGGACTTTCGGGGCGGGCGCGAGGGCGCGCGCGAGGGCGACGCGCTGCTTCTGGCCGCCCGAGAGTTGCGCCGGGCGCCGGTCGGCGAATTCGCGGAGATGCACCAGCGCCAGCATCCGCTCCGCTCTCTCGGCCGCCTCCGCCCGCGGCCTCCGCAGCATGCGCAGCCCGAAGGCGACGTTGTCCGCGACGCTCAGATGCGGAAACAGCGCGTATTGCTGGAACACCGTATTGATCGGCCGGCGGTTCGGGGGAAGATGTCCGATCTCGTCGCCGGCGAGAAGGATCCGGCCCGAAGTCGCCGCGTCGAAGCCGGCGATCAGGCGCAACAGCGTCGTCTTGCCGCATCCCGACGGCCCGAGAATGGTGAAGAATTCGTTGTCGCGGATCCCGAAGGAAACGCCGGCCAGCGCCTCGACTGCGTCATGCCCCTCGCCGAACGTCTTCGCGACGTTGCGGATGTCGACCATCGGGGGCGGGCGGTCCTGCGACAATCGCGAACTCCGTTGCGGACTCATGCGGACGCAAGCATAGTCCCACGGTCCAATTCGACAACCGCAGCGGGCCGGCCCCGAGGGTCGTCGCTTCCCACGCGCAAGGCGGCGGAAGACGGCGCCGCCCGTTTCCGCGCGGGCAGGGGGCGAATCGGGCCGCTCCCGGAGGATGGGCATGCGCCGGGCGAGCGTCGGTTGCGCGGGCGATTCGCCCGCCCGGACGCCGCTCCAGGGGCGGTTTTCGGCCTTCGCGGCACAGGCTTGACAGCAAATTTGGTCAGCATTACTTTCTTATGACGCAGTGCAACATGAAACGGCTTTTCCGCCTTGACTGAATCGAGCGACGTGAGCTTTTCGAACTCGTTCGCCCCTCCGGCGTTCCGGGCGCATTGTCCGAAACCGCAAGCACAGCCGACACGTTCGCCGGACTCGGTTCGCTCCCGAGATCCGCGAGCGAATCGTGCCCGGCGTCGGGAGACTGTGATGCACTGCAACAATTTCAGGTGGGCACCCGCTGCGCTCCGTTCGCGTCTCGCCGCTTCGGCACCGAACGGACGAGCCGGCGCGAGACCCCCTCGGCACGACGCCGGGCGCCGCGGAAGCTGGCGCAGCGCAGGCGGCGCAAACGTTCCGGCAGGGATGCCGGATTGACGCGTAAATCGTAGGAAGAACAAGGAGACCGAACATCATGACGAGCAAGCGAGCCGCGG
Organism: Rhodobacterales bacterium; assembly: GCA_965221505.1. GTDB lineage: Bacteria > Pseudomonadota > Alphaproteobacteria > Rhodobacterales > CAZPXZ01 > CAZPXZ01. Next base: position 1,289,926 of record CBDCSI010000001.1, read on the forward strand.
TTGCGGCCAGCGGAATCATACTGGCGTTTCCCGGCGTGGCCCTGGGGCAGGACGCGACGACGGGAGTTTCGCCGGAATCCACCTTCGTGTTCAACAGCCTGTTGTTCCTGGTAGGCGGATTCCTTGTCATGTGGATGGCGGCCGGGTTCACGATGCTGGAGACCGGCTTCGTTCGGACGCGGAACGCCGCGGCACAGTGCCTCAAGGGCGTGGGCATCTACGCGATCTCGACCCTGACGTATTTCGTCCTCGGCTATTCCCTGATGTATCCGGGGGACGGCTGGGTCATGGACGGCGTTCTGGGGGCGTTCGCCTGGACGTCGCTGCCGGGCCCGGGCGCGACCGCCGAAGTCGAGGACGTCACGTACGCCTCCGTCGGGTCCGACTTCTTCTTTCAGCTCGTGTTCTGCGCCACTACAGCGTCCATCGTTTCGGGCGCCATCGCCGAGCGCATGCGGGTCGGGGCCTTCCTGGTATTCACCGTGGTCCTCACGGCGCTGATCTATCCGATCCAGGCGTCCTGGAAATGGGGCGGCGGATGGCTCGACGACTTCGGGTTCCTGGATTTTGCCGGTTCCACCATCGTCCACTCGGTCGGCGGCTGGGCGGCGCTGACCGGAGTCCTGATCGTGGGCGCGCGCAGCGGGAAGTTCGGCCGCGGCGGGCGGATCAATCCGATCCCGGCGTCCAACCTTCCGCTCGCGACCCTCGGCACGTTCATCCTGTGGCTCGGCTGGTTCGGGTTCAACGGCGGTTCGCAGCTGGCCATGGGGACGCTCTCGGACGCTTCGGACGTGAGCCGGATTTTCGCCAACACCAACAACGCGGCCGCTGCCGGCGCGGTGATCGTGATGCTGATCACGCGCTTCCGCTACGGGCGTATCGACCTGACCCTGGTGCTGAACGGGGCCCTGGCGGGGCTGGTCGCCATCACGGCCGAACCGCTTACGCCGAGCCTCTGGGAATCCGCTCTCATCGGCGCGATCGGCGGGGCGATCGTCGTGCTCTGCGTGCCGATTCTCGACCGGCTGAAGATCGACGACGTCGTCGGCGCCATACCGGTCCATCTCGTTGCCGGCATCTGGGGCACCCTGGCGGTTCCGATCACCAATCCGGATGCCAGCGTCTACCAGCAACTCGTCGGAATCCTGGTCATCTTCTCGTTCGTCGTGCCGACCAGCGCCGCCGTCTGGATGGCGATCCGGGCGACCATCGGGCTCCGGGTGTCGGAAGAAGAGGAACTGACCGGGATCGACGGCGCGGAACTCGGATTGCAGGCCTATCCGGAGTGGACGGCCTCGAGCTGATACGCAGTCGAGAAGAGCGCCCGGGCCGGTCCCGGGCCCGATCGATCGACGTGCCGCCGGCGGAAGGCTCCGCCGGCGGCCGGACGCGGACGGAAGGGCGGACGGCGCTCCCGTTCGGGACTTTCCCTGGCCCGCGGTTTCCCGTATCCGAACTCCGCGACGGGCCTCGATCCGAAATGCTGCGCCGCAACAAAAAATCGTATTGCGACGTACCGTTCCCATGCCCTCCGGACGACGGCCGCCGGGATTCCGCTTCACCGGTCGAGGCGGAACGGAATCGCTCGAACCGCTCGCCCGAACGACGAGTCGAATCCGTAATGCGTTGAAAATAAACGATAATGCTGGGTATTGCGGTTCGACGCCTGCCGCGCTTCGCCGACGCGCCCCGGCCCGAAACCGGGGCAGGGCGAAGAGTCTCGCCCCTCTTGTTGCAGTGCACAATCGCTCCTATATGAGGGGTAGCCGGCCCAGTCCGGGCCGGGTCCGGGGAAACCGGAAGGACGAGAGAGGAGAACCGAAATGAACGCCAAGAATGTCGAGGCGGAAGCGATGGACTTCGCCGAAAAGGCCAAGACGGTCGTCGAGGAGAACGCGGCGCGCATGTCTCGGGGCATGGAGGACTACGCGACGTTCGCCAAGGATACGGCGCGGGAGTTCGCCAAGTCCGCAGGCGTCGCCAACAAGGCGGCCGAGAAGATCGGAACCGAAGCGGTCGCGACCGCCGCACAGTCCGTGAAGGACGGCGTGGCGCTCTTCCGCGAGGCCGCCGACGTCAAGAACGTGGCGGACCTGGTCGACCTGCAGACCAACTACCTCGCCAAGGCCTGCAGCGACGCGATCGCGCGGACCAGCGCGGCCACGGACGTGGTTCGCGGCGCGATGGAGAATGCCGTGGGCGTGACCGCCGAGCGGGCGGCGGCGTTCGCAGGCCTCGCCCGGGCGCAGTGAACCCCGGGGCCGGTCCGAGCGGAGGCCGCTTGCGCATCCCGCGCGCACGGACGGCAACCCGGTCCCGGCACGGAAACGAACCGCGGAGGGGACGCTTCCCTCCGCGGTCTGCGCCCGAAGGATTCCCGGCGCCGCTCGCGCCGGGGGAGCGCGCGAGGCGCAACGCCGCGGCACGCTCCGGGCCCGGCGCCTGACCGTCGGAAACTCCCGCGACACGAAGCGTACAGTCGGCTATCCTCGCGCCCGGAAGCGGGCTGTCGAGAGGAGTGCGCCGAAGTGAGACTTACCTGGCTCGGGCAGGGCGGCTTCAGGATCGAAGCGGCCGATGCCGTATTGCTGATCGATCCCTGGTTGCGGGGAAACCCGCTGTTCGACGAGTCGCGGTTCGACGAGGCGGTCGACGGAGCGTCCCACGTCCTGGTTACGCACGCGCATTTCGACCATGCGTCCGACGTCCCGGAGATTGCCGGCAAGACCGGGGCCGCGGTGGTCGCCATCGTGGAATACGCCAACTGGGTGGCGGAAGCGCACGGACTGGACGTCGTTCCCTTCAACATGGGGGGCACCGTGGACTGCGGCGGCGTTTCGGTCACCATGGTGAAGGCGGTCCACTCCTCCTCCGCGACCGTCGAAGGGGCGCCGGTGTATCTCGGCACGGAGGCGGGGTTCGTGCTCTCCTGCGAGGGCAAGACGCTGTACGTCGCCGGCGACACCGACGTGCATGCGGACATGGAGATCGTCCGGGATCTGCACGATCCGGATTTCGGGATTCTGCCTATCGGCGGTCACTTCACCATGGACGCCCGGCGGGCCGCCTACGCTTGCCGCAAGTTCTTCGACTTCAAGGCGGTGATTCCCTGCCACTACAAGGCGTTTCCGATCCTTGCCCAGAGCGCCGACGAATTCGTCTCGCTCGTCGAGGGGACGAAGGTGATCGTGCCGGAGGTCATGGAGCCTTTCGAACTCTGAGCCGGACCCGACGGGCGCGCCCGGCGGCGGTCCCGCTGCGGTTCGCGCCCGGCAGGCGCATCGTTCGCGGACCGTGACGGCCCGCCTCTCTCCGGCTCCGTCGCGCAGCGTCGCCGCTTCTGCCTGCCGCCTCGGCCGAAGGCCGCGTCGGCGGCTATCGGCGCTCGGCGAAGAACGCTTTCAGGAGCGCCGCGCATTCCCGCTCCCGGATTCCTCCGAACACCTCCGGCCGGTGGTGGCAGGTCGGGTGGGAGAACACGCGCGCTCCATGCGCGACGCCGCCGCTCTTGGGATCGTCCGCCCCATAGAACAGGGTTCGAATTCTCGCGGCGCTGACGGCGCCCGCACACATGGCGCACGGCTCGAGCGTGACGTAGAGGTCGAGTCCGAGCAACCGTTCCCCGCGCAGGCCGGCGGCGGCGCGGATCGCCAGAATCTCCGCATGCGCGGTGGGATCGCGCCGCCGTCGCGTCTCGTTGCCCGCACGGGCGACGACGGTTCCGTCCGCGGGATCGACGACGACGGCGCCGACCGGAACCTCGCCGGCACGGGCTGCGTCCCGGGCGGCCGCGAGCGCTTCGTCCATGGGCGTCGGGCCTGTGGGCATCCCAGCCGCTCCTGCGTCCGTTTGCCGCGGATGTCGCGGACGCATATTGTGGCACGGATCGGGATGTCCGGTCAGGCTTGCCGCCGGCCGGCGGGCCGGGAGCGCCGTTGCGGGAGGCCTGGATATGGCCGGTCGAGCACCTCGCCGCCGCAAGGGCGTCGGCGGTCAGTCAAACCGGGGGCGAGCCCGGGAGGCGGTTACGCCCTCGCCCGCGACGGCGGAACCGGATTCGGACGGTATCCGGATCGCCCGATGGCTTTCCCGGGCCGGCGCCGCCTCTCGACGGCAGGCCGAAGCGGCGATCGGTGAGGGCCGGATCCGGGTCAACGGCCGCCGCTGCGATACGCCGGCCCTGCGCGTTTGCGCTGCGGACCGCGTGGAATTGGACGGGCGGCCGGTACGACCCGCGGGTCCGACCCGTCTCTGGCGTTATTGCAAGCCGGTGGGCGTCATCGTGTCGCGATCCGACCCGGAGGGCCGGCGGACCCTCGGCGACGCCCTGCCCGCGCGCATGTCCGGGGCCATGCCGGTCGGCCGTCTGGACGCGGCTTCCGAAGGGCTGCTGCTTCTGACCAACGACGGTGCGCTCAAGCGGTACCTCGAACTGCCCGCCAGCCGCTTCGTCCGCGTCTACCGGGCCCGGGTCCGGGGTACGCCGGACGAAACTGCGCTGCGGAAACTGCGGAGCGGCCTGGTCGTCGCCGGCGAGCGTTTTCGTCCGATGGGCGTTCTGGTCGAACGATGCGGCGGCGCGAACACGTGGTTGCGCCTGGAATTGTCCGAAGGCCGCTACCGCGAGGTCCGACGCGCGCTCGAACATGTCGGCCACTCCGTCAACCGCTTGCGCCGCCTGGCGTACGGCCCGCTTCGGCTGGGCGGGCTGAAGCCCGGAGAGATCGACGAGGTTCCCGCCCCGACCGTTCGGCGCATCCTGTCCGAGATGCGGCGCGGCCGATCCCCTGCCGTGCGGCGATGAGCGAGACCGGCCTGGCGGCGGTCCGAAGCCGCACGTCGCCCAACCGGAGCGGTCGAGGGGGAAGCCCGGTCGCGCTCGTGGTGTTGCACTACACGGGAATGGAGAGCGTCCGCGCGGCGCTCGATCGGCTGACGGACCCGGAGGCCGAGGTCAGCGCGCATTACCTGATCGATCCCGCGGGTCGCGTCTGCCGCCTCGTTCCCGAGCGCGAGCGCGCGTGGCATGCGGGCCGCTCGAGCTGGGCCGGCGTGCGGGGGATCAACGCGGCCTCGATCGGGATCGAACTCGCGCATGCCGGACATGCGGGCCGCTCGCGGCGCTATCCGGACGCGCAGGTCGCGGCGCTGGAGGAACTTCTCGGCGACATATGCCGCCGCCGGCGCCTCGGGCCCGGCGCGGTGGTCGGGCATTCCGACGTGGCGCCGACGAGGAAGCGCGATCCCGGGGAGTGGTTTCCCTGGCGCCGGCTCGCGGAACGGGGTCTCGCCGCCTGGTCGCCGGAGTCGGGGGCGGAGTCGGGCGCCGACGACGCGGCCGCCCGCATGCTGCAGGCGTTGTCCACCGTCGGCTACGACGTCGGCGAGGGCGGGATCGGGACCCCAGCGGCACGGGCCGCGCTCGGCGCCTTCCGGCGGCGATTTCGTCCGTGGGAGCTCGGCCGGGCTCCGACCGGCGCGGCGCTCCTCCACGCCGAGCGCGTCGCCGGGGAGTGGCCGGGAGCGGCCGTCTTCCGTGGGCGCCATGCGGACCCGGACCGTCCCGCGCCGACGTGGCGCGACGACGAGGCGGCCGGTACGGCCCTACGGCTGTCGCGTCCGGGCGGGAAGGGTTGACGCGGCGGGGCCGGAACGGTCGGTCGCTTGCGCCCGATCGCCAACCGACCGCGCGGAGACGAGCGAGGCCTCCGCAGGCTCGCCCGCCCGCCGGGGCGGCGCGACACGGGCAGGGCGGAACGGTCGCGCGACCGGGGCGTCGGCTCGGCCGATCCGTTTCCGGTATCATGGCGCGTCAGGCGGCCGGATGGTCGCGCGCCGTCGGCGTGAGGAAAGTCCGGGCTCCGCGAAGGCACGGCGCCGGGTAACGCCCGGCGAGGGACGGTCCGGCAGGGCCGGAACCTCAGGGAAAGCGCCACAGAGAACAGACCGCCCGCGAAGCGGGCAAGGGTGAAACGGTGGGGTAAGAGCCCACCGCGCTGCCGGAGACGGGAGCGGCACGGCAAGCCCCGCCGGGAGCAAGGTCGGATAGGGACGCAGTCCGCAAGGACAGGACAGCCTTCGGTCCCGCGTTCGGGTAGACCGCACGAGGCGTCGGGCAACCGGCGTCCCAGATGAATGGCCATCGCCGATGCGGCTCTGCCGCGTCGCGCACAGAACCCGGCTTACAGGCCGCCTGACGACTCGATCCGGGTTCCGGGCCGCCGGGTGACGAAGCGCGGTCGTCGCCGGCGGGACGGGACGGTCGCCCGTAGCCGCGTCGCGCCGAATCGGGGGCGCCGGGCGATCCGCCCTCGCACGGGAACGCAGGTCCGGTGGGGTCCGGTGGGGGACGTCGTCCCGTCCGGGCGGCGCCGGCACGCCCCCGGTCGGTCCTGCACGAGCGTACAAGTCGCAGGACGGCGTATCGTGCCGAATCGATACAACCGAATGGGATCGCCGTGTCCAAGGCCCCGACATGTTGCGAATTCCGCGGCGAATCGCGACGAATTCCGTCAACCCGTGTCGCGGACTCCCGTTCCTTGAGAGTCGCATATTTGCAACAGTTCGATCCTGGCCAAACCCGGAGAATGGACCGGGCATATGGTGTGGGAAGGCGACAAAGTCACTGTATATTGCCCGTTTGGGCAAGGCCGTCCGCCCGTTTTCGGCAGCCCGTGTCGAAAAATTCCCGGAATCGAAACGCTCGACGCGCAGGTCGTTCCATAGCGCTTGACCGTCGGCGTTCGGGTCGGCAAAGTGGGGCGCAATGGCGACAGGATCAGCTCTAATGGCGAACTGAACCGGTCAAATGGGGAACGGGACCAAAACTCGGCTCTTCCCGGAACGCATGGAACGGCAGATGCCCTCGAGCAGTAAACAAAATGAGGCAATGCCAGCACGGCGCGGTGGTTGAGGCACCCGACATCAGGGTGGCGGGGCGAAATTCGCCTCGCCGCCTTGCGGCCGCGCTACGCCTTGCGCCGGAGACCTGAGCCGTGACCGATCCGTTCCTCGGACGATACGCGCACAGTCTCGATTCCAAGGGTCGGGTGGCCGTGCCCGCCGGCATCCGCAGCGCGGTCTGGCGCAAGGAAAATCCGGGAATCGTCCTCTTTTTCGACATCGACCCCGCGGCTCCCTTCGTACACGGCACCGGTTCCGAGGCGTATCGGGACATCGCGGCCCGCTTCGCCGTTACGCTCCCGGGACCGGCGGTTTCGCGCCGCGCCGGCGACGCCGAGGCGCGGCCGGCTCTCGCCAATCCCTTCGCCCGGCGAAACCAGGTCCTCGGCCGGGGACAGTGGTCGCGGGCCGAGTTCCTCTCTTTCGACAAGGAAGGCCGCGTCGTGCTGCCGGCCGCCGTCGTCCGGCAATGCGGGTTGACGGACAGCGTCAGCTTCGTCGGCTGCGGAAACACCTTCCAGGTCTGGGATCCGGAGACTCTGGAGCGGGAGGACCGGAGAGACCGCGAGGTTTTGGAACAGTACAGGACCATGATGGAGGGCTTCGACGACTGGCAGGTGGACACGGTCGCCGTCGAGCCGGTCGAAGCGGACGGCCTTCCATGACCGAATCGCCGACGAGACGAGACCGGCACGGGACTCCTCCGGCGGCGAGGGCGGCCGGCGGCGACGCGCCCCGGTTCGGCCACGAGCCGGTCCTGGCTGCCGAGACGATCGCCGCGCTCTCGCCGGCACGGGGCGGCGTGTACGTCGACGCCACGTTCGGAGCGGGCGGTTACGCGCGCGCCATCCTGGACGCCGGAGCAGATCGGGTCATCGCCATCGATTGCGATCCGGATGCGGTCGCGCGCGGTCGCGCGGCGTTTCGCGCCGATGCGGACCGCCTTACGCTCCTGCAAGGCAATTTCGGTTGCCTGGGATCGCTTCTCGCGAAACACGCCGGCCAGATCCGGGGCGTCGCGTTCGACCTCGGCGTATCGTCCATGCAACTCGACGACCCGGAACGCGGGTTCTCGTTTCGGCGGGCGGGGCCGCTGGACATGCGAATGGGCGCCGACGGACCTTCCGCCGCCGACCTGGTGAACGGTCTGGATGCGGACGAGCTCGCCCGCATCCTGTCGGAATTCGGCGAAGAGCCGGCGGCGCGGCGAATCGCCCGGGCCGTGGTGCGGGCCAGGGAGGCGGCGCCGATCCGAACCACGACCCAGTTCGCCGAACTCGTTCGCGCCGCCGCCGGCCGTCCGCGCAAGCGGGCCCGGACCGACCCGGCGACGCGCAGCTTCCAGGCGGTGCGGATCGCGGTGAACGACGAACTCGGGCGGCTGGCGCGCGCGCTCCCCGCGGCCGAGCGGCTTCTCTCGGCCGGCGGCGTCCTCTGCGTGGTGAGTTTTCACTCTCTGGAGGATCGGGTGGTAAAGGGATTCCTCGCGCGACGGAGCGGGCCGGGCGGCGGAAACCGGCATTTGCCGGCGCCCGGCGCGCGAATGCCGTCGTTCCGACTTCTCCGCCGCGGCGGCCTGGCGCCGGGCGCGGCGGAGGTGGCGCGCAATCCCCGTGCGCGATCGGCGCGGCTGCGCGCTGCGGAGCGCACGACGGCGCCGCCTTTTCCGGCGGAGTTCGACGGCGAGGCGCCCTGGCGGCGGCGGTCGGCGGGTCGCGTCGAATGACCGCGCTGCGACATCTGGTGCTCGTGCTCGGGTTTCTGGCGTCGGTGTTCGGCGCCTACTGGGTGAGCAATCGCGCAAAGGACGCGGACGACAGGATCGTCGAGTTGCGCGCGCAGATCCAGCAGGAAGAGAAGCGAATCGCCGCGTTGCGAGCCGATTGGGCCTATTTGAACCGGGGCGACCGGCTCGTCCATCTGGTCGGCGCCCACAGCGAAGCGCTCGGTCTGGGTCCGGTCTCGCCGGACCGGCTGGCGTCGCTGGGCACGGTTTCGAAGCGGGAATCCCGCCATGAGTAAGAGTCTCGGAGCGTTGGCCCTCGGGGTGGTCCGGGCGCTGTTCGCCCTCAGAGAGCCGATGCAGTCGGTGCGCGTGGGACTGGTGCTGGCGGCGTTCGCGATCGCGTTCGGATCCATCGGCGCGAGGATGGCGGTGCTGGCGGTGCATGCGCAGGATCCGGGGCCGGTCCGCGCGTCCGGGCCGGTCGCGCTCGAACCTCCGGCGAGGGCGGAGATCCTGGACCGTAACGGCGAACTCCTCGCCGCCAACGTCACGGGCTGGTCGCTGGGCGCCCGGCCGAGGGCCATCGCCGATCATGCTGCCACGGCGACGGCGCTGGCCGGCGTGCTGGGCATGGACGCGCAGGCGCTGGCGGACTCCTTCGGCTCGGGGTCGAGTTTCGTATGGGTCAAGAAGCGGATCTTCGCTCACGAGAGGCAGGCGATTCAGGATCTCGGTTTGCCCGGGCTCGTGTTCCACGAGCGTCCGCTACGGGTGTATCCGCTCGGCCGGATGCTCTCCCATGTGGTAGGCGGGGTCCGGGACGAACAGGTGGAGCACTGGGGCGCCAGGATGGTAGGGGTCGCCGGGGTGGAGCGGCGCCTGGAGGAGCGGCTCGGCGCGGGCGGCGAACCGGTGCGGCTCTCCGTCGACCGTCGCGCGCAGGCGGTGCTCCATCGAGAGCTCGCGGAGGGTGTCGCGTATAACGGCGCCAAGGGCGGCTCGGCCGTCCTCCTCGACGTCCGCACCGGCGAGATACACGCCATGGTATCGCTGCCGGACTACGATCCGAACAATCGGCCCCTGCCGATGTCGGGCGGGCTGCCGGACGACGACCCGCTCCTGAACCGAACCGCGCAAGGCCTGTACGAGCTCGGCTCGGTGATGAAGCCGATCACCGCGGCGCTCGCGATCGACCGCGGCGGCGCGACGCTCGAAACGCGCTACCAGGTCGGAAACGGGTTGCGCATCGGGGGCTACTCGATTCGCGAACACTACATTCGCGACCACACGATTTCGCTGCTGGAAGTGGTGCAACGTTCCTCGAACGTGGGCAGCGCCCGCGCCGCGCTGGACGTCGGCGGGGCCGAGCAGCAGCGGTTTCTGCGCGAACTCGGCTTGCTGGACCGGCTACCGATCGAGTTGTCGGAGGCCGGCGGCAGCCAGCCGCTCTTCGCGAAGCGGTGGAAGAGCCTGACCACGGCGACGGTCTCCTACGGCCACGGCCTCTCGATCACGCCGGTTCACCTCGCGAGTGCGGTTTCCACGCTCGTCGGCGACGGGACGCGGGTGGAACCGACCCTCCTGCGGCGCGAAGCCGCGGAAGACGGCAGTCGCCTCGCGCCGGGCGACCGCCGCCGAGTGGTGTCCCTGCGAACCGTTCATGCCCTGCGCGAGGCGCTTCGCAGCGTGGTGCAGACGCGTCGGGGAACCGGCCGGCGAGCGCATGTCGCCGGCTACGACGTGGGCGGCAAGACCGGAACCGCGGACAAGCAGAAGCGCGGCGGACGGGGCTATCACCGCGACCGGGTGATCTCCACCTTCGTCTCCGCCTTTCCGATGCACGATCCGCAGTTCGTTCTGGTCGTGTCGCTCGACGAACCGCAGGGAGTCGGAGATTCCCGTTCCCGGCGGCATGCGGGCCGAACCGCAGCGCCTGTCGCACAGGAGATCATCGCCGGGGTCGGCGTCCTGTACGGATTGCTTCCGCGGTTCGAACCGGAGCCGGATCGGTCGAGGGAGCCGAACGTTCGCGCGGCAGTCTACTGACCGGTCCTCCGGACGCCGAACGGGGATCGGGGCGCGGACGGACATGGCGAATCGGGTCACCGTCGCAGAACTCGGCATCGACGTGCGGGACAGCGTTCTGGGGCCGCCGCTTCCTCTCTCTACCCAGGTGACGGGGTTGACGGCGGACAGCCGGGAGGTTGTCCCCGGAGCGATCTTCGCGGCGCTGGGCGGCGGCCGTGCGCATGGCGCCGACTTCCTGGGCGAAGCGGCCTCTCGCGGTGCGGTCGCGGCGCTCGCGTCTCCCGCGGGAGCGTTTCGCGCGCTGGAGGCATCCGGCGCGTGGCAGATTCCGATTCTGGTCGATCCGGCCCCCCGGCGTCGCCTGGCCCGATTGGCGAGCCGGTTCTGGCCCGAGCGACCCGCGATTCGGGCGGCGGTCACCGGAACCAACGGCAAGACCTCGACCGTCGAGTTTCTGTACCGGCTATGGCGTCTGGCCGGCCGTCCGGCCGCCGCGATCGGGACGCTGGGCGCCGTCGGTCCCGAGGGACGGAGCGACACCGCACTGACCACGCCGGACCCGGTCAGCGTTCATCGGTTGATGCAGCGATTTGCGCGAGAGGGCGCCGCCCGACTGGCGATCGAGGCCTCGTCGCACGCGCTGTCGCAGGGTCGGCTCGACGGCCTGGAGCCGACGGTCGCCGCGCTATCGAGTTTCTCTCGCGATCACCTGGACTATCACGGCGGCCGGGACGCCTATGCGGAGGCCAAGCTGCGCCTGTTCGCCGAGCTGCTTCCGGCGAGCGGCGCGGCGGTCGCCGACGCGGATTCCGGGCTCGGACGCTGTGCGCTGGCGCTGGCGAGCGCACGCGGAAGCGAAGCGATTCCGGTCGGGTTCTCGGACGCGGCCCGGGACGGCATTCGAATTGTCTCGGTCGACTGCGTCTCGGAAGGCGGACAATCGGTCGCGTTCCGATATCGAGGCGCTTCGTACCGGGCGAACCTGCCGCTCGCCGGCGACTTCCAGGCCAAGAACGCGCTGCTTGCCGCAGGCTGCGCCATCGCGTCCGGGATGACGGCGGAGGACGTCTTTTCGTCGCTCGAACGGCTTCGTCCGGTACCGGGCAGGATGCAGCTGGCGCTCCGCCTCGCCGCGGGCGGAGCCGCCTATGTCGACTACGCGCACACGCCGGATGCGCTTCGGGTCGCGCTGGGCGCCGCACGCCTGCACGTCCGGGAGGGCTGCAGGCTGCACGTCGTGTTCGGCGCGGGCGGCGAGAGGGACGCCGGCAAGCGCGCCGCCATGGGGAAGGTCGCTGCCGCGCTTGCGGACCGGGTGGTGATCACCGACGACAATCCGCGCGGCGAGGATCCCGCACGCATCCGCGAACAGCTTCGCGCCGGAGCGCCCGGCGCCGTCGCGATCGGTGACCGGGCGGAGGCCATTCGCGCCGCGCTGGCCGGGTTGCGACCGGGCGACGTGCTCCTGGTCGCGGGCAAGGGGCACGAAGCGGTGCAGGAGACTGCCGCCGGCGTCGTGCCGTTCGACGACGTGGGATCGATTCGCGCGTTGGCGTCGGGGCTGGGCGAGCGGTCGTGACGGCGCTCTGGACCTCCGTCGAGGCCGCGCGCGCGGTCGGCGGCACGTCGCGGGCCGAGTGGCGCGCGGAAGGCGTGTCAATCGATTCGAGAACGCTGGCGCCGGGGGATCTGTTCGTCGCCCTGCGCGGGCCGAATCACGACGGCCACGACCATGCCGCCTCGGCGCTGGCGCGCGGGGCGGCGGCGGTGATGCTCGACCGGCCCGCTCCCGGCGTGTCCGACGGGGCGCCGGTGCTCGCGGTAGACGACACTCTGGACGCGTTGCAGGCGCTGGGCCGGGCTGCGCGTCCGAGAGCCGGAACCCTCGTCGGTATCACGGGATCGGTCGGAAAGACCGGAACCCGGAGCATGCTCGAGGCGGCGCTCCGCCCTTCGGGACCGACCGTCGCCTCCGAGCGATCGCTGAACAACCACTGGGGCGTGCCGCTCACCCTGGCTCGAATTCCCCGGAACACCCGCTACGCCGTGATCGAGATGGGCATGAACGCCGCAGGGGAAATTCGGCGGCTATCGAGCCTCGCGCGGCCGGACGTCGCAGTGGTCACCGCGATCGCGCCGGCGCATCTCTCCGCATTCGGCACCCTCGAACGCATTGCGGAAGCGAAGGCGGAGATCTTCGAACACCTTGCCGAGGGCGGAGTTGCCGTCATCCCCGACCGGTGTCCCGGCCAGGACCGTCTTGCCCGGGCGGCGGCTGCCCGCGCCGGTACGGTCTGGACTTTCGGCGAGAGCGACGAGGCGGACGCCCGTCTCGTGCAGGTCTCGACGCGCGGCGGCGCCACGGCGGTCCGGGCCGTCGTGCTGGGCGCGGAATGCGCCTGGCGGCTCGGCGCGCCGGGGCGCCATTGGGCGCAGAACTCGCTCGCGGTGCAGTTGGCGCTTCGGGCGGCGGGTGCGGACGCCGGGCGCGCGACCTGCGCTCTCGCGGCATGGCGCATTCCGGCCGGGCGCGGCGCGGCCGAGAGCGTCTCCATGTCGCCGGGGAAGTCGGAGGAAGCGTTTCTGCTGATCGACGACAGCTACAACGCCAACCCGGCCTCGATGAAGGCGGCGCTGGAGCGGCTGGCGGAAGCGGCGCCCGAGTCGGGGCCGCTCGGCCCCGGTCGCCGGATCGCGTTCCTCGGGGACATGCTCGAATTGGGTCCGGAGGAGGAGCGGCTCCATGCCGGACTGTCCTCCCTGGCGGCCGTGCGGGCGCTCGACGCGATGCATCTTTGCGGTCCGCGCATGCGCGCGCTACACGACAGCCTGCCCCCGGAGGTTCGCGGCGGCTGGGAAGCGGATGCGGAGAGTCTGGCCGAGCGGGCGCCGGGACTGGTGCGTCCGGGGGACGTCGTGTTGGTAAAGGGATCGAACGGCGCACGTTGCGGCGCGATCGCGTCGGCGCTTCGCCGGCTGGAGAGGGGAGACTGACGAGGAACATGCTGCATGCGCTGCTGGCCCCGCTGAGCGACGGAGGCGACGTCTACAACCTGTTTCGGTACATCACGTTCCGGACCGGCGGCGCCATGATGACGGCGCTCGTTCTCTCCCTGCTGCTGGGAGGCTGGTCCGTTCGGCTGCTTCGTCGGCGCCAGGGGCGGGGACAACCGATTCGCGACGACGGACCCGCGTGGCATATCGAGGCCAAGTCGGGCACGCCGACCATGGGCGGACTCTTGATTCTGGGCACGGTGACCGTTTCGATGGCGCTCTGGGCTCGGTGGGAAAATCCCTATGTCTGGCTGGCGATGCTGGCGCTGCTGGGGTTCGGCGCCATCGGGTTCGCCGACGACGCGACCAAGATCCGGACGGGTTCGCGAGGGCTCAGCGCGCGGCTTCGGTTCGCGGCGGGCGGCCTGGTCGCTCTGGCGGTCGTGTGGCTCGCCTGGCGCACGGCGCCGGAGGCGCTGGCCGGCAAGCTCGCGTTTCCGGTGTTCAAGGAACTGCTGGTGGACCTCGGTCCGTTCTGGTTCGCGTTCGGGGCCGTCGTCGTCCTGGGGAGCGCCAACTCCGTCAATCTGACCGACGGTCTCGACGGCCTCGCCATCGTGCCCGCAACCATCGCCGCGTCGACCTTCGGCCTGATCGCCTACCTCGTCGGCCACGCCCATTTTGCCGAGTATCTCCAGCTGCATCACGTGCCGGGAGTCGGCGAATTGGCGGTGTTCTCCGGCGCGCTGCTCGGCGCGGGTCTCGGGTTCCTGTGGTTCAACGCGCCGCCGGCGCAAGTCTTCATGGGCGACACCGGTTCGCTGGCGCTGGGCGGCGGTCTCGGCGCCCTGGCAGTGGCGACCATGCACGAGCTGGTGCTCGCGATCGTCGGCGGACTGTTCGTCTTCGAAGCGCTCTCCGTCATGATTCAGGTCGCCAGTTTCAAGCTGACCGGAAAGCGCGTGTTCCGAATGGCTCCCATCCATCACCACTTCGAGCAGCTCGGCTGGAAGGAACCGACGATCGTCATCCGCTTCTCGGTCATTGCGGTGATCCTCGCCATGATCGGTCTTGCGACGTTGAAGCTCCGCTGACGGCCGGCGATGGTCGCTCTCGACCGGTACCGCGGCGCCGCCGTACTCGTTCTGGGATACGGGCGGACCGGCCGTGCGACGGCGGCCGCGCTGTCGGCGGGCGGAGCCGACGTGTCGGTCTGGGACGATCTGCCGGCGATGCGGCAGGAGGCGGCGGAGGACGGGTACCGGATATCGGAGGAGGCCGACGGCGAACCGGACCTGGTTGCGGCGTCTCCCGGCGTACCGTCGAACGGCGCATCGGCGCATCCGCGGATCCGGGCGGCGCGCCGCGCCGGCGCAAGGGTCGACAACGACGTCGGACTGTTCTTCGAATGGCTTCGGGACCGCTCCTCGCCGGCTCCCGCGGTGATCGGCGTGACGGGCACGAACGGAAAATCCACGACCACCGCGCTGATCGCGCATATCCTGAACGAGAACGGCGTCCCGGCCTGTGCGGCAGCCAACATCGGCCTTCCGGTCCTCGCCCTCGACGGGGCGCTGCTCTGGCGCGCGCTGGCGCTCGAGTTGTCCTCGTTCCAGCTGGAGGCGGCGGGGCTCCTGGCGCCGGACATAGCCGTGCTGCTCAACGTGGCGGACGACCATCTGGACCGTCACGGCACCTTCGAGCGCTACCGGGCGGCGAAGCTGCGTCTGTTCGATACCGACGGCGGCCGGAGGCACTTCGTGATCGGCGTCGAGGACGAGAGCGGAAGGTCGCTCGCCGAGGAGGTGCGGACCCGGACGACGGCCGACGCAGGATTCCCGGAAGTGTCGATGGACGTGTTCGGCGAGACGGCGCTGGTCGCGGGGTATCCGTCCGGAATTGCCGTCGGGGACGACTCCGTCGCGCGATTCGCGCCCGAAGGCCGACTCGGCGAGTTCGCCCCCTGCGACGCGCCGGCGCTTCCGGGTGCGCATAATCTCCGCAACGTCGCCGCGGCGATCCTGGCGACGGCGCGGCTCGTGGCCGACGCCGACGGCATACGGGCGGCCCTGAGATCGTTTTCGGGCCTTCCGCACCGAATCGAGCGTCTCGGCACGGTCAGTGGGGTCGCGTTCGTCAACGACTCGAAGGCCACGAATCCGGAGTCTGCGGCGCGAGCTCTCGCGGCGTTTCGCCGAATCCGGTGGATCGCCGGCGGCCGCTTGAAGCCCGGCGGCCTGGACCCGGTATTTCCGGTCCTCTCGAACGTGCGACATGCGTATCTGATCGGAGAAGGCGCCAGAGAGATTGCGGACGCACTGGGGACGCGGGTGCCGCACAGTCGGTGCGGCGACCTGGCTTCTGCCGTCTCGCGGGCGGCAAGGGAATCGGAGACTGGCGACACCGTGCTGCTTTCCCCGGCTTGCGCCAGCTACGACCAGTTCGCCAGCTTCGAGCACCGGGGCGACGCGTTCCGGTCGATGTACGAGGCCCTGGCGGAGGAATACGGAAGTACAAGCGGACTATCGTCCGGGGAATCGGGCAATGTGCCGCAGCGTACCGTGTCGACACCCCCCTCGACCAAGATGCCGTAACGCTCCCGGAGCGCCCTCAGGACAGCGTTGTAGCCTGGAGGAGTAAGGGAGCCGTTCGGCATGACGGATGATCCTGCTCGCGATTCGTCGCCGGCCTCGCTGCAGGACCATGATCAAGGCAAAGTAACCTGACTTCGTCGACCTCCGAACTGCGGCAACACAGTGATTAGCTTGCAAGTCCTTGCAAGAACGACTTGAGGGGAAGGAGGCGCTCCGATTGAAGATCCCAGTGTTCCGGGTCCCTAATGGCTTTGTTCGGTCCTCTCTCAATCCCCAGCGCTTCGCAATAGGCATATAAGCGCCCCTTCTCCGGCGGCATTTCGTACGACCGTCGCGTTGACGCAAACACTGCTCGTATTGGCGGAAACACTCGTGAATTCCTCGGTGCCGCCTCTCAGACAACTGCAACAGTAAGGTCTCGAGGCATCCCGCTGACCGGTCGTTCGGGAGTAGGTAGAGCCGCTCGACAGGAAGTGCAAGCTCCGCAATCCTAGTCTGCACCTCTTTCCTTCGCTTCACTGGGTCGTCGTCTGCGTCCAGCACAAGTGCGACAAGCCTACCTTGATCGATCTCCCTTACTATGATCGAGCGGGCGTCTTCAAGCCTTTGAAAGCCTCCGCCCAAACTCATGATATGCAAACTCGCTCGCAGCTCCAAGTGACTAGCATACTCGTTGAGGAAGTGCAGATCACTGGGGCCTTAAACGAAAATTGACCACGAATACACGATTATCGAACCTCAAGCCCATGTGCAACACAATGCTTGAATTGAGGAAAGTCATAAGGATATGCCTTCACGTTCGTATCCGGGTTCAGTTGAAGTACATAACTCATCGCGTCTTCCTGCATCCCCTCGAATTCGGTCTCAAGCAATACCTCGCGCAAGTATTGCAAGAGCTCAATGCTATACGTGGTGACGAACACCTGTTTGCCGAAGTTACGGCAAAGTGTAAGCAATGCCCGAAGAACGTGCTTGGTGGATTTGTAATGAAGACCGTTTTCGATTTCTTCAACCATGAGGAGTCGTACGTCGTCGAGCATGGCCATGGATAGGATGTTCGCGACCCGAAGTGTGCCGGAACCGAACATGTTGAGGGGGATCATTCGCCGTAGCCCGATATCCGCATACGCGTAACGTTCGGTTGTCGATAACCTGTCGATCCTCGGGTTGATGTAGCGCAATACCTGTAACAGATCGGGATCGCGCTTCGACACGATCGTCTGGGATAGTTGCTCTACGTCGAGCCCAGGACCCGTGTCCACGAGTCGTGCGGATATCCGAACGGCGGAGCGATTTGGATGCAGGGGCTTGGATGCTCGGCGAGACTCTTCGGCAACGTCTGTAGTGCTGAAAATAATGTCGGAGGCTCCGTCTGCGTATTCGACCGTGGCGTTGTAGACAAGTTGATGCCTCGGTGACTGAACGGTCGACGACCTCCAACTGGAGCGAGGCGATTGCCTGACGTTTTCTGGACATGTGTCAGGAGTGGTATCGTGCGGAGAATACCGGAACTTAGGCTCCGAGAGTGAGATTTCGATCGTTCGGGAAGCGATCGGCCCGGTGCCCCTTGCCTGGAGGCGGATGGACGCTGTTTCGTCAAGGCCGTGAAAGAGTAGCAGCAGGTCACTGTCGCTTGTAGTGTTGTAGTTCCTCCTCTGCTGAATGGCGGCGCAAAGCCGCGGGTTCTGAAGCTCGGCCAGCAAGAGTAACGCCTCCAAGACGGAGGTCTTGCCGACGTCGTTCGCACCCAGTAGTACGTTAAAGGTCCCAAGCTCTGTCAGCTCGATCGCCTTCAGGCCCCGAAAACCCCGAATGGAGAGTTGGGTTAGCCGTGGTTGGTTCGACATTCTATTCGTCCTCTTGGGGCCGACGGACCTTTTCGCGCTCGGTATGGCGGAAGGGTATGTCCATGCACCGGAGAAGTATTCATTCGGGCCGTGTCGTATTGCAGGGAATCGGTAGGTGGCCAGATGCGGTCGTTGCTTTCCGATTGTTGCCTCTCAGTCAGGCGCAATGCGCGGACCCGAGTGGGGCGTGGCCCGTGCCGGGCCGGATGCAGTAGAGCGGGCTTTCGGGCTCTAGTTCGACCGTGGGGATGAGTGCGGGAGAGCCTGTCTCGGTTCTGTGTTCAAATTCGGACAGCGGCGCCTGCGCTTGTGTAAATCCGCATAGGCGTGGTCTTGGGATGCTTCCCTCGACAATGAGCGAACCCCGATTCGGATTCGGAGCGCGCCGAGCCATAGTATGCCCGTGTCTCCCGTTAGCCGTTCGTTCGGCCGATGGCGGGTGCCGGTTGGGCTGCATCGGTTGGGGCGGGCCGGCAAGACAGGCATCGTCGCTGTCAGAGGCCCGAAGAGCGTGCTCGGACATGGAATGGCCTTTCTGCTGGCTGCCAATATCGAGGGGACGATGTCGGCACGGTATTTTCTCGGGATGCTCCGATATTCTAAAGGCCGCGCGGAATGAAGGGCAATGGTCGAGACATCAGGTAATGGACTGCCAATCCTGCCGTCTGCGGGTCACTCCGCTACAATCGAGGGCAAGGCTGGGGCGAATCGATAGAAGTGGCCGCGCCAGGTTACTCACCCGGGAGTTGCGATTCGCGGATCCAGATGGGATGGCGATCTGCTGCCCGCTGCTTTCGTGCGAGGGCTACGCGCCCTGACATGAGCGATTGAGGATGGAATAGCCCGGCCGAATAGGTGATCCGGAAGCCGGTCCGGCTGGAGGGATCCCGTAAACTCTCCTGCTCGGCGGCGCGTACGCATCCTGACAATTAACCGATTCGTAGCGATCCGCAGCAAGTTACGCGCCGGGATCAGGTTGACGCCGTTGTCCGTGCCGTCGGGCCCGGTATAGTGTTTCCTGTCCGCGATGCGACGAGTGACGAACGAACAGCGACGAAAAGGGGAGGGCTCCATATGCCGCTGATGAAGGTAGCTGCCAGCACGTTTCCGTATCTATACTCGCACACCGGGCTGGATGCGCTCAAGCACCTGCACGGCATGGGATACCGCCTGTACGAGCAGATGATCTTTCCGCCCCATTGCTGGCCGCGGGAGCTGAGCCGGCCCGAGCGGAAGGAATGCAGGGAGTGGCTCGACGGCGAAGGGGCCCGAATCACGTCCTTCTGCATTCCGCTTCTCGACAACAACCCGAACGGCGTCGACGTGTTGATGCGCGAATACACGCTGGACCGCTATCGCGAGGCCATCGATCTCGCAGCCGAGTGGGGCTGTCCCTACGTGGTCGCGATCCCGGGACCGGTTAACAGCCTGATCAATCCGCCGCACAGATGGATGCTGGACTGGTTCGTCGAGGGAGTGAAGTCGCTGGTCGCGCACGCCAAGGGCACCGGCGTCGAAGTGATTCTCGAGAACGTTCCGTTCACGTACCTCCCGACCGCACAGGACATGCTCGATACCGCGAACCTGATCGGTCCCGACGTCGGGATCAATTTCGACGTGTGCAACTCGGCCTATATCCGCGAAGACGTGCCCGGAGCCATTCGTCTCCTGGGAGACCGGATCCGAAACGTCCATATCTCGGATTCCGGCTACGGAGAGTTCAAGCACGAACGCCTCGGGACCGGCGTCGTCGACGTCAAGGCGACCGGCGACGCGCTGCGCGAGATCGGCTACGGCGAAATCACCGTGCTCGAGATCATCGCGGACGCGCTTCAGCCGGACGAAGACCCGGATGCGGACATCCCCGCGAGTCACAGCATTCTGGCGGAGGCGGGGTGGGAGCCGCTGGGTAGCTGAGTCTGGGCTCGCCGGCCGTCCGGCCGTCGACCCGCGGGACGTTCGTCTCCGCCGAATCCGCTCTTCGGGGGACCCGATCCGCGGGCCGGCGACGGGCGTGGCCGTCGGCGGACGGCTCCGGCAGTCGTGCACGGGCGCATGAGTCGCGTGCCGCCGCCCCGTGCGCGGCCGGTGCCGTGGCGGCGAATCGGTGCGAACGGGGGCATTTCCGCGGCGGGGTCGCGAACGATTCGCTGCGGGAGCCGACGATCGCGCAGCGACCGGTTGAGGGTGTATCGACCGCTCACAGGGCCTGAATTCGCGCCGGATTTCGCGAACGTGGCCTCGTGGAGATTGGCGACGGCCCGCTCTTCCCGGGTTTGTCGACCGTGCGGGCGAGGACCGTCGACCGTTTCCGCGGACCGAGTCGCTTCAGGCGGCCGGGCGCCGGTCGCGACGCCGCACCGGAATCGCCCTCCATTCGATCCTCCCGAACGAACCGGAATCCGTGCGGCCGGCCCCGACGCCGAGAGGCGCGTACGACAGGGTTTCCACGGGATTCCGGGAACGGCAGGCGCGCCGGACTTGCGGCAAGGGGCGGACCGGCCTAGTCTCGCCGGACCATCGAGCGATCCGGTACGCGATCGCGCATCACGGAAAAGGGAGAGGGAAGAATGGCAAGTCAACCGGTCAAATCGAACGGCGGAACGATCCGGATCTCGCGCCGGACCGCGCTGGGCGGAATGGCGGCTGCGGCCGCGCTCGCCGCGCCGGTCTCGCTGCGGGCACAGGACGTCCGCCTGCGCTGGTGGTCGCCGCAGTCGTCGCCCGAGCAGCTGGCCGCGTATCAGGCCCAGATCGCCGCGTTCGAGGCCGCGAACCCGGGCGTTTCGGTCGCGTTCGAGAAGACGTCCGACGAGGGCTACCAGCCCCAGCTGGCGGCGGCCTTCGCGAGCGGCGAGGTTCCCAACGTGGTGACCCACCTGCCTTCCTTCGCGGTTTCCGATTACTGGAGCGGCGGCCTTCTCGAGCCGTTCAACGAGGTGATCGAAGCGGTCGGTCCGGAAAAGTACTATCGCGGCGCGAACGACATCTACGAGATCGACGCGGGCGTCTACGCCGGCAGCGGCATCGGCAACTCTGCCGCCAACATGCTGTGGGTCCGGAAGGACCTGATGGCGGACGCGGGCATCGACAAGATCCCGGAGACCTGGGACGAACTGCGGTCCGCGTGCCAGGCGATGCAGAAGAACGGCATCTACGGGGCGCCGCTCCCGTACGCGAAGAATTCGATGACGACGCTGACGATCATCGGCTTCATTCACCTGGCCGGCGGCCAGGTCTTCTCGCCCGACCTCGACGTGGCGCTGGACTCCCAGGAGACGCTCGACGCGCTGGAATTCTACGCGTCTATGCGCGAACTCTGCCCGCCCGGCGCGACCAACTACTCCTGGGGCGAAAGTCTGCAGGCCTTCGTGTCCGGCGCGACGGCGACCGGCATCTACACGGGGCGGGCCCTGATCAACGTGAACAACCACAATCCGCCCATCGCCGACCACGTCACCTGCCGCACCTATCCGACGATTTCGGCGGACGTCCCGAGCTGGACGTTCAACGACTTTCCGAGCGTGTTCATTCCGAAGCAGGCCGGCGACATGGAGACGACCAAGGCCTTCGCCGCGTCGCTCTACGACGCGGACGGGTATATCCAGCAGTTGCACGCCGCGCCCGGCCACGTGCTTCCGGTGCTGCAGACGATCGCGCAGGATCCGAACTACCAGAACAACGCGATCATCCAGAAATACACCGCGGAGGTCGAGTTGATGGCGGCGGCCGCGGCGGCCGGCTACAACCTCGGCTGGGAGACGTCGGCGCACAAGCCGAACGTGAAGGCCGGCGCCATCGTCGGTTCCGGCGTTCTGGCCGAAATGGTTCAGCGGATCGTCCTCAACGACGAGAACGCCGCGCAGGTGATCGGCGAGACGTCGAAGGCCATCGAAGACATCATGGCTTCCTGACAGCCTCGCGAACGGGTGCGGGCGCGCGTCCGCCCGCACCCGGACCGGCAAGCGCCCGCATCGACGACCGTGCTCGCTCTCTCCGGCACCCGCTCCCGGCTGGGGCAGCGATACGCGTGGCTGGGCGCTCTCTTGATCGGGCCGACGGTCCTCGTATTCTGCGCCGTCATCGTCTACCCGCTCGTGTCCGCGATCTATCTGAGCCTGTTCTCCATCTACACGCCGACGCTGGAGGGAAGCTGGGTCGGACTCTCCAATTACAGGGAGTTGCTGGCGCGGGGCGAGTTCTGGCAGTCGCTGCGGACCACGCTGATCTGGACGGTCGGAACGCTGGTCCTGCAGATGCTCTTCGGGATCGGTATGGCGCTGATCCTGCACCAGAACCTCCTGTTTCGCTCCCTCGCGCGCAGCCTGGTCCTGTTCCCGTATTTCGTTTCCACCGTCGTCGCGATCCTCGTCTGGCGCTGGTTGTTCAACGACCTCTACGGAATTCTGAACCATTTCGTCATGGTCTCGGGTCTGAGCGGCATGCCGGTCGACTGGCTCGGCAGCATGCCGAACGCCATGCTCTCGGTGATCTTCGTCGGCGCCTGGAAGTATTTCCCCTTCGTCGTGATCGCGGTTCTGGCGCGCCTGCAGACCATTCCGGAGCCGCTCTACGAGGCGGCCCGGATCGACGGCGCGGGACCCGTCGCACGGTTCTTCGACATCACGCTGCCGCAGTTGCGCGACGTCCTCGTCGTCATCGTCATGCTGCGCGCGATCTGGGACTTCAAGGAATTCGACCTCATCTTCCTGCTCACCGGCGGCGGTCCGGTGATCTCGACCCAGACCTTGCCGCTCCTGGTCTACAAGGAGGCGTTCGCGCTCAATCGAATGGGGCTGGCCTCGGCGACGGCCGTCCTGATGATGCTGATCATGCTGGCGTTCATGATCGTCTACGTGCAGCGGACCGACCGGGAGGAGAACCCGTGACGTCCCGCTGGCGCTACGCGCTGTACAGCGCATTCGCGTGGGCCCTCGTGCTCGCCGTCGCGTTCCCGCTGTTCTGGATGGTCGTCACCTCCCTGAAGCCGGGTTACGAGCTGTTTCGGCGGCCGCCGACGATCCTGCCCGAGACGGCGACCTTCGAGCATTACCTGCGTCTTCTCCTCGAGACGCCGTTCCTGACCTATTTTCGCAACTCCGTCGTTCTGGCCACGTCCACCACCGCGTTCGTCGTCGCGGTCGGAACCGTCGGGGCCTACAGCCTGGTGCGGTTCCGCTACCGGGGCCGGCAGAGCCTCGCCTTCCTCGTGCTGTTCACCTACCTGCTGCCGTCGGTGGTCCTGATCATTCCCCTGTACCTCTTCATGGTGCGGCTGGGTCTCGCCAACACCATCGCAAGCCTCGTGATCGCCTACACCACCTTCGCGCTGCCCTATGCGCTCTGGCTGCTGCGTTCCTTCATGCGCGGAATCCCGGAGGATCTGGAATCGGCCGCGCTGGTGGACGGTGCGACGCGCATGCAGGCGTTCGTCGACGTCATCCTGCCGCAACTCCTTCCCGGCATCATCTCGACGGTGCTCTTCACCTTCATCCTCGCCTGGAACGAGTATCTGTTCGCGCTGGTGCTGGTCAATTCCGACGGCGCCCGTCCGCTGACCACCGGCGTCATGACCATGCTGATTTCCACCTTTAACGTCGAGTGGTCGCTCCTGATGGCGGCCTCGGTCATGATGAGCCTGCCGCTGATCGTCGCGTTCGCCTTCCTGCAGAGCTATCTGACCCGCGGTTTCGGCGCCGGGGCGGTGAAGGGATAGCGCGATGTCGGAAGTCGTTCTCGCCGGGCTTTGCAAGCGCTTCGGAGACGCCGAGGCGGTCGCCGACCTGGACCTGCACGTCCGTTCGGGCGAGTTCGTGGCCCTTCTCGGACCGTCCGGCTGCGGCAAGTCGACCACTTTGCGGATGCTCGCGGGGCTGGAGTTTCCGACTTCCGGCGAGATCCGGATCGGCGACCGCACGGTCAACGACACGCCGCCGGCGAAGCGAAACGTCGCCATGGTCTTCCAGTCCTACGCGCTCTATCCGCACATGACGGTGGAGCAGAACATCGCCTATCCGCTGAAGAAGCGGCGGGTGCCCGTCGCCGAGCGGCCGGCGATGGTGGCGCGCGCGGCCGACCTCCTGCAACTGACCGACCTTTTGAAGCGGAAGCCCCGTCAACTCTCCGGCGGCCAGCAGCAGCGCGTCGCGCTCGGCCGGGCGCTCGTGCGCGATCCGGAAGTCTTCCTGCTCGACGAGCCGCTCTCCAACCTGGACGCGAAGCTGCGCGCCTACATGCGCGCCGAACTGATCGAGCTGCATCGCCGCCTCGGCCGCACGACGGTCTACGTGACCCACGACCAGCTGGAGGCGATGACCATGGCCGACCGCATTGCGGTCATGAACGCCGGGCGGCTGCAGCAATTCGGGACGCCGGACGAGGTCTATCGCCGACCGGCCAGCCGTTTCGTGGCGGAGTTCATCGGCACGCCGTCGATGAACCTTCTCGACGGCGCGCTGACCGACGCCGGATTCGAGGCCCGCCGGCTCGCCGTCCCCGCAACCGTCGAAACGACCGGGGGCGCCCGGGGGCCGGCGACTCTCGGCATCCGCCCGGAGAGCGTGGAGGTCGGCGGGGGTCCGTGGTCGGCGGTCGTACGGGTCGTCGAGCCGACCGGGCACGAAACCGTTCTGATTCTCGAACTGGAAGGCGGGCAGAAGCTCGTGGCCCGGGCCGGGGCGTCGGTGCGCCCGCCGGTCGGCAGCGCGATCGCGTTCTCGCTCGACCTCGCCGCGTTGCATTTCTTCGGGCCCGGCGAGGACGGCCGGAGACTGAATCCGGCGCCGGCGTCCGCCGCGCGCGACGCCGACGGAGACGAAAGCGGGGGAGGGTAAGTTGAACTGCGAGGCGATGGAGATGGCGGGGCCGATCCCCGCGGTGCCGACGCCGTTTCGTGACGACGATTCCGTCGACTACGAGGGGCTGGAGCGCAATGTCGACCGGTTGATCCGGCTCGGGGCGACCGGCGTGATCGCGGCCGGGTGCACCGGCGAGTTCTGGACGCTCTCGATGCGGGAGCGTCGCGAGGTCGCGCGCGTCGCGGTCCGGGCGGTCGACGGAAGGGGAACGGTCGTCATGGGGGTCGGCGGGATCGCGCCGGACGACGTGATCTCGCAGTGCGAGGCCGCCTCGGAGGCGGGTGCGGATGCGGCGCTGGTGCTGGCGCCGTATTTCGTGCGGATCAACGAGGCGGAAACCGTCGCGCATTTCGGCCGCGTCGCCGCCGCCTCGCCGCTGCCTGTGGTGCTCTACAACATTCCGGGCAACGCCGGAAACCCCCTGACCCCCGAGATCGCGGACCGCCTGGCGGATCTGCCCAACGTCGCCGCGATCAAGGAAAGTTCGGGCGACTGGCTCAATTTTCATCGCACGCTCCTCGCCGTGCGCGGCAGGATCCGGGTCTTCTGCGGCCCGTCTTCCGTATTCGGCGTCGCCGCCGTCGCCGCCGGCGCGGACGGGTTGATGGATTGTTTCCCGAACGTCTGGGACGGCGCGCTCAGGATCTGGTCGGAGGCGAAGGCCGGCCGGCGGGAACGGGCGGACGCGCTGCAGGCGACCGGTCTCGCGCTGACCGCACTCTTCACCAGCGGCGGCCGCTCGCTCTATCCGGCCACCAAGGCGGTGATGAACCATCTCGGGTATCCGGGCGGCGGAACGCCCCGGCGTCCCCTTCTGCCGCTGGAGGGTGCGTGTCTTCGGGAACTTTTGGAAGAGACCGACCGGCTCCTGGGCCGGACGGCGTCCGGGCCGGCGGCGGCGTAGTAGCGGGAGAAGACGACATGGACCTGGGACTGAAGGACAAGTCTGCGATCGTGACGGCGGCGAGCCGGGGGCTGGGCCTCGCGTGCGCTCGCTCGCTCGCCGCCGAAGGCGTGCGTCTGACCCTGAACGCCCTCACGCGGGACCGCCTGGAGGGGGCGGCCGCAACCCTTCGGGACGAGTTCGGCGTCGAGGTCGTGCCGGTCGCCGGCGACGTTTCCGACCGGAGCGTGCGCGACGCGTTGCTCGCGGCGGATCCGGAACCCGACATTCTGGTCAACAATCCCGGCGTTCGGCAGGTGCCGGACCCCTACGCCCGCATCGACGCGGCCGCCTGGCGGCACTGGCTGGAGGTGCATTTTCTCGGTTCGGTCGAGATGATCCAGGCGGTCGCGCCGGGCATGGCCGAACGCGGATTCGGGCGCATCGTGAACATGTCGGTGAGCTTCGTGAAGTTTCCGCAGGTCGGATTCGCCCACACTCACGCCGCAAGGCTGGCGCTCTCCGGCGCGACCGCGGCGATGGTGCGCGAACTGATCCCGCACAACGTGACGATCAACTCGGTCTGTCCGGGACTGTTCGACACCGACGCGCTGCACACCAACCTGCACGGTCACGCGAAGCGGGGCGACACGACCTACGAGGCCATCGTGGAGGACCGGATCCGCAGTTGCCCGGCGGGCCGGTTCGCCGACCCGGCCGAATGCGGCGACCTCGTGGCCTATCTCTGCAGCGCGCAGGCGGGCTTCCTGACCGGGCAGAACGTCGTGCAGGACGGCGGCGTCTATCAGGGACTGTTCTGAGGTGGCGGTGCGGATCGCCATGGTGTCCGGCGGCGGACGCGGCCTGGGCGCCGCGATCGCCCGGCGGCTCGCCGAGGAGGGATGGACGGTCTCGGTCGGGGTGCGCAGGCCGTCGACGGTTTCCGCCGCCCTCTCGGACCTCGGCGACCGCGTCTCCGTCCATCGCTTCGATGCGCGGGAAGCGGCCACGGCAGGCGCGTGGACGCAGGAGACGGTGGACCGTCACGGCCGTCTGGACGCCCTGATCAACAATGCCGGGATCCTCAAGATGGTGGATTTCGAAACCGGCTCGGAAGCGGATCTGGACGAACTCTGGGAAGTCAATTTCAAGGCTGCGTGGCGGCTGGTTCGCGCCGCGCTGCCGCATCTGAAGAGAGCCGGTAACGGACGCGTGATCAACGTCGCCTCCACGGACGGAAAGCGGTACCGCGACACGACCGCCTCGCTCGGCTACGTGGTCAGCAAGCATGCGCTGGTGGCGATGAGCCACGCGATCCGGTTCGCCGGCTGGGAGGACGGCGTGCGCGCGACCGCCGTCTGTCCCGGCGCCGTCGACACCGAAATGATCGCCGGCGTGCCCGGCGTCATGCCGAAGGGCCGACGCCTCCAGCCCGAGACCGTCGCCGGGATCGTGTCGACCGTGCTGAACCTGCCGCCGGAGGCCAGCGTGGCCGAGTTCGTCGTCAACACGCGCCTGGAATCGACCCTGTAGCAGGCCCGGGACCGCAGCCGGCACGGGAGCGTCGCCGGACTCCGACACCGTCTCGGCCCGCGTCGCGCGCGGGCGTCCCGGTCGATCGATCCCTTTACAGCGCGCCCGGCATATGGCATCCTGCGCCCGCAAGAAGAAGACTCGAGCAGTGAGTCATGACCATGGGAACAGCGGGTGCGCGGCTGGGAGGTCGTGAAGGCGCCGTTCAGTCGGGCGGCGTCCCGTACGGATTCGACCGCGTATTGGCGGGCGCCGCCGTTCTGCTCGTGTTGTGCGGGCTGGTGCTCGCGCTCGTGACGACCGACGATCTCGCGGCCAGGAACGGCCTGGACCGGTATCACTACGTCGTTCGGCAACTCCTGTACGCGATCGGATCGTTGGTCCTGATGTTCGCGGTCTCGTTTTGCGACGAGCGAACCGTCCGGCGCGGGGGCATCCTGCTGTTCGGGGCGATTCTGGTCGCGACCCTGCTGTTGCCGGCGCTCGGCACCGATTTCGCCAAGGGGGCGCAACGCTGGTATTCGCTCGGGTTCTTCTCGTTCCAGCCGTCCGAATTCCTGAAGACCACCTTCGCGATCACGGTCGCCTGGTTCCTCGCCGGCGCCGCGCAGCCGAACGGTCCTCCGGGCGCGGCCATCGCGGGACTGACCGTGCTGGCGGTCGCGGCGATCCTGATCCTCCAGCCCGACTACGGGCAGGCGTTCCTGGTGGTCGGCATCTGGGGGGTCATGTTCTATCTCGCCGGCGCCAGCCATTTCGCCGTCGGTCTGGGGGTCGCCGGGTCCGCCGCGGTCCTGGCCGTGGCGACGCAGGTGTCGGATCACGTCCGGGGACGGATCATGGAATTCGTCCAGACCCGGTTCCTGTCCATGCCTCCCGAGCGCAACTCGCAGGGGGATCACGTCGAGGAGGCGATCCGCGGCGCAGGCTGGTTCGGCAACGGCGTCAACGACGGCCGAATCAACGCTCACATCGCCGAAGCCCACAGCGACTACATCGTCGCGGCTGCGGCGGACGAGTTCGGCCTCGTCGTCTGCGGGGCGATCTTCTGCCTCTACGCCGTGATCGGACTGCGCGTGGCCTGGCGCCTCGGCGAACCCCGGTCCCTGTTCGCCCGGCTCGCCTGCGCCGGCGTGTCCGTGCAGATCGTGCTCCAGGCGCTGTTCCATTACGGGGTCAACCTGCGGGTGCTGCCCGCCAAGGGCATGGCGTTGCCGTTCGTCTCCTACGGCGGCTCGTCGATGCTGGCCGCCGGCCTGGCGATGGGCGTCCTCCTCGCGCTTACCCGCATGCCCGGCCGCCGCCCCGTCAGGGCCCCGGCCGGCGGCCGGCGGCCGGGCAAACGTTCGTGAACGCGGCGGGAGAGGGGGCCATGGTCGTGGCTGCGGGCGGAACCGGCGGGCACATGTTTCCGGCCGTCGCGACGGCCGGGGAGCTGGCCCGTCGCGGATGGCGGGTCGAGCTGATCTCGGACACGCGCGGCGCCCGCTACCTGCAGGACCGACCGGTCGACGCGGACGTCTCCGCGTTTCGCCTCGGCAGCCCCTGGCGCGGCAGCCCGGTCCAGCGCGCGGCGGCGCCCTGCCAGGCGGGATGGACCGCGCTGCGCCTTTGCCTTCGCTTCCTGCGCCGCCGGCCGGCCTGCGTGATGGCCTTCGGCGGCTACGCCACGGCGCCGGCGCTTCTGGCCGCGTCGATTCTTGCCGTTCCCAGAATCGTGCACGAACAGAACGCGATCCTCGGCCGCGTCAATCGCGTCTTCCTTCGAACGGGCGCGCGGCTCGCCAGCGGCGTGGCGGCGCCCCCGGAGGCCCCTGCCGGCACGGTGCCGGTCGGCATTCCGGTGCGCCCGGGAGTCCGCGCGTTGCGCGCCGTTCCGTATCGGCCGCCGGGGCCGGCGGATCCCGTACGGATCCTGGTCGTCGGCGGCAGCCAGGGCTCGCGCGCCGTCGCGCGACTCTCCATGGAAGCGCTTTCGGCGCTGCCGTCTTCCCTTCGAGCGCGGCTCCGCGTCGCCTGCCAGGTGCGGGACGAGGAGCGCGCAGGCGTCGAGCGCGGCTTCGAGGCGGCCGGCATCCGCCTGGAGGCCGAGCCGTTCTTCGCCGACCTGCCGCGCCGCATGGCGGAGAGCCATCTCGTCGTGGCGCGCGCCGGAGCCTCGACCCTGGCGGAGTTGTCGGCCATCGGCCGCCCGGCAATCCTGATCCCGCTGCCGACGGCGGCCGCAGACCACCAGGCCCGGAACGCCGACGCCTATTCGGGCGCCGGCGCGGCGCGCGCGTTCGACGAGAGGCGCGGAAGCGCGGCCGAACTGGCCCGGACGATCGGCGCGCTGCTCGCCGACGAGAACGCCCTCGCCGCCATGGCCCGGGCGGCCGCGACCGCGCTGCCGGCGGACGCGGCGGAGGCGCTCGCGAGCCTGGCCGAGCGCGACGCCCGCACGCGGGCGGAGGGTCGGACGTGATTCCGCGTCCCCGGGAGATCGGACCGATCCACTTCGTGGGCATCGGCGGCATCGGGATGTCGGGCATCGCCGAGGTACTGCACAATCTGGGCTACGCGGTCCAGGGTTCCGACGCGAAGACGGGGCGGCGGGTGGCGGATCTGCGCGCGGAGGGCGTTCCGGTCTTCGTCGGTCACGATGCGGCCTCGCTCGGCGAGGCGAGGGCGGTGGTGGTCTCCTCGGCCGTGCCGGCGGACAACGTGGAGGTGGTCGCGGCACGGGAGGCGGGGATTCCGGTCGTCTGCCGCGCCGAGATGCTCGCCGAGTTGATGCGTTTCAAGCGAAACGTCGCCGTGGCCGGGACCCACGGCAAGACGACCACGACCTCGCTGGCCGGCGCGGTTCTGGACGCGGCCGGGCTGGCTCCGACGGTGATCAACGGCGGCGTCATCCAGGGATACGGGTCGAACGCCCGGCTCGGGGACGGCGAATGGATGGTCGTCGAGGCCGACGAATCGGACGGATCCTTCCTGCGGTTGCCGGCCACGGTCGCGGTGGTGACCAATATCGACCGCGAGCACCTGGACTACTACGCGGGACTTGCCGAGATTCGGGCCGCGTTCGGCGGCTTTTGCGCCAACGTTCCGTTCTACGGCTGCGTCGTATGCTGTTCCGAGGACGCGAACGCGCGCGACCTCGCCGGCCAGGTCCGGGGCCGAAGGGTGGCGACGTACGGGTTCGGCGAAGAGGCCTCGGTCCGCGGCGTCGACCTGACGCCGTCGCCGTACGGCACCGGCTTTTCGGCCGAGATCGCGGGGCGCGACGGGTCGCGGCGCACGCTCTCCGGCCTTCGTATTCCCATGCCCGGGCGGCACAACGTCCTGAACGCCCTGGCCGCGGTCGCGGTCGGCCTGGAGGTGGGCGCCGGCGACGCGGCGATCCGGACCGGGCTCGCCGGGTTCGAGGGGGTCGGTCGGCGGTTTACCCGCGTGGGCGTCGCCTGCGGCATCGAGGTGGTGGACGACTACGGTCACCATCCGGTCGAAATCGAGGCGACGCTCCGGGCCGCGCGGCAGGCGTCCGACGGCCGGATCATCGCGGTGCACCAGCCGCACCGATACACCCGGCTCGCGGCGCTGAAACCCGCTTTCGAGCGTTGTTTCGACGACGCCGACACCGTGATCGTCGCCGACGTCTACGCCGCCGGCGAGACGCCGATCGAGGGCGCGACGCGCGCCGCGTTGGCGGACGGCATTCGCCGTCGGGGCCAACCGAGGGTGATGGAACTGCCGGACCCCGGCCGGCTGGCGGAACTGGTGCTCGAAGTGGCGGCGCCGGGCGACATGGTGGTTTGCCTCGGCGCGGGCGACATCACAGTCTGGGCGAACGGCCTGCCGGGCGCGATGTCGGACGCGCGGGCGGCGGCGGCATGAGCGTCGACCGCTTGCCCGAGGCGCGCGGCCGGATCGTACGGAACGCGCCGCTCGCGCCGCTGACCTGGTTTCGGGTCGGGGGTCCGGCGGACGCGTTGTTCCTGCCGGCGGACGAAGAGGATCTGGCGGCGTTTCTGGAAGCGCTTCCCGCCGACGTCCCGGTGACGCCGTTCGGAGTGGGTTCCAATCTGCTGGTGCGCGACGGGGGCGTGCGCGGCGTGGTCGTCCGGCTGGGTCGCCGATTCGGAGACGTTCGGATTCTCGACGGCCAGCGGGTGCGGGCCGGCGCCGCCGCCCTGGCGGCACGGGTCGCGGAGGCGGCCGCTGCGAGCGGCATCGCGGGGCTGGAGTTCCTGCGCGGAATTCCGGGAACCGTCGGCGGCGTGCTGGCGATGAACGCGGCAGCATACGGCGGCGGCGCGGACCGGATTCTCCGGCGGGCAGAGGCGATCGACCGGCAGGGAAGGACGGTCCGGCTCGAGCCGGACGAGATGGGCTTCGGTTACCGGCGCTGCGCGGCGGCCGAGGGGCGGATCTTCCTGGCGGCCGAGTTCGAGGGGCGTGCGGACGCGCCGGACGCGGTGCGCGAACGCATGCGCTCCCTGCTCGCCCGCCGCGAGGACAGCCAGCCGACGCGAAGCCGCACGGGCGGCTCCACCTTTCGCAATCCCGGCGGCCGTCCCGGCGCCGGGTCCGACGGCGGCGCCTGGATCGAATCCGCCTGGCGGCTCATCGACGCGGCAGGTTGCCGGGGATTGCGCCACGGCGGCGCGGCGGTGAGCGAGAAACACGCCAATTTTCTGATCAATCGCGGCGACGCGACCGCCTCGGATCTCGAATCGCTGGCCGAGCGGGTTCGCGAGCGCGTGCGCGCCCGGTCCGGCGTGTGCCTGGAGTGGGAGATTCGGCGCATCGGGGAGCGTGGGTAGCATGGTTGACCTTCGACCCGGAACGACCCGCATCGCGGTGCTCATGGGCGGCTGGTCGCGCGAGCGCGAAGTCTCGCTCGTCTCCGGGCGCTCCTGCGCCGACGCGCTGCGCGAGCGCGGCCACCGGGTGGAAGAGATCGACGTGGGGCGGGACGTCGGACGCCTGCTCGAATCGATTCGTCCGGACGTCTGTCTGAACATGCTGCACGGCCAGGGCGGCGAGGACGGCTGCATCCAGGGCGTGCTCGAGACCCTGCGGATCCCGTATTCGCATTCGGGAATCGGCGCCTCGGCGCTCGGCATGGACAAGCACCGCTCGAAGCTGGTGCTCGCGGCGTGCGGAATTCCGGTCGCGGAAGGGCGGCTCGTCGAAGCGGACGCGCTGGTCGCGGGCCACCCTATGCCGCCGCCCTACGTGGTGAAGCCGAACGACGAGGGGTCGTCCCTCGGGGTTCGCTTCGCGTTTCCCGGCGACCGGCCGCCTGCGCCGCTCGAAGGCGAGACCCGGGTCCTGGTCGAGCGGTACGTCGGCGGCATGGAACTGACGGTGGCGGTGCTCGGCGACCGGGCGCTGGAGGTCACGGCCATCCTTTCCGGTTCGGGATGGTACGACTACGCGGCCAAATACGAGCCCGGCGGCTCGCGCCACGAAATACCGGCGCGCATTCCGGCCGCGTTGCGCGAGGATCTCCTGGGCCACGCGCTCGCGGCGCATTCGGCGGTCGGTTGCCGCGGAGTCTCCCGGGCCGACTTCCGGTTCGACGCCGAACGGGAGGAGCTGGCGCTGCTGGAGATCAACACCCAGCCCGGGATGACGCCCACTTCGCTGGTTCCGGAACAGGCCGCCAGCGTCGGGATTTCGTTCCCCGACCTCGTGGAATGGATGGTGAGGGACGCGTCGTGCCGTCGTTGAGCCAGGAGTTGCTCCGGCCCGAACCGGGCGCGCTCGAGCGGATTCCGTTCGTCGTCCGGCGCTGGCTCCGGACCAGGACGGCGCGCGGCACGCTGGCCAGCCTCGCCATGATCGTCTGCGTCTGGATCGGCGTCGAGTGGCTCTCGCGGGAGCAAATCTCGGTCTATGCCCGCCATGCGGCCGCGTTCGTGGAACAGGTAGCGGTCGACAACACGCAGATCGAACTCCGGCTCGGTTCGGTGGAGGGCCTGGAGAGGGTGTCCCGCGCGGACCTGGAGCGCGCGCTCGATTTGCCGCGCCGGGGCTCCGTCCTGCGCCTGTCCACCGGGACGGTCCGCGACGCGGTGGAAGCCTTGCCGTGGATTTACCGGGCGGAGGTCCGGATCGGCCTTCCCGGCGTCGTCCACCTGAAGGTCGAGGAGGAGACGCCGGTCGCGCTCTGGTGGGCCGGCCGGCGCTGGTGGTTCGTCAACGCGGACGGCGAAGGGTTCGCGTGGGCGGAACAGGGAGCGCCGTCGTTCGGATTGCCGCGCGTCACGGGAAGGGGGGCGCCGGGCGCGGTAGCCGAAGTGCGGGCGATGCTCGCGCAACACGCTGGGCTCCTGGACGGCCGTTCCATGTTCGAGCGGATCGGGGAGCGGCGCTGGAACGTCCGCCTTTCCTCGGGCGTCCTGCTCATGTTGCCGGAGGAGGGCCTGCAGGCGTCGCTGCAGCGGCTGCGCGACTTCTTCCTTGTTCCGGACAGGTCGCAGCGGGACGTGGCGGCGATCGACCTTCGCATCCCGGACCGGATCGCCCTTCGCCTGCATCTTTCCGAAGGCGAATCCCCGGCTCGCGCGCGCCCTGCGGGCGAGGACTCGTAGATGTTCGACTCTCGCGATCGCGAACGGTCGGACCGCCTGGCGCGGGCGCGTCGGCGCGGGCGGTTGCTGTTGCTCGATCCGGGGTCTTCCACCCTGACGGGGGCGATCGCCTGGTGGGATTCCCCGGAGGGAGCGGGCGGCGACGAGTCGCCGACGCGGCTCGCCGGTGTCGCCTCGATTCCGTCCCGCGGACTCGGCGCGCACGGGGTGACCGACGCGCGCGAGTTCCGGAGGGCGTTGCGGGAGCTGGTCGACAAGATCGAGGGCAGCGCCAAGCGGGGCGCGGTGGACGAGGTGCTGATCGGAGTCCAGAGCCGGAGCCTGCTTTGCCATCATGCCCGCGGCGACGCGAAGGTATCCGGCGGCCGGGTGGCGGAGCGGGACATGGTGCGCGCGCTCGGTCGCTGCGCCCGTCCGCCCGGGGTCGAGGATCGGGCCGTCCTGCACGCGCTGCCGGTGCAGTATTCGATCGACGACAAGGACGGAATTCTCGACCCGCGGGATCTCGCCGGCAGGAGCCTGATCGCCGACATGCTTTGGAATACGGTGGCCCGGCCCGCGCTCGAGGAACTGGCCGGCAGCGCGGAGGCCTGCGGACTCAAGCCCGCCGGCTTCGCGGCCGCGCCCTACGCCGCGGGATTTGCCTGCAAAGAAGCGAGTCCGAAGGGAACGGGATACGCCTGCGTGGACCTGGGCGCTTCGGCTACGGGCGTAAGCCTGTTCCTCCGGGGCCAGTGCATCCACTGCTCGACCCTGCCGTTGGGCGGCGGCCGGATCGTCTCCCGAATCGCCAACGTTCTCGGCCTCGGCCTCGACGAAGCGGAACTCGTCCGATGCGGCGGGCGGGACGGAGACGCTGCCGGGGAGGTCGCGGAGATCGTGGACGCCGGGCTGCATGGGATCTTCGAGCGGATTCGCGACCTGCTGCAGGAGCAGGAGTTCTACGACATGCCCGGGCGTGCCGTTCTCCTGGGCGGCGGCGGGGCGCGCGACCGGCGCGCGCACGAGATTGCGTCCGGGATTCTGGACTGTCCGGTGTTGCGAACCCGGGTGCGGAGCGTCTGGTGGCCGTCGGAACGAGCGAACGATCCGGCCTACGTCGGATTGCAGGGGCTGGCGCGTCTCGCGCGCGAGGCGCCGCCCGACCTGCGCGACCTCGAACGGTCGGCGGCCGCATCCGTGACCGGGCTGGTTCGGCGCACGGCGCACTGGATCTCGGACAATTGGTAACGGTCGCGGTCAGACGCGGACGACGCCCGCGCCGGGGCTTGACACGGGGACGCAATCCGTGCAGAACCGGTGCAACGCAAAACGAAGGCCGGGCCGCACCGGCCGGATTGAGGTATGGCGCTTTAGCAGGGCGTCGCGAGCAGATGCGGGGAATCGAACTATGAGTATCAACATTGGTCCGTCTGCGAAAGGCGGTCCGCTGCCGGCCATCGCCGTTATGGGCGTCGGCGGAGGCGGCGGCAACGCGATTCGGTCGATGGTCGAGGGCGCGTTGACCGGGGTCCAGTACCTGGCGGCGAACACCGACGTCCAGGCGCTGGGCGAGGCGGAGGCCGAACGGAAGATCGTGCTCGGAACCGAACTGACCCGCGGCTACGGCGCGGGGACGGATCCCACGATCGGACGGCGGGCGGCGGAGGAATCGCTCGAAGACATCCGCGAGGCGCTGGCCGGGCTGGACATGCTCTTCCTGACCGGCGGAATGGGCGGCGGCACCGGAACCGGCGCGTCTCCGGTCATTGCGCGAATCGCCCGCGAACTCGGAATCCTTACCGTCGGCGTCGTCACCACGCCCTTCGACTTCGAGGGCGAGGCGCGGATGGAAGCCGCGAAGCGCGGCGTGCGCGATACCCTCGAACAGGTCGACACGCTCCTTCTCATCGCCAACCAGAACATATTCCGGCTGGAGAACGGCGTTCCGAACCTGTTCACCGCCTTCGAGACGGTCAACACGATCCTGCGGGACGCGATCCGGGGCGTGATCGATCTGGTCACGAGGCCGGGCATGATCAACACGGACTTCGCCGACCTCGAAATGGCGCTGCGCGACGGCGGACTGGGGGTGATCGGAGAGGGAGTCGCGACCGGCACGGACCGGGCGCGGCAAGCGGCGATACAGGCTGCGACCAATCCTCTTCTGGACGGCGTCACGCTGGAAGGCGCGGGACGGCTCCTCATCAACGTGACCGGCGGGCGGGATCTCGGACCGGAGGACTTCGACGAAGCCGTCAACTACCTTCGCGGGCTGGCGCGCGACAACGTCAAGATGAAAGTGGGCGCTTCGTTCGATCCGCAACTCGAGGGATCGGTGCGGGTGTACATCGCGGCATCCGGAGTCGATCAGGACAGGACCGGCGATTCGGTGGTCGCCCTGCGCTCCTCGGAAGCGCCCGGAGACCGAACCGGCGTGCGGGAGATTCGGGTGAACGAGAGCTCGGAAAGCGCGGGCGCGGGGCGCTCGCCGTCGCCGAACGAAGGGCCGAAGGACGGTTCGCAGGCTTCGATCACGCCGGTCCGGCGATCCGCCGACGCCGACGGTCCGGCGGCGTCCGGGCGCGGCAGGAGCGAATCGGCCATCTTGCCCAAGGAGGAGGCGGACGACGACTGGAACGACGGGATCGGGACCGACGTCGGGTCCCAGAGCACCGCCCGGACCGTCGCGGTTTCGCCGACCCTTTCGGGCGGGCTGCAGGACCAGCCGCTTCGCTCCGAGGCGCAGCGCGGACCCAGGTTCCGGCCGGGCCACCGGCGCTCCACCTCGTCCATCGCGGCCGAGCGGCTTCGGAACGCCGGTCCGACCGCACGACCCGCCGAGCGCAAGCCGGCTTCCGATTCCGCTCCTGCGGCGAAGCCCGCCGCCCCCAAGGCGTCCGCGCAACCGGAGAGGCCGCCGAGGGAGGCGCCGGCGAAGGCTTCCGGACGGGCGCAGCCGGCGGAGCGGGGGGGCCGCTCCGGAGCGGCGACGGGTCAGCGACGCGATCTCGGCGTACGGGCGGGGGTCGCGAGCTCGCAGCGGGACGTCGCGCAGCGGGAGCGTCCTGCGCCTTCGTCGGAGAACGGCGGAGGCACGCGCGGCGTCGCCAGCCGCAGTCCGGGCCTGCTCGCGCGGCTCCTGTCGATCAAGGAATAGCGGGCGGCGCCTCGAAACGGTTTGAAACAAAGCATGATTTGGAGCTCCTGCGGGGTCGCGCTAGCCTGTAGGCACAGAGCAGAAAACCCACAGGAGCTTCCATGCAAACCACCGTAGGAGACAGGGTCTCCGTCGAGGGTCCTGGACTTCACTTCGGCGAGCCGGCACGGATGGAAGTCATGCCGGCCGTCGAGGGTTACGGAATCCGGTTCGTGCGCCACGGGCTGCCCGGCGGCCCCGTCGAAATCCCGGCCTCGTACGACCGCGTCTCGTCCACCCAGTACCGGACCGAACTCTCGAGCCCCGGAGGCGTTCGGGTCTCCACGATCGAGCATTTTATGGCCGCGGTCGCGGTTCTCGGGATCGACAACGCCGCGGTGTCGATCGACGGACCGGAGGTCCCGGCCCTGGACGGCAGCGCCTATCCCTTCGCGCAAGCCTTGCTCGGCGGCGGCGTCGTCAGCGTTCCGGGACGGCGGCGGGCGATACGCGTGTTGCGGAAGGTGGAGGTCGAGCAAGGCGGGTCGAGCATGGTCCTGCTTCCCGCCGCGGAGTTTCGGCTCTCT
The DNA here is from genome assembly GCA_965221505.1 of Rhodobacterales bacterium. Classification (GTDB taxonomy): domain Bacteria; phylum Pseudomonadota; class Alphaproteobacteria; order Rhodobacterales; family CAZPXZ01; genus CAZPXZ01. Next base: position 1,327,580 of record CBDCSI010000001.1, read on the forward strand.
TGTTCCATTTCCTTCGAGTCGCCGGCGATCGGGCATCAGACCTGCGAAATCGAACGCCTGGATTCGACGCTGGTAGAGGATCTCCTGCCGGCCCGGACCTTCTCCGAACTGGAAGGCATCGGAAAGCTGAAGCGGATGGGACTCGCTCTGGGCGGCGGTCTCCACAACGCCGTCGTCGTGTCGGGCGAAAAGGTACTGAACGAGAACGGCCTCCGGTTCAGCGACGAGTTCGTCCGGCACAAGGCGCTCGACGTCGTCGGCGATCTGCGTCTGGCCGGCGCGCCGATTCTCGGACACTGCATCGCAGTGCGGCCCGGCCACGAGATCACGTGGCGACTGCTGAAGGCGCTGTTTGCGGATCGGGACGCGTGGTGCTGGTCCGACTCGGATCGTGCGACGACGGCGCGGGCGGGGGCGACCGCGCGGGACGCGGGCATCGCGGCCGCCGCCGGCTGACCGTCGCTGCCCTTGCGCGGCTTCGCCTGCGCACCGCCAGCCCGATCTGTGCTATTGACCCTGGGGATCGGCACAGGATTGCGAAGGGGAGTTCCATGTATCGCGGAGTCGTTTCGGCGGCGCTCGTTCTGGCGCTTGCCGCCTGCTCGAGCGACGAGGAAGTCAGTCCGGAGGACATCGCGCCTTCGGAGCTGTATCGGCAGGCCGAGGCCCTCATGGTGTCGAGTCCGACCGAGGCGGCCAGCGCGTTCGAACAGATCGAGCAGTATCACCCCTACGCGCCGGAAGCCAAACTCTCCATACTGCGGGCCGGAGAGGCTCATTTCGAGGCCGGCGACTTCGACGAGGCGCTCGCTGCCGCGGAACGGTTTCTCAACTACTACCCCGGTGACGAGGACGCTCCGCGCGCGCAGTTCATCCGCGCGCTCAGCCAGTACGACCAGATCACGGATCCGACCCGCACGCAGAGCTTCTCCAGGGCGGCGGAGCGGGAACTCGTGAGCCTGATCCAGCGGTTTCCGGATTCCGAATACGCGCTGGACGCGGAAATCCGGCTGGATGTCGTCCGCAGCCAGCTCGCCTCCCACGAGCTTACCGTCGGGCGCTTCTACCTCCGCCAGGGGCGCTTCGCCGCGGCGGCGAACCGGTTCCGCACGGTCGTGGAGCGCTATCCGACGACGGAAGAGGTCGCCGAGGCGCTGTACCGGCTGGTGGAGGCCAATCTGTCCATGGGCCTGCGTTCGGAGGCCCGGCGCGCGGCGGTGATACTCGGGCACAACTTCCCCGGCAGCGACTGGTACGGGGACGCGTACGAATTGCTCGGAGGCGCCGACGCCTAGGCGACGGGACGCGGGCGCCGGTTCACAACGACTGGACGATCCATAGCCAGAACGCCACGGTCAGGATCGAAGTCGGGTTGGACAGCACGATTCCGCTCGCGGCGATGCCGTCGCATCGCCGGTAGTAGGCGGCGAAGATATACCCGTTCAACCCGAGCGGCATCGCGGCGATCAGCGTTGCCACCGCGGTCAGGAGCGGGTCGAGTTCGAACACCCAGCGCCCGAGGGCATAGGTAGCGGCAGGTTGCGCCATCAACTGCAGAAAGCAAGCGAATCCGGCGATGTGCAGGTCCGCCCGAAGCCGGTAGCGGGGCAGGGTCGCGCCGACGGCGAACAGGCCGGCCGGCACGGCGGCCTCGGCCAGATAGAGCGTGGTCCGGTCGAGGACGGCCGGGAGCGGGGCGGCTCCGGTCAGGTTTCCGATCGCGCCGAGGGCCACGCCGATCAGCAGCGCGTTGCGCGAGACCGTTCGCAGCGTCCGAATCGCGCCCCGGCGCAGGCCGGCGCCGTCCCGGCGCAGGGCTTCCATCAAAGTGATTCCGAGAACGTACAGCAGCGGTCCGTGCAGTCCGACGATCCCGACGACGGAAGCCAGCGCGTCCTCGCCGAGAGCGCGGACGGCGATCGGAAATCCGAGCATGACCGTATTGCCGAACGCGCTGGCGAACGCGATGGCGACCGCTTCGCCGGGGGTTCGGTTCCAGAGGATGCGGGACGCGATCCAGGCGGCGGCGAACATGGCGCCGAGGGGCAGGAAGAACGTCGCCAGCAGCGCGGGGTCGAAGGCGCCGGAAAGATCGACGTCGAACAGGGAGCGCATCAGCAGGCACGGCGCGGCGAGATAGAACACGAAGGCCATGATGCCGTCGGCGCCGGCCGCGGTGAGGAGGCCGGACCTCGTCAGGACGTAGCCGAGCCCGATCAGGGCGAATACCGGCAGGATGACTTCCGCGATGCCGATCATTGGCGTTTACGCGCCCGGTGCCCGGCGCGGTCCGGCGGGGACGGAGCCCGGCGCCGGGCGGGGCGGCGCGACGAGGCGGGGAGCGCCGCTGCGGTGCGGGCCGGAATCAGACCGGAAACTCGAAGGAGAGCATGTCATGGGCAGGTTCGACGCCTGCCGGCACGCAGGCGGCGGTCTGCTCGTAGTCCAGCCAGTAGTGCATGTTGGTCAGCACCGCGCGCTCCGGAGCCAGCGCCCGGATCCAGGAGAGAGTGAGCGGAAGATGGGCGTGGGTCGGATGCGGCTCCGCCTGAAGCGCGTCGACGATCCACAATCGCACGCCCCGAAGCGCGCGCCACGCCTCCTCCGACATGTCGGACAGGTCCGGGGTGTAGCCGACCGGTCCGAAGCGGAATCCGAGCGCCGGAACGGCGCCGTGCGGAACCCGGTACGCCACAGCGGTCACGTCGCCGCCCGGACCCTCGATTCGAACCGTCTCCGGCAAGTCGAGGAGTTGCAGGAACGGACGATAGGGACTTCCCTCGAGCTGCCGGAACGCGTAGGCGAAGCGGTCGGCCACGGTGGCCGACGTCGCCGGGTCGGCGTAGACCGGGATCCGGGTGCGGTCGTTCCGCAGGTACAGTCCCCGAAGGTCGTCGAGGCCGTGGATGTGGTCGGCGTGGTCGTGCGTAAGCAGGACCGCATCCAGTCTCTTGACGTTCGCGTCGAGCAGCTGGGCGCGCAGATCCGGCCCCGCGTCCACCAGAACCGACGTGATCCGACCCTCCGCGTCTCGCCGCTCCACCAGGAGGGAGCACCGTCGCCGGCGGTTGCGCGGGTCGTCGGGGTCGCACACGCCCCAGTCGCCGCCCACGCGCGGCACGCCCCCCGACGAGCCGCAGCCGAGAACGGTGACCCGCAGGCAGTCAGACGGCATCGGTCGCATCCGGGCGACGTGCGCGATCGAACAGGCGAAAGAAGTTTTCCGTGGTCTGCGCCGCGAACGCCGCCTCGTCCATGTCCTTGAGGGACGCGCCCACGCGAGCCGTCCGCCGTACGAATGCGGGTTCGTTCCGCCGCGACCGGTCGGGAGCCGGCGACAGATACGGAGCGTCGGTCTCCACCAGGATCCGGTCGACCGGCGCGTCCCGGAAGACCTCGCGAACGTTCTCGCCGCTGCGAAACGTCACGATTCCGGACATGGAAAGGTAGAAGCCGAGCCGGAGCGCTTCTTCCGCCAGTCTGGCCCCGGAGGCGAAACAATGCAGGACGCAGCGAAACGGCGCTTCGCGATACGCGTCGGGCAGCACCCGGCAGAGTTCCTCGTCCGCAGACCGCGCATGGACGATCAACGGCAGCCCGGTACGGCGCGCGGCCTCGATGTGGACGAGCAACGAGCGTTCCTGCTCGAGGGCCGTGGCGCCGCCCCGATAGAAGTCGAGTCCGGATTCGCCGATGCCGACCATTTTGGGATGTTCGGCGAGCCGGACGAGTTCCTCGACCGTCGGGGTCGGCTCGCTGCCCACGCGGGCCGGGTGGAGGCCGGCGGCGAAGCAGACGGATTCGTGGCGCTCGGCGATGGCGACGCTCGCCGCGGCGCAGCGGGGCCGGGTGCAGATGGTGACCATCCGCCGTACTCCCGCCGAACGTGCCCGCTCCAGGACCTCGTCGAGGTCGTCGCCGAATTGCGGGAAGTCCAGATGGCAATGGCTGTCGACCAGCATGCGTCTCACCTCATGCGGTACGGTCGCGCGCGCGTCGCGCCGCGTCTTCGACGGCCGAGAGCGCCACGAGGAAGGTGGTCGACGGATCGACGTTCACGGCGTCCGCCTCGTCGATCGCGCCGCGGAGGCCCGACGCCGTCTCGGCCCAGATCCTCGCCTGCGCCTCGTCGGCGACGAGTCTGGGGATTCGGCGGGCGAGATCGGTCGTCCCGTCCGGTGCGCCCGCGGCCGCGCGGGCCAGGTCCCCGATCGACCGCTCGAGCATCGAGGCGGCGAGCTGCCGTTTCTCCTGCGCGTCCGCGCCCGCCAGGCCGGCGGCGAAATTGACCATGCTCCGGCGGTCCAGGGCCGGAAGTCCCGCCAGAAGGTCGTTCAGTTCCCTGCGCAGCGCGACGCCGCCGAGCGCGTGCATGCGGATCGCTTCGCCGGGAGAGCCTTCGCTTTCCCGCGCGAGCGTCTCGACCTCGCTGTCTCGAACGGGCCGGGCGCCCGAGTTCGCGCCGCCGGACCGTCCGGCCGCCTCCTGCGCGCCCAGAACGGCCTGCCGGAACGGCTCCGGCGCGAGCGGATCGAGACGCAGCCGGCGGCACCTCGATCGGATCGTGGCCGACAGTCTGCGCGGCGCATGGCTCACCAGGAGGAGAAGGGAACGCTCCGGCGGCTCCTCGAGCACCTTCAGGAGGGCGTTGGCGGCGCTTTCGCTGAGGTCGTCGGCCGCGTCGACGACCGCGATTCGCCAGCCGCCGCTGATCGGGGTGCGCTGGAAAAACTGCTGGAGAGCGCGGATGTCGTCGATGCGAATCACCGTGAAGAAGCGGATGCGGCCCGCCGGCCGCGCGGCGTCGTCCCGAACGCGCCGGACCGCGAAGAGGCGTTCCTCGGATTCCGCCCGAATTCGTTTTGCGACGGGGCTGTCCGGCGGGACATGGAGCGACGACGCGTTCGGCTCGGAATCCGCAAGCATGAACCGGGCGATCCGGTAGGCGAGCGTGGCTTTGCCGATCCCGCGCGGGCCGAACAGCAGCCAGGCGTGGTGCAGGCGCCCGGCGCGCCAGGACTCGAGGAACGCCCGCTCTGCGGCCTCGTGCCCGAACAGGCTCTCGGCGGCCCGGGGGTGGGGCGCTCCGGGCGCCTGGTCCGGCGGCAGTGGAGGCGTCGAGCCGCCCGGGCTCACTGGACCGTTCCGCGAATCGCTTGCCAGACCGCTTCCGCGACCTCGTCCGGCTCGCCCGCCGCGTCGACCGCGACGCACCGGTCGGGCTCGCGCTCGCACAGCTTGCGGAAGGCGCGGTGGACCTTGCGGTCGAACTCGACCCCGCGCCGCTCGAGACGGTTTCGCCCGGCGCGCCGCAGGTTGAGCCGCGTTCGCGCCACGGCCGGGTCGAGAAGCAGGACGACCGTGCGATCCGGCACCACGCCGACGGCGTGCCGATGGATCCACGCGAACAGCTCCGGGTCGGCGTCATGCGCGGCCAGCTGGTAGACGGCGGTCGAATCGTGGAAACGATCGGTGACGACCACGGCGCCGCGTTCGAGGGCCGGGAAGATCACCCGTTCGCAGTGGTCGCGCCGGGCGGCGGTGAAGAGGAGCATCTCGGACACGGGGGACCAGCGGTCGACGTCGCCTTCCAGAATCAATTCGCGGATGCGCTCCGCGCCGCGGGTTCCGCCGGGCTCCCGCGTCTCCACGACTTCGCGACCGGCTTCGCGCAGGCGCCGGACGAGGCGCGCAACCTGCGTCGACTTGCCCGCTCCATCGCCGCCCTCGACGGAGACGAAGCGGCCGCCGGCGCTCAATCCGTCGGCCCTGAGGTCAGCAGGGACTCGATCAGGGTACCGGCGCGCACCAGAAAGCCCCCCTCGGGCACGTCCTCGGCCGCCACCAGCGGCGCCTGAAGCCGTTCCTCGCCGGCCGTCTGCAGGATGAGGGTCCCCAGCGTCTGTCCGCGTTCCACCGGCGCGGGAACCGGTTCGTCGTAGCGAAGGATCACGCGGCTCTCGGCCCGCGCAACCGGCAGGGCGGCGCGAAGCGGCGCCTCGAGGACCAGATCCACCTTCGCGCGGTCTCCCATCCAGACGGCGGCCGAGGCGAGCGGCTCGTCGGCGTCGAACAGGACGCCGCTGCGGAATTCCCGAAACCCCCAGGAAATGAGTCGCTGCGACTCGACGGCGCGCGCTTGCGCCGACTCGAGCCCGGAGACCACCAGGACCAGGCGACGGTCGCCGCGCACGGCCGACGCCGCGAGGCTGTAGCCGGATTCCTGCGTATGCCCCGTCTTGAGTCCGTCCGCGCCGACGTCCCGGTAGAGCAGCGGATTGCGGTTGCTCTGCTCGACGCCGTCCCAGGAGAATTCGGTTTCGGCGAACATCGGATACAGGTCCGGATACTCGCGAACGAGGTGCAGCGAGAGCGTCGCGATGTCGCGAAGGCTCATCCGGTGGTCGGGGTGCGGCCAACCGCTCGCGTTGGCGAAGTTGGAATTCTCGAGGCCGAGCTCCCGGGCGCGCAGGTTCAGAAGCTCTGCGAAAGCCGCCTCGCTGCCGCTCATGCCCTCCGCAATGGCGATGCACGCGTCGTTCCCGGACAGGACGATGACGCCGCGCAGGAGGTCCTCGACCCGCACGTCGGTTCCCTCGCGAATGAACATTCTCGATCCGCCCTTGCGGGACGCTTCCCGGCTGACGGGAAACCGGTCGTCCAGCGACAGCCGCCCCTCCCGGATGGCCTGGAAAACGACCTCGACGGTCATGAGCTTGGACATCGACGCCGGAGGCAGCGAGGCGTCCGGATCCTTGGCGAACAGGACCGAGCCGGTCCCGGCGTCGATCAGGATCGCGCTTCGCGCCGAAGTCGCCATGGTCTGTGCGGCCGCGTCCGCCGTCCCGAGCGACAGGCAAAAGAGCGCCGCGGCCGCCCAACGGGAGGCGCAATTTCGGGAGGGGGGCGACGCGATCGTCATGATGCCGTCAGCGTAGCGCCAATTGACGCGACAACAAGGCTGCCGGATCGGACGAACGTCGGGTACGCAACGAGCCCGGCGGCATTCCCGACGCTACAATGGCGGCTGGGGAAGGGTGGCAGAGTCTGGTTTATTGCACCGGTCTTGAAAACCGGCGTGGGTCGCACCACCGCGGGTTCGAATCCCGCCCCTTCCGCCACCGGCCCCGATCCCCGCCCGCACCCGGCGGGCGGGCGTGTCCGGGTTGTCCGGCTCGCGCGCCTCCCGGTATAGTGCTTCGTCGAACGCACGGCGCCGGCCGCCAGGCGCCGCTCCCCGGAAATCCGGAACCGGAATCCCGGATCGGGCCCTCGCAGACGGCGCCGCCGAAGGCAGCGGGAGCGAACCATGTACGAGCCACCGACCTACGACGGCTTGCCGGACGCCATCGGCAACACGCCGCTGGTGCGATTGCGGCACGCTTCCGAAACGACGGGCTGCGAGATCTACGGGAAGGCGGAGTATCTCAATCCCGGCCAGTCGGTCAAGGATCGGGCCGCGCTCTATATCATTCGGGACGCGGTCCGACGGGGCGTACTCGAGAAGGGCGGCACCATCGTCGAGGGCACGGCGGGCAATACCGGCATCGGCCTCGCGCTGGTCGGCGCCGCGATGGGCTTCCGTTCGGTGATCGTCATCCCGGACACGCAAAGCCGGGAAAAGAAGGACATGCTTCGCCTCGCGGGCGCGGCGTTGGTGGAAGTTCCCGCGGTTCCGTACCGGGATCCGAACAATTTCGTGCGTTACTCGGAACGGCTCGCGGCTCGGCTGGCGGACGTCCTCCCGGGCGGCGCCGTCTGGGCGAACCAGTTCGACAACCTGGCCAATCGGCAGGCCCATGTGGAGACCACCGGACCCGAGATATGGGCGCAGACCGGGGGTCGCATCGACGGATTCGTGACCGCCGTCGGCACGGGCGGCACGCTGGCGGGATGCGCCATCGCGCTCCGGGAGCGGAAGCCCGACATCCGGATCGCGCTCGCCGACCCGGAGGGGGCGGCGCTGCATTCCTGGTTCACCACGGGCGAATTGGCGGCGGAGGGGAGTTCGATCGCCGAAGGGATCGGCCAGGCCCGAATCACGCGCAACCTCGAGGGGCTCGAAGTCGACCGCAGCTATCGAATCACGGACCGGGAGGCGCTGCCGATCGTCTTTTCCCTGCTCCGGGACGAGGGGCTCTGTATGGGGGGATCCACCGGGATCAACGTCGCCGGCGCCATCCGTCTGGCGCGGGATCTCGGCCCGGGACATACCGTCGTCACCGTTTTGTGCGACTACGGCCAGCGATACCAGTCCAGCCTGTACAATCCTGCGGTTCTCGGCGAAAAGGGCCTTCCGGTTCCCGAATGGCTCGCGGCTCCGCCGCCGGAGTTACCGGAGGTCTTCGTATGAACGCCGCGCGGCCGCCCGGGGCAAAGACCGAGGCGCTCTGGCGCGCAGACGCCTACTTGCGGACCTGCACCGCGGTCGTCACGGAACTGAGCGGCGAATCGTCGGCGGTGCTGGACCGCACGGTGTTCTACGGCGGCGGCGGCGGCCAACCCTGCGACACCGGCCGGGTCGCGCCGCATTCGGGAGACGGTCCGGTTCGGGAAGTGCGCGCCGCAAGCTACGGCGAGGACGGCGCGATCCTGCATCACCTCGAATCGAGCGAGGCGGAGCTGCAGGTCGGCGACGAGGTCCGGGCGGAAATCGACTGGCGTCGGCGCTATCGGCACATGCGCATGCACACCCTGCTTCACCTCCTTTCGGTCGCGCTGCCCTTTCCGGTCACCGGCGGGGCGATCGGCAGCGAAAAGTCGCGGCTGGATTTCGACATGCCGGAGGCGCCGGACCGGGAAGCGCTGACGGCGCGGCTCGAGGAACTGGTCGCCGCCGACTGTCCGGTTTCGGAGACGTGGATCGAGCCGGCCGAACTCGCCGCTCGGCCGGAGTTGGTCAAGACCGTCGGCGTACGGCCTCCGACGGGGCCGGGTCTCGTCCGGCTGGTGCGCATCGGCGACGCGGAGCGGCCGGTCGATCTCCAGCCTTGCGGCGGGACGCACGTGCGCTCGACGGCGGAGGTGGGGCGGTTGCGGCTCGGAAAGATCGAGAAAAAGGGACGCAACAACCGCAGGGTAAACGTTCACCTCGAGGACGGCACGGACGCGTCCGTTAACCCGCCGTGACCGACTGGCCCTTTACGCGAGGCAGGGCGCTGGACGAGTTTGCGCCGGGCATGATCCAGGCGTTTCTCGGCGGAGACGGTGCCGTCCTCCGGTTTCCGGAAAACCGTTCGGGTCGGGACTTTGTCGTGGGCGACGTGCACGGCATGTTCCGGACCCTTCGCGCGGCGCTGGAGGAGGTGAATTTCCGACCGGAAGCGGATCGCCTGTTTTCGGTCGGCGACCTGATCGACCGGGGACCGGATTCCGTCGGCTCCGTCGAGTGGATCCGCGACTTTCCCTGGTTTCATTCGATTCGCGGAAACCACGACCAGATGCTGCTCGACGCGGTGTGCGGACCGGAGCCGGGCCGGAGCAGTTGCCTGGATCTCTGGCTCCATTACAACGGCGGGGAGTGGTGGCTCGACACCGACGAACCGGTCCGTCGCCGTCTGGTCGATTCGCTCGCCGGTCTGCCGTTCGCGATCGAAATCGAGGGCGGTCGCGGCACGGTGGGGATCGTTCATGCCGACGTGCCGCCGGATCGCGACTGGGGCGGCTTTCTCGATGCGCTCCGACAAGGCGATCCGGAAGACTCGGCGCATGCGTTGTGGTGGAGAAGCAGATTGCTGGATCACCTCGAGGGCAGCTGCGAAGACGAGGACGTCGCAATCCGCGGAGTCCACCTGGCGGTGTCGGGCCACGTGCCGCTGGCCAAGCCGCGTCGCGCTGCGAATCGCTGGTGGATCGATACGGGCGCCGTCTATCGAGACCGGATGAAGGATCCGCGGTTGACGTTGCTTCAACTCAATCCGGGAGAACCGGTCTGCCGCGAGTTTCGTCCGATCGAATCGCCGGACTGACGGGGTCGGAATTCAGCGTTCTGCCGGCGCGGTCTCGCGGTTGCGAACCGTCGAGCGTATCGGTTGCTCAACGGACGGAGGAGGACTTCCGGCAGCCGAGCGCTACGAAGCGGTACGGCCGCCGGAAGCCGGTCGGACGAATCGACGGGCGATCCGTCGGAATTGCCGCCGTCAGGCCGCCGCCGGCGCAGCGTCGCCGTCAGCCTGCGGTTCGTTCGCCGAAGGTGATAGGGGCGTCTTTGCCAATCGCCAACCGTCTTTTAGATCGTTGACCACGAGACCTTCGCGTTTGAGCGCCGACAGGGTGGTCCCGGCGGAGGTCTTCTTGATTGACATCTGAAGGGTCTCCTGGACGACCTGAATCACCTGCAATACGGTCATTCCGCGGTCGGGCGAGAGCGCGCGCAGCAAGGCTTCGCGCTGTGTCGGGGCGCCTGGCGCTCTCGCCGCCCGCTTGCCCGACTTCCGGGGCGCCCTCTTTGCGGTCGCGGTCGCGGCCTTGCGAGCCCCCGTCCCGCGCCGACCGCGCCGTGCCGGCGTCGCCGCGCCGACGAGAGCGGTCAACTGGTCGTTGAACCGCTCGAGTGCGCTCTGCGCTTCGGCGAGGTCCGCATTTGCCTTTTCGGCCCGTTCCCGGGTTTTGTCCAGCGCGCGGCGACTCTGTACCAGCCGCTTTTCGAGTGCCTTGAGATCCTTCTTCCGCTTATCGATGTCTTTCTCGATCTTCGAAATCGCCGAAGATTCCTTTTTCGTCGCCTTGGAGTGGGCATCCACGTCCTTTTGCCTGGCGTTGACGCTTGCCTCGAAGTCTTTCCTCTTGGCTGCGATGTCCTTGGCAATGGAAGCGTCGCTGCTTCGCTGTCTTTTTTGTCGGGGCATAATTCCCTTGCTTAACCGATGAAGTGCCGCTCTCCGGACCTGGAAACGATCACGCGTCAGTCCGGCGGCACGATTCAAGCCTCAGGTATCAATTCCACAAGCGGAACTGCGTGCGTGACGGCCGGATGGTAATGCGACGCTCCGTCATTTGCAACACCCGTTAACGACACGTAACGACACGGCATGTCAGATTCCTCGCTCCGTGTCGTCGTCGAACAGTATATTGAACACGAGATGTCAAATTCCTCGCTCTGTCTATACGTTCGGGGCGATGCGGCCTCACGGGCGGCCGCGTGCGGGCGTTCGCAGCTGCGGCCGCGCCCGTCGCCGCGCAGTCCGATCTGCCATTGGCGCATGCGGGTTTCGCTTCGCAGTCGCGCGACGGCTCCCGATATCGCGGAGCGACGGGGTTCGGATCAATCTTGTGCCCCGCGCTCGGGTGCGATCGCCGGTGTTGCGCGAACTCAGCCTCGCGCGCAGCGCGCGACCTGCAGACGCGGTTCGCTGCGGACGACCGGGCTCGCGATTCGCGTTCGAGACTTCATGCGCCGCGCGGGCGCGGCGTTTCTTGCGCACCTCGGCACGGGCCGTCCCGGCCGGTTCGGCGGCCGCGCGACGGTTTCTCGCACGCGAAGCCGCTTGCCGCGCTCGACGGGAAACGAATCGCGAACCCCGGCAGCGCGAATCGGTCGGACCGGCACTCCGGTCGCACGCGGCGCGGCCGGCGCCGGTTGCGCGGATCGACGCCCGAACACGGATCGTTTTTGAAACTTTAGCTCGCCTCTCCGCAACGTCCGCCAACTCGCGGCCGGGCCGCGGAAACCGGTCGTCTCCCGCCGTGCGAACAAAACTCGAACTCTTGCCCGCTTCGAACCCGCGTCTAGCGTTGCCGCATCGAGGGAGCGACAGGGGGGTCGAAAGTTGAACAAGAGAATCCGGACCGCTGCGACGCGGACGGCGAGGCGATTCGCCGCCGCCGCATGCGCGTTGTTGCTGAGCGCGGCGTCTGCCGAGGCGGCCGCCTGGAACTCCGTGCTGGAGGAGGTGATCATCATCCTGACCAGCGGCTGGGCCCGGGGCGTGGCGATCATCGCCATCATCATCTCCGGGCTCGGAATGATGATGAGCCTGGTGCAGGTGCGGACCACCGTCTACATCGTGCTCGGCGTCATTCTCGTGTTCGGTGCGCCGGCCCTCGTGGACCTCCTCATCGGCGCCGCCCAGGGCGTGTAGGCGATGCGCGGAATCGCCGACCCGCTTGCGCGCGGCCTGTGCCGTCCGCCCATGTTCCTGCTGGCGCCCTACGATGCCGCGGTGGTGAACGGCATGTTCAGCGTGTCGCTCTGTCTGGCGCTCGGCGACCTGATCTGGTTGCCGGCGGTGATGGCGCCCATGCATCTGTTCGCCGTGCTCATGTGCCTGGCCGAACCGCGCGCGTTCGAGTTGCTGCACCGCTTCCTGACGGCGCTCGGTCGCGGCCGTGCATGGAGGGTCTGGAGGGGCGTCTCGCTGTCCCCCTCGCAGGCGTCGTTCGATGCGGCTTGATCGACCGGCCGCCGCGGCGCGGGAGGAAGAAGCGGCACGGATTGCGGGCCTTTCCGAGCACCTGGACGACACCACGGTGATCACGTCGGAGCTTCAGCTGACCAAGGTGACGGAGTTGCGCGGCCTCGATCCGCAGACCGTCACAGACGAAGACCTCGCGGGCCGGTACCGCACGTTGTCGGAGGCGATCAAGAACCTGGAGTGCCAGGGCCTGGTGATCAAGGCGTTCACGCTCAAGGAGCGCGCGGCGCTGGAGCCCGGCTCCGTCGCGCGCGTTTCGGAGCATTCCCTGACGGACCGGTACCACGCTTCGATGGCGGACGCGGGCTGCTATCGCATCCGGGTCTTCGTCGCGCTGGAGAAGAACGCACGCACGGGCGGCTCCGGAGTCCTCGCGGCGTTTCGCGCCCCCGGCGCCTCTGCGGTGGCGAGGGGCGTCGACGCGGCGAAGGCGGAGATCGACGCTGCGGCCGAACGGCTCGCGGCGGCGCTGGCGGCGTACGGGCCCCGACCCCTGGGCATCGTGCGCCGGAACGGGCGGCCGGTCTCCGAAATCGCGACGTTTTTCAACTTTCTGCTCGAGTTGCGCATGCGAGACGTGGCCTGCGCCGGCGCGCCGCTCTGGCGGGGGATGGGGGCGGCCCGGCTCGCGTACCCGCATCTCGACCACGTCGAATTCCGCCTGCCCTCCGAGGTGGCTCACGGGGCGATGCTGGGCGTGTCGGCGTATCCGGACGCGCTCGGCGCCGACGTCACGCTCCCGCTGCTCTGGTCGCGGGCCGAATTCGTTCTCTGCGCCGCCTGGCGATACGTGAGCCGGGAGTTCGCGCTGGAGCAGGCGCGGCTGCAGCGCCGCAAGCTGGTCGCCACCAGGGACGACTCCCGGAGCGAGGTGGCGGAGATCGCCGGCATGCTCGACGGCGCCGTGGCCGGGCGGGTGCTCCTCGGCCGCGCCTGGTTCGGCGTGCTGGCGCTGGGCCGCGGAAAGACGTCGGAGGAACGGGAGGAAAGCCTCAACCGGGCCGTGGAGGCGATCGAACGGGCGCTGAACGAGCAGGGCTTCTCGATCGTCCGGGAGGACCTCGCCCTGGCCTGCGCCCACTGGGCCCTCCTTCCGGGAAACTGGCGAATGGCGCCGCGGGTCGTGACCGTCACCAACCGCAACTTCGCCGCCCTGGCCGGGCTCCACAACGCGCCGCAGGGGCGGGAGTCCGGTCCGTGGGGAAAGCCGCTGGGATATCTGGCGACGCCCTACGGCGTGCCGTTCCGCTTCTCCCTGCACGTCGGCGACCTCGGCAACGCCTTCGTCGCCGGACCGTCGGGATCGGGCAAGTCGGTGCTGCTCGCATGGGCGTTCCTGCACGCCCGCGCGCTCGGCGCGAACGTGGTGGTGTTCGACAAGGACCGCGGCGCCCGCCTCGCCGTCGCGGGCTTCGGCGGGCGCTACGTCGGGTTCCGGGAGGGAGAGCCGACCGGGATCAATCCGGTCGCCTCGGCCGCGCATCACGCGCAGCTTCGCCAGTTCGTGCAGATCCTCCTGCGCCGGTCCGAATCGGACGGCGCCGCGGCGAGCGAAATCGACGACGCCATCCGCTCCGCGCTGGCCGTTCCGCCGGGGCGCCGCCGGCTTCGGCACGTCGCCGACGCGCTCGACCCGGCCGGCGACCTGCACCGCGACCTGCGCCGATGGGTACGCGACGGCGACTACGCCTGGGTTTTCGACAACGCGTCCGACGACGCCGGGTTCGACGGGCGGCCGGGCTTTGCCGGCTTCGACGTCGGCCTCTTCCTGGACAACGAGGACCTCCGAGCGCCGGTGCTGCACGCCCTGTTCGCCCGGGTGGATCCGCTGCTCGACGGCACGCCGACGCTGGTGGTGATCGACGAGTTCTGGAGGGTGGCCGGCGATCCCCTCTTCGCCGCGCACGTGCGGGACTGGCTCGCCACGCTGCGCAAGCGCAACGGCGCCGTGCTGCTCGCCACGCAGGCCCTGTCGGACGTCACCGATTCGTCCCTCGTCCGCACCGTGGTCGAGCAGGTGCCGACCAAGATCTTCTTCGGGAACCGCACCGGGCGGGACTGCGACTACGTGGAGGGGTTCGGACTCAACCCGGTCGAGAGCGAACTCGTGCGGGCCCTTCCCGAGCGCACGTTCCTCCTGCGCCAGGGCAACCGGAGCGGCGTCTGTCGCCTCGACCTCGCCTCCGTCGGCGGCGTGCTGCACCTCCTTTCGGGCCGGACCGGCGCGGTCCGGGCTTTCGACCGGGCCGTCGCCTCGGGTGCGACGGCGCAGGAAGCGGCGAAGGCCGCAATGCAACAGGGGAGTACAGGAGATGAAACGGAAACTGGCGGCGATTTGCCGAATTCTCGCCCTCGCGCTGGCGGCGCTGTGCGTCGCGCAGCCGGCGACTGGGGGAGGGGTGCCGGTACATGACAACGCTGCGCACGCCGCGCGTCTGGACCAGCTCGCACGCAGCCTGGAACAGCTCCTCGCCCTGCGCGACCAGCTGGAGGCGCTGACCGGAACGTCCGGCTACGGGGCGTGGAGTCCCGAGCGGCTTCGCTCCGCGCTTCCGGCAGGCCACGAAGCGCTGTTGCGACTCCTCGCCGGCGAGGAGGGCGACGGGTCGGCCGAGCGGATCCGGGACCGCTTGCGGGACCGGTTCGCGCTCGAAATCGATCCCGTGGACGAGTCCATCGGGCCCGCGGCGCGCCTGCACAACCGACGGGTCCTGGCGCTTGCCGGAAGCGAGTCGGCGGCGGCGGCGGCATACGAGGCCGCGTCCCTCGACCTCGAGGCGATCGCGGCGCTCGCGGCCGCCGCGGACGGCGCCGAGGACGCGAAGGCTTCGCTCGACCTGCAAAACCGGATCCTGGCGCAGAACGCCAAGTCGTTGCTGGAAGCGGCGCGAATGCTCGCGGCCGCGGAGGTCGGCGAAGCCCAGCGAAGGCGGCTGGAGGCGGAGCGGGCCCTCCGGATTCGCGAGATGGCGCTGCCCCGCTTCGTCAATCCGCGCCTCGACCGGCCGTAGGAGCGCGTTCGATGGAAGAATCGGTTTCGACGGCGGAATCCGGCGTCGTCCGTTTTCTCGACGGCCTCGTCGCCGAGATCGTCGGAGACTTCGTGATCGGCTCGGTCGTGTCGGTGCGGACGGAATTGGTCGGGTTTCTGCCCCTGCTCATGACGGTCTACGTCGCGCTCTGGGGTTACCGGATGATCGGCGGTCTCGGCGCGCCCAGATCGCTCGCGCTCGAGCTCGTCAAGCTGAGCGCGGTTCTCGTCCTCCTGCTGCATTTCGAAGCCTACAACCGGCTGATCGTAGAGCCCGTGTTCCGGCTGCCGGACGACCTCGCGGCGGTGATGGTCGGACGGGAGACCGGCGCCGGGGTCGTGACGCTGGTCGACGAAGTGCTGACCGAGGGGTTCCGGGTGGGGGCGGACTACTGGGAGGAGGCGGGCGTGCTCACCGGCGGCGTCGGTCTCTACCTCGTCGCGATCATGATCTGGATCGCGGTGGTGCTTCCGACCGCGCTGGCCGCCTTCCTGATCCTGCTCTCCAAGCTGTATCTCGGCGTCCTGGTGGCGGTCGGCCCGGCGGTGATCCTGCTGACGCTGTTCGAGCGTACGCGGGGCGTCTTCGACCGGTGGGTGTCGGAGATCCTGACCAAGTCGCTGACGGTGATGCTGGCCATCATGGTTCCGCGAATCCTGTTGCACCACTTCCTCGCCAACCTGCAGGACATGTCGGCCGCGAACATGCTGGGGCAACACAGCGTCGCGACGGTGCTCGTGGTGTTGTTCTTCGCCGTGGCGCAGATCCTGTTCTACTGGCAGGTGCCGAGCCTCGCGGCCGCCCTCGGCGGAGGCCTGCAGCTGGCCCCGATCGGCATCGACCGGCGCCTCCAGCACGAAGTCCTGACGGGGCCGGCGGGAATCTCGGACGCGGCGGCACAGCACGCGAACCTGATCGACCGGATCATGGAGGACTACCATGCGGGCGTTCCGGGCGCTGCGCCGTTCCGGTTCGGCCCGAGATGGATGCGGCCGTGGTGACGCCGCCGCAGCGGGACCGGGCGCCGGGCCGGGCGTCCGGACGCGCGTTCGGGCGCAGGGCGGTTCCGCGCGCCCGCGCTGCGGCGCTCCTCCTGTCGCTGGTTCTCGCCGGATGCTCGGCGCCGAAGCCTCCGTCCTGCGACGGGAGCCTGCGGCAACCGGTGAACGCCGGCGTCCCGGTCGTCCGATGAGCGGCGCCGGCGCCCTCGGCCGCGCGTTCGGGGCCCGTCGCGAGCGGGAGGCGGCCCGCGCCGACCGGCGGGAGATCACCTACGCGGAACAGATGAGCGTCCGGGACGCCGCCAGCCGCCGTTGCGCCTGGATCGTAGCCGCCGCGGCCTGCGCGCTGGCCCTGGCCGAGGCGCTCGCGCTGGCGTCGCTCGTCCCGCTCAAGTCGACCGAACCCGTGGTGATCACCGTCGACCGAACGACGGGAGAGGTGGATCGCCCGGTCCGGGTGCGGGAGGCGACCGACTACCGGCCCGACGAGGCCGTCGCCAAGTCGTTCCTGCACCGGTTCGTCGAGCGCAGGGAGGGGTTCATGCGGGAGCGCGCCGAGGAGGACTTCCTGTACGTCTCCCTGTTTCTCGATCAGCGCATGAAAGACCGATGGGCGGCCCATTACCGTCCGGCCAACCCGGACTCGCCGCTGAACTACGAGCCCGGCGTGGAGGTCGAGGCGCGGGTGCTGTCCATCTCGTTCCTTCGCGACGGCCTCGCCTCGGTCCGCTTCCGACGCCGCTTCCTCGGCGCGGGGGACGCGCGCGAAGAGCACTGGACGGCGACCGTCGCTTTCGCGTTCCATCCGGCGGAGATGCGCGAGCGGGACTTGTGGCGGAACCCGCTCGGGATGCAGGTCTCGGCCTACCGGCGCGACCCGGAGGTCGACCGCCGGTGAGCGCGCGGGCGACGCTCCCGAGCGCGCTGCTTCTCGCGTGGCTCGCCGCGACGCAGGCCGCCGGCGCGGGCGCGCCGGACCCGCGCATCCGCGACGTTCCGTACGATCCGGACGCGGTGGTCGCGATCGCCGGACATGTCGGCTACGCCACGACCGTGTTCTTCCACCCGGAAGAGACCGTGCAGTCGGTCGCGATCGGCGACGACGCCTGGCATGTGGCGCCGGAGCTCAACCGGATCAGCATCAAGCCGCGCGGCGACGATCCCTGGCCCGGCGTCCGGCCCGCGGCCTCGGAGTCCGACACCAACATGACGGTCTGGACCGACCGGCGGGTGTATTTCTTCGAGCTTCGCGCCGTCCGTCCGCCGGCGGCCGAAACCCGGACCTTCGCCCTCCGCTTCCGCTATCCGCCGGGTCCGGACCGGGCCGGCGCGGAAGCGGCGCGTCGGCGCGAGGCGGCCGGCCGCGCCGCGCTCAGGACCGGCGCCGCAAACGCCGTTCCCCGGTCCGCCGGACTCGCGACCGTTCCGCGGCAGGGCGCCCGGAACTGGAACTACAGCTGGTCGGGGCATGCGGCGCTCCGGCCCGCGGCCGCGTTCGACGACGGTCAATTCACCTATCTCCAGTTTCCTGCGGGCGTGCCGCTCCCGGCGGTCTATGTCGGGGAAGAGGACGGCGGCGAATCGATCGCCAACCTTCATGTCCGCGGGGAATGGGTGGTGATTCACCGGGTCGCCTCGAAGCTCGTGCTTCGCGACGGCCGGCTCGTCGCCTGCGTGTTCCGCGAGACGGGCGGGCGTTCGTGAACGGGGCAGAGGAGGTCCCTCCCGCGCCGGGCGGCGGGGGTCGCGCGATTCCGCCGGCCGGGGCGCGGCCGCGGCCCGGCGTCCGGATCCTGCGCATGAGCGCGATCGCCATGGGCGCGCTGATCGCCGGCGTGGTCGCGCTCGGCATCCGCAACAACCTGACCGCGGGACCGCAGGGGCGCGACGGCGGCCAGTTCGTGGCCGAGATCGCCGGGCCGGAGGCGGACGCGGTGCTGCGGGCGCTGCGCGTTCCGGAGCGGCGGGAGCCCCGCCCCGCGGCCGGCCCGCCTCCGCCCGCCCCCGCGGAGGAGCCTCCGCCGGCACCGGCGCTGCGGGAGACGCCGTTGCCGGCGCCGGTCGCGGCGGTTCCGGCGGACGTCGCCGAAATCCGCCGGCGCAAGCGCGAATCGCCGGTTCTCGTCTACCGGCGTTCGCAGGGCGGGGCGGGGGAAGCGGCGATCGCGAACCTCGGGCAGGGCGCGTTCGGCCTCGCCGGCGAGGGATTCCCCGGCGCCGGCGGCGCGACCTCGCTGGAGGGGCGGCTTCGCGCGTCGTCGTTCGAGCCGGTGCGGGCCGAGATTCTGGAGGGTCTGGACATGCGGATCCTCGAGGGTACGGTGATCGCCTGCATTCTCGAAAGCGCGATCTCTTCGATCGTGCCCGGCATGACGCTCTGCCGCACGCGGGTCCCGGTGTATTCGGAGGACGGCGCGTTCGAACTGATTCCGGCCGGCTCCCGCGTGATCGGCGAGTACCAGGGCGGGGTCGAGTCGGGACACGCCCGCATCTTCGTCCTGTGGCGGCGGCTGATCACGCCGGACGGCGTCTCGGCCGCGCTGGCGTCGCCCGGCGCCGGGCCGCTCGGTCGAGGCGGACATGACGGCTATCTCGACCGGAAGTGGGCGGAACGGTTCGCCGCGGCGGTGATGGTTTCGCTGGTGGCGAGCGCCGTACCGGACCGGAGCGGCGACGCGGCGCAGGCGGTCGCCACGGCGGTGCAGGGCGTCGCGACCGAGGCCGTCCGGGGCGCGTTTCCGGCGGTTCCCGAACTCGTCAAGCTGCAGGGCGAGCAGATCTCCATCGTCGTCGCCCGCGATCTGGACTTCTCCGCCGCGATGCGGAAGCGGTTCGAGGCCGCCGGACGCGGCGCCGACGTCATGCTGTTCGGCGAACCCTGATGCCGGGCGACCATCTCGCGGACATCACCTCCGAGGCGCTGCGGCCCTTCCTGGAATGCGAGCGGGTGTCGGACCTCGGCGTACAGAAGCCGGGCGAGTTGTGGATCGACGACGGCGCATGGCGGCGGGAAGAGCTGGCGATTCTCACCGAGGGCTTCCTGCACGCCCTGATCGACGCGCTCGGCAATCTCTCCGGCCAGAGCACGTCGGTGCGCAGCCCGCTTCTCTCGGCCGAACTGCCCAGCGGGGAACGGGTCCAGGCCATACGGCCCCCGGTGGTGGAATCGGCCGCGATCGTGATTCGCAAGCCGGCCCGCACCGCGTGGCGGCTCAAGGAGTTGCAGCGTCGCGGCGTGTTCGACGAGACGCGGGCCACGCCGGCCTTCGCCATTCCGGATTCGCTGCGCGTCGCGCACCGGGAGCGCAACTGGCCGCGTTACCTGCGTCTCTGCGTGCTGGCGCGCCGCAACGTCGTGGTCTCGGGTCCGACCGGCTCGGGCAAGACGACCCTCTTGAAGGCGCTCGCGCGCGAGATTCCGGTCGCGGAGCGAATCGTCACCATCGAGGACGTGCGCGAACTCGACCTGCCCCATCCCAACGCCATCCGCCTGCGGTACTCGAAAGGAGACCAGGGGGTCGCCGGCGCCGGTCCCCGGGACCTGCTCGAAGCGTGCCTCCGGATGCGGCCCGACCGGATCCTGTTCGGCGAGCTTCGCGGCAGCGAGGCGTTCCACTTTCTCCGCAACGTCAACTCCGGCCACCCCGGCTCGATCACGTCGCTGCACGCCAACAGCGCCGCGTCGGCGATCGACCAGATCGCGCTGCTCGCGCGCCAGAGCGAGGAGGGACGGGGATACGGCGTGCGGGAGATGCGAAGCCTCGCCGCCGGACTGGTCGACGTGGTGGTCCAGATGGAGAGCCGTCGGGCGGTCTCCGTCTACGACCGCGTCCTCGACTGCGACTGAGGCGCGCGACCGTGCAGGCCACCGCCCTAGCGGCCGACGGCGGGCAGGCGATTCGTTCCCTGCTGGCCGCGGCCGGTTCCTTGCCGCTGGCCTGGCTGGTCGCCGTCGCCGGCGCGACGCTCTGCCTCGCCTGCCTGCGGTCGCGGCGCTTCGGCGGTTCCGGGCGGGCGCGGTTGCGGCGGGGCTGGGCGACGCGGCGCGAGGCGCGGCGCTCGGAACTGTTCGCCCGGGAGGGAATCATACTCGGACGCTGGGGGCGGCGCGGCCCGCTGATCCGCTCCGGCGGCAGCACGCACGTGTTCCTGGCCGCCGCCACGCGTTCCGGCAAGGGGGCGGGCTTCGTGATTCCGAATCTGCTGGACTGGCCCGGCTCGGTGGTGGCGTTCGACGTCAAGGGCGAGAATCACGCCGCGACCGCGGGATTCCGCGCCGCGCACGGTCACGAGGTCTTCCTCTTCGATCCCGAATCGCCGGACTCCGACCGCTGGAATCCGCTCCGCCGCATCGCGTCCGATCCCGGCCTTCGCAGCCGCGACCTCCAGCGCCTGGCGGCGATTCTCTACCCGGAACGCACCGCCGCCGAAGCGTTCTGGACCCACCAGGCGCGGGAGCTTTTCGTCGGCGCGGCGCAGCTGGCGCTGGAGACGCGGGGCAGCGAGGCGACGCTGGGTCAGGTGCAGCGGTTTCTCTCCGGTCCCGACCTCGCCGGCGCGGTGGCGGCGGAACTCGGCCCGGACGCCGGCGCCTCCGCCGGCGTATCGGAGGACTGCGCCCGGCGGCTCCTGCGGTGGGCGGAAAGCGGCTCGGAAGGAATGCGCGCCGGGATCCTCGCGACGGCCTGCGAGCGCCTGCTCCTGTGGAGCGAGCCGCTGCTCGATCGGGCCACGTCGGGGCGCGACTTCGCGCCGGACGAACTCCGGCGCCGGCGTCTGGCCGTCTATATCCGGGTCGCGCCGGGCGCCATCGACCGGCTCGCCCCGGTGTTGCGCCTGTTCGTCGAGGATCTCGTCCACGCGAACACCGCTTCGCCGTTCGGCGCCGACCACGGCAATCCGGTGCCGGTGCTGTTGATGCTGGACGAGTTCCCGCTCCTGGGAAGGGCCGGATCCGTCGAGCGCGCCATCGCGTACGTCGCCTCCTACGGTCTCCGCTGCTGCATCGTGGCGCAAAGCGAGACGCAGCTTCGGGGCGTGTACGGAGAGGACGGCGCCCAGACGCTGATCCGCAATTGCGCGGCGCGCGTCTATCACGCGCCGGAGACCGCGGAAGACGCGAACGCGCTCTCGAACGCGCTCGGCTCGGTGCTGGCGCCGCAGCGCACGCGTTCGCATCCGTCCGGTCTGCTGTCGCGTTCGGGCGCGTCGGTGTCCGTGACCCGAGCCGAGCGGCCGCTGCTCAGGCCGCAGGACGCGCGGGCGATGCCGCGAGACGCGTCCGTCGTGCTGGTTCCCGGCTGCCGGCCGATTCGCTCGACCAAGATCCGGTGGTGGCGCGATCCGGAATTCAGCCGCAGGTCCCGGCCTCGGGCCGAATCGCGAACATCGCGTAGTTGACGTCCAGCGAACGCGCGTCGGCATGCCATTCCCCGGTGAGCGGCCGGTATACGAAGCCGGTGCGACAGGCTTCCCGCAGCCCCGCGCCTTCGAGCATGGCGGCGAGTTCGTCGGGTCGCAGGAACTTTCGCCAGTCATGCGCGCCGCGCGGCACCCAGCGCAAGAGCCGTTCGGCCGCGACGATCGCCAGCGCGTAGCTGAGCGGCGTTCGGTTGAGGGTGGTCAGGGCGAGGAGTCCGTCGTCGGCCATGAGCCGGGACGCCGCCTGCAGAAACGACGGCGGGTCGGGAAGATGCTCCAGCAGTTCCAGGGCGAGAACGAGATCGAAGACGTCCCGGCCCGGTCGGAGGGATTCGATCGTCGCCGTGCGGTATTCGATCGCGAGCCCGGCCTCTTCGGCGTGGCGGCGCGCGGCCTCGACCGCGCTCTCGACGGGGTCGAGACCCAGGACCGCGGCTCCGAGACGGGCGAACGGCTCGGACGCCAGCCCGCCGCCGCAGCCGGCGTCGAGCACGCGAAGCCCGGCCAGCGGCGCGTCCTGCCGAAGGTCCCGGCCGAATTGGACCGAGACCTGTTCGAGAACGGCGTCGAGGCGCACGGGCGTCATCCCGTGCAACGCCCCGAGGCGGCCGTCCGGGTTCCACCAGTCGTCCGCCACCCGGTCGAAGCGGTCTGCTTCCGCGGGATCGAGAGAGGGCGGCGGGGAATGGGGCATGGTCCTGGCTCCGGCGCGGGGCGACGCGCTCGGAGTATAGTCGGCGCGGGGTCCGCCGGCGGAGGACGCGAACCGGGGCGAACCGGAGCGTCGCGGGAGTCGCGGCGGGCGGACGCGGTGCGAATCGCCCCTGCGAGGGGGACGAGAGTCGGGAGGCGCGGCGAATGGGAGTGTGCGTCGTCGGCCGGTTGCGGGCCTGCGCGACCGGGGCGCTCTTGGTCGCGCTCGGCGCGGCGAACGCGTGGGCCGAACCGCGGGATTGTCTGGTCGTCGAGACCGGCGCCGGCGACACGCTCCTGACGGTGGAGGTCGTCTCGACTCCGGAAGCCATGGCGCAGGGCCTCATGTGGCGCACGAGCCTCGCCGAGGACCGGGGCATGTTGTTCGTCTACGAATCGCCCCGGCACGTCTCGTTCTGGATGAAGAACACGTTGATTCCGCTGGACATCGTCTTTATCGACGCGGACGGGCGGGTTCGCCGAATCGCGTACGGCGCGCAGCCGCTGTCGCTGGAGTCCGTCCGCTCCGGCGCTCCGGTACGATACGTGCTTGAAATTGCGGCCGGAGTTGCTGATAAGATAGGGCTGCGGCCGGGAGACCGGGTGTATCATCCGGACGTCGGCGATTCGCGGCGGCTGCGTCGGGTGCCGTTGCCCGACCGGTGCCGCTGAGAAGGGATGGCGGGGCGTGGCGCAGCCTGGTAGCGCATCGGTTTTGGGTACCGAAGGTCAGCAGTTCGAATCTGCTCGCCCCGACCAGCACCGCAGCGATCCCGGCCGCCGGTCTCCCGTGCGGTGAGGAAGTCGGGAGGCGGCGCATGGACTTTTCCCTTTCGGAGGAACAGCTTCAGCTTCGCGACATGCTGCACGGCTTCGCCGGGGAGCGCATCGCTCCCCATGCGCGCATGTGGGACGAGACCGAGACGTTTCCGGCGGACGTCTTGCGGGAGCTCGCCGGACTCGGCCTGGCGGCGATCTACGTGTCGCCGGAGCACGGCGGCTCGGGGTTGGGCCGTCTCGATGCGGCCGTCGCGTTCGAGGCGCTGGCGCGGGCGGACGCGTCGCTCGCCGCGTTCCTGAGCATCCACAACATGGTCGCCTGGATGGTCGACCGCTTCGGGGACGACCGGCTGCGCGCCGACTGGCTGCCGCGTCTGGCGAACATGGACGTGCTGTCGGCCTATTGCCTGACGGAGCCGGGATCGGGTTCGGACGCGGCCGCGCTGACGACGCGGGCGGAGCCGGAGGGCAATTCCGGCTACCGGCTGAACGGCACCAAGGCGTTCATTTCCGGCGCCGGGTCGGCGCAGCTGTACGCCGTCATGTGCCGCACCGGCGGCGCCGGGCCGGACGGGGTGTCCTGTCTGCTCGTCCCCGGCGACGCCGAGGGCCTGTCCTTCGGCGCCCAGGAGCGCAAGATGGGCTGGCGCAACCAGCCGACGGCGCTGATGCACATGAACGACGTTCGGGTGCCGGCGGCGAACCGGATCGGCGCCGAAGGGGAGGGCTTTCGCTACGCGATGGCCGGTCTCGACGGCGGGCGAATCAACATCTCCGCCTGCTCGCTGGGCGCGGCCGCCTGGGCCCTCGACGCCGCGCGGGACCACGCCCGAGAGCGCAGGGCGTTCGGCCGGCCGCTCGCGGACAACCAGGCGATCGCCTTCAAGCTCGCCGACATGGCGACGTCGCTCGAAGCGTCGCGCCTCATGGTGTGGCGCGCCGCCGCGGCGCTGGACGGCAAGGAGCCGGACGCCACCCTGCGCTGCGCGATGGCGAAGGTGTTCGCGACCGAGGCGTGCTGGAAGATCGTCGACGAGGCGCTGCAAATTCACGGCGGCTACGGGTATATCCGCGACTACGGCCTGGAACAGCGCCTGCGGGACCTCCGGGTGCATCGCATTCTGGAAGGCACGAGCGAGATCATGCGCGTGATCGTCTCCCGTCAATTGCTGGCCGACGGCTGACTCTTGTCGACCGACTCCGCGACGGGCGACATCCTGTTCCGGCGCTTCGGCGCGCGGGCGCAGGCGGTGCTGAACCGGCCGAAGGTCCTGAACGCCGTCTCGCACGACATGGTGCGCAGGCTGGAGGCGCAGCTTCGCGCGTGGGCCGAGGACGACTCGGTCGCCGCGGTCGCCGTCGTCGGAGCGGGCGAAAGGGCGTTCGCGGCCGGAGGCGACATTCGCGTCCTGCATACGGAGGGGCTCGCGGATCCGCGGCGCACCTACGGCTTCTACGCGGACGAATACCGGGTCAACGCGCTGGTGAAGCGGTTTCCGAAGCCGTATGTCGCGCTCGTCGACGGAATCGTGATGGGCGGCGGCGTCGGACTCTCCGTGCACGGCTCGCTGCGGGTCGCCGGCCCGGGCACCCTGTTCGCGATGCCGGAGACCGGAATCGGGCTGTTTCCGGATGTCGGCGGCAGCTGGTTCCTGCCGCGGCTGCCGGGAGCGCTCGGCATGTATCTCGGCCTGACCGGAGCCCGTCTCGGACCGGCCGACGCGATCGAGGCGGGGATTGCGGACCTCTACGTCCCGAGGGAGTCCGCCGAGCGCGCTCTGGCGTCGCTGGACGACCTCGAGTGGACCGGCGACCGCGAGAGCCTGGACCGGGAGGTCGAGCGCCGGATTCGCGCCTTTGCCGCGCCGCCGGGCGCCGGCGCGCTCTCCGCGCGCCGTCCGGCGATCGACCGCTGTTTCTCGGCGCCGGACGTGGACGGCATTCTGGCCCGGTTGCGGGCCGAGGGAACGGAATGGGCCGATTCGGTCGTTCGGGAGTTGCGGCGCAAGTCGCCGACCAGCACGCTCTTCGCGCATCGTCAGCTGGTCGAAGGCGCCGCGTTATCCTTCGAGGACTGCATGCGCATGGAGTACCGTCTCGCGGTCGCCTGCATGAACGGTCACGACTTCTACGAAGGGGTGCGGGCCGCGGTGCTCGACAAGGACGGCGCGCCGCGCTGGGATCCGCCGTCGCTCGAGGCGGTGGATCCGGAGACGATCGACAAGGCTTTTGCGTCGCTCGGCGCGGGCGAACTTCGCCTGTAGGCCATGGAGGGCGACCGACCCCAGTCGCCGGGGGGCGCCGGGGCGCTGCGGGTCGGCGGCGCGCCTCCCGGGCACGACGCGTCGGTGCTGGTCGATCTCGTCGCGGCGGCCGACGGACCCGTCCTGTTCGTGGCCCGGCACGACCGGCGCATGGCCGAGATGGCGGAAGCGCTGGCCTTCCGCGCGCCGTCGCTCTCCGCGATCGCGTTCCCGTCCTGGGACTGCCAGCCCTACGACCGCATCTCGCCGCACCCGGAACTCCGGGCCCGGCGGTCCGCCGCCCTGACTGCGCTGACCGCGTCCGGCGCCTTGCCGGACGTCGTCCTAACCACCGCCAACTCGTTGATTCAGCGCGTGCCGGAACCCGCGCGAATGGCATGTTCCCGATGGAGCGCACGAAGAGGCGACACGGTCTCCCTCACCGAATTGTCGAAGGTGTTGCAGGCTAGGGGGTACGTGCGGGCGCCGCAGGTGGAAGCGCCCGGCGAATACGCGGTTCGCGGCGGCATACTGGACGTGTTCGTCGCCGGAGGCGAGTTGCCGGTGCGGCTCGAAGTGTCGTTCGACACGCTGGAGAGCGTCCGCTCGTTCGACCCCGCCACCCAGCGGTCGGACGACGAGGCGGACGGGGTGGAGATCGGGTTCGCCGGCGAGGCGGTGCTGGAGCCGGACGCCGTCCGCCGGTTCCGGGGGCGATATCTCGAAGCCTTCGGCGTGCCCGGCCCCCGGGATCCGCTCTTCGCGGCGATCTCGGAGGCGAGGCCCCATCCCGGCTACGAACACTGGATGCCGTTCCTGCACGAGCGGCTCGCGACCCTGTTCGACTACGTGCCGGGGGCGCCCGTGGTGTTCGACGAACGGGCGGACGACGCGTTCGACGAGCGTCAGGCCCTGATCGCGGACTTGTACGTCTCTCGGCTCGAGTTCCTGTCCGAAGCGATCGGGAAGCGTCTTCCGGTATACCGCGCCCTGGCGCCGGAGGCGCTCTATCTGGACCGGATCGAGCTGGAGAGGAATCTGTCCGGGCGCCCGGTTCGGCGCCTGGCGGCAGGCCGGATTCCGGACGCCGACGACGTGGCGGACGCCGGCGGGCGTCCCGGCCGGCGCTTCATGCCCGAGTACTTCGATCACGGCGTGGACGTATTCCAGGCGGTCGGGGAGCATGTCCGGTCGCTCAGCCGGGAGGGGCGCGCGGTCCTCCTGGCCGCGTTTTCCGAGGCGTCGCTGGAGCGGCTCTCGGCGTCCCTGGCGGACTCCGTCGGCCTGGTTCCCAGACGGATCGACAGTTGGAGCGAACTCCGGCGGCGACGCCCTGGCGTCGCCGGAACGGTTGCCGTCGCGCTCTGGCGTCTCGACGCCGGCTACGTCACCGACGACGTCGCCGTGCTCTCCGAGGAGGACATATTCGGCGAGCGCCTGGCGTCGCGGACCGCGCCCCGTCGTCGTCGGTTCGTCGGTTCCGGCGAGCGGATTCGCGAATTGGACGAGCTGGAGCCGGGCGACCTGGTGGTGCATTCCGAGTTCGGGCTCGGTCGTTTCCGGCAGCTCGACTCGGTGGACGCTGCGGGCGTCGTCCACGATTGCGTGACGCTCGAATACGCCAGGGGCGACCTGTTGCGGGTTCCCGTCGAGAACCTGGATCTCCTCTACCGCTACGGTGAGAGCGGGGAGCCGACTCTGGACCGGCTGGGCTCCGGCAGCTGGCAGGCGCGAAAGGCGGCCGCCGTCAGCGACATCCTGGAAATGGCGGAGGAGCTGATCGAGACCGCGGCCAAACGCGAAGTGGGCAGCGCGGTTCGGGTGGAGACCGACGACGGCGGCTACGGTTCGTTCTGCGCCCGGTTCCCGTGGCTGGAAACCGACGACCAGCTGGCCGCGACAGAAGAGACCCTGGCGGACCTCCGCTCCGGCCGCCCGATGGACCGTCTGATCTGCGGAGACGTCGGATTCGGCAAGACCGAGGTCGCGCTTCGGGCCGCCTTCGCGGTCGCGCTGTCCGGCAAGCAGGTCGCCGTAATCGCCCCGACGACGCTCTTGGCCCGGCAGCATTTCGACACCTTCACCGAGCGCTTCGCCGGATTCCCGGTCGATATCGCGATGCTGTCCCGGTTCGTCGCCCCGCGCGAGGCGTCGAGGGTGCGCGCGGACATCGCTTCCGGATTTCTCTCGATCGTGGTCGGAACCCACGCGCTGCTCTCCGATTCGGTCGAGTTCGCGGATCTGGGGCTGGTCGTCGTCGACGAGGAGCAGCAGTTCGGAGTCCGGCAAAAGGAACGTCTGAAGGCGTTCCGGGGCACGGTTCACGTTCTCACCCTGACCGCGACGCCGATTCCCCGGACCCTGCAACTCGCGATGACGGGAATTCGTCCGATGAGCCAGATTCGCACGCCGCCGATGGACCGCCTGGCCGTGCGGACTTTCGTGCTCCCGTTCGATCCGCTGTCGATCCGGGAAGCCCTGCTTCGCGAACAGTATCGCCACGGGCAGGCGTTTCTGGTCGCGCCGCGAATCTCGGATCTGGACGGGCTGGCGAAGTTCGTCGAGGAGGCGGTGCCGGAGGTGCGGTTTACCGTGGCCCACGGCCGGATGCCGAGCGAAACGCTCGAGCGCAGGATGACCGAGTTCTACGACGGCAAGTACGACGTGCTGGTCTCCACGTCCATCATCGGCTTCGGTCTCGACGTCCACCGCGCCAACACTCTGGTGGTGACCCGTTCGGACCGGTTCGGTCTGGCGCAGCTCTACCAGCTGCGGGGCCGGGTCGGGCGTTCCAAGGTCCGCGCCTACGCGTATTTCACTCTCGATCCGGATGCGCCCCTGCAGGACAAGGCGCGCAGGAGAATCGAGGCGCTCCGTTCGGTCGAGGAACTCGGCGGCGGCTTCTCCCTGGCCACGCACGATCTCGACATCCGCGGCGCAGGCAATCTGCTGGGCGCCCGACAGGCGGGCCAGATCCGGCAGGTCGGCGCCGGACTCTATCAGGCCATGCTGACCGATGCCGTTCGCAGGCTTCAGGCCGGCAAGGACGCGGCCGTCGAGGACGACTGGTCGCCCCGGATCGAGCTCGGCATCCCCGTCGCCATCCCGGAGAGCTACGTTCCGGATCTCTCGACGAGGCTCGCGCTCTACCGCAGGCTCGCGAACGTCGGCAGCGGCGAGGCGATCCGGCGGATCGCGGAGGAGATTCACGACCGCTTCGGCAAGGCGCCGCCGGCGGTCGAGGCTCTGTACCGCGTTCTGGCGCTGAAGGCGTTATGTCGGTCGGCCGGAATTCGCGCCGTGGAAGCGGGATCGAAGGGCGTGCGCCTCCGGCTCCACGAACGCGTGCTGGCGCAGCCGGAACGTCTGGTCGAGTACGTGACCGCCAAGCGCGGCGCGGTGGGGTTGCGGCAGAACGGCTCCCTGGTCGTCGACCGCGTCCTCCCGTCTCCGGAGGCCCGGATGCGCTGCGCCGTGACGCTGTGCCGGGAAGTCGCCGCGGCGCTGGCGCCGAAGGGACGCGCCGGTGCGGATGCGGACGCCGGAGAATGCCGGTAGCGTCGGCGCCAGCCGGAGTGCCTCCTCGGGGCACGAAGCGCGGGGTGCGAACGTCATGACCGTATCCGAGCCGAGTTTCACCATCGGTATCGAGGAGGAGTATCTCCTCGTCGACGCGGAGGACGGCCGCCTCGCGCAGGATCCGCCGCAGGAGTTCATGCAGGAATGCGCCCGGCGGCTCGGCGACCAGGTCAGCGCCGAGTTCCTGCGCGCCCAGGTCGAGGTCGGCACGCGGCCGTTCCCTACGGTGCGGGAAGCGGGCCGGGACCTGGCCCGGCTCCGGCGCGAGATCGCCGACGCGGCGAAGCCCTACGGGCTCGCGCCGGTGGCCGCGTCGACCCACCCGTTCGCCGAACACGGCCGTCTTCCGATCACCGACAAGGCGCGCTACCGCGACCTCGTCGAGGACTTGCAGGCGGTCGCCCGCCGCCTGGTGATTTCGGGCATGCACGTTCATGTCGGGGTGGAGGACGACGACCTTCGGGTCGACCTGATGAGCCAGATGACCTACTTCCTGCCGCATTTGCTCGCGCTGAGCACCTCCTCGCCGTTCTGGCAGGGGCGCGACAGCGGGCTGATGTCCTATCGCATCTCGGTCTGGGACGAGATGCCGCGAACCGGGCTGCCGGAGCGGTGCGAGTCGTGGAGCGAGTATTGCCGCATCGTCGCCGGGTTGCAGGCGGCGGGCGTGATCGAGGACGCGACCAAGGTCTGGTGGGACCTGCGCCCGAGCTGCCGGTATCCGACCCTCGAGATGCGGATATGCGACCTGCCGACCCGCATCGTGGACACGATCGGCATCGCGGCCCTGTACCAATGCATCCTGCGGATGCTGTTCCGCCTCCGGCGGGGCAACCAGCGCTGGCGCGTCTATCCGCAGACCTTCGTCAACGAGAACCGCTGGCGGGCCCAGCGCTACGGCGTCGACGAAACGCTGATCGATTTCGGGATCGGCCGCCAGGTACCGTATCCGGACCTGCAGGAAGAGCTGCTGGAACTGGTCCGAGAGGACATGGTCGCGCTGGATTGCGTCGCGGAAGCGGGCGCCGTGCGCGAGATTCTGCGGCGGGGCACTAGCGCGCACCGGCAGCGGGACGTCTATCGGGACGCGCGGGACGGCGGCGCGGCGCATGACGAGGCGATGTCGGAGGTGGTGCGGACGCTGGTCGCGGAGACGGTCCGCGATCTCTGAGCGGCGAGGCGGAAGGGGAGGGCGCGGCATGGGCGATCCCGGTTCGGCGGAGGCGGTTCTCCCGCTCGCGGGACTGCGCGTGGTCGAGTTCGGCGGGATCGGTCCGGGGCCGTTCGCCGGGATGATGCTGGCGGACGCCGGTGCGACGGTCGTGCGAATCGAGCGGCCGGGAGCGCGGGGCGAAGTCTTCGGCCTGAGGGACGCGACCTGGCGGGGGCGCTCGGAGACGGTGGCGCTCGACCTGAAGACTCCGTCCGGCCGGGAGCGGGCGCTGGCCGTCGTGGCCCGCTCCGACGCGCTGATCGAGGGGTTCCGACCCGGGGTGATGGAACGGCTCGGACTGGGGCCGGCCGAATGCCGCGCGGTTCGTCCGGCGCTGGCCTACGGACGCATGACCGGCTGGGGCCAGCGTTCGCCGAAGGCGCGCGAAGCGGGGCACGACATCAACTATCTCGCGCTGTCCGGCAATCTGCACGCCATCGGCGACCCGTCGCTGCCGCCGCCGCCGCCGATCAATTTCGTCGGCGATTACGGCGGCGGCGGGATGATGCTCGCGTTCGGACTGCTCGCCGCGGTGCTGCGGGCCCGCGCCACCGGCCGCGGCGCGGTGGTCGACGCCGCCATGCTGGACGGCGCCGCGTTGCAGGGGGCGCAGATGATGGGCTGGCACGCCCAGGGCGCCTGGACGGACCGGCGCGGAGAGAACTTTCTGGACGGCGGCGCTCCGTTCTATCGTTGCTACCGGGCCGCCTGCGGCGGTTTCGTCAGCGTCGGGGCGCTCGAGGACAAGTTCTACCGGAATCTCCTGGAAGTCCTGGAGCTCGCCTCCGACCCGCTGTTTGCCGTGCAATACGACCGGGACCTGTGGCCGCGACAGGCCGTACGGCTGGCGGAGGCGTTCGGCTCGCGGACGCGGGACGAGTGGCGGGAGCGGTTCGAGGGACGGGAGGCCTGCGTCGAGCCGGTACTCACCCTCGAGGAGGCGCGCCACTGGCCCGCCAACCGGGAACGGGGCGTCTTCCTCGAGCGCGACGGCATGTGGCAGCCGGCCGCTGCGCCGCGATTTTTCGAGACCTGACTCCGCCAAAAAAAAGCCTCCGGCAAGCCGGAGGCGCAGTAGATTGAGGCAGGTTTCTCACAGGCAAGAAACCTCTCGAGCAGTGACCCGAGTATAACCGACCGGTACGCGATTGCAACCGCATGCCGAGCTGGGTGCTGTCGCGGCGCCGGCTGCCCGGTCTCGTGTCGCGGGTACGACCGAGCGATGCCAATTGCCCCCTTCCGCAATACCAAATATAGTTATTCGCAGTACGGGTATCGAATTCGAACCCGCGGGCGATCGCGCAGCCCTTTCGATGTGCGGCGGTTCGCGAATTCCGTCCTGTCCAGGCGGGCGACGGGGGCCGGACCGGTTGGAGGAGGTTCGATCATGACACCTGGATCTCGCTTGGAGGCGATCGGCCGCCGGACCCGCCGCCGCGGCGGGGCGGCCGCTGCGGCGATCGCGTTCGCGGGGGTTCTTCTCGCTCCGTCTCCCGCCCGGACGGAGGGCCCGGCCCACGGGATCGCGATGATCGGGGAACCGGCGCTTCCGGCGGGTTTCGCGCACCTGCCCTACGCCAACCCGGACGCCCCGAAAGGGGGCGAGCTGGTCTACGGCGAGGTGGGCGGCTTCGACAACCTGAACCCGCACATCACCAAGGGGCGTTATGCCTGGGGCATGCGGGTGCACGTGTTCGAGAGCCTGATGGCGCGTTCCTGGGACGAGCCGTTCACCCTGTACGGGCTTCTGGCCGAGACGATCGAGACGCCGGAAGACCGGTCGTGGGTCGAGTTCCGGCTTCGTCCGGAGGCCCGCTTCTCGGACGGCGATCCGGTGACCGTCGACGACGTCGTCTTTTCGGCGGAGATCCTGCGGGACAAGGGGCGCGGAAACATGCGGCGCTTCTACGGCGAGATCGAGAGCGCCGAACGAGTAGGCGAGCGCGGCGTCCGGTTCGCGTTCCGGGATCCGGAGGAGGGACAGGAACGCAATCGGGAGTTGCCGCTGCTCATCGGTCTGATGCCGATTCACAAGAAGGCGTATTGGGACGGAAAGGCGTTCGACGAGACGACGCTGGAGGCGCCGGTCGGCACCGGTCCGTATGTGGTCGAGTCGGTGGACCCCGGCCGCAGCGTCCGGTTCCGGCGCAATCCCGACTACTGGGCGGCGGACCTTCCGGTGCGCCGCGGCCTGCACAATTACGACACGATCCGTTACGAGTATTTCCTCGACGACAACGCGCGGTTCGAGGCGTTCAAGACCGGCGAAGTCCGCGTGTTCTGGGAGGGCGATTCCGCGCACTGGCAGGACGCGTACGACTTTCCCGCGGTGCGGGACGGTCGCGTCAGGAAAGAGGCGATCCGGCACGGAAGACCGAGCGGGATGACCGGCTTCGTCTTCAACACGCGCCGTCCGCTGTTCCGCGACCTGCGCGTCCGGCGCGCGCTGGAGGCGGCGTTCGACTTCGAGTGGATCAACGAGACCTTGCACCGGGGCGCGTTCGAGCGGACGACGAGCTACTTCTCGAATTCGTACCTCGCCCATGCGGGGCCGGCGGAGGGACGCGAGCTGGAACTGCTGCTCCCGTTCCGCGACGAGTTGCCGGAGGGGACGCTGGAGCGGGGCTGGCGCCCGACGGTCGGCGACGGATCCGGCCGCGACCGGCAACGGCTGCGCAAGGCGCGGAACCTGTTGCAGGAAGCGGGATGGACGGTCCGGGACGGGGTGTTGCAAGACGCCGCCGGAGCGGCGTTCCGGTTCGAGATCCTGGTCCGCAACGCGTCCAACGAGCGGATCGCCCAGCTTTATTCCCAGTCGCTCGAGCCGCTGGGCATCGAGGCCGTCGTGCGTCTCGTGGACAGCGCGCAGCATCAGGAGCGCCGCAACGGGTACGAGTACGACATGATCGTCAACCGGTGGGGGCTGTCGCTGTCGCCGGGCTCCGAACAGGCGTTCTACTGGGGCAGCGCCGGCCGGGACACGCCGGGGACGCGCAACTACATGGGGGTCGCGTCGCCGGCCGTGGACGCTATGGTCGCCGCCATTCCGGAGGCGCGGAACGAGGAAGACTTCACGGCGGCGGTCCGGGCGCTGGATCGGGTCCTCAGTTCGGGCACCTACGTGATACCGTTCTGGCATTCCGGCGTCGCCTGGTTCGCCTGGTGGGAGGAGCAACGGTCTCCGCCCGCGCCGCTCTACGGTCCCTGGATCGAGTGGTCCGCACCGTGGTGGGTCGAACCCGCGCGGGAGTGAGAGGCGGGCGTCGCGGCGTCGCGCCGGGCCCGGAGCCGGCCCGGCGCCCGAACCGCCGGATCAGCGCGCGCCGGCCGCCGCCGCTTTCGCTTCCTCGGGATCCACGAGGCCCGCGGAGATCACCAGCTTGGCGGCCTCTTCGACGCTCATGTCGAGGACGATCACGTCTTTCTTCGGAACGAACAGCAGGAAGCCGGAGGTCGGGTTCGGGGTCGTGGGCAGGAAGACGCTCAGCATGGGGCCGTGCTCCGAGACCTTTCGGCCGACCTCGCCGCCGGTGTCGGTGCTGACGAAGGCGATGGCCCACAATCCGCGTCGCGGATACTCGATCAGGCAGGCCTTTCGGAAGCTGCTGTTCGAGCGGTTCAGCGCCGTCTCGGCGATCTGCTTGACGGCGTTGTAGACGGAGCGCACGACCGGCATCCGGTGGAGTAGGTTCTCTCCCCAGCGAATGAGCGTGCGTCCGACGAGATTGGTGGCGAACGCGCCGATCAGGGTCGTGAACGCAATGAACACGATCAGGCCGAGACCCGGCACCTCCATGCCGATCACGTTCTCCGGGTGGTATCGGCTCGGGATCAGCGGAAACACCGTGTCGTCGACCAGGTTGACGAAGGCCCATGCGAGATATGCGGTGATGAAGACCGGCGCGACCAGCACCAGACCGGTCAGAAAATTGTTCCGCAGCCGTTGAAGGATGCCGGGCCGGGGGGCGGGGCGCAAAAGCGGCGGGGCGTCGTCGCCGGTCCGCTTCGTATCGTCTTCCTTGCGCGTTCCGGCCTCGCCCTCGCGACTCGTGTCTCTCGCCATGCCTTCTCCCTCGCTCAATAGCCGCGCTCGGGATCGAGAACGTTCTCGAACCCGAGGCCGGATTCGCCGCGCCGGATCTGTCGCGCGATGGACTGTGCCGCGGTGGCCGGCCGGGTGATCGAGGCGACGTGCGGCGTGACGGTGACTCTCGGATGACTGCGGAAGGGATGGTCGCTGGGAAGCGGTTCGACGCGGAACACGTCCAGCGTGGCGTG
This sequence comes from Rhodobacterales bacterium, assembly GCA_965221505.1. Lineage (GTDB taxonomy): Bacteria > Pseudomonadota > Alphaproteobacteria > Rhodobacterales > CAZPXZ01 > CAZPXZ01. Next base: position 1,362,233 of record CBDCSI010000001.1, read on the forward strand.
GTCGAGGCGATTCGCGTCGAGGGCTTCGATCAACGCGTCGTCGACGATCAGGCCGCCCCGAGCCGCGTTGATCAGGCGTGCGCCGTGCGGCAGGCGCGCGAGTGCGTCGCGGTCGAACAGGTTCTCGGTGTCCGGAGTGAGGGGAAGCAGGATCACCAGGATTTCCGAATTCTCGAGAAACGTCTCGAAGCCTTCGGGACCGGCGTGGCAGACGACCCCTTCGACGGATTTCTGTCGCCGGCTCCAGCCGTGGACGCGGAAGCCGACGTTCAGAAGGGTACGGGCGGCGTCGGTGCCGAGGGTGCCGAGCCCGGCAATTCCGACCCGCCGCTGCGTCGACAGCGGGCGCTGCGTCGATCCCCAGTTCGATTCCGGCCGGCGCAGAACGGCCTCGTCGAGCCCCACATGGTAGCGGAGCACGTGCGCCGAGACGTAATCCGTCATGCCTCGCGTCATCCCGTCTTCCACCATACGGATCACGGGAACGCCTGCGGGCGGGTCGAGACGCGGCAGCCACTCTACCCCGGCCCAGAGACTCAGGATCGCCTTCGCGCCTCCGTATTCGGAAAGGCTCGAGACGGTTCCGCGGTCCCGGCAGATGACGTAGTCGACGTCGGCCGGGTCCGCGTCGGCCGGGTCCATGACCAGGCGCGGCGCCATTCCGTTCTCGGCGAAAGCGCTCTCGAGCGCTTCCCGCCAGACCTTCCGGTCCCGGGCCGGACCGCCGAACAGAACCACCGGCTTCATCGTTCGTCGCCCGATCGGACGTCGGGTCGCTTGCAGGGGGTCATCGGGCGCGCACACTCCGGCTCGAATAGGCGCTCTCGGCGAGTCCGAGCGCGATCAGGACGGTCAGCATCGCAGAGCCGCCGTGCGAGACGAGCGGGAGCGGAACGCCGACGACGGGAAACAATCCTACCACCATCCACATGTTAACCGCGAAATACAGGAAAAATACGGCGATGACGCCGCCGACGATCAGGCGCGGGAACGGCTCCCGGACGCGCATCAGCATAAGGGCCAGTACCGCCAGGACGAGGACGTGCAAGGCGAGGACGGTCATCGCGCCGGCGAAGCCGAACTGTTCCGCGAGCGCGGCAAAGATGAAGTCGGTGTGCTTTTCCGGCAGGAAGTCGAGGTTGGCTTGCGGCCCGTGCATGTAGCCGCGTCCCCACATTCCCCCGGAACCGAAGGCGATTTCGGACTGCAGCTTGTTGTAGCCGGCGCCCAAAGGGTCGACGTCCGGGTTCAGGAACACGTCGATCCGGCGGAACTGGTAGTCGCGGAGGATCTGCCAGTCGGTGCCGCGGGACTGGAAGACCGCGACGACGGCTCCGACGCCCGCGGCGACGGTCCCGAGGACGAGCCAGACCGGCACGCCGCCCAGAAAGACGACCGCCAATCCGCCGAGGGACAGCAGCAGCGCCGTTCCCAGATCCGGCTGCTGGTATACGATCAGCGCCGGAACGAGAATGATCGGGACGGATCCGAGATAGGCGAACGCCCTCGGCAGCCGGTGTCGGAGAACCAGGGCGTGGAGCGCCGCGACCGCCATGACGACGCCGACCTTGGCGAACTCGGAGGGCTGGAAGCGGAATCCGCCGAGTACGATCCATCGGGCCGCCTGTTCGCTCTGGCCGGAGAGCAGCCAGGTGACGACGAGCAACGCCAGACAGGCGAGATAGACGGGAAACGCGAGGACGAGCCACTTGTCGATGTCCACGGCTGCGACCGCGAAGAAGAGAGCCAGCGCGACGCCGAACTTCGCGACATGAAGGTTGGCCAGGGCGACGTCTCCGCCCGATACCGAGCGGAGCATGAAGTACCCGATCAGCGCCAGGAGGAACGCGAGTACGGGCAGTGTCCAGTTGAACCGGCCGATTCGCCGCAGCAGGCCCGGACGCTCTTCCCACACGGTTCGTTCCCGGGTCGGCGTTCAGCTGCGGGCGTCGTCGGCGAGCCAGTCGGGGGCGAGGCCCGTCATGGCGTGCAGCAGGAGGTCGCGCGCGATCGGAGCCGCCGCGCGCCCGCCGCTGATGCCGTGTTCGACGACGACGGAAGCCGCGTATCTCGGCCGGTCGGCCGGCGCGAATCCCACGAACAGGGCGTGGTGGCGATACCTGCGCTCCAGTTCCTCCTGATCCTGCGACTCGCCGCTCTCGTCGCGCTGGATGCGCCGTACCTGGGAGGTGCCGGTCTTCCCCGCCATGGCCAGCGAGGGTTCCTCGATGCGGGCCGCGTAGGCCGTGCCCTCGCGCTCGTTGCAGACTGCGAACATCGCGTCGCGAACGATGCCCAGATGTCGCGGATTGATCCCCAGCGGTTCCGCTTCCCTCGACGGCGCTCCGGGGTCGGGCAGGAACAGCCTCGGTTCGACTCGCTCGGCGCCGTTCGCGATCCGGGCGGTCATGACCGCGAGCTGGAGCGGCGTCGAAAGGACGAACCCCTGACCGATGGCGGCGTTGAAGGTGTCTCCCCTGCTCCATCGGGATCCGTGCAGGGACTGCTTCCAGGCTGGGGTAGGGACGACGCCTTCGAGCGGCGAGGTGGTCGAGACGTCGTGGGAGACGCCGAGTCCCAGCCGGCCGGCCATGTCTTCGATCTCCTCCATGCCGACGGCGTCGCCGGCGTTGTAGAACCAGACGTCGCAGGATTCGCGAATGGCGTCGCGCAGATCGACGGTTCCGTGCCCGCCGCGCTTCCAGCATCGGAAGGTGATGTCGCCGAGTTCCTGGCTTCCCGTGCAGAACGTGCTGGATCCCGGATTGCGGACGCCTTTCTCGAGGGCTGCGAGCGCGACGACCATCTTGAAAGTCGATCCCGGCGGGTATCCTCCGGCCATGGCCCGGTCGACGAGGGGCCGTTCGGGGTTCTCGCGGAGCGCGTTCCACTGCGCGCCCGTGATTCCCTCGGCGAACAGGTTGGGGTCGAATCCGGGCGTCGAGAGCAGGCAAAGCAGATCGCCGCCTTGAACGTCCATGACGACGGCCGCGCCGGTCTCTCCGTCGAAACGCCTGGCGGCGTAGTTCTGCAGTCCCGCTTCCAGCGTGAGCCGAAGGTCGTCGCCGCGGAACGGGTTCCGGCGCCGCAACTCCCGTTGCGGGACGCCGAGCGCGTTCACCTCGTAGGCGACCAGGCCCGGGGTGCCGGCCAATCGCCCGTTTTCCCGAAGCTCGACGCCTCGTTTGCCGACCCGGAAATCCGGGTGGTTGACCAGGCGGCCCATCTCGGGGTTGTAAGCGACGTCCCGCTCCGCGATTCGCCCGACATATCCGACCGAGTGGCTGAAACTTTCCCGGAACGGGTAGTTTCGCACCCACCGCCGCTCGGCGCCGATCCCGGGAAGGCCCGGCGCGTTGGCGGCCACTCGGTCGACGGTATCGAGGTCGACGCTCCGGATGACGACCACGGTTCGCGTATCCGGCTCTTCCTCGATCTGACGCAGGGCCGCACGCCGCGCCTCTCTCGACAGGGGCGCGATCTCGGCCAGCCTCATCAACGACAGGGCCGGATCCGGCGTCCGGTCGACATGCAGGACGATGGAGTGGATCGGACGGGTGTTGGCGATCGCGCGACCGTTGCGGTCGAGAACCTCGCTGCGGGCCGGAGCGATCAGACGCGTACGAATGCTGTTCTCGGCCGCGATTTGCCGAAAGTCCGGCGACTGTCGGAGCTGCAGGTCGTTGGCGCGGTACACGAGCCCGCCGACGAGCAAGGCCTGCCCGCCGAGCAGGACGAGTTCGCGCCGGCTGAGAAGGCGCCGCTGAGCGTGGATGTCGTCGTCCGGGGGCATGGTTCGCTACCGGAACAACGCGCGAATCCGGACCGCCCTGATTCGCAAGCCGTGGCGCAACAGGACGGAGACCGGAAGGTAACTCGCCGTTGACCATGCGGCCTGGTGCAGCGTCCCCTGCAACAGCCCGCTCAGGGACAGACCCCCGGCGGGGATGACCGAGAGCGACAACAGGGCGGAGTGTGTCGCGCAAAAGGCGGCAAGGAGAATTCCGCGCCCGAGCGCGGTCTCCGACAGCGGTCCGGCGAGTCCGCCGCGGGCGGCTTCGCCGGCGACGAGCAGCGCGAGCGCGCCCAGTCCCGGCACGCGTCCGAACAGAAGGTCGGCGAACAGTCCGACCGCAAACACCGCGGTCATGGATACGCGCTCGGGCCTGTGCGTCAGGAAGAAGAAGACGGGAACCGGCGTCAGGTCCGGGACCCAGCCGCCCCAGGCGCCTCCCGCGGGCATGCCGACCGAGATCAGCGCAAAGGCGCCTGCGATCGCCAGGAACCAGGCCGAATGCAACAGGTCGCGAGTCTTCACCTCAGATTCCGCACCGCTGTACCCGCGGAGAACTCCGCGCCCAACGAGGGTCCGAACGGCTCCGACGACGCGCGTTCGCCCGGCGCGAGTACCGTCGGCGCCGGAATGGGACCCGGCGGCGAGGGAAGCGACACGCGCAAAAATTCGAGTCGGTCTCCCCGGCCCGCGTCGAGCCGAACGCGGCCGTCGGCAGACTCCACGCGGCCGACCAGAACGTTCCTCAGGAACACCCCGCCCGTGCCCGAGGTCACCACGCGGGTGCCCTCGGCGAGCGGCTGGTCGTGCACGGGAAACTCGAGGATCGGGCGACCGGTGCCGTCGCCGGTGAGGATCGCCCGCGACCCCAGCGGTCCCACGCGAACCGGCACCCGGCTGTTCGGGTCGCTCAGCAGCAGGATGCGGCTTGCGCGCTCGCCGACTCCGATCACCCTCCCGACGAGGCTGTCTCCCATGGTCACGGTCGCGCCTTCCGACACGCCGTGAACGGCGCCCGCATCGATCAGTATCGAGTGTCCGAACGGTCCGCTCGGCCCGCCGATCACGCGCGCGGTGAGGTACGGGCGCTCGACTTCGGGAAGGACGCCGAGTTGTCTTCGAAGCTGTGCGTTCTCGATTTCGAGCGCCTGGGCCCGGTTTCGCCAGTACTGCGCGGTTTCTTCTTCCAGACGGACCCGTTCCGCCGTGGCCTCGGAATCGAAGGCGGACACGGCGCGACGCAACGCCGACTCGGCTTCGCCGGAGACGGCGCTGATCGCCCGGAGGGCAGGCGAGAAAAACTCCACGGTCCGGAGCGACGTCCGGTGCGAGACGTCGACGAACAACAAGGACGCGACCGTAATCACGACCCCCAGCGCGATCAGCGCCGCTAGCCCCGCGACCCGCATCGGGGTCCAGGCCGACCGCCGCGCGGAGTTCGAAACCGAACGCCTGTTGGACTTGTTCGCGATCAAGGGCTCGGCGCCTTCTGCGTCGACGAATTCGTGGGCCGGACGAGCTGCGGAGACTTGCCGAGTCGTCGCTGCTACAACCGGGACAAGCCTATACCGGAACGGGCGATTCCTCAATTCGACGCGACCGAAAATCGCGATTTCGTCCGAAGTCTCGGCGGTGGGCGCCCGGGTGCCTGATTGCGCTACCCGGCGGTCGCGCCGTCAGGCGAACGGCGAATCGCGCCGCGCTGTCTGCCGGGGACCGGGCGGGAGGCAGACGGAGCTCGGCGCGACACGCCTGCTCCGGATTCTCAAAACCTCCGTTCGATCTCGAGCAAGACGCGGCTTTCCTCGACTTCGCTTCCGACCTTGCCGTGCTCGAACTTCAAGCTGGCGCCGACGCCCTTCCGATGCCCGTAGCTGATCCCGGCGCCGACGCGGCGCAATTCCGCCTCGTTCCTCGAGATTCGCGCTTCGAAGAACGGCGTCAGCACACCGCCGGACGAGGATCGGAGTCCGTAGCCCGTCCGCAGGAATGCGGACACGGACTCGTCGGCCTCCGCAAGGCGCGTCGGAGCGAGCGGGTCGTGACGCTCCAACACCCGGTCGAGCGTCGGTCCCGTATCGAGGCGAAGCGAGAGCGAGAGGCCGGTCCCGTCTGTCTTCGGGGTCAGGCTTGCGGTCACGCTTGCGCCCCACTCTTTCTTGCTCTCGGCGGAGTGCATTGCCAGCCAGCGGCCGTCCACGTCGAGGCTCAGCCGTGAGCGGGGCGCGGAGAGGCGCATTCCTCCCGCAAGTTCCAGCCCCGATCCGGTGATTCCGTCGCCGCCGTCCTTGCGTATCGCCACCATTCCGTGCGGCGCGATCGTGAGCGATTCGTCCGAAACGGTAATGGCGTCGCGTCGTGCCTCGATGCCGCCCCGAACGCGCCAGACCGAGGCCTTCTGACCTTCGAGCACGGTCCCCGACCGTCCGTCGGCGTCCAGGTTCACCGCTCCGGCGTCGGCCAGCGCGGAAAGCGAGAACCGGCCGAGCCGCGCGAGCGGAACGATTCCCTCGATCGATCCCGCTCTCATGTCCAGATCCGCCGTGGTCGATGCGCCGTCCGCGAAGCGGTGCTCCACGTCGCCTGTCCCGGCGCCCAGCAAGAAGCGGAACTCTCCGCCGTCTTGCAGCTTCACCCTGCCGTACGGCCAGAACGAGGTCAGCGACGTCTCGATCCTGCCCGTACCTGCGGCGTGGCTGTACTCGGCGTCGGCCCGGCTCTGCGAGACGGCAATTCCCGACATCAGCCGGCCGTGCAACTCCATGTCCAGGCCGATCCAGGCGGCGTCCAGCGATCCGTCGTGATCGACTCCGTCCGATCGTCCTTCGAAATGGCTCCAATCGCCCCGGCCCCAGACCGTGAACTGCGAGTTTCCGCGCGCGGAATCGGCCGGGAGCAACGGCGCAGTGAACGCGCTGTTCCTGCGCAAGTCCCGTTCGTCGACGGAGGTGCCGACGGCGCCGTCACCGGCGACCCACGGATCGCTCCTGGACCACCGCTCGAGGCCTCTGTCGATCATTTGTCCGGTTCCGCCGATGCGGCGCCCTGCAAGTATCAGTTCGCCCCCGTCCGCTATGGCGTCGAATCGGCTCCGGAGGACCGAAACGGCACCCGAAAGGATCGCGCTGCCGATTTCCGCGAGAGGAACGGTGGCACGGCGCCTTTGCGCCGAAGCCCGATCGCTTCGGTCGTTGTCGCGGACCGTGACGGTGGCGGTGTGGCGGGTGTCGTGTACCGAGTATCCGGCGCCGGACCTGACCGAAGCGACGATCCGTCCGTCCGTTTCCGCGACGCTGTCGTCCCGGGTTGCGACGGTCAACGTGCCGGAGCCGCCGGTGCCGACGGTTACGGTTTTCGTGCCCGTCCGTCCGCCCCCGGCGAAGCTGCCGTATTGCCATACCCTGACCCTCACCGAGATGCTGGCCGTCGGACCCGGCGACGCCGACAGCGTGAAGGTCGCGATGCCCCCCTCAGTGATGCCCGACTCGCTCGCCGCGATACTCACCACAGGGGTGCTGCCCGAGGCCGGCGCGTCGTTGTCGTTGACCGTGACGGAGGCGGTGTGATCGGTGTCGTCGACGGAGTAGTCCGTGCCGGCCCGGACCGCTGCCGTAATTTCGCCGCTCGCCTCGTCGGCGCCGTCGTCGTCGGTCTCGACCGTCAGCGTGGCGGAGCCTCCGGTACCGATCATGACGGTCTTCGTGCCGGTCTGGCCGAGCCTGGCGAAGCTGCCGCTCTCCGAGACCAGCACGTTGACCGCGATCGTCGCAGCCGGCGCGGGCGACGCCGAAAGCGTGAAAGTCGCGGTTCCGCCCTCGGTCAGACTTGATGCGCTCGCCGCGATACTCAACACAGGGGTGCTGCCCGAGGCCGGCGCGTCGTTGTCGTTGACCGTGACCGAGGCGGTGTGATCGGTGTCGTCGACGGAGTAGCCCGTGCCGGACTCAACCGCCGCCGTGATCGAGCCGCTCGCCTCGTCGGCGCCGTCGTCGTCGGTCTCGACCGTCAGCGTGGCGGAGCCGCCGGTGCCGATCGTGACGGTCTTCGTGCCCGTCTGGCCGCTCCGGGCGAAGCTGCCGCTCTCCGAGACCAGCACGTTGACGGAAATGTCCGCCGCCGGGGCCGGGGACGCCGACAGCGTGAAGGTCGCGGTACCGCCCTCGGTCACGCTGGACGCGCTCGCCGTGACGCTCACCACCGGGTCGGTCGGCGTCGGATTGTCGTTGACGTTGACCGTGACGGTGGCGGTATGGTCGGTGTCGTCGACGGAGTAGCCCGTTCCGGACTGAACCGCTGCCGTGATCGAGCCGTTCGCGTCGTTGGCGCCGGCGTCTTCGGTCTCGACCGTCAGCGTGGCGGAGCCGCCGGTGCCGATGGTGACGGTTTTCGTGCCGGTCTGGCCGCTCCTGGCGAAGCTGCCGGTCTCCGATACCAGCACGTTGACGGAAAAGTCGGCCGCCGGGGCCGGGGACGCCGACAGGGTAAAAGTCGCCGTTCCGCCCACGGTGACGCTCGACGCGCTCGCCGTGACGCTCACCACCGGGTCGGTCGGCGTCGGATTGTCGTTGACGTTGACCGCGACGGTGGCGGTATGGTCGGTGTCGTCGACGGAGTAGCCTGTGCCGGACTGAACCGCTGCCGTGATCGAGCCGTTCGCGTCGTTGGCGCCGGCGTCTTCGGTCTCGACCGTCAGCGTGGCGGAGCCGCCGGTGCCGATGGTGACGGTTTTCGTGCCGGTCTGGCCGCTCCTGGCGAAGCTGCCGGTCTCCGATACCAGCACGTTGACGGAAATGTCGGCCGCCGGGGCCGGGGAGGCCGACAGCGTGAAGGTCGCAGTTTCTCCCACGGTGACGCGCGACGCGCTCGCAGCGACGCTCACTACCGGTGTGGTCGGCGCCGGCGCGTCGTTGTCGTTGACCGTGACGGTGGCGGTATGATCGGCGTCGTCGACCGAGTATCCCGCGCCGGCCCGAACGGCGGCCGTGATCGAACCGCTCGCCTCGTCGGCGCCGTCGTCCTCGGTCTGGACCGTCAGCGTAGCGGAGCCGCCGGTTCCGATCGTCACGGTCTTCGTGCCGGTCTGGCCGCTCCTGGCGAAGTTGCCGCTCTCGGAGACCAGCACGTTGACGAAAATGTCGGCCGCTGGGGCCGGGGACGCCGACAGCGTGAAGGTCGCGATGCCCCCCTCGGTCACGCTCGAAGCGCTCGCCGCGACGCTTACCACCGGTGTGGTCGACGCCGGCGCGTCGTCGTCGTTGACCGTGACGGTGGCGGTGTGATCGAAGTCGTCGACCGAGTAGCCCGCGCCGGTCCGAACGGCGGCCGTAATCGAGCCGTTCGCCTCGTCGGCGCCGTCGTCCTCGGTCTCGACCGTCAGCGTGGCGGTACCGCCGGTTCCGATCGTGACGGTCTTCGTTCCGGTCTGGCCGCTCCGGGCGAAGCTGCCGGTCTCCGAGACCCGTACGTTGACCGATATGCCGACGGTAGGCGCCGGGGACGCCGACAGCGTAAAGGTCGCGGTGCCGCCTTCGGTCACGCTCGACGCGCTCGCCGTGACGCTCACCACCGGGGTGGCCGACGCCGGCGCGTCGTTGTCGTTGACCGTGACGGTGGCGGTGTGATCGGTGTCGTCGATCGAGTAACCGGCGCCGGTCCGAATTGCGGCCGTGATCGAGCCGTTCGCCTCGTCGGCGCCGTCGTCTTCGGTCTCGACCGTCAGCGTGGCGGTGCCGCCCGCGCCGATCGTGACGGCCTTCGTTCCCGTCTGACCGCTCCTGGCGAAGCTGCCGCTCTCCGAGACTCTGACGCGAACCGAAATGTCGGCCGCCGGGGCCGGGGACGCCGACAACGTGAAGGTCGCGGTTCCGCCCTCGGACACGCTCGACGCGCTCGCCGTGACGCTCACTACCGGAGTGTTCGACGCCGGTCCGTCGTTGTCGTTGACCGTGACGGTAGCGGTGTGATCGGTGTCGTCGACCGAGTAGCTCGCGCCGGCCCGAATTGCGGCCGTGATCGAGCCGCTCGGCTCGTCGGCGCCGTCGTCCTCGGTCTGGACCGTCAGCGTTGCGGAGCCTCCGGTGCCGATCGTGACGGTCTTCGTGCCGGTCTGGCCGCTCCTGGCGAAGCTGCCGCTCTCCGAGACCTGCACGTTGACCGACATGTCGGCCGTCGGGGCCGGGGAGGCCGACAGCGTGAAGGTCGCGACGCCGCCCTCGGTGACGCTCGACGCGCTCGCCGTGACGCTCACCACCGGGGTGCCGGACGCCGGACCGTCGTTGTCGTTGACCGTGACCGAGGCGGTGTGATCGACGGCGTCGGGGGCGTAGCCGTTGCCGTTGCGAACCGTGGCGGCGATCGTACCGCTGGGTTCGTCGACGCTGTCGTCCGCCGTCGTGACGAAGAGCGTTCCCGTGCCGCCGGTGCCGACGGTCACGCTCCTGGCTCCCGTCTGGCCGACCGTCGCGAAACTGCCGCTGTCGTCGACGTCCAGCATTACCGTCAGGTCGTGCAACGGGAGCGGCGACGCCGACAGCGTAAAGGTCGCGGTGTCGCCTTCCGTGACGGCCGCGGCGCTCGCCGTGACGCTTACGGTCACGGGCGGCGCCACCGTGACGGTCGCCGTTTCGGACAACGGGCTGTTGGGATCCGTGCTTGGCTGCGCGCTCTCGTCCTCGCACGGTCCGCTGTACGCGCGCACTCGCACCTCGTACTCGACCGGGTCGAGCGCTACGCCGACGAAAGAGGGATTACCAACCGAGGTCGACTCGTCAATTATCAACTGCCGCAGCTGTCCGCCGTCCGAACCGGTGAACCCCGGATCGAAGAACCCCCTGTTTGCGTCGTTCGGGAGCTCTTCCCATCCGTATAGCCACTCGGGCGCGGTCTTCTTCTTGTACAAGACCTCGAAGTGGGAGCGATGTCCGGTCAGCAAGCAAATCCCGTTCGTTTCGTCTTGCCAGTCCCAGGAGACCGTCATACCGGCGTGCCTGGCTTCGACCGTCACGTTCTTGGGCGCCGTGGTTTGGGTGACGGCAGTCGCGGGAGCGGACACCACGACGGCCAGCACAAACGCGCTCAGCGCGGCGCAGGCGGCGTACGACTTCATCTTGCCGACTCCTCGGGCAGAGTCCCGATACTCGCAAGCGCTCTCGGGACGATCCTGCTGGCTCGATCGGTCTCTTCGCCGCTCGCGACGGAAGCGCTCGCTCCGCAGGGCGGACCCTTTCGCGGCGACGTTCGAACGGGAAGGCGACGGAACGTGTTTTCGAGGATTCCTGCCGTCGGCCGTGAGGAAGCGGTTTCGTACTTTCGTGCACGAAACGGGCTGCGCGACAAGACCGACACACGCGGTTCCTGTGAAACGGTTGACACTCTACCGTCTGCCTCTGCTCGTTTTTTCTTGATCATACCATAGCGGCGGCACGGAAATCAATGCCTTGGGGAAAATCGGACCGTGGTGCCGGAATTCGGATCGATGCGCCCGGAAGGCGGCCGGATTCCCGCTCGCAGGGCTACGACCTCGGGCCCTGACCGCAAGTCGGAATTGGGGACGGTCCGAGACGCCGGGCAACGCCGTCCGCGCCGGCCGGCACGACCGGGCGCGAATCAAGGTCGAAGTCGGGACTCGCGCGCGATCGCGGGCGCGCTACGGCGTCGCTTCCGGGGAGAAACCGACTCCCGGCTGCCGGCGACGAGGCACGGTGCGGCGTCGTCAACCGGCTTCGGTGAACAGGCTGCTGAACCGGGTCAGGTTCTCCAGAGTCACTTCGGTTCCCTTGGCGACGCACAAGAGCGGATCGTCCGCAAGGGTCACGAGAATGCCGAGATTCTCGCGCATGTAGTCGTCCAGACCGTGAAGCATGGCTCCGCCCCCGGTCAGGATGGCCCCCATGCTGATGATGTCCGCGCTCAATTCCGGCGGCGTGTGTTCCAGGACGGTTTGCACCGCTTCCAGAATGTTGACTACGCTCTCGTTCAGCGCCTCGGCCAGGTGCGTCTCCTCCAGCGTGATCTCGCGGGGGCTCCCGGAGGGAATGTCGCGGCCGCGAACCTTCGTTCGCTTCGGATCGTCGGAAAGGAGCGGATTGACGGTTCCGATTTCCTTCTTGATTCTCTCGGCCGTCGATTCGCCGATCTGCAGGTTGAAGTTTCGCCGGACATAGGCGGAAATCGCTTCGTCCATGGTGTCGCCGGCGGTCCGGATCGACGTCGCGTACACGACGCCGCCGAGCGAAATCACCGCGATCTCGGTCGTTCCTCCACCGATGTCGATGATCATCGAGCCCGAGGCGTCGGCCACCGGAAGGCCGGCGCCGAGAGCCGCGGCCATGGGTTCGGGGAGCAGGTGGGCCTGGCGGGCGCCGGCGCGAAGGACCGACTCCCGGATGATTCTCTGTTCCACGCTCGTTGCGCCGGTGGGCACGCAGACCACCACGATCGAGCTGTTGAGGAAACGGCCCTGCAGCACCTTCTTCAGAAAGTACTTGATCATCGCTTCCGCGACGTCGAAGTCCGCGATCACCCCGTCGCGAAGCGGACGGATCGCCTTGATGTTCTCCGGCGTGCGGCCGAGCATGGTCTTGGCCTCGGTCCCGACCGCCAGCACCTGCCGCCGTCCGGATTCGTACCGGTACGCGACCACGGAAGGCTCGTTCAGGACGATGCCCTTGCCGCGCACGCTTACGACGGTGTTGGCGGTTCCCAGATCGATGGCGATGTAGGAACGGAACAGGTCGAACAAGCCCATGAGTCAGCCGATCTGATTGGTGCCGGACGCGAGCCCGCCCGGTCGCGCGGACGACCGGCCGGGCCTGGCGGCGGCGACGAGGTCCGAAGTCCGTCGGGACCGGGGCATTCTATTCCAAACTCCGGGCGGGACAATCACGCCTGCGCCCGATTCTCCGTCGGGGGCTGCGCCTTGCGAGCGCGAATCTCCAGCTGGTTCAGGGCATGGATGAACGCCCGCGCGGAGGACACCACGGTGTCGGTGTCGGCGGAGTGCCCGGTGGCCATGTGACCGTTCGAGACCAGCCGGACGGACACCTCCGCCTGCGCGTCGGCGCCGCGCGTCACCGAACTGACGTTGTAGATGTCGAGGCGGGCGTCCAGACCGCTCAGCCGGCGAATGGCCCGGAAGGTGGCGTCGACGGGGCCGGATCCGGTCGCGGTCGCCTGCATTCGCTCGCCGTCGATCGTCAGTACGACTTCCGCCCGTTTCGGTTCCTCCGTGCCGCAGGTCACCCGCAGCGATTCGAGGCGGATACGACGCTCGCCGTCGCCGGCCGCGGCGTCGTCCACCAGCGCCAGAATGTCGTCGTCGTAGACCACGCGCTTCTGGTCGGCCAGAACCTTGAACCGGTCGAATATGTCCCGAAGGAGATTGTCGCCGACCTCGATCCCGTATTCCGCGAGCTTGGCGGCGAGCGCGTGGCGTCCCGAGTGCTTGCCGAACACCAGGCTGTTCTCCGTCAGGCCCACGTCCTCGGGCCGCATGATCTCGTAGGTGCCGGCATGCTTGAGCACGCCGTCCTGATGAATTCCGGCTTCGTGCGCGAAGGCGTTCTTGCCGACGATCGCCTTGTTGAACTGGACCGGGAATCCGGTGACGTTCGACACCAGCCTGGACGCGGCGGCGAGCCGGCCGGTCCGGATCCGGGTATGGAAGGGAAGGGCGTCGCTACGGACGCGCAGCGCCATCACGACTTCCTCGAGCGCCGCGTTGCCCGCACGCTCGCCGAGACCGTTGATCGTGCATTCGATCTGCCGGGCGCCGGCCTCCACGGCCGCGAGCGCGTTCGCGACGGCGAGGCCCAGGTCGTTGTGGCAATGCGTGGAGATCGTCACGCGATCAATGTCCGGCACGCGCTCGCGGAGCATCCGGATGATGCGGGCGCTTTCGCCCGGCACGGTGTAGCCCACCGTGTCCGGGATGTTGACGGTGCCGGCGCCGGCCCGGATGGCGGTCTCCACCGCCCGGCAGAGAAAGTCGTGCTCGCTTCGGGTGGCGTCCTCCGGGGACCACTGGACGTCCTCGCAAAGGTTGCGGGCCCGACGGACGCTCCGGTCGATCCGTTCGAGGACCGCTTCCGGCTCCAGCTGGAGCTTGTATTCCATGTGGATGGGCGAGGTGGCGATGAAGGTGTGGATGCGCGGCAGTTCGGATTCCCGAACCGCGTCCCAAGCCCGGTCGATGTCGGCGTCCGCCGCCCGCGCGAGGCCGCAAATGCGCGGCCCCCGGACTTCCCGCGCGATGGTCCGCACGGCTTCGAAATCGCCGGGGGAGGCGATCGGAAACCCCGCTTCGATGACGTCGACCTGCAGCTCGGCCAGGTGCCGGGCGATGCGGAGTTTCTCGGGCAGGGGCATGGTCGCGCCGGGCGACTGCTCGCCGTCGCGCAGCGTGGTGTCGAAGATCAGGACCCGGTCGGTTCCCGTTTCCGGGACTTCTCGGGAGGTAGGCTGGTCGGTCATGATGTGGTTCTCCGTCGGGAATCAAGCGGAGGCCTGAGGCTGCAGGCCGGACGCGAAACCCCTGAGCCGGCGGACGCGATCCGTCGGTTCAGGGGCCCGTTAGGAGAAGGGCCGCAGAACTGCGCGCGCGCGAATCGGCCGTCGTGGCCGACGCGAAGTGGGACGATGTCGTTCGCTCGTTCAGCATGATGCGCACAAGGTAGCGGGGACGCGACCCGGATTCAATCCCGGCGAACGGCTCGCGACCTACTGCCCGAAGGGAGACTTCCCCTCGTTCCAGTTGCCCGAGATCTCCGTGCCGTTGGGGTACCGGAGCTTGCCGGGACCGTGCCGCTTGCCGTTCTCGAACGAGCCCGAATAGACTTCGCCGGTCGCGAACCTCAGAATTCCCTGCCCGTGCATCTTGTCCTTCAGCCAGTCGCCTTCGTAGGTGAAGGTGTCCGCGTTGGTGTAGATCCCCCGCCCGTTTCGCAGGCCGTCGGCGAACTCGCCTTCGTACTGGCTTCCGTCCGTGTAGGTTTCCTTGCCGCTGCCGTGGGGCTTGCCGTCCTTCCACTCCCCTTCGTAGCCGCTGCCGTCCTTCGCGCTGCGGGTTCCGAAGCCTTCCAGGAGAAAGCGCTCCCCGAACGTGCCCTGCAGGCGGATGCCGGACGCGGTCTCCAGCACGCCTTCGCCGGCAGGTTGTCCGGCGCTCCAGGTCCCGTCGAAGACGGTGCCGTCCACGAATTGCATGCGTCCCTGGCCGGTGATCTCGCCGTCCGCGAACTGGCCGTCATAGACGCGGCCGTCGGCGAAGCTGTACTTCCCGCTTCCGTCCTTGCGGCCCTGGTTCCATTCCCCGGTGTAATGGTCGCCGTTCGGGTAGGTAATCTGGCCCTTGCCGTGATGCCGGTCGGCCTCGAATTCCCCTACGTACTCGAATCCGTCCGCGCCGCGCGCGACTCCGGTCCCCCAGCGCTGGTTCTCGCGCCAGTCCCCGTCGAAGCCGCTTCCGTCCGGCCGTTCGAGCTTCCCCCGGCCGTGGAACCGGTTGTCCACAAAGTCGCCGGAATAGACGCGACCGTCGGGCCAGCGCATCACGCCCCGGCCCTCGCGCTTGCCGTTGGCCCACTCGCCGTCGTAGACGACGCCGTCCGCGCTGGTGTAGACCCCCTCGCCGTGCTGCTGGCCTTCGGCGTTGAAGCGGCCCACGAAGGTCGATCCGTCCGCGTATACGACCTCCACCTCGCCGGCGGGGTTCGGAACCCCGACGACCGGCTGCAGCGTGCCCGACTCGTCTTGACCCCCGGCGTCGTCCTGCCCTGCCGCGTGGCCCGCAAACGCTGCGACGAGCCCGAACAGGATCAGCCGCGGCAAGACACGTCGGACTTCTCTGGCAGACATCATGCTCAACCCTGACTAGAATCGGCTGCGGAAACCAAGCCGGCACCGCTAGTGTAGCAAATCGAGCGCGTCGCGTGGCGCTCCGAATTCGGACGGGCAGACACCATGGACAGGATGCGGATCGCGCTTGCGCAGCTGAATCCCACGGTCGGCGATCTGGCCGGCAACCGGCGGAAGGCGCTCGAAGCGGTGGAGACCGCCGCCGCCGCCGGCGCCGATCTGGCGATCTTCCCGGAGATGTTCCTGACCGGCTATCCGTTGCAGGACCTGGTCTCCAACCGGTCCTTCGTGCGCGACGCCATGGAGTCCGTCGAACGTCTCGCCGTCGAGGCGGCGAAGCGCGACGTGGCGGTCGCCGTGGGCGCGCCGCATGCGACGGGAGACTCGGTCTACAACGCGCTCTACGTCCTGGACGGCGGCGAGGTGCGCGCGACGGTTCGCAAGCACCGATTGCCGAATTGGGGGGTCTTCGACGAGCTGCGGAATTTCCGGGCCGGCCGGGTTCCGGGACCGGTCGACGTCCGGGGCGTACTGATCGGATTCGCGATTTGCGAGGATTTCTGGAGTCCCGACGTCGCCGAAACCCTGGCCGAGACCGGCGCGGAGATTCTCGTGTCGGTCAACGGATCGCCGTTCGAGCGCGGAAAGCACGACGAGCGGACGTCGCTGATGGTGGCGCGTTCGGTCGAGAACGGATTGCCGCTGGTCTACCTGAACCTGGTCGGGGGCCAGGACGACCAGGTGTACGACGGCGGCTCCTTCGCGCTCAACCGCGGCGGGCCGCTCGCGGTCCAATTGCCGTTCTTCGAGGAAACCGTAGCGTTTACCGACTGGTCGCGCGGCGCCGACGGATGGCGGTGCCGGCGAGGCGACCTGGCGCCGGTGGACGAGGGCGCGGCTGCGGACTACCGGTGTCTGGTCCGGGGGCTCAGGGACTTCGCCGGCAAGAACGGGTTCGAGACGGTCATCCTCGGGTTGTCCGGCGGCGTCGACTCGGCGCTGGTCGCCGCGGTCGCGGCCGACGCGCTGGGGCCGGAGCGCGTTCGCGCGGTGTTCCTTCCCTCCCGGTTCACCGGCGACGAGAGCGTCCGGTGCGCCGGCGAAACGGCCGCGGCGGTCGGATGCAGTCTGGAGCGGGTGGATATCGAACCCACGGTCGGTTCGGTCCGCAGGACGCTCGAGTCCGCGCTGGGCGAGCCGGTCCGCGGGGCGGCCGGGGAGAACGTCCAGGCCCGCACCCGGGGCCTTCTCCTGATGGCGATCGCCAATTCGCGCGGGGAATTGCTGCTCGCGACCGGCAACAAGTCCGAAATGGCGGTGGGATACGCGACCCTGTACGGAGACATGTGCGGCGGCTACGCGTGCCTGAAGGACGTGTACAAGACCCACGTTTACGCGCTGGCCCGGTGGCGGAACGAAAACCGCGCCGCCTGGCTCAGGGGACGCGAGGGGACGGTGATTCCGGAAAGCGTGATCGAGCGCGCGCCCACTGCCGAGTTGCGGCCGGACCAGCGGGACGAGGATTCCCTGCCGCCGTATTCGGTCCTGGATCCGATGCTGGAGGCGCTGATCGAGGGCGACGGTTCGGCCGTCGAACTCGTCGCCGCCGGCCGTCCGCGGCACGAGGCCGAACGGGTCGCCGCGCTGGTCCGAAACTCCGAGTTCAAGCGCTACCAGTCGCCGCCCGGCCCGAAGATCACCAGACGGGCGTTCTGGCTGGAGCGGCGGTATCCGATCACGTCGCGCTACGCCGGCTGACGCCCGGACCGCCGCCCGGCGCGGCGTTTGACCCGCCGCCGCCGTTGTGGCAGACTGGACCCATGATGCCCTGTGACGTGTTCGTCCGTATCCGAATTACAGGCCGCTGACCTCGGTCCGCGGCGCCCCTCCCCGTATTTGAGACTTAGGCGTGTCGCGGACTCTTCTCGCGAGGGTTGCCAGGAATGTCGTCCATCCGGTTCTACGATACGGCGAGCAGGCGCAAGCGGTCGTTCGTTCCGCTCGACTCCCGTCGCGTGTCGATGTACGTCTGCGGCCCGACCGTCTACGCCCGGGCCCATATCGGCAACGCCCGGTCCGTCGTCGTGTTCGACACGGCGTTCCGGCTGCTTCGCCACGTATACGGGCCGGATCGCGTGGTCTACGTTCGGAACGTCACGGACATCGACGACAAGATCATTGCCGCGTCGCGCGAGTCGAACCGCAGCATCCATGCGGTGACCGAGGAGGCGACGGCCTGGTTTCATCGCGACTGCGCCATGCTGGGCGCGCTGCCGCCGACCCACGAGCCCAGAGCCACCGAATTCCTGCCGCACATGATCGCGATGATCGAGACCCTGCTGGAGCGCGGCGCGGCGTACGAAGCGGAATCCCACGTGCTCTTCGACACCGCGGCCGACAGCCGCTACGGGTGCCTTTCCGGGCGTACGAGAGACGAGATGGTGGCCGGAGCGCGGGTCGAGGTCGCGCCCTTCAAGCGGGACCCGGCGGACTTCGTGCTGTGGAAACCGGCTCCCGAGGATCAGCCCGGATGGCCGAGCCCGTGGGGGCGCGGCCGGCCGGGCTGGCATATCGAGTGCTCCGCCATGGCGACGGAATTGCTCGGCCCGGAGTTCGACGTCCACGGCGGCGGCGTCGACCTCGAATTTCCGCATCACGAGAACGAGTGCGCCCAGTCGCGCGCGGCCCGGCCGGACGCGCGTTTCGCCCGCTACTGGCTCCATAACGGCTTCCTTCTGGCCGAGGGACGGAAGATGGCGAAGTCGCTGGGCAACTTCGTCACGGTGGAGCGACTGCTGGAACGCCATCCCGGCGAAGCGGTTCGCATGGCGCTCCTCTCCACGCAGTACCGGCAGCCGCTGGACTGGACCGCCCGCAGCGTGAGGGAGGCGGAATCCGTCCTGGAGCACTGGTGGAGCGTGGCGGGGGACGCCGCGCCCGACGGCGCCCCGCCGGACGCGGTGCTCGCGGCGCTGGCGGACGATCTCAACACGCCGCTGGCCATCGCCGCGCTGCATCGACTGGCTAGGGAGGGAGACCGGGGCGGGCTTCGCGCCGGCGCGGCGCTCCTCGGTCTGCTGTCCGACGAACTGGGCGCATGGGCCCGCCCCGGGGCGGTATCGGCCGGGGTTGCGGCCCGTCTCGACGCGCTGCTCCTGGAGCGAGCGCGCGCGCGGGCCGAGAAGGACTACGCGCGGGCGGACCGGATCCGGGACCGGGTCCAGTCGGCCGGGGTCGAGATCGTGGACGGCAAGGAGGGTTCCGAATGGCGGCTGACGCGCGCCTTTCGCGGTTCGCTTCCGCCGGAGTTGACGCAGGAGTCGGCGTGATGTCGGAGCGGGAGAGAATCTGGATCTACGATACGACCCTGCGGGACGGCCAGCAGGGTCTGGGGGTGGACTTCAGCGCCGAGCAAAAGGTGCGAATCGCCGAAGCGCTCGACTCGCTGGGCGTGGACTACGTGGAGGGAGGGTGGCCCGGCGCGAATCCCACCGACTCCGCGTTCTTCGAGTCTCCTCCGGCGACGAAGCGCGCCCGAATCGCGGCGTTCGGCATGACGCATCGCGCCGGGCGCTCGGCGGAGAACGACGAGACGCTGGCGGCCGTGTTGAACGCGGGGACCGCCGCGGTCTGCCTGGTGGGAAAGGCGCACGTCTATCACGTTCGGACCGCGCTCGGCATCGGACTGGACGACAATCTCGCGGCCATCCGGGCTTCGGTCGCCCATGTGGTGGCCCAGGGGCGGGAGGCGCTGTTCGACGCGGAGCACTTCTTCGACGGATACGCGGCGGACCCCGCCTACGCGACGCGTTGCGTGCAGACCGCTCTCGAGGCGGGGGCGCGCTGGGCGGTGCTCTGCGACACCAACGGCGGGACGCTTCCGGCACGGGTCGGCCGGATCGTCGAGGAGATCTGCGCGGTCGCGCCGAACGACAAGATCGGCATTCACGCGCACAACGACGCGGAAGCCGCCGTCGCGGCGACGCTGGCCGCGGTGGACGCCGGCGCGCGGCAGGTCCAGGGAACCGTGAACGGGATCGGGGAGCGCTGCGGCAACGCCAACCTGATGTCGATTCTTCCGGCGCTGGTGCTGAAGGAGCCGTATCGAAGCGGCTACCGCACCCGCGTGAGCGCGGACGACATTCGCAGCCTGACCCGGGTATCGAGGCTGATCGACGAAATCCTGAACGAACTGCCGAACCGGCGGGCGCCGTATGTCGGGTCTTCCGCCTTCGCCCACAAGGCGGGTCTTCACGTTTCGGCCATCGTCCGCAACCCCGACACCTACGAACACATCGAGCCGGATTCGGTCGGCAACGTCCGCCGCCTGCCGGTCTCCCGCCAGGCGGGGCGGGCGAACCTGCGCGCCCTGCTCGAACGCGCGGGGATCGAGGTGGCTTCCGACGATCCTCGCCTGGGTTCGCTTCTGAACCACGTCAAGTCGCTGGAGGACGACGGCTACGCGTTCGAGGCGGCCGAAGCCAGCCTGGTCTTGCGCGTGCGGGAGTATCTGGGCGTCGGCGAGCATTATTTCGACGTCGAGCGCTACCGGGTCTCGGTCGAGCGCAGGCGGGGCGCCGACGGACGGGAGGAGACCGCGTCCGAGGCCGTCGTCGTGGCCAGGGTCGACGGCGAACGGCGGATTTCGGCTTCGGAGAGCGTCGACCCGGTCAGCGCCGCGGACCGGGGGCCGATCAACGCGCTGGCGCGGGCGCTGCGCAAGGATCTCGGCCGGTATCAGCGATACATGACCGGGATGCGCCTGGTGGACTTCAGGGTCCGGATCCTGAATACGGGGACGGAGGCGGTCACGCGCGTCTCCATCGACTCCGCCGACGACCGGGGGAATACGTGGACCACCGTGGGCGTATCGGCGAATATCGTCGACGCCTCGTTTCAGGCGCTCCTCGACAGCTACAACTACCGCCTCCTGAACGCCGTACGCCGACCGGATCAGGCGCGTTTGCGAAGCGCGTAGACGATGGCCTCCATCCCGATGCCGGGCAGGTGCGGTCCGTTCTCCCTGCACAGGAGATCGGCGGAGCAGGAGTCGACCCAGGCGTGGACGCGGCCCTCGAAGGCGGGTTCGGATTGCGCGTGATCGTTCAGCGAAAACACCAGCACGCCGCCCGCCGCCAGCGCCTCCATGGCGTTGTCGATGGCTTCCGGCGGCGCGTGAGACGGGCTCATGACGCCGACGGCGACCGCGTTCGACACGCTTCCGGGCGGAAGCGGAATGGGTTGCGAGAGGTCGTGCCGGAAGGTTCGGCGGTAGACGTTCCGCGAGCGGGCGATCTCGATCATCTCCTCGGAGAAATCGGCGCCGTCGACGACGCGGAATCCGGCTTCGCGAAGCGCCACGCCCGAGAGGCCGGTGCCGCAGCCGAGATCGAGCACGGGTTGAGAGGGATCGTTGGCATGCCGGGCCAGCGCTTCCGCGCATCGGGCCGGGGTGATGTATCCTTCGCCGGTTACCTCGTCGTCGTAACTGGCGGCCCAGTCGCGATAGAACGTCTTTGTCGCATCCGAGTCCTGGAGTTCGTAGGCCTGCTTCAGGTATCGTGTAGTCAACGGTCCCGTTCCTCCTCTCCGGTTCGTTTCCCTTGCGCGGGTCGCGTGCGGATTAGAGCGCGGAAACCGCGTCCCGGCAATTCGCGCAGGGCGGCGGCGCCCGGATCGCGGGGATCCCGTCCGGCGCGATGACGACCGGACTGCCCGAGCGTTCGCCCGGCGAGGGGGGCGAATTCCGCTTCGCGGTGACGGCGCGGGACCGGGCCGCCCGCCGCGGGCGCCTCGCGAGCGCCCACGGCACCGCCGAGACCCCGGCCTTCATGCCCGTCGGAACGCTGGGGACCGTCAAGGCCGTGCTCCCCGGCCAGCTCCGCGAGTCCGGCGCCGAGATCATGCTGGCGAACGCCTACCACCTGATGCTGCGCCCCGGCGCCGAGCGGGTGGCCGAGCTCGGCGGATTGCACCGCTTCTGCGGCTGGGACCGGACCGTTCTGACGGATTCGGGCGGCTTCCAGGTGTTTTCGCTCGCCGCCACGAGACGTGTGAGCGAGCGCGGGGCGGCGTTTCGCAGCCACGTCGACGGACGGAAGATCGAACTCACGCCGGAGCGCTCCATGGAGGTCCAGGACCTTCTCGGCAGCGACATCGCCATGGCGTTCGACGAGTGCATCGGATTGCCGGCGCCCCGGGCCGCAACCGAAGCGGCCATGCGTCGCTCGCTTCGCTGGGCCGAGCGATGCCGGGACGCGTTTCGTGGCGGCCCCGGCCGGGCTCTCTTCGGTATCCAGCAGGGCGGCGTCGAGACCGACCTTCGGGCGGAATCCGTTCGGGGTCTGGTCGAGGTCGGGTTCGACGGTTACGCGATCGGGGGTCTCGCCGTGGGCGAGACCCAGGAGGCGCGGTTCCGCGTCCTCGGCGAGACCGTGCCGCAGTTCCCGGACGACCGGCCCCGGTATCTCATGGGCGTCGGCAAGCCCTCCGACATCGTGGGCGGCGTCTTGCGCGGGGTGGACCTGTTCGACTGCGTGCTGCCGAGCCGGTCCGGCCGCAACGCCCAGGCGTGGACCCGACGCGGCGCGGTAAACCTTCGCAACGCGCGCCACGCGGCGGACCCGCGCCCTCTGGATCCGGAATGCGGATGCCCGTGCTGCCGCACCGCGTCGCGCGCCTTTCTGCACCATCTCGCGCGCACCGGCGAAATCGGCTCGTCCGTTCTCCTGACATTGCACAACCTGCACTACTACCAGAGCCTGATGGCCGGCATGCGGGACGCGATCGAGGAGCGGCGGCTGGAGGACTTCCGCCGGGAGTTCGAGGAGAGCCAGTCGAAAGGCGACCTCCCGCCGATCTCCTGAGCGCGCCGCAGGCCCGGCTCGACCGGGCTACGTCAGATAGTCGAGCCAGGGAGCCTGTTCCGCGATCATGTGGTCGACCAGCTCCGGCGCCCGCTCCGCCACGGGCGTGACCGGATCGACGAGCAGCGCCTGGACGACGAGATCGCGGGACTTGCGGAGCACGGCCTCGGCGGTGAGGTCGTGGATGCCGATCTGGTTGGTCAACAGGCCCGCGATCCCCGCGGGCAACGCGACAGGGACGGGGTCGGGACCGGCGGCGCGGATTCGCGCCGGAACCTCGACCGCGATCCATTCCGGCAACTGGCGGACGGCGCCGCGACGATTGGGAACGTTGACGGCGGATTCCTCGTAGCCGCTGTCGAGCAGCATCCCTTCCATGATCGGCACGACGCGTTCGCTGCGCTCGCGCGCGATCGCCGGCTCGCGGTTTGCGAGATGAGTCTCGTAGTACTCGAAGAAGTCCAGAATCCCGCGGTGGTCCGCGACCTGGTGGGCCCAGGGCAGGTATTCGCCGAAATGGCTGTCCGAGGTGATCGGTAGTCGCCCGAAGCGCTCCAGCACCGTCGCGAACAGCCGGCGGTCGGACCACGGTCGCACCTTCCCTGCCGGAATGTCCGGCCTGGCGAAGAAGCCTTCGGTTTCCGTCGCTTCGCCGTTCTCCCGCAGATGCGCCAGAAACTCGGAGTAGCCGGGGAGGGAGGCGAAGTATCCCGGGGCGCGGGCCAGCACCTCCGGATACGCGTCCCGTCCCCGCACCGAGACCTCGGCGAGTACCGAGAAGTGGTTGAGTCCGCCGGCGCGGAAAGAGAGGTCCGCGCGGTCGCATTCCAGCATCGGCGGCAAGTGGCGCTCGAGCGAGGCGATCTCGTGGCACAGTCCGACGAAGCGAAGCTCCGGGTAGCGCCGGTGCACGGTCGTGCAGATGCGGCTCATGGGGTTCGAGAAGTTGAATACCGTCGCCTCGGGCGCCGTATCCAGGACCGTCCGGCAGATTTCGAGAATCGGCGGGATGATGCGAAGCGCGTGAAACAGGCCGCCCGGTCCGCCGTTCTCGCCGTAGATCTGCGGAATTCCGTATTGCTGCGGAATCCGCCAATCCTGCTTCCAGAGCCTGAACCGGTCGCCGACCTCGATCGAGAGGATCACGAAGTCCGCACCCTGCAGCGCGGACGGCAGGTCGGTTCCGCAGGTGACGCGATGGCCGAGTCCGTGCGCCTCGACGAACTCGGCGGCCAGCGCATGCGTCCGTTTCACGGCGCCCGCGTCGATGTCGTGGAGAGCGATCTCGGCGTCGGCCAGGAGGTCGCTGGTGAAGACGTCTCCCAGCGTTCCGCATCCGAACTGTGCGCTTCCGGCGCCAATCAGGACGATCTTCGTCATCCGGCGGTCCTTTCCTGTCTACGCGCGCTGACGCACCGGGGATCGGGCGAGCGCGAACGGTTTCGCGGCATTATGCGGTGAGGACCCCGGATCCGGCGGTGGGGGTCGCGCCGGATCCGGGGAATGGCTGCCTCCCGCGCGTCCGGTCCGGAGCGTCGGTCCGGTCCGGGTTTCGCGGTCAGGCTCGCGCGTGCGACGGGTGGGCAGCGTTCTCGTCGGCGGCGGGGCGTCGGCGGCGGGATCGAATCGCTCGCCGGGACGGCGGTTCTCCGGACGCGGGAACGGGTTCGGAGAGTCCGCGCTTCATGTCTCCGGCGACACGGCTCGCGCGCGGGACACCGGGGCGCCGGCGGACGTCGAAACGGCGGCGGCCGTCCGCGGGCGGGGATCGCGACCGGGAGCAATTCGGCCGTCGGGCTTCATGACGCGGCGGCGACGGCGATGGAACTGCCGCCTGACTCGAACAGTTTCAGGGAATCCGGACGCGGAGCGAGAGAGATGTCCGCGCCGCGCGACACCGCCGCCCTGGGATCGAGCTTGGCGATGAGGAGTTCGTCCAGATCGGGAAGTTCGACGTGGGCGAGTTGCATTTCGCCGAGGCTTTCCACATGGGCCACGCGACCGGCGAACAGCGCGTCCGACGGTTGGGCGAGTTCGAGATCCTCCGGGCGGACGCCGACCTGAACCTGCCCGCTTTCCGGGCGGGACCGTGCCGGGCGGAGCCGTGCGGGAGCGGCGCCGCCCCGGATGCGGACTTCGACGAGGTCGGGACCGGACTCCGCGGTGGCGGGAAGGATGTTCATCGAGGGGGAGCCGAGGAATCGGGCCACGAAGACGTTTGCGGGACGGTGGTACAATTCCATGGGAGGGCCCACCTGCTCCACGTAGCCGTCGCGCAGGACCACGATCCGGTCGGCGAGAGTCATCGCCTCGACCTGGTCGTGGGTGACGTAGATCATGGTGGTTCCGGCCATCCGTTCGTGAAGCCGGGCGATCTCGACGCGGGTCTGGACGCGGAGCGCGGCGTCGAGATTGGAGAGCGGCTCGTCGAACAGGAACACCGACGGGTCGCGGACGATGGCGCGTCCGATCGCCACGCGCTGGCGCTGGCCGCCGGACAGTTGCCGGGGCAGCCGTTCGAGCAGCGCGTCCAGCTGCAGGATCGCGGCGGCTTCCCGTACCCGCCGGTCGATTTCCTCTTTCGGCTGGCCGCGGGCGAGCTTCAGGCCGAAGGCCATGTTCTGGTAGACCGTCATGTGCGGATACAGCGCATAGGACTGGAAGACCATGGCGATGCCGCGCTCTGACGGCGAGTGGGCGTTGACGGTGCGGCCGTCGAATTCCAGCGTTCCGGTGGTGATGTCCTCGAGGCCGGCGATGGTGCGCAGCAGCGTCGACTTTCCGCAGCCGGAGGGCCCGACGAACACGACGAACTCGCCGTCCCGGATTTCCAGGTTGATGTCGTGCAGGACTTCGGTACCGCCGAAGGACTTGCAGACGTCCGTCAATTTCAGGCTTGCCATGCGAATCTCCCTTCGGTTTCGTGGCCGGGTCTCAGCCCTTTACGCCGCCGGCGGTCAACCCGGACACGATCCGACGCTGGAACACCAGCACGAGGACGATCAGCGGCACCGTGACGATGACCGAAGCCGCCATGATGCCGCCCCAGGGGGTCTCGTGCGCGGTGGCGCCGGACAGCAGGGCGATGGCTACCGGAACGGTTCGCATTTCGTTGTTGACGACGAAGGTGAGCGCGAAGAGGAACTCGTTCCAGGCGGCGATGAAGGCGAGGAGGCCGGTGGCGGCGAGCGCGGGCTTCAGAAGCGGCAGGAACACCTTGAACACGATGACCCAGGGCGGCGCGCCGTCGACGATCGCGGCTTCTTCCAGCTCGACGGGCAGATCGCGCATGAACGTGGTGAGCACCCACACGGTGAACGGCAGCGTGAAGATCATGTAGGAAATCACCAGCGAAGCCAGCGTGTTGTAGAGGCCGAACGCCCGGATCATCTCGAACAGGCCGGCGAGAACCGCTACTTGCGGGAACATCGACACGGAGAGAATCGTGATCAGCAACAGGCCGCGACCGCGAAACCGGATGCGCGCGAGCGCGTATGCGGCCGTCACGGCGAGAAGCAGCGAGATGCAGACCACGACCGTCGAGACGATGACCGAATTGAGCAGGTTGCGCGGGAACGCGCCCTCGGAGAGGACGTGCGCGTAGTTCGCGATGCTCACGGCGCGCGGCAGGTAGTCGACCTCGAAGATCGCCGTGCCGGACTTGAAACTGGTGATGATGGCGTAGTACAGCGGGAAGGTCGCGGTGAGGATAATGATCGCCACAAGCAGCCAGAACCCGGCCTTGCGAAGCAGGACCATCTCACCGGCCTCCGTCGAACCGGACGCGGCCCAGCCAGATGTAGAGCAGCGTGATGGCGGCGATGACGAGGAACAGGAGCGTCGAAGCGGCGGACCCCTGTGCGAATTTGTCGAACTGGAAGAGGTTTTCCTGCGCGAAAACGCTCATGGAACGCGTCTGGGAGTTGTTCGGTGTCAGCACGTAGATCAGGTCGAACACCCGGAGCGCGTCCAGCGTGCGGAAGATGACCGCGACCATGAGCGCGGGACGGATCAGCGGCAGGGTCACCCGGAAGAAGACCTTGACCGGATTGACCCCGTCGATCCGGGCGGCCTCGTAGATGTCGTCGGGCACCATTTGCAGCGCGGCGAGGATCAGAAGCGCCATGAACGGCGTCGTCTTCCAGATGTCGACGATCAGGACCGCCAGCATCGCGGTGTCCGCGGAGGCGGTCCAGGCGACCGGTTCGGAGATCAGTCCCAGCGTCAGAAAGACGTCGTTCAGGATGCCGAACTGGTCGTGCATCATCCATGCCCACATCTTCGCGGACACGATGGTCGGGATCGCCCAGGGAATCAGCACGGCTGCGCGCACCAGTCCGCGCCCCTTGAACCTCGTGTGCAGGACGAGGGCGACGACGGTGCCGAGAATGGTCTCGAAGAACACGGAGACGGCTGAGAAATACACCGTGTTCCAGACTGCGCCCCACCATTCCGGGTCGACCAGAAGCCCGAACCACTCGCCTTCGCCGTTGCCGTAGTCGAAATATTCGAGGTAGTTTCGCAACCCGACGAAGCGCGCCGACGCCAGATCGTCGAGCGACGCGTCGGTGAGGCCGAACCAGATGGTCTTCAGCAAGGGGTAGCCGGCGGTCCCGGCCAGGACCAGGACCATCGGCAGGAGAAACAGCGCGGCGGCGCGAAGCCGCGCGCGCTGCAGGTTGGTCAGTTGCGCAGAGGAATCGCGTTCCGGCATCGGGACGGCTTCCTGCCTGAACTGCGCAACCGGGCCGGTCTTACCAGCCGCTTCCGCGCAACCGCATGAGGCGGCGCTCCAGCTTGGTCAGATTTTCCTCTGCCGAGCCGTTCCCGGACAGCGTATCGTGCACTGCGGTCCAGAATTCCTTGGACACCTCGTTGTAGTCCTTCTTGGTCGGGGCGGACGGACGGGGAACCGCGTTCAGGAAGATGTCCTTCCACTTCGGGATGATGGGCTGCATGCTCTGTACGTCGGGATCGTCGTACAGGCTGACGATGGTCGGCAGGCGAGACAGTTCCGTCGCCCGGATCTTCTGTACTTCGGCGGATCCGAGGAACAGGGCCAATTCGATCGCCGCTTCCGGGTTGCGGGAGTACTTCGAGACCGCGAGGTTCCATCCCCCGAGAGTCGCCGCGGACCCGGCTCCGCCGGAGGGGAGGGGAACCACGCCGAACTTGTCCTTGACCGCGCTGTCCTCGCCGTTGCCGAGCGAGTAGGCGTACGGCCAGTTGCGCATGAAGGCGGCGTTACCGGTCTGCCAGACGCCGCGGGAATCCTCTTCCTTGTAACCGAGGACGCCCTCCGGGGCGATACTGCCGATCCAGCTCCTGGCGACGTTCAGCGCCTCGACCGCCTGCGGATTGTTGATCGAAATCGAGCCGTCGGGCTCGACGATCTGACCGCCCCCGTGGGACTTGACCCATTCGAGGGCGTCGCAGGTCAGCCCTTCGTAGGCCGCGCCCTGAAACACGAAACCGTGAAATCCGCTGTTGCCGGCGGCCCGCTCGCCTTCCTGAACGGCGGCGGCCGTTTCGGCCAGTTCGGACCATGTCGTCGGCGGCTCGGCGCCGTATTTCTCCAGCAGGTCCGTCCGGTAGTAGAGGGCCGGCGCGTCGGTGAACATCGGAATGGCGACGAGGCGCCCGTTCACCGTCTGCGACTCGATGATGGAGGGAAAGTGGTCCCCGGCGACGTCGGCGGCGGCTTCGGAGAGGTCGAGGAGATGATTGGCCAGTTGCGGAGCCCAGATCACGTCCGTGCGATAGACGTCGATGTCCGCGTTCTGTGCGGACAACCACAGACGGTACTGGCCGAACTGGTCGGTGGTCGAGGACGGCATCTCGACGATGGAAACCGTGTGGCCGGTCTCGGCCTCGAACCGGTCGAGATTGGCGCGAAGCATCTCGATGTCCCGCCCGACGGAGCCGGACACGATCGACAATTCGGCTGCGGGCGCCGCCAGGGGCACGGCGGCGAGGGCGAATGCGGATGCAAACAGGGTGCGGCGTAGGTTCATGGCAGTTCTCCCAGTGGACGTAGGAGCGACTTCGGCGTCTCGCGTTGGTTCGAGTATCCAAAGCGCTTGCGTACAGCCACACGCTATCGCACCATGGTCGCTATGTCAAGTGCGGATTTGACGCAAGAATTGCCTGACTCCCGTTGCCGGCATTGTGTGAATAATGACAAACACTTAGTACTAGTAGATCGCTCCGAATTCCGAGAGACGCCAGTCTGCGGCGAGACGATTGCGGTACCAAATCGCTTTGGATATGATCCGAACATCCGGCAATTCAACTGTGTTCGACCCATGCTACAGAGTCACCGATTCGCAAGCGTTCCTCCCGACGGGTTCATGCGGTGAACGAACGGCTCGCGCGTCCGTCCGTCAGCCTGAAGGCGCTCGCTTCGCAGCTTGGCCTTTCGCAGACCACCGTCAGCCGGGCGCTGAACGGTCACCCGGGAGTCAGCGAGCTCACCCGGGCTCGTGTGGTTGCCGCGGCGAGGGCGGCCGACTACCGACCGAACACGGCCGCGCGGCGTCTGGCCACCGGACGGGCCGGGGCGATCGGGTTCGTCTGGGTAGCGGAACCGGTGGCCCATTTCGACCCGGTTCTCTCGGAAGTGCTGTCGGGAATCGGCGAGTCGGCGCGGGATCGGGGGTTCGCCATTCAGGTCACGCCGACGACGCGGGAGGGGGAACTGGAGGCGTATCGTACGCTGGCCGCCTCGCGGCAGGTCGACGGCGTCATCGTCATGAGCCCGGCGTTGCGGGACGAAAGGGTCCGGCTATGCGAGGCGATCGGCTTGCCGTTCATCCTGCACGGACGCACCGACACGGACGGAGCCCCGCACCCGTTCGTGGACATCGACAACCGTGGCGCGTTTCGCGCGGCCGCGCGGCTCTTGCTCCGGCTCGGCCATCGGCGGATCGGATTCCTGAACGGACCGGAGCGCCTGACGTTCGCCCGCGACCGGGCCTGCGGGGTTAACGAGGCGTTTCGCGAGTTCGACGCGGATCCCGCCGGCCTCCTGAAGCGAACGCGTCCCATGAGCGAGACCTTCGGGCACGAGGCGACGTCCGAGCTGCTCGCCGACGATCCGCCTACGGCAATCCTGTGTTCGTCCGTGGTGATCGCGCTCGGCGCCGAGCGGGCGCTGCGGGGCTCCGGATTGCGAATCGGACGCGACATTGCGGTGATTTCGCATGACGACGTATTGCCGTTCCTGAAGCCGGAGAACTTCCACGTGCCCCTGTGCTGCACCACGTCGTCCATTCGGACGGCAGGCCGGCGGCTCGCGTCCCGGTTGATCGATCGCATCCATCGCGGCGCTTCGGCGAACAAGGGTGAGGTCTGGGACGTGGACCTGATCATGCGCGAGTCGGTCGGACCGGCTTGAACGCGCGGTTCGCTCCGAAATCAACCGATGAGGGGTGAGCCCCCAGCTGAGAGTCGAGATGCGTCTTGCCCAGTGCCCGATTCGATCGTGCGGTCCAGCCGGTCGACTCGCCATCTCGGCGTTCCGTGCCTCTGCCTGAAGGTCGACAGTACTTGGCGCAGGGAACGGTATTCCTTCTTTCGGTGAAGGGCGATTAGATATTGGGTTCCTTCGGTGGCCTGTCGACTGGGCGCCGGAGATGCGTGGCGCGGTAAGGACCGTCCCTTTCCAGGACGTCGGACTCCAAAGCAACCTCTTTGGATTCCCCGGGGGACCTTGCGTTGGACCTCGGACTGCGGAACGTTTGGTGTCTCTGCCTCGTTCACCTACCGTTCCTCCTCGGATTCAGTCGCGCCTTCGCGGAGAATCTTCTGGTAGTGCTGTCGGATTAGCCCGTCCGGAATGAGAGTACCCTTTGCCTGCCGGACAAAATGCCATGGCGTATCTGTACCGTGCGTCAGTTCGGAAAGGCGCATGGGGTGCAGGCCTCCGTAGATCTCGTAGACCTGCCGGACGATACTCTCGCATTGTGCGTCCAGAGGTTCCTTCGAAACGCCAAGCGGAAACAGGTTGAACCGGTCTTGCTTGCGGAAAGCAAAATAGAGATTCGGAATCACGGGGCCGTACGTCCAGGCTTCGATCCGGTCGCGAATCAGCGGCCGGTTCAGCAGCGCTAGCGTCCACCCGTGCGAGATGTAGACCAATTTCAGTACCGACATGATCGAAATCTGCTCGTTGGCCTTTTGTGCAAGTCGGATGACTTCGTCGCCGACTCTTCGGCTATCGTAAGCCATTGCTCTGCCCTCCGGGACCGACGTCGGTCATGGTGCCAAGAAGACTCTCGGATCGTCCGTGCCACATTGTACAATGATACCCTCACCCATCACCTGTCGTCATGCTGCCTGATTCTCGCCTACGAGCATCCCCGGACATCGTGCCGTCACGCCCGGGAATTCCGATCTTTTCCTTGCCGCGTTCGGGGACTCTGCGAGGGGCATACGCCCGAGATAGCCGATCCCGGCGCACGATGACGCGGAACCCGGTCGAAGCGCGACGACCGCCGGTTGCGAGGCGTATCGGAGCGCCTGGATCGACACTTATCCGGCAGGTTTGCGGGTAGACTCGACGCGGCCCCGCAATGCGCGAACGGCGCGGGCGTGGCAGCATGCCGCCCGCGCATGCGAGCCTCGGCGAGGGTATGGTTGTGCGCCGCGCCGGGTGCCCGCCGACGGCCGGAGGGGCGGTCGCGGGGCCAGGCGATGCCGGCCGGCGTCGGGCGGCGGGAACAGTTCGGGGGTGAGCGAGCCATGCGCGTTTCGCAGTTTTTCATGCCGATTCTTCGGGAGACCCCGGCCGAGGCGGCGATCGTATCGCACCGGCTGATGCTGCGTGCCGGCATGGTTCGCCAGGCGGCCGCCGGCATCTATTCCTGGTTGCCGCTCGGACTCCGGGTCCTTCGCAAGATCGAGCGGATCGTCGACGAGGAACAGCAGCGGGCGGGCGCAATTCCGGTTCTGATGCCGACCGTCCAGCCGGCGGATCTGTGGCGTCAGTCCGGCCGCTACGACGACTACGGCGAGGAAATGCTGCGGATTCGCGACCGCCACGGTCGGGACATGCTGTACGGCCCGACCAACGAGGAAATGATCACCGAGATCTTCCAGAGCGCCGTGTCGTCCTACCGGGAACTGCCGCGCATCCTCTATCACATTCAGTGGAAGTTCCGCGACGAGGTCCGGCCCCGTTTCGGCGTCATGCGCGGGCGCGAGTTTCTGATGAAGGACGCCTATTCCTTCGATCTCGACCGCAGCGGCGCCGAGATTTCGTACTACACGATGTTCGTGTCCTACCTGCGCACCTTCGCCCGACTCGGCCTGACGGCCGTGCCCATGCGGGCCGACCCCGGGCCGATCGGCGGCGACCTGACGCACGAGTTCCTCGTCCTCGCCGACACCGGCGAATCGGAGGTGTTCCTCGACCGGCGGATCTTCGACGTCGACGTGGCCGGCGGCGCGGTGCGATACGAGGATCCGGCCAGCCTGCGCATGGCGTTCGAGGCATGGACGTCGCGCTACGCCCGCACCGACGAAACTCACGACCCGGTGCGGTTCGAGTCGGAAGTGGAGCCGCAATACCGGGTGTCCGGGCGCGGCATCGAGGTGGGGCACGTGTTCCACTTCGGCGACAAGTACTCCAAACCGATGGGTGCGACGGTCCGCAACGCCGAAGGCAAGGACGTCTACTACCAGATGGGTTCCTACGGCGTGGGCGTGTCGCGCCTGGTCGGTGCGATGATCGAGGCGAACCATGACGAGCGCGGAATCGTCTGGCCCGCGCAGGTGGCGCCCTTCGACGCCGGCGTCGTGAATCTCAAGCCCGGCGACGGGGCGGTGGACGCGGCCTGCAACCGGTTCTACGAGACGGCGCGGACGGCCGGCCTCGACGTTCTGCTGGACGACTCCGACGTTCGGGCCGGACAGAAATTCGCCGCCATGGAGTTGATCGGCCTACCTTGGCGGGTCGCCGTAGGGCCGCGCGACGCCGCCTCCGGAACGGTCGAGATCGCCTGCCGCCGCACGGGCGAGAAGCGGACCGTCGAGGTCGAATCGGCCGTTGCGCAGATTCGCGGCGGGAATGGCGCGGACTGAAGCGGCGCGCCCGTTCGGCGCGTTCGAGAGGCTCCTGGTCCGGCGCTTCCTGGCCGGCAGGCGCGAGGGGTTCATCTCCGTCATCGCGATTTTTTCGCTCGTCGGCATCGCGCTCGGCGTGGGCACCCTGATCGTCGTGATGTCGGTGATGAACGGGTTTCGCGCGCAATTGGTCGAGCGAATTCTGGGCGTGAACCCTCATGTGGCGGTCTTCCTGGACGGCGGAACGTTCGAGGACGCTGCCAGCCTCGCGCTGCGGATCGAGGGTGTCGAGGGGGTCCGGCGCGCCGTTCCCCTGACGGAGCGGCAGGTTCTGGCTTCGCTGGGCAACCGGAGCGCAGGCGCCCTCGTGCGCGGCCTTCCGGCGCAGGAGCTGGCGCGGCTGCCGGCCGTCGCCGCGCCGGAGCTCTCCATGGGGTCGATCGACGACTTCGCCGCCGGCGAGGGGATCGCGCTCGGCGACGGTCTGGCCGACCGGCTGCGCGCCGGCGTCGGCGACTCGGTGACGCTGCTCTGGCCCGAGGGCGACCGGACGCCGCTCGGCCTCCTGCCCCGGGTGCGCAGCTACCCGGTGGTCTACGTGTTCAAGATCGGGATGTCGCATCTCGACCGCACGCTGGCGTTCATGCCGCTCGACGAGGCGCGGCGGTTCTTCGGAGTCGAAAGGCCGGACCGGATCGAGGTCACGCTCGACCGGCCCGAAGCGGCGCCGGAACTCGGCGCCCGGATCCTCGCGGCGGAGCCGGCGGTCCGGTACAACACGTGGATGTCGTCGAACGGGGCGTTCCTCGAAGCGCTCGCTGTCGAACGCAACGTCATGTTCCTCATCCTTACGCTGATCGTTCTCGTCGCCGCGCTGAACATCGTCTCGGGCATGATCATGCTGGTGAAGGAGAAGGTGTCGAGCATCGCGATCCTGCGGACCATGGGCGCCGGCAGCGGCTCGGTGATGCGGGTGTTCTTTCTCTGCGGCGCGAGCATCGGCGTGGCCGGAACCGTGCTCGGGGTCGTCCTCGGCGTCGTGTTCTGCCTGAATATCGAGGCGCTCCAGGACGCCGTGTCGTATCTCGCCGGAACGGAGGTGTTCAGCCCGGACGTCTACTACCTCAGCCGGCTTCCGGCGGAGCTGTTCTGGGAAGACGTTGCGGCCATCGCCGGCATGAGCCTGTCGCTGTCCCTGCTCGCGACCGCGTATCCCGCCTGGCGCGCGGCGCGGACCGATCCGGTGGAGGCGCTTCGTCGTGCGTGAGCCGGTGCTGGCGCTGGAGGGAATCTGCCGCGGCTACCGCCAGGGCGAACGGCGCCTGGAGGTGCTGAGCGAGGCGAGCCTCGCGGTCGGAGGCGGCGAGCAGGTAGCGCTGGTCGGGCCGTCGGGCTCCGGCAAGACGACGCTTCTCCAGATCGCGGGACTCCTGGATACGGCGGATCGCGGCGCCGTGCGCATCGGCGGCGCCGACGGCAGCGGGGCGTCCGACCGGACCCGTACCGCGCTCCGGCGGGAGCGGATCGGGTTCGTGTACCAGTTCCATCATCTGTTGCCGGAGTTGAGCGCGCTCGAGAACGTGCTCCTGCCCGGCATGATCGCCGGCGCCGGATATCGGGCGGCGGCGGCGCGGGCGCGCGACCTCCTGGGCAAGGTGGGTCTCGCCGGCAGAACGGAACACCGGCCCGCGGACCTTTCGGGGGGCGAACAGCAGCGGGTGGCGGTGTGCCGGGCGATCTGCAACCGGCCGCTGATCCTGCTGGCGGACGAACCCACCGGCAACCTGGACGCCGATACGGCGGATTCGGTGATCGCCATGCTTCTCGAACTCGCTGCGGAGGAAGGGATGGCGATGCTTGCTGCAACACACGATACGTCGTTTGCCGGCCGGCTGGACCGGCGCGTGTCGCTGCAGCGAGGCCGGATCGTGGAACTGGCCGAGGCGGGCGACGACGCGACGGGAGGGGACGGGCAGCGCCACGCTTGAGCGTGGGGCAGGAAGCGCTATATCCGAGTAAATTGGTTGCCTATTCGGAACCGGCCCGCCGGGGTGGAGCATGAACGCGCGCCTTGAACTCCACGACATCCGTCTTTCGTTCAACGGCCAGGCAGCCGTGGCCGGACTCGACCTGTCGGTGGCGATGGGCGAGCTCGTTTGCCTCCTCGGCCCTTCGGGATGCGGCAAGACGACGACGCTCCGGGTTGCGGCGGGCGTCGAGCGGCAGGAGGCCGGATCGGTCGTGGTGGACGGTCGGCCGGTATCGAACGGGTCGGTTCACCTTCCGCCTGAGCAACGGTCGATCGGCCTGATGTTCCAGGAATGCGCGCTGTTTCCCCATCTGAGCGCGATCGAGAACGTGTCCTTCGGGTTTGCGGGGCGCGGGGCCCGCCAGCGCGGCGAAGCGCGGCAATTCCTGGACCGGATGGGACTGGCCAGCCATGCGGAGAAATTCCCGCACCAGCTGTCCGGCGGAGAACAGCAGCGGATCGCGCTGGCGAGGGCGCTCGCGCCGAGACCCCGGGTTCTGCTCATGGACGAGCCGTTTTCGGGGTTGGACACGCGGCTTCGGGACGGCATTCGGGACGAGGCGCTGGCGCTGCTCAAGGAGGAGGGGACCGCCGTGCTTCTGGTGACCCACGAGCCGAGCGAAGCCCTGCGCATGGGCGACCGGATCGCGCTGATGCGGGACGGGCGCATCGTGCAGACCGGAGAGCCGTACCACATCTACAACCACCCCCGCGACCGGCTGGCCGCCGCCTTCTTCTCCGAGGTGAACGTGGTGTCCGGGACGGTCGCGTCGCAGCAGGTGGACACGCCCTTCGGGCCGTTCCTCTCGGTCGGCAACCCGGACGGCACCCGGGTGGAGATCGTGATTCGCCCGGAGAACCTGGCCCTGAAACTCGACGACGGCGCACCCGCGCCGGTCGCGTCGCCCGAGCTCGGCATTCCGGCGGCGGGGCGGGTGTCGAGGGCGAGATTCCTCGGTGCGGAGAGCCTGGTGGAGGTTCGGGTCGAGCGCGACGGCTCTCTCCTGCGCGCCACGGTGCCCGGCACGTTCCTTCCGCCGAAGGGCGCGCCGATCTGGATTTCGTTGCGTCGGGACCGGTGTTTCGTCTTCGCCTCCGACGCTTAGCAGCCTGCGCCGGCTTTCGGTATGATGTCCCGCAGACGAGTGTCGGCAAGCGCTGCGGACCGCACGGCTGCGGCACGAATTTAGGGGTTGGGAAATGGGAATTAGCATTTGGCAGATCCTGGTCGTCGTGGTTCTGCTCGTGCTCCTCTTCGGGCGCGGGAAGATCTCCGAACTCATGGGCGACGTGGCGAAGGGCATCAAGAGCTTCCGCAAGGGCATGCGCGAGGATCCTCCGGACGCGCCGCAGGTGGAGGCGGGCGCGATCAACGCGGAAGCCGCTCCGGCGGCGGCGCGCGAATCCGTCGAACCGAAACAGGGCTGACCGCCGCGTCGCGGTCGCCCGGCTTCGCTTCGCGTCGCTGACGACATCCGTTCATGCTCGACGTCGGCTGGTCGGAACTCCTGATCCTCGGGGTGCTGGCACTCATCGTCGTCGGTCCGAAGGAATTGCCGCGACTGATGCGGACGGTCGGGCAATGGGTCAATCGCGCCCGAAAGATGGCGCGAGACTTCCAGCGCGGAATGGAAGACGTGGCGCGGGAGGCAGACCTCGAAGAGCTCGCGGACGCCCGGAAGATGCTCGACGACGTCCGTTCCATCAAGACGGAAGCGCAGAAGAGCATCACCAGCCCCGGAAGCTGGGCGAAGGACACGGTGAAACAGGCGGTGGAGAGCGAGGTTGCGCCGACTGCGCCCGCCGCTCAGAGCGAGCCGGCGCCCGCAGTCGCGGACGCGCCTGCCGGCGGCGACAAAGGCGCCAACGCATAACGGTCGAG
Source organism: Rhodobacterales bacterium (assembly GCA_965221505.1). GTDB lineage: Bacteria > Pseudomonadota > Alphaproteobacteria > Rhodobacterales > CAZPXZ01 > CAZPXZ01. The sequence continues at coordinate 1,398,721 of CBDCSI010000001.1, forward strand.
CGCCCCGCCGGGAGCGGCGGCGCCGAAGGGAGAGCGGTTCACGCCCATGAGTCAGCAGGATATCGACGCGACCAAGGCGCCGCTGATCGAGCATCTCATCGAATTGCGCAAGCGGCTGATGTGGTCGATCGCCGCGCTCGTGGTCACCATCGTCGGCTGCTACGTCGTGGCGGAAGACATTTACCGCTTGCTTACCCTCCCGCTGGTTCAGGCCCTGGAGGCCCGGGGTCAAGAGGCGGAACTGATATTCACGGCGCTGCACGAGGCGTTCTTCACCTACCTGCGGCTCGCCGTATTCGGCGGCGTCTGCGTCGCCTTTCCGGTGATCGCCACGCAATTGTGGATGTTCGTGGCGCCCGGCCTGTACCGGAAGGAGCGGCGGGCGTTTCTGCCGTTCCTTGTCGCCACGCCGCTGCTTTTCGTCGCCGGCGGGAGCCTGGTGTATTTCCTGGTCATGCCGCTGGCGATCGACTTCTTTCTGAACTTCGAGGTGCCGGGCGGGGACGACGCGACCGGAATCGCGTTCCTCGGCAAGGTCGACCAGTATCTGAGCCTGGTGATGACCTTCATCCTGGCCTTCGGCATCTGTTTCCAGTTGCCGGTGTTGCTTACCCTGCTCGGCCGGGTCGGGTTGGCGACCTCCGCCGGACTCGCCCGGAAGCGGCGCTACGCCGTCGTCGGAATCGCGGCGGCCGCGGCGCTTCTCACCCCGCCGGATCCCATCAGCCAGATCGGTCTCGCCGTACCCATCTACCTGCTCTACGAGATCTCGATCCATCTGGTCCGCGCGGTGGAGCGGAAGCGGGAGGAGGAGCGTCGGCGCTGGGAGGAGGAACTGGAATCCGACGATCCGGAGGAGCAGCCGGCCGGTGGCTGAGGCAGGCGGAGCCGAACGCGGTTCCGGCGACCCGCGGGACGCGATGGAGCGCATTGCGGCCGCGCTGGAGCGGCTGTCCCCCTGCCCGTCGCGAGCGCCCGATTTCGGGGCGGCCGAGGCCTATGTCTGGCGAACGGACCCGGACCGGTTCGAGCCGGTATACGAGGTGAACCGGATCGACCTGCGCCTGCTGAAGGGGATCGACCGGGTGCGGGACGCGTTCCTGGCCAATTTGCGGCAATTCGCGGGCGGACACGCAGCCAACAACGTGCTGCTCTGGGGCGCCCGGGGGATGGGGAAGAGCTCTCTCGTCAAGGCGGCGCACAAGCGGGTTCGGGATACGGTGTCGGATTGCCTGCTCCTGGTGGAGATCGACCGGACCGACATCGGCGCCCTGCACCGCCTGCTCGCCGATCTCGAAGCCTGCCCGGAGCGCCGGTTCCTGCTGTTCTGCGACGACCTGTCGTTCGAGTCTCCCGACAGCGCCTACAAGTCGCTGAAGGCGGTGCTGGACGGCGGCGTTCGCGGCCGCCCGCCGAACGTGCTGTTCGCCGCCACTTCCAATCGCCGGCACCTGATGCCGCGCGACATGATCGAGAACGAGCGCCAGACGGCCATCGCGCCGAGCGAGGCGACCGAGGAGAAGGTTTCGCTGTCGGACCGGTTCGGCCTGTGGCTCGGGTTTCATTCCTGCACCCAGGACAGCTATCTCGAAATGGTTCGGGGCTATGCGGACGAATTCGGAATCGGCATCGGGGACGAGGACCTGAACCGGCGCGCGATCGCCTGGCGGCAGGCGAGGGGAGCGGTGTCGGGCCGGGTGGCTTGGCAGTTCGCGCTCGATCTCGCCGGAAGCGCGCATGACGGGGGCGGGAGCGTCTGAACGTGGGCGTCCTGGGCAAGATCGTCGGCGGCGTGGCCGGATTCATGATCGGCGGGCCGGTGGGTGCGCTGATCGGCGCCTTCGCCGGCCACAAGCTGGTGGACAAGAGCGTGCAGCGGGCCCGGGATTCCGGCGCCGGTCGGATCGAGGGCGGAGCGGCGTCGCCGTCGCTGGCGAGCGATCAGGTGGTCTTCGCCGTCGGGGTCGTCGCGTTGGCGGCCAAGCTGGCGAAGGCCGACGGGGTTGTGGGGAAGGACGAGGTTCGCGTCCTGCGTGCGGTGTTCCCGCCCGGCGAAATCGACCAGGAGTCCGTCGCCAGAATCTACAACGAGGCGAAGCGGACCCCGGACGGTTACGAGGAGTATGCGGAGCAGCTCTTTTCCACCTTTCGGTGGCGGCCGACCGTGCTGGTGCAGGTGCTCGACATCCTGTTCACCGTGGCGATGGTCGACGGCGCGCTCAAGCCGCCGGAGGAGGCGTTCCTGCGCAACGTCGCGGGAATCTTCCGGTTTCCGCCGCAGATCTTCGATACGGTGCGGAAGCGGCACGAGTTCGCCGGGGCCAGAGCCGGAGCGCGGGAGCCGTCGGAAGCCGACAATCTCGCCATACTGGGTCTCGGGCCGGACGCGTCCGACGACGAGATCAGGCGCCGCTACCGGGAACTGGTCCGGGAAAACCATCCGGATCGGCTCGTCGCGCAGGGTATGGCGGAGGAGTTCGTCGCCCAGGCGACGGAGCGGCTGAAGTCGATCAACGCGGCCTACGACCGGCTCGCCGGCCAGCGGGGATTCTGAGGGCCCTCGCCGGCGTTTTGCCGCCCCGCAGGGCGGCGCCGTGACGGCGCGGCCCCGCATGGGACGGAAGAGAGTGAATTCCGCTTCTCCAATGGAGGACGGCCGAATGAAGGTGTTTGTGGCCTGTTTAGTAGCGCTCGTTATTGTCGTGGAAATCTTAAGATACGGTGAGGATTTTCCGCTTCGCTCACGGATAATCTGGTGGATTATGGTGGCGCTGGCCCTGGGGTCGGTTGTCTTGTTGTTGAAAGCCTTGTCTCTCTGAGCCGAGATTTAATGACCCTGTCGAGATTGTGGCTTGCCCATCTGTGCGTAAATCAAGGGAGTCGCTCGTCGCTTGCCTGCTTGCGGTTGAGGGCGCTCCTTCAGCTTCCGGGAAATGAGCGCAGATTGGAATTATGCGACGAGAGACGCTCTTGGCGAGACGAGACTGCGCGGCGCTGATTTTCGTCGGTCCGCGTGACCCGTGTCCCAACCGGCCGGTAGGTTCGAGCGTGAGCACCTCAAACGCCTCGCGATTGACCCGAAATCTTCGCCGCATCTCCGGTGAGTGGCGGCGCCCCGGAATTGTTCCGGCGCTCGGCGAATCCGGCTCCCGCGGGCCCGACGGGCGCCCGGGTCGACGCTTCCCGTGGGCGGGACTCCGTTGCACGGAGCGAACTGCCGTGCCACAATGAAGCGGCGACGACGGAGACCTCCCATGCCCGATATGAAACAAGGCGGCGGCGATGCGCCGCCAGACCCGATCGCGCGGGTCGCGTCGATGCCGTTTTACGTTTCTCCGATCGTCGAGCGCTTGTGCGGCGCCCTTGCCCCGGAGAACTTCCGGGAAGGGGACGAGGATCCCGCATCGGCCCCGGAGGGGCCGGACTCGAACGCCCGGGTATCGTTCGACCGGCACAGCATGACAGGTTCCGATCCGAGTGCGAAGGTTGCGAATCGGCTCGGCGGGATCGAGCGCCGAACCGAATCGTCTCGCGAGTCACCCGCGACGGCTGTCGCCAGGCCGGTCGACGGTCCGGGATTTCGCGAGAATTCCCCGATATCAGACATCGTCGGCGGGCGGGACGACAGCGATTCGCAGGCCGAGGCGTTTGAGCCGACGCTGGCCTCCATGCCGTTCTACATCTCTCCGGTGGTCGAGAGGCTGTTCGGCGCTCTTGCCCCGGAGACCTTCGACGATGCGGATGAGGGGAATTCGTCGGCGTCGGCGCAGGCGGCCCCGAATTCCAGCGCTCGGGTGCGCTCTGACCTGCACGCCCGGCTGAGGCGCGGCGAGAGACCGTGCGTACTGTTCGACGCTCGCGTGTTGCTGGACGCCCTCCTGTTGCGCGATAGCGCGTTGCCGGCGGCGCGAGCCCTGACCCTCGCCAGCTTGCAGGCGGTCGAGGGGTTCGTTTGCGCATCCGCCTTCGACGTAGTCAGCGCCCGCGGCGCGGATTCCGGAGTCGGTCGGAAAGGGCGCGAACGGGAGATTGCGCGCGATCTCATGGGGTTCCTGCGTATCCTTCCCCTGACCGAGAAAACGCTCCATTCCGCACTGGAATTCGACCGTCTTTCGTTGGAAGACGCGCAGGTCGCGGCTGCCGGCGCGCATGCGGGAATCGACTTCGTCCTCACGAGCGATCGCCGGTTCCTCGGCAATCACGAATCCGCGTGTACGCCGAAGGATCTGGTGTCCGCCTTCGAAGAGACCCCGGACGGCAGGTACCGAGTCCGAATCCTTCGGGACCGCCCCGCGTTCGGGTCCCGGATCGAGATTTCCGCACAATACGGCGAATGGCGACAGACCCTGCCCTGAGGCGGCTACCCTTTGCGGCGAGCGGCGGAGTCCGTTGCGGGCATTCGCCGTGACGAGGCGTGAGGGACTACAGGTTGCGGCCCGCGGCGAACGCTTCGAGCGCCCGGAGCACGGCGGAGCCGACCGATTCCGGTTCCAGGTCGTCGAGTTCGGGATTGAGAGCGGCGATCCGCCGGGTTTCCCGTTCGGAGATCCTCCTTGCCGTTTCAGGGCTCATATTCACCTCCACCCTCACGGTCGTATCGAGCGGGCTCTCCGTGTGGACGACCCACCGGCTCGCGTCAATTCGCCGAACTGTGGGCATCGGATCGTCTCCCTTCGGCCATGGTCGTCGTCATCCCCTGCGCGGGCGTTGCGCCACGGCACCATACCGCATACCGGAGCGCCGTTCGCGACGCGCGGTGTCCGGCCGGCGAGGCGAAAGCCGAACGGCTATCGGGTCGGCGCGATTTCGGATCGTCCGGGTTCGAGGACCGTTTGCACCGGTGCGGCCAACCGACTTCTCAGCGCGCGCGTCGCCTCCTCGTCCACGACTTGATCGACGGACAGGACGACTCCGTAGTCTTCCCGCGCGGACTCGACCGTAATCAGCCCGTCCAGCACGTCTTCGCGAACCAGCTCCGGATCCCGCTCATGCGGCGGTCCGTAGCCGCCCCCGCCCGGAAGCTCGAGCACCAGGCGGTCGCCGTAGCCGACGAACTGCCTCCCCTTGCTCTTCATGGGAATTCCCGCGGCGGTGGAAACCGCGCCGGCCGCCCCGTCTCCGCCGCCGTGGCGGCCCTCGGGCGCGCGCCAGGTGCGGTCGAACATGGCGGCGACGGAGAAGGGCGCGCCGTCGGCGCCGCCGAGTTCCAGAACCTGTCCGAGCCCGCCCCGAAACCGCCCGGGCCCGCCGGAGCCCTCGCGGAATTCCTTGCGCCAGATCACGAGCGGAAACGCCGCCTCGATCGTCTCCACCGGCGGCGTCCGGACCCCGCTCGGAAACGCCGTCGTCGTCAGCCCGTCCATGGTCGGACGCCCGCCGGTTCCGCCCGTGTTGAACAGAATCACGTCGTAGTCGGGTCCGACGACCGGAGCGGTCGCCAATTCGGCCGGATCCACGGCGGTGGGTCCGCCCCGGATCATGGGATTCCACATCGCGCCGGCGCCCTCGGCCGGAACGCGGTCGGGAACCGCCTGCGCGAGGCATCCGAAGACGACGTCGGGCAGCATCTGGCCGATCACGTGGCGCGCCGAGACCGGCATCGGCCGCTGCGCGTTCAGGATGCATCCTTCGGGTGCGGAGACTTCGACGACGCCGATCGAGCCGGCGTTGCAGGGCACGTCGGGCGCGACCACGCAGTTGACGCCGAAGACCGTGTAGGCGAGGCAGAAATTGCGCACGACGTTGACGCCCCAGGGGCTGGCGGGGGAGGAGCCGCGATAGTCGACCGACATGCGGTCGCCCTCGATCGCGAGCTCGGCCCGGATCCGGATGGGTTCCTCGAAGCCGTCGAGTTCCGTCTCGTGGGCGTAGGTTCCGTCCGGGAGGGCCCGGATCGCGTCCCGGACGCGGGCGGCCGACTGCTCGACGATATAGTCGCCGATCTCCTCGACGTCCTCGAGGCCGAACTCCTCCAGCATCCCCGCCAGGCGGCGCGCTCCCTCGTCGTTGCAATTCATCATCGCGTAGAAGTCGCCTTCCATGTCGGAGGCGTTGCGGACATTCGTCCGCAGGATCTCCATCAGGTCCTCGTTGAGACGCCCCTCCCGGGCCAGATGCAGGATGGGGATGTTGATGCCCTCCTCGTACACCTGGCGCGCGTCGGGTCCGAGGCCGCGGCCGCCCATGTCGACGATGTGGCAGGTGTTGGCCAGCAGGCCGACGAGGCGGCCGCGGAAGAACGCCGGGGTCACCACGGTCACGTCGTGATAGTGACCGACCGACAGCCACGGGTCGTTGGTGCAGAACACGTCGCCGGGCCGCATCGTGTCGACCGGAAACTTGCGGACGAAATGCTCCACGCAGACGGCCATGGCGTTGACGTGGCCGGGCGTTCCCGTGACCGCCTGGGCCACCATCTGGCCCTTCCGGTTGAAGATGCCGGCCGACAGGTCTCCGCATTCGCGGACGGACTGGCTGAACGCGGTGCGGATGACGGTTTGCGCCTGCTCCTCGATGGCCGAGATCAGCCGTTGCCAGATGAGCTGCTTTCGGATGGTGTCCAGTCCCCGCATCGCCGGTCCCTCTCTCACTCGGTCGCCTTGCGGACCAGTTCGACGTCGCCGCCCTCGATCCGTCGCGCGACGAAGCGCGACGACACCACGATCGAGGTCTCCTCCTCGACCAGGATCGCCGGACCCGCGACCGTCTCGCCCGCCTTCAGGTCGGCGCGGGGGACGACGGCGCATTCGACCTCCCGCTGGTCGGCGGAATCGAAGGCGACCCTGCGCCCTCGCGGCGATTCGCCCGCCGTCCGAACCGTTCCGGGCAAGTCCGGGTAGGCGGGGCCGGACACTTCGACGCTCCAGGAGACGACCTCGCCCGGAGCGATGCCGCCGACGTTCCGGCCGAAAGCCTTGCGGTATTCCCGGTCGAAGAGCCGCTGCAGCGTCTCGGGCGCAGAGTCGTCCAGCGGCTCCGCAGGGACGCTCACCGCGATCTCGTGTCCCTGGCCGCGGTAGCGCATGTGGGCCGTGCGGCGGACGGTCAGCGGATCGCCGGGCGCCGTGCCGGAGGCGACGTACCGGCGCGCCTCGTTCTCCATGTCGCCGCAGATGCGGTTGGTGCGCTCGACGTCGAACCGGTCCAGCGGCTCGTACACCGTCCGCACCAGTTCGTAGGAGATCGGCGCCCGAAGAAAGCCGACCGCCGAGCCGACGCCGGCGTTGGACGGCACCACGATCCGGTCGATGCCGAGCTTGTCCGCCAGCTGGCAGGCGTGGAGCGGGGCGGCGCCGCCGAAGGCGACCAGCGCCCGGTCGTTCGCGTTCTTGCCGCTCTCGATCGCGTGAACCCGGGCCGAGCTCGCCATGGTCTCGCAGACCATCTCCGTGACGCCGAACGCGGCGATCGCCTCCGGCACGGCGAGCGGACCGGACACGGAGTCGGCCGCCGCCGCAGATGCGGCCGGACGGTCGAGCCGGAACGCGCCTCCGGCGAAGGCATCCGGATCGAGGCGGCCGAGCAGGAGGTTGGCGTCCGTCACCGTGAACGCCTCGCTGCCGCGTCCGTAGCAGGCCGGGCCGGGGTCGGCGCCGGCGCTGTCCGGGCCGACGGTGAGCCGCATCGTCTCGTCGACCCGCGCGATCGATCCGCCCCCGGCCCCGATTTCGACCATGTCGATCACCGGCACCCGGATCGGGAGGCCGCTGTCCTTCCGGAAGCGGTACACGCGCGCGACCTCGAACCGGCGGCTGGTCTGCGCTTCTCCGCCGTCGAGGAGGCAGATCTTGGCCGTCGTTCCGCCCATGTCGAAGGAGATCGCGCGCTCGATCCGATGCTTGCGGGCGATGCCGCCGGCGAAGATCGCGCCGCCGGCCGGACCGGACTCCACCAGACGGACCGGAAACCGCAGCGCGGTCGCGACGGAGGTCAGGCCGCCGCTGGACAGCATCAGCCGAAGCGGGCAGTCGAATCCCCGACTCTTCAGGTCGCGCTCGAACTCGGCCAGGTAGCGGGACATCAGGGGCTGGACGTACGCGTTGGCGCATGCGGTCGAGAAGCGCTCGTATTCGCGGAACTCTGGCGAGACCTCGGCCGAGAGCGATACGGGCCAGTCGGGCCGCCGGTCCGCGAAGAAGTCCCGGACCGTCCGCTCGTGGACCGGATTGGCGTAGGAGTTGACGAAGGCGACGGCGAGGGCCTCGGTGCCGGCGGCGTCGAGCTTCGGCAGGAGCGCTTCGAGTTCCTCCTCCTCGAGCGCGACGAGGGTCTCGCCGGCATGGTTCAGACGCTCGCGCACGGCGAAGCGCCGGCGCCTCGGGACCAGCGGCGCAGGCTTGAGAATGTTGATGTCGTATTGCTCGGGCCGGCCCTCGGTGCCGATCTCGATCGTGTCGCGGAATCCGGCCGTGGCGATCATGGAGACGACCGCGCCCTTGCGCTCGATGATCGCGTTGGTGGCGAGCGTGGTGCCGTGAACGACGACCGAAACGTCGGCGGGCCGGGCGCCGGATTCCCGCAGGACCCGGTCGATTCCCTCGAGACAGGCGTCCGCCGGGCGGGCGGTGCTGGTCAGGACCTTGCCCGAATGGCGCCGTCCTCCGATCTCCAGCACGACGTCGGTGAAGGTGCCGCCGATGTCCACGCCGATGCGGCCCGATTCATGCGGCATTTGCGAACCTCCGAGAGCGACCGGTCTCGTCTTCGCCGACGCGGCGCCGCGCGGGAAGGGGCCGAACGGGCCGCGCATGCGTTTGCCGGCGAACGCGGGACCGCGCCGTCAGGCGACCCGTCGCCGGTTCGCCTGCGATGCGGCGGCAGGCGGGAGTGCCGGAACGCCCGGACGTGCGCTCGGCCGACCCGGACGGGGCGAAGGCGTCGACGAGGGTCGTGATCGGGCGATCCCGGTCCGAAGGGGTGCAGGCCTCGATCGGCTCGCGGGACGCGCGGAAGGAAGGCATGTCAGGACGGCACGGTTCGCGCCGTCACTTGTCCAGCGTGGACGGCAGCCAGGTCGCGATCTCGGGAAACAGGGTGATCAGGACGATGCCGACGAGGAGCAACAGGAAGAACGGCAGGGTGGCCCCCGCGATCCGGAAGATGTTCTGGCCGGTCAGCCCCTGGATCACGAACAGGTTGAACCCGAGCGGCGGGGTAATTTGCGCGGTCTCGACCACCATGATGATGAATATTCCGAACCACAGCAGGTCGAAGCCGGCATGGGAGACCAGGGGAATGACGACCGTGGCCGTCAGGACGATCATCGAGATTCCCTCGATGAAGCAGCCGAGCAGCACGTATAGCACGCAGAGGGCGGCCATCAGCGCGTACGGATGGAGGTTCATGTCCGCCACCCAGCTGGCCAGCGCCGCCGGAATCCCCGCATAGGCGAGGCCGGTGGTCAGGAACGCGGCGCCCGAGAGGATCAGGAAGATCATGCAGGAGAGCCGGGTCGCGGCGAGCAGGCTGGCGAGAAAGGTCTCCCAGGTGAGCGACCGCGTCGCCGCCGACAGGACCAGCGCGCCGATCACGCCGCCGGCCGCGGCCTCCGTCGCGGTCGCGATGCCGGTGTAGATCGAACCGATCACGGCGCCGATCAGGGCGGCCACGGGGATCAGGCCCTTCGAGAGCCGGATCCGTTCGACGAAGGAGAAGCGGTCCCCGACATGCGGCGCGACGTCGCGGCGAATCAGCGCGGAAACCGCGATGTAGCCCATGAACAGCGCCATCACCATCAGCCCGGGAAGAACGCCCGCCATGAAGAGCCGCACGATGGACACGTCGGCCGACACGCCGTAGACGATCATGATGATCGACGGGGGGATGAGGAGACCGAGGGTGCCGGAGCCGGCCAGGCTCCCGACGGCGAGGCGTTCGTCGTATCCGCGGGCGCGCAATTCCGGCAGCGACATGCGGCCGATGGTGGCTGCGGTCGCTGCGGAGGAGCCGCAGACCGCGGCGAATATGCCGCATCCGGCCACGTTGACGTGCAGGAGCCGCCCGGGCATCCAGCCCAGCCACGGCGCCAGGCCGCGGAACAGGATTTCGGAGAGCCGCGCCCGAAACAGGATCTCCCCCATCCAGATGAACAGCGGAAGCGCCGCCAGGGTCCAGGACGCGTTGGTCTGCCAGATGGAAGTCGCCATCGACTTTTCCACCGGCACGCTGCTGAAGAACGCGAGGCTGACGAATCCGACCCCGAGCAACGAGAGCGCGATCCACAGTCCCGAACCCAGAAAGAGGAACATGACCAGCAGCAGGGTCAGTGCGATCTGGGCGGTCTCCGGAGTCATGGAGGGCTCGGATCCGTCGAGTCAGGCAGAGCGGGGGCCGCGGACGAATTGTCGCGATCCGGCGCTCGGGCGACGGGCGGGAGCCAACGTGAGTCGACCGTCGGCGGGCATTCAGTTGGCTCCCGGCGAGGCCGGGTCGGCGTCCGACGCCGCCTCCGCCGCCCGCTGATAGGAGGGCTCGCGTCCCGCGAGCGACGCCGCGAGGTCGTCGAGCAGCGCGATCAGGAAGATCAGGGTGCCGATGCCGATGGAGATCTGCGGGATCCACAGGGGAATGACGATCAGTCCGTTCGAGTGGTCGTCGAAACGGAACGAGTCCCACGCCATGTCGAATCCGGAATAGCACAGGAACCCGACCAGAAAGAGGGCCAGCGCCAGCACGATCCGCTCCAGAATCCGCCTGCGGGCGCCGGTCAGGCGCTCGATCACCAGGGTCACCCGAATCTGGCCGTTCGTGCGGTAGGTGTAGGCGAGGGGCAGGAACGCCGCCGCGACGACGCTCCACGCGGTGAGATCGTCCGCGCCCTTCACCTGCTGGCCGAACTCGCGCCCGATCACCTGGGAGGCGATCAGGAGTCCGATCCCGAGAACGAAGGCGGCCCCGGCGTAGGCGCTGAACGCATAGAGAGCGTCCAGCGCCGCGCGGAGCGCGCGTGCAGGAGCCGCCTTCGGCGATCGGGCCGGCATGGGCCGGGGCGTCTACAGGGCGTTATACCGATCGATAAAGGCCTGCCCGCGTTCGCCGGCCTTGGCGAGCCATTCGTCGACCATTTGCGCGCCGATGGCTTTCAGCTGCTCCAGCAGCTCGTCGCCCGGAGGCGCGACCGTCATGCCGTTGGCGACGAGATTCGCCGTCAACCCGGCCTGCAGGCTGTTGCTCATGATCCAGCCGCGCGCCTCGGCCTTGGCCGCGGCCCGCAGCACGGCGGCCTGCACTTCCGGCGAGAGGGCGTCGAACGCCTCGCGGTTCACGAGCGTCATGTTCTTGTTGTTCATCGCGTTGACGTCGTAGTAATGGCTGGCGAAATCCCAGGCCTTGGTGTCGTTGCCGGTCGCGGCGGAAGTGATCATCGCGCTGACGACCCCGGTGGCGAACGCCTGCGGCACTTCGGCCGACTGCACGGTGGTCGGGACGGCGCCCATCAGCTCGGCGAAGCGCGCGGTCAGGGCGTTGTAGGCGCGGAAATTGACGCCTTCGAAGTCGCTCGTGCTCATGATTGGCTTCTGCGCGTAGAGACCCTGCCCGGGCCAGGGCACCGCGAAGAGCGGCATCAGCCCCTGCTCCTCCAGCCTCGCCTCGATAAAGGGCAGCGTCAGCTCGTACACCTGCCAGGCGGTCATCTGGCCGCGGGAGAGGAACGGGATGCCGTCGACCTCGAAGAACGGGTCCTCGGACCCGTAGGCCGAGAGCAGGATCTCGCCGGCCTGGACCTGGCCGGTCTGGATGCCGCGCTTGATCTCCGGCATCTTCAGGAGCGACGCGTTGCTGTGCAGCGTGATCCGCAGCTCGCCGCCGGTCATTTCCTCCACGTCCCGGGCGAACATGGCGATGTTCCGGGTGTGGAAGTTCTCGTCCTTGTAGGCGGTGGCGAGATTCCAGGTGGTCTCCGCCACGGCGTGCTCGGCGGCCATCGCCAGAATCGCGACGGCGGCCGTGCTCCAGAGTTTGCGCATAGTCTCCTCCTGATTGACTCGTCTGCGGGCGGCGCTCGTCGCGCCGTCCGCGGGAATGCGTCGACCCGGCGCCGGCACGGACGACGTGCCGTCAAGGCGACGGGACGGGGGCGCTCGCAGGGGGCCGACGGTCGGCGAACGGGCGCTCGCGCCCTTCGCTCGGCGAAACCGAAACGCCTCCGGCCTTCTCCGCGTGCGCGCACCAGTATATCGGCGCGAACCGTCGGATGCGCAGAAGGGGTGCGAAGACGACGGACGCCCGCTACCGTCCCACGCTTCGCTCGCCGGCGACGGGCGATCCGGGCGGCCTAATTCAGGTCCCCGAGCGGTCGGGCTTCCACCTTGTCGACCGGGTGGCTCGCGACGGTGCCCGCTTCGGGAGCCGTGCCCCATGCCCCACCTTCCGGCAGGATGAGGAATTCGCCGACGAACAGCGAATAGGGCGCGACCAGTCCGTTCAGCCGCTCGATGTCTCCCGCTTCCATGCCGTAGAGCCCGGCGATCGCGTCCATGCTGTCGCCGGACTCGACCCGGTGCAGCCGTTCGCGGCCGCGAACCGGGCGGGCCGGTCCGCCGTAGGAAGGGTCCGGCCGGGCGGCGGCGACCGTTTCGGAACGGGGCGCCGCGCCCGTCTCGGCGGTGCGCTCGCAGGCGGCAAGGGCGGCGAGGGCGAGAACGGGCAGGAGCGGTAGGAACGCGTTGCGCAGGCGCCGCCGGTCGGGCTCCGGCGCGGCCGGCGCGCCGGAGGGGTCAGACATGGGCGCGAATCGCCTGTTCGAGTTCGTCCGACAAGAGCGCGCGGGCGGTCAGGTCGTCATGGATCGGAGTGACCGTGATCCATCCTTCCCGGCACAGGGTCCGGTCCTCTTCCGGGGAGGCCGGCGACCGCGCCGGACGGTAGCGCAGGTCGAAGCGCCTCTCTCCGTCCGCTCCGTCGTCGAGTCGCCGGGCCGCGATGCCGGGGCCGACCCGGCGGGCGAGCCGGGCGAGCCGAATTCCCCGCTCCTCGCCCGGCAGCACCGGCGGAAAGTTGACGCTGACGCAGTCGGCGAGGCCGGAACGCATCGCCGCCGCCACGCCGCGCAGGACCCGGGCGCCGCAGCTGCGCGAGAGCCGCCAGGGGTTGGCCGGATCGGTCGGATCCAGGTCGCCGCCGTATCCCTGGCTCATCGCCACGCTCGGAACGCCCCGCTGCGCGCCTTCGAGGGCCGCGCCCACGGTGCCCGAGATCGCGGTGTCGTCGCCGAGGTTGTGCCCGTGGTTGACGCCGGACAGGATCAGGTCGACGGGGCGCGTCGCGGCGACCGCCTCGCATCCGAGAATGACGCAATCCGCCGGCGTTCCGTCGACCGCGTAGCGCGCCGGCGCGACGCTGCGCATGCGCACCGCGGCGGTGTAGGTCAGCGCACGCCCGCTTCCGCTCCGGTCGCCGGAAGGCGCCACGACCAGGACTTCGCCGTCCGGCCCGGCGACCGCGCGGGCGAGCCGTTCGGCGACGACGAGCCCCGGCGCGTCGATCCCGTCGTCGTTGGTCACCAGGATTCGCACCTACGCCTCCCCGGCGAGGGAGCCGTCCGGCTCGATCCGGCGGGCGCCGAACATATACGGCGAGAGCGCCTCGGGCAGGTCCACGCCGCCGTCGGGCGCCTGGCCGTTCTCGAGCACCGCGATCATGGCCCTGCCGACGGCGACCCCGGACCCGTTGAGGGTATGCACCGGCTCCGGCTGCGCGCCGGCCGCCGGCCGAAAACGCGCGTTCATTCGCCGCGCCTGAAAGTCGCCGCAGGTCGAGCAGGAGCTGATCTCGCGGTAGCGCCCCTGACCCGGCAGCCACGCCTCGACGTCGTAGGTGCGCCGGGCGGCGAATCCGAGATCGCCCGTCGCCAGCGCGACGGTCCGGAAGGGAACGGCCAGCGCCTCGAGCACGCGTTCCGCGCAGGCCGTCATGCGGTCCAGTTCGTCGTCGGACTCGTCGGGGCGTACGATCGACACCAGCTCCACCTTGTCGAATTGGTGCTGGCGCAGCATGCCGCGGGTGTCCTGGCCGGCCGCCCCGGCTTCGGCGCGAAAGCACGGCGTCCAGGCCGTCACGCGGATCGGGAGTTCCCCGGCCGGGAGAATGCGCTCCCGAACCAGGTTGGTGAGGGGGACCTCCGCGGTCGGCGACAGCCAGTGTCCGCTCTCGGTCCGGTACAGGTCTTCGGAGAACTTCGGCAACTGCCCGGTTCCCTCGAGCGCCTGCGGGAGGAGAAGGGAGGGCACCCACATCTCCTCGTAGCCGTGTTCCCGGGTGTGCAGGTCGATCATGAACCGGCCGAGCGCCTGGTGCAGGCGGGCGAGGGCGCCGCGCAGCGTGACGAACCGGGATCCGGACAGCGCCGCCGCCCGCTCGAAATCCATCAGTCCGAGCGATTCGCCGATCTCGAAATGTTCGCGCGGCGGCCGGTCGAATCGCGGTACGTCGCCGGCGCGCCGGATCTCGACGTTCGCGCTCTCGTCCTCGCCGTCCGGCACGTCCGCATGCGGCGGGTTGGGGACGGCCAACAGCGCCTGCCTGAGTTCCCGCTCCGCCTCACGGACCGTCTCCTGCATCTCTTCCTGCGCCTCCCGGAGCTCCTGCGCTCGTCCCCGAAGTTCCTCGAACCGCTCCGCGTCGCCCTGCGCCCTGGCCTGCCCGGCGGACTTCGACAGGCGGTTCCGTTCCGCCTGCGACGACTCGAACGCCTCGACTGCGCGGCGGCGCCGGCTGTCCGCGGCGAGCAACTCGGCGGCGGCGGGCGGTAGGCCGCGGCGCGCCAGCGCTGCGTCGAGCGCGTTCGGATCCGCCCGCACGGCGCGGATATCGATCATTGTGTTCTCCGTCAGGGGGAAGGGCTGGTGCGCGAGAACCGCCGACGCATAATGGTGCGGATGTCGCGAGATGTCGAGCGAGGCCGGCGAAGCGCCCGTTCCGGAGCGGGCCGCGAGGCGCCGGAGCCTTGGGCCGCCCGCCGCGGGGACGGTCGTCTCCGGCGACGCGCGGAAGCGTCGCCTTGCCGCCATGGACACGGGATTCGCGCTAGGGTGATGTCTGCGCGATTCGGTCCGTCGCTTGCGGGGTCGGCGAGGGGCTGCGGCTCGGGGCGCCAGGACGTTTCTCGGACGCGTGCCGCGCGGGGTCCGAGGGATCGGTGCGGCGGAACCGGGAGCCGATCGTGCGCGCCGCAAAACGCGACTCGCATCGGCCGGCGGCGCGACAGACCGGGTCGCGGGACGCCGGGCGCGCCCCGGCGCGGCGGAACGGGGCGGACCGCGAAGGGGGTTGGAATGCACGAAGGCAGACGGGCGGCCGCAAACGCGGCTTGCGGGCACGTACGCAGGCGTCTCGCGGACTACGGCGACGATCCGGGCGAGCCGCCGCTTCTGATCGGGCTGGGAAGCGGGCGAACGGCGGAACTCTTCGTGGAGGCGCTGGGCGAGCTTCCGGACGAGGAGCGGGACCGATTGCGATACATCCCGACCTCCGAATCGACGTGGCAGGCGGCCGAGTGCGCAGGACTGACGTTCAACGACGACGAGACGAGCATCCTGATCGATATCGCCGTCGACGGCGCGGACGAGATCGATCCCGATCTGGCGCTGATCAAGGGCGGCGGCGGCGCGCTCTTTCGGGAGAAGGTCGTGGCGAGCTACGCCGACGAGTTCGTGGTGATCGGGGACGAGAGCAAGCTGGTGCCGCAACTCGGCGCGTTCCCGCTGCCGATCGAGGTGTCGCCGTTCTCGTTCGTGCAGGTCGTTCCCGCCATCGTCGATACGCTGCAGGAACTCGGATACCGCCTGGACAGGTCCCGCGACGTTGCGCTTCGCTCGATCGCCGACGCAGGCCAACGCCCGTTCCTGACCGAGAACGGAAACTACATCATCGACGTACGGCTACGGGAACTCGTCGACCTTCGCCGACTCGACACCATGCTGACCATCATTCCCGGCGTGATCGGGCACGGGCTGTTCCGGCGGCTGGCGGACTTTGCGCTGGTCGGATCCGAGGACGGCTCGGTCCGGCGCGTCGATCCCAGGGGGGCGAAGCGGGAGCGGACGCGCACGGTCGGGTGGCCGACGCGGAGAGAGTGAAGCCCTGCGATGGCGGCGAATCGCGTAGACCTGTTCGTGATCGGCGGCGGCTCCGGCGGCGTCCGGGCCGCGCGGCGCGCGGCGGAGACCGGCGCGCGCGTGGCGCTGGCGGAAGAGTACCGAATGGGCGGAACCTGCGTCATTCGTGGCTGCGTTCCGAAGAAGCTGCTGGTATACGCGTCGTCCTTTCCGGACCTGTTCGATTCCGCGGCCGGATTCGGATGGACCGTCGGGCCGCGCAGCTTCGACTGGCCCGGGCTGATCGCCGCCAAGGATCGGGAAATCTCCCGTCTGGAGGGCCTCTACCGTTCCGGTCTCGAGCGCGCCGGCGTCGAGGTGCACGAAGGGCGTGCCACCCTCCGGGGCCCCGGCCGCGTGCGCGTGGAGGGCACGGCGGGCGAGATCGAGGCGCGGCACGTCCTGGTGGCGACCGGCGGCACGCCGTTCGTTCCCGACGTCCCCGGCGCCGAGTTGGCGATCACGTCGAACGAGGCGTTTCGTCTGCCGGAGCTTCCGCGACGGATCGTCGTCGTGGGCGGCGGATATATCGCCTGCGAGTTCGCCTGCATCTTCCGCGGCCTCGGATCGGAGGTCCGGCAGCTTTACCGGGGGCCGATGTTGCTTCGCGGCTTCGACGACGATTTGCGCGCCTTCCTGACCCGGGGATTGGAACGCAGGGGCGTCGAGGTGGAGACCGGCGTCCGGGTCGCGGAGATTCGCCGGCGCGACGGCAGCCTGACCATGCTGCTGGAGGACGGCGGGGAGCGCGAGGCCGACGCGGTGATGTACGCCACCGGACGGCTTCCCAACACCCGGGGGCTGGGACTGGAGGCGGCCGGCGTGGAGACCGGAGCGAAGGGAGAGGTTCTCGTCGACCGCTACTCGCGAAGCGGCGTCCCCGGCGTCCATGCGGTCGGCGACGTGACCGATCGGATCAACCAGACGCCGGTGGCCATTCGGGAGGCGGAAGCGCTGGTGGCCACGGTCTTTCGCGGGCAGCCGACGGAACCCGACCACGCGCTGGTGCCGGTCGCGGTGTTCACGCGGCCGGAGCTCGCGACGGTGGGTATGACGGAAACGGAGGCGCGGGCACAGGGCGACGTCCTGGTCTACCGGGCCGAGTTTCCGCCGCTCGGCGCCGCGCTCGGCGGCGGCGACGAGCGCATCCTGATGAAGCTGGTCGTCGACCGGGCCACGCGCCGGGTGCTGGGGGTCCATCTCGGCGGCGCCGGGTCGGCGGAACTGATCCAGTGTCTGGCCATTCCGGTGAAGATGGGCGCGACCAAGGACGACTTCGACCGGGTGTGTGCGGTACACCCCACTGCCGCCGAAGAGATCGTTACCATGCGCGATCCGGTCGCGTAGCCGGAAGGCCGGCGGACCTCGGTCGCGTATCCCGCCGTCCGTCCGCAGGGTCGTGCCGGGTCGGCGCCGGCCCGGGAGACGGAGCGTTCGACGCGCGTCCTTCGAGGGCCGCCGGGGAGGGCGGGGCAACCGGCAGGGGGAGGAGTCATGGGAGACATCCGGACCGCAGTGTTACCGGTCGCCGGACTCGGCACCCGGTTCCTTCCGGCGACGCGGGCCATTCCGAAAGAACTGCTTCCGATCGTCGACCGGCCCCTCGTTCACTACGCCCTCGACGAGGCGCAGGCCGCCGGGATCGAACGCTTCGTTTTCGTCACCGCGCGCGGCAAGTCGGTCATCGAGGATCACTTCGACCGCAACGCTACGCTGGAGCACTTCCTGCAGCAGACGGGGAAGCTGGACCTGCTCGAGCGATGCCGGATGGACGTTCCGCCGCCCGGCGTCATCACCTATGTGCGGCAGGGCAATCCGCGAGGTCTCGGGCACGCGGTTCTCGCCGCCCGGCACGCGGTCGGCGAGGAGCCGTTTGCCGTCCTGCTTCCCGACGACGTCATCCTGGGGCAGCGCCCGGCACTGGCCGCGCTGATCGACGCGCGGGAGAAGCTGGGACCGGGAACGTACACCGGCGTGAAGACGGTCGCGCCGGAAGAGACGCACCGGTACGGAATCGTTCGGCCGGCGGAGGCTTCGGTCGAGCAGGGCAGCGGCGCCGTTCCGGTGTGCGGTCTGGTCGAGAAGCCGGACCCGGCGGCGGCCCCGTCCCGGCTCGCCTGCGTGGGCCGTTATCTGCTCGAGCCGGAGACCTTCCGGATTCTCGCCCGCCAGGACCGCGGGGTCGGAGGGGAGATCCAGCTCACCGACGCTCTGGACGTCCTGGCCCGCGAGGGCCGGGCATGGGCGGTGCCGGTGGAGGGGGAGCGGTTCGACTGCGGCTCGAAAATCGGGCTCCTGAAGGCGAACGTCGTCCTGGCGCTGAAAGATCCGGATCTGGGTCCGCGGCTTCGCGCGTTCCTTCGCTCGCTGGAGTAGGCAGGGGCCGGCGCGCCGCCGGGGCGGCCTTCGGTATTCCGGTACGGGGCCGGCGCCGTCGCCTGGCCGTCCGCCCGAAGACCGATCGCGCCGGGGTCGGAAGTCGGATGCGGCTGCGCGACCCGCGGGGCGGCGGTCGGGCGTATCGCGGCGCCGACGGTCGTGCCCCCGCCTGCGACCGGGTCGAGGTCTTCCGTCGGATGCCGGATCCGACGGGCCGCGCGGCAACGGTCGTCGGCGCCCTTGCAGAGTGAGGGCGGTCGTCGAGAGGTGCGTCGCTCGCGTCGGCGCCGCACGACAACACCCGCGCTCGGTGCGCGACGACTGTCGTCGGGTCGGTTTGCGTTCCGGGGCCTGCGCTCGCTTCCGAACCGGATCGTCCGGCACGGTCTCCGGTCCGCAGGAGGCGGAAGCGTCGAATCCGTGTCGGGCCCGAGGCCCGGTCGTCTCCGGGCGGGATTCCGACAGCGTGAGCCGCTTGCGGCGTCTGCCCGTCGTTTGCGCCGACGCATGCCGCACGCTTCCCGTGCGCAGGCCCGTCCGGCGCAGGGGTTGCGTCGAGGCACGGTTCGCGAGCGCGTCTGCGGCGAGGCCGACGCTCGCTGAAGAGGGAGAAGACCGGGGCCGTGGCGGCGGCCGCCTGCGCAGCGTTGCCGCCGGGCGGACGAACCCTCGGCTCGTCTGTGCCGCCGCGCGATCGTGTGCCGGAAGTTCTCGGTGAGCGTCCGGTCGCGTATCGCCCCGACGCTGCGCATGTCGTTGCCGTCGCGTCAATACGGCCAAGCCCGCCGGACTCCGAGCGCAAGTTCGCGGCAAGATCCCCGTCGACGTTCGGGCGAACGGCTCCGTCCGCGGACCGTGGAGGCCTGCGTTTCGTGTCCTCGACGCAACCGGTTGACGCGTAGCGCGATACCGCACGGAGGCGAGAGTCGAGCGGCGATTTCGTTGCGCGCGGACATTCTTGCCAATTCTGAGAAAAACGGTACCATCGGTGCGAATTATGCGCCAGCGTCAACGGCAATCTTCCCTGACGGGGACTCGATCCGGAAGAAGATCGGTGCAAGCGTCAGCCGGACAGTCTTCGGCACAGAAGGGTAAGCGCGTCGACCGGCTCTCGGCCGCATAAGCGGACTCGGCATTGTTCGGTGTGTGTCATGAACGTTACGGATACGGGCAGTCGCCCTCTCGCAGGTCGGTTCGGATTCTCCGGAGGCTGCGATCCCTCGACGGCGGTCGACGACGGAGCGGCTCGGGGTTCGGGACCGTTTCGCGGCCTCCGCTCTCGCCGGCCCTGGAGCGGGGTCTTCTCGGTTCCAGGCGCGGACCGGGCGAAGCCGGGAGGCGGTTCCTCGTTCGGGGACTGCCGGGCGGCCTGCGGGACGGTCGGGCGATCGCTGTGGGGTGCGGGCCGGACGCTTCTCTTCGGGACGCTCCTGTCGTTCGGAGGATCCCAGTTGGCGGAGGCGCAGTCCGTGCCGTCGAAACTCGACGACTTCACCGTCGGGGTCGCCGGGGAATTTTTTCAAGGTAGCCTCCAGTACAGGGCGTATTTGAACTGGTCGACGGCGCCTGCGAGCGAGAACGTCACCAGCTACCAGGCGCGGCACAAGGCCGGCACCTCCTTCGTCGCCGCGGACGCTTCGCTCTGGGTTAACGCGTCCGACAGCAACCTCACCGATCCTGCGCACCAGGTGATCGGCCTGTCCGAGGGCACGACTTACGTGTTTCAGGTGCGGGCAGTGAACGCCAGCGGCAACGGCACGCCGAGCGACGAAATGACTGCGGTCGCGACGCGTCTGAAGTTTCCCACGGCAGAATATCTCCATCCGCCGAGGAACCTCACTGCGGTATCGAACAACGTCGGCAAGATCCAGGTCGATTTCGACTGGTTCAATCCCCCGTGCGCCGCCTATTCCAACGAGCCGGCCCTGTTCACGGTCGTCTACAGAAAGCCTCCGGCGGCCTGGCAAGACCAGAACACGCAAAGCCTGACTGCTAATGCCGGATTGTACGAGCGCTACCTCGCTGACCGGCCCAACCAGACCAGCTTCGAGTTTCCGCTGACAGGGCCGGGGCAGCCCACGCTTACGGCGGGGGCGGACTACGAAGTCAGCGTCAGATACGAAAGCAATCTTCACTCCGATTGCGACGGGACTTCGGCCTGGGCCACGCCAGTGACCGTGACGGTGCGGTCTGTGGCGCGTCCCGACGCTCCTTCGGGTCTGACCGCCGCCTCGGGAGCTTCCGACGTGGCGTTGACGTGGACCCTTCCGACCGACCCCGCCGGCATCGACGAGGTGGAGGTTCGCTGGAAGAAGACGGCCGACCTGCCGTTCGACGATACGACCGATCTCTGGACCGATCTTGCCGCGACCGCGACCAGCTATACGGCGACCGGATTCACCGAACAGGAAGAACACACGTTCCAGGTGCGGGTGGTGAATACGAACGGCAACAGCGATCCGGCGGAGGCGACCGCAACGCCCGATCCGATTGCGCCGACTGTGACGTCGATCGTTCGCGGCTCTCCGTCCGTGTCGCCGACCAACGCGGACACGCTGAGCTGGCGGGTGACGTTCGACGAGAGCGTAAGCGGCGTGGACGAGGCCGACTTCAGCATCAGCGGCACCACGGCGACGCATGCCGTGTCGCCGGCCGGCAGTTCGACGACCGAATACAACGTCGTCGTGACGGGCGGCGATCTCGCCGACCTGAACGCCACGGTCACGCTGTCCTTCGCGAGCGCGCCGAGTATCGAGGACACGGCCGGCAACGCCCTGACGGACACAACCGTGACGGGCACGAACGACAACACGTACGTAGTCTCCAACCCGCCGAGGGTGCTCTCGATCGTTCGCCACGCTCCGCCCGTTTCGCCGACCAACGCGGACTCCCTGACCTGGAGGGTGACGTTCACGAAGGACGTCACGAACGTGGACACCTTCGACTTCGGCATCAGCGGGACGGTTGCGACGCTTCAGGTCACGGCGAACGGGAGTTCGGCCAGCGAATACGACGTGACGGCCCTGAGCAACGCCTTTCTCGCCGCGCAGAACGGTAGCGTGACGCTGTCTTTTTCGGGTTCGCAGGACATCAGGGACGCGACCGGGAACCCCCTGACGAGCCTGACGCCGATCGGCGCCGACGAGCGCACGTATGTCCTGGACAACGCCGCGCCCACGGTCTTGTCGATCGAGCGTCTGACGCCGACGGACTTGCGGACGAAAGCGGACGCGCTGACCTGGCGGGTGACGTTCTCCGAGGACGTGACGCAAGTCGACGACACGGATTTCGAGATCGACGGCACGACGGCGACGCCGACGGCGGCGGCGTTCGGGAGTTCGGCGAGCGTGTATGACGTGTCGACCTCGGGCGGCGATCTGGCCGGGTTGGACGCGACGGTGACGTTGTCGTTCGCGAGCGGTCAGGACATCAAGGACCCGGCTGGAAACGCGCTGACGGCCACGACTCCGACCGGCACGAACGAGGATTCGTATGTCGTGGACAACACCGCTCCGACGGTCGCGTCGATCGGACGGCTGATGCCGACGTCGCTGACGACCGCGGCCGACGACGTCACCTGGCGGGTGACGTTTTCCGAGGGGGTGAGCGGGGTCGACGCGAGCGACTTCGGCATCGCCAACACGACGGCGACCCTTGGGGTGACGCCGAACGGAAGTTCGAATCTCGAATACGACGTGAAGGCGTCGGGCGGCGACCTCGCCGGGTTGACCGGCACGGTGACGCTGTCCCTCGCGACGTCTCCGGATATCGACGACATCGCCGGGAACGCGTTGACGGACACGTCGGTTGGCGGCACGAACGACAACACGTACGACATGGACAACACGGCGCCGACGGTCGCGTCGATCGTTCGGCAGACGCCGTCTTCGTCTCCGACGGCGGCGGACGAGGTCACCTGGCGGGTGACGTTTTCGGAGGACGTGACGGGGGTCGAGGGCGCGGACTTCGCGATCGTCGGCACGACGGCGACGCTTTCGGCGACGGCGAACGGGAGTTCCGCGATCGAGTACGACGTGAAGGCTTCGGGCGGGGACCTGGCCGGGCTGAACGGAACGGTGACGCTGTCCTTCGCGGCGACGCCGACGGTCGCGGACCTCGTCGGCAACGCGTTGGCGAACACGACGCCGACGGGGGCGAACGAGAACACGTACGTGATCGACAACCCGCCGACGGTGTTGTCGATCGTTCGGCACATGCCGCTCTCGTCGCCGACGAACGCGGACGCGCTGACGTGGCGGGTGACGTTCTCCGAGGGCATGGTCAACGTCGACGGTGCGGACTTCGTCGCGGCCGGCACGACGGCGACGCTTTCGGCGACGGCGGTCGCGGGTTCGACGAGCGCGTATGACGTGAAGGCAACGGGCGGGGATCTGGCCGGGCTGGACGGGACGGTGACGCTATCCTTCGCGAGCGGGCACGACATCGACGACTCGACCGGGAACGACCTGGCGAACACGACGCCGACCGGCGCCAACGACAACACCTATTTGGTGGACAACACCGCGCCGACGGTGGTCTCGATCGTTCGACTGGCGCCGTCGCCGACCAACGCAGACAGCTTGGCGTGGAGGGTGACGTTCTCCGAAGGCATGACCGGGGTTAACGGATCGGGTTTCGCTGCCTCCGGCGTGGAGGTGACTTCGGCGATCGTGTCGGTTTCGCCGAACGGAAGTTCGGATACGGAATACGACGTGACCATTTCGGACGGCAATTTGGCCGGGCTGAACTCAAGTGTAATGCTGTCGATATTCACTGACCGCGGCATTGCAGATAAAGCGGGGAACGCTTTGACAAATGCGACCCCCAGCGGGACGAACGAGAGCACGTACGTATTCGATAACACCGCGCCGACGGTGGCGTCGATCGTGCGCCAGATGCCGGTGTCGTCTCCGACGAATTCAGATACCTTGAAGTGGCGTGTGACGTTCTCGGAGGACGTGAACGAGGTCGGCGACGCTGATTTCGTCGCCGGCGGCACGACGGCGACCGTGACCGTTTTGCCGGACGGAACCTCGAAGAGAGCGTATGACGTGACGGCATCGGGCGGGGACCTGGACGGGCTGGACGGAACGGTGACGCTGTCCTTCGCGAGCGGACAGGATATCGCGGATTTGGCCGGCAATAATTTGGCGAACACGACGCCGACCGGCGCGAACGAGGACAGCTACGTGGTGGACAACACTGCGCCGCGGGTCGCTTCGATCGTTCGGCAGACGCCGTCTTCGTCGCCGACGGCGGCGGACGAGGTCACCTGGCGGGTGACGTTTTCGGAGGACGTGACCGGGGTCGGGGACGCGGACTTCGCGATCGGCGGGACGACGGCGACGCTGACGGCGACGGCGAACGGGAGTTCGGCGAGCGAGTGGGACGTGAAGGCTTCGGGCGGGGACCTGGCCGGGATGAACGGAACGGTGACCCTGTCCTTCGCGGCGTCTCCGACGGTCGCCGACCTTGCCGGCAACGCGTTGGCGAACACGACGCCGACGGGGGCGAACGACAACACGTACGTGATCGACAACGCGCCGACGCTGGTTTCGATCGTTCGGCATTCGCCGACGGACTTGCGGACGAACGCGAACGCGCTGACCTGGCGGGTGACGTTCTCCGAGGGCGTGGTCAACGTCGACGCGACGGCCTTCGGCGTCGCCGGGACCAGCGCGACGCTGACGGTGACGGCGAACGGGAGTTCGACGAGCGAGTGGGACGTGGAGGCTTCGGGCGGGGATCTGGCCGGGCTGGACGGGACTGTGACGCTGACCGTCGCGGGCGGGCACAACATCGACGACACGAGCGGGAACGACCTGGCGAACACGACGCCGACGGGCGCGAACGACAACACGTACGAGGTGGACAACACCGCGCCGACGGTGGTCTCGATCGTTCGGCATTCTCCGACGGATTTGCGGACGGACGCGGACACGCTGACCTGGCGGGTGACGTTCTCGGAGGATCTGGGCGCGATCGCGTCGACGGACTTCGTCGCCGGCGGCACGACGGCGACCGTGACGGTCGCGGCGAACGGAAGCTCGATCAGGGAGTATGACGTGACGGCCTCGGGCGGCGACCTGGCCGCACTGGACGGGACGGTGACGCTGTCGTTCGCGACCGGGCATGCCGTCGCGGACGTGGCCGGCAACGCGCTGACGGCGACGACGCCGACGGGCGCGAACGAGGACGCGTACGAGGTCGACAACTCCGCGCCGACGGTGGTGTCGATCGTTCGCCAGACGCCGTCCGAGTCGCCGACGAACTTCGACACGCTGACCTGGCGGGTGACGTTCTCGGAGGCCGTGCGCAACGTGGACGGCGCCGACTTCGGCGTAGCGGGCACGACGGCGGCGCCTTCGGCGGTCGCGAACGGCAGCTCGACAACCGAGTACGACGTGACGGCATCGGGCGGGGACCTGGCGGGTCTGAACGCGACGGTGACGCTGTCGTTCTCGGCCGGCCACGACATCGAGAACCTGGCCGGGATCGCGTTGGCGAACACGACGCCGACGGGCGCGAACGAGGACAGCTACGTGGTGGACAACACCGCGCCGCGGGTCGCTTCGATCGTTCGGCAGACGCCGTCTTCGTCGCCGACGGCGGCGGACGAGGTCACCTGGCGGGTGACGTTTTCGGAGGACGTGACCGGGGTCGAGGACGGGGACTTCGCGATCGGCGGCACGACGGCGACGCTTTCGGCGACGGCGGTCGCGGGTTCGGCGAGCGAGTACGACGTGAAGGCTTCGGGCGGGGACCTGGCGGGGATGAACGGAACGGTGACGCTGTCCTTCGCGGCGTCTCCGACGGTCGCCGACCTTGCCGGCAACGCGTTGGCGAACACGACGCCGACGGGGGCGAACGACAACACGTACGTGATCGACAACGCGCCGACGCTGGTTTCGATCGTTCGGCATTCGCCGACGGACTTGCGGACGAACGCGAACGCGCTGACCTGGCGGGTGACGTTCTCCGAGGGCGTGGTCAACGTCGACGCGACGGCCTTCGGCGTCGCCGGGACCAGCGCGACGCTGACGGTGACGGCGAACGGGAGTTCGACGAGCGAGTGGGACGTGGAGGCTTCGGGCGGGGATCTGGCCGGGCTGGACGGGACTGTGACGCTGACCGTCGCGAGCGGGCACAACATCGACGACACGAGCGGGAACGACCTGGCGAACACGACGCCGACGGGCGCGAACGACAACACGTACGAGGTGGACAACACCGCGCCGACGGTGGTCTCGATCGTTCGGCATTCGCCGACGGATTTGCGGACGGACGCGGACACGCTGACCTGGCGGGTGACGTTCTCGGAGGATCTGGGCGCGATCGCGTCGACGGACTTCGTCGCCGGCGGCACGACGGCGACCGTGACGGTCGCGGCGAACGGGAGCTCGATCAGGGAGTACGACGTGACGGCCGCGGGCGGCGACCTGGCCGGACTGGACGGGACGGTGACGCTTTCCTTCGCGAACGGGCATGCCGTCGCGGACGTGGCCGGCAACGCGCTGACGGCGACGACGCCGACGGGGACGAACGAGGACGCGTACGAGGTGGACAACTCCGCGCCGACGGTGGTGTCGATCGTTCGCCAGACGCCGTCCGAGTCGCCGACGAACTTCGACACGCTGACCTGGCGGGTGACGTTCTCGGAGGCCGTGCGCAACGTGGACGGCGCCGACTTCGGCGTAGCGGGCACGACGGCGGCGCCTTCGGCGGTCGCGAACGGCAGCTCGACAACCGAGTACGACGTGACGGCATCGGGCGGGGACCTGGCGGGTCTGAACGCGACGGTGACGCTGTCGTTCGCCGGCCACGACATCGAGAACCTGGCCGGGATCGCGTTGGCGAACACGACGCCGACGGGCGCGAACGAGGACGCGTATGTGGTGGACAACACTGCGCCGCGGGTCGCTTCGATCGTTCGGCAGACGCCGTCTTCGTCGCCGACGGCGGCGGACGAGGTCACCTGGCGGGTGACGTTTTCGGAGGACGTGACCGGGGTCGAGGACGGGGACTTCGCGATCGGCGGGACGACGGCGACGCTTTCGGCGACGGCGGTCGCGGGTTCGGCGAGCGCGTACGACGTGAAGGCTTCGGGCGGGGACCTGGCGGGGATGAACGGAACGGTGACGCTGTCCTTCGCGGCGTCTCCGACGGTCTCCGACCGCGCCGGCAACGCGTTGGCGAACACGACGCCGACGGGGGCGAACGAGAACACGTACGTGATCGACAACGCGCCGACGCTGGTTTCGATCGTTCGGCATTCGCCGACGGACTTGCGGACGAACGCGAACGCGCTGACCTGGCGGGTGACGTTCTCCGAGGGCGTGGTCAACGTCGACGCGACGGCCTTCGGCGTCGCCGGGACCAGCGCGACGCTGACGGTGACGGCGAACGGGAGTTCGACGAGCGAGTGGGACGTGGAGGCTTCGGGCGGGGATCTGGCCGGGCTGGACGGGACTGTGACGCTGACCGTCGCGAGCGGGCACAACATCGACGACACGAGCGGGAACGACCTGGCGAACACGACGCCGACGGGCGCGAACGACAACACGTACGAGGTGGACAACACCGCGCCGACGGTGGTCTCGATCGTTCGGCATTCGCCGACGGATTTGCGGACGGACGCGGACACGCTGACCTGGCGGGTGACGTTCTCGGAGGATCTGGGCGCGATCGCGTCGACGGACTTCGTCGCCGGCGGCACGACGGCGACCGTGACGGTCGCGGCGAACGGAAGCTCGATCAGGGAGTATGACGTGACGGCCTCGGGCGGCGACCTGGCCGCACTGGACGGGACGGTGACGCTGTCGTTCGCGACCGGGCATGCCGTCGCGGACGTGGCCGGCAACGCGCTGACGGCGACGACGCCGACGGGCGCGAACGAGGACGCGTACGAGGTCGACAACTCCGCGCCGACGGTGGTGTCGATCGTTCGCCAGACGCCGTCCGAGTCGCCGACGAACTTCGACACGCTGACCTGGCGGGTGACGTTCTCGGAGGCCGTGCGCAACGTGGACGGCGCCGACTTCGGCGTAGCGGGCACGACGGCGGCGCCTTCGGCGGTCGCGAACGGCAGCTCGACAACCGAGTACGACGTGACGGCATCGGGCGGGGACCTGGCGGGTCTGAACGCGACGGTGACGCTGTCGTTCGCCGGCCACGACATCGAGAACCTGGCCGGGATCGCGTTGGCGAACACGACGCCGACGGGCGCGAACGAGGACGCGTATGTGGTGGACAACACTGCGCCGCGGGTCGCTTCGATCGTTCGGCAGACGCCGTCTTCGTCGCCGACGGCGGCGGACGAGGTCACCTGGCGGGTGACGTTTTCGGAGGACGTGACCGGGGTCGAGGACGGGGACTTCGCGATCGGCGGGACGACGGCGACGCTTTCGGCGACGGCGGTCGCGGGTTCGGCGAGCGCGTACGACGTGAAGGCTTCGGGCGGGGACCTGGCGGGGATGAACGGAACGGTGACGCTGTCCTTCGCGGCGTCTCCGACGGTCTCCGACCGCGCCGGCAACGCGTTGGCGAACACGACGCCGACGGGGGCGAACGAGAACACGTACGTGATCGACAACGCGCCGACGCTGGTTTCGATCGTTCGGCATTCGCCGACGGACTTGCGGACGAACGCGAACGCGCTGACCTGGCGGGTGACGTTCTCCGAGGGCGTGGTCAACGTCGACGCGACGGCCTTCGGCGTCGCCGGGACCAGCGCGACGCTGACGGTGACGGCGAACGGGAGTTCGACGAGCGAGTGGGACGTGGAGGCTTCGGGCGGGGATCTGGCCGGGCTGGACGGGACTGTGACGCTGACCGTCGCGAGCGGGCACAACATCGACGACACGAGCGGGAACGACCTGGCGAACACGACGCCGACGGGCGCGAACGACAACACGTACGAGGTGGACAACACCGCGCCGACGGTGGTCTCGATCGTTCGGCATTCGCCGACGGATTTGCGGACGGACGCGGACACGCTGACCTGGCGGGTGACGTTCTCGGAGGATCTGGGCGCGATCGCGTCGACGGACTTCGTCGCCGGCGGCACGACGGCGACCGTGACGGTCGCGGCGAACGGAAGCTCGATCAGGGAGTATGACGTGACGGCCTCGGGCGGCGACCTGGCGGGACTGGACGGGACGGTGACGCTGTCGTTCGCGAACGGGCATGCCGTCGCGGACGTGGCCGGCAACGCGCTGACGGCGACGACGCCGACGGGCGCGAACGAGGACGCGTACGAGGTGGACAACTCCGCGCCGACGGTGGTGTCGATCGTTCGCCAGACGCCGTCCGAGTCGCCGACGAACTTCGACACGCTGACCTGGCGGGTGACGTTCTCGGAGGCCGTGCGCAACGTGGACGGCGCCGACTTCGGCGTAGCGGGCACGACGGCGGCGCCTTCGGCGGCCGCGAACGGCAGCTCGACAACCGAGTACGACGTGACGGCATCGGGCGGGGACCTGGCGGGTCTGAACGCGACGGTGACGCTGTCGTTCGCCGGCCACGACATCGAGAACCTGGCCGGGATCGCGTTGGCGAACACGACGCCGACGGGCGCGAACGAGGACGCGTATGTGGTGGACAACACTGCGCCGCGGGTCGCTTCGATCGTTCGGCAGACGCCGTCTTCGTCGCCGACGGCGGCGGACGAGGTCACCTGGCGGGTGACGTTCTCGGAGGACGTGACCGGGGTCGAGGACGGGGACTTCGCGATCGGCGGGACGACGGCGACGCTTTCGGCGACGGCGGTCGCGGGTTCGGCGAGCGCGTACGACGTGAAGGCTTCGGGCGGGGACCTGGCGGGGATGAACGGAACGGTGACGCTGTCCTTCGCGGCGTCTCCGACGGTCTCCGACCGCGCCGGCAACGCGTTGGCGAACACGACGCCGACGGGGGCGAACGACAACACGTACGTGATCGACAACGCGCCGACGCTGGTTTCGATCGTTCGGCATTCGCCGACGGATTTGCGGACGAACGCGAACGCGCTGACCTGGCGGGTGACGTTCTCCGAGGGCGTGGTCAACGTCGACGCGACGGCCTTCGGCGTCGCCGGGACCAGCGCGACGCTGACGGTGACGGCGAACGGGAGTTCGACGAGCGAGTGGGACGTGGAGGCTTCGGGCGGGGATCTGGCCGGGCTGGACGGGACTGTGACGCTGACCGTCGCGAGCGGGCACAACATCGACGACACGAGCGGGAACGACCTGGCGAACACGACGCCGACGGGCGCGAACGACAACACGTACGAGGTGGACAACACCGCGCCGACGGTGGTCTCGATCGTTCGGCATTCGCCGACGGATTTGCGGACGGACGCGGACACGCTGACCTGGCGGGTGACGTTCTCGGAGGATCTGGGCGCGATCGCGTCGACGGACTTCGTCGCCGGCGGCACGACGGCGAACGTGACGGTCGCGGCGAACGGGAGCTCGATCAGGGAGTACGACGTGACGGCCGCGGGCGGCGACCTGGCCGGACTGGACGGGACGGTGACGCTTTCCTTCGCGAACGGGCATGCCGTCGCGGACGTGGCCGGCAACGCGCTGACGGCGACGACGCCGACGGGGACGAACGAGGACGCGTACGAGGTGGACAACTCCGCGCCGACGGTGGTGTCGATCGTTCGCCAGACGCCGTCCGAGTCGCCGACGAACTTCGACACGCTGACCTGGCGGGTGACGTTCTCGGAGGCCGTGCGCAACGTGGACGGCGCCGACTTCGGCGTAGCGGGCACGACGGCGGCGCCTTCGGCGGCCGCGAACGGTAGCTCGACAACCGAGTACGACGTGACGGCATCGGGCGGGGACCTGGCGGGTCTGAACGCGACGGTGACGCTGTCGTTCGCCGGCCACGACATCGAGAACCTGGCCGGGATCGCGTTGGCGAACACGACGCCGACGGGCGCGAACGAGGACGCGTATGTGGTGGACAACACTGCGCCGCGGGTCGCTTCGATCGTTCGGCAGACGCCGTCTTCGTCGCCGACGGCGGCGGACGAGGTCACCTGGCGGGTGACGTTCTCGGAGGACGTGACCGGGGTCGAGGACGGGGACTTCGCGATCGGCGGGACGACGGCGACGCTTTCGGCGACGGCGGTCGCGGGTTCGGCGAGCGCGTACGACGTGAAGGCTTCGGGCGGGGACCTGGCGGGGATGAACGGAACGGTGACGCTGTCCTTCGCGGCGTCTCCGACGGTCTCCGACCGCGCCGGCAACGCGTTGGCGAACACGACGCCGACGGGGGCGAACGAGAACACGTACGTGATCGACAACGCGCCGACGCTGGTTTCGATCGTTCGGCATTCGCCGACGGACTTGCGGACGAACGCGAACGCGCTGACCTGGCGGGTGACGTTCTCCGAGGGCGTGGTCAACGTCGACGCGACGGCCTTCGGCGTCGCCGGGACCAGCGCGACGCTGACGGTGACGGCGAACGGGAGTTCGACGAGCGAGTGGGACGTGGAGGCTTCGGGCGGGGATCTGGCCGGGCTGGACGGGACTGTGACGCTGACCGTCGCGAGCGGGCACAACATCGACGACACGAGCGGGAACGACCTGGCGAACACGACGCCGACGGGCGCGAACGACAACACGTACGAGGTGGACAACACCGCGCCGACGGTGGTCTCGATCGTTCGGCATTCGCCGACGGATTTGCGGACGGACGCGGACACGCTGACCTGGCGGGTGACGTTCTCGGAGGATCTGGGCGCGATCGCGTCGACGGACTTCGTCGCCGGCGGCACGACGGCGACCGTGACGGTCGCGGCGAACGGAAGCTCGATCAGGGAGTATGACGTGACGGCCTCGGGCGGCGACCTGGCGGGACTGGACGGGACGGTGACGCTGTCGTTCGCGAACGGGCATGCCGTCGCGGACGTGGCCGGCAACGCGCTGACGGCGACGACGCCGACGGGCGCGAACGAGGACGCGTACGAGGTGGACAACTCCGCGCCGACGGTGGTGTCGATCGTTCGCCAGACGCCGTCCGAGTCGCCGACGAACTTCGACACGCTGACCTGGCGGGTGACGTTCTCGGAGGCCGTGCGCAACGTGGACGGCGCCGACTTCGGCGTAGCGGGCACGACGGCGGCGCCTTCGGCGGCCGCGAACGGCAGCTCGACAACCGAGTACGACGTGACGGCATCGGGCGGGGACCTGGCGGGTCTGAACGCGACGGTGACGCTGTCGTTCGCCGGCCACGACATCGAGAACCTGGCCGGGATCGCGTTGGCGAACACGACGCCGACGGGCGCGAACGAGGACGCGTATGTGGTGGACAACACTGCGCCGCAGGTCGCTTCGATCGTTCGGCAGACGCCGTCTTCGTCGCCGACGGCGGCGGACGAGGTCACCTGGCGGGTGACGTTCTCGGAGGACGTGACCGGGGTCGAGGACGGGGACTTCGCGATCGGCGGGACGACGGCGACGCTTTCGGCGACGGCGGTCGCGGGTTCGGCGAGCGCGTACGACGTGAAGGCTTCGGGCGGGGACCTGGCGGGGATGAACGGAACGGTGACGCTGTCCTTCGCGGCGTCTCCGACGGTCTCCGACCGCGCCGGCAACGCGTTGGCGAACACGACGCCGACGGGGGCGAACGACAACACGTACGTGATCGACAACGCGCCGACGCTGGTTTCGATCGTTCGGCATTCGCCGACGGATTTGCGGACGAACGCGAACGCGCTGACCTGGCGGGTGACGTTCTCCGAGGGCGTGGTCAACGTCGACGCGACGGCCTTCGGCGTCGCCGGGACCAGCGCGACGCTGACGGTGACGGCGAACGGGAGTTCGACGAGCGAGTGGGACGTGGAGGCTTCGGGCGGGGATCTGGCCGGGCTGGACGGGACTGTGACGCTGACCGTCGCGAGCGGGCACAACATCGACGACACGAGCGGGAACGACCTGGCGAACACGACGCCGACGGGCGCGAACGACAACACGTACGAGGTGGACAACACCGCGCCGACGGTGGTCTCGATCGTTCGGCATTCGCCGACGGATTTGCGGACGGACGCGGACACGCTGACCTGGCGGGTGACGTTCTCGGAGGATCTGGGCGCGATCGCGTCGACGGACTTCGTCGCCGGCGGCACGACGGCGACCGTGACGGTCGCGGCGAACGGAAGCTCGATCAGGGAGTATGACGTGACGGCCTCGGGCGGCGACCTGGCGGGACTGGACGGGACGGTGACGCTGTCGTTCGCGAACGGGCATGCCGTCGCGGACGTGGCCGGCAACGCGCTGACGGCGACGACGCCGACGGGCGCGAACGAGGACGCGTACGAGGTCGACAACTCCGCGCCGACGGTGGTGTCGATCGAGCGCGAGGCGCCGTCCGACTCGCCGACGAACGCGGACAGCCTGACGTGGCGGGTGACGTTCTCCGAGGCGGTGAGCGGTGTCGACGCGAGCGACTTCGGCGTCGCCGGGACGACGGCGACTCCGACGGTGGCGCCGATCGGGAGTTCGGAAAGGTCATACGACGTGACGGCTTCGGGCGGGGACCTGGCGGGTCTGAACGCGACGGTGACGCTGTCGTTCTCGGCCGGCCAAGACATCGAGAACCTGGCCGGGATCGCGTTGGCGAACACGACGCCGACGGGCGCGAACGAGGACGCGTATGTGGTGGACAACACTGCGCCGCGGGTCGCTTCGATCGTTCGGCAGACGCCGTCTTCGTCGCCGACGGCGGCGGACGAGGTCACCTGGCGGGTGACGTTCTCGGAGGACGTGACCGGGGTCGGGGACGCGGACTTCGCGATCGGCGGGACGACGGCGACGCTGACGGCGGCGGCGAACGGGAGTTCGGCGAGCGAGTGGGACGTGAAGGCTTCGGGCGGGGACCTGGCGGGGATGAACGGAACGGTGACGCTGTCCTTCGCGGCGTCTCCGACGGTCTCCGACCGCGCCGGCAACGCGTTGGCGAACACGACGCCGACGGGCGCGAACGACAACACGTACGTGATCGACAACGCGCCGACGCTGGTTTCGATCGTTCGGCATTCGCCGACGGACTTGCGGACGAACGCGAACGCGCTGACCTGGCGGGTGACGTTCTCCGAGGGCGTGGTCAACGTCGACGCGACGGCCTTCGGCGTCGCCGGGACCAGCGCGACGCTGACGGTGACGGCGAACGGGAGTTCGACGAGCGAGTGGGACGTGGAGGCTTCGGGCGGGGATCTGGCCGGGCTGGACGGGACTGTGACGCTGACCGTCGCGAGCGGGCACAACATCGACGACACGAGCGGGAACGACCTGGCGAACACGACGCCGACGGGCGCGAACGACAACACGTACGAGGTGGACAACACCGCGCCGACGGTGGTCTCGATCGTTCGGCATTCGCCGACGGATTTGCGGACGGACGCGGACACGCTGACCTGGCGGGTGACGTTCTCGGAGGATCTGGGCGCGATCGCGTCGACGGACTTCGTCGCCGGCGGCACGACGGCGACCGTGACGGTCGCGGCGAACGGGAGCTCGATCAGGGAGTACGACGTGACGGCCGCGGGCGGCGACCTGGCCGGACTGGACGGGACGGTGACGCTTTCCTTCGCGAACGGGCATGCCGTCGCGGACGTGGCCGGCAACGCGCTGACGGCGACGACGCCGACGGGGACGAACGAGGACGCGTACGAGGTGGACAACTCCGCGCCGACGGTGGTGTCGATCGTTCGCCAGACGCCGTCCGAGTCGCCGACGAACTTCGACACGCTGACCTGGCGGGTGACGTTCTCGGAGGCCGTGCGCAACGTGGACGGCGCCGACTTCGGCGTAGCGGGCACGACGGCGGCGCCTTCGGCGGCCGCGAACGGCAGCTCGACAACCGAGTACGACGTGACGGCATCGGGCGGGGACCTGGCGGGTCTGAACGCGACGGTGACGCTGTCGTTCTCGGCCGGCCACGACATCGAGAACCTGGCCGGGATCGCGTTGGCGAACACGACGCCGACGGGCGCGAACGAGGACGCGTATGTGGTGGACAACACTGCGCCGCAGGTCGCTTCGATCGTTCGGCAGACGCCGTCTTCGTCGCCGACGGCGGCGGACGAGGTCACCTGGCGGGTGACGTTCTCGGAGGACGTGACCGGGGTCGAGGACGGGGACTTCGCGATCGGCGGGACGACGGCGACGCTTTCGGCGACGGCGGTCGCGGGTTCGGCGAGCGCGTACGACGTGAAGGCTTCGGGCGGGGACCTGGCGGGGATGAACGGAACGGTGACGCTGTCCTTCGCGGCGTCTCCGACGGTCTCCGACCGCGCCGGCAACGCGTTGGCGAACACGACGCCGACGGGGGCGAACGACAACACGTACGTGATCGACAACGCGCCGACGCTGGTTTCGATCGTTCGGCATTCGCCGACGGATTTGCGGACGAACGCGAACGCGCTGACCTGGCGGGTGACGTTCTCCGAGGGCGTGGTCAACGTCGACGCGACGGCCTTCGGCGTCGCCGGGACCAGCGCGACGCTGACGGTGACGGCGAACGGGAGTTCGACGAGCGAGTGGGACGTGGAGGCTTCGGGCGGGGATCTGGCCGGGCTGGACGGGACTGTGACGCTGACCGTCGCGAGCGGGCACAACATCGACGACACGAGCGGGAACGACCTGGCGAACACGACGCCGACGGGCGCGAACGACAACACGTACGAGGTGGACAACACCGCGCCGACGGTGGTCTCGATCGTTCGGCATTCGCCGACGGATTTGCGGACGGACGCGGACACGCTGACCTGGCGGGTGACGTTCTCGGAGGATCTGGGCGCGATCGCGTCGACGGACTTCGTCGCCGGCGGCACGACGGCGACCGTGACGGTCGCGGCGAACGGGAGCTCGATCAGGGAGTACGACGTGACGGCCGCGGGCGGCGACCTGGCCGGACTGGACGGGACGGTGACGCTTTCCTTCGCGAACGGGCATGCCGTCGCGGACGTGGCCGGCAACGCGCTGACGGCGACGACGCCGACGGGGACGAACGAGGACGCGTACGAGGTGGACAACTCCGCGCCGACGGTGGTGTCGATCGTTCGCCAGACGCCGTCCGAGTCGCCGACGAACTTCGACACGCTGACCTGGCGGGTGACGTTCTCGGAGGCCGTGCGCAACGTGGACGGCGCCGACTTCGGCGTAGCGGGCACGACGGCGGCGCCTTCGGCGGCCGCGAACGGTAGCTCGACAACCGAGTACGACGTGACGGCATCGGGCGGGGACCTGGCGGGTCTGAACGCGACGGTGACGCTGTCGTTCGCCGGCCACGACATCGAGAACCTGGCCGGGATCGCGTTGGCGAACACGACGCCGACGGGCGCGAACGAGGACGCGTATGTGGTGGACAACACTGCGCCGCGGGTCGCTTCGATCGTTCGGCAGACGCCGTCTTCGTCGCCGACGGCGGCGGACGAGGTCACCTGGCGGGTGACGTTCTCGGAGGACGTGACCGGGGTCGAGGACGGGGACTTCGCGATCGGCGGGACGACGGCGACGCTTTCGGCGACGGCGGTCGCGGGTTCGGCGAGCGCGTACGACGTGAAGGCTTCGGGCGGGGACCTGGCGGGGATGAACGGAACGGTGACGCTGTCCTTCGCGGCGTCTCCGACGGTCTCCGACCGCGCCGGCAACGCGTTGGCGAACACGACGCCGACGGGGGCGAACGAGAACACGTACGTGATCGACAACGCGCCGACGCTGGTTTCGATCGTTCGGCATTCGCCGACGGACTTGCGGACGAACGCGAACGCGCTGACCTGGCGGGTGACGTTCTCCGAGGGCGTGGTCAACGTCGACGCGACGGCCTTCGGCGTCGCCGGGACCAGCGCGACGCTGACGGTGACGGCGAACGGGAGTTCGACGAGCGAGTGGGACGTGGAGGCTTCGGGCGGGGATCTGGCCGGGCTGGACGGGACTGTGACGCTGACCGTCGCGAGCGGGCACAACATCGACGACACGAGCGGGAACGACCTGGCGAACACGACGCCGACGGGCGCGAACGACAACACGTACGAGGTGGACAACACCGCGCCGACGGTGGTCTCGATCGTTCGGCATTCGCCGACGGATTTGCGGACGGACGCGGACACGCTGACCTGGCGGGTGACGTTCTCGGAGGATCTGGGCGCGATCGCGTCGACGGACTTCGTCGCCGGCGGCACGACGGCGACCGTGACGGTCGCGGCGAACGGAAGCTCGATCAGGGAGTATGACGTGACGGCCTCGGGCGGCGACCTGGCGGGACTGGACGGGACGGTGACGCTGTCGTTCGCGAACGGGCATGCCGTCGCGGACGTGGCCGGCAACGCGCTGACGGCGACGACGCCGACGGGCGCGAACGAGGACGCGTACGAGGTGGACAACTCCGCGCCGACGGTGGTGTCGATCGTTCGCCAGACGCCGTCCGAGTCGCCGACGAACTTCGACACGCTGACCTGGCGGGTGACGTTCTCGGAGGCCGTGCGCAACGTGGACGGCGCCGACTTCGGCGTAGCGGGCACGACGGCGGCGCCTTCGGCGGCCGCGAACGGCAGCTCGACAACCGAGTACGACGTGACGGCATCGGGCGGGGACCTGGCGGGTCTGAACGCGACGGTGACGCTGTCGTTCGCCGGCCACGACATCGAGAACCTGGCCGGGATCGCGTTGGCGAACACGACGCCGACGGGCGCGAACGAGGACGCGTATGTGGTGGACAACACTGCGCCGCGGGTCGCTTCGATCGTTCGGCAGACGCCGTCTTCGTCGCCGACGGCGGCGGACGAGGTCACCTGGCGGGTGACGTTCTCGGAGGACGTGACCGGGGTCGAGGACGGGGACTTCGCGATCGGCGGGACGACGGCGACGCTTTCGGCGACGGCGGTCGCGGGTTCGGCGAGCGCGTACGACGTGAAGGCTTCGGGCGGGGACCTGGCGGGGATGAACGGAACGGTGACGCTGTCCTTCGCGGCGTCTCCGACGGTCTCCGACCGCGCCGGCAACGCGTTGGCGAACACGACGCCGACGGGGGCGAACGAGAACACGTACGTGATCGACAACGCGCCGACGCTGGTTTCGATCGTTCGGCATTCGCCGACGGATTTGCGGACGAACGCGAACGCGCTGACCTGGCGGGTGACGTTCTCCGAGGGCGTGGTCAACGTCGACGCGACGGCCTTCGGCGTCGCCGGGACCAGCGCGACGCTGACGGTGACGGCGAACGGGAGTTCGACGAGCGAGTGGGACGTGGAGGCTTCGGGCGGGGATCTGGCCGGGCTGGACGGGACTGTGACGCTGACCGTCGCGAGCGGGCACAACATCGACGACACGAGCGGGAACGACCTGGCGAACACGACGCCGACGGGCGCGAACGACAACACGTACGAGGTGGACAACACCGCGCCGACGGTGGTCTCGATCGTTCGGCATTCGCCGACGGATTTGCGGACGGACGCGGACACGCTGACCTGGCGGGTGACGTTCTCGGAGGATCTGGGCGCGATCGCGTCGACGGACTTCGTCGCCGGCGGCACGACGGCGACCGTGACGGTCGCGGCGAACGGAAGCTCGATCAGGGAGTATGACGTGACGGCCTCGGGCGGCGACCTGGCGGGACTGGACGGGACGGTGACGCTGTCGTTCGCGAACGGGCATGCCGTCGCGGACGTGGCCGGCAACGCGCTGACGGCGACGACGCCGACGGGCGCGAACGAGGACGCGTACGAGGTCGACAACTCCGCGCCGACGGTGGTGTCGATCGAGCGCGAGGCGCCGTCCGACTCGCCGACGAACGCGGACAGCCTGACGTGGCGGGTGACGTTCTCCGAGGCGGTGAGCGGTGTCGACGCGAGCGACTTCGGCGTCGCCGGGACGACGGCGACTCCGACGGTGGCGCCGATCGGGAGTTCGGAAAGGTCATACGACGTGACGGCTTCGGGCGGGGACCTGGCGGGTCTGAACGCGACGGTGACGCTGTCGTTCTCGGCCGGCCAAGACATCGAGAACCTGGCCGGGATCGCGTTGGCGAACACGACGCCGACGGGCGCGAACGAGGACGCGTATGTGGTGGACAACACTGCGCCGCGGGTCGCTTCGATCGTTCGGCAGACGCCGTCTTCGTCGCCGACGGCGGCTGACGAGGTCACCTGGCGGGTGACGTTCTCGGAGGACGTGACCGGGGTCGGGGACGCGGACTTCGCGATCGGCGGGACGACGGCGACGCTGACGGCGGCGGCGAACGGGAGTTCGGCGAGCGAGTGGGACGTGAAGGCTTCGGGCGGGGACCTGGCGGGGATGAACGGAACGGTGACGCTGTCCTTCGCGGCGTCTCCGACGGTCTCCGACCGCGCCGGCAACGCGTTGGCGAACACGACGCCGACGGGCGCGAACGACAACACGTACGTGATCGACAACGCGCCGACGCTGGTTTCGATCGTTCGGCATTCGCCGACGGACTTGCGGACGAACGCGAACGCGCTGACCTGGCGGGTGACGTTCTCCGAGGGCGTGGTCAACGTCGACGCGACGGCCTTCGGCGTCGCCGGGACCAGCGCGACGCTGACGGTGACGGCGAACGGGAGTTCGACGAGCGAGTGGGACGTGGAGGCTTCGGGCGGGGATCTGGCCGGGCTGGACGGGACTGTGACGCTGACCGTCGCGAGCGGGCACAACATCGACGACACGAGCGGGAACGACCTGGCGAACACGACGCCGACGGGCGCGAACGACAACACGTACGAGGTGGACAACACCGCGCCGACGGTGGTCTCGATCGTTCGGCATTCGCCGACGGATTTGCGGACGGACGCGGACACGCTGACCTGGCGGGTGACGTTCTCGGAGGATCTGGGCGCGATCGCGTCGACGGACTTCGTCGCCGGCGGCACGACGGCGACCGTGACGGTCGCGGCGAATGGGAGCTCGATCAGGGAGTATGACGCGACGGCCGCGGGCGGCGACCTGGCCGGACTGGACGGGACGGTGACGCTTTCCTTCGCGAACGGGCATGCCGTCGCGGACGTGGCTGGCAACGCGCTGACGGCGACGACGCCGACGGGGACGAACGAGGACGCGTACGAGGTGGACAACTCCGCGCCGACGGTGGTGTCGATCGTTCGCCAGACGCCGTCCGAGTCGCCGACGAACTTCGACACGCTGACCTGGCGGGTGACGTTCTCGGAGGCCGTGCGCAACGTGGACGGCGCCGACTTCGGCGTAGCGGGCACGACGGCGGCGCCTTCGGCGGCCGCGAACGGCAGCTCGACTACCGAGTACGACGTGACGGCATCGGGCGGGGACCTGGCGGGTCTGAACGCGACGGTGACGCTGTCGTTCGCCGGCCACGACATCGAGAACCTGGCCGGGATCGCGTTGGCGAACACGACGCCGACGGGCGCGAACGAGGACGCGTATGTGGTGGACAACACTGCGCCGCGGGTCGCTTCGATCGTTCGGCAGACGCCGTCTTCGTCGCCGACGGCGGCGGACGAGGTCACCTGGCGGGTGACGTTCTCGGAGGACGTGACCGGGGTCGAGGACACGGACTTCGCGATCGGCGGGACGACGGCGACGCTTTCGGCGACGGCGGTCGCGGGTTCGGCGAGCGCGTACGACGTGAAGGCTTCGGGCGGGGACCTGGCGGGGATGAACGGAACGGTGACGCTGTCCTTCGCGGCGTCTCCGACGGTCTCCGACCGCGCCGGCAACGCGTTGGCGAACACGACGCCGACGGGGGCGAACGACAACACGTACGTGATCGACAACGCGCCGACGCTGGTTTCGATCGTTCGGCATTCGCCGACGGACTTGCGGACGAACGCGAACGCGCTGACCTGGCGGGTGACGTTCTCCGAGGGCGTGGTCAACGTCGACGCGACGGCCTTCGGCGTCGCCGGGACCAGCGCGACGCTGACGGTGACGGCGAACGGGAGTTCGACGAGCGAGTGGGACGTGGAGGCTTCGGGCGGGGATCTGGCCGGGCTGGACGGGACTGTGACGCTGACCGTCGCGAGCGGGCACAACATCGACGACACGAGCGGGAACGACCTGGCGAACACGACGCCGACGGGCGCGAACGACAACACGTACGAGGTGGACAACACCGCGCCGACGGTGGTCTCGATCGTTCGGCATTCGCCGACGGATTTGCGGACGGACGCGGACACGCTGACCTGGCGGGTGACGTTCTCGGAGGATCTGGGCGCGATCGCGTCGACGGACTTCGTCGCCGGCGGCACGACGGCGACCGTGACGGTCGCGGCGAACGGAAGCTCGATCAGGGAGTACGACGTGACGGCCTCGGGCGGCGACTTGGCGGGACTGGACGGGACGGTGACGCTGTCGTTCGCGAACGGGCATGCCGTCGCGGACGTGGCCGGCAACGCGCTGACGGCGACGACGCCGACGGGCGCGAACGAGGACGCGTACGAGGTGGACAACTCCGCGCCGACGGTGGTGTCGATCGTTCGCCAGACGCCGTCCGAGTCGCCGACGAACTTCGACACGCTGACCTGGCGGGTGACGTTCTCGGAGGCCGTGCGCAACGTGGACGGCGCCGACTTCGGCGTAGCGGGCACGACGGCGGCGCCTTCGGCGGTCGCGAACGGCAGCTCGACAACCGAGTACGACGTGACGGCATCGGGCGGGGACCTGGCGGGTCTGAACGCGACGGTGACGCTGTCGTTCGCCGGCCACGACATCGAGAACCTGGCCGGGATCGCGTTGGCGAACACGACGCCGACGGGCGCGAACGAGGACGCGTATGTGGTGGACAACACTGCGCCGCGGGTCGCTTCGATCGTTCGGCAGACGCCGTCTTCGTCGCCGACGGCGGCGGACGAGGTCACCTGGCGGGTGACGTTTTCGGAGGGCGTGACCGGGGTCGGGGACGGGGACTTCGCGATCGGCGGCACGACGGCGACGCTTTCGGCGACGGCGGTCGCGGGTTCGACGAGCGCGTACGACGTGAAGGCTTCGGGCGGGGACCTGGCGGGGATGAACGGAACGGTGACGCTGTCCTTCGCGGCGTCTCCGACGGTCTCCGACCGCGCCGGCAACGCGTTGGCGAACACGACGCCGACGGGGGCGAACGACAACACGTACGTGATCGACAACGCGCCGACGCTGGTTTCGAT
Source organism: Rhodobacterales bacterium (assembly GCA_965221505.1). Lineage (GTDB taxonomy): Bacteria > Pseudomonadota > Alphaproteobacteria > Rhodobacterales > CAZPXZ01 > CAZPXZ01. Next base: position 1,440,316 of record CBDCSI010000001.1, read on the forward strand.
CGTTCGGCATTCGCCGACGGACTTGCGGACGAACGCGAACGCGCTGACCTGGAGGGTGACGTTCTCCGAGGGCGTGGTCAACGTCGACGCGACGGCCTTCGGCGTCGCCGGGACCAGCGCGACGCTGACGGTGACGGCGAACGGGAGTTCGACGAGCGAGTGGGACGTGGAGGCTTCGGGCGGGGATCTGGCCGGGCTGGACGGGACTGTGACGCTGACCGTCGCGAGCGGGCACAACATCGACGACACGAGCGGGAACGACCTGGCGAACACGACGCCGACGGGCGCGAACGACAACACGTACGAGGTGGACAACACCGCGCCGACGGTGGTCTCGATCGTTCGGCATTCGCCGACGGATTTGCGGACGGACGCGGACACGCTGACCTGGCGGGTGACGTTCTCGGAGGATCTGGGCGCGATCGCGTCGACGGACTTCGTCGCCGGCGGCACGACGGCGACCGTGACGGTCGCGGCGAACGGAAGCTCGATCAGGGAGTATGACGTGACGGCCTCGGGCGGCGACCTGGCGGGACTGGACGGGACGGTGACGCTGTCGTTCGCGAACGGGCATGCCGTCGCGGACGTGGCCGGCAACGCGCTGACGGCGACGACGCCGACGGGCGCGAACGAGGACGCGTACGAGGTGGACAACTCCGCGCCGACGGTGGTGTCGATCGTTCGCCAGACGCCGTCCGAGTCGCCGACGAACTTCGACACGCTGACCTGGCGGGTGACGTTCTCGGAGGCCGTGCGCAACGTGGACGGCGCCGACTTCGGCGTAGCGGGCACGACGGCGGCGCCTTCGGCGGTCGCGAACGGCAGCTCGACAACCGAGTACGACGTGACGGCATCGGGCGGCGACCTGGCGGGTCTGAACGCGACGGTGACGCTGTCGTTCGCCGGCCACGACATCGAGAACCTGGCCGGGATCGCGTTGGCGAACACGACGCCGACGGGCGCGAACGAGGACGCGTATGTGGTGGACAACACTGCGCCGCGGGTCGCTTCGATCGTTCGGCAGACGCCGTCTTCGTCGCCGACGGCGGCGGACGAGGTCACCTGGCGGGTGACGTTTTCGGAGGACGTGACCGGGGTCGAGGACGGGGACTTCGCGATCGGCGGGACGACGGCGACGCTTTCGGCGACGGCGGTCGCGGGTTCGGCGAGCGCGTACGACGTGAAGGCTTCGGGCGGGGACCTGGCGGGGATGAACGGAACGGTGACGCTGTCCTTCGCGGCGTCTCCGACGGTCTCCGACCGCGCCGGCAACGCGTTGGCGAACACGACGCCGACGGGGGCGAACGAGAACACGTACGTGATCGACAACGCGCCGACGCTGGTTTCGATCGTTCGGCATTCGCCGACGGACTTGCGGACGAACGCGAACGCGCTGACCTGGCGGGTGACGTTCTCCGAGGGCGTGGTCAACGTCGACGCGACGGCCTTCGGCGTCGCCGGGACCAGCGCGACGCTGACGGTGACGGCGAACGGGAGTTCGACGAGCGAGTGGGACGTGGAGGCTTCGGGCGGGGATCTGGCCGGGCTGGACGGGACTGTGACGCTGACCGTCGCGAGCGGGCACAACATCGACGACACGAGCGGGAACGACCTGGCGAACACGACGCCGACGGGCGCGAACGACAACACGTACGAGGTGGACAACACCGCGCCGACGGTGGTCTCGATCGTTCGGCATTCGCCGACGGATTTGCGGACGGACGCGGACACGCTGACCTGGCGGGTGACGTTTTCGGAGGATCTGGGCGCGATCGCGTCGACGGACTTCGTCGCCGGCGGCACGACGGCGACCGTGACGGTTGCGGCGAACGGAGGCTCGATCAGGGAGTATGACGTGACGGCCTCGGGCGGCGACCTGGCGGGACTGGACGGGACGGTGACGCTGTCGTTCGCGAACGGGCATGCCGTCGCGGACGTGGCCGGCAACGCGCTGACGGCGACGACGCCGACGGGCGCGAACGAGGACGCGTACGAGGTCGACAACTCCGCGCCGACGGTGGTGTCGATCGAGCGCGAGGCGCCGTCCGACTCGCCGACGAACGCGGACAGCCTGACGTGGCGGGTGACGTTCTCCGAGGCGGTGAGCGGTGTCGACGCGAGCGACTTCGGCGTCGCCGGGACGACGGCGACTCCGACGGTGGCGCCGATCGGGAGTTCGGAAAGGTCATACGACGTGACGGCTTCGGGCGGGGACCTGGCGGGTCTGAACGCGACGGTGACGCTGTCGTTCTCGGCCGGCCAAGACATCGAGAACCTGGCCGGGATCGCGTTGGCGAACACGACGCCGACGGGCGCGAACGAGGACGCGTATGTGGTGGACAACACTGCGCCGCGGGTCGCTTCGATCGTTCGGCAGACGCCGTCTTCGTCGCCGACGGCGGCGGACGAGGTCACCTGGCGGGTGACGTTCTCGGAGGACGTGACCGGGGTCGGGGACGCGGACTTCGCGATCGGCGGGACGACGGCGACGCTGACGGCGGCGGCGAACGGGAGTTCGGCGAGCGAGTGGGACGTGAAGGCTTCGGGCGGGGACCTGGCGGGGATGAACGGAACGGTGACGCTGTCCTTCGCGGCGTCTCCGACGGTCTCCGACCGCGCCGGCAACGCGTTGGCGAACACGACGCCGACGGGCGCGAACGACAACACGTACGTGATCGACAACGCGCCGACGCTGGTTTCGATCGTTCGGCATTCGCCGACGGACTTGCGGACGAACGCGAACGCGCTGACCTGGCGGGTGACGTTCTCCGAGGGCGTGGTCAACGTCGACGCGACGGCCTTCGGCGTCGCCGGGACCAGCGCGACGCTGACGGTGACGGCGAACGGGAGTTCGACGAGCGAGTGGGACGTGGAGGCTTCGGGCGGGGATCTGGCCGGGCTGGACGGGACTGTGACGCTGACCGTCGCGAGCGGGCACAACATCGACGACACGAGCGGGAACGACCTGGCGAACACGACGCCGACGGGCGCGAACGACAACACGTACGAGGTGGACAACACCGCACCGACGGTGGTCTCGATCGTTCGGCATTCGCCGACGGATTTGCGGACGGACGCGGACACGCTGACCTGGCGGGTGACGTTCTCGGAGGATCTGGGCGCGATCGCGTCGACGGACTTCGTCGCCGGCGGCACGACGGCGACCGTGACGGTCGCGGCGAACGGAAGCTCGATCAGGGAGTACGACGTGACGGCCGCGGGCGGCGACCTGGCGGGACTGGACGGGACGGTGACGCTGTCGTTCGCGAACGGGCATGCCGTCGCGGACGTGGCGGGCAACGCGCTGACGGCGACGACGCCGACGGGCGCGAACGAGGACGCGTACGAGGTGGACAACTCCGCGCCGACGGTGGTGTCGATCGAGCGCGAGGCGCCGTCCGACTCGCCGACGAACGCGGACAGCCTGACGTGGCGGGTGACGTTCTCCGAGGCGGTGAGCGGTGTCGACGCGAGCGACTTCGGCGTCGCCGGGACGACGGCGACTCCGACGGTGGCGCCGATCGGGAGTTCGGAAAGGTCATACGACGTGACGGCTTCGGGCGGGGACCTGGCGGGTCTGAACGCGACGGTGACGCTGTCGTTCTCGGCCGGCCAAGACATCGAGAACCTGGCCGGGATCGCGTTGGCGAACACGACGCCGACGGGCGCGAACGAGGACGCGTATGTGGTGGACAACACTGCGCCGCGGGTCGCTTCGATCGTTCGGCAGACGCCGTCTTCGTCGCCGACGGCGGCGGACGAGGTCACCTGGCGGGTGACGTTCTCGGAGGACGTGACCGGGGTCGGGGACGCGGACTTCGCGATCGGCGGGACGACGGCGACGCTTTCGGCGACGGCGGTCGCGGGTTCGGCGAGCGCGTACGACGTGAAGGCTTCGGGCGGGGACCTGGCGGGGATGAACGGAACGGTGACGCTGTCCTTCGCGGCGTCTCCGACGGTCTCCGACCGCGCCGGCAACGCGTTGGCGAACACGACGCCGACGGGGGCGAACGACAACACGTACGTGATCGACAACGCGCCGACGCTGGTTTCGATCGTTCGGCATTCGCCGACGGACTTGCGGACGAACGCGAACGCGCTGACCTGGCGGGTGACGTTCTCCGAGGGCGTGGTCAACGTCGACGCGACGGCCTTCGGCGTCGCCGGGACCAGCGCGACGCTGACGGTGACGGCGAACGGGAGTTCGACGAGCGAGTGGGACGTGGAGGCTTCGGGCGGGGATCTGGCCGGGCTGGACGGGACTGTGACGCTGACCGTCGCGAGCGGGCACAACATCGACGACACGAGCGGGAACGACCTGGCGAACACGACGCCGACGGGCGCGAACGACAACACGTACGAGGTGGACAACACCGCGCCGACGGTGGTCTCGATCGTTCGGCATTCGCCGACGGATTTGCGGACGGACGCGGACACGCTGACCTGGCGGGTGACGTTCTCGGAGGATCTGGGCGCGATCGCGTCGACGGACTTCGTCGCCGGCGGCACGACGGCGACCGTGACGGTCGCGGCGAACGGAAGCTCGATCAGGGAGTATGACGTGACGGCCTCGGGCGGCGACCTGGCGGGACTGGACGGGACGGTGACGCTGTCGTTCGCGAACGGGCATGCCGTCGCGGACGTGGCCGGCAACGCGCTGACGGCGACGACGCCGACGGGCGCGAACGAGGACGCGTACGAGGTGGACAACTCCGCGCCGACGGTGGTGTCGATCGTTCGCCAGACGCCGTCCGAGTCGCCGACGAACTTCGACACGCTGACCTGGCGGGTGACGTTCTCGGAGGCCGTGCGCAACGTGGACGGCGCCGACTTCGGCGTAGCGGGCACGACGGCGGCGCCTTCGGCGGCCGCGAACGGCAGCTCGACTACCGAGTACGACGTGACGGCATCGGGCGGGGACCTGGCGGGTCTGAACGCGACGGTGACGCTGTCGTTCGCCGGCCACGACATCGAGAACCTGGCCGGGATCGCGTTGGCGAACACGACGCCGACGGGCGCGAACGAGGACGCGTATGTGGTGGACAACACTGCGCCGCGGGTCGCTTCGATCGTTCGGCAGACGCCGTCTTCGTCGCCGACGGCGGCGGACGAGGTCACCTGGCGGGTGACGTTTTCGGAGGACGTGACCGGGGTCGAGGACGGGGACTTCGCGATCGGCGGCACGACGGCGACGCTGACGGCGGCGGCGAACGGGAGTTCGGCGAGCGCGTACGACGTGAAGGCTTCGGGCGGGGACCTGGCGGGGATGAACGGAACGGTGACGCTGTCCTTCGCGGCGTCTCCGACGGTCTCCGACCGCGCCGGCAACGCGTTGGCGAACACGACGCCGACGGGGGCGAACGACAACACGTACGTGATCGACAACGCGCCGACGCTGGTTTCGATCGTTCGGCATTCGCCGACGGACTTGCGGACGAACGCGAACGCGCTGACCTGGCGGGTGACGTTCTCCGAGGGCGTGGTCAACGTCGACGCGACGGCCTTCGGCGTCGCCGGGACCAGCGCGACGCTGACGGTGACGGCGAACGGGAGTTCGACGAGCGAGTGGGACGTGGAGGCTTCGGGCGGGGATCTGGCCGGGCTGGACGGGACTGTGACGCTGACCGTCGCGAGCGGGCACAACATCGACGACACGAGCGGGAACGACCTGGCGAACACGACGCCGACGGGCGCGAACGACAACACGTACGAGGTGGACAACACCGCGCCGACGGTGGTCTCGATCGTTCGGCATTCGCCGACGGATTTGCGGACGGACGCGGACACGCTGACCTGGCGGGTGACGTTCTCGGAGGATCTGGGCGCGATCGCGTCGACGGACTTCGTCGCCGGCGGCACGACGGCGACCGTGACGGTCGCGGCGAACGGAAGCTCGATCAGGGAGTATGACGTGACGGCCTCGGGCGGCGACCTGGCGGGACTGGACGGGACGGTGACGCTGTCGTTCGCGAACGGGCATGCCGTCGCGGACGTGGCCGGCAACGCGCTGACGGCGACGACGCCGACGGGCGCGAACGAGGACGCGTACGAGGTGGACAACTCCGCGCCGACGGTGGTGTCGATCGTTCGCCAGACGCCGTCCGAGTCGCCGACGAACTTCGACACGCTGACCTGGCGGGTGACGTTCTCGGAGGCCGTGCGCAACGTGGACGGCGCCGACTTCGGCGTAGCGGGCACGACGGCGGCGCCTTCGGCGGCCGCGAACGGTAGCTCGACTACCGAGTACGACGTGACGGCATCGGGCGGGGACCTGGCGGGTCTGAACGCGACGGTGACGCTGTCGTTCGCCGGCCACGACATCGAGAACCTGGCCGGGATCGCGTTGGCGAACACGACGCCGACGGGCGCGAACGAGGACAGCTACGTGGTGGACAACACCGCGCCGCGGGTCGCTTCGATCGTTCGGCAGACGCCGTCTTCGTCGCCGACGGCGGCGGACGAGGTCACCTGGCGGGTGACGTTTTCGGAGGACGTGACCGGGGTCGAGGACGGGGACTTCGCGATCGGCGGGACGACGGCGACGCTTTCGGCGACGGCGGTCGCGGGTTCGGCGAGCGCGTACGACGTGAAGGCTTCGGGCGGGGACCTGGCGGGGATGAACGGAACGGTGACGCTGTCCTTCGCGGCGTCTCCGACGGTCTCCGACCGCGCCGGCAACGCGTTGGCGAACACGACGCCGACGGGGGCGAACGACAACACGTACGTGATCGACAACGCGCCGACGCTGGTTTCGATCGTTCGGCATTCGCCGACGGATTTGCGGACGAACGCGAACGCGCTGACCTGGCGGGTGACGTTCTCCGAGGGCGTGGTCAACGTCGACGCGACGGCCTTCGGCGTCGCCGGGACCAGCGCGACGCTGACGGTGACGGCGAACGGGAGTTCGACGAGCGAGTGGGACGTGGAGGCTTCGGGCGGGGATCTGGCCGGGCTGGACGGGACTGTGACGCTGACCGTCGCGAGCGGGCACAACATCGACGACACGAGCGGGAACGACCTGGCGAACACGACGCCGACGGGCGCGAACGACAACACGTACGAGGTGGACAACACCGCGCCGACGGTGGTCTCGATCGTTCGGCATTCGCCGACGGATTTGCGGACGGACGCGGACACGCTGACCTGGCGGGTGACGTTCTCGGAGGATCTGGGCGCGATCGCGTCGACGGACTTCGTCGCCGGCGGCACGACGGCGACCGTGACGGTCGCGGCGAACGGAAGCTCGATCAGGGAGTACGACGTGACGGCCGCGGGCGGCGACCTGGCCGGACTGGACGGGACGGTGACGCTTTCCTTCGCGAACGGGCATGCCGTCGCGGACGTGGCCGGCAACGCGCTGACGGCGACGACGCCGACGGGCGCGAACGAGGACGCGTACGAGGTGGACAACTCCGCGCCGACGGTGGTGTCGATCGAGCGCGAGGCGCCGTCCGACTCGCCGACGAACGCGGACAGCCTGACGTGGCGGGTGACGTTCTCCGAGGCGGTGAGCGGTGTCGACGCGAGCGACTTCGGCGTCGGCGGCACGACGGCGACTCCGACGGTGGCGCCGAACGGTAGCTCGACTACCGAATACGACGTGACGGCTTCGGGCGGGGACCTGGCGGGTCTGAACGCGACGGTGATCCTGTCGTTCGCGGCCGGCCACGTTATCGAGAACCTTGCCGGGATCACCCTGACGGACACGACGCCGACCGGGACGAACGACAACGCGTATGTGGTGGACAACACTGCGCCGACGGTGGCGTCGATCGTTCGCCATAATCCGACTGCGTCGCCGACGGCGGCGGACGAGGTCACCTGGCGGGTGACGTTCTCCGAGGCCGTGACCGGGGTCGGAGACGCGGACTTCGTCATCAGCGGCACGACGGCCACGCTGGCGGTAGTGGCGAACGGGAACTCGACCAGCGAATACGACGTCAGGGCCGCGGGCGGGAACCTTTCCGGGCTGAACGCGACGGTGACGTTGGCCTTTGCGAGCGACTGGGATATCGACGATTTTGCCGGCAACGCCTTGACGGACACGACGGTAGGCGGCACGAACGAGAACACCTACGTCATCGACAACGCGCCGACGGTTGTTTCGATCGAGCGCGAGACGCCGGAGAATTCGCCGACCAACGCGAACACGCTGACCTGGCGAATCACGTTCTCCGAGGGCGTCGTCAACGTCGACGGGGCGGACTTCAGCGCCAGCGCGACCACCGCGACGCTGACGGCTGCGGCGAACGGAAGCTCGACCAGCGAGTGGGACGTGACGGCCTCCGGCGGCGATTTGGCCGGGCTGAACGCGACCGTAACGCTTTCCTTTGCGAACGGACACGACATCGAGGATCCGACCGGAAACGAACTGACGAACACGACGCCCAGCGATACGAACGAGAACGACTACGTGGTGGACAACACCGCGCCGACGGTGGTCTCGATCGCTCGCCAGATGCCGGCGATCTCGCCGACCGACGCGGACAGCCTCACCTGGCGGGTATATTTCTCCGAGGGCGTGACCGGGGTCGGCGCCGCGGACTTTGGCATCGAAGGGACCAGCGCGACGCTGACGGTTGCGGCGAACGGCACGTCGACGCGTGAGTGGGACGTGACGGCCGCGGGCGGCGACCTGGCCGGGCTGAGCGCTACGGTTACGCTGTCCTTCGCGAGCGGCCAGAATATCGCGGACCTGGCCGGCAACGCGTTGACGGCGACGACTCCGACGCGGACGAACGACAACACCTACGACGTCGACAACTCTGCGCCGAGGGTGGTGTCGATCGAGCGGAAGTCTCCGTCCGCGTCACGGACGAACGCGGACACGCTTACCTGGCGGGTGACGTTCTCTGAGGGCGTCCGAAACGTGGACGGCGGCGATTTCGGCGTCGACGGGTCGACGGCGACCGCTTCGGCAGCGGCGAACGCAGGCTCCGACAGCGTATACGACGTGACGGTGACGGGCGGCGACCTGGCCGGGCTGAACGCGAAGGTTACGCTTTCCATCGCGGACGGACATGACATCGCGAACCTGGCCGGCCTAGCTCTGACCAACACCGATCCGACCGGCACGAACGAGAACGACTACCTGGTGGACAACGCGGCGCCGACGGTGGCTTCGATCGCTCGACAGACGCCGTCGTCGTCGCCCACCGCGGCCGACGAGGTTACCTGGCGCGTGACGTTCTCCGAGACCGTGATCGGCGTCGACGGCTCGGACTTTGTCGCCAGTGGGACGACGGCGACGCTGACGGCAGCGGCGAACGGGACTTCGACCACCGAGTACGACGTCACCGCTTCGGGCGGCGACCTCGCCAACCTGAACGCGACCGTGACACTTTCCTTCGCCAGCGGGCAGGACGTCGCGGACACGGCGGGCAACGGGCTTTCGACCGCCGGTACGCCGTCGCCAAACGACAACACGTTCGAGATCGAAAACAATGCGCCCACGGTCTCGAAGATCGAACGCCACGACCCGACCGGTTCGCCCACCAACGAGGATGCGGTTACCTGGCGGATCACGTTCAGCGAGAACGTCGTCAACGTGTCAAGCGACGACTTCACGGTGTCCGGCGCCGGATCGCCGGTACTTGCGGCGACCAGGAGCACGGACTCGGTTTGGGACGTCAGGGCGACGGGCGGCAATCTGGCAGGCATGAACGGCACCGTCACGCTCGGATTCGCAAGCACGCAGGATATCGAGGACGTAGCCGGCAACCGGTTGTCGACCTCCGGCACGCCCAACCCGAACGACAATACGTACGCGATCGACAATTCCGCGCCGGGGGTGGCGAAGATCGAGCGTCAGACGCCGACGAGTTCGCCGACCAACGCGGATACGGTGACCTGGCGAGTGACGTTCGACGAGAGCGTGACTGGCGTCGATGCGGCCGACTTCGAGGTCAGCGGGACGACGGCCTCGCTGACGGTGAGGCCAACCGCGGGTTCGACCGTCGAATACGGGGTGACGGCGTCGGGCGGCGACCTCGCCGGGCTGGAGGGCACGATCACGCTCGGCTTCGCCAGCGGGCAGGACATCGAGGACCAGGCGGGCAACGGGCTTTCGACCGCCGGTACGCCGAACCCGAACGACCGGACCTTCGCCATCGAGAACACGGCGCCGACGGTCACGAAGATCGAGCGCCAGACGCCTTCGAGTTCGCCCACCAACGCGGACGAGGTAACCTGGCGCATCACCTTCAGCGAAGGGGTGAAGGGAGTCGACGGCAGCGACTTCTCCGTGTCCGGCGCCACTAGCGCGACGGTAGAAGCGGACGAGGTGTCGGCGGCCGTCTGGGACATTTCGGCCTCGGGCGCCATCCTCGAAAACCTGGACGGAACGGTGACGCTCGGCTTCGCGATAGGGCAGAACATTACGGATCAAGCCGGAAACGGCCTCTCGACGACCGGAACGCCGTCGCCGAACGACAACACGTATCTGCTGGACAACACGGCGCCGACGGTCGCTTCGATCGTTCGCCAGTCGCCGTCTGCGTCGCCGACCGCCGCGGATACGCTCACCTGGCGGGTGACGTTCTCCGAGAGCGTCCGCAACGTGACCGGCGGCGATTTCAGCGTCGACGGGACGACGGCGACCGTTACGGCTTCGGCGAACGGAACCTCGACCGTCGAATACGACGTGACGGCGTCGGGCGGCGATCTCGCGGGGCTGACCGGCACCGTCACCCTCGGCTTCGATGCCGGACAGGACGTCGCCGACGAGGCCGGCAACGGATTGTCTACTTCCGGAACGCCGTCGCCGAACGACAATACGTTCGTGCTCGACAACACGGCGCCGACGGTCACGAAGATCGAACGCGACCGGCCGACGAGCGAACGGACTAACTCCGATACTCTGACCTGGGAGGTTACCTTCTCCGAGAACGTAACCGGCGTCGACGGCACCGACTTCACGGTGACCGCGACGGGCATCGGCGACGTGAACGTCTCCGTCTCAGGCTCGAGAACGCTGTGGAGCGTGAGCGCCACGGGAGGCAATCTGGCGAACTTGAACGGGGCGGTCACCCTCGGTTTTGCGAACACGCAAGACATCGCCGACGAACGCGGCAACCGATTGTCCACCACAGGCACGCCGTCGCCGAACGACAATACCTTCGTGCTGGACAACGTCGCGCCGACCGTATCGAAGATCGAACGGCACGATCCGACGGATTCGCCGACCAACGCGGATTCGGTCACTTGGCGGGTGACGTTCAGCGAGGGCGTGACGAACGTCGACGACGGCGACTTCACGGTCACGGGTACCGGTGCGGTATCCGTCGGCCGGACGGTCACGAAGGTCTCCGATTCGGTCTGGGACGTGGAGGCGTCGGGCGGCAATCTGGCGAACCTGAACGCCGTCCTGACGCTCGGCTTCGCGAGCGGGCAAAACGTCGACGACCTCGCCGGCAACCGTCTCTCGACGACCGGGACGCCCGATCCGAACGACAACACCTACCGGCTGGAGAACGCGGCGCCGACCGTTTCGTCGATCGAGCGGCAGAGTCCGGCTACGTCGCCGACCAATGCGGACAGCGTGACCTGGCGGGTGACCTTCAGCGAGACGGTCGTGAACGTGTCGGACGGCGACTTCACGGTGACGGGGACCGGCGCGGGAGACGTCACGACGACCGCGACCGTGGTTTCCGGGACCGCGGTCCCCAATTCGGCGTGGGACGTTCGCGCCTCGGGCGGCAATCTCGCCGGCCTGAACGCGACGATCACGCTCGGCTTCGCGAACGGGCAGGACATCGAGGACGAAGCGGGCAACGGGCTCTCTACGACCAGGACGCCGAACCCGAACGAGAACGAGTATCTGCTCGACAACGCCGCTCCGACCGTAAGCTCGATCGTTCGCCAGACGCCGTCCTCTTCGCCCACCGCGGCGGACGAGGTCACCTGGCGCGTGACGTTCTCCGAGGCGGTGAGCGGCGTCGACCGCACGGACTTCGCCGTCAGCGGGACGACGGCGACGCTTGCGGCAGCGGCGAACGGGAGTTCGACCACCGAGTACGACGTCACGGCTTCGGGCGGCAACCTCGCGAACCTTAACGCTGCCGTCAGGCTTTCCTTCGCCAGCGGGCAGGATATCGCGGACGCGGCGGGCAACGGGCTCTCGACGACCGGAACGCCGTCGCCGAACGACGACACGTTCGTGCTGGACAACACGGCGCCGACGGTCTCGAAGATCGAACGCCAGACGCCGTCCGAGTCTCCGACCGCCGCGGATACGCTCATCTGGCGGGTGACGTTCTCGGAGAGCGTCCGAAACGTGAGCGACCGCGACTTCCGCGTCGACGGAACGACGGCGGTGCTGTCGGTGTCGGCAAACGGAACCTCGACCGTCGAATACGACGTCACCGCGTCGGGCGGCGATCTCGCCGGGTTGAGCGGTACCGTCACCCTCGGATTTACGAATAACCAGAACATCTCGGACGACGCGGGCAACGGGCTTTCGACGACCGGAACGCCGTCGCCGAACGACAATACGTACCTGCTCGACAACGCGGGGCCGACGGTCTCGAAGATCGAACGCGCCAGTCCGACGAGCGAACGTACCAACAGCGATTCCTTGACCTGGCGCCTCACCTTCTCCGAAAACGTGACCGACGTGGACGGGACCGACTTTGCGGTAGCCGGGACTGGGCTCGGAATCGTGACGATTTCGGTCTCGAAGAGCTCCGATGCGGAGTGGAACGTGAGCGTTACGGGAGGCAATCTGGCGAACCTGAACGGTACCGTCAGGCTCGGATTGTCGAACGCGCAGGACATCGCCGACGAGCTCGGCAACCCGTTGTCCACGTCGGGCACGCCGTCGCCGAACGACGATACGTACGTGCTGGACAACGTCGCGCCGACCGTGTCGCGGATCGAGCGGCACGATCCGGCGAACTCGCCGACCAACGCGGATTCGGTCACCTGGCGGGTGACGTTTAGCGAGGGCGTGACGAGCGTCGACGGCGGCGACTTCACGGTCACCGGCACCGGCGCGGGAACCGTCAGCCGGACGGTTTCGAGAGTCTCCGATACGGTCTGGGACGTGGAGGCGTCGGGCGGAAACCTGGCGAACCTGAACGCCGTCCTGACGCTCGGCTTCGCGGGCGGTCAGAACGTCGACGACCTCGCCGGCAATCGTCTCTTGACGACCGGGACGCCAAACCCGAACGACAACACGTATCGGCTGGAGAACCTTGCGCCGACCGTCTCGTCGATCGAGCGGCTGAATCCGACGTCGCGGCGGACCAACGCGGACACTCTTACCTGGCGGGTGACCTTCTCCGAAGCCGTGCGCAACGTGGACGGCACGGACTTCAGTCTGGACGGAACGACGGCGACGGCTTCGGCCGCGGCGAGCGGAGGTTCGACCACCGTGTACGACGTGACGGCCAGTAGCGGCGACCTCCGGGGGCTGAACGCGACGGTGACGCTGTCCTTCGCCAACGACCAGGACATCGAGGACGAGGCGGGCAACGGGCTCTCGACTTCCGGGACGCCCGATCCGAACGAGAACGACTTCGTGGTGGACAACGTCGCGCCGACGGTGGCTTCGATCGCTCGACAGACGCCGTCGTCGTCGCCCACCGCGGCGGACGAGGTCACCTGGCGCGTGACGTTCTCCGAGACCGTGATCGGCGTGGACGAAACGGACTTCGGCATACGCGGAACGACGGCGACGCTGGCGGTAGCTGCGAACGGGAGTTCGACTACCGAGTACGACGTCACGGCTTCGGGCGGCGACCTCGCGAACCTGAACGCGACCGTGACGCTTTCCCTCGCCAGCGGGCAGGACGTCGCGGACGAGGCGGGCAACGGGCTTTCGACTTCCGGCACGCCGTCGCCGAACGAGGACACGTACCAGATCGAGAACGTCGCGCCGACGGTGGTCTCGATCGCGCGCCACGACCCGACCGGTTCGCCCACCAACGAGGATGCGGTTACTTGGCGGATCACGTTCAGCGAGAACGTCGTCAACGTGTCGGGCGACGACTTCACGGTGTCCGGCGCCGGATCGGCAGGACTCGCGACGACCAGGAGCACGGATTCGGTGTGGGACGTCCGGGCGACCGGCGGCAATCTGGCGGGCATGAACGGCACCGTCACGCTCGGATTCGCAAGCACGCAGGATATCGAGGACGTAGCCGGCAACCGGTTGTCGACATCCGGCACGCCCAACCCGAACGACAATACGTACGCGATCGACAATTCCGCGCCGGGGGTGGCGAAGATCGAGCGTGATACGCCGACGAGTTCGCCGACCAACGCGGACTCGGTGACCTGGCGTGTGACGTTCGACGAGAGCGTGACCGGCGTCGATGCGGCCGACTTCGAGGTCAGCGGGACGACGGCCTCGCTCACGGTGAGGCCAACCGCGGGTTCGACCGTCGAATACGGCGTGACGGCGTCGGGCGGCGACCTCGCCGGGCTGGAGGGCACGATCACGCTCGGCTTCGCCAGCGGGCAGGACATCGAGGACCAGGCGGGCAACGGGCTTTCGACCGCCGGTACGCCAAACCCGAACGACCGGACCTTCGCCATCGAGAACACAGCGCCGACGGTCACGAAGATCGAGCGCCAGGCGCCTTCGAGCTCGCCCACCAACGCGGACGAGGTAACCTGGCGCATCACCTTCAGCGAAGGAGTGAAGGGAGTCGACGGAAGCGACTTCTCCGTGACCGGCGCGACTAGCGCGACGGTTCAAGCGGACGAGGTGTCGGCGGCCGTCTGGGACATTTCGGCCTCGGGCGCCATCCTCGAAAACCTGGACGGAACGGTGACGCTCGGCTTCGCGAGAGGGCAGAACATTACGGATCAGGCCGGAAACGGCCTCTCGACGACCGAAACGCCGTCGCCGAACGAGAACACGTATCTGCTGGACAACACGGCGCCGACGGTCGCTTCGATCGTTCGCCAGTCGCCGTCTGCGTCGCCGACCGCCGCGGATACGCTCACCTGGCGGGTGACGTTCTCCGAGAGCGTCCGCAACGTGACCGGCGGCGATCTCAACGTCGACGGGACGACGGCGACCGTTACGGCTTCGGCGAACGGAACCTCGACCGTCGAATACGACGTGACGGCGTCGGGCGGCGATCTCGCGGGGTTGACCGGCACCGTCACCCTCGGCTTCGATGCCGGACAGGACGTCGCCGACGAGGCCGGCAACGGATTGTCTACTTCCGGTACGCCGTCGCCGAACGACAATACGTTCGCGCTCGACAACACGGCGCCGACGGTTACGAAGATCGAACGCGACCGGCCGACGAGCGAACGGACTAACTCCGATACTCTGACCTGGCAGGTTACCTTCTCCAAGAACGTAACCGGCGTCGACGGCACCGACTTCACGGTGACCGGGACGGGTATCGGCAACGTGAACGTCTCCGTCTCAGGCTCGAGAACGCTGTGGATCGTGAGCGCCACGGGAGGCAATCTGGCGAACCTGAACGGGACGGTCACCCTCGGATTTGCGAGCGCGCAAGACATCGCCGACGAACTCGGCAACCGATTGTCCACCACAGGCACGCCGTCGCCGAACGACAATACCTTTGTGCTGGACAACCTCGCGCCGACCGTGTCGAAGATCGAACGGCAGGATCCGGCGGATTCGCCGACCAACGCGGATACGGTCACCTGGCGGGTGACCTTCAGCGAGGACGTGACGAACGTCGACGACCGCGACTTCACGGTCACGGGTACCGGTGCGGGATCCGTCGGCTGGACGGTCACGAAGGTCTCCGATTCGGTATGGGACGTGGAGGCGTCGGGCGGCAATCTGGCGAACCTGAACGCCGTCCTGACGCTCGGCTTCGCGAGCGGTCAGAACGTCGACGACCTCGCCGGTAACCGTCTCACGACGACCGGGACGCCCGACCCGAACGAGAACACGTACCGGCTGGAGAACGAGGCGCCGACCGTTTCGTCGATCGAGCGGCAGAACCCGGCTACGTCGCCGACCAACGCGAACGGCGTGGCCTGGCGGGTGACCTTCAGCGAAACGGTCTTCAACGTGTCGAGCGCCGACTTCGCGGTTACGGGAACGGGCGCGGGAGTCGTCGCCACGACGGTGACCGGGGTCTCCGGGACGGCGGTCCCGAATTCGGTCTGGGACGTGTCGGCTTCGGGCGGCAACCTCGCCGACCTGAACGCGACGATCACCCTCGGCTTCGCGAGCGGGCAGGACATCGAGGACGAAGCGGGCAACGGGCTCTCGACCACCGGGACGCCGAACCCGAACGAGAACGACTATCTGCTCGACAATACCGCTCCGACGGTCGCGAAGATCGAGCGGAGCGATCCCAGGACTTCCCCGACCACGGCCGACGAGGTGACCTGGCGCGTGACCTTCAGCGAGAACGTCGCCGACGTCGACGAGAACGACTTCCAGGTGTCCGGCGCCGGTGCGGTCACGCTCGCCGTGACCGAGCGCGGCGCTGCGGTCTGGGACGTGAAGGCGTCGGGCGGAAACCTGGCGGGCCTGAACGGTACCGTCACCCTCGGCTTCGCCGGTGGCCGGGACATTCGGGATCCGGCAGGCAACGCGCTCTCGATCGGGACGCCTGACCCGAACCAGTCCACCTACGTAATCGACAACGCGGCGCCGACGGTGACGATCAGCGGCGTGCCGATCCGCACCACCGGCGAGTTCACCGTGACGGTCGCGTTCTCCGAGTCGATGGTCGGCTTCGACGCGACCGACGTCAGCGTGACCGGGGGCACGAAGGGCACGCTTACCCCGACGCAAGCCGACCGGACCTGGACGCTGGTCGTGACTCCGACCGCCGACTACAGCGTCTCGATCGGCGCCGGCGTCGCTCTCGATCTCGCGGGAACCGGAAACCTCGCTTCCGAGACCTTCTCCGGCTACTTCACGGACGACAACACCGGCCCGACCGTCGCGTCGGTCGCCCGTTCGAGCCCGACGAGCGAATACACCAACGGGAGCGAGGCGACCTGGCGGGTGACCTTCGACGAGGAAGTCGTCGGGGTCGACGCGAACGACTTCTCGGTCTCCGGCGGGGGCAACGTGTCGGTCGCCGTGGCGCAGGTGGGCGCCGCGTCGCAGGCTACGTACGACGTCACGATTTCCGGCGGCAGCCTGGCTACGCTCGACGGCACCGTGTCGCTCGGCCTCTCTTCCGGGGCGAGCGTCCGGGACACGGTGGAGAACGCGCTGACCGACCGGTCGCTTCCCGTCGGCGACGCCAACGCGAACACCTACGTCTTCGATCACACCAGGCCGAGGGTGGGCGTCGCCATCCGCCAGCTGGACACGCCGGAAGCCTTCGAAGCCACCATCGCGTTTACGGAGATCGTAACCGGGTTCGAGGCGAGGGACGTCGAGGTCACCGGCGGAAATGGCGGTCAGCTCGCCGTCGTCACGGCCGGGCTGAGGTGGACGCTGCAGATAACCCGGACGGGCACCGACGAAATCACCGTCAAGGTGCCGGCCGACCGTGCGCAGGATCGCGCCGGAAACGGGAACGAGGAGTCCGAGGAAGGTCTGATCGGCCAGGTCGAGCCGTCGGAACAGCAGTTGCTGAAACGGTTGGTGGCGGATGCCGCGCAGTCTGCGCTCGCGAACGCGACCTCGACCATCGGATTGCGTTTCGAGGCGCGCGCCACCTGGACGAGTTCCCTGACTCTGGCCGGCGAACCGGTTCCGCTCGGCGGGGCCGGCGCTGCGAGCGGCGGCCCGGGGGGTGCGACGCCAGGCGGGAGCGGACCGCTGGCGACCCCCGGAGGCTCCGGCGTCGGCGGAGAGGTCGCCTTTGCGGCCGACGCCGGACGCACCGTGGAGAGCGATGCGCTTCTGAGCGGTAGCGCGTTCGAACTCAACCTGGGCAGCGCCCCGGACGGCGCCGGCGGAGTCCTGTACCGGACGTCGATCTGGGGTCGGGGCGATCTGAGCCGGATCGACGGGGAAACCGCCTCCGGCAATTACGAAGCGTCTGCGAAGTCGGGCTGGATCGGTGTCGACACGCGCCTGCGTAGCGACTTGATGCTGGGATTTGCGGTGTCCCACAACGAGTTCGACTCCGACTATGCGTTCGATACGGGCACGACCGACGGCGAAGGCGACATCGAAGTGTCGTTTACCACGCTCTGGCCGTATCTGCAGTTCGGCGACCGGGACGGCGCACGGGCGCAATTCGTCCTCGGGGCGGGGCGCGGAGACGTAACGCATCGGCCCACCGGACGGCCGACGGAACGTGCGGACCTGTCCGTCCTGGCGGCGCATGCGGCAGGCAACTGGCCGCTCGTCAGGCGGGACGCGACGAGGGTTTCGTTGACCGCGTCCGCCAGCGCGACCCAAGCCGAGACGGACGGCGACGCGGCGACCGCGATCGGCGGACTCGACACCCAGTCCTGGCAGCTGCGGGTCGGCATCGAGGCCAGTCGCGACGGGATTGCGATGAACGACGACGGGCTACAGCTCATACCCTTCGGCAGCGTTTCGCTGCGGCGCGACGGGGGCGACGCGGTCTCCGGGACCGGACTCGAACTCGCCGGCGGCGTCTCCCTGGGCGTCCCGGGGTCGCGCTTCAGTCTCGAGGCGGAAGGAAGGTGGCTGGCGACGCACTCCGCGAGCGGCCGAAGGGAATGGGGCGGAGGCGTGGAGGCGCGTCTCTCTCCCGGACCGGACGGTCGCGGGTTGTCCTTCGCGCTGGGTCCGGAATGGGGCCGGCGCAGCGGCGAGATCCTGACGCAGGCGGACGCCTTCGAAGACCCGTCAGACGGAAGCTCGGACGAAATGGCGCTCGGAGCCGAGGTCGGATACGGCGTCCCCTCCGGGAAGGCGTTGATCACGCCCCACGCCACGTTCAGGCTGATCGAAGGCAACGTGGAGAGCGTCGGCACCGGAGTCACGCTCTCGGTTCCGGGCCGACTCGATTCGACCCTGTCGGTCGAACGCCGGGATTCGGGCGGGGCCTCCGAACCGGACGATCGCGTCGGGTTCGAGTTGGAGCTGCGGTACTGACGGCTGCCGGTCGCGCCTGCCTCCGCCCCGCAACCGGGGCGGTGCGGGGGCCGGAGGCGGCCGCGGAGCGATGCCGGAGAATCGGCGCAGGCGCGACAGTGCGTTCGGGCAGGCGGAGCCGCAGTCCGGCGCGTCCCGGCCCACGCTCCGCAGTTCCGTGCCGAGAGACGCGTAACTGACTACGCCTCCGGTCGTCCCGGGCGCGGACCGCGAGACGTCGCGACAGGGGTTCGGGGTTCGCCTTCGTTTGCCCAGGAATCTCGCGTCGCGAGCGGACGGCGCAGAACGTTCTCGCGTTCGGGACTTGCTGCCGGCCGAGGCCGCGCGCTCAAGCGCGTAGAAGGGGTCTGGGAGGCGGGTTGAGGCGCGGGGGTTCAGAGGGAAGGAGCCGCCGCCGCACCGAGACCGGGCGGCGGCCGGTTCACGAGTCCTGATACGTCTGTCTGCGGATCCCGAGCATCCGGGCCAGCACGATCGATACGCCGGCCATGGCGAAGGACAGGAGGGCGCCCATCTTCGCCGCCTGCTGGTCCATGCCGGGCGGAAACGCGACCGTCGCCACGAACAACGACACGGTGAACCCGATTCCCGCGATGGCGCCGACGATGAAGATGTCGCGCCCGTCGATCCCCTTCGGCATGCCGAACCTCAGCGGACCGGCCGCGATCACGCCGAGGAGCCAGACCCCGACCGGCTTGCCGATCATGAGACCTGCGAGCACCAGCCAGGTGGCGTCCCCGACGGCGGTGAATTGCACGCCGGCGTTCGCGAGGCCGAACAGCATCAGCACGATCTCGACCGGAAACCGCAGGCCGTGTTCGATCTGGTTGAGGAGGTCGTGGTTGTAGCGGTGGTCGTCCTCCGAAAACACGCCGAACGAGATGTCGGCGTGGGGGATGGCCGGAATGATCGGAAGCAGGCCGAGAACCGGGTGCAGGCCGGCGTTCTGAAAGCCGAACCAGCTCAGGACGCCGGCGACCGCATAGGGCCAGAAACCGAGATACTTGCGCACGAAGGTGCAATACGGAGCGCCTGCGCGCTCGCGGTCCAGAATCCGCGGAAGCCGGTTGAAGAGGAGATAGACGACCACCGCCGCGCCGAGCGACAGCCCGAGCCACTCGATCTGAATGGCGCCCTTGGGATAGAAGACGGCGATGATCGCCAGGCCGGCGGCGTCGTCCGCGATGGCGAGCAGGAGCAGGAAGAGCACGGCCGGGTGTCTGGCGCCGAAGATGACTCTCCCGATCAGATACGAGAACGCGATGTCGGTCGCGGTCGGAATGGCCCACCCGTTCGCGAGTGCGCCGTATTTGCCGATCATCCACGCGCCGAGCAGGTAGAGGCCGGCCGGGCCGATCATGCCGCCGGCCGTGGCGATCAGGGGCGTGACCGCCGTCTTGCCGCGCAGGCTGCCGTTCTTCAGGGCGACGGCCTCCCAGACTTCCTTGCCGGCGATGGCGAAGAAGAACGCCATGAGCACGTCGTTGATCAGGTAGTGGACGGAGAGCACGCGGTAGCCGTCCTTCAGGGCGCCGATATAGGGGTTCTTCCAGATCGTCGCCTCGATGACGTCGTGGTAGGAGTGATAGTCGACATTGGCCCAGACCAGGGCGACGACGGCTCCGCCGAGCAGCAATACCGAGTATTCGAGGACAAATCTCCAGATCCGGTGCATGTTTCCTCCGCGGAACCGCGACGGTTCCCCCGGTCGATTCCGGCGGGGCCCGCGCTGTGCGCAACCCGCAAGCCCCGTCCGGACCGGGTGTATCTCGTTGGGCGCGCCCCGGGGCCGGAAGCCGAACGAACGCGGATCGCAGCGTCTCGCGCCGCGGTTCGACGGCGCTGCCGCGACGCCCGGAAGCGTGGCGTGGGTGGCGCGCCGGGGAGGACTCGAACCCCCGACCCCCAGGTTCGTAGCCTGGTGCTCTGGTCCAACTGAGCTACCGGCGCATGCCAAGCCCTCATCTACTGACTCTGCGGTGGTTTTTCAAGTCTCGACTTCGCGTCGCCGACGCTCGCGAGCGCCCGGGCGCGGCGAAATACGCCCCCGAGCGACGCCCACCCGTCGCGACGTCGGCTTCGGCCCCGGCCGTCCGGCCCGGTGCGACGCGGGCGGGTTATCGCCGCCGGCGGGACCCGGCCGGAGCGCGGCGACGCGACGGGAGAAGGAAGCCGCGACCGGGTTCTCGGGGTCGCGGCCCGCGCGCGCCGCTATACTTCCGGCAGGAGGTGCCGCCATGCCGCTTCGGGAAGTCCGACTGTCAGACCGGTTCGACGTTCGGCAGCGGGAGGTGCTGCTTTCCGGCGTGCAGGCGCTGGTGCGGCTGCCCCTCGCGCAACGGGAGCGCGACCGCCGGGCGGGCTGGAACACGGCCGGCTACGTCACGGGCTATCGGGGCTCTCCCCTCGGCGCAGTCGACTCGAATCTCGCGCGGGCGGAGCGCGAATACGCGGAAGCCGGCATCGTCTTCAATCCCGGGATCAACGAGGATTTGGCCGCGACGGCGATCTGGGGGACGCAGCAGGCGGCGCTGCGCGGCGAGGGCCGTCACGAAGGCGTGTTCGCCCTCTGGTACGGGAAGGGTCCGGGCGTAGACCGGTCCGGCGACGTCTTTCGCCACGCCAACTTCGCCGGCACCGCCCCGAGAGGCGGCGTCGTTTGCGCGACCGGCGACGACCATACGGCGGAATCCTCCACCACCTGCAACCAGACCGAATTGGCGCTGATGGACGCCATGATGCCGATTCTGGCCCCGGCGGGCGTACAGGAGGTGCTCGACTTCGGCCATGCGGGCTGGGCGCTCAGTCGCTGGTCGGGCTGCTGGGTGGGCTTGAAGTGCCTGAAGGACACCGTCGAGGTCACCGAGGTGGTCGACGGCGACCCGGAGCGGCGAGACTTCCGCGAGCCGGAGGACTTCGTGCGGCCCGAGGGCGGCCTGTCGATCCGGCTTCGCGACACCCCGCAGGCGCAGGAAGCGCGCATGCACGGATACAAGCGCTATGCCGCGCAGGCCTTCGCCCGAGCGAACGGCCTCGACGCGCGGCGCGTGGGCGTCGCCGGGGCGCGATTCGGGGTGCTGGCGGCCGGAAAGTCCTGGCTGGATACGGTTCACGCGCTCGACCTTCTCGGCATCGACGAGGAGCGCGCCCGGGCTCTCGGGATCGCGGCCTACAAGGTCGGCATGGTCTGGCCGCTGGAGCCGGAGAGGCTGCGCGAGTTCGCGACCGGACTGGATCGCCTGGTCGTGGTCGAGGAGAAGCGGGCGCTCCTGGAGACCGAGGTCAAGGAGGTGCTCTACGCCCGGAGCGCCCCGTTGGTGACGGGCAAGCGGGACCGGAGCGGCGGGACGCTCTTTCCCTCCGCCATGGCGCTCGATCCGGTCGGCGTCGCGATCGGACTCGCCTCGGAGATGGAGGAGCGGGGAGTCGCCGACGATGCGGTGCTCGAACGCCG
Source organism: Rhodobacterales bacterium (assembly GCA_965221505.1). Taxonomy (GTDB): domain Bacteria; phylum Pseudomonadota; class Alphaproteobacteria; order Rhodobacterales; family CAZPXZ01; genus CAZPXZ01. Next base: position 1,462,749 of record CBDCSI010000001.1, read on the forward strand.
CCGGGAACTGGAGGAGGCGCAGGCGCAGCTCTCGAAGCCGATCGCGGTGCGCAATCCCTGGTTCTGCGCGGGCTGCCCGCACAACTCCTCCACCCGGGTGCCCGAGGGCAGCCGCGCCTATGCCGGGATCGGCTGCCACTACATGGTCCAGTGGATGGACCGGAGCACCGAGGGATTTACCCATATGGGCGGGGAGGGCGCCAACTGGATCGGCGAGGCGCCGTTCTCGAATCGCCGGCACGTGTTCCAGAACATGGGCGACGGCACCTTCAACCACTCCGGCAGCATGGCCGTCCGCGCGGCGCTCGCGGCCGGCGTGTCGGTGACCTTCAAGGTCCTGTTCAACGACGCGGTCGCCATGACCGGCGGCCAGCTGAACGACGGCGGACTGACCGCGGCGCGGGTTGCGCGAATCTGCCGCGCGGAGGGCGTCGAGCGGATAGCGGTGGCGTCGGACGATCCGGGGCGGATCCGGAAGGCCGACTACCCGGACCGGTGCAGCTTTCATCACCGGCGGGACCTCGACCGCGTGCAGCGCGAGCTTCGGGAGGTCGAGGGCGTCTCCCTGCTGGTCTACGAACAGACCTGCGCGGCGGAGAAGCGACGGCGGCGGCGGCGTGGAACGATGCCGGATCCGGACCGCCGGCTCTACATCAACGAACTGGTGTGCGAGGGGTGCGGCGACTGCGGCGCCGCCTCGAACTGCATCGCGATCCTGCCGAAGGAGACGCGCTTCGGTCGAAAGCGGGAAATCGACCAGTCGGCCTGCAACAAGGACTATTCCTGTCTCGAGGGCTTCTGTCCGAGCTTCGTCTCCGTGATCGGCGCCGAGCCCCGGAGCGCGGCTCCCGCCCTGGCCGCGGTGGAGGTTCCCGTCCTGCCCGAGCCGACCTTGCCGCAGCTCGACCGGTGCTGGAACCTCGCGGTCTCCGGGGTCGGCGGGACCGGCGTGGTCACGGTGGGCGCGTTGCTCGCCATGGCCGCCCACCTGGAGGGCAAGGCCGCCGGAGCGATGGAGATGGCCGGACTGGCCCAGAAGGGCGGCGAGGTGCTGGTGCACTGCAGGATCGCCCGGAAGCCGTCGGACATCGACGCGATTCGGGTCGCGGTCGGAGAGGCCGACGGCGTTCTGGCCGGCGATATGGTGGTCGCGGCGTCGCCGACCTCGCTCTCGACCGCGAGCCCTCTCCGCACCGCCGTCGTATGCGACTCGGCGATCGCGCCGACCGGGGACTTCACCGCCGATCCGGACTGGCACCTGCCGACCCAGCGCCTCGTCCGGCAAATCCGGGACCGTTCCCGGCGGGCGACGTTCCTGGACGCCACGCGATGCGCGGAGCGGTTTTTGGGCGATTCGGTTTTCGCCAATACGGTGATCCTCGGCGCCGGCTGGCAGCTGGGAATCGTTCCGCTCTCCCGCGCCGCCATCCTGCGGGCGATCGAGGTCAACGGCGTCGCGGTGGAGGCGAACGGCCGCGCGTTCGAGATCGGCCGATGGCTGGCCGCGGATCCGTCCGCCGTCGCCGGCCTCCTCGAGCGAGGGAGCGAGGGCGCGGCGCCGGAGGCGGAGACGGATCCGGCGGCGGAGCGCGCGCGGTTCCTGGCCGAATCCCGCAACCTCGCCGCGGCGGACCGGTACCGCGAGCGGGTGGAGCGGATGGCGGGCGTCGAGGCGCGCCTCGCCCCGGGCCGCGACGGCCTCCGGCGCGCGGTCGCGGAAGGGTATTTCAAGCTCCTGGCGTACAAGGACGAGTACGAGGTCGCGCGGCTGCATCTGCGGAGCCGCGACATGGTGCGGGAGCGATTCGGCGACGCCAGCCGGATCCGGTTTCACCTGGCGCCGCCGATTCTGGCCCGGCCCGACGGTTCGGGACGAATCCGGAAGTGGACCTTCGGCGAGTGGATCCTTCCGGGTTTTCGAGCGCTCGCGGCCATGAAGGGATTGCGCGGCACGTGGCTCGATCCCTTCGGCCGCTCCGCCGAGCGCAGGATGGAACGGGCGCTCATCCGCGAATACGAAACGCTGCTCGACGAGATCGAGGCAGGGCTGACCCTCGACAATCACGCCGCGGCCGTCGAGCTCGCGGCGCTGCCGACGTCGATCCGCGGGTTCGGGCACGTAAAGGAAAGGGCCGCTCGGGAGGCGGAGCGGCGCAGGGCCGCGCTGCTGGAGGCGTTTCGCGGTGGCCGGGCGGACGCACGGGCTGCGGCGTAGTCCGGTATCGGGAGCGGGGTCCGTATTCCCCCGGTCTTCGGGCGTCGCCGTCGCCCCGCAACGGGATCCGCACGTAGCGCACCGGTTCCGCGTCGGGGGCCGGTTCTTGGTCGGGAGAATCCGGGCAGGACGCCTGCGGCCGGCGTCGCTCCGTTCCGGTCAGTCCGGGTCTTCCACGAGCTTTCCCGGATTGAGAATGTTGCGGGGGTCCAGCGCGCGCTTGATCTGGCCCATGACGGACCAGGACGCGCCGTGCTCCGCGCGCATGTGCTTTCGTTTTCCCTGTCCTACGCCGTGTTCTCCCGTGACCGTGCCGTCCATGGCGAGCGTACGCTCGGCCAGTCGGACGGCGAGTCGTCTCGCCTCCTCCAACTCCGCTTCGTCGTCCGGGTCGATCAGGATCGAGAGATGAAAGTTGCCGTCGCCGGCGTGGCCGACCATCGGCGCCAGCAAGCCCGCCGCCTCGATGTCCTGCCGGGTCGCCCGAATGCACTCCGCCAGCCGGGAGACCGGCACGCAGGCGTCGGTCACGTAGACGCTCGCGCCCGGGCGCAGCGCCTTGCAGGCGTAGTAGGCGTCGTGCCGCGCCCGCCAAAGACGATTCCGGTCCTCTTCCGCCGTCGCCCACCGGAATCCGCCGCCGCCGTTGGATTCGGCGATGGCCCCGAACTGTCCGGCCTGCTCGGCGACGCCGGCGTCCGTGCCGTGAAACTCGAGAAACAGCGTGGGGGTCTCGGGGTAGCCGAGCCCGGAGTGCAGGTTCACGCCCCGCATCTGCACCTCGTCGATCAACTCGATCCGCGCCATGGGGATGCCCATGAGGTCGGTCTCGATCACCGTTTGCACCGCTCCCTCCAGGGTCTCGAAAAAACAGGCGCCGGCCGCCACGGCCTGGGGGCGCCCGTAGAGCCGCAGGGTCAGTTCGGTGATCACGCCCAGCGTCCCCTCGGAGCCGACGAGCAAGCTCTTCAGGTCGTAGCCGGACGAAGACTTGCGCGCCCGCCCGCCGGCCCGGACGACGGTTCCGTCGGCCAGCACCGCCTCGAGCGCGAGGACGTTCTCGCGCATGGTGCCGTAGCGAACGGCGTTGGTGCCGGAGGCTCGGGTTGCGGCCATCCCGCCGAGCGTCGCGTCCGCGCCCGGGTCCACCGGAAAGAACAGGCCGCTGTCGCGCAGGTGACGGTCCAGCTGGCGTCGCGTCACCCCGGGCTGCACGACGACGTCCCGGTCTTCCGAATGCACGTCGAGGACGCTGTTCATGCGCGACATGTCGAGCGAGACGCCCCCCTTGACCGGGATGACGTGACCCTCCAGCGAGGTTCCGACGCCGAAGGCGACCACGGGTACGCGATGCTCGTGGGCGAGGCGCAGGATCGCGGAGACCTCTTCCGTGCTCTCGGGGAAGGCGACCGCGTCCGGGAGTGCCGGGGTCAGGTAGGCCTCGTCCCGACTGTGGCGTTCGCGTTCGGTGCCGGACAGGCTCAGACGACTCCCGAGAAGGCTCCGGAGGCCGGTTTCGAATACGGTTGCGAGCATGGCGGCGTTCCTGTCGCGCTTGTGGAACTGCGGTTCGCATACCGATACGGCAATCGGGCGACTTGCACAACCCGGAACGGCCGTTGGGGAAGCGACGGCGCGGCGGGCGCCCGCTCGTCGGGACCGGACGTCGCCGCAGCCGCGTCCGCCCGGCCGCGCCGGTCGGCGGCGGGTTCGCGCCGGGCGCCCCCGCCCGGTGTGGCCGGCTTTCGCGTTGCATCGCGGTTGCAAAGGTCTCGGAGAGGCCGAGTTCCGAAGGGTCGGCGATGGAAGCGCTTGCATCGCCCGGCGCCGACCAGTAAGACTGAACGCACGGTCCGCTGCAGTGCCGTTCGATTTCGCGGATGCGGGACGGTCTTCGCTCGGCGGAACCGAGGTTCTCTTGGAGGAGACATTTCATGAAAAGACTGATGCTTTCGACAGCCGCCGCCGCGCTGGCTGTCGGGGCGGGACTCGCGGCGCAGCCCGCGCCCGCCCAGGAAACGATCGAACTGACGCTCTGGTCCCGGGCGGACGTGTCCGGGCCGCTGCGTCCGGGCAACATTCTGAAGGGCGCCGAGCGCCTGAACGCCCAGCTCGAGGCCGACGGCGCCGATTACCGGGTCTCGATCGTGGTGAACGAGCAGCCCGATCAGGGCGGCTACGACGGCGACGCCGAGCGGCTCCTGCGCGCCTACGCGATCGGCGAGGGACCGGACATCTTTCACGCGGCGCACGAGTGGATCTGCGCCTTCGCCGAGCCCGGATGGCTCTTCGACCTGACCGACTTCACCATGGACAATCCGCAGTGGTTCGGCGACGTCTTCCCGTCGCTCTGGGCTTCCACCGAGTGCGGCGGGCGTCGCTTCGCGGTGCCGCAGGACGCGGAAGCGCGGATGTTCTTCTTCAACAAGGACCTGATGCGCGAAGCCGGGTTCTCGGAGGAGGAGATCGAGAGCCTGGACGAGCGGGTTCTCGCCGGCGAGGTCACGCTGGACGACATGTCGGACATCGCCCTGCGCGTGGTGGAGAACAGCAGCGCCGAATACGGCATTCTCCATCGCCCCTCGCGCGGCCCCGACTACCTGATGATCTTCAACCAGTACGGCAGCTCGTTCCTGGATTCGGAGACCGGCAAGCTGCTGCTCGAGGAGGACAAGCTGGCGGCGGCCTACGGCTGGTTCCAGCGCAACGTCGAGATCGGGGTGACCCCGGCCAACAACACGTCGCTCGAGTGGACGTATATCGAGGACCAGTTCTATCTGGAGAACAACGCCGCGATGTGGATGTACGGCGTATGGAACCTGGGCTCGGCCGCCTTCCCGCGCGGCGTTCCCAGCGACCAGGAGACCTTCTTCAAGCACTTCGGCTGGACGGCGGCTCCGGCGCCGGAAGCGGGCGGCAGCCCGGGTAGCCTGACGCACCCGATCGTGTACGGGGTCGGCGCCTCCGAGCATCAGGAAATCGCGGCGGCGGTGGTCGGCTACGCGTCCGACGCGGACCTGAACACGGACCACGCGGTGACCACGACCCATATCGGCATCAAGCGCTCGCAGCTCGACGATCCGCGCTACGCCGAGGCGTGGACTCTCGCGCTCGCCACCGAACTGCTCGAGTTCGCGCATTACATGCCGAACCACGCCGATTTCGGTCCGCTGAACCAGATCATCTACGAAGGGCTGCAGGGCGTGGAGACCGGGCAGCTGTCCGCCGCCGACGCGGCGATTTACGTGATCGAGGAAGCGGAAGCGCGAATCCCCGACAGTATCGTCGTCCGCTGACGCGGTACCTTGATCCCGCTCCCGGGCGGCGCGGGCGCCGCCCGGGAGCGACCGGCCGGAGACGGCCGGAACCCGGATTGACCGGCAGCCCTTGCGGGCGGGTCGGAAGGAGCGGGGCGACGCCATGGGAGCCGTAGCGGAAGAGGCCGCCGTCCGCGCCCGTGCGCGGCGATCGATGCGGGCGCGCGAACGCGCCAACATGGCGATCTTCCTCGGCCCGGCTTTCCTGTGCGTCGGATTCTTCTTCGTCGTCCCGGTCGTCGTCGACATCGCGATCGCCTTCACGGACCTGGGCCGCGACCTTCGGGTGACGGAGATCACGACGAAGAATTTCGAGCGCGCGTTCGTGGCGGACCGGCAGCTTCCCGGCGTCATTGCCCGGACGGTCGTCTACGTCGGCTGCACGCTGCTGATCTTCAACACCACCTTCGGTCTGCTTCTCGCGCTGACGACGACGGCGATCCCGCGCACGTCGGGCAACTTCTTTCGCGCCGTCTGGCTCCTGCCCCGCATGAGCCCGTCGGTGATCTACGCGATTCTCTGGGCGTGGTCGGTGCACGGAGGCGATTCCAGCCTCGTCAACCAGGTGCTGATCCACGTGTTCGGCACGACGGACGCGGTCGACCTGCGCCAGACCGCGCCGATGTGGGTGATCATCTTCGCCAACGGCTTCATCGGCGCCTCCTTCGCCATGATCATCCTCACCTCGGCGATACGGGGCATTCCGGAGCATCTCTATCATGCGGCGCAATGCGACGGCGCCGGGCCGCTCTCGAGGGTATGGCACATCACCCTGCCGCAGCTTCGCTGGCCGTTGACCTACATCTTCATCTGGCAGACCTTGTCGCTCCTGACCAGCTTCGAATACATCCTCTTGATCACGGGAGGCGGACCGTTCCGGGCGACGACGGTCTACGCCATCTTCATCTACCAGCGCGCGTTCGGCTCGGCCGGCCAGTACGCCTACGGCGCCGCGCTGGCCTTCTTCCTGATCGTGCCCTGCGTGATCATGGCCCTCGTGCTCTGGCGCATCTCCAATATGGGCAAGCTGTTGCAGCGGCCCAGAATCGAGGTGCAATAGGCCATGGCGAACGCGGCGCCGCAGCAAGCGCGAACCGGCGCCCAGGCGCGGTGGGACGAACTGGCGGCCAAGGCTCGCCGCAATCGCCGGACCCGGGACGCCTCGCTCTTCGCTTTCCTGATCGCGGTGTCGATCCCGATCCTCGTTCCGTATTTCTGGCTCGTGACGCTGGCGTTCTCGGCCGGTCGGGACGGCGTCCACACGGACGTCCTCTGGCCCTCGATCTTCATTCTGGTTCCGGCGGTGGTCGCGACCTGGGTCTGGGCGACGGTGGCCGGGACCCGTCGGCGGGCGATGATCGGCTGGGGAATCCTGTGGCTGGCGGCGATCTCGGCCTTCATCGTACTCGTCGGACCGAAGCTGCACCTCTACAATTTCCGCTTCCTGTACCTGCGCGACTTCTACGCGGCCTACCGGGAAATCGTCGCGGCGGAGGACAATCCCGGCTTCAGCCTCACGTCGTTTCCGTCCATCTGGACCGCGTTCGGCAATTCGCTCTTCATCGCCGGCACCGCAACGCTGATCGTGGTCACCGTGTCCTGCCTGGCCGGCTACTACATCTCCCGCTTCCAGTACCGGTTCCGGGAATCCTCGCTCGCCGCGATGCTGGTCCTGCACGCGTTTCCCATCACCGTCCTGCTGATTCCGATCTTCATCATCATCTGGAAGATGGGGCTGCTCGACACGCTGTTCGGGGTGATGCTGGTGATCGTCGGCATCGAGATGCCGTTTGCGGTGTTCATCATGAAGGGCTTCTTCGACGCCGTGCCCTGGGAGATCGAGATGAGCGCGCTGACCGACGGCGCGACCCGGCGGCAGGCGTTCATGAAGGTGGTCCTGCCGCAGGTGACCAACGGGATCATCGCCGTGGCGGTGTTCGTGTTCATCCGGGGCTGGGAGGAGTTCATCTTCGTGCTCACGCTGCTCTCCTCGAACGTGCGCTGGACGATGAGCCTCTACACGTTCTTCATCACCGAGGAGAACAACCTCGGCATCGACTACGGCGTGGTGTCCGCCGTGGCGGTGTTCTACATCATTCCCAGTTTCCTGCTCTATACCGTCGCGCAGAAATACCTCCTGCAGATGACGGTCGGCGGGCTGAAGGGGTAGGCCATGGCGACCATCGAGTTTCGGGACGTGCGCAAGGAGTTCGGGGAGGTCACGGTCATTCCCGGCATGAGCCTGCGAATCGAGGACGGCGAGTTCGTCTCGGTGCTCGGCCCCTCCGGTTGCGGCAAGTCGACCACGCTGTTCATGCTCGCCGGAATCTACCTGCCCACCGCCGGCGAGCTCCTGTTCGACGGCGCCCGCGTCAACGAGGTCGAGGCGCGCGACCGCAACGTCGGAATCGTGTTCCAGTCCTACGCGCTCTACCCGCACATGACGGTGTTCGACAACATCGCGTTTCCGCTCCGCTTCCAGCGGGCGTCCCGCGAGGAGATCGACCGGCGCGTGCGCGAGGCGGCGGAACTCGTGCGCGTGGAAGACTTGCTGCAGCGCCGTCCGGAACAGCTCTCCGGCGGCCAGCAACAGCGCGTGGCGCTGGCCCGCGCGCTGGTCAAGGCGCCGACCCTGCTCCTGCTCGACGAGCCGCTCTCCAATCTCGACGCGACGCTGCGGCTTGCCATGCGAACGGAGATCAAGGCGCTGCAGGAACGGCTGCGGGTCACGACCGTCCTGGTCACCCACGATCAGGTCGAGGCGACCACGATGGCGGACCGGATCGTCTGCATGGCGCACGGCAGGATCGAGCAGATCGGGACTCCCGACGACCTCTACCTGCGCCCGGCGACCAAGTTCGTGGCCTCGTTCGTGGGCTCGCCGCCGATCAATCTCCTGGAGGGCACGGCGACGGGCGAGACGCTGGCGGTGGGAGAGACCCGTCTGTCGCTTCGGGGCGGCGCGCCGTCCGGCCCGGCAGTTCTCGGAATCCGGCCCGAGCATCTGCAATTCGTGGAGTCCGGGGGCATGGCCTGCACGATCGAGCAGGTCGAGCCCATGGGCCGGGAGACGCTCTACGTTCTCGCGTCTCCTATGGGAGACCTCCGCGTGCTGGAGGGGGTCTCCGGGAGCCGGTACCGGCCGGGAGAGGCGGTACGGGTCGCCTTCGAGCCGGGAGACGCGCTCCTGTTCGAGGGCGAGGGCGAGTCGCTGATCGAAGACGTTCGCGCGGCCACGGCGGACGCCTGATCCGGGAACCGAACCGTTCGGGATGTCGAGAACGATCCGGGACGCGTTCGACGGGTCCCCGGCAATGTCCGCGGAAGAACGTGCCGGGATTGCCGCGCAGTCCGGGTCCCCCGTCGCGCACCGGCGTCTGGTGCGGTCGCTGGACGTACTCAACCGGATCGAGATCGTCGGGCCGCCGACGCCCTCGCCGCCGCCGTCGACCCGGGGCGCCGGCGGCGCTTCCCTGCGCGTCGCGTTCTGGAACGCCGAGCGGGGGCAAGATCTCGAGGAATCGCTGCGATTGTTGACGGGAGCCGAGGCGGACGTCCTGCTTCTTTGCGAACTGGACCTCGGCATGGCTCGCTCCGGCCAGAAGCACGTTGCGCGCGAGCTGGCGAAAGCGCTGGGCATGGGCTACGTCTTCGGCGTGGAATTCGTCGAACTGGGCCTCGGGGACGCGCGCGAGAGGCGCTGGCATGCGGGATCCGAGAACCGTCTGGGGCTGCACGGAGGAGCCGTCCTGAGCGGACTGGCCCTGGAGACGCCGGCGATGATCCGCCTCGACGAGGACGGTTCGTGGTTCGACGGATCCCGCGGCGAGTCGCGGCTCGGCGGCCGGATCGCGATCGCCTGCAGCGTCACGCTCGGCGAGACCCGGGTCGCGCTCGTCGCCACCCACCTGGAAAGCCACGGCTCGCCCGAGGAGCGGGCGGCGGAGGGCGCCGAGCTGCTCGACGCGATCGACGACTGGCACGGGGACGGTCCGGTCGTTCTCGGCGGCGACTTCAACACGCAAAGCGCGTCGCATGCCGAGGTTCACGGGCGACCGGGACGCACGGCGCTCTGGCGGCAGGATCCGGGACGGTTTCTGGATCCGGTGCCCTACGAGCCGATTTTCGAGGCGTTCCGGGCGCGGGGATACGGATGGGCCGCGAGCAACGCCGGAGACGCGACGCAGCGAATGCGCCCGGACGGAACGCCGCCGCCCCCGCACGGCCGGCTGGACTGGCTCCTGGTTCGCGGGCTTCGGGCGAGCGACCCGGCGACCGTACCGGCCGTCGACTCGTCGGGGGCGGCGATCTCCGATCACGAATTGATTTCTGTGACCGTAGCGCCGCAGGGCGAAGCGTGACGGACAGGAGGCGGGTCGGGCGGCGGGCGTGTAGTCCGGCGTCCGAGGGCGTCGCGCGGGACGCGTACGCGCGGGGGCGGCGCGTTGCGCCGAGGGATCGGGAGGATCGCGCGGGATGACCTTCAATCGGGACTGGATGCGGCGTTTCGGGTGGCCGGACGCGGACGGGACGCGATTTCCGATCGCGATCGCGCATCGCGGCGCCAGCGACTACGAGACCGAGAACACGCTGCCGGCGTTCCGGCTCGCGACCGGTCTGATGGCCGAGATGTGGGAGGTTGACGTCCAGTTGTCGGCCGACGGCGCGGTTGCGGTTTGCCATGACGACAACCTGGCGCGGCTGACCGGCGAGGACGTGCGCATCACCCGGTCCCGGTGGTCGGAGGTCGAGTCCGCGGTCCTCCCCGGCGGGCGGCGCATTCCCCGGCTGGAGGAGGTCGTCGATCTGGCGGCGGAGCTGGGCGCGGGGCTCTACGTGGAAGCGAAGTCGGAGGGATCGGCCGAGGCGGCATGGCGCGTCCTCTCGGAGCGCCGGTTCGCGTTCGCGGCGATCGGGTCCTTCCGGGCGGAGTGGATCGCCGGCCTGCGGCGAGCGGGATGCCCGCTGCCGCTCTCCGTCCTGGTTCCCTTCGGCGTGGACCCGTTCGAATACGGCCGGCCCGCACGGCCGGATATCCTCCATCTTTGCTGGCGGAACGCGGGGCCGTCTCCCCAGAGGCTGGTGACCCGGCGACTGGTGGAGCGATGCTGCGAGAAGGGAATGGCGGTCGTGCTCTGGCACGAGGACCGACGGGAGGTGCTGGACGCGCTGGAGGGTTCCGGCGCGCTCGGCATTTGCTCCGATCGTCCGGAGTGTCTGAAGCCGTCCCGGCGCGGGAAGACGGGATCGCCGGCGATCGTCTGCCATCGGGGCGCCTGCCACATGGCGCCGGAGAACACGCTCGAAGCGGCTCGAATTTGCGTCGACCAGGCGTTCGACTTCGTGGAGGTCGACATCCGTACCGCGCGAGACGGCACGCTGGTGGCGATGCACGACCCCACGGTCGACCGCACGACCGACGGGAGCGGACCGGTCTCGTCGCTCACCCATGCCGAACTCGTCCGGCTGGACGCGGGAAGCTGGTTCTCGCAAGCGTTTGCCGGCCAGCGCGTGCCGACGCTCGACGAATTGCTGGATCTGGTCCGCGGCAAGGCCGGGCTCTACATTGAGATCAAGCAGGCGGATCTCGACGAGACGCTCCGGCGGGTCCGCGCGCGGGACATGCTGGACCGGGTGTTTTTCTCCTGCATGAATCTCGCCGTGATGCGGCGCATGCGGTCCCTCTCCCCGCAGGCGCGGCTGATGGCGCCGCGCTGGATGTATCCCTCGCTCGAGGCGGCCGTCGAGGATTTTGGGGCGGATATCGTCGAGTTCGAGCCGGGCGTCTGCGATCTGGCGGAGATGGACCTCTGCCGCGAGCGGGGCGTGCAGGCGATGGTCTACAGCCAGACCCGGTCGGCTTCGCAGCTCGCGGAGATTCTGGCCAGCGCCCCCGATCTGGTCAATCTCGACCGGCCGGACCTGTTCAAGATTCTCGCCTCCTATCCGGACCTTGCCTGGCGCCTGGAGGGGTATGGGCCGGGGCGCGGCCGGGCGGCCGCTGCGGAATCGTAGAAAGGGAACGAGGCGGGGTGCGGCGGCGAAGGGGTGGAATCCCCGGGGGGACGAGTAGTCGTTTCCTATACGGAAGGGACTTCGAGGCTACGCCGCCGTACGGGAGTACCTGCGCTACAGGTCGGCGAAGGGTAGCGCCGTCGCCCCGTCGCCGAGCGGAAGGCGCGAGTCTCCGGGATGCACCACGTATCCGGGCAGCGCCGCGTTCTTGAAATCCCGCCGAAAGATTCGGATCGATGCGGCCATTGCCGGGCGCGGCGTGGCGGAGAGCTTCACTTCGATCGGAACCAGGCCGGCGCCGGTGTCGACCAGAAGGTCCACCTCCGTCCCGGCCGTCCTGCGCCAGAAATACACCGGGTTGCTCGGTCCGCGATGCGCAAGCGTCTTGACGACTTCCGATACCGCCGCCGTCTCGAATATGGCGCCGCCCATCGGATCCGCAGCGGTATGGGCGGGGTCCCGCAGGCCTGCCAAACGGCAGAGAGTGCCTACGTCGGTGAAGTATACTTTCGGCCTCTTGACCAGACGCTTCCCGAGATTGACGAAATACGGCCGCAGCACGACGACCTGGTAGGTGGCTTCCAGGACGGAGAACCAGGCTCTGACGGTGTTGAGCGACATGCCGAGATCGCGCGCAACGTCGGAAAGATTAAACAGTTGCGCACTTCTCGCCGCCAGAATCCGCAGGAAACTCTGATACTGCACCAAGTCTCCCACCAGGCGGAGGGAGCGAACGTCTCGCTCGAGGTAGGTCTGGAGGTAGCCGTCATGCCACAGCGAGGCATCCCTCTCCGGCCGGACCGCGAGTTCCGGATTTCCCCCGCGCAGGAATCCCTGCCACAGGTCCGTCGGCTGCCGCGATGTCGGTTCGGTGTCCCGACGCTCCCAGGCGAACGGCGCCTCGGGCCTCCCTTCGGCCTCCCGCCTGGACAACGGCATGAGGCGCAGCAGGGCGGCTCTGCCGGCCAGCGACTCGGTCACCTTCGGCGCAAGCATGAGGTTCACCGATCCGGCCAACATGTACTGACCCGTACGGTGGCGACGCTCGTCGATCCGCTCCTTGACGTACGGAAGCAGGGCGGGGGCGAGGTGCACCTCGTCGAGAATGACCGGGGGCGCGTGCCGTTCGAGAAAGGCGCGCGGGACCCGGTTGGCGAAGGCGCGCGTATCCGGATCCTCCAGCGAGACGTATCGGCAACGCCGTCCGAAGAGGCGCCGGAGCAGCGTTGTCTTGCCCGACTGCCTCGGTCCGGTCAGAACGACGGCGGGAAACTCGGACGCGGCCCTTCGGAGAACCGGCTCCAGCGAGCGCCGGATGTATGGCGAATGCATGCCTCGAATTATATGTACCGCTCGCAGCACGTCCAACGGAATCGCGCAGGGCGTCGGTATGGCGCCGGGATGACGTAGCCGTAGACGGGCGGCAATGCCCTGCCCGGAGCGGCTTGCCCTTGCCTCTGCCGGTCGGGATACGCTCGCTACGGCAAGACGCCGGTCTGATCGTCCCGCCTGCGGACGGTGGGCGCACGGGGCCGGCATCGTGCGGCCCGGCTCCGGAGTTCCGATTCGCGCCGGGGAACCCTGAAATTTGGCACCCGAATCCGCCGGCGGAGCGCGAGGTCCGGAGAGGCGCGACGATCAGGGTCCGGCCGACGGACCGTGTCCGTGGGCGATACGATCGGCTGGCCGGCGCGCTGCCGGCCGGAATTAGGCTGGGACTGTTTCGGAGAAGACGCAGGCCACTCGACCATCGCGATGCCTTTGTGTTAAAGGGTGATCGGAGCCGTGCGGGATGCGACGCGATCTTCGGATGCGCCGATTGCCTTTCGGGAGAGCGCCGAGAACCTCGGGGAGAGCGGAATGAGAACGTATCTCGTCTTCATGCCGGCGGATGAGGGACGCGTAGAGAAGGAATTTTCGGACGCGAACTTCAAGATGGGCGATGGGCTTTGGGCGATCGGGACCGAGATCCTGACGGCGGCCGACGTGTGCGAGCGGCTCGGGATGAACGAGGATAGCGAGATTGTCGTGGTGCCGATAAGGGACTACTACGGACGATTCGATCGTGCCCTGTGGCAGAAGTTGGAAGCGTGGGGGAGCTTATGAGGGGCTCGGACGACGTCCTTTCCAGGAATGCGCCCGCCGCCAGATCGACTCCGGCCGCTTGCGCTAGCAGCAACGGGAACGGGAGCGGGAGCGTTACCGCCTATCGGCTCGGCGAGTTGGAGAGGCGGATAGGAACGATTGAAGACAAGGTGGACGACCTGAGTGCCGCTTGTGCGAGAATCGACACGAAGATCGACGGTTCGGCCGAGACAACGGACACCAGGATCCACGCGCTGGCCGAGAGGAGCGACGCAAGGATCGACGGTCTGGCCGAGAGATTCGACGCAAAGATCGACGGTCTGGCCGAAAGATTCGACGCAAAGATCGACGGTCTGGCCGAGAGAATCGACGCAAGGATCGACGGTCTGGCAACAAAGAGTCATGTCGCCTGGATATTTGGCGGGACCCTGGTGCTCGCTGTCGTCTCGTTCGCGGTGCACGCCATGATTCGATATCTGGGCGGATAGGAACGGCGCTTACCTGCCCTGAACGTGCGGCCTGTACGCGGGGCAAGCGCCAGGAGCGCCAATTCGCCGTTCGCCGCACACGGGAAATCCGGGCAGAGTCAGTCGGCTCGCTCCGCTCGATCTTCCTCGGCGCATCCGATCGCTCGGGCGGCGATCGCCACCGGCATCAGGAAGGCGGCGATCGCTTCGACCGCATCGGCGAGAGACCCGGGATCCAGCGATACGTCGCGCTTGAACCTGTTCCACAGTCGTTGCGCAACCGGATTCTCGAAGAACTCTCTCGTCAGTGCGTCGGGCATCTCGACCGGCAGTGCTGTGTTTCGTTGCGTAAACGTCGCCGATACCGCTCGAGCCAGACGGGCATCGTCGAACTGACCGGACTGGCCGAGGGCCCATAGATCGTAGTAGTCCTTCAACCGGCTGTTGGTCGCGCCGTACTCGACCATTGCGTGGAATTTTTCGGCGATCACCGTCTCCCGTGCATAGCCGCGCATGCGCGGTGCGGGCTGGTCGAGGAGAACCGGCAGTTCGAGCATGCGCGGGGGCGGCTCCGTCGCGTCCCCGAATCCGATATCGACACTGACCGCGATGCGGGCGCCGCCGATTTCCGCGTTCGTCCTCATACGAAGCCCGCCGTATTCGTCCCTCTCTCGAATTCGGCTGATTCGCGCTCCGACGGCATCGAATTGGACGCCGTCGGGCCGCTCCTGGTCAAGGACCTCGCGAAACGCCTCCAGGATCGAATCCGGGTCCGAATCGCCGTACCCCAACAGGTCGAGATCGCGCGTTCCGCGAATCGGTTCGTCGAACCAGGCCGTCAGGAGCGTCGCCCCCTTGAGAACGAAGCGCTTGGCGTGGCGAGACTGCGAGAGCCGATAGAGGAGCCGTTCGATCGCATAACGGATGAGGAGAAGGTCGAAATTCAGTCCCTTCGTCCTGCTCATGGCGAGGAGACGGGCACGAACCGACGCGCCGACGTTCGTGACCCGCCTATTCATTGGCGGTCAGCGCCAGGAGATAGGGCTGCATCACGGTCCAAACGCCGCCTCGCCTGGCATGCCGGGCGATTTCGGCCGGCGTCGCCTTTCGCTGCCGAAGCGCTTCCTGCAGCCCTTCGATCGCAACGGTCAGACTGACGGTCCGATGGTTCCGGAAGCAGTCGGCGACGGTCTTCCCTACGCCGAACACCTTCACGTCCACGCTCTCGACGTTTACGGTCATGACGTCGTACTTCAGGAACGCATCCGCGAAACGCACGAACTTGATCGGCGGGTATCGGTCCTTCGGAGCCCAGTCGTTCTTCCCGATCGCCATCCAGGTCGACGGAGGGATTTGATCCGTCAGTTCGTGGAAGCTGAGCGCGGAGACGAGGCAGACGACGCCCTTCGGTACGCGCTTGGCGGCTTCGGCGGTGGTGTGTAGCGCTTCGATCTGCGCGTCCGGCAGCTGGTAGAGGCCTCTGGCCAGCTGGCGGACCTCGCCGTCCCGCACCATCCGGCTGACGGTCGCCGCATTGACTCCGGCTGCCTTGAACTCCCTGGGTCGAACGATCCCACGCTCGCACAGGACTTCTCTGGCGAGGTCCCGCTGGGTACCCGCGTTCGCCATTGTAACGAATCCACCAACAATAACTCCTGAAGTTGGAGGAATTGTATCACTTGGACGGCTTCACGTAAAGCGCGCTCTCAATGGCTGGCATCGAGACAGTTGGCGTGCGCATCGGTGCCTGGAGACGTGGCGGACGACGTCCCGCGGCATGCGCTCGGCAGCTTCGGCGGCAGTGCGTTGCGCTTCGAGTCGCGCGTCCGGGAGTTGGTTGGGGCCCTCGGCGGACCGCAGAACCCCGCCGTCGCGCACCGTCTGGCTGAAGGAAGCCGCTCTGACCCCGGCCACCTTGACCCAGGCCGCGTCGAAGTCTCTGAGGCGAACGATTTCCCGCTCGCGCGAGACTCTTCCGGCAGGGTCCCGCTGGGTGCTCTTGCGCGGCGATGTAACCATTCCACCAACCATATCGTCTGAAGTTGGAGGAAACGTATCACTGGAACGGATCTCGGGTAGAGCTGAGTTCCGACGGCCGGCATCGCGAACGTCAGCCCACCAGCGACGGAGGGAGGTGGCGAGACTCGAATGTTACGCCGTCGGGGCGAAACGGGGACGCCGCCGGCGAAGCTGTAGAGCGCCCGTTGTCGAACGCGAGACTGCCGCCCGGGACGCGGGACCGTCGCGCCGTCCGTTCGGCGGAACGCTCCGTGCGTCGAATCGATCCGCTGACCGTGGGCATCTACCGACCGTCCGGGCGCTCGGCCGCGACTCCGGATCGACCCTCGAATTCGACGGGAAGGGCTGTCGTGCGACGACCGGACCTGGCCGTTCGATGCGTGATTCCGTTGCGCGGCCGTCGCCTCGCTGCCCTGCGGCGACCGCGATCGCGACACGGCCCTGCAGGCGCGCGCCCGCCGCTCTGCGCGGGCGCCAGCCCTCCGCCAGCGACCGGTTGTCCTGGCGGAAAGCGGAACCTCGCGTCGGGGAGGGCATCCCCGCGCCGTCGTGACGAGTCGCGTAGGTGGGCGAGAGACGCGGCTCAGGCGGGACGAGGTTGCCCCTCGACGCATCCGGCCGGTAGCCGGCGATCATTGGTCCGGTTGTGTCGGAGGGCGAGAACCGGTAGAAACTCCCGCGTGCAAACCGGTTCCAAGGAGGAAACTTCATGAAGCTACAGTGGAAAGAGCTCGTCGGCGCGGCTGCGCTGTCGGCGGTGCTCGGCGGGCCCGCGATGGCGGCCGAGTGCATCGCGCCGGCCAACCCGGGCGGCGGCTGGGATTTCACCTGCCGCCAGATCGGAAAGATCATGTACGACATCGGCGCCGTGGACCAGCCGATTCAGGTCACCAACATGGCCGGGGGCGGCGGCGGACTGGCCTACTCGCATGTCGTGAACGAGCGCGGCGACGACGAGGAGTTGATCGTGGCGGCCTCCCAGGCGACGGCGACGCGGCTGGCCCAGAACGTCTATGCCGGGCTGAGCGCGGACAGCGTACGCTTCGTGGGCGCCATCGGGGCGGACCCCGGCGTTATCGTGGTGGCGGCGGACAGCCCGATGCAGTCGCTCGACGACCTCATCGAGGCGGTTATGGCCGATCCGGGCTCCGTCTCCTTCGCCGGCGGCTCGGCGACCGGCGGGTTCGACCACATCAAGGTGCTGCAGGTGCTGAAGGCGCGCGGCTTCGACGACATCCGCTCGGTCAAGTATATCGGCGTCGACGGCGGGGCCGACGCGATCACCCAGACCATCGGCGGCCACACGGACGCGATGACCGGCGACATGTCGGAAATCGTCGGCTTCCTGAAGGCCGGCGAGGTTCGGGCGCTGGCGGTGCTGACCGAGGAGCGGGTTCCCGGCTTCGAGGAGATCCCGACCGCGGTCGAGCAGGGCGTGGACGTGGTCGCGGTGAACTGGCGCGGCCTCTACGTTCCGAAGAACATCTCCGACGAGGTCTTCCAGCTGTGGGCCGACCGGCTGCAGCAGGTCGCCGACAGCGACGAGTGGAAGGAGGCGATGGTCGCCAACGGCCTGGCGCCCTTCACCAAGGTCGGCGACGACTTCCAGGACTGGGTGGACGGCGTGATCGCCGCGACCGAGGCCCTCAGCCGGGAAATCGGCGTAATCCAGTAGCATGAGCGACCGTGTCTTCGCGCTGGTCGTGATGCTGGTGGCGCTCGCGTATATCGCGAGCGCCACCCAAATCCAGACGAGTTTTCTCTCCGATCCGGTCGGATCGCAGACCTTTCCGATTCTCGTCGGCGCCGTCGCGGTCGTCTGCGGCGGCGTGATCCTGTTCCGCCCGGCCGAGGAGCCCAAATGGCCCGGACTCCGGGGGCTCCTCTCGCTCGGCTTCTCGCTTCTCGTGCTGATCCTCTTCGCCCTGGCGCTGAAACCGGCCGGGTTCCTGATCCCGACGGCCGTCGCCGCCGCGCTGCTCAGCTACCAGATCAAGCCGCGAGTGTTCCCCTCGGCCGTCATCGGGGCGGCGCTGTCCGCCGGGTTGTTCGTGATCTTCAAATACGTGCTCGGGCTCGGACTGAAGCCCCTGCCGCCGAGCTGGACGTAGCGCCTTGGCAGATCTGTTCGCCAATCTGGCGCTGGGGTTCTCCGTCGCCCTGTCGCCGACCACGCTGTTCCTGGCGGTGATCGGGTGCTTTCTCGGCACCGTCATCGGCGCGTTGCCGGGACTCGGACCCTCGAACGGCGTCGCGATCCTGATCCCGCTCACCTTTGCGCTGGGCCTCGACGGAACCTCTGCCCTGGTGCTGATGACCGCGGTGTATTACGGCGCCATGTACGGCGGCCGGATCTCGTCCATTCTGCTGAACATTCCGGGCGACGAACCGGCGCTGATGACGACCCTCGACGGCTATCCCATGGCGCGGGCGGGGCGTGCGGGAGACGCCCTGGTCCTGTCCGGCGTCGCGTCGTTCGTCGGCGCGTTTCTGGCGACCGTCGGATTGATGTTGCTGGCGCCGATGCTCGCCCGCGTGGCCTATCTGTTCGGCCCGCCGGAATACTTCGCCCTCTACCTGCTCGCCTTCTCGACCCTGGGCGGCCTGGCGTCGAAGAGTCAGGCCAAGGCCGCGCTCGCGTCCTGTATCGGCATCGGGATCGCCATGATCGGGCTGGACAACACCACCGGCATGCCGCGCTTCACCTACGGGAACCTGCATCTCCTCGACGGCGTGGACTTCCTCGTCGCCATCGTCGGCCTGTTCGCGGTCGCCGAGGTGTTCACCTACATCGAGACCCGGGGCCGGAGTTCCTCCATCGGCGTGCGCTTCGACCGTGTGACGGTGCCGATCCGGGACATCGTCGCTTCCGGCTGGACGATGGTCAGGGCGAGCGGGGTGGGGTTCGTCGCGGGGATCCTGCCCGGCGCCGGGGCGTCGCTGGGCAGCTTTCTGGCCTACATGTCCGAGAAGTCCGTCGCCGGACCGAAGGGCGGGTTCGGCACCGGGGTTCCGCGGGGCGTGGCGGCGCCCGAGGCGGGCAACAACGCCGCCGCCGGCGGAGCGCTGGTGCCCATGCTGACGCTCGGCGTGCCCGGGTCGGGGACGACGGCCGTCCTGCTGGCGCTTCTCCTGACGCTGAACATCACCCCCGGACCGACGCTGTTCGCGGACCGGCCGGAGGTGGTCTGGGGGCTGATCGCGTCGCTCCTGATCGCCAACGTGGTTCTCCTGGCGATGAACGTGCCGATGGTGCGCATCTTCGTCCGGGTTCTGCAGGTTCCGCCGTCGCTGCTGTTGCCGGGCGTGACGATGATTTCGTTCATCGGCATCTACTCGCTGTCGGGCAGCCACTTCGACCTGCTCCTGATGGTGGCGTTCGGCGTGCTGGGCTGGGTCTTGCGCAAGGTGGACGTTCCGACCGTTCCCATCATTCTGGGAATCCTGCTCGGCAACAACATGGAGGACGCGCTCCGTCGCGCGATGGTGCTCTCGGACGGAGATCCGACCTACCTGTTCTCCTCGCCGATCGCGATCGGACTATGGATCGCGGCGGTGGCCGGGTTTCTGGCGCCCTATCTGCTTCGCGGTTTGCTCCGGCGCCCCGAGGCGGTACCGGACTGAGTTCGACATTCCCGCGACGCGGGACGGAAGGGCCCGCGAATCGCGTCGAGATCCTCGGGCGATTCGACGCCTGTCCGAACACCGATTCGCATGCGCCGGGCCGCCGCTCGCAGCAGGGGGCCGGCTCCCCGCATAGACCCGCGTCGAGAGCGGCGCCGTCAGGGCCGGCGAACGCGCAACCGTCGTCTCGGGCGTTCGTTCCGGGCGGAAGAATCGCTGTCGTTCCGAATCGCCCGAGGCGGAAATTTGCGCATGCCGATCCCGGCCGCTATCCTGTCCGCAAGTCGCTCGGGCCTCGCTCGGGATCCCCCGGGTGACTTCGAGAGCCGGGCTGTCGCGCCTCCATTCGGTTCCGCGAATCGTCCGCCTCGGCAAGGCTCGAGCGTCGTCCGGCAAGCGCCCCGCCTTCGGAGCGGAACGTATGGAGGAAAAGATGGCAGAATGCGCCCTGCGTGTCGCACGCCGTCGCCCCCCACCATCCCGCCCGGCAGCCGGCAGGGACGGGGGCCTCCGCTTCTCTTTCCTTTAGTTTCGTCCTGAAGGAATTCGGGGGCTTTCTCCGCATTCCGCATCGCAGCGAGCGACTCGCTCGCCGGTCCGAGGGGCCGTGCGCGGCTCTGTCGCGCGAACGCGGAGCGCAAGCGGACTTCCCGTACTGCCGCGCTCGGCAAGGGCGGCGTTACCGTCAGGATCCGCACTCTACGCCGAGCGCGGAGTCGTCGACCGCGTCTCCCTGTCGATCCTCCGAACCCATCCGCAACATCGTGCGATAGGCACGTTTCGTTCCGTTCTGCGGCAGGTCCCTGCCCGAACGCTTCGCCTCGGCGTCCGAGAACCGCGTTCGTTCGGTTTCGAGGGCACGAGCCGCAGCGAGCGCCGCAGAGGTTGTCCGTTCGGCGTATCCGCTCGCTCGGACACGCCGTGCGCGACGGACGGACCGGTCGAGGGAGACCCCCTGATGCTGGAAGAGATTCGCATCCGCGAAGACGCGCGCGTAGACCATGAGGCATGGCTATTGGCGCTCCTGGAGAGTCCCGAGCGGGCCGACGAGTTTCTCCGCCGTCGCCTGCCGGAAGACGTCGTGGCCCAGCTGGCCGATTCGCTGCCGACGAGGCTGCACACGGTGTCCGTGACGCCCGGGCTGCAGAAGCGCCTGTCCGATTACGTGTTCGTCCTGCGACTGAAGGAGGGGCAGGGCGCTTCCCATATCTACGTCATCCTCGAGCACCAGTCCGCGGTGGCCAAGGACATGGCGATTCGGACCAACCAGTACCAGGCGGTATTCCTGGGCAGACTGGAACTTGGCGGCCTGCAGGACGTTGCGCCCGTCTTCGTGGTGGTGGTGTATAGCGGGCTCGATGCGTGGAACGCCGCACTGGCGCTGGAGGACATGGACGGCGCCAAGGGCGCGATCGACGATCGGCGGTCCACCCTCCACGAGTACCTTCTTTGCGATCTCCCCCAAACGAGCGACGACGAACTGGCGGAGGATCCCGAGCTTCAGGCGGGTCTCCTGATGCTGGCCTGGGTATTTCGGAAAGGGGTGACGGTCGACCTCGTCGAACGGCTGCTGAAACCGTTCGCTCCCGACAGTCTCTTGGAAAGAATGTCGTTGGCGTATATCCTTAAGCTGCGCGCAAGTCTGGACGTGCTGCGCGAAGGGGCGAGGCGGGCGAAGTCGAACCGGGGAGTCGAGATCATGGACAGCTTCATCGAGGTGACCTTCCGCGAGGGCAAGGCAGCGGGCTGGGCCGAGGGACGGGTTCGTATGCTGCTCGGAATGCTGGAGAGCCGTTTCGGGGAACTTCCCGCGACGGTCGTCTCCCAGGTGAACGAAGCGACTCCCGAACAGTTGGACGGGTGGGCGGTGGAACTGCTCGACTCCGAGCGGGCCGAGAGACTGTTTCGGGGCTGGGCGGTCAACGGACACCCTCCGGTACGCTGATCCGTTTCTGCGGACGCGTGACGCTCGTCGATTTCCGAGGCCGGTGGCCCCGGACTGCCGGAGGGCCCTCGAAGCGGTGAGTTCCCCTGTCGGCAAGCGCTGGCATCGGGCAGTGCGATCCCGGTTCTGCTCTCCGTGGACTTGCGTTCCCGAACGCATGCGCGTCCGCGACGGACTCCCTGAAGCGACCGAGTCTTCGGCGTCGGACTGCAAGCGTCGCAGTGGCGAAAAAGCGGTCGCTCTCCGACGGAAGGTTGCGACCGGAGCCTGCCGGTTCGGGCATGGTCCTCTCGAACCCGCTCTTCGGGAACGTCGGGCGGCCGGGCGATGACCCGGATCCTCGTTCCGAGCGGCGCGCTCGGGCTGGGATACGAAGCCGCCGCTCTGGAGCGCGGGATTCGCGCGAAGCCGGACTTGATCGCGATCGACGGCGGCTCGACCGACAGCGGTCCGTACTATCTCGGCAAGGGGGTATCCAAGTATGCGCAGGCTTCGACCCGGGTAGAGTGGTCGGGGCTGATCGAGGCCAGGGCGAAGGCCGGCGTGCCGCTCGTTCTCGGCACGGCCGGCACCTGCGGGACGGGCGAAACGGTCGACTGGATGGTCTCCCTGACGAAGGAGATTCTGGCGGAGCTCGGCCTCGACGCCCGGATCGCGACGGTGAAGTCGGACCAGCCGGCATCGAGGGTGAAGGCGGCGTTTCGGGAAGGGCGGATCTCGGCGCTGGATCCGCCGGTTGCGCTCGGGGAAGACCGCATCGATGCCTGCGCCCATATCGTCGCTCTTGCCGGAGCGGAACAGATCGGGGCGGCGCTCTCGACCGGCGCGGAAATCGTAATTGCCGGCCGTACCACGGATACCGCCATCATCGCCGCTCTTCCGCTGATGCGCGGCGACCACGCCGGGGCGGCGTGGCACGGGGCGAAGATCGGCGAATGCGGTGCGCTCTGTGCGGAGACCGATCCCCAGTCCGGCGTGATCCTGCTGGAAGTGGATCAGGAGGGATTCACGGTCTCGCCCCTGGCCGAGGGCGCTCGGGCTACGCCCCGATCCGTCCTGGCGCATATGCTGTACGAGAATGCGGATCCGTTCGTCCTCTACGAGCCGGGCGGCAGGCTCGACGTCTCGAAAGCGCGTTACCTGGATCTCGACGGCGGCAGGGTGCGGGTCACCGGATCGGAGTGGATTCCGTCCGATTCCTATACCGTTAAGCTGGAGGGGGCGCGTCTGGTCGGCTATCGGTGCGTGCTTCTCGCGCTCTTGCGCGACGCTCGCTACGTCGCGCAGTCGGACGCATGGTGCGCCGAGATCCAGCGAGCGTGCTCGGAGCGAGTCGCGGAACGGCTCTGCCTCGGGCCGGAGGCGTTCTCAGTCGAGTTGCGGCAGATCGGACGAAACGCGGTGCTGGGCGAGCGGGAGAACCGGACGGCGTCGCCGCTGGAGATCGGCGTGCTCGGCATCGTGACGGCGCCGAGCGCGGACCTGGCCGGCGAGATCGGCCGCATGCTGAATCCGTTCCTGCTGCACCATCCGCTGACCCGGGAGGAGGAGGTGCCCACCTTCGCGTTTCCGATCTCGCCGGCCGAGATGCCGGCCGAGCCCCTCTACGAGTTTGCGTTGAATCACGTCATGGAACTCGCCGATCCGATGGACGCGTTCCGAATCGAGAGAGTCGGGTTCTGAGATGGCCCGCCTCGGCGCTCTGGTCGACAAGGTCCGCTCGAAGAACGCGGGTCCGTTCTGGATCACGCTCGACGTGTTCTGCGGGACATCGGAGCGCTTTCGGCTCGTCGCTTCGAGGCTGGATGCGGAGCGTGTGGCGGCGCTCTTCCGGGTGCGGTCCGAGACCGTGAAGCGGTTCGAGTTGGCGCAGCTCGCCGTGATCAAGTTCAGCCTTCCGAGACCGGTGGTGCAGGGAAGCCGATCGGACCGGGACATGCACGGGGCGGGATGGGCCGTGCTGTTGTCGGAACTCGAGATCGACGGATCCGAATGACGCAGGCGCCCGTCTGCTGCAGGAGGGGCGCCCTCCGGACGGGACTCGATCAGGGTCGGGGCGAAGCCGCAGGACTCTCTCGTTGCGGGACGGTTTCCGGGAGGATGCCTCGCGGCCAGTAGCGCAGGGTGACCAGCAGGGTCAGTCCCATCATCAGGGTGCGCATGTGAGGGGCGGATCGGAGGAGGTGTTCCCGAAGCGGGGAGCCCGGCTCCATTCCGGCAGTCGCCTGGTGCATCAGCCAGGTGCCGGCGGGTTCCGCCTCGATCCAGACGAACCAGACGATGAAGCCTCCGAGAACCGCGCCGTAGTTGTTTCCGGAGCCGCCGATGATCACCATCACCCAGATCAGGAAGGTGAAGCGCAGCGGCTGGTAGGCCCCCGGGGTGAACTGGCCGTCGAGGGTGACCAGCATGGCTCCGGCAATTCCGATGACGGCAGAGCCGAGGACGAAGGTCTGGCGGTGACGGAAGACCACGTCCTTGCCGAAGGCGGCGGCCGCGTTCTCGTTGTCCCGGATGGCCCGCATCATCCGTCCCCAGGGCGAGCGCAAGGCCCGCTCGGCCAGGAGCATGAGGAAGACGAGGACGGCGAGAAACAGCCCGGTGTAGCAGAGCTTGACCGTGATGCCGGATGCCTCGATCACCGCCTGGCGGAGGGCGGCGTTCGCCGCCTCCGTCTCCAGGGCGGACAGTCGCGACTGGTGGAGCCGGGCGACGAGATCGACGAAGACCGGGTTCTGCTGCAGATCCACTTCGTAGGGAACGGGGCGGGGGAGGTCGGTCACGTTCTTTACGCCCCGGGCGAGCCAGTCCTCGTTCTTGAGCGCGGCGATAACGATTTCCGCGATTCCGAGGGTCGCGATGGCGAGATAGTCGGACCGCAGACCGAGTGCCACGCGCCCGACGAGCCAGGCGGCGGCCGCGGCGAACAGGCCGCCTACCGCCCAGGCGACGAGAATGGGCAAGCCGGCTCCGCCGAGATACCCGGTCCGCGCGGGGTCGACCGCTTCGATGGCGTCGACGGCCGGGTCGAAGAGGGCGCGCGCGCCGAAGTAGCCGGCCGCAGCCACCAGAGCGATCGTCGGGACGCGAAACCGTCTTCCGCGGAGTCGCCGGTGGCAGACGACCGCCAGCGCAGCGGCGAGAAGCAATACGAGGAGCGCTCCGGCGATTCCGGCGCCGCCCGCTTGCCAGGCTTCCGGAACCGGCGGACGGGCGACGAGTACGCAGGCGAGACCGCCGAGGGCGGCGGAGGCCATGGCCCCGGCGTTGAAGATTCCCGCATAGCCCCACTGGACGTTGA
Source organism: Rhodobacterales bacterium (assembly GCA_965221505.1). Taxonomy (GTDB): domain Bacteria; phylum Pseudomonadota; class Alphaproteobacteria; order Rhodobacterales; family CAZPXZ01; genus CAZPXZ01. Next base: position 1,487,737 of record CBDCSI010000001.1, read on the forward strand.
GGCCGAGCGACATGACGGCGGAGATCAGGCACAGGTTCAGGATGACGAGGCTCAGGGACCAGGACTGCGCGGCGCCCACGAGCAGCAGGACCGCCGCCGTCGCGCCGTAGGAGAGGAGGATGCGGCGGGTCACGTGACGCGCCCGCGGAAGAGGCCGGTCGGGCGGACGAGCAGCACGGCGACGAGGATGACGAAGGAGACGGCGAATTTGTAGTCGGTCGAGAGGAGCTGGACCAGGCCCTCGGGATGCAGGCTCTCCGGCAGGAGATAGCCGAGGAACTTCTTGTAGGCGTAGGTGAGGGCGATCTCGGAGAAGGCGACGACGAATCCGCCGGCGATGGCGCCGAGGGGCTGTCCGAGCCCGCCGACGATGGCGGCGGCGAACATCGGCAGGAGAAGCTGGAAGTAGGTGAAGGGCTTGAAGCTCTTGTCCAGTCCGTAGAGGGTTCCGGCGACGGCGGCGAGGGCGGCTGCGAGAATCCAGGTGACGGCGACCACCCGCTCCGGATGGACGCCGGAGAGGAGCGCCAGTTCCTCGTTGTCCGCGTAGGCGCGCATCGACTTGCCGAGCCGGGTCCGCTGCAGGAACCAGAAGGTGCCGAGGACCGAGAGGGCCGCGGCGGCGAGGGTGACGACCTGGGTGTAGCGGATGGCCACGCCCTCCCGGAGTTCGAACAGTTCGCGAAACTCCCGCGCGTTGATCAGGAACCGCGTGCCGTCAAGAAACGTCTGGTCGTCGGGCCCGATGATCACGCGGACGACGCCGTTCAGGACGAACATGACGCCGACGGAAGCGATGGCGATCACCACCGGCGGGCTCCCCCGGAGCCGGTAGAAGCGGAAGACGGCACGGTCGGCGGCGAGGCTCGCCGCGACGGCGGCGAGAATGCCGAAGGGCAGGCCGAGGAGGGCGGTCGGCAGGACGCCGAGCGAGACCCCGGCCGACTGGAACGCCCAGGTGGCGAGGACGGTGCCCATGGTGGCGAAGGCCATCAGGTCGCCGAAGGCGAAATTGGCGAAGCGCAGGACGCCGAAGATCAGGGTGATGCCGAGGGCGCCGAGCGCCAGCTGGGCGCCGTAGGAGAGCGCAGGGACCACCACGAAATTGGCCAGGAGGGCCGCGGCGTCGACGAGTTGCATGGAAGCCTATCCGCCCAGGAAGGAGCGCCGGACGTCCGGATTGGCGAGGAGGGCTTCGCCCCGGTCCGTGTAGCGGTTCTCCCCCATCACCAGCACGTAGCCCCGGTCTGCGATGCCGAGCGCCTGGCGCGCGTTTTGCTCCACCATCAGAATGGCGATGCCGCTGTCGGCGATTTCCAGGACGCGCTCGAACAGGTCGTCCATGACGATGGGGGAGACGCCCGCGGTCGGCTCGTCGAGCATCAGCACGATGGGGTCGGTCATCAGGGCGCGCCCGACGGCGACTTGCTGGCGCTGGCCCCCTGACAGTTCGCCGGCGGGCTGGCGGCGCTTCTCCGCCAGCGCCGGGAACAGGCCGAAGACGCGCTCCCTGGCGGCGTCGAGACCGTCGGTGCGCAGGAAAGCGCCCATTTCGAGGTTTTCCTCGACGCTCATGCTCGGAAACACGTTGCGGTTCTGGGGCACGAAGGCCATGCCGGCCCGGACCCGGTCCTGCGGCGGCAGGCGGGTGATGTCCGCGCCGTCGAGGCGCACGGTACCGGCGGAAAGGGTCGCGAGCCCGAACAGGGCGCGCATGGCGGTCGACTTGCCGGCCCCGTTCGGGCCGACGATGACGGTGATCTCGCCCCGCTCGGCCTCGATGTCGCAGCCGTGGAGAATGTCGGGGCCGCCGTAGCCGCCTCGCAATCCGACGCCGGCGAGCAGGGTCACCGGTTGCGCTCCCGCTTCGGCGTACCGCGGCCGAGATAGCACTCGATCACGCGCTCGTCGGCGCGCACCTCGGGCGGCGGGCCCTGCGTCAGCACGGCTCCCTCGGCGAGAACCACGACCGGGTCGCAGAGCATGGAGATGAAGTCCATGTCGTGCTCGATCATGCAGAAGGTGTATCCGCGGTGCAGGTTGAGGCGGAGAATGGCGCTGGAGATCGACCGCAGCAGGGTGCGGTTGACGCCGGCGCCGATCTCGTCGAGGAGGACGACGCGGGCGTCCTGCATCATCGTGCGACCGAGTTCGAGGAGCTTCTTCTGCCCGCCGGAGAGGTTGCCGGCCGGCTCTCGGGCGACGGCGCCGAGCTGCAGGAACTCGATCACGTCCCGGGCGCGGTCCCGGGCTTCCGCCTCCTCGCGACGGACGGCGCCGGGCCGGAGCCAGGCGCCGAGGAGGCTCTCGCCGGTCTGGTCCGGCGCGACCGCCATCAGGTTTTCCTCCACGGTCAGGGAGGCGAATTCGTGCGCGATCTGGAAGGTGCGGAGGAGTCCGAGCCGGTAGCGTTCGTGGGCCGGCGCGAAGGTGATGTCGACCCCGTCCAGAAGCACGCGGCCGGAATCCGGCGGATAGGCGCCGGCGACGATGTTGAAGAGGGTGGTTTTGCCGGCGCCGTTGGGGCCGATCAGTCCGGTAATGGCGCCGGGTTCGATTTCGAGGGATACGTCGTCGATGGCGCGGATGCCGCCGAAACGCTTGTTCAGGTTCTCGACGCGGATCACGGCAGGTCGGGGGAGAGCCGGTACTGGGGTCCGGGCCCGGCCGCGCCGGGCCCGGACGGCAGGATCAGTGTTGGGCCAAGACGTCGAACATCGTTATTTTGCGAACCTCGTATTCCTGGTAGGAGCCGAAGGTGTCGCCGATCTCGTCGAATTCCACGTCCGTGGCGCCCTGGTAGTCGACTTCGCCGCCCTCGGAGAGGATGGAGAGCGCCTTGCCGAGCTCGCCGGGTCCGATCGGCTCGCCGGGCGCGTTGGCGACGGCGTGGATATTGGACTGGATGGCGGCGCGGTCGGCCGACCCGGCCGCCTGCGCGGCGAGGATGATGATCGCGGCGGCGTCGTAGGACCCGCCCCGGAACGGCCCGTTCGGATCGAGGCCCATGCTCTCGGCGAAGGTCGAGAACGCCGTCGCTCCGGGGGAGTCGCTTCCGGGCGCCGTGGCGAAGGAGCCGAGGATGTCGTCGCCGAAGTGATCGACCAGCGACTGGCCGACCATTCCGTCCGCCATGACGAACAGGTCGAAAGCGCCGAGGTCGAGGGCGGCCTGGATGACGCCCTTGCCGCCCTGGTCGAGATAGCCGAAGACGGCCAGCTGTTCGGCTCCGGAGGCGGCGAGCGCGCCGACTTCGGCCGAGTAGTCGCCCTTGCCGTCCTCGTGGGAGGCCGCGAGGGTGACGGTGCCGCCGAGGGCTTCGTAGGCGGTCTGGAAGGAATCCGCGAGTCCCTTGCCGTAGTCGTTGTTGGTGTAGGAGACGGCGATGCTCGATATGCCGCGGTTCATCACCACGTTCGCGAGAACCACGCCCTGGCGGGCGTCGGACGGCGCGGTGCGGAAGAAGAAGCCGTTGTCGTCGATGGTGGAGAGGCCGGGGGAGGTGGCCGAAGGCGAGATCATCACCACGCCGTTGGGCACGGCGACCTGGTTGGCGACGGCGGTGGTGACGCCGGAACAGTCGGCGCCCATGATTGCGGCGACGCCGTCCCCGTTGATCATCTGCTCCGCGGCGGCGGTTGCGGCGGCGGCGTCGACGCAGGTCGAATCACCCCGAACCGCCTCGATCGCGGTCCCGCCGAGGAACTGGCCGGAGTCGGACGCTTCGCGGATCGCGAGTTCGGCCGCGCCCGCCATGTCGGGGGTCAGCGATTCGATCGGTCCGGTGAAGCCGAGCAGGACTCCGATCTTGACCGTGTCGGCCGTTGCGGGCTGCATGCCGAGCAGCATGGCCGCCGCGAACAGGATCTCTTTTCTCATGGAATTCTTCCTTCTGAGGATGATGCAGGGGCGGGGGACGGCGTTCGATCGCCGTGCGAGGCGCCGCGGGGCGGCAGGGGCGGGGGCGGACGGCAAACGGGATGCGCCATGATCTTCCCCTCTTTTCCGCCGCACCGGGCGATTCCGGGCCGGTCGACGCGCAATTCGGCGGTGGCCGGCTCGGCGAGAGGCGCGGCGTAGCGACGGGCCGCGAACCGCACATGCGCCTCGGCTGAACGATCGTTTCTGTCTCCCGGCGCCATGGTGGCAGAAACCGGCGGCTTCATCAAGGATAACGTCGGCAGAGTCGGGCAATTCTCGGGAAGGCGGCATCGCTCGAGTATCGATACGGTGCGCCCTTCGTTGCGCGATTTCATGTCGGGACTCAGCTCTTCTCACGCCGCAGGATCAAGGCTCTGTCCGTTGTACGCGGTCCGGGGGTTCCGGCAAGCGGCGGGATTCGGCGGCAGGCCGCATCGCGCATGCAGGAAGCCGGTGTGCACGTATGCGAGGCGCCGGCGTCGCTTTGCCGTGTCGTGATGGTCGAGATGCTGGAGTCGACGGATGTCCTGGAGGCGGAATCGGAAGTGTACGGATTGCCGTACTTCCGTGGTGAACGGCAGAAGAAGGCGGTGATGACCGTCTTCGGCAAGGTAGAGCATGAGCGGACACCGTATCGGCGGCGAAACGCCGAGACCATTGTGCCTACGGAGGAGGCCGATCGGTTCTTGGACGGTTTGTTCACCCCGCTTGCGGAGCGTTTGATCCTGCAGACTCTGTCGAGGTTCCCGTCTCAGGATGGCTAGCGGCTCCTCGCGGAGGTGGGCAACCTGCAGGCTTCGGAGACGACGCTGCGCACCTTTACGGAGACGGTGGGGATGAACCGAACGCCTCGTTCGGGCACGAGAAGGCAGTTCAACGAACGGTCGGGATTTCCGCGAATTCCGGTATAGTTCCCAGCAAAGAAGAAAAGGGCAGCCCGTTGCCGGACTGCCCTCTCCTGAGCGCGCTGCAATCTACGATATGAGAAACAGAGGCTTCAGCCAGTCATATCGTTCCCGCAGCTACGCCAAATCGATCGGCTCAGAAGGACAGCGCAATCCGCAGACCGACGGAGGTATCGTCAACGTCAGGATTCGCGGTGTTCACCCTGGTCGTTCCGTCGGCGCACCCGGTAGGCGGGAGCGCGCCTACGGTGCCATCCGTTTGGGCATCGGCTCCGGCCGTGTAGCAACCGGCCGTACCGGGATTCTCGACGTCGCCCATGGTGATCGCAGCATGGATCTCGACACCGCCGCCGAGATTGTACTTGGCGCCACCAGACAGAATTGTGGTCTTGGTGTCTGCAACGCCGGTGCCGGCCGCAGTCGGGCCGACGGCTCCGGTCGCCACTGCGTTTTCGTCGGTGTTCGAGCCGTAGCCGATACCGAAGGTCAGCGCGCCGATCGTGTGGTCAACACCGATGCCGAAGCTCGCGTTGTCTCCCATCGTGGCAGAGCCGAGGCCGTTAGCGACGGACTCCGGCTTGGCGTCGTAGCGCATGCTGAGGGTCGTGCTGCCGATCGTCACGCCGGCACCGACGCCATACGACTTCGTCTTTGCGCCGTTGCCGCCCGGGTCGACCTGCACCCAGTTGGCGCCGACAACGAGGCCCGTTCCGGCGAAGTCGCCGCCAAAGTTCATGCCGACCGCGATGATGTTTCCGTCGTTAACGGCAGTGGTCGCCCCGCCATCCGGATCGGCATTGGCGCCAACTTGGTACGACAAGCCAGCCTGGATGCCGGCCATGGCCGGGAGGATGTAGCGGATACCGAGTGCATCGGAGTTGGCGACCGGACCTGGCGAGCCGGCTGGCGTGTAATTCTCGCCGCCGTCATAGTAGCCGGTGCCGGCATAGCTGTTTCCGATACCCTTGTTGCCCACCATGTTGGCGGCATTGTCCTGTGTGCCGAGCGTGATCGAACCGAAGCCGCCAGCAATCGACAGGTTGCTCTCGTCGATGCCGCCGTTGGAGTCGGCGTCCATCTCGACCGTGGCGGTGACCGTCAGGCCTCCGTCCGTCGTGCCGGTCCCCTTGAAGTGGATTTCGGCGTCAGTCTGCAGGTGAAGGTCGTCAGCGGCGGGCGCGTTCCCGACGTAGCTTCCGAAACCGATATCCTGCACTACGCTGCCCGACAGCGTTACTTCCGACGCTGCCGGCAGTGCGAGCGCAACGCCGGCCGCAGCTGCCGTCGCACCCAGAAGATACTTTCTCATTCGAGACTCCTTTCCATGACCCTCGGGCCGCATGCTCCGAGGACTTGCAAGGCACAATGTAGGTATTGGTCGGCGGAACATGCACCCTGCCCGCATAGTCTGACCGTTTGTCGCAATTCGGCAACACTCGTATTGGCTCGTGACGGGACCGGCTCGCTCGACGCTTGCGCTTCGGTCTGCAATGCGACCTACGATCAGGCAGACACCGCGCTCGTTGCCAGACGGAGGGCATCCGGTGGACAGGAGACGCTGCGGGTCGAAACGGCGCCTAACGCCGCAGAGGGAGATCGCGACGCTCTCGACAAGGGTAGGCGCCGCGGTGCCTGGAAGGCCGGGCCGGTGCGTCGTCCCGTTCGTCGAAGCCGGAACGCCCGACGCCCCAACCCCGCAGGCACGCTCGCGACAGTCAGGGTCGGTTGCCCGGGGCTCGTTCGGGACTGCACGGGGCCCGCACGACCGACCACGAAATGCTCAGGCAGGTCGGCGTGCGTGCCCCGTCTCATGCCGGTCGCCGTCTCGCGACCGGTTTCGGCCTATACGTCTCGAGAGGGGAAGCCTCTTCGGCAGTGTCAGGACTCGCGGACCGGCCGTAGTCGACTGATTCGATTACCGAGCGGGGAAATATTTCCTGGCGGAATCCGGAACTCGCTCCGACGCGCTCCGGCCGGGCAGGAGGGATGGGTCTCTTGGCTTCGCTCTGGAGGCGATGCGGCTAAGCGTCGCCGGGTCTGCCGTCATCGCTCGGGGACACCCGGCTCTTGCGGTCGCTCGGCTTGTTCGGTCGCTCGAAGCCTTCAACCCATCCCATGTGCATGCCCGCTCTCATCGGTTGCCGGCGATGCGGCGGTCCGTCGAATGTATGATCGTCGCCTCGACCCATCGTAGGACGTTCCGGTCGAGGCCCCGGCTTCGAGATTGCGGCGGATCCTGCCGGCAACGGGCATGCATGATCGAACCGCCCAGATCACTCGGCAGTACGATTCGAAACGCACTTGCCTTGGAATCCGTCTCGTTCCGACTTCGGAATACCACCCGGCCTTAATTGCAGCCGCCGCTCGGACGACAGTCTTCGGATACGCCGCTACCGATTCGCACGGCGGTCCCCCTGTCCAAGAGTTCGAGGGCCATGCGGTTCGCAATCGCAAGAGCGAAGGCAAGGCGATCGACGACGCACATACGCAACGTAGTCCGTGCGAGGGCCGTAAGTACCGGCGTGGGTAGTCGCATAGTCGGCGTCTCTCGATTCCGTCGTCCGAACGGTTCCCGCAGCGGCCCTCGACCTGTTCCCCAGCTCCGGCGTAGAACGTCCGCTCAGGCTATTGGGCGCACCATGCTTCCGTGATCGAAGCGGAACGGGCGGTAGCGGGTTGTCGCACCTAACCCACCTGCAGGCGATCGTAGAATAAGAGTGGCCGTCGCGCGTCGGTGCACAGAGTCGCCGGTCCGGTCCGCTATCGGAGACCCGCCGCGTCGCGCTGGCGTTCTGCCTGCCTGAGTATTTCTGGTCGGCGACAACTCAGGCACGTCTGCCGTGCCGCCGGTTGCGGCTTGGCCGACCTTCGCCGGTCCTCGCGACTTGTACCCGGCGCCACAGGCCGAGTGCGCGGATCGGCGCTCCGCATACCTGCTACCCCCGGCGAGAGGAATTTCGCCCAATCCGCCCCATATTCCGTACCAGCCAATGCGCAAGATCATGTCGCGGAACGAGATTCCCGACCTGAGCGCGCGGCGTCTGTCGGCGTATCGCGACGCATCGGGTGGCCCGCGCACGCAGCCGTAGAGACCTGTGAGGGATGGGATCGGCTGTCGTGCCACGACGGCGACGCGGTGTGCGAGACGGGCCGGCTCGTCTAATACGCGTCCGCAGAAAGGCAGTGCACGCGTATGAGGCGACGCGGTTCGACCCGAGCGCTGGACGCTACGCTCCGCGGATCCTGCCGGAAGGGCGAGGTTCCGCTTGACGCCGAGGGCGAGGCCCTGCCCGGATGCCCTGCAATTCGGCAGCGATTCGTTCTGCGCAAGGCAAGCCGGCTGCCCGGCTCCCGGTCGCTCTGGTCGATCGTAGGGTGCGAACGGCGCGCAGCGAGATTCGGGATCATTTTACCCGGGTGTCCTGCGCTCCGATTCTCTCCCAATTCCGTCGGGGCGAATCGATACGGCAACAGGTCTCAGCATCCGGATGAATTGCCGCCGACACCCGTCCGCCGCCGCGACCCGCGATCATGGAACCGGTCAGGCTCCCCCGACGATCTCGTTTCGGGAACTCCCGCGCCGCTGCCCACTCGAGACCGGCATCGCATCCGCCGTCCGCCCGTGCGCACCGGCATCCGCGTTCGTCCTCGCCGCCTTCCGGCGCCGGCATGCGGGCCGAGACCGCATCGGATGCGGCGGGGCCTCGGAGCAGGATCCGACCCAGACTTGCAAGCGTTTCCCGGAACCGGTCGTGAACGAATCCCGCACTACGGCTACGATTCACGCTTCCCTTCCCGCCGACGGGGCCGCGACCGGACCGCAACGCCATGCTGCACCTGATCAAGCTCTGCGTCGGAATCGATTCCCCGTCCGCACTGGCGCGCTGGCAAACGAAGCGCGCCGAAGAGCGTCGCAAGCAGGGGCTGGACCCACGACCCGTGCACCGGACCCGCAACATGCCGCGCCGGCGGGACGAGCTCCTCGACGGCGGCTCGCTCTACTGGGTCATCCGGCACCAGATCCGCCTCCGCCAGCGCATCCGCGAAATCCGGGCCGACCGGCGGGAAGACGGACGCCCCTGTGCGACCTTGATTCTCGATCCGGAACTCTTCGAGACGGAACCCGCGTCGCGGCGCCCCTTCCAGGGCTGGCGGTATCTGACGCCAGAGGACGCGCCGCCCGACCTCCCGCCGACGGAAGCCGTCAGCGGCATCCCGCCGGAGCTGCAGACGGTCTTGGAGCGGTTCGGAATTCGCCCCTGGACCGACGGGGAACCCGGCCCGTGACCGGGCGCATTCGGATCGATCGTCCGCGCTGGCGCCGGCGCCGCGCGAGACACCTCCGAAGCGGAGACCACCCGCTACTGGCCGAGCTCGGCGAATCCTTCGTCGACCGGCTCCAGGGCGTCGCGCGTCGCTTCCCGACGGTTCTCGTGGTGGGCGCCGCCCGCTCGGTCGTCGAGCGAATCGCCGCCGGGACCGAACCGGAGCGCCTGATTCTCGGCGACGGCAGCTTCCCGCTCGCCGCCGCTGCCCGCAGACGGGGGTGTTCCGTGGTCACGGACGAGGAGGCGCTTCCCTTCGCCTTCGGCTGGGCCGATCTCGCGATCGGCGCGACGACCCTGCACTGGACCAACGACCTCGTCGGCGCCCTGGTCCAGCTGCGTCTTTGCCTGAAGCCGGACGGCCTGTTCCTCGGCGCGGTCCCGGGCGGAGCCACCCTGCACGAATTGCGCGAATGCCTGGCGGAGGCGGAGGCGGAACGCACCGGCGGCCTCGGATTGCGGGTCGCGCCGACGGTTCAGATCCGGGATCTCGGCGATATCATGCAGCGGGCGGGATTCGCCATGCCCGTGGCGGATTCCGAGACGCACCTGCGCGACTACCCGGATCTTCGCAGTCTGATGCGGGACGTGCGGGCGTTCGGCGAATCGAGCGCGTTCGAGGGTCCAGGCACGCCGCTCCGTCGGGACGTGCTTGCGCGGGCGGAGTCTCTCTACCGTGCGCGCTACCCGGGGCGGCAGGGCGGCATCCGGGCGACCTTCGAGTTTCTGCATATGTGCGGCTGGGCGCCGCATCCCGATCAGCCGCAGCCCCTGCGCCCGGGTTCGGCGACGACGCGGCTCGCCGACGCGCTGGGAACGGAGGAGATTACGTCGGGAGAGCCGGCGATGCCGGCGATCGCCGGCGCCCACGAGAACGGATCCGGAGGCAGAGAGCGCTGATGCAGTCGAACACCGAGATGCGCGAGGGTCTTCCGCCGGGTCACCCGCCGATCCCGGAAGCCAGGACGGGCGTTCTGCTTCTCAATCTCGGAACGCCCGACAGCCCCGAGTACTGGCCGATGCGGCGATATCTGAAGGAGTTCCTCTGGGACCGGCGGGTGATCGAGCCGCCGCCGCCGCGCTGGGTCTGGTGGTGCATCCTGAACTTCATCGTCCTCTCGAAGCGGCCCTTCACCTCCGGCGCCAACTATCGGTTGATCTGGAACCGGGAACGCGACGAATCGCCGCTCCTGACGATCACGCGGGACCAGACCGACGCGCTCCGTACGCTCCTCGCCGAACGCGGGCGCGCCGATCTCGACGTCGACTTCGCCATGCGCTACGGCAATCCGTCCGTCGAGTCCCGCATCCGGCGGCTGCGGGAGCGGGGCTGCGAGCGACTGGTCTGCGTGGCGCTCTACCCGCAATATGCGGCGCCGACGACCGCGACCGCCTACGACCAGGTGTTCCGCGCGCTCATGAAGCTCCGCTGGCAGCCGGCGATCCGGACCGTGCCGCACTACTGCGACCATCCGGGATACGTCGGCGCGCTGGCGGAATCGGTAGAGGACCATCTCGTGGAGCGGGAGACGACGCCGGACGTTCTGGTGGCCTCGTATCACGGTCTGCCGGAGCGCTATCTCCGTGCCGGCGACCCGTATCACTGTCAGTGCCAGAAGACCAGCCGACTGCTCGCGGAGCGCCTCGGCGCCGGCGCGCCCCCGATCGAGACGACGTTCCAGTCCCGCTTCGGCTCTGAAGTATGGTTGCAGCCCTACACCGTCGAGCGAGTGGCGGAACTGGCGACGGAAGGGAAGCGGGACGTCGCCGTGTTGGCCCCGGGATTTTCGGCCGACTGCATCGAGACGCTCGAGGAGATCAACGGCGAGATCCGCGAGGCGTTCGAAGAGGCCGGCGGCGAGCGATTCAGCTACATCCCGTGCCTGAACGAGCGCCCGGCGCATATTAGGGCACTGGCCGACGTCGTGGAATCCAGTCTGGGCGGATGGTGACGGAACGCCGCCGGGCAAACGCGGGGATCGCATGGGCCACACGAACGTCCGAGTTCCGGCTCCCGCTCGCTCGTCCGGCGCTCCCCGGTCGCGCCTCCGCATCCGACTCGAGGATCGAGTTCGCGGCGTCGCGAAGGGCCCGCGACCGGCGCGGACCGCGTCGAACCGGACCCCGCCTCCCGTTGTCGAACGGCGTGCGCGGATCCCGTTTCGCGGGGACTGGCGGGGATCGGGCGCCGGCTCGTCTTGCGGCGTCGTCGACGTCCGGATCTTGACGGTCGAGGCCGCTTCTGCGACCGTGCCCGCGCCCGGCGAGCGCGGTTCTGGCCGACCGGATTTCCGAGTGGGCGCCGGCCGTTCCGCATTTCGACGGATCGTGCCGCCCGGTGCGGAATCGGCGCCAGGCGCAGGTTCGCGACGGGACGCGGGCCGCTCTCGCACATGCGTCGAACCGGCGCCCTGCGCGGGTTCCGCCAACGGCTCCGGCATCCCCGACGGCCGGTCCCCTGCAAGATTGCAAGAGGCATGATCCGACCGCTCGTCCCCTGCCTGTCCGCATTGTCGGTCGCGCTTCTCGCCGCCCTCGTGCCTGTGGCGCCGGGGATCGCCCGGGACTATCTCCTGGTGCAATCCGGAACCACGCTTCGGGACTCCGGCTTCTTCGACGCCGTCCTCCCCGCATTCGGCGAGTCGGCCGGGCTCGAGGTTCGCGTCGTCGCCGTCGGAACCGGGCAGGCGATCCGGAACGCGGAGCGCGGCGACGCGGATCTGCTCTTCACTCATTGGCCGCAGGACGAGGAACGCTTCGTGCGGGAAGGTCGCGGGCTGGAGCGTCGGGACGTCATGTACAATCGCTTCGTCCTGGTCGGGCCGCCCGGCGATCCGGCAGAAATCGAAGGATCCCGGGACGTGGTCGCGAGCGTTCGCCGGATCGCCGATACGGAATCCCTGTTCGCCTCCCGGGGCGACGACAGCGGAACGCACAAGGCCGAGCTTCGCTTCTGGACGGAGGCCGGGGTCGACGTCGGCAGCGGCGCGCACCCCTGGTACCGCTCGCTCGGCGCCGGAATGGGCGCCACCCTGAACGCCGGAATCGCCATGGGGGCCTACGTTCTGACCGACGAAGCCACGTGGCTTGCCTTCTCCAACAAGGGCGAATACCGGATCCTGGTCGAGCGCGATCCGCGCATGCACAACCAGTACGGCGTCGTACTGGTCAAGCCGCTCGCGGGGAGGGAGAACCGGCTCGAACTCGCCCGCAGCTTCTTCGACTGGATCGTCTCCGAAGCGGGACAGGCGCGCATCGCCTGCTTCCGGATCGCCGGCGAGCAGGCTTTCGTCCCCGATCGGGAGGTCGCCGTTCGCGACTGCGGCGAGTAGCGGCACGGAACCCGCCCTCCGGCGCAGGCGACCGTTTGCCGGTTGCGCCTCCTGTCCTGAACGGCAGGGGAGGCGGCGTCGATTCGTCGCAAGAACGAACGGCGCAGGAACTCGAGGGCCTGGCGACGGGCTCGGCCCATGCCGCGCGAAGCGGAACTACGGTTCGCGTAGGCGTCCGTGCCGGCCCGATGCGATGCGCTGCGGATTCGGACGGCGTCGTCACGGCTGACGGGTCTTCCCGCCTCTCGGAGCCGCGCGCAACCTTCTCTGATAGTCGCCCCGGCGCCAGTTCGCCCGGAACAGCCACTGTTCCTCGGTCTGCCGTTCCGCGAGCTCCCTCGAAATCTCCACCTCGTCGAAGCCGCTCCGTCGCGCCATCGCATACTGGTCCGCAAGCAGATGTCCCGCGGCGCGAAGCCGGCCCCTGTAGCCGAGAAGGCGCAGATGCCGAGCGAGCGAGAACCCGCGCCCGTCCGTCGGGGAGGGGAACCGGATCCGGATTATCGCGATATGCCCGAACGCCGGCGCGACAGCCTCCGCCTCCGCCGTATTCCCGATCTCCACCGAGGCTCGCTCAGGCAAGTTCGCCGGGCATCGCTCGCTCCAGTCGACGAACCTGTCCGGCCAGTCCTCCTCCGCAAACCCTCCGTCGCGGACGAGGACGGACCCCGCTCGTTTTCTCGCGGCCCCGTCCGCGCGCCCCGCCGGGGCGGCGTTCGTCTCCGGCCCGGTCCCCATTCCGTGCGATTCCACGCTACCGGCCTCGACCGGCCGCGCCGTCCGGGTAGAGCGCCGACTTGAACGGCTGCATCCCGACGCGACGGTAGGTGGCGAGGAAGGTCTCGGACTTGCCGGAGCGGCGCTCCAGATAGGCGCCGATCAGCCGTTCCACCGCCGGCACGATTTCGTCGGCCGAAAACCCCGGTCCGGTGCGCTCTCCGAGCGACGCGGACTCCGTCCCGTCGCCGCCCAGCGTGATCTGGTAATTCTCGACGCCGGCCCGGTCCAGCCCCAAGATCCCGATATGGCCGACGTGATGGTGTCCGCAGGCGTTGATGCAGCCGGAGATCTTGATCTTGAGTTCCCCGACCTCGCGCTCGATGCCCAGTTCCTCCACGCGTCGCGCGATGCCTTGCGCCACCGGGATGGACCGTGCGGTCGCGAGCGTGCAGTAGTCCATCCCCGGGCAGGCGATGATGTCCGAGGCGAGCCCGATATTGGCCGTGGCGAGGCCCGCGTCCCGAAGCGCGGCGTATACGGCCGGGACGTCGCCCTTGTGGACGTGCGGCAGGATGCAGTTCTGTTCGTGGCTGACGCGTATCTCGTCATGCGAATAGCGTTCCGCCAGATCCGCCATGACGCGCATCTCCTCCGCCGTCGCGTCACCCGGCGTCGCGCCGTGCGCTTTCAGCGAGATCGTGACGATCGCGTAGTCCGCATTGCGGTGCGGGTGGAGGTTCGTCTCGACGAAGGCCCGAACCCCCGGGTCTCGCCGGATCGCCTCCTCGAACGGCGCGGTCGACGCCTCGACGTAGGCCGGTTCGGCGAACATGGAGCGGATTTCCGCCAAGAGTTCCCGGTCGGCGCCGGCGAAGGACCTCCGCCGGACGAGAAACCGTTCCTCCACCTTCCGTCGGAAGTCTTCGAATCCCGTCTCCCGCAGGGTGATCTTGATTCGCGCCTTGTATTTGTTGTCGCGCCGCCCCAGGCCGTTGTAGACCTGCAGGATCGCCTCGACATACGGCAAGAGATCCGCCTCCGGCAAGAACTCGCGAAGCGTGGGTCCGATCACCGGCGTTCGTCCGAGTCCGCCGCCGACGGTCACCGCGTAGCCGACCTCCCCGGCTTCGTTCCGGATCGTGCGAAGGCCGATGTCGTGCGCACGGGTGACCGCCCGGTCGATCGGCGAGCCGCTCACGGCAATCTTGAACTTGCGCGGCAGGAACGCGAATTCGGGATGGTCCGTCGACCACTGCCGAAGCAGTTCGGCCACGGGGCGGGGGTCCCGGATCTCGTCCGCGGCGGCGCCCGCGAAGTGGTCCGCCGTCACGTTGCGGACGCAATTGCCGGAGGTCTGCACGGCGTGCATCTCCACCTCCGCCAGCGCGTCGAGAATGTACGGGACGTCCTGCAGCCTGGGCCAGTTGAACTGGACGTTCTGCCGGGTGGTGAAGTGGCCGTAGCCCTTGTCCCAGCGCTCGGCGACATGCGCGAGCTGCCGCATCTGGCGGCTGTCGAGCGTGCCGTAGGGGATGGCGACCCGGAGCATGTAGGCGTGGAGCTGCAGGTAGAGCCCGTTCATCAGCCGCAGCGGCCGGAACTCCTCCTCCGTCAGCGACCCGTCGATTCGCCGGGCGACCTGCTGGCGGAACTGCGCCGCCCGGTCGCGGACGAAGTCCCGGTCGAACTGCGAGTATCGGTACAATTCTCAGCTCCCGGTCCGTTTTCCGTGGAAGTAGTTGGAAGGTCCGGTCGCCCGGAAGGCTTCCCGATTGCGGACCGGCTGCGGACCGCTCGCCCCGCCGTCCGCGGATTCCGCGAGGTAGGGTCCGACGACCTCGTCCTCTCGCGATTCCGCCTCGACCAGGCTGCGCGCCGCCTCCCGCTCGTCCGTGAAGAGGCGGGCGGCCGCGACGTCGCGCGTCCATCGGCCGTTCGGCGCCAGGTAGACCACGTCGCCCTCGAGGAGGTCGTTCGCGGTCAAGACGCAGGGCCGGAAGCCGCGGGCCATCAGACCGCCCGCGCCCGGACCGGCGAGACGGCCTCGCTCTCCAGGGCTTCCGCCGTTTTGCGCTTCGCCAGGCCGAACATCAGGATCGCCGGTCCGGCGAGCGCGGCTTCCTCGACCGTGTCCGGCAATCGGAGCAGGGTGGTCTCGATGAAGCGCCGATCGGGACGGGTAGCGTTTTCGACGACCGCGATCGGGGTCGAGGGTTGCGCGCCCCGCATCAGGAGCCGTCCGCGCAGGAAGGAAGCGGCGCGCTTGCCCATGTAGATCGCCGCGACGGCACCGGGTCTCGCGAGGGCGGCCCAGTCCTGCTCCGCAAACCCGTCGACGTCCCGGCCGGTCAGAAGCCTCAGCTCGGAGTTGCGTCCCCTCCGGGTCAGCGATACGCCGAGGTCCGCCGCCGCGCCGGAGGCTGCGGTGATCCCGGGAATCACTTCCCACGGGACGCCCTCCGCCTCGAGCGCCTCGATTTCCTCGTCGAGCCGACCGAACACCGACGGGTCGCCGGACTTGAGCCGAACGACATGACGCCCGGCCTTCGCGTGGCGGATCGTGAGGGCGTCGATCGACGCCTGCGTCCGGGACGGACCGTATCCGCGCTTGCCGGCCGGAACGAGATCGGCCTCCCGCCGCGCGAGCTCGAGTATCTCCGGCGCGACCAGGCGGTCGTGAACCACCACGTCCGCGTCATGCAGCCGGTTCCTCGCCTTGAGCGTCAGGAGTTCCGGGTCCCCCGGACCGGCCCCCACCAGCGAGACCCAGCCCGGCAGGGGCGATTCGGAGCGGGTCTCGTCGAGGAGGGACGAGAGCGCTACCTCCGCCTCCGGCGCTCCGCCCCGCGCGAATGCGCGGGGTCCCCGGAGAAAGAAAAACTCCCGCCAGAAGCCGCGCCGCGCCCGTCCGGCCGGGATTCGTTCCGCCCGACGGCGAGACGCCTGACCGACTCGCGCCAGGGGGCCGAGCGAGACGGGCATCTCCGCTTCGAGCGTGGCCTTGATCTCGCGCGCGAGCACCGGCGCGGCCCCCTCGGTTCCGATGGCGACGGTGACCGGATCCCGGTCCACGATCGCCGGCGTGATGAAGTCGCTCTCGTGAAGATTGTCCACGACGTTTACCGGAACGCCGCGGCTGCGTCCGATCCCGGCGATGCGCGCGTCCCGCTCCGGGTCGCCGGTCGCGCAGTACAGAAGGGCAGTGTTCGCCAGGTCGGACGCCTGTAGCGGCCGTCCGAGATGGCGCAGCTTGCCCGCGCGGTTCCAGGCCGGGACTTGCGGGTCCGGATCCGCGCCGAAGACGGAGACGCGCGCCTCGGTCTTCAGCAGCAGCCGAATCTTGGCGACCGCCGTCGGTCCGGCGCCAGCGACGGCGATTCGCCGGCCGGCGACGCGCAGGTAAATGGGAAAGTGCTGCATGTCGGAAGCCCGTCGATGCGATGGGTGCGGTTGTGGGGTATGATACGAAAATTCCGTTTGCGTGGCAACATGGCGTAATCTATGGTATGAAGGTTCTGATAAAACACCAAATGCAAAAATATTCTTCCAAATTTCCCGGAGGCGAGAATGACTGTCCAGCTCGACGACATCGACCGGAAAATCCTTGCGGCGCTGCAGGAGGACGCTACGCAGTCCCTGGACGAGATCGCGTCCAGGGCGGGCGCTTCGCGGACGCCGGTCTGGCACCGCATCCGCAAGTTGCGCGACGCGGGAGTGATTCGCCGCCAGACGGTTCTGCTCGACCCGGACAAGCTCGGCCTCGAAGCGTGCTTCTTCGTCCTGATTCGGACCTCCGAGCACCAGAAGGAATGGCAGGAGCGCTTTCTCGAAGCGCTGCACGGTCGCCCGGAGGTGCTGGAAGCGCACCGCCTGGCCGGTGACGTCGACTACATCCTGAAGGTCAGGGTACGGAACGCAAAGGCGTATGACGAGTTCTACCAGGCGCTGATCGCGCAGGCCCGGATCTTCAACATCACCGCGCTGCTGTCCATCGAAGAGATCAAGTCGACTACCGAATTGCCGCTGTAACCCGGACCGCGCGCCGGCGAATCGGCAAGGCGCACTCGGGATCGAACCGGGTGCCGGCGCGTCACGACGGCATCGGCCGGCTCGGGGCGTCCGATTGCGGTCGCCCCGGCGGCTCCCGAAGGGGCAGGTATCGGCAGGACGGCCGGCGTGTTGCCGGTCGTGAGAAAGCGCGGAAAACTGGCGACATGGCGCGGTTTGTCGCGTCGGCGGGTGTCGGTTCTCATTGGGCGGCACCGGGCGGCTGTGCCGCTCTCTTCCCCATTGCTGTCCTGTCGGGGTTCGTAGCGGCGCGATATCGCGGGGGTTGTTCTTGGCTCGTGGCGAGGTGCAGCGGAGGTCGTTCCCGGCGCTGGCGGGTGAGGCGCCGGGACGGCGGACGCGAGTCATGCCGATAGTCGCGACTCGGCAGGGAACGGGACGCCGCGGCCGGAATCCGCGGCGCCCCGTGTCGCGGGGCGGGCCGGTCGCGGGGCGGGTTTGCCGACGCCGTCGAGAGCTGGCGTCATCGGCATGCATGCGCTGTGAGTCGGACGTGCCAGGCTTGGCGCAATGCCGCTCCGACGGGGAATCGTGCATCGAGCGCAGCTCCCGAGGACTCGCCGCGGTTCGGCGCGGGTCGGGAGGCGGTCTCCCGCGAGTTCCGCTTTCTCGTCAGGGCGGCGACGCTTCGGGATCCGCGCCCGCGCGTCGGTACCGTCGGTTGTCGAAGTCTGTTGCGATCGGCGCCGGCGGAAGCGTCGTTCGGCGAGCGGGCGTTCGGCCGGTGTCGATCGGGCGTCGGGAACCGGTCTCGTCGTCGATCGAGCAGACCAGGCGCCCAGGCAGCGTACGTAGCTCCCCGAGCGAGGCTGGGTTGTCCTCGGCGACGACGGGTTTCGGCACCGTGCCGAACCGGATCTCCAGCAGTTCGAGAAGCGTCTGAACCCGTCAGAGAATTTCGTCCCGGATTTCGCCCTCTCTCTGCAGGACCTGCCGTGCGGTCTTCATCCACTCGTCCCCCCGGGTCGTTTTCGCGACTCGAACCGCCGCCGCCAGCAATTCAGGGCCGATCGGCGGATCCGTCGAATCCGGTTTCGCTCTCAACTCCGATTCGTCTTCCACGGTAGCGCCCGAGCATGCGGTCCGACACGCGATTTCGATGCAAGGGAGTGATCGGCAGGTCCGCACAGAGTCGCGCCCCGTCGTGACGGCCACAGGATCCGGCTGCCTGCTCGCGACGAAACCGGACGTCTGCGAGGGGGCTGCCCGGGTCCGGGCACGGAACCGTTCCGCCGCCGTCCCGCAGGTCGGAACCTGAAGGTCCTGCTGCCGACGTGCCGTTCCCTGCTTCTGCCGGTTCGCCACTCTCGTCGAAGGGTGTCGGCGTCGCAGGGCTTACCCGCAATCGCCATGGAAGGGAAATGAACTCGCCGGACGCGAACGCGTCGGAGGCCGGACGAGCCAGGCTTGCGGCAAACCCGACCCGACGGCGGGATTCTCTCGAACTCGCAGCGATCGCGACGAGGCTCGGCGAGCGCTTCAGGAGGATTTTCGGCGGCGCGACGCGGCGCCCGATTACCCGGATGTGCGCCGGCAGGTAGGGAAGGTCCGCATCGGAACCGCGGTTCGGTCCCTGCCGGCGGTGCCGTCGGTCATTCCGCAGGCGATCGGCCGTTCTCGATCCATTGCCGCAGTTCGTTGACTGCCTTTCTGGAACCAAGCAACTGACTGGCCAATGTACGCAGCCGCTGGAGAGGGGCTGCTTCGACCTCGGCTACGACATGTTCCGGCAACGTTCCGAATCGTATCTCCAGCTGTTCGAGAAGCAACTCGGCCATTCCCCGGACCCTTCCCCGGGCTTCACCCCGGGCTTCGCCCCTGGCTTCGCCCAGGATTTCGCCCTCTCTCTGCAGAACCTGGCGCGCGGTCTCCATCAACTCGTCTCCTCTGGTCGGTCTAGCGATCCGCACCGCCACTTGCAGCTGGTCGAGGCTGATCGGCGACTCCGTCATATACGGTACCGCACTTCGTTCCAAATCGCTTTACGCGGTTACGCCCGAGCATGCGGTCCGACACGCGATTTCGATGCAAGGGAGCGATCGGCAGGTTCGGACAGAGTCGCGCCCCGTCATGACGGCCACAGGATTCGGCTGCGTGCTCGCGATGAAACCGGACGTCTGCGAGGGGGCTGCCCGGGTCCGGGCACGGAACCGTTCCGCCGCCGTCCCGCAGGTCGGAAGCTGAAGGTCCTGCTGCCGACGTGCCGTTCCCCCCTTCTGCCGGATTCCGCCCAAGGCGTCGGGAGGTTCCCTGCCGCTTGTGCCGATCGCCTTTCGCGTCGAAGGGTGTCGGCGTCGCAGGGTTTACCCGCAGTCGCCATGGAGGGGAGGTGAACTCGCCGGACGCGAACGCATCGGAGGCCGGACGAGCCAGGCTTGCGGCAAACCCGACCCGACGGCGGGATTCTCTCGATTTCGCAGCGATCGCGACGAGGCTCGGCGAGCGCTTCAGCAGGATTTGCGACGGTGCGACGTGGCGCCCGATTACCCGGGTGCGCGCCGGCAGGGAGGGACGGTCCGCATCGGAACCGCGGTTCGGTCCCTTCCGGCGGTGCCGTCGGTCAGTGCGCAGGCGATCGGCCGTTCTCGATCCATTGCCGCAGTTCGTTCACTGCCTTTCTGGAACCAAGCGCCTGGCTAACCAGTGCACGCAACCGCTCGAGCGGGGCCGCGTCGACTTCCGTCACGACATGTTCCGGCAACGTTCCGAATCGTTTCTCCAGCAGTTCGAGAAGTACCTGGGCTCGTTCTTGGACCCTTCCCCGCGCTTCGCCCCTGATTTCGCCCTCTCTCTGCAGGGCCTGGCGCGCGGTCTCCATCAACTCGTCTCCTCCGCCCGGTCTCCCGATTCGAACGGCCGCTTGCAGCTGGTCGAGGCTGATCGGCGGATCCGTCATATACGGTTTCGCAATTCGTTCCAGATCGCTTTTCGCGGTGGCGCCCGAGCATGCGGTCCGACACGCGATTTCGATGCAAGGGAGCGATCGGCAGGTTCGGACAGAGTCGCGCCCCGTCATGACGGCCACAGGATCCGGCTGCCTGCTCGCGACGAAACTGGACGTCTTCGAGAGGGCTGCCCGGGTCCGGGCACGGAACCGGTCCGCCGCCGTCCCGCAGGTCGGAACCTGAAGGTCCTGCTGTCGAAATGCCGAACTCTCCCTCTTCCTGTTTCCGCCCAAGCGTGTCGGTGTCGCAGGGCTTACCCGCAGTGGCCATGGAAGGGCGATGAACTCGCCGGACGCGAACGCGTCGTAGGCCGGACGAGCCGGGCTTGCGGCAAACCCGACCCGACGGCGGGATTCTCTCGATTTCGCAGCGATCGCGACGAGGCTCGGCGAGCGCTTCAGCAGGACTTGCGACGGTGCGACGTGGCGCCCGATTACCCGGGTGCGCGCCGGCAGGGAGGGACGGTCCGCATCGGAACCGCGGTTCGGTCCCTTCCGGCGGTGCCGTCGGTCAGTGCGCAGGCGATCGGCCGTTCTCGATCCATTGCCGCAGTTCGTTCACTGCCTTTCTGGAACCAAGCAACTGACTGGCCAATGCGCGCAGCCGCTCGAGAGGGGCTGCTTCGACCTCGGCTACGACATGTTCCGGCAACGTTCCGAATCGTATCTCCAGCTGTTCGAGAAGCAACTCGGCCATTCCCCGGACCCTTCCCCGGGCTTCACCCCGGGCTTCACCTCTGGCTTCACCTCTGGCTTCGCCCCGGATTTCGCCTTCTCTCTGCAGGACCTGGCGCGCGGTCTCCATCAACTCGTCTCCTCTGGTCGGTCTCGCGATTCGAACCGCCATCTGCAGCTGGGCAAGGCTGATCGGCAATTCCGTCATATACAGTATCGCCTTTTTCTCCAGCTCGCCCCCCTCGGGAATCGGCGCGAGCAGCCGTACGGCCTCGCTGACCGTTACCCTTTCCCGATACACGTAAACCAGCATCAGGAGGCCGGCCGTGAGCACGGCACTCTCCGCCAGCTCGCACTCCTTCTTACGAGGAAGATCGCTGAGGAGATACCGGTGCGTGCCCTGTTCCTCGAGTAGCTCGCCTTCGCAGGGAATCATGTCCTCGAGCGTCCGGCAGCAGTCCCAGGCGTATTTGCCGTGATACGCAACTAGTACGAGTATGGGGGGGACCTGCCCGGTCCCGACGCTTGCGAGCTTGTCCCGCAACAGGGCCCGATAGACGCCGGTGCGAACCGCCATCGCCGGATCTCGGGTCGACTGGTGCTCGATGATCACGTACAGGTCGGAGCACTTGTTGCCCTCCTTCAGCTTCAGTCGAAACACGAGGTCGGAGGTCCTGCGCTCAAGTCCGTGCGTGACGAAGAGTCCGGACATCAGTACCGGCAACTCGTCGTCGAGCCGGGCCGCGATCTCGGGCGGAATATGACGGCGAATGAAGTCGTCGGCGAACTCGGGAACCTCCATGAGCACCCTGAACCAGCCGTCATGCGGCGCATGGAGGCCCGAGACTGTCTTGACTTCAACTTCCATGTCGCGGGTCCGGTTCGTCGACTGTCAGGCCAATGCCTCCGGACTTCCGGGCGCCCCGAGAGACGCCGGTGCGCAAGCCGCAGCGGCTGGCCCCGCTTCTCGCGTCAGTTCAGCGAAATGTTAACCGCCTAGCTCCGCAGGAACGCGAACCCAGCCCCGGAATCCGGGACTGTGCAGACCGAAAACTTACGCGTTCGCAACGATATAGAGAAGATTGCGAAGACGCGGCGAGAGCGCGGAATCTGACCTCGGACGAATCGAGGTGAGTCCGATTTTTAACACAATTTCGGGGCCTCTACGGGGTGACGGCCTGCGCGTCCGGGTTGCCCGGGAGTGCGGCGCGAATCGATTCGCGGCTGGACGGCGGGCCCTGAACCGATTCGGCTTCGCAAGGCGCGTCGCAATTCCGGGGCCGGGGATTGCCCGCTTCCGCGAGTGCAGCTGCGCTCGAAAACGCCGCGTCGCGACGTAATCCGGTTCTCGTCCGCTCGTGCGGTTCACCGGGCGCTCCGGCCCGTCGACGCCCTCTCCCTGCCGCGCCGGTCGTCCTGCCTGCGTTCCTGCGACCCTTCCGGCTCGACCGAGCCGCTGCGATCGCGCGATTCCGATCCGGCTCGCCGCCGTCGCGGCGGACGGGCCGGTCGCTCGAAACGGCCCTTGCAGGACGGGCGACGAGAGGAAAGCGAACCGGTCTTCGGCATTCGCGTCCGGTCTTGCGCAAGTTTGGACATGCGGGAGGCGGGCCCTGCGACACCCCGCCAGGCACGACAGCCCAGGGCAAATCCGGGGCGGCACCGCCGGAAGTGGGCCGCTGCCGACCGCACCCTCCAACGACGGAAGCAGCCCCGCCCGTCAGCCTCGACGACGGGTTCTTGCGCCTCGACGATCGACAAGTCGCCGGAAATCGGGGAAGAGAGCGGGTCCGTCGCGCCTGGCGCCGCAGGGGAGACCGGGCGACACGCTCCCTTGGCCGAGACCGCTCTCAGTCGCGGCGTACCGCGTTCCCTCGCGCCCGCCGGCACAGACCTCGCCGGACCGACGCACGTGATGCGGCGACGGCCGCGCTCTGCCGCTCGGAGCCGTCGCCGGGCGGCTCCCGGGTTCGGGGCGCCTCGTCGGATTACGCTCGATCGAGCCGGGGCAGAGCCGGGCCGACGCGACCCGCCCTCGGGCCGTCGGTCGAGGCGGACTCGGTCGCATGCGCACCCGGAAGGGTCATGGGGATCGCTCGCGGCTCCGGCGGCTGCCCGCGCCGATCAGCCAGACGCCCAGAGCCGGAAGGAGGAACAACGCGCCGATCATGTTGACCAGCAGCATGAAGGTGAGGACGGCTCCCATGTCCGCCTGGAGCTTGAGCGGCGCCGCGATCCATGTGGCGACGCCGGCGGCCAGCGTGAGCCCCGTCACCATGACTGCGCTTCCCGCCGTCTCCAGGGTCTTGCGGTACGCCGCTTCGAAGTCCATGCCCTCGCCGAGATACATTCGGAGCCGGCCGTAGACGTAGATTCCGTAATCCACTCCGATGCCGATGCCGAGCGCGACCACCGGCAGGGTCGAGACCTTCAGGCCGATCTCCAGAATCGCCATGAGCGCGTAGGCGAGCAGGGATACCGCGGCGAGCGGCAGCACGATGCAGAGCGTCGCCGCCAGGGATCGGAAGAACAGGAGGCAGAGGAGGACGACCGCGCCGTAGACGTAGCCCAGAATCGGGAACTGCGCGGCCGCGACCTCCTCGTTGGTCGCCGCCATGACCCCGACGTTGCCGCCGGCGAGGCGGAAGGCGAGGTCGGGATGCGCATGTTCGGTCGCAAACCCGGACGCTTCCCGAACCACGCGCTCGACGGTCTCCGAACGGTGGTCCTCGGTGAAGATCAGCACCGGCAACACGCTGCAGTCCGAGTTGAGCAGGCCGGTGCTGGGCGCGATATACGCGCCGGCCTGCGCGAGAACGTAGGGATCCCGCGGGACCGTTCGCCATTTCGGGCTGCCTTCCTTCAGCCCGGAGGCGACCGTGCGAACGGCCGCGGACATCGCGGCTACCGACTGCACGCCCTCGACGTTGTGCATGTGCCACTCGAACCGGTCGACGAGGCGCATCAGGTCGTATTCGATGCAGGCCTCCGGATACGTCTCCGCGTAGACCGAAAACACGTCGACGCCGATCTCGAAGCGCCGGACGATGGCCGCCACGTCTCGGTTGTAGGTCGAGTCCGCCCGCAGCTCCGGCGCCCCGTGATGCTGGTCGCCGATCCGGACCGAAAGCGCGTATTGCACGCTGACCGCCACCAGCGCGGCGGCGACGGCGATCGCGACCAGGGACGGCCGCTTGCGAGTGATTCCTGCCAGAGTCCCCCAGAACGCCTGCAGGCGCCGGTTGCGGATCAGAGCGCCGTGCCGCTCCCGCTCGCCGGGGCCCGCGTAGGAGAGGAGAACCGGCAGCAGGCCGAGATTGGTCAGGATGATGGCCGCCACGCCGATCGACGCCGAGACCGCAATCTCCTGAATCACCGGCACCTCGATCAGCGAGATGGTGACGAACCCGACGGTATCCGAAGCCAGGGCGACGATTCCGGGCAGCAGGATCGCGCGGAAACTCGCCTTTGCGGCCGGGAGCGGCTCCTTGCCGCGGAACAACTCCGCCTGCGTCGCGCCGACCAGCTGGACGCCGTGGCTCACGCCGATGGCGAAGACCAGGAACGGCACCAGGATCGACAGGGGATCGATGCCGTAGCCGAGCGTCACCAGCGCGCCGAGTTGCCATGACATGGCGGCGAGGGCCGTGGCCACGGTCATCAGGGTGAACCGGACGGAGCGCGTGTGGACGAAGAGGAGCACGGTCGTGAGCAGGATCGTGATGCCGAAGAACAGGGCGACGCGCGTCGCGCCGGCGGCGATCTCCCCGACCAGCTGGGCGAAGCCGACGATATGGATCTCCGTCGGGCCGTCGGCGCCGCCGAAGTCGGACCGGATTCGCTCCAGCGCCTGCGCGACGTCCCGGTAGTCGAGCCGTTCGCCGGTATTGGGGTTGAACTCCAGAAGCTGCGCGCTCACCAGCGCGCCCGAAAAATCGTTCGCGACCAGCCGTCCGACCAGATTCGCCTTGAGGACGTTTTCCCGCACTTCGGCGAATTCCGCCGCACCGGCCGCGAAGTCGTCCGGCAGCACGTTGCCGCTGATCAGTCCGTCCTCGACCGTCTCCAGATACCGGACGTTCGGCGTATAGAGCGAGTAGACCTGCGGGCGGTCCACTCCGGGCACGAAGAACACGGCGTCGGTCACCTGCCGCAGCGTCTCGAAGAATTCGGGCGCGAACATGTCGCCGTCGCGAGCGATCACCGCGACCGCCACGCGGTTCGCGCCGCCGAACGCTTCCCGGTGCTTCAGGAAGGTCTGCATGAACTCGTGCTCCACCGGCACGAGTTTCAGGAATCCGGCGTCGATGCGCAGGCTGGTCGCCTGCCAGGTGAGGACGGCGGTCGCTACGAGGAAGAAGGCGAGGGTCAGCGGCCGGCGCGCGAAGACCAGCCGCTCCACGAGCGACACGAGCCCTGAATCCCGGTCCGCCAAGGCCGCGCCCTACCGCGGAGCCGGGAACGGAGTCAGGCCGTCTTCGCCGAGCAGCAGAATGCGCCCGGACGGCGTCTCGAGCGCCGTCGAGAGCGCCTGCCGGGACGCCAGCGAATGCCTCGATACCGTTCGGACCCCTTCGTCGCTGAGGAGGACCTCTCCGGCGAGTCCGGTGGCGAGGACGCCGCCGGAGCGGGTTCGGATCAGTCCGGTCAGCGTCGCGACGGTTCCCGTCTCGATACGGGTCCAGGTCTCTCCTGCGTCGTCGGACCGGTGCAAATTGCCGCGCAGTCCGGCCACCACGAGCGTATCCGGTCCGGGCGACAACGCGGCGAACCAGGATCCGTCGTAGGGGGAGGGGAGCGCCGTCCAGCTTTGGCCGCCGTCGTCGGAGCGGTAGAGCGCGCCGGCTTCGCCGGCGAGATACAGGCTTCCGTCTGCGGACGGCGCGATCGCGTTCAGGTGATAGTCGTCCTCGAAGTCGCTGCCTTCGGCGCGCAGGAGCGGCTCCCCGGACGGCGGGTCGAGCCCGACGCTCCAGCATCCGTTGGCGCAACTCCAGGTCTCGCCGCCGTCGTCGGAGGCGAGCAGGAGTCCGAACGCGCCCGATACGATGCCGCGGCTCCGGTCCCGGAACCAGACGTCGAGCAGCGGAACCTGCCAGTCCGGCCGGTAGTGCACGAGTTGCCACGACCTGCCGCCGTCGTCGGTTCGAAGGATTGCGGCGTCGTGCCCGACCGCCCAGCCGAGCGTGTCGTCGAGCATGTGCAGGGCGGTGAGAAGCGCGTCGGCGGGAACGCTCGCCTGGATCCAGTCGCCGCCGCCGTCGTCGGAGTAGAGCGCCGCGCCGCGCTGGCCGACCGCGACCAGGCGGGGGCCGGCGACGGCGGCGTCCAGAAGCAGGGAACGGACGGCGAGGCGCGCCTCGACCGCGGGCGTCTGGCCGAGGGCGCCCGACGCCGCGAGAACGGCGAGCGCGAAGGCGCCGGCCCGCCCGATCCGGCTCGGTCTCAAGGCGGGCCGCGACGACCGGAGCGAGTTCGGCCCTCGCGCTAGCGGCGACCCTCCCGGCGAAGCGCGCTCGGGGTGAAGTTGCGCTGGGTCACCGAAAGGTCGTGCTCGCACATCGCAAACTCGTTGTCGAGGCCGAGCGCGATGTAGCGGCCGGCCTGCAGGTCGGTCGAGACCTCCAGCGTCGCCCAGAGCATCGGCTTTTCGTAGTAGTTGATCACGTGGCTCTCGCCGACCCGCCACAACTCGTCGCGATTGTCGTACATGTCCACATGCAGGATCTGCCACGAATCCTCGTCGATGTAGAAGGTGCGGCGCTTGTAGAGATGCCTCGCGCCCTCCTTCAGCGTCGCCTCGACGACCCAGACCCGATGCAGCTCGTAGCGGAGGTATTCCGGATTCGGATGCAGGGGCGTCAGGATGTCGCTGTGGGCGAGCGCGTCGCTGTGCAGCCGGTAGGAGTTGTACGGCACGTAGACCTCGCGCTTGCCGACCAGCTCCCAGTCGTAGCGGTCGACGGCGCCGTTGAACATGTCGAACTGGTCTGCCGTGCGCATCCCGTCGGTGCTGGTGCCGGGGTTGTCGTAGGCCACGTTGGGCGCGCGCCGGACGCGGCGCTGGCCGGGGTTGTAGACCCAGGCGTTGCGGGGCTCGGCGACCTGGTTCATGGTCTCGTGCACCAGCAGGACGCTACCCGCGAGCCGGGGCGGCGCGAGAATGCGCTGCTTGAACAGGATCGACGTGTTTCCCAGGGTCTCCGGCGTCATGCCCGGCAGCGAATAGCGCATCTCGACCTCGACCCCGTATTTGACCATGGTGTAGTCGCCGGTCCGGGTGACGGCCGCCTGTCCCATGTTGCATTCCAGCGTCTCGCCGCGGTAGCGGAGCAGGTGGTTCCAGATCGCTTCGAGCCCGTTCTCCGGGATCGGGAACGGAATGCCGACCGCGGCGCCGGCGACGCCGTTGCCGTCCTCGACCAGCCGGGCGGTGGCGGCGATTTCGCGCGTCGCGTCGTAGATTCGCTCGGGCGCAGCCGCGGTCCGCCGGGTCACGTAGACCGGCATCCGGAAGCTCGGGTAGGTCTCCAGCATGCGCTGATGGCCGACGGTGAGCCGGTCGCGGTGCTCGTCCAGGTTGGCGCCGTCGATCACGAACAGCGGCTCGTCGCCGGGGAACGGATCGGGGTGATGGTCTCCGAGCGAGTAGCCCGCCGGCGGCTCGGTGATGCCGCCGGTCCATTCCGGAATGGTTCCGTCGGCGTTTCCGGCCCGTTCCGCCCCGAGCGGCGTCAGGTCCTGACCGAGACGGGCGATTTCGTCGGGCCCCAACTCCGCCGAGGCGGGCAGTCCGAGCGAAACGCCGAGTACGGCAACCGCGCCGACGCGGGCGAGGGAGATCTTGTGCATGCTCATCGGACCCTCCTCAGAACGAATAGGACGTGGAGAACGACACGAAGTCGCGCGCTCTGAGCGCGTTGGTCTCGCCCCCGTAGTTCGTGTAGCTCAGATCCGAGCGCCACCGGTCGAGGTAGTTGACCCCGAGGCCGAGCGTGACGGCGGTCCGGCCCTTCTCGAAAGCGCCCGTCGGCGAGGGGCTGTACCCGTATACGTCGTGCTGGAACTGGAGGTAGGGCGACAGGGTGGCCGCACCGATCGCGTTGGCGTAATCGAGCTTGGCCGCAGCACGGTATCCGTAGGAATTGGCGGTAGCCGCGTCGCCGGTGCCCGGCGTGTCCAGCGGCAGCGTTGCCGGGTCTGGCAGGTCGTGGACGTGAACCAGCGCTCCCTCGACGAGGAAAGTCAGGCTGTCGGCGCCGATCGTCGGTCCGAACACCTGCGTCGCCGTCATCTGGAGCTGGCTCACGTCCCGCTCGACGTAACCCTGCAGGGTCGTACCGGCCACGCTATTCACGAAACCGTCGAGGAACGGTCCGCTCGGCGGGCAAGGCGGTGTGGCGGTCGGAAGACTGCAGACGATGGGCGCAAGCGCCGTTGCGAAGAGATTGGTCTCGTGAATCTGCAGCGGCTGGTCCGGGTGAAACGAATACTCTCCCTGCAAGGCCCATCCCGTCGCGCCGAGCAGCGTGTTGAAACTCACGCCGAAGACGCGCAAGTCCTCCGGATACTCGATGAAGTATCCGGCTGTCTTTCCGTACTGGTCGATGCCGGCGATCGTGGCGACGCCTCCGGCCTGCGCCGGGGGTAGGCTGAACGGAGCCCGGGTCAAGAGACCCATCGTGGTATTGAACGCGTTCACTCCGTTGGCGACGCCTTCCGAAGTGCCGTATCGAATGCTGGCTACCGGCAGCCGGCTGTGATAGTTGACGAAATAGAAGCCGAATTCCGTATCGTTCAATTGTTCCGAATAGTGTCGGACCGCAAGTCCCCACTGACCGGAGTCGTCCGGCGTCCGGTCCGCCTGACGGTTGACGCTCAACACGGTGCTCTGGTCGATGGCCGGCAAGCCGACGGCGGCGAACGCCTGGCTCAGACCGCCGATCAACTGAGGACTGAACGTCGAAACTCCTTGCCCGTTGTCGCGGATATCGACGCCCGGCAACTGGACGTACGCGTGGGTCCCGCCCGGAGAGCCGTAGTCGTTGGTCGAAAAATACGTCCCCGCCGGATCGACCCGGGTCTTCTTCCACTCGGTCTGCAGAAATGCTTCGAGGGAAAGGTCCGGCGCAAAGTCCACATATCCCGAGACCATCGGCACCGGCACCAGGCCGTCGCGCAACTCCGCGCCCGGCTTGCGCAGCTTGGAGGCGTCGAGCGGGTTGATCACGCTGATGCCGTCCTGGATAAACGTGCTCTCGCCCCAATTGAGCACCTGGTTGCCGAGGCGCAGGCCGGCGGGCGTATCGCCGACTTCGAAGTCGGACGAGACGTAAAGGTCCAGAATGTCCAGTCCGTCGCCGATTTCTTCCTTCGCCGTCTTCGAGAGCTGCGTGCGGTCGCGATCGCCGTCCCGGTTCTCCCAATCGGCGAAACCGTGGACCCGGGCGAACATCCCGACCGGCCCGCCGTCGATGTCCAGTTCCATGGTGAACTTGGACGTGTTGCTGATCAGGCCGGTGTTGTAGTTCCTGTCGCCGTCGTCGGTATTGACGCCGGTAATGCTGTCGTTGCGCTTCGAGACGCGGAAGGAGAACCCCTGCGTCAACGTGGTGTCCAGGCTGATGCGGGTGTTCTCGTCGCCCAACTCCGCCGCCGTGACGCCGGGCGCCGCGACGCTACCTGCGGCGAACGCGAGTGCGGCCAACGCTCCGGAACCTCGAAGGATCCAGGCGGCGCGGCTCAGCGGCGGGTTCCGGCGACAACCGTTCGAGGAAGGCATATGTGGATCCTCCGTGCTTCGTCTCCCGACCGTCTAGCGCATCAAATGCAGCAGATAATGTGCGAACGACGACCTTGATTGCTGCGGATTGTATCAGAAATCGCGGCGATGCAACAGTTCGGGATTGTCGCAACGGCAGGAGCCTGCCCCGGCATGAATGCGAACTGGAGCGCGATCGGGCCGCGAGCGGAGTTCGAGACGCATCGCTGGCGGAGGCGGGCGGGCACGGAGCGCTCCCGAACGACCGCGGCATGAGGGTATGCCGCGGTCGGCTCCCGCCGGAGAGCGAGCGCATCATGGCCGGGAGCGATCGCCTCCTGCGCCGTTTCCGTCTCGAACGGAGCGGTTTCGGCGCCGCCGGGTTCGATCGCGGAATCGGAACCGGGCGGCGGATCGCCCGGCCGGCATTCCGCGCCGCTTCGCGGGACAGGATCGGCCCGACTTTCTCGCCGTCGAACGGTTCCGTCGGTCTCCGGCCTTGCGAAAAGCGCGGCTGCGGATCCAGGTCGCCCGCTCTTCGCTCGGGCCTGAGGGCCTGCACCGTGCGCCGTTTCCGCCGGGCGGCCGGCCGCGCTGCGCCGGGACGGCGTGCGCGAGGGCGAAACGGCCGAGCCGCGTCTCGGCCGCGGAGCCGCGAATCGCGGGCCAGCCTGCGCGTGCCCTTCGACCGGCCGCTAGGACGGGCGCAGGGGCGAGAGCGGAGCGGGTTCCCGTGTCGGAGGCGCGTTCGATCTCTCGCACCGCCGGACGGAGCCGATTCCTCGGGCCGGGGCGAAAGCGGTATCCTTGCCTCCCGATCTGCAGGCACCGCGTCGACGGCTTCGCGCGGCCGTCCCCGGCAAACCAGGAAGGAAGGGAATCGATGAACTCGCCACAGCCCGTCGGAGCCATGAGCCGGCTCGGAACCGAAAGCGCCTTCGTCGTCCTCGCCCGTGCGGCGGAACTGGAGCGTCAGGGCCGTCGGGTGATCAATCTCGGAATCGGCCAGCCGGACTTCCGCACGCCGGAGCACATCGTGGCGGCGGCGCAGAAGGCGCTCGCGGACGGGCATCACGGGTATACGCCCGGCAACGGAATTCTTCCCCTGCGCGAGGCGGTCGCCGAGGACGTCGCGTTGCGCCGGGGCGTCGAGGTGGACCCGGACCGGATCGTGATCGTGCCGGGCGGCAAGGTGACGATGTGGCACGCGATTCTCATGTTCGGCGAGCCGGGGGCCGAGATTCTGTATCCCAATCCGGGTTTTCCGATCTACGAGTCCGCCATCCGGTTCACCGGGGCGGAGCCGGTTCCGATCGCGCTCGAGGAGGCGCAGGACTTCGCCTTCGACGTCGACCGGGTGCTGGAGCGGATCACCCCGCGCACGCGGCTCCTGATCCTCAACTCTCCCGCCAATCCGACCGGAGGCGTCTTGCCGAAAGCGGTCCTTGACCGGCTCGCCGAGGGCCTGGAAGCGCATCCCCAGGTTGCGGTTCTCTCCGACGAGATCTACTTCCGCATCGCCTACGGCGACCGCCCCCCCGCCAGCATGCTCGCCTATCCTGCGCTCCGGGACCGGCTGATCCTGCTGGACGGCTGGTCCAAGACCTACGCGATGACCGGATGGCGGATCGGATACGCGATCTGGCCGGCCGATCTCGTCGAGCATGCGGTTCGCCTGAACATCAACTCCGTGAGTTGCACCAACGCTCCGACGCAATGGGCGGCGATCGCCGCGTTGCGGGGGCCGCAGGACGACGTGGACCGGATGGTGCGGGCGTTCGACGAACGTCGCCAGGCGATCTCGGCGGAACTGGCGTCGATTCCCGGCTTCTCGGCGTCGCGGCCGGAGGGGGCGTTCTACGTGATGCCCAACGTCTCCCGAACGGGGCTGACCTCGACGCAAATGCAGGACCTCTTGCTGGAGGAACTCGGGATCGCCACCGTGTCGGGAACCAGTTTCGGGGCGTTCGGCGAGGGATACGTCCGCTTCTCCTACGCCGCTTCGCTGGAGGACATCCGCGACGCGACGGCGACGATCCGCTCGCGCGCCGAAGCGGACGGCTGGGGGAAGCCGTAGCGGGAGGCGGATCCGGTGCCGCTTCGTCGTTGCGACGTAACTCATCGCGCACGACGGCGCGGAAGCGTTCTGGCTCCCTGTCCGTCTGCATGGCGGTGAGCGTCCTGCTGCGGCTTCATAACGTCTGGGGTTCGGAGGGCCGGATACGGTCGGTTCGCCGGGCGCGACGACTTGCACTGCCCGACGACGAAACGGTCGAGACGCGGGGCGGATGCGCCGGCGCGATCCGGCGCGACGGATATCGCGGTCCAGCGCGCGAGGCCGGGACGCCATGCGGAATCCGTCGCAACGGCATCCGGCGGCAAGACGGCATCGAACCCGACTCTCGTGTCATACTGCGACCCATGAGTGGAACACACGAAAGGGACTATGCGAATCTGGCCGCCAACCTTGTCGCAGTAGAGGAACGCATGGAGATCAAGCAAGCGGAGTACAAGACCGACATTGCGCAGTTGGGTAAACAAATTGCGCTACTGGAGACGGTGATCGCTCGTTTGGAGACAGTAATCGCTCGTTCTCAGCAAGAGAACGCCGAGCGGAGTTTTCGGCAACTGCTCGCCACCGTGGGGCTCGTGGCGGGAGCGGTAGCCATACTGGGATTCCTGATTCGACTCTGAAGCGCCGGCGCCGTCGTTCGGGTTCGGATGCGGGCCGCGCGCTCACCGGAAGACCGTCTCGGCCGAATTGCGGATGTCCTTCGGTAGGAAGACGCCTTCCAGGGGTTGCCGATGCGGTCCGCGCTCCGGAAAGACGCGCCTTCGCTGCCGAGAGTCCTCGATCGCCGAGTTCGCGGGTTTCGGCCTCTCCCCGTCGCGTTCGTGCGACAAACGCCCGTGTACTGACGACCGTGGCGGCGGAGCCGACCGGGGCCGCGGCGCGATCGGCGTCTCGGAGCGCTGCGGCCTGGGACGGCAGCGACGCGCCGGCAGGACCGTTCCGGGTAGCGGCCGCGATTCGGCGCCGCACGAAACAGAATCGCGGGGCCTGCGGGGACGCCCCGACGCCCGAACCCCGCATGCTGTTCCGGTCGACTCCGAAATCGAGAACCGAAGGCGTGTCGCGACGCCGCGCCATCGGCCCTTCGCCGGAATCCCTCGGTCGTCTCGGTGCGGCCTCTGCGGTTCGCGTCGGCGGGGCCGTGTCCTGCGCCGGCGTCGCGCCGCAGTAGCGGAACGAGGACGGAACTTGCCCGCTCGTCAGGCAGACGAACGGAATCGGACGGCACGGTCGGCAAGACCCGCGGCCGACGGCGGTCGGCGTCCGGGGCGGCGAGGGCGAAGGGTTGGCTCGCTCCCCTTGCGCGTTTCCGCTCGCAGCCGTAGGGTCGGCGGAAGGAAGCCGGAGAGGCAATAGACCGTCGGGTCGGGCGGTGCGCCGTTCTCGGGGGTAGGGGAGGCATGACATGCGGCGACCGCATGGTTGACGGTTCGACAGGTCAAGGGAGCGGCGCGAGCGATTGTCCGACTCGGGCGGCTCCGGAGGCGTCCGGCGTTCGACCGGCGGGTTCGCGCCCGGCGCGGGGTTTCCGTGCCGACGCGGCAGGCGCCCTGCAGTCGGCTTACTTCGATCCCTCGCAACCGGGGCGGGGTCCGCACGAGCCGGGCCCGGACGGCAGCTACCGCGCAATGCGGAAGGATCCGCTGCCTTGATACGCGCGCTGCACGGCTACATCGCGGTCGTGGACGCGATCAACCGGCGCCTCGGGCGCTGGGTCATGTACGGCATTTTTGCGATCATGGCCATCCTGCTCTGGTCGTCGGTTTCCAAGACGTTCCTCACGCCGTCCCTCTGGACCCTGGAAATGGCCCAGTTCGCCATGGTCGCCTACTACGTCTTGGGCGGTCCCTATTCCATACAGATGGGATCGAACGTTCGGATGGACCTGTTCTACGGACAGTGGTCGCCGCACCGGAAGGCCTGGGTCGACGCGTTCACCGTCTTCTTCCTGATTTTCTATCTCGGCGTGTTGCTCTGGGGCGGGATCGACTCCACGATCTACAGCTTCCAGTACGGCGGCGAGCGCAGCCCGACGGCCTGGCGGCCGTATCTCTGGCCGATCAAGTGCGTCATGGTCCTCGGCATATCGCTCATGCTCCTGCAGGCGGTATCCGAGCTGTGCAAGGACGTGCTCCGAATTCGGGGCGAAGCTGCCTGATGTCCTACGACCTGATCGCTGTCCTCATGTTCTCGACCATGATGGTGATGCTGTTCACCGGCCAGCGGGTTTTCGGCGCCATCGGATTCGTCGCCGTGGTGGCGGCGCTCCTTCTATGGGGCGACCGGGGAGGTTACGACCTCGGCTTCGCCGCCGCCATGAAGCTCATGAAGTGGTATCCGCTGCTGACGCTTCCGATGTTCATCTTCATGGGCTACGTGCTGTCGGAGTCCAAGATCGCCGACGACCTCTACCGCATGTTCCACGTCTGGACGGGCGGAATGGCCGGCGGGCTCGCGATGGGCACCATCGGGCTCATGGTCCTGATCTCCGCGATGAACGGCCTCTCGGTGGCGGGCATGGCCATCGGTGCGACCATCGCGCTGCCGGAATTGCTGAAGCGGAACTACGACAAGCGGATGGTCACCGGCGTGATCCAGGCCGGCTCGTCGCTCGGAATTCTGGTCCCGCCGTCGGTGGTGCTGGTGCTCTACGCGATGATCGCCCGACAGCCCGTAGGCCAGCTCTGGCTGGCGGGCGTGCTTCCCGGCCTGATGATGGCGGCGATGTTCGTGATCTACATCTGGATCCGGTGCCGGATCACGCCGTCTCTCGGTCCCGTGCTCCCGCCGGAGGAGCGGGACGTGGGCCGGGCCGAGAAGTTCCGCCTTCTCAGGGCGGGACTGCTCCCGGTCGGGATCTTCGCGGTCATGATCGTTCCCTTCGTGAACGGCTGGACCTCGCTGGTCGAGTCCTCGGCGATCGGGGCGCTGGCTGCGTTTCTGGCCGCGGTCCTGAAGCGCCGGATGACCCGCAGCGTCTTCGAGACCTCGGTGCGAAACAC
Organism: Rhodobacterales bacterium; assembly: GCA_965221505.1. GTDB lineage: Bacteria > Pseudomonadota > Alphaproteobacteria > Rhodobacterales > CAZPXZ01 > CAZPXZ01. The sequence continues at coordinate 1,522,464 of CBDCSI010000001.1, forward strand.
CCTCGGCATCTCCTGCATGTTCATGTGGATCATTCTCGCCGCGCTGGCGTTCGGCGCCGTGTTCGACGGACTGGGCGCGGTTCGCTCCATCGAGGCGCTCTTCACCGAGCGGATGGGGCTGTCGCCCTGGACGATCCTCATACTCATGCAGCTCAGCTTCGTCCTGATGGGCACGTTCCTCGACGACACGGCCATGCTGGTGATCGTGGCGCCGCTCTACGTGCCGCTGGTCGGCGCCCTCGGATTCGACCTGATTTGGTACGGCGTTCTCTACACGATCACGACGCAGATCGCCTACATGACGCCGCCCTTCGGATACAACCTGTTCCTCATGCGCGCCATGGCGCCGCCGGAAGTGTCGCTCGCCGACATCTACCGATCGATCGTCCCCTTCGTCTGCGTCATGGTTCTTGCGCTGGCGCTGGTGATGGGCTTCCCGGAGATCGCCCTGTGGCTTCCGGGAGCCGTGTACGGCCATTAGTATTCGTGTCGGGAGACGGCACAAGCAGCCAGAAAAGGAGAAAACGATGACAACGAGACGTAAGCTGCTGCAGGGGGCGGCCATCGCGCCGGCGGCGGTGTTGGCCGCCCCGGCGATCGCGCAGTCGACGATACGCTGGCGCATGCAGACCTATGCCGGGCCTGCCCTGGCCGAACACGTGGTGGTGCCCGCCGTCGAGATGTTCAACAAGATCGCCGGCGACCGGATGCAGATCGAGCTGTTCTTCTCCGACCAGATCGTCCCGACGGGCGAGTTGTTCCAGGCGATGCAGCGCGGAACCATCGACGCGGTGCAGTCCGACGACGACTCGATGGCGTCGCCGACCGAGGTCACGGTGTTCGGCGGCTACTTTCCCTTCGCGTCCCGCTACTCGCTCGACGTTCCCGTCCTGTTCAACCAGTACGGCCTAAACGAGATCTGGGCGGCCGAATACTCCAAGGTCGGCGTACAGCACGTCTCGGCCGGCGCGTGGGACCCCTGCCACTTCGCGACCAAGGATCCGATCCGCTCGCTCGCGGATCTCGAGGGCAAGCGGGTCTTCACCTTCCCGACCGCGGGCCGGTTCCTGTCCCAGTTCGGCGTCGTGCCCGTGACCCTTCCCTGGGAAGACATCGAGGTCGCCGTACAGACCGGCGAGCTGGACGGGGTGGCATGGTCCGGGATTACCGAGGACTACACGGTCGGCTGGGCCGACGTGACCGACTACTTCCTGACCAACAACATCTCGGGGGCGTGGATCGGTTCGTTCTACGCCAACATGGAGCGCTGGCAGGAGCTTCCCGAAGACCTTCAGACGCTGTTCCGCATGACCTGCGACCAGTCGCACTACTATCGCCAGTGGTGGTACTGGGGCGGCGAGGCGAGCCTTCGCGTTCACGGCACCAAGATGCAGCTCACCTCGATCCCGGACGACGAGTGGGCGCAGGTGGAAGCGGCCGCCCGGGTTTTCTGGGACGAGGTCGCGGCGGAATCCGAGACCAAGGCGAAGGTCGTCGAGATCTTCAAGCAGTACAACGCCGACATGGAGAAGGCGGGGCGGCCCTACCGCTACACCTGATCCGAGCTTCGCGGCCCCGGCGTCGCCGGGGCCGCGCCCTCCCTCCCGCCTTCGCGCCGGCGCGTCGCGGTCGGCTCGCTCCGGCGCGACGGCCTTCGGCAGCCGCGACGGATGCCGAGGGCATGAAACGCTTGAGGGAAGACTTGCCGTTCGCACTCGTCGGCGCGGCGTCGGTCCGTCTCGCGTCGTGCGCTGCCTCGGGGCCGGCGACGAGCCGGTCTTGCGTACGGATCGACGCGAATGCGCCGGGTCCGGGATATTCGTTTCGCAAGAACGGATCGCGGATCGCGCTCCGGCGGCGCGCGTGCCCCGAACGCGCGGGTGTGCCCCGAACGCGCAGGTATCGTGAGGCCGTCGGTCTTGCGGTCTTCGCCGGACCGCCCAAGGACGGCTCCCCGCGCGCGCGCAACCCGCGACGACAACTCGCAGACCGGCTCGCGCCGTTCTTGACTGCGGCTGCGGCCGGGAAGTAGGTTCGGCTTGCGGACGTCTGCGACAGCCACGCTCGGTCAGAGGATCGCTGGCGCGCGCCGTCGGCGGCGTGCCGACGACGAGCCCGGCGCCTTTCGGCGTCGAGAAGACACGCGGTCGGACAGGCTCGCTTCGACCGCTCGGAAAGGGGCCGCCATGGCGAACGCAGCGGGAACGGTACCGGCGGCGGCCGAACGGTCGCCGTACAAGGCCCAGGGCGACAGCCGAGAATACAACGTGTACGTGGAGACCGCGCGGGTGGAGGCGGTCTGGCCGACGATGGCGGACTGGCCCCTCGCGGCGCAGATCGGGCCGCTGCTGGTCAGCCTCGAGGTCGTCCTGAAGATCCTCGACGAAACGCTCGACGAGACCGGGAGGCGCAAGTACCTGAACGACGCCGGGAAGGCCGACGTCGTGGCGGCGTCGGCCGAAGCCGTTTTGGCGCTGATCGCGGACATCGCGTTCGAACGCGGCGCGAGCGAGATTCCCGCGCCGGAAGGATTCTTAGGGCCGCCCTCGACGGACTCGGCCTGGCGCAGCGTCATGCGGAAGCTGGATCGGGTCTCCAACGGCCGGCGGATCGCAGCGACGCTTCGTTCGCGCAACGATCTCGCCTCTCGGGCGCTCGGATTCCAGCTCGGTCTGGCGCGTGCGCGGAGCCGTCCCTGCCTCGACTACGACCGGTGGATCCGACCCGGGCTCGTACACGGACTCTATGCGCCCAACCGCCGCAAACGTTACGTCGAGGATCCCGTCTTCGTCCGCGTGCATCAGGCATGCGAGGGCATCCTGGAAGCGATGATGGTGGAGCTCGGTCAGGTCGAGGCGCAACTGTTCAAGGCCGAATACGCGGCGGCCGAACGGCACGTCCTCCTCGCGTCCCGCTTCATGCGGCCCTTCGAGCGCACCGTCAGCTTGCTCGGCGAGATGAGTCAGTACGACTACGCGCCGCTGCGCGTCGCGCTGCGGGACGCCAGCGGTATCCAGTCGGCGCGCGCGCAGGCGCGCAAGTCGGTCGTCGGCGACCATTTCTGGCTGTTTCGGCAGCAGCTGAAGCATCGCGGGCTCGATTGCTTCGTCGTGCTCGCCAACCCCGTCGAGTTCATGCCGGAATACCGCCTGTTGCAGGCGTTCAAGACGCTGGCCAGGAGCGTCAACGAGTCGATGTCGCACCATGCCCACCTGGTCCAGCACGTCCTCGGGGACACCGTGATCGGCACGGCGGGATTCCGGATCCTGTCCCTGGGCGAGATCGCCGCCCGCCCACTTCTGCCGCACCTTACGGCTGCCCTCGATTCGCTGACGCTTTGGACGAATCTGGCGTTCGAGCACCACTCCGGCGTCGTCATCCACGAACAGGAACGCGAGCACGGAGCGGCGGACAAATACGACTTCCGGCTGCCGACGGCCCGTTGCGACCCTGCGCGGATGGCGGCGACGGCCGCGAAGTACCACGATTACTTCAGCGAAGGGAAGAAGGAGGAGTGGAAGGCGCTGTTCGCCGAGTCGCCGCACGTCCTGCATCTCGAGGGCACGAAGCCCTACGTCTCGGAATGGAACCTCGACGTGTTCTACCGCAATTTCCAGAAGCTGTTCCCGAAGGTGCTGAACGCCGAGCATGAGATTATCGAACAGGGCGACTGTTTCCTGAAGGTCGACTGGTCGCTGGAGGCCGTGTGCTTCCTGAAGCGGATCGCGGTGCGCTTCGGCGGAACCGAGACGATCCACTTCGATCCCGACGGCCGCATTCGGGCGCTCTTCAACGAATGGGATCCCGCCGCGCTGGCCGACGAAATCATGAGTCGGTACCGGGTTTCCCTGGCCGAGGCCGCCGCGAAGGCGCGGCCGGGGTAACGCCCGGCGGCCGAAGATTCCGCCGCGTTCCAGCCGCGACGGTTCGCCGAGCGGTCGGACGACGATCCGCAGTCGACAGGTCGAAAGTCGAGAGGCGGCCTTGCCGCGGACGCGTCGGACACGCGCGGCCGGCAGCTTGCAAGTCCTGTCGTGTGCCGCGACCATGACGCTGTCCGCCTCTGTTTTCTGGAAGAATCGGAGACACGTCATGAACCGACTCCTTTTCGTCGCCGCCCTGGTTCTGGGATTGGCGACTCCGACGGTCGCACCGTTGGCCCATCACGGTTGGTCGTGGACGACCGGAGGCAATATCGATCTGACCGGCGTCGTCGCGTCCGCCCGCCTGGGCAATCCGCACGGAATCCTGGAGATCGACGTGGAGGGCGAAACGTGGACGGCCGAGGTCGGCCAACCGTGGCGCAACGAACGCGCCGGCCTCGTGGAGGGCGACCTGGCTGCCGGCGTCGAGATCCGGTTGATCGGCGAGCCGTCCGCAGACGTGTCGGAGCGCAGGATCAAGGTCGAGAGGTTGTACCTGGGCGAGCGGGAGTACGTCCTCTATCCCGGGCGGGAGTGAGAATCTGCAGGCTCTCCTGGCGGCGTTAGAGGCGACGGAGCTCGCCCGGACGCTTCGCGACTCCCGCTGGCTGTACGCGGCCGTCAACGCTGCGCACATCGCCGGAATCGCCCTGTTGATCGGATCGGCGGTTCCGCTGAACCTTCGGCTTTTCGGCTTGTGGCGCGACGTCTCTCGCGAGACGGTGGTGCGGGTCCTGGCGCCTGTCGCGGCGAGCGGGCTCGCGCTCGCTCTGATCACGGGAACGCTCCTGTTCGCGGTCCGGGCGCAGGAGTACGCCGGGGTAGGATTCCTGCAACTCAAGCTCGCGTTCGTCGCCGTGGGGGTCCTTTCGGCGCTGCTGTTGTCCTGCGCGCACGGATTCCTGCTCCGGGGCGCCCCGCGCCGTCGTCTCGTCGGCCACGCCGTCGTCTCGACGGTTTGCTGGCTCGGAGCGCTCGTCTGCGGACGGCTGATCGCCTTCGCGGGCGACTGAGTTGCGTGCCCTCGGGGTGCCGGCGTAGCCCGTCTGATTCCAGTCGGGCGGGCTCCGGGATTGGGGCGCTGCTCCGGCACCTGAGCGGCAGCCGGTCTCGCCCGGACCCGTGCCTGCTCCGTTCGTTCGTTACTCGCGGACGATGCCGTCCAGGTCCTCGGGCCGCAGCCGGTAGCGAATCGCATTGCCTTCGTGCAATCCGCGGAACTGCTTCCCGACATAGGCGACGACCTGCTGGCGGTCCGCCTCGGGCACGCCGCTCTCGACGGCCATGGCCATGACGGTCTCGGAGCGGCACTCCTTCCGCTCCAGAACGCACCGGCGAACGGCCTCGCGCACGAAATCGCGGTAGGCGAGGGCGGCCTTGTCCGGATTGTCCACTTCGGCCCGCAAGACGCGGTAGTTCTCGGCCGAGGCCAGATAGCCGTCGATATACGCCTCGCGAAGCAACGACACGTCGTTCAGCTCGTAGACGCCGAGCAGGCCGTCGATATAGGCGGCATCGTCCATCGTCAGATAGGACATCGGGGCGTAATCCGCCTTCAGGAGGGGGATGTTGGAGGCTATGCGCGAGGTTCTCTTGTTTACGTCGGCGAAGGCCTGAAGGTACGGAACGTGCGCGACGAGAAAGAACGACTGCTCGAACGGATCCGGGATCGCCGCCGCCTTCTCGATCAGGATTTCGAACTCCTGCTCGATTTCGAACGGGTCGTCGAGCGGCCTGTAGCTCGAATGCGTGATGCCGCCGGGCATGCGCCGAAGCCGTCCGGCCATGGCGGGATCGCCGAGCAGACCGTCGGAGAGCAAGGCGTGAACGTTGAACATGTCCGTCCGGCTGACGGCGACGTCGTCGATATGATCTACCACATACTGAATCGCTTCCTTGTGGTTGAGGATCATTAGCGCTTCCTTGCGATCCTTTCCGGCAGCCTCTTCGCCGAAACGGATCAGGCGTTCGGTCTGGAGAATGTCGTAGGTGTTGCCCTCCATCCGCGACGAAGCCCAGGACAGGTCGACCAGCAGTCGCTCGAGGATGCGGCGCGCATAGGTGCCAGCGACCGGCTGCGGCAGCGCTGGCCGCCCTGACTCGTGCAGGCGCTCTCGATCCGACTCGGCAAGGTAGAAGGTCCGGGCCGGAACGTAGCCGTCCAGAAACTCGCGACGGTAGCGTGCCGGCCTGCGGCGGTTGTACGGCGTTCGAAGGTGGTTGCGAATCGCGGCGGCGCCCGCCAGGAAATAGCCGGCGGCGCGAGCCTTTCCCTGAAGCTCCAGCCGACCCTCGTCGACGAGCCGCTTGAGCGTCCGCCAGACCGTCGACACGCTCGCATCGGGCGCTGCGTGACGGCGGATATCCGCTCGGCCGGCCCCGGGATGGTCCGCAACGTAGCTGAGTATGACTTGGTCTGTCAGCGTCATGAAACGATTCCGCCTACGAGTGAAACGATTATCTGCTTATAATATAAGGGAATATTCGAAACTTCAACGAATCGGTTCAGCCGAATTGAAACGATTTAACCGGACTGCCTCCGCGTTGCGACCGGCCGAAACACTTGGCGAACGGCCCGAGACCTCGACCGCCTGTGCGATACCGTCGCGGCCCTGCGGCTTCGGACCGAAGAGGAGAAACTCGATACTGGCCGTTTCGGTTTCGCACGCTCGGGGCGGGCGCGGCCGAGCGGACCCTGAGAGGGTGGTGCCCGTCGACCGGCGCGACGAGCGTCTCGGCGATCTCGTGCGAGCGTCGGCGTCGGCCTTCCGAGAGCGCGGAAATCCGGCGATGGGCGGTAGCGCCAGGAAGGGAGGTCCCGGGGGCACCGGCCGTCGCTGACACGAAGAAACGATACGTCACAACGTTGCGTCAATTGACGACAGAGCCTTCAGGAGCGATTCGCATGTGACCCGAACGCGCCTACGCGAAGAATTTCACGGTCTTCGCGGCCCGCATGACGGTCGAACGGGTCGAGGTTGGCCTCGTCCTGGCGCCCAGGTTCGATGCCGAAAGTCTCGTCCCCTGCGTCAGGACCGACGCCGACACGGACGAAGTGTTGACGTTTGGCTACATGAACGGCGATGCGCTCGAGCGGACGATCGCGACCTGCGAGGCGCATGACTGAAGGCGAAGCCGCCGGTACCTCTGGCGCGAGGGAGCGATCAGCGGCCTCGTCCCGGATGTCGTGGAGCTACGCGTCGACGAGGATCGGGACGCGGTCTGGATTCGTAAAGGGGTCGTTGGCTCGGGCTCCAGTTGTCGACATATGGGACTCCGATCCTGTCTCTACCGATCGGACGAGCTCGCCGGTCCTTCCGGCGGGTCGGCCCGGCTCGCGTTCGCCGAGACGCGGAAGACCCTCGATCCGAAGGACGTCGACGTGGACGCGCCCAATCCGACGCCGCTTCGAGACGGGACGGATGCGGACCCCTCGACCGCCCGAGAGCGTGCGGCAGCCTGACTCGCGGGGGAGCGTCACGCCTCGGGAGAATCCTGGGGATTGGGCAAACGAACGAACCGGAAAGGAACTTGACGAACCGGAACCGGCGGTCGACGCGGGGAGACGGAGAGGGCGTTCCGAACAGAGCCGCGTACGTAGCGGGCGACTCGGCCGAGTTGCACTGGCGGCCGGCAGGGCGCGCGCTTGCGGCGCTCGACGCTTGGGGCGGCCTGGCGGTCCGGCGGGCGGGACGATACGTCGCGTAGTTGTCCGCGGCTGCCGGAATCGGAGTCTGACGCCGTCTGGCGCGTCGATCCCCCGTGTCGCCCGGCCGTCGAGTGCGGGCCGAGCGCGATCGCGGCGAATTGGACAGAATCGTCGGGCGCAGGGTACAATCGATGATTAGGCCGCCCCGGCTGGACGCGCAAGCGTACCCGCCGCACCTCGAATATTGGCGGGCACTCGGTACAGGCGTTCGACTTCCGAACCGGCAGGGTGGCCGGGGCGCCGTTTCACGCAAATTATCAGGGGAATCCGCATGCCCATTCGCGCCGTACAGGCGATTCGCGAATTCGTGAGATACGAGGCGATCGGCGGGTTGCTGCTGTTCGCCGCCGCTGTGGTCGCCGTGATCCTGGCCAACACGGCTCTCGCGCCCCTGTACGGGCATTTTCTGGATGTCCCGCTCGAGATCCGAGTCGGTAGCGGCGGTATCGCCAAGCCTCTGCTGCTGTGGATCAACGACGGCCTGATGGCGGTGTTCTTCTTGCTCGTAGGCCTGGAGATCAAGCGCGAGTTCGTCGAGGGACAACTCTCGACGAAGAGTCAGGCGCTCCTTCCGTTGTTCGGGGCGGTCGGCGGCATGGTCGTGCCGGCCGCGATCTACGTTTTCTTCACCTTCGGCCACGATCCCCTGGCGCTGAACGGCTGGGCGATCCCGGCCGCGACGGACATCGCCTTCGCGCTCGGCATTCTGGCGCTCGTGGGCAGCCGCGCTCCGCTCTCCCTCAAGGTGCTGTTGACCGCCATCGCCATTCTGGACGATCTCGGCGCCATCGTCGTCATCGCCGTGTTCTACACCGACCAGCTCTCTATGGAAGCGATCCAGGGTGCCGCGGCGTGCGTCGCGGTCCTGCTCGTCCTCAACCGTCTCGGCATCGAGCGGATCGCCGCCTACGTCGTGACCGGGGCGGTGCTCTGGGTTTTCGTGCTCAAGAGCGGCGTGCATGCGACCCTGGCGGGAGTTCTGGTCGCCCTGGCCATCCCCATGCGATCGCGGGCCGATCGGGAGCGGTCGCCGCTGAAGGACATCGAGCATGCTTTGCACCCCTGGATCGCCTACGGCATCCTTCCGCTGTTCGCGTTTGCCAACGCCGGGGTGTCGTTCGAGGGCGTGACCTTCGCTTCGCTCCTCGAGCCGGTGCCCCTCGGAATTGCGGCCGGCCTCTTCGTCGGCAAGCAGGTCGGCGTGTTCCTGCCGATGCTGGCCGCCATTCGTTTGGGCATCGCGGAGAAGCCGGAGGGCGCTACCTGGATGCAGGTCTATGGAGTGTCCGTGATCTGCGGGGTCGGGTTTACGATGAGTTTGTTCATCGGCAGCCTGGCGTTCGAGGATCCCGCCGGCGATCAGAGCTTCGCCGCCCCGATACGGCTCGGGGTCATGTGCGGGTCGTTGCTGTCCGGCGCGTTCGGCTACTGGCTCGTTCGGTACGGTGCGAGGGCCGGAGTCCGGTCCACGCGCCCCGATCCCGAGACCCGCGAAGCCTGAGTCCGTACCGCGCCCGCGCCGTCATCGGGCACGACGTGGCCTCGGTGCGATCGACGGACCGTGCGCTGTTGCCGGTTGTGAGAAAGCGCGGGAATTTGGCGACAGGGCGAGGTTTGTCGCGTTGGCGCGTGTCGGTTTTCATTGGGCGGCACCGGGCGGCTGAGCCGCTCTCTTCCCCACTGCCTGTCCTATTGGGGTTCGTAGCGGCGCGCTGCTGGGTGCACCCGCGTCACGTCGTGACGACGAAATGGGCAGCGACGTAGACGCAGTAGGTTGCGGCGAGGACGAGGCCAGCAGTCCGTCCGATACGGCGGCTCGCCATCATGACAACCGCCATGAAGGCCGTAGTGCCGAGCAGGAACCAGAGGTCGAAGTCCACGATGCGATCGGCGAAGGGCAGCGGCGCGAACCACGCCGTGACGCCTGCGATTCCGAGGATGTTGAACAGATTGCTCCCGATCACGTTGCCGATGCACAGCTCTGTTCGTCCACGCAGCGCGGCGGCGAGAGCGGTCGCAATCTCGGGTAACGACGTCCCGACGGCGATCAGCGTCAGGCCAACGACCTCCTCGCTTACACCGAGGTCAGCGGCGAGGCGCACGGCGCCGCGAACCAGACATTCGGCGCCGACGAGCACGGCGAGGAGGCCTGCTGCGAGAAGGGCGAAGGAAACGTGCATGGGCCGGGCGCCGTCGCTCGGCGACTGCGTCTCGGGCTCAGACGATGCGTGCGACAGCTGCAATCCCGTGCGCGGTCGCGCTCTCCACAGGATGTAGGCGACGAGCGCCGCGACCATCGAAACGCCTTGCCACCAGGAAACCTGACCGGCGAAATACCCGATCGCGCAGAACGCCAGAGTCGCGCCGACGAGGGCCAGGGTGTCGTGACGTATGGCCGTCCGGTCCACCGCCACGGGGCAAATGACTGCGGCGAGACCGAGAATCAGCATCGCGTTGGCGACGTTGCTCCCGATCACGTTGCCCACCGCCAGTCCGGGTGCGCCGGAAAGCGCCGCATCGACGCTGACCGCGAGCTCGGGAATCGAGGTACCGAATCCGACGACGACGATCCCGACCATCAGCGGCGACATGCCCAGTCCGGGGGCGAGTCGAAGAGCGCCCCGCACCACGACCTCTCCGCCGAACAGCAGCAGGGCGAATCCCGCCACCGTAAGAAAGACGACGATCATGCCTCGCTCGGGACTGCGTCCCGTTCCCTATGACAGGGAGACATGTGCGTGCACGGGGCGACGAAGGCGTTGCGCCAGACCGTCGACGGGCGGACGGTACGGCACAGTCTCGCTCGACCGGATGTCGTCATCCACAAGGCCCTCGACATTCGCCATGCGTCGGCGCCCCTGCAGCTCCAGGAGTCCAACTCGCCGCCGCGACCGAATCGAATCCGCACCGTTCCGGATTAGCCGAAAGGAAGTCCACGGCCCCTATCGGCCATCTTCGACTCTCGCCTCGGAGAGTGGTCGCCTCTGGCGTCGGACGCAATCGGGCGCCGTCAGGGATTGCGCCGCCGTACCCGGCAAGCGAAGAGGTCGCGCTTCACGATTCGGCGGCGAAAGGCGGGCCGCGAGAGGGGCAGGCAGAAACACGCTCCGATCCGGATTGAATACTCCTCAGTCGCTCGACACCGTGAGGCTGTTCCAGTTCTGTGGTGCCCCCTCGTCCAGCGTCTTGAACAGGGTTCTACGCGCGAGATCGAATCCCGCAGCGAAGGCCCGTTCGTAGGTATACGCTTCCGCTCCTTCCGTATCACCGTGAACGATCGCCGACCGAGCGTCGTAGAACGCACGCGCACTCTTGCCAATTCGCTCCCGGCTCTCCGGATCGGTTCCGAGAAACCACGCAGCCCTGTTCTGCAGGGTCTCCGACTTTTTCCGTTTGGGCAGTTCGTACATGCCTTCGAGCGTGATCGCAACGTCAAGTACGCTGTTGTGAATTGCGAAGCGTTCGCTCCTCGCGAGCGCCGCGGCAAGCCTGCTGATGACAGGCGCCAAGCTTCGATATCGGGCACTCTCCCGATTCTCGAACGCCGACCGCGCGCGTTCCAGCATCTCATGGCTCAGCGTCGGGCACTCCTCGAATCCGTCGAAGCCCGATGACGGCGAGGTTCGACAGATTCCCGAGTTCCGGTTTCCTATACCCAAGAGTCGCCCGGCGGCATGGTCGATACGATCGGTCAGTGCGGCGAGCGGCACCACTGCCGTCGCGTGGCTGACGGCCAACAAATCGAGAAAAGCCGCCGCATTCCGGAAGGACGGTCTCGGCAACGGCGTCGAATCGTCCATGTCTCCCCTGCGACGGAACGCGGGCCGCCAGCGAAACGGGCTGACTACCGCTCCCACCGACCGCCATTCGTGATAGCCGGCCCCGTCCGGGGCCAAGTCTTGCATGACTTTCTCGTCTACGAACCGAAGCATGTCGCCGTACGGCAAGATCGCCATGTCTTCCCGAAAGTCGATTCGTTCGGTCACGGTGAGACCGTAGAACAGCAGTGCGTCGCAGCCTTCGTCGAGGCTGCCGAGCGCCTCGGCGGCCTCTTCGTCTCCGACCGGCGAGAGAAAGCCGTTCAGTTCGCGCACAGCTGTTCGAAAGCCGTCGCTCGACAGTTCCGCGGCCCGCGCCGTCAGTCCCGCGATCAGCTGTCCGGCGGAGATCGACAAACCGGAATTCAGGATTTCGATCCAGAAGTCGTTGTCGCCGATGGGGCGTCCGGTCACCGCAACCCGCTCCAGCGTCGGATGGGACAAGAGCGCGTGGCGCGCCGGATCCAGAACCCCTCGCAGCGGGGCGTATTTCGCCTCCTGACCGAACTTGCGGCTGTGGCGCGCTTGCTCATAGACCGTTCGCAGCTCTTCCAGGGGAAACGGGGTCACGTCCGTTCCGTCAACGAACGTGCGGGTGCGAGGACTGTGAAGCCGTTGCGCCTCAAGGTACGATTCCTGCACCGCTTTCAGCGCAACCAAGGCCGCAACCAGCCGGTCAACCCAGTCTTCGCCCTTGAACTCCCGGAAAGTCATCTGGCCCTCCCCCAGGCGATCCTCGAACGCCTCCGAAATATCAGCGCCGGCGGCAGGCGCAGCGTCGTGCTGATCTCAACCGACCCGTCGGCTCCCATGCCCTCCGGTTTCCAGAAGGCCCCCGCTCGACCCGGCGAATCTGTTCCTCCGACCCTCCGCCTCGACCGTCTCGGCGCTCCCGATACCGCCGACTGGGCTGACTTCGATGCCGTCGGGCGCGGCGTTCGCTTTATCGCTCTCCGTCACGGATGCATGAAGGACGGCGACGAGGAGGACGGTCCATACGGGTGCGCCTGAGCGATCGGTCGGTTTGAGGAGGGTCGAGACGAATCGCTTGTCCGGTTGGCGAAAGCTACCGTCACCGATGCCGAGAGCATGGAGTCGCGACGCAGCCATGGGCGTACAGTAACGACGCCGGTCTGCGTTCGGAGCGAGAGCGCACCCCCGCGATTTCTTCGAAGCGGGGCGTCTTGGTTGCGGGGGCAGGATTTGAACCTGCGACCTTCAGGTTATGAGCCTGACGAGCTACCGGACTGCTCCACCCCGCGACACGGTTCGCCGACATCGAATCCTGCGCGCGCAGCGCAACTGTCAGCGTGTCCATCCTACACGCATGGCAGGCGTCGCGCAATCCCCTCCCTCGGGGCAAACCGGGTTACGATTCGCGCAAGCGCCGCGCTGCCTCCACCGCAAAATACGACAGGATCCCGTCGCACCCTGCGCGTCGAAACGCGACGAGGCTCTCCAGCATCGCGGCGCGACCGTCCAGAAAGCCGGCGTCCGCCGCCGTCCGGATCATGCTGTATTCGCCGGAGACCTGGTAGGCGAAGGTCGGCATCCCGAACGCGTCCTTCACCCGCCGGCACACGTCCAGGTAGAAGGCGCCCGGCTTCACCATCACCATGTCCGCGCCCTCGGCGATGTCCGCGGCCGCCTCCCGCAGCGCCTCGTCCGCGTTGGCCTCGTCCATCTGATAGGTCCGCTTGTCGCCCACGAGGCGGGCGCCCGAGCCTGTCGCGTCCCGGAACGGGCCGTAGAGCGCCGAGGCGTATTTGGCGGCGTAGGAGAGGATCAGCGTGTCGACGAAGCCGCGGTTTTCCAGGGCCCGGCGTATGGCGCCGATTCGCCCGTCCATCATGTCCGAGGGTCCCAGGATGTCCGCGCCGGCTTCCGCCTGACACAGCGCCTGGCGGGTCAGGGCTTCGACGCTCTCGTCGTTCAGGATTACGCCGTCCGAATCGACCAGCCCGTCATGCCCCATGGAATTGTACGGATCGAGGGCGACGTCCTGCATGACGCCGATTTCGGGAATCTCCGCCTTGATGCGGCGTGTGGCCCGGCACACCAGGTTGTCCGGATTCCACGCTTCGCGCGCGTCCGGACTCCGCAATGCGTCCTCGACATACGGAAACAGCGCCACGGCCGGAATACCCAGCTCCTGCGCTTCCGCGATCGCCGGCAGCGCGAGATCGACGCTGAGCCGCTCGACGCCCGGCATCGAAGGAATCGGCTGGCGCTCGTTCTCGCCGTCCACCAGAAACAGCGGCCACAGCAGGTCGGAGGGCGAGAGGGCGGATTCCCGGACGAGGTTGCGAATCCACGGACGGGCGCGAAGCCGTCGGTGCCGGCCGGCGGGATAGGGGGCGATGCGGAACGTCATGCGCGGTCGCCCGCTCCGGTCCCGACGCTGCGCCGCCGGCTCGCGAGGGATTCCGGCGTCCCCCGGTCACGGTACGGCGTGCGCTCGAAATACGCCCGGTAGCACTTGGAGAAGTGCGACGGCGACGCGAATCCGCAGGCCAGCGCCACGTTGATGACCGACATTTCGGTCTGCAGCAGCAGGTTCCGCGCCCGCTGCAAGCGGAGTTCCATGTAGTAGCGCTTCGGCGAGCGGTTCAGGTAGCGCCGGAACAGGCGCTCGAGCTGCCGGGTGGACATGCCCGCCTCCTCGGCCAGTTCGCAGGGACGGACCGGCTCCTCGATGTTGGTTTCCATCGATCGGATCACCGCCGTCAGCTTCGGGTGCCGGACGCCGTAGCGGCCGGGAACGGACAGGCGCTGCTGCTCCTGCGGGCCGCGGGCCGAATAGAGGATCATGTCGGCGACCATGCCGGACAGCTGTTCGCCGTAGTCGTTGGAGATCAACTGCAGCATCAGGTCGCTGGCCGCCGCGCCGCCCGCACAGGTATACCGGTCCCGGTCGATTTCGAATACGCGGCTGGAAAATTCCAGCGACGGAAACTCTTCGGCCACCGTCGGCAGACTCTCCCAGTGAATCGTGCATCGACGCCCTTCGAGAAGCCCCGCCCGGGCCAGGATATGGGCGCCGGTGCACAGCGCGCCGAGCGCGACGCCCCGCGCGTTCTGGCGCCTCAGCCAGGCGAGGACGGGGCGGGTGGCCGCGAAGGCGGCGTCCACGCCGCTGCACACGAACAGGATCGAGTTCGAATCGATTTCCTCGAGGCCGGAATCGACGGCGATTTCGACGCCGTTGGAGCAATGCACGGGTCCGCCGGTCGGCGACAGCAAGGTCCACGCGTAGCACGAGCGGTGGGTGAGCCGGTTGGCGATCCGCAACGGCTCCAGCGCCGAGGCGAACGCGATCATGGAAAGGTTCGGCACGAGCAGGAACGCGAACCGGCGCGTCGCCGGCGGCTGCACGACCTTCGGCAAGTCGCGAACCTTGGCACACTCTATCATCGCGGCAGGCTTCCGGCGCGTCTCCAAGTCTCGCGACCGCTTCGGGCCGTCGACTCCGACGAACTTCCACGATTCGGCATGGCCGAATCGGACGGGGAGTGTAGCGGTTCGGAGGGGTCCCCGCTATAAGATCAGCGAGACAATTTCCCCTTCGACCGGAGCGCATCCCATGCAGGAATCCTGGACCGCGGACAGCTGGAGAACGCGACCGGCAGCGCAAATGCCCGAGTATCCGGATGCGGATGCGCTCGACGACGTTGTCGGCCGGCTGCGCACCCTTCCGCCGTTGATTTTCGCCGGCGAGGCGTTGCGCCTTCGGCGCCGGCTCGGCGAGGTCGCCCAGGGACGGGCGTTCCTGTTGCAGGGCGGCGACTGCGCGGAGAGCTTCGAGCAGTTCTCGGCCGACAACGTTCGGGATTCGTTCCGCGTGTTGTTGCAGATGGCGGTGGTGCTTACGCTCGGCGGCCGGAAGCCGGTGGTCAAGGTCGGACGCGTGGCCGGGCAGTTCGCCAAGCCGCGATCCTCGCCGACCGAGACCGTCGACGGAACGACGCTGCCGTCCTACCGGGGCGACATCGTCAACAGCTTCGAGTTCTCGGAGTCCGCGCGGGAGGTGCGCCCCGAGCGCATGCTGACGGCGTATCTCCAGTCCGCGGCTTCGTTGAATCTGCTCCGCGCGATGGCCACCGGGGGACTGGCGGACCTGCGAAACGTGGCGAAGTGGAATCTCGGATTTGCGCGTTCGGCACGGGAGTCCGAACGGTACGAGATTCTCGCGCACAGAACCATCGACGCTCTGGATTTCATGCAGGCCTGCGGCGTGGGGCCGCAATCCGTGACTTCCATGCGGAGCGTGGAATTCTTCACCTCCCACGAAGCGCTGTTGCTGCACTACGAAGAGCCACTCGCCCGTCGGGATTCGCTGACCGGAAAAATGATCGGCGGGAGCGGCCACCTGCTCTGGATCGGCGACCGTACGCGGCAGCCCGACGGGGCCCATGTCGAGTTCTGCCGCGGGGTGTCGAATCCGATCGGTCTGAAATGCGGCCCCTCTCTCGACGAAGACGAGCTCGTCCGACTGATCGAGATACTGGATCCGGACAACGATCCCGGCCGCCTTACCCTTATCTCGCGGTTCGGAGCCGGTGTCGTCGGCGACTATTTGCCCAAGCTGGCGCGCCGGGTGAAACGCGAAGGGCGCAACGTGGTCTGGTGCTGCGATCCCATGCACGGCAACACGGTCAAGTCGTCGACCGGATACAAGACCCGCAGATTCGAAAACGTTCTGCAGGAGGTCCGGGACGTGTTCGCCATCCACCGCAGCGAAGGCACCTATGCCGGCGGGGTGCATGTGGAAATGACCGGGCAAGACGTGACGGAGTGCACGGGAGGAGACCAGAAACTCGGCGACGAGGACCTGTCGGACCGCTACCACACGGTTTGCGACCCGCGTCTGAACCAGAGCCAGTCGCTCGAGTTGGCCTTCCTGGTCGCCGAGGAGCTCGACAGGCTCCAGGGAGCGCCGGGGGGCGGGGAAGCCGACTGATGCCGGGTCCCGATTCCGGCCGGGGCAGTCTCGTTGACGAACGCGCGAGTCCGGCATCTCGTCCGGGCCGTATCGCAAGCGGAGGTCCGTGGAACGCGTAGCGGGGTCGATCCGTCCCGCAGGGGCGCGATCCCATCGGCATGGGGCCTCCGTACGGCTCGCCTGCGTGAGCGGCAGCGTACGGTTCGTCCTCGCTTTGCCGTTTTCGCCGCGTCGCCTCCGGGTAAACGGGGGCGCGTCTTGCCGACGGGGCGCTCGGCTCGCACGGGGCGAGTCTTTGCGACCCGGCTCGGCTCCCCCGGCTGACGCGTTTGCGGCGCCGGGACGAGAGCGCGGAATACTGCGTTGACCCCGGCTCTCGGGCGGCCGGGGGACTCGTCGCACTCGGCTCCAGCGGGCGGTGCGCTTTCGAGGCGATCTCGCCGGGAGGGCTGCGGGTAGCGTGGGCGCGTTTGCCTGGGGTGCCCGTCGCTCGGACGGACGCGCCGGCCGAATCCGCGATTCCTGCCGTAAACGCCACAGCGCGACATACCGCAGGTTTCTCCGGGCGAAGCGGCCAATGGGGTCGTCGCAGCGGGGACGGGCTCGTTCGGCCCGGCAGAGAACTCGGACGGCCTCGCCCCGGGCGGAACCGGTCGAGTCCTCCTGCGCAATCGGGAGGACGGGAATCGTCAGGGCTGCTGTCGCGACTCGTCGTATTCGGGGAAAGACCGGAAGACCTCCCGCCGATGCCAACGGAGGGACTTCGGGTCCGGATAGTCTGCGCGCTCTCGGGGTAGCCGAATCTGGCGTCCCGAGAACGGCTCGAGGGTCTGGCCCCAGCCTGGACCCCGTGCCGTCGGCGCGGTGTTGACGGTGAAGTCTGCGCAGAGCGTGAACGCGCCCGCATCGAACAGCCGATGATGCAGGGCGCAGAGGGCGAGGCCGTTGCTTACGCGGTCGGGGCCGCCGGCCTGATGCCATTTGATATGCGCCGCGTCCAGCGCCACCGGCGCGCCGTCCAGGCGAGCGGAGAATTCGCACACGGCGCATCCTGCGCCGTAGGCCGCAAGGACCGCGCCGGAGAACGCCGAATCGCGCCTCCTGCGTCGAACGCGGTCGAAGTCGCCGTCCGTCCCCTCACGGGCATCGAACTCTCGACCGGCATTCTGCGCCTCGGCGCCGTCGATCCCGACCGCGCGCAGGATGTCGCGGTGAAGGGTCTCCGGGAAGTGCGCGCCGAGCAGCGAACGCGCGATGTCGAGCGCCGTCGCCGGATCCTTCCGAAGCTTCAGGAACAGCTTCTCCGGCAGACCGCCCCGTGCTCCTTCCTGGCGCAGCGAGCGTATATGAGCGTCCCCTTTCGACGTCTCGGCGATTCGCTTCGCTTCCGGTATTTCCCAGACGCCGTCGTTCCTCAGGTGCCAGAACGGGTGATGCGGATTGACGCGCACCTTCGGGCGATCGAAGCGGCGGAGCAATTCGCCGAGGTCGCCTTCGATCTCGGCGTACGGAGCCAGGCGCGCCTCGTTTCGAAGGCACCGTCCGATCGCCCAGAGGACAGGCAGGGGCTTGTGCGGCGCCCGCTGCTCCTTCGTATGCCAGACTCTCAGATCGTCGAACCTATGCTTCAACTCGCCGGGGGTCATGGTCCTGTCCCTGACGTTGCGCGGGATAGGAGTCGTCGGCCGGATACTTGGCGCAGCGTCGGCCCGGTGTCGGACGGCGGCAAGGGACAGTGCCCGGCGCGGACGGCTGCGCCTGTCATGCCGACCGAATCCAACTTGATGCCGCAAGGGCGGCGACGGGGGATTTGGGGCGCGCCTCGGTATGCGTCAGCGGGACGTTCCGGCGGGTAGGCGAACCGTTTCCGACAAGGGCACTCCGAACGTCACGGGCGGCCGCCGCAGCTCGCCGGCGAGCGGTAGAGCTCGCGCTCGAAATGCAATTGGCCGGGTTCGGCAGGGTCTTCGCCATGGCGGCCAGATTATGCGGGCGTCCCTGTGCGCCGCAAGGACTTGAAGCCCGAGCCGGTGGGAGCCGGGACGCAAGCGGGCACAAGGCCGGAACGAGGCGCGCCCCGGAGGCGCCCGCGGTCTCCGACCGTCGATCGCCTCTCACACTGCCGACGACGGGGACCGTCTGCGCCGGGATTTCCCCTTCGAAATGCCTCTGCAGGGATCTCCGCAACCTTGGGCATGACTTTCTCTCCCGTCTTCCCGCTCGTTCTCGACCGCCGTTCCGGCGCGCATCGCGACCGATAGGGGCTCCTGAACGACATGCTCTGTATCGAGGCGTCGACAGACAGGTGCCGATGCGGCCATGTCGCTGAGGACGCGGGATCTCTACCTTCGCTGGCCCTGGCGGACTGCCGGCTGCAGCGATCGCCGCGCTTTGCGGAAAACGGATCGTTCCGCCCGGGGCGGCAGACTCGGCGGCTCCGCGCGGGCGCAGGTACGCGCCTCAGGGCAGACCGCACCCGGGGCACGAGGACAAGGTCGCCAATCCGCCCCGATGCGTCGTAGAAATGCCGCCTGCAAGCGCAGGGGCGTCATGTCGACGTGTCGGTGCCAGGACCGGCGGACGGAGCGAGGTCTCGCAGGGATCGTCGACGGGTCGGTACCCTCTGCAGCGACGGAGGTTCGCCCGTAGGCTTGCGGATCAGTGAGCCTTGGAGCGTCCGTCGTCGACCCACTTTCGAAACAGCGTCTTCGCCTGCCTGACGTCGAGCAACGCTTCCGCCCATTCGTCCAGTTGCTCCGGCGTCGCCTTGTTTACGCGCGATACCACGTTCGCCGGGAGGTCCCCGAATCGACGCTTCAGCATTTTTAGCAGGAATTTGACTTGACCCTTTGCCTCGCCTCTTGCCAAGCCTCTTGCCTCGCCTCGTGCCAAGCCTCTGGCTTCGCCCTCTCGTATCGCTCTGTCATACATGCTTTCCAAGATTCGCACTCCTCTGGTCGACTTGGCCCTCGCAACCCCGTCGTACAGAACCTCGTCGCTGACGGGCAGCCCTATGATATACGACAATGCCGGTTTTTCCAACGGGCTACCGGCAGGGAACGGCTCCAGGAACCGTGCGATGTCGTCGGCCGTAGTGCCCTCCCGGTACATGTGGATCATCATCAGAAGGCCCGCCCGAAGCACGGGATCCTCTGCGAGCTCGCATTCTTTCTTCCGTGCGAGGTCACAGAGAACGTACTTGTGCTTGCTCTGCGCCGCGCCGATCGCGCCCGCGACGGGCGGAATGTCCTCGAGGGTCTGGGGCGCTGTCCAAACTTCGTTACCGTGATACGTCACCAGAAGGATCACGGGAGGAGGAACCTTGCCCTTGGAGAGGTCGGCCATCTGACGCCGGAGCTGTGCGTCGTCCGCGTTCGTACGCAGCGCCATGTTCTGGTCGACCGTGGACTGGTGTTCGAGGACGACCAGAATGTGGGAATGTCCCTGCCCGGGCTTCAGCGCCAGACGAAAGGCGCGATCCGATGCGCCTTGCTGCAACGCAGGGGTCACGTACCGTTCGGGAACCGGAACCGGCGGCGAGTCGTCGAGCTGGGCGACCATCTCTTCCGGCAGGTGATGGCGAATGAAGTCCGCGACTCGCGCGGGATCCAGCATGAGCAACAGAAACCAGCCGTCGTGGGACATGTGAACGCTCTTGCGTTTGCGGGTCTTGTCTTTGCGTCCGCGGGCCTTCTTCGCCATCGTCGGTTCCCTCTCTGCCCTTTCGATTCCCGTCCGCGGCTCTGGCGCACGGTTGCTGGCGTCGATCGAACCGCCGTGCGGCGCCCGCCTCGCAAGCGTGCGGTTGCGACCGTACGGCCGCCTCGGTCCGTGCGTGTCCAACGGAATGTGCGAGCGTCGACCGAAATGCCACCCTGATCGCGCGGAGCGCCCGGATCATCCCGCGTACGTTCCGCAATTGCCGGGCGAAGCGATCGGTGCCCGCCCGGACCGACTCGCACGACGCTGTCGCAGGTGCGAGCTCCGGGGCGAGCGCTCCGAATTCTCTATGGGGGAGTCAAAGTGACGAGAAGGGGGAGTCCTCGCCTCACCCGGCCGAACGACCGGATCGTGGCGTATGGCGGCGATCGACGCGCGATGCGTGTCCTGCCATGTCCCTCCTCCTCGGGCGCCGGCTCTCTGGACCGAGCGGGCGCGAGAGCGGCGTTCGCCGCATTGGGTCGGGCAGAGCTGGGCGATCTCCGTCGTCCGATCGCGTCGATGCGCAGTCGGCCCGCCTTTCGCAGTTCGCCGGGCATCCCGTGCGGATGCCGGGCGACAGGCGCAGACGGTAGCGTCGTTCTCGCGGGAGGCAAATCGCCGCTCCCGATTCGACCGCGAGAGAGGGACGGTTCCTTCGGGAAGACGCGGGCCGGCACTCGCGCAGTCGCAGCTCGGCGCGGCGCGGCGCGCGGTTCGAGGCGCGGAAACTCGCCGGTCGTTCCTTCCGACACGCGAGTCCGAATCGCGCGTCGCACGAGTTCGAGGTCCCGCCGGCGGACCCGTTCCTGCCGGGGGCCGTCGCCTTCGCGGCGGGAGCGAAGGCGAAGTCGGATCGCACCGGAGCGAAGGCTCTGGCGGCCGACGGCAAGCGGTTCCCGGACGAGGCCGCCGCAATTCGCGGAAGCGGGTCGCGATCGCCGGTCGGACGCCCGGCGGCGTCCGGTCAAGCCGCGCGGGACGCGCTCAGAAGGAGTGCTTGAGCCGAAGGAAGAGCCGGTCGTTGCGTCCGATGTCCCGAAAGGGCGCCCGGTCGCCGGACTGGTAGAACACGAGACCCCCGGCGAGCTCGACGGAATCGGTCCAGTGAACCGTGACCTCGAACCGCTGCAGCGCGCCGCTCTCGCCCGCGTCGCCCCTCGCCAGGGCGACCAGCGTCGCCTCGACCCTGTCGTGCAGGAATCGGCGGTTGACCCGAAGCGCCAGCGCCGGTTCGTTGCGGCGGCGATCGTCCGGCATGGACTCGATCCGTTGGTCGAAGCGGCGGATATGGCCGTGCATCGCTTCGAGCGCCAGGGCGGTGTCCGCGATCCCGGCGTATTCCGCTCCGGCGAGGATCGCGATTCGCGTGTACGCCCGCTCGGGCGCGTTGGCGAACCGCAGTCCCCGGAACAGGGCGGCTTCGCCGCGCAGGAGCCAGTTTCCGAATGCGGCGATCCCCGCCGCCCCGACCGTTCGGATGCGGTCGTGGCGTCGCCTCGGCCCGTCTGCCGTCCGCACGATTCGCGGTCGAAAGTCGGGGCGGCTGGCGGCCGCGAAGGTGAGGTCGTATCCCTCGAACGTCCCTGTGACGGAAACCGCCGCTACCGCCTCGCCGAGTCCGCCCCGGCGCGGGCCGCGCGGCGGCGGCGCCGACGCGTCCGGCGCGAAATCGCTGCCCGCGACCGGCGTCCGGTCGAAGTCGCGTCCCGGCGCCAGGAACGCCGCGAGCCGCCACGGCGGCGCAAACCAGTCCGCTCGCGCCATCGGGACCGGCAGCCGGAGGTCCGCAACGTCGGTCATGCCGGGCGCCCGGTTGTCGAGGGGATTGAGAACGTCCATGACGCGAAAGAAGTCGGACCGGCCCAGGACCGCAATCTGACGCCCGAGTTTTAGGTCGAGATCGTCCCGGACGCGACCCTGGACATACGCCTCTCCCGGCGCGAGGTTCCGCGCGCAGTCGTCCCGATAGGCTTTCGGCAGGCTCCTGCGCCGGCCGCTTCCGCAAACGGGGTCCAGAAAGAGGCGGCCCGACGCTTGCGCGCGCCAGTTTCGCGGGAGCGAGAGCCTCGCTTCGAGATCGAGGCGCATGCCGAGCGACGAGAGCCCGCGCCGGTCGGTACCCGAGGAGGGATCTTTTCTCTGCGCGAAAGCGACGACCGCTTCCTGCGACAGGCTTCCGCCGATCTGGAGCGCAGGCTCCCGTACGATCGCCGCCGGGGATTCCGGTTGCCGGGATTCCTCGCTCCGCTCGTCCTGCGCCGGCGCTTCCTCGAACCCTTCGAGCACGTCGTCGAGGTCGTCCTGGCAGTACGCCGGAGCGGCGGCCAGCGCGATCGGGACCGCGAGGCAGACTCGAAGGAAGCGGTTCAGAGCCCCGCCTCCAGCCGCCGGAGGGTGAACAGGTCGTCGTCCAGGTCCTGGCCGTAGCGAACCCCCTCGAACCGCATCTCCGTGCGATGCAGCGTTTCCTTGTTCTCGACCGTCCTCATCTCCAGCCGGGTCGCCGTCCAGATGCCGTCGATCCGCTCCACGTCCTGCATGTCCAGGTATTTCAGCCGTTCCCGATCGGCGATCCAGTGCACGGCTCGAACCACCATGTCGATGTCCGGACGCACGAACAGGACCGACTTCCGGTAGCCGTAGCGCCGCTCGACCGCGTCCGACGCCGGGGTCGCCTCGATCAGCCAGGCCGGGCGCCCGTGCGCTTCGCGTTCGCCGAGCAGCCGGTACTCCCACTCTTCCAGCACGCGGCGGGTCATGTCGGCATAGGAGAAGTCGGTCCCCATGAAGGACTGCGACCTGTCGGCGCTCGCGATCCTCTTGGTCTTGCGCAGCTCCGGCAGATAGAGCCACTGGTCGTCGTCCCGTTCCGGCGCCCGGTAGTCGTGCGTGAGGAACCCCGTGTCGCGAACGTTGGCCGGCGAGAGGAAGAACATCAGGTTGAGCGTGTCCGGTCCCCGGTCCTTGCGGAAGGTCGCGAGCGCGCGCTCCCGCGTCTGGCCGTTCCGGTCGATCAGGGTCATGAAGAGCCGCGCCGTCCGGTCGTCGCCGTCGTCGCGCGCGTCGACGCGCCGCATGATCTCGAGCGCCGCCTGGTCCTCGGCGGCCGGCGCCGGCGGGGCGCTCGCTGCGAGGCACAGGACGGCGAGGAGGATCGCGGCGAGGGTGCGTGTCATTTCGGCTCTCCCGATGTCGGTTGGGGACGGTCCCGCCGGTGCCGCCGGTAACGGATCGCCATCAGCGCCGGAGCGAGCACGAAGTCCGCCGCCAGCGCCGTCGCCACGGTACACCCGGTCAGGAGTCCGAAATGGACCAGGTTGACCATGTCCGCGAGGCAGAACAGGAAGAACCCGGCGGCGAGGACGACGGTGGTCGCCAGCATCGCGCGGCCCGAGGTCTGCATGGTCAGGCGAACGGCGTCCTCGACCGTGCTGCCGCGATCGAGATACCGGTGGAACTGGTGCATGAAATGCAGCGTATCGTCCACCGCCAGGCCGATGGCGATGGATCCGACCAGCATGGTAAACAGGTTCAGCGGAATGCCGGCGACCTGCATCAGGGCGAGCGTCAGCGCGATCGGCGCCAGATTCGGAATCATGCTGATCAGCCCGGTGCCGATGCGGCCGATCAGCGCGACCATCATGACCGCGATCACGCAGAAGGCGACGGCGTAGCTCACCGCGGCGGAGCGGATCGCCGCCTCCAGCGTGCGGCTCAACAGGCTCATGATGCCGGTCGTGGCGACGTCGGCGCGGGCGCCGAGGGTCTCGCGAAAGCGCGTCTCCACGTCCCGGATGAAGGGGGGATAGGCGAGGGTGTCGCGCCACGGCACCCGCAGCGTGAAGCGGGCCGTGCGGAAACCGGCGTCGACCAGATCCTCGAGATCGTCCGATCCCGAATTCTCGAACAGCAGGAACTCCTGCGGGATCAGCCGGGGATTGTCGGGAACGCGGCGGTACTCCGGGCGGTTCTCGTTCAGCGCCTGGTGGATTTCCTTCAGCAGATCGACCACGGAGGACGCCTTGCCGACCGGGACCGGCGGAGCGGACTCCGCTTCGATCTCTCTCGCGAGCCGGTCCAGATCCATGAGCGTCTGCCGGTCGTGCAGCCCGTTTTCCGCCTTCGTGTCGATCAGCACCTCGAGCGCGACCGAGCCGCCGAGATCGCGGTCGACGGCGCGGGTCGCCGCGTGAACCGGCCAGCGCTCCGGCAGCCAGGCCAGAATGTCGTGCGAGAATCGCAGTTGCGCGGCCATGCCGACGGCGACCGCGACCGCGACCAGGGATACGCCGGCGATCGGGCGCGCGTTCGTGACGCTCCAATGCGCAATCCGCTCGAGGGCCCGGTCCAGCCGTCTCGCCGGGCCCTCGCCGGGAAGCGTCCCCGGCGACGCCGTCCGCCCGCTCCGCCGCCGGGGCCACAGCGAGAGGCCCGCCGGGACCAGCGTCAGCGTGTAGAGGAGCGCGATCAGGACGCCGGCGGCGGCGAACCGCCCGAGATCGGCAATGGGGGCGACCTCCGCGGCCGAGAACGAACCGAGACCGGCGGCCGTCGTCAGGCTCGTCAACAGGACCGGCAGCCCCGAATGGCCCATGGCGCCGACGATGGCGTCGCGCGGCGCCAGTCCCCGCCGAATTCCGTGCCGGTGGATCGTCAGGAGATGCACCGACGCTCCGACGCCGACCGCCAGCAGGAACGACGGAAGGATGACGATCGGAAGCGTGACGGCGACGCCGAGATGGCCCATCAGCCCGAGGGTGCTGAGAAGCGCGAGGACGACCACGACGAGGGGAAGGGCGACCGCGGCCGCCGTGCGGAACGTGACGTAGAGAAGCGCGAGCACGACCGCGAGCGCGAGCAGGACGAATCGCCGCATGTCCCGCATGAGCTCGATCTTGAGGGCGTCGGTCACCGCCGGCGTTCCGGCGACGTGCAGCGCGAACCCCTCCGACCGGTGCCGTTCGACGACTTCGTCCACAGCCGCCACGACTTGATGCGTTTCCTCGTCGGTGAGCCGCGGCCGGGGGACCGCGTCTTCCGAACCGTCGAAGAACGCCAGCGCGTCCTCGATCGATTCGCCGCCCGTGTCGGCGAAGCGGGCGAGCTCGATCGCGACGACGGTGGTGGTCCCGTCCGCGGAGATCAGCGCGTTCCGATAGAGCGGATTCGCCAGCACCCGTTCGCGCAGCGCCGCCCGCGCCTCGTCGGTCTCCGGCCAGGTCTCGAGCAGGTCGCCGACGACGAGCCGGTCGCCGTCCCCGCGGGTGTTGCGTGCGTTGACCATCGAGGTGATTTGGGCGACGTGCGGCACCTGGGCCTCGAGATCCGCGTGCAGCGTCGCGAGGCGGCGAAGGGACTCCGCGCCGAAAGTCTCGACCGGCCGGACGGAGACGAGGATCGTGTCGTCGCGGCCGAACCGCTCGCGGAACCGTTCGTACTCGGCCATGACCGGGTCGTCGGGATGCAGGAAGGACTCGGTCGACGTGTCGATCGCGAGGTTTCGAACGCCGCTCGACAGCGCGGCGGCGACCAGGAGGACGGCGACGACCGCCGGAACCGGCCTGCGGCACAGAAACGCGGCGAAGCCCTCCAGCGCGACCTCGCAACGATCCCGCAAGCGCGCCATCGTCGGTCAGCCGTCCGATTCTGAATCGCGACGGCGAAAGCCCGGCGCCGTGAGGCCGTGTGCGGCCGGCCGCGGACGCAAGTCCGGGCGCCGCATCCGAAGCCCGTGCGTCAGGAGGGCGCGCATGTCGGGGGCGGCGACAGGCCGGGCACGGCCGGCTGGCCGTTGCGTCGTACGACGAGAGCCGGGTGAGCCAACACGTACCTGCCATGCGATATGTCGCGGAGCGGAGGCGGGACCATACCCGATTCGGTGTCCCGCGTCCAGCGCGGGGTGGACAACGGGGCAGGGATCGGCAATCGAACCCGGCTCGCGGGTACGTCGAAGCCGGCGGAACGCCGGCTTGTGGGATCGGACGGGAGCGCTCGCGCGAAGCCCGGCCGGCCTGACCGGAGTTCGGCGCCGACGCGAGCCGGGCGGCTCGGCCGTCGCGGAAACGCGCGGTCACCGCGACCCGGCTGCGACGGCCCCGAGATCGGACAGCGGGGGGCCGGCGCGATCCTCAGGAGAATCGACCGCTCCCGATCCCGATAGAATGCCCCGTCAGGCGAGCCGGGGGGGCACAAAGGCGAACGCCGGGGGCCCGGAGAGCGCCGCCAGCTCCGCGGCGCGGTTCCGCCGGCCGGCCGGGAGAACGCTTCCGCACGGTCCGGGACTGCGGCGTACCCGGAACCCGCCTGGCCGAACGTCGGGAGAGGGAGGTCCGTTTCGATGCGGCGATCCGCAGACGATTCCTGCGCCGTAGTGCTGACCGCCTCGGCGCCCCTTTCGGACGCGGTCCGGGGGGGCGTCGCGGAGTGGGCAGCCGACTGGCGCCTTCCGCTGGAAGGACCCCGCTCGCTCGGGCAGCGAAGCGTGGAATTCCGTGCCCGCACCCCGTCTCCCGAAGCGACGGCGGACCTGCGGAACCGCATGGGGCAAGCCTGCGTCGACGCGAACGCCGTCGCATGCGCGGGACGCGAGAAGCGTCTCCTGGTCTCGGACATGGACTCCACCGTCGTTCCGGTGGAGTGCTTCGACGAGGTCGCCGAACTCGCCGGAGTCGGCGAGGCGGTTCGCGCTCTGACGGCGAGTGCCATGGGAGGAACGCTGTCCTTCGCCGAGTCGTATCGCGCCCGGCTCGAACTCTGCGCCGGCGTTCCGCGGAGCGTCCTCGAGAGGGTTTGGCGGGAGCGGGTGTCGCTCAATCCCGGCGCGAAGACGCTGGTCCGAACGATGGCGTCGCGGGGGGCCCGGACGCTCCTCGTGACCGGCGGTTTCGAATTCTTCGCCGCTCGCGTCGCGTCGCGCGCGGGATTCGCCGGCTACCGCTGCAACGACGTCGAGTTCGCCCAGGGGCGGATGACCGGCAGGCCGAAGGGGCCGATTCTGGACGGCGGCAGCAAGCTCGAGGCGCTCGAGCGGGCCTGCGAATCGGGCGCCTTCGCGCCCGAGGAGGCGGTTGCGATCGGCGACGGCGCGAACGACGCCGCCATGCTGTCGCGGGCCGGACTCGGTGTCGCGTGGCGCGCCAAGCCCGCGCTGCGGCGCGTCGCCGACGCGGTGCTGGATCACTCGGACCTGGACGCGGTGCTGGCGCTGCAGGGGATCCCGGAGAGCGACTACGCGACGTCCGACGTGTGACGGGTGCGAGAATTCCGGCTTCACATGCGCCATAATGCCCGCGAACGGAACGTCGCCCGGCCCCTGCGCCGCGCGACCGGAGGACATGACATGAACATTCTCAGACGCCCGGCATGGGCCATCCCCGAGAACCGGGTCACCGACGAGCGGTTCTTTCTGAACCGGCGGACGTTTCTGAAGACCGGCGCGGCCGCCGGCGGAGGCGCTCTGTTCGGAGGGCTCCCGTCCGGGGCGGCGCTCGGCGCGGTGCCGGGCGACGCCTGGGTGCCGGAGCCGCCGCTGAACCCGACCTACGCCGACGCCGGACGGCCCGTCACCGACGAGGCGATCAACTCGACCTACAACAACTTCTACGAGTTCGGCTCTCACAAGACGATCTCGGACCTGGCCCAGGCGCTGGACACCGAAGGGTGGACGGTGACCCTCGACGGGCTGGTCGAATCGCCGATGACCCTGGACATGGACAGCCTGCTTAAGCGCGTGTCGGTCGAGGAACGCGTCTATCGCCACCGCTGCGTCGAGGCGTGGTCCATGGTCGCCCCCTGGATCGGCTTCCCGCTTCGCGACCTGATCGCGGTCGCGGCGCCGCTGTCGGCGGCGAAATACGTTCGCTTCGAGACGTTTCTGGATCCGGAGATGGCGCCCGGTCAACGGGCCGTGTGGTTCCCGTGGCCGTATGTCGAGGGGATCACCATGGCGGAGGCGGAGAACGACCTGACCTTCATGGTGACGGGCGCGTACGGAAAGGTGCTCGCGAAGCAGTTCGGCGCCCCCGTCCGGCTTCATCTGCCCTGGAAATACGGCTTCAAGTCCATCAAGTCCATCGTCCGGATCAGCTTCACCGAGGAGCGTCCGTTGGGACTTTGGGAGGAGGTCAACGGGCGGGAATACGGCTTCTGGGCAAACGTCAACCCGGAGGTCGACCATCCGCGATGGAGCCAGGCGACGGAGCGGGTGCTCGGCGGAGACGGCGAACGGATCCCGACCCTCCTGTTCAACGGCTACGGAGAGCAGGTCGCGCATCTCTATGCGGGGCTGGAGGCGGAATACGCCGACCGGCTCTGGCGATAGTCTCGGCCCGAAGGCGCGGCGGGCGCGCTCCCGCGCGCCGTTGCGTTCGACGCTTTCGTTCCTGAGCCGCTCCGGGAGACAGACTTGGACTTCGAATTGCCGGCGGACGCCGAACGCTTCCGTCGCCGCGTGCGCGACTTCGTCGAAGGGGAGATCTTGCCGCTGGAGGCGGATCCGGAAAATTACGACGAGCATCAGAACGTCCGCCCCGATTTGCGGGACACCGTCCGGGAGCGGGTGAAGGCGGAAGGCTTGTGGGCGCCCGCGGTGCCGAGGAGAGAGGGCGGGCTAGGCCTGTCCTTCGTCGCGCTGGCGGCCGCCTACGAGGAGATGAACCGCTCGATCTTCGGTCCCTGCTGCTTCAACGCGGCGGCGCCGGAAGACGGCAACATGCGCCTACTCGCGCAGTGGGGCAGCGAGGCGCAGAAAGCCTGGTGGCTCGCGCCGGTCGTTCGCGGGGAGATGCGTTCCGCCTTCGCCATGACCGAGCCGCATCCCGGCTCCGGCTCCGACCCGACCATGATGCGCACGAGGGCGGAACGCCGGGGGGATCGCTGGGTCGTCCGCGGACGGAAATGGTTCATCACCGGCGCCGGCGGCGCCGAACGCTTCGTCCTCGTGGCGCGGACCGGCGACGACGCGCGCAAGGGACTGAGCGCGTTCCTGTTCCGGGCCGGCGACCCGGGCTGGGAGATCGTTCGGCGCATCCCGATCATGGGGCCGGAAGAGCACGGCGGTCATTGCGAATTGCGCTTCGACGGACTCGAAATTCCGGACGAGAACCGGTTGCTGGAGGTCGGCGACGGCCTGAAGGTTACGCAGATCCGGCTCGGACCGGCACGGCTGACCCACTGCATGCGCTGGCTCGGACTCGCCAAGCGCTGCGTCGAGATCGCCGAAGACTACGCCACCGAGCGAACGGGATTCGGCGTTCGGCTCGCCGACCGCGAATCGATTCAGATCAAGCTGGGCGGCCTCGCGCACGAGATCGAGATCGGCCGCCTGCTCACCATGCGCGCGGCGTGGCTCCTGGACCGGGGAGACCGCGCCAAGTCGGCGATTTCGATGGCGAAGATTCATGTCGCCGAGACGCTGAACCGGACTGCGCGCGACTGCGTCCAGATCTGCGGCGCGCGCGGCTACTCCCGCGATACGATCCTAGAATGGGTCTATCGCTACGCGCCGCAGGCCCGGCTGGTCGACGGCGCCGACGAGGTGCACCGGATGATCCTGTGGCAGGCGCGCCGGCGCGAGGGGCGGGAGTTCTGGCGCTGGGGACAGGGCGCCCGATCCGCATAGTCCCGAAACGGGCTGCGCGGGCCGCACGCCAGGCGGCGGCAGGCGGTCGAAGGAGTGAGCGACCATGGCGAACGGCGACATTCCGGTGACGGTGGTCGGCGCGGCCCGGACGCCGATGGGGCGGTATCGGGGGGAGTTGCGCGGCTGGAGCGCGCCGGCGCTCGGCACATTCGCCATTCGGGGCGCGTTGCGACGGGCGGGACTCGACGCGGCGGATCCCGACGCCTGCATGATGGGCTGCGTCCTGCCGGCCGGCCAGGGCCAGGCGCCGGCGCGGCAGGCCGCGCTCGGCGCGGGGCTGCCGGTTTCGACGCCCTGCGACACCGTCAACAAGATGTGCGGCTCGGGCATGCGGACCGTGATGTGGGCAGCCGACCGGATTCGGCTCGGCGAGTCGGACGTCGCCCTGGCCGGGGGCGCCGAATCCATGACCCGCGCGCCGTATCTGGTCGACCGCGACACGCAAACCGGCAAGCCGGCGAAGGACGGGCCGGTGCGGGACCACATGTTCCTCGACGGGCTGACGGACGCCTACGAGGAAGGGCGTCTGATGGGCAGCTACGCAGAGGATTGCGCGGAGCGTTACCAGTTCTCTCGGGCCGAACAGGACGAATACGCGATCGCGTCGCTCGACCGCGCGCGAGAGGCCTGGAAGGCGGGCGCGTTCGGCGCGGAAGTCGAACCGTTGCCGGAAGGCGCAAGAGGCGCGGCCGTCGATTCGGACGAATTGCCGAGGTCGGCCGATCCCTCGCGGATCCCCGCGCTCAAGCCCGCGTTTCGGGAGGGCGGCACGGTGACTGCGGCCAACTCGTCGGCGATCTCGGACGGCGCGGCGTTCCTGGCGCTCGCCTCGGAGGCCGAGACGAGGCGCAGGGGCCTGCGTGCGGCGGCGCGAATCGTCGCGCAGGCGGGATTCGCGCAGGAGCCCGGACTGTTTACCTCCGCTCCCGTGCCCGCCATACGGGCCGTGCTCGAGCGGGCGGACTGGCGGATCGGCGACGTGGATCTCTGGGAGATCAACGAGGCGTTCGCGGTGGTTCCGATGGTCGCCATGCGGGAGCTCGGAATACCGCATGCGCGACTGAACGTGCATGGAGGGGCATGCGCGCTCGGTCATCCCATCGGCGCCTCCGGGGCCCGCATCCTGGTGACGCTGCTGCACGCCATGGTTCGGCGCGGGGCGCGGCGGGGCGTGGCCGCGATCTGTATCGGCGGCGGCGAGGCGACGGCGATCGCGCTGGAGCGGATCGGAGAACAGGGAGCAGACGCATGAACGCGACCGGACGCCGGACTCTCCGGGACATGTTGGACGAGGCGAACGCGGCGATCGTCGCCGTGACGGCCGAGGAGGCCGTCGAGCTGGCGAAGCGCGACGACCACCTGTTGGTCGACCTGCGCGACGTCCGGGAACTGGCCCGGGACGGGCGAATCGAGGGGGCCTTCCACTGCCCGCGCGGAATGCTGGAGTTCTGGCTTGACGAGGGCAGCCCGTATTACAAGGAGACGTTTGCCGTCCCCGGACGAAGCTACGTCTTCTTCTGCGCCGGCGGGATGCGCTCGGCTCTGGCGACCAAGACGGCGCAGGACATGGGACTGTCGCCGGCGATGCATATCGAGGGCGGCTTCGGCGCCTGGGTCGCCGCCGGCGGTCCCGTGGCGGGAAAGGACTGAGCCGATGCCCGAACGCGTCGTTCTCGCCTATTCGGGCGGGCTGGACACGTCCATCATCGCCAAGTGGCTGCAGGTGGAGCGCGGGGCGGAGGTGGTCGCCTTCACGGCCGATCTCGGGCAGGGCGAGGACCTCTCGGCCGCGCGGGAGCGCGCGCTGCAGATCGGAATTCGGCCCGAAGACATCCACGTCCGCGACCTGCGCGAGGAATTCGTCCGCGACTACGTGTTTCCGATGTTCCGGGCCAACGCGCTCTACGAAGGCTGCTACCTGCTCGGCACGGCCATCGCGCGGCCGCTCACGGCGTGGCACCTCGTCGACGTGGCGCGCCAGGCCGGGGCCGACGCAGTCGCCCACGGCGCGACGGGCAAGGGCAACGATCAGGTTCGCTTCGAGCTCGCCGCCTATGCGCTGAACCCCGACATCCGGGTGATCGCGCCGTGGCGCGAATGGGATCTGTTGTCGCGCGGACAGCTGATCGCCTGGGCGGAGGCGCATGGGGTGCCCGTGCCGACGGACAAGCGCGGCGAGGCGCCGTTTTCCGTCGACGCCAACCTCCTGCATACGTCCTCCGAGGGAAAGGTGCTCGAGGACCCTTCCGTCCCGGCGCCCGAATACGTCTACCAGCGAACCGTCGCGCCGGAGGAGGCGCCGGACGAGGCCGAGCGGGTCGAGATCGAATTCGAGCACGGCGACGCGGTCGCCGTGAACGGCCGGCGGCTGTCGCCCGCGGCGCTTCTCGAAGAGCTCAACCGACTGGGCGGGCGGCACGGCGTGGGCCGGCTCGATCTCGTCGAGGGACGCTACGTGGGCATGAAGTCCCGCGGGGTGTACGAGACCCCGGGCGGAACCGTTCTCCTGGCCGCGCATCGCGGAATCGAACAGATCACCCTCGACCGCGGCGCGGCGCATCTGAAGGACGAACTCATGCCGCGCTACGCGGAGTTGATCTACTTCGGATACTGGTTCAGCCCGGAGCGGGAGATGCTTCAGGCGGCCATCGACCGCAGCCAGCAGCACGTCTCCGGCGTCGTCCGGCTGCGTCTCTACAAGGGGTCGGTGCACCTGGAGGGGCGCTGGTCGGACCGTTCGCTGTATTCGGAGGAGCACGCGACCTTCGAGGAAGGCGGCGACGTCTACGACCAGGCCGACGCGACAGGATTCATTCGGCTGAACGCGCTTCGGCTGCGGTTGCTCGCGTATCGGGACCGCAGGAACGGACCCTGAGAGCTTGCGCGAGAGCGCGTCAGATCAGATAGGCGAAGACCAGGCGCTGCAGGAACAGGAGGCCGACGATCACGACCATCGGCGTGATGTCGATCCCGCCGAGATCCGGCAGAAAGCGTCGGATCGGCCGGTAAACGGGTTCGGTCAGCCGGTTCAGGGCGTCCCACACCGACGCGACCAGACGTTGACGAATGTCGACCACGCCGAAGTGGATCAGCCAGCTCAGTATCGCCTGCGCGACCACTACGACGATTGCGATATCGACCAGAACGTCGACAAGCCACACGAATGGACTGACAGTATCCATGGAACGGCCGCTCTGCGTTGTTGAAGGACGCGATAGGCAATAGATAGGGAAATCGGCAAGGATTCGCAACGGTCCGCGCCGACGGGTCGCGCGGCGGAAAGGCTGCCGAGGGGTCGGGGGCGTCGCCGTCGCCGGGACTCCGCCCGGCCGGTCGATTCGCCGGACTGGTAGGTAACGCCCAGCTTCCGCGATGGCCTATAATCGCGCGTTCGGGCCGGAAACGTACCGGCCTCCCCGGCAAGGTGATCGTGTAGCATGTGCCGTCGGCGCATGGGCCGCGAGCGTAAGGTGGATTGACAGGTGAGCAACCCGGAAAGTTTTCTGAGCGAAGTTGCGGACGAGATGCGGCGCGACCGGATGTACCGGCTTTGGCGGCGCTACGGTCCGTGGGTCATCGGCGCGATCGTTCTGGTCGTCGCGGGCGGTGCCGCGTGGGAGTGGCGCGAGCGGATGGCGGAGGACGACGCGCAGAGCCGGATGGAGGAGTATCTGGTTGCTGCGGAGGGCGAGGACGCGGCCGAGTCCGCGGCGGCCCTGGCGGAATTCGCCGTGCGCGCCGCCGAGGACGACGAGGCGGGCTACGCGATCGTCGCACGGTTGCGCGCCGGCGCGCGACTGGTCGAGGCCGGAGACACGGAAGCCGCCGCGGAGACGTATCGCGCGCTGGCGAACGACGCCGGCGTTCCGCAGGCCTATCGCGAACTTGCCGGCCTGCGTGCGCTTCTGGTGGAGGCCGTCGAGATGTCCCCTTCGGAAGTAGCCGAACGGCTCGAGCCCCTGACGCGCGAAGGCGAGACCTTCCGCCTGATCGCCGGCGAACTCCGGGTCAACGCCCTTCTGGCGGCAGGGGATTGGGAAGCCGCGGCATCGGAGGCGGAGGAATGGCTGGAGTCGGAGGAGCTCGGAGACGCGATGGAAGGTCGCGTTCGGGAGATGCGCCGGGTCGCCCGGGAGAGGCTCGGAATCGTCGATACGGGAGACGAATCGTGAACGGGCCGACGAAGACGGCGGGGTGGGTCCGGCGGGCGCTTCCCGTGTTCCTGCTTACGACGGCGCTCGCCGCCTGCTCGGACGAGGAGATCCTGGAAGGCGAGCGCATTCCGGTCCGCAGCGCCGACGAGATCGCGGTGGTCGGCACGTCGGCGGGCCCTGCACTCTCGCCGGCCGTCGCCAATGCCGACTGGCCGCAGCGCGGCGGCAATTCGGGGCGTTCTGGGTTTCATCCGGCGTTCGAGGGCGAGCGGGAAGTGATCTGGCGCTATAGCGCGCCGGCCGGGGTCAGCGGCGACTGGCCGTATTCGGCGGAGCCGCTGGTAGCGGACGGAATCGTCTACCTGCTGGACGGCAGGAACGAGCTTCATGCCGTCGACACGGAAAACGGGCGCGAGCGGTGGAGCCTCTCTCTCGTGCCGGAGGGCGAATCGGGCCTCGACGGAGTCGGCGGAGGCATGGCCTACGAGTCGGGTCGGCTGTTCGCGACCACCAGCTATTCCGAGGTTCTCGCCCTGAACGCGGAGGACGGTACGGTTCTCTGGCGAAGGGGAATGCCCGCGCCCGTGCACTCGGCGCCGGTCGTGGTCGGCGCGCAGGTCGCCGTCCTGGCCCGGAACAATCGTCTCTCCGTTCTCGACGCCGATACCGGGGAGCCGGTCTGGGACGCGGTCGGGCCGAGCGCGGAGACCGTCTACCTCGAAGCGCCTGCGCCTGCGGTCGAGGCGGGCGTCCTTGTCGCTCCATTCGCCTCCGGCGAGTTGGGCGCGTACGGGCTGGGCGGGGGCGAGTCGCTCTGGCGGCGGTTTCTTGCCAGCGGCGACGAGGATTCGCCCCTGGCGCTGTTCCGCGATCTGACTTCCGATCCGGTGATCTACGGCGATCTCGTGTTTGCGGGAACGCGGCGGGGGGAGTTCAGCGCCTTCCTGCGGGATTCCGGCGAGATCGCGTGGCAGTTGCCGGTCGGGTCGCCGAAGCCGGCATGGGCGATCGACGGGTCCGTCTTCATGATCGACTCCAACACCCGTCTGAACCGGATCGACGCGCGCGACGGAGGCGTTCTCTGGCGCAGGCAACTGCAGGCGTTCGAGGATCCCGACGATCTGGAAGACCCGATTCAGTACACCGCGCCGGTACTGGCCGGCGGACACTTGCTGCTGGGGTCGACGGACGGACGGCTGCTCGCGGTCGACGCAGCGAGCGGCGAGCTGGCCTTCGAACATCCGCTGGACGACGGCATGCGCGCGTCGCCGGTGGTCGCGGGCGGAGTCGCGTATCTGTTCCTTGAAGACGGAACCCTGATCGCCATGCGCTGATCCGTCGTTCCGTGACGGAGCCGGCTTCCTTCGTCGTAGCGATCGTCGGGTGCCCGAACGCCGGAAAGTCGACGCTGTTCAACCGTCTCGTCGGCAAGCGGCAGGCGTTGGTCAGCCGAACGCCAGGGATGACGCGCGACACGCGGGAAGGCTGGGCGGAATGGGGCGGACGGAGATTCCGCGTGCTGGACACGGCCGGCCATCAGGACGGCGAGGGACTTGAGGCCCAGCTGCGTCGACAGGCGGCCGAGGCCGTATCGGAAGCCGACGCTTGTCTTCTGCTCGTCGACGCTCGGGCCGGACTGAACGCGTCCGACCGTGCGCTAGCGGATTCCTTGCGGCGCGCGGGGGTTCCGGTCGTTCCGGTCGCCAACAAGACCGACGCGGCTGCCGCGGCGGCCGGCGTGCCGGAGGTGGCCGAACTCGGGTTCGGGCCGGCGATCGAGGTCTCCGCCGAACACGGTCTCGGCATGGGGGAGCTCATGTCCGCGCTGGAGCCGCTTTGGCCCGAGGCCGACTCGGGTTCGGAGTCCGCCGACGCGCAGCCGTCCGAGATTCGCTTGACGCTATTCGGCCGTCCGAACGTGGGCAAGTCGACCCTGGCCAACGCGCTCCTGGGGCGGGAGAGGCTCGTGGCCGGGCCGCAACCGGGGCTGACACGGGATTCCATCTCCGTCGCCTTCGAGTTTGCCGGCGAGAGGTTTCGACTGGTGGATACGGCCGGCATGCGCCGCCGGGCCGGGTCGCGCGGCGAGGAAGAGACGGTGGCGGTGCGGGATGCCGTGCGGGCGCTCCGCTTTGCCGAAGTCGCCGTGTTGCTCGTGGACGCCCGGAGCGCGTTCGAACAGCAGGATCTCCGGCTAGCGGATCTCGCGGAACAGGAGGGACGCGCCGTAGTGGTGGCCGCAAACAAGTGGGACCTGGTCTCTCGCGCGAACGAGCGAAAGCGGACGATGGAGGAAGACCTGTCGCGCCTGCTTCCGGCGCTGGACGGCGTTGCGCTGGTCCCGGTCTCCGGGCTGCATGGCGACGGTCTGGCGGAGTTGCTCGAAGCCGTCTCCCGTGCGCGGGCCGTGTGGGAGCGCCGGGTCGGGACCGGCCCGCTGAACCGGTGGTTGGCGGAGGCGGCCGAACGCCATCCTCCGCCCGCGGTCCGGGGTCGGAGAATCCGGCTTCGCTACGTCTCCCAGATCAACGTTCGACCGCCGACCTTCACGGTCTACGCCTCGCGCCCGACGGAACTCGACGCTTCGTACCGGCGCTACCTAGTTCGCGGGTTGCGCCGTGCGTTCGGTTTTGCCGGCACGCCGATTCGGCTTCTGCTGCGCGGGAGCGAGAATCCGTATCGGCGGGGAAGAACGTAAGCCTGGACGGGTCCGCTTCGGGCCGTTGGGCTCGTACTTGATGCACGACGGCGATTTCAGTTTCGCGCGACGGGGAAGGGCTGCGAATCGGGCGGTTGACGAAAGGCTTCCCGCAGCCGTAGGGCCAGCCCGGGCGCAGCCGACTCGAGCGGCCGCTTCCGCCTGGCGGTGGCTGTAAGGGCAGGAGGTCGCCGGAGCCTGTGGGCGTCGCCCGGCAAGCGCTTGCGCCGGCGCACGATCGTCGGAGCGGACGTGCCTGACACTGGAGAATTCAGCGACCGACGAGACACGGCCTCGCTCGATTCCGATGCAAACGGAGATCCCCGCCCCCGGCGAGTTGCCGGGACCCGGCACGGCCGCCGCGGGTAACGCGCGCCCAGCTGGCCTGTGCTTGGGACATTGGCGGGGTTCGGCGACGTGAAGACGCCGAATTTCCGTTTTCGGCACGCGGGCGATCGAGGACATGGCGGACCACAGCGTCGCGCGCGTAGAATGCTTGGCGATGCCGCAACTTGTGGAACACCCCCGCCTGCTTGCGTCTTGCGGGGGTGATATCGCTATGCTGTGGGTCTCGATCGACAGGAACCAGCCTCACTTGGCGAAAATCGGACAGGGAACCTCACAGTCTGGCTTGCAGACGGATGCCGACCGCCTTGACTGCGGACTCTGATTCTGTGGTCGGACAGGTCTTGTCGGTCTCAGCCGGTTCGCGTATAGTGAGCGCATGTCCACGGTCATTGCCTTCGATACCCATCTCTTCGTCAAGCGTCTGACGGCGGGGGGCTTCACCGACGAACAGGCGGAGACTCTGGCTACCGAAAATGTAGCGATAATCAACAGCAACTTGGCCACGAAGGCCGATATTGGGGAGATCAGGACGGACGTCGGAAACCTGCGAAATGAGACTGCATCCCGAATGGAGACTCTGCGAAAGGACATCGGGACCCTGCGAAATGAGACTACTACCCAAGTCGAAAACGTGAGGAGGGACATCGAGACCCTGCGTAATGAGACTACGTCCCAAGTCGAAAATCTGCGAAAGGAGACCCGACTCGGCATCGAGACACTTCGAAACGAGACGCAAATGAAGATCGAGGTCCTTCGGCAAGCAATGCGGGCCGATATTCAGGCGGCAAAGGTCGAGACTGTGAGGTGGTTGGTTGGCGGCCTCATCGCTCTTTTCGGGCTGTTTGTCGCAGCGATGAAGTTGATGTGAGCCAAAACGCCGTCGCGCCGGCGAGTGCCTGATCGCGTTGGTGCAGTGGCGGAACAGTTGCGCCAGACTGACGACCGAACACGCAGACAGGTAGTGATCGCTGCGAATCAGAGTATTGGGTCAACCGGAACGCCAATACGGTTTGCGACCTCGGAAGGGAGATCCGTTTCGATTTTGGGCGCGGCGTTGCTGAACGCTTGCGCTTAGCGCGAAGCGTTGTTGTAGCGCTCAAGGGCGGCGCGCGTCTTCCCTCAGCCAAGGGCTGGATTGACGGCGATGTTCCCTCTGCTGGCCAGTTCGGCGGCCGTTCCGCGTCAGATTTCTCCATGCAAGGGGTCTACATGGCGAATCTGCGGACCGATCGTTCATGCCGAGCCTCAGCCACAGTGGTCGTTGACTGACTCCCCGCATATCTCATGCCGCCACTCGGCGAAGAACCTTCCGCTCGAGGTCGTCGCTCGATGCAAGCGACGAGATCATGTCGCCACCGACATCCGATAGTCGCGCGAGATCGCTACGCGGGATTTCGGCTTGATTCTCGAACACGAGAATAGACTCGAAACGAAGGTTGCAACGATGAAAGTGGGAAAGGAAGATGGTGGTCAGACGTGCCTTGTCGCGGTTTGGAATGCCATAGAGAAACAACGGAATTCCCTTCCGTCCTTCGATTCGATAGTCCACCGTATAGGCATCGGAGTTGGGGACGTCCGGTTGGAAGTCCCGTTCGAACAGGTCTTCGTCAATTAGAGGGAGCAGCATGTCCGCGAGATCGTCATAGAAGGTAGAGGCGGCACTCCAGCGCGAGAGCAACGTGAGATCGTATACTCTGGTCAACGCTTGTCCGAAGCCGAACACGGCTTCCGAGAGACGCTCCGACGGGGTATCGAGGCAGAGAGCCCCACTATCTCCGTCCCAGGCAATGCCCGATTCGCCCATGATGCGTTCGAGGAGCATTCCCCTGGTAGCGTCGAGAAAGGAGTCCACGTCATGATCGTAGCTGATATGCATTAGCGTATGCCCGCAATCCGACAAGCGGAGCCCGCCCGATTCCGATTCCGAGACATGAATGGGAAACCGGTCTCCGTCGGGAAACTGGAACAGTGTGTGCACCATCAACGCTCCGTCGGGACGCCGGTCCACATCGACGTCCTGGCATAGACGGCGGCGCAGGAGTTCGCGAAGTGCGTCAACATCAATAGCCATCGAACAACCTCGGTTGGTCCATTCGGGCAGAGAGCCCGACTACGGCAAAATCCGCAAGCAGGCAGGCCAACGCTCCTTCGAGAGAGGAATACTGGCTTGTCTCCTCCGCGTTCGATTCCGCCCTACGCCCGGCAGCGATCGCGGCTTGCGAAGCGCGATGGACATGCGGGCGGAAAGCGATGTCTCCATGAACGTGACTCGAACCGTTGTAGCGCGCTAGCGTCAGAGGCGGTGCGCCTCGCGGTACGAACGAAATTCCGCAAGAGACGTCGCTTTCGTAGGCGAGGCTCTGACGCAGATAGATCAAGAAGCGCATCGACCTCTCGTCACGAGCGGTCACGTGATAACTGCGCTGTCGATGCACCGGCCGCGCCTTGGGCTTCACGCTCCAGCGCGCACGTGG
The DNA here is from genome assembly GCA_965221505.1 of Rhodobacterales bacterium. Lineage (GTDB taxonomy): Bacteria > Pseudomonadota > Alphaproteobacteria > Rhodobacterales > CAZPXZ01 > CAZPXZ01. Next base: position 1,561,872 of record CBDCSI010000001.1, read on the forward strand.
ATTCTCGACTTGTTTGGGCATTGAGCGAAGCTCGTCGAGTTCTGTCTCCGTATAGAGTCGGATGCTCATGGGGCAGTACCTGACGCGAAGCGGTTGTCTACGGTTCGACGAATTACGTCGGCAATCGGATGTACTCCGGACGCACCGGCGCCTTTCGGTCTGTCATCGCTGCTGGACGCTGTCCGGGTCGGCGCAAACCGGCTTCGTCCGTCCGTTGACCATGACCGGGATGAATCGACAAGAGCGGCAACGGGTGTGGGCGTTCTCCAGGCGCGAACAGCGGTGACTTTGCCGCGAGCGCGCTGTTGGCACGGGCGGAAGCACCGCGTTGGCCGGCTTGAGAAAACGAGACCCCTCATCCTTGTACATGCGTGCGCCAAACCGCGAGCCATGGTATTTCTCGACCCACTCGGACGGGCGTCTCCACCTGACCTGGAAACTGGACCACGAAGAGTCAAGCGCAACGAGTGCGCCAGGCTAGTCAACGACCCACGAACACTCGACGCATCGACACGTGAAGTTGGTTGATGCGGGCCACGCACGAGTATCGAAGTATCGGAGTGTAGAGGCTGCCGCTCATCACTCGAGGTCTCCTGTGAGCCGCGTCGCCGTCGCCGTTGCGGGTTCGTATTCCAGTAGCGCTGACCTGCCGACCATTTCGATAACCCGTGCGAACATTTCGACTCCGTTCCTGTCTGTGAGACGAAGGGCCCGGTTCAGCCTGACGTAAACCGGCTGCGGCGCTCCGCCGTCGATGGTGAGGCTCGTCGAGTGGAGGTAAATGCGGTCAAGGCGATTCAGGACGGAAGCGAGCCGTCCGGCCATGCCAGGCAACTGGCCAGTCTGCTCCGGGAAGACAACCGATCCACCCGATGGATGCGGCTCCATCGTGATCTCCAGCGGTTCCGGCGGTTTCCAATCGCGGAGAACTCGAGCCCTGTAGCCGGGCGCAGCACAGAAGACAGTGATCGGGAGATCCGAGAAAAATGCGAAGGCGACCCTGCCCGACGCGTCGGTCACTTCTTCCATCCATGGCTGTTTCGGGTTGAGTACGACGACTTGCGCCCCGGCAACCGGCGTACCGTTGGCGGCTACCGAGATCTCGCCCACGCTACGATCTCGCGGCGGACGGGCGGCGGGCAACGTCAATCGCAATTCTGCCCCGTCGATCAGTTCGTATTGCGGCTCGCGTCCCGAAAGGCCTAGTGTCTCTTCATGAACGATGTGTACGCCTTCACAGCGCTGCTCCAGGAAGAACCGAACATTGTCCGCGCCGGGAGTATTTCCGACTTCGAGCAATCGAAGAGCCGACGCAATTGTCTGGTTTCGGGTTACCTGGCGGCTGCGCATCGCTTTGATCGAGAGCGAGCCCGGCAACGCGCCCGGCGAATAGAGTTCTAGCCGATCGTCGAATACGAGGAGACGGATCCTCGCGTGATCCATCGTGTAGTCGCGGTGGACGATCGCGTTCACGACAGCCTCGAAAACCGCGCGGGGACTGAATTGCGGCGTCTCGATCCGACCGGGGTCTTTTCGCGCCGCCACCCATGTATAGCGCTGCACAAACCTGACCGCTTCGCGGACTTGCCGGTCGATCGGGCCGCAGATGGTTTCTGAGTCGTGCCTTTGGACACGACCCGGCTCTACGTCGCGATACCGGACCGCCTCGATCGCGGCGCCGCCCAGGCGGAACTCAGGTCGCCGTGAACAGAACAGCAGCCCGGCCACGGTGACGCGCGGGACGCCGGTGTCGTCGCTTCGCACCAGGCCCAGCCGTTGAAGTTGAACCGCTGCAGGATCGGCCGAGCGCGAGCTCAGAAACCGACGAACCAACCCGGCGTCCAGGGAGTTCGGGTCGCTGTCGGGAACGATGGCGTCGTCCGGGCCGAAAAACTGGGACGGGTCTCGCCACTGAATCAGGCGCTCCAACCGCTCTGGCGAAAGTTCGCGACAGAAGCCTCCCTCTCGGGTCAAGTAGCCGCTGCGGCTCTTGTGTACCAGCGCACTCGGCTCGATCTCGACGACCATTGCAGGCAGCCGGTCGGACAACGTCAACCGGTGCGTCAGGAAAGGCAGGGGCGGCTGGACGCTATTGTAGCAGACGTCGTCGATGAACTCTTCAAGCGTATCCAATTCGGCCCTGCTCATCGGATGATCCTTGTCGGTATCCGAATTGCGGAACACGATGCAGCCGCCGCAGGCGTTGCCGAAGGCGGCCATCTCGTCGGCGATCCCCTGACGGTCGGACTCGTGCACGCAGCCGTCGACGAAGGTGACCGACCGCGCCTCGACGCGGCTGTCGCCGCCGATGCCGGACAGTTCCGATTCCGACCGTAGCGCCGGGCGCTCGTAGGAAGAGTTCGGCCCGGGACGCTCCACGACTCGATAAGATAAAGCCCTGTCCACCTTCTGCTCCCGCCCCGAACGGCGAACCCTGCCTCGAATGCGAGACCACGCGTTGCCGTGACCCGCACTCGACCATTCTTACCGCCTCTACTGGCTCGATTCCACGCAACCGGCAGAGGGGCATGGCCACGTGATGCGGTTCAGCGGCGAGAATTAGAGATCCGCCGCCCCATGGGGAAGGCGTCTAGCGGGGTCGGTAGCGCCGAGACGGTCAGTTCCGAACCGGCCCGGACGAACGGGGCCACCCGCTCGCCTGCCGAGCCCGCCGCCTCGGCCGGAGCGACGAGAGCCGATTCGGCAAACCCTCGTCTGAGGCGAAGTCCGCAGGCCCCGTCCTCCTGTCCATCTGTCCGCTACCTCTGAAGCCTTGGCCGCAGGGTGGGACTCGGGAGGGCGCTCAGTCGACGATCACGCCGACGCAGGGTCGAGAAGCTGGGCGAGCAATACGGAGACAGTAATTCGGCCCACCAGCCTGTCGTTCTCCAGAACTCCGACCGGCCGGCCGTTCACCTGCAGCCGTTCCATCACCTTCCGGATCGACATGGACGCGTCTACCGCCTCCTCCGGCGTTTCCTCGCCGTCGGTCAACGGCTGCATGACGTCGCGGGCGCACAGGACACCCAGCGGGTTCATGTTCGCGACGAAGTCTGCGACATACTCGTTCTTGGGAGCCGAGAAGATGGCGCGCGGCGTTCCGCACTGGACGATTCGGCCGCCTTCCATGATGGCGATCCGGTCGCCCAGCTTGAACGCCTCGTCGAGGTCGTGACTGACGAAGACGATGGTACGTCCCAGCTGGGCCTGCAACTCGAGCAACTCGTCCTGAAGTCGGGAACGGATCAGCGGGTCCAGCGCGGAGAACGGTTCGTCCATCAGGAGGATCGGCGCTTCCGTCGCGAAGGCCCGGGCTAGCCCGACCCGCTGCTGCATTCCGCCGGACAGCTCCCGGACCATACGGTCGGCCCAGTCCGAGAGCCCGACCAGCGCGAGTTGCGCCTCCACGGCGGCCCGGCGCTCCTTTACGCTCTGGCCCGCCAACTCCAGCCCGAGTCCGACGTTGTCGCGGACGCTGCGCCACGGCAGGAGGGCGAATTGCTGGAACACCATCGCGATTCGCGTCAGCCGCATGCGTCGCAGCGTCGCGGCGTCCGCCGTGTTGATCGGGACCATTCCGTCGCCGTCGCTGACGCGAACGTCTCCCCGCGTTATCGGGTTGAGGCCGTTTACCGCGCGCAGGAGGGTGGATTTTCCCGAGCCGGAGAGGCCCATGAGCACCAGGATTTCGCCCTGCCGGACGCTCAACGTGCAGTCGTGGACGCCGAGGACCTGCCCGGTCTCTTCCTGAATCTCCGCCCTGGAGCGGCCCGCGTCCATCAGCGGAAGCGCTTCCCTCGGCTTGTCGCCGAACACGATCGATACCCGGTCGAACTCGACCGCGACGCTCATCGTTTCCGTTCCAGGCGGAGGACTCGGTCGAGGATGATGGCTACGACCACGATGATAAAGCCGCTCTCGAAGCCCAGTGCGGTGTTCACCTGGTTGAGCGCCCGAACCACGGGAACCCCCAGACCGTCCGCCCCGACCAGCGCGGCGATGACCACCATCGAGAGCGAGAGCATGATCGTCTGGTTCAGGCCGGTCATGATCTGCGGCATGGCGTAGGGCAACTCCACCTTGCGCAGCGTCTGCCGCGGCGTGGCGCCGAAAGCCTGGGCGGCTTCCAGGAGCTGGCTGGGCGTCGATGCGATGCCGAGATGGGTGAGGCGAATCGGAGCCGGCAGCACGAAGATCACGGTTGCGATCAGGCCCGGCACCATGCCGATTCCGAAGAACACGATGGCCGGAATGAGGTAGACGAAGGTCGGGAGCGTCTGCATCAGGTCGAGAACGGGGCGCAGGGCCGCATACAGTCGCGGCCGGTGCGCCGCCGCAATTCCGATCGGCACTCCGATCGCCATGCAGACGACGCAGGAGGCGAGGACCAGCGTCAGGCTCTCGGTGGTCTCTTCCCAGTATCCCTGATTGAGAATGAAGAGAAAGCCGGCGAGAGTGAGAAGCGGGACCTTCCATCCGCGCTGGATGAGCCACGCGAGGCCGACGAACGCGGCCACGACGGCGAGGGGGTGCGGCGTCTGAAAGACCCACAGGATCGCCGAGATCAGGGCTTCCATCGCCAGCGCCAGGCCGTCGAAGAGCCAGGCGCCGTTGTCCTGAAGCCAGTCGAACGCGGCACGCGCCGACTTGCCGATCGGAATCTTGTTCTCGGTCAGCCAGTCCAAGGCCAAGACCTTCCGGGGTCAGGACCCCGGCGCGCTCGGGCGCCGGGGGTTGTCGTCGATCGGGAGATACGCTGCCTACATGTCCAGCGCGGCCTGGACAGCGGCCAGTGCGTCTCCGCCGTCACGGGTCGTCACCCCGTCCAGCCAGGCTTCGAGCACGCCCGAATTGGCCTTGAGCCAGGCATGCGCGGCGTCCTGCGGATCCTCTCCGTCATCCAGGATGGCGCCCATGATCTCGTTCTCCATCGCCAGGGTGAAGGAGAGATTGGCGAGGAACGCTCCGACGTTCGGGCACTCTTCCGCGAATCCGGCCCTCGTGTTGGTGTAGACCGTGGCGCCGCCGAGGTTCGGCCCGAACCAGTCGTCGCCGCCGGCGAGGTAGGTCAGGTCGAAATTCGCGTTCATCGGATGCGGCTCCCAGCCGAGGAACACGACCGGCTCGTCGCGTTGCGTCGCGCGTTTGACCTGCGCGAGCATGCCCTGCTCGGAACTCTCGACCACCTCGAAACCGCTGAGGCCGAAGGCGTCCGTGTCGATCATCTCGATGATCAGGCGGTTGCCGTCGTTGCCCGGCTCGATGCCGTAGATCTTGCCGTCGAGCGCGTCCCGATGTGCGGCGATGTCGGCGAAGTCCCCGATTCCGAGCGCGGCGCCCGCTGCGTTGGTGGCGAGGGTGTATTTGGCCCCCTCCAGGTTCACGCCCACGATGTCGACGGTTCCCGCCTCGCGGTAGGGCGCGATGTCGCCTTCCATGGTCGGCATCCAGTTGCCGAGAAACACGTCGATGTCGCCGTTGGCCATGGACGTGTAGGTCACCGGCACGGAAAGTACCTTGACGTCGGTCTCGTATCCGAGCGCGTCCAGGACCAGCGTGGTCGCTGCGGTGGTGGAGGTGATGTCGGTCCAGCCGACGTCCGAAAACGAGACGCTTTCACAATTTGCGGCAGCCGGTCCGGTCAGCGCCAGCGCGGCTGCGGCAGCCAGAAGCGTGGTGCGCGAAGGCATCATCCTGAAACTCCCCTTGTCCTTGATCGATCTGCAATCCCGGATGCAATCCCCCAGGATTGGACGCAGTGCGGGAAGGTAACGTCTCGCACGCGCCAAAACTCGGTTCAGCCTATCCCTCGACACCGCAATGTCAATCTCGAAACCGGACCCCGGCGGCGCCCCATGGGTGCGTTGACGGGACGTCTTGCCGCGCCGGCAGGCGCGCGTTCGGTCGTCCGCATGAGGGACCGTCGCCGATGCCGGCGTCGTCAGGCCCGCGGTCGCTTCCGCTCCGGATCGACGAACGGGACGGTAGAGACCGTGGCGTCGAGGCTCTTCATCCTTCGGTCGAGCTGGCCCACGGCCAGAACGGTTCCTTCCTCCGCATGTTCCACCGCGACGCGCGCCATGGCGATCGGATGCCCGAGCATGGGCGATCGGGTTGCGGAGGTGACGACTCCGACCGGTCGCTCGCCTGCGTAGACCCGGTCGCCGTGACGGGGCACGTCTTCAGAGCGCATGCGAAGGCCCACGAGCCGGTTTCGCTGCGCCTGCCGGTTTCGTCGCAGCGCCTCCCGGCCGCGAAACTCCGGCTTGTCGAAGTCGACGCAGAATCCGAGTCCGGCCTCCAGCGCATCCACGCCCGGCGCGAATTCGGCGCCGGCCGACGCGAGACCGGCTTCGATCCGGAGAATCTCCTGGGCGTCCGAACCCATGGGGACGACTCCGTGTTCCTCGCCGGCTTCGAGAACGGCGTCCCAGACCTCCACCGCGTCCGCCCGGTCCATGAAGAGTTCGTAGCCCAGCTCCCCGGTGAAGCCGGTCCGGGTCAGCATGAACGGCGCGCCGGTCCGGTTGCGAAGCCGACCGACGGTCATACCGAACCAGCGCAACTCGTCCAGCGCCGGGACGCGATCCGACGTGTAGACGATGCGTGCGAGCACGTCGCGGCTCTTCGGACCCTGGAGGGCCAGGTTGGGCAGGGCGCCGCGGAAGCCCTCGATGCGTGCGCGCAGGTTGCGCTCGTCGGCCAGTTCGGCGAGCGAACGCGCGCTCTCCTCGCTCCCGCAAAGCCAACGGAACACCTGCGGCGCGAGCCGAACGAGCACGCCGTCGTCGATGACCGACCCCGTCGCGTCGCACATCAGGCAGTAGAACGCCCGGTAAACCGGCAGCTTGCCGACGTCGCGCGTCAGCGCGGTCTGGAGGAGCGATTCGGCGTCCGGTCCCTTTACGTCGAATTTGCGCAACCCGCTCATGTCCTGAAGCGTGGCGGCGCGGCGGCACGCCCAGTATTCCCCGAGCGCTCCGGTCGCGGTGTAGGACGACGGCGCCCACAGGTCTCGCGCCGGACGGAACGCGCGAGAGAGGGAGGCGGTTCTCGCGTGGAACGCGGACTCCTCGCTCATCGCGGGGGCCGCGTCTTCCTTCTCCCGCCAGGCGACGGCGCGAAGGATTCGCGCGTCGGGCGAGTAGATGCGGACATGGACATCGGTCGGGTTCCATCCGTTGATCGGGGTGGTGTCGTCGGGGCAGGCGGTCGAAACGCAGAGAAGGTCCTCCTCCGCGCGCAGGGCCACGAAATCGCCGGGCGCGGACCAAGCCTCGTCCGACTGCAGCTGGTTGTCTGTCCGGTCGATCCAGGTGTTGAAGAAGAAGTTGATTGCCGGCCAGGCGCGCCGGGGCGCCACGCCGTAAGCCGCGAGCACGCCGGAGATGTTGTCGGAACAATTGACGTGGCCGGGAAACCCGCGCTCTTCGTATCCGAGCGCCGTGCAGGCGAGCGCAAAGGTATCGTGTCGTCCCACGGTGTCCTGCACGACGCGGAGGAGGGGGCGCATTCGAGAATCGTAGAACTTGTCGTAAAGCCCGGGCGTCGGATAGGCGCTTCGGGAGAGGGTCCGGGTGACCGTTCCGTCGATCGTCTCCTCGATGCCGTTCGCCAGCCCTTCCGAGCGGAAGGCGAGAAAGTCCGAACATTGCTGCCCTTCGACGTCCACGATCTGAACGACCTCGCCGGCTCGGACCGGGTAGGCGGCAGCCGTGGCCCGCGTTACGGTGAACTCGTCGCGGACCGGGCCGAGGGGCTCGGGCAGGCGCGGAGCGTTGGAGCGGCCGCGACGGACGGATACCGAAACCGTCCCGCCGCCTCGACCGGATATGTGCGCCTGGCGGTCGAGCGGAACGATCGCCCAGACGTGCACAGGGCTCGTTGCCTTCAACACCAGGGGGTCGGCGATCGGACCGGCTTCCGCGCCGACCCAGGACTTGCCCGAAACTCCGCCTTGCGCTTCGATCCAGCCGCGGAGCGGCGCCGAAAGGAACTCGTCTCGACGGACGACCCGGTTGCCCTCGAGGCCGAGCGCCGAGAGAGCGTTTTTCCCGCTTCCGTCGAAGGCGAGGACGACCACGGTCGCTCCGGCGGGCGCGGGCGCGAATTGGGCGAGATCGTCAGGGGCCAGCGAGAAGCGTACCGCGCCCCTGGGTTCCAAGATTCGGACTTCGTCTCCGCGGGGTGCGGAAAGCCCTGCATAGGCGACGCCGGGGATGCGTGCCTGCGCGTTCGAGTAGCCGCGAACGAGTTCGGTCATCGCAGGAGTTCGGTCTCTTCGCTTCCGCACCGCCCGCCCGCCCGTGCCGAATTGTGCGGGCAGGGCTGGAGTATAGGACGACCGGCAGGGCATTCAACGGCGCGGCCGGGCGAAGGGCACGGGGCGTGTCCTCGGGCGAGAGCGCGACTCGGCTCCGAACGGAGTTCTCCGTGCGCGTCCGGGGCTGCCGCTCGGAGCGGACCGGCGTAGCGAAGATTCGATGAGAGACGCGGGCGGCGGAGCGGAGTTCGCGCCCGTGAGCGGAACCTTCCTGCGCGCGCAAGCCGGATCGGGGCGCCCCTGACGCCGGAAGCGTTGCCGACGCACGCCTCCCGTCTATGATCGGGCTAACAGGAACGCTCGTATCGAACGGGAGCGCAACGGGACATGCGGAACGGAGAGGCTTGCGGATTGTGAGGATCTTCTCCTGCGTGACCGCCAGCCCGCAAGCCAGGCCCCCGCAAGTCGATATCGGCCGCGTGTCGGCAGGTCCGGCGCAGCCGCTCCCATGCGACGGCGGTCGGTCGCACGACCGTCAGTTCGGGCAAGAACCGGGGCGATGCAGAGGGGCGCACGCCTTCGGCGCTCCCGTCCGTCCGGCGAACGGGCGGATCGGCCCGGACGTCTCGACTCGGGGACGGCTCGGCACTGCGACCGCGCCTGCATGAGACCGGGCGTTGCGACAGGCGTGCCGTAGGAGCCGGCTTGCGGACGGTCGCTACGGGAGGGACTGCGGATGAGACGGGAAGATCTCGACGTCCTGCTCCAGGAGGGCGAGGGAACGGCGCTCGAGTTCGAGGAGCGGCTCTCCCCCTCCGTCGCCCGCGACCTGGCGGCGATGGCCAACACGGTCGGCGGCACGATTCTTCTGGGCGTGCGGGACGACGGCGCGGTGGTCGGCGCGCCGGACTCCAGCGCTCTCCGTTTCCGGATCCAGGATCTCGCCCGCAACTGCGACCCGCCGGTTCGCGTGCGTGCGGAGACGGTCGGCAGGGTCGTTGCGGTCCGTGTCCTGGAGAGCGACTCCAAGCCGGTGCAGTGCGCCGACGGCTTCTTCCGGCGACAGGGGGCCGAGACCCGGAAACTGAGCCGCAACGAAATTCGCGACTTCTTTCTCGTCGAGGGATCGGTTCCGTTCGATCTGGCGCCTTGCGCGCGGTTTCGGTACCCGGAGGACTTCGATCCGGAGAAGTTCGACGCCTGGCTTCGCCGGTCCGGCCTCTCCGCCCGGTCCGGCGTCGAGGACGTGCTGGTGGATATCGAAGCGGCCGAGAGAGCGAACGGCACGCTGCTCTTTCGCAATGCGGGCGTGCTTTTTTTCGCGAAGCATGTGCGCCGTTTCCATCCCGACGCGTATGTCACGTGCCTTCTGGCGCGAGGCACGGACAGGGTACGGATTCTCGATCGCGAGGTATTCGACGGCGGGACCGTGGCGGACATCGAGAACGCCGTGCGCTTCGTCGAGCGCAACGCCCGCGCGGCCCGTTCGCGCGAGGGCCCGCGGAGCGAGACCGAGCCGGAGTATCCGATGACGGCGGTGCGCGAGGCGATCGCCAACGCGGTGACGCACCGCGACTGGTTTCTTGAGGGAGCCAACGTGTTTGTCGAGATCTACTCGGATCGGATCGAGGTCGCGAGTCCGGGCGGCTTGCCGCGCGGCGTGTCGCTGGCCGATCTCGGGCGCAGAAGCGTGCGCCGCAATCCGCTGATCGCGGACTTGCTCTACCGAATCGGCTTCGTCGAGAAGGCCGGCGCCGGGATCCAGCGTATCCGGGAGGGCGTCCGGGCGCAGGCCTGCCCCGAACCCCGGTTCCTGTCCGATGCGTTCTTTACGGCCGTCCTCTGGCCGATTCCAAAGACGAGCGGCGCGACGGAGAGCGGACGGGACCCTGGCGACAGAGGAGGCCGCCCCGAGCGTACCACGGAAGTCGGCGTGTCGAGGACCACGGAAGTCGAGACGGAATCGACCCCGATCGTCGGCCCGAACGGCGACACGGAGGAACCCGTGGAGGATAACAGGGAGGATAACGCGGAGGACGCCGCTCGACTCGCAGCGGAAATCCGATTGCTTCGGGCGATCGACGGCGCGATGACCCGACGAGAGATCCGAAACGCGCTCGGGCTCAGGAACGACGAGCACTTCCGCAAGGCGCATCTGCTGCCGGCCCTCGAAGCCGGATGGATCGAGCGAACGATTCCGGACAAGCCCACCAGCCGAAACCAGCGCTATCGGGTCACCGTCGCGGGACGCAGCCGACTCGCGCAATTCCGCGGCCGTCGGCGGAACGTCGGGTCGTAGCCGGGCGAAAGGGGCGCCCCCGGAAGACGGGCCGGCTTCCGCCCGAAGGCCCCGGCGACGCATGGCGGAGAGCGTACGGGTCGCGCTCCAGCGCCGCAGTCCGCTCCCCGCGCACCGGAGCCGCGGTTGGCGCCTGACCTCGCGACCCGTCGCTCTCGGCGCGACGGCAGGGGCGCCGAGCGCCGGGGATCCGCCGCCCGGGACTATCTGCGGCGGGACTTTCCCTTCCGGGCCCGGGATCCGGCCTTGCCGGCGGTCGAGCGGCCCTTCGGGACAGCTGCCGCAACCGCCTCCTCCACCTTCGACGGGCGTGCCGTCGGATCTTCCTCGAGCGTCAGGTTCACGGCTTCCAGCCGTCGGATCTCGTCCCGGTAGCGGGTGGCCTCCTCGAATTCGAGATTGGCGGCCGCTTCGAACATCCGTTCGCGCAGGTGATCCATGTGCTTCTGGAAATTATGCCCGACGAGTTCGCCGGTCTCGTCGCCGAGCGTCGGAAGCTCGACGGTGACCCGGTCCCGCTCGTAGACGCTGTCCAGGATGTCGCCGATTTCCTTGCGCACGGTCTCGGGCGTGATTCCCTCCCGCGCGTTGTATTCGATCTGCTTGTTGCGCCGGCGTTCGGTCTCGTGAATGGCGCGTTCCATGGAGCCGGTGATTTCGTCGCCGTACATCAGGACGCGGCCTTCGACGTTTCGCGCCGCACGGCCGACGGTCTGCACCAGCGCGGTCTCCGACCGCAAGAACCCTTCCTTGTCCGCGTCCAGGATCGCCACCAGGGCGCATTCCGGGATGTCGAGCCCCTCGCGCAGCAGGTTGATCCCGACGAGGACGTCGAAGGCGCCCAGCCGGAGGTCCCGGATGATCTCGATTCGCTCGAGCGTGTCGATGTCCGAATGCATGTAGCGAACGCGAACGCCCTGGTCGTGCAGATACTCCGTCAGGTCCTCGGCCATCCGCTTGGTCAACACGGTGACCAGCGCGCGGTGGCCGGACGCGACCAGACGGAACAGTTCGTCGAGAAGATCGTCCACCTGGGTGCGCGCCGGGCGAACCTCGATCGGCGGATCCACCAGGCCGGTCGGCCGGATCACCTGCTCGACGATGACGCCCTCCGACCGTTCGAGTTCCCATCCGCCCGGCGTCGCCGACACGAACACCGACTGCGGCCGCATCGCGTCCCATTCCTCGAACTGCAGCGGGCGGTTGTCCATGCAGGACGGCAGGCGAAAGCCGTGCTTGGCCAGCGTTTCCTTGCGCCGCCGGTCGCCCCGGTACATGCCGCGGAGCTGCGGAATCGTGACGTGGCTCTCGTCGGCGAACACGATCGCGTTGTCGGGGATGTATTCGAACAGCGTGGGCGGCGGTTCGCCGGGCTTCCGGCCCGTGAGATAGCGAGAGTAATTCTCGATCCCGGGGCAGCTGCCGACCAGCTCGAGCGATTCCAGATCGTGGCGGGTCCGGTCCCCCAGCCGCTGCGCCTCGAGGAGCATGCCGTGCTTCTCCAGCTGCGCCAGGCGAACGTCCAGTTCGCTGCGGATGCCGGCGACGGCCTGAAGCAGGGTCGGTCGCGGCGTCACGTAATGGGAGTTGGCGTACACGCGAATCGCCGTGAGCGATCCGCTCCGCTCGCCGGTCAGCGGGTCGATTTCCGCGATCTCCTCGATCTCGTCGCCGAAGAAGCACACGCGCCAGGCGCGGTCCTCCAGATGCGCCGGCCAGACGTCCAGCGTGTCGCCGCGCAGGCGGAAGCAGCCGCGGTCGAAGAAATTGTCGTTGCGCCGATACTGCAGCGCCACCAGTTCGCGCAGCACCTCGCGGGGTTCGATCTGCTGGGACAGGCAAAGGTTGAGCCGCATGGCGGTGTACGTCTCGACCGCTCCGATTCCGTAGATGCAGGAAACGGAGGCCACGATCAGGACGTCGTCCCGCTCCAGGAGCGAGCGCGTCGCCGCATGGCGCATGCGGTCGATCTGCTCGTTGATCTGCGCTTCCTTCTCGATATAGGTGTCGGTGCGCGGGACGTAGGCTTCGGGCTGGTAGTAGTCGTAATACGACACGAAATACTCGACCGCGTTTTCGGGGAAGAAGGTCTTGAACTCGCCGTAGAGTTGCGCTGCGAGTGTCTTGTTGTGCGCGAGCACGATCGCCGGGCGCTGCGTGGCCTCGACGACCTTGGCCATGGTGTAGGTCTTGCCCGTTCCCGTCGCTCCGAGCAGCACCTGGTCCTGGTCGCCCCGGCCGATTCCTTCGACCAGTTCGGCGATCGCCTGGGGTTGGTCGCCCTTCGGCTCCAGCCCGCCCTCCAGCTTGAATGCCTTGCCTCCCTCGAGCTTGTCGGAATCCGGCGGAAGCCGGAGATCGGGCGCGTTCTGGTCGATGGCCACCTTGACTCCCTTGCGCTGCGGCGCGTTCCGCCTGTCCCGAACGGAGCGGAACCGTAGGCTGTCGGAGGGCGCCCGGTCCGCCCCGGCGGCTGTTCGCGCGGAGCGACGGGCCTATGATACCGCCAAACGGAATCCCGACCGGTCGAGGAGGCGAACATGGATACCGCAACGCTGACGCTCGAGGAGGGGCGCGCGCTGGCGACGCGATGCCTTCTGGCCAACGGCTGCGACGAACGGAACGCGGCTCCGGTGGCCGATTCGATGATCGCCGCGGAAGGCGACGACTGCCACGCCCACGGCCTGTTCCGTTTGCCGGGATACGTGCGGGGCCTTCGCGCCGGCGTGATCGCCGGGCAAGCGCAACCGGAACTCTTCCGCCCGGCGGAAGGGGTGATTCGCGTGGCGGGCCACAACGCCATGGCGCCCGTCGCCCATGCCGATTGCCTCGACGCGCTGGCGCGGGAGGCGAACGACCGCGGCGTCGCCATGGCGGGCTTGCAGAGGGTCCATCACTTCTCTGCGCTCTGGGTCGAGATCGAAGCCCTGGCGGAGCGTGGCCTCTTTGCCATGGCCTGCGTCAGCTACCTTCCCATGGTCACCCCCGCCGGCGGCGCGCGGCGGCTGTTCGGCACCAACCCGTTCGCATACGGATGGCCTCGGCCCGGCGGCCTGCCCATGGTCTTCGACATGGCGACCGCCGCGATGGCGCGCGGGGAGATCATGATCGCGGGGCGCGAGGGACGGACGCTGCCGCCCGGTGCGGGGGTCGATTCCCGCGGCGAGCCGAGCTGCGACCCCGCGGAGGTGCTGGCCGGGGCACAGCTTCCCTTCGGAGGATACAAGGGGTCCGCGATGGCGCTCATGGTCGAGTTGCTCGCCGGACCGCTGATCGGCGAGACGCTGAGCGTCGAGACGGCCGAGGAGCATACGGGAGGAGAGGGCTGGCCGCCCGCCGGCGGCGAGTTCATCTTGGCTGCGGATCCGGCGGTATTGGGCGGGGAACGCTGGAACCCGAGCGCCGAGCGGCTCTTCGGCGAGTTCGCTGATACGGAAGGCGCGCGCCTTCCGGGCGAGCGTCGGCATGCCGCGAGGGCACGCACGGCTCGGGACGGGTTCCGCATCCCCGAATCGCTGTTGTCCGAGATTCGCGGGCTCGACGGAGCGTAGCGGCGGTAGAGGATGCGGCCGGCGGCGGGAGCGGCTATTCTGCTCGCGCATCCGGGGAGCCGCAGCAGGTCTTTTCATGTTCGCACGCATCTATCGGCCGGCCAAGACGGCCATGCAGTCCGGCACGGCGAAGACCCATCGGTGGGTTCTCGAATTCGCTCCGGAGTCGCGTCCGTCGCTCGATCCGCTGATGGGATGGACGAGTTCCTCCGATATGCGGTCCCAGGTTCGGCTTCGATTCGAGGACTGCGAGTCGGCGGAACGCTACGCCCGCTCGCACGGGATCCCGTATCGCGTCGAGCAGCCGCGGGCGCGTCAGCACATTTTGCGGGAGAGAGGCTACGGCTCCAACTTCGCCCACGAGCGGCGGGAGGGCTGGACGCACTGACGCAGGCCTTCTCGCGGCCGGTAAGGCCCCATAGCTCAATGGAAGAGCGACGGACTTCTAATCCGTAGGTTGAAGGTTCGAGTCCTTCTGGGGTCGCCAGCCTCGGCGCGGGAGTCCGACCTGCCGCGCCGTGCGGGGCGGGACCGAAGCCGTTCCCTGCGTCGACCGGGCCTCCGCGGCGCCCGGGCGCGGCTACGGGTCTCGTCCCGAGGCCGGATCCGCTGCGGCCTCCGGCGGTACGGCGCCTGCGCCCGCTCTCGCCTCCAGCTGGCGGAGCCGTTCCTCCCGCTCCCGCATGTAGTCGCGCGTGATCGGCAGGACGTCGAGCCGGCGGGTCAGCTGCAGCTGGAATACGCACAGCCTGCGATAGACGAACGCCATCTCGCACGCCGCGAGATAGAACTCCCACATTCTGCAGAACCGTTCGCCGAACCGCTCCGCGGTTCGGTCGCCGTCGGCCAGGAAGCGCTCGCGCCAATGACGGAGCGTGTGGGCGTAATGGTAACGGAGAACCTCCACGTCGCAGGTCATGAGGTCCTCCTGTTCGATCGCCGAGGTCACTTCGGACAGCGCCGGTATGTAGCCGCCCGGAAAGATGTATTTCTGGATCCAGGCGTGGGTGCCGCCGGGCGGCTCCAGCCTCCCGATGGTGTGGAGCAACGCCGCGCCGTCTTCCTTCAGGAGATTGCGGCAGGCGCGGAAGAAGGTGCGGTAGAAGCCGACGCCGACATGTTCGAACATGCCGACCGAGACGATGCGGTCGAAGGCGCCGGCGGTGTCCCGATAGTCCTGCAGCAGATATCGCGCGCGATCGCCGAGCCCCCGCGCGGCGGCGCGCTGGTTCGAGATCCGGTGCTGGTGCTCGGACAGGGTGATTCCCGTGACGTCGACCTCGGCCGTTTCGGCGAGATACAGTCCGAGCCCGCCCCATCCCGATCCGATGTCCAGCACCCGCATGCCGGGCTCGAGCTGCAGCTTTGCCGCGATATGCCGCTTCTTGGCGAGTTGCGCCTCCTCGAGCGTCGCCTCCTCCGACTCGAAATAGGCGCAGGAATACTGCCGGTCGGAATCCAGGAACAGCTCGTAGAGGCCGGAATCGAGGTCGTAGTGGTGCTTCACGTTCGACCGGGCGGACGCGCGGCGGTTATGCTGATGGAGGCGCCTCGTCCAGCGGCGCAGACCGCCGACGGCCCGGCCGAGCGCGCTCGGCCGAAACTCGCGGCTCGAACTCTGGATAGCCATCAGGACGTCGAAGACGGAGCCCCGCTCGACGACGATCTCCTCGTCCATGAAGAGCTCCCCGAAGCGCAGCTCCGGATTGACGATCAGGGCGCGCTCGGCGCGGGCGCTCCGGAACCGGAGTCGGGGCGGGGGACCGTCTTCCGACGGCTCGCCGTAGAGCCGGGTCTCTCCGTCGGCCCAGGTGATCTCGAGCGGACGGGCGAGATTCGCCTTTCGGATCTGTGCGTCCAGCACGGACTTCATCGCGCCGTTCCTCCCTCGTCGAACGCGGCGCCCGCCCGGACGGCTGCCTCGACCGTGCGCCCGACCGCCAGGAGCCGGTCGTCGTAGCCCCAGGGGAGCGTCAGCAGGATTCCCGTGGGCATGCCGAGCGGGTCGGTTCCGCTCGGCAAGGTGAGGCCGCAGCAACGGAACCAGTTGCCGGGCATGGTGAGGCGAAGGGTACGCAGGTTGACTTCCCGATGCGCTTCCGGGTCCTCCTCCAGCGGCCCGACGGGCGGCGCTACGTGGCCGACGGTCGGGGTGACCAGAACCCGGTTGCCCAACTCGCCGACGAACTGCCGGATGTCCCGCCTCCGTCGAGCTCGCACTCCGTCGAGCTCGGGCAGAAGGTCGAGTCCGGTCTTCATCCGGTCGCGCACCCGCGCGTCCATCCGGTCCGCCAGCGGGCCGTTCAGCACATGGCGCCAGGTTCCGTAGGCTTCCAGGGCGGTGAGCCGCGAGTGAAACGGGTAGGAGTCGGCATACGCGTCGACGAACGCGGGCCGTTCCCGCCGGACGTCGACGCCGGCGTCCCGCAACGCGGCCAGGGCAGCCTCGAAATTGTCCGCCACGGCGTCTTCCAAGGGCGGGAGGTCGTCGCGGCGCGGCGCGAGAACCGAGATCGCGGACGCGGGAGCGGGCTCGGGGGCGGCGGCCGGCGCTCCGCGCAGCGCCGCGTCGAGGAGAGCGCAATCCTCCGTCGTCCGGCAGATCGGCCCGACGGTATCGAAGCTCGGCGCGAGCGGCGCGACTCCCTTGAGGCTGATCCGGCCTTCCGAGGTCTTCAGACCCGCGAGGCCGTTGAAACAGGCCGGGATCCGCACCGAGCCCCCGGTGTCCGTTCCGACCGCCGCCGGAACGACGCCGGCGGCGACCGCGACGGCGGATCCGGACGAGGACCCACCGGGAATGCGCGGGCAATCCGCGCCGAACGGATTCCGGGGCGTGCCCCAGTGCGGATTGAGGCCGATGCCGGAAAAGGCGAATTCGGTGAGGTTGGTCTTGCCGACGCTGACCAGTCCCGCTCGCGCGGCATGGGCGGCGGCGACCGCGTCCTCCTCCGCCGGCGGCGCCTCCAGCCGCGTGCGCGAGGCGCAGGTCGTGACGCTGCCCTTCAGGTCGACGAGGTCCTTCCAGGCCAGCGGTACGCCGTCGAGGGGGCCGGCGAGCCGTCCCTCCCGCTGGCGCCGGCGGCAGGCTTCCGCTTCCCCGAGGGCCCGCTCGGCCAGCGGGGCGACGAAGGCGTTTCCTCCGTGCGACCGGATCCGCTCGAGGGTCGATTCCGCGATTTCGACGGGGTCCGCTCCCGCGGCGACGCGGCGGCCCAATTCCGCGGCTGACAAAGCTGCGTCTCGTTGCATGGCTTCTCCCGACGTCTGAGACCGTTCGCCTTCGGCGCCCGTTTGCGGGACGGGCGACGGCGCGAGGTTCGGTTTCGCAGAATAGTATTTGGCGACATTGCGTCAAACAACCGAATGCGGCCAGTCGCGCGAGCGGCCGGGCGCGGACCGGGTCTGCCGGGATCCGCGAAGTCGAACCCGTACGCAGGCTTCCGCGCCTCCGCTCTGCGCGCGCGGCGCGCGGCGCGCCTGCGGTGGACACGGGCGCGGCCAGCCCGTACAAGAGCGGGAACGGCGATGCGGTCGCCTGCGGAGGGCGTTCGCGTAGCGGGCGGGAGGCCGACGGGGGCGCCGCGCCGCCCGGTCGCGTAGCGGCCCGAACTGGCAGTCATGGAGGAAGTCTTGGCAATCCCTCAACTCCTGGTGCACGACCGGGCGGACAACGTCGGCGTCGTGGTGGTGGAAGGCGTGTCGGCCGGCGACGACCTGCTGGCGGTGGTCACGGAAGACAATTCGGAATTCCGCATCCGCTCGCTGGACCCGGTCCCGATCGGGCACAAGGTCGCCCTGCGCGATCTCGCGGACGGCGACACCGCGATCAAATACGGGCAGGACATCGGCCGCATGGTCGACGCCGTGGGTCGCGGCGGGCACGTGCACGTCCACAACCTCAAGACCAAGCGCTGGTAAGGAGCGATCATGTCCGACAGAGACGAAATTCTCGCCTGGCGCCGGCCCGACGGCCGGGTCGGGGTGCGCAATCACGTGATCGTGCTGCCGGTGGACGACATCTCGAACGCGGCCGCGGAGGGCGTCGCCCGGATCATTTCGGGAACCCTGGCGCTGCCGCACGCCTACGGGCGTCTCCAATTCGGCGAGGATCTCGAGCTGCATTTCCGAACGATGATCGGCACCGGCGCCAATCCGAACGTGGCGGCCGCGGTGGTGATCGGCATCGAGCCGGAATGGACCCGCGTGGTGGTCGAGGGCATTCGCGAGACCGGCAAACCGGTGGCCGGGTTCTCGATCGAACAGAACGGCGACATCGCGACCGTGGCCGCGGCCGCGAGGGCCGCCAAGGAATTCGTTCACGAGGCGACGGCCGCGCCGCGCGAGGCGTGCAGCCTGTCCGACCTCTGGATCTCGACCAAGTGCGGCGAGTCCGACACCACGACGGGACTCGCGTCCTGTCCGACGGTCGGCAACATGTACGACAAGCTCCTGCCCCGCGGCGTCACCGGATGCTTCGGCGAGACCTCGGAGATCACCGGCGCCGAGCACCTGTGCCGCGAGCGGGCCGCCACGAGCGAGGCGGCGGAGAAGTTCATGGCGATCTGGCAGGCCTATCAGGACGACGTGATCGAGGCCCACAAGACCTCGGACCTGTCCGACAGCCAGCCGACCAAGGGCAACATCCTCGGCGGGTTGACGACCATCGAGGAGAAGGCGCTCGGAAATCTGGAGAAGATCGGCCGCAGCTCGCGCTACGTGGACGCGCTCGGGCCGGCCGAGGCGCCGTCCCGGGGCCCGGGACTGTATTTCATGGACACGTCTTCCGCTGCGGCCGAATGCGTCACCCTCATGGCGGCGGCCGGCTACGTGTTGCATACCTTTCCGACCGGGCAGGGCAACGTGGTCGGCAACCCGATCGTTCCCGTGATCAAGATCACCGGCAATCCGCGAACGGTCCGAACCATGGGCGAGCACATCGATCTCGACGTCTCGGGAATCCTCCGGCGGGAGATGACGATCGACGAGGCGGGCGAGGCGCTGATCGCGCGGATCGTCGAGACCGCCAACGGAAGGCTGACCTCGGCCGAGATTCTCGGCCATCGCGAGTTCGTGATGACCAAGCTCTACCGGAGCGCCTGAAGGCCCTTCCGTCGGGCGGTCGCGGCGGGCGTGCGCATGTCCCGGCTGCCGCCGGACGAGGCGCGAGCGCTGCTGGCCCGCGTGTTCCGGGCCTGCGGCGCCGCCGAGGCGAGCGCCGGGAGCGTGGCCTCGGCCATGGTCGAGGCGGAGCGGATCGGCCAGTCGGGACACGGTCTCCGGCGGCTTCCGACCTACGCGGCCCAGCTCGTCGCCGGCAAGGTCGACGGACGTGCGGTCCCGGTCCTGACCCGCCCGCGCCCGGCCGCGGTCGCGATCGACGCCGGCCACGGCTTTGCCTATCCCGCGCTCGACCTCGCGGTGGAGACGATGCCGGGGGTCGTGCGCGAAACCGGCGCGGCCGTCTGCGCGATCGGGCGCTCCCACCATGCCGGCGCCCTGGGCCTCGCGGCCGAGCGACTGGCCGATGCCGGTTGCGTGTCGCTGATCCTCGCCAACACGCCGGCCGCGATCGCGCCCTGGGGGTCCGGCACTCCGCTCTACGGCACCAATCCGATCGCGTTCGCGACGCCGGTCGAAGGCGGGCTGCCGCTGGTCGTCGACCTCTCGCTGTCGAAGGTCGCCCGCGGCAAGGTGATGGCGGCGCGCCAGCGGGGCGAGCGCATTCCGGAGGGCGTCGCGCTGGACCGGAAGGGCGAGGCGACGACCGATCCGGCGGAAGCGTTGGAGGGCGCCATGCTGCCGATCGGCGACGCCAAGGGCACGGCGCTGGCGCTGGCGGTCGAGTTTCTCGCGGCGGGCCTCGTCGGGGCGCGATTCGGCTGGGAGGCGGGTTCCTTCTTCACCGCCGACGGAAGCCCGCCCGGCACGGGACAGCTCTTGCTGGTCATGGACCCGGAGGGTTTCGGCGGCGCGGCGGCGGGCCGCGCGCGCGATCTCCGGGACCGCGTCGAGGCGCTCGGGGGCGTGCGGCTTCCCGGCGGGCGGCGGGAGGCGCTGCGGCGCAGAACGGACGCCGACGGGGTCAGGATCGACGAGGACCTGGAGCGGGAAATGCTCGCCGTCGAACGGGCGGGAGAGGTATGGCGCCAGCTGCGGGACGAGCGTCTGCCGCCCCGGCGCGGATGAGCGACGAATCGCCGGAGGGCCGCGAGCGAGGCCGTCTCGCCGAATTCCTCGAGCGGGGCTGGATCCTCTTCCCGCAGGATTCGTCGCTGCGGCGCTGGGCGTCGGCCGTGCGGGCTCGCGCCCTGGCGACGGTCGAGGACGAGGCGTTGCGGCGCCGGTGGCTGCGCTGCGACGGCACCTGGTTCGCCGGCGTCCATGCCCTGGACAACGACGCCGAAGGCGCCGTTCCGGCTGCGGGGGTTCCGGCGCTGGAGGGCGAGGCGCTTCGGTTCCTGCGGCGCCGAATCGGCCTGCCGCCGCTGGACCGGGCCCAGGTCTCCGTCGTCTATCCCGGCTATCCGCGGCAGGAACGCGAGGAGAGCGACGCGGCCTTCGGTTACCGCATCCGGCGCCATGCGGCCCATGTGGACGGCTTCGAGCGGATCATGCCGGGGCGGCGACGGCGACTCTCGGAATGTCACGCCTTCGTCCTCGGCCTTCCGCTGGCGGAGACGGATGCGGCCGCTTCGCCGCTTTCGGTATGGGAGGGCAGCCACGAGGTGTTTCGGGCTGCGCTGCGGGAGCGCTTCGCAGGAGCGGAGCCAGGACGCTGGACGCGGATCGACTGCACGGAGGCCTACGTCGCAGCCCGCCGCGCGTGCTTTCGCGCCTGCCGGCGGGTTTCGGTCGCGGCGGGTCCGGGCGAAGCCTATCTCCTGCACCGTCTCGCGCTGCACGGCGTGGCGCCCTGGGGTGCGCCCGACGGCGCGGCGCCGCGCGCCGTGGCGTATTTTCGGCCGGCGATGACCGGCGCCGACCTTCCCCGACGATGGCTGGACGATCCGTAACGGGCGCGCTGCCGCCTCAGCCGGCGGCTTCCGGGCCCGGCTTCCCCGATCGGGCCCTTCGCCGCATTTTCCTCAGCCGGGAGGGGCGCGAGCCCGCCTGGGTCAGGAGCGCCTCCCGCTCGGGCAGTTCGGACCGGATCCGGAGCCGCTCCTCGCGCGTGAGACGCGCCCAGCCGGCCACCTCCCGCGGGGTCCGGAAACAGCCGATGCAGATGCCCGCGCCAGGATGCTGCACGCAGACGTTGAGACACGGCGAATCCGGCTCGTCGCGCTTCCACACGGGGGGCTCGCGCACGTCGCTCACGGCGGAGTCCACTTCTCGGCATACGCCATTCGGTCCAGTGCGCCCTGGAGGATGTAGGCGGCGGCCACGCCGTCGACGAGCTTGCCGCGCCGCCGTCGGCTGACGTCGTCTTCGAGGAGCGCCCGTTCCGCCGCGGCGGTCGAGAGCCGCTCGTCCCAGAGCGCGACGGGAAGGGCCAGCTCCCGCGACAGGTTGCGGGCCAGCGCACGCGCCGACTGCGCTTCGGGTCCGTCGTCCCCAGAGAGCCGTCGCGGAAGCCCGACGACGATCGCGCCGGCGCGCCGGGAACGGGCGATCGGGCGGAGCGCGTCGACCAGGGCCTTGAGCGACTTCCGGCGAAGGAAGCCGATGGGCGAGGCGACCCGGCGTTCGGGATCGGAGACGGCGACGCCGACGCGCTTCGAGCCCGGGTCGATCCCGATCACCGCGCCCGCTCCGCCGAGCTCTTCGGGCCGCTCGAACACCGTCACGGCGGAAGGGGCCGGCATTAGCCGCGCCGTCCGCCGCCTTGCGCGCCCAGCATGGCGACCGAGGTCAACGCGCCGAACAGCGCGAAGGCGAGGAAGAGCAGCGCCGGCGATCCGTCGTACGCCTGTCCCACCAGGGAGCCGAGGCCGATCGAGATCACGCTGGAGAGGAACGCGACCGCAGCGGCGCCGATGCCGGCCATGTGCCCGAGAGGTTCCATCGCCAACGCGTTGAGGTTGCCCCATAGCGCCCCCACTCCGACGAAGATCAGGAGCATTCCGGTCAGGAACAGCCAGAGCGGAGGGTGTCCGCCCAGGGCCAGCGCGGCGATCCAGGTGAGACCCGCGCTGACCGTGATGAAGAGCGACGCGCCATGGGAGATGTGCGCCATCCCCCGCCAGGCCAGAAGCCGGTTGTTGACGAGGGACACGGCTCCGAAGCTCAGCGCCAGCAGCCCGAAATAGAGCGGGAAGAGGTTACCGGTGTCGTAGGTGTCCTGGAAGACCTGCTGTGCGACGGACAGATAGGCGATGAACGGCGAGAAGGAGAAGCCGAGCGCCAGCGTGTAGCCGACGGCCGTGCGAATCCGGAACAGTTCGCCGATTCCCCGGAGGATGGCGCCGAGCGTGAAGGGACGCTGCCGTTCCGGGAGCAGGGTCTCCGGCTGGCGAAGCTGGAACCACAAGAGCGACACCGCGCCCACCGCCAGCGTGAAGAGGAAGACGGCGCGCCATCCGGCCGCCCATTCGATGCCCTGCCCGAGCGCCGGCGCGACCGCGGGTACGAGAATGAAGGTCGCCATCACGAAGGACATGATCCGGGCCATCTGCACGCCGGCGTACTGATCCCGGATCAGCGCCACCGTGACCACGCGCGGCCCCGAGATTCCGACGCCCTGCAGCATGCGCCCGACGAGCAGCGTCTCGAAACTGGTCGCATAGGCGGAAATGAGGCAGCCGGCGAGATAGATCGCCAGGCCGCCGACGATCGCCGGACGGCGGCCCACGCGGTCGGACAGCGGCCCGGCCACGAGCTGTCCGATCCCGAGACCGACGAAGAGGCTCGAAATCACGAATTGGGCGCGATTCGGATCCGGCAGCGAGAATTCGTCGCGGAACGCGGGCATCGCCGGGAGCACGATGTCCGTGGCCAGCGCCACCGAGGAGAGGAGGAGGGCGCTCAGGACCACGAATTCGCCGCGGCCGAGGGGCGCGCCGCGTATCGAAACGTCGCGAGCGAACGGAATCCTGGCCACTCGTTCCACCTCTTGCCGACCGGAGGGACATCCTTGGGCGACTCGCAGGCCCGAAGCGTGCCGCAAGGCGCCGCGTCCCGCCCATTCGGCTCGTTTAGACCAATCCGCCGCCGTTCGCCACCCCGCCGGCGCGCGCGGGAGGCGGGACGGGATCAGCTCCGGACGCGGGTCTTTTGCGGGTCGTAATGGGGGAAGGGAACGACCGTCGCCGGAATTCGCTTCTGCAGGCCGTCGAGCTTGCCGACCTCCAGGCGGCTTCCCGGCGAAGAATGGGTCACGTCGACGCTGGCGAGCGCGATGACGCGCCCGAGCGTGGGCGATCGGACGGCCGAAGTCACCTGTCCGACCCGGGCGCGTCCCGAATGGATCCCGTCGCCGCATCCAGGAACCTGGCTTCCTTCCAGATCCAGCCCGACCAGGCGGCGCTGCGGGCTGGCCTTGCGCCGCTCCAGCGCCTCGCGTCCGACGAACGGTTCGTCCTCGCTCCCGATCGCCACGGTAAACCCGATGCCCGCCTCGAAAGGATCGGTCTGGTCGTCGAACTCCTGGCCGGCGAACGCCAGGCCGGCCTCGATCCGCAGCATGTCGAGCGCATCGAGTCCGAACGGGGACATGCCCCTCGGCTCGCCGGCTTCCCAAAGCGCGTCGAAGACCGCGTTGCCGTCGTCGGGATGACAGAAAATCTCGTAGCCGAGCTCGCCCGAGTAGCCGGTGCGCGAGACCACGACGGGCACGCCGTCCCAGCCGCCGATCCGCCCGACGGTGAAGGCGAACCGTCGCAGTTCCGCGACCGAGGGCCGAACGGGAGGGGTCCAGATCGCCGGGGCGAGAATCGCGCGGCTCAGCGGTCCCTGCAGGGCCAGATTGTGAAGCTGGTCGGTGGAGGGCTTGACCCATACGTCCAGCTCTCGCGCTTCCGCCTGCTCCTGCAGCCAGAGGCCGGAGACGTCGGAACCGCCGATCCAGCGATAGTTGTTCTCGCCGAGCCGGTAGAGCGTCCCGTCGTCGACCATGCCGCCGTGCTCGTAGCACATGGCGCTGTAGACCGCCTTTCCGACCGTGAGCCGCCGGACGTTTCGGGTCAGGCAGGTCTGCAGGAGTCGCTCGGCGTCGGGGCCGAGAACCTCGAACTTGCGCAGCGGCGACAGGTCCGTGAGGCCGGCCCGGGTTCGGACGGACCAGTATTCCTCGACCGCGCCGCGCCCGGTGAAGTCGGACGGAAGCCAGTAGCCGCCGTATTCGCCGAAGTTCCGGGTAAGGGCGGACATGCGCTGGTGAAATGCGGTCTCCTGGGTCATCGCCGGCTCCGATTCGGGCGTGGGGCGCCGGGCCACGGCGCGGGAGAACGACTCCCTCTCCGGATAGACGCGCACCTGGATGTCCGTCGGGTTCCAGGCGTTGGCCGCGTCGACGTCGCTGGGACAGGCGGTCGAGAAGCACACCAGATCGGTCAGCGCGCGAAGGAGAACGTAGTCGCCAGGCCGGCTCCAGGGATCGTCCATGCCGAAGCCGTTCCGCGAGTCCAGCATGGTGTTGTAGAAGAAATTGATCGCCGGCCAGCCCTCTTTCTCGCCGTCGCCGTATTGCGACGCCTCGCGGTTCAGGTTGTCCGAGCAATTCGCGTGTCCGGGATAGCCGAGATCCTCGTAGTATCGGGCGGTGCAGGCCAGATTGAAGGAGTCGTGCCGGCCGACGGTGTCCCGGACGATCTCCAGGAGCGGCGCGAGGTCGACGGAGAAGTATTTGGAATGCAGCCCCGGCCCCGGATAGGCCAGGCCGGTCATCGTGCGGGTGCTGGTGGGGTCGATGTCCCGAACCGCGCCCCGGTCGAGGGAACGGAGGTCCCAGGCCTGAAAGTCGGAGCATTCCCGGCCCTGCACGTCGAGAATCTGGACGTATTGTCCCTTGCGAACCTCATATGCCCGAGCGCTGCCGGGTTCCAGGTTGAAGTCGAGGAGCGGCTCCGCCAGCGGGGGCGGGGGACGCCGTCGCGCGTCGTCGGCGGGCCGGGCGCGCCGGACGTAGAGCGCGATCTCGGAGGGCGGGTCGCTCCCGTCCGGCTCCATCCGCCCGCCCGGCGCGGCGACGATCAGGACGCCCGCGTCGCTCGCGGTTCCGCGCCACGTCTCTCCGGGGCGGGACCCCTCGCGAAACAGGAGCGCGGCTCCGGCGGTCGCGACGTCGGCTCCGGCGCGGCGGAGCCGCTCGAGAACCTGCCGGGCGGAGGAATCGTCCCGGTGCAGGAGGCGGGCGACGGCGTCCGCTCCGGGGTCGCTTCGCAGCCCGAGGGCTTCGAGCGCCGGGCGTCCCCGCCGGTCGAGGAACGCGACCTCGCAGGGCTGCAGGCCGGCCCTGTCCTCGATCGCGATCTCGTCGCCGGCTTCGATCTCCACCGTGCGGGATCCGCCTCCCGGAATCGGGTGGCGCTCGACGCCGGCCGCGACGAGCGGCAGGCCCGGAACCGCCACGCCGCCGGCCCGGGTCGGTCGAATCCAGGACGTCTCCGTAAGCATGCCCTCGCTCGCCAGCCGCGTCCGGCGGAGGTTCCGCTAGCGGACGTAGTTCTCCAGGGAGTCGTCCGTCGCCTGAAGCCACGGCTCCGAATGCAGCGGCGCCATGTTGCCGGTGCAGGGCGAACGGAACGCCTTGTCCCGATAGGTCAGGATGTTCTCGTCCTTGTGGTGCTCCCACTCCCGGAAAATCTCGACGGTCAGGTCCAGATCGAAGGACGGATAGTCGGACATGGAGAGCAGGTCCCGCATGTAGTCGGCCTGGAAGTCGATCTCCTGGAACGGATCCTCGAGCGCGACCTCGCGCTCGACCCATGCCGCGATGTCGCGCGCGACCTCGTCCTCCGGCGGCAGGGCGATCCGGCCCGCGATCATGTCCCGGGCGACCCAGGCCTGGGCGTCGAACATGGTGAAGGTGTAATACTGGTCCTGCATGCCGAGATAGAACAGCGCCGGATTGTCCTCGAAGGCGACGCCCTTGTACAGCCCCGGCGGATAGAGGCGGTTGCCGGTCTTGAGCCGGAGCGAGTCCTCCAGGAACGGGAAGTGGTGCAGATAGCCGGTGCACAGGATGAGCGCGTCGACGTCGCGCGAGCTGCCGTCGGCGAAGCGGGCGGTTCCGCCGTCGAATCCGAGCAGGAGCGGGCGCTCTTCCATCGAATCGGGCCAGCGGAAGCCCATCGCCGCGGTCCGGTAGGACATGGTGACGGACCGGGCTCCGTATTTGTGGCACTGCAGGCCGATGTCCTCGGCCGAATAGCTCGCGCCGACGACGAGCACGTCCTGTCCGGCGAATTGCGCCGCGTCGCGAAAGTCGTGCGCGTGCATCACCCGGCCGGGAAACCGGTCCACGCCCTCGAATTCGGGGACGTTGGGAACCGAGAAATGGCCGGTGGCGACGATCACGTGATCGAACCGGTCCGTGCTGGAAGTGCCGTCGGCCATGCGATCCGCCGAGACCTCGAACTTGCGGTCTTCCGCGTCCCACCGGACCTGCCTCACCTCCGTGTCGAACCGCACGCGGTCGCGCAGACCGGTCTTTTCGGCTCGGGTGCGGACGTAGTCCGCCAGAACCTCGCGCGGGGGAAAGGACGGGATGGGTTTGCCGAAATGCTCTTCGAAGGAATAGTCGGCGAACTCGAGACACTCCTTGGGCCCGTTGGACCAGAGATAGCGATACATGCTGCTGTGCACCGGTTCGCCGTAGGGGCCGGTGCCGGTGCGCCAGGTGTAGTTCCAGAGACCGCCCCAGTTCGGTTGACGCTCGTAGACGACCAGATCGGGCACGGGGCGACCTGCGGCGGCGTCCGCGGCGAACGCGCTGACCTGGCCGAGTCCGCACGGTCCCGCCCCGATGACGGCGACCCTCTTGTTCATGGCTCCTCCTCTGGTCCCGGTCGGCGGAACCGCGTCCGGCGCGGTGTCGTTGGTTCACAATTGGTTCACGCCGGGACGACCCGGGATGCTACAGCTTGCGTCCCGGCGTCGCAAGTCGCGCGCCCTCCGTTGCCGGATCCCGTCCGTCGGTCGGGCGAACGGGGGCGCTCCCGTGAGGCGTCGAGCCAGATCGCGGAACGGGAGTGAAGAGCTACGCCGCGTGCGCCCCGAACGGCGCGCTGCGCATTCGCCCGCCGGCCGCCGGTCCGGCCGGCTACGAGGCGGCGGGGTCGTTCGATCCCCTTGGCAGCGACCGGGGCGACCGCCCGCCCTTCGGACGGGCGGCCGCATGGTCTTCAGGCGTTGTCGAGCGCCTTGCGGAGCGTCTCCGGGTGTGACGCGGCCTCCGCGTCCTCGGCCAGTTCCTCCTCCTCATGGCGCAATTGCAGGACATGGAACCCGATCCAGAAGATCAGTCCCAGGATCCAGAAGAGGACTTCTCCGCCGACGAAGGGATAGATCGGGCCGAGCGCGGAAATGTCCGTCGCCCAGGTGTCGACGATCGTCGTTGACATGGTCGTTCTCCTAATTAGCCGCCGTCAGAGAAGGCCGAGCCGGCGGGCTTCGGCTTCCGTCGCCTCGCGGACTTCCTTCGCGTCGTTCGCCTCCCGCTCCATCGACGAGAGATCCAGCCCCGCGATCTCGGCCACTTCGGGCACGCGAAGCTTGCCCAGGGACTTGAGAACGTTGGCCACGAAGTATGCCGGGAGGAACCCGAGCACGCCGAACATGATCACGGCGCCGACGAACTGGCCCCAAGGCGTGATGACGGCGACGTCCGCGTGGTAGCCGGCCGTCGCAGGATGACCCCACAGGACGAAGCCGCAGATCACGAGGCCGATGAATCCGGCGTAGCCGTGCACGGCCACCGCGCCGACGACGTCGTCGATCTTGAAACGCCGCTCGACCCAGAAGTGGAGCTTGTACGCGGCCCAGGCGCCCACGCCGCCGATCAGCATGGCCTGGATGGGATGATAGAGATCGTTCCCGGCCGAGGCCGTGATGATGCCGGCGAGACCGGCCGAATACGTCCAGAAGGCGTCGCCGCGCGACACGACGTAGCCGACGATCAGACCGCCGGACAGCGACATGAGGAAGTTGAACACGATCGCCGACAGGGTCGTCGGGGTCAGATAGATGGTCGTCGCGGTGTATCCGCCCGAAGAGCCGATGTCTTCGGCGCCGATGAACGGCACGTTGCACGCCACGTAGAAGCCCCAGAAGCCGGTGTAGATCAGGAACAGTCCGATGGTCACCAGCCACTTGTTGTGGGGGTCGATGTTGCGCGGGGTGCCGTCCGGGGCGAATTTGCCGATCCGCGCTCCGAGCGGGATCAGCACCCCCAGCGCGGCGCCGCCGGCGATGGCGTGGATGACGCCGGACGCGTAGGCGTCGTGATAGCCGAGCTGCGTGACCATCCAGCCTTCCGGGTGCCAGCCCCATGCGGCGTCGACGATCCAGGCGACGGAGCCTACGAGCACGGCGATGATCCAGAACGCGCCGGGCCGGATCCGCTCGATGACGGAGCCCGAAACGATGGACGCCGCGGTCCAGGAGAACAGCAGGAACGCGGCCCAGAACACGCCGTTGATGCGCGCCCAGAAGGCGTTGTCGTCGGCGGTGGTGGTTCCGGTCTCCGGCGCCCCTCCGAGATGCGTGCCCATCAGTTCGGACCACGGAACGGCGTTCGGCGCCGAATTCAGCCCGCCGGTGATGAACGGACCGTTCGGAAACGCGAAGTAGATCCACCAGCCGAAGAAGAAGAAGGTGATGGTGACCAGCGGAATCAGCATGGTGTTCTTGAGCAGGGTATGCATCCTGTTCTTGTAGCGGGACGCCCCGACCTCGTACATGCAGAACCCGACGTGAATCAGGAACATGAGAGGTATGGTCACCCAGTAGTAGAACTCCGTGAATATGACCGTTAGCGCACCAATGTCGGTATCCATCGATTATCCTCCTGGATTGATTGCGCATGCCGCTTCGGCTCGGTGCAAGGGGCCGGCGGCGGCTTCGCGGCGGCGCCGTTGCGCCGGGCGAATCTGGGGCAGCCGCTCGCATCGCCCGTTCGGGGCTTGCGCGTGCGGCGTTCGGGGGCCGGCGCCTCCGGCGCGGCCCGGGAAAGGGCGGGAAGTGCGGCCGGGCGCGGTCACCCGACCCGACTCCGGCGCCAGTCCGGCTGAAAGGCGAGAACCCGGCAGCCGGCCGGGAGGGCGGGGTTGAACAGCCGGGCGAACCAGACGCTCTCCTCCCGCACGGGATGCTCCCGGCCGGCGAGCGCCGACCGGCAGGCCAGCGAAAACCGCCGGCCGTGTTCGCGAAAGCGGAGGACGCACCGACCGGAGCGGATCGCGGCGTCGGCGAGCGGCGAATCCGGGGCGACGACCGCGCTCAGGCAATCGAGGAAGCGCTCCGGCCGTTGGTAGTGCGTCGCCGCGAGCAGCCGGACGACCGCGTCGCGCCGCTCGCGCGGGTCCCGGGTCCGCCGGTGAAGGTGGCGGAATTCCGGATGCGCCGCGTGAGCGGGATCGCGGTTCAGAAGCACGATCAGCCGCCCCGCCGGCCGGGCGCCGGCTTCGAGGACCAGCTCCGGCGTCATCCCCGGACTCGGGCGGGCGTCCCGAAAGCGGGCGGAATACTGGCGGAGAAGGCACTGCCAGCGCAGGAACTCCGACCGGAGGGACTCGGCGGCTCCGTCCGGCGCCCGGGGCCTGCCGTCCGAACTCGGCATGCCGCTCGAACTCCTCTCGGTTCCTTCGGGCGCGCTCAGAACTTCCGGTACGCCTCCCGGAGCTGCACCAGCGGGTGGTGCGGCGACATCTGGAACTTGACCAGCAATTCGCGCGCGATCATGTCCCGGTCCTGCTGGTTGTCGGGCAACTCGATGTGGTCGGGAACCCGGACCCACCCGTTGACGTTGCGGTCGAAGACGGCCGCGTGACCCTCTTCGTAGCCCATATGTACGTCCTCGAGCCAGTTGAGGTCCTTCCAGCCCATCCGGTCGACGTATTCCTTCAGGAACGGGGTCATCCGGTCGTAATCCGGTACGAGATTCACGTCGTACCGGTAGCCGATATGCTGTCCGATCTCTTTCTCGCGCTCGGAATCGATCCCACCTCCCTTCAGAAAATGGTCGATTTCGTCGATTTCGGCGCCCTTGTAGCCGGTTTCCGACATTTTTCCGTTCTCCAAACCTTGTCAGCGCCATACTCGCAACGTAATTCGATCCGACCGCCTACGGTGTCATAGGTGGTGGTAATCGTCAACTCCGACGGTCATCTCCGTGCCGGCGAGGGGCACTCCGGCCATCGCCGACGCTTCCATGGTCAGCGCCGCCAGATCCTCGGGCTCCAGGCTGTGCACGTCGGTCTTGCCGCAGGCGCGGGCGAACATCTGGCACTCGATGGTCAGGCAGTGCAGGAAGTTGTAGACCCGCTCGGCGGCGGCGTCCGGGTCCAGGCGCTTGCGCAGCTCCGGATCCTGGGTGGCGACGCCCACCGGGCAGCGGCCGGTGTGGCAGTGATAGCAGGAGCCCGCCTCGACGCCCATTTCGGCCATGTAGTCGGCTTCCGGAATGTCCTTGTTGCAGTTCAGCGCCATCATCGCGGAGTGGCCGATGGCCACGCCGTCCGCGCCCAGCGCCAGGGCCTTGGCCACGTCGGCGCCGTTGCGGATGCCGCCGGCGAAGATCAGCGAGATCTCGCCGCGCTTGCCGAGGTCGTCGATCGCGCGGCGCGCCTGTCGGACCGCGGCGATGCCCGGAATGCCCGTATCCTCCGTGGCGAGGTGCGGTCCGGCGCCGGTGCTTCCCTCCATGGAATCGATGTAGATCGAGTCCGGGCCGCATTTCACCGCCATGCGCACGTCGTCGTAGACGCGCGCCGCGCCGAGCTTCAGCTGGATTGGGATCTGTCCGTCCGTAGCCTCCCGAATCTCGTCGATCTTCAGCGCCAGGTCGTCGGGGCCGAGCCAGTCGGGATGGCGGGCCGGCGAGCGCTGGTCGATCCCGGCGGGCAGGGAGCGCATCTCCGCGACCTGGTCGGTGACCTTCTGGCCCATCAGGTGGCCGCCCAGTCCGACCTTGCAGCCCTGACCGATGAAGAACTCGCAGGCGTCCGCGAGGCGCAGATGATGCGGGTTGAAGCCGTAACGCGACTGGATGCACTGGTAGAGCCACTTGGACGAGTAGCGCCGCTCGTCGGGAATCATCCCGCCTTCGCCTGAACAGGTGGCCGTGCCGGCCATGGTGGCCCCGCGCGCGAGCGCCGTCTTCGCCTCGAAGGAAAGCGCGCCGAAGGACATGCCCGTGACGTAGATCGGGATGTCGAGTTCGAGCGGCCGCTTCGCCTTCGGCCCGATCACCGTCTTCGTGTCGCACTTCTCGCGGTAACCCTCGATGACGAAACGGGTGAGCGTTCCCGGCAGGAAGGTGAGGTCGTCCCAGTGCGGGATCTTCTTGAACAACGAGAAGCCGCGCATGCGGTAGCGGCCGAGTTCGGCCTTGACGTGGATGTCGTCGATGACCTCCGGCGTGAAGATGGAACTCCGGCCGAGTACGCCGGCGCCTCGTCCGGCCTTGCGGTCCTGCGGCATGATTCTGGTCCCCCTTGCGTTGCCTAGAGAACGATCTTCTTCTCGGTGGGCTCGAGGTTGTCGTAATTCCACAATTGCTTCCCGGAGACGATCTTCCGGAAGCCGTCGACGTCTCGACCCTCGAGCAGGCCGTAGGCGTCCAGCTTGCGGGCGAGCCACGAACGGTCGGTTTCGGTCGTCTCTCCCTCCACGGCGTCCACTCCGAGGGACTGGATGCGGCCGCCGACGAAGATGACGCCGTCGTACATGGAGTCGCCGAGATTCTTGCCGGCGTCGCCGCAGATCACCATGCGGCCGCGCTGCATCATGAAACCGGAATAGGGGCCGGTGTCGCCGCCGGTGAGGATCGTTCCGCCCTTCATGTCGATGCCGGTCCGGGAGCCGACCGATCCCATGCACACCAGGTCGCCGCCCCGGATCGCCGCCCCGAAGGTCGAGCCGGCGTTCTTCTCCACGACCACGGTTCCCGACATCATGTTCTCGCCGCAGGACCAGCCGACCCGCCCCCGGACGCGAACGTTGGGCCCGTCGATCAGTCCGACGCCGAAATATCCCAGCGACCCCTCGAAGAGGAGTTCCAGCCGGTTCAGGATTCCCACCCCGAGAGAGTGTTTGGCGCCCGGGTTCAGGACGCGGACGGTTCCGCAACCCGCCTCCATGGCCGCGCGAATGCGGCGGTTGATCTCCGACGAGTCGAGATCGGCCGCGTCGATCTCCCGCGACTTCTCCGGGTCGACCTCGAACGCCCACGGATAGAGGAAGTTCTCCTCCTCCTCCGGGTCGAAGAAGGTCTCCAGCGAGCGTCCGGCGAGCCGCTCGGTATGCAGCCCCATTTCGTAGGAGCGTTCCTCGCTCAAGCCTGCCATACCCGCACCTCCTCGTCGTATGGGTCCCACGTGTCGATCTCCTGCGGCAGGATCGCGCGTATCGACACCTCCTCCGATGCGAGGGCGATCAGGGAGTCGCTCTCGTAGAGAACCAGCGGCTTGGCCGCCATGGTGTCCTTCGCCATTCCCAGCTCGTCCCGGGTCGCGACCAGATAGGTGAACACGCCGTCGATTTCCCGGATCGACCTCTCGAGCGATTCCTGCAGCGATACGCCCCTCGAGAGGTTGTGCGCGGTGTAGACCGCCAGGAGTTCCGAGTCGCAACTGGAGACGAAACGGTGTCCCAGCCGTTCCATCTCGCGCCGCTTCGACCAGTAATTGGTCAGCTGGCCGTTATGCACCACGCAGATGTCGCTGTACGGAAACGCCCAGTAGGGATGCGCCGAGCGGATGTCGACGTCGGATTCGGTGGCCATCCGCGTGTGCCCGATGGCGTGGGTGCCCTCGAACGCCGGCAAGTCGTAGGCGCTCGCGACCTCGGTCGCGTCGCCGAGATCCTTGACCAATTCGAGCGATCGTCCGAAGGAGAGGATCTCGACGCCCTCGACGTCCTCCAGATAGGCGGCCAGCTCGCCCATGTCGCCCTCGAAGGCGAGAACCAGGCGGCGGGCGTAGGGGGTGGGCTCCGTCCGCTCGACGACCTCCGCGCCCCGCTCTTCCAGGCGACGTCCGACCTCCCGGTCGCGCTCGGCCATCCGCCGCCCGATGTGGTAGCCGCCGCCCTCCGCGTCCTCGCGCTCGGCGAGGTTGAGCCGCACGACGGTGCGCTCGGCGGCGCCGGCGGAGCCGAACAGGCCGAAGCCGGTCGAATCCGGCCCCCGGTGCTTCATGGCCTGGAGCATGGCCGTCATCTCTTTTCCGACGCCGGAGGCGCCGTCCCGGTGAATCACGCCGGCAATTCCGCACATGTTCCTGAATCTCCTCGCTGACGTCGCGGGTGCGAATCCGGTCGGCTACGGCAGGCAGTCGAGGTAGGTCTCGACGTCCCATTCGGTCACCGTATGGTTGAACCGCTCCCATTCGTCCCGCTTGTACTGGTCGTACAGGCGGTACATCTCTCCCGGCATGGCGGACCGGACGACCTCGTCCTCGGCGAGATGGTCCAGCGCCTCGCCGAGCGTCATCGGCAGCTTGCGAACCTGCTTGCCGGCTTCCATCGCCTCGTAGATGTTGCGCTCCTCGGGCTCGCCGGGGTCCAGGTCGCGCCGGATTCCGTCGTCCGCCGCCCGGATCAGCGCCGCAGCGATGAGATACGGGTTCACCATGGAGTCGACCGCGCGGTACTCGAAGCGGCCGGGCGCGGAGACGCGCAGTCCGGTGGTGCGGTTCTGGAACCCCCAATCCGCGAACACCGGCGCCCAGAAGCCCGTGTCCCAGAGCCGCCGGTAGGAGTTGACCGTGGAGCAGCCGATCGCGGTCAGGGCATAGAGATGCTCGACGATGCCGCCGATCACCTGGCGGCCTACCTTGCCGGGCATCTGCGGATCGTCGCC
Source organism: Rhodobacterales bacterium (assembly GCA_965221505.1). Taxonomy (GTDB): domain Bacteria; phylum Pseudomonadota; class Alphaproteobacteria; order Rhodobacterales; family CAZPXZ01; genus CAZPXZ01. Next base: position 1,595,948 of record CBDCSI010000001.1, read on the forward strand.
CTCGGGCATGAACAGGTTGCTGCCTCCGGTGCGGTAGGTGAAGACTTCGTCGTCCGCGATCGAACGGTCCGCCACGAGATCCAGCACCGTGTCCTCGCCGCCGGTCCAGAACGAGACGTTGTGATGGCAGCCCGAGGCCGAGACGCCCATGAACGGCTTCGACATGAAGCAGGCGATCAGGTCGAACTCCCGCGCGACCTGCGCGCAGAGCTGGCGGTACGTCGTCAGCCGGTCGGCGGTGCGAAGCGCGTCGTCGTAGGTGAAGTTCAGCTCCAGCTGTCCCGGAGCGTCCTCGTGGTCGCCCTGGATCATGTCGAGGCCCATCGCGGTGGCGTATTCGATCACCTTCATGTAGACCGGGCGCAGGCTCTCGAATTGGTCGATGTGGTAGCAATACGGATTCGAATACCCGCCGGCCGGCTTTCCGTTCTCGTCGCGCTTGAGCCACATCATTTCGGGCTCGGTGCCGTGGCGCATGTGCATGCCGTCGTGGTCCGCCTGGAATCGCTCGTGGATCCGGCGCAGGTTGCCGCGACAGTCCGCCGTCAGGAACGCGCCGGCGTCCTCCTTCTCTTCCCGGTTGCGGAACAGGGTGCAGAACACCCGCGCGACGCGCTTGTCCCAGGGCAACTGGCAGAAGGTCTCGGGTTCGGGAATGCCGACCAGTTCGGACGCCTCGGGACCGTAGCCCAGATAGTTGCCGCTGCGGTCGGTGAAGAGATTTACGGTGGCGCCGTACACCAGCTGGAAGCCCTTCTCGGACACGGTTTCCCAGTGGCGAGCCGGAATGCCCTTGCCGCAGATGCGACCGGTGACGGAAACGAACTGCAAGTAGAGGTATTCGATGCCGAGGCTGTCGATCTTGCGGCGAATCTCCCGCACCGCGTCCGCGCGTCCGGGCGCCTCGACGAATTCCTCGATTTGCTGCCTGGCCATCTTCCGGTCTCCCTCGTGCTTGCGACCGGGGCCGCGCAAACGCGCGCGTTCCGGGACGGCGAGACCGCCTTCGCCCGGTACGAATTCCGGTCGCGTCGATTCTTCGAGACACAGGTTGACGGCGTTTTTTCGCCTGTTCAATCGCCGGAACAAATTTGGTATAGAATTGGGTCATGAATGGGACGGAACCCGCGACCGGGCGGAGCGCGCGAATCGACTCAGACGCAAGGGGCGCGGCCCAGATTGCGTCCGTTCTGCGTGAGGAGATTCTTTCTCTCATGCACGGCGAGCACGACCGCCTGCCGACGGAGCGCGCGCTGGCAGAGCGATTCGGCGTCGCTCGGGGAACCGTCCGGCAGGCCCTGGCGCGTCTCGAACAGATGGGTCTGGTGACCAAGCGGCGCGGCAGCGGCACCTACGTCTGCTACTCCGACGTGGCGGAGACCTACTCCGTGATTCGCTCGACCGGGCCGATGGAGCTAATCGACGCGAGGATGGCCGTCGAGCCGCATGTCGCGAGGCTGGCGGCGCTGCACGCGAGCGGCAACACCGTCTACGAACTGGAGCGGACGCTGGGCGAGGTGGAGCGCTGCGAGAGCGAGGCGAACGGATTCTCGTTGGCCGACGAGCGGTTCCACCGGGCCGTCGCCGCCTGCACCCGCAACGAAATGCTGATCTGGATCAGCAAGTGGATCAACCAGGTTCGGGGCCACGAGCAGTGGTCGGAGATGAAGCGGTTGACCCTGACCGACAAGCTGATCGCGACCTACAACCGTCAGCATCGCGACATCGCGGAAGCCATTCGCCGACGGGACGCGGAGGCCGCGGCCGAGGCGACCAAGGAGCATCTCCGAATGGCGCGGCAGTCGCTGATGGACGCCGGCGCCCGGCGGTAGCCGGGACGAAGCCTCAGCAGTCGAGCGTGGTTTCGCGCTCCCAGCCGGTCAGATGCCGCGCGTACTCGTTCCACTCCGCCCGTTTCAGCTTCAGGAACGCGTCCGTGGCTGCGCGTCCGGTCCCATCCCGCAGCTCCGTGTCCGCTTCCAGGGCGCGAAGGGCGTCGAGGAGGTTGAGCGGCAGTTTCTGCGCGTTCTCCGCACGGTGGGGTTCGGCGTACATGTCGAAGTCGAGGCGCTCGCCCGGAGAGGCGCCGGTCTCGATCCCGTCGAGGCCCGCGGCCAGCACCGCGGCCGGAAGCAGATAGGGATTCGCCGCGCCGTCGCCGAGCCGGAGCTCCATGCGCCCGGGCGCGGGAATTCGGATCATGTGCGTCCGGTTGTTGCCGCTCCAGGTGGCGGTGTTCGGCGACCAGGTCGCGCCGGACGCGGTCGGCGGCGCGTTGAGGCGCTTGTACGAGTTCACGGTCGGGTTGAGGACGGCGCAGAGCGCCGGCGCATGGCGGAGCAGTCCGCCGAGAAAGCGATACGCCTCGCCGGAGAGGCCGAGTTCGTCCTCCCCGCTCTCGAATCGGTTGACCGTGCCGTCGGCGTTCCAGAGGCTGACATGGGCATGGCAGCCGTTGCCGGTAAGGTCGGGGAACGGCTTGGGCATGAAGGTGGCCCGAAGCCCGTGCTTCTCGGCCAGGCTCTTGACCATGAACTTGAAGAAGGCGTGCCGGTCGGCCGTCGTCAGCGCGTCGGCGTATTCCCAGTTCATTTCGAATTGGCCGCAGGCGTCCTCGTGGTCGTTCTGGTAGGGGCCCCAGCCGAGCTGTTGCATCGCGTCGCAGATTTCCGAGACGAGGTCGAAGCGGCGCATCAAGGCGGCGGTGTCGTAACACGGCTTCGCCTGCCGGTCGCGCGGGTCGGCGATCGCGTCGCCCTCCGGCGTGATCACGAAATACTCGCATTCCACGCCGTGCCGGAGCCGGAGACCCCGGTCGGCGGCGCGCTCGACCACCCGGCGGAGCGCGACCCGGGGAGCCTGCTCCACGGCCTTGCCCTCCATGACCAGATCGGACGCGACCCAGGCTACGGAGGGATTCCACGGGAGCTGGATCATGCTGGCCGCATCGGGCATGGCCAGCATGTCCGGATAGGCCGGCGTCATGTCGAGCCACACGGCGAAGCCGGCGAATCCGGCCCCCTCGGCCTCCATCTCCGCGATCGCCGACGCCGGCGCGAGCTTGGCGCGCATGGTCCCGAACAGGTCGGTGAAGGAGACCAGAAAATACTCGATCCCCCGTTCCTTCGCCGCTGCCGCCAGGCTGGCCGGTTGCGTGCTCATCGGTTTTCCTCCCTCGTTTCCGTCCTGCTCTCCGGCGTCCCTCGGTCGCCGGTCAGGAAGGTTTGCGTCCGACGGCTTCCCCGAAGGCGGTGCCGCTCACGGCGTCCGGGCGATCGGCCCAGCCGTCGAATTCGGCCCGCCAGGCGTCGAACTGCGCAGCGGTGGCGAGTCCGGCCGCCTCCGCGGCCTGGCGGGTGGCCGGCGCGAAGAACCAGCCGACGACCAGCTGGTGGAAGAACGCGACGTCTTCCGGCGTCGAATAGAAATCGAACGAGGCGCTGGCCTCGAGGTCCACGAGTCCGGCGTCGGCGAAGACGCGCTTCAGCGTTCGCCCCATGTCCGGGTGGCCGCCGTTCGCGCGGATGAGAAACGTGAACGTACGCCAGGCTTCGTCGATCTTGTCGCTCGCCGGCTCGAGAAAGGAGGACGCGCCGATCATGTCCCTGCCGGACACCAGGCCGCCGGGTTTCAACACCCGGAGCGTCTCGCGCATGACGGCCTCCGTGTCCGGAACGTGCATCAGAAGCGTATGGCTGTGCACGACGTCGAAGGACTCGTCCTCATACGGCAGCGCGGTGGCGCTCGCGGCGCGGAATACCGCGTTCTCGTGTCCCCCGGCGGCGGCGGCCTCCTGTGCGACGACGATCTGGGACTCCTCGAGGTCGACGCCGTGCAACTCTCCGGGTTCGATCAGTTTCGCGAGGCCGACCGAGATGGTCCCCGGTCCGCAGCCGAGGTCCAGAACCCGCATTCCGGGCTTCAAATGTGGCAACAGGTGGCGCGCGTGGTGTTCGGGATTGCGACGCCGGAGGAGCGCCTGAAACTCGGCGCTGTAGCCCATCGTGTAGTTCTGCTCGGCGGAACCGCCGGCCGATGTCGGCGCCATGTCGGACCTCCTGCGTTGCGCGTTCGAATGCCGGAACGCCGTTGAGTATCATGATCGGAACGCCGGTTCAACGGGTCGGTCGCGGCCCGGGCTTGCCGGACCGGAGCCGAGCCGTGCGGCGCTGTCGGACTGCTTGCGCAGGCCAGGGAGACCGGCCGGCCCCGAGTGCGGAGGTCGCTCCGCTCCGCCAGGCGGCTCGCCGGGAATGCGACTCGGGCGCCGCCTGTCGCCGGCGGTTGCCTGAACGTGCGGCTGCAGGCAAGCCGTTCCCGGCCCGCTGCGCCGTCCGCCCCTTGGGATTGCGTAGCCTCGGAACGCTTCGCGGGAGGTCCGCTCGGAGCGCGGTTCGCGCCTCCCTGCGCCTTGGCGCGGCTTCGGAGACGCCGGGCTCCGGGAGTGCGGTTTCGTGCCGGCGACCGAGTTCGGCAGGCAGGGACGTTTCCGGCAACTGCGAATTTCTCGGCAGGTTCGGATTCGCCGCTCTTCGCATGAGGCGCGCCCGTTCGAGCGGCGCGTTCGATCGCATGGCGCGACGCGCTCCGGTCGGGTCTTGCGCATGGCGAGCGGGCGGACTGGACTTTGGGGCAAGAAGATTGCTATCCTGACCCTTGTGAGGCGTGTCCCGCTGCGGGTTTGCGGCGGGACGGGGCGTCTTGAGCGGAAAGCCGGGAAGACGGATGAGGTATCCAGGGGCTCTGGCCCTTGCGATGGCGCTAGGCATGTTGTCCGGGGCTGCCGCAGGGCAGACCGATGCGGGTTCTCCCGAGGTCTTGGCGGGCCAGAAGCTGACGTTGACGGGTGCGATCCAGCTCGCGCTGCAAAACAGCCGCAGCGTGATCGGCGCCCAATTGTCTCGCCAGGAGCAGGAGTTGCTGCTGGACGTGGCGGAGGATCGCTACCTTCCGAAGCTGGAGATCAGCGCGGCCACCACGGCGTACAGCGCCCGGGACGAGACCGCCTCGGGCCGCATGGTGTGGCGTTTGCGGGTTCCGACCGGGGGCAACTTCCGCTTGTCCTGGGACAAGCCGCTTCGCGGAGAGGCGCAGGCCGGCGACTACCAATTCGGCTTTACGCAGCCGCTGCTCAAGGGGTTCGGCTCCGACGTCGAGACGGCGTCGTTGCGCAAGACGCGCCTCCGCGAACGGATCCACGTCAGCAACTTTCGCAGCCGCGTGGCCAGCGTGGTCACCTCGGTCATCGACGCCTTCCGGTCCGCGATCCGGGCCGAACGCGCGTTGGCGATCAGCCGGGCGTCGCTCGAGCGGGCGCGAAACCAGTTGGAGACCAACCGCGCGCTGGTCGACGCCGGGCGGCTGGCGGCCCGCGAGATCCTGCAGACCGAGGCCGAGGTGGCGAACCGCGAGATCTCGCTGATCGAGAGCGAGAACGGCTTCGACGCGGCGATCGGCAGCCTGATCGACGCCCTCGACATCGACGAGGATACGCCGCTGCAACTCTCGGACGATCTCGAATTCGACCCGGTCCGGCCGGCCCTGAAGGAAAGCCTCGACACGGCCTTTGCGCGGCGCACGGATTACCTCGAGGCACGGCTCGGCCTCGAGTCGGCGCTGATCGACCTGGGCGTGGCGAAGAACGACCGGTTGTGGGATCTGAGTCTCGCCGCCGAGACGTCGGGCGGGGGCGGCGGCCACGACACCGAAAACCAGGTGGGGCTGACGCTCTCGATTCCGCTCCTCGATCGGGCGCCGAGGCTGGCGCTGTTGCAGGCGAACAACGACGTGCGGCGCGCCGAAATGTCGCTGGCGGAATCGCGGCAGGCGATCCGGATCGAGGTGCGGCAGCGCATTCAGGACGCGGACGTCGGACTGAGGAGAATCGATCTCGCGCGGCGTTCGCGGGAGCTGGCGGAGGAGAAACTCGCCTTCGAGCAGCGCAAGCTGTCGCAGGGACTGACGTCGACCTATCGGCTGACGCAGGCCGAAGACGACCTGGTCCGCGCGCAGAACGGCGAGCTGGACGCCATTCTCGGCTATCTGAACGCGTTGACCTCGCTCGATACCAGCCTCGGCACCACGCTGGACCGTTGGGGTATCGAGGTCGAAAGGCTGGGTGCGTCATGACGCCGGAGTCGTTCCTCGAGCGGAACATACTGGACAACCTTCTCGACGGGGTGGTCATCGTCGGGGTCGACGGGGTGATCCGGACCGTCAATCCCGCCGCGGCGGAAATGTTCGGGCTGGACCGGAACGAGACGGTGGGCCGGACTTTTCTCGAAGCGTTCATCGCCATCGAGGGTTTCGACGAGTTTGCGCAGGCGGTTCTGGACGCGGTCTCCGACCGCGGCTTGGAGGGACGGCAGGTCGTCCGGGTCCGGCGCGGCGAAGAGAGCCGTTCCCTGGCCGTCGCGATTTCCTACATGGAGGTCGACGACCGGCGCGACGTCGAGAGCGTCATCGTCGTGGTCAGCGACGTCACCGAACTGGCGGAGCTTCGCGAGAGCCAGATCCGGCTGGCGGAGCGGCTCAAGGAACAGAACGTCGAATTGAAGAAGGCCTACCGGGAAGTCGAGAAGGGCAACGCCGATCTGAACCATATGTTGAAGCGGGTTCAGGTCGCGCGCGTCGCGGCCACGGTCATGGTCATCGGGCTGTTTCTCGGCGTCGGCGCGTGGGGCTGGGGCGTGTCCGACCTGGCGATCTGGTCGGACGGTCCCGATTTGGGCCTTTCGGTCGACGCGCAGGCCTCCGGCGAAATTCGCGCCGTCACCATCCAGCCGAACGAGTTGCAGTCCACGGTGTCCCTGGTCGGCCGGCTTCGGCCCTGGCGCCAGGAGACCCTCCGATCGCCGGTCGAGGGGAACGTCCGGTCGCTCGGGTTCGAATACGGGCAAACGGTGGAAGAGGGCGACCGGCTGATCGAGTTCGACACGCTGGAGGTCGAGCTGGAGCGCCAGAGCGTTCTGGTCGAGTATCAGAAGGCGCTGAACGCGGTCAGCGAGCTGGACAACTGGGAGAACAGCTCGAAGGTTTCCGCGGCGCAGCGCTCCTACACGAAAGCCCGGATGTCGCTAGACCGGCTACGCAACCGGGTAAAGACCTCGGCCTTCCTGCTCGAGGAGGGGCTGATCTCCGCCTCCGAGCACGCCGACCTCGAACTGAACCTGCAAAACCAGTTACTGGATTTCGAGGCGGTCGAGCAGGATCTGGCGGCCGCGCGCGCCGAGGGCGGCGAGGAGGCGCGACGCATCGCGGCCCTGGAGCTGGAGACGGCCGAATCCCGGTTGCGGTCGCTGGAAGAGAGCCTGCAGATGAAATGGGCGATCGCGCCCATCTCCGGCATCGTCAAGCCGCCCAACCGGTCGGGTCCGCTGTCCCGCGGGAAGGTGGTCCAGAAGGGCGACTTGCTGGTCGAAATCGCCGACTTCGCACGCATGGCGGTGGTGACCCAGGTGGACGAGGTCGAGGTCACGCGCGTTCGGCCCGGGCAACCGGTCACGGTCGTCGGGGACGCGTTTCCCGACCTGGTCCTTCCCGGCGAAGTGTCCTACGTCTCCGCCTCCTCCGACTCGCGCTCGGGTTCGAGGGGCGGCGTGGTGCAGTTCGAGGTCGTCGCGACGCTGGAGCCGCTCGGCGAAGCGGATCGGGAGCGGCTCCGGGAAGGCATGTCCGCGCAGGTCGAGATCGTGGTCTACCGAAACCCCGAGGCGCTGCTGGTTCCGATCGATTCCGTCCGCCGGCGAGGCGGCGGACACAGCGTACAGGTGGTCAATCCGGCAACGGGACAGGTGGACGAGCGGCCGGTCGTGGTCGGCCTCACCACGCTCAGCGAAGTGGAAGTGCTCGAGGGTCTGGCGCCGGGCGAGGACGTCGTGCTGCCGGACGGCTGATCGCGAATCGGCGTCGTGCTGCAGCTGATCGACATCCGCAAGTCCTATCTGCTCGGCACGGTGGAGGTCGAGGTGCTTCGGGGGGTCGACCTCGAAGTCGACGCGGGCGACCTGCTCTCCGTCATGGGACCGTCGGGAAGCGGCAAGTCGACCCTGATGAACATCATCGGCCTCCTGGGACGCCCGACCGACGGGACGTTCCTGCTCGACGGCCGCGACGTATGGTCGATGAACGACGACCAGCTCTCGGCCTTTCGGAACCGCCAGATCGGGTTCGTGTTCCAGTCGTTCAACCTGATGGAGCACCTGACCGCGATCGAAAACGTCGGCCTGTCGCTCGTCTATCGCGGGGCTTCTCCCGCGGACGTTCGCCGGCGTTCGCTCGACATGCTGGAGCGCGTCGGCATGGGCGAGCGCGCCGACCATCGGCCGGGCCAGCTGTCCGGCGGACAGCGTCAGCGGGTCGCGATCGCCCGGGCGCTGGTCGGCGCGCCGTCGGTCATCCTTGCGGACGAGCCGACCGGAGCGCTCGACGCGAGCACCGCGAACGAAGTGATGGACTTGCTGGTCGAGCTGAATTCGCGCGACGGGATCACCATCGTCATCATCACCCACGACCCCGGGGTTGCGGCCAAGTGCGCTCGCCAGACCGTGATCGACGACGGATCGCTGGTCGAGACGACCGCCGGGCCGCATTGATTCGGACCCGATCCGGTGTCGGTCGCCGTCATGAAGAACAACGCGCGGGAAGCGGTCCGCAGCCTTGCGCGCGCCCGGCTGCGCACGGCGCTCGCGCTGATCGGCATCGTGATCGGGATCGGCTCGGTCATCACGCTGATATCCCTCGGCGAAATCGCGCGCGCCACGGCACGGGCGGAGTTCGAGGCGCTCGGGACGGACATTCTCACGGTCCGCAAGCAGCACAGCCGGTCAGCACGGAACATCAAGCTGGGCGACGTGGTTGCGCTGTCCGATTCGGTCGCGTCGGTCAGGGAGGTCGCGCCTCGGGTGTCGTATCAGGCCGACTTCAACTTCGCCGGCAGGCGGGTCGGCAGCGGTCCGGTTCATGGCGTGACCGCGTCCTATTACGGCATCAACAAGCTGGAGTTGGAGGAAGGACGGTTCGTGTCCGACCTGGACGTAGACCGGTTCTTCTGCGTCGTGGGCGCGGAGCTGGCGGGCGCCATGCGACGCCTGACGGGCGGACCGGTCGTGGGCGAGACGCTGAAAGCGGACGACCGCGTGTTTACGGTGGCCGGCATTCTGCACCCGAACGAGGAAGTCTATTCGCTTCCCTTCAGCCAGGAGACCGACACTGCGATCTTCGTTCCGATCACGACCGCGGAGCGCCTGGAGTCGCGGTCCGGGATCGAACTGATCGTCATTCGGGCTGCGCCGGATGTCGACCACGAAGTCGCGACGCAGCAGGTCGACTCGTGGCTTCGCGACCGGATCCCGAAACTGCGGGTCGAGGTGCTCAGCGCCAAGCAGCTCATCGCGCAAATGGAATCCCAGCTGCAGCTCATGACGCTGCTTCTCGGGGCGATCGGCAGCGTGTCCCTGATCGTGGGCGGGATCGGAATCATGAACGTCATGTTGGTGTCGGTGGCGGAGAGGCGTCGGGAGATCGGCATCCGCCGGGCGCTGGGCGCGCGACGGAGGGACATTCAGAACCAGTTTCTGGTCGAGTGCGTGATCCTGTCGCTGGTCGGAGGCGTCCTGGGAATCGTGGTCGGGTCGGCGACGACCTGGGGCATCTGCAATTTTACCGATTGGGAGTTCTTCGTATCGACGATGGCCGTGGGCAGCGGGCTGGTCGCGTCGACCGTGATCGGCATCCTGTTCGGAATCCAGCCGGCGTTTCAGGCGGCGCGGATGGATCCCATCGAGGCGCTGCAGGCCTGAGTCCGAAACCCGGGCGCCTTCCCTGGGGCGACGCGGCATCCGCGTCTGCGGACCCTCCGTCCGGCGGCCGGGGTCGGGAGGTCCGTCGATCGCCCTCCGGGGAGAGCGGTTCCGCGACCCGTACGGACGGCGTCGGTCGCGGTCACCTGTCGCTCGCGGGAGGCAGCCGGAGTCGGCCGCTCCCAGTCGCAAGAGACGAAATCGCACGCGTCCGAAACGTCGAACGCGGCTCACTTGTCGAGGGCCGGGCAGGACACGCAGAGACTGCAGTCGACTTCGCCAGCCACGGCGGTCGAATTCCGGGTCGCGTCGCGTTCGTCTGCGTCGACGCTCGCGTCGAACCGGGCGTTGCGCCTCGTTCCGGTCGCCATGTCGGACATGGTGCGGAGATCGCTTTCCGAGCGCCTGCAACGAACCCCGTCACGTCGTCGGTCACCCAACGGCACGCCGCGGTGCCGACTGCGAGCTCGACCTCCGAGACGCGTGCGAGCCGGACTTCGGCGACGATCCGGCCGCATCCCGAGCGTTCGTGTTTCGGCGTCCGGTCCGCGACGACGGGGCGCTGCGGCCTGTCTGTTGCGACACGGCGAGACGCTCGCTCCGGTTGCGATCGACCGGCGTTCCGTTCGAGGAAGCGCTCGCGTAGCCAGCGGAAGCGACGACCCCGCCGATCAGGGTGCGGCGTTGGCCTCGGAACCGTGCCGTCGACGATCTCGATCGACGGTCTTCTCCCTCGTCCGCGATCGCCGAACGGCACTGCCGGTCGGAGGTCGGGGAGTGGGCCGCGGATGGCGACGTTCGACGCGGGTTTGCGATTCGGCGCCCGTCTCGGAAATTTTGCGGCTCGGCAGCTCTGCGTCAGACCGGTCGGAGAACGGAACGAAGCACGGCGAGCGCAATCGAGTTCCGAATCGGGGCAGTCGTCGGGCCTGCACCGCACGATCCAGCAAGAGGCGCCGCAGAACCTTCGGTCGCTCCGACGCGACGGCGAAGTCCGTCCCGGACACGACATTGCGCGATGCCGCGGCGCGGTCCGATACGGCGGGGCGCAGCCGTTGCGTTATCGAGCGCCCGGTTAAGACCTCGATCGAGGCCAAGGTTTGCCTGCGGCATACGGGTACGCCGCAGGCGATGCAGCATGAACGGTCGGCGCCGTTACGTCATTCGCAGGAGGTGCCCACGCTGACCTCGTCGTCGCAGAACTGCAGATCGTCCACATCCGGATAATCGACCTGTGCCAACCTCGAACGGTGCGAGCCGTCTTCGAGTTTACATACCAAAGTGAGCTTGCACTGCTCGTCGTCGACGGTTTCGGTCTGCGAGGTATCGACGTCGCAACTCTCCGCGGCCTTGCTTCCCTCGAATTGCGCATTGCAGTTCGCCGCGTTTACGATATCCGCCTTGTCGCAGAGATCGCCTTCGTCACGGCAGCACTCCACGCTGCTTACGCCGCCGGACATGGACGTGAATCCCCGTGTCGCAACCGTGAGTTTTGAGGACAAGCCCCGGTCGGGCTCGACGTTGACGACCAGGGATCCGAGCGCAGAGCAGTCGTTTACGAGCGTGACGGAAGTGATGACGGGCACTCCGGTGGAGATCTCCTTCGTCATGGTGAGACATTCCGCCTGATCGTGTTCGATCGCCGTGCCGTTGCAGGCGGCGCTCGCGCGGTCGGACGACGTCGCGACCAGCGCCATACCGATCGCCGCCGCAGCCAGGAACGTGTTCAATCGAAGTCTTGTCATTGCGTTTTCCTCCTTTGGGGGAATGAGTATCGAGCGCCCTACTCGATAGGGGGCCGGAGTGCAAGCGAGTCGATCGCGTAAAACGCGCGCGACCTGCGCATTGCGACTCGACCGGAACGCCTCTTGTTCCGCGACTCGTCTCGTCCGGCGCAAGAGGCGAACAAAGGAATTGCGAGCACCGAATAAGAGACTTGCGCTCCGCGATCGGTAGAACGCTGCGGCGCGGTCAAGCCGGGACGTCGCGACGATCGATACCGCGCCCCCGTCCCGGACCGCAGGGCGCATTCGCCACGTTCCTCAATCGCCCGGTCTCGCTCTCAGAAACGATGGGCCCCGCCGGCGGCAGTGGAGAAAGCCGCAGGCGGGGCGCACGAGCCGCCAGGAGTCGCGCATCAGTCGCAGGACGTATCGAGCCGGGCATGGCTATTCTCGGTCCGGTCGCAATAGACGAGATCGTCCATGTCCAGATAGTCGAACTCCTCCCAAGTCGTGAAGCGCGGACAACTCACGTAAAAATTGCACTTCTCGTCGTCGACCGTGGTCGTCTGCGACTTGTTGACGGTGCAATCGTCCGCAGCATCGCTCGCCTCGAATTGCGCGTTGCAACTCGCTACGTTCACCACGTCCGCCTTGTCGCAGAGGTCGCCTTCGTCACGACAGCACTCCACGCTCCGGACGCCTCCGGAAATCGAAGTGAAGCCCCGAGTCGCGACGGTGAGTTTGGAATCGAGGCCCCTGTCCGGGTCGACGTTGACGACCAACGAACCGAGAGTCGAACACGTGTTCACGAGCGTGACGGAGGTGATGACCGGCACCCCGGTGGAGATTTCCTTCGTCATGGTCAGGCACTCCGCCTGGTCGTGCTCGACCGCGGTTCCCTCGCAGGCGGCGATCGCGCCGCCGGAAAAAAGCGCTGCCGCCAAGCCGAGGGCGGCCGCAACGAAACGGCTGCTCCGTTCAATTGTTCTCATGAAATCCTCCCTTTCGAACTCATGGGGGTTGGCGGACTATACGCAATTTTCCAGCCGTTCGCCAGCCGGGAGCCCAAAACGTTCGAGGGGAATTTCGAACCGCGCGCCGGCAGGCGAAGCCTCCGATCGGGCGACCGCGCCGATCGGGCGACCGCGCGCGGGCGCGCCTAGGAAGCCGTGCAAAACGAATTCGCGTCAACGGGCCCGGACCCGTCTAAGGAGGGCGGGACTTCGAACGGGGAGCGTGGGCAGGATTTGAACCGTTGGAATCGTGCGGTTCGTCGCGCGTCGAGGGTCGGCGGCGGCGGCGAGATTGAATAACAGTCAACGTCCGTTTACGGATGACGAACGTTCGAGTTCGTCGAGGACAAGACGGCATTGTAAGCGATTTGCGTCCGAATAAGCGTGTCGGCCGGACCTCGATTGCCTCTCGATTGCGTTGCCTCGTCGGCGATCCGTTCGCGCGGCCGACCTCGCGACGGGAAGGAAGGGACGGATCGCAACGCTCGGCGCGAATCGGCCAGCCGGGCGCAAGCGCCGGGACTCGGAACTCGATCCCGCAGGCGGGCGAGGTCGGTCCGGGAATCGTTTCTCCGATCGCCGATTTGGGGCGGGAGCGCCGCGCTTGGAGGTTCAAGTCGACGATCGGCGCGCGTGCCGCGGTCGCGTTCAAGAGGGCAAGGGCCGTTTCTGTCGCCAGAGTTCGATCTTGCGCCCGTCCGGATCCATGATGTGGGCGAAGCTGCCGCTGAGCCGATTCGGAAGCTACTCCACCGGCTCGACGCCGTGTTTCTCGCACCGTGCGAGCAACCCATCGAGATCGTGCACGATGAAGTTGACGATGAAGTCCCGCTCCGGCGGCTCGAAGCAGTCGCTGTCCTCCGAAAAACCCGTGAAGATCGTGCCCGATTCTCGTACGCCCGCGAGCATGTCCGGTGCGAACGCCGCGCCGCCGAACTTGCGGAACTCGAACCCGAGAACCTCGCGGTACCAGTTGCGGAGTTTTTCCCGATCCGGGGTCTTGACGAATACGCCGCCGATTCCACGAATTTGGCCCATGCCGCTCGCTTCGGCTCGCCGGACCCTCGAATGCGGGGCGCATACCCGACCGAAGCGGGCTTCGAACCGCGCGGGCAGCGTCGCGACGCGCGGCCGGCTCGTCGGGACGGCCTCGCTTCCGGGGATACGCCCGAACGGTAACGCGGGGGGGCGGGAAGCCGGTCTGACGGCGACGGGGTGCGAGTTTCGTCGCTACCATCGGGCGGCCTTTCCGGGTGTCCCGATTCTCGGCGGCGGGCGCTCCGCACGCTGAGGCGGCGGGGCGTCCGCCCGTTCGTCGCGCCCTCGATCGGGCGGCGCCGCAGGCCGAGGGTTGCGGGGTCGTCGCGTGCCGGGTTCGGTCGTCGCGAGGCCGGAGAGAAGGGGAGAACGAATCGGCATGCGGATCGTGCGGGCCAGGCCGGCGTGACGGTTCTGGTCGGACATCGCGGCGCCTGCGGGCACGCGCCGGAGAATACGCTCGTCTCGCTCCGGCGCGCCCGCGGCTTCGGGCTGGAATGGGTCGAGTTCGACGTCCGCGTCACGTCGGACGGGATTCCGGTGCTCCTGCACGACGAGACGCTGGATCGCACGACCGACGCGTCCGGCCCCCTCGTCGACCGAAGCGCGGCGTCGCTGGCGGGAGTCGACGCAGGAAGCTGGTTCTCGGCCGCGTTTCGCGGCGAAGCCGTTCCGACGCTGGAGGAAGCGGTTCGGTGGCTGGTCGACGCGGGCATGCAGGCGAATATCGAAATCAAACCCGCGCCGGGTCTCGAAGCGGCGACGGCATCGGCGACGCGGCGCGTATTGGAGCGGCGTTGGCCGGGGAGCCGGCCGCCGCCCCTGATCTCGAGTTTCTCGCCCGCATGCCTCTCGGCGGTGCGCGACGCGGCGCCGGACCTGCCCCGCGCGTTGCTGTTCGGCGACGTCCCGCCGGATTGGCTGCGGCAGCTTCGGGAACTGGGCTGCGAAGCGTTGCACTGTCACCACCGCGCTGCGGTTCCGGAACTGGTTCGCGCCGTCCGGGGAGAGGGGTTCGCCTGCCGCGTCTACACGGTGAACGACCCGGAGCGCGGCGCGGAACTGTCCGCCCAGGGCGTCGACGCGATCGTCACGGACTACCCGGACCGACTCGGCGCGGCGGTCGGCTGACGTCGCCGCCGGCAGTCGGATTCGGGAAAGGCCCGCGCCGTGCGCCGGGCGTTCGGAGAGGGGCGGCCGAGCTTACTGATCGTCCGACGACTGCAGGCCGTAGCTCGCAAATCCCTTTTGCGTCTCCCGAATCGCCCGGTCGGTCAGCAATACCGGACCGCCGATCGTCAGGCTCAGGAGATACTGGCGAGCGAGCGTCTCCAGTTCGACGGCGCCCCACATCGCTTTCGCGAGGCTATCTCCGATCACGATCATGCCGTGGTTGGCCAGAAGGCATGCGGTTCGGTTCCGCATGGCGACGGCCGCATTCTTCGCCAGCGCCTCGGTTCCGTAGCGCGCGTATCCGGCGCACCGAACCGAGTTTCCTCCGAAGGCGGCGATCATGTAGTGGCAGGCCGGAATGTCCTTGCGGGCGACGGCGAGCGCCGTGCAGTAGGTCGGGTGGGCGTGGATCACCGCGTTCGCGTCCTCGCGTTCGAGCAGCAACTGACGATGCATGCGCCACTCGGTCGACGGCTGCAGCGGTCCCTCGAAGCGCCCGCTCTCGTCGTCCAGCGCGAGCGATGCGATCATTCCGGCGTCCATCCGGTCGTACGGCACGGCGGACGGCGAAATCAGCATCCGGTCCCCGAGCCGCGCGGAAACGTTGCCCGACGTTCCCTGATTGATGCCGGAGTCGTTCATCTCCCGGCAACGGAGCACGATTTCCTCGCGCAGCGCTCTCTCGGCCTTTCTCATCTCCTCCTCCCGATGTCCAGGGTCCGGTTCGCCGCCGCCGCTCGGCGAACGGAACCCGATTCGCTCCGCTCGTGCAGGGCGCCCGAATTCCGGCGCGAGCCGGCGGGGCCTCCCTTGCGCGAATTGTATCCCGCTCGCCGGATTCCCGCCGAATCAGGCGGCCGACCGGGCGGCGAGGATCCGGTGCGCGATTTCCGAGAATCCCTCGCCGCCTTCCCGCCGGGAGATCCAGGTCGGCTCGGCGGACAACTGGCCCCGGAACCGGACGACGTTCGCCACGCCGCAGGAATTGGGAAAGAACTCGAACATCGGCGCGTCGTTGGGGCTGTCGCCGCAGTAGAGAATCCGCTCCCGTTCCGTCTCCAGATCCGTCCCGAGAACGGACTCCGCGAAGCGGCGGGACATGGCGAGCTTGTCGTGGTCGCCGAACCATCCGTTGACGTGAATCGAGGAGACCTTCGCCTGGGCGCCGCATTCCTCGAACAGCGAGCGAATCCGCTCCACGTCGGCCGGCGTCAGGGGATCGACGTCTTCGCGGAAGTCGACGGCAAGGTCCGTCTCCCGATAGGCCTGATCGGCCGAGACGCGCGCTCCGGGAATCTCGGCCAGAATGCGGTCTCGGACGCGACGCAGCCGGCGGGCGGATTCTTCCCGTTCGCCGCGTTCGGCCGCGTAGATCCGGCGCATTCGCCGGCGGCTCCGGTCGTAGGCGAAGCAAAGGCCGCCGTTCTCGCCGACCACCCCCGCCACCGGCCAGAACCGGGCGATCATGTCGCACCAGCCGGCGGGCCTGCCGGTGACGACCGCGACGCGCAGCCCCGAGCGGTCGAGATGTTCGAGCGCCGAATAGGCGCAGGCGGGTAGCCGTCCGTCCGTGGTGAGCGTGTCGTCGATATCTGCCAGGACCGTGTGCAGCGAGCGCGCCGTGCCGCCCGGCATTCGATGAACGGAACGCATCGCGTCAGCCCTCCCCAAGCGCAAAGGATGCCAGCAGCCCGGCGTCGCAGGCCAGATCGGCGAAGGAATACCGGTTCCGCATCTCGTGTCCGTGCCGCACCGCCTCGCGGTAGAACTCGACCGGCACGCCCAGCGCCTCGGCGCTCGTCGGGGCGCCGGCGGCGTCCAGCGCCGCGCGCATCTCGTCGACGGGCTGCGCCCAGCGAGGGCATTCCTCCCGAAGCGACTGCCAGACGGCTTCGAGACGCTCGTTCATACGCGCGGCTCCCTCCGCGTCCAGCGCCTTCTTGCGGTATTCCGTCTCGCATGCGGCTGCGATGTCGGGACCCATGCGTCTCGCCATGTCGGCAGAATCGACTCGCGTCGGCTTCAGGACCGGCGGACGGGTTCGCGCGAGCATGCGCTCCTGGAGCCGGGCCATGGTCAGCGACGCGACGCCGACCTGCTGGCCGTGATGCGTGCCCGGGTGGCGGTCGCCGGCGAAGCAATCGATGTAGTGCGAGATCTGATGCTCGCCCATGGAGCCGTGGTTGGATACGCCCGTAAAGCCGACGCCGAGCCCGGACAGCACGAGCGCGCGCGCGAGGTAGCCGATGGCGTCCCGCTCCCGCCTTCCGACGCCGCCGGCATGCCGCATCAAGGCGTCGCCGTCCGCACGGAGGAGTTCGTACGGTTCCGGATAGAACGGCGTGCCCAGCAGGCGGTGCGACATCCACCAGTCGGTTCGCGCTACGCTCGTGCAGACGCAGTCCCCGAATCCCGCCGCCGCCAGCACCTGCGGAGCGGCGGCCAGGACGGCGAGATCCAGAAACGCGCCCGTCGGAGAATGCGCCGGCATGGAGACCTTGAGGCCGCTCGGGAGACTCATCGACGCAGTGCTCGACGCGTATCCGTCCATCGACGGCGCCGTGCCGAAGACGGCATACGGGCGTCCGTCCTTCGAAGTTGCGTATTTGGCCAGGTCGTTGACCGCGCCCGATCCGACCGCCACGACCGTGTCCGCCGATTCGAGCTGCCGGGAAAGCGAGTCGGCGCTCTCCAGCGAAGCGCGCACCGGCCGTTCCAGGGCGACGACGTCGAGATCGAGCCCGTCTCTCCGCAATGCGCTCGCCACGCGGGCGCCCAGCGCGTCCCAGGTGTCCGGGTCGACCACCAGGCCGACGCGATCCCGGATTCCGGCCGATCGCGCCAATTCGGCTTCCGCTCCGTCCAGGCTGTCGGCGATTTCGATCCGCACGACAGCCGAGCGCGGGGCGGTTCTGCCTGTCGTCGGGTCGACCCAGCGCCCGAGATAGACGTCCTCGATCCCCTGCATCCAGCCGCCCGGAGGCGGACCCGGCGGAGGCGGCGCGGCGCCCTGGGCCGGCGAGGAACGAACGGTTGCAGTGGGAGGCATGGCAAACGGGAGGCGCTGCGAGGTTCAAGCCGCACGGTACACCGGAACCGGAGGCGGGGGACGGCGGGGCGTGCGACGCGATTCGTGCCGTGCCCGCGCCGGGGTGCGGGTCGTTCCCCCAGGCGGCGGCCGGTGTAGCATGGCGGAAGTCGGCCTGCGGCGAAGGTCCGGCGATCGACCGGAGAGCCGCCGGCGCGTTCGGGGAGCGGGAGGATGAAGCCGGATATCGTGATCGGGATCGACAGCTCGACCCAGTCCACCAAGGCGATCGCGTGGACCCGGGAGGGCGAAGCGCTGGCGGAAGGCCGGGCGCCGATTCCGATGGAGATGCCGCATCCCGGCCATGTGGAACAGCATGCCGGCGACTGGTGGAAGTCGGCGCGGGACGCGCTTCGGGAGTTGACCGGCCGGATCGACGCGTCTCGAGTCGCCGGTATGGCGGTCTCCAACCAGCGCGAAACGGTCGCCTTTCTGGACGCAGGCGGGGAGCCCGTGCGGCCGGCGATGGTCTGGCTGGACCAGCGCGCCACGGAAGAGGTGCAGCCCTTCAGCCGCCGGCTGGGCGCGGACCGTCTGCACAGGATCACGGGCAAGCCGATCGACGTAACCCCGGTCGCGTACCGGCTCGCGTGGTTGCGGCGGCACGCGCCGGAGGACTTGCTGGCGACGGCGCTGATCACCGACGTTCAGGGGTTGCTGGCGCTGCGCCTGACCGGTGCCGCAACCGTAAGCTGGACCAGCGCGGATCCGTTCGGGGTGCTGGACATCGAAGCGAAGGAGTGGTCCCGCCCGATTCTCGACGCCCTGGACCTCGCGCAGGCGCAGTTCGGCGCCCTCGTGCCGCCCGGCGCCGCAATGGGAGCGGTGACCGAGGGCGCGGCGGAAGAGACCGGCCTCGAAGCGGGGACGCCGCTCTTCGCCGGGGGCGGCGACGGCCAATGCGCCGGTCTCGGCGTGAACGCCGTGCGTCCGGGTGCGGTGTACCTGAATCTCGGCACGGCGATCATCACCGGCACCTGGTCCGGCGAGCCCAATATCAGCAAGACGTGGAGAACCGTGATCTCGCCGACGGGCGAGGGGTATTTTCTGGAGGGCTGCCAGCGCGCCGGCACGCTGCTGATCGACTGGTTCATCGACAATTTCGCCGGCGGCCGCGCGGATCCGGGGGTATTCGCGGAGCTTGAAGCCGGCGCCGCCGCGCTGCCGGTCGGCTCCGAGGGCGTGGTCGTGTGCCCGTATCTCTCCGGCTGCATGGATCCGCACTGGGATCCGGCGGCGAGGGCGAGCGTTTCCGGGCTGACGCCGACGCACGGAAAGCGTCACGTCTATCGGGCCATTCTGGAGGCGCTGACGCTGGAGACCGCCCGCACCGTCGCAGCATGGGACAGGAGCGGCCTGAATCCGGAGAGAATCGTCGCGGTGGGCGGCGGAGCGCAGAACCGCCTCTGGACGCGGATGATCGCGGACGCGACCGGTCTTCCGCTCGCGGTCAGCGACAGCCTCGAAGCGTCGTCGCTGGGCGCAGGCATGTCGGCCGCGGTCGGCTGCGGCTGGTTCGCGGGATTCGCCCAGGCGGCCGCGGCGATGAGCGGCGTCGATCGGGTGGTCCGGCCGGACCCGACGGCGCGGCAGGAGTGGGATGCGGCGACGCGTCGCCAGGCCGGGGCGTATCGTCCCGAATGGTGAGCCGGCGCTCCCCGTTCAGGGACGAAGCCGCGGTATCGCGAAATCCGCGGCGGCGCTCTCGTCCGTCGTTCCCGACTGCACGCCCTCCGTGACGTGCAAGGCGAGGCATCCGGCCCGCTTCGCGCCGGCGACGTCATGGACCGGGCTGTCGCCGACCATCAGGCAACGCCCGGGCGCCGGATCGCCCACCGCCCGGAGCCCGGCCCTGAACATTGCCGGGTCGGGCTTGCCGAGCATGGCGACGCTGCCGCCGGCGGCGCGGTAATCGTCCGCGATTCTGCCCGGACCGAAGCGCGCCCCGCCGGGCCCGTAGATCGCCTGATCGGGATTGCAACAGAGCGCCGGGACGCCGCGCTGCGCTAGCGGCCGCAGGCGCTCGGCGTAATCCCGGCGCGAGTGCCGGGCCGGATCGGCGCCGGCGATCAGAATCAGCCGCGCGCGCTCGCCGCAGACCGCCGGCTCGAGCGGAAGCGACTCCAGAACGTCGGCTCGGGAGGAGGACTCGACGACCAGGACCTCGTCGCCTGGAGAGAGCGATCCCTCCTGCAGCATCTCGGCAAGCCGCGACGCGGCGAGGCCCCCCGAGGTGATCGCCCGGCCGTAATGCGCCGCGGCGAAGCCGAGCGACCGCAGACGCTTCTCGTTGGCCGCCGGACTCCGTCCGGAGTTCGTGAGCACCGCGACCGGGATCCGGCGCTCGGCCAGCCACGCCAGGGCCTCGACCGCGCCGTCGAACGGAGCTCGACCGTCGTGCAGCACCCCGTACTGGTCGGTGAGCACCGCATCGAACCGGTCCCGGATATCCGACAACCCGCGTATGGATCGAGTCACAGCCGGCCCTCGAACGCGGCCAGGGCGAGTCGCGCCGTGCCGACGGCGGCTTCCCGGGAGACGGCGGGGGCCTCCGCAACCCCGAGGAGGCGGCACCGCATGCGGGTCCACGCGTCGTTTCCCGCTCCCCCGCCGACGGTGCGGATGCGCGCGAGCGGAGATGCGCCGAGTTCCGCCAGCCGCCGGTATCCTTCCCGCTCCGTGCGGGCGATTCCTTCCAGCATGCCGTGCAGAAAACGGGAATCGTCGTCGGGCCTCGGCGCGAGGCGCGGGCGCATGCCCGGGTCCGCGACCGGAAACCGCTCGCCCGGACGCGGCAGGACCACGTAGTCGAGTCCGCTGTCGGTTTCCGGGTCGACGTCGCGGCTGAGCCGGGCGATCTCCTCCGCCGAGAAGTGCTGCAACAGGACTTCGCCGCCGGAATTCGAGGCGCCGCCGGCGAGCCACCTGTCGCCGATGCGATGGCTGTAGACGCCGTACTCGGGCGAGAAGACCGGACGCTCGGAAAGCAGCTTCAGCGTCGTCGTGGTGCCGAGCGCCGTGACGCCGTCTCCGGGCCGGTCCGCCCCGGTCGCCCAGAAGGACGCGCAGCCGTCCGTGAAGCCGGCGAGAATCGGGACGCCGGCGGGAAGCCCGAATCCTCCGCAGCTGCGCGCGGTCTGCGTTCCGGCCGCGACCGCTTCCGGCAGCAGGCCCGTCCGCATCGGGGTCTCGGACAGCCAGGACGGCCAGCGGCGCGCGACCGGGTCGTAGCCGGATTTCAGGGCGTTGCTCTCGTCGGTCGGGACGGGTCGTCCGGCCAGCCGTTCCGCGATCCAGTCGGCCTGGTGCAGGATGCGGGCGACTCCCGGCCGCTCCTGCAGGAGCATGGCCCGGGCCAGGCCCGACGCTGCGCCGTGGGCGGCGCTCTCGGGCGGTGCGGCGTCGGCAACCGGCTGCAGAAGGTCCGGCCGTTCGACCGCGTCGTTGTACATGAGAGCGGAGCCGACGGGCTGGCCGCCCGCGTCGACCGCCAGAACCGTTCCGGAGGTCGCATCGACCGCGAGCGCCTCGACCGTCCGTCCGTCCAGCCGCCGAATCAGTTCCTCGAGCGTTGCCTCCACGGCGGCGATCCATTCGAACGGATCCCGCCTCGCGCGGTCGCCGGGAGGGAGATTTCGCTCGGTCAGCGCCAGCAGGGCGCCGGAGGGCGCCAGTGCGGCGGCGCGGGCGCCCGAGGTCCCGAGATCGATGCCGACGAACGCGACGTCCCTCATGGCGACGACGTCTCGGGCCGGTTCAGCGCCTGGCGAAGCTTCTCCGCGTCCCAGTCGAGAAGCTCTCCCTCCTCCGACTCGCGAAGCCGCACCAGCGGAGCGCCGGGGTCGACGCGGGCGAGCACGTCGCCGAGGCACCGCGCCAGCGCGAGCATCGGGCGGGACGCGCCCGCCCGGATCGCCACGCCTTCGCCTCTAAGGACCACGAGATGCCTTCTCGGCTCCGGATCGGCCGCCACCGAGGGTTCGCTCCCGGCCGGCGCGACCGGAACGCCCGGTCCCAGGAAGACTAGGTGATCCGGGTAGAGCGTGCGGCCCGCGGCGAAGGCGAGCCGAACGGGATCGGTTGCGATCGCCTGGGTTTCCGCGCCGGGTGCGGGCATCCAGCCGAGAGGGGCGAGCCGGTCCGAGAACGCGGCTTCTACGTCCGCACCGGCAGCGGGCAGCGTCGGCGCCAGACGCCGGCTCGTATCGCGCAGGAGCGATTCGGCTTCCGCCACCGAATCGCCGCAGACGATCAGGCCGTGGTTGCCCAGAACCACGATGCGGGTCTCGGGCCGAAGGCGCGCGCGAATTGCCCGCGCGAGCGCGGCGCCCGGCTTGCAATACGGGACGAACGCCGCGTTCAGCCCGGCGAGTCGGCTCGCGACGACCGCTTCCGCATCCGCGCGAATCGCCACCGCCAGGGTCGCGACGCAATGCGTATGAAGCACGACCGGACGGGGAATGACCGCGTGCACGGGGGTCTCGATGGAGGCCCTTCTCCCGCAGCGGTTCGCGTCGTCGAGCGTGAAGCGCGCCGGCTCCTCCGCTGCCGGGTCTCCCGCTTCCGCGGCCTCGCGCATGGCTTGCGCGTCGACCGGAACCATGATGTCGTCCGTCTCGGCGCTCGCGAGCCAGGTGCCGGACGCCTTGATCCACATCGCGCCGCCGCGCTTTAGAGACGTGTTGCCGCCGGGCCCCTGAACCTGGAGCGGGTCTTGCCCGAGCCGTGCCGAGGCGCCGAGCAACGCCCGGTACTCGACGGTCTTCCTGATTTCGTCGGGATCGCGCATGAAGGTCACGTCCCTCGGTCGAGCCATTCCTGCAGGCTGTCCCGCTCGCCGTCGGAGAGAAACAGGCCGTGCTTGGTGCGGCGCTCCAGGATGTCCTCTGCGCTCCTTGCCCATTCGTTCTCGATCAGGTGAAGGACTTCGCGCTCGTAGAGCAGGCCCCCGAAATGCCGGCCGAGATCGTCGAGACTGCGGGCGTCGGAGAGAAGACCGACGGCGTCGGTCCCGTAGCACCGGGCATAGTGGCGCGCGAGTTCGTCTCCGGCCCAGGGAACGGTCGCCCGAAAGTCGGCGAACCAGGACTCGAAATCGGCGTTCGGCACGTCTCCGCCGGGAAGGGGGGCAGACCCGGTCCAGGCGGGGCCCATTTGCGGAAAATGCGGCCGGAGCCGCTCCAGACCCTGTTCGGCCAGCTTGCGGAAGGTGGTCAGCTTGCCGCCGAACGCAGAGACGACCGGAGCCTGTCCGTCCTGCGGACGACCGCCGGAGAGTTCCAGAGTGTAATCGCGGGTCACGGTCGAGGCGCTCTTGCTCTCGTCGTCGTCGAACAGCGGTCGCACGCCGGAATAATGCCAGAGAACGTCCCGCGTCCGGTGGCTCGTTCGGAAATACCGGTTCAGGATGTCCACCAGATACCGCATCTCGTCTTCGCTGCATTCCGCCGCTTCGGGCGGTCCGTCATACGGGACGTCCGTCGTGCCGACCAGCGCGAGGGTATCCAGATAGGGATTTACGAACACGATCCTGCGATCCGGAGACTGCAGCACGTAGCCGTGGTCGCCCGTCCACCAGCGCTCGAGGATGACGTGGCTGCCCTTGACCAGGCGCATCTTTCGCCCGGCGGTCACGTCCGCAAGGCCGGAGAGCACGGACTCCACCCAGGGTCCGGCGGCGTTGAAGATCGCTCGCGCGGCGACCTGCGTCTCTTCGCCGGTCGACCGGTCGCGCAAGATCGCCCGCCACAGCCCGTCGTCGCGCCTCGCGGAGACGAACGCGGTCCGGGTCAGGATCCGGGCTCCCCGGCGCGCGGCGTCGACCGCGTTGAGCGCCACCAGGCGGGAATCGTCCGCCCATACGTCCCAGTAGGCGAAGGCGCTCGCGAATTCGTCCCGGATCGGCTTCCCCTCGTGACCGGTTCGCAGGTCCACCGGCGCGCTGCCGGGGACGCGCCGGCGCCCGCCGAGACGGTCGTACAGAAGCAGGCCGAGGCGGATCAGCCAGCGAGGCCGAAGCGCCGGCGAGTGCACCAGGACGAGGCGCAGCGGCCATGCGAGATGGGGCGCGAGTTCGAGAATCACCTCGCGCTCGGCCAGGGCCTCGCGAACCAGGCGAAACTCGTATTGTTCGAGATAGCGCAGGCCGCCGTGAATGTACTTCCCGGAGCGGGCCGACGTGCCCTCAGAGAGGTCGTCCTTTTCGCACAGGACGACGGAAAGCCCCCGCCCGGCCGCGTCCCGGGCGACGCCGGCGCCGTTGATGCCCCCGCCGACGACCAGGAGATCCGCGGGCGCGCCGACTTCGGTCGGGGACGGAGGGATGGCGTCCGGAGCTAGCATGGATTGAGCGGCGGTTCTCCCGCCAGCCAGCGTCGCACCTCTTCCGCGACCATGTCCGCGGCCGTCCTGGCGGTACGGAGCGACGCGCCGGCGATATGCGGGGTCAGGGTGACGTTGGGCAATTTCAGGAGCGGCGAGTCCGGGGGCACGGGCTCGACCGCAAACGTGTCGAGCATGGCGCCGCGAATACGGCCGTCCCGGAGCGCCGCATGGAGGGCGTCGCAGTCGACCAGGGCTCCGCGACCGGTGTTGACCAGCGTCGCGCCCGGCTTCATGCGGGCGATGGCCCCTTCGTCGATCAGGCTCCGGGTCCGTTCCGTCGCCCGGGCATGCAGGGTGATCACGTCCGAACGCTCGAGCAATTCCTCGAAGCCGGCCGGCCGCAGGGATCCCTCCTCGGGGACGCTCGCGAAGGGGTCGTGGGCCAGAAGCGCGCAGCCGAACGGACGGAGTAGTCCCGCGACCCGTCGACCGATCTGGCCGAACCCGACGATGCCGACGGTCATGTCCCGGAGTTCGAGCCCGGCCCGGTCCGCCCGGTACAGGTCGCTGCGGAAGTCGCCGCGCCGCAGCGCTTCGTGCCCCCGGGTCAGGTTTCGGGTCTCCGCCAGGATGGCCGCGACGGCGAATTCGGCGACCGCGGAAGCGTTGCGGCCCGGCGCGTTCGCGACGCAGACCCCGTGTCGCCGCGCTGCGTCCATGTCGACGTTGACCGGCCCGCCCCGGGCGACGGCGACCAGTTTCAGCGTCGGAGCGCTCTCGAACACCGACTCGGTCAGGGGCGCGATCTGCGTGATCAGGACCGGCGCGTCGCCGAGATGGTCGAGCACTTCCTCGGGCGTCCCCAAGTACTCGCGTACGGCTTCGAGGCCGGCGCGGTGCGGCGTCTGCCGGAGCGGCTCGTCGGGCCAGGAAAGGTCCACGGACCGGGTCCGCACGGCGCTGCCGCATGCCGCCCCGAGCGACTCCTCGAACGTCGAGGACAGCATGAACCGGTCGCCGATGACGGCGATCTCCACGCTCAAGGGAGGCTCCTTCGGACGGCGGCCTGCGCGGACCAGACCGGCGCCAGGTCGACCCGCGACTGCAGGTATGCGTCGAACAGCCGGTCGTAGACCGCGGCCAGGGCGGCGTCGGGCTCCTCCCGGTCCTGCAAGAGCGGCAAGACCCACGCCCGCGTCGCGTGGTCCACGCTCGGAAACACGCCGAGACAGGTGGCGGCGATCATGGCGGCGCCGGCGGCGCCGGCTTCCGGTTGCGCGACGGCGCGCACCGGACGGTTCGTCGCGGCCGCGAGCAGGTGGCGCAACAGGGCGGACCGGGCGCCGCCGCCGGTCACGCGGATTTCGCGCGGCGGTTCGCCGAGGGCCCCGTAGCAGTCCCGCGCGGCGAGTACGAGACCGTCGAGAACCGCCCGCACCAGGTCCTCCCATCCGACGTTCCGGTCCAGACCGGTAAAGCTCGCGCGTGCGCAGGGTTCGGTGAAGGGGCCGCGTTCCCCGGCGGTGGAGATGTAGGGATGATAGAACGCCGCGCCGGGACGGGTGCGCAGAACCCGTTCGTCGATCCGTTCCAGCAGCTCCTCGACGCTGCGTTCGATGCCTTCCCACCGCAGAATCTCCGCGGCGAGGCCGAACAGCCAGTCGATGTTGAGGGTCGCGGCCATGTTGGTCTGCATCTGGGAGAACGCACCGCCGGGGATGGGCATGGTGTAGCCGCTCCTCTGTTCGTTCAGCACGACCGACCCGGCGTCGGGAACGTAACGCATGTGCATGCCGGTGGAGCCGAGGACGGTCAGCCCGGGATCCGCCGCCGGGTCGCAGAGGCCGGCGCCGATGGCGGAGCACATGACGTCGACCAGGCCGAGGACGACGGGCAGCCCCTCCGGCAATCCGGTCGCGCCGGCGGCCGGCTGGCGGAGCGGATGGGAGATCCGGGATCCGTCCACGATCGGGGGAAGGAGGCGGCGGAGGTCCGCGAGTCCGAGCGCCGCGATCGCGTCGTCGCTGTATTCGCCGGTCCGGTAGTTGCCGAAGGTGAAGCCCGCTTCGGACGGGTCCGCCGCACGGACTCCGGTTAGCTTCAGGTAGAGCCAGTCCTTGCAGTGCATCGCGCTCGCGGCGCGTTCGAGCAGTTCCGGAGCGTGCCGCCGGATCCACTGGAGTTGCGTGCGCATCTGGCAGACGTTGATCCCGCTGCCTGTCTCCCGGTAGACGGTCTCCGCCGCTTCGCTCTCGGCCAGCTCCCGGGCCTCGTCGGCGGCGCGGGCGTCCAGCCACAGCCATCCGTCATGCACCGGTTCGTGATCGGCGTCGACGAGCCAGGTGCCGTCTCCCTGACCGGTGACCGCCAGCGCCAGCGCGCGATCCGCCAGGTCGGGTATCCGCTGCCCCAGCGCTTGCAGGACCTCGGCGGCGTCGCGCCATGTCCGCAGCATGTCCTGCTCGACGCCGCCGTTGGCCAATTGGCGGTAGGTGTTGCGCCGGCTCGAAGCGCCGACCGGTCGGCCGGCGGCGTCGAAGGCGACGGCCTTGATCACCGAGGTTCCGGCGTCGATACTGACGATCAGGTCTTGTCGCATTTCGGGATCGGCTTCCGGCAGGGAATCGGCGCTCGCCCGAACGGTTGCGCTGCGGTCCCGCGTCCGGTCAGGGAAGGCGGGGATCGAACCGGCGTCCGTGGCCCCGGCGCGGGCGGCAAGTCGTCAGGGGGATTCGTACCTCCGGCACCTACGGCAGACTCGACGGATTGTCAATGCCGCGGCTGGCGCCGGGGTTCACTCGACCGGCGATTCGGCGCCGGATCCGGGCTCGGGCGAGGGAGAAGACGCGAGCGGTCGCGCCATGTCGGCCGGCGGCGACAGACCGGGAGGCGACGGGAATGAGGGCGGAGATTCGGGCAGGAGACGCACCGGAGCCGCAGGGAGGCCCGTCGGCCCCGGCTACGGTCCGGGGCCATGCGTCCGCGGCGGATCGGTTGCGGGATTCCCTGCTTCGCTTCGACCGGTTCGACACCCGGACGGAATTCGAGACCCATCAGGGCATTCCGTATATGGTCAACCAGTTCTGGACTTCGAAGCAGCGCGCCGCGCATGCGCTGCACGAGATCTCCTACCGGGCCTGCTTCAAGGCGCAATTGCCGGAGTTCTTCGTCTCCCGCCTGACCCAACCCGGCGATAGGGTTCTCGACCCGTTCATGGGGCGCGGCACGACGCCGTTGCAGGCCGTGCTGATGCGGCGGAAAGGGTTGGGAAACGACGTCAACCCGCTCTCGACGCTACTCGTCCGCCCGCGAATGCGGGAGGTGACCCGCGAAGCCGTGGGCCGCGCGCTTTCGGAGATCGACTGGAGCGGATGCGGCGCCCAGGATCTCCCTCCCGGCGAGGAGAGCGAGGAGTTGCTCGCCTTCTATCACCCTCGAACCCTCGCGATGCTGTACGCGCTGCGACGCTGGATTGCGGAGCGTACGCGGGCGGGCGGGGATCCGCCGCCGGTCTGCGACTGGATCCGAATGGTCGCGATCAACCGGCTGTCGGGACACTCGAAGGGGTTCTTTTCGGGCCGGTCGATGCCGCCGAACCAGGCGGTGTCCGTCGTCGCCCAGCGGCGAATCAACGAGAGGCTGGGCGTCCGGCCGCCGGAGCGGGACGTTCCGACCGTCATCATGAAAAAGACCCGCTCCCTGCTCCGGTCCGGCACCGTTCCGCCCGGCGCCGAATTCCGCCTTTCGACCGGCCCGGCATGGGAGCTCGACGGCGTGGAGGACGGTTCGGTGGATCTGGCGGTGACCTCGCCGCCCTTTCTCGACACGGTGAACTACGCGAGCGACAACTGGCTGCGCTGCTGGTTCGCCGGCATCGATCCCTCCGAAGTCGCGATCGATCTCCATCGGAGCGAAGCCGCATGGTCCGACATGGTGCGGCGGTCGCTGGCGGAGCAGGCGCGGGTGCTCCGTCGCGGGGCGTTCTCGGCCTTCGAGGTCGGAGAGGTTCGCAACGGGAAAGTCTTGCTGGAGAGACTGGTCTGGCGGGCGGCGGAGGGGCTGCCGCTGAAACGATGCTTCGTGGTGGTGAATCGGCAGAATTTTACCAAGACGTCCCATACCTGGGGCGTGACCAACCGCCGGCAGGGGACCAATTCGAACCGGATCGTGGTGCTGCAGCGCGACTGACCGCGCACGCCTCCCGCCGGGGATCCGGCCGTCGAGCGCGCGGAACAGACGGTTGACATCGGTCCGGGAACGGTTCTAGCGTAGGCAGTTTGCGGCCGATGCGGCTACGCGAGGCTGCGCCAGGCCGGCCCGTTCGGGGTATGGCGGGGTCGGCGTCAGAGAACAGACGAGGGGACTTTCCGATGAGAATTACCAGAACGTGGGCATCCGCGGCCGTCGCGGCTGCGCTTGCCGCAGGGGTCGCGCTGTCGCCGGCGCAGGCGAAGAATTTCAAGATCGCGGTCGGCGATGCCGGGGGCGGCACCCAGGAAGCGCTCGGCCTGGCCTTCATCGAAGCGCTCGAGGCGAACACCGGCGGCGAGCACACGGGGACGCTCTTCCTGAACGGACAGCTCGGCTCGGAGCAGGACACCGTGAACGACGCCGCGATCGGCCTCCTGGACTTCTCCATTCTCGCCATCAACAACGTGACCCCGTTCTCGCCCACGGTCGGAACGTTGACGCTTCCGTACGTCATCCTCAGCCTGGACGACGCCGTAACGTTGACCCAGGGTCCCATCGGCCAGGAACTGGTCGAGAACACCATCCGGGACGCGGGTGTCCGCATTATCGGCTGGGCGTATTCCGGGTTCCGCGTGCTGACCAACTCGAAGCACCCGGTGGAGACGGTCGCCGATCTGGGCGATCTGGTGATTCGCACGCCGAAGAACGCCATCATGATCGCCACCTATCAGTCCTGGGGCGTGAATCCGACTCCGATGGCGTGGTCCGAGACGTTTGCCGGACTGCAGACCAAGGTCATCGACGGGCAGGACAATCCGTACATCACCAATTTCGCGATGAAGTTCGACGAGGTGCAGAGCTACATCACCAACCTTCGCTACCTGTTCTCGATCGAGCCCCTGATCGTCTCCGAGGCGGTGTTCCAGAGCCTCTCCGAGAGCGAGCAGCAGGCGATCCTGGACGCCGGCCAGAGCGCGACCGACTTCTCGGCCGAGTACTTGCGGACGGAAGAGGAGAAGATCAAGGAGGTGCTCGCGTCCCGCGGCATGGAGATCGTCGATCCGGCCGACGGCGAGGCGGAGTTCATCAAGCTCGCGACCGAAGCGGTCTGGCCCGAGTTCGCCGACAGCATCGGCGGCGTCGAGAAGCTGAACGCCGCGCTCGCGGCGATCGGGCGCGAGCCGGCCCCGTTCTGACGGGGGCCTGAGCGCCTGCAACCGAAAACGGGAGGTCCGGCTCGACCGGGCCTCCGAATCCATCCGGGCGGGAGGAAACCATGCAAGGAACGTTACGCATTCTCGACAAGATAGAGAGCTACATTTGCCGCACGCTGCTGTCGATCTTCGTGTTCCTGCTGTTCATGCAGATCGTTTCGCGCGAGTTGTTCAGCCACTCGTTCTCCTGGGTCGAGGAACTCTCGGTCTACATGTTCGTGTGGTTCGTCTATTTCGGCGCCAGCTACGCGGCGCGCATGGGCGCGCACAACCGCGTCACCTTCCAGTTCAAGTTCCTCCGCGACGCCTGGATCAAGTACATCGAAGCCTTCGCCGACGTGTTCTGGCTGATCTTCAACGTGACCTTCCTGTATTATGCAACCGACTTCGTGTTCAACAAGATGAACAAGTTCTGGAAGTCCCAGACGCTCGGCATCGAGATGAAGTACATCTACATCGTGCTTCCGATCGCGTTCGCCCTGATGACGATCCGGGTGATCCAGGTCAACTACCTGAAGCTGGTCATGGGGGTGGACGTCCGCGACCCGGACAAGGTGGACGTCCAGGAGATCATGGCCGAAAGCGGCGCGGACGCAGATTCCGCCAAGCCAAGCTGAAGCGGGACGGGGAGGAATACGCGACATGGAAAGCTCGATCGTCCTGGTTCTCTTCGGAACCTTCCTGCTGCTGCTGCTGATCGGCGCGCCGATCACGGTGGCGCTCGGCGTCGCTTCGCTGGCCTCGTTTCTGTATCTCGGCGAGAGCCCGCTCAAATTCGTACAAATCGCCTACACCTCGGTCGGGTCCTTCCCGCTGATGGCGCTGCCGGCCTTTATCCTGGCCGGCGCGCTGATGGAGGCGGCCGGCATATCGAAACGCCTGATCCGGGTAGCCGAGAGTTTCGCCGGACCGTTCACCGGCGGGCTGTCGGCCGCGACGGTGATGGCCTGCCTGTTTTTCGGCGCCATTTCCGGCTCCGGTCCCGCGACTACGGCGGCCGTCGGCATGCTGATGATCCCGGCGATGATCAATCGCGGCTACGAGCGCGGCTATTCCTCCGCGATCACCGCCTCCTCCGGCGGGTTGGGAATCGTGATTCCGCCGTCGATTCCGATGGTCATCTTCGGCATCGCGGCGCTCGGGATGGCGCCGCCGGCCGAGGCCATCGCGAAGCACGGCATCTTCCAGACCGTCTCGATCTCGAAGCTGTTCATCGCCGGCTTCCTGCCCGCCTTCGTGATCGCGTTCAGCCTGCTGGTGATGAACTACATCCTCTCGAAGCGGCGCGGCTATGCCGGCATCGGCGAAGGGTGGTCCGCGCGCGGGATGCTTTGCGAACTCTATCGCGGCTTCTGGTCCCTGATGGCGCCGATCGTGATTCTCGGCGGCATCTATTCCGGCTTCTTCACGCCCACCGAGGCGGCCATCGTGGCCATCTTCTACACCCTGGTCATCGGCGTTCTCGTGTATCGCGAACTGACCTGGGCTTCGTTGTTCACTTCCCTGGAGACGACGACGTGGCTGACGGGCCGGGTGCTGCTGATCCTGTTCACGGCCACGGTGTTCGGGCGGCTTCTGGTCGAGAACCAGATCCCGGCGATCATCGCGGACGGCATGTTGTCCCTGACCGACAATACCTACGTGATATGGACCCTGATCATCCTGTTCCTGCTGTTCGTCGGGATGTTCATGGAGACCCTCGCGGCGATCCTGATCCTGGTGCCGGTCATGCTGCCGGTCGCCTACAACATGGGGATCGACCCGATCCACTTCGGGGTGGTCATGGTCTGTACGCTCGGCGTCGGCTTCCAGACGCCCCCGCTGGGCGAGAATCTCTTTATCGCGTCCGGCATCTCGAACATATCGATCGAGCAAATATCGATCAGCGCGCTGCCCTTCGCGCTGGTGAACACCATCGCTATCTTCGTGATCGCGTTCTTTCCGGAAATCGCCCTGTTCCTGCCGCGGCTGTTGGGGTATTAGGCGTTAGCGTGGGAGTTGCACGATGCTGCCGAAAATCAAGAACGTCCTGTTCGCCACGGACCTGTCGGCGAACGCGGATTTTGCGCTCCGGTACGGGATCTCCCTCGCGGACGGACTCGGCGCAAAGGTGCATGTGATCCATGTCTCGGAACCGCTGTCGCAGGACGCGATCGTCACGCTTCAACTGTTCATGCAGGACGAGAAGGCGAGAACGGACGCCATTCGCAACCGGCATGCGGCCGTGCGCAGCCTGCTGAAGGAGAACCAGGAGCGATTCGTCGCGTCGCTGTCGGAGGGAGAACGGGCGACGTACGAACGCGTCGCCTCGGTCGAACTCGTGGACGGCCATCCGGCCGAGGCGATCCTGAAACGCGCTTCGGACCTCGACTGCGACCTGATCGTGATGGGCGCGCACGAGCACGGCACCGGACACACCTTTCTCGGGACGGTGACGAAGCGTGTGATGCGCCGGTCCAGGATACCCGTTCTCGCGGTTCCCTACGCGGACGACTGATCGGCGCCGGTCCCCGGACGAGGGGGTTCCCCCGGCGTTACGAGAGCGGGCGGCAGGCGCGCTCGAGCCAGGCTCGGGTGTCCGCTCCGACCATCGGCGAGATCTCGGCCCGCACGCGGTCGTGGTAGCCGTCGAGCCAGGCGCGCTCCGACGGCGAGAGCCGGCCCAGGAGGACCGGGCGCAGATCGATCGGCACGAGCGTGAGGGTCTCGAAGGCCAGTCGGGCAGGGGTGCCGCCTTCTGACGGGGCGCGTTCCCGCAGCGCCAGCAGGTTCTCGATTCGGACGCCGAATCGGCCGGGAACGTACACGCCGGGTTCGTTCGACAGGACCAGACCGGTCACGAGCGCCGGCGCGGCGCTGTGCGGGGAGAGCGAGAACGGACCCTCGTGTACTCCCAGGCATGCTCCGACGCCGTGGCCGGTTCCGTGGTCGTAGTCCAGTCCCTCCCGCCAAAGCGTCTCGCGAGCGATCGCATCGAGCGCGACGCCCGTGGCGTATTCGGGAAACTCCAGTGTCGAGAGGCGAATCATCGCCCGCAGCACCGCCGTATAGGCGCCTCTCGCATCGTCGGGAAGGTCACCGACCCCAAGGGTCCGCGTGACGTCCGTGGTGCCGGTGCGATACTGTCCGCCGGAATCGACCAGCAGCACCTCGCCTCGTCGCAGAGCGCGGTTGCTGGCGCGGCTTACCCGGTAGTGCGGCAGCGCGGCGTGCGGTCCGGCCGCCGCGATGGTGTCGAAGGAGATCTCGTTCAGTTCTCCGCTTCGGACGCGTTGGCGTTCGAGTTCCTCCGCCACGTCGATCTCGGTCAGATCGCGGGCCGGAATACTCCGGTCCAGCCAGGCGAGGAAGTTGGCCATCGCGGCGCCGTCGAGCCGATGGGCATGCCGCAGGCCGCGCATCTCGGCCGGATTCTTTCGCGCCTTCGGAACGGCGACGGGATCCTGCGCCTCGACCACGCACGCGTTCGAGGACACCGCGAGGCGACGGAGCGCTTCCGGAGTCGAGGCCGGGTCGATCGCGAGACGCTCGCCCCGGAGACGCGCCAGCGCGGCGCCGGTCTCTTCCGGCCGGCGGAGCGTGACGCCGTCGCCGAACCCGGCCCGCATGTCCTCCGGTATGCGTTCGGGGTCGACGAGCAGCTCGGCGTCGCCGTTCGACCGGATCACGGCACGGGCGTGTACGAGGGGCGTATGCGGCGCGTCGGCGCCGCGGAGGTTAAACAGCCAGCAGACCGATTCGGGATTGGCCAGGAGCGCGCCCGCGGCGTTCCTGCGGGCCAGCGATCGCGCAATTCGGCGGCGCTTCTCGAGACAGGTCTCGCCGGCCAACTCGACCGGATGCTGCCGCACCGGCGACGCGGGGACGCGGGGACGGTCGGTCCACAACGCGTCGACAGGGTTGGATTCGAGCAGGCGCAATTCGGCGCCGGCCTGCTTCAGGCGGCGGACCGAAGCGACGGAATGCTGCCACGGATCGAGGGCGATTCGAAGCGTCGGCACGGTCTCCCGGATCCATGCGCTCGGCGGCGTCCTCCGGACGTCGACGATTTCGAAGGTCTCGGGGTCTGTCTGAAGCCTGCCCTGTTCCAGGTAGCGGCCGTCCAGAAAAAGGACCGCCCGGTCGGCCAGGAGCAGGCAAGTGCCGGCGGATCCCGTGAAGCCCGTGGCCCAGGCGAGGCGCTCCTCTCCAGGGGCGACGAATTCCCCCAGATACGCGTCCGAGCGCGGTATCAGCAGCGCCTCGGCGTCCAGCGCCGGCAAGGACGAGCGGAGCGCGGCGATGCGGGAAGGGACCGCGCCGCGCCGGTCCGGCAGGTCGAAGGACTGATACCGGGCCATGAACGACGGCAGACGGGAGACGCGATCAGGCGGCCGCCGCCGGCGCGAGGAAGTTGGCGAGCACCGTCTTCACCCCGGTCTCGAACGCGACCTGCACGTGTTTCGCGTCTGTTTCCTGGACCTCGCCGTAGCCGAACTTCTTGTGAAACACCCGTTCGCCCGGGTCGAACCGGGGAATCGCGGTTTCGCGCGGAAGTCGCGCGACGCCGTCGCTGGCGCGCGGCAGGTTCTTCCGCATGCGGCTCCACCCCGGCGACAGGTACTGGCTGGCGGTCGCCGCCGCGCTCTCGAGACGGGAAGCGGACGGCAGTCCCAGATCGAAACCGTCGTCCACTCTCTCGACGCAGGATTCCGGAATGTCGGACAGGAAGGTCGACGGCGAGCGATACTGGTACGAGCCGAACGCCAGTCGCCTGGCGGCGTGGGTGATCGCGAGCGTCCGGCGCGCGCGGGTGACGGCCACATGGGCGGTGCGCCGCTCTTCCTCCATCCCCTCCTGCCCGCGCTCCTCGACGGCTCTCGGATGGGGGAACACCTCGTCCTCCCAGGCCGGAAGGAACACGGTGTCGAATTCCAGCCCCTTCGCCGCGTGGATGGTCATCAGGCTGATCCGGTCCGATCCGGCGTCCGAATCGTCCTCGCTCGTCAGCGAAACGCGTTCGAGGAATTCGTCGACCCGGTCGTGTTCCTCCAGACTGGACAGCAGTTCCTGCAGATTCTCGATCCGGCCGGCGGACTCCGGCGTTCGCTCGTTTTCGAGCATGGCGAGATAGCCGGTCTCGTCCAGAATGCGTTCGGCGAGACGGGAGGGCGGCAATCCGGAGGCGCAGGCTTCCTGCCAGCTGCGTATTTGGTCGGCCAGAGTCCGCAGCGAGGCGGCGGCGCGGCCCCGGACGCGCGCGCCGTCGACGGCCGCTTCGACGGCGACTACGACCGGAGCCTCGAGGCGTCGGCCTTCTCGCCGGACGGCGTCGACGCTCACCGGCCCGACGCCGCGGCGAGGCTGATTGGCGACCCGGCCGAAGGCGACGTAGGCGTGCGGATAGGCGGCCAATTGAAGGTACGCGACGGCGTCCCGGATTTCCGCCCGTTCATAGAACCGGAATCCGCCGACGATCCGGTAGGGAATGGCGGCATGGGAGAGTTGGGCTTCCAGCACGCTCATCAGGAAGGACGCGCGAACCAGCACGGCGATCTCGTTCGGCGGCACGCAATCCGGCCCGCGTCGCCCGGTGAGCCGTTCGATCTCCTCCGCGATCCACTTCGCTTCGGCGGCCCCGTCGGCGAAGCTCCCCAGTAACACCTTCCGCCCGTCGCCGAGATCGCTCCACAGCGTCTTTCCGAGCCGCGCCCGGTTGGCTCTCAAGAGATTGGAGCCGGCCGAGAGGATGTGACTCGTCGAACGGTAGTTCTGCTCGAGGCGGATGACCTTCGCGCCCGGAAAGTCGCGCTCGAACCGCAGGATGTGCTCGACCCTTGCGCCGCGCCAGCCGTAAATGGCCTGGTCGTCGTCGCCGACGCAACAGAGATTGGCGCCGGAGCCGGCGATCAGCCGCAGCCACAGATACTGGGCGACGTTCACGTCCTGGTACTCGTCGACCAGAACGTGTTCGAACTGCTCCCCGTAGCGCAGCGCCACCTCCTTGTGCTGCTGGAAGATTCGAATCGCATGCATGATGAGATCGCCGAAATCCGCTGCGTTGAGGCTCTTCAGCCGCCGGGCGTATTCGGCGTAGACTTCCGTGCCCTTGCCGGAGGCGAGCGTATCGGCCTCCTCCTCCGGGACGGAGTCCGGCCCAAGGGCCTGATTCTTCCAGCGGTCGATCCAGGCGGCGGCAGCGCGCGGGGTCCATTGCTTCTGGTCGACGCCGAGATCCTGCAGAACGTCCTTCAGCAGTCGGGTCGAGTCGTCGCGGTCCAGAATGGCGAAGTCCGGCGTGAGGCCGGCCAGTTCCGCATGTCGACGGAGAATTCTCGTGGACAGCGCGTGAAAGGTGCCCATCCAGTCGGGACGGAGCGCGTCGTCTCCGTCGAGTTGCGCGGCGACGCGTTCTCGCATCTCTCGCGCCGCCTTGTTGGTGAAGGTGACGGCGAGAATTTGCCACGGTCGGGTACGGCGACTCCGAATGAGGTCCGCAAGGCGTGCGGTAAGGGCGCGGGTCTTTCCGGTTCCCGCGCCGGCCAGCACGAGAAGCGGTCCCTCTTCATGCGCTACCACCGCGCGCTGCTGCGGATTCAGTCGCGACTGCGGGTCGCACCGCGCGCTCGTAGCGTCAGTGGAATTCGGCATGAAGACGGCGCACCTCCCTTGGGAGCCGGGGACAGCGTGCCACCTGTAGGGGAGTGGAGGCGACGACCGGATTCGAACCGATGTACACGGATTTGCAGTCCGCTGCGTAACCACTCCGCCACGTCGCCGATTCGCCGCATTATGCCATGCGCCTCCAGCCGTGGCAATTCTCCGTCGGCGGAGCCTGACACGCTCGCAACCGCCGGGGTATACTGACGGTACAGGCGAGTACGGGAAACGGCGCAACTCCATGAACGAGACCGACTATGCCCGACTGCGGCGCCGGATGGTGGACTGTCAGGTTCGCCCGGCCGACGTCACCGATTACCGGGTTCTCGACGCAATGCTCTGGGCGCCGCGCGAGCGGTTCCTCCCCCGTAGGCTGCATCGGCTCGCCTACGCGGAGCGGGACGTACGGCTTCCCGGCGGCCAGGTCGTGCTCGCGCCGAGAACTCTTGCGAGAATGCTGCAGGCGGCGGAGATCGGCTCCGGCGACATGGTGCTGGATCTGGGCTGCGGCTACGGATACTCCGCCGCGCTGCTCTCTCGTCTGGCCGAGGCCGTGGTGGCGATCGAGACGGACCCGGCGATCGCCGAGGAAGCGACCGCGACCCTGGCGGATCTCGGCGTCGAGAATTGCGCAGTCCTGTCGGCGCCGCTGACCGACGGGGTTCCGAAGCAGGGCCCGTTCGATGCGATCCTGATCGAGGGCGGCGTGGAACGGGTGCCGGACGCCTTGTCCGATCAGCTGAAGGACGGGGGAAGGCTGGTCTTTGTCCGGGTTGCCGGAACCGGCGGCGAGTGCCTGGTTCGCACCCGGTTCGGAGACGCGTTCTCGGAGGTGGGCGCGTTCGACGCCACCGCGCCCTTGCTGGCCGGCTTCGAGTCCAAGAGGGAGTTCGTCTTCTGATGACGCGCACTGATCGAGTCTTTCGGGGAGGCGCCGCCCGGCTACGCCTTCTCGCTGCCGCATTGCTGACCGTCTCGCTGTTGCTCCCGCCGGCTGCGCCGGCGAGCGCCGACAGCATGGAGACCTATCTCGAAACCGCGTTGCGCTCGAGCGCGACGATGCGGTCGGTGGTCTCGAATCTGGAGGCCGCCCGTGCGCGCCTGATGCAGGCCTACGCCGAAAGCGGCACGAACGTGGCGCTCTCGTCGAATCTCCAGGGGCAGCACATACGGGACGCAAGCGCCAGTACGGACAAGGCGACCGCCTCGTTTCGTGTGGAGGCGTCCCGGAACGTCTACGACGACGGCCGGGCCGTGGCCGCGATTTCCGAGGCGGAGGCCCGCGTCGCAGCCGCGGCGTTCCGGGTGCAGGAGGCCGAACAGCGGGTGTTGCTGGCAGGCGTCCAGGCGTATGTCGCGATCCTGGAGGGCGAGCGGCTGCTGGAACTCGCCGAATCGAACCGCAGCACGCTCGAGAACGACCTCTCGCAGGCGCGGACCAACAACGAACTCGGGATCGGATCCGTGACGGCGGTGGCGCAGGCGGAATCCAGGGTCGCGGCGGCGCGCAGCGACGTGGCGCGGCGCGCGGGCGAGCTGGAGGTGTCTCGAAGCCGGTTCGCCGTGGCGCTGGGCGAGCCGCCGCCCGACAAGCTGCCGCAGGCGGTCGGCTTGCCGTTGCTTCCCTTTACGCTGGCGGAGGCGCTGGATGCCGCGAGCGAAAGCCATCCGCAGTTGCGTGCGCTTCGCGCCGACCTGCAGGCGGCGGAACTGGTTCTGCGTCAGGCGGAGGCGTTGGATCCGGCATCCGGTCTCAGAATTTTCGGATACGGCGCGGCGAGTTACGATTCGACCCGCGGCAAGCCGTCTCCCCTGCGCAAGACGCGACCCGAGGTCGGGGCCGGCCTCCGGTTCAGCGTTCCGCTCTACGACGGCGGCGCCAAGTCGTCGCGCATTCGTCAGGCAGAGCTGTCGGCCGAGGGACTTCGGGCCCGCATCGAGACCGCCGAAGACGAAATCCGTCACGAAGTGAAGACGTCCTGGGAGCTGCTGATGATCGCGGAATCGGTGATCGACGCCGGACGGACCCGCATCGAAGCCGCGTCTCTGGCGTTGCAGGGAATTCGACGGTTCGGGCAGGAGGGGCTGGTGGCCACGATCGACGTTCTGGACAGCGAGAAGGAGCTGCTGGACGCGGAGGTCGCTGCGGTTCGTGCCGATTACGATCGGCTGAACGCGGCATACCGATTGCTTGCCGCAACCGGCGGCCTGAATCGGGATACGCTGGCATTGTGAACGACGCCCGCCGCGCTCCCGCTGCCGGCCAGCTGGACGCCTCCGACATCGACGATCGGATGTCCGCCATCGGGCGCGCGATCCAGTCCGATACCGCCAGCGACGACGTATTGCTGCTGACCGACGTCATCGACGAGGAGAGCGAAAGCGCGGACGCGGGGCCGGAGAGCGCCGCCGACGCTCCGTCGGGCCGCGAAGCGACTGCGGCGATCGCCGGGCTCCTGCTCGAGGGCAACGGCCTGCAGTCGGGCGAAGTGTCGGAATTGCTGCGGGCGGAGTTTCGGGACTGGCTCGAGACGGAAGGACGCGAGGTCCTGGCGCAACTGCTCGACGAACTCGTGGAGCGGGACGAACCGGCGGCCTGATACCGAGTTCCGTTCCGGTCAGTCGGCCGGTACCGCGCTCTGCCTGCGGCGCCGGAATCCCTGATAGGCGACGGCGCCGACGAGCAGCGCCCCGATCAGGACGCGCTGCACGTGGAAGTCGGCGCCGGCCAGCAGCATTCCGTTTTCCAGGACGCCGATCGTCAGGATGCCGAGCACGGTGCCGACGACGGTGCCGACTCCGCCGTAGAGCGCCGTGCCTCCCAGCACGACCCCGGCGATGATATGCAACTCGTAGTTGAGGCCGAGCTCCGGCGAAGCGCCGTTCAGCCTCCCGACGAGCACGGCCGCCCCCACCGAGCAACAGACGCCTTGCAGCACGTAGATCAGCACCTTCTGGCGGCGTACCTTGATCCCGACGAGCGCGGCGGCCGATTCGCTGGATCCGATGGCCTGGGTGTAGCGCCCGAATCGGGTATGGAAGAGCAGCCAGTAGCCTGCAGCAGCGACGATCAGCGCGACGATCGCCGGCATGGGTATGCCCAAGACGTCGCCCTGTCCGAGAAAGCGAATCTCGGCCGGCATCCGCACGACCACGTCGCCGGTCATGTACAGGTGGGTGACGCCGCGCAAGGCGACCATCATTCCCAGGGTCGCGATCAGCGGGTTGACGTCCAGTCGCGTGATCACGAGGCCGTTCACCAGTCCGGCCAGTGCGCCGAGCCCGATGCCGACGGCAAGCGCGAGGGCGACCGGAACGCCGGCGACCATCATGGTCGCCATCACGCAGCCCGAAATTCCGACGATGGAGCCGACCGAGAGGTCGATGCCCCGGCTGGAAATCACGAAGGTCTGTCCGACGGCGATGATCAGGAACACGGCCGCTTGACGCGTGATGTTCATCTGGTTGGTGAAGGTCAGAAACCGGTCGCTGACCAGAACCACGGCCAGAAAGAGGACGATCAGCGCGTAGGCGAGGGGGTTCACCTTCCCGAGAACGACCGCGATACGGGATCCGGCGGTCCCTCCGGGCGTCTCGTCGGCCTGTCGCGCGGGCGACGCGTTCATCCCGATTCTCCCAGTATGAGGCGCACAACGTCGCCCTTCGCCGCCTCGCGCGTACTTACCGTTCCGGCGACCCGTCCTACGCGCAGCACCACCACCCGGTCGCATACGTCGAACACGTGATCGAGGTTGTGGCTGACGATCAGGAGCGCGACGCCGTGATCCTTCAGCGATCCGATCAATTCCAGAACCCGCCGCTGTTCCCGGACTCCGAGCGCAGCGGTCGGTTCGTCCATGATGATGAGCTGGCCGGATTCGTTCAGCAGGAACCGGGCGATCGCAGTGGCCTGCCGCTGCCCGCCGGACAACTGCCGGACCGTGGCGTCGAGCGACGGCATGTCGATGTTGACCCGGTCGAGCAGCGCCCGCGATCGGGATCGCATCGCCGGCCGGTCCAGGACCGGAAGGATCCCGCAAAACCGGGTCATGGGTTCGCACCCGAGAAAGACGTTGCCGGCTACGTCCAGGTCCGGGACCAGCGCGAGATCCTGATACATGGTCTCGATGCCGAGGGCGCGCGCATCGTCGGGATGGCTGACGTCGACCGGGCTTCCCCGCCAGAAAATCTCGCCTCCGTCGCGGTAATGGGCGCCGGAGATCATCTTGACGACGGTGGACTTGCCGGCTCCGTTGTCCCCGACCAGTGCGACCGCCTCGCCGGGCGACACTCCGAAACTGACGTCCCGCACGGCGTGAACGCCGCCGAAGGACTTGCTGAGTTCGCGAACCTCCAGCAGGGGAGCCGAGGTCATGCCCGACGTCCCCTGCCGGAGTGTGCCAGACCCGCTCTCGGGTCTGCCGCGACGCCTATTGCGCCTGCTCGCCCAGGAACGCGACCACGTCGAACATCTCGGGCGCGACGGTCTGGCGAATCCGATACGCGTTGTCGAGCACCGGAATGTCGGAGTAGTACGTCTTCTCGATGTCGGCTTCTCGGCCCGTCAGGTGCTGGATGAGCGCCGTCGCCGAAGCCCGTCCCATGGCTCGCGGATCGCGGAAGGGCGCGCAGCCGATCTCGCGCAGCGCGACCGCCTGCAGCTCGTCAACGGTGCCGCCCATTCCGACGACCACGATGTCGTCGAGCTTGCCGGCGGCCTGGATGGCGTTCTTGGCCGAGACCGCCATGTAGCTGTTCAGGCCGATCACCGCGTCGAAGTCGTAGGCCGCAAGCGCACGCTCGGTCTCGTCGTAAGCCTTTTGCCGGTTGAAGTCCGCATGGGCCTCGTAGACGATCTCGGGCGTGAGATCCGCGTGGCTGGCCAGGCCGTCGAGCGCGCCCTGTCCCCGCTGTTCGGAGATCTCGGACGCCGCCGGTCCCCAGAGCACCACCAGCCTGGGATTGAGAATTCCCCGTGCGCGCAACTCGTCGCCGAGCCACTCGCCGGACTTGAAGCCCATTTCGCTGTGGGAATAGACCACCCAATTCAGCACGGCGTCGTCGTACGGGACGCCTTCCTCCGGCCGGGTGTAGTCGGTCATCAGGAGCTTGGTGCCGGACTCGGCGACGGTTACCAGACCCGGTTCGTTGAGCTGGAGGGAGGTCGGCCCGACCAGCAGGTAGTCGAGATCCAGCGCCGCCATGTCTTCGAGAATCCGGAGCATGGCCGCGTGGTTCGAGGACGCGTCGGGGGCCGCCTGGAAGAACTCGTACTGGACGCCCGCCGCGTCGAGATGGGCGCGGAAGCCCTCCCGGAGCTGGCCGAACAGTGCGCCGAGCTCGATGGAGTGGGCGGCGAAGCCGATGCGAACGACGCGGTCCGGGACGTCCTGCGCGACCGCGAGCGGACCGGACAGTCCGAGGGCGCCGACGAAGACGACGGATTTGAGGAACGTTCTGCGTATCATGTGCTTTCTCCCTTGACTTGCCGTTCGATTGGAAGACGCGAACGGGCTTGAAGTATTGAGGCGGGACGCTATCTCGCCAACCGGAAGGAGTCAACGAAGCCGCCGGACGCGGCGCCTCGGCTCCGGCGCGTCGGCAGGGGAGGAGGCGCCGTTCCGGTTTGCGGGCGTGCGGTTTTCGTCAACGGCGGGAAGGAGACGGGGTAGAGAGTCCAGCGCTCGGAGCGAAGCGCCTCCCCGAGCCTCGCTTGCGTGGTTTCCGCATCGGGCGCCCGGCCGGGGGCCGGGGTAGTCATCGCCGTGACGGGCGCGGCGGCCAGCCGCGTAGGTGCCCTCCGGCGAGATTCGTGCGCCCCGTCGGCGCCTTGTACCCTGCGAGCGGCAAGAGGGCGGAGCCGATTTCGGGCCGCAGCCGGATCGGGGAGCGAATCTCACCATGCCGGGCCGATACATACCCGACGGTCCGGTATCCTCGGGGCCGCTCGACCGCCCACAGGGATCCGCCGCGGCGCGCGTACCGTGAGTCCCGAGGAACGGAGCGCAACCCGCCGGTAGCTACCAGACGATGCCTCCGCGAAGGAAAAACGTCCGCCCCCGGATCGAGTCCAGCGTTGTGAGCGCCGATCTGGGGTAGGTGCTGGCCAGGGGCGGGCCACGGTCTGCAAGGTTGAGAACGCCGCCGGTAAACGACAGGCCCTCGACGCCGAACGCGTCCCGCAACTGCATCGAAACGTCGTGGCCGACCCAACCGCCGAAACGCCCGCCGCCCTGCACCCGGTCGTAGCCGGAAAACGCGTGGACGTCCCATCCGACGGTCACGTTTTCGCGTCCGAGGCGCATCGCCGCGTGCGCACGGTTCTTGACGTAGTCGCCCGGCGGCTCGAATCCTGCGACTCGAGACTCGGAGTCCAGAACGTGCAACCAGGAAAGGGTGCCGGAAACGGTCGTCGGGCCCGCCTCGAATTCGGAGCCAATTCTGATGTCCAACCCCGAAATGTCCTCTTCGCCGGTGGCCACGATCGGAAAATCGATTCGCGTGATCTGGGTCGGATCGTCTGGGCTGCGGGTGACTCTCGCCCCTGCCGGCAGCGAGCCGCCTTCGGCATCCAGATTGACGAGTTGTTGCGCCGAGGTGTTGGCGGCGAGATCCTCCAGTCCGATCCGAAACCAGTCGGCGTCAAGCGTTGCGGGGCCGAGCGTCGCCCGAAAACCCGCCCGCACCGACCGCGCTTCGTCGAGAGGCAGGTCGGGATTGCCGCCGGAATACGCGTCCACGAACACGGTGTCGCAGTCCGACAGCGCACCGGTGTGGAACCGGGTATCGCAGATCCGGACGCTCGACTTGGTAACCGGCGAATACAGGTCCTGCATGCTGGGCGGCCGGGCGCCGCGGGACCAGGAGCCTCGCAGGGTAAGCCTGGGATGCGCCGCGTAGGTTCCGGCGATCTGGTTCGAGAGCGCTCCGCCGACGTCGTCGTGGTCGTCGTATCGCGTCGCCAGGGAAAGGCGTACGGAGTCGAGCGGAGACAGGTACAGTTCGCCCGATGCCGCCACCCTCCGGCGCTCTCCCTGATAGGTGAACCCCTGGCCGCCGAAGATGTCCAGGAACGTGTATGTCGTCGCCGGATCCTCGGGATTGCGGAAGACGACCTGGTCGGAATGCCGCCAATCGTCGAATTCCAGTCCGGCGGCCCACAGCGTCGGGCCGCCCGCCAGCGAAGTCGCCGCGCCGTCCAGGGTCAGTCCGGCCGTGATCCGCTCGTCGATCGCGTCCACGTCCGCAATCAGGTTGCTGTCGCGGACGGCCTTGAGGTGGGTCTCGTCCGTCGACAGCGGGTCGGCGAGGTCGTACTGGCCGGTCGCGAGCAGTCCGTCGTCTCCGAGCAGGAGGGTCCGGTTGGGTATGTTGCCGCCGTCCTGCAGAAGCGTGTGGCGGTAGCTGCGGATATGGCCGCTCCAGCCGACGCCGCCGCGCGGCGG
Source organism: Rhodobacterales bacterium (assembly GCA_965221505.1). Lineage (GTDB taxonomy): Bacteria > Pseudomonadota > Alphaproteobacteria > Rhodobacterales > CAZPXZ01 > CAZPXZ01. The sequence continues at coordinate 1,639,597 of CBDCSI010000001.1, forward strand.
CACGCGCATGCCGAGCGCGAGATCGTGCGCCTTTACGCGGTTCTCGATTTCGAAGCCGCCATGCCCCAGAAAATAGTGATAGGCGACCAGCGACGCGTCCGCGGGGATCTGTTCGTCGGCATCGCGTTCCGCATTGATCTCGTCGAGAAGGGACGAATGCGGATCGAACGAAAAGCTCGCGGCGCTCGCGGGACCCAGTATGGAGTCGTCGACCTGCGCGAACCGGGCCGAGAGATAGACCGCGGCGCCGTCTCCCGCCGGATGTTCGACGTTCACGAACGCGACCTGCCGGTCCTTGGGCGACAGATCGAACGTGTAGTTTCTGGCGGCGTATCCGCAAGCGGTTCCCGACGCCGCGATGTTCATTCCGCTGAGGGGGCCCACATACCCGTCGTCCTCGTCGCAATCTCCGATGGGAATGCCCTCTCCGTCGTAGACGACGGTGTTTCCGAATTCGGAGACGCCGATCGTGTCGCGGAACGATCCCCCGGGCGTCCACGAAGGCGCGCCGTTTTCCCGGCTCGCAGTCGGAAACTCGTCGCGGCTCGTCGCTTCCAGGCCGACGACCATGTGTCCGCGCCCGACCGGGCCGCCCCAGACGGCGCTGCCCTGTATCTCGTCGCCGCCGGAAGCCTCGGGCAGCGCCGCACCGGTTCGGAACTCGGCGCCCTCGAAATCGTCTCGAAGCACGATGTTGATGGCGCCGGGGACGGCTCCGCCGTCGCGAACGGCTGCCGCGCTGGCCCCGAGGACTTCGATCCGCTCGACTGCGGAGAGGGGAAGCGCCTCGAACGCGTAGGCCAGCGATTGGTCGTACAGGCGATGTCCGTCCAGCAGGACGAGCATCCGCGACGAACCCAGGACATGCGGGCCGCGAAGACCGAAATCGTTGTAGGCGAAGCCGCGGGTGAGGAAATCGTTCAGGTCGCTCGCGCCGGAGAGCTCGATCTGCTCGCGGCTGATCACCCGGACCGGGCGCACCTCCGCGGCTGCGGTAGACGGAATACCGCTGGCTACGGACGGTGTCCGGTCGTCGGAAAGGACTTCCGGAGAAACCGAAACGCATAGCGCGACGGAGACCGCCAGGAGCCCGCGGCGAACGAACGCACCGGTCCGGCGTGACGGGAAGTCGAAGCGAGTGAACATTTCTCGGCCCTCCGGCAGGCTAATTCGCACCGCCTGATGCTACCGCTTGACACGGATCGCGCAATCGGGATTGCGGCACGAACGTTCGGACCGGGGCGCGCCGCCTGCGACCTCTGCCTCCGCGGCGAACGTCGGATACGGACGCGGCCGGATTGCTGGCCGCGCTCGGTCGACAACCGGTTCGGGGCGAAGCGCAGCGCGGGCGGTCGGCCGCTGCGCCTCGATCTCCCGTCCGGCCGCCTCGGAGACCTCGGCATGGGAGGGCGCCGGAAGCGGTCGCAAGGACGGGCCGTCGCCGAGGGTTGCGACGGGCCGTTCCCGCGGCGATTCGCTTCGGAGGTTGCCTGCGGGTCCCGAGTCGCTACTAATGCCTGCATACCGAAATCCAGCGACCGGGAGGCGGCGATGGTGCTGCCAAAGAATTACTCTGCGGCCGAAACCGAACGGCGCGTCTACGCCATGTGGGACTCCATGGGGTGCTTTCGCGCCGGCGCGGGGGCGAAGGAGGGGGCGCCGCCCTACTGCATCGTCATTCCCCCGCCGAACGTCACCGGCGCCCTGCATATGGGACACGCGCTGAACGCGACCCTGCAGGACGTCCTGATCCGCTGGCATCGGATGCGGGGGTTCGACACGCTCTGGCAGCCCGGCGTCGACCACGCCGGAATCGCGACCCAGATGGTGGTCGAGCGGCAGCTGGCGGAAGCGGGAGAGCCAGATCGGCGGACGCTCGGCCGGGAAGCGTTCCTCGATCGCGTCTGGGCCTGGAAGGAAGCCTCGGGCAACCGGATCGGCGAGCAGTTTCGGCGAATCGGCGCTTCCTGCGACTGGTCACGCGACCGCTTCACCATGGACGAAGGCTTGTCCCGCGCCGTGCGCGAGGTCTTCGTCCGCTGGTACCGGGAAGGCCTGATCTTCCGGGACAAGCGGCTGGTGAACTGGGACCCAAGGTTCGAGACCGCCATTTCGGACCTGGAGGTGATCCAGGTAGAGGTCGACGGAAAGCTCTGGCGGTTTCGGTACCCCTTCGCCGACCGGGACGGCCATATCGAGGTGGCGACGACCCGCCCCGAGACCATGCTCGGAGACACCGGCGTGGCGGTACACCCGGACGACGAGCGGTATCGGGACGCCGTCGGCCGCGAAGTCGTCCTGCCGCTGGTCGGAAGGCGCATTCCGATCGTCGCCGATCGCCACGCCGACCCGGAAGCCGGATCCGGCGCGGTGAAGATCACCCCGGCGCACGATTTCAACGACTTCGGCGTCGGCCGCCGGACCGGTCTCGGGGCGATTCGCATCCTCGACGACCGCGCGGCGCTCGATCTGCAGGGCAACGAGGCGTTTCTGGCCGGCCTCGAGGCGAGCGCCGAACTGGAGGAGACCCTGGCGCTGCACGGCCTCGACCGTTTCGACGCCCGGGAGAGGATCGTCGCGAGGATGGAGGCGCTGGGTTTGCTCGCCGGCGTCGAGGAACACCGGCACGTGGTGCCGCACGGCGACCGCTCGCGCGTTCCGGTGGAACCGCATCTCACCGACCAGTGGTTCGTGGACGCCGAGAGGCTTGCGGGACCGGCCATGGACGCCGTTCGCTCGGACAGGACCGTGTTCCGTCCGCGCCAGTGGGAGACGACCTACTTCCGCTGGCTCGAGAACATCGAGCCGTGGTGCATCTCCCGCCAGCTCTGGTGGGGACACCGGATTCCGGTCTGGTACGGCCCCGACGGGACGGCCTTTGCCGCCGACGATGCGGAGGAGGCCGCGGCGCAGGCGAGGGCGCAGTACGGAACGGACGTGGAGTTGCGTCAGGACGAGGACGTGCTCGATACCTGGTTCTCGTCGGCGTTGTGGCCGTTTTCGACCCTGGGCTGGCCGGACGAGACGCCGGAACTCGCGCGCTACTACCCGACCGCCGTTCTCGTGACCGCCTTCGACATCATCTTCTTCTGGGTCGCGCGGATGATGATGAGCGGCTTGCACTTTCGCAAGGATCCCGAAGGAAACGGCGTGGTTCCCTTCGGCGACGTCTACGTTCACGCCATCGTTCGCGACGAGAAGGGCCAGAAGATGTCCAAGTCGCTGGGCAACATCCTGGATCCCATCGATCTGGTGGACAAATACGGCGCCGACGCGGTGCGTTTCACGCTCGCGTCCATGGCGACCCTCGGGCGCGACATCCGGCTGTCGGAGAAGCGGGTCGAGGGCTACCGGAACTTCGTCACCAAGCTCTGGAACGCGGCCCGGTTCGCGGAGCTCTCGGAGGCGACCGCCGCGCCCGGCTTCGAACGCTCGGCCCTGCGCCATCCGATCAACCGGTGGATGGTCTCGCGTCTCGACCGGCTCCGGTCGGAGCTTGACCTCTCGCTGGAGCAATACCGGTTCGACGATGCGGCTCGAGCCATCTACGCCACGGTCTGGGGGAATTTTTGCGACTGGTACCTCGAATTCGCCAAGGACCTGCTCGACTCCGGCGACGAGGCGGTGTCGGAGGAGACCCGGGCCACGCTGGCATGGTCGCTGGATCGCCTTCTGGTTCTGCTTCACCCCTTCGTGCCCTTCGTGACCGAAGAGATCTGGCAGTTGCGTCGGGAACGGGACGCGTGGGCTGCCGGGCCGCTGATACTCGCGGAATGGCCGTCCCGCGAATCGAGCCCGGACGAACTGGCGTCGTCGGTAGAGGAGGTGGACGGCCTGATTTCCGTCGTCGAGCAGATTCGTACCGTCCGGTCGGAACTCGGCGTAGCGCCTTCCCTCCGGCTCGAGTTGTTGGTGGTCGAAGAGGGATCCCGCATGTTCGACCGGCTCTCGCGCTATGCTCCGACGTTGGCGCGTACGGCGAGAATCGAACGCGTCCGGTCCGCCGACGCGGTTCCGTCCGCCGCGGCGACGGTCTCGGTCGAGAACGCGACGCTGTGCCTTCCGCTGGCGGGTCTGCTCGACGTGCCGAAAGAGCGCGACAGGCTGGAAAGTCGCCGGGAGGCGATCGAGAAAGAGATTCGGCGGCTGGAAGGGCGACTCGAGAATCCGTCCTTCCTCGAACGGGCGCCCGGATCGGTGGTCGAGGAGACGCGCGTCCGCCTCGATTCCGAGCGGGGGAAGCGCGACGAGGCGGCGCGTTCCCTGGCTCGTCTGGCGGCGTTGGGAGGAGGGGAACAGCAATGACGACGAACGGTTTCGACAAGGCGAAGCTGGTCAGCCGGCACGTAACCGAGGGACCGTCGCGCGCGCCGCACCGGTCCTACTACTATGCGATGGGCATCTCGGAACACGAGATTCACCGGCCCTTCGTAGGCGTGGCGACGTGCTGGAACGAGGCCGCTCCGTGCAACATCGCGCTGGCGCGGCAGGCGCAGGCGGTCAAGCTCGGCGTCAAGGAGGCGGGCGGAACGCCGCGCGAGTTCACGACGATCACCGTCACCGACGGCATCGCGATGGGGCATGAGGGGATGCGTTCGTCGCTGGTCAGCCGCGAGGTCATCGCCGACAGCGTCGAACTCACCATGCGCGGCCATTGCTACGACGCGCTGGTCGGTCTCGCCGGATGCGACAAGTCGCTGCCCGGAATGATGATGGCGATGGTTCGGCTCAACGCGCCGAGCGTGTTCGTCTACGGCGGATCGATCCTTCCGGGACGCTTCCAGGGTCGGGAAGTCACCGTTCAGGACGTGTTCGAAGCGGTCGGGCGCCACCAGGCCGGCACCATGGAAGACGGCGAGTTGCGGGAGCTCGAACGGGTGGCTTGCCCCTCGGCCGGCGCCTGCGGCGGGCAGTTCACCGCCAACACCATGGCATGCGTCTCCGAGGCGATCGGCCTCGCGCTGCCGGGTTCTTCCGGGGCGCCCGCGCCCTACGAGAGCCGGGACCAGTATTGCGAGGAAAGCGGTCAGGCGGTCATGCGCCTGCTCGCCTCGGGCGTTCGCCCGCGCGACGTCGTGACGCGCCGTTCGCTGGAAAACGCCGCCCGAGTCGTCGCCGCCACCGGCGGTTCCACCAACGCCGGGTTGCATCTGCCCGCCATCGCCCACGAGGCCGGCATCGAGTTCGACCTCATGGCGGTCGCGGAGGCCTTTCGCTCGACCCCTTATATCGCGGACCTGAAGCCCGGCGGAAAATACGTGGCCAAGGACCTGTACGAGGCCGGCGGCGTGCCCGCGGTGATGAAGGTGTTGCTGGACGCCGGAATCCTGCACGGCGATTGCATGACCGCGACCGGCGGGACGGTGGCCGAGAACCTGGCCGGGGTGACCGTGGATCCGGGACAGGACGTGATCTACCCGGTCGACCGTGCGCTCTCGGCGACCGGCGGCGTGGTCGGGCTTCGCGGAAGCCTCGCCCCCGAGGGAGCCGTCGTCAAGGTTGCGGGCATGAAGTCCGTGCGCTTCGAGGGACCCGCGCGGGTGTTCGAGAGCGAGGAGGAGGCGTTCGAGGCCGTCCGCTCGCGATCCTATTCGGCCGGGGACGTGCTGGTCATCCGCAACGAGGGGCCGCGCGGCGGACCGGGCATGCGCGAAATGCTCGCCACGACCTCGGCCATCTCCGGCCAGGGGATGGGCTCCAAGGTGGCGCTGGTGACCGACGGGCGGTTCTCCGGCGCCACGCGCGGGTTCTGCATCGGCCATGTCGGCCCCGAAGCCGCCGTCGGCGGACCGATCGCGCTGGTGAAGGACGGGGACCGAATCGTGATCGACGCGGATGCCGGCGTCATCGACCTCCAGGTCGGCGAGGCGGAACTGGAAGCGCGCCGGAGCGAATGGAAGGGCGCCAGGGAGACGCTCTACGGCAGCGGCGCGCTGTGGAAATACGCGCAGCTCGTGGGACCCGCGCGATACGGGGCGGTGACGCACGGCGGCGGCGGCAAGGAGCGGCACTCCTATCCGGACCTGTAGGGTGCGGGCGGACGACTCGCCGCGGTCCCCGTCGCCCGGTCGCGGCGACGGGCACGCGCCGTTCGCTCGCTCGAGGCCGAAGACGGGGCCGCGACGACGCGCCGTGCGCACGAGCCGATAGCGGGAGATACCGGAACGTCCGAACCGGTGCTACCATGACAGACGCCGTTGGAGCGCGGAAGGGTCCTTTTTCGGACGGAGGTCGCCGGAATCGGCGGCCGCACCCGAATGCGGGACGCGGAACCGGGTCGCGTGCCTGTGTAGTGGGTCAGCGGGAGACGCGGGATGGGTTTGCTGGGTCGGGTCGTGCTCGCTCTTGCGCTGGTCGAAGCCGGGCTGAGCGGCTGGAAGTGGTTCGGAGACGGGACGCCGTTCCGGTCCGTCGGAGCGTTCTGGTACGCGAACCATCCGACCAGCCTGCAATTGGCGCAGCCGGCGATCGAGCGCTACGTACTGCCGGAACTGTGGAACCCGTTGATCGTCACGATGCTGAACTGGCCGCTGGTCGCCGTCCTGCTCGTACTCGGCGCGGCGCTCTTGCTCCTCGGACGGGTCAAGCGGCGGCGGCGCCTCATGCGCTGACGGGGAGCGACCTTCCGTTGCGCCGTTCCGGGCCGAACAATTCCGTCAACTGGTCGCTCAGCGCGTCCGCAAGCTGGTCCGGCGAGTTGATCGTGACGGCCTTCCGGTAATAGCGGGTGACGTCGTGTCCGATTCCGATCGCGAGCAATTCCATGTCGTCGTCCCGCTCGATCTGCTCGATCACCTGGCGTAGGTGCCGCTCCAGATAGCCGGCGTTGTTCACGGCGAGGGTCGAGTCGTCGATCGGGGCGCCGTCGGAAATCACCAGCAGGATCTTTCGCTTTTCCGTCCTGACCGCCAGACGCCGGTAGGCCCACTCCAGCGCTTCCCCGTCGATGTTCTCCTTCAGGAGCCCCTCGCGAAGCATCAGGCCGAGATTGCGTCGCGTCCGGCGCAACGGCGCGTCGGCCGACTTGTACACGATGTGGAGAAGGTCGTTCAGGCGCCCAGGCCTCGGCGGCACCCGCCCGCCGCCGGCCCACTTCTCCCGCGACTGTCCCCCCTTCCAGGCGCTGGTCGTAAAGCCGAGAATCTCCACGCGAACGCCGCAACGTTCCATGGTCCGGGCGAGGAGGTCGGCACAGATGGCGGCCGTGGAGATCGGACGGCCCCGCATGGACCCCGAGTTGTCGAGAAGCAGCGATACCACGGTGTCGCGGAAGTCGCTGTCGATCTCGCGCTTGTAGGAGAGGGGGTGGCGCGGGTTGGCGACGATACGCGCCAGGCGGGCGGTGTCGAGCAGCCCCTCCTCGAGGTCGAACTGCCACGACCGCGCCTGCTGGGCCTGCAGGAGTCGGAGCAGCCGGTTGGCGAGGCGTCCGACGACTCCCTTGAGCGGCTCCGTCTGGCGGTCGAGCGCGGCCCGGCACCGATCGAGTTCCGCCGACTGGCACAGCGCGTTCGCGTCGACGATCCTGTCGTACTCCCGCGTGTACGCCCGATATTCCGTCGACGCGGCGTTCGGGGACGCGTTCGGCGGACGGGGCGAGGGGTCTCCCTCTTCGGTGTCCGACGATTCCGCGCTGTCGTCGCGGTCGTCCGTCTCGAACGCGCTCTCGACCTGTTCCGTAGTCTCGCTTTCGGCGTCGTCCGGAAGGAGTTCGGCCAGCTCCTGCGCGTCCGTGTCCTCGTCGCCGGCCGGCTCGTCTTCCGGAACCTCCTCGTCCTCGCTCTCTTCCTTCTCGGACGCGTCCGGATCGTCGCCGAGTTCGGCCGCGAATCCGAGATCGGCGATGGCGTTTCGGGCAAGGCGGGCAAACGCCGCCTGGTCCTCGAGGGAGCCGAACAGTTCGTCGAAATTCGCCGACGACACGTCGGGGCAGGCTTCCAGCGCAGACGCTGCAGTCTCGGGAAGCGGTTGACCGGTCGCCCGGCGCCGGAGGGTCAGGCGGGCGCCGAGGGCGGTGGCCGCGCCTTCGTCCGCGGTCTCGGGCCGGGCGCCGCGCAGCTCGTCGGCCAGGGTCGCGTCCAGATTGGCCGCCACGCCGGGCATTTCGATCGCGCCCAACGCCTCGATACGGGCTTGCTCCAGGGAATCGAAGATCGCGGCCGCGGCGCCGCCCTCCGGCCGGTAGTGCCGATGCACCCGGTCTGCGTGCAAGCGAAGCCGAAGCCCCGCCGCGTCGCCCCTGCCGCGGGCCGAGGCGGCCTCGACCGGGGTGGGCCGCGGCGAGACCGGCGGAATGCGGACCGTGCCGCCGTCCAGGCCGGCGGAGCCGGTGCCGTAGACGACTTCGACCTCGCGCCGGCCGGCGATCCCCCGCGTCGCAGCCCCGAGCGCGGCCCTGAGCGCCTCTGCGCCCTTGCCGGGCGAGGCGCTCATTCGGGCTCCGGTCCGGCCGACGCCACGACCGACTCCGGCAACTCCACGCCGAAGCACCGCTGATAGAACTCGGCCACGTTCGGGCGCTCGTACTCGTCGCACTTGTTCAGGAACGTGACCCGGAACGCGAAGGCGTCGTCTCGGAAGATGTCCGCGTTCTGCGCCCAGTTGATGACGGTTCGCGGGCTCATCACCGTCGACAGGTCGCCGTTGACGAAGGCGTTCCGGGTCAATCCGGCGAGCCGCACCATCCGCTCGATGCGCGCTCTGCCTTCCGGCGTGTCGAGATGCGGCATCTTGGCGAGAACGATGCGGGACTCCTTGTCTTGCGGAAGGTAGTTCAGCGAGACCACGACGGACCAGCGGTCCATCTGCCCCTGATTGATCTGTTGCGTGCCGTGATACAAGCCGGTGGTGTCGCCGAGTCCGATGGTGTTGGCGGTGGCGAAGAGGCGAAAACAGGGATGCGGCCGGATGACGCGGTTCTGGTCCAGCAGGGTCAGCCGCCCTTCCGCCTCCAGGACGCGCTGGATGACGAACATGACGTCCGGCCTGCCGGCGTCGTATTCGTCGAACACCAGCGCGACCGGGTTCTGCGCGGCCCAGGGAAGCATTCCGTCGCGGAACTCCGTGACCTGGTGTCCGTCGCGGACGACGATCGCGTCCTTGCCGATCAGGTCGATCCGGCTGATGTGGCTGTCGAGATTGATCCGGACGCACGGCCAATTCAGGCGGGCGGCGACCTGCTCGATATGGGTCGACTTTCCGGTGCCGTGGTAGCCCTGGATGAGGACGCGCCGGTTGTGGGCGAATCCGGCGAGGATCGCCAGCGTGGTTTCGCGGTCGAACCGGTAGCTCTCTTCCTTCGCGGGAACGAGATCGCTCGGTTCCAGGAACGCGGGCACCCGCAGGTCGCTCTCGATCCCGAACGCGGCGCGTGCGCAAATCTCGGTATCGGGATGCTGGACCAGCGTGGCAGGCGTCTCGGTAAGCATGATCGACTCCGGTTGGCGGCCCCGGGGCGTACCGGGTGCCGCGAATGGACGGGTGGTGTCAGTGAGTTCGGGCCGCTCCGGCGGGACGCAGCCTTCGCCAGGCCCAGATTATCGCGCGAAGCCGGGTCGCGTCGACATGACGCCCGTCGTTCAGATCCGGATGCAGCCTCCGCAACAGTTCCCGGAACCGGGCGCGAACGTCTTCCGGGGTCGCTACAGACGGAAGCCCGAGAATGTCGAGGGCGCGGAGATCCGCCGCGTTTCGCCTCGGCGCGCGCGGGCCGCCGCGCGGCGCGGCACGCAGGTGACGGACGCGCGGCGCGGCGCGAGCCGTACCGGGGTCGTTTGTGACGGGCCAGGTCGGACGGTTCCAGACCAGGGCGGCGCGTCGTGCGGCGGCGATCTCTTCGGCCGTCATTCTCCGGCAATAGTCCCAGTTCAGGTTCCATTCCCGCGCGTGTCGCTTGCAGAGCCACAGCCGCTGCCGTCGATCGTCCTGGCGACCGGGCGCACGGTGTTCGCCAGATCGACCGCAGCCGTCCTGTGCGCAAACTTGCGTGTCCGCCTCCGTTTGCCGCCGTTCGGCGCGGAGCGAGAATTCGTGCAAGGGTGCCGACGGCTTTCGCATGGCGATCCGGGGTCCGTTCGTAGACGCTCCGGGAAGTGTATTCGTCGCGGGAGCGACTGCAAGACCGGTCGGGCGCGCCCCTGCGGCGTCCCGCCGTTCGGCCGAGCGGCCGGGCGGCGCTTGCGATAGGCTCGCCTCCGCTGCCGGAAGCCGGGGAAAGAGAGTTATGGCGGAGACGGTCGAATCGATGGAGCGGCAGCTGCGGGACGCGCTTGCGCCGGAGGTCCTGGAGGTTGCGGACGAGAGCGAGCTTCACCGCGGCCATGCGGGCTGGTCCGAGGGCGGCGGAACGCACTTCCGGGTACGGCTGGTGTCGGCCCGCTTCGCCGGCCTGTCGCGACTCGAGCGGCACCGGATGGTCCATGCGGCGCTCGCCGGCCCGCTCGCGGGTTCGGTCCACGCGCTGTCGATCGAAGCCCGCTCGCCGGAGGAGGAGACGGCCGGATAGCGGGAACGCGCCGGCCGCGCGCCCGTCTCGTCGCGTCCGCGCCGCGTCGCATCCCGGCGGCGTCTCAGCTCAGGCCCAGCTTGCTCCGCACCGTCGCGTTCGCCTGTTTGGGGTCCGCCCGGCCGCGGGTCTCCTTCATGACCTGGCCGACGAACCAGCCGACGAGGTTCGGCTTCTCCCGGGCTCGCAGGGCTTCGTCCGGGTTAGCCGCGATGACCTTGTCCACGGCCGCCTCGATGGCCCCGGCATCGGTGACCCGGGCCAGCCCGAGGCGCTCGACGATGTCCGCCGGCGCGCCTCCCGCTTGCCACATCTCCGCGAATACGTCCTTGGCGCCCTTCGACGAGATCCGGCCGGCGCGAAGCAGGTCGAGCGTCTCGCCCAGCTCGGTCGCCGAAACGCGCGCGTCCTCGATCGCGAGGTCGTCGCGCCGCAGGTAGCCGAAGAGTTCGTTCAATACCCAATTCGCGCAAAGGACCGGGTCCCGGTCTCGCGCCAGCTCGTCGAAATAGGCGGCCGCTCCCGGATCGGCCGCCAGCGTCGCCGCGTCGTTGCGCGGGATGCCGGCGGCGGCGAGCCGCTCCCGCCGGGCCTCGGGCAACTCCGGCAGCCCGGCGCGAATTTCCTCGACCCAGTCGGGGTCGAGCTCCAGCGGCAGCAGGTCCGGGTCCGGAAAATACCGGTAGTCGTGCGCGTCTTCCTTCGTCCGCATGGCCCGGGTCGTGCCGTCTGTCGGGTCGAAGAGGCGCGTTTCCTGCTCGACGGTCTGGCCGGCTTCGATCGCCGCGATCTGTCGGCGGATTTCGTGGCGCACGGCCTGCTGCACGAAGCGAATCGAGTTCACGTTCTTGATTTCGCAGCGCGTGCCGAACTCTTCGCCGGGACGCCGGACCGAAACGTTGACGTCGGTGCGCAGCGAACCCTCTTCCATATTGCCCGTACACGTGCCGAGGTAGCGGAGAATCGAGCGCAGCTCCCGCACGAACGCGGCCGCTTCCTCCGGCGAGCGTAGGTCAGGCTCGGTCACGATCTCCATGAGCGGCACGCCGGAGCGGTTGAGGTCGATCAGCGTCCGGCCGGGCTCCCGGTCGTGGACGGACCGTCCGGCGTCCTGCTCGAGATGCAGGCGCACGATGCCGACCTTGCGCAACGTGCCGTCCTTGAGCCAGAGGCGGACCGCGCCTCCGGTGGCGACGGGGTCGGAATACTGGCTGATCTGGTAGCCCTGCGGCAGGTCGGGATAGAAGTAATTCTTCCGATCGAACACCGAGCGCAAATTGATCCGGGCGCCGAGGCCGAGGCCGGTGCGGACCGCCTGCCTGACGCAGTGGCCGTTCAGGACCGGAAGCATGCCGGGCATTGCGGCGTCGACGAGGGACACGTTGGAATTGGGTTCGGCTCCGAAGGCCGCGGCCGCGGACGAGAAGAGCTTCGACTGCGATACGACCTGCGCATGCACTTCCAGCCCGACCACCGCCTCCCAGGAGCCGGTGGCGCCGTCGAACCGGGGAGCGGGCGCCGTCTGCGGCGGTAGACCGGCGGTCACGATTCCCACCACGCGACCGGCGCCGGCAGCGGTCCGGCCGCCTCCTCCAGCCGCCGCGCGACGGCCAGCATCTCGGCCTCCTTCCAGGGCTGGCCTATGACCTGGAGTCCCAGCGGCAGGCCGCTCTCCGCCAGCCCGCCGGGCACCGAAACCCCGGGCAGCCCGGCCAGGTTCACCGGGACCGTGAACACGTCGTTGAGATACATCTCGACCGGGTCGTCCGTCTTGGCGCCGACGGGAAAGGCGGCGGTCGGCGTGGTCGGGGTCAGAACGGCGTCGACGCCGTCCCGAAAGCAGTCCTCGAAGTCGCGTCGCACAAGCGTGCGAACCCGCTGGGCGCGAAGGTAGTAGGCGTCGTAATACCCGCTCGAGAGGGCGTAGGTGCCGATCAGGACGCGACGGCGGACTTCGGCTCCGAACCCTTCGCCGCGCGTCCGCTCGTACATCGCGTGGACGTCCTCCCCGGGTCGCGCCTCGACCCGGCGGCCGTAGCGTACGCCGTCGTACCGCGCCAGGTTGGAGGACGCCTCGGCCGGCGCGATGATGTAATAGGCGGGCAGGGCGGCGCGGGTATGGGGAAGGCTGACGTCCACGACCGCGGCGCCCGCGTCGGTCAGCCAGGCGACGGCGCGCTCCCAGAGCGCCGCCGTGTCGGAAGACAGGCCGTCGAGCCGGTATTCCCTGGGGAGGCCGATTCGCCAGCCCCGGACGCTGTCGGAGAGCCTGCCGGCGAGGTCCGGTACGGGAAGGTCGGCCGAGGTCGAATCCATCGGATCGTGTCCCGAGATCGCCTGCAGCACCAGCGCGGCGTCCTCGACGCTGCGCGCGAAAACCCCGGCCTGGTCCAGCGAGGAGGCGAACGCCACGATCCCCCACCGGGAACACCGCCCGTAGGTCGGCTTGATCCCGACCGTTCCGGTCAGCGACGCGGGCTGGCGAATCGAACCGCCGGTGTCGGTGCCGAGGGCTGCGGGCGCGGTCCGGGCGGCGACCGCGACGGCCGATCCGCCGGAAGAGCCGCCGGGACTGAGCGGAACCGCGTCTCCGGCGCGCCGCCAAGGATTGATCGACGGACCGTCCGCGCTCATCTCGGTCGAGGACCCCATGGCGAACTCGTCCATGTTGGTCTTCCCGAGCAGGACGGCGCCGCTGTTCCAGAGCCGGGCGGTGACGGTGGACTCGTAGGGCGGGCGGAACCCCTCGAGGATTCGCGAGCAAGCCTGACTGCGGATACCGCGGGTACAAAACAGGTCCTTGACCGCGACCGGAACGCCGGCGAGCGGCCCGGCTTCGCTGCGCGCAAGCCGCTCGTCGGCCGCCTCTGCCGCGACGAGGGCCGAGTCGCGCGTGATCTCGGTATAGGCGTTGAGCGGCGCCGACCGCTCGGCCGCCTGCAGGTGCGCTTCGACGTATTCGCGCGCCGAGAGCTGGCGCGCCCGGAGCATGCGCACGGCTGCCGCCACGCCGAGTCCGGTCAACTCGCTCACCGGCCTACTCCACGACCTTGGGAATCGCGAAACAGCGGTGCCGGGCGTCGGGTGCGTTCGCCAGAACGTCGTCCCGGCTGGTCGCGCCGACCTCGGCGTCGTCGCGCATCGCAAGGGGGATGCCGGCGGACGAAGTCATGGGGGGCACGGATTCGACGTCGACGCCCTGAAGCTGCTCGATCCAGCCGAGGATGGTTCCGAGTTCCGCCTCGAGTCCGGGCAATTCCTCTTCCGTCACCCGAATTCGGGCGAGGCGCGCAACGGCGCGCACGTCAATTCCGTCGACGCTCATGGCACCTCCACGGCTGGGCAGGGCAGGGGCGGAACTCTTCCTGCGAAGTTCCGGGATTATTCGCGCCCGACGCGCGTCCCGATTCCTGGCGCGGCGCACGACCGATCAACGGTAGCGGGAATTGCCGCTCTCTGCATCGTCCTCCGACCGGCGCCCGCGACGCGCTGCCCTGCGACCCGGGGACCGGGCGAGGGTATGATCGGCCGTCCTCGACGGCGGGCGCCGGCGAACGGGTCCGAACAGGGAAATTCATCATGATCGTCACGGTGACCGGCGCAGCGGGCTTCATCGGCTTTCACGTCTGCCGCGCGCTCCTGAGGCGCGGCGACACGGTTCTCGGCATCGACAACTGCAACGCCTATTACGACCCGGAACTGAAGGCCGCCCGCCTCGGCGCGTTGTCGGAGTTCCGGCGATTCGCGTTTCTCCGAGCGGACGTCGCGGAACCGGGCGCGCTGCGCGAAGCGGGAGAGCCGCGCCCCGACGCGGTGGTCCATCTCGCCGCGCAGGTCGGCGTACGAAGCGCCCTGCGGGATCCGGGGTCCCATGTCCGGGACAACCTGGCCGGACAGTTCGAGGTCCTGGAACATTGCCGGAGGCACCGGGTTACGCATCTCGTTCACGCGAGCACCAGCGCCGTGTACGGGGCCAACCGGAAGCTGCCGTCGAGCGTCGAGGACCGCGTCGACGACCCGATTTCCTTCTATGCGGCGACCAAGCGGGGCGGCGAGCTCCTCGCGCGGAGCTGGTCCCACTTGTACGGCCTGCACGTGACCTCGCTGCGATTCTTCACCGTATACGGTCCCTGGGGACGCCCGGACATGGCGACCTGGACCTTTACGGACGCGATCTTTCGGGGCCGGCCGTTGCGCCTTCACGGCCGAGGCCGCATGCGCCGCAGCTTTACGTACGTCGACGATGCGGTACAGGGGGTCCTGGGGGCGGTGGACCGCCCCTTTGCGCAGGAGCCGGAGACGGCGCCGCACCGGATCTACAACATCGGCAATCCGGATAGCGTGGAGTTGCGGCGATTCGTGCGCGCGATCGAGGCCGCGGTCGGACGGAAGGCCAGGGTGGAACTAGTGGATGCGGAACCGGGCGAAATGGTTGCCACGGAAGCGGATATCGGATCCGCGAGACGCGATCTGGGCTTTGCTCCCGATACGGCGATCGAATCCGGAATACCGAGATTTGTCGACTGGTTTCGCGAACGATACGTTTGATTGCCTCCCGACGGACCCGAGCCGGCCAGGGCGGGCGCCTTGTCTGCGACCGGAGGGAGCCGCGTCTTGAGTCGACCGAAGGCCGGTTTGCCGTCCGGATTGCGTTGCTATCGGGTCGCGACCGCTGCCGCGGAGCCGTTCGCCCGGGCCTGGCTGCGGCTCCGGGCGCCGGGGAGGGGGTTGCGCGAGCGCGAGCGCCTCGGAGAGGCCGGGGCCTCGCGGCCTGCGGGCGACCTCCTGTGGCTGCACGGCGTAAGCGTCGGCGAATCGTTGTCCCTGTTGCCGCTTCTGACGGAAATTGCCCGAATTCGGCCGGAACTGGGTCTGCTGGTCACCAGCCGTACCCGCACCTCGGCCGAGGTGCTGGAGCAGAGACTGCCCGCCGGCGTGCTGCAGAGCTTCGCGCCGCTGGATCTCCCGCGGTGCCTCGGCCGGTTCCTGGACGCATGGAAACCCGGGGCGCTCGTGTTGGCCGAATCGGAACTCTGGCCCGGACTGATCTGCGCATGCCGTGAAGCCTCGGTTCCGGTCGTTCTCGTCAACGCGCGAATGTCGGACCGATCCGTACGAAACTGGCGGCGCTTCCCCGACTCGGCCCGCTACCTGCTCGAGGCGGTCGAGTTCGCCGAGGCGCAGGACCGGACCACGGCCCGTCGTCTGGCGGCGTTGGGGGCGCGACCCGGCTCGGTCGGTGCGGTCGGGTCGCTGAAGGCGGCGGGCGGTCCGCCGCCGGCGGACCCGGTCGCCGTGCGTACGGTCTCTCGCGCGCTCGAGGGCCGGTTGACCTGGCTCGCGGCGAGTACGCACGCGGCGGACGAAGCCGTCGTTCTGGACGCCCATGAGCGCGTGTTGGAAGCCTGCCCGAATTCGCGGCTGATACTCGTGCCCCGCCACCCCCAGCGCGGCGGCGAGAACGCGGCGGCCGCGGAATCGCGCGGGTGGCGGGTCGCGCGGCGGAGCGCCGGAGCGCACCCGGGCGGCGGCGAGACGGTCTACGTCGCGGATACGCTGGGCGAGCTGGGCCTGTGGTACCGGGTCGCGCCCGTGGCCTTCGTCGGCGGATCCTTCGGCGGTATCGGGGGGCACAATCCGTTCGAGCCGGCGGCGCTCGGCTGCGCGATTCTGCATGGGGGAGACGTGGAGAATTTCCGCGACATCTACCGCGAACTGGACCGCGGCGGCGGCGCGCATCGGGTCGAGGACGGCGGCGACCTCGCCCGCTTTCTCGTCCGGTCGCTGGATTGCGAGGGACGCCCTCACCCGTCGGTTCGCCGCCTGACGTCGAGGGCGTCGACCATCGCGGCCCCGGAAGCCGGCGGCACGGAACGGCTGGCGCGCCGGATTCTCGGGGTCCTGGGCGGTCTCGCCGGCGACCCTGGAGCGACGCCGTGAGCGGCGGGACGGGGCGCCGACGGGCCCGCAACGTGCTGTGCATGAAGTGGGGCACGCGCTACGGTCCGCATTACGTGAACCGTCTCTACGCCATGGTGCGCCGAAATCTGGAAGGAGAGTTTCGCTTTCTTTGCCTGACCGACGACGCTTCGGGGCTGCGAAGCGAGGTCGAAGTCCGTCCGATCCCCGATCTGGGTCTGCCGGAGGGCGCGAGGCGATGGGCCTGGCCGAAACTGGGCGTGTTTCACGCGTCCCTGGGCGATCTGGAAGGCGACTGCCTGTTTCTGGACCTGGATATCGTGATTCTCGCTTCCGTAGACTGCCTGTTCGAGTTCGCGCCTGAAGCGTTCTGCATCATCGAGGACTGGGTTCCGCCGCTTCGGCGCGTCGTTGCGCGGCGGCCGGGCGTGGGCAACTCCTCCGTGTTCCGCTTCGGCTCCGGGTCGATGACCGGGATCGTCGAAGACTTTCTGGCCGATCGGGACTCGCATCTCGGCGCGTTCCGAAACGAGCAGCGGTACCTCAGCGCGTGGCTGGGCGAGGAGCGTCGCTGGTGGCCCGGGGACTGGATCGTAAGTTTCAAGCGTCATTGCCTGCCGCCGCGCGTCCTGAGCGGAATTGTCGGGGTCGAACCGCCGCCGGAGGCGCGCGTGGTCGTGTTTCACGGCGACCCGAAGCCGTGCGCCGTGGCCGAAGGCGCATGGTTCGGCGCATGGGGCCGCGCCCGGCGCGTGGAGTGGGTCGAACGGGCGTGGCGGGAGTAGTCGGCGCCGGTCGGCGTTTCGACGGGATTCGTAGAACGCAGTTTCCGGGCGAGCGCGGCCCGGTGCGGTCTCGAGCGCGCTTTCGACACCGGCCCACGCGAGGGTGCGACTGGCGCTCCGCTCGGGCGCAACCGCCCTGGGCCGTTCCCGCGATCCGACCGCGCGAACGCTCGGCGGGCCGGCGTTTCGCGGTTCGTCGAGCGTGCCGTGCGGATGCCGATCGGATTCCGCAGACGGCCCGTGCGAGGGCCGGACATCGAGGGCGACCCGGGGACCTCGTTTCCCGCGTCGCCATTGCGTCGCGTCGCCGGCGGCAGCGCTCGCCCGCGGGCGGAGACGGGCGAGGCTCGCATGGGCATGCGTCGATTCGGCTCGCCCCGCACCGACCCTCCGGGCGGCGGCGGTAGCGTCCGGATCGGTCGTGCGATCCCGGATGCGCACGCTGGCGCGAGGCGTCTCCAGTGCGGCGCGACCGCTCCGCGGCGCGAATCGCACCGCACTCCCGGAACGGATTCGGCCCGGTCCAGGGGGGTGGGCTCACGTTGCAGTCGCGCGAACATGCACCTATTGTCAGTTCGAGGGCGCCGGCGACGCGCAACCGGACCTGTGCCCGAAACTCTTTCGAACTGCGGGGATCTCGTCATGTCCTGGAAAGACAGCAACTCCGGCCCCTGGGGCGGCGGTCCGGACCGATTCGGCTCCGGCCCACAGCGACCCGGAGGACCGACGCCGCCGGATCTCGACGAGCTTCTGGACAACCTGCGCAACCGGTTCCGCGGGCAAGGGTCCGGCGATTCGGGAAAGCAGTCTCGGCGAGGGAGCGGGGGATCCGGCGGCGGCAGGCCGAGTCGGATGGCCGTGCTGCTCATGGCGGTGGTCGCGGTCGGATTCTGGGTGTACGCCTCGGTCTTTCGCGTTCAGCCGGACGAAGCCGCCGTCGTGCTCACCTTCGGCCGCTACACGACCACGCAGGGCCCCGGGCTGCAGTTCGCCGCCTGGCCGGTCCAGACGGCGGAAGTGTTGCCGGTCACCCGCGAAAACTCGATCGAGATCGGCTACGAGGGCAGCGCGGACGCGGATCCGGAGGCCATGCGGATCCGGAATCCGAACATCAAGGAAAGCCTGATGCTGACCGGCGACGAGAACATCGTCGACATCAACTTCCAGGTGGTCTGGAACATCGCCGAGCCGGAGAAGTTCCTGTTCAACCTCGCCGAGCCCGACAAGACGATCAAGGCGGTAGCCGAATCGGCCATGCGTCAGGTGATCGGCCGCTCGCAGCTGAAGCCGATCCTGAACCGGGACCGCGGCGAGGTAACCCAGGACGTGCACCTGTTGATTCAGGAGACGCTGGATTCCTATCAGTCCGGCGTGAACATCGTGCGGGTCAATTTCGACCGGGCGGATCCGCCGCCGGCTGTCATCGACGCGTTTCGCGACGTGCAGGCCGCGGAGCAGGACCGGGACACCCTCGAGAAGCGCGCCGGCGCCTACGCCAACCAGCGGCTTGCGGAGGCGCGCGGCCAGGCGGTGCAGATCTTCCAGGAAGCGGAAGCTTACCGGGCGCGGGTCATCAAGGAAGCGGAAGGCGAGGCCGAGCGGTTCAAGGAAGTGTACGCATCCTACGCTCTCGCGCCGGAAGTCACGCGCAAGCGCCTGTATCTGGAAGCCGTGGAAGAGGTTTTCTCCGACGTGAACAAGATCGTCATCGACGAGGCCGGATCGAGCGGACAGGGCGTGGTTCCCTATCTGCCGCTGGACCAGTTGCGTAGCAACCGGACGCAATCGACGGAAGGAGCCCAGCAGTGAGCCGCGCACTCATTTCCGCCATCGCGATCGTGGTCGTGCTCGGCCTCGGCCTGTCGATGGTGTTCGTAGTCGACGAGCGCCAGCAGGCGCTGGTGCTGGCATTCGGTCGGGTCGACCGCGTGGAGAGCAGCCCGGGACTCAAGTTCAAGCTGCCGCCGCCCTTCAACACGGTCGAGTACTACGAGGACCGGATTCTGCCGCTCGAGACCAGCGAACTGGAGGTAACTCCGGCGGACGATCGGCGCCTCGTCGTGGACGCGTTCGCGCGGTGGCGAATTACGGACGCGAAGCAGTTTCGGGAGTCCGTGCAGAGCCTCAACGCCGCCCTCGCCCGGCTGCGCCTGATCCTGAACGTCGCGGTTCGAGAGGTGCTCGGCAGCCAGACTTCCGGATCGGTGCTCTCGGGCGAACGCGCGTCGCTGATGCGGGATATCCGGGACGCCACCAAGGCCCAGGCTTCCGCGCTCGGCGTCGAGATCATCGACGTGCGAATTCGCCGGGCCGACCTGCCGGAGCAAAACTTGCAGGCGACCTTTCAGCGCATGGAGGCGGAGCGTCAGCGGGAGGCCGCAGACGAGCGGGCGCGCGGCGCCGAGGCGGCGCAAAAGGTCCGCGCCGAGGCGGATCGGGAGGCCGTGGAGATCGTGTCGGAGGCGCGGCGCGAGTCGGAGATCATCCGCGGCCAGGCGGATGCGGAACGAAACCGGATCTTTGCGGATGCTTTCGGCCGCGATCCCGAGTTCTTCTCCTTCTACCGTTCGCTTACCGCGTACGTACGGTCGTTGCGGGGGGACAACTCGACCCTCGTGATCACCCCGGACTCGGAGTTCTTCGAATATCTGAAGTCTGACGGTCTCGGCGCGTCGCCCTAGGACGTCCCCGGTTGGACATCGCCTTCGCAGACCTGTTCGCGGCGCTGGGACTCGCGCTGGCCATCGAAGGGCTGCTCCTCGTCGCGGCGCCGCGGGCGGTGCGCGAGGGTGCGGTCGCGATCCTGGCGATGCGTGCCGGATGGCTCCGCGCGTCGGGACTGGCGGCGGCGGTCGCCGGAATGTTTCTGGTCTGGCTGGCGCGGGCATGAGGGCGCTGCCGGGCGTTTCCGGCCGGAAGCGGTAGGGTCGGTTGGACTGCCGGCGATCGGCGATGCCCGAACCGGGAAGGGGCGGCGCAGTGTTCACTGAGTTCGCGACCGAAGCGTTGCGTCCGATTCGCGGTTGTTTGGCCGTGCTCGCGTTTTCGGGTGCGGCGGTCGCCGCGGGCGGGTCGGCAGCGCATCCGGAAGGCGGATTTGCCGACCTGGTGGAGGAAGCGTCTCCTGCCGTGGTGAACATCTCGGTGGTCGGGGACGCGGACGGGTCCGTTTCGATATACGGCTTTCGAAACATGCCTCCGGGGAGCATTCGGGAATACATCGAGGAATTCCTTCGGCGGGAAGGAGAGTCGTCAGAAGACTACGTTCCCGAACCGTTCGAAGGGAAGGGAACCGGTTTCGTCGTCGATCCGGCCGGGTATATCGTCACGAACGATCACGTAGTGGGAGACGCCACGGAAGTGCGGGTGACGACGCTGGAAGGCGATTCCTTCGTCGCGGAAATCGTCGGCACCGATTCCCGTTCCGACATTGCGCTCATCAAGATCGATACGGGATACGACCTTCCGGTCGTGGCCTTCGGCGACTCCGACCAGGCGCGGGTCGGCGACTGGGTAATCGCCATCGGAAACCAGTTCGGGTTCAACAGCACCGTGTCCGTAGGCGTGATTTCCGCCCGAAACCGCAACATCAACGCGGGACCGTACGACTCCTACATTCAGACCGACGCCGCCATCAACCTCGGCAGTTCGGGCGGACCGCTGCTCAACCTCGACGGCGAGGTCATTGGCGTCAACACGGCGATCGTGGCACCCTCCGGGGGGTCTGCCGGACTCGGCTTTGCCGTGCCCTCGGTGATCGCGCGGGACGTGATTCGGCAGTTGCGCGAAACCGGGTTCGTTCGGCGAGGATGGCTGGGCGTCCGGTTCCTGCCCCTGGATGCCGAAAGCCTTGCGGAGCTCGGACTGGACGGGGACGAAGGCGTGCAGGTTTCGTCCGTCCAGTCGGGGTCGCCCGCGGACCGGGCGGGAATCAGGGCGGACGACGTCATTTTGCGCTTCGACGGCATGCCGGTCTCGAGCGCGAGCGAGTTTCCCCGCATGGTTGCGGAAACCGAGGTCGGGGAAACCGTCGAGGTGGAGGTGTGGCGCGAGAGCCTTCTGGTGCTCGACGTGACGCTGGGACTGCTTCGGGACTCTCCGGAGTCCGGTGCGAGCGAACCCGGACGGCTCGAACACGACGGGGAGGTCGACGCTGAGGACTCGACCATGGTGCTCGGCATGGCGTTGGAAACGCTCGACGATCGCCTTCGCCGGGAATACGGCGTCCGCTGGGCCGACGACGGCGTCGTCGTGGTCGGGGTGGCGGACGGTAGCGCCGCGGACGCGGCCGGAGTCCGTCCGGGCTCCGTCGTGGTAAGCGTGGGGCCGATGCTCGTCGCGGACGTCGACGACGTCGTGCGGCAGGTCGGGGAAGCGATGGCGAGCGGGCGCGAAACCGTCGTCATGGAGTTCTCGCGCGACGGCGAAACGAGTCACGTCGCCATCCAGATGTTACGCTGACGCCGGCCCAAATCGATTCGATTCGGCCGTTTCGAACGCCCTTGCGGACGTCTGCCCGCGGCGGGCGGAAGCGTTTATAGTGCGCCCGTGTGGCGGAACCCGCCCGCGGCCGGCCGCCACGCAACTCGACATGTGGTCTTGCAGGGGTGGGCCGCCATGAGTCGATCGACAGACAAGGTCTCGAAGCCGAGAGCAGGCGGACGGGAAGCCCGTCGGAACCTTCGCCGGTCCCCGCTGGAATCTCATCTGCGTCCGGTCTGGCCAGGGATGCGGAGTCCGGGGATCGGTCCGCTCTCGGAGGCGGACCAGCAGCGCATCCACCGGTCCGTCTTGCGTGTACTCGACGAGATCGGATTCGGCGAAGTCCCGTCGTTTACCGTCGAGACGCTGGTCGGCGCCGGTGCGCGGTTCCGTTCCGATTCGGGGCGCGTCACCTTTCCGCCGGCGCTGGTGGAAGACGCGCTCTCGCGTGCGAGCCGCCAGTTTGTCTGGCCCGGACGCGTACCGCAGCACGATCTGCATCTCGGCGACGACCGGTTGTATTTCGGAACCGGCGGCGCTGCCGTCCATGCGGTGGACATCGAGACCCGGACCTACCGGGATTCGACGCTACGCGACTTGTACGACGCCGCCCGGGTCGCGGACGTTTGCGAGAATATCCACTTCTTCCAGCGGACCATGATCGCTCGGGACATGCCGACGCCGCTCGATCTTGACGTCAATACCGCCTACGCCTGCCTCGCGGGCACCCGAAAGCACTTCGGCATGGCGTTCCATGACGGAGACACCTTCGACAGGTGTCTGGAGTTGTTTCATCTGGCCGCCGGCGGCGAAGCGGCCTGGCGGGACCGTCCCTTCGCGAGCAACGCGAATTGCTTCGTCGTTCCGCCGTTGAAGTTCGCCGAAGATTCCTGCGCCGTACTGGAGAGGGCGGCGCGGTCCGGAACCCCGATTCTGGTTCTGTCTGCCGGTCAGGCCGGCGCGACGGCTCCGGCCGCCATCGCCGGCGCCGTCGTGCAGGCCTTTGCGGAGGCCATCGTCGGCTTGATCTACGTCAACGCCATTTCGCCGGGACATCCGGTCGTTCTGGGCGCCTGGCCGTTCGTCTCGGATCTCCGCACCGGCGCCATGTCCGGCGGCTCCGGCGAGCAATCGTTACTGACCAGCGCATGCGGCCAGATGGGTCGGTTCTACGGCCTGCCCACGGCGTCCGCAGCCGGGATGGCGGACGCCAAGCTGCCGGACGCGCAGTCAGGGTACGAGAAGGGACTGACGCTGGTCATGGCGGGTCTCTCCGGGTTGAACATGGTCTACGAATCGGCCGGCATGCAGGCTTCGCTGCTGGGCTTTTCGACCGACGGGATGATTATCGACAACGACGTGATCGGCGCCTGCCTCCGTTGTGCGCGCGGGGTCGAAGTCGACGAGGACGCGTGTTCGATCGAGGTCATTCGCGAAGTCTGCCTGGAGGGGCCCGGGCACTATCTGGGATCGGAACAGACGCTGGCGAGGATGCAGCGGGACTACTACTACCCGGATCTCGGCGACAGGACCTCGCCGAAGGAGTGGAACGAACTGAACCGGCCCGACCTGCTGGAGACCGTCGGAGCGCGGCGAAGGGATATCCTGGCGCGACACTACCCGCAATACCTGGACTCCACTCTCGACCAGCGCATTCGAGAGACGTTCGACATTCGGCTTCCGGTCGAGGTCATGCGACCGGCGTCGGCCCCTCGGGAGCCGGAGCGGCGACGACGTGCCGAAGCCGCCGGAGCGCCCGCCTGAATTGTAGGAGCGGCGACGGGCGGGACGACGACGATCGCCGGTCTGTCCGGCAGCGGTGCTATGCTGCATGCGAGCGACGGTTCGGGGCGGCAGGCCGGGGCGCGACGCCCGACGGCCGGATGCGGCTCGCGGGGCCGTCGTCGAGGTTGCCGCCCGGAGTACCGACGTAGGGCGGCCCTTCCGGGGGGGAAGGATGGACACACCCAGGGAGATACTCTTCAGCGCGTGCCCACATGATTGTCCGTCGGTCTGTGCGCTGGAGGTGGAACGGATCGACGGATCGCGGATCGGCAAGGTGCGAGGCGCCCGCGACAACTCGTACACGGCAGGCGTACTCTGCAGCAAGGTGGCGCGGTATGCGGACCGTATCCATCATCCGGAGCGCCTCACCAGGCCGTTGCAGCGGACCGGGGACAAGGGCGACCCGAACGGCTTTCGACCGCTCTCCTGGGACGCGGCGCTGGACGAAGTCGCGGAAGCCTTCCTTCGCGCAGAGCGGCGACTGGGCGCGGAAACCGTCTGGCCCTACTACTACGCCGGAACCATGGGTCTGGTCATGCGCGACGGGATCGAGAGGCTGCGCCACGCGAAGCGGTATTCCGGCCAGTACAGCACGATTTGCGTGACGCTGGCCTGGAACGGCTTCATCGCCGGAACCGGACGCCTGGCGGGAGTCGACCCGCGTGAGATGGCCGAGTCCGATCTGGTGGTGATCTGGGGCACGAACGCGGCCGCCACGCAGATCAACGTGATGACGCACGCTTTGGCGGCGAGGCGCAACCGCGGTGCCCGTATCGCGGTCGTCGACACCTATCGCAACGCGACCGCGCGACAGGCCGACCATTTCCTGTGCGTCCGCCCCGGAACGGACGCAGCCCTGGCCTGCGCCGTCATGCACGTCCTGTTCCGGGACGGCCGGGCGGACCGGGAATATCTGGACCGCTACACGGACGAACCGGCCGAATTCGAGCGGCACCTCGCCGACCGGACTCCGGAGTGGGCGGCCCGGATCACCGGATTGTCGGTCGAGGAAATCGAGGCCTTCGCCGAGGCCGTGGGGTCCACGCCAAGAACCTTCTTTCGTCTCGGCTACGGGTTCTGCCGCCAGCGAAACGGGGCCGTAAACATGCATGCGGCGCTCTGTATCCCGGCCGTCACCGGGGCCTGGCGCCACCGGGGCGGCGGTGCGATGCACAGCAACAGCGGAATCTACCCCTGGGACAAGACCTTGATCGAGGGGCTGGATCTGCGCGACCCGGACGTGCGGGTTCTCGACCAGTCGCGGATCGGCCCCGTTCTGGAGGGCGATTCGGAGAGTCTCGCCGGCGGTCCGCCGGTCACCGCGCTCCTGATCCAGAACACCAACCCGATGTGCGTGGCTCCCGACCTGAACCGGGTACGCCGAGGCTTCGGACGCGACGACCTGTTCGTCTGCGTCCACGAGCAATTCATGACCGAGACCGCGGCCATGGCGGACATCGTCTTGCCGGCGACGATGTTCCTGGAGCATGACGACGTCTACCAGGGCGGGGGGCACCAGCATGTGCTCCTCGGCCCGCGAATCGTGTCGCCGCCCGGCGAGTGCCGGTCGAATCACGAGGTCGTCTGCGAGTTGGCCGGTCGCCTGGGCGTGGCGCATGCCGGTTTCGAGATGTCGCCGCGGGAACTGATCGACCGGACGCTGCGGGCGTCAGGGCTGGGCGACCTGGAGCGGCTGGAGCGGGAGCGCTGGATCGACTGTCAGCCGCCTTTCGAGGAATCCCACTATCTGAACGGCTTTGCCCACCCGGACGGGCGGTTTCGCTTCCGGCCCGACTGGCGCTCGCTATCCCCGCAAGGATTCGTCGACGAGGCGCTGTTGTCGCAGATGCCGCCGATGCCGGACTACTGGCCGGTCATCGAGGAAGCGACCGACGAATACCCGTTCCGGATGGTCACCGCGCCGGCCCGGCAATATCTGAACACGTCCTTCACCGAGAGCCCGGTATCGGCGCGCCGGGAGGGAAGGCCGACGGCGATTCTCCATGCGTCGGACGCGCGGGATCTCGGTATCGGCGAAGGCGACCGAATCCGTCTGGCGAACGAGCGCGGGGCCGTAATCCTTCATGCCGAAATCGGCGAGGGATTGCACCGCGGCGTCCTGATCGTGGAGAGTATCTGGCCCAATCGCGCGTTCGAGGGCGGTATCGGCATCAACGCCCTTACCGGCGCAGACGCCCCGGCTCCGGTCGGCGGAGCGGCGTTTCACGACAATCGCGTTCGGCTGGAACGGCTCGACGACTCTGCGTGAGGAAGCGCAAGCCGGATCGGGAAGCGTATGGGACCGGGAGGCGTCGCCGGCGTCGGCGACGGTACCCGAATCGACCGGACGGCCCGTTTGAGATCGACGAAGCACCGCAACCTGACCGGGTCCGCCGCGCGGCAGGCCGTTCCAGGATCCCGACACGGAGGACGAGAGTCCCGCCGTCCTGTCCTGTCCCGCAGGCCCGTATGGGCGCCTGCGAATCGCGCCGGCCGATCGGCCGATCCGCAGCGCCCGTGTAGCGGGTCGCGCTCTCGGCGATCAGTTCCGGTTGGCGGACATGCGATCCAGGCCGGCCCGGAACTTCTCCACCAGCTCGTCGATATGCGAGCGTTCGGCGACGAAGGGCGGTGCGATCAGTCCGCAGTCTCCGGTAAACTTGATGTGCAGTCCGTTCGTGAACAGGTCCTTTTGCAAGGCCGTCCCGCGTCGGCCGGGCGCCCCGTCCGCAGCGACGTCGACACCGGCGAGATAACCGATGCCGCGAATGTCGGTGACGAGCGGATGGTCCTTCAGGCTCCAGACGGCATCCAGGAAATAGGCTTCTCCGTCCTCGACGCGCCGGAAGAGATTTTCCCGTTCGTAGAGATCCATTGCGGCCACGCAGGCGGCCGATGCGGCCGGATGCCCGGAGTAAGTGTAGCCATGCATGAATTCGATGGCGTTCTCCGGCGCCGCCTCGGTGATTTCGGTGTAGAGGTCGTCCCGAACCGCCACCGCTCCCATCGGAATCGCCGCGTTGGTCAACGCCTTCGCCATCGTGATGATGTCGGGCGTGACGCCGAAACGCTGAGAACCGAAATTCGACCCCATGCGCCCGAAGCCGCAAATCACCTCGTCGAACACCAGAAGAATTCCGTGTTCGTCGCATATTTCCCGCAGTCGGTCCAGATAGCCTACCGGCGGAACGAGGCAGCCGGTCGAGCCTGCGACCGGCTCGACGAAACAGGCCGCGATCGTGCTGCCGCCGTACGTCTCGACGATTCGTTGCAGGTCGTCGGCAAGCTCCGCACCCGACTCCGGTTGTCCCTGCGTGTAGCGGTTCTCCTCGAGCCAGGTATGGCGCAAGAGCGCCACATGCGGGATGACGGCGGAAAAGGTCTCGCGATTCCGCACCATGCCCGAAAGCGACGTGCCGCCGATATTGACTCCGTGATAGGCGCGCTCGCGGGATACGAATCGCACTCGCTGCCCCTCGCCCCGCGTGCGCTGTACGACCATGGCGATCTTGAGCGCGGTGTCGATCGATTCGGAGCCCGAATTGGTGAAGAACACGTGGTTGAACGGGTCCGGCAGCAGTCGCGACACGCGTTCGGCCGCGGCAAAGGAGGCGGGATGGCCGATTTGGAACGGACAGGTATAGCTGTTCTGCAGCATCTGGGCGTGCACCGCGTCGGCGATCTCCCGCCGGGCGTTTCCGGCCGGACAGCAAAACAGGCCCGAACTTCCGTCAAGGACCGGGTCTCCGTTCTGGTCGGTCAGGTACATGCCGCTGCTCGCGGTCACAATTCGAGGCGTGCGCTTGAAATCCCGATTGCCGGTGAACGGCATCCAGTATTCTTCCAGCGAGTTGGTGCTGGCGATACCGGAAACAGCAGGTTCGAACGCGGTCATGGCAGTATCCTCCAGGTCTGTCCGGGCGGCGCGAGGGCCAAGGAAGCGGTAGCGGGTGCGGCAGCCCTTCCGTCGCCTTCTAGCGTACTTTCGGGCCGTTTGCGCACGAGAATCGAGGGTTCGCGACTGGCGGGGACTTGCGGAAGGCACGACGAATGAACAGATCGACGACTCTATTTCTTGGCGACTCCGGCGTAGCGGTTCTCGCCGGAACGGCCGCGATGGCGGGCATCGTGGCGCTGGCGAACTTCGCCGTGCTGCACCCGATCAACGACTGGCTCACCTGGGGGCACTTCGTGTTTCCGTTTGCGTTTCTGGTGACGGACTTGGTGAACCGGCTGTTCGGTCCGGGCGCGGCGAGGCGCGTCGTCGCAGGCGGATTCGTCATTGCGGTCGCCGTTTCCTTCGCCGTCGCCACGCCCCGCATCGCGATCGCCTCCGGCGCCGCGTTTCTGGTCGGACAACTCATCGACGTGTGGATCTTCGACCGCTTGCGCGGGTCGGTTTGGTGGCGGGCGCCGACGGTTTCCTCGGTGGCGGCCAGCGTCGTGGACACGTCGCTGTTCTATTCGCTTGCCTTCGCGGCGACCGGGCTTCCGTGGCCGCAATGGGGTATCACCGATCTGGCCGTCAAGCTCGTCATGATCTTGCCGTTGCTCGGTCCGTTCCGGCTGTTGGTCAGAAGGCTGAAGGCGTCGGGGGCGGACCTGCCGGAAACCGGCGATCGTCCGAGAGTCCGATAGCGGCGGCCGGACTTCCGCCCCGGTTTCGCTGCGCGGAGCGCGACCCGGCGGTCGAGTGTCGTCCGGCGCGCAGGGAGAGCGGCGTCACTCACGCGTTGCGGTAATCGAGCCAGGCGCCGCGGAAGCGCATGCCGGTCTCCAGCGCGGCATGCAACCAGGAATCCGGCAGGCGAAAGACGGACGGCGCCCGAGCCGGAATTTCCGCGAACGCCGTGTCGCCTTGCGGATCGTTCATCAGGCGGAACGCGGCCTTGGTTCCCAGATAATTCGAAAGCGCGACCCCGTTGCCGCAGTATCCGCCGGCATGGAAGACCCCGTCGCGTTCGACGATGTGGGGCATCTGCGACGCGGTGAACGCAACCCATCCCGTCCAGCAGTGGCTGTACCGCAGTCCCCGCGCCTCGGGTCCGAAGAGCCGTTCGATCATGCCGTGCAATCGTCTTGCGGCCGAGGGGAGCGGTATGGGCTGAACGGACGCCCGCCCTCCGAACATGAGCCGCGAATCGCAGGGCGTCCGGCGAAAGTATGCGTGCCGGGGATGCGTTTCCACGATCATGCGCTTGCCCGGCAACAGCCGCGCGAGCCGGTCTGCAGGGAGCGGTTCCGACACGACGATATAGGAGGGGACGGGAAGCAGGTGCCGGCGCCACCAGCGGACGGTCCCGTCCGAGTATCCGTTCGTGGCGACGATCACCTTGCCGGCGCGGACGGTGCCGGAGGGCGTCTCCACGTCCCATCCGCCCGCCGCGGAATTCAATCGCAGCACCGGGGTCTCCCCGCGAACGCGGGCGCCTGCAAGACGTGCGGCGCCCAGCACGCCGCGGTGGAGGGCCGCCGGATGCAGGCCGCCATGCGTGCGAAGCAGCAGCCCGCCGCAATACCGCCGGGAGGCGACCTCCTGCTCGAACAGCCGCGACTGGTCGAGGATTTCCGCTTCGCCGGGCCGCAAGTCGTCGATGTCGTCGGCATGACGCTTCAAGCGCTCGAAGTGCTCGCGGGTCCAGGCCGCTACGACCCGTCCGCACCGCGAGAAGCTGCAGTCGATCTCCAGCGACCGGATCGTCTTCTCCAGCGCGTCGACCGCCTCGAGACTCTCGAGGAGCAGGCGTCGGGCCAGCCGCTTCCCGTAGCGGGCCTCGAGTCGGGGCAACGAGAGGCGGAGTCCGCTTCCGGCCATGCCGCCGTTCCGGCTGCTGGCTCCGAAACCGGGAGCGCCCGCGTCGAGAACCAGAGCGTCCCGTCCTCCGCGAGCGAGCGTCCGGGCGGCCGCGAGTCCGGTAAACCCGGCGCCGACCACGACGACGTCGGCGGATTCGGGCAGCGCCTCGGAGCGGGGGCAGGGCTCCTCGAGCGGAGCGGCGTTCCACCACCAGGGATCGAACGACAACTCGCCGCCCGCGCCGGACGAGCCCGGGAGCGAAGGATTCGGCCCCGGATGGGTTCTGCGTTCGGCCGAGCAGGCGATTCGGTTCATGGAAAGCAGTACCCGTTCGCCGGCGTCGCCCGGCGCCGCCCGAGCATAGCCGGATCGGTCGCCTCATACCCGCGGGAGAACTCGCTTCACGGGGACCTGCGAGCGAACGATGCCGGGAATGCGGTTCGACCCGCCCGGCGATCGCCGCAACGACCGCGGACGCATCGGGACGCGACCCGCATGGCTCGCCTTCGGGCCGCTGCGGCTTGCCGCTAGTCGCCGCCTCCAGCGATTCGGTCGCGAAGCGATCCAGAGCGCTCGCAGGCTCCGAATCGCTGCCAGCCGCGCCGCGTGCGATGCCGCTGAAACGCTACCGCTTTGCGGCTACTCTTTGCCGGGCCCGCAGATCCTGCGGCGAAACCACGAGAGGAGGCCAGGGTGCGAACCGTTTACGTCAACGGCGAATACGTTCCGGAAGACCAGGCGCGGATCTCGATCTTCGATCGGGGTGTCCTGTTTGCGGATGCGGTCTACGAGGTATGTGCCGTATTGGACTCCGGCCTGATCGACACGGAGGCGCATCTGGCGCGGCTGAGACGCTCCCTGCGGGAGTTGGACTTTGCGCTTCCGCTGTCGGACGAAGAGATCCTGGAGGTGATGCGCCAGCTCGCGACCCGCAACGGAGTGCGCGAGGGCCTCGTCTACCTGCAGGTGTCGCGGGGCGTGGCCGACCGGGATTTTCTGCCCCCGGCAGACGTGCAGCCCGGCATATTCGCCTTTACCCAAAATCGGAGTGTTGAGGACACGCCCGGAGCCAGGGCCGGCCTTCGCGTCGTCACCGCACCGGACATTCGCTGGCAGCGGCGAGACATCAAGACCGTCGGACTCCTGGCTTCCTCGCTCGCCAAACGGGACGGGAAACGGGCGGGGGTGGACGACGTCTGGATGGTGGAGGACGGTCACGTCACCGAAGGCACCGCGAGCAACGCATGGATCGTGACGGACGACGGCAAGATCGTCACCCGGCCTCTCTCCAACGCCATTCTGGCCGGATGTACCCGCGCGGCGGTGATGCGGCTGGCCGAAGAGGCCGGACTGACCGTCGACGAGAGGCGATTCACGCCGAACGAGGCGCGGGACGCAGCGGAAGCGTTCATGACCGGGGCTTCGCTCCTGGTCACCGGGGTCGTGGAAATCGACGGCCGCGTCCTGTCGAACGGAAAGCCCGGCCCGCTGACGAGTCGACTTCGGGAAATCTACCTGGATCTGGCTCGCGAGACCGCCGTCTGACGGTCCTCCCCGTGGCCGCGCCGGTTCAGTTCGCCGGAGTCCGGGCCGGGTATTTCTGGGCCGCGTTCGCGGTACTGGTTGCCGCGTCCTGGGTCGGCCTGCTCGCGATGAGCCTCGGCTATCCGGGGGCGCTTGCGGAACTCGGCCCCGGAATGGACCTGTTCGAACGGCTGCGTTGGCTCGGCGCGTTGTGCGCGGCCGGGGCGGGACCGCTTTCCTGGACGTCGCTTTGGCAGATGTGGACGCTGATGGCGGTGGCGATGATGAGTCCGGTCGCCGTTCCGCACCTGGCGGCGTATCGCCGCCTCGGTGCGGCCGGCGGCGGGTCGGCGTCCTCCCTCGCCCTGGCGAGCCTTCTGGCCGGTTATCTTGCGGTGTGGGTCGCCTATGCGGCGGCTGCGGCCGGGCTGCAGCTCGCACTCGCCGAGGCCGCCCTCATGGGCGTCGGAGGCGCCGCTAGGTCGCCGTGGCTGACCGCATGCCTCCTGCTGTCGGCGGCCGCCTGGCAATGGACCCCATGGAAAGAGGCATGCCTGGCGCAATGCCGGAATCCGTTCGCGTTCTTCCTGTCCAACTGGCGGGGAGGGGCTGCCGGCGCTTTCCGGATGGGCGTACGTCAGGGAGCGGTGTGCGCCGCCTGCTGTTGGGCCCTCATGCTCCTCGCTCTGGTCGGCGGGGTCATGAACGTGTTGTGGATGGTCGGGGCGACCGCGCTGATGATCGCCGAGAAGCTGCCGGATCCGGGCGGCCGCATGCGACGGGGCCTGGGCGCCGGACTTGCGGGCGGTGCGATCGCGGCCGCGCTTGCCGCGGCCGGCGTGCTGTAGGGAGAACGGACATGGAATCCTGGAAGATTCGCGGAGAATTGGTGCTCAATTGCAATTGCGCGGTGTTTTGCCCGTGCGTCGCTTCCCTCGGCGACCACCCGCCGACGAACGGCTACTGCCAGACCTGGGGCGGCATCCGCATCGACGAGGGACATATCGGAAGCGCTGACCTGTCCGGTCTGAACGCGGCCTTGCTGATCGACATCCCGGGCCGGATGAGCGAGGGAGGATGGAGTCTTGCGGCCTGGATCGACGAGCGCGCCGACGACGACGCCTTTCGGGGGCTGACGGAGATCCTGAGCGGAAAGGCTCGGGGAACGACCGGCCTGTTCTCGATCCTGGTCGGCAATTTCCTCGGCGTCGCCCGTGCGCCGGTGCGGTACGAGTCGGAGGGCGACACGCGCATCGTCGAAGTCGGGCGGAAGATCCGGGGCCGCATCGCGCCGATTCCGGGCGCCGAGCCGGGCCAGCCGGTCCGGATCACCAACTCGCGCTACTGGATCGCACCCGAGATCACCATGGCCTCGGCCGAGGAGGGGCGCGTACGCGCCTTCGGCCGGGTATGGAACCTCGAGGGGCGAAGCGCGGAAATCTGTCGGCTGGACTGGAAGGGTCCCTGAACCCGGCCGGGCCGAAGGGAGACCCCTCGCGAGCCCGGGACTCCGGTCAGCCGGCCCGGGCGAGCGCCAGGGCGGTATCGACCATCCGGTTGGAGAACCCCCATTCGTTGTCGTACCACGCGAAGACGCGCGCGAGGCGCGCGCCGACCATGCGCGTCTGCGGCAGCGCGACGGTCGCCGAATGGGCGTCGTGATTGAAGTCCACGGAGACCGTGGGAGCGTCCTCGCAGGCCAGGACGCCTCGAAGCGCGCCCTCGGCGGCGGCCCGGAACGCGGCGTTGATTTCCTCGGAGCTCGTGTCGCGCGACGGAACGAAGGTGAGGTCGACGGCGGACACGTTGGGCGTCGGGATCCGGACCGCGACCCCGTCGATCTTCCCGGCCAACTCCGGCAGGACGAGCCCGACCGCGCGCGCGGCGCCGGTGGACGTGGGAATCATCGACAGCGCAGCGGCGCGCGCCCGGTAGGGATCCTTGTGCAGGGTGTCGAGGGTCGGCTGGTCCCCGGTGTAGGCATGAATCGTGGTCATGTAGCCGGACTCGATTCCCACCGAATCGGCGAGAACCTTCGCCAGGGGAGCGAGGCAGTTGGTGGTGCAGGACGCGTTCGAGATCACCTCGTCCGAAGGGAGGATCCGGTCGTGGTTCACCCCGTAGACCACGGTGCGGGACACGCCGGTCGCAGGAGCCGAGATCAGCACCTTCCTGGCGCCGGCCTCGCGATGCAGGGAGGCTTTCTCGAGGGACGTGAAGATCCCCGTGCATTCCATGACGACGTCGATGCCGAGGTCGCTCCAGGGCAGCGCACCGGGGTCGCGTTCCGCGAACACCCGGACTGGGTCGGAGCCGACACGGATCCGGCCCTCCGATTCGTCGACCTCGATCTCCTCCGGAAATCGCCCGTGAACCGAATCGAAGCGCAACAGATGCGCGTTGAACGCCGGATCTCCCAGATCGTTGATCGCCACGACTTCGGCGTCGACCCGCCGGCTCTCGCGAATTGCGCGGAGGATGCACCGACCGATCCGGCCGAATCCGTTGATCGCGACCCGTATGGGCATGGTCATGGTTCCTTCTTGCTGGGGCGCGCTTTCCGGCGGAGCCGTTGCACCTCCCGAACGACGGTTTCGGGACGAATGTCGAAGCGGACGAACAGGTCGTCCGCCGGCGCCGAAGCCCCGAATCCCTTCATGCCGACGAAGGCCGCCTTGCGCGCGTCGCCGCCTTCGCCGTACAGCCAGCGTTCCCATCCGCGTACGACTCCGGCTTCCACCGCGACCCGAACCGGTCCCTTCGGCAGCACCGAACGTCGGTAGCGACGGGACTGCCGCGCGAACCGTTCCTCGCAGGGCACCGAAACGACCCGTGTCGGGACGCCGGCCTCCTGCAGCATGCGCCGCGCCGCCGCCGCAACCGACACCTCCGACCCGGTCGCGAGAAGGATCGCCGCGCAGCGCCCGTCGGATTCCTCGAGAACGTATGCGCCGTTGGACGAAAGGTTCTCGTCCGTGTGGTCGACGCGAAGCGTGGGCACTCCCTGACGCGTCAGGGCGATCACGCTCGGCGTTCCCTTCGACTTCACCGCCAGCTCCCAGCATTCGGCGGTTTCCACCGCGTCGGCAGGCCGGTACACGTCGAGATTCGGCGTGGCCCGCAGCATGGCCAGATGCTCGACCGGCTGATGCGTCGGACCGTCTTCCCCGAGGCCGATGGAATCGTGCGTCATGACGTAGATCACGCGCAGTTTCATCAGCGCCGCGAGCCGAATCGAAGGCCGGGCGTAATCGGCAAAGCAAAGGAACGTCCCGCCATAGGGAATGAAGCAACCGTGGAGCGCCATCCCGCTCATCGCGGCCGCCATCGCGTGTTCCCGCACGCCCCAGTATACGTAGCGGCCGGAGAAGTCCTCCGCCGTCACGACGTGGAGGCCCCGGCTGCGCGTATTGTTGGATCCGGTGAGATCCGCGGAACCCCCGACGGTGTTGGGCACCGTCTCGTTGATCACGTTCAGCGCGAGCTCGGACGCCTTGCGCGTGGCGACGGAGGGCCGCTCGGTCGAGAGCTTCCGCTTGTGTTCCCGCAGGGCTTCCCCGAGCGCCTTCGGAGGCGAAGCCTTGAGAAAGCGCTTCAACCGCTGGCGCTCCTCCTTCGGCAGCGCCCGAACGCGCTGCTCCCAGTCCCGGCGGGCGGCCCGGCCCCGTTCGCCGCATGCCAGCCATGACTTGCGTATGTCGTCGGGTATTGCGAACGGCGGGTGATCCCAGCCGTAGGCCGCGCGGGTCGCGGCGACCTCGTCCGCCCCGAGCGGCGCGCCGTGGGCCCCCGCGGTTCCTTCCCGGTTGGGCGAACCGAAACCGATTCGCGTCCTGCAACAGATCAGACTCGGCCCCTCGGTACGCTGTGCGCGCCGTATGGCGCGACGGATCGCGTCCGCGTCGTGACCGTCTACGGAAGCGGTATCCCAGCCGGAGGCCCGGAAGCGGGCCGGCTGGTCGGTCGAGTCCGACAGGGACACTGCCCCGTCGATGGTGATGCCGTTGTCGTCGAACAGGACGATCAGCTTGCCGAGCCGGAGATGTCCCGCGAGGGATGCCGCTTCCTGGCTGATGCCTTCCATGAGACATCCGTCCCCGGCGACGACATAGGTGTAATGGTCGAAGATCCGGTGGCCGAATCGCGCGGCGAGCATCCGTTCGGCGACGGCCATGCCGACGGCGTTGGCGAGGCCCTGTCCGAGGGGGCCGGTCGTCGTCTCGATTCCCGCCGCCAGCTCCCGTTCGGGATGTCCTGCGGTTCGGGAGTCCAGAGACCGGAACCGCTGGAGCTCGACGAGCGACATGTCCTCGTGTCCGGTCAGGTGCAGCAATCCGTACAGCAGCATGGAGCCGTGCCCGGCCGAGAGCACGAAACGGTCCCGGTTCGGCCAGTCGGGATGTCCGGGATCGGAACGAAGGAACCCGTCGAACAGGACGGCGGCTACGTCCGCCATGCCCATCGGCATTCCGGGGTGGCCGGAATTGGCGCGCTCCACCGCGTCCATCGCCAGCACGCGCAGTGCGGTCGCCATGCGGCGGAGCCGTCGGGACTCCTGCGTTCGGTTCGGGATTTCGGTCGTCGGCCGGGCCGCAGGCATGGCGTTCACTCGTCTGGCTGTTGCGCGGATCAGGCGGCTTCGACGGTGCGAATCAGTTCGCGAACCTCCGCATCGAAGGCGAGCTCCCGTTCGCAGCGTTCCCGGATCCTGCCAATAGCATAGCTGACCGTGGAATGGTCGCGACGGCCGAATTCGGAGCCGATGGTCGAGAGCGAGAGGCCGGTCGAAGAGCGCGCGACGTACATGGCCACTTGACGGGCCAATACCACCTGGGAGGTCCGCGACTTGGAGCAGAGCGTGCGCTCCTCGACCCCGAAGTGCTTCGCGACGATCTTGCGGACCTCCGGAATCCCGAGCCGCGGGCGAAGGGACAGGAATCGGTTCTGCAGGATCCTCTCCGCCCGTTCGCGGGTCACCGGAAGGCCGAGCGGTTCGACCTCGGAGAGGAGCTGCAGGATGCATCCCTCGAGATCGCGGCCGTCCGAGGACGCGCGCTCGGCGATGTAGCGCAACGCGTCGCGCTCCCAGACGATTCCGGCGGCTTCGCTGCCGAGACTCTCCGCGATGTTCTTGAGGATGGCGAAGCGCGTGTCGGCGTCCGGCGGATTGATCTCGCAAGCCGGACCCGCCGTGAGACGTCCGGTGATCCGTCCGTGGATGCCGTTCATGGCCGCGAGGGGCTTGTCGCCGAAGGCGACGACCCGCCGTCCGGTTTCCAGCAGAAGGTCGATCAGCGGCAACAGCTGCAACTGCGTCTTGGGTCGATTCGCGAGGGAGGGCAAGTCGTCGATCGCCAGGAGGTCTACCCCGGAACAGTAGTCCCAGAAAGCCTGCGCAAGCGATTCGCGGCACGCTCTTCCGTATTCGTTGGCGTATTCGTTCGCGCTCACGCTGAGAATGCGGAGATCGGGATTGAGCTCCTGGAAGCGGCGCGTGATGGCGTGTCGGATATGCGTCTTGCCGGTTCCAATCCCGCCATGAATGAAAAGCGAGCGGAACGAGGGCCGAGGCGCTTCGGCAAAATGGACGGAGTTGCGAATCGCCGCTTCGTTGCAGCGTCCGCCGACGAATCGCTCGAAGCACATTCGCGGCCGCAGCACCGGCGCCCGGAAGAAGGGCGGGGCCGAAGCGTCGGGGTCGTCCGAATCGGTCGCGGCGGCCGGAACTCGCCGAGAGTCGCGCCGGACGGCGAGATCGATCGATTCGAGAGCGGGATCCGCGCGGCGCGCGAAATCGAGCAGGTCGTCGCGATAGTCGCGGA
Organism: Rhodobacterales bacterium; assembly: GCA_965221505.1. GTDB lineage: Bacteria > Pseudomonadota > Alphaproteobacteria > Rhodobacterales > CAZPXZ01 > CAZPXZ01. The sequence continues at coordinate 1,676,215 of CBDCSI010000001.1, forward strand.
GGATGTGATCCCGTATGAAGTCGTTGGGAACGACCAGGAAAAGGCACCCGTCCTCCTGCCGGTCCGCCCGGACATGGGTCACCCAGTGCAAGAGTTCCCGGAAATGGCGATACCCCCGGATCGTCTCCAGGACGCGGCTCCAGAGTTCGTCGGCTGCCGTCGGAACGCGCTCCGATGGCGGTGCCGCGTCATCCGGATTCGCCAGGCCGTCCGGCGATCGGGCGGCGACCGGTGGGGTATCGGGCCTGGTGTCAGACACCGTACGATTCGGTCGCAACGCCTGGAACCATACGCTCGCTCCTGCCGTTCGGTTTCGCTCTGTGGAGTGAGTTCGCACCCGGATTTCGGACGCCCGGCGAGACTATCAGAAAATCGCCGCGAGCGCAAGATGCCTGCGCAAATCAATCCAACAGGTCCGAAAAACAAACAAACCGGTGCTAAAAACGCATTGCGCTTTATAAAATACAAACAACCGGCGCTGCGGGCGCAAGGCAGCGCGGTGATGCCGGAAACGGTTAGGGCAGGCAGCTTACACCCGTTCGGCCGCAAGTTGCAACCTCGCTGCAACAAGCCCGTCCCGCCGACCCGGCATGGCATGCCGGAGACGCTAGACGCGACAAGGATTTCCGCGTTACGAACGGGCCCGGCGCGACCTGTGCGCGACGCGGCCGAATCGGATTCGGCAGCGAATCAGTGGGTGTTCCCGTCGACGATGTTCAGGGCATGACGGATGCTGTCCATCTCGTCGGCGGTCAACTGCAAGAAGACCGACGCGAGGGTGATCGCCTTGTAGCGGCGCAGGGTCTCGGGGTTCTCGCTCCGAAGGTTCTCGAGCGATTCGCGCTCCACGACTGTGATCATCTCGCTCACGCTCGCGTAACCCAGCTCCCGCGCGATTCGCACCAGCTCGATGAAAGAGAAACGGATCTCGCCCGGATCCGGCTCGTCCGGGGACAACAGGCTCTTCAGTCGGAAGATCCGGTTCCTCGCGATGCCGGTCCTGTTCAGGAAGGCGCTCTGGATGTGGGTCTCGACGTGCCCGCAGATCAATTTGGCCATCGACATGAGCATTTCCTGGCCGACCTCGTCATCCAGGCGCCCAGGTTTCAATTCTGTCATCGTCTCCTGCTCCTCTCCTGTGCAATGCGGATTCCGCAACGCACGGTTGCCCGAGTCAAGGTTCGAATTCGTTCGGTCGGGAAGCGCTCCCGACGGCCCGACGGTGCGCCGGTCGCAGCTCGACGGTCGGTTGCAGCCGGATGACATCGACTCGACGATCGATCGACCGCACGATTTTCTCGCTCCGTTCGAGCATGTCCGAAACCGAATTCGACTACCGCATTCTAGGCCAGAAGCAACGGAATTGTCACTCCCCCGTGCGGACGGGAATCGCGCGCGGACCGCTCGGAAGGGAGTTTGAATAACATCGCAAGAAGTGGCTGTTAATAGCGATATCGATCTGATTTATAAGGTCCTTTGCGGGAGACCCCGATATAGTCCGCCTGCGCTTCCGAGAGCTCCGAGAGGCCGACGCCGAGATGGTCGAGATGCAGTCGCGCCACCTTTTCGTCCAGGTGTTTCGGCAATACATACACGTCGGAATTGTATTGCTCTCCACGGGTCCATAATTCTATTTGGGCCAACACCTGGTTCGTGAAACTCGCGGACATCACGAAGCTCGGATGCCCCGTCGCGCAGCCGAGATTGACCAGGCGTCCCTCGGCGAGGAGCAACACCCGCTTGCCGTCGGGCAGCGTGATCTCGTCCACCTGGGGGCGAATGTTCTTCCAGCGGAAGTTCCGCAGCGCGTCTACCTGTATCTCGTTGTCAAAGTGGCCGATGTTACAAATTACGGCACGGTCCTTCATGGCTCTGACGTGGTCGACGGTGATCACGTCCCGATTTCCGGTGGCGGTGACGAAGATGTCGCCGATCGCCGCGACCTGCTCCATCGTCCGTACCGGATATCCCTCGAGCGCCGCCTGCAGCGCGCAGATCGGGTCGATCTCGGTCACGATTACCCGCGCGCCGGCGGAGCGGAGCGATTCAGCCGAACCCTTGCCCACGTCGCCGTATCCGGCCACCACCGCCACCTTGCCCGCGATCATCAGCTCGGTGGCCCGTCGAATGCCGTCCACGAGGCTCTCGCGACAGCCGTAGATGTTGTCGAATTTTTGCTTGGTGACCGAATCGTTGACGTTAATGGCGGGGAACGGGAGTTCGCCGTTCCGGGACAGCCTGTAGAGGCGGTTGACCCCGGTCGTGGTCTCTTCGGTGACACCGTGCAGGCCCTCTACCAGGCGGCGGAACCAACCCGGATGCGAATCGATTCGGGTGCGAATCGCCCGATTGAGCTCGGCTTCCTCCTCGTTCTCGGCATGCTCGAGAAGCGACGGATCCGTTTCCGCCTGAGCGCCCCGCAGCGCGAAGAGGGTCGCGTCCCCGCCGTCGTCCAGAATCATGTTAGCGGACTGGCCGTTCCCCCAATCGAAGATCCGGTCGACGAATTCCCAGTATTCCCGGAGAGACTCGCCCTTGTAGGCGAACACCGGCGTTCCCGCGTCCGCAATGGCGGCGGCCGCCTCGTCCTGGGTGGAGAAGATGTTGCACGACGCCCAGCGTACCTCGGCGCCGAGCGCCTGCAGCGTTCGGATGAGGACCGCAGTCTGGACCGTCATGTGAAGGCTGCCCGCGACGCGCGCGCCGGCCAGCGGTCGCGTCGGGCCGTATTCCGTCCGGCAAGCCATGAGGCCGGGCATTTCGCTCTCGGCGAGGTCGATGGCGTGCCGGCCTCGCTCTGCCAGCGCGATGTCTCGGACCACACAATGATCGGTTCGGTGCATGGGCGTATCCTGAACTATCCGGGGGGGCATGTCGCGGGCGCAATACTATACAGGAGCCGGGCATTTCTGGCTGCCGTGGCGCAGTCCCCGCGGGTCGGGACGGCCGACTGCCCGCAGCCTCGGTACAATCCGGCCTGCGGATCGGCCGCATTTCGGTGGAGCGGGACCCAATGGAAGTCGTGCAGCGCATGCTCAGCGGCCGTCGGCTGGATCTGAGCGCACCGTCTCCGATCGACATCGAACTGGAGGACATCGCGCACGGACTCGCCCGGGTCGCGCGCTGGAACGGACAGACGACCGGAGAGTGGGCGATGTCCGTAGCCGAGCATTCGATACTGGTGGAGACGATCGCTGCCGCGTATCGACGCGGTCTCGAGCCGAGGTGGCGGCTCGCCGCCTTGCTTCACGACGGTCCGGAATACGTGTTCGGGGACATGATCAGTCCGCTGAAGCGGCAGGCGGGGCAGGCCCAGTCGAAACTCGAAGCGCGGTTGCAGGAAACGATACACCAGCGATTCGGCTTGCCTGCGGTGGTTCCGGACGAGATTCGCGCGCTCATCAAGCGTGCGGATACGACGGCGGCGCATGCAGAGGCGATCCGCCTGGCCGGCTACGAACCGAAACAGGCGGACCGGATCTGGGGACGGCAGCGCCTTCGGATGCTGCGGGACCTGGAGATACGGCCGATGTCGCCGGGCGACGCCGCCGAGGCCTTTCGCCGTCGGTTCCTGACTCTCTGGCGACGCTCCGGTTGATCAGACGTTGAAGCGAAAGCGAATCACGTCTCCGTCGGCGACCGCGTAGCCGCGTCCTTCCGAGCGCATCAGCCCGGCGTCGCGAACCGCAACTTCGCCTCCGAGAGACGCGAAGGTCTGCCAGTCCACGGTTTCGGCCCGGATGAAGCCGCGGGCGAAATCCGAGTGGACCTTTCCTGCCGCCTCCAACGCGGTGGAGCCGCGCCGGAGCGTAAGGGCGCGGGCCTCCTTGGCCCCGGCCGTGAAGAACGTGACCAGGTCGAGCAGGGCGTAGCCCGCATGCACCAGCCGGCCGAGACCCGGCTCCGAAATCCCCAGCTCGGAGAGAAACGCCGCGGCCTCCTCCGGGTCCATGGCCGCGACCTCCGCCTCGACTGCGGACGCGATCTCGATCCACGGCACCCCTTCCCGCGCAGCGAGCGCCTCGACGCGCCGCACGGCGATCCCGCTCGCGTCCGGGTCGAGGCCGTCGGCGTTTGCCGCGATCAGCACGGGCTTCGCGGTCAGAAGGCCGAGCCGCCGCCAGTCGCGTCGCTCGCCTTTCCGCGCGGCCGCGATGCGGGCGGGCTTGCCCTCTCGCAGCAGGGTTTGCGCGAGAGCGAGCAACTCGCTGTCTAACGCAGCCTCCTTGTCCCCGCCCCGCACGCGGCGCGCCAGCGACGCGAGCAGACGCTCGGTTCGCTCGAGGTCGGACACGAGCAGTTCCGTCTGCACGATCTCCCAGTCCGACTCCGGATCCGGCCCGCCGCCCTCCCGATCTTCGAAGCACCGCAGCACGTGCAGGACTGCGTCGACTTCGCGGATGTGCGCGAGAAAGCGGTTCCCGAGGCCCTCTCCGGTCGACGCGCCTTTCACGAGACCTGCGATGTCCACGAATCCCAGTCGAGTCGGCGTGACCGAGGCCGAACCCGCGGCTTCGGCGACCTGCTCGAGTCGGCGGTCCGGCACCGGGACCTCTGCCGTCGTCGGCGCGATGGTGGAGAAGGGATAGTCGGCGACCGTCGCCTGCGCGCTCCGGGTAAGGGCGTTGAAGAGGGTGGACTTGCCGACGTTCGGGAGGCCGACCAGACCGCACCAGAAGCCCATCGTCTACGCGGAATCGGGCCCGGGCGGGCGAGTCGCGCCGCACCCGGAGTCGATTCTGGCGCGCGGATGGGCGCGTTCGTAGACGTCGAGGAGCCGCTCCGTCTCCACCGCCGTGTAGCGTTGCGTCGTAGACAGCGACGCGTGGCCGAGCAGCTCCTGAATGGCGCGAAGATCGCCGCCGGCTTCCAGCAGATGGGTGGCGAAGCTGTGACGCAACGCGTGCGGGGTGGCCGACGCCGGAAGGCCGAGGGCGCGGCGAAGCGACGCGAAGGTCCGCTGGACGGCGCGCGCTCCGAGCGGACCGCCGCGCTCGCCCCGAAACAACGCCTCGTCGCGCGAGAGGGGAAAGGGGCAGAGTCTGCAGTACCGCTCGACGGATTGCCGCACGCCGGCGAGAACCGGAACGTCCCGTTCCTTTTGCCCTTTGCCGCGGATCCGGATGCTGTCCCCGAGCGGGACGTCGCGCCGGCGGAGCGCGAGCGCTTCGGAAATGCGCAGGCCGCTACCGTACAACAGGCCGAGCAGGGCCGTGTCTCGCGCGGCGATCCAGGGCTCGCCCTGTCCGGCCGCGAGATCGATCATCGAACGGGCTTCGGGCACGGGCACCGGCCGCGGAAGGGGCTTGCGCGATCGGGGAGGCCGGACCGCATTGACGGTCGACAGGTCGACGCCGTGACGGTCCGACAGCCAGCGATAGAACGAGCGGAGGGAAGAGACGGCGCGGGCGATGCTGGCGGAGGCGTTTCCCCGCCTTCTGAGTGCGGCCATCCACGCCCGGAGGTCGCGCTGGCTGACCGCGGCCAGTTCGTCCCGGCCCGGCGGCGCGGCATGATGTTCGGCGAGAAAGTCGAGAAACCCGGACACGTCCCTTCGATAGGCCGCGAGGGTGTGCCCGCTCACGTCGCGAACGCCGGTCAGATGCTCGCACCAGGCATTCAAGAGCGCCCGTCCGCCGTGCACGAGAGGCGATTCCTCAGATGGTCTGCCCGGTCTTGGACCAGTCCGCCAGAAACGCGGCGAGGCCCTTGTCGGTGAGCGGGTGCAAGGCGAGCTGCTGCAGGGTGGAGGGCGGAAGGGTCGCCGCGTCCGCGCCGACCGCCGCAACCTCCGCGACGTGCCTCGGCGAGCGGACCGACGCCGCGAGAATCCGGGTCTCGAACGGGTAATTGTCGTAAATCTTGCGTATCTCGGCGATCAGCGCTATCCCGTTCAGGCCCAGGTCGTCGAGCCGGCCGACGAACGGCGATACGAACGCGGCGCCGGCCTTCGCGGCGAGCAGCGCCTGGGTGGCGGAAAAGCACAGCGTAACGTTGACCGGATGGCCCGCTCCGGCGAGTCGGCTGCACGCTTCCAGCCCGGGCCAGGTGAGGGGTATCTTGATCACGACGTTCGGCGCCACCGTCGCGAGCTTCTCGCCTTCCTCGACCATGGTGTCCGCGTCCGTGGCGACGACTTCCGCGCTCACCGGGCCGGGTACGATCCCGGCGATTTCTTCGATCACCGTTCGGAAGTCCCGGCCGGACTTGTGGACGAGCGAGGGATTGGTGGTGACGCCGTCGACCATCCCGGAAGCGGCGAACCGGCGGATCTCGTCGACGTCCGCCGTATCCAGAAAGATTTGCATGGCGCTCCGCCCGCTCCCGTACCGCTCCCCCGCTTCTACAGCCGACGGCACGGAGTCGCAAGTCGGACCGGGTCCGGGATCCCGCTTCGGCCCGGCAGGCTCGAACGGGAATTCGCGGTGAGCCCTGCGGCGGACGCCGGGTGCGCGACCGGGTCCGCCGGGAGCGCCGGTCTCGGGGTTCTGTTGCCGCGGGGCGTCGAGGCTCCCTTCGATTATCTGGCGCCGCCCGACCTGTCGTTGTCCCCTGGCGACTACGTCGAGGTTCCTCTGCGATCGGGACGCGCCACGGGGGTCGTCTGGGGTCCGGGCGGGGGCGAGGTTCCGGTCGACCGCATGAAGCCGGTCGCCGCTCGGCTCGACCTGCCGCCGATGCCGCTCGAGACGCGCCGGTTCCTGGAACGCGCGGCGAGCTACACCATTACGCCGCTGGGGACGATGCTCTCGCTCTCGGTCCGACCCGGGTGGCTGCGGGCCGCGCCGCCGGAGAGGCTTGCCGGCGTGCGCCGTACCGGACTGCCGCTGCCGCGCACGACCCCGTCCCGAGAGGCGGTCCTGCGGGCGTACGAGGCGTCGGGCGCGTCCGTGATCCGGGCTGCGGAACTCGCGGAGCGTGCGGGGGTCGGCGTCGGCGTGATCGACGGCCTGGTCCGGGCCGGCGCGTTCGAACGGGCGCCGGCGCCCGGCCCCGGCGACGCGGCGGCGACGCAGCCGGTGGCGCTGAACGCCGCACAGGCGGAGGCGGCCGAATCGCTCGCCGCTGCGGTCGGCGGCGACGCGCACCGGACGATTCTGCTGCAGGGGGTTACCGGCTCCGGCAAGACCGAGGTCTACCTGGAAGCCGTTCGGAAGACGGTCGAACTCGGGCGGCAGGCGCTCGTGCTCCTGCCCGAGATCGCGCTGACGGATTCGTTCGTCCGGCGCATCGCCGCTCGCATGGGAGCGTTGCCGGTCGTCTGGCACTCCCGGCTCGTCGGCGGCCCCCGGCGACGCGCCTGGCGCGCCGTGACCGCCGGCGATGCGGCGATCGTCGCCGGCGCGAGATCCGCGCTGTTCCTTCCGTTCCGCGACCTGGGACTGATCGTCGTCGACGAGGAACACGATTCCGGCTACAAACAGGAGGATCGGGTGATCTACTCTGCGCGGGACATGGCGGTCCTGCGCGCCGACACGGCGGGCGTGCCCGCGGTGCTCGCGACCGCGACCCCGTCGCTGGAGAGCTTCGTCAACGCGAAGAGCGGTCGATACGCGCGGCTCAGTCTCCCGAAACGGTTCGGCGAGGCAGAATTGCCGGAGGTTCGGACCGTGGACACGCGAGCGCACCGGCCGGAGCGCGGGCGCTGGCTTGCGCCGCCTACGGTCCGGGCCGTGCGGGAGACGCTGGACGCCGGCGGACAGGTTCTCCTGTTCCTCAATCGTCGCGGCTACGCGCCGCTGCTGATCTGCCACGAGTGCGGCCACCGGGTCGGCTGCCTGCGTTGCGACGTCTCGCTGGTGGCGCATCGCACGCGCAAGGTCTTGCTTTGCCATCATTGCGGATACGAGGAGCGGGAGCCCGACGCTTGCCCGCAATGCGGTTCGGTCGGATCCCTTGCGCCGTGCGGCCCCGGAGTGGAACGGCTCGCCGAGGAGACGCGCGAGCGATTCCCCGACCTGCGCGTCTCGATGCTGTCGAGCGATTCGGTCGGCGGCGCGGCGCTACGCAGCGAACTGGACGCTCTGGCCGCGGGCGAGGTAGACGTCTGCGTGGGAACGCAGATCGTCGCCAAGGGACATCACTTTCCCCATCTTCGGCTCGTCGGGGTGATCGATACGGACATGTGCCTGTCCGGGGGGGATTTCCGGGCGGGAGAACGGACCTTCCAGATCGTCCGCCAGGTGACCGGCCGGGCCGGTCGAGCGGGCGGACGGTCTCTCGCGCTGTTGCAGACCGCGGCTCCGCAACATCCGGTGGTCCGCGCCATCGTGTCCGGCGACGAGGAGGCCTTCCTGACGACGCTGAAGCGTGAGCGGGAGGCCGCGTCGGCGCCGCCCTTCCACCGATACGTCGCAGTCGTGGTCTCGTCGACGGACCGGGACGCCGCCTCGGCCGTCGCGCGGGCCCTGGAGCGCAAGGCCGAGATGCTGGAGAACCGCGGCATCCGGCTTCTCGGTCCCGTTCGAGCGCCCATCGCCCGCCTTCGCGACCGGTGGCGCTGGAGGTTTCTGGCGTCGGCCGCCCGAAACCGAACGATGCAACGCCACCTGGTGGCGTGGCGGGACTCCGTTCGGGCGCCGGCGAACGTGCGCGTCGCGCTGGACGTGGACCCGCAGAGCTTTCTGTAACTCGGGGCTGGCGCGGCGCGGGCTGTCGCCGGCGTCGGGCGCCGCCGGACCGGCGGTTGCGCGCGCGGCGGAATCTTGGCAAGCTGTCGGAGGGCGGGCGTAGTTCAGTGGCAGAACGTCAGCTTCCCAAGCTGAATGTCGTGGGTTCGATCCCCATCGCCCGCTCCAGACCGCAACGGGCCGTAGGGGCCGCTTCCGTCGAGGCGGCCGGTTTCCGCAGGCGAGCGCGAGGGCGACGCGGCCCCGCAGAGTCCGGTGCGGGTCTCAGCCGGGCTGGAACTTCTTGTATTTGATCCGCGTGGGCCGAATCGATTCGGGCCCGAGGCGGCGGATCTTGTCGCTTTCGTAGGCTTCGAAATTTCCCTCGAACCACACGACCTGGCTGTTGCCCTCGAACGCCAGCATGTGGGTGCAGACCCGATCGAGAAAGTAGCGGTCGTGGCTCACTACGACGGCGCATCCCGCGAATTCCAGCAGCGCGTCCTCGAGCGCCCGGAGCGTCTCGACGTCCAGGTCGTTGGTCGGCTCGTCGAGCAGGATCACGTTGGCCCCGGACCGGAGCAGCCGGGCGAGATGAACGCGGTTTCGCTCCCCGCCCGACAGCTGGCCCACGCGCTTCTGCTGGTCGGGCCCGCGAAAGTTGAACGCGGCCGCGTAGGCGCGGGCGTTGACGACGGCGTCGCCAACCTCGATCGTCTCGGCGCCGTCCGAGATTTCCTCCCAGACCGCGCGGTCGTCGTCGAGCGAGTCGCGCACCTGGTCGACGTATGCGATCTCGACGCTTTCGCCCCGGCGAAGGGTTCCCCGGTCCGGTTCTTCCAGTCCCGCCAACATGCGGCAAAGCGTGGTCTTTCCGGCGCCGTTCGGACCGATGACGCCGACGATGCCTCCGGGCGGAAGCAGAAACTCCAGATTCTCGAACAACAGGCGGTCGCCGTAGGCCTTGGCCAGGCCCTTCCCCTCGATGACCGTGCTGCCGAGGCGCGGACCGCGCGGAATCACGATCTGTGCGTGTCCCAGCCGCTCGCGTTCCGACTGCGCGGCCAGCCGCTCGTATGCGCGAATCCGCGCCTTCGACTTCGCCTGTCGCGCGCGCGGCGACTGCCGGACCCATTCCAGTTCGCGTGCGAGAGTACGGGCGCGCGCCTCCCGCTCCCGTCCCTCTTGCGCAAACCGCGCGCTGCGCTGTTCCATCCAGGACGTGTAATTGCCCTTGAACGGAATGCCGCGACCGCGGTCCAGCTCCAGCGTCCAGCCGGTCACGCGGTCCAGGAAGTAGCGGTCGTGGGTGACCAGCATGACCGTGCCCGGATAGGCCTCGAGATACTGTTGCAGCCAGGCGACGCTCTCGGCGTCGAGATGGTTGGTGGGTTCGTCGAGGAGGAGGAGGTCGGGTTGGCCCAGCAGGAGTCTGCACAGCGCGACCCGGCGGCGCTCGCCGCCGGAGAGTTGCCCCGCGGGCGTGTCGTTGGGCGGGCAGCGAAGCGCTTCCATGGCGACGTCGACGCGGTTGTCCAGCTCCCAGAGATCCCGGTCCTCGATCTGTTCCTGGAGACGCGACATTTCCTCGAGCAGCGCATCGCTGTAGTTTTCGCCGAGTTCTGCGGACACGCGCTCGAACTCGGACAGCAGGCTCCGGGCTTCGGCGACTCCGTCCAGCACGTTGTCGCGAACGGTCCGGTCCGGATCCAGCTCCGGCTCCTGCGGCAGGAAGCCCACGCGGGCGCCGCTTGCGGCCCAGGCCTCGCCCGAAAAGTCCGTCTCGATGCCTGCCATGATGCGGAGAAGCGTGGACTTTCCCGATCCGTTCGGGCCGATCACTCCGATCTTTGCGCCGGGCAGGAACGAGAGACGAATGTCCTGCAACACGTTCTTGCCGCCGGAGCGGGCGAGGCTCACGCCGTCCATGTGGTAGATATATTGGGGGGCCATCTGCCTGGCTCCGGTCCGCGGGGAATACGAATGGAAGTGGGTTCCGGCCTAGTAGCGAATTGTGCGCCCGGGCGCAACGAAACGATCGCCGGCGGCGAGCGTCCCGCCGGGTCCGGTCCGGCGCGTCGCTCCATGCGAGTTCTTGCGGACGGGTGCGGCCGGATCGCGACGCCCAGGCGAGTCGGCTTGCTCGGCGGCTCGTTCGATCCCCCGCACGCGGGTCACCTGCACGTCACCCGTCAAGCGCTTCGGGCGCTTCGGCTGCAACAGGTCTGGTGGATCGTGAGTCCGGGAAACCCGCTCAAGCGCGCTCCGGACGCAAGTCTCGAGCGGCGGCTGCGGGCCGCAAGGCGCATGGTCGCAGGCAGTCGTAACGTCCGGGTCAGCGAGGTCGAGGCGCAGTGGGGTACGCGCTATACCGTCGACACCCTGAGACGCCTCCTCCGGGCCGCGCCGGCCAGCCGCTTCGTCTGGATCATGGGTGCGGACAGTCTCGTCGGGCTGCACCGGTGGAAGGCGTGGAGCCGGATCCTCCGGCTCGTTCCCGTCGCGGTGCTGCCGCGTCCGGGAGCCCAGGTCAGGGCCGGCCTGTCCTTCGCGGCGCGTCGCTTCGCGCGTTGCCGGCTGCCGCAGCGAGCGGCAGGCCGCCTGATGTCCGGCCGGCCGCCCGCATGGTGCCTGCTCGGCGGCCCCATGCGATCGGCGTCTTCGACCGCCATTCGGCGTCGCGCGGCATGAGCGGGGGCGGCCGCCGGATCGTCCGCTTGCGGCGGTTCGTTTCGGTCCTTTTCCTTCCGGCCGCGATTCTTTTTCAGAGCTGGGCATACGGACAGGACGGCGGGGCGGACGAGTCGCGGTTGTCCGGTCGACACGCGACGGAAGCGGCAGCGGTTCCGGCGGCGTTTCGACAGCCGCCTGCGGCTCGGCCGGAGCGTCGGGCCGGAGCTTCGGCGACGGAGTTCGGGTTTCCGCTCGCCGAGACCGAAGACGCGGCGGCGCCGCACAAGGCGGAGGGGCGCTTTTCGCTTGCGCTCGAGTCGGCGGACTCCGATGGCGAACGCGCGAACGACCCGTCCGTTGGGTCGGGAGCGCTTTCGGAGCCGGTCCCGATTCCGGAGGACCTTCGCGACCCGCCGGCGCCGAGACGGTTTTTCGGCCGGAGCGACCCGGCCGCGACCGGGGAGGGGCGGCCAGAGCGACCCGCGGCGGGACTCGCGACGAGCGCACCTGCGGACGAAGACGGCGGCGAGCCGGACGGCGCCAGTTCCCTGGCGATTCGGGATCCGACGACGACCGTTTCGTCGCCGATCGTCGTTCCCGAGGATCTCGTCCGGCCGCCGGCGGTCCGACCGGGCTCCCTGCTCGCGTTGCAGCGGAACGGAGCGCTTCCCTCGCTGGCGCCGCCTGCCCAGAGGCCCCTGTTGCTTTCGCTCGCGAACGGAAGCCGTCAGATTCCGGCGCTTGCGCTGGGTTCCGGTCCGGTCATCCTCGAGCCGGCGTCCATCCGCGAAATCGTCGCCCGGGCGGGGCTGAGCGGCATCACCGGCGCGTTCGTGTTCGATCTCGCGAACGGTCGCGTGCTGGACGCGCATGCACGGCAGATCAGCGCTCCGCCGGCATCCACCATCAAGCTCGCGACCGCGATCTGGGCGCTGGAAGAGCTGGGTCCGCGCCACAGGTTCGAGACCCGGCTTCTGGCGACCGGCCCCGTGGCCGACGGTTGGGTGCAGGGAGACCTGATCCTGCAGGGCACCGGAGATCCGGCGCTCGACAACCGGGCGCTCGCGAGGATGGTCGACGAACTGGTCTCGGCCGGGGTTCGAGGCGTGCGGGGCAGGTTCCTCCTCGACGCGACGGCCCTGCCGAGCGCATCCTGGATCGACGAACGGCAACCCGACGCGGAGTCTTCGAACCCGGGATTCGCGGCGCTGAACCTGAATTTCAACCGGGTACGCCTGGAGAGAGTCGAGCTCGACGGCGGCGAGGTCGACGCGCATGCGATCGCAGCCTCCGACGAGGTGGAGATTCGGGCTCCGCACGTCTCCGTTCGGGTGCTGCCTGGCGGGCGGACGCGCGTCGTGCGCCATTCGTTCTCGGGCGAGGGCGAGATCTGGGAGATCGACCGGCGCACGCTCCTGGAGCGGCCGCCCCTCTGGCTTCCCGTGCGGGATCCGGTCCTGTACGCGGGATCGGTGTTCCGCAGCCTCGCCGCCGAGAGAGGAATGCAAATTCCAGAGCCGGAGCGAAGCGAGGGACCCGCGAGCGGCTCGGCGCTGGCGGTTCATCGGGGGCGTCCGCTGGCCGAGCTGGTGGCCGCGATGCTGCACTACTCGAACAATCTGACCGCAGAAATGGTGGGGCTCGCGACGGCCGCTGCGGGGGGCGAGCCGGTGGCGGGCTTGCAGGACGGGGCGCAGCGACTCGCCGGCTGGGTCGGCGAGGACTTTGCGCGCTACAACCGACTGACGGATTTCTCCGGCCTCGGCGACCGCGCGAGCATCGCGCCGTCGGCGTTCTGGACCATCCTCCTCAAGAGCATCGGGGGCGCGAACGCGTCGGAGACGGACGTGCGGCGAATCCTGCCCGTACACGACCCGGGGACGGCTTCCCCGGACGGCCGGCATATGGCCACGATCCAGGCGAAGACGGGAACGCTGTACTACGTGCGCGGTCTCGTGGGGTTCATCCGGATGAACGACGGTACGGCGAGAGAGCTGGGCTTCGCGATCTACTCGACCGACCTGCGGCGACGCCGGATTCTCCAGTCCGGGAACAACCAGGACGATCCGACCCGTCTCCGGGAGGCGCGCCAGTGGCGGGATCGGGCGATCGACCTGGAAGGCGAGATCCTTCGGAACTGGATTCGCGCGTTCTCGTGACCGGCGGTCGCTCGGGGCGGCCTGACGGGTTTGCGGGTATCCTGTCTCGCTGGTCGAACGGCGGCGCAGGCTTGCGGGAAGTACCGAATGACGATTCCACATCACAAGGCGCGTTCGATCAAGGCATGGCCGTTCGTCGAGGCGCGTCGCGTTCTCGAACGCGACGGCGGCGCCGACGGGCGTCCGATCCTGTTCCAGACCGGCTACGGCCCGTCGGGGCTGCCCCATATCGGCACGTTCTGCGAGGTGCTCCGGACCGGGATGGTGCGGCGCGCGGTGGCCGAATTCACCGATCGGCCGACGCGGTTGGTCTGTTTCTCCGACGATATGGACGCGTTGCGCCGGGTCCCGGAAAACGTCCCGAACCGGGAGCGGATGCAGGCGTCGCTCGGCCTTCCGCTCTCGCGCGTTCCGGACCCGTTCGGCGAAGCGGACTCGTTTGCGGCTTCGAACAACGCGCGATTGCGGCGTTTTCTCGACCAATTCGGATTCGACTACGAGTTCGTGTCCTCCACGGAGCGATACCGCTCCGGCGCGTTCGACGAGATGCTGGTTCGGGTTCTCGAACGGTTCGATGCGGTTCAGGAGGTCATGCTGCCGACGCTCGGGCCGGATCGGCGGGCGACCTATTCTCCGTTCCTGCCGATCAGCCCGAAGAGCGGCTGCGTTCTCCAGGTACCGACTCTGGAGCGACGCCCCGACAAGGGCACCATCGTCGTGGAGCTGGAAGACGGCGAGCGCGCCGAGATTCCGGTCACCGGTGGGCACGTCAAGCTGCAGTGGAAGCCGGATTGGGCCATGCGGTGGGTAGCGCTCGGCGTCGACTACGAGATGTCCGGCAAGGACCTGATCGATTCGGTGCGCGACTCGTCGCGAATCGCGCGGGCTCTCGGCGGGCGGCCGCCTGTGCAGTTGAGCTACGAGCACTTTCTGGACGCGGAAGGACAGAAGATCTCCAAGTCGAAGGGAAACGGTCTCTCGATGGAGGAGTGGCTCTCCTACGCGCCGAAGGAGACGCTCGCATACTTCATGTTCGCGAAGCCGCGAACCGCCAAGCGACTGTTCCTCGAAGCGATTCCGGATGCGGTCGAGAGCTACTTCCGGGACCTCGCAAGGTATCGGAGGCTCGATCCGGGCGAGACGCGCGAGAGTCCGGTCTGGCACGTGCACGCGGGCGAACCGCCGGAGGTGCGGTCCGCGCCGGGATACCGGACTCTGGTGAATCTCGCCTCCGTGACCGGCGCAGAGACCGCCGGGGAGTTGACGGCTTTCTTGCGGCGGACGGCGCCGGAATTCGGCATGACGAGAGGTGAGACGGAACTCGCGGAAGGCGCGGTGCGCTACGCGCGCGAGGTGGCCGCGCCGGTGCGAATCTGGCGGCGTCCCGGAGAGCGCGAGACCCGGGCGCTCGCGGCGTTCCGCGACGCCCTGCGGTCGCACTCCGGCGGTCTGGACGCCGAATCGCTCCAGGGCGTCGCCTACGAGGTGGGCAAGGCGGAATGGGATTCGCTGCGGGAGTGGTTCCGCATGCTCTACCAGACGCTCCTCGGCCAGTCGGAGGGGCCGCGGTTCGGCGGGCTGGTCGCGGTCTACGGCATCGAGAACACCGTCTGCCTGATCGAGCGGGCCATTCGGGGCGAATTGGCGGAGTCCGGCCCGATCCACGAATAGAGGCGAGCGAGCCGGCCCGATTCGGTCGGCCGGATTGCCGCCGGCCGGGCAACGCCGGACCGGCAACCGCCGCCGGGCGAGGTCATTCGGCCGTACTGCTCGCGGCTGCCGTTCGCCCGCCGCCCGTCCGCTCCGCAAGCCGGCTCCGATGGTCGGCGAGGGTTTGTCCGGCCGACCAGCCCATCTCCTCCAGCGCCAGGAGTATTCGGACGAGACCGTCGTCGCGGATGCGCTCCAGGTCGCGAACCTCGGCGCCGGCGGCCTGCGCGTCGCATTGTTCGGCGATCCGTTCCACGAGGGCCGGGGACAACTCCGGCACTTCCGTCAGGCGCGTCCAGGGCCACTGAAGGCACGGACCGAATTGCTCCAGCATGGACCGAATGCCGCCGTCTCCGCCGGCGAGAGAAAAGGTCTGGAACGTGCCCATGAGGGCCCAGCGCAAGCCGGCTCCGTAGCGTATGGCGTCGTCCACTTCTTCCGTGGTCGCGACTCCGTCATGCACGAGCCAGAGCGCTTCCCGCCACAACGCCTCCATCAGCCGATCGGCCAGAAATCCGTCGACCTCCCGGCGAAGCCTGAGCGGACGCATGCCCAGCGCTCGCACGATCTCCTCCGCACGACGCACCGTCGCCGGTTCCGTGGCCGGGCCGCCGCACAGTTCCACCAGCGGCAGCAGGTATACGGGGTTGAACGGATGCGCGACCAGGAGCCGACCGGGGCGCCCGAGGCCGTCCTGCAGCAGGCTGGGACGAATTCCGGAGGTCGAGGACGTCACGATCGCGTCCGCCGGCGCCAGGCGGTCGATAGTGCGGTGAACCGCTCGCTTCAATTCGAGGCGCTCGGGTACGCTCTCGACGACCAGTCCCGCTCCGTCTACGGCTGCCTCCGTCGTGCGCGATCGCGTAAGCGAGCCCGGTTGCGGACTGCGCTCGCCGAACAGTCTTTCCATGGCCCGGCGAGCGCTCCGCAGCACGCCGTCGAGGCGCGGAGCGGAGTCCGGATCCGGGTCGTGAACCCGGACGTTCACGCCGTGGAACAGCAGCCGGGCCGCCCAGCCCGCGCCGATCACGCCGCAGCCGACGACGGCGCACCGCTTCGGAAGCGGGGGGTTCACGGACGCGTCCGGAGGCGGAGCCGGCGGCGAACCTCCTCCGGCCCGAGGACGCGGAAGTTCATTCCCTCCAGGACGGTGACCGCGCGTTCGACCAATTGGGCGTTGGTCGCGAGCTTGCCGCGCGACAGGTACAGGTTGTCCTCCAGCCCGACGCGCACGTTGCCGCCGACCAGCGCCGCAAGCGCTACGTACGGGAGCTGGCGGCGACCGATGGAGAAGGCCGAAAAGATCCAGCCCTCAGGCAGGTTGTTGACCAGCGCGAGCAGCGTCGTCGGATCGTCGGGGGCGCCGAACGGGATACCCATGCACAACTGGACGAGTACGGGCTCGTCGACCAGCCCTTCGTCGACGAGCGATTTCGCCATGACGAGATGCCCGGCGTCGAACACCTCCAGTTCGGGACGCACGCCAGCCGCCTGGATCTGCCGCGCCATCTCGCGAAGGACGGACGGCGAGTTGACCATGACGAAATCGCCTTCGCCGAAGTTCATCGAGCCGCAGTCGAGCGAACAGATCTCGGGGAGCAGTTCCCGGACATGGGCCAGTCGCTCGCTGGCCCCGGCGAGGTCCGTGCCGGAGCGATCCGGCGGGAGGGGCGATTCGGCGCTTCCGAGTACGAAATCGCCTCCCATGCCGGCGGTGAGATTGATCACGACGTCCGTGTCCGATTCCCGGATCCGCGCGACCACTTCCCGGTAAAGGTCCGGATCCCGGGAAGGCGCTCCGGTCGCCGGATCCCGAACGTGGCAATGCGCGATCGCCGCGCCGGCCCTTGCCGCCTCGACGGCCTCTTCGGCGATACGGGCCGGAGTGACGGGAACGAGAGGCGAACGTTTCGCCGTATCTCCGGAACCGGTGACCGCGCAGGTGACGAACACTTCCGTACGCATGCGGAACCCCTCCGTATCGAGCGCTTGCGTGGATTCGGGCTTGCTGGGTCTCCCACGGAAGCCGGCCCGCCTTCCGACGGAATTATACCGGAACGGTTCGCGCGACTGGGCGGGGGAGGATCGGTTCGGTCGTGCCGTCGGCAGCGCCTGGCGCGGGACCCCGCACCGTTCCCGGACCGGAGTCGGCTTCTCTTCTCGACTCGACGCCGGTCCGGGCCCTTGACGAAATCTTGACCCGCGGTCGTCTTGCCGCGCAACCGAAAACTCGGCCGGCACGGCGGCCGACGGGACAAGACCCACGGGGCGCACCACATGGCGTGGCCGGTTGCACCGGCGCCTTGCAACCGGCGTTCGGAGACGCCGTCCGGAGGGTCGACGATCGACAAGCGAACGCGGACCGCGACCCCGTGTCGAGGCCGAAAGCCCGGACGGGTCCCGGGCGAGAGCGCTTTCGGCGGTCGTCTCGACGAACCCGGATCGTCGGCGCGAATTGACCGGAGTCCCGGAGTGTGAGACGCTGTTCTAGCGGATTCCGTCGGCTGCATGCGAATGGGGCCCTTTCGTTCCGGTCGATCGACGGAGCCGAAAAAACTAGAAAGGGAGGAAGAAGAATGAGCTTCCTGAACAAACTGAAGTCGACCGCTGCGGCGGTTTCCGTCGCGGCATGCGCGACATTCGCGCCCGTCGCCCCCGCGACTGCGGACGACGTCACCCTTCGGCTTCCGAGCTGGTGGTTCGGCGAGCCGGGTAACGAAGTCTGGATGAACAAGGTCATCGAGGCCTTCATGGAGGCCAACCCCGGCATCACCGTCGACGGATACAACCTGTCTTACGGCGGTTATGCCGACCAGATGCTGATGGAGATGAGTTCCGGAACGCCGCCGGACGTCATACACCTTACGAACCTCAATATCGGCGACTACCTGCGAAACGGCCTGCTGATGCCGCTGGACGAGTTCATCGCCGAATCCGACATCAGCGAGGATACCTTTACGCCCGCCCAGTTCGCCTCTCCGATCGTGACCGACGGGAAGACGTACGGCGTCATCCATATGGTTGCGAACTACATTCCGTTCTACAACGCCGATTTGCTCGCCGAGGCGGGTTACTCGGAGTTTCCCGACAATCCGGAAGACTTTCTGGCGATGGCGCAGGCGCTGACCGTACCGCCCGAGAGCTTCGGCTATGCGGCCATGGTCAAGCCCGGCAGCTACGTCGAGACCTACATGGACGTCGCGCAATGGGTGATCGCCGGCGGCGGTCACTTCTCCGAAGCGGGAAAGCCCACCATCGACCATCCGAGCAACGTGAAGGCCATTTCGGACTTCAAGGCCCTGTTTGACGCAGGCGTGATGCCGCGCGACGTCGACAAGTCCACCTATCGCCAGATGTGGTGGCAGGGGAAGGTAGCGGTACTGTTCGACGGTTCCTGGATGATGGCCTTCGCACGCGAATCGAACCCGGACATCGTGTCGAAACTCCGGACCGCCCACATGCCGTGGCCGGGGCGTCGCACCGCTTCCGCATTCCAGATCTGGTCCGTCCCCGAGGGCGCCGCGCATCCCGAAGAGGCGTTCAAACTGATCGAGTTCATGCAGAGCCCGGAGTGGCAGGAGGAGATGGTGGCGATCACGAACACCGTATCGCCCCGTTTCGGGAGCTTGCCCGAGGGCTATCTCGACGAGAATCCCTGGTTCTCCACGTTCCAGGAAGCGTCCGACAAGCATGCGGTGTCGATCATGCCCGAGGGGCTGGAGGCGTACGGCAACGAGATTCTCAAGATCATCGCCGACAAGATCGAGAAGATCCTGTACCTCGACGCCCCGATCGAGGAATCGCTGGCCGAAGCGCAATCCGAAGTCGAAGCGCTGATCGGAGGGTAGCCGCAGTTCGACTCCCCGGGGCGGGCGACGCAGGAACCCGCTCCGGCCGGATTCGGACCTTACGTAGCTGCGGCCCGGCCGCGTAGCGGGCGGGCCGCCATGCGGCGCCGGTACCACATTGCGACCCGCAGACTTCGCCGACAGTCAGGACCGATGGCTCCCGGCCGTATTGCTCGGCCCGGTACTGGTCGCCGTCACGGCGCTGGTCATAGCGCCGCTCCTTTGGGGCCTTCGTCTGAGCTTCACCGACAGCCGCATGATCGGACGCGCGTTCGGCGATGCGCTTACGCTGGAGAATTATCGGTCGGTTCTGGCCGACGCCGACACCTGGAACGCAGTTTGGGTGACGGTCGCGTTCTCCGGCGGAACCGTCGCGGGCAGCGTTGCGTTGGGAATCGCCGCGGCGCTCGTGCTGGACCGAGAGTTTCCGGGAAGGGGCATCGTCCGGGTGTTGGTGATCCTCCCATGGGCGGTGCCTCATGTGGTCGCCGCATTGGTTTGGCAGTGGATGTACAATCCGGACTTCGGAATCGTGAACTATGCGCTCCTGCTGATGCCGTGGGTCGGGGAGACGCCCAAGTGGCTGAGCGACGCCGATTTCGCTTTGCCCGCGATCGTTCTCGTCAACGTCTGGAAGACGTATCCGTTCGCCGCGCTCCTGCTGCTTGCGGGTTTGCAGACGATTCCCGACGAACTCTACGAAGCCTCGTCGATCGACGGGGCAGGGCCGGTACGGCGGTTCTTCGACATTACGCTACCGGGCCTGCAGCGCGTGCTCGCCGTCGTGGTGCTGCTCCTCCTGATCTGGAGCTTCGGAAATTTCGTGTTCATATTTCTCATGACGCAGGGCGGGCCCGCCGGCGCGACCAACGCCCTCGTCGTGCATATCTATTTCGAGGCGTTTCGGTTCTTTCGGGCGGGCTCGGCTTTCTCGATGGGTGCGCTGTTGCTTCTCATGTCCATAGTCCTGACTTCGATCTATGTCCTGGTAGCGCAGAGGCAGGAGCGTGTCTGACTCGCGCGGCCCAAACGACTGGCACGCCGTCGCCCCGAGAATTTCCGCGGCGGCCTGGAAATTGGCGATCGGCGCCGCGGCGCTCTTGCTGTGTACAGTGGGCGTGTTTCCCTTCTACTGGATGTTCGTCACCTCCATCCGTCCCAGCACGGAGATATTCGAGTTTCCCCCGCGCGTTCTTCCGAGCGCGGACTCGGTGCTTGCGCCGTATGCGGACCTGTTTGCGGAATCGGATCTGGGCCAGTGGATATGGAATTCCACGATACTGTCCCTCTCGACGGCGTTTTTCGCCGCGCTCTTCGGAGCTACGGCCGCATATGCGCTCTCGCGCTTTCGCTTCCCGGGGCGGGGCGTATCCCTGATTCTGCTTCTCGCGACCCAGATGTTTCCGGCGATTCTGCTCGCTCTCCCGATGTTCGTCCTCTTTCTGCACCTCGGCCTGCTGAACAGCCTGTTCGGGCTTTCGATCGCTTATCTCGCCTTCCTCATTCCGGTCGCCGCCGTCCTGCTGAAGGCGTTCTTCGACGCCATACCGGTCGAACTCGAAGAGGCCTCCATGATTGACGGGGCCTCCCGCCTGCAGACGCTGTTTCGTATCACCTTGCCGTTGTCCCTGCCCGGCGTCGCGTCGACGTTCCTGTTTTGCTTCATCATTTCCTGGGACGAGTTCTTGTTCGCCCGAATGTTCATCAGCAGGCCGGACAACTGGACGGTGTCGCTCGGGTTGGCCTCTTTCTCGGGCGAGTTCGTCACCCCGTGGGACCAGGTCATGGCGGCGGCGACGATCATCACGTTGCCGGCCGCCCTGATATTCCTCGCGCTGCAGCGCTATCTGGTGCGCGGCCTGACGGCCGGCGGCGTCAAGGGCTGACGGAGGCCGGCAATGGCAACCGCCCGGCTGGATCGCGTCTCCAAGCGCTATCCCGACCATCTCGCGGTCGACCGGATCAGCCTCGACATTCGAGAAGGCGAATTCCTGGTGCTGGTGGGTCCGTCGGGATGCGGCAAGTCGACGACGTTGCGGATGATTGCCGGACTGGAGAAGGCGAGCGGGGGCGACATCTGGATCGGAGACCGGCGGGTGAACGACGTCTCGCCGCGCGACCGGGACGTAGCGATGGTCTTCCAGAACTACGCGCTCTATCCGCATATGGACGTGCGCCGGAACCTCTCCTACGCGCTGCGCCTGCGACGGGTCTCCCGGGACCGGATCGACGCGCTCGTGCGGGAGGTCGCGGAGTCGCTCGACCTCACAGGCCTCCTGGAACGCAGGCCCGCTCAGCTCTCGGGCGGCCAGCGTCAACGCGTGGCGCTCGGCCGGGCAATCATCCGCAAACCCGAGCTCTTCCTCATGGACGAGCCGCTCAGCAACCTCGACGCCAAGCTGCGGGTGCAGACGCGTTCCGAGATAACCCGGCTGCAGCGGCGACTCGGGGTGACGACAGTCTACGTCACCCACGACCAGAGCGAAGCGATGACGATGGGCAGCCGGATTGTGGTCATGAACGAAGGAAGGATCCAGCAGATCGATGCGCCGCGAGAACTCTATCGCCATCCTGCGAACGCCTTCGTGGCGCAATTCATCGGCACACCGGGGATGAACCTGCTCGAATGCAGGCTTGTGCGAACCGGGGACGGAGCGGTACTGATCGGCGAAGGAATCGACGCGCCGTGTCCCGGCGAGGCGCTCGGGCCGCTCGCCGCAGCCGGCGAATCGATCCTCGCGGGATTTCGCCCGGAGGACGTCCAGGTCGTCGGCGACCGGTCGGCGGCCTGTCTGATCGGCTCGGTTGCGGCGATCGAGGATCTCGGGCACGAGGCGCTCGTTACCGTTGACGCCGGCCGCTCGAAGTTCGTCGCGCGCCTGGCGCCGAGGGAAGCGGAACGCGTGGGCCTCGGCGACCGCCTCGGTTTCTTCGTCGATCCGGCTCAACTGCGCTTCTTCGACGCAGCGACCGGCGCAGCGATACCGATTCGGTGCGCCGGCACAACGACGGGAGTTTCGAACGCATGATCCAGTTGATTACCGGCGCCACGGGTCGCATCGGCCAGGAGCTGGCGGCGCGAAGCCTGAGACGGGGCCTGCACGTTCGTGCGTTGGTGTTGCCGGACGATCCCGAACTGAAAACGTTGGAGCGCCGTAATGTGGAGGTCGTCGCCGGTTCTCTGACGGACCTGGACGCAGTGGGCGCCGCCGTCGAAGGCGTCGACACGGTCGTCCATCTGGCCGCAGTCATGCTGTGGGGCGAGGGTGCCGACCGGAGGCTGTTCGAGCAGAACGTGAAGGGAACGTTCAATCTTCTGGACGCGACCGTGGAACGCGGTGTCGCGCTCTCCCGCTTCTTGTTGGCCAGCAGCGACGAAGTCTATCCTTCGTTGAAAGCGCGGTACTTGCCGATCGACGAAACCCATTCGCTCGATCCGTACAGCTTCTACGGTCTGACCAAGGAGACCAACGAACGGTTCGCGTTTTACTATCGTCGAGCGCATGGCGTCCCTGCGACCGTAGCGCGTTTCGCCCTGACCGCACGCTCGGACGAGATCCTGAGGCCCGACGGCTGGTCCGGCCGTTTCCTGTTCGTCGCGCCGATGCGCGACCTCTTCTCGGCGCTCGGACGCCCCGACGCGGTCGCTGCCCTCGACGCGGCCTGCAACTCGAACGCCTCGTCCACGCTATTGCTGGCGCTCGACGAGTGCGGCGTGCCGTACGAGTTCCAAATGTGCGACGTCGTCGACCTGGTTGACGGAATCGAATTGATGCTCTCCAACCCGTCCGCTGTCGGCCAGGTCTTCAATCTGAGCGGGCCGGCGCCGTTCTCGTACCGGACTGCGGTCGAGGCGCTTCACGATGCGACCGGCCTGCCTTTCGTAGAGGTGCGAATCCCCGGACCGCCTATTCGGATCGCCCACGACACTTCGAAGGCGCGTTCGATCCTTGGCTACGCGCCGACGAGGGACGTGCGGCGAATTGTTGACATCGCCGTGCGCGGGAATTCCGCGCCGGAGAGAACGCCTGGCGAGTGATCGCCTCGAACGTGCGGACGCGATACGCGCAGGCCGTCGTCGATCCGTGTCCGGGCCCTGTTCCCGTGTGTGCGGGGGTGGGGCGTCGGAGAGCGACTGTCGGCCCGTACGATCGCGGTCAATACAGCGACTCGATCGCTTTGGCGGCCTTGTCAAGGGCGCGCTCCATGCTCCCGCGCGCGAACAGCGCAATTCGGACGGGATAGGTGTTTCGCGAATAGTCGGACTCCCGCGGGAGATAATTCAGGAATCCGTTGCAGAGATCGAGAACCACGACCGTGATGTCGGGAAAGCGCTCTCGCAACGCGATCTGGACGTCGCTGTAGAACTCCACCGGAGCGCCGACCAGAACCGACCGTCCGAGACGCCAGGCGTAAATCGGCAGTTCGAAGTCGCTTCCCTCGCCCAGCTTTTGGCGAATCGCGAGACGTCTTTCCGCGCGCTCGCGCTGGAAGCCGTCCTTCGCCGCCTCGACGTCCTTTCGGCATTCGGCAACCGAAGGTTGCGGGGCGAGCGCGAGCCGTACGGTGTCGAGGCGACGGCAAATCGTCTCGTCCGGCTCGCAACGCTCCAGGCGCCATCGTCCGAGAGTCGCGCCGGATTCCACCCGTTCGGCAAAGGCCAGGCGATGCCCGGGCGGGAACATGCCCGCAAGCACGGATAAGGCGGCGTAGCCGAGCTCCCGGCCGTTCTGGTCTGCGGCTTCCGCGTTGTCCTCGAAGCTGAGCCGAGGCGTCAGGTCGCCGTCCGCTCCGTGGAGGAAGACGCAGATGGCGCCGTCGGTCTCGCGTTCGACGAGATCGCGCATCGCGCCGACGTAGTCCGGCGATACCAGGCGGTTGCCGCCGCCCAACGAGGTGGGATGCGCGGCGTAATTCACTAGCGTGGCGAACGTCCGGCCGTGCATGTCGGTCACGCGTCCGACGACCAGCGTATCGTCGACGACGCGTTCCGGATTGAGGCCGCACACGACCTCGCCGGTCGTCGGCAGAAGCAGGTCGCGATCGTAGGCGAGCCCGCAACGGCCGGTCGCCCAGCTGAGCGTCGCGGGCACCATCGAGTCCCTTGACCGCGCTACGACCTGGCGGCACGCGTCGAGAATCTGCCTGCGATACGGCTCGATGAGGTGGCCTCCCGGAGCGGCGGCGCGGGCCGGATCGGTGAACGGCGCACCGTGGCTATGGGAGAGATGGAGAATCGTCGCGCCCGCGGCTGCGCGAAACTCGTCCTCGAGCGGGAGGCGGATTCCCTCCTCGTCCTCGCGTGAGAGCCAGACCATGAGGTCGAGCGCGATTAAGTGGAGAGGCGTTCCTCCGCCGACGGGTGCGAAGGAAATGCAGGTCGCGTAGAGCGGCGCATGCAAGCCGTCGGCGACGTCATGGGTCGCGTAGCCCCAGGTGCGCGCGAACATGCCATCCGGCGGGTTGATCGGGGCGCGGGCCACGCCGATACGACCGTGGAATTC
Organism: Rhodobacterales bacterium; assembly: GCA_965221505.1. Taxonomy (GTDB): domain Bacteria; phylum Pseudomonadota; class Alphaproteobacteria; order Rhodobacterales; family CAZPXZ01; genus CAZPXZ01. The sequence continues at coordinate 1,700,718 of CBDCSI010000001.1, forward strand.
GTCGCGCGTGAGCGGCGGAACGCCGAAGTCCGGTGCCATGGGTCTCCTCCAGTCTGCTGCCGGAACGACAGTCGCCCTGCGCCCCCGCCTCCGCTTTCGCGCGTCGCCGGAATCACTCGCGCATACGCGTGAACCGGGTCGGACGCATGCGCTTCCGCCACGATTGGGGGAAGCTCTCACTTCGTAACCCTACGACCAGAGGCGCGAGATGTCCCCACGGCAGTTGCGGCACCTTCCAACGGCAACGCAGAGCGCAGCCTGATCGATCGGGGGTGCTCTCGGAGGCCCGTTTCCTGTCGGGGGCGGGCATCCGGGAATGGATCGAGACTGTGTCGGGCGTGCGGAAGTGGAACTCGCGGCCTACCTGGGGTAGCCTCGGCTAGCGGTATTGGGCAGGGGAGGGGGCAAGGTGAAGGAAGCGAGTCCGACGCCCGACGGAGGTCCTGCGGATCCTGTGATCGCGGAGATGCGCGAGTCGTTCTTTTGTTCGTTGCTGTCCGATGTTCTGGATTCGCTCGGATTTCGGGCGCAAGCGCTGCCGCCGCAGATCAGGCCACTGGACGAGCGGCTAAAACTGGTGGGTCGGGCGCGCACCATGCTTTACGCCGACGTCTACGCGACGCCGGGCCCCGGCGAGAATCACTACGTACTCGAAATCGGACTCGTAGACGATCTCGGTCCGGGCGACGTGGCGGTCGCGGCATGCGGCCGTACGGGGCGAATCGCGCCCTGGGGCGGTCTGCTTAGCACGGCGGCTTCGATGCGCGGGGCGGCCGGAGCGCTCATGGACGGTTTCGTTCGCGATGTCCTTCATGTGCGCGAACTCGGCTTTCCCGTGTTTGCGGGAGGCGTGGCGCCGCTCGACAGCAACGGGCGCGGCAAGGTCATCGAGACCGACGTTCCGGTCGAGCTATGTGGCGTGCCGATCCGTCCGGGCGACATCGTGTTCGGCGACGCGGACGGTTGCGTGGTCGTTCCGCATGAGATCGAGGACGCGGCCCTCAGGGCCGGCCGGGATAGGCTTGCCGCGGAGAACAAGACGCAGCGGGCGTTGCTGGAGGGCAGGCTTCTCGCCGACGTCTACGAGGAATTCGGCGTACTATGATCCGGTGGGCAGTCAGCCGGGCGCGGCGTCTCGGCGCATGTTCCAGAGTCTGTCCGTTTCGTGTCGATGCGGCATGACGTCGCGACCGGAGCGCCCGGTACTCGTTGCACGAGCGGAGACGAGGCAATGACGAGGGCGGCCTCGACCGCCCGAAATAGCCGCGTTGCCGGCCCGAGAGAAGCGGTCGATTTCGTACGCAAGAAGATCACAGTCGCGGAGGCGGGAACACGTCCGCGCTGCGACCGCACAAGGGCAGCTCGGACGTATCTTCGTGAACGCTCCGACAATGCGGCCCGGCAGTCCGGGCGGCGGGCGAGTTCCGTTCGACCCAGTGATGCGGTATCGTCGTTTCAGGGCAGGCCGAGTAGGCTCCGCTCTCGGCCATTCGAAACGAAAGCAAACTGGGGGCGGTCCCGATGAGCACAGTTCCGACCGTCAATTCGACCGGAACGGGCCGTCGCATCGCGTCCCGCCGCTCGAAACGGAAGATCGCGTTCGGTTGGTACGGCGGAAAATTCTCCCACCTGGACTTCCTCCTGCCGCTGATTCCGACCGACGCGCAGCACTTCTGCGATGTCTTTGGAGGCTCCGCAGCCGTAATTCTGAACCTCAGTCCCTATCCGGTCGAAACCTACAACGACATAGATTCGGAGTTGACCAATTTCTTCCAGACGCTTCGCAATCAAGGTCCGAAATTAATCAAGGCGATCAGTCTCACGCCGTTTTCGCGCGAGGAACTCTCCTTGGCCTGCGAACCGGCGGTCGGACTGACCCGACTCGAGCGGGCGCGGAGATTCTATATCCGGGCACGTCAAACCCGAACCGGGCTTGCGCAAACGAGCAGTACGGGTCGCTGGGCGCATTGCGTTCTGACTTCGCGAGCCGGTATGGCCGGTGCAGTGTCTCGCTGGCTGGGATCCATCGAGAACTTGCCGGAAATTGTCCAAAGGCTACAGAGAGTTCAGATCGAGAACGCTCCCGCTGTCGAAGTAATTCGGCGATACGATACCGAGGAGACCGTGTTCTACCTCGACCCGCCCTATGTCCACTCCGAGCGGGGCGACTCGGCCGCGTACGGCTTTGAAATGAACGACGAGCAACACAAGGAACTCGCGTCCGTCCTCAACTCGATTCGAGGACGGGCGGTCCTTTCCGGCTATCGTTCGGCATTGTACGACGACCTGTACGGCGATTGGCGGCGAGTCGACGCGAATGCGCGGAACTGCCACTCGGTGCGGTCCCCGAGGCGAGAGTCGGCATGGTTGAACTTTCGGTAATGAACGACGACGAGGCGAGAGCATGGCTTGACGGCGTCTGGCGCGAATCGCTGGAACGGGATCGTGAAGATGCGGATCCGGAGGTTGATCGTCTGACGAATTCGTCGATCGTTTCCGTACGCTACGCCCTCGTGACGCAGTTGCTCGGAAAGATCGCCGATCCGAAACGGCACATACTTAAGTTGCAACTTGCAGCTGCCGGTGACGGGGCATGGGACGCGCGCAGTTTCTCTACCGCCGTAGTAGTGCCCTGGGTCGCCGACAATCACGGAATTCTGGGATCCAGCGCGGAGCCGTATGCGAGCAAGCCTCTTCGCCGGCCGCGTCTGACGGAGGACATGGACAACGTTCGCAGCAAGAGAGAATGGAATGCGCTCGTGCAGTTTCTCTCGCCCCTGGAGCTTGCGCCGGCAGAAGAATTGCGAAGCGCGTTTCTTCGCGTCCTGGGTTCGCTCGCGCGAAAGATGAAACGCCAATCCTTCTCGTATCCGATTCCCCGGCGGCTGAGTCAGGCGCAATTGCAGGACATGTTGGCGCGGTTCCTTGCCGTACGCAGCGGAGGATTGCGGCCGTTGGCGGTCGCCGCCGCGTTGTTCCGGGTCGTGGGAGAGGGATTCTCGTTGTTCACGCGCGTAGAGTCGCAAGGCGTGAATTCGCCAGATTCGGCGTCTGGGGCACCCGGGGACATCATGTGCTTCTTTGACGACGAAGTTCGTCTGGTCGTTGAGGTGAAGGAGGCAGCGGTCAGCGTGAATCAGGTTCAGGCGTCGTCGAGAAAGGCCATGGAAGTCGAGGCAGGTCTGACGAATCTGCTGTTTGCGGCGCCGTCGCTTCGAGAACGGGACCGGGACGAAATCGCCGCCTTCGCGGATCAGAGGTGGGCCAGCGGGCTGAACGTCTATACTCGGGATATCCTGGGACTGGCGCATTTCGCCTTCGCGCTCCTGCCTGAGGAGTGGCGCGTGACGTTCGTACGCGCCGTCTGCGACGAGTTGGATCGTAGAATGGATCACTCGGCGCGAACCGCCTGGTATGAACTGCTCAGCGAACTGGTGGGAGGGCGCAGGTAGCGACACTGGTCGCAGCGAATCGGAGTCGTTTCCTTACGCAGTCGGTGTCCCGGTTGGGTCGGGAAGATCGGCACGTTCCGGAGGCGGGGGCCACAGAGCGGCTACACCAGATACTGGTGGCGACGCATTGCGGACGGGCACGGCGGCCAACGATCGTATGCGCGGTCTACGACAGGCCAACGGATATGTCTCCAGGCCGCAAGCCGGGTCTGGCATGATGACCTCGATCGGTTGGATTCTCGGTACCTCTCGTCATAGCTACGCCTGCCGCTGAACTCGCGGATTCCCGACTGCACACGCCAGTGGCGAAGAGCGCAGGTCGCTCAGTCGGGGTCTCTCCCGCTCTCGAGCAGCTGGCGGAGCTTGTTCTTCGCGATCTTGCGGGTCGCCGTATAGGGAAGGCTCTCCACAGGAATCACGTCGTCCGGCACTTGCCAACGCGGCAGCCGGCCCGCGAGCCACCTGCGAACCTCTTCCGGATCGATCGCGTCGCCGGTCGCCGGAACGACGAAGAGGACCGGACGCTCGCCCCAGCGTTCGTCCGGTTTCGCAACCGACGAAGAGGACCGGACGCTCGCCCCAGCGTTCGTCCGGTTTCGCAACCGCCGCGGCCTCGGCGACGTCCGGATGCCCGACGGCGGTGTTCTCGAGGTCGATGGAACTGATCCACTCGCCGCCGGACTTGATCAGGTCCTTCGCCCGGTCGGAAATCTTCAGATACGCGTGTTGGTCGATGGTTGCGATGTCGCCCGTGTCGAACCAGCCCTCGTGGTCTGCCGTGTCTTCGTCCTGACCGTAGTAGCGCTGCACTACCGCGGGCCCCCGCACCCGCAGGTTCCCGGCGCTCTCGCCGTCCCACTCCGCCTCGCTTCCGTCCGGCGACCTCAGGTCGAGGTCGACCGTGAAGAACGGATGCCCGCATCGAAGTTGCGTCTGCCGCCGATCCTCCGGCGCCAACGCTTCGACCTCCGGCTTTTCGGTACCCAACGTGCCGAGGGGCGACATCTCGGTCATTCCCCAGGCGTGAACGACCCGCACGCCATGTCGGCTCTCGAACTCCTCGATCACCGAGGCGGGACAGGCCGATCCCCCGATGACGACCCGGCCGAGTCCCGTGACTCGGGTATCCGTCTCCCGCAACCATCGCAGGTAATCGAACCAGACCGTGGGAACGGCGAGTGCGGCCGTCGCGCCGCACCGGATCATCTCGTGCAGGGACGCAGGCGAGAGGTCCCGGCCGGGAAGTACCATTCCGGCCCCGGCCATGGGCGCGGAAAACGGCGTAGACCAGCCGTTGGCATGGAAGAACGGCACGACTGGCAGAACGATATCCCGGGACGAAAACCCCAGAACGTCAGGCTGGATGACCGCCATGGCGTGAAGCACGTGCGAACGGTGCGTATAGAGAACGCCCTTCGGGTCTCCGGTCGTGCCGGACGTGTAACATAGTCCTGCAGGCGCGTTCTCGTCCACGTCGACCCACTGGCAGCCGTCGGCGCTTCCTGCCGTCAGGTCTTCGAATCGCATGGCATTCGGCAGCGAAGACGCCGCCTCGCCGGCGTCCCCGCCGATCGCGACATATCCCTCGACGGTCGTCAATCTGGGCGAGAGGCGTTCCATCAGCGGCGTCAGGTCGGCGTCGAAAACGATCCATCGGTCTTCAGCGTGGTTGACGATATAGGCCAGCTGGTCCTCGAAAAGCCGGGGATTCAGGCTATGCGTGACGCAACCTGCCCCGGGGACGCCGTACCAGGCTTCCAGGTGCCGCACCGTGTTCCAGGCCATGACGCCGACGCGATCCCCCGGCCGGGCGCCGAGCCGGAGGAGGGACCGGGAGAACCGAAGCGCATTGTCGCGAACGGATCGCCAATTCGAGATCTCGATCTCCCCGTTGGCGCCGCGGGAATAGATCGCTCGGGCGGGGTGATAGCGGGCGGCGTGGTCCAGTATTCGGCCGACGCGCAGAGTCCATCGCTGCGGCCCGCCCGATCCGATCGCCGAAGCGCGGGCTTTGGCAGCGCCGTTGTCAATCACGGACCAACCCGGGTTCGGGCAGAACGCATGCCGTGCGGGATCATCGGACGGCGGATCCGAATCGCCGGTAAAATCCCGTGTCCGCTCTCGCGAGATCTCGAAGGAGATCGGGAGGGCGGAAGCGCGCCCCGTGGCGTTCCGCGAGCGCCTCGAGCATACCGCACGCCCGCGCGGTTCCCATGGCGTCGAGCCAGGCGAACGGTCCGCCCGACCACGGCGCGAACCCCCAGCCGAGCACCGCCCCCACGTCGCCTTCCCGAACGTCCTGCAGTACACCCTCCTCCAGCGTCCGAACGGCCTCCACCGCCTGTACGGCGAGCAATCGTTCCGCCAGAGACTCGACCTCGGGCTGCGTTTCGGAAACCGGCCAGAGTTCCGCCAGGCCGGGCCAGAGGCGGGTGCGCTTGCCTTCTTCGTAATCGTAAAATCCTGCGTCGGCCTTGCGTCCGAGCCGCTTCTCCTCGAGCGCCATGCGCAGGAACACGTCTTCTCCCGGGTGTGGCCGGTGGCTCGCGCCTTGCGCTTTCCGGGAGGCCAGGAGAATCTGTGCGCCGAGGTCCAGCGAAGTCTCGTCGATCAGCTGCAGGCATCCGAGCGGCATGCCGGCTCGCAGGCAGGCCTGCTCGATTCGGGCCGGATGCACGCCCTCGGGCAGCAATCCGGCGGTTTCCACCGTATAGGGGATGATGCAGCGGTTGGCGTAGAAGAAGCGGGCGTCCCGTACCACGATCGGCGTCTTGCCGATCGCCTGAACGAGGTCGAGCGCCCGGCTGACGGCCGCGTCCTCGGTTTCGTCGCCGCGGATTACCTCGACCAGGTCCATGCGCTCGACCGGCGAGAAGAAATGGATGCCGACGAACCGGCTCGCCCGGTCGACGGATTGCGCCAGGCCGGAGATGGGAAGCGTTGACGTGTTGGAGGCGAGAATGGCGCCTTCGCCGAGGGCACCGGAAGCCTTGCGCAACACTTCCGCCTTGATCCCGGGGTCTTCGAACACCGCCTCGATCACGAGGTCGCAGTCGCGCAGCGAGTCGTAATCGTCGCTCGCCCGGACGTTTGCGAGTAGCTCGTCCACCGCGCCCGGCTCCGACCGTCCGCGCCGCGCCGACCGTTCGGCGCGGCTTCGAACGGACGCCAGACCCGCTTCCGCGAGTTTCGGCGTGCGGTCCAGCAAGGTCGCGCGAATGCCGGCCCGAGCGGCGACGTAGGCGATCCCCGCGCCCATCATGCCGGCTCCCACGACGCCGATACGGGCGACGGGCTCGGGCGCCGAGCAGGCGGGCCGCCGCGCGCCGCTGCGCAGCTGCCGTCGGGAGAGAAAATTCGTTCGAATCGTCGCACGGGTTTGCGGGAGGGCCGCGACGCGGGCGGCAAGCCTCGCCTCGATTTCGAGCGCCTCGTCGAACGAAACCAGCGAACCTTCGTAGAGGGCCTGCAGCAGCGCCTCCGCCGCCGGATAGTTGCCGCGGGAGCGGGTCTGGACGAGAACCGCCGCGCCGCAAAACGTATCGAACCCCTCTCGGGTGTACGGACCTCCGCCGGGCATTCGATATCCGGGACGGTCCCACGGCTTCACGGCGTCGGAAGGGCACGCCGATTCCGCCCATGCGACGGCGCTGGCCACCGGGTCGGAGGCGATCTCGTCGATCAGGCCTGCCTCGGCCGCTTTCCGGGGCGGAAGCAGCGTACCTTCGAGCAGCAATTGTCCGCCGGCTTGCAACCCGAACATGCGCACGAGCCGGGTCGTTCCGCCGGCAGCGGGAAACAGGCCGACGCGAATCTCCGGAAGGCCGATCCTTGCCTTGGGGTTGGGCGCCGCGAAGCGGCGGTGACAGGCTAGCATCAACTCCAGGACGCCGCCGACCGCGGATCCCGGAGTGGCGGCGGCGACCGGCTTGCCGCAGGTCTCGATGCGGCGAAATATCCCGTGCAACCGCTTCGACAGCGCGAACTCGGCCCGTGCGGGAGCCGATCCCCCGCTCTCCGCACAGAGCGTTTCCAGATCGACCCCGCCTCCGAGGTCGGCACGGGACGAGCCGATTACGATCGCGCGCACGTCCGGATCGGCGACGTGCTTCTCGATCGCCGCTTCGAGCGAGTCGATTTCCGCCGTATTCAACAGATTGATTCTGGACGACTCCGCTCGCCAGTCGAGGATCGCGACCCCGTTCTTGAGCGTCGCACGAAAGCCGCCCGCCATCAGACCCGCTCGATCACGGTCGCGACGCCCATGCCGCCGCCCACGCATAGCGTGATCAGGGCCGTCTCCCGGTCCAGACGCTCCAGTTCGTCGAGAGCGGTTCCGAGCAGCATCGCGCCGGTCGCGCCGATCGGGTGTCCCATCGCGATGGCTCCCCCGTTTGCGTTGACCGTACCGGGATCGAGACCGAAGGTCCGAAGGTAGAGAAGCGCGACCGACGCGAACGCCTCGTTGACTTCAATCAAGTCGATATCCGGCATTTTCATTCCGGCGGCGGCGAGCGCCCGCTGCGTGGCGGGTATGGGTCCCGTCAGCATGATCGTCGGATCCGTGCCGGACCGGGCTACGGCGCGAATGCGCGCCCTCGGCTGAAGGCCATGCCGCTCCGTCGCCTCTCGCGACGCGAGCAGGACGGCCGACGCTCCGTCGCAGATTCCGGACGAGTTGCCGGCGTGATGCACGTGGTCCACCGATTCGACGTCCGGATACCGCATGCTGCAAATGGCGTCGAAACCCGGACGGACTTCGCCAATTTCCCGGAACGACGGCGAAAGCTCCGCCAGGCGCTCGGGCGTGGTGTCTGGACGGACATGCTCGTCTCGTTCCAGGAGAAGAAATCCCGCGTCGTCATGAGCGGGAACGACGCTTCGGGCGAACCGCTCCTCCTCCCATGCGCGCGCGGCGCGGCGATGGCTCTCGGCCGCATACGCGTCGCAGTCCGACCGGGTGAATCCGTTTCGCGTCGCAATCAGGTCGGCGGACACGCCTTGCGGTACGAATCCCGCGATTCGCGCGAGCACGGGATCGACCGCCATGGGAAACCCGTCCGACCCCATCGGCACCCGGCTCATCGACTCGATTCCGCCGGCCACGAACAGGTCTCCGAATCCCGCCCGGATCTGTCCCGCGGCAAGATTGACCGCTTCGAGTCCGGATGCGCAGAAACGGTTTACCTGAACGCCCGGAACCTGCTCCCCGAAGCCGGCAAGAAGCGCCGCGGAGCGCGCGATACATCCGCCCTGTTCGCCGGCTGCGCTGACGCATCCGAGGATTACGTCGTCGATATCGGCGGGATTCAGCGATTGTCGGTCGACGATCGCGCGAAGAGCAAGCGACGCCAGCCGAATCGCCGGAACCGTATGCAGGGCACCGCTCTTACGCCCGCGCCCGCGCGGCGTTCGAACTGCGTCGATTACGAGGGCTTCCGGCAAGGGGGCCATCCTCTTCGGTCAGCGAGAACCGGAGCAAACAATACTTCGACGCTGTGCCGGGCCGCAACTCCGCCCCGCGACCGGAAACGGACGCGCTGCGGCGCTGCGACGCCGGGCTCTACGGGCGCGGCGCCCGGAGTCCCTCGGGCGTCTTCACGCGCACCAGGTAAACACCGCCGCCTGTCCGTGGGTTGCGGACAGCGAAATGCGCTCCCCGGTATTCGGCAGAGTCGCGTGTTCGCGGAACAGGAACATCCGAACCGTCCAACCGGATCCGTCTGCGGCGGCGGTAGCGGCGGCCTGGAGGCCGATCAGGGGATAGCCGTGGCCGTTGTCCGAAAACTGCACCGGTATTACATAGATTTCCGGCGTTCGCGCTCCGCAGTCCGGCGCATCGACGAACTCTCCGGACGGGACGATGCCCACCGGCTCCAGTCCGGCGGGATCCGAACCGGCATCCGTCGACAGAAGGGCGGCGAGATGCCCTTCCGACGGCACGTGGAGTTCGTCGACCGAACCGCCGGAGAAATCCGAAATCGTAACGCTCCATTGTCCGTGCGCGCCCCATACCTCCGTGTCGCGGTCCGGGTGCACCAGCCCGGCGCGCGGACCGGCGTTCTGAGCCAGCCGAGCCGTCTCGGCGCGTCCGATCGCATCGCCTCCGAACGTGACGGCGAGCGCCTCGACTTCGCTCGAATCGTTCGGGTCGGACTGCACGATCACCGCGTGGCGTTGACCGAAGGTGTTCCGATCGACGAACCGGGACGAAAGGGCGCCGGCTGCGGTGAGCTGCGCAGCCGTCAGCGAACGGGGCTCGGTATCGGGCTGGGCCTGAAATCCGTCCAAAATTGCCTGCCTCTCGTCGGATATGTACCGCTGCGACGCCCGCACGAACTCCGCAAACTGGCTCGCCGTGCCGTTGTCGAACCGCTGCTGCTGCAATTCGGCCAATTTCGGCAAGTGTGTCGTCGCGATACCCAGCGTGATGACGCTGGCGAGCAGGAGTCCCATCAGTTGTTGCATGTCTCAACCCCGTGGCTCGAGGATCCAGACATGCGAGGCCGGCAACCCGCAGGTCTCCGCCAGAACGGGACCGGTCGCGTCGCCAGCGGCGCCGGTGAATCCGACCGTACTGCCCGGCGGGATCGCACTACGCAGGACGGAGCGGAACTCCGGCGCCTCGCCTTCCAGAACCGGGCCGTAGGCGGTTAGCGCGTGAGTCGCGTCGGCGCAGGTTCGGATGCCGACCGCGCCCTGCCGTCTCGTTCCCTCGAGCGCTCTCGCAGCGTCCGCACCGGACCGGATCCGGCGAATGGCGGTGCGATGCGTCTCGGCGACCGCCAATGCGGATTGCAGGGCCCCGCGCGGGGCGGGATCGCCGGGGCCCGGCGTCGAATGGCGAACGGATTCTTCTGCGCTGAAGAGCGCGTAGGCGGCAAGAAGCAGTCCGAGCATCGTCATCGCGCCTCGATGCGAAGGACGTTCTCGGCCGAGGAACACGACGTGGAGGCCGTCGAGAAGGACAGCGGGAAGTCGTTTCGGGTCGCGGTCGCGACGGCGGCCGTCGTCGCCGCCACTCTCGCCCCGAGGACGCCGTCGTCCGGACGCAGGCGCGAGAGGGCCTGGATGCAGACCGCCTTCGGCACCTTCTCGTACTGCACCATGAACGACGTGGTCGAGAGGCCGGAGACCGTGATGTCTCCGCCGAACGAATTCCGCAACAACGTGCTTCCGGCTACGGTCGTTCCCGGAGCGATGCCGGCCGAGATCAGCGACTGGTCGGAAATCACGGACGTACCGTAGCGGTCGGGATGTCCTCGGTGGGTCTTGCGGACGGCGGTCACGAAAGAGGTGATCTCCGTGGTCATCTGCTCTACCGACGCGTCCTCTTCGGCATCGGCAAACAGCGAAAACACGAGGACGATGCCGACGAGTCCGACGACGGAATACAGCGCGTATCCGATGAGGTCTCTCATGGTTGGATCCTTTCTGGGGAGGGTGTAGGGAGCGGGTTTCGTGGGGAGGGCTGGTGCGCCCATGGTCTCGAGTCGGGTAGAGGCGGGACCTGGTGGGTCCGGACCGCTGGGATACCGTCCGCATTGCGCCAGGATTCCGGGCATGGGAACGGGAGGTCTCATGGCAATGGGCCGTTCATCGAGGCGCCGAGTTCGTTGGTTGCGGCGAGAATCCAGAGAATTGCGCCCACCAGCAGGAAGTTCGAAATCCACGCGCCGAGCGCCGACAGGCGCTCGCAATCCCGCGCCGTGCGACCCAGAAGGCCGGCGCCGATGCGGGCATATTCGCGCACAGGATCGGAGGTCGACGCGGCGAACGCAGCCTCCAGCCGGGTCCGATGGTCCGGCCATACGCCGCCGACCCGCTCGAGCCGCTCTCCGAACAGCGCGTCGACGCGCTCCATCTTGCGAATGCGTTCCGCCAGATACGGGCTGGCGTGTCGGCGCAGCAGCGCGAGGGCCTGCCGTTCGTTGACGCCGGCTTCCATCAGCACCGCGGCGCCGACGATGAACATGCCGGCGGTGAGCTTCCGGTAGGTGCGGAAGGGTTCGACGACGTCGAACGCGTCTCGAACCGGACCGGTCAGACGCGGCAGCGCGAGGGCGACGGCAACCGTCGCCAGGACGCAGGCGGCGGCCATGAAGGGCCAGTAGTCCCGAAACGCGCCCGAAGCCAGATAGAGCGACCGGGCGCTGCCGCGCAGATTGCCGGAATCGACCATCGCCTCGATGGCCGGAAAGAAGTAGTACGCAAGGAATCCGCCGATTCCGGCCACGACCATCAGAAGGAGGGCCGCGTTGGCCAGAATGGAACCCAGCGGTTTGCGCAACTCCAGGACGGCGCGCATCTGTTCGGCCAGCTTGCGATAGGTATCCGCGCTTCCGCCGTGCGCCGACGCCGCCGTCAGCAGCGGCCGTTCGACCCCGCTCGACCACGAGAGGACGACTTCGGGTAACGATCGACCCTCCTGGTTCATCGCGAAGGCGGCATGCGCGCAGAAAACGCTGACCGGATTCAGCTGCCCCCTCCGTCCGTCCCGGGTCCGCACGCGCCAAAGGAACCGTACGGCTTCGGCTTCGCGCATGCCGGATTCGGTCGCCAGCGCAATTTGTTCGTAGATCTCGAGACGCCGACTCATCGACAAGAGCCGGCGCGAGACCGCGATCGCCAGAGTCCCGGGCCGTTGGGCCGGGGTTCCGAGCCGGGCTTCGGTCATTGCGTCCGCCCGCCCGGGTTCAGGTCCGCGTCGAGCGTCGCCGCGCCCGCCACCGTGCGGCAAAACGCGTCCAGCGATACCTGTCCGTTCCGGACCCTGTCGTATGCGCTCGCTACGACGGATTCGCCGCCCCGATCGAGCCATGCGCGGCGGAACGCCTGTCGGGACGCCGTGCCGGACAGGCCGAACGCGAGGAGTTCCGGGTGGGGGCGAACGATCTCGAGGAACAGGGACCGCCGCAGGGAGCCGCTGGCGCCGCAGGCGTCGCATCCCGGCCCGGTGAGTCGCGCGTCCGTCAGTTCCGACGTGCGATGCCCGAAATCGCGAACGAGGCTGCGATGCGCGTCGGACGCGGGATTCCGGAACGGAATCGCGCAGTCAGGACAGACCTCGGGAACCAGGCGTTGCGATACCCAGGCGAGGTTTAGCGTGTCGAAGGCGCGATACGGCTCCAGGCCGAGATCCATGAGACGGAACGGGATGTCGGTCGCGAAGGCCGCATGCAGAGTCGCGAACACCAGCGTTCCCGACCCGGCCGCCGTATAGGCGGCGTGGGCCGACACCCGATCGCGAATCTCGCCGATCTTCATTCCGTCCGGCGCCATTCGCAGGCTCGCCAGCAGGGCGGATTCGAACGCGGCCGCCTCCGTCTCCACCGATGTGTTGACCGAGAACGCCTGCACGTGGGGCAAGGAACGCGACTCGGGGGGGTCCTCGACGGCCACGATGTTGGGCGCGTGGACGAAGCCGCGGGCGAATTCGTCGATCGCGAGGTTTAGCGTGGTCGACTTGCCGTGCTCCGTGGGACCGGCCACCAGGATCACGCCGGCGGCAGACTGGACGGCTGCCCGAAGCGCCGTCGCATGGGGCGCCGAGAATCCCGCCTCTTCCAGCGTCTGGCATCGAAGCGCCGCGTGGGAATAGGAAAGGCGGACCAGCAGCGCGAAGCCGGTCGCCGTGGGCGCATACTGGAGGCGGGCGCCGGTGACGTCCGTCGGCAGGACGCGGCTGTCGGTGATGGCGGCCCGCACGGCGCGGGTCGTCGAGGCCAGCGAATCGCCGGAGTCGCAGAGGTTGAACGCGGCGTTCGACATGGCGGCGGCTCGGTCCGGGTCCAGAGTCCGGTCGGTTCGCATCGTGCCGTCGATGCGGTAGCGCAGCAGCGCGTGGCCTTCCTGCCGGGAGATCAGGACGTCCGAGGCGCGAAACTGCGCGGCGCGGGCGAGGATCGACAGCAACGCCTGTCTGGCCTGCGTCGCGAATTCCCGGACGTCGCGGACGTTCGCATTCGCGGCAGCGACTTCGTCCAGGCTGGCTTCCGTAGGGGCCTGCAGGCGTATCCCGGACGCTTGCGCGCGATGTTGCAGCGTGCGGAATTCCGGATCGCGGAGCGCGGCCGGCACCGCGAGAACCTTGCCGTCGGAGAGGATGGCGAGGAAACGACGCAGCCGCGGCGACGCCTCGAGGCTTCCGCCCTCGGCGCTCAGGACGCCGCCCTCGGAACCGGAGGGTTTCGGGACCAGTCGGAGCTGCTCGGCCATCATTCCGGCCCGACGCGTAACACGGAGACGCCGGCCGGCGTGAGGAGTTGCACCGAATCGGGTCCGATCCGGTCCACGCGGGCGCCTTCCGGGGTTTCCTCGCCGACCCGGACGGTGCGGCGCGCTCCGTCCGGTCCGACCAGAACCGCCTGCAGGCGGCCGTCCGAGCCGAACACCTCGATTAGCGCGTACCGAACTCGTGCTTCGGCTCCGCCGCCGCCGGCGCCGTGGTCGAACGCCGGCGCGGGTTCGGCGCATTCCGGGTTGGCCGGGTCGAGGTCGCACAGGCGCTGAACCAGCTCCGCTTCGCGGATGGCGTGTTCGAGATGGCTGAGCCGTTGTTGCCTGGCCCGGAGCTCGAGAACCGGATCGGCGTCGCTCGCGCGGGCGTCGCCGACGAATGCCCACAGGAGCGACATCGCGACGACGCGGCGCAGGAACCTACCGGGGCGACACATGAAGCCGGCCCTCGACGCTCCACTGCAGCGCTGCCGCGTCGAATCCCACGCCCGTCCATTCGAGATTGGGCATTCCGGAAAAGGCTTGCAGCAGAGTCGGCATGGTTTCGCGGGAGCGCAGCTGGAAGCGGTAGCTGTCGTAGGGGTGCAGCTCGGTCGCCAGATGCGAGCGCCGGGGCGGCGACGCGCGGCCGAGCAGGTCGAGGATCTCGACCAGACGTTCCGGTCCCGCCACGTCGAGGTCCGGGGGCGCCAGCGCACGAAGCGGGGCGTCCAGCGCAATCCCGGCGATCGCCCGGTCGTCCCCCTCGGCGAGATAGACGCCGGGATACCGGGAGCGGATCGCGTCGCCGCCGCTGCCGGCAAAAACCAGCTGCGCCGCGCTGCCGTCGCAGGACGCGGAATCGAGCTTCCAGCCGGCGACGTGCCGGTCGAGGGCGCTGGCGACGGCGGCTTCGCAAGCGACGCCGAGCGGTCGCAGTTCCGCGACCAGCGGGAGTTGCGGAAGCTGCGCTTCCGCGCTGGCCGCCTGCGCCGGTTCCGCGTCGATGCGCCATTGCGCGGCGGCCAGGCCTCCGGCGCCCGCGCACAGCAACGCCACCGCCGCCAGTGCGGAGATGCGCCGATGGCCGATCGGCCGCACGGCGAGGTCGGCGAGTTCGAGAAACTCGTCGAGACCGGCTTCCCGGCTGCCGTCGGATCCGAACCCGGGCGGCGCGATTCTCGTGGTGAACTCCCGGCCCGGAACGGAAAGGTCCCGAAACGCCGCCTTCGCCTCGTCGAGGTCCTCGAACACGGTGTCGAGAAGCACGGCCTCGTCGGCGACCGCGACCACCCACCAGGCCCGGGGTAGCGAGTCGGTGGAAATCTCGAACGCGCCGGCGAAGTCGTTTCCGAAATAGACCCGTGCGGCATCGACAGCGCAGGCGATGGACCCGCGCTCGCCCTGCAGGCGAAAGGCGCCGACATGCGTGGCGCCGTTTCCGGGCATCTTCGCCCAGTGGGTCGCCCCGGCGTTGCGTAGCGCCGACCGCAGGACGCGGCGCTCGGGCCGCCGAAACGTCAGCCACGCGCCGCCGAACGCGTAGGTTCGCCCGCGCCAGACCAGGGCGCGCGAACGGCCATGCGATTCGCCCGCCCCGCCGGATCGGCTCTCCGGAGGCGTGTGGGGGAGCGGCGCACGGGCGGAGACGTTCCGTTCGGCCCGTATCGGTGAGGGGCCGGCCGGCGGCGGATCGCGGTGCGCTACCAATGTCGCTTTCATCGAATTATCCTCGCAGATACAAAGAGATAGAGGCGGGACCGCAACGCTTCGCCGGAGCGGCTGCCGCCGAGAAGCATGAAACCGGGCGTTCCGACTCCCTCGCCGAGAATCCCGGCCCGTCGCTGCTCGTAACCGGCGAGAATCGCCAGTTCGTCGTCCTCGATCACGAAGTCGTGGGTCAGTCGACGCTCGTCCACGGTGGCCAGCTGAACGCTGCTGTCGTCGCCCGACTGAAACGGCACCAGGCTGACGAGGTCGCTGGCGGAGACCGACAGGGTCAGGTGAACCTTGCCGGCGTCGGCCAGCCGCGGGTGGACGGTGATCGAAAGGCCGGTGTCGAGGGTTTCGGATTCGATCGACGTCGTGCTGGCGTCGCCGTTGAGGGTGACCGCGACCCGCCGCACGATGTCCTGCCGGCGGCTGAGGCGGATCGGTACGGGAGAGCCGTGCCGCGTGATGGCGTTTGCCGTCCGGTAGTCGATCACGCGGTTGGTGCGGGCGAGGGCGCGCAGCATCGACGTGGTTCCGGCATGCCGCGCGAGCCCCCCGGTCGCCGAGTCCGGGATGCGGACCGACGCGACCCCGGGCGACCGGGACAGTGTCTCCCGACCGAGTTCCAGTTCGACGCGACCGTCGAGCAGCGTCGAGAGCAGGTTGAGCGACAGTCCGACGTCGTCGATGTCCGAGACGTCCAGGAAAGCGGCCGCGACCTCGATCGCGATTCGCGTATCGAAGACGCGGTTGGCCCGGTCGAGATAGGCGGCCACGGCCCGGTGCACGTCCGGCGGGGCGGCCACGCCGACGAATCCTGCGCCCGGCGAGAGGGTGTA
The DNA here is from genome assembly GCA_965221505.1 of Rhodobacterales bacterium. Lineage (GTDB taxonomy): Bacteria > Pseudomonadota > Alphaproteobacteria > Rhodobacterales > CAZPXZ01 > CAZPXZ01. The sequence continues at coordinate 1,716,940 of CBDCSI010000001.1, forward strand.
GGTTCCCGGCGTCACGATGCCGGCCAGATTGGAATCGATTTCTTGCCAGGCGGCGGATTCCAGCTTGACGCCGGTCGACAGCGAACCCGCGTCCGTCGCGCTGTCCGCCGTCTCCAGGGACAGGCTGGATTGGGCGACGGAGGCGCGCACCGCGTAGGTTCGGTACAGGCGGTCCAGGATGGTCACCACGCCGCCTTCGTAGGTCCAGCCGGCGCCCCACCGTCGGCCGAGGAGACTCAGGAAACCCGACAGCGGACCGCGATACCGAAGCGCGGGTGCGTCGCTCCGGACGCGGTCCAGCGTCTCGGGGAACTGCAGGTCGAGCGCGACCGGGAGGCCTGTGGCGTCGGCAATTCTCGCGGCGATCTCGCCTGGAGAAACCGGGACGCCGGTGGTCCACGAAAAGCCGTCCGGCCCCTCGACGCGGGCCGGAAGCGGCACGGCCGCCGGCTCGCGAGCGCCGACCGTTCCGAGAAACGGGTCGGACTCCAGGACGACGCGGCTGGCGGAGGACGCGTCCGCCGCGGCGTCGTCCACGCGGCCCTCCACCGTTTCCCGCAGCCCGTCCAGCCGGACGGGCGGCTCGGAATCGATCTCTCCGCAGGCGACCGGCAGACACGCCGCCGCCAAGCGGAGCCAGAAACCCGGTCGCGTCATCGTCGCCCTCCGACCGACGCTCCGCTCGGGCCCGTCACTCGGCGGCCAACCGAACGATTCGGTTCGGATGCAGGCTGATGACCGGGCGCGGGTCGGCCTGCTCGAAGCCGGCCATCAGCCAGCCGAGGGCTCCCTCGAACTCGCCGGAGTAGGAGGCGTCGACGGTGACTTCCCAGACGGGATACTGTTCCGGTTTCCGGGCCGTGTAGCCGGCGCGACCGGCGAACCGGGATACGGCCTGAAACAGGGTTTCCCCGTCGGTCACGCGCCAGGGCCGCTCGCGGACCTCGCCGAGCGGAGGAGCGGCCGCCGGTCCCGCGTCGGGCTCCTCCGCAACCGCTTCCGCCCGGTCCGCGTCCGGCGTCAGCGCGCCGGGGACGAGCGAGTCGCCGACCGGCTCTCCGATCCACGGCGGAGCGCTGGTTCGGGCGCCGCCGACGTTCTTCGTCAACACGACCTCGGATCCCGACTGCGCCGTGATGACGACCCGGCTTCGCTCCCCGCCGGCGGAGGCGAATTCGCTCATCTCTCCGCAGCCGAGAATCGCCAGGGCGACCGGCAACACGGAAAAATTTTTCGCGTTTCGGATCATGTTTTCGCTCCCTCTTCGTCCAAGCGCGAAAGGCTGTGACCGGTTTCGCGCTCCGGTCAAGCCCTCTCGCCGGAGGGGAAGCAAGAACGTCTTATTTTACAAACGGTTACGACGTGAAACGGTTACAATTTCTCTCTTGAAATTAGTTCGAAAAGTAGCACGCGACCGGCCGATGGACCGTCTTGGCGGGAGTGCAGGCGAGATTCGGATAACTTAGACCCGCACCGTCCAATTCCGCCGCTTCACCCACTGCCTGTAGCGACAGGAGACAGGAAGGCAGCCATATGCAGTTCCGCCCGGGCAGGAGGGTGCGCGAACGAATCGCCGACCGGGCAAGCGCGCCGCGCGAGGCATCCGCGGGTGCGGCAATCGATTCCCGAATCGATTCGCAGCCAGGAACGGCATCGTTCCGCGTCGAAGCGGCCGCCGTCGAACGCACCGACCGGACAGGCGCTCGCGCAGGGTCTTCCGGCGCACGAATCGCAGGGTCTCGGCCGCACCGGATGGTCCGGGAGAGGGATCGCCTGCGGGAATGCGATCGCGCCGCGACAGGAGTACCAGAGACCGAATTCCGCGTGAACGAAGAGGCCGATCGGCGACGGCCAGACCGGGGCCGCGCGTCGCGACCAGGAGAGGAACGGCAGGTACGGCGGACCGTCGCCGGGAAAATGCGGAATGCCGTCGAACTCTCCGGCGACGGCCCCGATCACCCTGCGGCTCCACCGGTCGAGCGGATCGGGGCGTCCGTCGCGGCGTTCGGGCGACGCCTGGAACCGGCTCCACAGCTCCGGATTCGCCCCGGTCGCCAGAATCATCGTACGCGTGCGGGGCGGCACGGAGTCTTCCGGGCCGGCCTCGAAGCCGGCTGCGCCGAGGCCGTGTTCCGCCAGCCGCAGCCGCACCGCCTCGAACGTCCGGTTCAACGAATCCGTTTCCGGAACGGCAGCGCCAGGGACCAGCCGAGTCGCGTCGGACGGGCGTCCTGGCACTCGCTCAGACCGATCGCCATCGTCGTGTGGCCGTCCCTCGGCTGATCGACGTAGGTGCCGAATATACGGTCCCACCACGGGAGGTTGAAGCCGTAATTGGCGTCGGTCTCGGGACGGTGCACGGAGTGATGGACCCGGTGCATGTCCGGCGTGACGACGAGCCAGCGCAAGACCCGATCCAGGCTGCGCGGAATGGTGACGTTCGCATGGTTGAACATCGAGGAGCCGTTCAGGACGATCTCGAACAGGACGACGGCGATCGCAGACGCGCCTAGGACGTACACCGCCCCGATCTTCAGCACCATCGAAAGAGCGATTTCGATCGGGTGAAACCGGATCGCCGTCGTGACGTCCATGTCCCGGTCGACATGGTGAACCCGGTGGATGCGCCAGAGGACCGGAATCTTGTGGCTTGCGACGTGCTGCGCGTAAATCAGCAGGTCCAGCAGCAGCATGGCCAGAAGGATCTCGAACCATACGGGGCCGTCCCAGCGGTTGAACAGGCCCCAACCCGAATCGCGGGCGTCCCAGGCCGCGCCGACGGCGGCGGCGGGAAACAGGAGCCGCACGACGGCCGCGTCCAGGACGGTGATCGTCCAGTTGGTGAACCATCGGCGCGGTTTCGAGGCGCGCAGCCGTCGTCGGGGGGCGCCCGCTTCCCAGAGCGCGAGCGCCGCGAAGACGGAGCCGAAGGCGGCCAGGCGGATCCAGAGCTCGTGGTCCATGAGCGAAAGGTTCATCGGCTTTCTCCCGGGGCGCTGCGCGCTTGCGGCAGGGCGCTCTGCAGCAGGACCCGGCGAAGGAACGGCACGCGGTTCCACGTCCGGGCGACTGCGGTCCTGGCGCGGGACGGAAACCGGCCCGGCATCCCCGCGAGAAGGGAATAGGCCGAGACCGCGCCGGCGGTGCGCAGTACGTCTCCCCGCCGCCGCCGTTCGTACTCCGCCAACAGCGCGCGCTCTCCCGGGTCGCGACCGGCCGCTGCGACGGCGCCGGCCAGCGACGCGAGCGCGGCCACGTCGCGCAGCGACAGGTTCAGCCCCTGCGCTCCGACCGGAGAGAGAGCGTGCGCGCTTTCCCCGGCCAGCGCCAGTCTGGTGCCCACGAGCCGTTGGGCCGTCAGGAAGGCCTCCGGCCAGGAGCCGGCCGGCGAATCGACGCGAAAGGTACCGAGTCCCGACCCGGCGAACTTCCGGAACGCCGCCTCCAGCTCCGTTGCGCCGCCCCGCATGCATCGCGCCGCGTCGTCTCCCGGCAGTACCCAGACTACGGCGTTCCGCCCGTCCGGCAGCGGAACCAGCGCGGCGGTCTGGCGGCTCCCGTGGATTTCGGTGCAGACGGTCGATTCGCCCGCGCGAGTCGCAGCGACGAACGCGATCGCCTGCCGGCCGAGGCTCCATCGCCGAACGCGAACGCCGGCAAACCGACGGGTAGGGGAATCGCGTCCGTCCGCGGCCACGGCCAGTCGGGCGCGGAATCGAGACCCGTCGTTCACCATGGCCAGTACCGAATCGTTTCGGCAGGCCAGAGCGGCGACGCGTGCGGGCCGGATGCGTTCCACGAGCGCGGACTCGGATGCGGCGGCCTCCAGGGCCAGGCGAAGCGATTCGTTGGTCACGTTCCACGCCAGCGCCGCGAGTCCGACGTCCGACGCCCGGAAGCGGACCGCTCCGTCGGCGGCTTGCGCCTCCCGGAATCGAAACTCCGTGATCGGCTGGGCGTGCGCCTCGATACGGTTCCAGATTCCCAGAGAGCGGAGCAATTCGACCGAGTCCGGCATCAGTGCGACGGACCGAATCGATTCGCCCGGCGGCTCCCCGGCGGAGGGGTCGACACAGACGCTGCGGAGCCCGACCTGCGCCAGCGCGAGCGCGGCCGCGAGCCCGGTGTGACCGGCGCCGGTCACCAATACGTCGGGCTGGAGGGGGGACGGCATGCGACGGTTCCGTCAGGCGTCCTCGTTCGGAAGCGCCTCGACGGGCGTTCGATTCCCCGGATCCGAATCGAACCGCAAGGCCACCCCGTTGATGCAGTAGCGCAGTCCCGTCGGGCGCGGGCCGTCCGGAAACACGTGCCCCAGATGCGCGTCGCAGCGCGAACAGGCGACCTCGGTGCGGCGCATGAAGAGGCTTCGGTCCTCGCGCTCCTCGAGCGACGCCCCGGCGGCCGGACGGGTGAAGCTCGGCCAGCCCGTTCCGGACTCGAACTTGTCCGAGGAATCGAACAGTACCGCGCCGCAGCACACGCAACGGAAGCGGCCGTCCCCGGCAGGGAACGAATCGTGCGAAAACGGGCGTTCGGTGCCGGCTCGCCGGGTCACCCGGAACGCCTCCGGCGCCAGCCGCGCCCGCCATTCCGCATCCGAACGCCTGATCTTGTCCTGCACTGGAATTCTCCGGCTCCCGCGGTCGGTCGCGTCCGCCGCCAATTGCTACGGTAGCGCGCATTGATTATACTGCGGTCCCGGAACGGACAGAGAGGGCTGGCCCCATGAACGTTCAGCAAATCCTTGCCCGAAAACCGTCTGCGGAGATCGTCACGGTCGCCGAGACCCAGCCGGTGTCCGACGCGGCGGCCCTGCTCGCGGAGAACGGGATCGGCGCGCTGATCGTGACGCCGACCGCGGACGCGAGCGGCGCGTTCTCGGGCATCCTGTCGGAGCGCGACATCGTTCGGGCTTTGGCCCGAGTCGGCGACGGATGCCTCGATCGGCCGGTGTCGGAGTACATGACCCGCGACGTCGTCTGTGCGGCGCCGTCCGACAGCCTCGACGGCGTGCTGGAGACGATGACGCAGCGAAGGTTTCGCCACATGCCGGTGCTTCGGGAGACGTCCCTTCTGGGAGTGATTTCCATCGGAGACGCGGTCAAGGCCCGAATCGACGGGCTCGAACGCGAGAACGCCGCGCTCTCGGAGTGGATCAAGAGCGGCTGACGACACCGCCCTGGAAGGTTTCGTGACGCGCGTCGGGCTATATCCTGGGACGTTCGATCCCGTCACCTGCGGGCATGTGGACATTATCCGCCGGGCGCATGTGCTGGTGGACGAACTCGTCGTGGGGGTGGCGCGCAGCGCCGACAAGAAGCCGCTCTTCTCGGTGGACGAGCGGGTCGCGATGCTGCGGGAATCGATGGCCGGGGAGGGGATCTCGATCAACGCGGTTCCCTTCGACGGATTGCTGATGAAATTCGCGGAGAAAGTCGGCGCCTGTATCCTGATACGCGGATTGCGCGCGGTATCGGATTTCGAGTACGAGTTCCAGATGGTCGGAATGAACCGGGCGATCAGCGAGGACATTCAGACGGTATTCCTGATGGCCGGGGCGGAGTATCAGGCCATATCCTCGCGCCTGGTGAAGGAAATTGCCCGACTCGGCGGCGACGTGTCGAGATTCGTGCCGCCGCCGGTTTTCGCCAGACTCTCCTTCCGATACGCCGCTACCGATTCGTAATACTGTGGCACTATGACCTTTCGCTCAGGCGCAGCCGACGACCGCTATGGGGAGCATGACGATGAGACTTGTTGCCGTTTTCTTACTAGCTTTGGCTAGTTTCGTGACAGGGGGAGACGAACAGGCGGCAGCGGCCGAGAAGCGGCTGGCGATCGAGCTGGAAACCGGCACGGTGCTGATCCGTCTCCGGCCCGACCTCGCGCCGCTGCATGTGGAGAGGATTTCGGAGCTGGCCGACTCCGGATTCTACGACGGCGTCGTCTTTCATCGGGTCATCAGCGGCTTCATGGCGCAGACCGGGGATCCCACCGGGACGGGCCGGGGCGGGTCGGGGCAGACCCTGCCGGCCGAGTTCACGTCCGAGCCGTTTCGCCGGGGGACGGTGGGGATGGCGCGGGCGCAGCATCCCGACAGTGGAGACAGCCAGTTCTTCATCTGTTTCGACGACGCCTCCTTCCTGAACGGGCAGTACACCGTATTCGGCGAGGTCGTGGAGGGCATGGAGTTCGTCGACCGGATCAAGGCCGGAGACCCGGACCGGAACGGCATGGTCGACGATCCGGACCGCATGGTCCGGGTTCGCACCGTGGAGGCCGGGGCGGCCCAGTGATGCGTACCGTACCGCTACTCGCCGCGTTGGCGGTACTGGTCGCCGTCGACGCCGGTTCGACCGAACTGCGGCAGGTGCCGAAATTCGGCTGGGAGGCGGAGTGGCCGCACACCGATTTCACCAAGGTACTCGAGGGGGTGTCGTTCGAGGAGATTCTCTCGGGCGGACCGCCGAAGGACGGAATACCCGCTATCGACGAACCGGACTTTCTGACCTTGGGAGCGTACGGCGACTTCGACAATATCGCCGACCTTGAGCTTGCAGACCAGGAGCCGGTGATAACGCTGGTCCAGGACGGTTTGGCCCGCGCCTATCCGCTTCGCTATCTCATGTGGCACGAGATCGTCAACGACGAGGAGATCGGCGTGGCGGTTACCTACTGTCCGTTGTGCAATTCGGGCATCGCATTTAGCGCGAAGATCGACGAAACACCCCTGACGTTTGGCGTCACCGGAAAGCTGCGGAACTCGGATCTGATCATGTACGACCGTCAGACGGAAAGCTGGTGGCAGCAATTTACCGGTGAAGCCATCGTCGGGGAGCATGTGGGTAAGACGCTTACGCGAATTCCCGTGGCGCTCGAGAGTTGGGGCGCGTTCAGACTCCGGGCAGAGAACCTCTCGCAACCGAACACGTTACAGGTACTAGCTAAACCAGGATACAAGCGTCCGTACGGCAGGAATCCCTATCAGGGGTACGACTCCTTATCGCAGCCATGGCTTTACCAGGGCGATTATGGTCGCTTGGAGGAGATGGACCTGAACCCGCTAGACCGTGTGATCGTGGCAGGAACCCAAGCTTGGTCGCTGCAAGATGTCTGGGGTACAGGAGAGATTGACGGCGACAACGACTTAGTAGCCCTATGGACCGAGAAATGCCATGCCTCCGCCCTGGACACGGCGCTTATCGAAGATGGAGAGCGCGTCCCTAGCGTCATGGTAGTGAAGCGAACAGAGAATCAAGAGGATCAACCGGTTCCGCACGAGGTCGTGTTCGCGTTTGTCGCAGACGCGTTTTGGGGCGATAGTTTCGTCTTGAACCGCCCGCAACCTGCCCCGGAACCGCCTGCCCCGGAACCGCCGACGAACACAGTCGATCCAGGGAATGGCGGTAGTTTCGTCTCTTACCGCCCGCAACCTGCCCCGGAACCGCCGGCAAACACAGTCTATCCAGAGAAGGGCGGTAGCAACCAAAGCGTAGCCGTGTGGGATCCTAATCAGATCCGCGATGCATGGCAAATTGTCGACGAGGTCTCAACTCTCACGGTGAACAACGAGAATTTTCCTTGGTCTGAGGTTCAAGTTGAAGACAATACCGACGATAAATTTTTCATTGACAGCGGCGGCCGCCTGAGAGTCCTCACTCCCAACTCAGGTTCAAGTGTTGGTCGCCCCAACGACGGTCAAGATATGCTCGACTCATTTAGGAATTCACCCCGCCTCGGCTTTCATGCTCTCAACTTCGGCCAAGATCTTGCCAGTTCCCCAACTTGTCCAGATTGACGCCGAAATCGGATGAGGAACCATACGGGTATTCGCTTCCTGCAGACAGGATTGCGCTTCGTCCGGTCTCCCCCCGCAGCGCGGCCCGGCTTCTCGTTTCCGAGTCTGCCGACGAACTGCGTGACCGACATGTCCGGGACCTCCCCGAAATCCTTTCGCCGGGCGATGTCCTCGTCGTCAACGATACGCGCGTACTTCCGGCCCGGCTTCGCGGCTCCCGAATTCGCTCTGGAAACCGGGCGCGTATGGAAGTCACCCTCCTGCGGCCGCTCGGCCAGGCTCGCTGGAAAGTGCTGGCCAGGCCCCTGAAGCGGCTCCGCGCCGGCGACGCGCTCGAATTCGGCTCATTGGAGGCGACCGTTCAGTCGGTCGCGGAGGGGGCCGCCGTGTTGCAGTTCGACCGGTCGGGCAAGGCGTTTCGGGACGCGCTGGACGAGGCGGGCGAAATGCCGCTGCCGCCCTACATCGCGCGGCGCCGGGCCGTCGACCGTCTCGACCGGGAGCAATACCAGACCGTCTTCGCCGACCGGGCCGGAGCGGTCGCCGCGCCGACGGCAGGGCTTCACTTCGACGCGCCGCTTCTCGACGCGCTCGACGCACGGGGAATACGCCGGGTGCGCGTCACCCTGCATGTGGGCGGCGGCACCTTCCTGCCTATTCGCCCGGGCGCCGAAAGCGATTCGGCGCCGGAGGCCGAGTGGGGATCGGTCTCCGCCGCTGCGGCGGCGGAGATCGCCGCGGCCCGGGCGGAGGGCCGCCGCGTCGTCGCCGTGGGAACCACCTCTCTCCGCCTTCTGGAGACGGTCGCCGCCGAGAACGCCGCTTTCGGCGCCTGGGAGGGCGAGACGTCGCTGTTCGTCCGGCCGGGCCACCAGTTCCGGGCGGTCGACGTGTTGTTCACCAATTTTCACCTTCCGCACTCGTCGCTCCTGGTGCTCGTGTCCGCGTTTCTGGGCGTCGAACGCTGCCGCTCTCTGTACCGCCACGCGCTGGAGAACGGCTACCGGTTCTATTCCTACGGCGACGCCAGCCTGTTGTTCCGGTAGTTTGCGCGGCGAATTCTCCGTTCGCGACTCCGGCATGTCGCATTTGTGCGCGAATTCGCCGCGTTACTCGCGCAGCATTGCGCGCCGAAATTGCCCCTGCGCGGGGCAGGTCGCGAATCGTTCAGGACAGTCCCGCCATGCTCGTCGTTGTGAGAGACGCCTGGGCCTTGTTGCTCGGGTCGGCGATGCTCATGACCGCGCACGGTTTGAGCACCACGCTCATCGGCGTTCGCGGCGCACTGCTCGAATTCGGCGACCTGCAGCTCGGCCTGGTGATGTCGGGCTACTTCGTCGGCTTCGCGGTCGGTTCCGCCGCTGCCCCTAGACTGATCCGTCACGTCGGACACGTCCGCGTCTTCTCGGCCTTCGCGTCGGCGGCGTCGGCTACGCTCATTCTGTTTCCGTTCTTCGAGTCGGCCGGATTGTGGGTGGTACTGCGGCTGTTGAACGGCGCCTGCATGGCAGGAGCCTACGTCGTCGCCGAAGCCTGGCTGAACGGCATCGTCACGTCCCGCAACCGAGGCCAGGCGCTCGGCCTGTATCTGTTCGTGCAACTCGCCGGAATCCTCTTCGGGCAAGTCGTCCTCGGAGCGGGCGACCCGGAAGGATACGGCCTCTTCGCCGTGGCCACGGTCGCGGCCTCCCTCGCCATCGGACCGGTGCTCCTGAGCGCCGCGCCCGTTCCGGTGCACGCGTCCATACGGCCGATGTCGCTTCCCGAGCTGTTTCGAACGTCTCCCCTGGCCTTCGTCGGCATGATCTTCATGGGCCTGTTGTTCAGCGTGATGTCGGCGATGATGGCCGTCTTCGGCGTCGGAATGGGGCTTGGCGTGGTCGAGATCGCGGCGCTGGTCTCTGCCACCTACATCGGCGGGACGCTGATGCTGTATCCGGCCGGGTGGCTGTCCGACCGGGCCGGCCGGCGTCCCGTCGTGATCGGCCTCGCCTTCACCGGGGCGACGGCCGCGCTCCTCGCCTCCCTGACCGGTACCTACGGATGGTGGCTGGTCGCCCTGGTCGGGTTGATGGGCGCAGCGATTTCGCCGCTCTACTCGGTCCTGGTCGCGCATGCCAACGATCGCGTGGACTCGGAGCGCGTGGCGAGTTGCAGCGCACGGCTGATCTTTCTGAACGGCGCCGGCGCGGCGGTGGGCCCGCCGATGGCGGGCGCGGCGATGTCCGCGGCCGGATCGTGGGCCTATTTTCCCCTGATTGCGGCCATGGCGGCCGTCCTCGGGGGGTATGCGCTCTGGCGGGTGACGCGCTCCGAACCCGAAGCGCCGGAGGATACGGTGGACTTTGCGCCCCTTCCGCCACGAAGCACGCCCCTTACCGCAGAGATTTACGCGGACGCCGTACAGCCGCAATCCTGACCGGCTCGGAAGGCCGGTGACCCAAGCGTACGTCGCGTTGCGTCGCTCCGCGGCAAGTCCGAAGGGCGAGATCGAGACGCCGGCGGGGCGCCAGGGTCGGGGCGGGGGCTTGCCGCGCCGGCCGAGACGACCGGCAAAGCTCGACGTACGCGCTGGACGAGGTCCGGCGGATACCGCTTCGGAGCGGCCGGCCCGTCCCGATCCTGGCCCCGGTTCTCGCGGCGAACGGTTGCGGCAACTGCGCAGCCTTCGTGCCGGGTTGACGATCCGTGCATTGCCGACCATCCTTCGTGGGCCCCGAAGCGTGACGGACGTCGGATTGAGGGCACGCGGCGACAGGCCCCAGAGCGGGTCAGGAACCGAAGTGCCTTCCGGCCTACCCGAATTGCGGGAACGGATCTCGACCCGAGCGGGGCAAGACTTTCGCGGATCGCCGGGTTTAACGAAGGAGCGCAAGCATGGCCATGCAAGGCGAGATCGCGGGCATCGCCCGAAGGCAGAGTCCGGGTTCGCCCATGTCGGAAGCGGAGACCTGCCGCATCGAGATCGGGAACGGGCTCGAGGCGGACCACCGAACCGGCCATCCGGGAGATCACAGGTCCGTCGTCCTCGTGTTCGAGAAGCAGTGGGAGGAAACGTGCCGGGACCTCGGTCGGGAACTGCCCTGGATCGCGCGCAGGGGCAATCTCCTCGTTCGCGGCATGGAGAACCCGGGCGAAGGGACGAGGCAGCTCCATATCGGCGCGGACGTCGTGCTGGAGACGACCGGGATTTGCGACCCCTGCGCGCGGATGGACCGCGAATGCAGGGGATTGCGGTCGGCGCTGGACGTTGGCGGTCGGGGCGGACTGACCGCGCGCGTTCTCGCGGGAGGAGAGGTCTGTCTCGGCGACGCGGTCCGCCTCGTGGAGCCGGCGGTACTGGCGAGCGGGCACGGCGCGGCCGAGCGGATTCGAGGCGTGCTGCAGTTCTGGTTCGAGGAAGTGCCTCCGGAGAAACGGTTTCGGCAGGATCAGGGGGTCGACGACGCGATTCGGGATCGGTTCGCCGGGCTACGCGAGGAGGCTCTGGCGGGTTCGCTCGCGTCCTGGGAAGAGCGGGCCGAGGGAGCGCTGGCGCTGCTCGTTCTGCTGGACCAGTTTTCGCGCAACCTGTTTCGGGGCGGTTCGAAGGCGTTCGAAGCCGATTATGCCGCTCGCGCTCTCGCAGACCGGTCGATCGCCCGGGGGCACGACCTGGGAGTCGAAGAAGGGCGGCGGATGTTCTTCTACCTCCCGTTCATGCACTCCGAGAGCCTCGCCGACCAGGACCGTTGCATTGCGCTCTTCGAGTCTCGCCTCCCGAACCAGGAGCTGGGGCTGTATCATGCGCGCAAGCACCGGGAGGTCATCGAACGCTTCGGCCGGTTCCCGCACCGGAACGCTGCCATGGGCCGAGAGCCGACCCCGGCCGAGGTCGCGTTCCTTGCGGGCGGCGGCTACGTGCCGTAGAGACGGTCGGAGCGCCGGTAAGGGTTTGCGCGGGAGAGTTATGCCTTGAACCAAACGAGCGAATACGACGTCGTCGTGATCGGCGCCGGACCGGGCGGATACGTCGCCGCCATCCGGGCGGCGCAGCTCGGCTTGCGAGCCGCCGTCGTCGAGCGCGAGAATCTGGGCGGCGTCTGTCTGAACTGGGGATGCATTCCGACCAAGGCGCTGCTTCGCTCCTCCGAGGTCTACCACCTGGCGCAGAACGGCGCGGCGTTCGGCTTGCGCGTCGGCGGCGTCGAGCTGGATCTGGACGCTACGGTCGCGCGTTCGCGCAAGGTCGCCGGTCAATTGAACGCAGGCGTGACGTTCCTGCTCAAGAAGCACAAGGTCGACGTGCATATGGGCGAGGGGAAGATCGTCGCTCCGGGCAAGGTCGAGTTGCGAAGCGACGGCGACGAGGCGGCGATTCTCCCTGCGCGGCATGTCGTGCTCGCGACCGGCGCCAGGGCGCGCGCGCTGCCTGGGCTGGAGGCCGACGGCAAGCTGGTCTGGGACTATCGGAACGCGCTGCTGCCGGATTGCGTGCCGGAGCGTCTCCTGGTCGTCGGCTCCGGTGCCATCGGGATCGAGTTTGCGCATTTCTTCCAGACCGTCGGCTCCCGGGTCAGTGTGGTGGAGCTCGTGGATCGCATACTCCCCGCGGAGGATCCGGAAATCTCCGCGATGGCGGCCCAGGCGTTCGAGCGTCAGGGAATGGAGTTGCTGACCGGCTCGTCCGTCGCCGGACTGGATCGCGAAGAAGACTCCGTCACCGTCAGGATCGACCGGGGCGGCGCGGAGGAGACCCGTGTCTTCGACCGGGTGATTTCCGCCGTCGGCATCACGGCCAACGTCGAGAATCTCGGGCTGGAGGAGATCGGCGTGCGAGTCGAGCGCGGCCACATCGCCGTCGACGGAGAGTGCCGGACCGGCGTGGAGGGCGTCTGGGCGATCGGGGATGCGGCCGGGCCGCCCTGGCTGGCCCACAAGGCGTCCCATGAGGGTGTGGCGGTTGCGGAAGCGATCGCCGGACGGGAGCCGCACTGGCTGGAGGCCGGATCGATTCCGGCCTGCACCTACTGCCATCCGCAAGTGGCTTCGATCGGGCTGTCCGAGGAGTCCGCTCGGGAAACCGGCCGTTCGGTTCGCGTCGGAAGGTTCCCGTTGATCGGCAACGGCAAGGCGATCGCCCTCGGCGACTCCGACGGGCTGGTCAAGACCGTGTTCGACGACGAGTCCGGCGCCCTTCTCGGCGCGCACATGATCGGGCCGGAAGTGACGGAGCTGGTTCAGGGGTTTGCCGTCGCGATCGCGCTCGAGACGACGGAGGCGGAGTTGATGCAGACCGTGTTCCCGCATCCCACGGTATCGGAGGCGATGCACGAGTCCGTGCTCGACGCCTATGGCCAGGCCATCCACATCTGATTCGGTAGCCGGCGGAGGCGCTGCCCGCCGGCCGTCCCGGCCCGAGCGCCACCCGGAGAAGGCGCACCGCCCGGATTCGCCGCCGGCCCGGAAGCCGCCCTGGATCCGGGTACGCGCTCCGGGCGGCGAGGGCTACCGCCGCACCTCGGAGATCGTCCGCGAGAACGGGCTGGTCACCGTCTGCCAGGAGGCGAGCTGTCCCAACGTCGGCGAGTGCTGGGCCCAGGGGCACGCGACCTTCATGGTCATGGGAGAGGTCTGTACGCGGGGCTGCAGTTTCTGCAACGTCGCGACCGGGCGCCCCGACCCGCTCGACCTGTTCGAGCCGGCGAAGGTGGCGCGGGCCGTGGAGCGGCTCGGCCTCAATCACGTCGTCGTCACTTCGGTCGACCGCGACGATCTCGACGACGGCGGTGCGGAACACATCGCCCGGACCGTGCGGGCGATCCGCCGGCGAAGCCCCGGAACGACCGTCGAGGTGCTCACGCCCGACTTCCTTCGCAAGGACGGCGCGCTCGAGCGGGTCGTCGAGGCGCGCCCGGACGTGTTCAATCACAACCTGGAGACCGTACCGTCGCTCTATCCCACGGTGCGGCCCGGGGCGCGCTATTTTCATTCCCTTCGGCTTCTCCAGCGCGTCAAGGAACTGGACCCCGGCGCCTTCACCAAGTCCGGCCTGATGGTCGGCTTGGGCGAAAGCCGGTTGGAAGTCCAGCAGGTAATGGACGACATGCGCTCGGCCGACGTCGACTTTCTCACCGTCGGACAGTACCTCCAGCCCACCCCGAAGCACCATCCCGTTCGGCGCTTCGTTCCGCCGGAGGAGTTCGCGGCGCTGGAGAAGACGGCGACGGCGAAGGGTTTTCTGCTGGTCTCGGCGTCGCCCCTGACCCGCTCCTCGTACCACGCCGGCGACGACTTCGCCGAGCTCGCCGCGCGGCGCAGGGCGAGAGGCGGCTGAACGCCGCGTCGGCGAATCGCGTAGCCGTACAGCGAACGAATGCCCGGACATGCGGAGAAACGCCGCGTCGTCTACGACGCGGACCAGATGTACGCGCTGGTGGCCGACGTGGACTCTTATGCGGACTTCCTGCCCTGGTGCGGCGCGTCGAGAATCTACCGCCGCACGCCGACCCCCGAGGGGGACGTGGAGGTGGTGCTGGCGCGGTTGCTGATCTCGTTCCGCGTATTCCGCGAGACCTTCACGTCCAGGGTGACGCTGCACCCCGCCGCTCGAGTCATCGACGTCGAGTATCTGGACGGACCGTTTCGCCATCTCGACACGCACTGGCGCTTCGTGCAGCGCGAGGAAGGCGGCTCGGTGGTCGACTTCAGCGTCGACTTCTCGTTTCGAAGCGTGGTCCTCGAAAAGCTGGTGGGCCAGTTGTTTCATCACGCGATGGAACGAATCGTCCGGGCCTTCGAAGACCGGGCGCGGGACCTGTACGGTGCGGGGGAGCCGGAGGACCTCGTCTCTCCCGAGTGCCGGCCCGCCGAGGGGGCCGGATAGGCGGCCTCTACCTCCCGTTCGGCGCGACGGATCTCCGTTTCCATGCGGCGCGAACCGATTTCTCGCGGCCTGCGCGGTAGCGCGTCGCGATCGGGTTATAATTCTGCCGACGGACGGGCAGGTCGCGAATCGGTTCGACCCCTTGCGGTCGCTCGCGAGCGCGACCGTGCTTGTTCCACAGGCATGCCGAGGTGAGCGAAATGAACATGCTGACGAAGGGAATCGCCGTCGGGGCGATCGTTATGGTCACGGGTTGCGGACCGCAGGGAGAAGGCGAGGCGCTGGGCACGATCGCAGGGGCGGTAATCGGCGGTCTGGCCGGTTCCGAGATCGGAAGCGGGTCGGGTCGCGACGTCGCGATCGCGACCGGCGCGGTGCTGGGTGCGCTGGTCGGCGGAGAGATCGGCCGCCGGCTGGACGAACATTCGGCGATGGTTGCCGGCAACGCCCAGAACCGGGCGCTGAACCAGGGCCGAATCGGACAACGGATCTCCTGGGACAATCCCGACAACGCGTCCGGACCGGCGTCCGGAGCCGTGACCGTGGTCCGGTCGGGCCAGGACCAGAGCGGGCGCACCTGCCGCGAATACACGCATGAGGTCACCATCGCAGGCACGAAGGAAACCGTGGTCGGCACCGCCTGCCTCGGCGAGGACGGGCGCTGGACCGACGTCAGCTGAACGCAGCGCGTCGCGTGCCGGCGCGGTCTCCGGTCGTATCCCAGGCACGACCCGTCCGGTCTAGCGGGCGGCCAGTACTTGGGCGAGCAGGCGCCTGAGCGCCTGTTCGACGCTCCGCCGCCGGACCGCGGATCGCCCGAGGGCGCCGAGCTCCAGTTTCTGGACTTCGGGGCGGGCGCCCCGGCGCGCCGCGCCGACGAAGACCAGTCCGACGGGCTTGAAGGGCGAACCGCCGGGGCCGGCGATGCCGGTGACGGACGCCGCGCAATCGGCGCGGGACGCGTCGAGCGCACCCTCCGCCATGCGGGCCGCCACCGCGGCCGAGACGGCGCCCTCGGCGGCGATCAGGGGGGCGGGTACGCCGAGAAGTTCCCGCTTCGATTCGTTCGAATAGGCGACGAAGCCCCGCTCGAAGACTTCGGACGCGCCGGGAACGTCCGTGATCGCACCGGCGAGAAGCCCGCCGGTGCAACTCTCGGCCGTCGCGACCCGCAGGCCGCGGCGGCGAGCCGCATCGATCAGCTCCGCCGCCAGGGCAGACGAAACGGGGTCCGGTTCAGCCGAGGACGCCATGCATGGTCCACCCTGCGAGCAGCGTTGCCGCGCCGGCGAGCGCGCCGGCGGCAAGGTCGTCCGCCATGATCGCCCAGGCGCCGTGCCCCCGGTCGAATCGCCCGACCGGCCACGGTTTCAGGATGTCGAAGAACCGGAACAGCAAGAACGACGCGACCCACCCGGACCAGGGGTCCAGCGAACCCGTATCCGCGCGAGATAGCCAGACGCAAATCGGCAGAACGGCCAGGAACTGCCCGGCCACCTCGTCGATCACGATTTCCGGGGCGTCCCGCGCGCCTCGGTCCGGCAGACGCCGGATCGCCCAGACGCCGGCCCAGACGGCGCCGAGGAAAGCCGCCAGGACGAGAATCGGCCCCCCGAGGGAGTTGAGCGCCGCGGCAAGCAGAAGCGCCGCGAGGGAGGCGAAGGTGCCGGGGGCCGCGGGAATGCGGCCGACGCCGAGTCCCGTGGCGACCAGTCCCGGCACTCGACCCCGATTCGGCGCGACGTTCACGCCCGTGCGCGAAGCGTGACCAGGGCCATGGCCACGATCCCCTCTCCCCGACCGGCAAATCCGAGTCGCTCGGTAGTCGTCGCCTTCACCGACGCGCGGTCTGCCGGAACTCCTAGGCAGGCTGCGACCGCTTCTTTCATGCGCTGGCGGTAGGGCGAGACGCGCGGAGTCTCGCAGATCAGCGTGACGTCGGCGTTCGACACCTCGAATCCGGCGCGGGCGGCGCGGACGACTGCGTCGGCCAGAAACACCCGCGAATCGCAGTCCTCCCAGCGGGGGTCCGCGGGGGGGAAGTGCTCGCCGATGTCTCCCTCGCCGATCGCGCCGTAGATCGCGTCGGCAAGCGCGTGCAGGCCGACGTCCGCGTCGGAATGGCCTTCGAGCGACGGACAGTCGGGAATGTCCACGGCGCATAGCCGAGCCCCGCGACCGCTGCCGAACGCATGCACGTCCACGCCCTGGCCGACGCGAGTATCCGGCGCCGGTCGGCTCGCCTCCACGGCGGCGGCCACGTCTTCCGGAATCGTCAGTTTCCGGTTCGCCGGATCGCCTTCCACGCAGGAGACGCGGATTCTCGCTCGCGCCGCGACCGAGGCGTCGTCGAAGTGGCTCTCTCCCGCGAAGGTTTCGTGGGCGGCGAGGATGGCCTCGAAAGGGAACCCCTGCGGGGTCTGGACGCGGCGCATCGCATCGCGGTCGAGGGGCTCCCGGCAGACGTCCTGCCCGTCCACCGACCAGACCCCGTCCGGAATGCGGACGACCGGAATCGCGCCCTCCTGACCGGTCAGCCGGTCCAGTACGCGGGAGATGACTTCGGCGCCGACGAACGGCCGCGCCGCGTCGTGAATGAGCACGTAACGCGGGCGCTTCGCCTTCAGCGCCAACAGGCCGGCCAGCGAGGAGGCCTGCCGGTTCGCGCCGCCTCCGACCGGGTCCAGAAGGCCCTGCGTATCGAGGCTCTCGATCGCGCGCCGGTAACGCGGGCCGTCCTCGGCCGCGATCACGGGCTGAACGGCATCGATACCGGGATGGGACAGAAACGCTTCGACCGATCGGCGCAGGACCGACTTTCCGTCGAGTTCGAGATACTGTTTGGGAACCGAGCCGCCGATACGCACTCCCCGGCCGGCGGCCAGGACGACGGCGGCTGCCCTCATTTGGCGTCGCGGCTCCGCGACGGTTTGTCCTGGCCGTCGCGGAGCAGGAACGCCGGCGCAAACTCTCCGAAGGTGAGCGGCGCGGATTCCCTCGCTCCGCTCGAGCGCGCCGAACGCCGGGAACCCTTGCGCCGCCCGGCCGGCGCCGGCGGGAGGTCAGACTCGGGCGCGGGCTGCGATTCGTCCTCGGCCTCGACCTCTGCCTCGGCCTCGACCGTGTCCGACGAGGCGGACTCTGCGGAGGATCGGCGCGTTCGGCGGCGATCCTTGCGGGCCTCGCCGGGGCCGGTCGGCTCTATGACGTCCAGCGTCGTGCCGATGAGCTTTTCGATCTGCGCAAGTTGCCGCCGTTCGCCCTGCTCGCAAAGCGTGATCGCGACGCCGGTGCGACCGGCTCGGGCCGTACGCCCGATCCGGTGCACGTAGTCCTCCGGCGCCTGCGGAACCTCGAAGTTGATCACGTGGCTGACCGTGGGTATGTCCAGGCCGCGCGCCGCCACGTCCGACGCGATCAGCACCTGAACCTCGGAGTTTCGGAAGGCTTCGAGGGTCGCCATTCGCTGGTGTTGATCCATGTCTCCGTGGAGGGCGGCGATCCGCAACGGCGAGCCTTTCAGCGCCTGGTGCAGGTCGCGAACCGTGGTCTTGCGGTTGCAGAACACGATGGCGTTCGAGAGATCCGCATCCGGGTCCTCGAGCGCGCGGACCAGCGCGTCCAGTCGGGCACGGCCCCGGTCCCCTTTGCCGCCCCGCACGGATACGACGACCTGGGTCACGGCGTCAACGGTAGTCGCCGGCGGCGCGACCTCTACCCGCACGGCGCCCTGCAGGAACTCGTCGGCGAGCCGTTCGATTTCCCGAGGCATGGTGGCCGAGAAGAGCATGGTCTGCCGCGTGAACGGCGTGAGTCGGCAGATTCGCTCCACATCGGGAATGAAACCCATGTCGAGCATTCGGTCCGCTTCGTCGATCACGAAGACCTGGACGCCGGTGAGCATCAGCCGGCCGCGTTCGAAATGGTCCAGGAGCCGTCCGGGCGTGGCGATCAGGACGTCGACACCGCGGTCTATTCGCGCGTTCTGTTCGGCGAAGGACACGCCGCCGATCAGGAGCGCCATGTTCAGCTTGTGGAACTTGCCGTAAGTCTCGAAGCTGTCGGCGACCTGCGCCGCGAGTTCCCGGGTCGGGCACAGAATGACGCTTCGGGGTATACGTGCGCGGGCCCGGCCATGGGCGAGCACGGTCAGAATCGGGAGGGTAAAGGCGGCGGTCTTGCCGGTGCCGGTCTGCGCGATTCCCAGCACGTCGCGGCCGGCGAGGGCTGCGGGAATCGCTTCGCACTGGATGGGCGTCGGCTCGACGTAACCGGAATCGTCGAGAGCGCGCAGCACGTCGGGCGAGAGGCCCAGTTCACTGAATTTCATTGCAATCCGTAAGGGGTAGGAGCGGAGAGTGGAACATGTCGGAGCGATCCCTGCCACGACGGTCGAGCCGCGATTCGCGCCGGCGATCGTAATCCTTCCCTGCCGTCGCCGATTCGAGTGACGGAGAACCGGGCGGCTGGAGCGCCGCCCCCGTTGCGGCTTCGATCGGGAATACTCCCGTGAACGGCACGACCGCCATCTCCGTCATGGCCGTCGATCCGTGCGACTCGAAGGCGCGCGTCTGTGCGCAACGTCAACCGGACACGGCTGTCGCGGGCCTGTGGGCCCTGACCGCGCCCGGCGCGCCAACCGGGACGTGCGCGGGCATTGTCGCACAGGCAATTGGCCGGGGCAAGCCGCGAATTCCGCGCGTTCGGGGAGGGCGCACGTCGCTTCGCCGCCGATCCGCGAATCGGCGCCGGAACGGGCCGGTCCGATGGCGAGGTTGACCGGCGCCGACCCGCCGATACTCTCCCGGCTCCAGGGGTCCCCGGCGCGGCGAAAAGCCGGGGCTGGCTCCGCGGAAGGACATGGCGCCGGCGGAAGCGGACTCGCGGGCAGGGCCGCGGCGGCGAAGACCGTTCGACCGCTCGCGTCCGATGCCGTAGGCGCCTGCAAGGGGCCGGAGGTATTCGGGAAGGCGAACGTTCGTGCCTCATCTGACGGTCGAGTATTCGGGCAACCTCGACGAGGAGGTCGATATGGTCGCATTGTGCGATACCCTTCGCCGCGCCGTGATCGAGACCGGGATCTCGGAGGCGGCCGGCGTCCGCGTACGTACGGTCCGGTGCGACGCATGGTCGATCGCAGACGGAAATCCGCGGCACGCCTTCGTCGACATGGTGTTGCGCCTTCGGGCCGGGCGCGCTTTGGAAACGCGGAAGGCGTTGGTCGCGCACGTCTTCGCGGCAGCGGAGGCCAAGTTGAAGCCGCTGCTCGACGCTCGGCCGCTTTCGCTTTCCCTCGAGCTTCGGGAACTCGATCCCGAGTTGTCGCCCAAGACCGGGAGCGTTCGTCGACACTTGGAGGACGCCTGACGCATGGCGACGCTTGAGCGGAACCGGGCCGATCTCGCCGCGTGTCTGGAAGGCCTCCGCGCGAGCGGCGTAGCGAACCGGATCGGCGGAGAGGATCGGGCGGCTGTCGGCGGAGCCCGGTTCGATACGTCGTCGCCGGCGGACGGAACGACGATCGCGAGCGTCGCCAGAAGCGGTCCGGTCGATGTCGATCGCGCTGCGCAGTCCGCAGCGGACGCGTTCCCCGCGTGGCGGGACAGGCCCGCGACGGAGCGAAAGGCGATCCTGCATCGAATCGCGGACCGGATCGTCGCGAACGCCCGCCAGATCGCGCTTTGCGAATGCTGGGATACCGGGCAGGCGATTCGGTTCATGTCCAAGGCGGCGCTTCGGGGCGCGGAGAACTTTCGCTTTTTCGCCGATCGGGCTCCCTCGGCGCGGGACGGGCAAGCGTTGCCCTCCGACACCTTGCTGAACCTGACCACTCGGGTTCCGATCGGCCCCGTCGGCGTCATCACGCCGTGGAACACCCCGTTCATGCTTTCCACGTGGAAGATCGCGCCGGCGCTGGCGGCCGGCTGTACGGTCGTTCACAAGCCTGCGGAACTCGCACCGGTCACCGCGCGCATGCTGGTCGAAATCGCCGAGGATGCCGGATTGCCGCCCGGCGTGTGGAACCTGGTCAACGGATTCGGCGAGGAAGCCGGCAAGGCGCTCACCGAGCATCCGGCGATCAGGGCCATCGGCTTCGTCGGCGAAAGCCGCACCGGCTCGGCGATCATGCGCCAGGGGGCGGAAACGCTGAAACGGGTTCATTTCGAACTCGGCGGAAAGAATCCGGTCGTGGTGTTCGAGGATGCGGACCTCGATCGCGCGCTCGACGCCGCCGTGTTCATGATCTATTCGCTGAACGGAGAACGCTGCACCTCCTCTTCCCGGCTGCTGATCCAGTCGTCGGTCGCGGACGAGTTTCTCGCGCGCCTGGTCGAGAGGGTGAACGCCATTCGGGTAGGCGATCCGCTCGACCCGCGGACCGAGGTCGGGCCGCTGATCGACGAGGGCCACTTGCGCAAGGTCTCGTCGTATTTTGCGCTGGCGCGAGCGGAAGGCGCCGAGATCGCGGCGGGCGGAGAGCGGCTGGGAGAGACCGGCTGTTACGTTCGGCCCACGCTGTTCGCCCGTGCGACTCCCGACATGCGGATTGCGCAGGAGGAGATTTTCGGGCCCGTGCTCACCGCGATCGCGTTCGAGGACGAAGAGGAAGCCCTCGAAATCGCGAACGGCGTCTCGTTCGGATTGGCGGGATACGTTTGGACCCGGGACTTGACTCGCGCGTTGCGCTTCAGCCATGCGCTGGAAGCGGGAATGGTCTGGGTCAATTCGGAAAACGTCCGCCACCTGCCGACCCCGTTCGGCGGGGTCAAGGCGAGCGGCATCGGCCGCGACGGCGGCGACTGGTCGTTCGAGTTCTACATGGAACAGAAGCACATCGGCCTCGCGCTCGGCTCCCACCCGATCCCTCGACTCGGCGCGTCGCCCGAGACCGGGGCGGCGTAGGCGCGTGGCCGTTCCCGTCCCCGTTCGCGACCCGCCGTTCCGTATCGTGCGGCTCAGCCACGTGGAATACGCCGTTCGCGACCTCTCGAGGAGCCGGGCCTTCTACGTCGACACGCTCGGACTGCAGGTGACGTACGAGGAGCCCGGCTGCCTGTATCTCCGCGCGCTGGAGGAGCGGGGCCATCATTGCGTCCGGCTGACGGAGGGCGAGGCGACCGGCGTTACCGTTCTCGGTTTCAAGGTCTTCGACGAGGCCGACCTCTTCCTCGCCGAAGCGTGTTTTCGGGCATGCGGGCTGCCGGCCGAGTGGGTCGAGCGTCCGTTCATGGGCCGCACGCTTCTCGTGCGCGATCCGTGGGGCGTTCCGCTGGAATTCTACGCGGAGATGACGCGCCTTGACCCCATCCACCAGCGCTACGCCCTGTACCGGGGCGCGCGGGCGCTCAGGATCGATCACGTCAACCTGTTCTCCTCCGACGTGGACGCCGCTGCCGCGTTCTACAACGGGTTGGGATTTCGGTTGACGGAATACACGGAAGACGCGGCCTCCGGGCGACTCTGGGCCGCCTGGATGCATCGAAAGGGAGGCGTACACGACATCGCGTTCACGAACGGGGTCGGGCCCCGGCTGCATCACCTCGCGCTCTGGGTGTCGAATCCGCTCCATATCATCGATCTTCTGGACCTGATGGCGACGACCGGTTGGCTCGCCAGCCTAGAGCGCGGGCCCGGACGCCACGGGATCTCCAACGCGTTCTTTCTCTACGTCCGGGATCCGGACGGCAACCGCGTCGAATTCTACGCCTCGGACTACCAGACCGTAGATTTCGACCACGAGCCCATCCGGTGGGATCTCGACGACCCGCAGCGGCAGACCCTGTGGGGTGCGCCGGCGCCCAGGAGCTGGTTCGAGGAAGGCAGCCGCTTCTTCGGCGCGGAGCCGAGCGAGCCGGTCCTGCAGGCGCAGCCGATCGTGGCGCCATGAGATTCGCCACTTTCGTAGCGGACGAAGGGACGCAGTACGGCGCGATCGTCGCCGGCGGCGCCGTCTCCCTGAGCGCCGAGTTTCCGCAATGGCCGACGCTTCGGAGGGTGATCGAAGCGGGCGCGATCGGGCGTCTCGAGGAGGCGGCCGACCGGCGGGACCCGACCCACCCGACGGATTCGATCTCGTTCCTCATTCCCGTGCCGGACGCCGAGAAGATCCTGTGCGTCGGGGTCAACTACCCCGAACGCAGCGCCGAATACGGAGCGGAGGGATCGGGTCCGGCCAACATGAACATGTCGCTGTTCCCGCGCTTTCCGCGCTCCTTCGTCGGCCATGACCAACCGCTGCGCCGGCCGCCCGAATCCGACCTGTTCGACTACGAGGGCGAGATCGCCGTCGTGATCGGGAAGCGCGGGCGGCGAATTCCGCAATCCCGGGCGCTGCGGCACGTCGCTGCCCTGACGATGTGCAATGACGGAACCTTGCGGGACTGGGTCCGCCACGCGCGGTTCAACGTCACCCAGGGAAAGAACTTCGACCGCTCGGGGGCCATGGGGCCGTGGCTCGTGCCGTTCCGGGATCCGGAGCAGATCCTGGACATACGCCTCACGACGCGGGTGAACGGGGAGACGCGCCAGGAGGACCGGACCGGGCGGATGCTGTTCCCGGTCGCGCGGCAGATCGAATACATCTCGACCTTTACCACGCTGGAGCCCGGCGACGTGATCGTGACCGGCACGCCCGCCGGCGCGGGAGCTCGCCTGGACCCTCCGCAGTACCTGCAACCGGGCGACGTGGTCGAGGTGGAGGCTGAGGGAATCGGAACGCTACGCAATGTCGTGGAAGACGAACAATTTGACGCGTGAGCAGGTCGACGCGATCGCGCGAGACCTTCATCGGGCCGAGATCGAGCGTCGCCAGATCGGGCTTCTCTCCTGTCGTCATCCCGAGATGACGATCGAGGACGCCTACGCGGTTCAGACCGCGCTGACCGATCGGATGATTCGGGGCGGGCGAACGCCCGTCGGCTGGAAGATCGGCCTGACGTCGCGGGCCATGCAACGAGCGCTCGGAATTGAATTCCCCGATAGCGGGATGCTGTTCGAAGACATGCTGATGGAGAGCGGGGCGCAGATTCCGGTCGGGCGGTTCATCCGGCCTCGCGTGGAAGCGGAGATCGCCTTTCGGATGAAGGCGCCGATCTCCGGCGAAGCGAGCCGGGAGGAGATTCTGGATGCGACCGAATTCGTCGCGCCGGCGCTGGAGATTCTCGACACCCGCATCCTGCGCTCGGACCCCGCGACCGGCAAGCCTCGCCAGATCGTGGACACCGTCGCCGACAACGCAGCCAACGCCGGCGTCGTACTGGGAGCCGAACGCCATCCGCCGGATCGCGTCGACCTTCGATGGGTCGGGGCGATACTCCGCCGCGACGGCTCGGTCGAGGAAACCGGACTGGGCGCATCCGTTCTCGACGATCCGGTCGTCGCGGTGCGCTGGCTTGCGGAACGGCTCGCTCGGCTCGGAATTGCCGTACAGGCAGGCGACCTCCTGCTATCCGGATCGTTCGTCCGTCCGGTAGAGGCTGCTCCGGGCGCCCGGATTCATGCCGACTTCGGCCGCTTCGGCACCGTCAGCGTCGGCTTCGACGCTTCGGGATGAGAGTGGAGGCGCGGGCGGGCGCCCCGAGAACCGACGCGATCCCGCCGTGGCGTCGTCGTCCGTGCCGCGGTATCCTGCCGGAGTCGTCGGACGCGTCGACTCTGGCGCGCGCGAAAGCGGCGGGAATTCTCCCGTTTCGTCGCGGAACGGCAGGCCCCCGAGCGTCTCGCCGACCGGGTTCGGTCCGACGCGGCGGTTTCCGTGGCGCGAGACTTCGTCGGGGCGTCGTCGGCTCTCCGCCTCGCGAGGAGGAGCGCGACTTTGCGGGGGACTCCCGGCTTGCGGCGGGGATCCCGATTTCGAACTGCCCACAGGGGAGGAATTCATGACGGCCGACGCCGAGAGAGAACGGGAACCGCTCCCGCTGGCGAACGATCTGGAGACGGCGGCGATCGCGTACATGATGAACTTCCGTATCGGTTGGGAAGACATGCGGGAGGGGGTTCGAAGGGCGAAGGCAGACAGGGGAGTAGAAATCTTGGAACGGTTGCGCGAAGCGATCCTGCAGGAGGGAATGGCCGAGGGCGAGCGAATCGGCACGGCCAGGGGCGAGATCCGGGGACGCGTCCGAATGTTCGTCGGAATGCTGAACGATCGCTTCGGTCACGTTCCCGAAACGGCGGTATCCCGGTTGCACGAAGCGACTGCCGAACAGCTGGATCGGTGGGCGATCGAATTGCTCGACGCCGAGCTCGCCGAGAGACGGCATCGCTTCTGGGTCGAGAACGACCGGTCTCCGCCTTCGTGAATCCGTCCTCGCCGCATCGACATCCCCGGCGTCCGCTCGAACGACCGCATACTCGGCGCGGTCCGGTTTCGGCGCCGTTTCGCCGGGAGCCGGCGAACGGGACCGAATCGCGGACGAACGGCTCAGGAGCCGGTCGGAGGCGGTGACAGCAAGCCTGTGCAGGACGTCCCTGGGGCGACCGTTCCGGCGCGTGCGTCCCGGGGACCGAATCGAGACCCGATCGCGCGCATCCGGAACGCCCGGTAGCGAGGTAGAGTCCCGCGAGCGAGCCGCGACGACGCAGGCCTGCAGGCCGGCGCCGTAGAATCGCATCCGACCCGGACCCGCTCGTCGCGTCGCAGGGCGCGCGGGTCCGCGCCGGCGTCGGCATGCCTTTCGTCGCGTGCGGTCGGTCGAAAGGGTTCGGTCGGCTTCGACGCGCAGGGCCTGCCCGAGCGAGAGGAGTCACGGATGGACAGCGTATCCAGGCCCGAGAGCGACCCCGGCGGAGACAGGCGGCCGGGAGGGGCCACCAGAAAGGGCTACATGCCCGGGTTCGGAAACGACTTCGAGACCGAGGCGCTGCCCGGCGCGCTTCCGGTCGGACGCAATTCTCCGCGCCGTTGCGCCTACGGCCTGTATGCGGAGCAGCTTTCCGGCTCCCCGTTCACCGCGCCTCACTCGACGCTCGAGCGCAGCTGGCTGTATAGAATCCGCCCGTCCGTCCGGCACGTGTCCCGGTTTCGGAAGATCGACCTACCGTACTGGAAGTCCGCGCCGCACCGGGTTCCCGACGTGGTTTCCCTCGGCCAGTACCGCTGGGATCCGGTTCCGTTTCCGTCAGAGCCGCTGACGTTCGTTTCCGGCATGCGGACGATGACGACGGCCGGAGACGTCGGGACTCAGGTGGGGATGGCGGCGCACGTCTATCTGGCCAACCGCAGCATGGAGGACGAATTCTTCTACTCGGCCGACGGAGAGCTTCTCGTCGTTCCGCAAGTCGGCCGGCTGTCGATTCAGACCGAGTTCGGGGAGATCGCCCTGGAGCCGCTGGAGATCTGCGTGCTTCCGCGCGGCATGCTGTTTCGCGTCCAGTTGCCGGACGACGTGGCCCGGGGGTTCGTGTGCGAGAATTACGGGGCGAAATTCACCCTGCCGAATCGCGGACCCATCGGAGCGAATTGCCTGGCGAACCCGCGCGACTTCAAGACGCCCTGCGCAAGGTTCGAGGATCGGGACGGGAAATGCGGCGTCACCGTCAAGTGGTGCGGGGAGTTTCACCGAACCGAGATCGGCCATTCTCCGCTGGACGTCGTCGCATGGCACGGCAACTATGCGCCCTACAAGTACGACCTGCGCACTTTCGCCGCGGTGGGCTCGATCACCTTCGACCATCCGGACCCGTCCATCTTCACCGTGTTGACTGCGCCCACCGCGGAAGAGGGAACCGCGAATATCGATTTCGTGATCTTTCCGCCGCGCTGGAATCCCCAGAGCGACACGTTTCGCCCGCCGTGGTACCACAAGAACATCATGTCGGAACTGATGGGAAACGTGTACGGGGAGTACGACGCGAAGCCGACCGGATTCGTTCCCGGCGGAATCAGCCTGCACAATTGCATGCTGCCGCACGGCCCCGACAACGACGCCTTCATGAAGGCCAGCTTCTCGAGCGACGACCCGATTTACCTGGCGGACACGATGTCGTTCATGTTCGAGACGCGCTTCCCGCAGATGCTGACGGAATTCGCGGCGCAGGAGGCGCCGCTGCAGGACGACTACGTGGACTGCTGGAACGGGCTGCGCAAACGCTTCGACGGTACCCCGGAAGGAGATTGGTCTTGAGGCGGCCGGGGTGTGGAAGGAGGGTCCGTGCGGCCCTGGAACCGCCGTCGAGGGCACGGGAGTGGGGTTTCCCCTGATGGTTCGACAGGAGACGGACAGGTGAAACTTGCGACTTTGAACGATGGTACCCGCGACGGGCGGCTGGCGGTGGTCTCCCGCGACCGGACCCGCTATGTCGATTCCGCGCCGGACTGGGTCACGATGCAGTCCGCGCTGGACGCGTGGGCGTCGGCCGCGCCCGCGCTTCGCGCGCTCGCGGAAGACCTGGAGCGCGATACCTCGCTCGGCGCGCCCTTCGACGAGCGCGAGACCCTTTCGCCGCTTCCGCGCGCGTATCAGTGGGCGGACGGCTCCGCCTACGTCAATCACGTCGAACTCGTCCGCAAGGCGCGGGGCGCGACGATGCCGCAGAGCTTCTGGACGGACCCGCTGATGTATCAGGGCGGCTCGGACAGCTTCCTCGGCCCCCGGCATCCGATCCGCATCGCGGACGAGTCCTGGGGAATCGACATGGAGGGCGAGGTCGCGGTCGTCGTCGACGACGTTCCGATGGGCGCGTCGGCGGAGGAGGGCCGCTCGGCCGTACGCCTGGTGATGCTCTGCAACGACGTCTCGCTGCGCGGCCTCATTCCGGCGGAACTGGCGAAAGGGTTCGGGTTCTTTCACTCCAAGCCGTCGAGCGCGTTCTCGCCGCTGGCGGTCACGCCGGACGCGCTCGGCGACGACTGGCGCGAGGGCAAGCTGCACCTTCCGCTCCTGGTCAGCCTGAACGGCGTCCTGATCGGCCGGGCGGAAGCGGGGGAGGACATGACGTTCGATTTCGGCCGCCTGATCGCGCACGCCGCCAAGTCCCGCCCTCTCTCGGCCGGGACCGTCGTCGGGTCCGGGACCGTCTCCAACCGCAATGCCGACGGTTCGCCCGGCAGGCCGGTATCCGAGGGCGGCCGCGGGTATTCCTGCCTCGCGGAAGTCCGAATGGTCGAGACCATCCTGTACGGCTCGCCGAAGACGCCGTTCATGCGGTTCGGCGATACCGTTCGGATCGAGACGGTGGATCGGGACGGACAGTCCGTCTTCGGGACCATCGAACAGACTGTCGAGCGATACGACGGAGGTGCGGCATGACGAAAGCGTTCGCCTCGGCCGGGGACCTGAGCGAGAAGCGCATCAGTTTCGACGAGATCGGCGACGGTCTCTGGGCGTTTACCGCGGAAGGGGACCCGAACAGCGGAGTCGTCGTCGGCGACGACGCGGTGATGGTGATCGAGGCGCAGGCCACGCCCCGGCTTGCGGAGCAGGTGGTCTCGCGAATCCGCTCGGTGACCGACAAGCCCGTCACCCATCTCGTACTGACCCATTATCACGCGGTGCGGGTCCTTGGCGCTTCTGCCTACCGGGCTCCCACCGTCATCATGTCCGATACGGCGCGAAGCATGGTCGCGGAGAGGGGTCAGGAGGACTGGGACAGCGAATTCGCGCGTTTCCCGCGACTCTTCGAGGGGCATGAGAGCATTCCGGGGCTCACCTGGCCGACCGCGACCTTTTCGCGGCGAATGTCGGTTTATCTGGGGTCGCGCCGGGTCGACCTCATGCATCTCGGTCGAGCGCACACTGCCGGCGACATCGTGGCCTACGTGCCGGACGCGAACGTCATGTTTACCGGGGACATCGTCGAGTACCGCTCGGCCTGCTACTGCGGGGACGGCCACTTCGCCGACTGGCCGGGCACCCTGAACGCGGTTCGGCGGTTCGACCCGGAAGCGATCGCGCCGGGCCGGGGAGACGCGCTGGTGGGACGCGAGTCGGTCGAGCGGGCCCTCGACGAGACGGCGGATTTTCTCGCTTCCACCTACCGTCCGGTGGCCAGGGTGGCGGCCCGGGGCGGCTCTCTGGCCGAGGCGTGGCATGCGTGCCGCGCCGAATGCGATCCGAAGTTCCGCGACTACGCGATCTACGAGCACTGCCTGCCGTTCAACGTCGCGCGCGCCTTCGACGAGGCGCAGGGCATCGATACGCCGAGAATCTGGACGGCGGAGCGCGACCGGCAGATGTGGGACGCGCTGCAAGGGTGAGCTTCGGGTGCCTCGAGCCGAGTGCGAGCCGTTTCCGTACCGGCCTCCGCCTGAGCTTACGGGGTGCCGGTCCGACCCCGCGCCGGTCGTGATCGTCGGCGCCGGACCGATCGGACTCGCGGCGGCGATCGACCTGGCGCTGCACGGAATCCGCTCGATCGTGCTGGACGACAACGACGTCGTGTCGGTGGGCAGCCGCGCGATCTGTTGGGCCAAGCGTACTCTGGAGATTTTCGACCGGCTCGGGGTGGGCGAGCGCATGGTTGCGAAGGGCGTAACCTGGAAGGTCGGACGGCTCTTCGACGGCGACCGGGAAATCTACAGCTTCGACCTGCTTCCGGAGGCCGGCCACAAGATGCCGGCGTTCGTCAACCTGCAGCAATACCATGTGGAACAGGCTCTGGTGGAGCGTTGCGGAGAGTTTCCTGAATTGATCGACCTGCGCTGGAAGAATCGCGCGTATGCGGTCGAACAGGATGCGGACGCCGCTCGTCTCGGCGTATCCACTCGCGACGGAGACTACGTCCTGTCCGCCCGCTACGTCCTCGCTTGCGACGGCGCCAATTCCACGCTCCGGCGACGGCTCGGACTCGAATTTGTCGGGCAGTCCTTCGAGGAGCGGTTCCTGATCGCGGACGTGGAGATGGAGGCGGACTTTCCGAGCGAACGCTGGTTCTGGTTCCGGCCGACCTTTCACTCCGGTCAAACGGCGCTTCTTCACAAGCAGCCGGACGACATCTACCGCATCGACTTGCAATTGGGCGAAGACGCCGACCCGGAGGACGAACGTCGGCCGGAAATCGTGATCCCGCGGATCGAGAAAGCGGTCGGAGGCCGTCCCTTCCAGCTCGACTGGGTATCGGTCTACAGCTTCCGGTGCGCCAGGCTGGAGAGGTTCCTGCACGGAAGGATCGCTTTCGTCGGCGACAGCGCGCATGTCGTCAGCCCGTTCGGCGCCCGGGGCGGAAACGGCGGAATCCA
Organism: Rhodobacterales bacterium; assembly: GCA_965221505.1. Lineage (GTDB taxonomy): Bacteria > Pseudomonadota > Alphaproteobacteria > Rhodobacterales > CAZPXZ01 > CAZPXZ01. The sequence goes on from CBDCSI010000001.1 coordinate 1,746,784, forward strand.
TGACGTCGACAACCTGTGCTGGAAGCTCGCCGCGATTCTGCGCGGCGAGGCGGGACCTGCGCTGCTCGAGAGCTACGACGAAGAGCGAATCCACGGCGCCGACGAGAACATCCTGAACTCGTCGCGTGCGACCGCATTCATGTCGCCGCCGGACGAAGCGAGCGCGCTCTTCCGCGACGAGGCGCTGCTGCTGGCGGCCCGGCACGGATACGCCCGGAGGCTGATCAACTCCGGGCGACTTTCCGTTCCGTGCGACCTGCGGGGAAAGTCGCTCCTGTCCCCGACGGGGGAGGACCTGCCGGCCCAGCCTGGAGACCCGTGCCCGGACCTCGTCCTGGCCGACGGTTCGTCGCTGTTGAACCGGTTGGGCGGAGCGTTCCGGATTCTCGACTTTGCCGGCGCCGCACCGGACGCCGGGATTCCGATCGTTCGCCCGGGACGAAGCGCGCTGTCCGACGAACGGTACGGCGACGGCATCTACCTGGTTCGGCCCGACCAGCACATCGCGGCCGCATGGCGGGAGACGAGTGCCGGCGAGATCCGGGCGGCAATGCGCCTGGCGCTGGGCTGGACGGGAGAGGGCCGATGAGCGGGGCCGACCGTTCCGTCCGGGAAACCGACGATCTATACGCCGAACTGCTCGATGCGCATGCCGGGCTGTCGGCGGAGGAAAGCGCCCGCCTCGACGCGAGGCTCATACTGATCCTGATGAGCCGATACGTCGATGCCGGGCAATTTCGGGAGGCTCTCGCCGATGCGCGGGACGGGGACGGTGCCCGGCCGACGAGCGAGTGAATTACGCTTCGAGGGGGGCCGGGGATGCGGAGCCGGCGCCGCGTCTTGCCGCAACGGTTCGGGTTGTCGCAGGAGATCGGATTTGCTGCCTTCCGGCGCGTCGTTCGGACCCCGGTAACGCCGGAGCCGAGCCGCCGGGCGTCTTGCGGCGAGGCGCGGAGCGCGCGCGAGCCGAGCGATCCCGGAAAGCCGGATCGGACGCGCTTGCGGGGATGCGCGAGGTCGTTCGTCGAACCGGAGAACGAGGAGAATCGAGATGTGGAAACGTGGCCTGGCAGTCGTGGCGTTGACGGTTCAGCCGGCGATAGCGGACGAACTGCCGAATGCGATCGAATGCTACCGAGACGCGTCGAACGCGAAAGACATCGACGCATACGTGTCCTGCTTTACGCCCGACGCGGAAATGATCGACGTGTCGCGCCGGTTTGTCGGCCATGACGCGATTCGCGACTGGGCCTTGCGGGAGGTGATTCCCCACGGCGACAGTTTCGCTCACCGCAAGATCCTCGAATCCGGGAGCGGATACGCCAAGACGGAGGTCGCGTGGCTGCGCTGGGTCGTGCACTACTCGTATTGGTGGGGGGCAGACGGAAAGATCGTGCGAATGTCGCTGCAATACGCCGATTGAGGGCAGTCGTGCGGCGGCGCGCCCTGGTCACCGGAGCGAACCGGGGCATCGGGTTCGCGACGGCGCGAAGCCTGGCCGCGGCGGGTTATGACGTGCTCGTCGGCGGTCGAGACCTCCGTGCGGTCGAGAAGGCGTCCTCGAAGATCGGAGGTACGCCCGTGCTCCTGGACGTCGGCGCGCCGGACAGCGTCTCGGAAGCGGCGAGACGGATCGGCTGCGTCGACGTTCTCGTAAACAACGCGGGCATTCCCGGATGCGGCGGGGTGCTGGACAGTGTGGAGGAGTGGGAGCGCTCGTTGTCCGTCATGGTCGACGGCCCGTTCAGGCTGATGCATGCGCTCGTTCCCGGAATGGTCGAACGCAGCTACGGACGCGTCGTCAACGTCTCGTCCGGCTGGGGGGCGTTCTCGGACGGAATTGCGGGTCCTGGCGCCTACGGGGTCGCCAAGGCGGCGCTGAACGCACTCACCGTCGCCGCGTCCCGCAGCCTCCCCGACACGGTCAAGGTCAACGCCGCCTGTCCGGGCTGGGTGCGGACCCGGATGGGCGGAATGGGAGCCCGCAGGTCCCCGGAGCGAGGTGCGGACACCGTGGTGTGGCTCGCCACGCTCGAGGGCGACGGCCCGACGGGCGGGTTCTTTCGTGACCGTCAGCCGATCGACTGGTAGGATGCGGTCCGATTCGCGGGTTGACGCGGCGCCGGAGCGGCGGTTCCGGGTCCGTCGTTCCAGGAAGACTTCCTCGACGCAGAACGGACGCTTCGGTACAAGTGTCTTGCGGCGTCGTGACGGCCGGACGGGCTCCTGGGTCCAGGCGCCGGCATTCCGTTCCGACAGGCGCCGATCCGGGCGCAACGGACGCAACGAATAGACGGGAGGGGCGTCATGAAGAAGGTTCTGAACGATCCTACGCAATATGTGGACGAAATGCTGACCGGGATGTGCCTCGCTCACCCCGAATACTACGCGCAGCCCGCACCCCGCGTCATTGCGCGCGCCGGCGGGGCGACGGAGGGAAAGGTGGGGATCGTCACGGGAGGCGGGTCCGGGCACCTGCCGGTGTTTACGGGTTACGTGGGGCCGGGACTGCTGGACGCGGCGGCGATCGGCGACGTGTTCGCGTCCCCCTCAGCCGAGCAGATGGCGGAATCCATGCGGCAGGCCCATGGGGGCGCCGGCGTGCTTCGCCTCTACGGCAACTACGGCGGGGACGTGATGAATTTCGACATGGCCGGCGAAATGCTGGAGATGGAAGGGATCGTATCCTCCACGGTGCTCCTGGCCGACGACGTCGCGAGCGCGCCGCCGGACCAGGCAATTATGCGCCGCGGCGTGGCGGGGATGGTCTACGCGTTCAAGTGCGCCGGCGCGCGCGCCGAGGAAATGGCCGATCTGGCCGAGGTCACTCGAGTCGCGCAGAAAACGGCCGACGCATGCCGGTCCATCGGGATGGCCTTGACGCCTTGCATCGTTCCCCAGGCGGGCAAACCGACGTTCGAGATCGGCGAGAACGAAATGGAAATGGGCATGGGCATCCACGGCGAGCCCGGCATCTGGCGCGCGCCGCTCAAATCCGCAGACGACATCGCCGACGAGATGATCGATCGCCTCCAGGCGGATCGGCCGCTGCACTCCGGCGACCGGGTATCCGTCCTGGTGAACAGTCTCGGCGCCACGCCGCCCGAGGAACTCTACATCATGTACGCCCGGGTGCGGCGGCGCCTCGACGAGCGGGGCGTGGAGGTGGCGATGCCGCTGGTCGGCCGATACGCCACTTCGATGGAAATGGCCGGCGCCACGGTCACGGTCTGCGCGTTGGACGAGGAGTTGGAGGCGCTGTTGAACGCGCCGGCGAGATGCGCGTTCTGGCAGGTGGGCTGACCCTTGTCCGGCCTTGACGCCAGATCGCTCGCCTCAGGACTGGGCGCGATTTGCGAGCACATGGATTGCTGCGCGGAGGAGTTGAACGCGCTCGACGGAACGCTGGGCGACGGCGACCTCGGGGTGACGATGCAGCGCGGCGCGCGGGACCTGCGAGACGTCCTTGCCGATCCTCCCGACGACGTCGGCATGCTGCTATTCGCATGCGCCCAGGCCTTCACGCGCACGTCCGGTTCGAGTTTCGGCACGCTGCTGGCCACCGGACTGATGGCGGGCGCGAAGGCGTTCAGGGGACGAGAGCGGGTCGATTGGGCGGAGATTCCGGACGTGCTCGGACAGGCCCTCGCCGCCATGCAGAAGCGCGGCAAGGGGGAGCTGGGCGACAAGACGGTTCTGGACGCGCTGGCGGCCACCCGCAGCGGTTGCGAGGGACTGGCGGCTCCGGCCGAGCTTCTCGCTGCGGCGGACAAGGCGGTCGAGGGCGCGTTGTCGGAGTTCCGGGGCCGTCCGTCCCGTCTTGGCCGCGCCCGCATGTTCGGGGAGAAGAGCGTCGGTCTTGACGATCCCGGAATGGTCGCCTACCGAAGGATGCTGGATGCGCTGATCCGGCGCCAGGCAGCTTGACCGAAGCGCTTCGACCCGGGTTCCGCGACGAGGACGGCGGGAGTCGATCATGGAAGTAGACGGCCGGCACTATCGGACGATTTGGGTCAATTCCGACGGCTGGAGCGTGGAAATCATCGATCAGACGCTGTTTCCGCACCGCTTCGAGACTCGAACTCTCGCCACCGTGGAAGACGCCGCAGAGGCAATCCGCACCATGCGCGTCCGGGGAGCGCCGCTGATCGGTGCGACGGCGGCCTACGGCCTCTGTCTCCAGGTCCGGGAGGACCCGTCGGACGAGGCGCTCGAGGAAGCCTGCCGGCGACTGATCGTCACGAGACCGACCGCGGTCAATCTCCGATGGGCGCTGGAGGACATGTGCGCGACCCTCCGCAACCTTCCGCCCGACCGTCGGACGGACGCCGCATATCGGCGGGCCGGAGAAATCGCCGACGAGGACGTCGCCATCTGCGAGGCGATCGGCGAGCGCGGGCGTCCCCTGATCGAGGAGGCGGCGGCGAAGAAGCGGGCCGGCGAGCCGGTCCGGATTCTGACGCACTGCAACGCCGGCTGGCTTGCGACGGTGGACTGGGGTACGGCCACCGCGCCGATCTACAAGGCGCATGCCGCGGGGATCGACCTGCACGTCTGGGTCGACGAGACCAGGCCGAGGAACCAGGGCGCCGCGCTGACGGCATGGGAATTGGGTCGGCAAGGCGTCCCGCATACCGTAATTGTCGACAACGCCGGCGGACATCTCATGCAGCGCGGGCTCGTCGACCTCTGCATTACGGGGACCGACCGCACGACAGCGTCCGGCGACGTGTGCAACAAGATCGGAACCTACCTGAAGGCGCTCGCGGCCCATGACAACGGCGTGCCGTTCTACGTCGCGCTTCCTTCCACCACGATCGATTTTACGATCCGAGACGGCGAATCGGTTCCGATCGAGGTTCGCGACGGCGACGAGATCGCGAGGATGACCGGTCGCACGGACGCCGGCGAGATCGAGACGGTGCGAATTCTTCCCGAGGACAGCCCGACGAAGAACTACGCCTTCGACGTAACGCCGGCCCGTCTGGTCACCGGATTGATTACGGAACGCGGCGTCGTTTCGGCCTCGACCGAGGGTATCGCGTCCGCGTTTCCGGACCGGATCCAGCCCGACGAGAACCCCGCAGACTGACGGTTCCGGCCGAATCGGCCCGAGTCGAGAGAGGATCGAGGCGCGTGCGGGAAGGCGGCGGACGGACCGGCAATTCGAGGTAGCGTCTCGCGTCGCTCCGGTCGAGAGCCTGCCCTTGCGGCCTCTGCCGAGGCTCAGGTGCCGTCGTTGTCTTCGAACGCCTGGTCGATTCGCAGCCGGGCGATCCGGTGCACCTGGCGAAGCGCTTCGCGGAACTCCGTTTCGACGTCGTTCCGAACTCTCGACCGGAACGCGGCCAGGATGTCCGCCCGGTCTCGGCCGCGTACGGCCAGGATGAACGGAAAGCCGAACGCGGCCGTGTAGCGCTCGTTCAGCTCCCGAAACTCCGCCAGTTCCTCGGGGGAACACTGATCGAGGCCTGCGGAACTCTGTTCGGAAGCGGAGTCCGGCGTCAATTCGTTCCGCAACGCCAGACGACCGGCGAGATCGGGATGGGCGCGCAGGAGATCCGTCTGCGCCGCTCGACCGGCCGAATCGACGACCTCCCGGAGGGAACCGGCGACCGCGCTCGCCGTCCGGGCGTCGATCCCTTCACGCCATGCGCGCTCCGCGATCCAGGGGCTGCTCTCGTAGACGCCCCCGAAGACTCGCACGAACTCCTCGCGTGACATCCCTGCGAACGGTCGCGGCCTTTCTGGATCGCTCGTCATCGCCCTCGCTCCCCGCGTGTCTCCGGCCCGAATGCCCGTCCGGGCACGATAGCGAGTTCCGCGGAGCGACTTCCGGCGGAGGGGAGAGCGGTGCGGTTGTCCGCCGGTTGCAATCCGACCCTGCTCCAATACGCTGTGCGGCATGCGCGCGGATCGGAGCGGATACGGAGGCGGGGCGAGCCGGGGCCGGGCGCGCGACGCACTGGATTCCATGGGCCTCGCGCTTCCCGAGCCGCTGGAGATGCCCGCGCCGAACCGGCGTCCGTATTTCGTCGCCGGCAACGCGCTCTATCTGTCCGGTCACGGATCGGCTTTGCTGGACGAAGCCGTCGGCCCGGCGCGAATCGGCAAGGTGCCCTCGGAGGTGAGCCTCGAGGATGCCGCCGGCGTCGCACAGGCGGTCGCGTTGAAGATGCTGGCAACCGTTCAGGCGGCTCTGGGGGACCTCGACCGGGTCGAGCAGGTGCTGAAGATCACGGGATTCGTCAATTGCGACCCGGACTTCGAGGCGCCCAACCGGGTGCTCGACGGCGCCTCCGACCTGTTCCTTCGCGCCTTCGGGGCGGAGGCCGGTCGGCATTGTCGCTCGGCGATCGGCGCCGGAGCGCTCGTCGCGAGGCAGAGCGTCGAAGTCGAGGGAATCTTTCTGATTCGACCGAGCGGTCCCGCGCCGGAGTGACGCCGCGGGCGAGGGTCCTGGTCGAAAGGGGGCGACCGATCCCGCGAACCGCGGACGCGCCCCGGTTTCTTCCGGCCGACGCCGGATCGGGGTTCGAGATGGGACAGTCAGGGCCGGGTTGCGGAGGACGCCCGGACGGCCGGAGAACGCCCGATGCAGCGCACGGAACGGTCTCCGCGGGCCGCTTGTCGGACGGCGCCTATGCTACGATGCGGATCGGCAACCGTCCTCGGCCGTCGCGTCGCCGGTCGGCGGCATCGGAGAACGGGATGACGTCAGAATCCGCCTATCCGAGAGATCTCGTCGGCTACGGCCGCAGTCCGCCTGCTGCCGAATGGCCGGGCGACGCATGCGTTGCGGTGCAGATCGTGGTCAATTACGAGGAGGGCGGCGAGCGCAACGTCCTGCATGGAGACGGCGAGTCGGAGGCGTTTCTCTCCGAGATCGTCGGTGCCGTTCCCTGGCCCGGACGCCGCCACATGAACATGGAATCGATCTACGAATACGGCTCCCGAGCCGGATTCTGGAGGCTCTGGCGGCTGCTCGGCGAGCGCGGGATTCCGATCACCGCGTTCGGCGTGGCGACGGCGCTGCAACGCAATCCCGAAGCCGTGGCGGCCATGCAGGAGAGCGGTTGGGAGATCGCTTGTCACGGGCTCAAATGGATCGAGCACGACGGAATGGACGAGGCCGAAGAGCGGCGGCAGATCGAGGAAGCGATTCGCGTACATGCCTTCTGCACCGGCGAGCGACCCCGAGGGTGGTACACCGGGCGAACCTCCGAGCGAACGCTCGATCTCGTGGCCGAAGCGGGCGGATTCGCGTATTGCGCGGATTCCTACGCGGACGACCTTCCGTACTGGCGAACGAGCGAGTTCGGTCCTCAACTCATGGTGCCTTACACCCTGGACGCGAACGACATGCGCTTCGCGACCGCGCAGGGGTTCAACTCGGGCGATCAGTTCTTCGCCTATCTGCGCGACAGCTTCGACTTCCTGTACCGGGAAGGCGAAGCGGGGGCGCCGAAGATGATGTCCGTCGGACTGCATTGCAGGCTGGCGGGGCGCCCCGGCCGCGCCGCGGCGCTGGAGCGCTTTCTGGACCACGTATCGAATCGCCCGAGGGTCTGGGTCGCACGCCGGATCGACATTGCCGAACACTGGGCCGAGCGCCATTCGCCAGGAGATCTCCCATGAGCGCAACCGACTGGATCGAAGCGCCGCCCCACCCGGAAGCGGGGCGGCTGGAGCGGCAATGGGTCGATCTCGCGCAGCCGCGACTGGGAACTGAGGCGACGTTCGCGACCGACGAGTTCTTCGCGCCCCGGCAGCGCATGCTCGATCCGGGGCCGGCGCGATTCTACCCGGGGCTCTACGACGACAACGGAAAGTGGATGGACGGATGGGAAAGCCGCCGCCGACGCGGGGGAGGACACGACTGGTGCGTGATTCGCTTGGGCCGCCGGGGCCGCATTCGGGCGCTCGACGTCGATACGTCGTTCTTCACGGGAAATTTTCCGCCCGAGGCGACAGTAGAAGTTTGCGACCTGGAAGACCTGCCCGACCCCTCGGGCGAGGGCGTCTCCTGGAACGCGCTGTTGCCGCGGAGCCGGCTGGACGGCGACAGCCACAACCTGTTCGAGGGCCTGGACGCGGGTTCGGCGACCTTTCTCCGCCTCCACATCCATCCCGACGGAGGGGTCGCTCGCCTCCGTGCCTACGGTACGGTCGAAGTCGACTGGCGCTCGATGCCGGCCGGCGAGGTCGACTTGGCCGCCACCGTAAACGGAGGTCGGGCCGTCGCCTGGAACGACGCGCATTACGGTTCTCCGTCCAACCTGCTCGCGCCTGGAGAGCCGGTCAACATGGGAGACGGGTGGGAGACCGCACGCCGTCGCGTGCCGGGCAACGACTGGGCGATCGTGCGCTTGGGTCACGCGGGAATTCTCGAGTCCGCGACGATCGGCACGAGGCGTTTCAAGGGAAACTATCCCGACCGCTGTTCGCTGCGAGGCGCCTTGCTGGGCGACGGGGGCGATCTCTCTTCCGGCGGGGACCCGGAGCTGTGGAGCGAACTCCTCCCCGAAACCCGGCTCCGCCCGGACTCGCAGCTCGAAGCGCCTCTCGCCCGGATCGGACCGGTGGACCATGTGCGTCTGGACATCTATCCCGACGGGGGAATCAGCCGCTTGCGATTGCACGGACGGATCGTTCGTTGAGCCGCCCGCCGCAGAAATACGGTCTGGCGCGGGCGCGTCCGGCCGTTTCCGTCCGCCGGCCATGACGACCGCGCTCGCGATCCGGCCGATGGTCCCCTGCGACTTCGAGCCGTTTGGGGAGGTGTTCTCGCTGGAGGATTCCGAACGGAGATTCGAAATCAACGACGGTCTGGCCACCCGCTGCTACGACATCGCGACGCTGGACCTGGGCGACTCCGTCGAACGCCCGGTTCTGAGCGTCTTCTTGACGCGCGCGAACGCGAGCCGGTTCGAGATCGAGCTTCTGGAGCGTCATCCTCTCGGATCGCAGGCCTTCGTCCCGCTTCAACCCGTAGACTGGGTGGTGGTCGTGGCCCGGGAGCGAGTCGACGGCACGCCGGGAGAGCCGGCAGCGTTTCGGCCGCCGCCACGCCACGGGGTCAACATCGGACGAGGAGTGTGGCATTACCCGCTGATTACCCGGACGGACTCCCGGTTTCTGGTCATCGACGGGGGCGTTCGGGACGACAACCTTGAGATTCATCGTTTTGCCGGTCGGAAATGGGAGCTGGAACTGCCGGACTGATTCGCCTCCCGTAGACGCGCAAGGCGTTTGCGGGTCATGGCCGGGACCGGGTCGGGCTTCGTTTTCGCGACGTTCGAACGCGCGTCCGCTCCGACAACATCGGTGTGCGGGGTGCGGGGACCCGGTCCGGACTCCAGCGGTCGCGCGAATCGCGGACGTTGGGCGTTTCGCATGACGTGCGGGACCGTATCGACGCCACCCGAATGGGCAGCGCTGCGACTCGTTCGGTCTGAACCGGCCCGCCTGTTCGTTAGGCTTTCGCAATGCCGACTCCCCCGGGCGCATCACCGTTGACGGTTCGGATTCGCCGCGACGAAATCGAGGCTCCGCGCGCGATTCGGGTGCGCGTTCAGGCGGATGCGAGCGTCATGCGGTCATACCCCGCGAAGAGCGCTCCGCTGCCGCAACCTGCGACCCGGCAAGCGCCGGCGCGGGCGCCTGTTCAGGAGGGGCGCGCCCGCATCGTCCCGGCGTTGCGGGAGCGAAGGCTTGCGCGAATCGATTGCGGCGCATATCGTTCCCGCCTGCCGCCGGACGTCCGCTCGGAACGTGGCAGGACGTCGCACGGCAGGCTTGTCGAAGCTTCTTGCGATGCGATAGCGGGAAGCGCCTGCCTGGAGCCGGTCCCCCCAAGCCCGGGCGGTATCAGACGTCCGCTCCGCTTGCGGAGCGGAGCATGGAGGAGGAGCGTCATGGCATCGATCGTCTCGCGATTCGTCTCGCGTGTCGGTTGCCGCCGCCGCCCACCATCCTGCCCGGCAGCCGGGCAAGACGCGGACTTCCGTTTCTCTTCCTCTTGATTCCTCCGTAGAGGAATCGGGGGCCTCCCCGCATTCCCCATAGCAGCGATCGATTCGCTCGCCGGTGCGTGCGGGCGGGAACGGAGTTGCCCCAGGAACTGCGGAAAGGACGGAGACTTCCCGAAACTGCCGGGTTCGGCACGGGTAGCTTGTCCGTCGAGACCCGCACGTTCCCTCGCGCGTGAGACCGTCGACTCCGTTTCCCGGCCGATTCTCCGTCCCGACCCGCAAGACTTGCGAAATTGACGTGATCGTTCCCCTCGGCGGCGGGTCTCTGCTCCCAAGACCTGCCGCGCCAGCGGATCGACCCGACCGAGAGGATCGCCTCCTTGCCCGAGAAAATCTCCCTGCGAATCGACGCTCGCGTATCCCATCAGGCCTGGTTTACGGCGCTCATCCGGAATCCCGAGCGCGCCGACGACTTCCTTCGCCGTCACCTGCCTGCCGGCGTCGTGGCACAGCTGGCCGACTCGCTGCCGGAACGGCTGCCCACAGGGCATTTGACCCCCGTCCTGGGCGAACGCGATTCCGATCACATGTTCCTCCTCAAATTGAAAGACGGGGTCGGTCCTTCCCATCTCGTCGTGATCCTCGAACACCAGTCCACGGTGGATCTGACCATGGCGCGGCGGACGTGCGTGTACGAGGCGTTGACAGCGCACGGCATGAAGGAGTGCGGCCTGCCGGAGGATCTGCCGATCATCGTCGTGATCGCTTATCACGGCAGGAGGAATTGGACGGCCACGCTGAACCGCGAGAACATGAACCCGGCTAGGGGCGCGATCGCCAGGCTTCGGTCCACCCGACACCGGTACTATCTCTGCGACCTCTACCGGATGAGCGAGCGAAAGATGGCGGAGGATCCCGTGCTTCGGGCCGGTCTCTCGATGTCGACTTGCGCATTTCGGAAGTCCGTGACGGTCGAGGAAATCGCACGACTCCTGGAACCGTTCCCGTCCGGGAGCCAGTTGGAAGAGATGGCGTTGGCGTATATCATCCGGCTGCCCGCCAGTTTCGCGACGCTGGTCGAAGGGGTCAGAAGGGCGAAGTCACGCCGAGGAGTGGAGATCATGGAGAGCGTTTACGAGAGCTTGAGCCGGAAGATTGACTTGGGCCGGGAAGAGGGCCGGGCAGAGGGCCGGGCAGAGGAACGCGTTCGGACGATGCTCGTCATGCTGAAGGGCCGCTTCGGGGATCTTCCGGCGGCGGTCGTGTCCCAGCTGAAAGCGGCGACTCCCGAGCAGTTGGACGAGTGGGCGGCAGAACTCCTCCTCCCGGGACGTGCAGAGAGACTGTTTCGGAATTGGGAAAGCAACGGCCGTTCCCCGGCTCACTGATTCGTCATTGCGACTTCTCAGCCCCGCTCCCGTCCCGGCTTGAGGTTCCCGGCGTCGGAACCGCTTCTCGAGGAGGAGAGTACCCTTGCCGGCGCACGTTGACGTGGCGCAGTTCGGAATGCGGAATTGCGTTCCGTGAACTACGCCGAACGGAAACGCGAGCGCCGGCGGCGGAGTTCGCGTGACGGGCGGGTCAGCGATCGGCTCGTATCGCGGCGAGACGAGACCTCCGCCGTCCAACGGACGATCGCGGGCTAGGATGAACGGATTGAGCCGCGCTGGCCCGATTCCGCAACAACAGCACTTTCGGACAACGTGGACATGACCTTCCTGCTTCCGATCCTTCAGGACTGGCTAAGCCTGCTCCTGCGCTGGGCGCATATCGTTGCGGGAATCGGTTGGATCGGATCGTCGTTCTATTTCATGTGGCTCGATTCGACCCTGCGGCGCCGCCAGAACATGAGCGACGCCATGGTCGGCGAAAACTGGACCGTGCACGGCGGCGGGTTCTATCACACGGTCAAGTACAAGAACGCTCCGGAGAGCATGCCGGCAGACCTTCACTGGTTTCGCCTGGAGAGCTATTTCACCTGGCTTACCGGCATGGCTCTCATGTGCGTCACCTACTACTGGAGCGCATCGAGCCTGCTGGTCGACCCGGACATGGTTCCCTGGCATGGGGTGCTGCTCTCCGTTGCGGGCATCGTGGGCGGCTGGCTCTTCTACGACGCGCTCTGCCGTTCGAGACTTAGCGAACGGCCGACCCAGCTCTTCGGGCTTCTGTTCCTGGTCATCGTCGCCGTATCCTGGCTCTACGATCTCGTCTACACCGGCCGGGGCGCGTTCCTCCAGACCGGCGCAATGATCGCGACGATCATGACCGGCAACGTGCTGCTGTTCATCATTCCGAAGCAGCGAATCGTGGTGGCGGACCTGAAGGCCAACCGGGTGCCGGACCCGAGACACGGCCAGATGGCGAAGCTCCGATCCACCCATAACAACTATCTGACGCTGCCGGTCATCTTCCTGATGATTTCCAACCACTACCCGATGACCTTCTCGGCGGACTGGAACTGGGCCATCGTCGCAGCGGTCCTGGTTCTCGGCGTAATCGTCCGAAACTGGTTCAATCGCTGGGAATCCGGCGAGAGCGGCGCCGGGGTCGCCTGGCAATGGCCAGCGGCTGCGGCGATCGCCGCTTCGCTGTTTCTCACCTCGGCGATCGCCGAACGGGGCCTCGGCACGGCCGACGCGGTTCCCGCTGACGTGGCTCTGGGAATCGTGCAGGCCCGGTGCGCGTCCTGTCACGCGGCACGCCCTACGGACGAGGCCCACTCCATACCCCCGGCCGACGTCGCGTTCGACAGCATCGAGGAAATCCGCTTGCATGCGCCCCGAATCCTCGCCCAAGCCGTGCGAAGTGACGCAATGCCCCCCTCGAACCTGACCGGGATCACCGACGAGGAGCGGGCTCAGCTCGGCGCATGGATCGCCGCCGGCACGCCGGAGTAGCTCAGCTGCCGCGGTAGCTGGTATAGCCGTAGGGGGAGACCAGCAGGGGAACGTGATAGCGCTGTCCTGCCGCGATCATGAAGCGGACCGGGACCGTATCGAGGAATTGCCCGGCGTCGGCGACGGCTCCGCGGGACGCGAAATACGCCCCGACATGAAACGTCAACTCGTAGCCGCCGGTCGGCAGTCCCTCGCTCCCGCCCGTCTCGAACGCATGCCGGCCGTCCGAATCGGTCTCGCCCCGTGCGACCGGTTCGTAGCGCGGCTCCCCTCCCGGTTTCGAGCGGATGCGGCGCAACTCGACGCGAACGCCGACCGCCGGCGTACCGGCGGAGGTGTCGAGAATATGGGTGCTCAAGCGCGCCATGCGGTCATCCTATCGACCTCGGGATGCGACTCAACCCTCGGTCGTGAAGCGAATCGCGCCGGGACCTGCGGCCCGGAAGGAAAGGGGCCGCCGCTCCCGCACCGGGTCGTGCGATGCGGCGCCGTTCGCGGCACGGTCCGTCGAAGATCGCGTCGCGCCGCCGCCGGAGAGAAGGAACTCCGTCGCGCGGGTTGCGCAGCTCGCGGCCCGGAACAGCGCGCGGGAGTCGGCTCGGAGTACCGCCAGCCAATATGCGAGGTAGTCGCTGTGTCGGGCACGCGGGCGTATGCCGAAACCGGCCGATAGATACGCGGCGCCGAGCTCCGCCACCAACTCCTCTTGAATGTACGCCGGATCGGAGACTTCGTGGCCGAAGGAACGGCGCAGTCTCGACGGATGCCCGGTCCAGTGAGTCAACTCGTGCAGCAGCGTTGCGCACCAGTCGTCGCTCTCCGGGAACCGGCCGACCGGCGGAAGTCCGATGAAGTCGCGCTGGTGGTCGTAGAACGCTTCGTTGCCGAAACAACGAACGCGAGCGCGATTCTTTCGCGCGAGCGCTTCCGCCGCTTCGCGACGCCGGTCGGGGGCCGCCTCGACCGGGGCCGGCCAGAGCCTCGCCGGCGCATCCCGAACCTGATCCAGATTGAAGACCGAGTAGGTCCGCATGTGGTAGCGCAGCTCCGCCTCGTGGGGCGCGATGAGTCCGGCCTCGATCCGCTCGCGTTCGGGCCGCGGCAGGTAGCGGTTCACGTATACGATTCGGGTTGCCCGCTCGTATTTGCGGACGCCGCCGGCGGAGCGTTGCGCCTGATTGAAGGTCATCCAGCGGTTGGTGGCGAATCCTCGTTCGCAGGCGGAGTTCCAGAGAAGGAGTACGTTGATTCCGGAGTATGCCCGCCCGGTCAGCGCGTTGCGGGCAGTCTCGATGACGGTTGCGTCGGTCCAGGGTCTTTCCCAGGGAAGGGATCCGGCTTCCATCTCTTCGATGATTCGCCGGGTTACGTCTTCGTACAGGTTCTTGTTCATGGCAGGCCTCTTTCGGGAAACGAATCGCGGTGGGAAGGCGCAGCAGGAAGGCGCTGCGCCCGACCGATGGTCGATCCGTCGTAAGAGGCGGCAGGAACCGGAGTCTCATAAAATACTCGACCAGTTCCTGTTTCGGCTTCGTCTGATAGGTTTCGGACCTGCGTTCGCAATCAGTTCGGTCCGTGTTCAAGTCGGAAGGAACTCTCGTGGAAATTTCGTAAACCGTTGATTTTACAGGGGTTTTTGCTATTCTCGTATTACGAATCGGGGATGCCGAGACGCTCTCGTACCCGTCGACGCCGCGCATCCCGGCAATTGCACATGGCTCCACGACAGGGAGGAAATCCAATGCGAAGGATACGTTTCTCCGGCTATTCCCGGCAGAAATTGATTCAGGCTGTCGCAAGACTGACGCCGAAGGCGCGTCTTGCGTTGTCCAACACGCTGCGGCAAATCGCGCACGGAACCGCCGGTCGGGCACAGGAACGCTAGCTTCCGTCGTTCGCACCGCTCAGCGCCACCAGAAACGCTCGGAGACGTGCCAGCCGTCAGGGTCGGTGCGTGCATGTACCCGCAGCCAATTTGGCCTGGCGCGTCGGCGGCATTCGTATCGAACCCAATACAGCGTTCGTCCTTCCTCGCGGGAGGGCGCCGACACTGTCGCAGGGGGAAAGGCGCCGTGTTCCTTCGACGCCGAACGTGTCTTCAGCCGAAGCGCTTCCGCCGCGCCCCGGACGCGAGCCGAGCAAAGGCAGCGGCAGCCCCCGTCGTCGTCGCACCGAACGGGAGTCGATTGAAAACCTGCCGCACACGGATAATACGTCTGTCGGCCGCGCTCCGTCCGGAAGTCTTCAGGCCGCGCGCCGTCGCATGCTCCGAAGGGCGGTTTGGACGGGACGCTTCGCAGACGGGAAAGCATGTACTGTCGTGCGTCCGAACAATTTACCGGAAAACCACCCAATATGCAGAGTATCACTTTGCAATCCATATCGAACGCCCTTGCCGGCGGCAGAGTAACGGCTGCAAAACATGCCGTAAACGCTATGATCCACATGACGGCGCGCTGCAAGTGCATGGGATCGTTCCTGCGGATGGTCGAGCTGGGTTTCGGCACCGCTTATACATCAATTACGCGCCGACAGCTACCGTCGCCGCGAATCAAGGAGGATGAGAATGCGTAACGTATTGATATATGGATATATTTTGCTTTTCGCCATTTCCGACATTCCGCTAGCGCTGAGTGGCGACAGCGCATCCATGCCGGAACTTCAGTCGGTCGGGTATTCTCCGCCGAGCTCGAATCGAGCCCAGACGGCGGACAGCGCTGAGAGAGCGAATCACGCGAACACCGCGGACAGGCTGCTGAACGGGGGAAACGAGCGCCCGAAGCTGGGAATCGTCTGCGGCGCCGGGAAGTCGGCGTGCCCGACGAGGGCATTGCTCGCTCCCGGGACGTATCTGGTGAACTGCTACTCCGATCGCGAAGGCAACAACGCGTACCAAGTGTCGATCGTCATAACCGGAGCCTCCGGTTCGGGCTCGGAGTGGGCCGGTTGCCCTAGCCCGAAAGTGGGTCGGAAAGGAGTGTGGCAGCGCTATATCACCTGGATATCCCGGACCGGATAGGTCGTCTGTCGGTGCTGCTCGCAGGACATCGGACGTGCGGCAGCGTAACCGCAGCACAGGCATTCGCGCCCGCTACGGGAGCGGCGGCACGGGAAATTCGCCTCGGCGGGCGTCGCGCGGGATCGCTGACGGGGTCCGGACTCTCGGGCTCCGCGGGCGCGGCGAGGGCCGGTCGGTCGGAAGGCGTCTCGGGCGAGGCAATGCGGTTGACAGACCCGGGAGCAGCCGGGATAATCCGGTTGTCGCGGACGGAATCAGGAGTCAGCGGCACGTGATCCCAACGAAACGCATGCGGCGGCTTGCCGGAGAACTCCGGGGCGGCGGGCATAGGAGAGTTCGACCATGTTTGCGGTGATCCGGTCCGGCGGGAAGCAATATCGCGTTTCCGTCGGCGACGTCCTTTCGCTGGAACGCCTTCGGGCGGAGGAAGGGGAGAGCGTCGTCCTTTCCGAGGTTCTTCTCCTCGCAGGCGAGGAGCCGATCGTCGGAACCCCGCTGGTGGAAGGCGCCTCGGTGCATGCGACCGTCGTGGACCACATTCGCGGTCCGAAGCTGCTGTCGTTCAAGCGACGTCGGCGCAAGGCGTCCTCCCGGCGACTGAAGGGGCACCGGCAGGAACTCACGCGCGTAAAGATCCGGGAAATCACCAGCGGGACGCCGCCTGCGGTCGCCGACGAACCGGCTGCCGGCTGAACCGCGGAACGGAGTAAATCATGGCTCACAAGAAAGCGGGCGGATCCTCGCGCAACGGACGGGATTCCGCCGGACGACGCCTGGGCGTCAAGAAATACGGCGGCGAACGCGTGACCGGCGGCAACATCATCGTACGCCAGCGCGGAACGCGGTGGTGGCCTGGCGACGGCGTCGGGATGGGCCGGGACCACACCATCTTCGCGACCTGCGAGGGGAACGTCCGGTTCCATAAGGGATTCAAGGGACGCACCTACATCTCGGTGACGCCGCCGTCGGAATAGAACCGCCGGCGATCCCCGCCGGCGCCGAAGGGCGTCGGCAGCGACAGAACCATGGACTTTCTCGACCAGGCGGTAATCGTCGTCCGGTCCGGCGACGGCGGGTCCGGCTGCGTCAGCTTCCGTCGGGAGAAGAACGTGCCCTTCGGCGGTCCGGATGGGGGCGACGGCGGAGACGGCGGCAACATATGGATCGAAGCCGTCGACGGGCTCTCGACGTTGTCTGCCTTTCGGAGACGGAGGCGGTTTGCGGCCGGAAACGGCAAGCGGGGCGCCTCGCGCAAGCGATCCGGCGAACGCGGCCCGGACCGCGTCGTGCGGGTTCCGGCCGGAACCGTTCTTTACGACGCCCAGAACGAAACGTTGATCGCGGACCTGGCGCGGCCGGGATCCCGCGTTCTCCTCGGCAAGGGTGGCGCGGGCGGAAGCGGCAACGCCCGTTTCAAGTCGTCCGTCAATCGTGCGCCGCGAAAGTCCACACCCGGATTGCCGGGCGTCGAGTATCCGGTTCGCCTGGAGTTGAAGCTCCTGGCCGACGTGGGCCTCGTCGGCCTGCCGAACGCCGGCAAGTCGACGTTCCTCCAAACGGTTACCCGGGCCCGTCCGAAAGTCGCGCCGTATCCGTTTACCACGCTGCATCCTCATCTTGGCGTCGTCGCGCTGGAGCATGACGCCCTGGTCGTCGCCGACATCCCCGGCCTGATCGAGGACGCGCATAGCGGAGCCGGGCTGGGCGACCGGTTCCTCGGCCATATCGAACGATGCGCAGTCTTGCTCCATCTCGTGGACAGCCAGTCCGACGACGTGGTCGGCGATTACCGTATCGTCAGCCGGGAACTCGAAGCGTACGGGGCGGGCCTCGCGGCCAAGCCCCGAATCGTCCGGCTGTCGAAGCGGGACGCGGTCGAGGAGGAGGCGCTGGAGGAGAAAATCGACGCTTTGTCGCGGGCGGGCGCCGTCGCGGTATCCGCGTTGTCCTCGGCCGACCGGCGAGGCGTGGAGGAAACCGTAGCGGAGATGTGGCGCCGGGTATCGGCCTGTCGAATCGGTGACGCATGACCCCGGATCCGCGGTCGCATATGAAGATCGCCCGGACGGTCGTGCTGAAGGTGGGTTCGTCGCTCCTCGTGGACCCGAACGCGCATCGGTTGCGGGAGTCCTGGCTGGAGGGGCTGGCGCAGGACGTCGCCCTGCTTCACAGGCGGGGGCAGCGGGTGCTGCTGGTGTCTTCCGGGGCGATCGCGCTCGGCCGACGGGTTCTGGGATACGGAGACCGTCCGTTGCCGCTGGAACGAAGCCAGGCGGCGGCCGCGGTCGGCCAGATCCTGCTCGCACAGGCCTATGCGGCCCGTCTCGCACCTTTCCGCATCACCTCGGCGCAGGTTCTGCTCACCCTGGGGGACACCCAGGACCGGCGCCGCTATCTGAACGCGCGCGCGACCCTCGAGGCGCTGCTCGAAGCGCGCGCCGTTCCAGTCATCAACGAGAACGACACCGTCGCCACGGACGAGATTCGCTACGGAGACAACGACCGGCTGGCGTCCCGTGTGGCGCTGATGGCGGGAGCGGACCTGCTCGTGATGCTGTCGGACATCGACGGTCTGTATACGGCGGATCCGCGAATCGAACCGGGCGCGTCCAGGATCGACTGCATTCGGGAGATCACGCCGGAAATGCTGTCGGCGGCCGGCGCCACGGGCAACGCCACCGCGCGCGGCGGAATGCACACGAAGCTGCTGGCAGCGCAGTCCGCCATGCAGGGAGGCTGCGTCACGGCGATCGCCGAGGGCCGGGGCGATCGTCCGGTCCGACGGTTGGAACGCGATGCGACCGGTAGCTGGTTCTGGCCGAACGCAACGCCCAGGGCGGCCCGAAAGCAGTGGATCGCCGCCATGAAACCGCTCGGCTGGCTCGAGGTCGACTCCGGTGCGGCCGGCGCGCTGAGGAACGGCAAGTCGCTCCTGCCGGTCGGCGTCGTGGAGGTCGGAGGCTCCTTCGAGCGCGGCGATCCGGTCGAGATTCGCACGCCCGGTGCCGGAGCGATCGGCGCCGGACTTTGCGCCTATAGTGTGAGCGAAGCGAGGCGCATCAAGGGCCGTCCCCTTCGGGCGGTGCCGGAGGTGTTGGGATACGCCGGACGAGGCGCCCTCGTTCACCGGGACGACATGGTCCTTTGGAGCGTCGCATGACCGATATCGAATCCATGATGAAGCGGATCGGGCGGGACGCGCGGGATGCGGCTGCCGTTCTCGCGCGCGCCGGGCCCGAAGAGAAGAACGCCGCACTCGAGCGTGCGGCCGGCGCGGTCCTGGCGCGAGAGGCGGAGATTCTCGACGCGAACCGGGAAGACCTCGCGCGCGCGTCCGCGAGGGGGCTGAGCGAACCCATGCTGGATCGGCTTGCGCTCGACCCTGCGCGAATCGAGAGCGTCGCCGCCGCGCTCCGCGACGTGCGGGCCCTGGACGATCCGGTCGGATCGGTCATCGCCGCCTGGCAGCGTCCGAACGGGTTGCGAATCCGACGGGTACGGACCCCGCTGGGCGTCGTCGCGGTCGTCTACGAGAGCCGGCCGAACGTCACGGCGGATGCGGGCGCGCTTTGCCTCAAGGCCGGCAACGCCGCGATTCTCCGGAGCGGATCGGAAAGTTTGCGGAGTTCCCTCGCCATTCACCGCTGTCTCGCCGAGGGCTTGCGATACGCGGGCCTGCCGGAGGCGGCAATCCAGCTGGTGGACACGCCGGACCGCGCTGCCGTGCGGGAACTCCTCGCCGGCTGCGGAGGCACGGTGGACGTGCTGGTTCCGCGCGGCGGCCGCAGCCTCGTCGAGCGCGTGCAGCAGGAAGCGCGCGTTCCCGTGTTCGCGCATTTGGAGGGCATTTGCCACGTTTACGTCGACGCTTCGGCCGACTGGCAGCGGGCGAGAGCGATCGCCCTGAACGCGAAGATGCGGCGGACCAGCATCTGCGGCGCGGCGGAATGCATCCTGTTCGACCGGTCTGCGCCGGAAGAGCTCGTCCGGCTCGTCGTCGGAGACCTGATCGAGTCGGGGTGCGAGGTGCGGGGCGACGACGGCGTCCGCGCCGCCCATGGCGGCGCCGTGGCCGCCGCCGACTCGGACTGGGGGCGGGAGTTCCTGGCGCCGGTCGTCGCGGCCCGAACCGTCGACGGCGTGGACGGCGCGATCGAGCACATACGCCGGTTCGGCTCCGCCCACACCGATGCGATCGTCGCCGAGTCCGACGACAACGCGGACCGGTTCTTCCGCCACCTCGACAGCGCCATCCTGATGCGAAACGCGTCGACCCAATTTGCCGACGGCGGCGAGTTCGGCCTCGGCGCCGAAATCGGCATTGCGACCGGCAAGATGCATGCCCGGGGTCCGGTCGGCGTCGAGCAGCTGACCACGTTCCAGTATCTGGTGGAAGGCGATGGCGCCGTTCGCCCGTAGTCCCGGACGCGGCGCGTGCCGACCCTGACCCTTCGCGAACTGGCGGGGCTGATCGGCGGCACGGTTCTCGGCGATCCGGAGTTGCGGGTCGACCGCCCCTGTCCGCCCGACGAGGCGCGAAACGCGGGCGATATCGCCGTCGCAGTCGACCCGCGTCTCAGGCCGAAGCTGTCCGAAGGCGGAGCGCGCGCGGCGGTCCTCGCCGATTCGTCGGACTGGAAGGCATTCGGCCTCGAAGGAGCGGTCCTGGTGCCGCAGGCGAAGGGCGCCATGGTCGGGATCACGCGCGCATTCGCCCGGGAACCCCGCGGCGAGCCGGGCATTCACCCTAGCGCGATCGTCGATTCGGGCGCGGAAATCGGCGCGCGGGTCCGCATCGGTCCGTTCTCGGTGATCGGGAAGGGGGCCCGTATCGGGGACGGAGCGTGCATTCTGGGCGCCGTGTCCGTCGGCGAGGACAGTCGGATCGGAACCGACGGCCTGCTTCATCCGGGCGTCCGGGTCGGGTGGGGCGTGACGATCGGAGATCGGTCGGTGATTCACGCCAATGCCTGTATCGGGGTCGACGGCTTTGCGATGGACCTTCCCGACCGGGACCGCATCGAGAAGGCGAAAAGAGAGGGGCAAGCCGAGGGCCGGGGCGGGAGGATCGAGCGGATCCATTCGCTCGGCGGCGTTCTCGTAGGCGACGACGTAGAGATCGGCGCCTGCACCGCGATCGACCGCGGAACCCTGTCCGACACGACGATCGGCGACGGCGTCAAGATCGACAATCTGGTTCACGTCGCACACAACGTCCGGATCGGCCCGAACGTCCTGCTCTGCGGTCAGGTCGGAATCGCCGGCAGCGCCCGGATCGGGGAGGGATGCGTCCTCGGCGGGCAGGTCGGAGTGGGCGACCATGTCCGTGTCGGCGAGTATTGTCTGATCGGCGGCAAGTCGATGGTTGCGGGAACCGTGAAGCCCCGCACGATCCTCTCGGGGTGGGCGTCGCTGGAGCGGAAGGAATTTCACTCCGTGTTTCGCGCCGTCCGCCGGCTCGCCCGGAGGGGCTCGGGAGGCGCCGCCCCGTGACGAGCGCGGACGGCAGCCTTTCGGCGAGGACCAAAACTCGGTAGTCTTGCTGGAGGCGCCACACGCCATACCGGGAACTCGGGACAGGATCGACATGATGCACGACGCGCGTTGCGACCTTCCGCCGGTTCGAACCGTCTGACCGTGTGCGCCTTGCCCGTTTCGCGCTCCGTATCGTCCCGTCGGGTGGTCGCCACCGGGTTCGGAGTCGTGTCCGCGCTCGGCAATTCGTGGCCGGACCACGCCGCGGCGTTGGGCCGGGGCGACTGCGGTATCGGACCCCTGTCCGGCGTCGAGGAAGAGAACCTCTCGATTTGTATCGCGGCCGAGGTCAAGGACTCCGACGCCTGGACCAACGGGCAGGGACGAATACGGAACTCGCTGCTCGACCGCTTCTCCCGGTTCGCCCTGAAGGCGGCCGAGGAGGCCGTTTCGTCGTCCGGGATCGTGTTCGACGCCGCGCTGGCGCGGCGCACGGCCACCATTATCGGCTCGTCGCAGGGCGGGGCCCGTACGCTCGAGGAGAATTACCGGCTCCTGTACGGCGGCGGCGGCGGACGCGTGCCGCCGCTTACCATCCCGCGCTCGATGGCCAACGCCGCCGCGTGTCTGGTCAGCATGGAACACGGGCTTACCGGGCCCGCCTGGTGCGTCTCCACGGCCTGCGCTTCGTCCAATCACGCGATCGGGCAGGCGTTCCATCTGATCCGGCACGGAGGCGCGGACGCGGCGCTGGCGGGCGGGGCGGAAGCGGGAATGGCGCTCGGACCGCTCAAGGCCTGGGAGAGCCTGCGCGTCATGTCGCGCGACGCCTGCCGGCCGTTTTCGCGCAACCGCTCGGGAATGGTGCAGGGAGAGGGTTCGGCCGTGCTGGTCCTGGAGGAGCTCTCGCTCGCCCGGGCGCGCGGCGCGCCGATTCTCTGCGAACTGGTCGGCTTCGGGATGACCGCGGACGCGAACGACATCGTCCAGCCCTCCGTGGACGGCGCGTGTCGCGCGATGGTCCTGGCGCTCGAGGACGCCGTACTCGCTCCCGAGGACGTCGGATACGTCAACGCCCACGGCACCGCGACGGCCGCCAACGACCGGAACGAGACCGCGGCCATCCGCGAAGCCTTCGGGGCGCATGCCGACCGGCTCTCGGTCTCTTCGACGAAGTCCATGCACGGGCACTCGATCGGCGCCGCCGGCGCGATCGAAATGGGCGCCGTGATCCTGTCGCTGCTCCACGGCGTCATTCCGCCGACCATCGGATACGAGGAGCGAGACCCGGATTGCGACCTCGACGTGACGCCCAATCGGGCGGGTCGGCGGGAGGTGAACGTCGCGATGTCCAACAATTTCGCGTTCGGCGGCATGAACGCCGTCCTGCTCGCGAGGCGCTTCGACGAATAGGCTGCGCGGATCCGGCCCGGCGGCGCGGAGACTGGGCGATCAAACCGTGGCGATGTCCGGGGCGTCCGCCGCCTTCATGCCGACGACGTTATAGCCGCAGTCGACGTGATGAACCTCGCCGGTCACGCCGGAGCTGAGCGGGCTGAGCAGATACATGCCCGCACGCCCCACTTCGTCCTGAGCGACGTTCCTGCGCAGCGGAGAGTTCAATTCGTTCCACTTCAGGATGTAGCGGAAGTCGCCGATTCCGGATGCGGCCAAGGTCTTCATCGGCCCCGCCGAGAGCGCGTTGACGCGAACTCCGGCGCGGCCGAGATCCACCGCGAGGTAGCGAACGCTCGCCTCGAGCGCGGCCTTCGCGACCCCCATCACGTTGTAGTGCGGCATGACCCGTTCGGCCCCGACATAGGTCAGGGTCAGGCAGGATCCTCCCTGGGGCATCAACGCGGACGCCCGACGCACGGCCGCGGTGAAGGAATAGCAACTCACCAGCATGGTCTGGCTGAAATTGGCTTCCGTCGTGTCGACGTAGCGCCCCTTCAACTCCTCCTTGTCCGAGAAGGCGATCGCGTGCAACAGGAAGTCGAGCCCGCCCCAGCGGTCCGCCACCTCCCGAAACAGCGCGTCGAGGCTGGCGGAGTCAGAGGCGTCGCAGACGATCGCGGCTTCGGCCTCCACCCGTTCCGCGAGCGGCAGCACGCGCTTGCGCAGCGCCTCGCCCTGGTATCCGAAAATCAATCTTGCGCCGGCCGCGTGACACGCCTGCGCGACTCCCCACGCGATCGAGCGCTCGTTCGCGACCCCCATGATGAGGCCGCGCGTCCCGGACATGCAGAGAGGAACGTCGGGCATGTGATCCCTCGTCAATTGCGCGAAGCGGCGAATCCCGCCCCGGAACCGACGAGGCGCGCCGCCCGGACATCGTAGCCGATTGTCGGCCCGCTGCAATGCGGCACGCGTTCAGGCGAAGGACGCGGAGGGGCCGGGGGAGAACCCGAGGACGCGCCGGGGTGGGGGGCCGCGAAGCGGCAAACCTCCGAATTCGCGGCTCCGCGATCGTCCTTTCGCAGGCGACGGGGCGGGCAATTCCGCGAACGCTCCGGCCGGACGCATGGCCTCCGACCCTCTCGTCCGTCGCGACGGCGACCCGCTGTCGTCGGGCGTGCGCCTCCGCTGTCTCGGAAAGGGCCGGCGCCGGCGAATCGACCGGTGCGCGTGCGCTCCCGTCCAGCCTGTGCGCGGTGTACGCTACCCGCACGACGCGCGCGTCGCTTCGGGGCCGGGACGCGGCGCTCGGAAACGCGGGTTCGGGCATCGCCCGGCGGACCGACGCGCCGGCGAGACCGGAACGGCCGCTCGATCGGGACGGGACCATGGGAATTGACGCCATATTCGACGCCGACCGGGATCCTCTCGATCTCGCCTGCCGCTGGCTGGAGGAGGCGTGGAAATCCGAACCCTCGGACGCGAACGCCGCGGCGCTGGCCACCGCAGGAGCGGACGGAATGCCGAACGTGCGCATGGTTCTCGTAAAGGAGATCCGGCCCGGCGCGGAGGGCGGGCTGGTCTTCTATACCAATCTCGAAAGCGCGAAGGGGCGGGAAATCGCCGCGAACCCGCGTGCGGCGCTGGCGTTGCACTGGAAGTCGAGCGGAAGGCAAGTTCGCGCGAGGGGCGCGTTGTCGCCGGTCGCGGAGGCGGACGCCGACGCGTATTTCGCCAGCCGCCCGCTGCAGAGCCGCTACGGAGCGTGGGCGTCGAGGCAGTCCCGGCCGCTCGCGTCCCGCGCGACGCTCGTGGCGGAGGTCGCGAAGGCCGCCGCGCGGTTTCCGGCCGGCCCGCCCCGCCCGCCGCACTGGAGCGGGTTTCGCCTCCGTCCGCTGGAAATCGAACTCTGGTCGAACGGGGCGTTCCGCCTTCACGACCGGGCGCGCTGGGTTCGAGAGGACGTCGGGGCGTCGGACTGGCGGGTGACGCGCTTGTATCCGTGATCCGCACCCCCGCCGCCGTCGCCTCCGCGCCAAGGGACCGGCCGCAAGGCCGGGCTCCCTGCCGCCGAAGCGCTCACGACCCGTTCGGGGGCGGCGTTTCCTTCCGTTGCGAGGCCGCCCTCGCGTCCCGGCGCGGGAGTTGCGTCGTCGCGCCCGCGCGGTTCTTGTCGCCGGCCGGCGGGCGCAGGGGCCGCACCAGGAGGCGGGTCACCCGGTTCCGCTCGCGTTGCTGGACCTGAAACCGGAAGCCGTGAAAGTCGAATTCCTGGCCGACGGACGGGATGGTGCCGGCTTCGTGGATGACCAGTCCCGCGACGGTCGTCGCGTCTTCGTCCGGCAGGCGCCAGCGCTGCATCCGATTCAAGTCCCGAATGGTCACGGATCCGTCCACCTCGAATGCGCCGTCGTCGGTAGGCGAAACGCCCGGCGTTTCCTCGTCGTGCTCGTCGACGATGTCCCCGACGATGTCCTCGACGATGTCCTCGAGGGTGACGACGCCCTGGAAGTCCCCGAATTCGTCCACGACCAGCGCGATCTGCAGCTTTCGCGCCTGAAAGGCTCGCAACTGGTCCGCCAGGGACCGATTTTCCGGGACGAACCAGGGTTCCACGGCGATTTCCATGACGTCGAACCCCTCCTGACTGCGGTTCTCCTGGCGCAATCCGTGAATTCCGCGGAACAGGTCCCGCGTGTGTACGACGCCGATAATGGAATCGCGGCTGCCGCGCCAGATCGGCAGTCTCGAATGCGAGCTGTCGAGGCACGCCTGCAGCAGCGGTTCCGGGCCGAGATCGGCGTCCAGCATCTCGACGTCGCCGCGGCTGGTCATCACGTCGCTGACCACCGCGTGTTCGATGTCCAGCGCGGCCACCATCATGTCCCTGTGGTCCCGGAGGAACGCTCCGCTGAGATGTCCGAGGTCGATCGCGCCGCGAATTTCCTCCCGCGCGGCCAGGTCCGACATCGCCGGTCCGGTCCGTGCGCCGAACACGCGCAGGACTCCGACGGTGATGGCGCGCGTCAGGCGAAGCACCGGCAACAGCACCAGCACCAGAACGCGGATCGTCGCCGAAGCGCGCAATGCCGTTTCGCTCGGCGCGGACATGGCGTAGGTCTTCGGCGCAATTTCGCAGAAGATCACGATGAGCGCCGTCATGCCGAACGTGGCGACCAGTACGCCGCCGTCGCCGAGCCGGCCGACCAGGACGTAGGTGGCAAGGGAGGCTGCGAGGATGTTCACCAGATTGTTGCCGATCAGGATCGCGCCGAGCGGATTGTCGACGCGCTCCAGCAGACGGAGCACGCGGGAGGCGCGCTCGGAGCCTTCGCTCGACATTTGATGCAGTCGCGGACGGCTTGCGCCGGTGAGCGCCGTTTCGGAGCCGGAGAGGAACGCCGACGCGGCAAGAAGCAACGGTATGGCGAGAATGGCGGTCCATTCCGTGATCTCGAGGGAAGCGATACCCATGATCAAACCTCGTCCCGCACGTTCGGGGCGTCCGTTGCCAGGGGATGTCTCTCGAAGACCAGTTCCCGCAGCCGCTCGCTCATGACGTGCGTGTAGATTTCGGTCGTCGACAAGTCGCTGTGGCCCAGCAGGCGCTGAAGCGACACGAGGTCGACGCCGTTCTGAAGCAGATGCGTGGCGAACGCATGCCGCAGCGTGTGCGGGGAAACGGTTTGCGCGTCCAGTCCGGCCGCCCGCGCCATGCGCTTGATCTCCCGAAACAGTTGAACGCGTCCGAAGTGCCCGCTGCGGCTCCGTCGCGAAGGAAACAGGAACCGCGAAGCGGCGGTCCCGGAGTCCTCCGGATCCCGTACCGCCAGCCACCGCCGTAGCGCCTCCCGGGCCGGCTCCGACAGCGGAACCATACGCTCGCGGCCGCCCTTGCCGCGGATCAGGAGCACGCGCGGATCGCCGCGCACCGCCTCTTCGGTCAGCGACACGAGCTCGGTCGCCCGAAGCCCGCAGGCGTAGGCGAGTTCCAGAAGGCAGTAGAGTCGGATCCGGGACGGCTCGCCCGTCCGTGCCTCCGCCCGGGCCGCGTCCATGAGCCGCCCCGCGTCTTCCACGCTCAGCGTGCCCGGGAGTCGGCGACGCGCGGCGGCGGCCTGGACGCCGGCCGCAGGATCGTCCTCCCGCATGCCCTCCGCGAAGGCGAATCGGTAGAGATTTCGAATCGCCGAGAGCCGTCTCGAGCGGGTCGCGCGAGAGTAACCCCGCCGGGACATGGCGAGAAGGTAATTCTCGATGTCGGCGCGCGAGGCCGAGGCGAGCGACTGGCCCTCTCCCTGCAGGTAGCGGCCGAAGTCGCCCAGGTCGGACGCGTAGGCGGCGAGCGTATTGAGGGAGGCGCCCCGTTCCGCCGCGATCGCGTCAAGCAGCAGATCCTTCCAGCGAGCGTCGCAATCCGCTCCGGCTTCATGAACCAAGGAGAATCACCTCGACTGCGATTTGCCGCGCGCGGTCGGCAAAGCCGGCCCGGTCCAGCGCGCCGAGCACGGAACGCAACCTGCCGGGAGCGACCGGCGCGGCCTCGAGCCGGCCGAGCGCCAGAAGCGCGGTCTCCCCGGCGCTCGCGCCCTCGACGTCCTCCGGAGAGTCGTCGAACGCGATCGATTCGCTCCGGCGCGACAGGCCGAACGCTTCGAGAGACGCCAGGATATGCCCGGCCCGCAGGTCGTCGTCTTCCGCAAACCTCGCAGCCAGGTCCGCCTCGTCTTCCGGATCCCACTCCGCCTCGAAATCGGGAAGCGCGATCGAGAAAAGCATCGCGGTCTCCGGGGCCGCCGGAAGGCTCAGCCACAAGAGCGCGGTATCCGGATCCTGGGCGAGAAGGAACGTACGGCGCATGACTCCGGGCGCGACGGAGGCGCCCGTCCCCGGGGTTCTGACTCGAGCGGGGAGGGAGAGGAGTCGGGCGGCCATCGCCTCCCTCGCCTGTCGGCGGCCGAGCTTGAGTCCGGCTTCGACGAGTCGCCCGAACAGGTCGGCGTCCCGAGTGTCGGCCATCTGTAGCAGAAGCGCCGTCCAGACGCCGAATTCGTCGCTCCCGTCCGGATCCGCGTGCAGGACTGCGCTCCGAAACGACGGCGTGTCCAGAAGACCCGCGGATTCGAGCCTCGCCATCGCCGGCAGGCGCTGCGGGGAAGGCGAATCGGAATCCTCGACGAACCGCCAGATCTGACGCACCGGCGCCTCGCGAACGAAGCCTTCCGGGACCGGCAGGCCGAGGTGCAACATGAGCCCGGCGGCGTAATCGCTCTGCGCTCCGTCGCTTCCCGACGCTGCCGCGAACTCGGCCAGTTCCGGGTGAATCATGGCGTCCAGGAGACTCGCTTCCCGCTCCGAGATCTCGCCCAGGTCGCGTTCGACTTCGAGCCGAACGGATGCCAGCGACGCCGACCCGAGATAGGCTTCGCAGAAGACTCCGGCAAACCCCGTCAGTCGAATCTCGTCGCGCTCAGCGCCCGGCTGCCGGCACGGCGCGGCGCCGTGTCCGTACAGCAATGCCGCGCGGGTTACGGTGTCGAGCGCCGCCGCGTCCGTCTCCGCTGCGGCATGGGCGGTCGCGAGAGCTTCTGGAACGGCCCCCATGCGCAAGAGCGCGTCGGCACGGGAAGCGGCGACCGGCGCGGTATCCGGATCGACGGGCGTCGACAGCAGTTCGCGCAAGAGGAGATTCGCCGTGCGGATCGGGGTGGGGCGAGAGCCCTCGGCCGCTTCGGCGATCGCCGCGGGCGAAGATCCGTTCCAGATCGCCGGCGACGCGCCGCGGCCAAGCGGAGGCAGGCGGTCGACGCCGATCACGGCTGCGGCGAGGTCGGACGCGACGTCGCCCGTGTCTTGCGCGCCGCTGCGCGGCTGCGCCGACGAATCGCCGACGCCGGGCTCCGGCGACGGCGCGATCAGCGCGTCCGGCGACGGCTCGGCGTCCCGCAGCCAGTCGACGGCGGTCTGGGGCTGGCCCGGGGCGACTTGCGGGTAAATCCAGACCGGCAGAGCCAGAAAGGCAATCGCCCTAAGGCTTGATCGAAACATCCGTGAGAATCTTCTCGGTCGTACGGGTTTCGGGCGGAAAGTCCGAGAGCATGACGAAAGCCGCGCCTCCGGCGACGATCGCAGCCAGCGCCAACGTCAACAGGAGCAAGCCGAGTCCTCTCGGCCGATTTCGCCTTTCCCTAAGCACGCCCGTGGTTCCGTCCCGGCACTTTCCTGACGCTGAAGACCGCTCCGCCGCCCTGCCCGGAGTCTAAGCCGACGCCTGCGGCATCGCAACATTGCGTGCAGGTATCGGACCCGTGCGCGCATCGGGGCGCGGGAGGCGCCCATGGTATACTGCGGCGAGCCTCCGCCGGCAGCGGAGTGAGCGGTACGGGTAGCCCGAATGGACGACGAAGGGAAGCGCCCGACCGGCCCCGCAGTCGGGGATGCGGCATACGTCTTGCGGAAGACGGTCGCGATCGTGGGCCTGATGGGCTGCGGAAAATCCGCCATCGGCAGGCGACTGGCGCACCGGCTCGGAGTTCCGTTCGCGGATAGCGATCGGCGCGTCGAGGAGGCGGCGGAAATGACCGTCGCCGAGATTTTCGCGTCTCGCGGCGAAGGGGCGTTCCGGGAAATGGAGCGAAGCGCCGTGGCGCAAGCCCTTGCCGAAGGGCCGTCGATTCTCGCCACCGGAGGCGGCGCGTTCTTGCAGGAAGACACGAGGCGCCGGCTGAAGCGATCCGCCGCCACCCTGTGGCTTCGCGCAGACCTGGACCTTCTGGCACGGCGTTGCTCCGCCAGCGACGAACGGCCGCTGCTGGCAGGTCAGGATATCGAGGGCAAGCTGGCGCAACTGATGGAAGAGCGGTATCCGGTCTACGCGGACGCGGACATGGTGCTGGATTGCGCCGACCGACCGCGCGAGGAGACCGTGGACCTGGTCGTCCGGCTTCTCGTCCGGCACGGCGTACTCGGCACCGAAGCCGCCTGACGACGGCGCCGCTCCCATGACCGATCCGTTCTTCGTCGACCTCGGGCCGAGAAGCTACCCGGTTCACGTCGACAGCGGCCTGCTTGCCCGTGCCGGCGCGCTGGTGTCGCATCACGTCGCCGGCGGGAGAATCGCCGTGGTCAGCGACGCGACCACGGCGGAACTGTATGCCGAAGCCTTGATCGAGTCGCTCCGCGAAGAGGGTCTGACGGCAAGCCTGGTTCTCGTTCCGGTCGGCGAAGCGGCCAAGACGCTCTTTCGTTACGCCGAGCTGCAACGGGAGCTCTTGTCCGAGAAGATCGGCCGGGACGGCGCGATCGTCGCCCTCGGCGGCGGCTGCGTGGGCGATCTGGCCGGGTTCGCGGCGGCGACCCTCTATCGGGGCGTGAGACTGATCCACGCGCCGACCACGCTCCTGGCGCAGGTCGACAGCTCGATCGGGGGCAAGACCGGGATCAACGCGCCGCATGGAAAGAACCTCATCGGCTCGTTTCACCAACCCGAATGCGTTCTCGCCGACGTGGACGTCCTTCGCTCGCTTCCGTCGACCGAACTTCGCGCGGGCTATGCGGAACTCTACAAGGCGGGGCTGCTGGGCGACCGCAGCCTCGTACGGTGGCTCGAGAACCACGGCGAGTCGCTGCTCGAAGGCGGGCGATTCGCGAGAATTACCGGCATTCGCCGCGCCATCCAGATCAAGGCCGGAATCGTCGCCGGGGACGAGAGGGAGGCCGGCGACCGCGCGCTGCTCAATCTGGGCCATACCTTCGCACACGCCCTGGAGGCGGCGGAGGGGCAGACCGGAGCGCTTCCGCACGGATTCGCGGTCTCGGTCGGACTCGCGCTCGCGGCGGAAGTCTCCGTGCGCATGGATCTTTGCCGCGCGAATCTCGCGGAGGAGGTGCGCGGCCATCTCGCGGCCCGGGGCCTGCCCACCCGCCCCGGATCGCTGCCCGGCGCGCCGTTCGACCCGGCGAGACTGCTGGAGTTCATGGCGTACGACAAGAAGTCACGGCTCGGGCACGTCGCGCTGATCCTGTTCCGAGAGATCGGCCGCGCGTTCGTCTGCTCCGATCCCGCTTGGGACGTCGTCGAACGCGTACTTGTCGACGCGTGCGCCGGCTGACGTCGGCTGCGGGCGCGACGCGTCTCCCTCCGGAAGCCGAAGCCGCCGGGTCGCCCGCTTCCGCGCGCGCACCGGCGCGGGGCGGCCAGCGGCCGCTCGGCGTTCGGGACAGGAGGGTCGTGGTCTCGGCGAGGAGGGACGCGTTCGACGGCGACCGGGCGGTCCCGGCTCGCGGCGCTATCCGGTCGCCGGCGGCTTCGCGCTCACCCGTCCCGGGCGGCCGAGCAATTGGCTCCTCCGAGAACGCAGAATTTGGAGCAATGCGGGTGGTTCAGACGGACCGGACGGACCGAATCCGCCAGCCGCGCGCCGAGCTCGAACTCGGCGTCTTCGGTAATCAGGGTACACGCCACGACCGACGGCCGGCTCGCTCCGCGTCGCTTGATCACCATCCTCGACGTGGCGCACATGACGTCCGCCGGGTTCACCCCCAGCAGGCCCCAGCATGCCTCCGTGATCTCCGGAACGTCCGCCGTCTCGTCCATTTCCGGGAAGATGACGCAGGAGACGGGATCGTGGGCGTCGATGTCGAATCCCTGCTGCCGGAACAGCTCCGCGAATCCGGCCCGCGCCTCGTCCTCGGTCTCCTCCCACATCGACCGTCCGGCTGCCTCCATCAGGAAGCCGTTCTCGGACAACCAGCGCATTCCCTTGAGAGTGACGGCAAAGCTCCCTTCTCCCCGTTCGCGGTCGTGCAGCTCCGCGGAGTAGTGGTCGACCGATACGCGAACGCGCAGGCGATGCCCGTGCCGGCCGAGCAATTCCAGCAATCCGCGCTGGACGCGGGGCCGCATCATGGGTCTCATGGCGTTGGTCAGGACCAGCGCCCGGAACCCCGCATCGAGCGACGCCGCCAGCATCTGCACGATGTCGGGGTTCATGAAGGGCTCCCCTCCGGTGAACCCGATTTCCTTCGTCGGCCAGCCGAGCTGGCGAACTTCCCGAAGGTACGATTCGACTTCGTCGTTTCGCATGTAGACGAGCGCGTCGTTGGTCGGACTGGACTTGATATAGCAGTTTGGACACTCGATGTTGCAGCGCGTGCCGGTGTTGAACCAAAGGGTCTCCACCCCGACGAGATCGACCTCGGCGCGCGATTCGCCCGTAGCGGTGACCCAGGGATCGGAGAATTTTCCCCTCGGAATCGCAGCGGTGCGCGCTGATGTGGAAATCACGCCGATCGCCATGTGCCTGCCTCGTACATATCCGTTCCGTTCGTTCCGCGCTCCTCGCGACTCACGGCGAACCGCCGCACTCTCCGGCGGCAGGCGGCATTATACCCTGCGCACTCGCTTGCGCACCCGTCTCGACCCCCGGGCGCGAGGGGGTTCCGAAACCGGGGCCGTTCGGGGCGGACGGCGGCTTCGCCGGAGACCGCGTTCGAACGCGCGCGGAGTACGCCTGGTACGGGAGCGCGGCGGGTCCCGCGAACGGGCGGGTTGCGCCGGCCGGCAATTGTTGCCAATTGACGCCGGGTCTGGTATGAAACCGCACTAGAGCGGTTCGGGCGTGCCGGACGTGGCTGGATCGAGGAGAGTGCCCCAGATGGATATGGACATTGATCGTGACGGACACACGCTGGTCGCGACGCCGAAAGGGCGGATCGACGGCTTGAACGCCGGGGATTTCTCTGCCGCGCTGCTGGCGGCGCTCGAGGCCGAAGACCAGCGTCTGCTGGTGGACTTCTCCCAGATGACCTACATCAGCAGTGCCGGGCTTCGCGTAATCCTTTCCCTCGCGAAGACCATGGGCTCCCAGGACGGTACGCTGGATATCTGCGGACCGCCCGAGAACATTCTCGAAGTCCTGAAAATCAGCGGGTTCGATCAGATTCTCGCGATCCACGAGTCGCGCGCGGCCGCGCTGGCGCACTAGCGCACGGCTTCGCCGCCCCGTTCGACCGACAGGACTCCGTCGCCTGGACGAAGCCCCGTAGCGGGCGCGTCCCCGGCGGGGCGCTAGGGATTCGCGGGCGCCGCCTTTGAGGATTCGTGGACCGGCATAGGTCGCGAACCGGCGGATCGACGGAGTCGCGCCGATTCGCCCCGCCGCTCCTGCGACGGAAGTCCCGGTTCCGAGCCGCGTCGGGAATCGGTCTCGCCGGACACGGGGCGCCTCGTCCGCCTTCACCTCGGACGGCCGGGAGAGAGATTCCTCCTGCAAACGCCGTTGCGCGGCTCTCGGGTCGTCAGGGGTCCGTCCGCCCGCGACCGTACTTTGAAGGAGTCGGGCGTATCGGTGCAGGCAGGGATCCGTTCCGGCGTCTCTCCGCCTCGCTCCGGATAGCGTCCGGGCTTCGCCTTCCCTTCGCGCGGCGGCACGCCGGACCGGCCGCTCCGTTCCGATTCGGTCGGACGCGCTCTTTCCCCTAATCGCCCGCCGCGCGATGGCACGGGCGTGAGGCTCGAAAGGGAACCGCGCCGATCGGACTCGACGGAGCGGGAAGACGCCGGCGCGGAATCCTGCGTCGTTCCGCGCCGTCTCGGATCCTGTCGCACCCGAGCGTCGCGACTTGTTCCGCTTTCGGCTTCGTTCCGCTGGCCGCCCCGAACGGAATTGAGCTTGCCGGGTGCCCGTCCAGTCGCCATCATCGTCCCATCGCAATCCGGGCCCTGACGGCCAACGGAGATCGGCAGCATCCGGGTCGAGGCCGATGAACAGAGACGGGGAGGCTCCGGCGCGCCGGGACGGCGACGCGACCGCCTCCGACACGGGACGCCGAAAGCCGGGCCGTCGCCGACGGATCCTTTCCGCCGTCTTCGCAGTCGCACTCCTGATTTCGACCCTGACGTTCTTCGGCATGCTCGTGGCAGGCCATGTCGTGGAGTCGATCGGGCGCGTCGCCGTCGAGAGTGCGAACGCGCGGTTGCCCGTCGGTCGGCTGGCCGTCGACGACATTCGCCCGGTCTGGATCTGGCGCGAGCGCCGATTCGGCCTCGACCTCGCAGGCCTCAGACTCGAGCTGGAAGACGGCGTTCCGGTCGCCGCCGCCGAGTCCGTCAGTATCGGGTTCTCCCTGCAGGACCTTTTCGCCGGGCAAGTCGTCCCGGAGGCGCTGACGATCGACGGCCTCTCCGCCTTCGTAGACGTCACGGCTCGCGACGGACCCGCGCTGGTGACGGAAGACCGGAGCCGAGCGTTTCCGCTCAGTACGCTGCCGCTCGCGGGCGGCGCGGGCGCGTCGACGCCGGGGACTTTGGCGGTCCGGAGCGCACGGCTCGGCGTTCTCCTCGCGCCCTCGCTTCCCGCGTGGGACCTTGTCGACTCTGCGATCGACGTCTCCGTGGCGCAGGGCGTCGGCGCGCTCGAACTGTCCGCGAGCGTCGGCAACGAAGGCGAGCAGGGCTGGATCGAACTCCGGGCCGACTGGGGAGCGGGGCTGCCGCCGGAGGTCGCGGTGGCGATCGGCGGAGTTTCGGTTCGAAAACTGGTTTCGGCGCGAGTCGAGAGCGGTCAGGGCCTGCAACGCATTGCGGATCTCGCCGTCTTCGGAAGCGCACAGATTGCGCTGGACGAGGAGTTCCGGCCCCGCACGGTCGAGGGAGAGGTGTTGCTGGAGCGGGGCGATTCGTCCGTCGCAAGCGAATCGGGGGTACGTCGAGCCGAAGGGCTCTTCCTGTACGACGCCGAATCGAAGACTCTCCGGCTGAGCGACCTGGCGATCGACGCGGTCCGGTACGAAGCCGCCGGCGACGCGGTCGTCGAATTGGCGGCCGGGAGTCCGGGAAGGATCCTCGGTTTCGTGGAGTTCGCCTCCGACGGGTCTCCGCTCGGACGACTGCAGGGCGAAGCGGAGTTCTCGGCCGAGGCCGACGGCAGTCGGCTCGAATTTTCGTCCCTTTCGGCGCGCACCGACCGGGGCACGCTGCAGGGAAACGCCCGCCTCGACGAATGGACCGTCGACGAGGAGGGATTCCGCGGTCAGATCCGGCACGGAGAAGCGACGTTGCGGAGCGCAGGGGAGTCGGGGAACGACTCCGAGGGGGAAGGGGCCTCGGATCGCGCCGCCTACGTGATCTCGGGTCTCCAAGGCGATTTTCTGTACGACCCGAGCGCGTACCGGATCCGGGTCGGGCAGGCGGCGGCGGAAGTCGACGGCAGCCCGGTCCGTCTGGAGGAGGTTTCCCTGGCGCTTGCCGACCCGCTCGAATCGGTGACCGGCAGCGCCGAGCTCGGGCCCGCTTCCGCATCCCGAATCGCCGCGATCTGGCCGCCCGAAATCGCGGCCCGGACGCGGAGCTGGTTCCGGAAGAACGTGCGGTCCGGAAGCCTGACCGTCGGCCTGGAAGCCGAGGGAACCGGGCCGGATCGGGAGATTCGCGGACGACTCGACTTCAGCGACGCGGCATTCGCCCCGGTCGAGGGCATCGCAGGGATTCGCGCTGCCGCGGGAAGCGCCACGCTGGTCGACAACCGGTTCCGGGTGGTCCTCGACCGAGGGTTCTGGTCGGAAGAGGGCCGGGGAGAATCGTCGGTTCGGGGCGTGTTCGACATCGGCGACGTGTCGGCCGACGCCGTGCGAGCCTCGACGTTTCTGGAGGGCGAGGGCGACGTTTCCGATTTTGCGCGCGCAGTCGGAGGCGTCCTGCGTGCCGACGCTCCGGACGCGCTCGGGATGCTGGGCGAGGCGTCCGGGCGGATCGAGTTTGCGGGAAGCCTGGAGCTCGAACTCGGAGCCTCCGTCGCGGTTTCGGACTGGCAACTCAGAACCGAACTGCATGCGCTCTCCATTCCGGCGGACGCCGTCGGCATTGCCGTCGAGCAGGGTCGCGTCCGTGCCGAATTCGGCGCCGGCGGCGCCGCCGCGTCCGGCGAGTTCCGGGCCGACGGAACGGCCGTGTCGTTCGATCTCCGTCGCTCCGGGTCGGCGGAAGGCTCCGACGGGACGCAGGTCTGGCGCGTGTCGGGAACGGCGGAACCGCCGGGGTTCGCCCGGCGCGCGTTTTCTGCCCGGTCGATTCCCTATGTCCTGGAAGCGACCTCGGACGCGGACGGAGCTCGATGGGAGGCGGAATTGGATCTCGTGGGCGGCGCGGTAACGCTGGCGGACGCTCGTCTTAAGTCGGAGGCGGAAGCGGGAAGCCTGCGTGTCTCGGGTATCTCGGGGCGCGACGGAACGTCGTTGTCGACGTTTGCCCTCCGGCTGCCCAGGATGCGATTGCGCGGCAGTCCCGTCGCCGGTCAGGACGGAAGCTGGCAGGTTCCGCTCGAAGGGACCGTCGACGCGGGGGTATTGCGCGAGATTGGCCTCCCGCTGCTAGGCGAGGCGCCGCTTCCGGTGTCGGCCGGAATCCGGTACCGCGAGGAGGGTCCGACCGACGTCGCCGTGCGCATCGACCTTTCCTCGACTCGAATCGATTCCGCCCGGGCGGGACTCGACGTGCTGGGCGTTCAGGAGGAAGCGGGCGCCGGCGCTCACCTCAGGACGGACGGCGCGCTCGCCGACGGCCGCTTTCGGCTGCGGAGTTTCTCCGGGGCGTTCGGCGGCCTGGACTTTTTGGGCGAGGAGACGGACCCCACCGACGAAGCGACCGAACAGGCGTGGTCGGCAGAGCTTCGGGTTCGCGATTCGAGCCGATTTTCGCTGGAGTTGGGAATTCTGGGCGACGGCCGCGTCCGGGCCGATCTGGTGGGAGACGTCCTCGACGTGAGCGGCAGCCCACGGCTTGCCGAAGCGCGGGAATCGGGACCGGGCGAAGGGGTCGACGCGGACAACGAGGACGAGGTCGAGCTTCGGATCAACGTTCGCCGGTTGCAGGTGAGGGAAGACCTGTGGCTCGAGGACGCGAGCGGACAGGTATACGCGCAGGGCGGAGGAATCGCCGGGTCGATTCAGGGCCTCGCGCTCGGCCTGGTTCCGGCGGAAATCCTGATCTCCCAGACGCCGGAAGGCGAGAATCGCTACGTGATTTCGCTCGACGACGCCGGCAGCGTACTGAGTGCGCTGGGCATCACTTCGCGAGCGGAAGGCGGATCGATGCGGGTCATTCCGCTTGCGTCGCCGGATTCCGGCGACCGACCGAGCTATCTCGTCCAGATATCCAACCTGCGCGTTCGGTCCGCGCCGCTCGTCGGCAAGCTGCTCGCCTTCATATCCGGGGTCGGACTGATCGAATACGTCCTTACCGGCAATTTCCAGATGAACTCGGTCACGCTCACCGTGGCGGAAGACGGGGAGCTGATGCGGATTTCCAGGGGTTCGGTCGAGAGCCCCACCGTCGCGGTCGCGTTCAAGGGGGAGTACGACCGTGCGGCGGACGAGGTCGACCTGATCGGTTACGGAACGCCGCTTCGGTTCGTCAGCCGCGCACTGGGCGACCTGCCGATCATCGGCAACGTCGTCAAGGGACCCGACGGCAAGGGCATCATCGGGGTGGGGTTCGCCATCCGGGGTCCTGCGGACGATCCGACCGTGGACGGCTCTCCTCTCGACCTGCTGATTCCCTTGCTGCCGCAACTGCGGTACCGGCAAAATCCCGTCGGCGACGGGCCGGCCTCCGATCCGTAGCGGATCGTCCCGCGATCCTCGACCGACGCGACGGGCGCGCGAAGCTCGCCTATTCGATTCGAATCAACGCGTGGCGTTTTCGCCCGGCGGAGATCTGGAGGGGCGTGTCGCCGAGCGAGTCGCTGTCGAGACGCGCGGACGGATCCGAAACCGTCTGGCCCGAAACGCGCGCTCCGCCTTCCCGGAACAGTCGCTTGGCCTCCTTGCCCGAACCGGCGAGGCCGGCGAGGACGAACAACTGACCCAGAGTGACGCCGGCCGCGACCCGGTCTTCGCTCAGCGCGATCGTCGGCAGTCCCTCGGCGACTTCTCCGCCCTCGAACGCGTGCCGAGCGGTGTTCCGCGCCGCGTCGGCCGCTTCGCGTCCGTGCACCAGCGTCGTCACCTCGTCTGCGAGGGCGACCTTCGCCTCGTTGACTTCCGCGCCGCCGAGGGCCTCGAGCCGTTCGATTTCGGGTTTCGGGAGCGCCGTGAAGAGGCGAAGGAAGGGTCCGACGTCTCCGTCCGCGGCGTTGCGCCAGTACTGCCAGAATTCGTAGGGCGACCGGAGATCCGCGTCCAGCCAGACGGCGCCCTCGGCGGTCTTGCCCATTTTCGCCCCGCTCGCGGTGGTGAGGAGAGGGGAGGTGAGACCGAACACGGTCAGGTCGGCGACCCGACGCGTAAGATCGACTCCGTTGACGATGTTGCCCCATTGCTCCGACCCGCCCATCTGCAACCGGCATCCGTAACGCCTCGCCAGCTCCATGAAGTCGTAGGCCTGCAGCACCATGTAGTTGAACTCCAGGAAGGACAGGTGCATTTGCTGGTCGAGGCGGCTGCGGACGTGGTCGAAGCTCAGCATTCGCCCCACGGAGAAGTGCCGGCCGTAATCGCGCAGGAAGTCGATCAGGCCGAGGCTCTCCAGCCACGCCGCGTTGTCCGCAAGCACCGCGTCGGCGGGCCCGTCCCCGAAGGACAGGAGCCCCTCGAACACCTTCCGAATTCCGGCCCGGTTGCTGGCGATGGTGCCCTTGTCCAGGAGTTGGCGCGTCTTGTCCCGGCCCGAGGGGTCTCCGATGCGGGTCGTTCCGCTGCCGAGCAGAACGATCGGCTTGTGTCCGGTCTGCTGCAGCCAGCGGAGCATGAAGATCTGTACCAAGTGACCCGCATGCAGGCTGGGCGCGGTGCAGTCGAAGCCGATATAACCGGTGACCGTCTCCTGACGCAGGAGGTTGTCGAGCGCCGATAGGTCGGTTCCGTTCTCGATCAATCCCCGGTCGTCGAGTACGTCCAGAAACTCGGACTTGTAGCGCGTCATGTACCGCGTGCTCCCGTGTCGCGAATGGAGGCAAAGGCGCCGGGCGGACCCGGCGATTGCGACTATAGCCCGCTTTATTGCGGGAGGGCGCGGGACGGCAGGACGAGAGTTCGTGCGCGGGAGGCGGGAAGCGATGGGCGAATGGGTGCTCGGCCAGATGAGCGGCACCTCCCTGGACGGGGTGGACGTCGCCCTGCTGCGGACCGACGGCGGAGAATGCGTGGCGCCCGGGCCAGGCCGGGTGTTTCCCTATCGGGACGTCGAGCGGGACGCGATTCGCGCGGGCACCCGCGCGGCGCTCGGCAGCGAGACGCAGGCGCTGCGGGACCCGGAGCGCTGGCCGGAGGCGGTCCGCCGGGCGGATGCGGCCGCAACGGAGGCGCATCTGCGCGCCGTCCGGGAATTTCTTCGGGCCGCCGGCCCGAAGCCGTCGCTCGTCGGCTATCACGGCCAGACGTTG
Organism: Rhodobacterales bacterium; assembly: GCA_965221505.1. GTDB lineage: Bacteria > Pseudomonadota > Alphaproteobacteria > Rhodobacterales > CAZPXZ01 > CAZPXZ01. The sequence continues at coordinate 1,785,929 of CBDCSI010000001.1, forward strand.
CTGCATCGCCCGGAGGAGGGATTCACGCTGCAGGTCGGGAATCCTCTGCGGCTTGCGCGGGAGTCGGGCCTGCCGGTAGCGTACGGCATGCGGCATGCGGATCTGGAAGCGGGCGGACAGGGAGCCCCGCTTGCGCCGTTCTTTCACCACGCGCTCGCACGATCGGCCGGACTGGTCGCGCCGGTTGCCTTCCTGAACCTCGGAGGCGTCGCGAACGTCACGTTCGTCGATCCCGCCGTGCGGGAGCCGGACGCTCCGGGCGCGCTCGCGGCGTTCGACACCGGTCCCGGCTGCGCCCTGCTGGACGAGTGGGCGGAGTCGCACGGTTCGGGAGCGTTCGACCGGGACGGCGCGCTGGCCCGGCGCGGCACGGCGAACGTCGACGCGCTGGCGACGTTTCTCGACGAACCGTTCTTCCGCCTGCCGCCGCCGAAGTCCCTCGACAGGAGCGCGTTTTCGCTCGACGGAGTGCGCGGGTTGTCGGCTGCCGACGGCGCCGCGACGCTCGTCGCGTTTACCGTGGCGTCGGCGGTCCTCGCACTGCAGTGGCTGGATACCGAGCCGAAGTTGTGGCTGGTGACGGGCGGCGGACGCCTGAATCCGGCGATCGTGGAAGGGCTGCGACGAGCCCTTGCGCTGCCGGTCCGGCCGGTCGAATCCGTCGGGTGGGACGGCGACTTGCTCGAAGCCTGGGCATTTGCGTATCTCGGCATGCGAGCCCGAACGGGACTCGCGATCAGCGCTCCGGCTACGACGGGATGCTCGGCGCCGGCCGTCGCCGGCCGCATTGCGCGACCGGCCTGAGACTCTCGCCTTCTCCAAACCCGGCAATGCGCCGGGCACGGCCTCCGCTCTGGCGTCTCGTCCTCGAAGCGTTCGATCGGGCGTTTGCACGCGGGAGCGTTGCGGACAGGCGCACGTCGTCTTCCCACGCGTTCCGGCCCATCTTCGGCGGGACGCCGTTCTGCCCGGTGCGGGTGCCCACGCCGTCGCGCAAGCGTGTTGGGGCGGAGAGGCCGCCGGGCGGCGGGAGCGATGACGACCCGCCCGCGACCCTCGCGGTCCCGAAGCCGGGCTCGCGGCCGAGACCGATTGCCGGGCGACGCGTCATGACCCGGGGGACGAACCGAACCGTGATACCCCGCAGAAATCGTCGGGCCCTGTCGTCTTAGCGGACGGTCTGCCCGACGAAGGGCCGCATCGCTTCGCGATCGACGCCGACGGCTTGAAGGCCCGGTACCGAGAATGACGGTCGCGGCGGACATCGACAGGCGTTGTCGAATACCCGTTCGAAGTCTCCTTCCAAAACTCTACCGCGACTTCGCGTTTCCGATTGAATGCGGTTCGAAAACCCGCTACGGTCAGTCGAAAAAAGACACCTTTTGGATGAAGGGAACTCGAGCAGTGTTCGTCAAGACTCTATTTCGGCTTTGTTGCGCCGACGGCGTCCTTACGCCAGCACTCGCATCCGTCGCCCGCCGCGCCCTGGGCGTAGCCGCCGGGCGGTCGCTCGCGGCACCGTCCGTGCGGCGTTTACGGTCGGCTCTAGCGGCGTCCTCCGGCGACTCCGTGACGGTCTGCACGGCGCGGAGCGCGTCTTTGCGTATCCGGGTCGTCGCTGCGCTTTGCGTCGTTTCGGCCTTCTTCGCGGTTCCGAAGGCCGAGGCGGACATCGTTGTCCGGTTCCTCGACACCGGAAGCGGCAAGTCTGCCGCCGAAGCGTCCGGCAGTTTCGACTTGTCGGGATATACCGCGAGCCTGACTCGGGTCGCGAACAACATAATTGGACTTGAGGTTCCGTTGAGCGGAGGCATTTCCACCTGGGTCGTAGCCACGGGAGGCAATTCCCTTCCGTACGCTCCGCCAGCGATCGCTCTCGATCGCCGGGCCCTGGTTTCGTACGGCGGAAGGACGACGGCACAGTCCAATTTGGGGAGCTTCGCAGGCGATTTCAGAATATCGGTACAGTACAAGGGGGGAGGAAGCAATTCCGATTGGGAAATCGGTTTCGACAACGCCCATGTGGAAAGCGGTACCGCCAGTTATTCCGACGAGCGCGTAACCTACGAAAAGTCCCTTCAGGAACTGCTGGGCGACACGGATTTTCACGTCGAGTTTGTTTTCGGCACGCAGAAGCTCACCTTTACGACGAGATCGTCGCCCGGCAAGCCGGACAGTCTCGCCGCGACCGCAGGGGACGCACAGGTCACGCTGACGTGGGACGACCAGTCCGGCGACGCGAACGCGGACAGTTGGCAATACCGGCAACGGCCGAGCGGCTCGGCTTCCTGGGGTAGCTGGACCGACATTTCGAACAGCGACAACACCACCACGGCGTATACCGTCGCCGCCGGGCTCGCGAACGGGACGACGTACGAATTCCAGATTCGAGCGATCGGCGTCGGCTTCGACGGCGCCGAATCGGACATCGTCACTGCGACACCGAAAGCGGCGCCGGCGAGACCGACGATCCTCGACGTCGTTCCCGGTCGTCAATTGATTCGCGTCACCGTGCCGACCCTGGCGAACGCCACCTCCTGGCAGGCCCGGTGCCGGACGGAGAACGGCGAATTCGGAACGTGGGCAGGCGCAGTCGACGCCGCGGACCCCGACAACGGCAACAACAGGGTCGTTACGATCTCGGGGCTGACCGACGGCACGCCCTATATCTGCCAGGTTCGCGCGTTGAACGGGACCGTCGAGGGGACCGCGTCGTCCGAAACGACCAAAGCCACGCCGCACACGCGACCTCCGGCGCCCGCAAACTTTGCGGCAGATCCGGGAAACGGACAAGCGACGCTTCGCTGGACGGACCCCGAGAACGACAACATCACAGGGTACGAATACGCACAAAAGACGGACGGCGAGTACGGCGCCTGGATTCCGTTCCAGGCGACTGGGGCGGTCGGCTCGAACGTCCTCCGCTACACCGTCGCCGGGTTGACCAACCGCACCGTTTACACGTTCAGGCTTCGAGCCGTCACTGCGGGCTACAAAGATGCGCCTTCCTCCGAAGCGACCGTTACGCCGGACATGATGCCCGGCAAGCCCGCATGGGTCGCGCTCAACCCGGGTGACGCGCGGGTCGAACTGGTTTGGGCCGACCAGTCGGGCGACGCTGCCGGAATTGGCAAGTGGCAGTACCGGCAAAGGGCGAGCGGCGACCAGAACTGGAGCGCGTGGACCGACATTCCGGTTTCGGACGGCGTGAGCCCCGCGGCCATGACGTCCTACGCCGTCGCAACCGGACTCGCCAACGGCACTACGTTCGAGTTCCAGATTCGCGCCGTGACGACCGGCGGCGTGAACGGCACGGCGAGCGATGCGAGACAGGCGACGCCGGCTGCCCCGCCGGCCGCCCCGACCGGTCTCGCGGCAGGGGCGGGCAGCATGCGGGCGACGCTGTCCTGGACCGCGCCCAGCCCCGCCAATCCCCACATCGTCCGATACGAGTATCGCCAGAAGACGACAGGCGAGTTCGAGGACTGGAAGCGAATGGACATAACGGAGAACGTCGCGACCGCCACGAGCTACGCCGTGACCGGGCTCGTCAACGGCACCGCCTACACCTTCGAGATACGCGCCGCGACCGTAGGCGGCGCGAGTCCGCCCTCCGGCCAGGCGTCGGCGACGCCGAACGTGGCGCCGGGCAAGCCGCAAGGGTTTCGTCTCGAGCCAGGCAACGCGACAGTCAAGCTGATCTGGAACGATCAGTCGGACGACCCTGCGGGGATCGCCAAATGGCAGATTCGGGAGAAGGTCGGCGACGGTGAGTGGGGGGCCTGGAGCGAAATCGCGGTTACCGCAAACGCCGGGGCAGGCACTCTGGAGCACGTACGCACCAGGCTCACGAACGGCGAGACCCATGGCTATCGGATTCGCGCCGTGGCGACAGGAAACCCGGGCGACCTCTACGGCGAGGAGAGCGACGAAGAATTCGCGACGCCGGCGGACGCGCCTGCGGCGGCGACGCTGACCGCCACGCCGGGCACGAAGAGGGTCCTCCTGTCGTGGAGGCTCGACGCAGCCGACGCCAGCGTCGGGAAATGGCAATACCAGACGCTCCAGGGCAGGGTGGACGCGAACGCGTTCGCCGACGTCGCATGGACGGAGGTCCCGGGCAGCGACGCGACGACGAGGAGTCATACGGTCCTCGGTCTCGAAGGCGACGTCGCGTTCAGTTTCCGCGTACGCGCCGTCGGCTACGGCGGCGAAGGAGCGGCGTCGGGCGTGGCGACTGCGACGCCCGAGCCGGCGCCGTCGGCGGAGGAAGAGCGACGGGTGTTGAAGCGGACGCTGGCGGCGGTGGCGCAGGCTACCGTCTCCGGCGCGGCGGATACCATCGCGCAGCGCTTCGAGTCGGCGCCGGGGTCGCGATCCCTGACGCTGGCCGGTCGGCAGATCGGCGGCTCCCCTGGCGCGTCGGCGGGGACGGGCTCAGCGGCCGATTCCTGGTTTGCCGACGCCGACGCAGGCGACAGGATCGGGCGGTGGCTCGACGACCCGTCAAACGGGGTCGGCGTCGAAGACCCGCTTCGGGGCAGCGCGTTCGCGCTGTCGCTCGCGGGCGAGGACTGGGCTACGGGCGGACCGCACTGGACGCTCTGGGGCCGGGGCGACCGGCGTGCTTTCGAGGGCCGCAAGAGCGCCGACCGTTGGGACGGCAAGGAGATGACCGGATGGCTCGGCGTGGACGCGCGTCTGAACGAGCGGCTCATGGCCGGCGTCGCGGCGTCGCACGGCGAGGGGGAGGCCGACTATCGGCTGGACGAGTTCGAGGGCCGCCTCGAGACGTCGCTGACGGCGGTCTGGCCGTACCTTCAGGTACGGTCGAACGACGGCGGCGCGGTGCGGCTGGTGCTGGGCGCAGGAACGGGCGACACGGATCACCGGCGCTTCGACGGCGAAGCGGAGAGGGCGGATCTGACGATGCTGGCAGGCTCGGTGAGCGGCCGCCTGCCGCTGGCTCGCAGGAACGGATTCGCGCTGTCGGCGCTGGCAGGCGCGAGCCTTGCGCAGATCGAGACGGACGGCTCGACCGGAAGCGCGATCGACGGTCTGACTGCGAAGGCCTGGCGCCTGCGCGCCGGTATGGAAGTCGAGCATGACGGCTTCCCGCTTTCTTCCGGATCGGGCTGGAGGTCTCGGACGCGAGGCGCGCTGGCAGTGCGCCAGGACGGCGGCGACGGGGTGACGGGAGCCGGCATGGAAGTATCGGGCGGCGTACGGCTGTCGGCGCCGGGCGGGCGATTCGGCCTCGACGCGTCCGGTCACTGGCTTGCGTTGCACTCCGAAGACGGCGCGGGGGAGTGGGGCGCAAGCCTGGAAGTACGGCTGGCGCCGCGCGCGGACGGGCGCGGCCTGTCGCTCGCCATCGGCCCGGAATGGGGGCAGCAGCAGGACGGTGCGCTCACGCGCGAATGGGTGTTCGACGAGCGGCGCGACCCTGACGCGCCGCAGCCCCTGTCGTTGAACGCCCGCGCCGGTTACGGATTGGCGGCTTACGGCGGGTTGGTGACGCCGTTCGCCGAATTGGCCTTCAGCGGCGAACCTCGCATCCAGCGCTACCGGGCGGGCGTAGGCTTCGCCCGGAACGGCGTAGACGCCGCGATGGCGGTCGGCCACCGCTCAGGCGCGGAATCCGACACTCGCGTCGACATGGAAATGCGCTTGCATCTGCATCGCTGACGCGGGGCCGGCGTGGCGGCTCCCTCGCCCGTGCCGGGCAGGACCCTCCTGCCGACGTAGGACCGGCGCCCGCGACGCCGGGTCGGCGAAGCGCGGACCGGCTCCCTTCAGGACCCGGGCGCTCCCGGCGCGGTGCCCGGAGGTCCGTCGAAGTCGCCGTCGACGTGAGACGCAGGGACACCCTCCGAGGCGACCCCCGGTCGCAGCCGAACGGGCAGCGGAGACGGCGTCCGCCCGTAGGGCCGGCCGGGAGAGCCCAAGCGTTCCGTCGAGCCGTTCCGGACGTCTCTCTTCCTCGCTCTCGGCGCCGGGACCGCCCGAAACCCGGAGTTGCCGGGGCGCGGTCCGCAAGAAGTTCGTCAAGCGGCTCGTTCGAATCGAACCCCGAACGCCCGTCGACGACTTCCGCAGAAACGGGACCGCTGCCTTCGGTAGCCCTCGACGCCGACACGCGCCCGGCGATGCGCTTTCTTACGCGGGCGCGGTCGGGACCGGGCCAGGCGGCCAGCGCCCGGCGTCGCGCTCGTCATGAAGTTGCCGCAGCCCGGAGGGTTCGCTTCAGGTATCGGGTGACCATGGACACGAGCCGCTCGAGTCCTTCGTCGTAGAAGTGGTTCGCCCGCGGCACGAGACTGTGCAGGATACGCGTATGCTCCTGTTCCTTGAGGCGGTTGACCAGTTCCTGGGTTTCGGCCTTCGGAACGGTCTTGTCGGCACGGGCCGTGACGATCAGGCCGGAAGCCGGGCAGGGCGAGAGGAACGTGAAGTCGTACAGGTTCACCGGCGGGGACACCGCGACGAATCCGCTGAGCTCCGGTCGCCGCATGATCAGTTGCAGCGCGACCCAGGCGCCGAAGGAATAGCCCGCGACCCAGCAGCCCCGCGCCCTGGGCCGGGCCGCCTGGAGGAACGCCGTCGCGATCGTCGCGTCGCCGATCTCTCCCGACCCGTCTTCCGATCGCGTGCCCTTGCTCTTGCCGATGCAGCGGTAGTTGATTCGAAGCGCGGCGAATCCGGCGTTCTGAAACGCGCGATGCAGACCCAGCACGACCCTGTTGTTCATGGTTCCGCCGAAGCCGGGATCAGGCGCGAAGATCAGCGCGATGGGTGCCTCGGGATCGTCGACGCTGGTGTAACGCCCTTCGACCCGCCTGCCGTCCGGCCCGGGAATCGATACGTCGGAGACGTAGTCGACGGTCGGCACGGTCGACTCGGACGCGGGAACGGAGTTTGAGTCCATTTTAGAATCGTTCTAAACTAGGCACGGCGAAGAAGTCGGGGCGCGGGTGACCCCGGTGATAGTTGGCTTGGCGCATTCCGTCAAGTCGGCGCCGAATCGAACCGGGGGGCGGCATGCGGCTGGGCACTCGAGGACGATACGCGGTGACCGCGATGGCGGACCTCGCCCTGCACGGGTCCGCGGGGATGGTCTCGCTCGGCGCGATCGCGGAAAGGCACGGGATCTCCTTGTCGTATCTCGAACAATTGTTCTATTCCCTTCGCCGGGCCGGCCTGGTCGAGAGCGCCCGCGGACCGGGCGGCGGATACCGGCTCGCACGGCCGTCGCACGAAATCGTCATGACCGACATCTTCGCCGCGGTCGACGAATCGGTCTCAGCGATGGGCTGCGGCGGCAATCGGGGCGAGCGCTGCGGCAATTTGCCGGACCGGTGCATGACGCACGATCTCTGGGAGAGGCTCTCGTCGGTGGTGTACGTGTTTCTGCAGGGAGTGACGCTCGCCGACGTGGCGAAACGGCGCATCCCTGCCTGTCCGGCGCTCCCCGGCATGGAAGTGCCTCCGCTGATGGACGTCGGGGATCCCGCTTCCGGGGAAGAGGCGCGCGCGCGAGCATGAACGCCTATTTCGACTACAACGCCGGGGCACCGCTCAGCGCGTCGGCGGCCGACGCCATGCGGAGCGCCATCGAGCGTCTCTGCGACGGCGGGAACCCGTCGTCGCAGCACCGGCAGGGCCGCGGGTTGCGCGCGGTGGTCGAATCCGCCCGGGAGAGCGTGGCGGCCCTCGCCGACGCGACTGCGGACGAGGTGGTGTTTACCTCCTGCGCGACCGAAGCGGCGGCCACGGTTCTCCATGCGCCCTGGGACAGGGTCTATTATTCGGGGCTGGATCACGTTTGCGTTCGGAACGGGCTGCGCACGGAACCCGGTCGCCGGCGGGGTCGGGAGGTTCCGGTGGGTCGGGACGGGCGGCTCGACCTCGATTCGCTCCGACGCCTGCTGGACGGCGACGGCGAGGGAGCGCGCCTGGTGGCGCTGACCGCCGCAAGCCACGAGACCGGCGTGTTGCAGCCGGTTGCGGAGGCGGTGGCGCTGGCGCGCGAACGCGGGGCCGCCGTATTCTGCGACGCGTCGCAGGCGCTGGGCCGCGCCGCGTTTCGTTTCGCGGAATGGGAGATCGATTACGCCGGCTTGTCCTCGAGCAAGGTCGGCGGACCGGCGGGCGTCGGCGCTTTGCTGATACGATCCGGCCGCAGCTTGCCGGCGCTGCTCGCGGGCGGCGGTCAGGAATCGCGCCGTCGCGCCGGAACCGAGAACGTCGTCGGCATCGCAGGATTCGGCGCGGCCGCGGCCTCCGTCCAGGGAGAGGACTGGGCTGCGGTTCGCCGTATGCGCGACGGCTTCGAGGCGGCGCTGGCAGAGCGGATTCCGGGAATCCGGATCTTCGGGGGCGGTTCGCCCCGCCTGCCGAACGTGTCCTGCCTGGCGTTGCCCGCCTGGCAGGCCGCGCCGCTGGTCATGGCGCTGGACCTGGAGGGCTACTCGGTCGGCGCCGGCTCCGCCTGCTCGTCCGGGGAATTCGAGCCCGCGCAGGCGCTGTTGGCCATGGCGCCGGAGGGCGGCGGGGGCGCCTCGGAAGCGGTGCGAATCAGTTTCGGGCCGGCGACGGCCACGGAAGAATTGGACGGCCTTCTGGCGGCGCTGGTCCGCCTGGCCGGTCGGCAGACGCGGCTTGCCGCTTGACGGCGAACAGGGTTACGGAGGACGAGCATGCCGGGCGATCAACAAACCATCGACACGGTTCGGTCGGTAGGAGAACGCTACAAATACGGTTTCACGACCGAAATCGAGACGGACTACGCGCCCAAGGGCCTGGACGAAGACATCGTTCGGCTCATATCCGACCGGAAAGGGGAGCTGGAATGGCTGCTGACCTGGCGGCTGAACGCGTATCGGCGCTGGCTCGGCATGGAGGAGCCGGTCTGGGCGATGGTGGAGTACCCTCCGATCGACTTTCAGGACCAGTACTACTACGCCGCGCCGACGGCACAGGCGGGTCCGGCCTCGCTCGACGAGGTCGATCCCGAGCTGCTCGAGACCTACGCCAAACTCGGCATCCCGCTTCGGGAGCAGGAGATTCTCGCCGGCGTCAGGCGGGACGAGGCGCCGGCCGGCGGCCGCGTCGCGGTGGACGCGGTGTTCGACAGCGTCTCGGTCGTCACCACGTTCAAGGAGGAGCTCGCCGCGGCCGGCGTGCTCTTTTGCCCGATTTCGGAGGCGGTGCGGGAACACCCGGAACTCGTGAAGCGGTATCTCGGTTCGGTGGTGCCGCCGAACGACAATTTCTACGCTGCGCTGAACTCGGCGGTGTTTTCCGACGGTTCCTTCGTCTACGTGCCGCCGGGCGTCCGGTGCCCGATGGAGCTGTCCACCTACTTCCGCATCAACGCGAGGAACACCGGGCAGTTCGAGCGGACGCTGATCGTCGCGGACGAGGGATCCCACGTATCGTATCTCGAAGGCTGCACCGCGCCGATGCGGGACGAGAATCAGCTTCACGCGGCCGTCGTCGAGCTCGTCGCGCTCGACGACGCCGAAATCAAGTATTCGACGGTGCAGAACTGGTACCCGGGCGACGAGAGCGGGAAGGGCGGCATCTACAATTTCGTGACCAAGCGGGCGGACTGCCGCGGACGGGACTCGAAGGTGATGTGGACGCAGGTCGAGACCGGCTCGGCGATCACCTGGAAGTATCCCTCCTGCATCTTGCGCGGGGACGGAAGTCAGGGCGAGTTCTATTCCATCGCCATCGCCAACAACCGCCAGCAGGCCGACACCGGCACCAAGATGACGCATCTCGGGACGAACACGCGCAGCCGGATCGTGTCCAAGGGCATTTCGGCCGGCCGCGCGCAGAACACCTATCGCGGACTGGTCTCCATCCATCCGCGCGCGTCGGGTTCCCGGAACCATACCCAGTGCGACAGTCTCCTGATCGGAGACCGGTGCGGCGCGCACACGGTGCCCTATATCGAGACTCGCAACCACTCGTCGCGGGTCGAGCATGAGGCGACCACGTCCAAGATCGCCGAAGACCAGCTGTTCTACTGTCGCCAGCGCGGCGTGAACGAGGAAGAGGCGGTGGCCCTGGTGGTCAACGGCTTCTGCAAGGAAGTGCTCCAGGAGTTGCCCATGGAGTTTGCGGTGGAGGCCCAGAAGCTGGTTGCGATCAGCCTCGAAGGGTCCGTCGGTTAGGAATGGAGAACGCATCGATCATGCTGAAAGTACGGAATCTCTGCGTTTCGCTGGAGGAGGAGCGGTCGCCGATCCTGCGCGGACTCGATCTCGAGGTCGCGCCGGGCGAGGTGCACGCGATCATGGGGCCGAACGGCTCCGGAAAGTCTACGCTGTCCTACGTTCTCGCCGGGCGCGACGGCTACGAGGTCACGGACGGCAGCGTCGAACTCGACGGAGAGGACCTTCTCGAAATGGAGCCGGAAGAGCGGGCCGCGGCCGGCGTCTTTCTCGCCTTTCAGAACCCGGTCGAGTTGCCCGGCGTGAACAACCTCGTCTTCCTGCGCACCGCGCTCAACGCCCAGCGGCGCCAGCGCGGCGTCGAGGAGATGAAGGCCGGCGAGTTCCTGCGTCGCGCCCGGAAGGTCGCCGCGGACCTGCATATCGGAGGGGAGTTCCTCAAGCGCTCGGTGAACGCGGGATTCTCCGGCGGCGAGAAGAAGCGCAACGAAATTCTTCAGATGACGCTGCTCGAACCACGGCTATGCGTGATGGACGAGACCGATTCGGGGCTGGACATCGACGCCCTTCGTCTCGTGGCCGAAGGCGTCAACGCCCTTCGGAGTCCCGACCGCGCGTTCGTGGTCATCACGCATTACCAGCGGCTGCTGGAGTACATCCGCCCCGACGTCGTTCACATTCTTTCCGACGGACGGCTGGTGGAGACCGGAGGGCCGGAGCTGGCCCTGCGCGTCGAGCGCGACGGCTATGCGGGGCTTCGCGAGCCTCGCAAGCAGGCCGCCTGAGGGAGGGGAACGGTGTCGTCGCCGGTCCTGACCCGATCCGAAAGGATCCTGCAACGCAAGCGCGGCCTTGCCGCGGACGTGCTCGCGAGAATCGAGTCGCAGGCGATGGGGCGGCCCCCGTCCGACCTGGCGGAGCGGGTGTTGCCGGGACTCGGCCTCCCGGTCCTGAACCGGGTCGGGCGCGAGCAATTCCTTGCGCTCGGCGCCCCGGTGCGCCAGGACGAGTACTGGAAATACACCGACCCTGCCAGGTTCCTCGATCCGGAGCCGTACGACCTTTCGGTGGTGGAGACCAGTCCGTTCGACGGAATTCCCGGTCCCAGAGTCCGGGTCGGCTCGGACGGCATCGCCGTGGACGGCGAGCTGCCGGACGGGCTCCGGGTCCTTCCCCTCTGCGAAGCGGCGCGGGAGGAGGACTGGCTGGAGGCGTTCTCGACCGATCCGCAGATGGCGGTCGATCCGGTCCCGAGACCGCTGGCTGCCCTGAACGCCGCCGTGCTGCGCGCCGGCGTCGCAGTCCGGGCGGTCGACCGGGTTTCGACGCCGGTACACGTGATTTACGAAGCCGACGCGGCCGGAAATTGCTCCGTCTGCCGTGCGGCGGTGCGGGTGGACCCCGGCGCGTCGCTGCAAATCCTCGAGTGGAACCGGAGTCCGGCGGTGCGCAACGGTATGCTGCAGGCGTCGGTGGAGGAAGGCGGCCGCCTCGACCACCTTCGCGTACAACGCGACGGCGGCCGTCGCGAGTATGCGTCCGCCTTCGTTCGGCTCGGGGCCAGGGCCGCGTATGCGGGCTTCAACCTGAGCGTCGACGGCGACCTCTCGCGCAACGAGAGCGTTCTCCACCTCGCCGGGGAAGGCGCCACCGGTCACGTGGGCGGCGGTATCCTCGGGGCCGGACGGTCGCATTCGGACACCACGGTTCTCGTCGTGCATTCGGCCGAGAATTGCGAATCCCGGCAGGTCGTACGGGGCGTTTTCGACGATCGGGCACGCGGCGTGTTCCAGGGCAAGGTGCTGGTGGAGCAGGCGGCGCAGAAGACCGACGGGTATCAGATCAGTCAGGCAGTGTTGCTGGACGAACGGTCGGAATTCAGTTCCAAGCCGGAACTCGAGATCTATGCCGACGACGTGAAGTGTTCCCACGGCTCGACGACCGGTGCGCTGGATGCCGACGCGCTCTTCTACTTGCGCTCCCGCGGACTCGGAAAGTCGGAAGCCGAAGCGATTCTGGTCGCGGCCTTTCTGGAGGAGGCGCTCGAGGAAATTGCCGACCCGGCCGCGGCCGACGCCGTCCGTGCCGTTTGCGCGGAGTGGATGAGACGACGGCAGGACGGGTCGGCCGGATAACCGATGCCGCAACGCATGACGCACGACCGACCGCGCGGCCTGATCGGCGACATGCGGCACGGATTCGGGGATCTGCGAGGCTCCACCCGCGAGCGTATCGCGCGGCATCCTCGACCGGGAGAGGTGTATGCCTGGCTCGCCGCCTCGGGACTGCTGGTCTACGCGACCGACCTGATCGCCAAGGCTGCCGGAGCCAGGGCGGCGGGCGAGATTCCGTCCGGGATCGAACTTGCCGAGTGGACGACCGCGGCAATGTTGGGGTCCCTCGCGGTCCTCCCCGCGGCGGTCGCGGCGGCGGCTGTGCCTGTGTGGCTCCTCTTGCGCCACGGCTTCGGCGGCGGAGCCGGGTTCGGGGAGACGGCCGTGGCGGCCGCCTGGGCCGCGCTGCTGGCGGCGCCGATCCTCGCCTTGGCGTCGCTATTGCAGGCCGGCAGTCATCTGGTCCAGGCGGAGGCCTTCCCGAGAAAGCTGGCGGTCGGCGTCTTCGATGCCGCGGCGCTCGTCCTGGCCGCACGGATCTGGGCGCAATGCACGGCCGCCGCGCATGGGTTTCGGACCGGCTGGCCGCTGTTCGGCGTCGCCGTGTCGCCGATCGTCGCCGGCTGGTGGATTGCAGGGATGTCGGAGGGATCATGAACGGCGTGATCGCGAACTTCGCCGAGGCGTATCTGCAGCCGAGGAATTCCGCCGTCCGGATCTTGCGACTCGCCCAGGGTTGGCCGACCGTCCTGCTGCTCGGTGCGCTCGCGTTCTCGCTTCAGTCGCTGCTGACCGGCCTCACCGAGGCCGCGCTCGGGCTCGGCGAGGTCCGGGAGTTCGGCGAAGAGTCGCAGTCCCCCCAGGCGATGTCGCCGGTCACGGTGATTCTCCTCCTGTTCGTGTTCGTCGGGTCGGTACTGGGGATCGGCAAGCTGTTCGGCGGAAGCGCGAGCCTTCGGGACGTCGTTGCGGTCCTGGCGTGGTTCGGGATCGTGACCTCGGTCCTGGTGCCCATCGAGATTCTCTGGATTCGGGAGTTCCAGTCCGAACGGGGCGCCACGCCGCTCATTGCCGTCGGCGTAGGACTGGAGTTCTATGCCCTGTGGATCCTGGCCAACTTCATCGCCGCCGCGCACGCGTTTCGAAGCGCTTTCTTCGTGCTTCTCGGAATCGTGGCGTTCCTGTTACTGTTCATGTTCCTCTTGCTCCCGTTCGTCCTGCAGGGAGTCTGATCGATGACCGGCTACGACGTCGACGCCGTTCGCGCGCAATTCCCGATCCTCGCCCGCACGGTCTACGGACGTCCCCTCGCATATCTCGACAACGGCGCCTCGGCGCAGAAGCCGCTCGCGGTGATCGATACGGTGGACCGCGTCTACCGAAACGAATACGCGAACGTTCACCGCGGGTTGCATTTCCTGTCCAACCGCGCGACGGAGGCGTACGAGGGCGTGCGCGGCAAGATCGCCCGGTTCCTGGGCGCGAGGGACGAGACAGAGATCGTCTACGTGCGCAGCACGACGGAAGCGATCAACCTCGTCGCTTCGTCCTATCTGGCGCCGAGACTCCGCGAGGGAGACGAGATCGTCCTCTCGGTGCTGGAACACCACGCCAATATCGTTCCGTGGCATTTTCTGCGCGAACGCCAGGGCGCGGTGCTGAAATGGGTGGACATGCGGGAAGACGGGAGCCTGGATCCCGAAGCGGTCGAGAACGCGGTCGGCGAGCGGACGCGGCTCGTCGCGCTCACGCACATGTCAAATGTGCTGGGCACGCGGGTCGACGTCGCCGACGTCGCGCGTCGGCTCCGTCCGCACGGAATTCCGCTCCTGGTGGACGGAAGCCAGGCGGCCGTTCATTCGGCCGTCGACGTTGCGGAGCTGGGGTGCGATTTCTATTGCATGACGGGTCACAAGTTGTACGGACCCACCGGTTCGGGAGCGCTCTTCGCCCGGCGCGAACTCCAGGAAGAGATGCGGCCGTTCCTCGGCGGCGGCGACATGATCCGGGAAGTCCGTCGCGAAGGCATTTCGTACGCCGATCCGCCGTTGCGCTTCGAGGCGGGCACGCCGAACATCGTGCAGACGATCGGACTGGGGGCGGCGATCGATTTCGTCCAGTCGGTCGGAATGCCCGCGATCGAGGCGCACGAGCGCGAACTCGCGTCCCGCGCGGACGAAACCCTCCGGTCCATGAAAGGCGTCACCGTCTACGGGTCGAGCCCGGACCGGGGCGCGATTTTTTCCTTCAACGTCGACGGCGCCCATCCGCACGACGTGTCCACCGTCATCGACCGGAAGGGCGTGGCGGTGCGCGCCGGCCACCATTGCGCGCAACCGCTCATGGAGCGGCTCGGCACGACGGCCACCTGCCGCGCGTCCTTCGGCCTGTACAACACGGTCGAGGAAGTGGACGCGCTTGCCGAATCCCTGCGGGCCGCGCGCCGGCTCCTCGCGTAGCGGACCGGCTCATCCGCCCTCCGGCGTCAGGTACAGCGTGCCGGCCGTTCGCTTGATGTCTTTCGGAAGCGGCGTCTGCATGGGAAGGTACTCGTTGTCCTTCCAGAGTTGGGTCAAGTCGTCGTAGTGCCGCGAGAGGAAGTGGCCGCTTTGCCCGGTCGCCACGATGAAGCGCGAACGATCGGGGTTGGCGAGGTCGTACACCGCTCGGTAGCCGGCGCCGGATATCGCCGCATAGGGCGACTCGCCCGTCCCCGAATAGCTCGCGCGGGAAAGGGTATATCCGCTCCCGCCTAGTTCGTGCCGGATGTTGAACAGCGTGCCCGCCGGCCCCGAAAACCCGAGCGGCACGTGCCGATGCAGGGCTTCGTGGGCGCGCCCCCAGGACCACGCCTCGATCTGGCTGCCGTAATCGTCGACCAACTCCCTGAGCGCCGCATCCAGCGCCTGGAGAGCGACGTACCTGCAGGACTCGGCGTTCGCGGTCGCCTGGTTGTCGCACCAGGGAGACTCCGCGCCTTCTTCCGCGAAGACGCGCTGCACGAACATGGGGCGGAACGGAACGCCGATGCCGGAATCCTCGCCGATCCAGTTGGCCACCAGAATGCGGGTCAGGTGCCTCATCCAGGCGACGAACACCAACGGCTCGCTGCGGGTCGCGTCCATGTCTCCGTTCCACCGTTGCAGCAGTTCCAGCGCGTCGCTCCGCAACCGGTGCGCGTCGGGACTCGGGACGTCGTGGAAGAGCAGAGTGTCCAGTAGTCTCGACAGCATGTCGAGAGCCACGTAGGAGACCGTATCCGACTGGATTCGGGAAAAGCTCTCCACGTTGTGGAAGTCCCGCTCGAGAAGCAGGTCCTGGAGCCGACGGATGCGGTACGGACTGGCCCAGTTGGTCGTGATGTGCCTGGGAAACGGCTCGTCCGTCGTTCGGTTGTTGGCGTTGGCGACGAGGCCGCCCGGCGGGTCGACGCTCCTCGGAAGGGTATCGAAGGGAAGGTAGCCCACCCATTCGTTGTTGGCCTTCCAGCCGGACGAAGGCAGGCGGCCGCCCGTCTCGTGCGCGGGGTGCCGGAGCGGAACGCGACCGGCCACCAGGAGCGCGATGCCGTCCGCGTCGGCAAGCGTGACGTTGTGCGCCGGAGCCGCGAGATTGCGCAGCGCCCGGATGGCTTCCTCGACGCTTTGGGATCGCATCAGTTCGAGGCCGGCGAGCAGCGTCGGGTCTTCGTGCTCGAGCGCGGTCCAGCGTATCGAGGCGATGTTGCCTGCCGGAACGGCGGCGGCGACGCCGTACAAGTCCGGCGGCAAAACGGGACCGTGATGGGTGGCCCGCACCGTCTGAAGGAGCGGTTCGCTTTCCCCCCGGACATAGATCCGTTCGGTTCGAACCCGCAGCGGCGCGAATCCGCCCCGGATTCGGTAGAGGTTCGGGGCGGTCGCGTCCACGTCGTTGTAGTAGACGTCCTGGTCGTCGACATAGGCGCTGGTCAGACCCCAGCTCACATGCGCGTTTCTGCCGACGACGACGAACGGCAGGCCGGGAATGGTCGCTCCGATCGCGTCGTAGTCCCGGAAGCGCAGCCGCGCGAGATACCAGAGACCGGGAGCGCTGAAGCCGAGATGGGGGTCGTTGGCCAGCAGCGGCTTCTGACTCGTCGAACGGATGCCGCCCGCAGCCCAGGCGTTGGAGCCGCCGCGGCGGAGCGGGTCGAGCCAGGGCGCGCTGCCGGGGTCGGGCGGCGCGGCCGGCTCCTCGGGGGCGTTCTCGAATGGCGGCTCGTCCTCGGGCGCCGGAGTCGGGGCGTCGTCGGCAGGCGCGGGCGCGGCGGAGCCGGCCGGGGCTCCCTGGTCGACCGGCGCGGACGCGGGCGGCGGGTCCGCGTCCGGCACCGATCCGACCGCCCCCGTGTCCGGCGCCGCATTCGTGTCCGGCGCCGCATTCGTGTCCGGAGCCGGTTGGGCGTCGTCGTCGGCGGGCGTATCGGCAGGTTCCCCGGTACGGGCGCCTTGCGCAATGTCCTGGGTGCCGACGTCTGCCGGAGGAGACTCCGCTGCGGGAGCGGGGAGCAAAGCGTCCGGCATCGGCCAGTAGTTCTCGGGCGGGGGCGCGCTGCCGGGCGCCAGGACCGCAGAATCGGGGTAGGGACCGTAGAGCGCGTCCAGCAATTCGCCCGGCAGCAGGGCCGCGAACCTCCCGTGCTCCAATTCGCGCTGGGCGTCGGCGGAAAGCCGAACCGAGAGTAGCTTGACGATGCCGAGGGAGTCTGCCGGCTTCCAGCGCTCGATCGCTCCGGTCGAGTAGAGGAAGAACTCCGGCGCGCCCCGACCCGTCGGCTCCGTCGCGAGCCGTTCGAGAAACGCGTTTACGCCGTTCGAATAGGCGTCCAGAACCCTTCGCGCCTCGGGGGGAAGCGACAGCAGGTTGCGTTGCGCCACCCTGTAGAGCCCGAGGACGCGCATCCGGCGGTCGACGTTGACGCTACGGCTTCCGAATCGCTCCGACAGCCTTCCCTGAACGGTCGCCCGCGCCACGAGCATTTGCCAGAGGCGGTCCTGCGCGTGGGCGTAGCCGAGACCGAAGAACACGTCTTCGTCCGATTCGCCGAAGACGTGCGGCACAGCGTGCTCCGTCCGGACGATGCTGACGGGATGCTGCAAGCCCCGGACAGCCCGCGTGTCGTCGTAGTCGGGAACCGACTCGAGGGCCAGACTGTAGGCGATGCCGACGACGATCGCCGCCAGGACCAGAACCAGCACCGCGCCCAGAGCCAACGCGCGCAGCGCGGCCGGCAACAGCGATTCCTGCCTGTCGATGAACATCGGGCGGACCCCCGTGTCGACTGCGTGCGCAACCTTCGGTCATGCGCGCGCAGACTCGGGTGCGCCGATGCCGGTTGTCTCGTAGATGGCGGAGCGCCGGGATGACGGGCTGTGTTCGTCCAGTGTATCCGCTTCCGCCGCCTGCTGCGAGCCGAACCGTGCCGCCACCGGGCGTTCGGAATCTCTGCTCCGATCCGCGACGGACGGACGCGAATCGCCGGCCGCTCCCGTGAGGCCTCGAATCTGCGCCCGGATCCGTCGCCGGCTGGCCGAAGCGACCGCCGCCCCGGAGGCGGGGTCCGCGGCATGACGCGCCCCATTCCGCGGATCGCCCTATTCCGGCCGAAAATCCGGCTTGACGGCTTTTCGCCGCGGCCTCGGCTCCGACCCCGGCGCCGCGAGCGGGACGCGCCGAAATACCGCCGCGTCGGCAATCGCTCGCGGTTGCCTCCCTCGTCCGAAATTAGGGTAGACTCCTGTTCGGCGAAAGCCGAGGGCATGAATTGGGCCGGAGGACGGATATGGCCAAAATCGCGTTTCTGGGACTTGGCGTCATGGGATTTCCGATGGCAGGACACCTGTCAGCGGCCGGCCATGACGTTCGCGTATACAACCGGACCGCGAGCAAGGCCGATCGGTGGGTGGCGCAGTACGGCGGCGCGCGAGCCGATACGCCGCGCGAAGCGGCGGCCGGGCGCGAATTCGTGATGGCCTGCGTCGGCAACGACGACGACGTGAGGGCCGTCACCCTGGGCGAACGGGGCGCGTTCGCGGGGATGGAGAACGGCGCCGTGTTCGTGGACCACACGACGGCGTCCGCGGAACTGGCCCGCGAACTCGCGGCTGCGGCGCGCGAGCGGGGGCTCGGATTCGTAGACGCTCCGGTATCGGGCGGGCAAGCCGGCGCCGAGAACGGCGTACTGACCGTCATGTGCGGCGGCGACGCGGCGCAGTACGAGAAAGCCGAGCCGATCGTCGCTGCCTATGCCCGGCAATGCCGGCTCCTTGGAGAGAGCGGCGCCGGACAGCTCGCCAAGATGGTGAACCAGATCTGCATCGCGGGACTGGTCCAGGGTCTTGCGGAAGGGCTGAATTTCGCCCGGTCGGCGGGCCTCGACGGGCATGCGGTCGCCGAGGTGATCAGCAAGGGGGCTGCGGGTTCCTGGCAGATGGAAAACCGGTATGCGACCATGCTCGCCGGCGAGTTCGACTTCGGGTTCGCCGTGAACTGGATGCGGAAGGACCTCGGCATCTGCCTCCAGGAGGCGGCCCGCAACGGGGCCAGGCTCCCCGTGACGGCACTGGTCGACCAATTCTACGGGGAAGTTCAGGATATGGGTGGCGGTAGATGGGACACCTCAAGTCTGATCGCTCGACTGCAGGCGGCTTCCCGTATCCGAGACTGACGCTGCCCGGGCGCACGGGGAGCCGTCCGTTCTCCGGCACGCCCGACGACGCCATCCTCGACTATGGCGTTCCGCCGGCCAGCGCGGAACTTCGCGGCGCGCGGCTGTCGCAGGGACTGACGCTCGACCAGGCTTCCGAACGGTACCGGATTCCGATCGAGCATATCCACGGGATGGAACGGGCCGACCTCAGCGGTCTCCCGGGCCAGGCCTATCTGGACGGCTTCATCCGTTCCTACGCGAAGCAGCTGGACGCCGAGCGCATCCATGGTCACGACCCGGAGTGGTACGTTCGGCAACTGAAGCAGGAATTCGCCCGAAGCGAGTATTTCGTGCGACCGTCGGGGGCTCTGGAGTCGCCCGGAGACGATCGACTGAGAGTCGGCCTGATCCGGTCGGCGATCGTTGCGGCCTGCCTGCTGCTGGCCGTGTCGGCCGCGTTCGGCGCATGGTATGCTTACGAGGCGGTCCAGTACGTCGAGATCATCGACGCCGCACCCGGAGACCGCCCCGCCGCTTCGCCCATCGCGGCATTCGCGGACGGAAGGTAGTCGACGCCCGCTCCGTTTCGGCCACGGGGGCCGAAACCCGGGCGATGGAAACCGAGACTCATGTCGATCCGACCCTGGCGGGACATCCGTCGTCGCGACAGCGCACCGATACGGGTCGGAGGCGTGCAGGTCGGCGGCGGCGCACCGGTGTCCGTGCAGACGATGACCAACACGCCCACCAGCGACGTCGGCGCCACCCTGGCGCAAATCGGGCGCTGTGCCGAGGCCGGCGCCGACATCGTCCGAGTGTCCTGCCCGGACGAGGCGTCGACCCGCGCGCTGCGCGAGATTGCGCGGGAGAGTCCCGTGCCGATCGTCGCCGACATTCACTTCCATTACCGGCGGGCGATCGAAGCCGCTGAGGCCGGCGCCGCATGCCTGCGAATCAATCCGGGAAACATCGGCGCGCGCCAGCGGATTCTCGAGGTGATCCGGGCGGCGCGGGATCACGGCTGCAGCATGCGCATCGGCGTGAACGGCGGCTCGCTCGAGAGGGACCTGCTGGAA
Organism: Rhodobacterales bacterium; assembly: GCA_965221505.1. Classification (GTDB taxonomy): domain Bacteria; phylum Pseudomonadota; class Alphaproteobacteria; order Rhodobacterales; family CAZPXZ01; genus CAZPXZ01. Next base: position 1,805,973 of record CBDCSI010000001.1, read on the forward strand.
CAATACCGGGAGCCTTGTCCGGAGGCGCTCGTCGAGAGCGCGCTGCGGCATGCGAGCCTGCTGGAGGACGAGGACTACACGGAGTTCAAGATCAGCGTCAAGGCGTCCGACCCGCTGCTCGCGGTGGCGTCGTACCGGCGCCTCGCCACCCGGACAAGGCGCCCCCTTCATCTCGGCGTCACCGAAGCGGGCGCGCGGCGGCCGGGAACGGTCAAGAGCGCCTTCGGCATCGGCATGCTCTTGCTGGAGGGGATCGGCGATACGCTGCGCGTATCCCTCAGCGACGAGCCGGAGGAAGAGGTTCGGGTCGGCTTCGAGATCCTGAAGGCGCTCGGCATTCGGCATCGGGGCGTCACCATCGTCGCCTGCCCGTCCTGCGCACGACAGGGAATCGACGTGATTCGCACGGTCGCCGTCCTGGAAGAACGGCTCGCTCACATACGCGCTCCGGTGACGCTGTCGCTGATCGGCTGCGTCGTGAACGGTCCGGGCGAGGCCCAGGAGACGGATGTGGGATTTACCGGCGGAGGCGCCGAATCCGGAATGGTCTACGTCCGCGGAGTTCCCGAGTTCAAGACGCGCAACGACCGGGTGGTCGACCGGCTGGTGCGACTCGTGGAGGCGAGGGCGGAGGAAATCGAGGCGGCGCGGGCGGCGCGGGTCGGCCGAAGCGAGACCGGTTCGTCATGATCGATCCGGAGCGGATGGAGCGGATTCTCGAGCGGTTCCACGAGGTCCAGACTGCCATCGGAGAGACCGCGGAGCCGCAAGAGATCGTTCGGTTGTCGAGAGAGTATGCGGACGTTGCGCCGGTCGCGGAGTGCATCGGGCGATACCGGGACCTGCTTGCGGAACTCGACGGCGTAAAGGAGCTGATGGGCGACCCGGAAGTCCACGACATGGCGACGCTGGAAGCGGAGGCGCTGCAGGAGAGGTTGCAGGAGACCGAAGCCGAGTTGCTGACCCTCCTCGCGCCGGCGGACGGGCTCGACCGGCGGCCCGCGATCGTCGAGATTCGCGCCGGCGTGGGCGGGATGGAGGCCGGGCTGTTTGCCGGAGATCTTCTGCGCATGTACGAGCAGTACGCGGCGGCGAACGGCTGGTCGTTCGAGGTGGTCTCGGAACGCGCGACCGACGTGGGCGGCCTGCGCGAGGCCGTCGCCATCGTCCGGGGCCGCGGCGTCTTCGCCAAATTGAAACACGAAGCCGGCGTTCACCGGGTGCAGCGGGTTCCGGAGACCGAGTCGAGCGGACGAATTCATACTTCCGCCGCGACCGTCGCGGTCCTGCCGGAACCCGAGGAAGTCGAGATCAGCATTCCCCGCGAAGACCTGCGGGTCGAGACCATGCGGGCGTCCGGCGCCGGCGGTCAGCACGTGAACAAGACGGATTCCGCCGTACGAATCACGCATGTGCCCACCGGCATCAGCGTGCAGTCGTCCGAGAAGTCGCAGCATCGCAACCGAGCCCGCGCCATGCAGGTTCTCAAGGCGCGGCTGTTCGAACGCGAGCGGGAACAGAGCGCGGCGGAGCGGGCCGGCAGCCGACGCGACCAGATCGGGACCGGCGACCGTTCGGAGCGAATCCGGACGTACAATTTTCCGCAATCGAGGGTCACGGACCACCGGATCGGCCTGACGGTCCATAACCTCCCGGAGGTGCTGGCCGGTTCGCTCGACACGGTGCTGGACGCGTTGTGCAACGCCGAACAGGCGGCCCGTCTGGCGTCCGTATCGTCGGAGAGAACCTGACGGTGGACGCCCGGATCCAGGCCGGCATACGTTCGCTCGGCCGGGCGAGAGTCCCGAACCCGGCCGACGAGGCGATGCGCATCCGGCGCTGGGCGGAGCGCACCGGTGCGGGTTCTTGCGGATTCGATCGGGCGATCCGGCGCCGGGCCCGGCGGGAGCCTTTCAGCCATATCGTCGGCCGGCGACTCTTCTGGACGCTGGAGCTGGAAGTGACGCCGGCGGTCCTGGACCCGAGGCCGGAAAGCGAGACGCTCGTGGAAGCCGTCCTGTCCTCGCTGCCGGCGGACCGGCGCAGGGGCGCGCTGCGGGTGCTGGACCTCGGCACCGGGTCCGGATGTCTCCTGCTGTCGCTCCTGAGCGAGATGCCCGCGGCGGAAGGGGTGGGCGTCGATCGCTCTCAGGCGGCGCTTCTCGTCGCACGACGCAACGCCGCCCGGTGCGGAGTCGACGGCCGCTGTCGCTGGCTCGCCGGCGACTGGACGTCGGCGCTCTCGGCGCGATTCGACGTCGTGGCGTCGAACCCGCCGTACGTGACCTCGGCGGAAATTGCGACGCTCGAGCCGGAGGTGCGGGAGTTCGAGCCTCGTCTGGCGTTGGACGGCGGCAGGGACGGGCTGGACGCGTATCGGCGGCTGGTTCCGCAGTTGGCCCGGTGCCTGGAGCCCGACGGACTCGCCTGTCTGGAGTTCGGTGCGGGGCAGGCGCAACCGGTGGAGCGGATTCTTCGGGCGTGCGGATTCGACGATTTGCGCTTCGTCAGCGACCTCGAGCGCCGTCCGCGCTGCGTGCTTGCCCGGCGGACTGCGGCCCGGTGACGGCGATTCGGCGGCAGGACCGCGCTGGGGCACGCGGCAGGGGCGGGCGAGTTCCTCTCGTCGGGCTTGGACGCGGTCGGTAATCGGTGCTAGAGTTGCGCTTGCGAACAAGCGGGCTGACAAGAGCGCCCGGGCAGAACGCCCTCGTGATCCGCATCCGCAACCGGACAGTTCCGGCAGCGCGCCCGAGCGGTCCCGATACGTCCGGCAATTGGCACCCTGTGGAGGACTCCCGGCCGCACCGTCGACAACCGATGGTCGGGCCGGCCGCGATCCGGCCATGAACGAGACTGCGCCTCCGCGCTCCGGTGCGCGGTATCCGACGACAAGTTCTGGAGGAGCAAGATGAAGAGAGGCCGTATGACATGAGAACACCGCTTCGGTCCAACAACCGTTATCGCCCGAGACAGAGAGGAAACTACTCGGGCAATCCTCTGAATCGCGTCTATGACAGCACCGGCCCCGAGGGGAAGGTGCGCGGCACCCCGCAACAGATCATCGACAAATACGAAGCGTTGTCGCAGGACGCGTCCACTGCCGGCGACCACGTCGCTGCGGAGAACTACCTGCAACACGCGGAACACTACGCCCGGATCCTTTCCGGGGTTCGTCGAATGCAGGAAAAGCGTCGTCAGGACCGGAAGCTCGAGGCCGAACGGGACGCCTCGGAGCCCCGCGCGTCCTCGCGTCGGATTCACCGGGACAACGAACCGGACTCGGATCGCGGCGAGAACCCGTCGAGGGAGCGCGAGGGCGAGCCGCGGATGCGGGGCCAGCGGTCTCGCCGGTCCAACGGCGCGGCGGACGGCGGCGGGCGGCGCGGCGTTCAGGACGTGGAGTTGTAGCCCGTCGCCCTACCGACCGAACCCGTGGCGCGAAGAGGTCCTGGCCAGCGCGCAATACCCCGATACGGGCAGCGCGTCCGCTCGCAATGCGGGATCGACGCACGCGTCCCTGAGCCAGGCGTCCGCATCGGCGCAGATTTTGGACAGGCTTCGCCGCAGAGTCTTGCGGCGGCCTCCGAAGGCGGCCCGGGTCACGGCGCTCAACCGGTCCGGGCAGAAGCCCGTCTCCGGATCCGTTCGCGGCGTAATCCGCAGCAGGCTCGACTCCACCCTCGGCGGCGGCACGAACACCGACGCGGGAACCTGTAGAACGGGCCTTGCGCATGCGCGCCATTGAACCAGGACAGACAGCCGACCGTACGCGCGGCTGCCCGGCCCGGCCGCGATCCGCTCGGCCATTTCGCGCTGCAGCATGACCGTCGCGTCGGACCAGGGCGGCGGCCAGCGTTCGGCGGATATCCAGCGAACCAGCAACGGCGCCGAGATGCCGTAGGGCAGGTTGGCGACGATCGACGCCGGCGGACGCAGGTCGGGAACGTCTTGCGCCGTCAGGATGTCGCCCTGCACCACCACCAGTCGGCCGGGCCAGCGCGATCCGATCGCCTCCAGCGCCGGCAGGCACCGTGAATCCCGTTCCACGGCGACGACGCGGCGTGCGCCCTCCGCCAGGAGAGAACGGGTCAGCGCGCCGGGGCCGGGGCCGACTTCCAGAACGTCGCGATTCTCCAAAGGACCCGCGAGGCGCGCAATCTTGCGCGTAAACGACAGGTCGTGAACGAAATGCTGACCCCAGTGCCGGGACCCGTGAAACCCGAGCTCCCGCAGAATCTCCCGCACGGGCGGCAGCCCGTCGCCGGACGAGCTCGCGCCGACGGTCAAGGATCCTGCCGGGCGGCCGACAGGCGGGCGGCGAGCCGGATCGCCGCGATCAGCGATCGCGGGGAGGCGCGGCCGGTCCCGGCCAGATCGTATGCGACTCCGTGGGCGGGAGAGGTGCGCACGAAGGGCAGGCCGAGCGTCACGTTTACCGCGCCGTGGAAGTCGAGAGTCTTGACCGGAATGAGCGCCTGGTCGTGATACATGCAGATCGCGGCGTCGTAGGTTTCCCGAAAGCCGGATCGGAACAGGCTGTCGGCGGGGTAGGGGCCTCGCGCCCGGACGCCGCTTCGCTCGAGTCGCCGCAACGCAGGCGTAATCACGCGCGCTTCGTCCGTGCCGAGCATCCCGCCCTCGCCGGCATGGGGGTTCAGTCCCGCCACCGCCAGCGTCGGCTCCGGGACGCCGAACTCTCGCCGTAGCGCCTCGTAGGTCGTTCGACAGGCGTGGACGACGTCGTCGGCGGATATCCGGGACGCGACCTCCGCAAGCGGGATGTGGACAGTCACCGGCACGACTCGCAACGCGTCGCAGGCCAGCATCATCACCGGTTCGGCGTTCGCGCCGGCGAGTTCGCCGAGAAACGACGTGTGTCCCGCGTGCCCAAATCCCGCTCCTTCCCGGAGCGCGCGCTTGTCGACGGGGTTGGTGACCACGCCGCTCGCTTGGCCCTCCAGCGCCAGTCGTACGGCGCGCCGGACGGATCCGATCACCGCGTCCGCGTTCGCGGGGCTGCTTTCGCCCGGAGTGACCGGCGCTCGCAGCGGATACCGCAAAACGGGAAGGGCCTCGAGGAACGTCCGCGACGCTTCGCTCGGCTCCACGACCGTTCGGACCGGAATTCGGCCCCGCGACATCCGCTGCAGACGTCCGGGATCGTCGACGACGAGGAACGGAGTTCTCGAAGCGCGAAGTTCCGTCCAGGCCTGGAGGACCGTTTCGCCGCCGACGCCGCCGGGCTCGCCCATGGTAACCGCGACGGGGCGCATGGGGGGTCAGCGAATCTCGATTTCCGCGCGCCGCCGCAACTCCCGAACCTGCTCGCTGCCGAGCAAGGCCAGCTGAACGCTGACCAGATCCTGCCGAACGACTTCCTCGGCGGCCGCCCGTGCGCTGTCGCTTTGGATGCCGCCGGTTCGCTCGCATACGGCGAACCGCCAGAGGACGGCGCCGCCGCCGCCGGAGCGTCGGTCCGAAAGCGACGTTCGGGAAATCTGGCCCACCTCGAGTTCCAGCGCAACGCTTCGGTTTTGCGACGTCATGTTGGCAAGAGTCAGACCTCGCTCCATCCTCCGACTGATCCCGGCGGGAAGCCCGGCGCTCTCGTCGCAGGGCTGCGCCTCCGTGCCGGCCTCGTTCAGGAGCTCGACCGACGCTTCCAGCTGGGCGTCGGTGGCGTCCGGCGACAGTTCGGCGGCCAGAATTGCGATGTCGAATTCGAACGGGTCTACGCCCGGAGGCGTCCGGATCCGTTGTCCGACCTTGTAGAAGAGAGAAACGGTTCCGTTTCCCAATTCGACCGTCGGCGAGACCGTTTCGGGCGAGAGGGACGACAGCAGGTCGACCAGCGCGGGATCCGCCAACTCGCGCTCGCTTCGCCAACCCAGATCCTGGAACGCGATTATCTCGTAGGTCTCAGCCAGCTGCGTGCCGATCTCGGCAAAATTCCGCCCCTGCTCCAGCGCCTGGGCGATCTGGCCCCGCAACTGGCGGACGTCCGCGAGCCCCTGTTCGTCGAGCCGGCCGAAGGAGAGTTGCATCAGGCGGAAATCGAGCGCTTGCCGACGCTCGTAGCGGACCAGTTCGCGCTCGACGTCGGCAGGCTGGACCGCGGCGAGCGCCCGGTCCCGAAACAGCCACAACACGTACGCCTCCTGCAGGAGCTGGTATTCGAGCTGCCGGCCGACGGTCAGGGCGTCGATCCCCTGAGATACGAAATAGTCGACGAGCGTCTCCGCCGTGGTCCCCTGCGCCCGCGCGGTTTCGGCCAGACGCCGGTCCACCGCCTCCGTCGACACGGAGAACCCCGCCTCGATGGCGGCGCTCCGAAGCAGGGTCTCCCCGATCAGCGCCTCGAGCGCGGCGTCGCGATAGTCCGCTTCCTGCCCGCCCCGGGCCAGCGCGATCTGTCGCGCCCGCTGGCTCACGTCGTAGCGAGTGACGATCTGGTCGTCGACGATCGCCGCCGGCTCGAACGGATTCGACTCGGAGACGGCAACGGCGGAATCCGTGCAGAGAACCGCCGCGAGGGCGGCCGCAACGGCGACGCTCCGGTAGGTCATGGGGTCAAATCCCTCTTGCCGCGCCTCTGTGATCGCGCCGGAACCCGCAGCGGGGTCGGCCGAAGGACCGCCGGAGATGCTATCCGCGGCCGGTCAGGGTGTCCATACGAAGCCGCGATCCCGGTTCCCCGAGCCGCGCCGTCGCAGCCGTCGCGACGCCGCGAGGCCCCGAGAGCCTCAAAATCCGATCAGATGCAGGGACAGTCCCAGCGTCGTGCCGGCCGGCGCGTTGTCGGATCCGACGAAGTCGCGCTCGGCGGAGACGAGCAGATCGAAACACTCGTGTTCGTAGCGGAGTTCCGTTCCCGCCTGAATCGTCCGGTGATTCTGGATGTCGCGCCGATGGTCCAGGACCATCCGCAGCCTCGGCGCCAGCCTGATGCCGAGTTCGGTCTGGACCTCTCCGCGATCCTCCGCCTCGAACGTGCCGCGGTCCGTGTCCGCATCGACGAACAGGTAGGTGCCGGACAGGTCGAACCGCCCGGCCTCGCCGCGAAGGGTGAAATCGTTTCGCCGCATGTTCAGGTCGGACGACAGCCTGACGCGGTGGTTCATCCGAAACGTCATGGGTGCCCGGTAGCGCAAGTCCCAGGCCCCGACGATGTCGGAATGCCGCTCGCGAAGACCGGATTGCCGCGGAAAGTCCTCGAGCGGGCGCTGTCGAAGGACGCGTCCGACGACGGCCCCGAAGCCGGTACCGCCTGCCGAGCGGTAGCGATACCGCGCGCCGTACGCCATGCGGTTGCCTGTCTCGATGCGGTCCCGGCCGGAAAACCGGTTGCGCGCGAAGAGGGAGTGTTCGTCGAATTCCACGTCCAGGCTGTCCTCGTTCGGGACGTCCTCGCTCATGTCCTCGCGCGGCGACAGGATCGCCTGTACGACGGGCTCGACGATATGCGCCGCTTGCCGCTCGCTCCGGATCAGGGGAAGCGATAGTTCCATGCCGGCCTGGGTCAGGACGCGCGTCGTGTCGTCGTAGGTTTCGCGCGTTCCGTCGCTTCGGACCGGCTCCTTGTCTTGCGCCGAGAAGCTGTAGAGGTCGCCGCGCAGTCGCGCATGCAGGGTCGCCACGAGACCGTAATCGGTCGCGTCGACGCGTTGCCACTCGCCTTCCAGTCCGGTCATGAGGGACCGCCGGCAGTCCTGGCAATTCAGCACTCGGACGTCTCCCCCGAAGCGAAACTCGCCGCCCAGTACCGGTTCCGGACTCACCCTGTGCATGCGAACCTCCGGCAGGGTGAAGTTCAGTCCCCGGCTGGACTCGGTATCCCGCTGGGACTGGAACGCGACGCTCTCCGCCTCGAACTGAACTTCCGGCGTAAACCGTTCGACGTACACGCGATTTCGCAGGCGGTCCTCGTCCGAATAGCCGTATCGCCGCAGGTATCCCTTCTCGCTGGCGAGGTTCACGTGGACGCCGTAGCGGTATCGCCGCTCGCCGGCGCGGTCGAGGTTCAGAAAGAAGTGACCGTGCGTGCGGTCGGCGTTCTTCACCTCCGGCTCCAGGATCGCCTTGTGGCCGAGACTCGCGTCTACGTCCAGGTCCCCGTCGGCGAACAGCCGCTGGTAGCGACCCTCCATGACGACGCCCTCTTTCGTCATCGCGAAAGCGGTCAGCGTGGCGTGCCGGTCCGGGGCGATCGCCAGGTAATAGGGAACGCGAAGGCCGACGCCGTATGCGCTGTTGGTGCGCACCTCCGGCGTGAGGAAGCCGCTGCGCCGGTCCACCGACGGGTCCGGCTGACGCAGATAGGGCGCGACGAAGACCGGGAGTCCGCCGATTTCGAGCACGGACGCGGAATACACGATCTCTTGCGCCGCCGCGTCGTGCACGACGCTGGCGGAGCGGACGCGCCAGGCGGGCTCGGGGTTGTCCTCGGAAACGGGGCAGGGGCTGAACGACGCTTGCAGCAGGTGCAATTCTCCCGCTTCGTTCCGCTCGCCGGATTCCGCCGTCACGCGGGCGGGCCCGTTTCTCAGCAGCGCATTTACCGAGGTGACGGACCCCGCGCCGAGCGAGTCGTCGAAGGATCCTCGCTCGCCCGCGACTTCGTTGCCGTCGGGGAAGGATACGGTAAACGGGCCCGGAATCTCGACGGTTCCCGAAGCCCGGTCCCAGACCACCCGGTCGGCGCGCAGCACCCGGCCTTCATGTCGCGCTTCCACCTCGCCGACGAACTGCAGCAGGTCGTCCGTCTCGCGATAGGTCATGCGGTCCGCCTCGATGACGACGGGCGCCTCTGCCGGGCGGCAAGCATCGGTTTCGACGCTCGCGGCCGGACTCGCGAGTGCGGCGAAGCCGACCGCCGCCCCGAGCGCGATCGGCGTCAGCCGTCCGGGACCTCCGAATCGCGTTCCTGCGCGGGCGGTCCGCCCCTGCGCCGTCATCGCCCCAACGCCGTCGGCCCGCACGACGCCTCCTTCCCGAACGTGTGGAGCGGCCGATCGGCCGGTCCCTCTTCCGTCGCGAACGGCCGAACGCGCTCCGGCATCGTCGAACTCATCCCGGCTCCCAATGCAGCAGCGCTCCGAACGCCGCAAGAAGGATAGCGCCCACCGCGCACCAGTGCGCCAACACCAGCGGTACGCTGCCGGCGACAGCGGCCGTCTCGACCACATAGAGGATCAGATAGATCCCGAGTCCCGCGAACAGCGCCATGACGACCCGGATTCGGCGCGAGTCCAGCGCGTAGCCCAGCCCGCCGAGGCTGCCGACGAGCCCGAGCGCCGCGAGCACGAAGGGAAGGGACAACAAGCCGTGAAAATGCATCCGGTGCTCGCGCGCGTCGAAGCCGGCGTTCACCAGGGAATCGATGAACTCGCCCATCCGCCAGAACGAAATCGCTTCCGGGGCGGCGAAGCTGTCCATGATCTGCTCCACGGTCAGCGTGGTTCTGAACCAGAGCGCGTTCCGCGTTTCGGATTCCGGCAACGCTTCCCGGCTGTCGGGCGTAATGCGCCGCATCTCGGCCTGGAGGAACTCCCAGTAGCCGTTCCAGAGTATGGCCTCCTCCGCCGTCGCCTGCAGCGTGATATTGCCGTCCGGGTCGAATCCGAACAGCTTCGGACCGTGCAACCGAAACCGGCCGTCGTGGGAAACGCGCTCCGCATGGATCACCGACTGGCCTGCGTCGGCGAACTGGCGCAGCCAGACCTCCCCTTCGGGCAACGCGAGCAGGGAGGATACGCCGCGAAAGTGCAGCGACTCCAGCCGCTCGAGCCGGGCGTTCATTTCGGCCGAGATCGGATTGACGGCAGCGACGAACGTCGCGCCGACCAGCACGGCCGCCGCCACGACCGGAACGGTCGTGTGGAAGGGCGTGGAGCCGGCGGCCCGGAGAATGTAGACGGTCCGCTTGCGCGAGAGCTGCGCGTGCGACCAGAGAAGTCCGATCAGGAAGGTGAGGGGCAGGGTTCGGGAGAGGTTCTCGGGGACCTGCAGCAGCGACATCTCGACCAGGATCAGGAACGGCGTGTCGTTGTCGCCGTCCTTGCGTCCGAACTCCGCCAGGCTGATGCAGAAGAGAAGGAACCCGACGATGCCGACGACGACCAGGAACGAGGCCAGATGCCGGGCGCACAGGTAGCGCCAGACGATCCAGAGCGGTCGCACGGCTACGACACGGCTACCCGGCCCCGGCGCATCCGGCGTTGCGTCTTGAGCAGCAGGAGGACGGAGGCGAGAACGGCAAAGACCGGCGGAGCGTACATCACCCAGGCCGAATCGGGCGAACCCGCGACGACGTTCCGGGTAGAGAAGGCCGACAGGACGAGGGCGACGCCGAGCGCGAAGGAGACGGCGATCCGGGAGAGGGGAATCCGCGCCTGGTTGAAGCCCGCGAGCAGCGACGCGAGCGCCAGCACGGGCAAGGCGAACGCGTAGAGCGGCGCGCTCAGCTGCTCGTGGATCTCGGTCCGGATCCTCGCACGCTCTTCCGGGTTCTGGGGGTCTGCACGGTAGGACAGCAGTTCGCCCAGATACATCTCGTTCGGCACAGGCTTGCGCGACGAGGCCGCCGCGTCGAACTCCACGAGGTTCTGCATGAACTGGTCGAAGGTGAAGCGGGAGACCAGGCTCCAGTCGCGGTCGAATTCGAGCGCCACGCCCTTCTGCAGGGTCAGCGTCGCCGCCTCGGAATCGGTCTGGAGCCAGCCGCGGCGTGCGGTGTAAACGGTCACGTGGCCGTTCTCCCGGTGCCGGTCGTAGAGGAACAGGTCCTGCAGCGACTTGTCCCGCCCGATCTCGCGCACGAATGCGGTCAAGCCGGGACGCGGCGTGAGGAACTGACCGTCCTGCATGAGTCGCGGTTCGATTTCCGCCCCGAGCTGGGCCCGCCGGTCGAGCGCCTCGCCGGCGGCCCAGGGCGCGAACAGCATGGTGACCAGCGCCGAGACGATCGCCACGCCGCTCGCGAACGCCAGAACCGGGCGCAGCAAGTCGTGCGCGCCGGAGCCGGCGGTGAAGACCGCGAAGAGTTCCGAATCGCTGTGCAGGCGATGGATCACGTGAACGACGGCGAGGAAAACGGAAATCGGCAGCGCAATGCGAAGCACTCGCGGCATCATGTACAGGGCCATTTCGAAGAACAGCGATACGCCCGCGCCGTAATGGGCGACGACGTCCACGATCCGGATCGACTGAACCAGCAGGACGATGCAGGAGAAGAGGAGCAGGATGCCCAGCGTGGATTCTACGAACTGCCGCAGCAGATACTGGTCGATGATCTTCACGCGCCCGCTCGCGACTTGCCGATGCGCCGGTGCGACCCGGCCTGAAGGCGCAGCGGGCCGACGGCCGGGAGGATCCTGCCGGACAGCCCCGCCGACGCTCCCGCACAGTATACCTCGCCGGGCGGAACCCGGGCGAGGGCGCGTCGCGAGCCGGCGCCGGCGCGAGTTGCCCGGCGCGCCGAATGCGGTACAAGGTTCGGGACCGGAGCCGGCGCGGGAAAGCCGGCCGTTCCAGGGAGACCGAGCATGGAAATCCGATTCCGCCCCATCGAATCGCCGGCGGCCGAAGACACGGAGAACGCCGTCGCGACCCTAGTCTGGAGCGAAGAGGCGATGTCCGGCACTGCGGCGGAGCTCGACCGTCGAAGCGGCGGCGGAATCCGGCGGCTGCTGGCGGATCCGTCGTTCCGGTCGAGGGCCGGCGCCTCCGCGCAACTTCGCTTCCCTGCCGGGCTCGCCGCCTCGTCGCTCGGCGTCGTTTGCCTGGGCAAGCGAAGCGAGGCCGGCACCAAGTCCGCCCGGCTGGCCGGCGGCGCGGCCGCGGCCCTGTTCGGCAAGGCCGGCGGCACGATCTTCGCAGACGCGCTGGAAGACGCGGAGGACGGCACGGATCTGGTCGCGGAACTCGCTCTCGGCGCGGGACTGCGCGGCTACCGGTTCGACAAGTACCTGACCGGAGGCGCACCCGGAGCAGCGGACGAACACGACCCGGAGCCCGGACCCGTTCGCGTCGCAGTGCGGGATTCCGATACGGCCGAATCGCGGTTCCGCGACGGCGCGGCGCTGCTGGCCGGCGTCTCGCTGACCCGGGATCTGGTCAACGAGCCGGCGAACGCGCTGGGCACGGCGGAATTTGCGGCGCGGCTCGAGGCGTTGCGCACCGAAGGACTCGAAATCGAAACCCTCGGGGAAGACAGGCTGCGATCGCTCGGGTTTCGCGCCCTTCTCGCCGTCGGGCAGGGAAGCGAGCAGGAGAGCCGCGTCGTCGTCCTGCGGTGGAACGGTTCGGAGAATCCGAATGCGGCGCCGCTGGTCCTGGCCGGCAAGGGCGTGACCTTCGACACCGGCGGCATCTCGATCAAGCCCGGCAAGGGCATGGAAGACATGACGATGGACATGGGCGGCGCCGCCGTGGTCGCGGGAACGATGCTCGCTCTGGCCCGCCGGAAGGCGCAGGCGAACGTCGTCGGCATCGTCGGACTGGTCGAGAACATGCCGGACGGCCGGGCGCAACGGCCCGGCGACATCGTGACGTCGATGGCGGGCAAGACCATCCAGGTCATCAACACGGACGCCGAGGGTCGCCTCGTGCTGGCCGACGTGCTGCACTACGCGCAGGAGCGGTTCGAGCCCGTCGGAATCGTCGATCTGGCGACGCTCACCGGCGCGATGATGATCTCGCTGGGGTTCGAGAAGGCCGGATTCTTCGCCAACGACGACGCGTTCGCGGAGGCGCTCGAGGCGGCGGCCCGGACGGAAGACGAGGGACTCTGGCGGATGCCGCTCGGCAAGGGATACGCCAGGGCGCTCAAGTCTCCTATTGCGGATCTCAGAAACGTGGGCAAGGCGCCGTGGGCCGGCGCCATTACCGCCGCGGAGTTCCTGCACGCTTTCGTCCGGGATGAAGTTCCGTGGGCGCATATCGATATCGCCGGGACGACGCTGTCCGAAAAGGCCGCGCCGCTCGCCCCTGTCGGCGCCACGGGCTGGGGCGTGCGCACCCTCGATCGCCTCGTGCGCGACCGCTACGAATCCGCCGAGTGACCGAACCGCCCGATCCGGGCGTTCCCGACGCCAGACCACAGGAGGCTCCATGGCTGCCGAACGCACCCTCTCGCTGATCAAGCCCGACGCGACCGCGCGAAACCTGACGGGACGGATCAATTCCCGGTTCGAGGAGGCCAGCTTGCGAATCGTCGCACAGAAGCGGCTCCGTTTGTCCCGCGAGGAGGCGGAGGCCTTCTATGCCGTGCATCGGGGCCGGCCCTTCTTCGACGAATTGTGCGAGTTCATGAGTTCGGGCCCGATCGTGGCGCAGGTGCTCGAAGGCGAGAACGCGGTCGAGCGAAACCGGGAGATCATGGGCGCCACGAATCCGGCCGACGCGGCTGAGGGAACCGTTCGCCGGGACTTCGCCCGTTCGATCGGCGAGAACTCGGTCCACGGATCGGACGCGCCGGAGACCGCGGCGGTCGAGATCGCGTTTTTCTTCTCGACACTCGAACTCGTCGGCTGAGGGGGCCCGGCCGGTCAAGGCGGCAGGGCGGATCTGGCGAACTCCGCCGCGGCGGCCGGATAGAGCCTGTGCTCCTCCGCCAGCACCCGCCCGGCCAGCGATTCTGCCGTATCCCCCGGCCGCACCGCGACCCGGGCTTGCGCGAGGACGGGGCCGCCGTCCACTTCGCTCGTGACCACGTGGACGGTGCAACCGCTCTCGGTTGCGCCTTCGGCGATGACCCGGGAATGCGGATCGAGACCCGGAAACCGCGGCAGCAGCGACGGGTGGACGTTCAGGATCCGCCCGCTCCAGCGGGCGACGAACGCAGGCGAGAGAACGCGCATGAAGCCGGCCAGGCAGACGACCTCCGTCCTGCGGTCGCGGAGGAGCGAATCGAGGCGGGGCTCGAACGCGGAACGCTCGCTGCCCCGCGCCGGAAGGTAGACCGAGTCCACTCCGAACTCGCTCGCCGCGCCGAGCGCCGGCGCCTCCGCGCGGTCGGACACGACGACCGCGAAACGAATCGGGTACTCGGGATCCTCGGCCGCCCGCAAGAGGGCGCGCATGTTCGATCCGCGCCCGGAGACCAGAATCGCGCCTCTGCGCCGGGGCGGATTCACGGCACGGACGCGGGGGACCTGCCGGCGAACTCGACCGGCGCATCAGAGCGGGAAATCACCGATCCGATCTCCCGGCCCTCGAAGCCGGCCTCGCGGACGCTTCGCAACGCCTCGTCCGCGCGATCGCCGTCGCAGATTGCGACCATTCCGATGCCGCAGTTGAACACGGCAAGCATCTCCTCCCGCTCGATGCCGCCGGTGCGCGACAGCCAGTCGAACGCGGGCGGCTGCGGCCAGCTCGAGGGGTCGATCCGCGCCGCCTGGTCCGGCGCCAGAATTCTCGCGAGATTGCCGGTCAATCCGCCGCCGGTGACGTGGGCGAGGGCCTTCGCCGTCCCCGAACGGGCGAGGGCGAGCGCCGGCCGCACGTAGATCGCCGTCGGACGAAGAAACGCCTCGCCGAGCGTCGTGCCGTCCTCGAACGGCGCGGGATCGCTCCACGAGAGGGACGCGTCGGCGACGATCTTCCGGACCAGCGAGTAGCCGTTGGCATGGGGTCCCTCCGCAAGAATTCCGATCAGCCGGTCGCCGACCGATCCGACGCCGGGCAGCAGGCCGCCGCGCTCCGTCGCGCCCACGGCGAAGCCCGCCAGGTCGAACTCGCCGGGGCGGTACATGCCCGGCATCTCCGCCGTCTCGCCGCCGATCAAGGCGAGGCCCCCGGTCCGGCAGCCGGCGGCAATTCCGCGAATCACCCGCTCCGCCTGCCGCGGGTCGAGCCGGCCGGCGGCGAGGTAGTCGAGAAAGAAGAGCGGTTCGGCCCCGTGGCAGACGAGGTCGTTCACGCACATGGCGACCAGGTCCACGCCGACCGATTCCAGTCGCCCGGTCTCGGCCGCAACCGCGAGCTTGGTTCCGACTCCGTCTGTCGCCGACACCAGCACCGGATCCCGAAAGCCTGCCGCGGCGAGGTCGAAGGCCGCGCCGAACCCGCCGACCGAATCGACGCATCCCGCGCGACGGGTACTCTCGGCAATGGGGCGAATCGCGTCGACCAGCGATTCGCCCGCGCTCACGTCCACTCCGGCTTCCCGGTACGCCCTGCGCTCCGGACGGGTCGTCATTCTTCGGCGCCGCGGAGCGGTTGACGGGTCGGTCGGGTATCGCGTATCCCTCTATTCGGGGCCCGTAGCTCAACGGTCAGAGCGAACCGCTCATAACGGTTTGGTTGGGGGTTCGAATCCCCCCGGGCCCACCACACGCTCGAGATCGACGTTTCAGCGCTCACCCGGAACCTCGCTTCCGTCCGCAGACCTCGTCGACCGGAGCGCGCCGGCCGTCAGATCCCCGGAAGACACCATAGCTGACCCGACTGTCCCCGGGCACCGGTAATTCGAACCCGCTGAAGACAGCGCAGTCGATCATGCGCACCGCCTCGAAGTCCTGTGCGGCGATCAGCGTCCGCGAACCGCGAAACGGGACCGGCTCCGAGGGCGAGACCGCTGATCGGCGAACCGCGGTGGCCCCGTTCGCGAACCCTGCGCCGCGACCGATTCCCGGCTTGGCCGATTCGACCGAAGGACTGCGCTGCCCGGCCCGTCGGTCAGCGCCGCCGCCGGCGTCGCCGGCCGGACGCCCCGGGATCGGCCTCCGCCGCTCCTCCGTCGTCGGGCAGCGTCACCCGCGATCGCAGGTGCGGGTATGGGGCGTCGTTGTGGGGTATCGCCATCGCGGCCACGAAGTGCTCCTGAAAGCGAGGCTCGACCGCAGTCTCCACCTTCTCGATGGTCCGTACGACCGCCTCGATCTCTCGGCGGGCTTCCCGGTTTACCAGGGCGATTCGCGCACCCGTGCCGGCCGCGTTTCCGACCGAAACGACGTTCTCGATCGGGCAGTCCGGAATCATGCCGAGAACTGCCGCATGGAGCGGGGAAATATGGGCGCCGAACGCCCCGGCCAGAACCACGCGATCGACCTCGTCGGTCCCGAGCTGGTCCATCAGAAGTCGCGAGCCGGCATACAGGGCGGCCTTGGCGAGCTGGATGGCGCGGACGTCGTTCTGGGTAATCCGGATTTCCGGCTCCCCGGCGTGAAGCAGGTAGGAATGGGTGCGGCCGTCCTCCCGTATTCGCTCGCTCCGGGCCGCGAGCGCGCCATCGATTCGCCCGTCGGAGCGCAGGATGCCGGCCAGCCGCATCTCCGCGATCGCCTCGATGATGCCCGAGCCGCACACGCCTGTGACGCCGGTCGCCCGGATCGATTCGTCAAATCCGGCGTCGTCCGACCAGAGATCGGAGCCGATCACCCGAAACCGCGCATCGAGCGAGACCGGGTCGATGCGCACGCGCTCGACCGCCCCGGGCGCGGCGCGTTGACCGGCGCTGATCTGCGCGCCTTCGAAGGCGGGGCCGGTGGGGGACGAGCACGCCAGCAACCGGTCGCGGTTCCCGAGAACGATTTCCGCATTGGTTCCGACGTCGACGATCAGCGTCGTGGCCTCGCTCCGGTACGGCGCCTCGGCCAGGACGACCGCAGCGGCGTCGGCTCCGACATGTCCCGCGACGCAAGGAAGCAACCACGCGCGCGCCTCCGGATGCAGCGCCAGGCCGAGCGCCTCGGCCGGCAGCCCGACCGGAGCGCCGACCGCCAGCGCGAAGGGCGCGCCGCCCAGTTCCGTGGGGTCGATGCCGAGCAGGAGATGATGCATGACCGGGTTGCCGACCAGTACCGCCTCGTACGCGTCGGCGCGCTCGATGCCGGCCTCGCGACAGGCCTCGCCGGCGGCGGCGTCGATCGCCTCACGCACGACTTCGGTCATCTCGCCCGCTCCGCCCTCGTTCATCATGGCGTAGGAGACCCGCGACATCAGGTCTTCGCCGAATCGGATCTGCGGATTCATGACGCCGGTCGCGGCCACGACCCGGCCGTCGGAGAGGCTGGTCAGATGGCAGGCGACGGTCGTCGAGCCCACGTCGATCGCGAGGCCGTACAGGTCGCCGTCGAAGAATCCTGGTTTGACGTCCAAGAGCCTCCACGGTTCGTCTTCGGAAGCCTGCTGCAGGACGCAGGTGACTTCCCAGTTTCCGGTGCGAAGCGTCTGCTGGAGCTTCGGGAGAAGCCGGTGGGAGGCCTCGACCGGTTCGACTTGCCACTGTTCCCGAAGCGCAGCCAGCAATCTCTCCAGATCGCTCGACGGACGGTGCATGTCCGGCGGGTCCACGGTCACGAACCGGAGCCGGGTCGCCACGTCCAGCGCGAGCGGACGGCTGTCGGCCGACTTTCGAACGACCTGGCGGTGCACCTGGCTTTCCGGGGGAACGTCCACCACGATGTCGGACAGCGCCGTCGCCTGACAACCGAGGCGGCGTCCGTTCGGGAGGCCGCGCTTGGCGCGGAACCGTTCCTCGACCCGGTTCCATTCGCTGAGCGAATCGGGCGTCGCGCGGATGCCGTGCTTCGGAAACTCGCCGAACGAGGGTACGACCTGGCAGCGCCCGCAAATGCCCCTGCCGCCGCAAACCGTATCCAGGTCGACCCCGAGCGACCGCGCCGCTTCCAGGATCGGCGTGCCGGAGGGAAACCGGCCCCGCCGGCCGGACGGGACGAATACGACCAGCGGATCGTCGTCGGACATTCCGGATACCGTCAGGCGGCCCGTGCGCGACGCCGCCGAGTGCGTCGTCCCCCCGCAGCCTCGGGCAACGGCTCCCGGTGCGACCGAATCCAGGCTGCGCAATCCCGGTCCGTGCCCATCAGGACGTCCGCCGCCCGAACCGCGGTCATCTCCTGGGGACGGCACGGGTTCATGATCGCAGAAGTCATGCCGGACGCGATCGCCATGGGCAGGAACGAGGCGTTGATTCCGTGCCGCTCCGGCAGGCCGAAGGAAATGTTGGACGACCCGCAGGTCGTGTTGACCTTCAGTTCCTCGCGCAGTTTGCGGCACAGGGAAAAGACCTGTCGCCCCGCGTCTCCCAGAGCGCCGATCGGCATCACCAGCGGGTCGATCACGACGTCGCAGGAGGGTATTCCGTGATCCGCGGCCCGCTCGACGATCTTTCGGGCGACCTGGAATCGAACCTCGGGATCCATCGAGATGCCGGACTCGTCGTTGGAGACTCCGACGACGGGCACGCGGTACTTGCGCACCAGCGGCAAGATGGCTTCCAGCTTCTCCTCCTCGCCGGTCACCGAGTTGACCAGCGGGCGGCCCTCGCAAACCTCGAGGCCTGCCTCGATCGCTCCGGTAACCGACGAGTCGATGCTGATCGGGACGCTGACCATCGACTGCACGAGACGGACCAGATCTGCCAGCAGCGGCGGCTCGCTCCGGTTCGGATCCACGGCGGTCACGCCGGCGTTGACGTCCAGGACGTCGGCCCCGGCAGAGACCTGTTCCAGCGCGTCCCGCCGCACGGTCGAAAAGTCTCCCGCCGCCAGTTCCGCCGCGAGGACCCGGCGGCCGGTCGGGTTGATGCGCTCCCCGATCACGCAAAACGGTTCGTCGAACCCGATTACCGCAGCGCGGGTCTTCGACTCGATTACGGTTCGAATGCTCATGGCGTCAGCCTCCCTGCCCGACGGCGGCGCCGGATCCGCGTTCGGCGAGCGCAGCCGCCGCCCATTCCGCCGTGGCGCGGATGCCGCCGAAGGGATAGAGATGCACGCCGCGGAGATTCGGCGCCCTGCCGTCCTTCGCGGCTTGCGCAAAGGAGTCGATCAACCGGTCCGGCGCGTGGGGTTCGAGGAGAGCGGCCGCGCCCCTCGACCGGCGCTTGAGGACGCGCAGACTGGCGCCGACGCCGCACATCGCGGCGTAGCGAATCAGGGTGCCGATCCTGGCCGGACCGGCGACGCCGACATGGACAGGAAGCCGGATTCCAATCCGTCGCAGGCGCGCCGCCCAGGCGAGAACCGCATCCGGGTCGAAACAGAACTGGGTCGCGATCTCGACCTCTGCGTCGGTGCGGTCGGCGAACGCCTGCTTCCATCTGAGGGCCTCGTCCTGGCAGGCGGTGGAGCCGGCCGGATCGATGTCGGCATTGCCTTCCGGATGCCCCGCCACATGAATGCGACGAAACCCGAATCGGTCTGCGAGCCCGGTCTCCAGCACTTCCATGGAACTGCCGAAGGGTCCCAAAGGCTTCGAAATCCCGCCCGCGATCATCAGGGCCTCGTCCACTCCGGCCTCTTCCCGGTAACGTCCGAGCCAGGTCTCGAGCGCCGCCCGTCCGGGCAGGATCCGGGCCGGGACGTGCGGCATGACCGGAAACCCTTCTGCGCGAATTCGCTTCGCCGTCTCCACCGTTTCGTCGATCGAGACGCCCTCGATATGGGCGACGTAGACGCGGGTCCCGACCGGAAGGATCGCGCTCAGCGGACCGGCCTTGGCGGCCGAGCGGGGCATGACCTCGATCGAGAACCCCTGCAGGAACGACCCTGCCGACGAGGACTCCGGCGCAGGGTCGGCCGATTTCGCATGCTTCACGGGGCCGGCTCCTCTCGTCCGTCGCGCTCGATCAGCGCACGAATCCGCTCTGCCGTGTACGACGCCGTCAGGCGGGCCGCCTCCTCCTCGGCGATCGTCTCCGGATCTCCCTCGATCTCCACGGGATCCGACTTGCGCCAGTCGGCGAGATAGGCGTCCTCGTCGCGCGCGCCGGCACGCATCGCCGCGCGATCGATCGCCTTCTCGAAGCGGTCGGGGAGTTGGCGCCGCGCCCGCCGCCTGCCGGCGCGCACCAGAACCTGGGCGGGAATGTCCCGCCAGTAGACGACGATCAGGGACGGCATTTGGCCTCCTCCAGCCGGAACCGAACCGCAATACCGCCGCCGGCGTCGTCGCCGCGGTTCGATTGCGACACTCTATGCGCTTTCGGCGACAATTGCGCGGGGAACCGGCGCGTGGTATTTGCGCTACCCTGACGCGGCGGAGGCGCCGGCATTCCAGGAGCGGCCGAGGACATGAAGCGATCCACCTTGCGCCGCAGCGGCGCAACCGCGGCCTCGCGCAACCTGCGGGAGCCGCTGCGAACCGCACGCGGTCGCAAGCTGTCGTCGACCCGATGGCTGCAGCGGCAGCACAACGATCCGTTCGTGCAGCGGGCGCAGCGGGAGGGGTTTCGCTCCCGGGCCGCATACAAGCTCCTGGAGATCGAGGAGCGGTTCCGGCTGTTCGACGGCCGGGGGCGCGTGTTGGACCTCGGCGCCGCGCCCGGCGGCTGGTGCCAGGCCGCGCTTCGGTCCGGTTGCGCCACTGTGGTCGGCGTCGACCTCTTGCCGATGGAACCCGTTCCCGGCGCGACCCTTCTCACGGGCGACGTCCTCGACCGGGCGACCCTCGAAGCGGCCTGCCGGGCGTTGGGCGGGGCCCCGGACGCGGTGTTGTCGGACATGGCCGCGCCCGCGACCGGACATCGGACCACGGACCGGCTGCGCGTTGCCGCCCTTGCGGAGCAGGCGGCGGCGGTGGCCCGCGATTTGCTGGCGCCGGACGGGAACTTCGTCGCCAAGGTGATGCGGTCCGGAACGCCCGACCTCCTGCTGGCCGACTTGCGCCGCTGCTTTCGCCGCGTTCGGCATTTCAAGCCTGAGGCGAGCCGGCCGGAGTCGGACGAGATCTACATCGTCGCGACGGGTTACCGGGGAGGCGGGGCGTGACGGGCTTCGTGCCGCGCGACCTCGCCGAGACGCGCGCGCTCGTGGTGGGCGGGACCTCGGGAATCGGCTTTGCGACGGCGCAGTCCCTTCTTGCGGCCGGCGTGCCGAGCCTGCGGATTGCGGGGCGCGACGCGGAGCGGGGCGCGCGCGCCGAGGAAACGTTGCGCGCCGGGAGCCCGGCGGCCGACGTCGCGTTCGTTCGGGCGGATTGCGCCGACCCGGCTGCGGCGGAGGCGATGGCGAACCGGGCCGCGCAGGAGATGGGCGGAATCGATCTCCTCGTCGCGTCCGCCGGCGGCAATCATCGGCCGCAGTTGCTGTTTCGCACCCCCATCGAG
The DNA here is from genome assembly GCA_965221505.1 of Rhodobacterales bacterium. Taxonomy (GTDB): domain Bacteria; phylum Pseudomonadota; class Alphaproteobacteria; order Rhodobacterales; family CAZPXZ01; genus CAZPXZ01. The sequence goes on from CBDCSI010000001.1 coordinate 1,827,049, forward strand.
AGCGTGGCGGCCGTCGTCGCGGACGACCTCCTGCCGGGGCTTCTCGCGTGCCGCGCGGCGCTTCCGCATCTGATCGAGGCGGGCGGAGGCGCCGTGATTGCGGTCGCGTCCGACGCGGCCAAGATCGCCACGCCGGGGGAAACGGTGATCGGCGCGGTCATGTCCGCGACGGTCCAATTCGTTCGGGGCCTTGCCGTCGAAGGCAAGCGCAACGGCATCCGGGCCAACTGCGTCACCCCCTCGCTGGTGGAGGGAACGCCCCTGACCGACCGACTCATGGAAGAGGGCACGTTTTCGAGCCGACTGTTCGCGAAGGCGCGACCGCTGGCGGCGCTGGGCCCGACGACGCCCGACGACCTCGCCGCGCTGATCGTGTTTCTCGCCGGCCCGAAGGCCGCGAAAATCACCGGTCAGGCGATTTCGGTCAACGGCGGGATCAGCGCCGCCTGAACCTCCGGCGATGCGGTGACGAAGGCCCGACATCTCCCGACCCGCGCCCGAAGGGGACTCGCGCTGGTGGTGTCTTCGCCGTCGGGCGCCGGCAAGACTACCCTCACCCGGCATCTGGTCGAGTCGGACCCCAATCTCGACCTTTCCGTCTCGGCGACGACGCGCCCGCCCCGCCCGGGCGAACGGCCCGCCGAACACTACCACTTCGTCGACGACGCGGAGTTCGACCGGATGATCGCGGCCTCCGAATTGCTGGAGTTCGCGGAGGTGTTCGGCCACCGGTACGGCTCTCCCAGAGCGTTCGTGGACTCGCGGCTCGCGGAAGGCCGCGACGTCGCCTTCGACATCGACTGGCAGGGCGCCCGGCAGCTTCGCGAGCGGCTGGGCGACGACGTGGTCAGCGTGTTCGTCCTGCCGCCCGGGCGCCAGGCCCAGCGCGACCGCCTGCAGCGCCGGGGTCAGGATTCCGGCGAGAGCGTGAGCCGGCGCGTGGCGGAGGCCGCAAGGGACCTGTCGCACTGGCCGGAATACCGGCACGTGATCCTGAACGACGATCTCGAGCGCTCGAAGCGCACGCTCGCCGCGATTCTGGAGGCGGCGCGTTCCGAGAGCGACCGGCAGCGGTGGATTCCGGACTTTGTCGAATCCTTTTGAGCGCGGACCGGAGGCCGGTAGACTGGTGACCGGTGCGGCCGGAGGGCGGAACGGCGACCTCGGGTGGGGAGCGAGAGCCATGTCGGATTTCGAAGATCGCGTTGCGCAAGGCGGGCAGTGCTACGCGCTGGGACCGCTCCGGCCGGTCTTCGACGATCCGGACAGCAACTGGATCGCGCCCGGCGCCCGGATCGTCGGCGACGTCAGAATCGGGACCGGGACCAGCGTCTGGTTCGGAGCGGTGATTCGCGCCGACAACGAACCCATGCGGATCGGCAGCGACTCGAACGTCCAGGACGGCAGCGTCCTGCATTCCGACCCGGGGTTTCCGCTCCGGATCGGCGACGAGGTCACCATCGGGCACGGAGCCGTCGTTCACGGTTGCACGATCCGGGACGGCGTGCTCGTCGGCATGGGCGCGACGGTGATGAACGGAGCCGAGGTGGGCGAGAACAGCGTCGTCGGCGCCGGCGCCCTGATTCCCGAGGGCGTCTCCGTACCGCCCGGTTCTCTCGTCCTCGGCGTCCCGGCGCGGGTGGTTCGCGAACTGGGGCCCGAAGAGCGGGAGAGCGGGCGCATGTCGGCGAAGAGCTACCGGAGCCGGGCGATTCGCTATCGCGAGACGTTCGGACCGGCGGCGGCGAAGCCGTGATTCCCTGGCTCGAGGTCGGCATGCTGGTTCGCCTGTCCGCAGCGCCCGAATGGGGCGTCGGGCAGGTGCAATCCGTCGACGGAAATCGCGTCACGGTGAATTTTCCGGATGCCGGGAAACGCTCCATCGACGCAGGCGAAGCGGAACTGATCGTCGAGGCGGACGACCCGGCAGAACGGGGAGGGGGAGGAGATGCTGATTGAAGCGGGACGCTACGCAGTCCGCCTCGCCGAGGGAGACGAAGACGTCAAGCGCGCGCTGCGCCTTCGCCACCGCGTTTTCGGCACCGAGCTGGGCGTTCGCTCGACCGGCGCCGAGGAAGGGATCGAGACCGACCGGTTCGACCCTCATTGCGAGCACCTGATTCTGGAAGACCGCCAGGCCGAAGGCGGCGCGGAAGTGGTCGGCACGTACCGGATCCTTTCCGGCTCCGCAGCCGCGAACGGCCCCGGATTCTACTCGTCCACGGAATTCGACCTCTCGGCGTTCTCCAGCCGTGCCGAGCAATGCATGGAGGTGGGGCGCACCTGCGTGGACCGGGCGCATCGGGGCGGCCCGGCGACGAGCCTGCTCTGGGCCGGTCTTGCGAGCCTGGTGTTTGCGCGGGACACCCGGTTCCTGCTGGGCTGCGCCAGCTTCCCCGGGACGGATCCGGAAAGAATTGCCCATGCCCTGTCCTATCTCCACTGCCACCATCTCGCGCCGGAGGACATCCGGGCGCGGGTGGTCGGCGAGCACGGCGTCGCGATGGACGTCCTGCCCTGCGCAGAGGTGAATCGGGAGGAAGCCATGCGGACGACCCCGTCCCTGATCAAGGGCTATCTGAGACTCGGAGGGGTCACCGGCGAGGGAGCGTTCGTGGATCATGCGTTCGGGGTGATCGACGTGTTCCTGGTCGTGGACGTCGAGCGCGTGAGCGATCGGCAGAAGGCCCGTTACCGAAGCCGCTTCGACGAGGCTCGGGCGCGAGCCTCCGGCTGAATGGCCGGCGACCGGTCCCGATCGGCGGCCGAATCGCCGCCGCCCGCTCGTCTCGCGTTGCTGCGCGGCGGCGGACGGGTCGCGCTGGCGCTCCTGATCACCCTCGCCCTGCTGCCGGTCGAACTGGCGTTTCGTCTCGCCGGGGGCAGTGCGGACCGGAAGATCGCCGCGATCTGGAGCCGAGCGCTTCTCGCCTGCCTCGGACTCGAGCTAAAGCGGGAAGGAACGCCGATTCGCAGCGGAATGCTGGCGGCCAACCACGCGAGCTGGATCGATCCCCTTGCGGTCGGGGCCGCAGCGCCCGCTTTCTTCGTCGCCAAGCGAGAGGTGCGGGGCTGGCCCGTCATCGGCCCGATCTGCCGACTCGGGCGGGTGGAGTTCGTCGAACGGCGGCCGTCCGCGGTGCGCTCGCAGGTCCGGCGACTGAGCCGGCGGCTCGACGACTCCCACCTCCTGTGCGTGTTTCCGGAGGGAACCTCGACCGACGGTCTTCGGGTGCTGCGGTTTCGGTCGTCGCTCTTCGCATCGGTTCTGGGCGCCGGCGGTTCGGGAGTCGATACGGAGGTGCAACCCGTGGTCGTCCGCTACCGGAGCGACGCCTCGCTGCCGGAGAGCTTCTACGCCTGGTGGGGCGACATGACCTTTGCGCAGCATCTCTTGTCGGTGGCGGCGCTTTCCCGTCGCGGCCGGGTCACGGTCACGTTTCTGGACCCGGTATCCGCATCCTCCTTCCCGGACCGGAAGAGTCTGGCGCGAGAGGTTGAAGCCAGGGTGGTGAGGGAATTCGGAGCGGCGGAGGGGGACGGCGCGACTCAGGGGTGACGCGGTCGCGACGCCGGTATCGCTTGCGCCGGCGCCGGGCGCCCTACTGTCCGGCACTCTCGCCGGCGCGCCGCAGAACGCGGGGGTCGGCGCCGGTCACCAGCGATTCGTTCCGGTCCGGATACGGCAGGCTGTGAAGAAAGTGGTGCATGCTGGCGAGCCGCGCCCGCCGCTTGTCGTCCGACCGGACGATCACCCACGGCGCCTCGTCGGTATCCGTCCGCTCGAACATGACGTTCATCGCGTCCGTGTAGTCGTCCCACCGGCCCAGCGACTCCGTGTCGACCGGCGTGAGCTTCCAGTGCTTCAGGGGATGATGCCGGCGGCGCTCGATTCGCCGGCGCTGCTCCTCGCGGGAGACGGCGAACCAGAACTTGAAGAGACGAATCCCGCTCTCGATCAGCATCGATTCGAAGGCCGGGCACTGATGCAGAAAACTTCGGTACTCGAACTCCGAGCAATATCCCATGACCCGCTCGACGCCCGCCCGGTTGTACCACGACCGGTCGAACAGGACGATCTCGCCGGAGGTCGGCAGGTGCGCGACATAGCGCTGGAAGAACCATTGGCCGCGCTCCGTATCGCCGGGTTTCGGCAGCGCCACCACCCGCGCTCCGCGGGGATTCAGGTGTTCCATGAAGCGCTTGATCGTACCGCCCTTGCCGGCCGCGTCGCGCCCCTCGAAGAGAACCACGATCCTTTGCCCCGTGTCGCGTGCCCAACGCTGAACCTTCAGGAGTTCGATCTGCAGGAGCGCCTTTTCCGCTTCGTACGCGGGCCGCCTGAGACGCTCCGCATGCGGCGGCGGCACGTCGTCGCCGTAGCCGAAGGTCGGTCGTCCGCCCTCCTTCGCGAAACCCTGCGTCATCGAGCCTGCGCTCCCATCGCGGTTCGAACCCTCGGACGCGCGGCGCGGCCGGTCGCGCTCGGCGTCAGCGCGGGCGGAGGTCGGCTCACGCGCGATCCCTCCTCAGGACCCGGCGCCGTTCGCGTAGATTCGGACCAGACGGTCGAGCATCTCGAGCGCGTCGTCGCGGGGCCGCTGAAACGTGTTGCGTCCGATGATGGAGCCGTTCCCGCCGCCGTCCCGAATGGCGATCGCGTCCTCGTAAACGGAGCTCGCGTCGCGTCGTGCGCCGCCGGAAAACACCACGATGCGCCTGCCGTCGAAGGCGGACCGGACGACGTGCCGCACGCGTTCGGACAGGGTGCCGACCTCGATGCCGTGCGTTCGATAGGCTTTCCGCGCCGCTTCCTGTTCGACATGCGCAGAGGGCAGCTTGACCTTGATGACATGCGCGCCGAGCAGGGCCGCGATCTGGGTCGCGTAGGCGGTCACGTCGATGGCGGTCTCGCCGTCGGCGCTCAGATCCTCCCCTCGGGGATAGGACCAGATCACGACCGCGATTCCCTTCGCCCTGGCTTCCTCGGCCACGGCCGAGATCTCCTCGAACATCTCGAGGGAGGCGGAAGATCCGGGATAGATCGTGAACCCGATTCCGGAGCATCCCAGTCGAAGCGCATCGTCGACGGACGCCGTCACCGCCTGATCCTTCGGCAACTCGGCCGGGAGCAGGGAGTTGGCGGAATTCGCCTTCAGGATGGTCGGGATCTGGCCGGCGAAGGTGTCCGCGCCGGCTTCCAGCATGCCGAGCGGCGCGGCGTAGGCGTTCAGTCCCGCGTCGATGGCGAGACGGAAGTGGTAGTGGGGATCGTAGGCCGGCGGGTTGGGCGCATAGCTTCGCGCGGGTCCGTGCTCGAATCCCTGATCGACCGGAAGGATGATCATGTAGCCGGTGCCGGCGAGGCGCCCGGTCATGAGCATCCTGCACAGATTTGCCTTCACGCCCGGGGTCACCCCCTCGTAGGCGGACAGGATTTTCTGAATTGTGGGCGTCACCTGCATCCTCTACCTCACTCTTGACACCTTGGACGCGGACGGTCTCGCGCCGTCTCCGCGAGCCGGGCGTTCGCTGGCCGGGATTCGGCTCGACCGCCGTCGGGTTCGATCCATCCGCCGCCGAAGACGCGACTTCCGCCGGGCGCGTGGAAGACGCAGGCCTGGCCCGGCGCCGGCGCCTCGACCGGCGTCACGAACCGCACCCTGGCCGAGTTCCCGCCGTCCGCCGCGCTCCCGCAGAGTAGCGTGGCCGCGGACGGCGCGGCGCCGGAGCGAATGCGGGCGGCGACGGGAAGGCCCGCCTCCGGCAGGCTCCCGAGCGTGCCCGGACCGATCCAGTTTACGCCGGACAACCGTACGGAGGCGGCCTGCAGCGACGAGCGCGGGCCGACGATCACGGCGTTTCGTTCCGCGTCGATTCGGGTGACGAACAGGGGTTCGCTGCGGCTGACCCCGAGGCCCCGCCGTTGCCCGACGGTGTAGCCCCGAATGCCGGAATGCGTGCCGAGGACGGTCCCGTCTTCGTGCAGGATCGGCCCGGTCCCCGGCGCGTCGGGCCGAAGCCGCGCCACGACCTCCGCATAGCGCCCGCCGGCGACGAAGCAGATGTCCTGGCTGTCCGGCTTTTCCGCCACGGGCAACCCGGCCCGCGCCGCATACGCCCGAACGTCGCGCTTCGACGGAAAGGCGCCGATCGGCAACCGCAAGCGCCCGAGCTGCTCGCGCGTGGTCGCGAACAGAAAATACGACTGGTCGCGGTCGGCGTCCCTTGCGCAGTGCAGCTCCGCGCCGTCCGGACCTTCCGCCCGGCGGGCGTAATGCCCGGTCGCGAGGGCGTCCGCGCCGAGATCCATGGCGAGATCGAGAAGGTCGCGAAACTTGACTCGTTCGTTGCAGCGGACGCAGGGAAGAGGGGTTCTGCCTGCGACGTACGAATCGGCGAAGTCGTCGATAACCGCTTCGCGGAACCGGGATTCGCGGTCCAGCACGTAATGCGGTATCCCGAGAAGGTCGGCCACCCGGCGGGCGTCCCGAATGTCCGCACCCGCGCAGCATGCGCCCTTTCGTGCCTCCGAGCCGCCGTGCAGGCGCAGCGTGATCCCCACGGGTCGGCATCCCGCCTCGACCAGCAACGCCGCCGCGACCGAGGAGTCCACGCCGCCGGACATGGCGACCGCCACGCGGGAGCCGGACTCGACTCCGAGGCAGCGCGCGAGTTCGGGTCCCGGAGGACACTCAAAAGGGGATGTTGTCTTCTTCGTCGTCGAAATCGTCGACATCGTGGGGGTCTCGCCCGCGCGAACTCCGATCCCGGTCGTATCCGTCGTCCGAGCCGTCCCGGCCTCGATATTCGTCCCGCCGGTATCCTCCCTCCTGGCGGGTGTCGAGGATCTGGAGCTGCGAGTTGAAGCCCTGAAGCACAATTTCGGTCGAGTAACGGTCATTTCCATCACGGTCTTGCCACTTTCGAGTCCGAATTTGACCCTCGATGTACACCTTGGATCCTTTTTGGAGGTAATTCTCCACGACGCGAACCAGACTCTCGTTGAAAATCGCCACGCGATGCCATTCCGTCCGCTCGTTCCGCTCGCCGGTCACGCGGTCCTTCCAGGACTCGTTCGTAGCGACGCGCAAATTGGCGACTGCGCGCCCATCCCGCTTCTGGCGAATCTCCGGATCGGCGCCGAGATTGCCGACGATGATCGCCTTGTTGATGGACCCGCTCATGATTCCCTCCTTGCGACATGGTTGCCTTCTGCCGTTTGCCGTCGGAAGCCTATCCCATGTACCATCCTCGCGCTACCGGCGTCGCAGCGCAACGCGAGGGCGTCCGGCGCACCGATTCGAATCCGGGTAACGCTCGGCCGCCGGCGGCGACGCACGGCCGTGGCCCGCAGCAGAGCAGGAACGACGGCTTGACTTCATCGCGACGAATCGAGGTTCGGGGGGCACGAGAGCACAATTTGCGGGGTATCGACGTGGATATCCCGCGCGACCGCCTCGTAGTGGTCACCGGCCTGTCCGGGTCCGGGAAGTCATCGCTCGCGTTCGACACGATCTACGCCGAGGGCCAGCGGCGATACGTAGAATCGCTTTCCGCCTACGCCAGGCAGTTCCTCGAAACCATGCAGAAGCCGGACGTGGACCGAATCGACGGGCTGTCGCCGGCGATCTCGATCGAGCAGAAGACCACGTCGCGCAACCCGCGCTCCACCGTCGCGACGGTGACCGAGGTCTACGACTACCTGCGCCTCCTGTTCGCCCGAGCCGGCACGGCGTACTCGCCGGCGACCGGCCTTCCCATCGAAGCGCAGACCGTCTCGCAAATGGTAGACCGCGCGGTGGCGCTCGGGGAGGGCACGCGGGCCATGGTGCTCGCGCCGCTGATCCGCGACCGGAAGGGCGAGCATCGCAAGCTCCTCGAGGACGTTCGCGCCAAGGGCTTCCGCAAGGTCCGAATCGACGGAATCCTTCAGGATCTGGACTCCCTTCCCTCCATCGACGGCAAGAAGCGACACGACGTGGAAGTCGTCGTCGACCGGATCGTGGTGCGCGGGGAGGAGACGGAGCGGCTGACGGACAGTCTCGAAACCGCGCTCGGCCTCGCCGACGGAATCGCGTATCTGCGAACCGTCCCGAGAGGCAAGGACGAGCCCGAGACGCTCGTGTTTTCGCAGCATTTCGCCTGTCCGGTTTCGGGGTTCACCGTGCCGGAGATCGAGCCGCGGCTGTTCTCGTTCAACGCTCCCTCCGGCGCCTGCCCGGACTGCGGCGGGATCGGCACGGAGGGGTTCTTCGATCCGGATCTGGTCGTCCCCGACGAGTTTCGTTCGCTTCGAGCCGGCGCACTCGATTCGATCATGGGCGACAGCATGCCCGAGAGTTTCAAAACGGTCATGAACGGATTGGCTCAACACTTCGGCGTGTCGGCCGATACGCCCTGGAAGGACCTGCCGGAAGCGGTGCGCGAGAGATTGCTTCACGGCACCGGCTCGGAGCCGATCGTGCTTGAATTGCCGACAGAACGGAAGAGCGCACGCCGGACTCGCTTTCGGTTCGACGGCGTGCTCCCGTCGCTCGAGAAACGATATCGTCGGGTGACGTCCGCTTGGAAACGGGAAGAGCTGGAGCGTCTGCGCGGCGTGCGGAGCTGTTCCGCATGCGAGGGGATGCGCCTCCGCCCGGAAGCGCTCTGCGTCCGGATCGCCGGGCTTCACATCTCCGGGGTTACGGCTATGAACGTCGAGGCGGCGCGCGCCTGGGCGGCGTCGGTGCCGGACCGGCTCTCGTCTCAGCGTCGGCGGATCGCCGAACCCATTCTCAAGGAAGTCGCGGAACGGCTGGGCTTTCTCGACAATGTCGGCCTTTCCTACCTGACCCTGGACCGGCAGTCCGGCAGTCTATCCGGGGGCGAGAGTCAGCGCATTCGGCTGGCGTCCCAGATCGGGTCCGGGCTGTCCGGCGTGCTCTACGTGCTCGACGAGCCCAGCATCGGCCTGCACCAGCGCGACAACGCGCGATTGATCGCAACGCTGAAGGACCTGCGGGACAAGGGCAATTCCGTAATCGTGGTGGAGCATGACGAGGAGACCATGCGCGCCGCGGACCACGTGCTCGATCTCGGCCCCGGCGCGGGCGACGAGGGCGGGGCGCTGGTCGCCAGCGGGACGGTAGACGACATCGTCCGGCATCCCGATTCGATCACCGGCGACTACCTCTCCGGCCGGCGTTCGATTCCGGTGCCGAACGCGCGCCGGAACGGCAACGGGAACTGCCTGAAGATCGAGGGCGCAACGGGCAACAACCTGAAGGACGTCAGCGTCCGGTTTCCGCTGGGCCGGTTCGTCTGCGTCACCGGCGTCTCCGGCAGCGGCAAGTCGACTCTGGTCGTCGACACGCTCTACAAGGCGGTCGCGCGCCGCCGCGGCAGCGGCAGGCATCAACCGGCGCCCGTCCGCGAGGTGTCCGGGCTGATGTACGTCGACAAGATCATCGAAATCGATCAATCGCCGATCGGACGCACGCCGCGGTCCAACCCCGCGACCTATACCGGCGCCTTCACCCCCATTCGAGACTGGTTCGCACAACTGCCGGAGGCCCGCGCCCGCGGCTACCTGCCCGGGCGCTTCTCCTTCAACGTCAGGGGCGGGCGCTGCGAGGCCTGCCGGGGCGAAGGGCTGATCCGGGTGGAAATGCACTTTCTTCCGGACGTGCACGTCGAATGCGAGGAATGCCGGGGCAAGCGTTTCGAGAGAGAGACCCTCCAGGTCCGCTATCGGGGCAAGAGCATCGCCGACGTCCTCCAGATGCGGGTTCTCGCCGGGCGCGAGTTCTTTTCCGCGGTGCCTGCGATTCGCGACAAGCTCGCCACGCTCGACGAGGTGGGGCTCGGCTACATCCGGATCGGCCAGCCGGCCACGACTCTGTCGGGCGGCGAGGCGCAGCGGGTCAAGCTGGCGAAGGAACTCTCGAAGCGATCCACCGGGCGGACCCTCTACGTCCTCGACGAGCCGACGACCGGGCTTCACGCCCATGACGTCGCGAAGCTGCTCGAGGTGCTGCACCGGCTCGTGTCGCAGGGCAACACGGTAATCGTGATCGAGCACAATCTCGACGTGATCAAGACAGCCGACTGGATCGTCGATCTCGGCCCGGAGGGCGGGGACGCCGGCGGGTGCGTCGTCGCGGAGGGCACGCCCGAACGGGTCGCGTCGGTGTCCGGGAGCCATACCGCGACCGTTCTTGCGCCCGTTCTGAACGGCGCGGCGCGTTGATCGCGGCAGCGCCCGAAAGCCTCCGGTCCTGGCGTCGCATGGGACCGGTCACAGACCGAGGCGCGAGGGTTCTCGCGCAGGGAAGCGGTTCGAGGTCGCCGCCCGCTACAGAACCTGCGCACGTCTGTCGGGGATCGACGGGTCAGGGACGCTTGGATCCACGTACTGTCGAAGGGTTCGGCGACACGCTCATGCCCGGGCGAGAACGGAGGAGAGTTCCGACAGACCGATCGCTTCGACTCCGTCCCGGGTGATGTAGCGCTCTTCGCCGGGATAGACGACAAACGAGCGGGCGGGCTTCAGGTCTTCCCGTGCGTGACGGAATCCGCGTGCGACCCTCGGCGCGAGCGAGCGCTTAATCTCGATCGCCCAAAGAGACCCGCCCGGCATTGCGAGCACCAGGTCGATTTCGGCGCCTGCGGCGGTTCGATAGAAATACGGGACCGCCCGCTCCGGCGCGGCTGCTAGCAAGGTCTCCAGTACGAATCCTTCCCAACTGCCGCCGGCGACGGGATGGCCGAGAACCGCCTCCAGGTCGTCGAGGCCCAGGAGCGTGTGAACGATTCCGCTGTCCCGCACGAATATTCGCGGCGACCGTACCAGTCGCTTGCCGACGTTGGCGTGAAGGGGCTGAAGGCGTCGGACGAGCAGGAGATCGACCAGCAGGTCGAGGTAGCGTGCAACCGTTCCGCCGCGAACGCCGAGGCCTCGCGCGAGGTGGGCCGCGTTGGCCAGCCCACCCTGATTGTGGGCCAGCATGGTCCAGAAGCGGCGGAGCGTGTCGGCCGGCACGCGCGGCCCGAGTTGCGGGATGTCGCGCTCGAGGTAGGTCCGAACGAAGTTCGACCGCCAGACGGCGCTGGCTTCGTCGTCGGCGGCGAGAAGGCTCTCGGGAAATCCTCCCCGGACCCATAGCCGGTCTCGTGACTCCGTGCCGACTTCCAGAATGTGCAACGGCTCCAGTTCTACGAACGCCATTCGACCCGCAAGGCTCTCGCCCGACTGCCGGAGGAGGTCCATCGAGGCCGAACCCAGCAACAGGAACCTTCCCGTGCGGGCGCCTTGCCAGCGCCCCTTGTCGATAATTCCGCGAAGCGCCTGGAACAGTTCCGGCACACGCTGAATTTCGTCGAGAACCACCAGCCTCTCCGTATGCCCGGAAAGATACAGCGTCGGATCGGCGAGCTTGTCCCGGTCGGACGCATTCTCGAGATCGAGATAGACAGAAGGCCGGGCCGCAGCGATCAGCCGTGCCAACGTCGTCTTGCCCACCTGACGAGGTCCGAGCAACGCCACTGCCGGAAACTGCTCCAGCCGGGCACGAAGTAGGGCGAGTTTAGTTCTCGGTATCATCCTTGTAATTGTTAGTCAGGATTCCAGAATTGCAAGGATACGGGCGAATTTCACGGGTTGCGGCAACGTCGCGGCTCCCGTTGGGACAGAAAACCCTGCAATGCGGAGCCGCGCCAGGCCGTGCAGACGCCGGTGTCGGGAGTCTCTTTGCCTGCAGGCGGGTGCGGCTCACGACCCTCCTTGCGGCCGAAGGCACGATAGGGGTCGAAGTCCGAATCTCGGCCCGGGCCGGTCCCTCGGAGTGCGATCTTGCCAATCCGGCAATTGTCGAACTGCCGCAACGCCGTCGCGGCGGAATCGCTACAATCCGGATTCTCGGCCGATAGACTTGCGACGGAGTTCCGGCGACAGCAGGCCATGCGCAACATGCCGCCGGGTCGGCAGTGCCGTGCGCGATTGCCCTCCGGGCGTATCCCGGACGCCCGGCCCATGGAGTCCGGGCCTCGCGAAACACGGGCTCGACGCAAGGGCGATCGCGATCGAGGGAGATTTCTTGGAGTCTTCCCTTTTCCCTGACCGCGCTCCGAGCCCAAACCGGACACGACCCTCCTCGCCGGCGACCGTTCGGGCGATACGGAATGAAGCGATCCGGTCTCCCGATCGTCTCCGTGGAGCGACTTCCTATCGAGAGCGGCGATTGCCGTAGCCACGTGCGCTCCTTGTCGCCGAAGCGCTGGCCTCGGGCATACGTTCGCGGGGCGCCGGAGGTCTGCGCAACCGTTCCGCGAAACTAGCGGCAGCCTTCCGGTCTCGACTGTATAGACGCGACCGCAACGCGGTGGCGCCAGCGACCGACGTGGGTCTGCGTCCGCATGCTTCTCCCGCATGCGCCTGGCGATGGGGGCCCGGCGGCGCATGTCGACGAACCCGTTCGCTTCCGTCGCCCCGACGCTCGGCGCAAAGGGCCGGGCGGAGTCCGCACGGACCGCGTGGCCCGTCCGCTTCGATTCGAACCCGCTCGCGCCGGACTCTCGGCTCCGACGGCCGAGACGTCCCGGTCGTTGGGCGCTCCGGCCCTCCGGCCCGGCTGCGAACCTGCGTCACCCTCATCGGCATCGGTCCAATTGCCCTCTCCGATCAGGCTGTAAAGCAAGACTCCTCGCCCGGGTTCGCACCCGGGAACGGACTGACGGCAAGGTACTTGCTAACCATCGCCCGTTTCTCGGTCTCGCGAATCGGAGAGCCGTTTGTGGCGGGGAAACTGATCGGATAGAATTAGGCCGACTCGCACGACGCTGCCTCTGCAGCGCGCCATTGCGGGCCGGAGCTGAGCGTTGCGACCCGTATGTCGGCACGACGTGCGAAGGGGACAGCGAAGAGAGCAAAATGTATCCGTTCGCACGAACTGCAGCCGTGGCGCTGCTGGTCGCGCTTGCCGTGGCTATTCTGCCGACCCAGTCGCAAGCCTCATGCACCGGGAGCAACAGGATTACCGACGACAACTCCGACTGCATGGTGAGTTCCTACAGGAACAAGTCCTGGCCCAACAACAACGCTTACGACGCGAAAAACCTCTGCCACCAGATCGGAAAGATCGTCGTCAAGGTGGACATCAAGGGCCTGGTCGACAAGACATGGCATATCTCCGGCAGCTCGACCTACAGGAATACGTCGCCGAATGCCAATACGGTTCGGGGTATTTATTGTTGCAAGGATCTGGGCGATCTCTGCAACAAGGCGGATGTCCTTACCGACGAAAGTTGCGCAAAGGAGTACACCTACAGCGCGGCGACAAGCAGGTGCAGGAACGAGACCGTGACCGTTAGCGGCTATCAATGCGAAGTCGACGGAGAGTGCGGTCGAAGAATTTACGACACCGGCGTTTGGGTGGATACGTATTGGTACGACGCGTCCATCGTCGCGAATCTGGGCGAGATGCGCGACCTGTATAACTGTTACGGGGCGCTGCAAGTCGGCGAATGCGATTGACCGACGAGCTCTCGACCGCCGCCGCGGCTATTTCGCTCGCGTCGCAGAATCGAGCGTTGCGCCAAACGAACGGATGTGTTGCCGTGTCTCGCGCGAGCGCGTTCTGACACGGGAGGGGCTGTCGCCGGCAGCCAAGGGCGCGCTCCGCCAGGGCCTCGAGTTCGTCGAGCGTCGACCTGCACGACAGCATCTCCGTCGCTGCGGAGACGCTCCAATTTCCAATTCGGGTTCCCGGAGGAGAGCACTGCGGCGATGATCCTGCGGCAGTGGGCTGTGCGGAGCGTACCGCCGGGTCGGCCGAGCCATGCGCGTACGCCTCTTCCCACGCAGCCGAGGCGTCAAGGTCTCGTGGCACCCGGTCTCGGCGCCAAGGAAATCGCGATCGGGGGATCGTCTCGGAGTCCTCCAGTCGCTCGAATCGTGCTCCTTGTCGGGAGTAGGCACAGCCGTCCAGACCGCGAACGGTCGGGCGACGAGATGCAGCGAGGAGGACACTTCACGCTGCTCCGGTCTCCTGATCGAATCGGAAGAGAGACTGTCGCTCGGCAACGGTTTTCCGTAGCTGCGTGGTCTCTCTGTCGAGGGAACGGCGGCCGCTGGCACCCGATCCCGGCCATGGAAGTACGCTCATGCGTCCTGGATGCTGTCGGCCGCATCGAAATCTCGCTTGCGGGGAGCCGACCGCATCCGTATCGCGCCTTCGATCGACGTAGCGTGGCGCCCAGCGAAAGCGTCGCTCGCCTGCTTCTCACGGCTGCGCTCGGCGGCGAATGCCTGGTGGCGTGTTTCGGCGGACTCGGGCGCTTTCGTCGCCGGGCGGTTGGCTCCGACGGTCGAGACCTCACACCGTTCCGGTTCGGTCCGCCGCGGCAGCTGCGCCCCTACAGCCTCTCCACCTTCGTCGGCTTCGGTCCAGTGCCCGCCCTACTCGTCCTGTTCGTGGGATTGCTTGCCCCAAGGAGGCTTCCGCCACCGGCTATGCCGTGCGGTACCTACCCGCACCGGCGGGCAGTTCGTGCGTTCTCGTCGCGCGGGCGGGAGGGGCGCTTGCAGCGACGAACGCGACCGCGTACGATGGGCGTCACTCGCTCAGCATTGCCTGGGCAGCGCGACGTGGCGGACTCGAGACGTGCGCTGCGCCCCGACTGTCGGCACGTCTGTCCGCAGAGAACAAGCGGGGGAGGTCGACATGTATCCGTATCCGTTCGCACGAATTGCAGCCGTGGCGCTGGTCGTCGCGCTTGCCGTCGCTGTTCTGCCGACGCAGTCGCAAGCCTCATGCACCGGGAGCGACAGGTTGTCAGGCGACGACGCCGACTGTATGGCGGCTTCCTTCAGGAACAAGTCCTGGCCCAACAACAACGCATTCGACGCGAGGAACCTCTGCCACCAGATCGGGAAGATCGTCGTCAAGGTGGACATCAAGGGCCTGAACGACAAGACATGGCATATTTCCGGCAGCTCGACCTACAGAAACACTTCGCCAAACGCCAATACGGTCCGGGGAATCTATTGTTGCAAGGATCTGAGCGATCTCTGCAACAAGGCGGATCTCCTCACCGACGATACATGCGAAAAGGAGTGGGAAGACAGTGACGCGGACGACACGTGCAGGGACGAGACCGTGACCGTTAGCGACTTTCAATGCAAGGTCGAAGCGGAATGCAATTACGTCACCGCAGTCGGCGGCAGGGTGTACGACCGTTGGATAGACAACACGGTTTACGAAGATCTGGACGATGTCGACGACCTGAAAAACTGTGACGGGCACCTCGAAGTCGGCGGATGCGACGACTGATCGGCAAGCTGTCGATCGCGGTCTCGACAATCTCGCTCGCTTCGCAGAATCGAGCGTCGCGCCAAACAATATGCCTCGGTTGCCGTGTAAAGCGCGGTAACGCTCAGACACGGCAGAAGGCTTGGACGGCAGCCAATGCCGCATTCCGCCGGCGTTTTCCGGCAGGAATGCCGGAGTTGGCGTGCCAATTGTGAACGGTGCAGCCCGGGCGCGTAGGAGTGCTCGCCGCGGCGCTCGACGGGGGGCGGGCGACATGCGGTCGAGGTCGATCCGGGATCGGAGAGCCGGTCAACTCGCTGTGGGAGTTCCGGATCGAACAGTCCGTCCCAGCCCCCGGACATGCGAACGGTGTTGGGCGGCGCGGACCAGGTCGGGAGCGCGGTCGTTCGCCGACACCCGACCTTGCGGTACGCACGCACTGCATGCGGCGTTGCATGGAGCGGGTTCCTGCGACCGCGGGACGGTCTCGGGCTCTCACGCCGGCAGTCTCGCGCCCGTTGTCGGAAGGGAATCCCGGAGGTCCAGGCAAGGGCAGTCCGAGCGTCCGGGGACCGGCTGGAGCGTTCGTCGCCGCAGCGGAATCCGGAACGTCCGCCAGAAGTCCGGCTCCAGGAAGACGCATGAGCCGAATGGAACGGCTCCACCGCACGCATCCGCATCGAACACGCGCCCCTGGTCGACTCGAGACGGTATGGCCACCATGCGTATGCAGAGCGTTCCCCAGCTGCCTGTGACAAATCGCGAGACGCTTCCGAACGCTTCCGACCCGACCCGATTCTGCGGTTGCCGATCAGCGTCCCGGCCAAGTCTGAACCCGGATCGACCGGCGTCGGGAGGCGGAAGGGCATCGCTCCCGGATTACGGGCGTGCCGTGCGCTCCGTCGATTCGCTCGTTGACCGCGCACAGAGCTCCGGCGGAGCGAATGCGAATCGAGATCGAAGTTGCGAATCGGAACGAAGCACTGCCGATTCCCGAGTTCGCGCGATCCGACTCGGCGTAGGATGCGTACACCGCCTGCGGCAAGGCCGAATCGAAGTGCCGCGACCGGCGCTCGAGCGGGTCGGGACGGCGGCATCGGTTCGCGTTCGAATCCGCAACTCCGTCCCGAACGCGGCGTACAAGGCTCTTCCGGCGCGGGCGACGTCCGTCCGGCTTACCGCCTCGGCCCGGGCCAGGAGCGCTTGAACCGCGGCAGCACGTCCCTTGTCGAGTCGTCGATTCGCCCGCATCGGACACTTCGGCGCCAGAGCCGCGGCCGGCGAACCGGAGTCGCGCCGGAGGCCCGGAGAATCGGCATGCCCGGGCCCGACCGCGGCGTCGGTTCGGCGATTTCATGCGGTGCCGGACCCTTGACATCCGACCGGCCGCAGAGTACCTACCCTCCCGCGCTCGAGGGCGTCGCGCGGTGGTAGCTCAGTTGGTTAGAGTACCGGCCTGTCACGCCGGGGGTCGCGGGTTCGAGTCCCGTCCACCGCGCCATGATCGTTCGAACGCGGCGCCGATCGGCTGCCGGGTGTCGTCCGTCGTGTCGAGATTCGCCGTAGCGGTCCAAACCGGACGATCCCTTCGTTGCGAAGACCGGCATCGTATTTCCGGACGCGCGCCTCGTCGAGAGACCTCCTACAGAAGCAGTCGGCGGGGTTCGGCCAGCAGACCCGCGTAATGCGTAAGGAACCGCGCGGCATCTGCACCGTCGGCCACGCGGTGGTCGTAGCTCAGGTCCAGCGGAACCATGCGCTTCGGGCAGAACCGTTCCCCGTCCCAGACCGGTTGCACTTTCGTCCTCGATATTCCGAGAATCGCCACTTCCGGCGGATTGACGATGGGTGTGAAGGCGGTCCCGCCCAATCCCCCGAGATTGGTGATCGTCATGGATGCGCCGCCCGCGTCCTCGGGACGGAGCCTGCGCTCCCGCGCCCGTGCCGCATGCGCGACGATCTCGTCCGCGATCGCGAACAGACCCTTCTCGTCGGCATTACGAATCACCGGAACGGCGAGGCCGTGCTCCGTGTCCACGGCGATTCCCACGTGAACGAATCCCTTGAGGATCAGCGTTCGCCCGTCGGGGGTGAGCGACGAGTTGAACCTCGGATGCGACCGAAGCGTTCGGGCGAGCGTCGCGACATGGAAGGCGAGGGCGCTCATCTTCGTCCCTCGCGCCTCCGATTCGGACCGGATGTCCGCGCGAAACGCTTCGACGGCGTCGACTTCCGCTTCGTCATGATGCGTGACCGCCGGAATCAGGGTGTGCGCGGCGGAGAGGTTGCGGGCCGCCACCCTGCGGATGCGCGGAACCGGCTCCTCCGTGACCGGCCCGTAGGCGGCGTGATCGACGTCCCAGAATTCGGACGGGCCGCCGGTCGTGCCGCGCATCGCCCTCTCGACGTCGGCGCGCTCGAGCGTCTCGCGGCCCAGCGCGCGCGAGAGACCGTCGAGATCGATGCCGTTTCGGGCCGCGAGCGCGCGCACGGAGGGACTGGCGACGGCCCGGGTCACAGATCGCAACTCCGCTTCGGACCGACCGGACGCACGCGATCGGCGGTCGGGGACGGGTCGGGAACGCTCGCAGGCATGGTTGCCCGAAAGGTCAAAGCAGGTGGCGCAGCGGCTCTTGGAGCCGTCCGGCGAAGGCGTCGAGACTGGCGAGAAGGCACGTGGCGTCGAGCGCCTTCGAGCGGGCCGACAGGCTGGCCGAGATCCGGTCTCCGGACCGTGCCACGACCAGCGTTGCTGCCTCCGCTCCCCACGGACCGACGGTCGCCAGGCGCGCGGAGGTGAGGTCGTGCAGGACGAGGTCGGGAGCGGGGGGCGTGGCCGCCGGCTCTACCGACCGCAGTCCGAACTGGTCCGCATCGACATAGGTAACCGGCTCTGCGCCGGGAGCCTCGACCCGGACGACGACGCTCTCCGCACCGGTCGCCGCGCGGTGGGCGCCGGCGGCGAATGCCGCCAGTACCGCGGCGGAGTTTCGGCCGGCGTCCGGATCGAGCCAGGCTAGAAGCGCGTCGAACGCTTCTCCGGAGGCGCAGGCAAGCGCTAGCGTCACGGCCCCCGCCCCATCCTCCAGCGCTTCCAGATCGGCCGTGTGATAGGGCTGCGCCCGCCCGGCGGCGACAAGTCGGCGGAGATCGAGACCGCGCTCCCGGGCGAGCCGGCGGGCCTTGGGAGAGGCGAGGATTCGAACTTCCCCGGAACGCTTCGAACGTGGAGGAGCGGGTGCGGATACGGGGGCGGCGGGCGCAGGCTTCTCGGCGGGATCCGTCGGGGCTTTCGCCGCTTCGACGGCCGTCTCCTCCGGCGGGGCAACCCCCACATCGGCAGGGGGCGCTTCGGAAGGCGTCGAGGCGCGGGAGTCCGAAGGCGAAGCGATCACCGCGACGGTCGAGCCGACCGGCACCTCCTCGCCGGCGCCGACTCGAAGCTCGGAGACGACGCCCGAGGCCTGGGCCTCGACTTCCATGACGGCCTTGTCGGTCTCGACCTCCATCAGGACGTCGCCCTCTGCCACCGCGTCGCCCACCGCCTTGCGCCAGGCGACGATCACGCCGGTATCTTGCGCCATGCCGAGGGCCGGCATGACGACTTCATGCGGCATCCGGCACCTCGCCTCGACAGATTCGCCGCGCCTCCTCGGCCACGCCCTCGGCGCTCGGAACCGTCAGGTCTTCCAGCGCCGGGGAAAACGGCACCGGCACGTCCATCGCGCCCATGCGGCGGACCGGCGCGTCGAGCCAGTAGAACGCCTTCTCGGAGATGCGCGCGGCGATCTCGGCCGTTACGCCGAAATTCCGGCTGCCCTCGTCGACCACCACGGCGCGGGAGGTCTTTCGTACGCTGTCCAGAATTGCCGGCTCGTCGAGCGGCACCAGCGTGCGCGGATCGATCACCTCGGCCGAAATGCCGTCCGCCGCCAGCAACTCCGCCGCTCCCTCGCAGACCTGAACCATGGATGACGTTCCGATCAGGGTCACGTCGCGGCCGGAGCGCAACAGGTTGGCCTGGCCCAGCGGGATCAGGAACTCCTCCTTTTCGACCGGCCCCCGGGCCTGGTACATCAGCTTGTCCTCGAAGACGACCACCGGATTCTCGTCCCTGATAGCGGTCTTCAGAAGGCCCTTCGCGTCGCGCGGCGAGGAGGGCAGGGCGACCTTCAGCCCCGGCACGTGCGCGACCAGCGCCTGCAGCGACTGGCTGTGTTGCGCGGCCGACCGGCGGGTCGCGCCGAGATTGGTTCGAAGCACCAGCGGAACGGTCAGCTTCCCGCCGGACATGTAATGGGTCTTCGCGGCCTGGTTGCACAGCTGGTCCATGACCAGATACAGGAAGTCGCCGAACATCAGATCGACCACGGGCCGTGATCCGGTCATCGCCGCGCCGACCGCGATACCCATGAATCCGGGTTCCGAGATCGGGGTATCGATTACGCGCGAGGTGCCGAATTCCTCGACCAGGCCGGAGAGGATCTTGAAGGGCGTGCCGGCTTCGGCGACGTCCTCGCCGATCACGAACACCGTCTCGTCGCAGCGCATCTCTTCGGCGATCGCCTCGTTGACCGCCTGCGAGAAGGTGATCTCGCGAGTCATGCGCGTGCGCCGGATGCGTAGGGCAACGCGTGCTCGACGCCGGCGAAGACGTGCATGTCGACTTCCTCCGCCTCCGGGTAGGGCGCGTCGAGCGCATAGGCGACCGCGGCGTCGGCGTCGGCCCGGATTTCCTCGTCGATCGCGGCTCGCTCCTCCGCGCTAACCACGTTCTCGCGCTCGAGCCAGCGGCCGAAATTGGCGATCGGATCCCGGCGCGCCTTCCAGGACTCCTCCTCTTCCTTCGACCGGTAGTAGTCGCGGTTGATGTCGCCCACGTGATGGCCGAAATACCGATAGGTCTCCAGTTCGACGAAGAACGGTCCCTCTCCGTCCCGGCTCCGGGACACCAGCTCCTGCGCCAGCTCGTTGACCGCCAGCACGTCCTGCCCGTCGACCCGGTGCGCCTCGATGCCGAACGCGCGCGCCCGGTCGAGAATGTCGCCGGCGGCGATCTCCGCCGTCGCGGTGTATTCCGAATAGCCGTTGTTCTCGCAGGCGTAGATCACCGGCAGCTTCCAGAGCGCCGCCATGTTCATCACCTCGTACCAGAGCCCCTGGGCGGTCGCTCCGTCGCCGAAGAAGCAGACGGTCACTCGGCCCGATCCCTGGAGCTTCGCGGAGAGGGCCGAACCCGTGGCGATCCCGGTCGACCCTCCGACGATAGCGTTGGCGCCGAGATTGCCGTGGTCCTGGTCCGCGATGTGCATCGAGCCTCCCTTTCCTCGGCAATAGCCTTCCCGCTTGCCCAGGAGTTCGCAAAACATCTGCCGGAACTCGGCGCCCTTGGCGATGCAGTGGCCGTGGCCGCGATGCGTCGAGGTGATGCGGTCGTCGTCGGACAAGGCCTCGCAGACGCCCACCGCAACCGCCTCCTGCCCCGAGTACATATGCGTCAGGCCCGGCATCTTCGCGCTCAGATAGAGCTGGTTCGCGCGGTCCTCGAAGGTTCGAATGCGGACCATCTGGCGATACATGCGCAGATAGGATTCCGCGTTGACGCCGGCAGTCTCGGCCATCCTCGCCTCCGTTATCCGGCAGCAGCGCGCTCAGTAGCGGTTCGCGATCGGCAGGTTCTCGGCCGGAAAGAGCGAGATCACCTGGCATCCGTCGTCCGTCACCACCACCTCTTCCTCGATTCGCGCCGCCGAGTAGCCGTCGCTGGCCGGACAGTACGTCTCGAGGGCGAACACCATGCCGGTGCGGATTTCCATCGGATTCTCGAGGCTCACGGCCCGGCTGATGATCGGCCGCTCGTGCAGGGCGAGGCCCAAACCGTGGCCGAATTGCAGGCCGAACGCGGCCAGTTCGTTCGGAAAGCCGAACTCCTCCGCCTTCGGCCATAGGCTCGCCACCTTGTCGGTCGTCACCCCCGGCTTGATGGCTTCGATCGAGGCGTCGACCCATTCCCGCGCCCGAACGTAGGCGTCTTGCTGCGACGGCGTCGCGCTGCCGATATTGAAGGTCCGGTAGTAGCAGGTCCGATAGCCCTGGTAGGACTGGAGAATGTCGAAGAAGGCCTGATCGCCGGGACGGAAGTAGCGGTCGGTGAAGTTGTGCGGATGCGGATTGCAGCGCTCGCCAGAAATCGCGTTGATCGCCTCCACGTCGTCGCTGCCCATCTCGTAGAGCATCTTGTTCGCCAGCGCCACGATGTCGCACTCGCGCACGCCGGGCTTCAGCGCCTCGTAGATCATGTGGTAGACGCCGTCCACCATGCCGGCCGCCTGGGTCAGGAGCTGGATTTCGTCCCAATTCTTGATCTCGCGCGCGCTCAGCATGACCTGCTGGCCGTCCACCACCTTCAGTCCCGCCTCCTGAAGCGCGTGGAACATCGCGGTTTCCGCGTAATCCACGCCGACCGGCATGTCGATCATTCCGGCGTCCCGGACGAGTCCGGCAATCTCCTCCGCGTAGAGCTTCATCAGGCCGAAACTCGGCGGAATGGTTCCGCGCATGCCGGTCACGCCGGCGCGGCAATGGTCGGGGATCAGCCAGTCCGCGTATTTCCGGTGGTGCACGGCGGCCGAGCCGAAGTCCCAGACATACGGGGCGTCGTCCCCGGTCAGGAGACAGAAGCGGCACATCTTGTCCCGCTCCCACTCGCCGATCTTGGTCGCCGACACGTAGCGGATGTTGTTGACGTCGAACAGCAGCAGCGTTCCGCAGTCGCTCGCCTTTAGGGCCTCTCTCGTGCGGGACAGCCGGTAGCGCCGCAGGCGGTCGAAGTCCACGCGACGCTCGAAATCCGTGTTCGTGTGACCCCAGGCCGGAAGCCGGCCCTCCCAGTTCCAGTTGGGCTCGAGATCCTCCGGCGTAAGCACGGTGGGCGTCAAGGCTCGGTTCATTCTGTCTCTCCCCTTTGCGGCGCCGCTGCGCGCGCGCTCCGGCAGCGGAGTCCGGTCAGGACGCGCTGCCCGGCTCAGTTGCGTCCGCCACCCGCGGCGCGCTCCCCCTCGAGATCTGCCAGATGCGGGTATTTTTCCGTCAAGAGGGATCCCGGGTAGAAGGTAGCGCGAAACGCCTCCGTCGCGCGGATCCGCTCCAGCCAGGCGCCGATTCGCGGGTGTTGCGCCCACATCCAACCGAGGCGGATGTCGTCCATCCGGACGATGACCGGCATGATCGCAAGATCCGTCAGGCTCGGCGACCCGCCCAGAATCCAGGGCCCGCCGCTCTCGACGAGCCAATCGGCCATCCGGTCGATTCCGCGCTGGAGGCGGGCCAGCGCCTCTTCCATGTCCGCCTCCGAGAATCCGGTGCGCCCCATCTTCCTCAGGAACTCCCGGCGCAGCGGCTTGCTGTCGCACAGTTCCTGGAACTCCCGCTCCGACATCGAACGGAAATGCGGCAGGAAGGCCAGATTGTACGAGGGGATCCGGATCGCCGGGGTCGGAACCTCGTCGATAAAGCGCATCATCGCGCGAAGCCGCGCGGTCTCTCGCGGGTCCGTCGGCCGCATCGGAGCGACCTCGGGGAAGACGTCCTCCAGATACTCGAGGATCACCGTGCTGTCGATCACCGGCACGCCGTCGTCGACGAGGGCCGGAACCACGCCGTTTGGATTGATCGCCAGGTATTCGGGCCTGAGCTGGTCGCCGGAAAACAGGTCCAGCCTTCGCTCCTCGAAGGCGAGTCCCTTCGCGTGCATCGCGTATCGGACCCGCTGGCTGCAAGTCGACTGCGGCGCGTTGTAAAGGACGAAGCGGCTCATTCGGTCAATCCCAGTTCAGCACCCGGGGCAGCCGCCCGTGGCGGGCGAGCGTGCCGACGATACCGAGCGGAAAGAACATCAGCGAGAGCATCATGATCAGACCGGTCGCGAGGACGTTGATCTCCGACGCGCCCAGCGTCGCCACGAACAGCTCGTTGAACGCGACGATCAGGATCGCGCCGACGACCGGACCCGCGATCGTGCCCTTTCCGCCGAGAATGCACATCAGGACCATGTTCACCGAGATCAGGATGACCAGGAAGATGTTCGGCCGGATGTAGGTCAGGTACTCGCCCCAGACGGCCCCCGCCATGCCGACCATGAACGCCGACAGGGCGAAGGCGAGGACCTTGTAGGTCCGAGTGTCGATCCCGGCGCTTTCGGCCTTGATCTCGTCCTTCGAGATCGCCCTGAGTCCGAGTCCGAGCTTCGAATGCTTCACCCGGTAGCTCACCCAGACGGCCAGGGCCGCCATGACCACGAAGGCGTAGTAGTAGGGTAGCTTGGACCAGGTGACCGAGAGGTCGTTGGCCGGAAGGGCGACGCCCGCGGCGCCGCCGACGAAATCCCAGTTCTCGAACAGGATGCGGCAGATCATGACCATCGCGAGCGAGGAAATGATGAAGGACGGGCCGCGCACGCGAAGGGTGATGGTTCCGATGACGTAGCCGGTGATTCCGGCTGCGAGACCGGCGAGCGGAGCCATGACGATCGTCGAGACGCCGTAGCGCGCCAGCATCATGCCGGCGAAGTAACCGCCGATGGCGAAGAAAACGTTGTGGCCGAGGGAAATGTAGCCGGCGAATCCGCCGAGGACGTTCCAGCCGGAGGCCATGGTCACGTAGCACGCCGTGTACAAGACGAGATGCAGGACGTAGTTGAAGTTTCCGGCGAACTGCAGCGCCGGCAGCGCCAGGAGCGCCGCCAGCACCAGAAGCGGAAACCAGGTCGCCCGCTCGCGGTCGACGCTGAGGGCGAGACCCTCGTCGTGCGCGCGGCGACGCTCGAGAATCTCTTCGGTCGTCAGATGCGCCATCATGCGAGCTCCGGCTTCTCTCCGAACAGGCCCTGGGGCCGGACAAGAAGCACCACGAACAGCGCGAGGAAGAAGGTGAGCGTCGACCAGGTCGCGCCCAGATACCACCCGACGAAGGCTGCGACGACGGACAGCAGATACGCCGCCACGACGGTTCCCGCGATCGAGCCCATGCCGCCGAGGACCACGAGCGACATCAGGATCGCGATCCATTCCCAGTGCTTCGAGGGGAAGAAGGAGAACACGAACGAGACCAGCGCTCCGGCGGCGCCGGCGAGTCCGACTCCGATGCCGAAGGTCACCAGCCCGACGAAGTTGACGTTGACGCCGAGCAGCTCCGCCGCGTCGCGGTTCTGGGTCGTCGCGCGAACCGCGTAGCCGAACGGGGCGAACTTCAGGAACGCCGCCAGCGCCGCGATGATCGCGAGCGACGCGACGCCGGCGAGGAGTTGCCCCTTCGGGATAAAGACGTCGCCGACGAAGAACGCTTCCGTCGCGTAGTCCGGCGAGGTGACGCGTTGCGTGTTGGTGAAGGCGGCGCCGAGCAATCCCTCGACCACCATCGCCAGCGCGAAAGTCAGGAGAACGGTCATCTCGGAATACCGGGCCGAACGCGCCTCGCGCTCGAATACGAGCCGGTAGAGGACGACTCCGGTCGCCGCCAGGATCGCCGCGGCCACGGGAAGCATGACCAGGGGATCCGCGCCCGCCAGCCGGAAGGCCCAGTAGGCGACGTAGGCGCCGCCCATGATCAGCGCGGGATGTGCGAGGTTGACGATTCGCATGACGCCGAAGATCAGGCTCAGCCCGGAACCCATGAGCGCGTAGACGCCGCCGAGCGACAGGCCGAGAACGAGAATCTGGATCAGGTCGCTCATGATCTCGCCTCTCCTCCGCCGAGATACAGCGTCCGGATTCGCGGGTCGTCCAGCACCGTGTCCGCGCTGCCTTCGAACAACGTCCGCCCGAGATCCAGCACCACGCCCCAGTCCGCGTGACGCAGCCCCATAAGCGCGTTCTGCTCGACCACCAGGAGCGTGATGCCGGCCTCGGACATGGTCCGCATGATGTCGAACACTTCCTGCACCACCTTGGGCGCAAGGCCCAGCGACGGCTCGTCGAGCATCACGATCTCGGGTTTCAGGATCATCGTTCGCGCCATGGCCAGCATCTGCTGCTGCCCGCCGGAGAGCGACCCCGCATGCTGCGTCCGGCGCTCGCGCAGGATCGGGAAGCGCTCCTCGACGGCGTCGATCCGTCGTTCGAGTTCCGTCTTGTCGGCGAGCGAATAGCCACCCATCCGCAAGTTTTCGCGCACCGTCATCCGGGGAAAGAGCGCACGCTCCTGCGGCACGAAGCAGATGCCCCTGCGAAGCACCTGGTCGGGCCGGAGACCGTTCAGCCTCTCGCCCCTGAACCGCACGTCGCCCGCCCGGATTCCGAGCATGCCGACGATCGCCTTCAGGAGCGTCGACTTGCCCGCTCCGTTCGGGCCGATCAGGCAGTGAACCTGCCCGGCCCGCACCGACAGGTCGGTTCCGTTCAGGATCGCCGGGCCGTCGCCGTATCCCGCGACCAGCCCCTCGACTTCCAGAAGAGCGCTCATGCCGCGTCCTTCAGGGCGCCGCCGAGATAGGCGTCCAGAACCACCGGGTCCCGGCGCACCGAATCGGGGGTGCCGTCGGCGATGACCTGGCCGTGCGCCATTACCACCACGCGGTTCGAAAGGCGCATGATCAGGTCCATGTTGTGTTCGACGATCAGGACGGTGAGGCCCCGTTCGTTCAGCGTCCGTATATGCCCGACGATCGCTTCCAGCAGGGTCGGGTTGACGCCGCCCGCCGGCTCGTCGAGCAGGATGATCTTCGGGTCGCTCATGAGGAGCGCGGCGAGGTCCATCAGCTTCTTCTGTCCGTAGCTGAGGTTCGATCCGTCCTCATGCGCGATCCGCGCGATGCCGAGGAAGTCGAGAATGCCGAGCGCCTTGTCGATCTCCTCCGGACTCGCCGCCGGCTTCAACAAGTCGCGCCAACCGCCGATCCGGGACTGGCAGACGACGTTCTCCAGCACCGTCATGTCCGCGAGGTTGCGGGAGATCTGAAAGGTGCGCGACAGGCCGCGCCGGGTAATCTGGTGCGGCCGAAGCCGGTCGATGCGCTCGCCGTCCAGCCACACCTCGCCGCTCGTCGGCGTCATGGTGCGGCTGATGCAATTGAACGCGGTCGTCTTGCCGGCCCCGTTCGGGCCGATCAGCGCGGTGATCTTGCCGGCATCGGCAGTGAAGCTGCAGTCGTCGACCGCCTTGATGCCGCCGAAACGCTTGCAGAGACCGCGCACTTCGAGCATGGCCGGATACCTCGCCGTCCGCTTGTCGCCCCGCGCCCGCCGCCCGACGGCGACGGGCGCGGGGCCAGGCGTCAGAAGCCCCGCTTGGGGTAGGACATGGTCGCCACGCCGGCGAACTCGTCCGTCGGATAGACGAATTGCAGTTCGCCGCCGTTCCACTGCGCCATCAGGAACGCCTTGTTCACGGGAAGGCCGCGCTCGTCCCAGGCGAACCGGCCCAGGATCGTGCGCACCGGATCGTCGTTCGTGCGGGCCTTGAGCCACTCCGCCATGGCGTCGTTGTCGGCAGAGCCCGCTCCGAGCATGGCCTGCTCGATGCCCTGGCACACGGCGAACGGAATGGCGCTGTCCTCGTCGGGAAAGGAATCGAACGCCGCCTGGAACGCGGCGACGAAGTCGGCGTTGGAGAAGGTCTCGCCGGCGAGCGTGCCTTCGAACGGCGCGTCCGCATGCCACGAGGAATGCACCAGCACGGACTCGGACGCGTCGCCGACCCCTTCGAGGAACTCGGATTGCGTGCCCTGGCTGTAGTAGACCATCTTCGGTTCCGCCTGCACGGTCTTGAGCGCGCGCGTGATCTGCACGGTCTCCTCTGCCGAGGCGGTCAGCGCCACGATCAGCTCGGCGCCCGAACGCTTGATCGAATTGGCGAGGTTCAGCCAGTCGTTGAAGCCTTCCTCCGGCCACTTCTCCGAATAGACGATCTCGATTCCGGCCTCGACGAGGAAGCCCGGCGCCAT
This sequence comes from Rhodobacterales bacterium, assembly GCA_965221505.1. Classification (GTDB taxonomy): domain Bacteria; phylum Pseudomonadota; class Alphaproteobacteria; order Rhodobacterales; family CAZPXZ01; genus CAZPXZ01. The sequence goes on from CBDCSI010000001.1 coordinate 1,854,280, forward strand.
GTCCTCGACGACGCTGCCGTCGGCCGGATCGATCACCTGCGCGCCGAGCAGTCCCGCCTCGATGGCGTTGGCGAAGAAATCGTCCGCCGCGACGACCGCCGCCGTGGCCGGCCTGTCGTCCTCGGGCACCAGGTCGCGCAGCACCCCCTGCAGCGTGGCGCCGACGTATTCCGCGGCGTTGGGCTGGAAGTAGAACACCTTCTTGTGGCCCTGGGTGTAGATCCGCAGCGCGCCGCCGGCGGGGAGCGGATGTACGAGGCCGTTCTTCTCCAGAATGTTCGCGACCGGGAAACTCAACCGCGACGAAAAGGTGCCGAACACGGCGTCCACGCCGTCCACGTTGATGAACCGTTCGTACTGGCTGATCGCCGTCGCCGGGTCGGACCGGTTGTCGGACAGGATCAGCTCCACGCGCTCGCCGAGAATCCCGCCCCGGTCGTTGATCAGGTCGACGCAAAGCTGGTATCCCTGCTCGTGCTTGGCGCCGGCGATCGAGAACGCGCCGGTCAGGGGCAGCGACGCGCCGATTCGGATGTCCGCCGCCGCGGCGCCGGCGAAGAGCGACGCCGCCGCGAGGGCGGCCGCGGTTCCTCGTAGTTTCATGCTTCCTCTCCTGTTCCTTCGGGTTGCGTCAAGACGCGGGGAGCCCGCGGGCGCGCCGTGCGAGGCGTCCGGGAAGCCCTGCGCCGTTCGTCAGGCCGGTTCCGTATCGGAAGCCTCCAGCCCGGTGGGGTAGGGGGCGTTCTCGCTCCGGAGTTCCATTCCGGCGGCGAGCGCCACGGTTTCCAGAAGCGCGGCAAAATCCTCTTGCAGGTACGCCTCGGGATCGTCCTTTCGCCGCGCGGCGCCGAAATGCGCTTGCAGCGCCTCCCGCGTCGCGGCGGTCACCGGCATGGAAACGTCGAGGCGGCGCGCGGCCGCGAGCCCCAGATCGAGGTCCTTGCGCAACAGCGCAGGGGTGAATGTCGTCGTCCAGTCGAGGTTGACCAGGGCGTTCGTCTTGTAGCGCGTGAAGATCGAGCCCAGGACCGAAGCGTTCAAGAAGTCGAGAAAGTCGCGGCGCGAAACCCCGGCTTTTTCCGCCATGACGGTGATTTCGGCCAGGTTCTGCGTGATCACGCCGAGAAACACGTTGTGCGCGATCTTGCAGAAGCGGGCGAGCTCTCCCTCGCCCACATACGAGACGCCTCTCGGCGCGATCGCGTCGAGAATCGGCTCGACCGTCTCGAAGGCGTCCCTGGGGCCGGACGCGACCGCGCTGAGCTTGCCGGCCCGGACGCATTTCGCGTTGCCGCTGACCGGCGCGGCGACCAGTTCGGCCCCGCGCTCCGAGAGACGGCGGCGGATCTCGGCCGACTGCTCTACCCCGATCGACGAGCAGTCGAGGAAGACGGAAGGGACGCCGTCCCCCGACAACACCCCGTTTTCGCCGAAGACGACCTGCTTCACGTCCTCGCCGGTGGAGACCATCGTGGCCAGCACGTCGACCCTCGAAAGGTCGGAGGGACGGTCGACCACGACCGCGCCCCGCCCGGCGAGCGGTTCCGCCTTCGAGCGCGTGCGGTTCCAGATGCGGAGATCGTGGCCCGCGCCGAGGAGGCGCTCGGCCATGGAGAAGCCCATCCTCCCGATTCCGATCCAGCCGATCCTGCTCCGTTCCGCCATGCGACTTCCTCCCGACGTCCGTTTCGCCGTCGACGGCGGCGCCCGCAACGATTCGCACGGGCCCGGCGTCGAGGCGACCTTGATCGACCCCTCGCGCGAATCGATTCGCGTTCCCGAGACCAGGATCGTGCAATCGATTGCGCAACCGTGCGTCAATATCTAACGAACTGTGGCGTTAGAGTCAACCCACGTGTCGTCAAGATAGCGCAAACGTTTGCGACACGCTACCGTGTCTGGAGGGAGATATGATCCCGATGCCCAATACGCGACAGGGCGAACAGGCGGAGCGGACCCCGAATGCGAAAGACGATCACGCTCAAGGACGTCGCGCGGGAGACAGGAGTGCACGTCTCCACCGTGTCGCGGGCGCTGGACCCGAACCGCCGCGGACGGCTGGCGGACGACGCGGTCGTGCGCATTCGCGAGACCGCGGAGCGGATGGGGTACCGCCGCAATCGCCTAGCGCGCAGCTTGCGGACGCGGCGAACCATGTCCGTGGGCGTACTCTTGCCGGACATCACCAACACGCTGTTCGCGCCGATCCTGCGCGGCGCCGAACACGTGCTCGAGCCGGCCGGATACGTCCTGATCATCGGGAACACCGACGACGAGGCCCGGCGGGAGGCGATCCTGCTCGACGCGTTCACCGAGCGCGGCGTGGACGGCGTCATCGACGTGGCGGCGCATCGGGCGAACCCGCGCACCAGTCTGCTCGAGGAATTCGGAATTCCGCTCGTCACCGCAAACCGGCGAACCGAACGACCGGACGTTCCGAGCGTGGTGAACGACGACGAGGAGGGGATTCGTCTGGCGCTTCGCCACCTGTACGACCGCGGGCACCGGCGCGTTGCGCATGTCGCCGGTCCCGCCTCGCTGTCGACGGGCTACCTGCGCAGCCGGGCGTTCGCCCAGGCTGCGCAAGAATTGGGGCTGGAGATCCCCGATAGCGGAATCGTGACCTCCGAACGCTTCGACGAGGAGGAGGGGAGGCGGTGCGCCCTCCGGCTGCTCGACGGAGGCTGGCCCTGTACCGCGATCGTCTGCGCCAACGACCGGCTGGCGCTCGGGACGATCGACGCGCTCCGGGAGCGCGGACTCTCCTGTCCGCGGGACGTCTCCGTGACCGGCTTCAACGATTCGCCGCTCCTGGACCGGATCCCGCCCGGCCTGACCACGATCCGGGTACGGCAATTCGACGTGGGCAGGCTGAGCGCCGAGCTCCTCCTGAAGATGATGACGGATCCGGACGCGCCCGTCGTCCGGGCCATGATCCTGCCGGTGTCGCTGGTCGAACGGGACAGCGTCGCCGCGCCGCGCGAGCGGAGGTGATTCGCCCTCTCGCCGCCTCCCGCCGGGATCGGGATCGCGTTATCGAGAGCCTGCGAGGAGCTACCTGCGCTCGGCCGTGCCCGAGCCGTAGACGACCGTCAATCCTCCCGCGACGATGAGCCCGATGCCGAGCAGGGTTCGAATCCCCGGTATTTCGCCCCAAACGACAAAACCCGCCAGGGCCGCCAGGGGAAGCTGAACGTATTCGAGCGGCGCGACGGTCGAACCCGGCGCCAGCCGGTAGGCCTGGAAGAGCAAGCTGCCGCCCACGGCGACCGCGGCGCCGCAGAGCAGCGCGAGCATGACGTGCTCCCGTTCCGGCAATATCCATGTCCCGAGCAGGAGACTGCCGAGTTCGCCGCCGATCGCGGGCGCCAGACCGCCGCCGCCCGCCGCGAGGCCGAAGACCGCCGAGACGACGAAGATTCCGAGATGGCCCGACAGCGCCATTTCGGTCGGGCCCGCAACTGCGCGGGTTCGCCGGGTCATGATCTGAAGGCATCCGTAGCAGGCCGCGGCCAGCAGCGGAAACAGGCCGGCCCAGGTCCACGCTTCGCCGAACGGGTCCAGCATGACCGCCACGCCGGAGGCTCCGGCGACGAGCGCGCCCCATTCGCGCCGGCCGGCCCGCTCGCGCAGCCACAGCACGCTCGCCAGGGTGATCAGGACCGGCGAGACGAAGAACAGTCCGATCGCGTGGGCATAGGGAAGCAGGCCGAGGCCGAGAAAGAGGAAGACGCTGGTGAGGGCCATGATCGCCCCTCGCAGCGCGAACTGGACGGGATTGCGGATCCGGATGCCGCCGGAGGAGGGAAGCAGTACGCCGACCAGGACCAGGCCGGGCAACGCGACGACGCCGCGGAGAAACGTCGCCTCGCCGAGGGGAAGGGGGACCGCTGAGGTGGCGGTCATCCACCGGATCGCCGAGTCGGAAACGACCAGCCCGACATGGGCTCCGAGCATGCAAAGGACGCTCGCCCTCGTGTGCGCTGCGGTGTCGAGCATGCGATTCGTCCCGCGCACCGGGGCGCGCGCTCCCGTTATCCGCCGGGTCGGCCCGCAAGCCTGGGCCGCCGCGCCGGGATAGGGCGGAAGCGACCCGGACGCAAGCCGGTCTCCCTCGGGGCGAACCGCCGGTCGGAACCGTTCTCCCAGCCGAGCGCTCTACCGGCGTCGTCGGGTTGAAGCGACAGCGGACGAGACGACCGTTCGCGCAGCGACCGAAGAATACGCTCGTTCCTGCAGGGATCGAGGGCCAGAAGGAGGCGTACGCGCTGCGGAAGGAGGGTGAGGGTCCGCGGACGTGACGGGCGACCGGGGGGCGGACGCAAACCGCAAGGGCCTGTACCCTTCCTGCGCCCCGACGGAACGCTTTCCCGATACGGTCGGCCACGGATTGCCGCGAACGGGCGAGCCGTCGCGCGCTGCCGCGCAAGCCTGTTTATCGAGTTCCTCCCGTTGTTGCGGGGCAGCGGAGGATGCGTCCTCCGCCTCCGCGAGAGCCGAACCGAACCGTTGCGGACAGCGTTCGGGCACATCGGATTTCCGCTCGCGCCCAAGTCCTCGTGAGCCCCGTGCGGGCCCGCCGGGCCGTTTCGCTCGCCGCACCACGGGAGGACTGGAGAAAGGCATCCGAGACGGCGAGACGGCGCAACGGGCGCGCTTCCCGGGTGACTCGGCTTGCCTTGTACACCGCGTCTACGGTGCTGAGCGCTCCCGCGTACAACCAAGATCCGATCCGATTCCCCCGCTCGAACCACGTGCATCGACATTGGGAGCGATAACTCGAACAGTCGTTATCGAAATTCGACGAATCGGCACCCCCGGGTATCGCGAAATACTCGGCCGATGCCCAAAAACATGCACGCAGTACGAAACATACACTCCATACGACTTCCTTTTATGCTATGGGGCGGCCCCGGCACCGACTCTCCGGCAATTGAGGGCTTTCACTTCATGACCGAAACGGCCTCCCAATCTGCCCATACCGGAGTAGGCGGCACCCGCTTCCTGCGTACCGCAGCTCGGCGGTCGGCCGAAGCGCCGGCCCGCCCGACAACGAGACTGTTGCCGATCGTCGGCGGCGTGATCCTTTTCGCCGGATATGCGGGCTCCGCGCCGGCCCGCGACGTATACTTCTATTTTCATAACGACGGGTCCGACGGCAGGATTCACGCCTACGGAGACCTGGACCTGACCGGCCATAACTACAAGGGGACGCACTCGATCGCTTCGGACCAGAAATACATTTATATGGTGTACACCGGCGACAACCTTTCCCTTATCGACAAGGGTACCGATCCGTCCGTCGACGACTATGACGGCATTGGCATATCGGTGAGCGGAGGCGGCTCGTACAGAGGCGCCAAGTCCAAAGCCGTCACGGCTCATTCCTACGCGTCGGACTTTTACTTCGAGATCGATACGGAAGGCGTGATCAAGGTGGAGGCAAAGAGCAAGTCCGGACGAGAGTACAGTTTCGCCGGCGGGACGGCGTCCTTCGACGGGTCCCTGTCGACTCGCCTCGGCGACGACAACTTCCGCTTCGAGTATTCCTTCACGACGAACGGCGAGGCGCAGCGGGTCATTTTCACGACAACGAGGCCTGCGTTGAAGCCGAGGAAGTCCACCGGGTTCCGGGCAACCGCAGACGCTGCGAACGTCAGCATGGCATGGGACAGATCGACGAGCCACATACCGATCAGCAGCTACGAGTATCGCCACAAGAAGGCGACCGACGACGGCTGGCCCACTCAATGGAAGACTGCGGCAAACACGGGAAAAAACGCGGACAGTCACGAGGTCGCCTTGTCGGCTCTCGGTTTGGAGGCGGGTCTGATTTACGATTTTCAGATCCGGGCGAGGAACGGCGAGGGCGCCGGCGCGGAGTCTGGCTCGGCCGCGGTGTGGGTGCCGCTGGCTGCGCCGACCGGCGTGACGACGGTCGCCGGCGACGGGGAGGTGACGCTGAACTGGTCGGACCCGTCGAATAGCGAGATTTCGCTGTATCAATACCGGTTCGACGGAAACGACGACGGGGATTTCGAAGATACCGGAGACCGGGACTGGACTGACATTCCGGGCAGCGCTGCCGGCACCGCCAGCTACAAGGTGACGGGGTTGACCAACGACAGCCGGTACGGGTTTCAGGTTCGGGCGGTGATCGCGCCGTCCGGCGGCGACAGACGTTTCGGAAGCGCCTCCGCTACCGTGAAGCAAACGCCCCATGTCGGGCCCGGAAAGCCGGGGGGGTTCGAGCTGAATCCGGGGGCCGGCCAGGTCACGCTGCGCTGGGACGACCAGTCGGACGATTCCGTCCACAGCGGCATTGGCAAATGGCAGTTTCGCGAAGGGGTCGACAGCAACGACGACACGATCGCTTGGACCGCCTGGACCGATATCCCGATTCCCTCCGGCGCATCCGCAAGGGACATGACGTCCTACGTTCGCACCGGCCGCACGAACGACACGCGCTACAGCTACGTGCTTCGCGCCGTCAGCGCCGCCGGTTCGGCCGGCGCTGCCGCCGGGCCGCTGTCCGCGACGCCTGAAGCCGTGCCGGCAACCGTATCCCTCACCTCGGCAGAGCCGGGAGCCGCGTCCGTGACGCTGACTTGGGTCGACCCGGAAAACCCCGCGATCGACCGCTTCGAATACAGGCATCAGCGGGGCAGCGATCCCTACGGCGACTGGATTCCGATCCCGGGGAGCGACCACGAGACCACATCGTACACCGTGACGGGGCTCGAGAACGGCCAGGAATACAGGTTCCAGATTCAGGCCAGGACGGCGGGCGGCGCCCCGGGTCGCGGATACAACAGTCTGACAGCAACGCCGAACCTGGTGCCGCCCCAGCCTGTGATCGTCGGCGCCGTTCCGAAGGACCGATCGGCCGAGATCACTGTCAGTGCGCCGCCGTACGACGAAATCACCTCGTGGCAAGCCCGGCACAAGATCAAGGGCGACGACGGATTCGGTTCGTTCGGATCCTGGGCGTCCGCTACCGAAGCCGCGGATCCCGAGAACGCCGCCAACAGGATCCTTACGGTCGCGAGCCTCGCCAACGGCGAGACCTATATCGTTCAGGTGCGCGCGTGGAACGGCGCCGTCGTGGGACCGGCGTCGACCGAATCGCCGGAAGTGATGCCGCACGAGAGGCCCGATACGCCGTCGCTCTCGACGGTGGCCGGCGACGGGCGGGTTTACCTCCACTGGACCAAGCCCAGGAATGTCGACGTCTCGTATCTCTCCCGGTACGAGTACCGGCAGAGAGCGGACGACGACGACAACTGGGGCGACTGGAGCCCGATTCCGGTCGAACCCTCGACCGTCGGGGAATACCGGGTGACCGGTCTGGAGAACGATACGACCTACCAGTTCCAGATTCGCGCGGTGACGGCGGGCTTCGAAGGGCGGGCGTCCGACGCGGCAAGCGGTACTCCCGGTCGCGCTCCCGCCACGCCCGCGTTGGGCGACCTGCAGCCTGGTTCCCAACGGGTCACGTTGGTATGGAGCTATACGGCGAACGACGTCACGGTCGCCCGTTGGCAATACCGGCAGCGGGAAGGGAACTCCGTCTGGGGCTACTGGACCGGCATGACGGGCAGCGACGCGAACGCCCGGGACCATACCGTTGCCGGACTCGAGAACGGCAAGACGTACGAATTCAGGATTCGCGCCGTGTCGGTCGCCGACGTGGTAGGCGACCAAAGCGAAGCCAAGGCCGCCACGCCGGTCGCTCCGCCGGGGAAACCGGCGAAGCCTTCGGCGCAGGCCGGCGACATGCAGGTGACGCTGGCCTGGACCGACCCAGGCAACGCCGACATCGAGAAATACCAATACGAAAAGAACGAGGACGGCGCCTGGGAGGACATGTCGGGAAGCGGCGCGACGACCACCTCGTACACGGTGACCGGGCTGAGCAACGGCACCGCCTACACCTTCAGGATTCGCGCGGTGACCGCGGGCGGCGCGGGACCGGAATCAGACGCGTCGGACGTGGCGACGCCCGACGTGCGGCCCGGCATGCCGCAGGGGCTCCGGCTGGAGCCCGGCAATTCGAGCGTCACGCTAACATGGAACGACCAGTCGGCCGACGCCGCCAGCATCCGCAAGTGGCAATATATCGAAAAGGTCGGCGACGCCCCGTGGCCTGCCGCCTGGACCGACATACCGAACAGCGTCAGGGGTACCACGGAGCACACCGTAACGGGGCTCGCCAACGACACGGTCTACGGCTACCGCATCCGCGCCGCGGCGACGGGCGACAAGGTCGGCCCGGCGAGCGACGCGAGGTTCGCGACGCCGGCCGGCGAGCCGGCGGCGGCGGTGCTGGCCGCCGCCACGGCGGGCACGCAGAGAGTCATGCTGTCATGGACGCTCGATCCTGCCGATCCCAGCATCCTGAGATGGCAGTATCAGCAGCGCATGCGCGAAGGCCAGGCAGCCTGGCCCGGCTGGACCGACATGTGGAACCCAATTCCGGATAGCGGCGCGGCCACGCGGAAACATTTGTTGGAAGGGTTGACCGGCGGCGTCGAGCACGAATTCCGCGTCCGTGCGGTCGGCTACGGCGGCGACGGCGCGCCGTCGAACGAAGCTGCGGTCACGCCGGAAGCGGGACCGTCGGCGGAGGCGGAGCGGCGGGTCGTGAAGCGCTCCATTGCGGCAGTGGCGCAGGCGACGCTTTCCGGCGCGACGGACACCATCGGGATGCGCTTCGACGCGGCGCCGGGCGCACGCTCGCTGACGCTGGTCGGCCGACAATTGGGCGGCGACGGCTTGCCGGAGACCGGAACCGCGATGGCCGACGACGCTGCGCGAGACCGATTCCGGCGTTGGGACGACGACCGGTCGACGACGGGCCAGGGAATCGACAGCGAAGACCTGCTTTGGCGCAGCGCGTTCGTCCTTTCGCTCGCCGGCGAGGAAGCGGGCGCGGACGGCCGGGACTGGACGGTCTGGGGCCGGGGCGACTGGCGTTCCTTCGAGGGCAGCAGGGACGGCGACGGCTGGTACGGCAAGCAGCGGACCGGCTGGCTGGGCGCGGACGCGCGGCTGAACCCTCGGTTGACGGCCGGGCTGGCGGTGTCTCGGGGCGACAGCGAGGCGGACTACCGGCTGGAGGAGTTCGAGGGTCGTCTCGATACGTCGGTGACGGCGCTCTGGCCGTATTTCCAGGTTGCGACGGACAGCGGCGGCACCCTGCAACTGGTCCTGGGCGCGGGAACGGGGGATGTCCGACACCGGAAATTCGACGGCACGGAAGAGAAGGAGGGCCTGTCGCTTCTGGCGGGTTCGGTGAGCGGCCGCATGCCCCTGGCGCGCATGGGCGCCGCTTCCCTTTCGGCTCTGGCCGGCGCGAGCCTCGCCGAGATCGAGACCGACGGCTCTTCCTCGACCTCGTCGATCGGCGGGTTGACGGCGGGGAACTGGAGCCTGCGCGGCGGCCTGAAAGCCGAACATGACGGCTTCGAACTCGCCTCCGGCTCCGGCTGGCTGTTCCGGCCGCTCGGAGCGCTGGCGTTGCGCCAGGACGGCGGCGACGGGGTGACGGGAACCGGCATGGAGGTTTCGGGCGGCGTGCGTCTGACTTCGCCGGGATCGCGTTTCGGCCTGGACGCCAGCGGACACTGGCTGGCCCTGCACACCGAAGACCGCAAGCGCGAGATGGGGGCGAGTCTGGAGGCGCGGCTCGCGCCGGCGGCCGACGGCCGCGGCCTGTCGCTGTCGGTCGGTCCGGCATGGGGGCAGCAGCGAATCGGAGCCCTGCAGCGCGAACGGCCGTTCGAAGCGCAGCGAGGCGAGGACGCGCCGCAACGCATGTCGCTGACTGCGCGCACCGCCTACGGCTTCGAGGCCGCCGGCGGCCTTGTGACGCCTTTTGCCGACATGTCGCTCGTCGACGAGTCGAGCGCACGGCGTTACCGGACGGGTATCGGCTTTGTTCGGGGCGGCATCGACGCCGCTCTTACCGCCGGTCACCGAAGCGGCGGCGAGGCGGTCACCCGCGTAGGCGTTGACCTTCGGTTGCGCTACTGATTTCGGCGGCCGGACGGAAGCGCCGGTCCGGGAGCGCTCGCGCTTCCGCGTAACCGCTGCGCTGCCGCCCCGCGCTCGATCGCTGCCGGCGCTCTGACGACTGCCGTAAACCTTGCGGCGTCCGCCGCGCTCGGGCAGTCCCGAGACTTTCCCGGCTCCGTCCGGTTCGATGCCGGGGGACGCGCAGGCGACCTGCGCGAGCGCGTCGACGATCCGAGTGTCCTTCCGCTCTTGCGCCGTACCGAACGCTCGGGCAACGCCGACGGGACGCGTGCCCCTGCCTCGCACCGGCCTGTGCCGGCCGAGAGGATGGTCGTCGCGCCCGGGGTCGCCTGCGAGCCGACCTCCGAAGCGGAGCGACGGCTCCGGGGCGCATGCGGCATTCGGGGAGGGCAGGTTGCGCGGCCCACGCTCCGTCCGGCGGGCGAGACCGAACCCTACGCGGTTGGGAAGTAGGAACCGGCATGCCTCGGACGGCGCTGGATTGCGTCGAAGCGCGGGGTCCGATCCTCTCCCGACCCGAAGTCTCCTGTCCGAATGCGCAGCAGGTACGGCCGTCTTCGGGATTCGATCGCCGCTCGCCCGTCTGTCCGAGTCCGGGGACGAGGGATCCGAACCGGCCCTCGAAATCCCGCGACAAGGAGAATGCCGCCCCTGTACCGACCGCGACGGACGCCGCTTGGCCGAAGCCGCAACCGGCGGTCCGGCGTCTCGATCGATCTCCGACGATTCGGCCCGCGGGGAAAGGCCGGAAAATCGGTTCAGACGATCCCGCCCGCGAGACGTCTGCCCGGTTCGCGGCTTCGGCGCCCTACGGCCCGGACGCGCTCCGACGGATTGACCGTCCGCCCGACTTCCGCTAATTCTCGGCCTGTCGCAGCGGGTGCGACCGTGCCGCCCGCCGTCATCCAGCTGCCTGGCGCCCGATGGAATCCCTGCTCCGCGAATACCTGCCCATACTGGTCTTTTTCGGAATCGCCGTCGCGCTCGGCGTCGCGCTGATTCTGGCTGCCGCCGTTCTGGCGGTTCGCCGGCCGGACCCGGAGAAGGTCTCGATTTACGAGTGCGGCTTCAACGCCTTCGACGACGCCCGCATGCGCTTCGACATCCGCTTCTATCTGGTGTCCCTCCTGTTCATCGTGTTCGACCTCGAAGTGGCGTTCCTGTTTCCCTGGGCCGTCGCGTTCCACGACATCGGCGCGCTCGGATTCTGGTCCATGATGATCTTTCTCGCAGTCCTCACCGTGGGCTTCGCCTACGAATGGCGGAAGGGAGCGCTCGAATGGCAGTAGCACGACCCGCGCCGCCCCCCGAAGCGCAGGCGTTGTCGGCCGAGTTCGCCGACAAGGGGTTCCTGGTCACCTCCGCCGAGGAACTCGTGCAGTGGGCCCGGACCGGGTCCCTGTTCTGGATGACCTTCGGCCTCGCCTGCTGCGCGGTCGAAATGATGCACACGTCGATGCCCCGCTACGACGCGGAGCGATTCGGTTTCGCGCCCCGGGCCAGCCCGCGGCAGTCCGACGTGATGATCGTCGCCGGCACGTTGACCAACAAGATGGCGCCGGCGCTCCGCAAGGTGTACGACCAGATGCCGGAGCCCCGATACGTGATCTCGATGGGATCCTGCGCCAACGGCGGCGGCTACTACCATTATTCCTACTCCGTCGTTCGCGGCTGCGACCGGATCGTCCCGGTGGACGTCTACGTTCCGGGCTGTCCGCCGACGGCCGAGGCGTTGCTCTACGGAATCATGCAATTGCAGCGGAAGATCCGCCGCACAGGGACGCTCGCCCGCTGACCGGCATGACGCCCGAATCGCTCAGAAACCTCCGCGACAGCGTCGAGGCGTGCCTCGGCGAGCGCATGCTCGGGGCCGACTGCGCCTACGGAGAGCTGACCGTACGGGTCGCGCCGTCCGACGTCGCGGAATGCCTCCTGTCGCTCCGCGACGACAGCGAGCTGGCCATGACGGTGCTGGTCGACGTCTGCGGGGTCGACTGGCCGTCCCGCGAGCGCCGCTTCGACGTGGTCTACCACCTCCTTTCCATGACCGGGGCGGCGCGGCTTCGCGTGAAGATCGAGGTCGGCGAGGACGAGACCGTGGAGAGCGCGGTCGAGGCGTTCCCGTGCGCGGACTGGTACGAGCGGGAAGTCTTCGACATGTACGGCGTGGAATTCGAGGGTCATCCCGACCTGCGGCGCATCCTTACCGACTACGGCTTCCGCGGGCATCCGCTCCGCAAGGACTTTCCGCTCACCGGCTTCGTCGAGGTGCGCTACGACGAGTCGCGCAAGCGGGTGGCCTACGAACCCGTCCGGCTGCCGCAAGCCTATCGTGATTTCGATTTCCTCAGCCCGTGGGAGGGCGCGAACGCCGTCCGGGCCGCGGAGGGCGCGGAAGAGGGGGAATCGGCATGACCGCGGACACGGCCGCCGAACCGGGGGTCCGCAGCTTCAACATCAATTTCGGGCCCCAGCACCCCGCGGCCCACGGGGTGCTGCGACTGGTGCTGGAACTGGACGGCGAGATCGTCGACCGCGTCGACCCGCATATCGGCCTCCTGCACCGCGGCACGGAGAAGCTGATCGAATCGAAGACCTACCTGCAGGCCCTGCCGTATTTCGACCGCCTGGACTACGTGGCGCCGATGAACCAGGAGCATGCGTGGTGCCTCGCGATCGAGAAGCTGCTCGGTCTCGACGTCCCGCGAAGGGGATCCCTGATCCGGGTGCTCTATTCCGAGATCGGGCGAATCCTGAACCACCTTCTCAACGTCACCACCCAGGCGATGGACGTCGGCGCGCTGACGCCGCCGCTCTGGGGATTCGAGGAACGCGAGAAGCTGATGGTGTTCTACGAGCGGGCCTGCGGAGCGCGGCTTCACGCCGCCTATTTCCGCCCGGGCGGGGTACATATCGACCTGCCGGAGGGTCTCGCCGAAGACGTCGAATCCTGGTGCGGCAGCTTTCCCGCCGTGCTCGACGACATCGAATCGCTCCTCACCGACAACCGTATCTTCAAGCAGCGCAACGTGGACATCGGGGTCGTATCCCGGGAGGACGCCCAGGCATGGGGATTCTCCGGCGTGATGGTGCGCGGCTCGGGACTGGCCTGGGACCTTCGCCGCACCCAGCCCTACGAGTGTTACGACGAGTTCGACTTCAGGATTCCGCTCGGCAAAAACGGCGACTGCTACGACCGCTACCTCTGCCGGATGGAGGAGATGCGCGAATCGCTCGGCATCATGCGCCAGGTCCTCGCCGCCCTTCCGGCCACGGACGGGGATCCCGTGCAGTCCGTGGACCGGCGAATCGCGCCTCCGAGACGGTCGGAGATGAAGCGCTCGATGGAGGCGCTCATCCAGCACTTCAAGCTCTATACGGAGGGATTCCGCGTCCCCGCGGGCGAAGTCTACGCGGCCGTCGAGGCGCCGAAGGGCGAGTTCGGGGTGTATCTGGTCGCCGACGGCACCAACCGCGCCTACCGCGCCAAGATCCGCGCGCCGGGCTATCCTCATCTCGCCGCCATGGACCGCATGTGCCGGGGTCATCTCCTGGCCGACGTGTCGGCCATCCTGGGTTCGCTGGACATCGTCTTCGGGGAGATCGACCGGTGAGCGACCGCAGGCCCGCACGCGCGCAGCCCGAGAGCTTCGCCTTCACCGAGGCGAACGCGGCCTGGGCGGCGGAGCGAATCGCCATGTATCCCGAGGGCCGGCAGGCCTCGGCCGTAATTCCGCTTCTGTGGAGGGCGCAGGAACAGGAGGGGTGGCTGACGCTGCCCGCCATCCAGTGCGTTGCGGACATGCTCGGCATGCCGCGGATCCGCGCCCTCGAAGTGGCCAGCTTCTACTTCATGTTCCAGTTGCAGCCGGTCGGCTCGCGGGCGCACGTCCAGGTCTGCGGAACCACGCCCTGCATGCTGTGCGGATCCGAGGCGCTGATCGAGGTCTGCCGGGCCGAAATCGCCCCCGAGCCGCACGCGCTCTCCGCGGACGGCACGCTGTCCTGGGAGGAAGTGGAGTGTCTCGCGGCGTGCTCCAACGCCCCGATGGTGCAGGTGGGCAAGGACTATTACGAGGATCTCACGCCGGACGCGTTTCGCGCCCTGCTCGGCGCCTTCCGCCGGGGCGAGCGCCCGCGTCCCGGCTCGGCCGCCGGCCGCTTCTCGTCCGAACCCGCCTCCGGCCCCACGACGCTGCATGACCTGGAGCGAAGCGCCCCGGCCAACGCCTCCGTCGATCTCGCCCTGCAGGAAACGCAAGCGTCATGAACCCGCTGCCGGACACGGACCGCATCTTCCGGAACCTGTACGGCTTCGGCGACCGCTCGCTCGCCGGCGCCCGGTCCCGCGGCGCGTGGGACGGAACCGGCGGTCTCCTGTCCCGAGGGCGCGACTCGATTATAGCGGAGGTCCGCAACTCCGGCCTTCGCGGGCGCGGCGGCGCGGGGTTTCCGGCCGGCCTCAAATGGTCGTTCATGCCGAAGGAATCGGACGGCCGTCCGCACTACCTCGTGGTCAACGCCGACGAATCGGAGCCCGGAACCTGCAAGGACCGGGAGATTCTGCGCCACGAGCCGCATCTGCTGATCGAAGGGTGCCTGATCGCGGGCTTCGCCATGGGCGCCCATGCCGGCTACGTCTACGTCCGGGGCGAATTCGTGCGCGAGCGCGAATCGCTGGAGCGTGCGGTGGCGGAAGCCTACGAAGCGGGCCTTCTCGGCGCCGACGCCTGCGGCTTCGGCTGGGACTTCGACCTCTACGTGCATTTCGGCGCCGGCGCCTATATCTGCGGCGAGGAGACCGGACTTCTGGAGTCGCTGGAGGGCCGCAAGGGCATGCCGCGGTTGAAGCCGCCGTTTCCGGCGAACACCGGCCTCTACGGCTGCCCGACGACGGTCAACAACGTCGAGACGATCGCCGTCGTGCCCGACATTCTCCGTCGCGGCGGCGACTGGTTCGCCGGCTTCGGGCGGCCGAACAACACCGGAACCAAGATCTTCGCCGTCTCCGGCCACGTCGAAAACCCCTGCGTCGTCGAGGAGTGCATGTCCGTCCCGCTCCGCGAACTGATCGAGCGCCATTGCGGCGGCGTCCGGGGCGGCTGGGACAACCTTCTGGCGGTGATCCCCGGCGGCTCCTCGGTTCCCTGTCTGCCGCGGGAGATGTGCGACGACGCGATCATGGACTTCGACTGGCTTCGCGACGCCGGCTCCGGCCTCGGAACGGCCGCGGTCATCGTCATGGACCGCTCGACGGACATCGTCAAGGCCATCTGGCGGCTGGCGAAGTTCTACAAGCACGAGTCCTGCGGCCAGTGCACTCCCTGCCGGGAAGGGACCGGGTGGATGATGCGGATGCTGGAGCGGATGATGCGCGGCGAGGCGGAACTCTCGGAAATCGACCAGCTGCTCGACGTGTCCAGGCGCGTCGAGGGCCACACGATCTGCGCGCTGGGCGACGCCGCGGCCTGGCCCATCCAGGGGCTGATCCGCCACTTCCGGCCGGAACTCGAGAGCCGCATCCGCGGCCGCGCGCGGCTTGCGGCGTAGCGGGGCCGGCGGAGGTTCGGGCATGCTAGATTGGAACGCCGAGGTGTCGGGGGCCGGCCGCGCGGGCCGCGGGGAGGCAGCATGAGTGGGCTTCGGACCATCCGCGTCGACGGCGACGAGCTGGAAGTCGACCCCAACCTGACCCTGCTTCAGGCTTGCGAAATCGCCGGCCGCGAGATTCCGCGTTTCTGCTACCACGAACGGCTGTCCATCGCCGGCAATTGCCGGATGTGCCTGGTCGAGGTCGTGGGCGGGCCCAAACCCGTCGCGTCCTGCGCCATGCAGGTCAAGGACCTCCGGCCGGGACCGGAGGGCGCGCCCCCGGAGATCCGGACGGTCTCGGACACGGTCCGCACCGCGCGCGAGGGCGTGATGGAGTTCCTGCTGATCAACCATCCGCTCGACTGTCCGATCTGCGACCAGGGCGGCGAATGCGACCTGCAGGATCAGGCGATGGCGTTCGGCGGCGGCCGAAGCCGCTTCCGCGAGCCGAAGCGGGCGCCGGAGCCGATCGACCTCGGCCCGCTGGTCAAGACCGAGATGAACCGCTGCATTCACTGCACGCGCTGCGTCCGCTTCCTGACCGAGGTCGCCGGCGTGCCCGAACTCGGCCTCGTCGGTCGGGGCGAGGACGCCGCCATCGTGCCCTATCTCGACCGCTCGCTGACCTCGGAACTCCAGGGCAACGTCATCGACCTCTGCCCGGTCGGAGCCTTGACGTCGCGCCCCTACGCCTTCACCGCGCGCCCCTGGGAGTTGCACCCGGTCGAGACCGTCGACGTCATGGACGCGCTCGGCAGCGCCGTCCGGGTCGACGTGCGCGGACGCGAGGTCATGCGAATTCTGCCGCGCAACCACGACGGGCTGAACGAGGAGTGGATCTCCGACAAGACCCGATTCGTGTGGGACGGGCTGGGCAAGCGGCGCCTCGACCGGCCGTGGCTCCGGGACCGCGCCGGCAGACTGCGGCCGGCCGGCTGGAAGGAGGCGCTCGACCGCGTCGCCGAACGCCTCGGCTCCGCCGCTCCGCAACGGGTGGGAGTCCTCGCCGGCGATCTCGCGCCGGTCGAGGCGCAGTGGGCGCTCCTCCAGATTCTGGACTCCCTCGGCGCGCCGAACCGGGATTGCCGGCAGAACGGCGCCGCGATTCCGGCGGACGCGCCCGCCGCCTGGCGTTTCAACAGCACGGTGGCCGGAATCGACCGCGCCGACGCGATCCTTCTCGTCGCCTCCGACCCGAGACGGGAATGCGCCGTCCTGAACGCTCGCCTGCGGCGCGCCTGGCTGAACGGCGCGCGCATCGGATCCGTCGGCCCCGAGGTCGACGGCAGCTATCCCGTCGAGCCGCTCGGCGCCGGTCCGGATGCGCTCGAGGGCCTGCCGGAGACGCCCTTCGGCAAGGCGCTTCGCGACGCGGAGCGACCGCTCGTGATCCTCGGGCAGGGGGCGCTCGTGCGCCCGGACGGCGCTGCCGTTCTCGGGCGGGCCATGGCGCTGGCGGAGGCGGTCGGCGCCGTTCGCGACGACTGGTACGGATTTTCGGTCCTGCAGACCGCAGCCGGCGTCGTCGGAGGCCTGGAGATCGGATTCGTGCCGGCCGAGGGCGGCCTCGGCACGCGGGGCATTCTCGACGCCGCGCGTTCGGGCGGGCTGGACGTCCTCTTTCTCCTCGGCGCGGACGAGGCGGATCTCGCCGATCTCGACGACGCCTTCGTGACGTATCTCGGCTCCCACGGCGACGCCGGCGCGGCGATCGCCGACGCCGTCCTTCCGGGCGCCGCCTGGACGGAGCAGTCGGGCATATTCCTCAACACCGAAGGCCGGCCGCAATTCGCCGCCCACGCCGCCGACCCCCCGGGGGAGGCGCGGGAAGACTGGCGGATCCTGCGCGCCCTCTCCGGCGCCCTCGGCAAGCCGCTGCCGTACGACACCTTGCCGGCGCTTCGCGCCTCGCTGTTCGCCGCGCGCCCCGCCGTCGCCGCGATCGGCGAGCCGCCGGAGGCCGCACCCTGGCGCCCGGCGCCGGCCGGGGCGGTCGACGACGCGCCCTTCGAGCCCGTCGTCGGCGACTTCTACCGGACCAACCCCATCGCGCGCGCCAGCGCCGTGCTGGCGGACCTGTCCGCGCGGCGCGAGCGGCCGCTGCCGGCCGCCGCCTGAGAAGGAGCGGAGACCGTGCCGATCCCGTGGCAGGAATGGATCGTCGAGGGCGTCGTCATCGTGGCGCAGTGCCTCGCGGTCGTCGTCGGGATCCTCGTCTCGCTCGCCTTCCTGCTCTATGCCGACCGCAAGATCTGGGCCGCGGTGCAGATGCGCCGCGGGCCGAACGTGGTCGGGCCCTTCGGGCTGTTGCAGAGTTTCGCCGACTTCCTCAAATTCGTCGTGAAGGAGGTCGTCGTGCCGGCCGGCGCCGACCGCACCGTATTCCTGCTCGCGCCCCTCGCCACCTTCGTCCTGGCCATGATCGCCTGGGCCGTCGTTCCCTTCGCGGACGGCTGGGTCATCGCCGACCTGAACGTCGGCATCCTGTATCTCTTCGCGATCTCGTCCCTCGGCGTCTACGGCGTCATCATGGGCGGCTGGGCGTCGAACTCCAAATATCCGTTTCTCGGCGGGCTGCGCTCCGCGGCGCAGATGATCTCCTACGAAGTCTCGATCGGATTTATCATCGTCGCGGTGCTGCTGACCGCCGGTTCGCTCCGCATCACCGACATCGTGATCGCGCAGGACCGGTGGGGCGGATTCTGGGGATGGTACTGGCTGCCGCACTTTCCCATGGCGGTCCTCTTCTTCGTCTCCGCCCTGGCCGAGACCAACCGCCCGCCCTTCGACCTGCCGGAGGCCGAATCGGAACTCGTGGCCGGCTACCAGGTGGAATACGGCTCGACGCCGTATCTGCTGTTCATGGTCGGCGAATACGCCAACATCGTGCTGATGTGCGCCATGACCTCGATCCTGTTCTTCGGCGGCTGGCTCTCGCCGATCGACGGACTGCCGGACGGGGTCCTGTGGCTGGTGCTGAAGATAGTGGCGATCTTCTTCCTGTTCGCCATGGTGAAAGCCGTGGTTCCGCGCTACCGCTACGACCAGCTCATGCGGCTGGGCTGGAAGGTGTTCCTGCCCTTCTCGCTGTTCTGGGTCGCTGCCACGGCCGCGGTGATGCACTTCGCCGGCATTCCGCCGGCCTCCGCCGGCTTCTAGGAGGACAGACCCGTGCCCGGCAACCTCTCCACCGCGCTCCGCTACGCCCTTCTCAAGGACTTCGTCGGCGGCATCCTGCTCGGCCTGCGCTACTTCGTCCGGCCGAAGGCGACGGTCAATTACCCGCACGAGAAGGGGCCGCTGTCGCCGCGCTTCCGCGGCGAGCACGCGCTCCGGCGCTACCCGAACGGGGAGGAGCGCTGCATCGCCTGCAAGCTCTGCGAGGCCGTCTGTCCGGCCCAGGCGATCACCATCGAGGCCGAGGTCCGCGCCGACGGCAGCCGTCGAACCACCCGCTACGACATCGACATGACCAAATGCATCTATTGCGGCTTCTGCCAGGAGGCCTGCCCGGTGGACGCGATCGTCGAGGGGCCGAATTTCGAGTTCGCGACGGAGACCCGCGAGGAGCTCTTCTACGACAAGGACCGGCTTCTGGCCAACGGCGAACGGTGGGAGCGGGAGATCGCCGCGAATCTCGCCCGGGACGCGGCCGCGCGCTGAGGGGCAAGCTCATGCTGATCGCCAACCTCGCCTTCTACGTCTTCTCCGGCGTCGCCCTCGCCGCCGGGCTCCTGGTCGTGTTCTCCCGCAATCCGGTCCACTCGGTGCTGTGGCTGATCCTCGCCTTCTTCTCGTCCGCCGGCCTGTTCGTGCTCCTCGGCGCGGAACTGATCGCCATGCTCCTGGTCATCGTCTACGTCGGCGCGGTGATGGTGCTGTTCCTGTTCGTCGTGATGATGCTGGACGTCGACTTCGCCGCGCTCCGGCCGGCGATCGCCGAATACTTCCCCGTCGGGGCGCTGATCGCGGTGGTGCTGCTGGTCGAGCTCGGCCTCGCCGTCGGCTACTGGCAGTTCGCCGAACGGGCGCCGGCGCTCCGCGCCGTCGAGACCGGCGACGTGCACAACGCGAAGGCGCTGGGCATGGTGCTCTACACCGACTACATCGTGCTCTTCCAGCTCGCCGGGATCGTGCTGCTGGTGGCGATGGTCGGCGCCATCGTGCTGACGCTCCGCACCCGCGAGGGGGTCCGGCGCCAGGACGCGCTCAAGCAGATCTACCGCACCCGCGCCGAATCGGTGGAACTGGTGGACCTGCCTCGGGGCGGGGGAGGCTGAGCGATGCTCGCGGTCGGCCTCTCGCACTATCTCGCCGTGGCGGCGACGCTGTTCGTGATCGGCGTCTTCGGCATTTTTCTCAACCGGCGCAACGTGATCGTGATCCTGATGTCCATCGAGCTGATGCTTCTCGCGGTCAACATCAACCTCGTGGCGTTCTCCGCCAGCCTCGGCGACCTCGTCGGGCAGGTGTTCGCGGTCTTCGTCCTGACCGTCGCCGCGGCCGAGGCCGCCATCGGACTCGCGATCCTGGTTTGCTTCTACCGCAACCGCGGCTCCATCGCGGTGGAAGACGTCAGCCGGATGCGAGGCTGAGCGCGTGTACGCCGCCATCGTATTCCTGCCGCTTCTCGGGGCGGCGCTGGCCGGCCTCGCGCCCCGGCTGCTCGGCGACCGCATGGCGCAGATCGTCCCCACGGCGCTTCTCGTGGTTTCCGCGCTCCTCTCCTGGGTCGGGTTCTGGGACGCGTTGCAGGGCGAGACGCTTCGGGTGCCGCTCGCGGACTGGATCCTTTCGGGCGACTTCGCCGTCCGGTGGAGCCTCCGAATCGACGCGCTGACCGCCGTGATGCTGGTGGTGGTCACCACCGTTTCGGCCCTCGTGCACGTCTACTCCATCGGTTACATGGGGCACGACCCGCACAAGCCGCGATTCTTCTCCTACCTCTCGCTCTTCACCTTCGCCATGCTGATGCTGGTGACGAGCGACAACTTCCTGCAGCTCTTTTTCGGCTGGGAAGGCGTCGGCCTGGCGTCCTACCTTCTGATCGGCTTCTGGTTCCGCCGTCCCTCGGCCAACGCGGCGGCGATCAAGGCGTTCGTCGTCAACCGGGTGGGCGATTTCGGCTTCGCGCTCGGCGTGTTCGCGGTGTTCGCGACGGTGGGATCGGTCGATTTCGACACCGTGTTCGCGGCCGCCCCGGATCTCGCCGGCAAGCCTTTCGAGATCGCCGGCTATTCCTTCGACACGGTGGAGCTGATCGCGGTTCTGCTCTTCGTCGGCGCCATGGGCAAGTCGGCGCAATTCCTCCTCCACACCTGGCTGCCGGACGCGATGGAGGGTCCGACGCCGGTCTCCGCCCTGATCCACGCCGCCACCATGGTGACCGCCGGAGTGTTCCTCGTGGCGCGCTGCTCGCCGATCCTCGAATACGCGCCGGACACGCTCGCATTCATCGCCGTCATCGGCGCGCTGACCGCGTTCTTCGCGGCGACGGTCGGCCTCGTGCAAAACGACATCAAGCGGGTCATCGCCTATTCCACCTGCTCGCAGCTCGGCTACATGTTCTTCGCCGCCGGCGTCGGCGCCTACGAGGCGGCGATCTTCCATCTCTTCACCCATGCGTTCTTCAAGGCGCTGCTCTTCCTCGGGGCGGGATCGGTGATTCACGCGATGAGCGACGAGCAGGACATGCGGCGGATGGGCGGTTTGCGCAGCCGTATCCCCCAGACCTACTGGCTGATGGTGATCGGAACGCTTTCCCTGACCGGCGTGGGAATTCCGGGCCTGGTCGGGTTCGCCGGATTCCACTCGAAGGACGTCATTGTCGAGGCCGCGTTCGCCGGCGGCGCAGGGGTGGCCCAGGTCGCTTTCGTGGCCGGCGTCACCGCCGCCGCCATGACCTCCTTCTACAGCTGGCGCCTCATCTTCCTCACCTTCCACGGTCGCCCGCGCCACGACGCGGAGACGGCAGCCCGGGTGCACGAGAGTCCGCGCGTCATGCTGGTGCCGCTCTACCTCCTGGCGATCGGCTCGGTCTTCGCCGGCTTCGCGGCCGCCGGACTCATGGTCGGCGAGCACCCGGAGGCGTTCTGGGGCGCGTCGATCTTCGCCGCCGAAGGAAACACGGTACTGCACGACGCGCATCACGTGCCCTTCTGGGTCAAGTCTTCGCCCTTCGCCGCGATGCTCGTCGGGCTGGGCCTGGCCTGGCTTCTCTACCTGCGCAGTCCCGAGCTTCCCGCCGCCCTGGCGGCGCGCCACCGGACGCTCTACCTGTTCCTGCTGAACAAGTGGTATTTCGACGAGATCTACGACCTGATCTTCGTCGGTCCGGCCAAGTGGATCGGACGGCAGCTATGGCGCCGGGGCGACGGCTCCGTGATCGACGGCGCGCTGCATCTCGTCGCGCTCCGCACCGTCCCCGCGCTGACCGGCGCCGCGCGGCGCTTGCAGTCGGGCTACCTGTACCATTACGCCTTCGCGATGATTCTCGGCATCGCGCTTCTGGTGTCCTGGTTCGCGGGCGCGGGAGCGGGCTGATGGGCAACCTCCTCTCGCTCACCCTGTTCTTTCCGCTGGTCGCGGGGGCTGCGCTCCTCCTGATCCGGGGCGACGGGCCGGCCGAGCGCGCCAACGCGCGCCGCCTGGCCATGTTCGCCACCCTCGCCACCTTCGGCTTCTCCCTCGCGGCGCTCTGGCAGTTCGACCCGGCGGATCCGGGGTTCCAGCTGGTCGAGGAGCGGGTCTGGCTCGGAATCTTCAACTACAAGCTGGGCGTCGACGGGATCTCGCTGCCCTTCGTGCTCCTCACCACTGCGCTGATGCCGATCGTGATTCTCGCCAGCTGGCGGATCGAGACCCGCGTCAAGGAATACATGGCGGCGTTCCTCGCGCTCGAGACGCTCATGCTCGGGGTCTTCATGGCCCTCGATCTGGTGCTCTTCTACCTGTTCTTCGAGGGCGGACTGATCCCGATGTTCCTGATCATCGGCGTCTGGGGCGGAGCCCGCCGGGTCTACGCCGCCTTCAAGTTCTTCCTCTATACGCTGCTCGGCTCGCTCCTGATGCTGGTGGCGATGATGGCCATGTTCGTCGACGCCGGCACCACGGACGTGGTCCGCCTGCTGCAGCACGGCTTCTCGTCGGAGCCGATCGGCATCGGCGGCCTGACCGTCGCCGGCGGCATGCAAACCCTGCTCTTCCTCGCCTTCCTGGCCTCCTTCGCCGTCAAGCTGCCGATGTGGCCGGTGCATACCTGGCTGCCGGACGCGCATGTCGAGGCGCCGACGGCCGGGTCGGTGGTGCTCGCGGCCATCCTCCTCAAGCTCGGCGGCTACGGACTGATTCGCTTCTCGCTGCCGATGTTCCCGGTCGCCTCCGAATTGCTGACCCCGTTCATGTTCGCGCTCGGCACGATCGCCATCGTCTACACGTCGCTGGTCGCGCTGATGCAGGAGGACGTGAAGAAGCTCATCGCATACTCGTCCGTCGCCCATATGGGATTCGTGACCGTCGGCATCTTCGCCGCCAATCCGCAGGGGCTCGACGGCGCCGTGTTCCAGATGCTGAGCCACGGGATCATCTCGGCCGCGCTCTTCCTGATCGTCGGCGTGATCTACGACCGCGCCCATACCCGCGAGATCGCCGCCTTCGGTGGACTGGTCAACCGGATGCCGGTCTTCGCCGCGGTGTTCATGCTGTTTACGCTCGGCAACGTCGGGCTGCCGGGAACGTCCGGCTTCGTCGGCGAGTTTCTCGCCATGCTGGGCGCCTTCCAGGCGTCCCCGCCGGTCGCGGCCCTCGCGGCCACCGGCGTGATTCTCTCGGCCGCCTACGCCCTCTGGCTCTACCGACGCGTGGTCTTCGGCGAAATCCTGCACGACAACCTTCGCGAGATGTCGGATCTCGACCTTCGCGAGCGCGTCATGTTCCTGCCCCTGATCGTCGCCACCCTGGCGCTCGGGGTGTTCCCTTGGCTCGCGAGCGACCTCTGGCAGGGCTCGGTGCACGCGCTCCTGGACCGGCTCGCCGACGCGGGACAGACCGCGCTCGCGGCCGCCGAGTAGGGGCAGGCGATGCCGTACGAAGCGATTCTTCCCGAACTGGCGCTCGCCGTCGGCGGCATGGCGCTCCTGCTCCTCGGCGCCTTCCGCGCGAACGCCGCCTCCGCGGCGCTTCGGGCGGCGGTCCTGCTTCTTCTCGCCAGCGGCGTCTGGTGCGCGCTGACCGGGAGCGAATCGGTGCAGACCTTCGGCGGCGTCCTGATTCTGGACGGCTTCGCCGGCTTCGCCCGCGCGCTGATCTACCTGAGCGCGGCCGTCGCGCTCGCGATTTCCGAGGACTACCTGCGCCGCAACGGCCTCCTGCAGGCGGAGTATCCGGTGCTGTTCCTGCTCTCCGCCGCCGGAATGGGCGTGATGGTGTCCTCGTCCAACCTGATCGGCCTCTATATGGGGCTGGAGTTGCAGTCGCTCTGCCTGTACGTGCTGGCCGCGTTCCGCCGCGACGCCGAGCGTTCGACCGAAGCCGGCCTGAAGTATTTCGTGCTGGGCGCGCTCAGCTCCGGCCTGCTCCTCTACGGCGCCAGCCTCGTCTACGGTTATGCGGGATCGACGGACTACGGCGCCGTCGCCGCCGCGCTGGCGGACGGGCCGATGCCGATCGGCGCCGTATTCGGATTGGCGTTCCTCTCGGCCGGCATCGCCTTCAAGATCTCCGCCGTGCCGTTCCATATGTGGACTCCGGACGTCTACGAGGGGGCGCCGAGCCCGGTGACGGCGTTTTTCGCCTCCGCGCCCAAGGTCGCCGCCGCGGCGCTGCTCGCGCGGGTCCTGTACGAGCCCTTCGCCTTCGCCGTCGCGGAGTGGCGGCAGATCCTGGTCTTCCTCGCCGTCGCGTCGATGTTCCTGGGCGCGGTAGCCGCGATCGGCCAGACCAATATCAAGCGGCTCATGGCCTACTCGTCCATCGGCCATATGGGCTACGCGCTGGTCGGCCTGGCGGCCGGGACCGAGGAGGGCGTGCAGGCGCTGCTGGTGTATCTCTCGATCTATCTGGTCATGAATCTCGGCGTGTTCGCCTTCATCGTTTCCATGACCCGGGGCGGGGTGACCAAGGTCGGAATCGAGAACCTTGCCGGGCTCTCGCGAACCCAGCCGGTGGCCGCCTTCTGCATCGCCCTCCTGATGTTCTCGCTGGCCGGCATACCGCCGCTGGTCGGGTTTTTCGCCAAGTTCTTCGTCTTCAAGGCTGCCGTCGACGCCGGCCTGACCCCGCTCGCGGTCGCCGGCGTCGTCGCCAGCGCCGTCGCGGCGTTCTATTACCTCAGGATCGTCGCCGTCATGTACATCCAGGAACCGGACACGGAGCTCGACCGCAGCATGCGCTGGGAGCACCGCACGGTGCTCGCCGGGTCCGCGATCCTGATGACCGTCGCGTGGCTTCCCTTCCTCGACGGTTTCGGCGTCACCGCAGCCGCCGCGGAAGCCGCCGCGGCGCTGTTCCGGTAGCGCCCGCCGTGCAGGAACGCTGGCCCGCCGGATACGGACGCACACTTCTCGATACGGTCGACAGCACCAACAGCGAGGCGCGACGGCGGCAGCTGGCCGGCGAGCGCGGCCCGCTCTGGATCGCCTCGAAGCATCAGGCGTCGGGACGGGGACGGGACGGCCGGCGGTGGCACACGGAACCGGGCAACCTGGCGGCGACGCTGCTCTTGCCGACGCCGGACGGCGGGGCGGCGCGCGCGGCCACCCTGGCGTTCGTCGCCGGCCTCGCCGTGGCGGACACGCTCCGGGATCTCAGCGGTCTCCAGGCGCGGCTGAAATGGCCGAACGACGCCCTGATCGACGGGCGAAAGGTGGCCGGGATCCTGATCGAGTCCCATGACGAATCCGTGGCGGTGGGAATCGGCGTCAATCTCGAACATGCGCCGCGGCCGGAGCCGGGCGCGCTGGAGACCGTCTCGGTCCGCGAGGCGGCCGGCGCAGCGCCGGCGTTCCAGTCTGCGCTGACCGGTCTGGCCAGGCGCTGGCACCGGTGGTTCGCCGAATGGAGCGCCGGATTCGGCCCCGTGCGCGACGCCTGGCTGGCGCGTGCGGCGTTCCTCGGGGAGACCGTCTCGGCGCGGCTTCCGGGCGAGACGTGCCGGGGCGTGTTCGAGGGGATCGACGCCGACGGCGCGCTCGTTCTGGCGACGGAGCGCGGGCGGAGGCGGTTCGCCTCGGCGGAAGTCTTCCCTTTCTGAGGCGGCGATGCTTCTGGTCGTCGACATCGGCAACACGAACAGCGTGTTCGCGGTCCATGACGGCGAGGGATTCGTCGCCGAGTGGCGCTGCAGTACGGCGAAGTCGCGGACGGCCGACGAGTACTTCGTCTGGCTGGACCGGCTGATGACCCATTCGGGCCTCGATCCCGGAGGGATCGGCGCCGCCGTCGTGGCGTCGGTGGTGCCCGGAGTGACCGGAAACGTGCTGCGGCTCTGCGAGCGGTATTTCGGCGCGACGGCGCTCGTCGTCGGCCGTACGCCCTGCGATTCCGGCATCGAGCTCAGGGTACTCCGCCCCGCGGCCGTCGGCGCGGACCGTATCGCCAACGCCGTCGCCGCCGGCTCCCTCTACGGCCCGAATCTCATCGTGGTGGATTTCGGAACGGCGACCACCTTCGACGTGATCGACGCGGACCGGGCCTATGCCGGCGGCGTGATCGCG
This sequence comes from Rhodobacterales bacterium, assembly GCA_965221505.1. Lineage (GTDB taxonomy): Bacteria > Pseudomonadota > Alphaproteobacteria > Rhodobacterales > CAZPXZ01 > CAZPXZ01. The sequence continues at coordinate 1,880,622 of CBDCSI010000001.1, forward strand.
CCCGGAATCAACCTGTCGATGGACGCCCTGGCGCGCGCCGCCGCCAGCCTGCCGCGAATCGGCGTACGGCGTCCGGCGCAGGTCGTCGGCACCGACACGGAACCCGCGATGCAGTCGGGCATCTACTGGGGATACGTATCCCTGATCGACGGCATCTGCGCGCAGATCGAACGCGAGCGCGGCGTGCCGATGCTCGGGATCGCGACCGGCGGACTTGCGCCGCTCTTCGCCGAGGAGAGCCGGGCGATATCGCGGGTCGATTCGCAACTGACCATTCGGGGGCTGGCGGAAATCCACCGGCGAAACGCAGGAAACGATTCATGAGGAACGACGCGATCCGGTACGTGGCCGTGGGCGGGGCCGACGAGATCGGCATGAACATGTACTGTTACGGTCACGGTCCGGCGTCGAACCGGCGCTGGATCGCAGTCGACTGCGGGATCGCCTTCGGCGACGCGGAGACCGCGCCCGGCGTCGAACGGGTGTTGCCGGACGCCGCCTTTCTTCGCGAGTCGGGGCAGAGCCTCGACGCGGTGTTCCTGACGCACGCTCATGAGGATCATGTCGGCGCCATGGCCGACCTCTGGCGTCGGCTGGGATCGCCGCCGATGTACGCGACCGCGTTCGCCGCGGAGGTCTTGCGCCGCAAGTTCGCCGAGACCGGGCGACCGGCCGACCTGCCGCTGCACGAGACGGCGCCTGGGACGCCCGTCCGCTGCGGCGTGTTCGAGGTCGAGTTCCATCCCGTCGAGCACTCCATCCCGGACGCCCATCTCCTGGTCGTCCGGACCCCGGCCGGACTGCTGGTGCACAGCGGCGACTTCCGTTCCCTCTCCGGGGCCGGCGCCGCCGGGGAGGCGGTGTTGAAGGCTCTCGGCAAGGAAGGGGTGCTGTGTCTCGCCTGCGAATCGACCAACGTTTTCGAGGACGGCGACGACGCGGACGAGGACGGAATCGGGCGCGGCGTGGAGGAGTTGATCTCCGGCGTGGAGGGAGCCGTCATCGCGACGACCTTCGGCTCCAACGTGCGGCGGCTGGAGACGCTGGCGCGCGCGGCGCGGAATTGCGGCCGCGACGTGGTGGTCGTCGGCCGAGCCATGCTCCGCATGCTCGACATCGCCGCCGCGACCGGCCTGAGCCGCGACATGCCGCGCTGGACGGGGTCGGCGCCGGAGGGAGCGTCGCGCGAGAGGCTGTTCTTCCTCGTGACCGGCAGCCAGGGCGAGGCCAATGCCGTCATGTCCCGAATCGCGCGCGGCTCGCACTCGGACGTATCGGCCGAACCCGGCGATTGCGTACTGTTCTCCTCGAGCACCGTTCCGGGCAACGAGAAGGCGGTCCACCGGGTGCACAACCGTCTGGTCCTCCGCGGGGCGCGGGTCGTCGAGGGCGAGCGACTTGGCCTCCATGCGTCCGGCCACGCCGGCAAGCGGGAGATGCGGAGGCTATACGGCCTCCTGAAGCCGCAAATCGCGATCCCGATCCACGGGGAGCCGCGGCATCGTGCCGAACACGCCGAGCGCGCGCGCGAATGGGGCGCGCGCGAGGCGATCCTCGCCGGCAACGGCGAGGCGGTGGAGATCGCCCCCGAGGGCGCGGCCCGGGTCGGCGCCGTCGACTGCGGCCGGCTCTATTGCGAGGGGAAACTGCTCCTCCCCGAGGGGCAGGGCGTGATGCGGGAGCGCCGGCGCATGGCGGAATCGGGCCATGTGGCGGTTTCGGTGGTTCAGAACGGCCGCGGACGCCTCCTGGCCCCGCCGCTCGTGGACATCCGGGGCGCGCCGGCGGAGGATCCCGCGTTGCCGAACACGCTGGCGGACCTGGTCGGGGACGCCGTGGAGGACGTTCTCGACCGCCTGCCGCCCGACCGCTCGCGGGACGAGGAAGGCGTGGAGCGCGCGGTGACCTCGGCGGTCACCCGGACCGCGCAGCATCACTGGGGCCGCCGGCCGCTGGTCTCGGTTCTGGTCAGCCGGATCGGCGGGCGGACATAGGCGCGTTCGGGAGGAAGCCGACGTCGTGAGCCGTTCCGGCACACTCCCCAAACGCGCCCGCGTTCGCTACAGTAGGGGCCTTGCGACACGGAGCCGCCGGGGGCGGGCGCGGGCGCGGTGCGCCGCGCCGCCTTCGAGAGGCGGCGATGCGGACGTGGTGGAACTGGCAGACACGCAAGATTTAGGTTCTTGTGCCGACAGCGGCTTGAGGGTTCGAGTCCCTCCGTCCGCACCATTGACCGGGACAGACGGCCCTGGCGGAGGGGCGAGACTTAGGAGCCGCGCGGCGGACGCAGGGAGGTTGCATGGTTGAATCGGAAGGCGCGCCGGAGCCGGGCGCCGGGAGCTACAGCCGCCGCCGCTCGGTGGAGTTCGAGGTCAGCCAGGAGGAGATCACGGCCGCGTATCTGGCGCAGGCGAACGAAATGCGTCCGACCTTCAAGGCGCCCGGCTTCCGGCCCGGCAAGGTCTCGGCGGAATTCATCGTCGGGCGGATGAGCGGGGAGATGCGGGCCCAGATCGTGCAAGGACTCCTGTTGACGCGAATGAACCAGGAGATTCCCGAGGCCGACAGGGGGTCGCTGTTGGACGCCCCGCATATCCGCGTGCACGACCGCGACGGCGGCGAGACGGCGCCCATCCGGGCGACGGTGGAGTACGAGCTGATGCCGGAGGTGCCCCCTCTCGCGCTCGAATCCCTGACCTTCGAGCGGGTCGAGCCGGAGCTCGGGGACGAGGCCGTTCGCCGCCACCTGTGCGAAATGCTCGAGACGACGCCGTTTCCCGGCGAGCCGGAGCCCGACCGCGCCGCTGCGGAAGGCGACTTCGTCGAACTGGACTGGGTCCTGACGGTGCAGGGCCGGGAATTCCAGCGAAGCGACGAGAACACCCGAATGCGGACCCGCGCGTCCGCATCCGCCGAAGAGGGCTCGGGCGAACGCATGGCGCTAGGGCTGGCCAGCGGCGCGGAGTTCACGACGCAACGGGTGTTCGAGAAGACCGTCAGGGACCCGAGGCTGCGGGGTGCGCGCGGAACCTACCGTTGCACGGTCGTCGCCGTGCGGCCTCCGCGTCCTCCGGCGGTGGACGAGGAAACCGGGAAGTCGCTCGGCTTCGAATCGGTCGAGGATCTGATGGAATGGGGCCGGCAGACGATCCGGCAGCGGCACGTTCGATTGCAGCGTCGATACTACCGCAGACAATTCTACCGGCAGCTGAGCGAAACCGAGATCGACCTGGACCCGGAGCGAGTGCGACGGACCGCGCTGGAAATCCGGTACGGCGACGACGCTTCCCCATCCGCGACGGAAGGAGGGAACGCTTCGGACGAACCGTCCGGCGACGGGAGCGCGCAGGCGTCCGACGGGGAGTCGGCGAGCGCGCGCGTCACGCCGGAAGACCTGGCGGAGGCCGAGGGCGTCCTGCGTTACCAGTTGCAGCTGCGCGTCCTGAACGAAAGGCTCGGGATCGAGCTCGAACCCATGGACTTGCCGCGCGCGGCGATCGGATGGGAGCGGGATCCGGAGGTGCCGGAAAACCGTCTCCGGCTGCAGGAGGCGGTCCGACAGCTTTCGCAAAGCCCCGAGCTTCGCGCCGCGACGGAGCAATCCGCGACGGCGGAACGCATCCTCGACGAAGTCCTCTCGAAGGCGCAGTTTTCGGAACGGAAGATGCGAGTCGACGAGCTCGCGCGCGTCGTCCGGGAGACCGACTCCGCTCCGATCGCGGACGGCGACCCGGATTGAGGGAGAGCTGCCCGTCGCTCCTGTGGACGCCGGGCAGGGTTGGCCGTAGCATTGCACCAGGGCAGGAGAACAGGAATGCATGGAAGTCCGGCACGGGCGTCGAGCGCGCTCATTCCGTTCGTCATCGAACAGACCGGTCGCGGCGAGAGGTCCTTCGACATCTACTCCCGCCTCCTCAAGGACCGGATCGTGTTCCTGACCGGACCGCTGCACGACGAACTCGCCAGCGTCGCGGTCGCGCAGATGCTGTTTCTCGAGTCCGAGGATCCGGGCGTTCCGATCGCTCTCTACATCAACTCGCCCGGCGGCGCCGTCACTGCGGGGCTTTCGATCTACGACACCATGCAGTATATCCGCTGCCCGGTGCAAACGCTCTGCATGGGCCAGGCGGCTTCGATGGGATCGCTGCTGCTGGCGGCCGGGGAACCCGGCCACCGCCAGTCTCTGCCGCACGGACGCGTCATGGTGCACCAGCCGTCCGGCGGCTTTCACGGATCCGCCGCCGACATCGAGCGGCAGGCGAACGAAATCCTGTATCTGCGGTCGCGCCTCAACCAGATCTACGCGCGCCATACCGGGCGCACGATGGAGGAAGTGGAACAGGCGATAGATCGCGACACCTTCATGAGCCCGGAAGAGGCGAAGGCATGGGGCCTGATCGACGAGATCATCGAGAAGCGCCCGGCCGAAGAGCCCAAATAGGGATCGAGCGGCAAGGAGACGGAACGTCATGTCGACCGACGACCAGGACCGGCAGGAGAACGAGAAGAGCCCGATCTTCTGTTCCTTCTGCGGCAAGTGCCAGCGGGAGGTGCGCAAGCTCATCGCCGGCCCGACGGTGTTCATCTGCGACGAGTGCGTCGAACTCTGCACGGACATCATCCGCGAGGACGCCAAGAGCCGCCGCTCGCGGCGAGAGGACGGGCTGCCGACCCCGGTGCAAATTTGCGCCGTGCTCGACCAGTACGTCATCGGCCAGCAGACGGCGAAGCGGGTCCTCGCGGTCGCGGTGCACAACCACTACAAGCGGCTGCGCAGCGCGGAGCGCCCGGACGACGTCGAGATCGCCAAGTCGAACGTGCTGCTCATCGGCCCGACCGGCTGCGGCAAGACGCTTCTCGCCCAGACGCTGGCCCGCGTGCTCGACGTGCCGTTCACCATCGCCGACGCCACCACCCTGACCGAAGCGGGCTACGTGGGCGACGACGTCGAGAGCATCATGCAGCGGCTCCTGCAGGCTGCGGACTACAAGATCGAACGGGCGCAACAGGGAATCGTCTATCTGGACGAGCTGGACAAGATCGGGCGCAAGTCGGACAACCCGTCGATTACCCGCGACGTTTCGGGGGAGGGGGTCCAGCAGGCGCTCCTGAAGCTGATGGAGGGGACGCTCGCCTCGGTTCCGCCGCAGGGCGGACGGAAGCACCCCCAGCAGGAGTTCCTGCAGCTGGACACGACGAACATCCTGTTCGTGTGCGGCGGATCCTTCTCCGGCCTGGACGACATCATCATGCGCCGCAAGCGGGGCGCCGGGATCGGCTACGGCGCCAACGTGCGTACGCGGTCCAAATACACCGCCGGGGAGATCATGAGCGAACTGGAACAGGAGGACCTGCTCCGCTTCGGACTCATTCCGGAACTCGTCGGGCGCCTGCCGGTCGTCGCCCCGCTGGACGAGCTGGACCGGGACGCGCTGGAGCGGATTCTGGTGGAGCCGAAGAACGCGCTGGTGAAGCAGTACCAGCGGCTGTTCGCGATGGAAGGCGTCGATCTGGTGTTCACCGACGACGCGCTGCGCGCGATCGCCGAACAGGTCCAGACTCGCAAGACCGGTGCGAGAGGCTTGCGGTCCGTGATGGAGAACCTGCTCCGCGACACGATGTTCGAGCTGCCCGAGTCCGGCGTGTCGACCGTGACGGTCAACGGCGACGTTGTGGCGCACGGCCATCCGCCCTATCTCATGTATGCGTCGGGTTCGGCGCCGAAGGAATTGAAGCGGGCCTGACGGGGCGCGCAGCGCGCGCGGCGGCAGCCGCGACCATCGGTACGGAAGGGGTACGAGCGATGTCGGAGTCGATGACGGTGGATGCGGACCTGGTGCATCCGGTTCTCGCCTTGCGGGATTACGTGGTGTTTCCGGGCATGTCCGCCCCGCTGCTGGTCGGGCGCATGAAATCGGTGCGCGCCCTGCAGGCGGTATCGCAGTCCGATTCCTGCATTCTGCTGGTGACCCAGAAAGAGACCACCGACGACGACCCGGGACCCGACGACCTGTTCCGGATGGGCACGCTCGCGGACGTGTCGCACATCATCAAGCTCCCGGACGGGACGCTGAAGGTCGTGGTGGCGGGAACGGCGCGCGCCCGGATTCTGGGCTACACGGACAGCACGGAGTTCCTGGAGGCCGCCGGCGAGGAGGCGCCGAGCGAAGGACGGGACGCCGGTCTCGAATCCCTGGCCCGCCGGCTCAAGCGGTATTTCAAGCGGTTCGCGAAGTCGAGCAAGAACGTCTCCGAGGACGTCGCCGAGGGCTTGAACCGGATCGAAGACGTCTGCGTCCTGGTCGACACGATCTCGGCGAACCTGCCCATCACCACCGCCAAGCGGCAGGAGCTCCTGGAAGAGCTCCACATCGGCAAGCGAATCGAGAAGGCCATCGCCTGCATCGAGAAGGAATTGCAGGTGGACGCGGTGGAGCGGCGCATCCGCGGCCGGGTCAAGAAGCAAATGGAGCGCTCGCAGCGCGAGTACTACCTGAACGAGCAGATCAAGGCGATTCAGCGGGAGCTGGGCGAGAACGACGGCGGCCGGGAGGAGCTCAACGAACTCCGCGAGCGGATCAAGAAGCTGAAGCTGACCAAGGAGGCCCGCAAGAAGGCCGAACTGGAGCTGAAGAAGCTCTCGATGATGGCGCCGATCTCGGCCGAGGCGACGGTGCTCAGGAACTACCTCGACTGGCTGTTGTCCATCCCTTGGGGCACCAAGGCCAAGACCAAGATCAACCTGGCGGAAGCCGAGCGCATCCTCAATGCGGACCATTACGGTCTCGAGAAGGTCAAGGAGCGGATCGTCGAGTATCTCGCCGTTCAGCACCGCACCGGCGCGGTGCGCGGCCCGGTGCTCTGCCTGGTCGGGCCGCCCGGCGTAGGAAAGACCTCGCTCGGGCAGTCCGTCGCGCGGGCCACCGGGCGAGAGTTCATCCGCATCGCGCTCGGCGGGGTGCGGGACGAGGCCGAGATCCGCGGCCATCGCCGGACCTATGTCGGCGCGATGCCCGGCAAGATCATCCAGGCGATGCGCAAGGCCAGGACGGTCAACCCGCTGATCCTGTTCGACGAGATCGACAAGATGGGAATCGATTTCCGCGGCGATCCGTCCTCGGCCATGCTCGAAGTGCTCGATCCGGAACAGAACGGCACCTTCGCCGACCATTTTCTGGAGGTGGAATACGACCTCTCGAACGTGCTCTTCATCACCACGGCGAACATGCTCTCGATGAGTCCGCCGCTGCTCGACCGCATGGAGGTCCTGCGGCTTCCCGGCTACACGGAGGACGAGAAGATCGAGATCGCCCGCCGGCATCTGATCCCCAAGCAGATGGAACGCCACGGTCTGGAGAAGAAGGAATTTTCGTTGCGCAAGGACGCGCTTCGGGAAATCATCCGCACCTACACGCGCGAGGCGGGCGTCCGGAACCTGGAGAGGGACATCGCGAAGCTCTGCCGCAAGTCGGTGACCCAGCTCGCCAAGACCGACGACGACAGGATCGTGGTGTCGCGCAGCCGCATGGGCAACTTCCTCGGCGTGGCTCCGTATCGCTACGGCATCGCGGAGACGGAAAACCGGATCGGCGTCGCGACCGGGCTGGCCTATACGGAGCACGGCGGTGACCTGCTCTCGATCGAGGCCGTGCGGCTGCCCGGACGCGGGCGCATGAAGGCCACCGGCAAGCTCGGCGAGGTCATGAAGGAGTCGGTCGAGGCGGCGGCGTCCTACGTCCGCGCCAACGCGGCGCAATTCGGGATTTCGCCGAAGGAGTTCGGCGTGACCGACATCCACGTCCACGTCCCCGAGGGGGCGACGCCGAAGGACGGCCCGTCGGCCGGCATCGCGATCGTGACGACCATCGTGTCGCTGTTTACGGGCGTTCCGATCCACAAGGACGTCGCCATGACCGGCGAGGTGACCCTGCGCGGCGACGTCCTCGCCATCGGCGGCCTGAAGGAAAAGCTGCTGGCCGCGCTTCGGGGCGGGGTCCGCAAGGTGCTGATCCCGAAGGACACCGCACGGTACCTGTCGGAGATTCCCGACAACGTGAAGTCGGGACTCGAGATCGTCCCGGTCTCCACGGTCGGGGAGGTGCTCGAGATCGCGCTCGACGGAACGCTCGAGCCGATCGAGTGGATCGACGACAAGGGACTTCCGATGATCGAGAACGAGCCGGGGGGCGAGGCGGAGACTCGACCGGTCGCCCACTGAGCGGTCTCGTGCCGAAGCCGGAGCGGGGCGGGTAGCTCAGCGGAAGAGCATCCGGTTTACACCCGGAAGGCCGGGAGTTCGATCCTCCCCCCGCCCACCAACTTCGTCGTCGGCGTCGGCTACTCGAGGCCGAGATAGTCGGCCAGTTCCGGGACGGGCGGCTCACGGAACAACTCCCGCGGCGGTCCCTCGGCCAGGATGCGGCCCTCGTGGACGAAAAAGGCGAGCGACGCGATGCGGAGGGCGTCCTCGGGCTGGTGACTGACCAGGAGCACCGTGCGGTCCTGTTCCCGGCGAAGCTCGTCCACCAGATCTAGCATCCCCCGGCGGAGGGCGGGGCCCAGGGCGGCGAAGGGCTCGTCGAGGAGCAACACGGGCCGGTCCTGAACCAGGGTGCGCGCCAGCGCGGCTCTCTGCCGCTCGCCGCCCGACAGGGCGCGCGGAAGGTGCCCTGCCCGGTCAGTCAACTCGACCCGCGCGATCGCCGCCTCGACCCGCGCGCGGTCGCAGCGAGAAAGGCGCAACCCGGGATGCAACCCGAGCGCCACGTTGTCGCGCACGTTCAGATGCGGAAACAGGTTGTGTTCCTGGAACAGCGTGGCGACCGGCCGCTTCTCCGGCGGACGACCGCGCATGTCGACGCCCCGTATACGGATCTCTCCGCTCTCCGGCGTCTCGAACCCGGCGATCAGGGCCAGAAGGGTGCTCTTTCCGGCGCCGCTGGGGCCGATCAACGCGGCGCAACTCCGCTCCGGCACGCGCAGCGACCAGACTGTATCGAATTCTCCCTGCGAGAATCGGACGTCGATCAGTTCAATCCCGGGCACGTCGCTCTCCGAGAGATTCGAGCAGCCAGAACCCGCCGAGGCAGAGAAGGGCGAGCAGGCCCGCCACGACGCCGGCCTCTTCCATCCGGTACGCGGCCATGAGCCGGTAGAGCAGGAGCGGCAGGGTGACGGCGGTGTCGGTGCCGAACAACGCCACGGAGGTAAGGTCTCCCATCGAGATGCCCGCCGCCAGTGCGTAGGCGCGCGCCAGGCCGGGCCGGAGCAGGGGCCACTCTACGATACGGAGCCGGTTCCAGCCGCGAATCCCGAGTGCGAGGCACGGCCGTTCGTGATGTTCCACGACGCGGTCCAGCGCCGGGCCGAGGGTCTGCACGACATACGGGACGGTGGAGAACGCCGCCACCAGTCCGACCAGCGGCAGCGGATGGGCGAAGACCAGTCCGGAAGGGAGCAACAGGACGAAGAGGCCGGCCCCCAGCACGATGGGCGAGACGACCAGATTGAGGAACGCGACGCTCTCCAGCCAATTCGCGATGCGCGGCCTTCCGCGGCGCATTCGGAGATCCCGCACTGTCAGTCCGATGGAGACGCCGAGGAGAAGCGACAGGCAACCCGCAGAGAGCCCGACGGCGAGGGTCCGGAGGAGGGCGTCGCGAAAGGCGGGGGACGAGACGACGTTCCATGGGCCGAGCGCGGCATGCAGGAGGACCGACAGGAGAGGGCCGCCGGCGAAGACGGCCGCGGCCAGGATCCAGGCGGCGTCCCAGAGCCTTCCGGACAGAAGAGAGTGCCCGGGGCGAGAGGACGGACGGGCCTCCGTCCGCTGGAGGGGTGCTGGGAGAAGGATCCGATGGCCGGCGCCGACCATCGCAGTGCAGATCAGGACTTGCAGGAGCGAGAGCGCAACCGCGCGGTCCACGTCGAAGTCGAGCCGCAACGCCTGGAAGATCGCGACTTCCAGCGTGGTCGCGGCCGGCCCGCCGCCGAACACAAGCACGACGGCGAAGCTGGTGAAACAGAGCAGGAAGATCAGCCCGCCTGCGCCCGGCAGCGCACGCCGGAGCACCGGCCACTCCACGCGTCGAAACAATTGTCCGTCCGACATGCCGAGCTGGGCGGCGAGGCGCAGGGTCTCGCCGGGAATCGCCTCGAGAGCCGGCAGGAGGAGCCGGACGGCAAGGGGGAAGTTGAAGAAGCAGTGGGCGATCAGGATGCCGGGCAAGCCGTACGGAAAACTCCATCGGCCCATGTCGAGCCAGCGCGCAAGGGAAGCGACGGCGCCGCCGGCGCCGAACACGCCGGCGATGCCGAAGATCGCCACGATCACGGGCAGGACCAGCGGTAGGGCGAACAGGCGAAGCAGCAGCCGGCGCCCGGGGAACCTTGTGCGCCGGGCGAACGCGCGCGCCACGACGATGCCGGGAACAAGGGAGAGAATCGCGGAGAGGACGGCCTGGAGGAAGGTGAACGCGGCTACCTGCAGCACGTAGCCGTCAATCAGGGAAGCGCCGCTCTCTTCCCCCGCCCGCGCCAGCGCGACGAGGGAAACCGCGATCGCGGCGACGACGGCGCCGGCCGCGAGCGCGCCCGGCGCCAGTCGGATTAGCGAGAGAGGGATTCGCGCCACTCGTCGATCCACGCGCGCCGGTGGGCGGCAATCTCCTCGGGCGGGAACGGCTCGAGGGTACGGATTTCGGGCAGAAGCGCGAACGCTTCCGGCAGTTCGTCGCCGAGGTCGATCACCGGCCACATGACGTTGTTTGACGGGATGTGGCGCTGAAACCCGGGCTCCAGCACGAATTGCAGGAACCGGCGGGCGAGCTCCGGCGTGTCCGTGCCGGCCGTGCGCGCGACGACTTCGATCTGGGGATAATGCCCCTCCTCGAAGGGAGCCGCCCGGTACCGGTCGCTCCCCTCGGCCATCCGATGGTAGGCGGGCGAGGTCGCGTAGCTCAGCACCATCGGCGCCTCTCCCGCCTGGAACAATCCGTAGGCCTCGCTCCAGCCCTTCGTGACCGTGAGGATGCGGCGCGACAGCTTCTCCCATGCGGCGCCTGCGTCGTCGCCGTAGAGCCGCCGAACCCAGAGCATCAATCCGAGCCCCGGCGTGCTGGAGCGCGGATCCTGGACGATCACCGACGGGCCGTCGTTCTCCACCAGGTCGCGCATGCTGGTAGGCGGGGTTGCGACGCTCTCGCTGTCGTAGACGAAGGCGAAATGTCCGTAGTCGAAAGGAAGAAATACGTCGTCCGTCCATTCGACGGGGATCGACAACGCGTCGGTCGCGGTGTCGTGCGGGGCCAGAAGACCGGTCGCGCGGGCCTCGGCCATCAGCGAGGTATCGAGGCCGAGGACGACGTCGGCGCGGGTCCGCTCGCCTTCGAGCCTGAGGCGGGTCAGAAGCAACGCCGCGTCGTCCAGCGCGATCCATTCGATGCGGCAGCCGCATTCCGCTTCGAACGCCGCCTGGATGCCGGGACCCGGCCCCCAATCGGCGACGAAGGACTCGTAGGTGTAGACGGTAAGAGTGTCCTGCGCGTGCGCATGGGACGCCAGCGTCGGCAGCAGGGCGGCCAGCACGGTGCGCCCAATCCAGCCCTGTATGCGGATCATCGCGAAACTCCTCCTTCGGTGGACGGGAGGAATTCGCGGGTTCGCCTTTCCGGCGATACGTCCCCCTCCCTCCGCCGGCATTACCCGGATCAGGTTCAACGGGTTGGCATACGCCTCTCAGCCCATCGGGCACCCCGCGAGAACGCCTCGACGGTAGGCGGCTTCGGAGGCGAAGTCAACGGCGCCGGGACGCCGCCAAACACGAACCCGGAGCAGGGCGGTGCGGGGAAGCCGCGTGGCCAACACGATTCGATCCGGGGCTCGTGTCTGACCGCCGATCCTTCGCCCCTCCTGGTGCGCCCTTCGGCGTCCGGGCATGACGCGCGACTACACGCCGTCGCGCTCCTTTCGGATCTCGGGGCGCAGCAGTTCGCTGATCAGCAGGTCCCCGTATCCTTCCGACTCGGCACGGGTAAAGAACGCGTGCACCGCCTGGTTCAGCGGCGTGTTGCGGCCGAGCGCCTCGGACATTTCGGTGACGTAGCGCATGTCTTTCGCCGCGCTCGCCACGTCGAACACGTAGCCCTTGTAGTCGCCCCGGATCGCGTTTCCGATCATGCGCCGGAATACCCCGGAATCCGCCGAACCCCGAATGACGACGTCGTGAAGCTTCGCCCAGTCCGATCGGGTCAGATCCGCCATATGGAAGGCTTCGGAGACCAGTGCCGCGATGCCCATTACCATGTAGTTGTTGATCAGTTTGGCCCGGCCGCCTGCACCGACGGGTCCGAAGCGCTGCACGGAGCTGCAGGCGTGTTGGAGAAGCGGGAGGACGGTCCGGAACACTTCCTCCTCCGCCCCGACGAGCGCCCCCAGCTCGCCCCGTTCCGCCTGCAGCGTGCCGCCGGTTACGGGAGCCTCGGCGAACCGCACGCCGAAGCGAGCGGCGAAGTCGGCCGTCTTCCGGGTCGAAGCGAGCGACGAGGTTCCCATGTCCACCAAAATCTGTCCGTCCCGGAACCCCGACGCCATATCGGAGACGACTTGCTCCACGACCTCCGAGTTCGGCAGGCACAGGATCAGGACGTCGCTCCGGCGCGCCAGATCCCCGGCGTCCCCGGCTTCCCTGGCGCCCCTGGAAACCAGGTCGTCGACGGGCTTGCGCCGCTTGTGCGCCAGGACCGCCAGATCGACACCGTGCTTCAGAAGGTTGGACGCGATCCCGAATCCCATCGCGCCCAACCCGGCCATACCGACTCGCATGACAATCCTCCTTGCTGCTATGTCCGACCCCGTTCGTGCCGCTGCCCTGCCGCCTGAACTTCAGCGGCGCTCGTCGGATACTGCCCCTTGCGGATCCGGCCGTACAGATCTCTTCGCGGACCGCACTAGGATTCCACGACGGCAGTGATCCGTAGGAAATCCGGAATCGTTGTCCCCACAGGATGCCGATCCTGATCGGTCTACACCGAGATCCCGCGATACAGACCGTTCGAAGGTATGGTACTCAAGCCGCGAATGCACTTTCGCGGTTGATCGGACAGCACCTCGGTCTGGTAGACCACCATGCCTGGTGGGTTAGCCGGAAGGCGAAGCGGAACGCTGTTCATACCTCCAGATTGTGGCCCAGTACCGAATTCCGGCGTCGACGCTGCCGCAGGCTGTGCATGACAACGGAGGGGTAGACGGTATAGTTTCAGCCGCGATGGATCGCTCGGGTTCCTCTCTGTTCGTGGCCATCGACGGTGAGCGCGACGGTCGCACTCCAGGGAGAATGGGAAATGGCTGTTTCGATCGCGAGAGTCCTTTGGGGGTGGCTTGGCATCGCGCAATCGATGTGTTCGTCGCAGCAGCAGTCTTGGGATCTGCGCCGCCAAATTAGGTGGCCCGCCGAAGTGTTCGGCGGGGTTCGCCGCAGGACGCAGCGCCGATCCTGTCGGGGTCGCATGTGGAGCAAGTCAGGCGAAGACAGCGAGAAGTTGATTCTCCCTGGTTCAAATCGCCATTCGGGAGAGCTTCGGTGATTTCACGCGTTGATCTAGGCAATTTCAGGTGTTTCAGCGGGCTGAAACTTCCGCTTCGGCCATTGACCGTGCTATCGGGCCTGAACGCTTCTGGAAAATCGTCCGTGATGCAGGCGATGGCGTTGCTTCAACATACCATGCGGGAAGACGAGTGGTCGACGCGGTTGATACTCAACGGGGCTACAGTTCGCCTCGGGACAGCGGAAGAAGTCGTCGACCGGGAGTCTGGCGGCCGCGCTTGCGGCATAACCGTGCACGAGGACCATACTTCCTCGGTCGCATGGCAGTTTAGCGGCGAGGCCCAGGACATAAACATGACCGTGGACCGGGTTCGTGTCGTGCCTTGGGCCGATGACGGGTGCGAGCGGAATCCCCCGCCGGAACTTCACCATCTGATTCCGGCGACGGATAGGAATTACGCAGCAATCGAGAGTCTGCGAAGCCTCGCATACCTCACTTCCGGGAGGTTGGCCCCCAAGGAATTTAGCCGTTTCGATAATCCGATGCTCACGCCATTCGTCGGCCCGCGCGGTGAATTCGCGGCAGGCGTACTGTACTCTGGGCGGAACGAGCTCGTGTCCAATGCTCTCGCAATCGAAGGTGTGGCCCCTACGCGCTTGCGTCAGGTGGAGGCGAGAATGAAGCAAGTGGTTCCTGGATGCGTACTGGAGATCGTTCAGGATTCCTGTGCGATCGCTCTCGTTATCGGTTGCCGCACGGGGCCTGGAACCGGAAGCGCTCGCGTTCTGCATTTGGGACGCTGCGGCCTCACGCAGATTTTCCCGGTCTTTGTCGCCGCACTAACGGCCTCCGAGAATGATATCCTCCTGATCGAGAATCCTGAAACGCGACTGCACCCGTCCGCGCAGGCGAAAATCGGTGCCTTTCTCGCGCAGATTGCCTCTACGAAGGTCCAAGTCTTGATCGAAACCCATCGCGATCATGTTCTGAACGGCATGCGTTGGGCCGTCAAGGACACTGTCTTGTCGCACAAATACGTTGCGATCTGCTTTTTTCGACATCCTCCGGGCGCGACGCAGGCCGGCATGCCGCAGGTAACGAGTCCTGCAATGGGCTCGGACGGAAACATGAATCATTGGCCGACCGGCTTCTTCGACCAATTCGATGACGACATGAACTACTTCGCCGGTTGGTCGTGATATGGAGCTCGTCGCCAAAGACCTGTCGGTACACGGACACTTCGATGAGTAGGGTGGCCTTCGCGATGATCCGTCCGGTCATTTGGAGATGCGCAAGGTTGCGCGACCGTTATCCCGGCCTCTGCGTTTACCGGCGGGACGGCAAGGTGATCGGTAGTGTCCCGGCAACGCACTCACCGCTACTCTATCGCATCAGTCGGAGCGGCGACGGGATGGAATACTCTGGGGTAGCGGTCGTGTCGAGAAACGCACACGTAGTCGAACTTGGTTCACGCGGGAGACCCTCTTCGACCCCATGGTGCGAAGAAACCCCAAGGGTCCAATCAGGTTCTGCTCGCTCTGCGAACGATGTCGACGGAGTTCAGCAGGAGCCCAGCAATGGAGATCAGGCAACATGAAACTGGCACGTGTCGAGATCGAGAACTATCGGGCGATCGACAGGCTCGAACTGTCACTGGATCCAAACCTGACAGTTCTTCACGGAGGCAACGCCCAAGGTAAGACTAGCGTCTTGAGCGCGATCGCCAAGGGCCTCGGAATCATCCCACAGGTCTTTTCGGGAGTAATAACAACCGATCAGCTTACATGGTCCGACGCTCGCGGTCCAGGCCCGTCGCGGGTTGGCTTGACCGCAGTGGCCAACAGCACATTTAGCGGTCTCGCATGGGACCTGAGCACGGAGAGTACGTTTTTTGGCAGCGATGCCTTTACGAAAATGACCGAGTTTTGTCACGACATAGTATCGGCAGACAGGAACGGAACGGGTCGCCTAGCCATTCCCATCGTGGCCTATTATGACACGGATCGGGTCGTGCTCGACGAACCGCCTGACCCAAGTGAAGAAGTGGCAGAGATTGAAGTCAGGGGCCAGTTCCCTCGGTTCACGGCGCTGCATGGCGCTATGTCTACCCGCACGAACTTTCGGGATTTCTTCAAGTGGTACTTCGCCAAGGAGAACGAGGAACTGAGAGAACAGAAGCGGAGAGAAGACTTTCGTCACCGTCTGAGCGATCTGGAGGCCGTGCGCAGAGCCGTCGAATCCATGATCCCGGGAGCCTCCGATACCCGAATCGAGCTTCGCCCGCGCCGAATGGTAGTCTCGTTGCAGTTGAACGGCGGAGAGCCCGAGCAACTATCCATCGACCAGATGAGCGGGGGCTACCGCATCATGCTCGCTCTTGTGGCCGATCTGGCGCGACGGATGGCACAAGGCAATCCTCATCTCGACGATCCGCTTCGATCCGAGGCGGTGGTTCTGATCGACGAGATCGAACTGCACCTGCACCCTTCCTGGCAACAGAGGGTGCTGGGGGACCTCGCGCGGACGTTTCCGAATGCGCAATTCGTCGTCTCCACGCACAGCCCGCAGGTCCTGACCACCGTGAGACCGGAGCATGTCGTGGAGCTCAGGAGGGAGGGGAGCGGAATCGTGGCAGAGCCTGCCTCCGCCCCGACTTATGGGGCAGAAGCCGGGGACGTTCTCGAAACGGTGATGGGGGTGGACGAGCGCCCCGCAGGAAACGAGTTTGCGGTCAAGTTGGCGCAATACACAGATCTCGTCGCAGACGGCAGAGGCGATTCCCCGGAGGCAGTCAGCCTTCGTAAAGGCTTGGAGAAGCTGTCCCCGCGCGACCCCGCTCTCGATCGGGCCGACATCGAGATCAGGCGATGCCGACTGCTCCGGAGCATGGGGAAGTCTCCGTGAAGCCTGTCCGGGCGCTGGACGGACCGACTCCTGGATTGGTCGAGTATCTGGGGCATGACGGTCGGCAGGCGAATTGGGACGGCTTCCGCAGCCATCAGGCTGGCGCGGCATACCGGGAACTGGTATTTTCCCTGCAGGAGGTTCAGCGTGGACTCTGCGGATACTGCGAGATCGATCTCACAGACTGGGACAGGCAAGTAGAACACTTTATTCCGCAGAGCGATCCGGTGCAGGGGAGGGCGCTGACCCTCCGCACGGACAACATGTTGCTCTGTTGCAAGGGAGGGACCCAACTCAGCGATGACGACGCGCGACGGAAGGATCCGGTTAAGTCGAACTGTAGTTGCGGTCAAGCCAAGCAGGACCGTTTCGAGCCTGATCTTGTCGATCCGCGGACGTTGCCGGTATCGCCGGCGCTGACACGAGTTCGCTCCGACGGCGAAATTCGGGCTGACGAAGCGGCTTGCGAGATCGCTGGAATCGAAGCGAGACGAGTCGAACGAACGATCGACATTCTCGGGTTGAACGTACCGCGCCTGCGGGTCGCTCGGCGAAAGCGCTGGCAAGCTCTCAACGAAAGCTGTCGTGAGCACATCGACGACCCTCAGGTAATGCAGAGATTGGCCCGTGAGGAACTCCTGCCCGGAAAGGACGGCCGCCTCCTGCGGTTTTTCTCCACAAGCCGCTCTTACTTCAACCTGATCGCGGACGAGATCCTGGCGGAAGCGCCACGGAAATGGATATGACCAGATGCCCCGGCAAGAGGTTGCGAGATCGCTCCCTGCAAGGGAGACTCGCCGCAACTCCGACGAACGGGTCATACGCAGTAGCGCCGGGAGGGCGGCACCAGCCGCTCCAGAAGACGTTATGCGAGTTCCCGACCGGTTCACCGGCGAGGGAAATCAGGGACGCAGCGATACCGTCTTCCGCCGGAGCCGGATCGGGAGTCGGCGCTTCCCCGGATACCGCCTCCCTACCCATGCGCTCCGGGCCGATGCCCTGCGTCAAACCAAGTACTTCTTCGGAACGGCCGCTCCCACGGTGTATTTCGGATCCACGAAGTTGCCGAGCCGAACCTTGCCGCACTGGCTGAGCATCATGTAGGCATCCCATTGCTCGTAGCCGTAATCGGCCACCATCCAGCGAATGAGCTCCCGATAGGCGATGCGGGCGCTGTCCTCCAGCGGGCGGGTCGAGCCGATCCCCATGATGAAGTCGTCGGCTTCCAGCCTCGGCCACTCGATCGGCCAGTCCTTGATCAGGTCCACCGTGATCGTCGTCGTGGTCGGATACTCGACCGCCACGCCGCACACCTCCCCGTCGCCCTGGCAAGCATGTGCGTCGCCGATGAACAGTCGTCCGCCGGGAGAGCGAACCGGCAGGTAGGTGATCGTGCCGGGTCCCATGTCGGGCAAGTCCATGTTGCCGCCGTGCATGTCCGGAGTCAGGGAGTTGATCGAGTCGATTTCGGGCGAGCAGCTCAGCGTGCCGATATGCGGCTTGTACGGGAGCGTCACCCGGTCCGACCAGTAGACGTTCTGTTCGTCGAGCCGGATCTTGCGCACGATCTCGGGCAGCGGCTCGTTCAGGGTCGCCGTATAGATCGTGCCGGTGAGCGCGCCGAACTCCTTGATCAAACAGCAGGTGCCCCGCGGTTGCTCGCCGCGCGGTTCCATCTTCTCGATATGAACGGCGAGTACGTCGCCCTTGGCCGCGCCTTCGACCATGATGGGTCCGCATTGGGGATTGAGCCAGGGCATTTCGAGAATCCGGGAAGGGATATCCTTTTCGCTCTTGATCTTTCCCTCGAACGCGTCGCGGGTCTCGACGACAACTCGGTCCCCCGGATTGACGTGCAGGACAGGTTCGGAGTATGGGCCGATCGTGTAGTGATAGTTGCCCTGCACGGCCTCCGTCAGATGGTGCGTGACGCCGCTCGAGCCGCCGCCGACTCCCCGCCTGTACATGATCGAGTCCGGTACCCAACCGTTCGGATAGCTCCGCATGATCATTTCCATGGCGATCTCCTTTCTTCTCACTCTGCCGCGTCGGTCCAGAGCGACGACCGAATCGCTCCGGCGGGTTCAGATTGCCAGATAGCCCGCCACTTCGTCGGTGTTCGCCAGGGCGTCGCGATCGAGTTCCGCCACGACGCGGCCCTTGTCGAGAACGTAGGCGCGACCCGCGACGGTCTGCACCAGGTCGATGTTCTGCTCGACGATCAGGACCGTCAGGTCCCGCTCGCGGCTGACCGATTCGATCAGGGCGCCGATTTCCTTGACGATACTGGGCTGCACCCCGTCGCTGGGCTCGTCGAGCAGCAGGAACTCCGGCTTGTTGATCAGCGCCCGCGCGATGGCGAGCATGGCCTGCTGTCCCCCGCTCAAGGTGCCGCCTCGCTGCCGCGCGCGGTCGCGCAGAAACGGAAAATGCGCATACACGAACTCCAGGTCGGGTCTGGACTGCCGGGAGTTGATCTGGCAACCCATGCGCAAATTGTCCAAGACCGTCATCTGCGGGAATATCCCGCGTCCCTGCGGAACGTAGCCGATGCCCATCTGCGCCCGACGGTCCGCGCCGAGCCGGGTGACGTCCGTGTCCCGATAGACGATTCGGCCCGTTCGCACGGGCAGGAGCCCGATCAGCGTTCGCATCAGCGTCGACTTGCCGACGCCGTTGCGGCCGAGGACGCCGACGACCTCCCCTCGCCGAACCGAGAGGTCGAACCCTTGCAGCACGTCGCCCGTGGCGTATCCCGAGCGCAGGTCCGACGCGGAGAGCAGGTCCGTCATCACGCCTTCCCCAGATACACTCGCGAGACTTCCTCGTTGGCGGTGATCGACGCTACGGATCCCTCCGCGATCACGCTTCCCTGGTGCAGCACGGTCACCGTATCGGCAACCTCCCGCACGAAAGCGATGTCGTGTTCGACGACGACGATGGTCACGCCGTCGGCGTTGAGGTGGCGCAGCACCTCCGCCGTCTGGCGGGTTTCCTCCGGCGACATTCCGGCCGTGGGTTCGTCGAGCAACAGCACGTCCGGGCCGCCCGCGAGAACGAGGGCGATCTCCAGCCACTGCAGTTGATGATGCGGAAGCTGTCCGGCCGGAAGCTCGCTGGTCTCGTCCAGATCGAACTGCGACAGTGCGTAGCGATACCGTTCGTCGGCGCGCTCCGAACGCGCCTGCCGGGCGCCTCGCATGGGAGCGTCCAGATTCTGCGCGACGGACAGGTTGTGAAACGCGCGATTGGTCTGGAAGGTGAGGCCGACTCCCAGCCGGACCCTCCGGAAGCTCGGCAACCGCGTCACGTCCTGATCCTTGACGAAGATACGGCCCGAGTCCGGCCGGTGCAATCCGCACAGAAGCGCGAATAGCGTGGACTTGCCGGCCCCGTTCGGGCCGATGATGCAGCGCAGTTCTCCCCTCGGAACGCTCAGGGACACCTGCCGGGTGGCCACGATCCCGCCGAACCGCTTGTCCAGTTCCTCCGTGCGAATGATGGCGAACGACGTCACGGTTCACGGCGCCTCGGGTCGCCCGAGGAACGCCAGAACGCGCGTCCTGGTTTCGGGCGAAGCCAGCGTAGAGACGATGCCCTTCGGGAAGAACATCATCACGGCGACGAGAAGCGCGCCGACGATGACCAGCGCGTACTGGCTCCCGGCGGAAGAGAGGGAATAGGTCAGCCAGTTCAGCGCGTAGGCCGAAATTGCGACCGCCAGCAAGCTGCTGCGCCCGCCGACAGCGACCCAGATCACCGGCAAGGCGGCCTGCACGAGACCGACCTGGGACGGCGTGATGTAGTTTCCCCACTGGACGTACAGGAGGCCCGACAGGCCGGCGAGGACGGCGGCGAGGACGAACACCGTCAACTGCCGCGCCCGGATGTCGTAGCCCAGCAGCTCTGCGCGCAGCGGATCCTCACGGATCGCCAGCATCACCTTGCCGAAATGCGAACTGACGAGCCCGCGGCACCCGAAATAGCTGACGAGGACCAGAATCAGCACCATGTAGTAGAACGGATAGCCGAAGAACGCGTAGTCGCCGATCCCGAACCAGGGGATCCCGGTCATGCCGTTGTAACCGCCGAGCTGCACCGTCCCGACGCGCCACTGATAGCCGGCGGTCTGGCCGAGGAAGGTCTCGAGCAGCAGCGCCAGGACCAGGGTGAGAATGGGCACGATCCACCGCTCCACCCTGGCGTAGAACAGGAAGTAGCCGAAGACGGCCGCCGTGAGCGCGCAGGCGGCGAGTCCGCCGATCTCTCCGAGCAAGGGTCCCCAGCCGCTGCCGGACAGGTTTCCGGCGATGATGCCGTACACGTAGCCGGCAATTCCGAAATACGCGACCTGTCCGAAGCTCAGAACCCCGCAATAGCCCCAGAGAAGACACAAGCCGAGGGCCATCGGCACGTTGAGCAGGTAGTAGGCGACGTTGGACGCCTCGAATTCGCTGAGCCACAGCGGACCCGCCAGAAAGACGGCGGCGACTACGGCGAATCCGGACCAGAAGCCGCGCGACTGGCCGATATCCTCGGGTCCGGCGAAATGGGAGAGCAGACGCAGCATACCCCCGGGCCCTCCGTACTCAGGACACCTGATGGCGCCGGTCGGACCAGCGCTGGATTGCGTGCGACACGCCGTTCGGCATCAGTCGAATGATGATCAATGCGGCAAGCAGCAGGGCGACCAGGCCGAGGAAGGCACCCAGATAGAAGCCGACCGGCGTCCGAACGAGAGACAGGAGCACGCTGCTGCCGACCGCCCCGGAGATCACGTTCGTGGCGCCGCCGACCACGACGGTAATGAACGCCGGAGCCACGAACTGCTGCCCCATGAATGGCATGATAGATGCGGTCGGCGCGAGCAACGCGCCGCTCAGCCCGGCGAGACCGGCGCCGAGGCTGAAGGTGAGCATGTAGATGCGGTCGGTGTTTACGCCGAGCGCGCGCGCCATATCGGCGTTCTGCATGGTCGCCCGGGCGTGCAGTCCGACGGTAGTGCCGTGGTACAGCCAGGCGAGCGCCGCGACCACGGCGGCGGACAGCACGATCAGAATCAGCCAATAGACCGACAACGAAAACTCGCCGGCCTGGATGGAGCCGCCCGGAATCGGGATCGAGGGAAGGAACGGGCCGAACACGAGCAGCGTGCCCTGGCTGAGCAGAAGGCTGATTCCCCAGGTCACGACGAGCGCGCTCAGCTTCTGGCCGTAGAAGCGACGGACGATCAACCGCTCCAGTCCGGCGCCGGCGATTCCGACCACCAGGAACGAGAGCACGACGCACAGGGGAAAGGGCAGGCCGACCTGATAGGCCAGCGAAGCCGTATAGGCGCCGATCATCATCAATTCGCCGTGCGCGAGGTTGATGATGTTCATCATCCCCAGGATGACGATCAGTCCCAACGCGCACAGCAGCAGAAAGGCTGCGTTCGTCCCGAACTGGTAGACGACGCTGACGACGACCCCGAATTCTTCCATTGGCCTCTCAGAGCTTGCGAGTCAGACCGCCGGCCAATCCGCTGCGCGGCATGGCGAAGCGGGTCGGCCGGCGGTGCGCGAAGTCGCGATCAGCCGAACATCGAGAAGAACGGATCCTCGTCTGGCACGTACTGCTTGTACTCCGGGTTGCGCACCAGGTTGACGCCGAGACGCTGCAGCCACCAGGCCTGGATCATCGGCCACTCGCGCACGAAATGCACGTCGTGGTTGTCGTCGCAAACCGCAAGCCGGATGTAGTGGGCGCAATGATGGGTGCCGGGCTCGAGGAAGACTGCGCCCTCCGGCGCCTCGATCGCCCAGCCCAGCTCGAGCGCGCGCCGAACCGTTTCCTGGTCCGTCGTGCCTGCGAGCCTCGCCGCCTGCGCGTACATGTGGATCGTGAAATACGTGTTCTGCGCCATCTCGCCGATGTACTCGTCCTCCGGGAACATCTCCATCCAGCGCTTGACGAACGCCCGGTTTCTGGCCGAGGGAACCTCGAGCTGATACTGGATGGCGTTGTGCATCCCCGCGAGCGAGGGCGGCGGGAACCGCTTGTGCTCGTATCCCTGCGCCATGTTCACCGTCGAGGCCATCGGGAGCGACAGTCCGGCGGCGGCGGCCTGCGGGTAGTAGTTGTGATGGTTCTGGCCCACCAGGAGCGTCATGACCCAGTCGGGACTCGCCTGCTGGATCCGGGCGATCACCTGGCTGAACTCGGAGACCGAGAGCGGGATGAACTCTTCGCCGATGATCTCGCCGCCCACCAGCGGAGCGAACGCCTTGGTCCACGCCGCGGTCAACTGCCCGAAATTGTAGTCCGCCGCGATGGTGTAGCAGCGCGGGCCGAACTTCTCGACCATGTATTGCACGACCGGGATGACCTGCTGCTCGCACACCGGTCCGGTGCAGAAGGTGTTGGCGTCCGCGACGCCGCCTTCGTACTGGTTGGTGTAGAAATACAGCTGGTTGAACTGATCGACGATCGGGCGAATGGCCTCCCGCTCCGCGCTGGCGAAGCCGGCGACGAGAACGTCGACTTCGTCCTGCTGGATCAGTCGCCGGGTCAGTTGCTGCCACAGCGCGTTGTTGCTCTGCCCGTCCACCGAGAGCAGCTCGACTTCGCGCCCGAGGATGCCCTGGTCTCCGGAATCGACGAACACGTCGTCGTCTTCGACGAACACCGTAGCGTCGCCGTCCCGCGCGCCGCGGTCGTCAACCACGTCCAGGCCGACGCCTTCCTTGCTGATCACCGGTGCGGCACTCGCGTAGGAGGCGAGGGCGCCGTAGCCGCCGGTGCCGATGTTGGCGCCGCCCTTCAGGGTCTTGCCCTCGTTGATCTCCTTCACGGCGAGCTGGGCCGCGTGGAGCTTCTGAATTCCGTAGACGGACAGATTCCCCGATTCGTCCTCGATGAATCCGATCTTGACCGGTCCGCTGTCCTGCGCCTTCGCCCGCTTCATCTCGGGCAGCACGGTCGCAGCGGCGACGCCGGCGACCGAACCGGTCATGAACTCGCGCCGCCGAATGTTGAGCCTGGGCATACGCAGCAGCGGCGAGCGTCCGCCGCTCGATCCCTCGTCAGGTGTAGCGTCCGCTACCTCCGGGGCTGCGTGTGATTGGTTAGTCATGAGCGTTCTCCCTTTCAGTATTTTTGCCGGAGCCGTCCGTCGCTCCAGTGAAGACAGTTCCGTTATCGGCTTCGGTTTTGCCCGTACCGGACGGATCGGTTGTTTTCGGTCCATTCATTAGATCGACAATCATGCCGAGAATCAACACGTTGCCAGATCCGCTTATCGTCGATCCAACTCGCCCGCTCAGCCGGTTTTAATATATGTACCAATGTGTTACACTGCTTTCGGACGATTCGGTTTTTCGCGGAAACGGTAAACGAAACGCTTGTTCCGACAGTGATCGGGGTCCCGACCGAGGTTCACGCGTCGGTCGACGGCGCGACGCCGTACGGCGGCCTCGAACTGAGGCTTCGGTGCCTGGCGCGCAGCGGCACGCTGCGCGATCTTCCTTCCGGCGTGTCCGGGCGTCAGGGTTGGACGGACGGTCAGACGATGCTGACGCTTTGCGTGCTGAATCTGGTCGGGTTCGAGTCCGTGTCCGACGTGGCGAAGTTGGAGGCGGACCCGGGGCTTTGCGCGCTGGTTCGGGTACACGAGGCGCGCATCTTCGGTCGCTCGCGGCGGAAGCTGGCGCGTCGGCACCGGAAGGGCCGGAAGCGGACGTTTCCTTCGGAGACGGCGATCAAGGAGTGGCTGTATCGGCATCACGACGAGGCGGCGGCGCGGGAGCGGGTGAAGGGCGAGGCGTATGTGCCGGCTCCGTCGGCGTCGCTGGCTCCGTTCCAGGCTGCGATTCGGCGCTTGACGTCGCTCGGCTTCGAGGAGGCGGAGGTGTCGGAGGTGACGCTGGACATGGACGCGACGATCGTCGCGTCGTTCAAGCGGGAGGCGTTGCCGACCTACCGTTCGGCGAAGGGCACGCACCCCGGGGAGCGGGGGTATCAGCCGCTGACCGTCTACGTCTCCGAGATCGGGATGGTGGCGAAATGGGAGATGCGCGACGGCAACGTTCCGGCCAGGGAGGGGAACCGGCGGGTGCTCGAGGCGGCGGTGGACGCTCTTCCGGCGTCGGTGGAACGCTTGCAGCTTCGCAGCGATTCGGCCGGGCACAGCAAGCAGGTGATCCGGTACTGCAACCGTCCCGAGTCCCGGACGGACGGCACGGAACGTCTCGGGGTGATCGGGTTTGCGATCTCGGCGGTTCACTCCGAGGAGCTGCAGGCGGCGGTGGCGAAAGTACCGGAGGAGGACTGGCGACCCCTGGTGCGTCCGAAGCCAAGGATCCGGAAGACGGCGACGAACCGGTGTGGGAGGACGAGGAGGTGGAGGGCGAGGCGGTCGCCGAAGTGAACTTCGTCTCCAACGCGGACGGCTACAGCAAGGGCGCCGACATCGTCCGCTACGTCGCGCACCGGCGAGAGTTGAGGAACGAGCTCGGCGTCGGCGAGGACGAGATCCCGGCCGCGAACGGCCGGCCGGCGTATCACACGCGGGTGCTGGTGACCAACTTCCCGGAGCCGGGCGACCGGCGGGCCGACGGACTGGGGCCGGCGTCGAAGTCGGCCCAGGAACTGGTGGAGTTCGCGAACGGGCGATGCGGCTACGGCGAGCGGGTCCACGACGAACTGAAGAACGAGCTCGCGGGGGGACGCATGCCCTGCGGACGCTTCGGCAGCAACGCAGCCTGGTGTCAGGCGACGGTCCTGAGCGCCAACGTTCATCGGCTCATGGCGCGCTGGGCGCTGCAGGACACCGAGCTCGAACATGCGAGCTGGAAGCGCGTCCGGGCGGTCTTGCCGGTTCATGCCGTCTTCGTGCTTCGGCGCAGCAGGCGCTACATCCTCCGTCTGCGCGAAGACGGAACCGAAATGCCGCGAACGGCGCTCGAGCGAATCGAACCTCCGCCTCCGGCCCCCGCCTGACCCCACAACTTCCTCGCGAACGCGCCGGCAACGCCGTGCCGTAGGCGGACCATGGCCGTCGATCGGCTCCGCCGGCTCGATTCCGGGCGCGGAAGGCCCGAACCGGCCCGCCGGGACCTCGCGACAGCCCGAATCGGGACCGCCAACCGCCCGCGGAGCCGGATGCTACGCCGAAGTCGCGGCAGGCGGCCCGGAATCGCGCCCGAGGGCCGGCGGATCGGCCGCCGGGGGCCAATTCGGCGGTTAGACCGACGATCTAGGTAGCCTCGTAGTGGGTTGACCAAAGTAGCACTTAGTAGTATATATAGACTACCAATGACGGAAAGCGCAGGCGGAGAGGGAAGCGGGAAGAATTGCGCATCTTCATGACCACGGCCTTTGACCGTTTCTTCCGTCGCGAAGGAATCGAGCGCCGTGCGCTCTGCGAAGCGGTGAGACGCATTGCGGGTGGGCTGATCGACGCCGACCTCGGCGGCGGTGTCTTCAAGCAACGCGTCGCACGCCCGGGCCAAGGCAAGTCAGGAGGCGTTCGGGTAATTTTGGCACTTCGTCGGGGCGCGCATGTGTTCTTCCTTCATGGATTCGCCAAGAGTGATCGGGAGAACCTTCGACGGGCTGACCTTGAGGCGGTGCGCAAGCTGGCCGACAAGATGCTCAGACTGGACGAAGCAGCCCTCGACGCAATGGTGACGAACAGGAATATCATTGAGGTGGTATGCCATGACTAAGCAATATGGGAGCGATGTGTTGGCGTCGGTGCACGAGACGGCGCTCGACATGGTTGACGCGGGGGTGATGTCCAAGCAGACCCTTCGGGAGTTCGACGTGATGTGCCTGACACCGGTAGAAGAGATGGCGCCCGACGACATCCGTGAGCTTAGGCTAAGGGAACGCGCGAGCCAGGCGGTGTTCGCCCGATATCTGAACGTGACAACCGGGCTAGTAAGTCAGTGGGAGCGCGGCGCAAAGCGCCCGCGTGGCACGTCACTCAAGCTATTGTCGCTGGTGGCCAAGAACGGCCTCGGTTCGGTTGCGTAAGTTGATGCGGCGTGGCCCGGGGTGCGACGCCCTTGACCCGCGTTAGGCAAGGAACCCGCGCCGAAACAACGCCACAAATGCAACAGGTTACGACCCGCTCCATCCGACAACTATGAGAAACGCGCCACAATCGGGAACAGCGCCGAGCTGATCCCGACGGGCTGCTGGCGGAGCCTGTCGAAGACTAGGGTCTGAACTCATCGCGTACAGTGCTCCGTGGCATCCTTGGCGGCAGGCGTCCGACATCCGCTACCAGCTCGGACCCACGGTATCGTCGCCGAGTGCAAGACGCACGTCTGGCCGGGCGACCGGCAAGTCCCCCATGGCGGTCGAATCGGTCCGGTTACCTAGTCGAACGCATGGCACTCTGACGAACTCGATTGCAGTCGTCGAGGCGGCACGAACGGAAAGTCGTTCCCACGAATCTTCGCCGCTCCGAACCGGCAGTCCCGTGCGTCGAGTGTTCCCGACCGTTCGTCGGCTTCCCGAATCTCGCAGCCACTCTGAGGAACAAACCGGAATTCGGGCCTAGTTCCGAAGCGTCTGCCGAATCGCAGTGCGAAGTAGAAAGTGGAGGCGTATGCCGGCGACGAGCCGCTCGATCCAGTTCGGCGGCACGCTGACATTGCCGCGCGAACTTGCCTAGCAAGACGCCGAGGCACGCCAACTCATAATTTGGGACTTCGCCGGAACGACAGACTCGTGCGATCATATCCAACTTCTGTTTTCAAATGATCGCCACGACGCTAACTTAAGCGAGGCGAACTCTCCCGCCCTCCGCTAGGCGCAATCGTTCAGATCCAGACCGTCGACCGAACCACATGGGCGTCAAGGTCTCTGCCTCGTGCGACGGGCCGGCTTGCGGACACGCTGGAAGCGCATTAACCAGCACCGAGCCTTACGCAAACGGAACTCGCCGGGCGCCCCTGCCGGTCAATCCCGCGGAGCGCCTCAGCGAACGTGCCTCTGACGACATTGCAGCGCCTTCTCCATTGTATCGTCCGGCAGACGCCAACGCCCGTGTCCAGACCCTGCCGGCGATCAATGCCGAGATCCGCGACCGGACAGGTCCTCGCTCAGGGGAAGGCTCGCCGCCGGAGCGATCCCGGTTCGCCCGACCCCGTCGCTTCGTCGAACTACGGCAGCGCCGAAAGCACGTGTATCGTGACCATCTCGCCGTGCAGCGTGTCGGTTGCCGGCCAGGGAATCCAGGAATCCCAACTGGTTACCATCTTGCCCTGACATCCTTCCTCAGAAACCGCAGCCGTCTCCATTTCGGAAGCGGCGCAGCCGGCCAGCGCCAGGCTCCCCACCAGCGCGAGTGCCCCGATCGGCCCCCGGCGCCGTCCGCACGGCCTGCCGGCACGGGCGAATCCGATACTCTCGTTCCGCATGGCCCAGTCCCTCCTCTCGCAATCCGATCGACGAAATCGATCCTTCTCTCCGATTCTGCCTTGCCATTGTAGTCGAGGTCCGCTGCAAGCGATACGCTGGCCGGCTCGTGCGACTACCGGGGCAACGCGTCCGCGTGCCGCAGCGGCGCGAATCGCGAAATACGCGTCGGCCGCAGGCAGAAGAGATCTCCGGAGGACGTCTCCGCCGGCGGACTGCGCACCGCGAAGGCAAAACTGATATAAGCGTTCGACCGTAGCCGCCGGGGCGGCTGGGCGAGTTCCGCGACAAGGCGATACGCCTCGTCCTTCGGAAAGCTGAATCAGGCGCCGGGCCGAGGCCGATCCACGTCGGAGGCCGAAGTCCGGCATCGAAGGGACAGGGTATGACGACCGGAATCCTGGTTTGCGGTCACGGCTCGCGTTCGCAAGCGGCCGTGGACGAGTTCGCGGCCGTGGCCCGGAGGCTTCGGGAGCGTTTCCCCGGAACTCCGGTCGCCCACGGGTATCTGGAATTCGCCAACCCGGTTCTGCGGGAGGGGCTGGACCGGCTTCGCAGCGAGGGCTGCGACCATATTCTCGCCGTACCGGGAATGCTGTTCGCGGCCATGCACGCCAAGAACGACATTCCGACCGTCCTCAACACCTATGGCGCCGCGCACGGGGTCAAGGTGGAATACGGCCGCGTACTCGGCGTCGATCCCCGGCTGATCCGGGCGGCGAGCGAGCGAATTGCCGACGCCATGTCGGAGGCGGACCAGCGCTACGGCCCCGTTCCCCTGGAAGACACCTGCCTTGTGGTGGTGGGGCGCGGCGCCTCCGATCCGGACGCGAACGGCAACGTGGCCAAGGTTGCGCGCATGCTGCAGGAAGGAATGGGCTTCGGCTGGCTGGAGACCTGCTATTCCGGGGTGACCTTTCCGCTGGTGGAGCCTTGCCTCACGCATGCCGCGCGACTCGGCTATCCCAGAATTCTCGTCTTTCCCTGGTTCCTGTTCACCGGCGTCCTGATCGACCGCATCTACGGGTTCGCGCGCGAGGCCGCCGCACGCCATCCGGAGATCCAGGTTCAGACCGCGGGATACCTGAACGATCATCCCGGCGTGATCGATACCTTCGTCGAGCGCATCGAGGAAATCGGGCGCGGCGAGAACCTGATGAACTGCACGATGTGCAAGTACCGCGCCCAAATTCTCGGCTTCGAGGCCGAGGTGGGAATGGCGCAGGAGTCCCATCATCACCATGTCGAGGGGCAGGGGGCGCACGCGCCCGGAACGCGGGTAGAAGACTGCCCGGACTGCGACGACTTCTGTACCGGCGCCTGCCGGTTGCGGCTGGCGGATTCCGCAGGCGCCCACGCCCACGACCGTGGCGGGCACTCCGACGAGCGAGACGCGCTGCCGGGAAACGGGGCGAAGGCGCACGAGCGTCGCCCCCACAGCCACGGCGAACATCGTCACGAGCATCATCACCATCACCATCACCAGAACGGGCATCATCATCCGCCCTATCCGCATGCGCGCCATCCGCACGGGCCGGAGAGCGTGCGGGCGCGACTGAAGGACCCGACCCCGGAAGTCGACTCCACGAATCGCACGGCTTCCCTCGAACTCGCCGACTTCGGAGCGCCGCCCGCACTCCCGTGCGAGACCGACCCGGCACGGATCTACGCGCAGTCCTACGAGCGGATTGCCCAGTCTTGCGAGATGTCGGCGATGCCGGCGGACTTGCGGCCGGTCGTCATGCGCATGGTTCACGCCGTAGGCATCCCGGACCTCGTCGAGGACGTGGTCTCTTCTAAGGATGCGATGCAAGCTGCGACTCAGGCGCTCGCCCGCAACGCGCCGGTCTTCTGCGACAGCGAAATGACGCGGGCCGGGTTTCTCGCCCGGCATCGGGAACGCTATCGGCCGGAGGTTCTCCTGCATCGCGCCGAAGCGACGCGCCTGGCGGACGCGTGGAGCACGACGCGGTCGGCGGCGGCCGTGGAACTCTGGCGCCCACGCGTCGAGGACGCCTTCGTCGTCGTCGGCAACGCGCCGACGGCACTGTTCCACCTGCTCGCCAGGCTCGAAGAGGGTTGGCCGCGCCCGGCGTTCGTCCTGGCGACCCCGGTCGGTTTCGTCGGCGCGGAGGAAAGCAAACGCAAACTGGCGGAACTCCCGCTTGCGGTTCCGTACCTGACGGTTCTGGGGCGCCGCGGCGGCTCAGCCGTCGCCGCGGCCGCGTTCAACGCGCTTGCGGAAGCCGTCGCCCAACAGGGAGCACGCCAGTGATCGACATAATCGGTATGGGCGAGGAGGGTCTCGCGGGTCTCTCCCACGAGGCGCTGCGGCGCCTCCAGGAAGCGGAGGTCGTGGTCGCGAGCGAGAGACTGCTCGATCTCGTTCCCGAGTCCGCGGCCATACGGCATGTATGGCCGTCGCCCCTGTCCGAAGCCGCCGCGTTCCTGCAGAGTCTGGGCGACGCTCCGATCGCCGCATTGGTGTCCGGGGACCCTCTCTGGTTTTCGCTCGGAAGCCTCCTGGCGCGCGAGATTCCGTCCGAGCGCTGCCGCATCCATCCGCACGTCTCCTCCTTCCAGCTCGCCGCCGCCCGGCTCGGCTGGTCCATGTCGGAAATCGCCTGCGAGACCATCCACGGCCGGCCCGTCACCAACGTTTCTCCGCTTCTCGGGGAGGGGCAGCGCCTGCTCCTGTTCACGACCAACGGCCGCGCGCCGCATGCGGTCGCCTTCTATCTGGTCCAGGCGGGCTACGGCGCCACGCGCATGACCGTCCTCTCCCGGCTCGGCGGCGACAAGGAGTCCCGACACGAGGCGCTGGCCTCGGAATGGTCGGAGAGCGTGGACGACTTGCACGTCCTCGCGCTGGAGGTGCGCGCCTCCCGTCCCACGCTCGCCATCAGTCGTGCGCCGGGCCGCGCCCCGGGGCTGCCGGACGACGCCTTCGTCCATGACGGACAGCTGACCAAGCAGCACGTTCGGGCGCTGACCCTGGCCAGATTGCGGCCCATGCCGGGATCGCTCCTCTGGGACCTCGGATGCGGTTGCGGATCCGTCTCCATCGAGTGGATGCGGGGGGCGCACGGCGCACGGGCCATCGGAATCGACCGCTCGTCACCCCGCCTCGGCAAGGCCCGCCTGAACGCGGACATGCTCGGCGCAAAGGCCATCTCGCTGATCGAGGGAGACGTGCTCCAAGCCCTGCAATGGGAGGAGTCGCCCGACGCGGCGTTCATCGGCGGCGGCGTCTCGGAGCAGTTGATCGACGGCGTCTGGAATCGGCTGAAGCGCTCCGGCCGCCTGGTCGCGAACGCGGTCACCTGGAAATCGCAGAAGCTGCTGCATGAGGCGTGCAAGCGATACGGCGGCGCGCTGGTGCGGGTGTCGGTCGAGACCCCGGGATCCCTCGGCGGACAAGACGCGTGGATGCCGGCGATCACAGTGGTCCAATGGAGTGTCGAGCGATTCCCGGAATCCTGACCGGGGTCGGCGTCGGGCCCGGGGACCCGAGGCTGATGAGTCTGCTTGCCGTCGAGACCGTATCCGAAGCGGACTGCGTATCCTGGATGGCGACCCGCCCGAACCGGAGCCGGGCGCGCGACACCGCCGCGCAATGGATTCCGGATTCTGCCCGAACCCTCGAATTCGTGCTTCCGATGTCGCCGGACCCGGCCCGTGCGAATCGGGTATACCGTTCCGCCGCATCCGACATCTCAAGACGTCTGGATGACGGCGACAAGGTCGCGTGCCTCTGCGAGGGCGATCCTCTTTTCTACGGTTCGTTCATGTATTTGCACGCGATACTTGACAACCGCTATCCGGTTCGGATCGTCCCCGGGATCCCGTCTCTCTCGGCGGCGGCTGCCGCGCTCTCGCAACCGCTGGCGGCACGGGACGACCGACTGGCGGTGATACCGGCGTCTCTCGGCGACGACGAGATCGAACATGCGCTCGACCGGTTCGAGACGGTGGTCTTCCTCAAGGTCGGGCGTCATCTCTCCCGGCTCCAACGAATCCTGGGCGCTACGGGACGCGACGCCGGCGCAGCGCTCGTGGAGAACGCGTCTCTTCCAGGCGCGGTGGCCTGTTCGCTCCGGGAGGCGCCGCCGACGGTGTCGTATTTTTCGATGATCGTCGTACGCCAGGGCAAGGCGGCGTCCCTGTGAGCGAGAGCCGCCAGCCGGCGATCTTCTGTGTGGCGCCGACCGGACTAGCGGTCGCCCGGAGCGCCGCCCGCGCGCTCGACGGCGAACTCTGCTGCCGCGAGGGGATCGCCGAGGACGCGACGCCCGTGCGGGACCTTCGTTCCTTCCTGCGAGACGTCTATCTCGCCGGCCGGCCTCTCGTCGGAGTCTGTGCGGCCGGAATCCTGGTCCGCTCGCTCGCGCCCTTCGTCGGAATGAAGGTGTCCGACCCGCCGGTCGTGGCGGGCGCCGAAGACGGGTCGAGCTGGATTCCGCTGCTCGGCGGGCATCGCGGCGCAAACGACACGGCAGCCTTGCTCGCCCGGGAAGTCGGCGGCCATGCGGCGATCACCACGGCCGGCGACCTGCGGTTCGGCGTCGCGTTAGACGCGCCGCCGCCGGGATGGAGCGTCGTAAACCGAAGCCGTGCGGGTCCTCTCATGGCCTCCCTGCTGGCCGGCGGCTCCCTGGCGACGGAGCGCTCCGGCGAAGACGACACCGGCTGGCTCTCTCGACTTCCGACCCGACCCGGCGTCGCGGACGTCGTGGCCGGTCTCGCGCCGGTGCCGGAAGGTACGCTCGGTTTCGTTCCGAGGCGCGCCGCGCTCGGCGTCGGATGCGTCCGCGGATGCGCCCCGAAGAAGCTCCAGGCCCTCGCCGAACGGGTTCTCTCGGATGCGGGCGTGGCGCGGGAGGCTCTCTGCGGCTTGTTTTCGGTCGACCTGAAAGCGGACGAGGCGGCGGTGGTCTCGCTCGCGAAGTCCCTCGGCGCTCCGCTTCGGTTCTTCTCGGCAGCGGAACTGGAGGCGGAGGCGCACCGGGTCGCCAATCCGTCCCGGGTCGTCTTCGAGGAGGTGGGTTGCCGATCGGTTGCGGAGGCGGCGGCGCTGGCCGGAGCCGGTCCGCAGTCCCGCCTGCTGGTCGAGAAAACGAAGTCCGCAGACGCGACCTGCGCTCTCGCCCTCGCGCCCGAGCCGGTCGTCGACCTTCCGGGCCGCCGGCGCGGCCGGCTCATGCTGGTTTCCGCGGGCCCCGGCAACGCCGCCTGGAGGACGCCGGAAGCCTCTCGAATGGCGGCCGAAGCCGAAGAGTTGGTCGGCTACGGACCCTATCTCGAATTGCTCGGCGCGGCGGCGCGCGGCAAGGCGTCGCGCCGATTTGCCCTGGGCGAGGAGGC
This sequence comes from Rhodobacterales bacterium, assembly GCA_965221505.1. Taxonomy (GTDB): domain Bacteria; phylum Pseudomonadota; class Alphaproteobacteria; order Rhodobacterales; family CAZPXZ01; genus CAZPXZ01. The sequence goes on from CBDCSI010000001.1 coordinate 1,913,843, forward strand.
GGACCGCTGCCGCTACGCCATTCGGCGCGCGGCCGAGGGACGCCGCATCGCACTGGTCTGCTCGGGCGACGCGGGCGTGTATGCGATGGCGTCCCTCGTCTGGGAACTGCTCGATCGGGAGGCTTCCGGCCTCGGCGCGCATGCGCAATCGGTAGAGGTCGTCGTCAGCCCAGGAGTGACGGCGGCGTCCGCCGCCGCCGCTCGCCTCGGCGCGCCGCTCGGGCACGACTACTGCGCGATTTCGCTCTCCGATCTGCTCACGCCGCGCGAGCGCGTTCTGGCTCGGGTGGAGGCCGCCGCCCGCGCGGATTTCGCCGTCGCGTTCTACAATCCTTCGTCGGAGCGGCGGCAGACGCTGCTCGAGGAGGCGCGGCGGATTCTCCTGCGGTTTCGCGCCCCAGAGACCCCGGTCGCCGTCGCGCGCGCCTTGGGGCGTACAGGCGAATCCCTGCGTCATACGACGCTGGAAGGGCTGCGAACCCACATGACGGACATGCTCTGCGTAGTGCTGGTCGGCAGCTCGACGACCCGACGGATCGCGACGCCGGACGGGTTGCGGATGTATACGCCGCGCGGCTACAGGGTCTCGTCATGCGGGGGCGACGCAGGATGACGGTCCACTTCATCGGCGCCGGCCCCGGGGATCCGGAATTGCTGACCGTTCGCGGAAAGCGCCTGATCGAGCGGTGCCCGGTCTGCCTCTACGCCGGCTCCCTGGTTCCGCCGGAAGTGGTCGCATGCGCGCCGGCAGACGCCCTGGTACGCGACACGTCGCCGCTCGCGCTCGACGAGATCATGACGCTGATCCTTTCCGCGCACGAGGAAGGCAGGGACGTGGCGCGCGTCCATTCCGGCGACCCGAGTCTCTACGGCGCCGTCTCCGAGCAGATCCATCGGCTGGACGCGAAGGGAATCCCGTACGACATCGTCCCCGGCGTTCCCGCATTCGCCGCCGCAGCGGCCGCGCTCGGGCGGGAGTTGACCATGCCGGGCGTCGCGCAGACCGTGATCCTGACTCGCACGTCGTCGCGGTCCTCGCCGATGCCGGAAGGGGAGGAACTCGATTCCCTCGGGCGAACGGGCGCCACGCTCGCGATCCACCTCTCGGTCCGCGCCCTGCGTCGCATCGAGCGGGAACTCGGACCGTTTTACGGCAAGGATTGCCCCGTCGTCGTCGCCTACCGGATCGGCTGGCCCGACCAGGAGATCGTCCGGGGAACGCTGTCCGACATTCGCGGCAAGGTCCGCGCCCGCAAGATCACCCGTACCGCCCTGATCTTCGTCGGCCCCGCGCTGGCCGAGGAACATCGGCGCGACTCGGCGCTCTACGACCCCGCGATTCCGCATCTCCTGAGGCCCGGGCGGCGGGAGACGGCGAGCTGCGGCGCGGGAAAGTCTCCGTGACCGAATCGGCTCGCCTCGCGCTGCCGGAGTTCCGACCCGGAACGGTCTGGCTGGTGGGCGCGGGACCGGGGGATCCGGGACTTCTCACGCTGCTCGCCGTTCATGCTCTGGAACGCGCGGACGTCATCGTGCATGACACGCTGGTCTCGGACTCCGTCCTCCGCCTGGCGAATCCGGCGGCCGAATGCGTATTCGCCGGGAAGCGGGGCGGGAAGCCCTCCGCCGACCAGGCGGACATCACGCGTCGCCTGATCGATCTCGCCCGGCGCGGTCTTCGGGTCCTGCGACTGAAAGGCGGCGATCCCTTCGTCTTCGCCAGAGGAGGGGACGAGGCGAAGGGCCTTCGCGAGGCGAGCGTACCGTTCCGGGTCGTCCCCGGAATCACGGCGGGCATCGCCGCACTGTCCTATGCCGGAATACCCGCGACCCTCCGCGACGTGAACCAGTCGATCACCTTCCTGACCGGACACGACTACACCGGCCAGATGCCCTCCGCCCTCGACTGGGCGGCGCTTGCGCGCGGCTCCCAGGTGCTGGTGATGTATATGGCCATGCGCCACATCGGCAGTATCGCGGAGAAACTGATCGCCGGCGGACGAGACGCCGACGAACCCGTGAGCGTCATCTGCAACGCGACCTTGCCGGGCATGCGCGTTCTCGCGAGCAGTCTCGCCGATGTCGCGACCGACGTGAAGGACGCCGGCGTCGCGCCGCCGGCGATCGTGTGCGTCGGCCGGGTAAACGACTACCGCGCGATCTTCGACTGGTTTGAGCGGAGCTGAAGCGTGCCAGACCGCACCGGAATCGCGTTCGCGTCGCCCCGTTCCGGCGAAGGCAAGACGACGGTCACGCTCGGCGTTCTCGCTGCGCTGCGGCGGTCCGGAGCGGCGGTTCAGGCGGCCAAGAGCGGACCTGACTACATCGACGCCCAGTTCCTCGCGGCAGCGACGGGAACGCCGTGCCTGTCGCTGGACAGCTGGGCCATGGAACCGGACCGGCTGCGCGCGCTTGCGGGTTCCGGAGAGGGACTGCTCGTCGTCGAAGGCGCCATGGGATTGCACGACGGCGCGCCGGATGCGGCGGACCCGTTCGGTCGGGGAAGCACCGCCGAGCTGGCGCTGGCGCTCGACCTCCCGGTGATCTTGGTCCTCGACGTGTCGCGCCAGGCGCAAACCGCGGCAGCGGTCGCGAAGGGTCTGGCAGAATTCCGGAGCGGGATAGAGGTTCGAGGAGCGATTCTGAATCGCGTCGCCTCCCGCCGCCACGAGCGGACGATTCGACGAAGCTTCGCAGCCAGCGGGATGCCGGTCCTGGGAGCGATCCCGCGCCGGGAAGAGCTGTCGATTCCGTCCCGACACCTCGGGCTGGTCCAGCCCGGGGAGTGCGGCAACTGGACGCAGCTGCTCGACGCCGCGGCCGCCGCGGCCGAGGAACATGTCGATCTGGTTCGAGTCCGGGAGGCGGCGGCGCCCCTCGTTCCGGGCAGGAGGCCGGAGAGCCTTCCGCCGCTCGGCCAGCGGATCGCAGTCGCGAGAGACGACGCGTTTTCGTTCCTTTACGAACACCACCTCCGCGCCTGGCGCGAGGCCGGCGCGGAGATCCGCTTCTTTTCTCCGCTAGAGGACGAGTCGCCCGCGTCCGATTCGGACTCGGTGTTCCTTCCCGGCGGATATCCCGAGTTGCATGCGGGCCGGCTGGGCTCCCGTTCGCGGTTTCGCGCCGGCATGCGAGCCGCCGCTGCACGAAGCGCGACGGTCTACGGAGAGTGCGGCGGATACATGGCCCTCGGCCGCGCGCTCACGGATCGGCGGGGAGACGAACATCCGATGCTGGGGCTCCTGCCCGTCGACACCAGCATCGCCTCGCCCCGGATGACGCTCGGCTATCGGCTTCTGCGGCCGCATCCGAATCCGCTTTGGCCGGATTCCGCGCTCGCCGCCCACGAGTTTCATTACGCAAGCGAGATTCCCTACCCGCAAGCGGCGGAACCCCTCTTCTCCGCATGGGACAGCGAGGGAAATCCGCTTCCCGACTTGGGTCTGCGCCGGGGCCGGGTCATGGGTTCCTTCGCCCATGTCATCGACCGGAAGTAGTCCGCCCGAGGCAGGGCCCAGCGAACGCCCCGGCGAGGGCACGCGCGCGGAAGCCGGGCTGCGCAAGGGCTGGACGACCGGTTGCTGTGCGGCGCTCGCCGCCAAGGCGTCGACCGCGGCGCTCTTCACTGGCGAGTTCCCCAAGCGCGTCTCCATCCGGCTGCCGGGCGGCGAGGAGCCGGTCTTCCCGCCGACGTGCCAACGGCAGGGCCCGGGCTGGGCAGAGTGCGGCATCGTCAAGGACGCCGGCGACGACCCGGACGTGACCCACGGCGCCACTGTCGTCGCCCGCGTATCCCGCGGGCCGCCCGGCAGCGGGGTGACATTTTGCGCCGGACCGGGCGTCGGAACGGTAACGCTTCCCGGCCTGCCCGTTGCGGTGGGCGAGCCCGCGATCAATCCGGCGCCACGGAGAATGATCCTGGAGGCGATCCGGTCCGTCGCGCCGGACGCCTCGCATCCGCCCGATCTGACCGTGATCCTGTCGGTGCCGGGCGGAGAGGAACTGGCGCTGCGCACCTGGAATCCGAGGCTCGGAATCGTCGGCGGGCTCTCCATACTCGGCACAACCGGAATCGTTCGTCCGTTCTCCTGCTCGGCCTGGATCGCCTCCATCCGGCGCGGCATCGACGTCGCCGTCGCCCGCGGCCGGCCGCACGTCATCGCCGCGACCGGCAACATGTCAGAGCGCGCCGCGCGGGACCGGCACGGTCTCGCGGAGACCGACTGCCTCGACATGGGCGACTTCGTCGGGGGAACCCTCGGCTATCTGCGCCGGCATCCCGTACCCCGGCTGACCCTCGCCGGCGGCATCGCCAAGTTCACAAAATTGGCCCAGGGAGCGCGGGATCTCCACTCTAAGCGCTCCCGCGTCGACTTCCCCGAATTGCGCCGATGGCTCGAGAATCAGGGGGTCCGCGCAGACGGGGTCGAAGGCGCGAACACGGTTCTGGAAGCGTACGGCCTCTTGGGCGAGCCCTTCGCGCGGTGCGTCGCTCGCCGCGCGCAGGAAGAGGCGCTGGCGGCGCTCGGGGGCGCGCCGGTCGAGGTCGAGGTTCTCGTCTGCGACCGGTCCGGCAACGTGCTGGCCGTCGAGGATTTTCGGAGGGCCGGGCCTTGAAGGTCCTGGTACTCGGGGGAACGGCGGAGGCGAACGCGCTTTGCGACCGGCTCAGCGCCGCCGGCGTTTCGATTCTCCTGTCGCGGGCGGGGGCGCTCCGCGCCATGCCCGCCAGCGAACACCCCGTTCGCGTCGGCGGATTCGGCGGCGCGGAGGGTCTGGCGGAGACGCTCCGCCGGGACGGCTTCACGCATGTGATCCTCGCCTCGCATCCCTTCGCGTCGCGCATCGCCGGCAATGCGGTGAACGCCGCAGGAGTTTGCGGTCTTCCCATACTCCGTATCGACCGGCCTCCCTGGCCGCGGGAAAGGGGATGCCTTTGGCGGGAATTCGACTCGTTCGACGCGATCGCCGCCGCCTTGCCGGAGCGGTCCCGAATCTTTCTCGCCATCGGAAAGCGGAACCTCGACGCCTTCGCCTCCCGTGCCGACCTGCAATTCGTCTGGCGCAGCATGGAGCCCTCCGATACCCGGCTGCGGGGGAAGGAGGTCGTCGGGCGACCGGCCGCGACTACGGAGGAGGAGGTTCTATTCCTCGAGGGGCATCGCATCGACTGCGTCGTCGCCCGAGACTCCGGCGGGACGCACGGCTACGCCAAGATCGCGGCGGCGGAGCGACTCGGCATTACGCTCTTCCTTCTCCGCCGACCGAGCCTTCCGCAGTGCGCTTCCGTGCAGACCGTCGACGAGGCCGTGACGTGGTTGGCCGGTGCCGGACGGGTCGCCACAGGCGCTCGCAGGAGTTCCTGAGGCGGAACGAGGCGGATCGCCGATCGGGCGCCGATGCGCCCTGGGCACCGCAGCGAGAGAAGGGCTCGCTCCTCCCACCGTCCCGACACGCCGAATGCGGTCCGCACCCGTTCCCCTGTTGGCGGCAGCCGCATCGGGGCCACGAGATGTCAGGCTCGTCCGATCGGGGCGGGCGGCAGACGAAATGCAGGCCGCGTCTCAACCGGGCGCTGCCGGGCGCAACCTTGCGAGCTTACTGGTTGAACGTCGCTCCGAGAAACAGGCCGACCGCGAACGCCGCAATCACGGTGCCCCAGCCGAACCGGCCCTTCCGGGGCTCGACAGCAGGCGCTTTCTCCTCTCGGCGATCGTCGCTTCTCGGCGAAGGGGGGCGCGTTCGCTCCGGCGCTTCGATCGCGTTGTCGATCCTGTAGAAGATCGCCGCCAACGTGAACGCCAACTGTGCGTCTTCCAGTGCGTCATGCACCGACCCGACCCTGCCCTCGCGTCCGAACGCTCGAATCGCGTCGACCAGTTTGCTGCCCTTGCGTTGCCCTCCGTTATACTCCTGGAACCGTCTCATCGTGCAATAGCTTCGATTTGGTGCGAGGGTTTTCACGCCGGCTCGCTCGAATTCCGCGTTCAGGAACCGCTTGTCGAACGAGGCGTTGTGGGCGATGACGGGCGAGGTGCCGATGAACTCGCGGATCTCTTCGGCGATCTCGGAAAACGGAGCCTCGTTCGCCACGTCCTCGTCGGTGATCCCGTGAATTCGCGACGCGCCGCTGGGGATGGGCCGCTGCGGGTTGACCCGAAAACTCAAACTCTTGCCGTGAAGTCCGTCGGGGCGCTCCTTCAGCTGGCTGAAGTCTGCGCGAATGAGGCCGACCGAGACGACGCGCTCCGTCCGAGGATTCAATCCCGTCGTCTCGACGTCGACGACGACCGCCTCGTCAAATCCGGTAAAATAGTTCACTGAATGTCCCTCCCGCTGCCCGGCGATAACGCCGACGGACCCGACGGCTCAAGCCGTTCTTGCCTCCGGCCGGAGTGTCGCAGCGCGAGAGCCGCAGTTCCAGGGAGCGGCGTGGCGTTCCGCCGGAGGCGATCGAGCAGTCGGCAGAGAGTCGACCTGGCCGCAGTTCTTGTCAACCGCGCCAAAACCGAGGAGCCGCCATGCGGTCCAGCTCCGTGCTGCCGCCTGGCCTTTCGGCAAGACGCAGACCCGAATCGGTTCGGGGATCCTGCGGATCTCGCACGGGCCGGCACGGTTCGGTTCGGGCGCACCGCGAAGCCCGTCGCATGAACGACCGCCTGTGTGCCGTCACGGATAGATCGCTTTCCCCGGCGGGGATTCGTCGGATCGTCGGGTCCGCAGGCGGTATGAGGGGAGGGGGAGGCGCGGTCCCGAAACCTCGATCCGGGACCTCGAGACGAAGGCGCCCGTCATGGGCATGCTACGCGCCCGACGCAGTATCGCCGCGAAGAACCGCCGGGCTCGCGACGAAGAAGTAACGGTTGACCGTCGCCGTCGACGCCGAGTGGCCCGCGACGGCAGGGCGACAAGCTCGCAGCGGGGGCGCCTCGCACCCGTCCCTCGTCGAAACGGGGCTGAAGCGGCTGATCGGAGCAAGGTCGCCCTCTATCGCCTCCCGATCGCGGGACCGGTTCGAGTCGAACGAAGGCCGAGACGCTCGCTACGAGGCGCTGGCCCAACAGGACCGCCGAGCGTTGCCGATCCGGACAGTGCCGTCGCTCCGACCGTCCGTTCTGCGGAGAAGAGGCGTCGCCCTTCGGGTCGCGGGCTTCCGCGCTCGCTCAGGGATCCCGACTCTCGCTCGACGCTTCGATCGCCTCCCTGATCTGTCGCGCCAGATCCACAAATCTGCCCCGTTCGCTCAGGTCGAGCATCCACGACTGGATTTCTCCGTCCAACCCAGCCAACGACTCCCCCATTTTCCGTGCCGTCGGCGTTCGGGCGTATGCGAGAACGATCAACAACTCTTCGGGTTCGAAATTTTGCGTCAGGAAGGAGTCCGCTTTCTCCTGGAGGACCGCAAAACTCCGCCGCAGGTCCTTCGCCGCGTTCTCTCGAATGCGGTCGGCCTCCTCTTCGCCGAATTCCGGATCGCTCTCCCGCTTGCCCTCGATGAAGTTCTCCGTGGCCGCGGCACCCGCCTCGTAGAAGTCTCGCTCGATACGCAGCGCCTGAAGCAGCGCCCGGGTCGACTCGGAGCGCACCGGCTCCCGGTCCGGAAGGGTGCCGTCCAGCGCGTCCTGCATGAGCTGCCGCATGTTCTCGTCGAGCATCTTCGGCAACAACTCCCGCATCTTCCGTCCGGCTTCGGTACGGTGAAACGCGAGTATCTCCCGCTGTTCCTGCAGGGTAAACGCGCGCGAAAGCGCTCCTGCCACGAACGCGTAATACTCCGGCGCAATTCCGAGAAAATACCGGTAGACCATACCGTCGATCCGAGCCAATGCCGCTTCGTCGAGATCGGGATTGCGGATTGCGAAATGCCTCGTCGCCAGCGAGGAGATCGAGGCGGCGCGATCCTCCAGCACCCGGTCGTACTCCAGCAGACGAAGCAACGACATGGAGACCGCCAGGCCGTCGTCGGCCTCCCCGGAAGCGGACTGGGAGAGCGCCGCGAAGCCGACGAGCGCCATCGCGCAGACGGACAGGACGAGCCGAAGTCCTCTGCGGCCGTCCGCGCCCGTCCCGCCCGAACGAGCGGTCGGGGCCGTCCGGTCGTCAGCGACGGTCCGAACCGTTCGAACCTCGAGGCTTCCCGAACGCACGTCGCTCCTCCCTGCCCGTTCCCCGAAAGCGCACGGTTCGGCCCAGCCGCCCGCGGCCGGAAGCCCCGCTACTCCTCTGCCTCCGCCGGGGGCTGCGTTCCCGCGATCGCCCTCACTTCGGCCATCAACTCCGCATACGCGTCCGATTCCTTCGACCGCACCAACCAGCCGCCCGTCTGCCGCATCACTTCGGGAAGGGTTCTGCCCAGTCTCGCCGAAACCTCGGAGCGGGCGAAGTCGAGCATGGCCCGCTGTTCCTCCAGCGTGAAGTGTTCCGCCAGCGACGCCTCCAGGTCCGCCATCAGCCAGGGTACGGTTTCGCCGAGTCGGGCTGCGACCAGTCCGCGAACCCGGTTCGCCGCTTCCTCGTCCAGGGAGGGGTTGGCGGCCCGGGCCTCGTTGACGAGCCGCCGCGCGAGCGTCGCGCCGCCCTGCATCAGCCGTTGCTCGAACTGCATGGCGGCAAACAGGGCCGCGGTGAGTTCGGAGGCTGCCGGGCGCTCTTCCGGGTCCGGCGGGTTCCGAAGGTAATTCGGCAGGCCGTTCCAGAGCTCCGCGAGAATCTGCGGCATCAGACGCAGGGACCGGGAACCGAGATCCGACCGGTAATAGGCGAGCAGTTCCGCCAAGTCGTCGTCGGAAAGGGCCTCGGCGATTACGCCGCCGGCCAGCCGCAGCAACTCCGGCTGAATGCGAACCCCGTAGTCCTGCATCGCGGCAACCAGCTTGCCCTGCGTATCGGGGTCCAGCGTCCGGTTCCGACCAAGGCTCGCCGCTACGGACATGGCGGTATCGTTGCCGGCCGTTCCTTCCAGGAGCCGATCGATTCGGAGAACGGACACGATCTCCAACACGTCCGGGGGTACCTCCCCGTCGCCGGAATCGGCCCGTACCGTCGTGCAAAGGAGCAAGATCCCCAATGCCCACACGGACCTCTGAAGCGTCGTCGCCATTCCGTCCTCCCGAAAACTGCGAATCTCCCCAGCCTCGAAGGGGATCGCTCCTACACGGCCGGCTGACCTCGAGCGGGTTTCGGATTGGGTTTCCGATTTCCTCGGGCGAAGGAAAGCCCCTCAGGCGGCACCGTTCCAGCGAGCATAGCGGACCGGAGCGGAAGGCGGCGAATCGCTGCCGGAATTCGCGCGCTTCGCCTTGGCTCGACGCATGACGGTAGTTCGTCTCGGACCCTCGCGTTCGGCCGGCCTTTCCCGGAATCCGGGCGGCAAGTACGGGAAAGCGAAAGGTTCGCCGCCTGCCGGCGCGGCCTCGCGCGCCGTCAACCGAGCGAGACCCGTCCCGTTCGCCTTCGGCGGGCAGCCCCGTTCAATCGCCGTCTCGTAGCGCATGCGACGCGTGACCCGCGCTCCGAGGCCGTGTAGAGACGTCGGAAGCTCCTCCTGCCGACCGGCTCCGAGGATCACTCGGACGCCGCCTCCCGCAAGTGCGAGATCGCAACGGCCGTCACCTTATCCGCCAATTCGGCATACTCCGGCGTGTCCGTCAGCCGCGCGATCCAGCCAACGGCCTCTGGAACGAAGGTCCAATGCCACGCATGGTACCGCATCGACGCGTCGCTACGGAAGTAGGCGACGAGGGCTTGCCGTTCCTCGGGCGTGAACTCCGCCGCCAACCTCTCGCCGGCTCCCGCCTTCAGCCAGGGCAGGATGCGGCCCAGCCGGTCCAGGAAGTCTCTGCGAATCTCGTTTGCTCCCTGCGCATCCAGACCGGGATTCCTGAGCTTGACCGTACTGATCGTTTCCTCTGCCCAATACTCCCCTGCGCCCATGATTCGCCGCTCGTACTCCAATGCCGTCAGCAACTCGGCAGCGGGTCCGGGCACGTCCGGAGCTTCCTTCGGGTCCGGCATCGCCCGCAAGAGCAGCAGCGCGTGTCTCTCGGACGCGTTTAGGATCTTCGCTATCCGCGGCCCCGTCCGCATGCCGAAATCCGACCGATTATAATCGATCAATTCGATCAATTCCGCTTCGGACAAGGCTGCGGACATCGATTCGCTGACGAAGCGCCGGAACTCGGGTTTCCAGGCGAGCACGAACGATTCGACCGCGTCCCGTATAAGCCGTTCCGCATCCGGGTCCAGTTCCGCCCCGAAGGCGACGAGTTTCTTGACGGTATTCGCGGATTCGTACCTGGCGTAATCGTCCACGAAACGGTCAATTTGGAGAATGGACGCCAGTTCCGTCGCTCGCGCGAGATGCCGTTCCGCATCTCTCTCCGAGGACTCGGCCTGGACGGCCGCGCCGACGAGCGAAAGGGCAAGCGCCATGACCGCGCTCAGGACTGCTTTCATCGTTCGACCCCCGCTCTACGAAATCCTCGACTCGCGCAACCGCGAGCGCCCGAGCATACCCGGTTTTCCGGCGATACCGCGACGAGCGAGGAGCGGGCGACTGCCTGCCGCGCAGGGCAGCGCCGGCAAACCGCCGGCCGCCCGTCCACGCCTTGAACCCGTCCTTCGTCTTGCCGAACCTCGAGCCGCACTCGACGCCAACCCGCACCGGACGACGGCCGACCGGATGCAGGCGCCGTCCGCAGCTTGACCCGTGGAGGGCCATCGAGGGTCCACTGTTCAATTCTCGTCCGGCGGACGCGGACCGCACGAATCGCGAACCGGGCGATCGCGGTCGGCAAAGCGCACCGCACTCGAACCACGGCCGAGGCCGTGCGGCCCGACGGGACAGGGGGAAGATCGTCCGCGGGCGACTCTTTGCTCAGGGCGCTACCGAGAGAGCGAGGAGAAGTCCTTCCAAACTCCACCCGACGCCACGGTCGACCGACGTCGCTCGACGCAAGCGACGCACGACATGCGCGCCGACTCCCGGGCGCGACCCGACTCCTCCTCGTTCTTCCCCCGCTCGGCTCACTCCGAGACTTCCTACCGAACGCGAGAGTACACGATGGCGGTCACCGCATCGTCCATTTCGGCAAGTCCTTCCGATTCTTCGATCCGATTCTGCCAGTCTGTGAGTCGCCACAGCAGACGGCGCTCCCACTCGACGTACTTGTCCGATGCGCCGGTACTGCCGAAGTCAACGATAGCCTGCCTCTCCTCGGACGTGAACATCTCGTCGAGCCGTGGCCCGGCTTGCGCCTTCAGCCAGGGCATGACCCGGCGCAGAGTACCCGTGAACTCTTCGCGGATTTGATCGGCGGTATACGCATCAAGGTCGGGATGCTTCCGCCGCTCGGCATCGACAGCTTCCTCGGCATACAACTCGCCCGCGGCCAAGATTCTCCGTTCGAACCCCAGTGCGGACAACAAGACGTCTCTCTCGGCGTCGGACAGGTTCAGGTTTTCGTTCGGAGGCGATTCCAGACGGTAATTGGGCGGTAGTTGTATCGACAGATCAAGAATGATTCCCTTAATCCACCGATCCGCCCGCATGCCGGCATCCGATTGGAGGTAGTCCAACAGCTCGATCAGTTCCGCTTCGAAAAAGACGTCGGAAACGAGATCGCCCAAGAGTTGCCGAAACGCGGGCTCCTGCGCCAGAAAGTACGTTTCGACCGTCTCTCGGATCTGCCGCTCCGCCTCTGGATCCGGATCGGGTCTCACTTCCCTGTATATCCCGACCGCATGCGACGAAAAATCTTGCGCCATCCCTTTCATTATCCCGTCGAGACCAAGGACGGACATCAATTCCAGCGTCAGGTCCCGCTCGGAACCTGTCGTCACGGCCTCGGTCTGGGTTGAGGAGCCGGCAAGCGCGACAACCAGCGCCAGGATCGCGTTTCGGATCGTCTTCATCATTTCGTTCTCCTTGGGTTCTGACATCGCTTCGCGAGGAAGGGCGTAGCCAAGCATATCGGACGATCCGACGACAAAACCCGCGCTCGCCATAATTGGACGTAGTGTCGCCAATATCTTGTCGTAAAGGGGGGAGTGAGAAACTGAATACGTCCGTTTGCCGAGCAATGAGCCCTCGCTCAATCCGGCTCGGCCGGTCCGGGAGCCTGCCCTCGCAAACCGTTCGCTTTCCGGCAAGCGAGGCCGGATTTGTGCGTCCTCTCCGGCTGCCGATTCTCTCGCTTCACGCCTCCGCCGGCGAGGGCTCCGGACCGCTACCGGGGGGCCGAACGCAGCATGTCGCGAACGAACGCGACATGGGCCGTCTCCTCGATGAGCTCGGCCAGATAGAGGGCTTCCGTCAAGGTGCTCCCGACTCCGATCGTCCCGTGACTGGCGAGCAGCGCCCCGCGAACCGAAGGATCCGCGAACGCCGGCGCGATGTCGGCTTCCGTCTGCGGCCCGCCGTTTGCGGAGAGGGGAATCAGCGGAATTCGACCGAGCTTCTCGACGGTCTGAACCGTCAGGCAGGGGAGTTCGATCCCGGCGCTCGCGTAGCCGGTGGCCCAGGGGCTGTGGCAATGCACGATGCCGTTGACGTCCGGCCGCACCCGGTAGATGCCGAGATGAAACCCCAGGTCCTTCGACGGTCGGTAGGCCGAGGGCTCGACGGTTCCGTCCAGGCCGACGATCTGGAGATTGTCGCGGGTGCATTCCGCAAACCCGACCCCCGACGGCTTGATCGCCACGGCGTCGCCGGAGGAGAGCCGGACGGACAGGTTGCCGCCGGCGTTCGTCTGAAGACGAAGCTCGAAACAGCGGCGCGCGGCCGCGATCAGGGCGTCCTTGGCCGCTTCGACGTCATGCGGTGCCGGCATTTCACTTCTCCTCCTCGTCGTCCAGGACCGGGGCAAGGCGTTCCAGGACCAGTCCGGCGACCTCCGGGTCCGAAATATGTGCGTCCGTGACCGTCAGCTCGACGCGTTGCGCGAGCCCCCGGCGCACGGTATCGAGAAACGCCTGCCGCAACGCGGGATTGCAGATCGCGCCCCCCGGGCGATCCTGGTGCGAAAACCCGCCCATCGGCACGATCAGGGAAGTCGTCCCGGTCGATTCGTTCAGGCGATCCGCGAGCGAGGCCGCGATACGGGCCATTTCGTCGCCCGATACCTCCACATGGGTGAAGAAGCCCGAGTGACGGTACTGCCGGCGTTCGCGGCACTCGCCGGGAACCGTCTCGACGCCGTCGAAGCCGAGGAAATTCAGCCCTCCCGGCAGCACGACCTGCGGCACGCCGGCCCGTCCGGCGGCGCGGAACCGCTCCGGCATGGGCGCATGCGGCCCCGCGACGAGCATCCGCGTCAGCTCGTGCGGGGTCAGGTCCACGAGCGCCGCCGGCGGATCCTCGCCCAACGCCCGCGCGAGCCCGGCGCCGCCGAATCCGTTGGCATGAAAGACTTCCGCCTCGACGCCCCGCTCTCGCAATCCCTCCAGCAGCAGCTCGGTCGCGGCCCCGGTTGCGCCGAGCGAGGAGACGGCGACGGTCCGGCGCCCGGTCCGCTCGGGAGGATCCGAGGGGCTCATCCCGCTCGCCAGCGCCGCGGCCCGGTCCAGCGCCTGACGCAGCCGGTCGTTGAGGCCGCAGACGTCGACCGGCGTCGGCACGAGGACGACCGGATTGTCGGCCAGCGGAATCCGCGGGTCGAAGGGCAGGGGCGTGATCAGCATTTTCGGCAAGGCGAGCGGCATGCGACGAAAGACGCGAAGGACGATCTCGCTGCCGGTGCCGCCGCCGAGTCCGACCGCGATATGGCGCTCGGGATCGATACGCAAAGCCAGTTCCCGCGCCGCCCCTTCCGCGACCTGGCGCATTTCGGCGCGCTTCCTGTCGCCGTCCCATACCTGCCCGCCGGAGCCGAGGGAGAGGTCCGCCGTCTCGGCATCGATCCCTCGCGCGGCCAGCCGGGCGATCAGGAACTCCGTCTCCCGGCGCTTGGTGTCGAGAGTCGAGAGGACGAGGGCCCGCGCAGGCATGCCGGTCACCCCCGGACTCGCAGGCCTGCGGGAAACGATTCAAATCGGCGCGCTGCCGGCACCGGCCGTATTTTATCGCGCCGGTGCCCCTCCCGATCGGCGCCTCCCGCGGAGAAGGACCGACGGTGCCGGACCGTGCCGTGCAGGACGGCCTTCACGATTCCGTTCGCGCCTCTCCTTGCGCCACGCGTTCGACGGGCTCGAGATCGCGTGCGGGCCTGTCGCGCCGGCAGGGCCGCCACGCCCGCATAACGCGGCACGGCTATCCCTTCACGGCGCCGGCCGTCATGCCGGCGATGATCTGGCGCGCGGCGAAGAACGTGAACAGGAGGGGCGGAATCACGATCAGGGTTCCCATCGCCATGATCCTTCCCCATTCCACCCCGGTGTCGGTGATGAATCCGGCGGCGCCGACGGGGAGCGTGCGGGTCTTCCGGCCGGTCAGGAGCAGCGCGAGAATGAACTCGTTCCACGCGATCCGGAAGGTGAAAATCCCCGCCACCGCGTATCCCGAGCGGACCAGCGGCATCAGCACGCGGAAGAACACCTGCAGCGGCGACGCGCCGTCGATGATCGCCGCTTCCTCCAGCTCGACCGGAACCTGCTTGTAGAACCCGAACAGGAGCCAGATTGCGAAGGGAAGGTTCAGCGCGGTGTAGAAGAAGGTCAGGACCGCGAGGTCGTTGTCGAGGCCGAGCGTCACCACCATCGCGAAGGCCGGCACGGCGAGCACCGCGGGCGGAACCATGCGCACGAGCAAGGTCGTGTTGGCGACGAACCGGCGTCCCCGGAACTCCGTCCTCGCCAGCGCGTAGGCGCAGAGTCCGCCCAGGAACAGCGTGATGACCGTGGACAGCGTTCCGACGATCACCGAATTGCCGAGATAGCGGTCGAACCTGCCCCGGGTCATGATGTATTCGTAGTTGTCGAGCGTGGGGACGAAGAAGAACCAGAGCGGTTCCTTCGACTGCACGATCACGTCGTTCTTGAACGACGTCGCGATCATCACCCAAATCGGCGCCAGCGCCATGAGGGCCAGCGCCGTCAAGGCCACGTAGTAGCCCACGGTCTGCCATCGGCGGTTCATCGGTCGCGTGGTCATGATCAGATGTCCGACTTGTCCTTGAACGGGTTGCCGACGACCAGGATGGCCAGGCTCAGGCCGAAGACCAGCAGGATCAGCAATACGGAGATCGCCGCGGCGTAGCCCAGCTGTTGCGTGTCGAAAGCCCGGTTGTAGATGTGGAGCGACAGCAATTCCGTCGCGCGTCCGGGTCCTCCGCCGGTCAGGATGTACATCACCTCCAGCGCCCGGAATACGTCGATCAGGCGCATGAGCAGCGCGATGACCAGGATGGACCGGATCATCGGGAGCTTGACGAAGAAGATCTGCTGCCACCAGTTGACGCCGTCGATCCGGCTGGCTTCCAGCACCTCGGAGGGCAGCGCCTGCAGCCCGGCGATGATGATGATGAAGATGAACGGCGTCCATTGCCAGATGTCGGTGAAGACGATGGCGAAGAACGCCAGTTCGGGATCGCCGAGCCAAACCTGGGGCTCGATGCCGATCAGGCCGAGATAGTAGTTGATCCAGCCGATGCGGGCGTCGAACAGGTAGCGCCAGATCAGGCCGACCACGACCGGGGACACCATGAGCGGCAGAATGAAGATGGTGCGGAACACCGATGCGCCCCGGATCGGCTTCTCCAGCAAGAGCGCCAGCGCGACGCCGAGGAACATTTCGATCGAAATGGTCCAGAATCCGAACCGGACGGTCACCCAGATGGATTCCAGGACGTCCGGGTCGGTCAACATCCGCTTGTAATGCGCGAGGCCCGAATAGGGCGCCTTCGACAGCGGCGTTCCGATCTTCCAGTCGTAGAAGCTGAGATAGAAGGCGTCGAGGATCGGGTAGACCAGGCCGGCCAGCATCACCAGCACGGCCGGAAATATGAAGAAATACGGAGTGGCGTAACGGAGCGCGAAGCGGGGAGGAGGATCCCCGGCGCCCTCGGGCGCCGCCGGAATCGCCGCGCTCCCCGCTCGCATTCGCCCCTCCGGTCCGCCGGGCGGAACGTCCGCCCGGCGGTCGGCTCGACTACTGGCCGGCGCGATACTTGGCCCAGGTGTAGTAGCCTTCGCGCTCCATGATCGCCCGCGCCTTCTCGTTCGCCGCGTCCATGATCGGCTGGATGGGATCGTCGGTGGTGATGACTTCCGTCAACGCCTGGCCGAGCACGTCGATGTTCAGCTCGTTCCACTCCGGGATCAGCGGACGCCAGTCGGGATCCGCGCAAGGCAGCTGCTCCAGGACCACCGGATACTCGTCGAAATTGTCCAGGTTGTTCCGGATGGTCGACATGCGAACCGGATCGCCGCCGAGCTCGACCATGCGCTGGTCTCCGTGCTTGGAGGTGATGTACTGGATGAACAGGAACGCCGCCTCCTGGTTTTGCGAATTGGCCGGAATGCCGACCGCGAAACCGCCGGTCTCCGAGCCGCAGCGCGTGCCTACCGGGTGCAGGCCGTAGCCCACCATCCCGTCGATCTTCGAGAGCTTCGGATTGCGCGACATGGCGGCGATCTTGAGCGTGTCGAGATACATCGCCGCATCGCCCTGCAGGAAGGCGGCCGAGGCTTCGCCGAACCCGAAGGTCGGAATTCCCGCCGGCCCGGTCTGGGCGATCTCCCGCATCACCTGCGCCGCTTCGACGCCTTCAGGCGAGTTGATCACCGGATTCCACTCGTCGTCGAAGATCTTCCCGCCGAGCGGCGCGAGATGCAGGAGCCAGCCCGCCGTGACCTGGTGCCCGGTCTGTCCGCGGGAGGTCATCGCCGGAACGCCGAGCTCGCCGAGCCGCTTCATCACGGCGCGGAGCTCGTCGTAGGTCTCGGGAACCTCGATCCCGTGCTCCTCGAAGACGTCCTTGCGATACGCCAGGATCGAGGTCTCGGCCCCGAACGGGACCCCGTAGAGAGCGCCGGACTTGCCGGGCATGTATCCCTTGGTGCCGCCGACGACGCCGCCGTTCTGCAGGTAGGCGTCCGCGATGTCGTCGATGTCGTATTGCGGGTCGACGAGCGAGCCGCTGGTGAAGAACTGCGAGAGCGGGGTCAGCAATCCCTTGCTGACGTATTCGCCCTTCCACATCACCACCCAGGAGACGACGTCGTATTCGCCTTCGGGCTTCGACATCTCGAGGAGCTGCCGGTCGCGCAGCTTCAGATACTGCAGCGCGTCGATCTCGACCTCGATGCCGGTCTCCTCGGTGAATTCCTCGACCAGCGTCTCCGCCGCCTGGAAATGGGCGAGCGCCGGCCAGCTGACCACGATGGTCGTGCCGGCGAATCTCTCGTACGGGTTGGCCGAGGCGGCCGTCACCGACAGGGCGAGCAGAAACGCCGAGGCGACGCCCACGCAGAGGCCCGCGGCGCGGTGGATTGCGTTCATGGTTCGATATCCTCCTTCTGGAATCTGAACAGGATGGGGTTCTCGCCGGGCGGCCGTCAGACGGCCTTCCCGGTCTCGCGATCGAACAGGTAGATCCGGTTCGTATCGTAGGCGTATTCTCCGCTCTCCATCGGCGGCGTGTCGGGGCCGACCTCGACCGCGGCCGTCACCGGCACGCCGCCGACGCGGGCCGCGAGGAACTGGCTCGAGCCGATGTATTCCGCCACCTCGACCTCGAGGCGAACCGGCGAAAGGGAGGTGCCGGCGGCCCGGCTCATCACCGAAGGCGCGGCGAAATTTTCCGGCCGCAACCCGATCGCCACGGTCCGGGAACCCGACGCCCGCGCTTTCGCGGCGAGCCGCTCCGGCAGCGGAAACTCGAACCCCTCGCCGCGAACGGAGACCGCGTCCCCGTCGACGACCTCGGCGTCGAGAAAGTTCATCGACGGGGAGCCGATGAAACCGGCGACGAACCGATTGACCGGCGCCGTGTAGACTTCCCTCGGCGTACCGACCTGCTGGATGCGTCCGCTCTCCATGATGACGATCCGGTCGGCCATCGTCATCGCCTCGATCTGGTCGTGGGTGACGTAAACCATGGTGCGCTCCAGCCGCTTGTGCAGGATCGAGAGTTCCGTCCGCATCGAGGCCCTGAGCTTCGCGTCGAGATTGGACAGCGGCTCGTCGAACAGGAAACAGTAGGCGTCGCGGACGATCGACCGTCCCATGGCCACGCGCTGCCGCTGCCCGCCGGAGAGGTCCTTCGGCCGACGGCCCAGATACGGCGTCAGCTCCAGCATCTCCGCCGCCCGCCGGACCCGCTCCTCGATCTCCGCCTTCGGCGTCCCGGCGAGACGCAGCGCAAAGGACATGTTGGCCGCCACGTTCATATGGGGGTAGAGCGCGTAGGACTGGAACACCATCGCGATGTCCCGCTCCTTCGGCGGCAGCCAGGTCACGTCCCGTCCGGCGATCCGGATGGACCCGCCGGAGACGTCTTCGAGACCGGCGATCATGCGCAGCGTGGTGGACTTGCCGCAGCCGGAGGGCCCGACGATCACGACGAACTCGCCTTCGTCGATGCTCATGCTCAACTCGGGAATTACCGTATCGCTCCCGAACCGCTTCACGACCCTGTCCAGCGCGATTCCCGACATTCAACCGCCTCCCATACCCCGCGCCGGGCGGTCTCGCCTCTCGCCGCCCAGGAAGGCGGCTCGCCGTCCCGTCGTCATGCAGGCACCGCGACGCTGCCGCGGTCGACGATTTCGGGTTCCGGCTCCGAGACGCGTCGCAGGCGGGGCTCCGTACCCGCCCGCTGGCAGCAGGCTCGAACCGCCGCCGCTCCGAGTTCCGCCAGCGGCATGCGAACCGTCGTCAGGGCAGGGCGAACGTACTCCGCCGCCGCCGTATCGTGCACCGCAATCAGCGACAGGTCCTCCGGAACGCGAAGCCCGCGATCCGCGATCAGCGAGAGGGCGCCGATCGCCGACGCGACGTTGGCGACCGCCAATGCGGTCACGCCGCGGGCCGAACGAAGCAGTTCGTCGGCGGCCTCGCGACCGGCGGCATAGCTGGAACCCGCATCGCCGAACCACGACTCCCGCGGCTCGATCCCTGCCGCGCGGAGCGCGTTCTCCCAACCCCGCCGACGGTCGTCGGAGAACGGTTGCCCGGACGCGACGCCGAGAAAGCCGATACGCCGGTGCCCGAGTTCGAGAAGGCGTTCCGTCGCCAGGCGCCCGGCCTTCTCGTCCTCGAGCCGGACGAGCGTCGCATGGCCCTTCGGACTTCCGGATTGCAGGAGAACCGTCGGCATCCATCCCGGCGCCGCCCGCTCCAGCGCGCGGTCGAGGTCCGAGCCCTCTCCCTGGAGGATCAGGCCGTCGACGCCGCCGCCGGCCACCAGCTCTTCGAGGCGGCCTGGTCCGTCGCCCATTTCGCGCGCTTCGCCGAGAAGCAGCGACTTGCCCGAACGTTCGGCTTCGCGCCGCGCTCCGGCGGCGATTTCGGCATGCAGCGGATTCGACAGGTCGTGCACGACCAGGGCCAGGAGATCGGTCTGCGCGGTGCGAAGCGACTTCGCCGCCGCGTTCGGCGCGTAGTCGTGCCGGCGGACCGCATCGAGCACGCGCTGGCGGGTCGTCTCCCGAATGCGGAGCGACGGGTCTTCGTTCACCACGCGCGAGATCACCGCCGTAGAGACGCCGGCCGCACGCGCTATGTCGGTAATCGTCGCCACGCTCGCTCCACCGGAATGATCGCTTGACGCAACGCGCCATGCCGGACTATAAGGGCGGAGCATAACTCCGGTAAATCGAATTAGCAAATCGAATTCGCAAGTGGCGGACGGGTGCGGTCCGGGAGCCGCGCGGAGTCGTTCCGGGAACGGCCGGCCTCCGCCGCTCGACGGCAACGACGGAGGCTGACGGTGGCGCACGAAACCCTCCGCGTGACGGCGTGGGACGATCCCCGATGCGTGGCGCCGCTCGAACGCGCGGGAGAGGCGTGGCAGGCCAGGACCGGAATCGGGATCGCCATACGCCGCCGTCCGCTGACGGCCTTCAACGACCAACCGCTCCGCGAGCTGTCGCCGGATTGCGACGTGATGATCGTCGACTACCCGCATATGGCGCAGGCGCTGGCCGAAGGCGCGATCCTGCCGATCGACGAGTGCGTCGAAGCGAGCGCGATCCGGCGGGTTGCGGAGCGCGCCGTCGGTCGCGCCCAGGAATCCTTCGCGGCGGAAGGCAGGGTCGCCGGTCTTGCGTCGGACGCGGCCTGCCACGTCTCCGCCTGGCGGCCGGCACGGCTGGCCGAACTCGGCGTCGAGCCGCCCCGAACCTGGGAAGAGGTCTTCGCGCTCGAGTCTTCCGTCCCCGGTTCCGTCGCGCTGGCGCTCTATCCGACGGACGCGATCTCCTGCCTCCTCAGCCTGCTCGCCGGAAGCGAAGCGGAACCGAGCGCGGACGGCGAAACGTTTCCGGACCGATCCTCGGCGGCGGACGCCGTCGACCTTCTGCGAAGCCTCTCCTCCGCCGTGCCGTCCTTCTGCTGGCAGTGCACTCCGAGGGACGTCTTTCGCGAAGCGTCGTCGCGGGCTTCGATCGCCTTCGTTCCCCTGACCTTCGGGTATGTCGGACGGACGGCGCCGAAAGAGGGAGGATGGCGATTCGGCCCGCCGCCGGCGGGGTGCGGGAGCCTTCTCGGCGGCGCCGGCATGGCCGTGTCGTCTCGCGCCCGAAGCGTCGAGCGGGCTGCGGCATTCGCCGCCTGGTACTGCTCGGACGAGGGACAGCGCCTCGCGGGGCAAAGCGGGGGACAACCCGCCGGCGTCGCCGCCTGGGACGACGACGAAGCGAACGCGCAGACCGACGACTTCTTCCGGCGGACGCGCGCGACGCAGGAAACCGCCTGGGTCCGCCCGCTCGCCGTCTGGTGGCCGGGTGCGCAAAAGGCACTGGGCGAAGCGCTCGTGCGCGCACTCCGCGACGGAACAGGAACCGGAGACATTTTGTCGGAATTGGAGGATATCTACTTGTACCATAAGACAATTGCAGGGACCGAGGCGAACCGTTGACCGACGTTCCGAACGACGCAGGCCCGTCGCCGGGCGCGCTAGACGGCATCCGGATTCTGGACTTCACCCAGATGATGCTGGGCCCGCTCTGCACCCAGATGCTGGCGGATCTGGGCGCCGACGTGATCAAGGTGGAGCGTCCCGGCACCGGCGACTGGATCCGCTCCATGCCGATGCTGGGCGGGCTCGTCGGCGGCGACAGCGCCGCGTTCCACGCCTTCAACCGCAACAAGCGTTCGCTCGCCGTCGACCTGAAGAGCGAGGCCGGGCGGGAGGCGCTCCTGAAGATCTCCGAACGGTGCGACGTGGTCGCGGAGAACTTCCGGTCCGGCGTCATGGATCGGCTCGGATTGGGATACGAGGACTTTCGCGCCCGCAATCCGAAGATCGTATACGCCTCCGGTTCCGGCTGGGGGTCGGGAAGCGAACTGGCGAGGCAGGGATGGCCCGGTCAGGACCTGCTGGTGCAGGCGATGAGCGGGGTGATGTTCAATACCGGCCGGGCCGGCGACCCGCCGACTCCTTGCGGAACGCCGGTTGCGGATTACGCCGCTTCCCAGTCGCTCGCCATCGGAATCCTCGGCGCGTTGCTGGCCCGGGACCGGCACGGCGTCGGCCAGCGGGTCGAGACCAACCTGTTCTCCTCTCTCCTCATGGCGATGGCGCAGGAGAACTTCGCCGCGCTGAACCAGGATGCGAAGCTGGAGCGCTCCGAGACCGGGATCGCCTCCTGCTGGAACGACGCGCCGTACGGCGCGTACCAGACGAGCGACGGATGGATCGCGATCGCCATGTGCCCGCTGGACAAGCTCGGCGCCCTGATCGGCGACGACGACCTCGGCGCACTCGACGCCTGGGAGGAGCGCGACCGAGCGCGCGACGCCATCGCGGAACGCGTCGCCTCCCGCAGCACGGCCAAGTGGATGCGAGTCTTCAAGGCGGCGGACGTCTGGGCGGCGCCGGTCCGCCGCACCGCGGAAGTCGTCGGCGATCTGGTCGCGCAGCGTTCCGACCGCCTGGTCACGC
Source organism: Rhodobacterales bacterium (assembly GCA_965221505.1). Lineage (GTDB taxonomy): Bacteria > Pseudomonadota > Alphaproteobacteria > Rhodobacterales > CAZPXZ01 > CAZPXZ01. Next base: position 1,935,886 of record CBDCSI010000001.1, read on the forward strand.
TCGACCATCCGACCGCCGGCGCCGTTCGGGCCGTCGGCTGCCCCGTAGAACTGAGCGAGACCCCCGCGACCGCGCGAGCCGCCGCGCCCCTGGTGGGTGCGCACAATCGCGAGATCCTGTCGGAGTTCCTGGACCCGGACGAAGTCGCGGCGCTGGAGCGGGCGGGAGCGGTCTGAGTCATGGACAAGCGGCTCGCAGAGCACCTGGTCCTGTCGAGGAAGGGGCCCGTCGAGATTCTCCGAATCGACCGCGAGGAAGCGCTGGGCGCGCTGAACTTCGAAATCATGACGGCGCTCGGCGGTTTCGCCGCCGAATTGGCCGAGAGGCGGGACGTCCGGGTGCTCATCCTGACCGGAACCGGACGCGGGTTCGTCGCCGGCGCCGACATCGGGGGCTACCGCGGCGCGACCCAGGCGGAGTTCGACTCGTTTCAGCGGCGCTCGAGGAGAACCTTCGACGCGATCGCCGGCCTGCCGCAAATCACCGTCTGCGCGGTCAACGGCTTCGCGCTCGGCGGCGGCTTCGAACTCGCTCTCTGTTGCGACCTGATCCTGGTCAGCGAAACCGCCCGGCTCGGGCTGCCGGAGATCAAGCTCGGACTCTTGCCCGGCGGGGGAGGGACGCAGCGCCTCGCGCGCCTCGTGGGCGCGATGCGCACCAAGGAGCTCGTTCTGACCGGCCGCATGATCTCCGCCGAAGAGGCGGTGTCGCTGGGCGCGGCGCTCGAAGCCTGCCCGCCGGACGAGCTGATGCCCCGCGCCCTGGAGTTGGCCGAACGCCTGGCCGCCCAGGCGCCCGTCGCGCTGGCCGAAGGCAAGCGGGTGGTGGACGACGGGCTGGAGACCTCGCTCGCGTCCGGCTTGACCCTGGAGCAGCGGGTCCTGGGTGCGCTCTACGCAACCGAGGACGGCAAGGAAGGCATTGCGGCGTTCATGGAGAAGCGCAAGCCGCAATTCGCCGGCAAATAGGGAGGAGACCATGACATCCAGCGTCGTCAGCCACCGGACGGGACCGATCGCGACAGTCAGCATGGGGCTGCCCGGGGACCACGAGGGGAAGACCTCCACGCGCGTTTTCTTCGTCCTCGGAGAGAAACGGACCGCGCTGATCGACAGCGGACTGCACGCCGGACTTCCCGCGCTGCAGGCCGGATTCGCCGAACTGGGGCTCGAGCCTGAGCGGCTGGACCTCCTACTCCTGACCCACGAACACATGGATCACGTCGGCAACAACGGCTGGCTGAAAGAAAATACCCGGTGCCGGATCCTCGGCCATCCGGCGCGCGCCGACCGGGTCGCCGACAACATGCTGAACGCGAAGACGATCGTTCACGCGTTCCCGGAAGGGGAAGCCTTCGATCTCTACGCCGAATACCTGGACTGGATGGGTCCGACCGAAGGTCCGATCGACGAATTTCTCGAGGAGGGCGACCGGATCGACCTCGGCGGGGGCGTGGAGATCGAGGTGGTCGAGGTGCCGGGCCATTCCATGGCGGAGATCGGCTTCTTCGAGACGTCCTCGCGGGTGTTGATCATCGCCGACCCGTTGCTGCCACCCTACAACCCGGTGCTCTATCTCTACGAGGACCCGAAGCTCATGCGGGCTACCTTCGACAAGATCGAGCGGTTTCTCGAGGAGCGGGACGTGCAGACCGTCCTTTTCGCCCACGAGGTTCCGATGGACGCCGAGGGCACCCGCCGCCTGATCGACGACTGCCGCCGGCGGGTGGACCAGGTCGAGAAGTCCATTCTGGTCCATATCGGCGAGAACCCCGGGATCGGCTTCGCGTCGCTTCGGGACAAGGTCTGCGACGACCAGGAAATGGTGCGCGAGTGGCGTGCGCTGGTCTCGATCGACGCGAGCCTTCGCGCCTTCGAGGCCGAAGGCGTCCTGGAGCGCTCCGGCGACGGTTGGCGCCGTGTCGCCTGACAGGACGCCGCACTGTGCGGTTCTCGGCGCCGGCACCATGGGCGCGCAGATCGCGCTGTCGCTCGCGCTCGGCGGGGCGGACGTTTCGCTCTGGGGGCGCAGACGGGAGTCGCTGGACGACGCGCGAGAGAGAATCGACGACGCCGCGGAGTTCATGACGGGCGAAGGCCTCCACGAACGGGCGAATGAGGTCGCGAATCGGCGAATAGACGCCACCGACGATTTCGAGGAGGCGGTCGCAGGGGCGGAATTCGTCATCGAGGCCGTGGCCGAAGACGTCGACGTCAAGCGAGAGGTGCTGGCACGGGCGGAGGCTGCCGGCGATTCCGACGCGGTGTTGTCCAGTACCACGTCCGCGATCGGCGCCGGGCGCATCCAGTCTGCCTTGGCGCGGCCGGAACGGTTCTGTATCGCCCACTACGCGCAGCCGGCGCATCTGATCGCGCTCGTGGAAGTGGTGCCCGGCGCCGTGACCGGCGAGCGCACGACCGAACGGACGTTGGAGATTCTGCGGGAGACCGGAAAGACGCCGGTGATCTGCCCCGACATTCCCGGCTTCCTCTGGGCCAGAATTCAGCATGCCGTCTTGCGGGAGTTCGCCTCGCTGGTCGGCAAGGGCCTGGTGACGGCCGAGGCATGCGATACCGTCCTGAAGCAGGGCTACGCATGGCGGCTGCCGGCCATGGGCGCCTTCGAGCATGCCGACCTCGCCGGACTGGACCTGCTCAACAGCCCGGCGGCGAAGGAAGTCTGGGCGGATCTCTCCGACGTCCGGGACCCGGCCGAGACCCCGGTCGGCAAGCTCTTCGCCGCCGGACATACGGGCATGCGCTCGGGCAGGGGGTTCTACGACTGGACCCGGCGCGACCCGGAGGCGTTCAAGCGGGCGCGGGACCGGGAGATCGTCCGGCGAATCCGGTTGCAGGAAGAGTCGGGCGACTGAGGCGTTCGTGCCCGGTCGGGCCGCGAGCGGTCGTCGGGCGCGCGCAGTACGGCCACGAGCGGCATGATGGACAGCGGGCGAAGGCGCGGATACAGTTCGCGCCGGCGCGCTGCCGCACGCCCTGCTCCCCTTGCCCCGAACCCGAACGGCCCCAACCGGCGTCCTCGCCCGGACCGCTCGTGCGCTCTGGGGGGGGGGTAGGCCCGCCTTCCGGGGTAGGCGTCGTCGAACGCGACGCGGTCTTGCGGCGAGGCAGGGCGACAGTCTTCGGAGGAGGCCAGGATGGGCATCGAACGGACGCGGATCTACCCGATCAACACCGGTTGGCTGGAAGCGGATCTCGGGACCTACATCTTCTGGAAGGGTCCGGCCGGCAAGAAGATCTGGAACCCGGTCTATTGCTACTACGTCGACACCGGCGAGCAGAAAATCCTGGTGGACACGGGACTTTGCGACGAAGAGCGGGCAACGAAATATCACCACAAATGCGAGAAGCGGGGGTGCAGGGAGGTCCACGACCACCTGCGGGAAGAGCTGGGAGTCGAGCCGGACGAGATCGACGCGGTGGTCTTCACCCATTTGCACTGGGATCACGTCCAGAACATGCGGGAGTTCCGCAACGCGCGTTACATCGCGCCGAAGGCCGAGATCGAGATGGCCTACAACCCGCTGCCGCTCTACTACCGCACCTACGAGTGCCCCGTTCTCGGAATCGAGCCCGCCTATTCCGGATGCGTGTTCGAGGTGGTGGAGGACGAGTGCGAGGTACTGCCCGGCGTCACCATGTTTCACACTCCTGGGCACTCGGTCGGACATATGGCGGTGACGGTAGCCACATCGGCCGGCGATATCGTACTCTGCGGGGACGCGATCTTTCAGGCGCGCAATCTGGAGCCGAACGAGGAGGAGAAGTGGCGCTACTGGGTCCCGGCCCGGTTCGTGAACGCGTACGAAGGCTGGAAATCGGTGGAGGAAATCGACAAGCGCGCGGACTACGTGCTTGCCTGCCACGACGAAGCCTGCGGCGAGCACCCGGTATATCCCTATCCGGGCATGCCGCTCCGGGAGCGTCGCAAGCACATTCCGGGCTACAGCTTCTACTTCGGCGACATGCCGACCGGTGCGGCGCAAGCCACGCGGCGGGGCTGAGCGGGGACCGATTCGCCGGCGGCTGCCGGGCGGTCAACGGCCGGAGGGGAGTCGCCGCTGGGCGTCAGCTCGGAAGTAATCTTGCGTGGGGAGCCCCTTCGCCTTGGGGTTTGACCGACGCTGTCGGTTCGGCGATTCGCCCTTGGTGCCTCGCAATACTCGATCATCACCCGCAGGAGTTCGGCGGTGGAATAGACTTCGATATCCGCCGCCTAGTGTTCGCTTACCCGCTGCCGGTCGAAATACCGCTGCCGAGAATCCTCGAATTCCTTCAACACCCTTGCCGCGCCGACGACCTCGGAATCCGACACTTACGCCAGCCGGTTCCTGATCTTCCGGACAGCGAGCCGGTAATCGCCCGCATGGGCGTGAACGTCCGACCCGGCAAGATCGCAAATGGCGGCCTGACAGCGGTAGCGCTTCTCCTCAAGGACAAGAATGACCTCTTGCGAGAGATGTCCCGCTCCGTAGTGGCGACATCCAAGATCCCGGCCGAGTTCGAGAGGCATGTTCAACCGGTAGTATTCTCCCTCCTCCCCGGCCTGACAACGGCTGAGGTCGTGATTCGAATAGCGGGAATACTGGATCAGATCCAGTATCTTGCTGATACGCGTCTCGTCGGCGTCCTTGCGTTCGCTCGCGATTCGCGGCCTCAGGCCGAAGCGTGTCAGGCAGAACAGAATGGCCTGCCGCATTCGGTCGTATTCGTTGTCGAACGGACAATTTGCGAATACGCTTCGTTCGAGGTCGTCGCTCGACAACTCCCGCTACCCCTTCGACGAAGCCGAGCCGTTACTGTAGGACTCGTAATCGCGAATGAAACCGTCCGGATCGAAGATGTAGACGTCGCATCCTTGCTTGCGGGCAAGCCTTCGGGCGACCTCAATCGCTTCACGCTGAGTAGAAAAGCGGCGCGTAACCCGTACGGATTCGGACTTTCGGACCGCCCATTGGCTGCCGCGCCTGACTACATGCTGGCTGGGTGTCACCATCGCCAATACTCCCGTTCGCTCCGTGGGCGCAGTTTACGCCGGTCCGATCGGTTGTCATGCCGAGAATTTCGCCAGTCGATGAGCCGTTTCGGGTATCCGATACCCGGGAGGACGGCCCAGCCGAATCGGACGATTGAAGCATAGGCCAGTCGGAACGGCGTTCGACAAGCGTCGCGTGTGCAGTCGACTGCCATGCTGTGGAAGCCGCGGCCAGACCCTCTCCGGGCCTTTCGTCTCTTCACACGCTTCTGTCGATGGCTATACCGCCCGTATCTCGCAAGTCCCGCGTCCGGTCCCGCTCATCGACGATTCTCGTATGACATTGACGCCAGACGCCTGACGCGTCTACACGGCGGCGTCGCCGATGCGCACCGGGACGATCCCTGCCATGGAACTCCTTCATCCGAGATCGCGAATGTAGGCCCTATGCGCCTGGGCTGCCTAGAATACCTGCGATTCCCGGGCCGTTTTCCACAACCGCCAACAGGTTGGCATGCGAGACCGCAGGCTGCAGGGAGACTCCGCACGGAGACCCGGCCGACCTGCCCGCAGCTTCGGTTTCATTGCGCTTCGCAGTTGCTCACCGTTCTTCCCTGCTCCGAACGGCAACCGGATGTATTGCCGCCAGTCCGTTCCTCAACGACCGAACGATCGGCTTGGACCCATGCCTGGAGGTGTAGCTGTCGAACCGGGTCGCCGATGACGTGCCTGCCAGCGGTACCCCACAGCTCCGGAAGCATCGGCGCGTTGGCTTGCGAATGCGCATCCGTTCGGGAGTGTGTCGAACCGCCGAGTCACCGGCGTCATACCGCATCCGTGTCTCTACGTAGGCGTAGCCGGAATTGGGGACGGGATTCGATCCGGAACAGGGTCGCGGAAACCCAGGAGCCTCTTCCTGGCCGGGACGGTCGGGTGCCGCGATATCGGGGTCGCCAACCTTCACAGTCCTCCTTCACCAGCGATTCCGATAGTTCCTCCATTGTTGAACGGGAGGGGGCAAGACGGTATGGGAAGGCACCGGCCAATCGTTCCAGTGCAGAGGATCGCCGATGGGCGCCAGAATTCCCTCGACCGTCGTGACCGGGTTTCTCGGCGCCGGCAAGACCACCCTCCTTCGCCATCTGCTGTCGCACGCGGAAGGGCGGCGAATTGCCGTGATCGTGAACGAATTCGGGGAGCTCGGCGTCGACGGCGAAGTCCTTCGGGGATGCGGGATCGAGGCCTGCGAGGACGACGGCGACGTGGTGGAGCTGGCCAACGGCTGTATCTGCTGCACCGTGGCGGACGAGTTTCTTCCGGCGATGGAGCGCATTCTGGATCGGGATCCGCCCCCGGACCACATCGTGATCGAGACTTCGGGGCTGGCGCTTCCGCAACCGCTGGTGCGCGCCTTCAACTGGCCCGACATCCGCAATCGCGTGACCGTCGACGCGGTCGTCGCGCTAGCCGACGCCGCGGCGCTCGCTTCCGGCAGGGTTGCGGAGGACGAGCGCGAACTGGAGGAGCGCCGACGCGCGGACGAATTCCTGGATCACGACACGCCGCTCGGAGAGCTCTTCGAGGACCAGCTGGCGAGCGCCGATCTGGTGCTCCTGAACAAGATCGATCTGGTGTCGGAGGAGGGACTCCGCCGGCTGGCTGGGGAACTGGAACAGCGCCTGCGCCAGGGCGCGCGGGTCATTCGCTCCAGACACTGCCGCGTTCCGCTGGAGGCCGTCTTCGGCCTGGACGCCCGAGCGGAAGCCGACCTCGACTCGCGCCGGGAACGGCACCACCACCATGACGACCCCGAGGATCATGGGGAAGACGGTATGCCTGGCGAAGGTGCGGACCAAGACCACGGGCACGACGAGTTCGTCAGCTTCTCGGTCGCTGTGCCGCAGGTCGCCGATCCGGATGTCCTCGCCGAACGGATCCGAACCGCCATGAAACGCTTCGAGATCTATCGCGTGAAGGGAGTCGGCAGCGTGGCCGGCCGGCCGCTTCGGGCCGTGTTTCAGGCCGCCGGCCCGCGGTCCGAGTATTATTTCGACCGGGCGCTGCAGAAAGACGAAACCGGCGGGGTCGATCTCGTCGTGATCGGGCGGGCAGGACTCGACCGGAGCGACGTGGCCCGGGTACTGGCGCCCTGATGCATCTTCTGGCCGCCCAGGCGGGTGCGCCCATCGAGTCGGGAGAGCCGGTAGACCTCGGCCAGGAGCCTGCGGACATCGTCGTATTGTCGGCGGCGGATACCGAGCTCGCAGCGCTCTCGGATACGTATCGGCGCCTCAGGGAGGCGCCGGGATTTGCCGGAACTTCCCTCCGGCTGGCCAATCTGCTGAACTTCCAGCATCCGTTCACCGTCGATCGTTACCTCGACCGGACGGCGACGCGGTCCCGTCTGGTCGTCGCCCGGATTCTCGGGGGGCATGCCTACTGGAGCTACGGACTCGAGCAATTCTCCGAGCGCCTCCAGGCGTCCGGCGTTCCGTTTGCCGCGCTTCCCGGCGACGACAAGCCGGATGCCACGCTGGCGCAGTTCTCCAGCCTGCCGGAATCCCACCGGGAGGCGCTCTGGAGATATCTGCTCGAAGGCGGTCCCGAGAATTTCGATTCCTTCCTGCGCTACGCAAGATCGGTGCTCGACTCCTCGTCTCCGCCGCCGCCGGCACGAGCGCTCCTTCGCGCCGGCGTCTACTGTCCCGGTCTCGGACCGTCGGATCTCGACTCGCTGCGGCAGAGACGATGGAAGCCGGATCGACCCGTCGCAGCGCTCGTCTTCTATCGAGCCCTGCTGCAGGGCAGCGACCTCCAGCCCATCGACGCCGTAACGGACGCGCTGCAGGAGCGGGGCGTCAATCCGCTGCCGATCTACGTCGCCTCGCTGAAGGACCCGGTCTCCGCGGCGACCGTGGAGCGGCTGTTCGAGGAGGCGCCGCCGGGCGTCGTCCTGAACGCGACCAGCTTCGCGGTCTCGGAGCCCCAGTCCCGGATCGGCGAGAGCGGCCACACGCCGCTGGATGCCGGCGGGGCGCCGGTCTTGCAGGTCACGCTCGCGGGAACCCGCCGGGAAGACTGGGAGGCGGGACTGAACGGTCTCTCTCCCCGGGATATCGCCATGGGCGTGGCGCTCCCTGAAATCGACGGCCGCATCTACGCCCGCGCCGTGAGTTTCAAGCGCGAGTCGTATCGGGACGAGCACTGCCAGTGTCCGATCGCCCGGCACGAAGCCGTTCCGGACCGCGTCGACTTTGCCGCGGACCTGGCGCATGGCTGGCTGCGCCTCGCCGAGACCCCCGTCGCCGACCGTAGGGCGGCGTTGGTTCTGGCGAATTACCCGAATCGCGACGGCCGCCTCGCCAACGGCGTCGGCCTCGACACCCCGGCTTCCGCCCTGGTCGCGCTCGAAACCCTTGCGGAGGCCGGCTGGCGCGTGAACGGCGCGCCGGAAAGCGCGAAGGAACTCATGGACCGGATCCTCTCGGGCCCGACAAACTGGCTCCCCGATCGCGCCTCGCGCCAGGGGGGAGAGCGCCTGGACCTTGCGGACTACCGGAAGTGGTTCGAGCGCATGCCGGAGCCGACCCGGCAGGCGGTGACGGAGCGTTGGGGGCCGCCCGAGGACGATCCCTTCGTCGACGGGCGCGGCTTCGCGTTGTCGCTGCATCGTTTCGGAAACGTCTCGCTCGGCATCCAGCCCGCCCGCGGATACAACGTCGATCCGAAGGAAACCTACCACTCGCCCGATCTGCCGCCGCCGCACAACTACCTCGCCTTCTATTTCTGGCTCCGGCACGAATTCGGCGTCCACGCCGTCGTCCATCTCGGCAAGCACGGCAATCTCGAATGGCTGCCGGGCAAGTCCGTGGCGCTCTCCCGATCCTGCTTTCCGGAGGCGGCGCTAGGGCCGATCCCGCATGTCTATCCGTTCATCGTCAACGATCCGGGCGAGGGGACCCAGGCCAAGCGCCGCGCCCAGGCCGTCATCGTCGATCATCTCACTCCGCCTCTCGCGCGCGCCGAGACGTACGGCGAGCTCCGGGACCTCGAACGGCTGATGGACGAGTATTACCTCGCGTCCGAGGGCGATCCGAAGCGGGCCAAATTCCTGGCCAGACAGATTCTCGAACGCGCCCGGGACAGCAGGCTGGATCTCGACGCCGGCCTGGTGCCCGAGCGGAACGCTCGGATTCAACTTCAACAGATTGACGCATTCCTTTGCGAAATCAAGGAAAGTCGGATACGCGACGGCCTGCACGTGTTCGGCCGGGCGCCGACCGGGCCGCTTCGCAACGCGCTCGTCGCCTCGCTCGCGATCGTGCCTCGGGGCAGGGGCGCCGGCCGCGACGAGTCGATCCTGCGGGCGCTCGGCGAGGATCTCGGAATCGTCGACGAGGCGTTCGACCCGCTCGACTGCGCGTTCGAGGCTCCCTGGACGGGACCGCGGCCGGACGCCCTGACAGCGGTTTCGGACGAGCTCTGGCGCAGCTGCGGCGATACCGTGGAGCGGTTGGAGTTGCTTGCCGCCCGGCTGGCGGACGGCGTGACGGAGCCGGAGCCCGGCTGGAGCGCGACCGCCCCCGTCGTCGACGAGATGCGCAACGCGCTCGGGCCGGCGATCGACGCCTGCGGCAAGGCGGAACGCGAAGGACTCCGTCTCGCGCTCGAGGGCCGGCATGTCCGGCCCGGCCCGTCCGGCGCGCCGTCCCGCGGCCGACTCGACGTCCTGCCGACGGGGCGCAACTTCTATTCCCTGGATTCCCGATCCCTCCCGACCCCCGCGGCGTGGACGCTCGGGTTCCGTTCCGCCTCGCTGCTCGTCGAGCGATACGCCCAGGACCACGGTCGGTTTCCGACGGCGTTGACCCTCTCGATGTGGGGAACGGCGAACATGCGAACCGGCGGAGACGACATTGCGCAGGCGCTCGCGCTCATGGGCGTGCGCCCGGTGTGGGATACCCGTTCCGCGCGCGTCACCGGCTTCGAGGTGCTCCCGGCCAGCGTTCTGGATCGGCCTCGCGTGGACGTTACCGTCCGGGTTTCCGGCTTCTTTCGCGACGCGTTTCCGGCCCAGATCGAGTTGATGGACCGTGCGGCGCGCACGGTCATGTCGCTCGACGAGCCGGCGGACACGAACCCGGCGGCAGAGCGATTTCGGAGCGAAGCGTCGGAGGTCGGCGACGCCAGTGCGGGCGCCCGCGTATTCGGCTCACGCCCCGGCGCCTACGGAGCCGGACTGCAGGCGCTGATCGACGAGCGCATCTGGACCGGGACGTCCGACCTCGCCGAGGCGTATCTGGAGTGGGGCGGTTACGCCTACGGCGAGCGGCGCTACGGCCAGCCGGACCGTCCGGCGCTGGAGACGCGGCTGCGGCAAAGCGAAGGGGTGGTGCACAATCAGGACAACCGCGAGCACGACCTGCTCGATTCGGACGACTACTACCAGTTCGAGGGCGGCGCGACGGCTGCGATCACCTGGCTCTCTGGATCCCGGCCGCCGGTGTATCACAACGACCACTCGCGGCCTGAACGGCCGGTGATTCGCACCCTGGAGGAGGAAATCGGCCGCGTGATGCGGGCCCGGGTCGTGAACCCGAAGTGGATCGCAGGGGTCATGCGACACGGCTACCGCGGAGCGGCGGAGATCGCCGCCACGGTCGACTACCTCTTCGCCTTCGCCGCCACGACGGGGGCGGTGAAGCCGCACCACTTCGATTTGGTGTACCGTACCTTCGTCGAGGATCCAGAGTGCGCTGGGTTCATCGAAGAGAACAACCCGGCGGCGCTCTCGGAGATTCGACAGCGTCTTCGAGAGGCGATCGAACGGGACATGTGGCAGCCGCGATCGAACTCCGCCCGCGCGGCGCTGGAGGCAGAGACGGGAGGGACGACATGACGAGCGAGGAGGAACTCCGCCGGCACAGCGAGAAGATGGCGCGCAAGAAAGCCGCCCGGGACCGGATCATGGAGACCAAGACCGAGACGCGGGGCCTGGTCATCGTCCACACCGGCAAGGGCAAGGGCAAGTCGTCCGCGGCGTTCGGGATGATCCTCCGGCATATCGCCCACGGCATGCCCTGCGCGGTCGTGCAATTCATCAAGGGCGGCATGGAATCCGGCGAGAAGCGGCTCCTGACCGAATCCTATTCGGACATATGCGAGTTTCACGCGATGGGGGAGGGGTTCACCTGGGAGACCCAGGACCGCTCCCGCGACACGGAAATGGCGGTGGCGGCCTGGGAGAAGGCCAAGTCGCTGATTCGCGACGAGCGGAACCGCATGGTCGTCCTCGACGAGATCAACATCGCCCTCCGATACGGGTATCTCGACGTCGAGTCCGTGATTGGCTTCCTGAAGGAGGAGAAGCCGCCGATGACCCATGTCGTGTTGACCGGACGGAACGCACATCCGGACCTCGTCGAACTGGCCGACCTCGCGACGGAAATGACGCTGCTGAAGCATCCGTTCCGCTCCGGCGTCAAGGCCCAGCCGGGGGTGGAGTTCTAGCCGGCTAGGTTATAACGCGCTGGCGCTTCGAACGGTCCGGTCACCACTCGTCGGGGGTCTGACCCTACCCACGGACGCCGATCGCTGAATTCCTGCTTGCTGCAGGGAAATGTCCACAACGGGAGCCTGTGCGATGGCCAAGGAACCCACCATGTCCCCGGTGAAGCGCGCCATCGAAAAGGCCCGTAAGGAAGGTGGACCAATTCCGCCGCCGTACCCGGTCAAACCCCTGCCGCCTCCGCCGCCCCCGCCACTGCCGCGACGCCAGGCGACGGACAGATTCGTGCCGCCCCTCGAAGGACGCTGTCGCTGCCGTTATCCCGGTAGAGATTGACGAATTGCTCTCGACGAGGATTCCGGCGATTCGGTTCGACCGGACGGTCGAATTCCGCCTCCGGCCGCGCATTTCCCCAGAACGACAGCAACCTTCCTGCCGCAAGCGGTGCGCTCCGTCGACTGCCCCGCGAAATCGCAATCCCGAAACGCCTGGCTCGGCTCACCCCTCCAGGTCGGGCGCGAACTGCGCGTTGTCCTGAATATACCGGTAGCGCTCTTCGGCCTTGCGTCCCATGAGCCGGGATACGATCTGCTTCGTCTCCGAGCCGAAGTCGTCCCGAACCCGGATCCGCACCAGGTTGCGGGTCTCCGGGCTCATCGCCGTCTCCCGCAATTGGGACGGCATCATCTCGCCCAACCCCTTGAACCGGCTGATGGACACTTTCTCTTTCCCCGAGAACCGGGTCTCGAGCAGCGCGTCCCGGTGCGCGTCGTCGCGCGCGTAGCAAACCGTATCCCCCGCCGCCAGCCGATAGAGCGGCGGATTGGCGACGTAGAGATGCCCGTTGGCGACCAGATCCGGCGTCTGGGTGTAGAAGAACGTCATCAGCAGCGACGCGATATGCGCGCCGTCCACGTCCGCGTCCGTCAGGATGACCACGCGGTCGTAGCGCAGGTCCTCGTCGCGGTATCCGCTTCCGGTGCGAACGCCCAGCGCCTGCAGCAGGTCCTGCAACTCCCGATTGGCGCGCATGCGGTCGCTGCTCGCGGTCGCAACGTTCAGGATCTTGCCCCGAAGCGGCAGGATCGCCTGCGTATTGCGGTCCCGCGCCTGCTTGGCGGAACCCCCGGCCGAATCGCCCTCGACCAGAAAGATCTCGGTGCCGGCGCGGCGGTTGCTGCTGCAATCCGCCAGCTTGCCGGGGAGCCGAAGGTTCCGGGTCGCGCTCTTGCGCTTCGTGTCGCGCTCCTGACGCTGGCGAATGCGCTGCTCGGAGACCTCCATGACATGGGCGAATATCCGGTTCGCGGTCGACGGGTCCCCGCCGAGCCAACTGTCGAACCGGTCCCGAATCGCGCCGTCGACCCATTTCTGGACTTCGGCGTTGCCCAACCGTTCCTTGGTCTGTCCGGCAAACTCCGGACTCGGCACGAACACCGACAACACGGCCGAGGTGCAGGAGAGAATGTCCTCCGACGTGATCTGGGCGGTCCGCTTCTTGCCCAGGAGGTCGCCGTAAGCGCGCAGTCCCTTGCGAAGCGCGTCGCGCATGCCGGCAACGTGAGTGCCGCCGTCGGCGGTCGCGATTCCGTTGACGTAGGACGCGATTCCCGGATCGCGGCCCGGCGCCCAGGCGATCGCCCACTCGACCGAGCCTTTCTCCGGCCCGGCGAGATCCGCCTTGCCGCTGAAGGGCGCCTCGCAGAGCGTCTCCGCCCCCGCCAGTTCCGCCGTCAGGAAATCGCGAAGCCCGTTCGAGAACTGAAAACTGTCCCGCTCGGGCACGTCCGGGCAGGCGACAAGGCGCTCCGGCGCGCATTCCCACGACACCTCGACCTGGCGGAAGAGATACGCCTTCGACCGGGCCATCCGGTAGAGGCGCGCGGGGTCGAACGCGGCCGTGCGTCCGAAGATTTTCGAATCCGGCAGGAATCGGACCGAGGTGCCCCGGCGATTGTGGACCGCGCCGCAAGCCTCGAGCCCGCCCCGGACTTCGCCGCGCTCGCAGCGCATCCGGTGGTGCCGGCGGTCCCGCCAGATTTCGACCTCGAGCCACTCCGAGAGCGCGTTGACGACGGAGACCCCGACGCCGTGCAGCCCGCCGGAGTTCAGATAGGCGCCGTCCTCGCCGCGGCGGAACTTGCCCCCCGCATGCAACGTCGTCAGGACGACTTCTACCGCCGACTTGTCCGGGTAGCGCGGGTGCCGGTCCACGGGAATGCCGCGCCCGTCGTCGCGGACCTCGAGCGAGCCGTCCGCATGCAGCTTCACCTCGATTCGGGAGGCGAAGCCTGCCACCACCTCGTCGACGGCGTTGTCCAGGATCTCCGCCGCAAGATGATGCAGCGCGCGCGAATCGCGCCCGCCGACATACATGCCCGGATTGCGTCGGACGGGTTCGAGACCCTCGAGTACGTCGATATCCCGCGCGTCATACTGGGCGCGACCGTTTCCCCGGACGGTCGCCGCGGATTTTCTGCTCATCGAACCACCTGTTGTCCGGTGTGTTTCCAGCCTCGCGAACCATCATACTTGCGGCAGCCGTTCCGGCAAGCGGGAGGGCGGCGGCGCACGCTCTCGCGCAAAGCGGAAGGGGGCGATTCGTCGGCCGGGCGGCGTCCCGCGACCGGTGCGGACCGGTCTGCGCCGCCGAAGCCGGGAGACAGGCGGAGTACGAACCTCGGGGCAGGCGCAGCCCTCCGCCCGGCTCGCTCAGTCCAGGAACGCCGATTCGAACGGGTAGTGCGAGAGCGGTTCGGAGCCGTTTTCGGTCACCAGCACCTGGTCTTCGAGCTTGATCCCGCAGGATCCGCCCTCGGCGCCGACGTAAGCCTCGACACAGATGCACATGCCGGCCTCGAAGTGTCCGTCGTAGCCCGATTCGTCCATGTGATCCGGATAGTTGACGGACGGATACTCGTCGCAGAGACCGACCCCGTGGGCGACCACGCCGTAGCGAAGCGCCAGGAACTCGTCCGGCAAGCGGTGGCTCTTCTCGCTGAACTCGCGAAAGCTCAAGCCCGCGCGAAGGAGGCTCCGGTTGGCGTCGATATGCTCCTTGGCGAGCTGGTAGAGATAGCGCTGCTCGTTGGTCGGTCTCGCGTCCCCGCAAATCCAGGTGCGCGAGATGTCGCAGCAATAGCCGTAGGGGCCCACGAGGTCGGTGTCGAAGGCAACGATGTCGCCTTCGCCGATCACCCGCGGTCCGCATTCCTGAAACCACGGATTGGTGCGCGGCCCAGACGCGAGCAAACGGGTTTCGATCCACTCTCCGCCGCGCCGGATGTTCTCTGCGTGCAGGATCGCCCACAGGTCGTTCTCCGTCATTCCCGGCTCGAGCGCCTCCTGCATGCGCGCCATGCCGGTCTCGCAGGCGTGAATCGCGCAGCGCATGGCCTTGATCTCCTCGGCGCTCTTCACCGAACGGGCGTGCTCCATGACCGCCTGCCCGTCCTCGACCGCGATTCCCCGGCGCTCGAACGCGCGCACGCCGTGGGTCTCCATCTTGTCGGCAGCAACGCGCCTGTTGCCGCCGCCGTGCTGGCGGAGCAGGTCCTCGACCTCGTCCGTGAAGCGCTCGGCGAATTCCGGCCCCCGGTCGCCGGAGGCGAAGTAGAAGAACGTCTTCGCCGGCCGCGTCTCGTCCACCAGCGGGAGGTGATCCGATAAATGCAGCGCGCTCGGATAGTCGAACAGGACGACCGGCCCGTCCGTCAGGACCAGGCACGCGCGGGTCGAGTTGTGCGTGCACCAGAGCTGCATGTTGGTGGTGTCGGTGGCGTAGCGGATGCTGAGCGGGTCCCAGACCAGCGCGGCCGCCATGTCCCGCTTCGCGAGCTCGTCCCGGATGCGCTGCAGCCGATAGGCGCGCACCGCTTCCAGGTCGGGAGCCTCCAGCCCGTCCCGCGCCCATTCGCGAAAGGCGAGGGCGGTGGGGCCGATCTCCACCCGGTCGTTGTCGTCCGGCGTGCCGTCCGGACGGAGGCCTCTCGCCGGGCGCCGGCCCGGATCGATCTTGCGGTTCGTCACCGAGAACGCGCGACGGTTTATGTCGGTCATGATCCACTCCTCCACGGCGGCATGAGTTCGCCCTATGAAGGAAGCGGAGAGAGGTGTCTGTTCCCGATGCGACACGCGGGGTCGCAGACAGGCCGAAGAGGGACCGAATGCGCTACTGGCGCGCGACCGCAACCGCCTCCGCCAGCGTGAAGGATCCGTTGACCAGCGCCCGACCGACGATGGCCCCGGAGATGTTGGGCAGGTAGCGCGCGGTCGAGATGTCGTCCAGGGTCTTGATGGTGCCGCTGGTGATGACCGGCGGCGTCGCGACCTCGCCCACCTGCATCGTCAGCGCAAAGCTGGACTCCGGGAGTTCCACGTCGCGGTCGATGTCCGTCAGGATCACCGCCGCCAGCTCCAGCCGGTTGAGGACCTCCATGAAGGCGACCGGCTCGAAGCTGGTCGCCTTTCTCCAGCCGTAGATCGACACCCGTCCCTGCCAGACGTCGACGCTGACCGCGATCCGGCGAGGCCAGGCTGCGGCCAGCTGGGCGAGGAATTCGGGATCGGCGATGGCGCTGGTGCCGATCACCAGCCGCGTCGCCCCCCACTCGATCAGCTCCTGCGCCTGCGAAAACGTGCGGATGCCCCCGCCGACCTGCACCGGGACGGCGCCGAGTTCGAGAATCCGGCGGATTTCCTCGCGATTGTCTCCCTCGCCGATCACGCGGTCGAGATCCACCACGTGGAGCCATTCCGCGCCTTCCGCGACGTAGTGGCTCGCCAGTTCGAACGGCGTCCGACCGGTCGGGACCGGCCGGTCCATCTCGCCGCGAACGAGGGTTACGCTCTCGCCGTTTCGAATGCTGACGTCCGCATAGATGTCCATGTTCGTTCCGTAGCGCCCCGACCCGGCCGGGAGGCGTCCCGGCCGGGTCGGAGCCCGTCGTCTAGCGAGCGCCGGGTCAGACGCTGTAATACATCTCGAACTCGACCGGGTGCGGCGTGTGTTCGAGCCGGTAGACCTCGTCCCACTTCAGCTCCAGATACGCCTCGATCTGGTCCTCGGTGAAGACGCCGCCCTGGGTCAGGAACTCGTGCTCGCCGGCCAGCGCCTCCAGCGCCTCGCGGAGACTTCCGCACACGGTCGGGATGTCCTTGAGTTCCTCCGGCGGCAGCGCGTAGAGGTCCTTGTCCATCGCGTCGCCCGGGTGGATCCGGTTGCGGATTCCGTCGAGCCCGGCCATCAGCATGGCGGAGAACGCCAGATACGGATTGGCGCTCGGGTCCGGGAAACGCACCTCGACCCGCTTCCCCTTCGGCGAGGCGGTGTGCGGAATCCGGCAGGAGGCGGAGCGGTTGCGGGCCGAGTAGGCGAGCAACACCGGCGCCTCGAAGCCGGGGATGAGCCGCTTGTACGAGTTCGTCGAGGGATTGGTGAACGCGTTCAGCGTCTTCGCGTGCTTGAGAATTCCGCCGATATAGAACAGGCAGGCTTCCGACAGGTCGGCGTACATCGACCCCGCGAACAGCGGCGAATCGCCGCGCCAGATCGACTGGTGCACGTGCATGCCGGTTCCGTTGTCGTCGAGGACGGGCTTCGGCATGAAGGTCGCCGTCTTGCCGTAGGCCGCCGCGACGTTCTTCACGACGTATTTGTACGCCTGCATCCGGTCGGCGGTCTCCACCATCTCCCCGAAGACCATGCCGAGCTCGTGCTGCGACGGCGCGACCTCGTGATGGTGCTTCTCGACCGGCACGCCGATCGCGGTGAGCGTAGACAGCATCTCGCTGCGAAGGTCCTGGCAGCTGTCGACCGGGTTCACCGGAAAGTAGCCGCCCTTGGGTCCGGGGCGGTGCCCCATGTTGCCCATGTCGAAGCGGGTGCCGCTGTTGTAGGGGCCTTCCTCGGAGTCGAACTCGTAGCTCACGCGGTTCTGCCGGACGTCGAAGCGCACGTCGTCGAACACGAAGAACTCCGCCTCCGGACCGAAATAGGCCCGGTCACCCACGCCGGTCTGCTGCAGGTAGGCGAGCGCCTTCTTCGCCGTGGATCGCGGGTCGCGTCCGTAGGGCGCGCCGGAGCCCGGTTCGCTGACGTCGCACACCACCGCCAGCGTCGATTCCCCGTAGAAGGGATCCTGGAACGAGAACGAGGGATCCGGCATGAGCGCCATGTCGGACTCGTTGATCGCCTTCCAGCCCGCGATCGACGATCCGTCGAACATCACGCCGTCCTCGATCGCGTCCTCGTCGAAGCTGTCGGCCGTCAGGGTTACGTGCTGCCACTTCCCGCCGGGGTCGGTAAAGCGCAAGTCGACAAACGATATTCCTTCCTCGTTGATCGTCTGAAGCAGGGATTCCGCATCCCTTGCGTTATCGTTCATTTCGTTCTCTCCTGAACTGTTTTTCGGATTCGGTTTCAGCCGGGCGGGAAATCCGAAGCGGGCACGTCACGTACCTCCGCAGCCGTCTTCTCGCTTTCGCCTCGTGCCGGCGAACACCGTTCCGGCTAAATCTTAGAGGACTTCGTCGCCCTCTTCTCCCGTGCGAATTCGCCGCGCGCGCTCGATCGTGGACACGAAGATCTTTCCGTCCCCGAACTTCCCGCTCTGCGCGGTGTCGGTAATCGCGTCCATGGCCTGTTCCAGCAGACCGTCGGGCAGCACGACCTCGATCTTGACCTTCGGCAAGAAGTCCACGACGTACTCCGCGCCGCGATACAGCTCGGTATGCCCCCGTTGCCGGCCGAACCCCTTGGCCTCGATCACGGTCAGCCCCTGAATCCCGATTTCCTGAAGGGCTTCCTTCACTTCGTCCAGCCGGAACGGCTTGATGATCGCTTCGATCTTCTTCATCACCATCTCACTCCAATCGCTATACCCACTGGGAGGACAGGTTCCTCTATTTCGCAGTGCAGCATAGATGCGTTTCTCGCACGCGTAAAGGGTTAGGCGTAACCTACCGAAACGCGCCCCCCGGATCGACGTTCGGGCCGTTGTGCACTGCAACATCATCCCGGCGAACCGCCCGCCCGCCGGCCGCGCGCAGACGCGCGACACGATACCATACCGTCGGAAGACGGAGCCGGCGCGCCTCGGCCGGCCGGGTTCGCCGGACAGGGGAGAGCGCATGACGGAACGCGACGAGCCGGCCGGCCGTCCGGAGCCGGCCGCTCCCTGGCCGAAGGAGCGAATCCCCTTCGCCCTGTTCACGGTCGCGGCGAGCCGCGAAGCGGACCGTCTGGCGGAAGCGACGGGCGTCTCGGTTCCCCGACTCATGGCGCGGGCCGGCGCGCGCGTCGCCGAAGCGGCGCGGGAACGCTGGCCCGCGGCCCGAATCGCCGTGCTGTGCGGCCCCGGCGACAACGGCGGCGACGGGTACGTCGCGGCGTTTCGGCTACGGACGGGCGGCCGCCGGGTGCGCGTCTTCGCGCTCGGCGCCCCGCGCTCCCCGGCGGCGCGATCGGCCGCCGCGCGGTGGCGCGCGGCCGGCGGACGCACCGATCCCCTGACCGTGGAGAGCGCGGAAGCCGCGTTTTCCGACGCGCGCGGCCTGCTGACGCTCGACGCGCTCTTCGGCGCCGGACTGTCGAGGCCCCTGGAGGGTGCCGCATTGCGATTCGCCATGGCGGCGAGACGGACCCGCACCGCGGTGCTCAGCGTCGACGTCCCGTCCGGCGTGAACGGAGACACCGGGCGAGTCGACGGCGATTCGTTCTCCGCGACGGCGACCGTCGCCTTCGAGCGGCCTCGTCCGGGGCACTTTCTCGGCCTTGGCGGCGAGCGCAGGGGCGAGTTGATCGTCCGGTCCATCGGAACGCCGGAAGCGGCGCTGCGATCCGTGGCCGGCCGACAGCCGCTTTGGCTCAGTTGCCCCGCCGCCTGGCCAGAGCGAATCGGCCGCCGGCCGAGCGACGCCCACAAATACCGATTCGGCCACGCGCTCGTGTATTCCGGCCCGCCCGGCGCCGGCGGCGCGGCCCGACTCGCCGCACTCGGCGCGCTGCGGGCGGGAGCCGGACTCGCGACCGTCGCGGCCACGCCCGAAGCGGTGGCCGAGCACGCCGCTCGACTCGACGCGATCATGGTGCGTCGGCTGGATACGCCGGACGCCTGGTCCCGCGCGCTCTCGGAGCGCGGCGCTTCGGCGGCGGTGATCGGCCCCGGCGCAGGGCCGGGCGCGCGGGACGCCACGCTTGCCGCCGCCGCCGCATGCGAGGGCCGCCCGGACGCGGTCTCGCTGGTGCTAGACGCCGACGCGCTCACGGCCTTCGAGGACGACCCCGCGACCCTGTTCCGGGCGCTGGAGGGCCGCCGGGCGCTTCTCACCCCCCATACGGGCGAGTTCGGCCGCCTGTTTCCGGATCTCCGGGCGGAACTCGACGCCGGCCCCCGCTCGCCCGTGGAAGCGGTCGCGGAAGCGGCGCGACGTTCGCACGCGACCGTACTCCTGAAAGGGCGCTGTACGATCGTCGCGTCCCCTCAGGGAGGGGCATGGCTCAACGACGCGACCTCCGCGCCGTGGCTCGCGACCGCCGGCGCCGGAGACGTTCTCGCCGGGATCGCGGCCGGTCTGGCCGCTCGGGGAACGCCGCTCGACGCCGCCGCGGCCGCCGCCGCCTGGCTGCACGCGCGGGCCGGGCGCCTCCACGGCCCCGCGCTGGTCGCCGACGACCTTCCGGCCCTGCTTCCCGCTGCGGCGAGGGAAGCGACGGAACGCCAGCCGGGCCATTGACAATCCGCCTTCGGGCGTCGATTGTGGCGTTTGTGCAACAACGCGTCGGCCGCACGCCCGATGGAACGGGCGAATTCGAGAGAGCGGCGCCGGACGCGCGGGCAACCACCGGAAACGGCCTTGTCGAACGCGATGACCAGCAAGGTCGCCTCCCGTGCGAAGCGCGCCAACCGGCCCTGGGTCGCCTACGGAGCGGCGGCGGTGCTCCTGCTGCTCGGCGTCGTCGCGGTGTACGTCGTGCGGGACTATTACGGCACGGCGCCCGAGGAACTCACCGTCGGCGACGTCTGGCGGGTCCGAATCGCCGTCTGCGCGCTGGTGCTCTGGACCACGCTGGCCCTCGTTCTGCTCGGACACCGGATATCGAAGCTGATCCTCGCCATGCGCGCCGGCCGGGCCGGCTCCCGGTTCCACATCCGTCTCGCCCGCCGCTTCGCCCTGATCGGAATTCTCCCGGCCTGCCTGATCGCGATCCTCTCGCTTCTGACCGTGGTGTACGGACTCGACCGCTGGTTCTCGTCCCGCGTCGGAGACGCGGTGCGGGACACGCGCGAGCTGGCCGACGCTTTCGACGGGTTTCTCGCCGACGACTACCGCCAGGGCCAGCAGCTTCGACTCGAGAAGAATCTCGGCGAAGTCCTCGCCCGGGTGCCGCTCGGAGACACGCGGACGCTGGCGGAGCGGCTCACCGACCTCGGCGCGAGCGTCGGGAGCGGGGAGGGTGCCGACCGGGAGTGGGCGGCGACCGCGAACCTCTTGTTCAACCTGCCGGTCTCGGCCGACCGGGTCGCCCTGTTCGCCGGCACCGAACTGCTGAGAGCCGGCAAGTGGGACGGCGCCCGGCCGGATCCGGAGATCGAGGCGGACGCCGTGCGCCAGGCCGTATCGGCCGGCGTCGGCGTACCGGTCTCGCTCCCGGCGCGACGGGACGCGGACCCGGCCGCGGGATGGATTGCCGAGGCCGTCGTCGCCTTGCCGCCGGACGGGGACCTGATTCTCTACGTCGAACACGCGAAGGACGCCGCCGTCGTCGACCGGGTTCGGGCAATACGGACGAACGCGGCGGAATACGAACAGGTCGCGCGCTCGGGGCTGGGGGTGGCCTGGGGATTCGCCTTGATCTACGGGATCGGCGCGGTCGTGGTCGCGGTCGCCGCGATCGTGGTCGGGTTCCTGTTCGCCGACCAGATGGTGGGGCCCATCGGCCGGCTGGCAGGGGCCGCGAGCCGCATCGAATCGGGCGACCTGTCGGCCCGGATCGTGGAGCAGGCGACCCGATCGGACGAAATCGGCAATCTCGTCGGCACGTTCAACCGCATGGCGGCGTCGCTTCAGCACCAGCGGGAGGAACTGCTCGTCAGCCGGGAGCGGGAGAGGGAGGGGCGACGATTCGCCGAGGGCGTCCTGCGCGGCGCGACGGTCGGGATCGTCGGAATCGACAGCGAAGGCCGCATCCAGGCGGCGAACCGGGCGGCTTCGGACATCCTGGGCGCGGACCGAAACCTGGCGCCGGGCGCTTCCGTCCATGCCGCGATGCCCGAGATCCGCCCGCTGCTCGCCCGTGCCCGGGGGTTGCCGGGCCGGGTGTCGGAAGCCGAAGTCAACGCGGAATCGGAACAGGTCACGCGCCAGCTCCTCGTCCGGGTCGCGCCGGAGGTCGAGGGCGGATCCGTGCACGGATACGTGGTGACCATCGAGGACATCACCGGCCGCGCCGTCGCGGAGCGGATGGAGGCATGGAAGCATCTGGCCGAGATCATGGCGCACGAGATCAAGAATCCCCTCAATCCCCTCATGCTCAAGGCCGAGGCGCTGCAGGAGATGGTGCCGCCCGCGGAGCGCGAGCGGCAGGAGCGCATGCTCGCCGCCAACACCGAACTGGTGGTTCGGATCGTGGAGCAGATTCGCCGCCTGGTCGACGATTTCCGGAATTTCGCCAGCATGCCGGAGCCGCATCTCGAACGGGTCGACCTCGCCGGACTGGCGTCCGCCGCCGTCGATCTCGTGCGGGCCGAAGATCGCGACGCCGAAGTCTCGCTCGGCCCGGCGCGGCCGATTTCGGTACGCTGCGACCGTACGCAATTGTCCCGCGCGCTGGCCAACGTCCTCAGGAACGCGTCGCTGGCGACTCGCGATCGGGCGCAGCGGGAGATCGAATCCGGCCGGGATCCGACGCCGCGCAGGATCCGGGTGAGTATGGTCCGGAGGGGACGGCTGGCGGAAGTCACCGTCGAGGACAACGGCTCCGGGTTTCCCGCCGACGCAAGAGAGAGGCTTCTGGAGCCGTACGTCTCGCATCGCAAGGACCAGGGGGGGACCGGCCTCGGCCTGGCGGTCGTTCGCTGGATCATGGAATCGCATGACGGCGAAGTCCTCCTGAGGGACCCGCCGGACGGCGCACGAGGCGCGGTCGTCCGCCTGCGGCTTCCCGTCGAGGGCCCGCAAGACCGCCAGGCAATACCCGCGTCACTCGAAACCGGAGCCGCACGTACATGAACCACGACATCCTGCTGGTCGACGACGCCAGGGACAATCTCACCGTGATGAGCGAACTCCTGGAGTTTCACGGGCACGACGTCCGCACGGCCACCAACGTGTCGGAAGCGATGCGCCGAATCGAGGAGAGGAAGCCCAGCCTGGCGCTGATCGACCTGTGGCTCGGGAGCGACCCGCGAGGCGGCATCGAGGTCCTGCGCTGCATGCGCGACAGTTGTCCGATGGCGCCGGCCATCATGATCAGCGCGCACGTGAACGTGGAGAGCGCCGTGCGTGCCATGGAACTCGGCGCCTTCACCTTCCTCGAGAAGCCGATCACGGCCCAGCAGATTCGGGAGGTCGTCCGCCGGGGCCTCGAGTACCACGAGCAACTCTGCGAGAGCGTGTCCGCGCGAGACGGAGAGACGTCGGAGCACTATCTGGGGGGCAACTCCAGCGCGATCAGCCGTCTGCGCAGGAACATAGAGCGGGTGGCGAGCACCAACGCCCGGGCGCTGTTCGTCGGCGATCCCGGATCGGGCCGGGTCGAGGCGGCGCGCTATCTCCACCTCTGTTCGCGCCGGGCCGAACGCCCCTTCTTCTGTATCGACGCCTCGACCGCCCAGGAGGTCTCGGGTCGCAAGGACGAAGACTACTGGCCGCCGGTCGAGGTGCTGCGCTGCGCCAACGGGGGGACGCTCCTGATCGACGAGATCGGCCGGCTCCCGCAAGCGCTTCAGACCCGGCTGCGCCGCCTCGTGACTTCGCGCCTCGGACCGATGGATCACCGGGGAGAGAGCCGAATCGACGTCCGAATCACCGCGGCCGCCGACGGCGAGCTGAAGGAACTCGTGCGCACCGGGCGCTTCGCGCAGGACCTGTTCGACCGCTTGGCGGTGATCGAGTTTCGCGTTCCGTCGCTGGCTGAACGGCTCTCGGACATTCCGACCCTGGTGGAGAGCATGGCCCGGCGACACGCGGAGGAGCGGGGTCTGGCGACGCCGCAATTCGACTCGGACGCCGTTCACGCGTTCCGCCAGCACGACTGGCCCGGCAACCTCCGGCAGCTGGAGAACGTCGTGCAAGAGGCGGTGGACACCCGTGCCGGAGAGGAACCGGCGACCGTCGGCCTGAAGGACCTGCCGGAGCGGTTCCGCGCCGAGGCGGGAATCGGTTCGCGCCAAATGGTCGACGTCGCGTCGTTGGCAGAGCTGCCCCTGAAGGAGGCGAGGGCGATGTTCGAGCGGGCGTATTTTCTGGAACTTGTCGAGCGCAACCACGCCAGCATGCCGCGCGTTGCGGAGATCTCCGGAATGGACCGGTCGTCTCTCTACCGGAAACTCAACGCGCTCGGCATCGGGCCGGCGACCCTCGCCAGCTATCGCGTCGATTCGGCCCGAAAGCCTGCGGACGCCGGGGGCGGGGCCGCCCCGGCGGAGGCGGCCGGAGGCGGCGCGCCATGAAAGCCATCGTCTGCGGCGCCGGCCGCGTCGGACGCCAGATCGCGCGCCGCCTGGCGATCGAAAAGGCGGACGTGACGGTGATCGACGTGCAGGAGGCCATGGTACGGCGGGTCGTCGAGGAGATCGACGTGACCGGCGTCGAGGGCATGGCGTCCGAACCCTCGGTGCTGGAGCGCGCCGGCGCGCACGACGCGGACCTTCTGATCGCGGCCACCCGGTCCGACGAGGTCAACATGATGGCCTGCCAGGTCGCGCATTCGATCTTTGCGGTGCCGCAGAAGGTGGCCCGGATCCGGTCTGCAGGGTATCTCGATCCGCGTTGGCGGCACATGTTCCGCAGCCAGCACATGCCGGTCGACGAGATCATCTATCCGGAACGGGAGGTCGCGGACTCCATCTGCCACTGGCTGAACGCGCCGATGGCGACCGAGGTCGTCCCGTTCCTGGACGGGAAGGTCCGGTTCGTCGGCCTCCGTCTCGGAGAGGAGTGCCCGGTGATCGAACAGCCGCTCCGGCACCTGTCCGAACTGTTCGAGGGTCTGCATACCATCGTCGTGGCGGCGCAGAGGGGGAACAGGCTGCTCGTGCCCGGCGCCGACGACGTGCTTCTCCCGGGCGACGTGGTCCAGTTCATCGCTCAGCAGGACGAGCTGGACCGGACCCTGCTGCTCTTCGGGTTCGAGAGCGAACCGGTGCGGCAGCTGGTGGTCATCGGCGGCGGAAGCGTCGGCGCGGCGGTGGCCGGACATGCGAGTGGACAGGGCGGCACGCGGGTCAGACTGATCGAACTCGACGAGCGTCGCGCCCGGCAGGTGGCGCAACAGCACCCGAAGGTCTCGGTGGTGTGCGGAAACGCCCTGGATTCGTCGGTCCTGGTCGACGCGCGCCTGGCCACCGCCAATGCGGTCGTCGCCGTCACGGACAGCGATCAGGCCAACGTCCTCAGCGCCGCCCTCGCCAAGGAGCACGGCGCACGGCGCGTGCTGTCGCTGGTGACCCGAGAGGTCTTCCAGCCCCTCGCGACCCGGCTCGGGGTCGACTCCACGGTCAATCCGGAGACGACGACGATTTCCTCGATCATCTCCCACGTCCGGCGAGGCTCCGTCGAGGCGATGCATACCGTCCAGAACGGACGCGCGGTGCTGATCGAGGCGAAGGCGAGGAAGAGCGCCCGGATCGCCGGCAAGCAATTGCGGGACGCGCCCTTGCCGGATCTCTCGCGAATCGGGGGCGTGATGGACCGAAACGGGGTCCTGAAGGAGATTCGCGGCGACCTGCTGTTCGAGGAGGGGGACCGGGTCGTGGCGCTGTCGGACCAGCGCGGCGCGCGGAGTATCGAGGCGCTGTTCCGCGTCGACGTGAGCTACTTCTGAGGAAGACCGACGCCGTGTCGCAGACGGAGACGGCGGATCGCGGAACCGCGGTCTTGCCCGTGCTGGTCGTCGCAACCGGTGCGGCCATGCTGCTCGTCGCCGCCTATGCGGCGGTCGCCGGCGAGTCCGGGGCCGCGGCCTCCTTCGGCTCCTGGGCGGCCGTCATTCTCGCGGCCGGTGGCCTGTTGTCCTTCGTACTCCGCGATTCGGCCCGTGCCGCCAGCGCCGGCAATCGTCTGCGCGACGACGTGGCGCTGCTCCTGTTCGTCTGGCTCGTCCTGCCGGCGCTCGCCGCGATGCCGGTCGCTTCCGCATTGCCCGCGCTGGACTTTGCGGACGCCTATTTCGAGATGGTGTCGGGGTTCACCACGACCGGGGCGACGGTCCTCGACGACCTGCAGAACCTGCCCCGGTCCGTCCTGGTCTGGAGAAGCCTGTCCCAGTGGCTGGGCGGCCTCGCGACCCTGGTCGCCGTGCTCGCGGTGCTCGCGCCGCACGGGTTGGGCGCGTTCGCCGTCGAGGGGCTCGTACAGCCGCGGGCGCCCGTACGGGGCGCAGCCCTCGGCGGACCCGGTACGACGCATCGCTGGTTCCGGGCGGCGATTCGGGTCGCGCCGCTCTACGCGGGGCTCACCGCCGGTCTGCTCATCGCCTACTTCCTGGCCGGGATGAACGCGTTCGACGCCTTCAACCATGCGCTGACCACGCTGTCGACCGGCGGGTTCTCGACCCGCGACGGATCGCTCTCCGAGTTCGCTTCCTGGCCGATCGAGCTGGTGGCGGCGACCGGGATGCTGCTGGGCGCGATCGGGATCGGAGCGTACGGCCGGCTCTGGCGCCGGCAATGGCGTCGCGCCGGCGGAGACCCGGAAGTCCGGCTGCTGTGCCTTCTGGTTCTGGCGGCGACGCTGGCGGCGGTCCTTCGGCACCTGCTCGGCGCGCCGGGCCTGGAGTGGAGCGAGCGCGCGACAGTCGTGACGGCGACGCTCTGGCCGGAAGCCTTCGCCGCCGTCTCGGCCGTGACGACGACGGGGTTTTCGACCGCCTGGGCGGACGCCGGCGCCGGCTGGAGCGGACTCGGTCCGGCGGCCGCGCTTCTGCTCGGCCTCGCCATCGCAGGAGGAAGCGCCGCGTCGACGGCCGGCGGCGTGCGGCTCCTGACGCTCTCGTTGCTGTTTCGGCACAGTCTCGACGAGTTCGGGCGCATCGGCCGCCCGCGCTACGTCCGCAACGCCCGCCCGATCCGGGACGGCGCGAGCCGGCTCCAGATCGCGTGGATCGGATCCATGCTGTTCGCAATGGCGGCCGGAGCCGGTATACTGGCGGTATCGACTCTGGGACTTGACTTCGAAGCGAGCCTCTCGGCCGTTGTGACCAGCTTGGCGAACGCTGGCCCGCTCCATTCCGCTCTCGTCGGCCGACCGGACGCGTGGCAGCAGATTCCGCTCGAGGGAAAACTGATCTGCTGCCTGTTCATGGCCTTGGGAAGGGTAGGGGTCGTCAGCGTGGTCGCCTTGCTGTTCCTCGACTAGACCATCCTGGCTTGCGGCGGCCTCGGGGCGAGAGTCTCCCGGATCGTTACCATGGGCATTCCCGGACGCGGTCGTCGCGTGCGGGCAAATTCACGAGGCAAACCGGCACAAGGAAGAATTGCGACATGACCGGACGAGCAAACCTGCAGGACACGTTTCTGAACGCCATTCGGAAGCAAAAGGTACCTGTGACCATTTTCCTGGTGAACGGCGTCAAGTTGGGCGGCGTAATCACCTGGTTCGACAATTTCTGCCTGCTTCTCCGGCGCGACCGGAGTTCGCAGCTGGTCTACAAGCACGCGATCTCGACCGTGATGCCCCTGAACCCGGTCGTCCTTCGCGAGGCCGAGGACGAGCAGCCGGAGGAAGGGGCTGCGCCGGAGCCGGCGGCCGAGCCGGCGGCGGACGCGGACTCGGGGGCCGACGCCGACTGATCCCCGGATCTCCCATGGGCAACGCCTGGATTCTGCAACCGGTTCTCCCGAGGAGCGGGCACGGCGCGAGTCACGACTTGCGCCTCGGAGAGACTGCGCGTCTGGCGGAGGCGCTCGGCCTTCGGGTCCGGGGAGCGGAGAGCGTGCGCGTTCGCAAGCCGCGCGCCGCGACGCTGTTCGGCAGCGGCTTCGTCGACCGCAAACGTGACGCGTTTCAGTCCGCCGAGGCGGATCCGGTCATCGTCGACGGGTTTCTGTCGCCGGTCCAGCAACGCAACCTCGAGCGCGGCTGGGGCTGCAAGGTGCTCGACCGGACCGCGCTGATCCTCGAGATCTTCGCCCGGCGCGCCCGGAGCCGCGAGGGCCGAGTCCAGGTCGAGCACGCGCGGTTGAGCTACGAGAAGAGCCGGCTGGTGCGCAGCTGGACCCATCTCGAGCGGCAGCGGGGCGGGTTCGGGTTCATGGGCGGACCGGGCGAGACGCAGATCGAGGCCGACCGGCGCGCGCTCGACGGACGGCTGGCCAAACTGGACGCGGAACTGAAGCGCATCGCCGGCAACCGGAAGACGCAGCGCAACGCGCGCCAGCGCACCGGAATGCCCTCCGTCGCGCTCGTCGGCTACACGAACGCCGGAAAGTCGACGCTGTTCAACCGGATTTGCGATGCGGAGACCGTCGCGCAAGACATGCTCTTCGCCACGCTCGATACCTCCATCCGGCGCCGTCGGCTGCCGCGAGGCGCCCAGGTCGCGTTCTCGGACACGGTGGGCTTCATCTCGGACCTTCCGGCGGAGCTGGTCGCGGCCTTCCGGGCGACGCTCCTGGAGGTCACTGAGGCGGACATCGTCCTGCACGTGATCGACGCCTCGTCGGAGGAGTGGGCGGACCAGCGAAACTGCGTGCTCGACACGCTGGCGCAGATCGGGGTTCGCGAGAGCGACGGCGCCAGGATCCTGGAGGTTCACAACAAGGCGGATCTCCTGGAGCCGGAGCAGCGCGAAGCCGTTTCGGCCCGGCTGGAGCGCACCGGCCGCGGCGCGGTCGTTTCCGCCGAGACCGGCGAGAACCTGGCCGGACTGCTCGAGCGAATCGAGGAAGCGCTCGCGCGGGACGCGTGCCGCTACCGGATCCGGTTCGCGCCGCATGCGGGGAAGGCCTTGGCCTGGCTCCACTCGAAGGGCGCGATCGACGAACGGCGAGCCGCCGGTGCCGGGGAGGGGTCGGCAGACGACTCCGCCTCGCTCGAGGTGGCCGCGCGGCTGAGCCCGGCGGAAGCGAAGCGGTTCGAACACCGGTTCCGGGACGAGATCCGGGAGATTCTCCCGCTGGCCTGACCCGACGGCGTCATCACTCGCGCATACTCCGACGGGCGTCTATATTGGGGCCGTTCCCGCGTTCGGGCGTATCCAGTGCGGAGCGGCGAACGGCATGGTCCTCCATGTTCCGTCCTTGGCGTTCCGTCACCGGGACGCCCAAGCACCGCTGCCAGCCCCCGAGTTTCGCCTTGCCCGATCCCGAAGTCCCGTTGCAAGCAAGCGACTTTCCCGTCTCCCGGGTGCCGGTCGTGAACGTCTCCGAAGTCCCCCAGCGGAGCCCGCTTCGCTACCCGGGCGGCAAGACCTGGCTCGTCCCGCATATCCGGGAGTGGCTGACGGGCACCCGGCCGGAGATTCTGATCGAACCGTTCGCCGGCGGCGCGATCGTCTCCCTGACGGCCGTCATGGAGGACCTCGTTCCGAAAGCCCTGCTGTTGGAGCTCGATGCGGACGTGGCGGCATTCTGGCGCGCAGCCCTGCGGCCCGGATCGACCCTGGCCGAACGGGTCGAACGGTTCCGGCTGACGGAGCAGGCCCTCCACGAGCTAGTCGCGACCGCCCCCGATACGGTGGAAGAGCACGGGTTTCGGACCCTCGTGCTTAATCGAACACGCCATCGAGGAACACTGGCACCAGGCGCCTCATTTCTTAGTTCGGGCGAGAATGGGAAAGGCCTCTTATCCCGTTGGTACCCCAAGACCCTTCGCAACAGGCTTCACGCGATTCAGCGACACGCAAGTCGAATCGACTTCATAGCGGGCGATGGAATGAAGCGACTCTCTCCACTCCTACAGCACTGGGGACGTAATGCGGCCGTGTTTCTCGATCCCCCATATTCGGCACCTGAGGGAAAGCGTGCAGGCTCGCGGCTGTATACGCACTACCAGATAGACCACGAAAAATTATTTCGCATCCTTGCCCAACATAGGTCAAACTTTCTCATGACTTATGATGTAGCACCAGATATTGTGAGACTGGTTCACAAGCACAGATTTCACGCAGTCCAACTGAGAATGAGAAATGCATACCATAAGACGATACCTGAGCTTGTGATTACACCAGAGGCACTGTTTACATAGACAGTTGATAGAATACGATGCACAAGGGGACAGGAGGCACACTCAAACGGTCACGTCCGTCCGGCCCTGAAATCCCCACTACACGTGAATACACTTCGTCAAATCCGCGAAATAGCGAACCACACTACAAGCGCATTTTAACGGGTCTACTCAGCGGGCGCTCCCTCACTCCTCACCGGCCCTACGCCGGAGAAAAGGGAACTCTCAACGGCCAAAATGACCGACTGAACGCCACGCGGACCGAAGCAACTCACGCTGTAGCTGCGGTCACAATAGACGCTCACCGCCCACTCGCCTGCTCTATGTGGGACTCTACCCACTCCGCGGCATTCTCTAACTGATCGTACGCCTCGATCCTCACACCTTCATTCACAAGACGTCGAGATTCCGCGACGCGCCGTGGAATCCGCAAACGATGCAGCACATTACCAAGAGACGCCACGTCGTCTCGAAACGCTTCGTCAGATCTCGCGAAAGGTATCACGTGATATGCGACCATCGTTGTAGCCGGGACCTGAGGTTGAAACCATCGTTTGACAAATGCATCATTGATATGACCCTTGATCGACTTGCTCTTCCAATCCTTACCCGTAGCGACCTGAGCCGCGGCCAAGAGAAATCCCGGAAGTCCATCCTGCTGAGTACGCGACGCAAAAACGTCGACTTGATCATCCTTCAGGCTGTCGGGAGCAGAAGTATCCGGACATACCCTACCGTCCCTTAGCACCGACCAAATCTTATTGAGTTTGTGAACGAAACCGGAGCCGTCTGGTCTAGGGAATCCGAAGGACCATGCTTCGCCCTGAACCTCAGCCGCCATTGCGGCAGTCGCAAAGTACTGGAAGTACCGACGGAGCTTTCGTACGCCCTCATCGGTTGGATGCAATCGAGATCCATTGAGTACCGGGGACACCGAATTAAGGTTTGACAACAACAGAGAAATCAAATACGCCGAATGCCCTAGCTCATCTCTACGCGTGGCGAAGGACACAACATCGCCGCGGTTATCTACGACAAACGGATAAGCGGGACCAAGACACCGTCGTCTCTTCACAATACGGTTGACCGCACCAGTAGCAACGTTCTCACGGTTTTGCATCTCGGCGTCGACCTCTTCGTAGTCACACTCCGCCGCCAGCTCTAAAGCATCTACGATGTCTGCGCTAAAGGCTTCTCGCCTCGGCGATGCTACGGCGCTGAGTTCAAGATAGTCCGCCGCCAAGTCCAAATCCGGTCTCTGTTTTCCAATAAACTCATCGGACGGAAAATAGAGCGAAGGCATCATTCCTTATCTACCCCATACGTCCTAACTCGTGTCCTCATTCGATCGACGATCATCTGCGCAGTCTCAGATATTTCCTCGGCGACTCCGATTATCGAGGTCGCCCGATGGTCAAATCCCCGCAAACTGTTAGCAGCCACGCGAATGTTCTTTCGTGTCAATAACAATGCCTCCGAAAACGTTTGTTCCGCAGATTGCGTACTCGAATGGGCCTCTGAAAGCGATCCGGTTGCTTTCAGGACCGCGACAGCCTCTTGGTCTGCAAGAACTTCGGCCAATCGCTTTATGTCTGGATTTTGATACCTAATAATGGGCTCTATCTCGAATTGCTGAGATCCATATATCCAAGTAAGTACTTCCGACATTCGGTTCACTTTGTCCGACTGAATCGGCGCAGGAGAGGGTTCAAATGTCGACCAAGCCACTTCGAGCCCAAGATATCGCATGAACTGTGTACGAGACAGTGCCGTGTATAGGTGTGAAAAATTAAACTTCGGATAAAATCGATCGTCGAGAGAAAATACTCCCTCGGACTCTGCTTGCTCCAACACGTAAATGGCATTCACCATTCGCTTGACTGTGGAATGCTTATCGCCAATTCGATTTGCAATCTCCGACAGCGAGACGGCACCTTCAGCGTACCAATCCGCTGCGAACTTCGCTTTGGCATACGACTCCCACCTGGCTGCTCCATTGATGTGTTTAAATCCTATGAAGGAGCGTGAGTCTTCCCGGTTGGCTACCCGGTATACGGATACTCGATCTAGTGTTTGAAGGTGCTTTTTCGATATGTTGGGTATCGTGATCGAGAAGTTCTTTAGCGCCGTGATGCGTCTACAGAGTTCGGGCTCACGAAAGAGTCTAATGGCGGCGAGACGGCGATTTCCTTCCAGCACCACTAGACGGCTCTCCTCTTCATGAACGATCATCGGCTCGATATCCAGATATCCGTTGGCGGAGATGGACTGTAGGAGTTCGCTCAGATCTTCGGAACGGTATAGATGTGAGATTATCTCCACTTCCGACGCTTCTCGTGGGATCGATACTAGGCGAGGATTACGCGAATCCAAGAACAAGTGCTCGACTGAAACGGGAACTACCGTGGTCAAGGGAATTGTACTCACTTCACCAGATCCGTCCGTGTGTTTTTTGCGCCGTCCGCGCCTTGCAAGAGAATGTCCCGCGAGGTTCTGAACCGAAGTAGGGGGCATTAGAATCGAACTCCGATTCACACTTCATGTTGAGATCAGCCTGCCTGAGGTTAGGGTCGAACCCAGTCATCGCTTCCGAGGCGATCATTCTCTGGCGCGGCACGATTACACTGCGAGCCCCAGTCCGAGCCGATCCTCCTTCCGCCTACACTCGTGCACGGAGCGGAGTGCTTCCCTAGACGAAATCTCCGAGCGATAGCGAATCAGGAGACCGCACCCCTGTAAGCGACATGTTCTGCCAATCTCTGATTGTCGGCCGCATGCTTCGCCCTGTTGCGCGGCTATCGCCGCCAATGCGAAGCGTGGGGGAAACGGCCTTGGCGTACAGGCGCCGAGAGGCGGCAGCCTAGGGAAGAGCCGTGTGCGAAGCATGCCATCCTCGATCTTTAGCCGGTCGCTAGCGGCACGACCCTAGGTTTGGTCAAACGAAGACCGCCCCAAGCGTTCGGGCCTCGGGAATGTTGACGCTGGTGCGGCCAAGCATAGCATAGGGAGACATCGGTACCAACATTGGCAGAGAACGCCGCGCGAACGGGTACGCGCGTTAAGCGATCAGGTGTAGAACGTCCGAACGCGGGACCCGCGAATCGCTCCTGACACGGCGGAATACCCCGCGTAACCGTGTAGATGATCCAGAGAGTGGCACCAAATGCCGAGGTGTAACATAATGCGCCTTATGCGCGTTACCGATGGCACACGGCATACCCGGAGAGGATCCCCCCGCCGCCCGCGCTCCAGGCCGGCGTCATAAAGAAACACCGGCTGGGCTACGCGCAATCCGCCTCCGGCCCGTCGTTCGTCAGTCGAACCGGCGGCTATCGTCGCTATCCCAACGGCCCAGTCCGGATTCGTGCCCTCGAGCGCGACGAACCGAGTGCCGTCATGGAGTTTCGAGACCGGTTCAGCCGGAACCCGCTCGTGATCTACGGTCCAATTCCGGATGCCGCCAGCAGATCCCAGGCGCCCACGGCAATCAGCCGAATCGCCAGAACCGACAAGATGCCGTTCAGGATCAACCGGAACAGGCGCTCGTCGATCCGCGTCAGCACAGCCTTGCCGACGACCGTGCCGAGAAACCCGGCCAGGATCATCGCGACGATCAGCGGCAGCCAGCTTCCGAAAGCGAATCCGAGAATTCCGAAGACCGCGCACTTCAGGGCGTGCTGCAGGACCATCGCCGAGGCATGCGTGCCGACATGGCTCATGCGGTCCAGCCCGAGCGTCTTGACGTATGCCGCGACAAACGGCCCGGTCCCTCCGACGAACATGGTCAAGGCGCTCGATACCGCGCCGATCACTGCGGCCGAGTGCCGCAGAAACGCGGGAGTCCGGAGAAACACCGACCAGAGTACGAACAGGCCGATGAGCACCTGGAGCACCGGCGGCGGCAGTTGAACCGCGACGGCGCCGCCCACCGCGACGCCGATCGCCGAACCGAGAGCGAACGGCAGCAGGACCGGCCAGTGAACATGCGCGAGCAAGACGGCGGATCGGCCGACGTTCGATCCCGCCTGGATCAGCCCGTGCACCGGAATCACCGCCGGGGCCGGCAGCACGGTCGCCAGCACCGCAAGCATGACCAGTCCCCCGCCGAGCCCGAAGGCGATGGAGATCAGAGAGGTGAAGAAACTCAGGAGGATCAGCGACGACGCAGTGATCCAACCCAACCCGGCGTGGAGCGCCTCTACCCACATTGCCGGACCCCAATTGCCGGGAATCGACAGGTTTTCCCTGCGTACGCCGTCGCCGCCTCGGCTCGTAGCGTATCAGCCCTGCGCAGACCTGCGCAAGCGGTTGCCTGCGATCGCGGCTTCCGAGCGATACCGCCCGCCGCTTGCGAATTCGTGCGGGAATCGCCGGTCCGAACTCACTTCTCCCCTGTCCGGGTAGGAGGCGGCACGAACGGAATCCGCACCAGGGTCCCCTGCCCGCTCCCTTCGGGCTTCACCACCCGCACGCGCTCCCCCGGCCCGACTTCTCGGGCGACCAGCGCATAACCGATGTTCCTCTTCATTCGGTACGACCAGATCCCGTTGGTCATGTCACCCACGTCCTGCCCGTTCGAACGGGTCCGGTACCAGCGCCCGTGCGGCGCCGCCGGCTCGTCGCCGTCCAGGACCAACCCGAGCAGTTGGCGCTTCGGTCCCTCCTCCGCGATCCGGCGCAAAGCCTCAATTCCGACGACATCGTCCGGAACTCCGAGATCTACGAATCGACCGAGGCCTACTTCGAACGGATTCGTCCGATCGTCCGTATCGCCGCCCCAGGAGAGGAGTCCGCTCTCGACCCGCTCGACCGGATTCGGGTAGCCCGGCCCGATGTCCCAGGGCCCGCCCGCCTCCCGTACGATATTCCAGAGTCTGTCGCCCAAGGACCCGTCCGTCAGATAGAGTTCGAATCCGCCCTGCTTCGACCAGCCGGAACGGGCCACCACCAGCGGGATTCCGTCGACCTCCGCTTCCCGAAACCAGAAGTGACGCAGATCCCGGACCCAGTCTCCGAGGATGGACGCCACTACCGCTTCGGCCTTCGGTCCCTGGATCGCGAGGGGCGAGACGTCCGGCTCGCACACGTCGACCCTGAGGTTTCGCTCTCCCGCCACGCAACTCGCCCAGAGTTCGACGTTCGAATCCGCGATCGAGAGCCAGTACCGGTCGTCCGCCAGCTTCAGCACAACCGGGTCGTTTACGACGACGCCCCGATGGTTGCAGAGCGGGACATACTTCGACTGCCCGACCTGGCAGTCCGTGAGGTCGCGCGGACAGAGCAGTTGGACCAGACGCTCCGCATCCGGCCCCTCGATCTGTACCTGGCGCTGGCAGGCCACGTCCCACATCTGGACGCCATGGATGAGCTGCCAGTATTCCCGCTCCCTGTCTCCGTAGCTCAGCGGAAGGAGCATGCGGTTGTAGGTGGTGAAGCTCACTGCGCCTTCGGCCAGCGTCGCCTCGTAGTACGGGGACTGCCGGAGCCGGGTGTGAGGGAAGATTTCCGGCACGGGTCCAGTTCCTTTCGCTTCTGCGACGACCGAGGTCCGTACGGCGGACACCGTCGATCTCCCGTAGGCGCCGATACTGCCACGGCTCCTCGGCTCTTGCACAAACAGGGATCGGTCACTCCGCTCGCGGACGCGTCCGATTCCCGACAACGATCACGACCGTGGAAGGAAGCGCTACCCTGTGACCGAAGACCGGCGCGAACGCGGATTGCGCCGAACCGGATCCGAAGCCGAACGGGCCTCTCCTGCCCTGCCGCAACTACGAGGCGCCGAACGACAAATGCCTCCCATGTCGGAAAACCTTCGCCGCGCCGTCGAGGAACGGCGGTCGGAACTGGCCGACTTTGCCCGGGCGCTCGTTCGCATCCCCACCGTGAACCCGCCCGGGGAGAATTATGTCGCCTGTGCGGAACTACTCGGGAAGCGCCTGCGCCGCTCCGGATTCGACGTCCGTTACCTGCGCGCAACCGGAACCCCCGGCGACACGGAGCGCTATCCCCGAACGAACGTGGTCGCCCGGCGCGAAGGCGCCCGCCCCGGACCGACGGTCCACTTCAACTCGCATCTCGACGTAGTCCCGGTCGGCGACGGCTGGAGCGAGGATCCTTTCGCCGGCCGCCTCGACGGCGACCGGCTCTACGGCCGCGGCGCCTGCGACATGAAGGGCGGCCTCGCCGCTTCCGTGATCGCGGTCGAGGCGTTCCTGAGCCTGTGCGACGACTATCCCGGCGCGATCGAGATCTCGGGAACGGCAGACGAAGAGACCGGCGGATACGGAGGCGTCGCCTGGCTTGCCGAACAGGGCATCCTGGCCGCACCGCGCGTCGACTACGCGATCATTCCCGAACCGCTCGGAAACCGCCGGATCTGTCTCGGCCACCGTGGCTGCGTCTGGGCCGAGATCCGGACACGGGGAAGGATCGCCCACGGATGCATGCCGGATCTCGGAGAGTGCGCGATCCGCCACATGGGCGCGGTTCTCGACGCGCTGGAATCGCGCCTGTTGCCGGCACTGGCGGAGCGCGAGACGCGTCATCCCGTCATTCCGCCCGCCGCCCGCCGCTCCAGCCTCAACCTGAACGCGGTTCACGGCGGCCAGGAGGACGGCGCGGAGGGGTTCCTTGCCTCCTGCGTCGCCGACAGCTGCCGATTGACCGTCGACCGCCGCTTTCACGAACCGGAAACCGTCGACGGCGTGCTCGCCGAGCTTCGGGACACCGTTCGGCACGCCGCGACGTCGCGGGATTTCGAGTGGGAACTCGAGGAACTGTGGGCCATCCCTCCGGTTCGTACGCCCGACGGCTCGCCGTTGGTCGAAGCGCTCGAATTCGCCGTTCGCGAGACGCTCGGCT
The DNA here is from genome assembly GCA_965221505.1 of Rhodobacterales bacterium. Taxonomy (GTDB): domain Bacteria; phylum Pseudomonadota; class Alphaproteobacteria; order Rhodobacterales; family CAZPXZ01; genus CAZPXZ01. The sequence continues at coordinate 1,972,637 of CBDCSI010000001.1, forward strand.
GCGAGGCGGAGCGGATCGTCTCGCCGGGAACGTACGATCACAAGCATTTCGACCTGATCGGCGGCGTCAGACACTGCGTCGCCTACGGGCCCGGCGTGCTGGAGATGGCGCACCAGCCCGACGAGTATATTGACGTTCCGGACATGGTCGCCGCATCGGCCGTCATGGCCGCGGCGCTCGGCCGGCTGCTCGAAGGCGGGCCACCGTCCGGGCGGAGTCCCGGTTAGCAACCCAATCAAGGAGCAACCATGAAAAACCAAGCAATCCTACTCGCCGCCGCGCTGACGCTGTCCGCGTCGGGCGCCGCATGGGCCAAGGACAGCGTCACCATCGGAATGCAGCTGGAGCCGCCGCATCTCGACCCGACTGCGGGGGCGGCCGCGGCGATCGACGAGGTGGTCTACTCGAACCTGTTCGAAGGCCTCACCCGGATCGGTCCCGACGGTTCGATTCTTCCGGCGCTCGCCGAGTCGTGGACCATCAGCGACGACGGGCTGGAATACGTCTTCGCGCTCCGGCAGGGCGTCCAATTCCACGACGGAACCGCCTTCGACGCGGACGACGCCGCGTTCTCTCTGACCCGCGCGACGGCGGACGACTCCACCAATGCCCAGAAGGCCCTCTTCGAGCCGATCGAGGCGGTCGAAGCGGTCGACTCCCACACGCTTCGGGTCACCCTGAAACGTCCGACCGGCGGTTTCCTGTTCTCCATGGGCTGGGGCGACGCCGTCATGGTGGCGGAAGAGAGCGCGGCGAACAACAAGGCCGAGCCGGTCGGCACCGGCCCGTTCCGCTTCTCGCGCTGGGCCCGCGGCGATCGGGTGGAGCTGGTCCGCAACGACGACTACTGGGGCGAGCCGGTCGCGCTTCAAATGGCGACGTTCCGCTTCGTCGCCGATCCGGCAGCGGCGTTCAATGCGGTGATGGCGGGCGACATCGACGCGTTCCCCGTATTTCCGGCGCCGGAAAATCTGGCCCAGTTCGAGGCGGACGACCGGTTCCAGGTCGTCGTCGGCAGCACCGAAGGCGAGACGATCCTATCGACCAACAACTCGCGGCCCGCTCTCAGCGATCTGCGCGTTCGTCAGGCGATCGCCCATGCGATCGACGCGCAGGCCATCGTCGACGGAGCCATGTTCGGATACGGCACGCCGATCGGGACCCATTTCGCGCCGCATCATCCGGCCTATGTGGACCTGACCGGCCTCTATCCGCACGACGTGGAGCGCGCGAAGGAGCTGCTGGCGGAAGCCGGATACGAGTCCGGCCTCACCCTGTCGCTGAAGCTCCCGCCGCCGCCCTACGCCCGGCGCGGGGGAGAAATCGTCGCGTCGCAACTCCGCGAAGTCGGAATCGACGTGGAGATCGAAAACGTCGAATGGGCGCAATGGCTCGAGCAGGTCTTCCGGGGATACGATTACGACCTGACGATCGTTTCGCACACCGAACCGATGGACATCGGCATCTACGCCCGCGACGACTACTACTTCCGCTACCGGTCGGACGAGTTCAAGGCGATCGTCGACGAGCTGACCGTCACGGCGGATCCGGAGGCGCGAAGCGCCCTGCTCGCCAGCGCGCAGCGCCGGATCGCCGAGGACGCGGTCAACGGCTATCTCTTCCAGCTCGCCAAGACCGGCGTCTGGCGCGCCGGCCTCGAGGGTCTCTGGAAGAACTCGCCGGTGCAGGCCAACGACCTGACCGGGGTGCGCTGGTCAGAGTAGAACGACCTCCCGCTGCCCGGTCCGTTCGGCCGGGCAGCGGCGTCGCCCTTTCCCGTGCTGAAGTTCGCGCTGCGCCGCTTCGCGGCTCTCGTGGCGACCCTCGCGGTCGCATCCGTCATCGTCTTCCTGGTCATGGAGGTCATCCCGGGCGATCCGGCCTCCTACATGCTCGGCGTCGGCGCGACCGACGAGACCGTCGCGGCGCTCCGCGCGGAACTCGGCCTCGACAAGCCGAGGACGGAGCGCTACCTCGACTGGGCGACCGGGATGCTCCGCGGCGACTTCGGCGTGTCGTACACCTACGACGTGCCGGTCAGTTCGCTCATTCTGGAGCGCGCGGCGGTCAGCGTTCCCCTCGCGCTGTTCGCGCTCCTTCTCACCGCCGTCATCGCGCTGCCGACCGGCGTGCTCGCGGCGTCGAAGCGAAACCGCCCGACGGACGTCGTGATCATGGGAACGACCCAGCTCGGCATCGCGGTGCCGAATTTCTGGTTCGCGATCCTGCTCTCGCTCCTGTTCGCGGTCACGCTGCGCTGGTTCTCCGCCGGCGGGTTTCCGGGGTGGGACGCCGGAACCCTTCCGGCGCTGAAGGCGCTGGTCCTGCCGGCCGTGGCGCTGGCGCTGCCGCAGGCGTCCATCCTCGCGCGCGTCATGCGTTCCGCCCTGATCGACACGCTCGGCGAAGACTACGTCCGCACCGCGCGAGCCAAGGGGCTCTCGCGAAGACGGATCCTCTGGTTGCACGCGGTGCGAAACGCGCTGATTCCGGTGATCACCATCCTCGGGCTGCAATTCTCGTTCCTGCTCGCCGGCGGCATCATCATCGAGAACGTGTTCTTCCTGCCGGGTCTCGGCCGGCTCGTGTTCCAGGCGATCACCCAGCGCGACCTGATCGTGGTGGAGAGCGTCGTCGTGCTGCTGGTCGCCACGGTCGTGTTCGTCAACTTCCTCGTCGACCTCGCCTACGCGGCGATAGACCCGAGGCTGAGAACCCGCAGAGGATAGGATGACCGCGATCCGGTCCCTGCGCCGCCTGCATCCGAGCCTCGCAGCGGGTGCGCTCGTCGCCGCCGCGGTCGGCTTTGCGGCCGCCCTGTCGCTCTTCTGGACGCCCCACGACATCGCGCATCTCGACATCGCCGAGCGGCTCAAGGGCCCCTCCTCCGTCTACTGGCTCGGCACCGACCACTTCGGCCGGGACATCTTCTCCCTGCTACTGAGCGGCGCGCGCAATTCCGTCGCCGTGGCGCTGATCGCGGTCGGACTGGGCCTCGGCGTCGGCGTCCCGCTGGGACTGCTCGCCGCCGCGCAGGGCGGCGCGGTCAGCGAAGCGGTCATGCGGGTCAACGACTTCGTCTTCGCGTTTCCGGCGCTGGTCGTCGCCATCATGATCACCTCGGTGTTCGGCCCCGGCGCCGTGAACGCGATTCTCGCCATCGGCATCTTCAACATTCCGGTGTTCGCGCGAGTCGCCCGCGGCGCCGCGCTGTCCCTGTGGACCCGGGAGTTCACCCTCGCGGCTCGCGTCGCCGGCAAGGGCAAATTCCGCATTTCGGTCGAGCATATCCTGCCCAACGTCGCCAGCCTCCTGATCGTGCAGGGCACGATCCAGTTCTCTCTCGGCATCCTGTTCGAAGCCGGCCTCTCGTATCTGGGCCTCGGCGCACAACCGCCGGCCGCGAGCTGGGGCCGCATGCTGGCCGACGCGCAGACCCTGATGGCGACCGCGCCCCAACTCGCCGTCTATCCCGGGCTGGCCATCATGTTTGCGGTTCTCGGTATCAACCTCCTCGGCGACGGGTTGCGCGACGTCCTCGATCCGCGCCTGCAGCGTAGGCCATGAGCCTCCTCGAGATCGAGAACCTGCACGTCGATATAGGCGGGCGCCACGCGCTCGCGGGCATCGACCTGGCCGTCGAGGCCGGCGAGATCCTGGGCCTGGTCGGCGAGTCCGGCTCGGGCAAGTCGATGACTGCGCTCTCCGTCATGGGGCTGCTCCCGCCGGCTTCCCGGGTGCGGGGTCAGATCCGCTTCGAAGGCGAAGACCTGCTGCAGCGGAGCGAGGCGTCCATGCGCCGGTTTCGCGGGCGGGCGGCGGGAATCGTCTTCCAGGAGCCGATGACCGCCCTCAATCCGCTCATGCGCATCGGCGATCACGTTTGCGAGGCCATCCTCGCCCATGGGGGCGGGAGTCGCCGGGAAGCTTGGCGGAGCGCGTGCGAACTCCTGATCCGGGTTGGCCTTCCGCCGGAGCGCGCGGGACCGGAACGCTATCCGCACGAACTCTCGGGCGGCCAGCGCCAGCGGGCGATGATCGCCGGCGCCATCGCCCTCAAGCCGCAGCTCCTGATCGCCGACGAGCCGACCACGGCGCTCGACGTCTCCACGCAAGCGCGGATTCTCGACCTGCTGCGGCGGCTGGTCCGGGAGGACGGCACGAGCCTTCTCCTGATCACCCACGATCTCGGCGTCGTCGCCGGCATGGCCGACCGAATCGCGATCATGAGGGAGGGCCGAATCGTCGAACGGGGCCCCTGCCCCGGACTCCTCCGTCGCCTTCGCCACCCCTACTCCCGGGAATTGATCCGAGCCGCGACTCCGGAACCGCTCTCGGCCAGGGTCGACCCCGTCGCGGCGGACGCGACCCGGCCGCTGCAGGTCGAGGACCTCCGCTGCGCCTATCGGCTCCCGGGCGGCGAGGAACACGTCGCCGTGAACCGGGTCAGCCTTACGATCGCCGAGGGCGAGCGAGTCGGACTGGTGGGAGAATCCGGCTGCGGCAAGTCCACGCTCGCGCGCACCATTCTCGGTCTGCAATCGCCGAGACAGGGCCGGGTCCGGGTGCAGGGAGAAGACCTCTACGGGCAAGGCTCTCGAAGCCTGCGCCGGCTTCGCCGGCAATTGCAGGCCGTGTTTCAGGATCCGTACGGCAGCTTCAATCCGAGGCACCGGATCGGCCGGATCGTCGCGGAACCGCTCCATCTCCTCGAAGGCGAGGCGTCGCGCTCCAGACGAAGGGAGGCGGTCGAGCGGGCGCTGGCCGACGTCGGCCTGGATCCCGCCGACGTCGACCGGTTCCCGCACGAGTTCTCTGGCGGGCAACGGCAACGCATCGCCATCGCGCGCGCGCTCGTGCTCCGTCCGTCGGTGGTCGTCCTCGACGAACCGGTTTCGGCCCTGGACGTATCGGTACGGGCGCAAATCCTGGCCCTGCTCGCGGAACTGAACCGCGCCTTCCGGGTCGGCTATCTCTTCATAACCCATGACCTGACGGTCGTGCGCGCCGTCGCCGAGCGGGTGCTCGTCATGCGGGACGGAGAGGTCGTGGAGGAAGGCGAGACCAGCCGGGTTCTCGAATCTCCCTCCCATTCCTACACGAGGTCGCTGATGGAGGCTGCGCCGGACCTCGCCCGCACGCTCGCCGAGACCCGGGCGTCGTAGCGCCGTCCCGGTTGCCCCGCTCCGGGGCCTCCGGGGCGATTTCTCCAGCGCCGCGCGCCTGAAGCGGTCGAACGACAGGACGCGTTCGCAGTGCGGGCGTTCCGGCGTCCCGCCCGCGGCAAGAGCCGACTCTCGACGGACCGCCGACCGTCTCCGATCCCGGGGGGGGCGTCGGCGCTCCGGCGATCGCGTCGGGAACTCGGATATACTGTCTTCCCCCGAAGGTAGCCTTGGGTTGGTGCCGACCGTGACGCTCTACGACTCGGAAGAGGCATACCGGAACGCCGGGCGCAAGGCGCTCTTTCTCTTCGGCATGTCGGGGGTCGGCAAGACGCGGATGGCGGACCTGCTACGGCACTCCTGCGGCTGGTATCACTATTCGGTCGACTATCGCATCGGGACGCGGTATCTCGGCGAGCACATTTCCGATTCCATCCGCCAGATGGCGATGACGGTACCGGCCCTCTCCCGGCTGCTTCGCTCCGATTCCATCCGGCTGCATTCCAATCTCAGCTTCTCCAATCTCACGCCGCTCTCGGAGTGGGTCGGCGCGCCGGGCGACCCGTCGCGCGGCGGCCTGCCGTTCGAGGAATACGTGCGCCGCCAGCGCCTGCATCGGGAAGCGGAGGTCGCCGCGACGCTGGAGGCCGAGCGGTTCATCGCTCGCGCCAAGGACGTGTACGGCTACGACTGGTTCGTCTGCGATTCGAGCGGCAGCGTCTGCGAGATCGCCGACCCGGGCGATCCCCGGGACGCGGTGTTTCTCGAGTTGTCGCGCGGCATGCTCCCGGTCTACATCCGCGCCGGCGCCGAGCATCGGGAACGTCTTCTGCGGCGCTTCTCCGCCTCGCCAAAGCCGATGTATTACAACGAAGCGTTTCTTCGCGCTACCTGGACGGAGTTTCTCGACGGCAGACCGGAAGAATCCGCGGATCCGGCCGAGTTTCTCCGCTTCGGTTTCTCGCGCCTCCTCGACTGGCGGATTCCGCGCTACGAGTCGCTCGCGAAACGGTGGGCGGTCGTCGTCGATGCCGAGCGTCTGGCGAATCTCGACTGCGGCGAGGCGTTCGAGGATCTCGTGGTCGAGGCGATCGCGGAACGCGCTCGGCGGACTCCGACAGCGGCATAGGAAAGACAGGTCGAAGCTCCATGCCCATCAAGATTCCCGACGACCCGGTGCTGGCCGAGACGCTGCGGGCCGAACGCGTCCCCGTCATTCAGGAGGAGGACGCCCTTCGTCAGGACATTCGCCCGCTGCAAATCCTCCTGATCAACATCATGCCGACGGCGGTGCATCAGGATACGGCGACGCAGTTCGCCCGACTGCTGGGCGCCTCTCCGCTGCAGATCGACCTGACCCTGGCCCGTCCCGAGCGCTACCCGGCGCGGAACCAGGACGGGGCCGCGTCCTTCGGCGCCTACCTGACGCCGGCGGCCGTGCGAGACCGGTTCTTCGACGGAATGATCGTGACCGGGGCGCCGATCGAGCACCTACCCTTCGAGGAGGTCTCCTACTGGGGCGAGCTCACCGACACGTTCGAGTGGTCGCGTACCCATGTCCACGCCACCCTCGGCGTATGCTGGGGCGCACAAGCCCTTCTCTGGCACCGTCATCGGATCCCGAAACACATGCTTCCCCGCAAGGCGTTCGGCTGCTTCCGGCACCGGGCGCTCGACCGCCTTTCGCCCTATCTGCGGGGATTTGCGGACGATTTCCTGGTTCCGGTTTCGCGCCACACGGAAGTCCGCGCCGAGGACGTCGGAGACGATACCGGCGTACGACTCCTGGTTCAGTCCGAGGAGGCCGGTCTCTGCCTCGCCTACGACGAGCGCAGCCGGTCGCTCCTCATGTTCAATCACGTGGAATACGACACCGAGTCGCTCAAGCGCGAGTACGAACGGGACGTCGTCCGGGATCTCGATCCGCCGATCCACGTTCCCTGCAACTACTTTCCGGATGACGACCCGCAGCGTCCGCCCGCCAATCGCTGGCGTTCGCACGCCTATCTCCTGATCGGCAACTGGGTGCACGAGGTCTATCAGAACACGCCGTACGATCTGGAGGAGATCGGCCGGCAGGAGGACACGGCATGACGGAGACTACGGCGCAAGGCACGCCGCTCCAGGCCTTTCACCTGCGCAACGGCGCGCGAATGGGCGAGTTTGCCGGGCATTCGCTCCCGATCCGGTACGAAGCGGGCATTATCGCGGAGCACCAGGCGGTTCGGGAGCGCGCCGGACTGTTCGACGTCTCGCATATGGGCCAGATCCTGGTCGAGGGACCCGACGCGGCACGACTGATCGCACGCCTCGCTCCGGTCGACAGCGCGGGCATGAAACAGGGACGGTGCCGCTATGGACTGCTGCTGAACGACGCTGCGGGCATCCTCGACGACTTCATCGTTACCCGGCTTTCGGACACCCGGTTCCTCGCGGTCGTGAACGCGGCCAACGCGGCGGCGGACCTGGCGCTGTTCGAGGCGGAAGCGGAAGGGCTCCGCGCGCGAGTCGAGCGCCTGCCCCGCGCGATGATCGCGGTCCAGGGACCCGACAGCCGGCGCATCCTGAGCGAACGGTTCGGCGCGGCTGGCACCCTGTCCTTCATGACCGCTGCCGAACTGGAGAACGGCTGGTTTCTGAGCGCAACCGGCTACACCGGCGAACACGGTTTCGAGATCGCCCTGGATGCAGAAAGCGCGGAAGGTTTCGCGGAGTCGCTGCGTTTGGACGGTCCGGTGCAGCTCGCCGGGCTCGGCGCGCGCGACAGCCTGCGCCTGGAAGCCGGGCTCTGCCTGCACGGACAGGACATCTCGGAAGACACGACGCCCTGGGAGGCCGGACTCGGCTGGGCGGTTTCGCGAAAGTCTCTGGAGGCGGGAGGGTTCCGGGGCGACGCCGCACTGCGACAGGCAGCCGCAAACCCGCTGGCCCGCCGTCTCATGGGTCTTCTTCCCGAGGGTCGCGCTCCCGTCCGGAGCGGAACGCGACTGTGCGCCGACGACGGTCGCCGGATCGGGACAGTGACCTCCGGCGGCTATTCGCCGACCCGTTCGCGGCCGGTCGCGATGGGGTATATTGACGCAAAATTCGCGGTCGAAGGGACTGCCGTCGACGCGGAGGTTCGCGGGCGGCGCGTGCCTTGCGAGGTGGCGGCCCGTCCGTTCGTTCCGCACAATTACTGGAGAGCCGGGAGGAAATGACCGAGGTTCGATATACCGCGGAACACGAGTGGTTGCGGATTGCGGGCGATACTGCGACGGTGGGAATATCCAATTTTGCGCAGGATTCGCTGGGGGAGCTCGTGTATGTCGAGCTTCCGGAAGTCGGCCAGGAAATCGGCCAGGGAGAGGAGGTCGGGGTTCTCGAATCGGTCAAGGCCGCTTCGGAACTCTTCGCTCCGGCCAGCGGGGTGGTAACGGAGGTCAACCCGGCCCTCGAAGACGAACCGTCGCTTGTCAACCGAAGTCCGCTGGACGAGGGATGGCTTTTCCGGATGAGCGTCGCCGACGAGGCGGAACTGGAGATCCTGTCCGACGAGGCGTCCTACCTCGAGAGCGTGGGACAGAGTTGATCATGGGCGCAACGTCGCCCGGCGCTTTCGTCGACCGCCATATCGGGCCCGGACCTGACGAGATCGATGCCTTGCTCGAGGAAGTCGGCGTTCCGTCGCTGAACGACTTCGTAGATCGGGCGGTTCCGCCCCGCATCCGCCTGGACCGGGCACTCGACCTGCCGCCGCCGGCGTCCGAGTCTGAGGCGCTCGAGGAACTTCGCGGGATCGCCGCGCAAAACGCTCCGCTCAGAAGCATGATCGGCTGGGGCTATCACGGCTCCATAACCCCGCCGGTCGTCCGGCGGCACCTGTTCGAGAACCCCGGTTGGTACACGTCCTACACGCCCTACCAGCCGGAGATCAGTCAGGGCCGTCTGGAGATGCTGTTCCACTTCCAGACCCTGGTATGCGAGCTCACCGGTCACGAAATCGCAAACGCGTCGCTTCTCGACGAGGCGACCGCGGCGGCCGAGGCCGTGGCGATGGCCTACCGCGCGTTCCGGGGGAAGCGCCGGAGGATCGTCGCCGCGAGCGATCTAAATCCGCAGACCACCGCCGTCCTTCGAACCCGCGCCGAAAGCGCCGGGCTGGAGCTGGCCTGGGCTCGGGATCCGTCGGACGCCGCCGACCGCATTGACGGGGACACGGCCGCGGTCGTCCTCGCCTGGCCCGGTCAGGACGGCTGCTATCGCGCAACGGAGCCGGCCGTCGCCGCCGCGACGGAAGCCGGCGCGCTGGTCGTCGCGGTGGCGGAGCCCCTCGCCCTCACCCTGATCGAGCCGCCGGCCCGGTGGGGCGCGGATATCGTGGTCGGATCGCTGCAGCGCTTCGGCGTGCCCATGGGCAACGGCGGACCGCATGCCGCCTTCGTGGCGACCGCGCGCAAGCACGTTCGTCTCATGCCGGGGCGAATCGTCGGCCGTTCTCTCGACCGTCAGGGCCGGCCTGCGCTTCGGCTCGCCCTGCAGACCCGCGAGCAGCACATCCGGCGGGAGAAGGCGACGTCGAACATTTGCACGGCACAGGCGCTCCTCGCGAACATGGCAGCCGCATACGCAGTCTGGCACGGACCGGAGGGATTGCAGGCCATCGCCCGGCGCGTTCACGGATTGGCCGCGCGCCTCGCGTCCGCCGCCCGGGAGCGGCAACGGCTCTGCACGGACGGGACGCTGTTCGATACGGTGGTCGTCCGCACCGACGATCCGGATCGAACGCTTCAGGCGTTGGAAGACGGCGGAATTCTGGCGCGCCGATGCGGCGGCGACGGCGTCGCGTTCGCCTTCGACGAGACCTGCACCGACGGCGACCTGATGCGGATCGGTTCCGTTCTGGGGCTGGACGTTCCGGCCGAGAGTGCGCCGATCCTGCGCGAGGCGCGGCGCCCGGGCGAATTCCTGAGCCAGCCCGCCTTTCGCGAATACCGCTCCGAGACCGCGATGATGCGCTATCTGCAATCGCTCGCGCGCATGGACCTGGCACTCGATCGGACCATGATTCCGCTCGGCTCCTGCACGATGAAGCTGAACGCGGTCGCGGAGATGGAGCCGGTGGGGTGGCCGGAGTTTTCGGACATCCACCCGTTCGCGCCGGCGCGCTGCATGCAGGGCTATCGACGCCTCGCGGACGACATCGAGCGGTGGTTGTGCGAGATCACCGGATTCGACGCCGTGTCGTTGCAACCCAACGCCGGAAGCCAGGGCGAGTATGCGGGGCTGCTGGCCATTCGGCGCTATCTCGACGCCAGGGGCGAAACCGGACGGGACGTGTGCCTCATTCCGGACTCGGCGCACGGGACCAACCCGGCCAGCGCGAACATGGCCGGAATGGACGTCGTCGTGGTGGCGAGCCTGGAGAGCGGGGAGATCGACGTCGCGGATCTGGAGCGCAAGGTCGGCGAACACGAGGGCCGGATCGCCGCCTGCATGATCACCTACCCCTCGACCCGCGGCGTCTTCGAAGGCGGCATTCACCGGACCTGCGACATCGTTCACGCCCAGGGCGGACAGGTCTACCTCGACGGAGCCAATCTCAACGCCATGGCGGGTATCGCGCGACCGGGCGACTTCGGCGCCGACGCGTGCCACATGAACCTGCACAAGACGTTCTGCATTCCCCATGGCGGCGGCGGACCCGGCGTCGGACCGGTAGGCGTGAAGTCCCACTTGGCGCCCTATCTGCCCGGGTCTTTCGTCGAAGGCACGGAAGGCTCAGTCTCCGGTGCCCCGCTCGGCTCGGCCGGCATCCTGCCGATCACGTGGATGTATCTGCGCATGATGGGCGCCGACGGACTCCGCCGCGCCAGCGCGGTCGCGATGCTGAGCGCCAACTATATTTCGCGGCGGCTCGAGTCCGTCTTCCCGACCGCGTTTCACGGCAGCGAGGGGCTGGTGGCGCATGAATGCATTCTCGACCCCCGGCAGTGGCGGGAGCGCTCGGGCGTGACGGCTGAAGACATAGCGAAGCGTCTGATCGACCACGGGTTTCACGGGCCCACCATGGAGTGGCCGGTGCTCGGCACGCTGATGGTGGAGCCAACGGAGAGCGAGGCGAAGGCGGAGCTTGACCGTTTCTGCGACGCGATGCTGGACATTGCCGAGGAAATGGGGCGGGTGGAGTCGGGGGAGTGGCCGCGCGACGACAACCCGCTGGTCAACGCGCCGCATACCCTGAGCGAGGCGCTGGAAGAACCCTGGTCGCATTCCTATTCCCGCAACCGTGCGCTGTTTCCGGGCAGGGTTCGGCCGGAAGCGAAATACCTGCCGCCAGTCTCCCGAATCGACAACGCATACGGCGACCGGAACCTGATCTGCGCCGAGCCGCCGTGCGATCCAACGTCGTAGCTGGGCGGTCGGAACGCTGCGGCTCCGCAATACACCGGGCCGTGCGCAGCCCATCGGCGGCGGTGCTTCCCCACAACCGGAAGCAGATTCGCATGCTTCCGACTCACGCTAGTCGCGCAAGGCTCCAGACATAGCTCCTATGGCACCGGATCGCGTCCCGCACGGCCTCATCTGACGTCTATCGCAGACCCGCCCGCACCCAACAGCCATCGACCCGAACGGCCCATTCGTGCGTATCGCGAGATGCTTGTGGTTGCATGTGACGAAGCGCAGGAGACCGGCGGCCGTGCGCGGTCACGCGGACCGGCAGACCGCCGGACCGGATCGGGCGACGGCGCCCTTTCTACGCCCTTCGCCGGTACATAGGCCAGCCTGTGGACCGGATTGCCGTCGCCGCCCGTCTGGCGTGTCAATTGAGGCGGATCCAGAACTACTGGAGCGACCCATCCCGATCCAACACGGTGAGGCTGATCAGGACCCGGAACGAACCGAAGCCGGGGATGTCGACGGCGGAGGAGCCGAGTTTCCGAAGACAGCGCAATTTTCTGCCTTCGTTCTGGCTCGAACACTTCCGTCGTCGTCGATTGCTGCTGCGATTCCATCGCAACAGGTCGTTTCGGTATCAGTCGGCCCTCGCTCGGTCCCGATAGCCAACCGCTCTCGATTCGCATCCCTCTCACGTCGCGTCGCTCTTCCGGAATTGGCCTTCGTAGCCACCGAACACACCTACCGAATGTCCCCGTTCCTGACTATTCGGAATATCGGCATCGGTGGGGGACGCACGGGACGATGCTGCACGAGATGAAGCTCTCGATTTGGCGTACTGTAATTCAAGCGCGAATCGCTCGCCGCGGCCATCGACCCACGCGCCGACGACAAGCGCAACCCGACCCGCGACATTCTCTCGACACCGAACGGTTCGGGTCGAAGTGACAGACTCGTTGAGAACCTTCATTCCCGACTCGCACCGCTCGTGGAGTCAATGGGAAATGCCATACACGACATGTCCGTATAGATCGAAAACACCTACACACCATGTTCGATTGTGTCGTTTGGGAAGACGTCCGAGTCATTGAAAACACCAACGACTGTCAGCAATCAAGCACGCCGTGTGCTTGTTACTCGGCGCAAAATTTTCGCTGGCCCTAGATCTTACCCGGAAAGAACACGCCGCGGTCCGCTTCTATCTTGCAGCTACCATTCGAAGAGCGCCGGCCCAGTTGCACTTGCACCGCCCAGTCCCAAGCTTGAGAGTCACGTCGAATTGTGGTATTCTGTTCGCTCAAACCATGGTAAATGTCTAAGCGGAGGCACTTTATGGCATTCTCGCTGCTCAAGCCGGACGGGGAACGGATAAAGGAGACACGGCAGCGCCTTCGCCTGTCTCAGCAGGAACTGAGCGATAAAATTGACCAGCTCGGACCTGACCGGAATCCAAGCCGCCGATCGTTATCTGTCGCCACCATTCAGAGAACTGAGAGTGGCCGGACCGATCCCACTGCGGAAACGCTCTCCCTGATCGCCGCGGCTCTTGGCGTCGCGCCTGAAACTTTCTATCCCGAGGATCAATTAGGTGCTCTGCAGACCGCCAAGGATCGAGCGGCTGCCGGGGACTTCTCGGAACTCGGCCTGTCCGAGTGGGAGCTAATTGGGCGCATAGTGCAAGCGTGGTTCAGGGACGGCAGCAAGACAACCTCCATTCCCGGCGCCGGTGAGCAACCATTGCATCCCGGGTACGTACATCGCTTGGCGAGCTGCTGGCCCGGCTGGTCCGCAATGGCGGACGGATGGCCGGACAAGGACAAGGATCCTGCGACGATCGAGGCACTCCGAGCCAAGGATGCTTTGGAAAGCAAGGCCTTTGGCGTCCTGCAATTTATTGTGTTCCACCAGATGAATCGCGCATTGGAGGAATTGAAGAATGGACCGATCGAAGAGAGTGGGATCATGCGAATCTTGACAGGGGTGCCGTTGGCAACCAAAATGAGCGGCCCGGATTCTGAGGAGAGCACGTGATGGCGGGATGATCGGCAGTTCCTTCGGGACCGGCTAAGGATTGAGATGCGCGCATCCGGCCCCACTCGGCGCCGACCTAACGAAGCGCGATCCCTTCTGTTTTGCTTCACCCCTTTACGGCCCCGGCGGCGTGGCAGTTGACGATCTGCCTCTGGAACGCCATCACGAGGAAGAGGAGCGGCGCCGTGATCGATGCCGCAGCCGTGATCGCGCATCGCGCGCACCGGATCCGTAGAGGTCGTCTCCCGATTGAAGAAACCGATTATCGCCGGAACCAACGTCTTGTTCTGCGCGTCGAGGAGCAACGACGTCACCAGAAAGTCGTTGTAGCCGAGGAGAAAGCTGAACAGCCCGGCGGTGATCACGCTTGGCCGCATGACCCGAATAATGACCACACCGGAGAGCCTGGAAGTAGGTGCACCCGTCCACCCGCAATGCCTCGTCGAGTTCGCCCGGGATGTTGGCGAATGAGGAACGCAGCATCCAGATTGTGAAGGCTGTTATCCTGAACGCGCACAGGCCCCACGGTCGCGCATGATATCCCATGATATTGGTGAGGCTTCTCGCCGCTCAGTACCGCTCCCTGTGCCAAACTCCGTGCTGTTCCAACCGAATCTCCAGTCCGGTAGGCGTTTCGCTATCACGGTGCATGGGAGCGGTGTCCAAGGGCCGCCGACACGAGCCACACATGTGATATGGCAATACGCTCAACTACGACACTCTGTCGGACACGAACGCTTACGACCTGCCTGTGGCTGTCGCGGCCCATCGCAGACGAATATGGTACCGGTGCTGGGGTCCCCGCCTGTCAACCCGTTCATGCCTCCGGGTAGAGGCGCGGAAAAATCTCGTCCAATGCGTCGACCGGAAACCGCAGTGAAACGGGGCCCTTCGGGCTTTCCGAAGCAAGCAGGCCGATGTCGACGACAGAGGCGAGCACCCGACGGGCAGTGCGCTCGGGCAGGCCGGTGATCTGGGATGCCTCGCCTCGCTCGATCTGACCGCGTACCAGGGTCACCTGAAGCAGACGCGACGCCTCTGGCCTAAGACGACTGCGCTCGACATAGCGGCTCAGGCGGCCACCCAGATTGTCGAGGTCGAAAAGTTCAGCCATAAACGTCACCTGGTCGAGACAGACCTTCAGGAACCATAGCGTGAAGTCCACAAGGGCGCGATGCGAGAGGTTGCCGCGACCGTCCAGATCGCCTTGACGCGGCGTATCGGCAGCATCCATTCGGCACTTGTACTCACGACGACTAGCGAGGCCACGGGCGAGACCGCGCGACACAGACCAGAGACCGTTTGCTCCGATGCCGCTCCGGTGAGCCATAGCGTGGCTCATGAGACGGCTCACCCTCCCGTTCCCGTCCGGGAAGGGGTGGATGTAGTTCAGCCTGTGGTGAGCCGCCGCCATGGCGAGGATACGCGATGCCGTTCCTGTTCCCTCGAAACGATAACGACGCTCGAAGTGCGCCATGAAGGACGAGACGAAACGGCTTGACGGCGGGATATGGCGTCCGACTGCAACGTCGTGCTCCGGCGCAGAACGCCATTCTCCCGGCACCATTCGGATCTCGGCATGATCGGCCTTGAGATTGAGCATGTCCTCCGGCGCATCGCGGTAGAACTCCGCGTGCAACCAGCGCAGGAACTCGCCGGACGCTGGCTCGCGCAGCTGGCCCTCGGCCGCGAGGCCATCAATCATCTCCTGTACGCGGACATGAGCCGCAGCCTCGATCTGGAGGTTGCGCCGTTCTTCGTCGCCATCGAGGTCGCCGGCGAGCGCCCTTTCGATATCCCTCGGCCGGGTGACGTGGCCCTCGATGAGGTTGCTGTAGTAGCAGTTCATTTGCCGCACGAGTCCAGTCAGGTTTCCGGCTGTGGCCGGATGCAGCCTCGATCCCAGGACAGCGCTTGCGGAAGACAGATCGGCAACGACGTCCGAAATTTCTTCCGACGTCGTCTCTAGCCGGGCCGGCTCGATCCGGCTGGGCGCTGCGATGGCGGTGCTGGCCGATGTCATGAGGCCGCTACCTTACGAAAAACACTAGGCTTCTGCGTAGCCCAAATGCTGGCTTGGCCGATCTCGTGGCCGATCTTACTACACTGATTCGATCACGGCAACAGTCGATAGCTCTAGTAGTCCAACATCACTGTAATGCGGGATAGAGCGTACGGAGTTTGATCCGAGCGTCTTCGGTCGTGAACCTCCATTGGAAGGCGGAAATTTCGCGATTTCGCCCTGCTTCCTATGCTTCGACTTCCCGGATCAGGGTTTCCCGGTCCGGGTTGCGGCGGATCAGGTACTGGCGCGACAACACGCCGACCTCGATTTCGGCCATGTTGAGCCAGCTGCCGCGTTTGGGCGTGAAGCGGATTCCGATGCGCTTGGCGATGCGTCGCGCCTCGGCGGGCTCGAACGACTCGTATAGGGAAGACAGCGAATGAACGTTCAGATTGTCCATCACGAGCACCAACCTCTTGTTCGCGGAAGCGTCGTCGACCAGCGACCGGATCAACGTCGCCCGGTCCCAACGACTGTTCCCAATCCCCGAACCCCGCTCTCTCGTCTCATCCCTTTACGGCCCCGGCGGTGAGGCCGCTGACGATCTGCCGCTGGAACGCCATCACGAGGAAGAAAAGCGGCGCCGTGATCGATACCGCGGCCGTGATCGCTCGAACCTGGTCGGTCGACGTCGTCTCCCGATTGAAGAACCCGGTGATCGCCGGAACCATCGTCTGGTTCTGTGCGTCGAGGAGCAGCGACGTCACCAGAAAGTCGTTGTAGCCAAGAAGAAAGCTGAACAGCCCGGTGGTGATCACGCCCGGCCACATGACCGGAATGATGACCAGCCGGAAGGCCTGGAAGTAGGTGCACCCGTCCACCCGCGCGGCCTCGTCGAGTTCGCTCGGGATGTTGGCGAAGAAGGAACGCAGCATCCAGATGGTGAAGGGCTGGTTGATCGCGACGAGGACGAGAATGACAGGGAGCGGACGCCCGTACAGCGTGGGCGCCGCGTCGCCCAGAATCGGCCGCAGGATCTCGGCCGAATTGACGAAGACCGGAAGGTAGCCGGCGACCAGAACCGAGTGCGGAAGCGCCCGGAAAACCAACGCGGCGATCAGGATCCAGAAGGCGATCTTCATTCGCGACCGCGCCAGGCCGAATCCCGCAAGCGTGCCGATGCTCAGGGAGATCGCCACAACGCCGGCCGTCACGGTCATGGAGTTGACGAAATTCCGGTAGAACTCGCCCTCTACCCAGACCGCCAGATAGTGCTCGCCCGTGAACCCGACGATCGGCGCCCCCAGCGGGCCGAGCCACGGGTCGACCAGCCGCACGACGCCGGGCACAAGGACGGCAAGCGTCAGCACCAGCAGAATCGACCAGGCAAGGACCGCGACGGCCCATCCGACGGCGAGGCCGGAAGTCGCGCCGATTCCGGCCGCCCAGCGCGGCAGAGTCCGGGTCGCGCTCCGCCATGCGCCCCAGCCTGCGCCCAGGACCGTCGCGAGGCCGAAGGCGGAAATGCCGATGCCGGTTTCCCGCGTCGCGTCGCCGAAGACGACGACGAGCGGATTGGCCGAGAACGCGTCGACCGGATCCTTCAGGCTCATGACCGTGATCCAGAAGATCGGAAACGCGGCGATCAGGCACCAGACGCCGAGCCAGCCGAAGGCGAACGCCCGCAGCGTCAGGGACGGCCGAAGTGCCCGTGAGACGGACATGTCAGCCCGCCCTGCCGTAGTAGTCGCGCCAGGTTCGACGCAGCGGAAAGATGAGGATGACGACGATGCCGACCATGGTCAGCATCGCCGAGGCAGACGCCCTGCTGATGAAGCGGTTGCCGGCGTCGTCCGGCGTCAGGTAGTCGTAGGTCAGCCATTGCAGCGATATGACGTGGCTCTCGGCCGCGAAGCCCACGATTTCCTCGAAGACGCGATAGCTGTCCATCAGGTGAATGACCGACAGAAACACGACCAGCGGCATCAAATGAGGGAGCACCACGTAGCGCAGCCTCTGGAAGCGGCTCGCGCCGTCGATCACGGCACTCTCGACCGTATCCTGGTTGACGGTCTGCAGCCCCGCATAGAACACCACGAAGGCGAAGGGAGCGACATGCCACACGCGATAGAACAGGATCAGGATCTCGATCGTCCAGGCCTGCGCGAACATCGCGATGTCGCGCTCCAGCCACCATTCGATGAGCGACGTCAGGATCCCGTCCCCGATGAAGAGCCATCGGATCGAGAGAGCGCCGATAACCGGGGTGATGATGAACGGCAGGAGCGAGACGAAGATGATCTGGCCGCGCAAGCGCGCCGACGCCATGTTGACCGCGAGCGCCAGGCCGAGTCCGGCCACGAGCATGACCGGAAGGGTGACGAAGGTGAACGTGAGCGTGAAGCGAAACGCCTTCCAGAAGTCGATCAGCAGGAACTCCCGGATCTGCCCTTCCCGCAGGGCGGCGAACGCCTCGTCGACGTTCAGCACGTTGGCGTAGCTCTGCCAGCCGACGTAGCGGGTGCGGGTCACGACTTCGCCATGCTCGTCCGTGATGGGCCGCGTCCGAGCCTCCGTCGTGCATATCTCGGTCCCGAAGCCGGGCGTACAGGTTTCGACCTCGACCGTCTCGAAGATCGGCGAGGTGACGTAGAAACTCTGGACGAGGACGGACGCCAGCGGCAAGGCAATGCACGCGATCATCACGAAGACGGAGGGGCCGACGAACCATGCGAAGGTCCGCGCCGGCATGGGACGCCCTACGCTCCCGTCGGCAGGCTCGGATCTTCCGGCATGCGCGCCATGAGATCGACCCCGCAATCCAGCCCGAACTTCACCAGGTCGATCAATACCCAGTTCTCGGCGATCAGGTCGCCGTCACGCACGTAGAAGTCCATGACGTTCTGGCCGATGGGACCCCCAGTCGGTCGTATTCCGCGAAACGGCTCGCCGTTGAACACGCCGACGAGCGAGGGCCAGCCCGTTTGCGCGGCGAACCGTCCCTCCGCGATGTAGCAAGTCTTCGGCCAAGCGCCCCTGCGATGCGGAAAGGCCCGAACGGAAGGCCCCTGCGCGTGCTCGAAGAACGCGTCCAGTCCGTAGGCGGAACCGATGCCCCAGGGTCCGTGCCAGACCATGTCCGGCCACCAGTACCGCTCCATGCCCTGGCTCGCCAGATCGCTCCCGACCAGGCGATTGCACCCCTCCAGCATGTCTTTCACGAGACGGAAGGTATGTTCGGTGTCGGCCGGACCCGCCGCGTCCTCCCTCGGAGCGGAGACGCGTCGCGACCCGGGCGGAATGCCGTCTGCGCCGCCGAAGGGCGGCAGCAGGCGGATGCCGGATTGCGCGGCCAGCCCCAGAATGTCGTAGAGACAACGAATCTCGCAGATGCGGTCGCCGTCGAACCGGTAGAATTCCCCGAAGCGAAGACTTCGCGTCTCGCCGCTCGCCGGAATTCCGGCCCATGGCGCGCGCATCGTGCCGACCAGGTTTCCGGTTGCGGCCGCCCAGAAACCGCCCCGATACTCGCCGGCAAGGAACAGGTACGGCTCCTTGCGGGCATCCGGTAGAGCGCGCATCAACGGCTCGACCACGCGCCCGCGATACGCGTCGGCGCCGATCACCGGGCCGACCGGCTCCGGGCCGTGAAACGCGAGCGTTCGGTCGAGCAGGCCGTCCGGCGGCTCCAGCGCAGTCGCCAGGCGCCAGGCCCGCTCCCGCAGGCGTTCGTGGCTCAGGTCCGATCCTCCGGATGACGTTCGGCGGGACGGGCTCCCTTCACGCCCGTCCCGCACTGCGCTCTCGTCCCGCTATTGCAGGATTCCCGCTTCCTTGGCCGAAACCACGTAGTCCGCCTCCATCGCGGCGAGCGTCGCCGCAGCGTCCCGCTCGTCCTTGAAGAAGGAGGCGATATTGTTCGCGATCGCCGTCTGCATCAGGCCCATTTGGGTGCTGGCCGGATAGGGCTTCGCCCCGTTGGCCGCCGTCGCCGCGGCGCCTGCCGCGTATTGGCCGGCCTCGTAACCCTTCACCAGCCAGATCGCCGCATCGTTGTTCGCCTGGACCATCTCCTCGTCGAGACCCTCCATGGCGACGCGAAACGCTTGCTCGGCCTCTTCGTCGCCGATGCCGGAGGCCAGCACGATTCCGTCCCACCAGAGCGTCGCGGCCGGGATCAGGCCTTCTTCCGGCGCCAGGGCCGAGGCGGGCTTGACCAGGCCCACGACCTCCGACTCGTTCGGGTCGTCCATCGCCTGGGCGCGGGAGGCCCAGAGGGTCGCCATGGCGATCCTGCCCCGCTGCAACTGCTGCGCCGTGTAGGTCGTGTCGCTGACGAGGTATTCCGGGTCCATGTAGGCGGTCACCGCTTTCAGCATTTCCAGCGACTTTACGCCCTCGTCGTTGGAGATCGTCGGGTTCCAGGCTTCGTCGAAGAAGCGTCCGCCGTAGCCGAGATACATGTTGACGAATTCCAGCCAGAGCGTCTTGAAGTTGCCTCCGAACACGTAGTCGACCTTGCCCGACTCCTGGATCTTCTCCGCCGCATCGAGCAACTCGACATAGGTCGTGGGCACCGCAATTCCGAGATCGTTCAGGATGTCCTCGCGATACATGAGGTGCTGGGCGTTGACCATCATGGCGATGGCCATGATCTCGCCGTCGACCCGGATGAGCTGGTTTTGCTGCAGGTTCTGGCCGTGCCGTTCCACCAGTTCGTCGAGCGGACGGATCAGCTTGGCGTCCATGAGCGGAATGATCGCGGTCCCGTACAGGCCGCCGATATGGTAGAGGGGCGGACTTGCCGCGAAGCCTTCCTTCATTTTCTCGAGGAACTCGTTGTTGAGCTCGGCTTCGACGTTGCCGCATTCCTTCATCGCTTCGGTCACGCCGACCCAGGCCGGAAAGCTCGCCGAGAGCATCCGGACCGTGGTCTGGTTTTCGAACGCACAGCCGGCATGCGCCCCGGTCGCGAATAGCGCGACGGCGGCGGCGCACAGAATTCGTTTCAGAAACATGATCGTCTCCTCCTTGTCCTGCGGCCGTCCAGAACGGACGACCGCCGTTCGGCCTGGAGTGTAGACTCCCGGTGAATTCAGCGGTAATGAAATCGCTTTATGAGACATATAACGCCCAGTAATCCAAAGCTGGTCGACGCCACGCTGCTGATGATCTTTCTCGGCCTGATGCGGCATCGGAAGGCAACGCGTGTCGCCGACGAGATGGGGATGACGCAACCTGCGGTCAGCCATGCGCTGAAGCGGCTGCGCGTGCTGTACCGCGACCCCCTCTTCCTGCGGAAGGCGCACGGGTTCGAGCCGACGGCGGTCGCCCGGGAACTGGAGCCGAAGGTGAGGCGAATCCTCCGGCTGATCAACGAATCGCTGCACGATCCGCCGGCTTTCGACCGGGACAGCGGAGAAGTGGTCCTGCGTGTCGCCGGCTTCGATTACGAACTCGCGACCATTCTGCCGCAGCTGGTGGCGGACATCGGAGACTCGAAGGGGTTCGTCCAGATTGTCGGGCTCCCGTCGTCGGGCGCGGAAGCGCTTCACGGACTCGTCAACGGCAACGTCGACCTTGCGCTCGGGTTCTACGAGTTGCCTCCGGGAAACGCGGCGTCCGCCTCCTTCGTCTCGGAGACCCTGTATGCGGAACGCTACGTCATCGCAGCCCGGCGCGGGCACCGCCTGTTCCGCGGGGTGCCGTCGCTCGAGGACTTCGCGCAGGAGAAACACCTCTTGGTCTCGCCCGGCGGCATGGTAAAGGGCATGGTCGATCACCTGCTGCAGGCGCGGGGCCTCCAGCGCCACGTCGTCGCGACGGTACCGTCGCTCTACCCGGCGCTGGCGATTCTGGAGCAGTCAGACATCGTCGCCTTCCTGCCGTCCCGAATCGCCGACATGAACGCCCGACGGTTCAACCTTCAGACCGCGCCCCTGCCGATCGAAGGCGGCGCCTTTCCCATCAGCGCCGTCCGCCATGCCAGAGACGCGCAAAGCCGGGTTCACGGCTGGCTGGTCGAGCAGATTCGGGAACGCCTCGCCGACGGAGAGGCCGCTCCCGTTCGAGCGGCCCCGGCGACCGACTGAGCCGCAGCGGTTATCGCAAGAGCCGCTGCGCGCTCTGGCGGACGGCTTCATGGCGCGGCGGCAAGACTACACGGCAGCGGCAGGCGCAAGAATTGCAAACCGGGCCTGAGAGGGCTACACGCAGAGGGGTAGGAAGTCCCGCCGCGGCCGGTATTTCCCGGCTCCCCGGTCTCGACCCCTCCCCGCCAACGCCTAAACGAGAGGTCGCGACCGATGGGAGACGCGCCGACGAGGAACAAGGCCAGAATCGCACCGCTGCGTGCGGCCATGTACGATTTTGACGAATCCGGGGTTCGCGCCGCGCTCGAGGCGGTCTGCGCCACGGACGCCGTGTTCCGACTCTGCCATCCGTTCGACGTCACCGAAGGGACGGAGAGGTTCTACGACACCGCGTATCGGGACCTGCTCGCGGCCTGGCCCGACCTGGAGCGCCGCGACTACATCGTCATGGCCGGCGCCGACGAGGACGGCGCCGAGTGGGTGGGCTGCGGAGGCTACTACACCGGCGTCTTCGCAGGTCCCTGGCTGGACATTCCGCCGACCGGGCATCAGGCGACGATGCGCTTTCACGAGTTTTTCCGAATCGAGGACGGCAAGGCGGTCGAGTTCCAGGCGATCTGGGACGTTCCGGAAGTGATGATGCAGGCCGGCGCCTGGCCCATGGCGCCGTCGCTCGGCCGCGAGTGGCACGTTCCCGCTCCGGCGACGTCGGACGGCCTCGTGCCCGGCCCGTACGACGCGGCAACCAGCGAAGCCACCCGTTCCCATGTCGTCAATATGCTGAACTGCATGTCCCGTCACCCGCTGGGCGGGGGGCCGGAGGTCATGGAACTGGAGCGGTTCTGGCATCCCCGCATGAACTGGTACGGCCCGGCGGGCGTCGGCACCGGACGCGGCATCGCGGGGTTTCGCGACTGGCACCAGATTCCCTTCCTGAGCGCGATGCCGGACCGCGGCCAGTACGGCGCTCGGACCCGCTCCCACTTCTTTGCCGACGGAAACTACGCCGGCGTGACGGGATGGCCGAACATGATGCAAACCGTCAGCCGCGGCGGATGGATGGGAATTGCGCCGGCCGGGCGCCGCATCACCATGAAATCCCTTGATTTCTGGCGGCTGGAAGACGGGCTGATCCGCGAGAACTGGGTGCTGTTCGACATACTCGACGTCTACCGCCAGCTCGACGTGGACGTCTTCGCCCGGCTCAGGGAGTTCAACAAGTCGCGCAATCTCGGACAAATTCCTCGGCCGAAATGACCCAAGGCTCCTGACGCGAATCCACCGAACGCTTTCGCGACCGACCGTAGCGGTAGTGCGACCGCGGCGAACGGAGCGGGCCGCAACCCACGGGACCGACGTCCGCCCGCCTCGGCCGCATCGAAGCGCTCCTGCCGCGCCGTCCGCCGCGTGCCGCGCATCGCCGATTCGATGTCCTCCCGGTCCGGAACCGGGCGGTCCGCCGACCGACGCTCTCGCGGGGAAAGGACAGCGCCTCCAGCTCCGAGGGGTCCCAATCCGCCGGCGACGACCGCCTCAAGTTCGACGCTGCGGCGCACTGCCGAGTGCGACCCGCCGTCGCGGGTCCGATCCGCAGACGCGCGGGTGTCTCGCGTCGACAAACCCTTGTCGCAGCGACGCCGCAAGACAGGCGAGGATGCCGGGTTCGAGCGTGAAGCGGCCCCCAAACGGCCGTAGAGCTCGTCCCGCCTGACCCTCAGACCGCCGAGCGAGACACCCTTAGGAAGTTGGGCCATCATTCGCCGATAGGCCGCCTCCCACTCGAGTTCGGACATCCTGTCGGGCGTGTGGGGCAGCAGCGTAGCGAACAGGCGGCCTCTGGTTACCTGGATACTCTCGCCCTTCTCGACTTCCTCCACGAGCTTGGAGAACTCTTTCCTGGCAGTCGTGAGAGATTCGGTGCGCATAGTCTTCCTCCGAAGCGATCGTATACGACTTCGAATCGCGAACGCCGCCTGTCCGCCTGCGGGTCGGCAAAACGAATCCTCGGTCTGGTTGCCCTGCGAGCTTCTCGAACGCGGGGCACCGGAATCCGGGCGCGACGATTCCGCACGCGCAGAGGCGCGATTCGGACGACAAAGAGAACAGGACTCACAACCTGCAAGGCGAAGCGTCGAAGCGTCGCCGATACGATATCGATCCATCGCGTGACTCGATCGCTTCGGTGCGGACTGAAGCGCATCTCCGAGACCCGCGGCGCTGCGGCGACCGGAACCATGACCTCGCTATTGTTCGCGCCATTTCGCCATTATTGGGTGTGGCGCCATGGCGTATGCTTGGACTCGGAGAGGCGTACGTACGGTGCGCCTCGCAAGGCACAAAGAGGGAGACCGAATCATGCGACATGTGCGAACCGCTCTTCGCGGCGTTGGGCTCGCGGCTTCGCTGGCGATCCTACTGGCGCTGCCCATGGTGACCGGCGGACCGCTCGGAACCGACTCCGGGCCGAGCGTCACGCTATCCGAGAATTCCGGCGTAGCCGCGGTCATGGCTCCGGCGGGGATTGACGACGAATGCCCGCCTGAATGCTTGCCGACACCATGGAGCGAATGGCCGTACATTCAGCGGCCGATTGCAGGGCCCGACACGCCCTTCCCCTTCATCGTTGGAACTCGGACGCTGCCGACGTAGGAACTGATCCCGGCGTGCAGCGCTGCAGCCTGTCGAGGCGATACGGAAGCCTGGATCGGCTCCAAAACGAAGATGTCGGTCCCTGATTCCGAACCGGCCCTCGCGTCTCGACCGCGCGAGGGCCCATCTGCCGGATTGAACGTTCGACAGAACCCGGATGCGAGGATCGGCGATCGGACGCTGCCCCGGAGGCAACGGACAGGGAGTCGAACGAGACGGGCCCAGCCGTACGCCGATACGACATCGCTCGCGGGCCGTCCGCCCGGACCGCCCGCGCGCCGTCGCGCCAGCTGAGCGACGGGCGCATGGCGCCCCGGCACGGTCCCCTATCGCCGCTCGACCGGCAACGCTCCCGCAACGACCGGGCAAGTCACGCCATCACTTGTCAGGCGAAAGGCTGACAGCGCCCCATGTCGCGTCGACGGACCCTTGTCGCAGCGACGCCGCAAGACAGGCGAGGATGCCGGATTCGAACGTGAAGCGGCCCCCTAACGGTAGTAGAGCTCGTACCGCCTGACCCTGAGACCGCCAAGCGAGACTCCTGTACGAAGTTGGGCGGTCATTCGCCGATCGGCCGCCTCCCACTCGAGTTAGGACATCCTGGCGGGCGAAAGGGGCAGCAGCTTGGCGATCAGGCGGCCGCGTCGGGTAATCTGGATACTCTCGCCCTTCTCGACTTCCTCGACGAGCCTGGAGAACTCCCGCCTGGCAGTCGTGAGAGAGACGGTGCGCATAGACATCCTCCGAAGCGATCGCATACGATTTCGAATCGCGAGTAGCGTCGCCGGTTCGCCCACGGGTCGGTAACCCGGATCCTCGGTCTGGCTGCCGTTCGAGCTTCTCGAACGTGGAGCACCGGAATCCGGGCGCGATGACTCCGCACGCGCGGAAGCGCGAGTTGGACGACATAGAGAACTGGACTCACAACTCAATCGCTCGGGCGCGGACTGACGCGCATCTCCGAGACCCGCGGCGCCGAGGCGACCGGGCCCTTGATCTCTCTATTCTTCGCGCCGTTTCGCCATTATTGGGGTTGGCGCCATGGCGTATGCTGGTACTCCAAGAGGCGTACGTCCGGTGCGCCTCGCGGAGCACGAAGAAGGAGACCGAATCATGCGATGCGTGCGAACCGCTCTTCGCGGCGTTGGGCTCGCGGCTTCGCTGGCGATACTGCTGGCGCTGCCCATGGTGACCGGCGGACCGCTCGGTTCACTTGGAACCAACTCAGGGCCGAGCGTCACGCAATCCGAGATTTCCGGCATTGCCGCAGTCATGGCTCCGGCGGGGATTGACCCCCACCAACACAGATGCCCGCCTTACGGCATGCCGGTACCATGGTGCGAATGGCCATACATTCAGCAGCCAATTGCAGCGCCCGATACCCCCTGGCCCTTCATTATTGGAACTCGGACGCTGCCGACGTAGGAACCGAGTCCGGCGTGCAGCGTTGCAGCCTGACGAGGCGATACGGTGCCCGGGAACGGCTCCGCGATGCCGGTATCGGCCCCTGATTCCGAACCGGCCTTCGCGTCTCGTCAAGCGCGTGGGCCCTTCTGCCGGACTGAGCGTTCGAACCCGGATACGCGGGTCGGCGGTCGGACGCTGCCCCGGAGGCAACGGACAAGGAGTCGAACGAGACGGGCCCAGCCGTACGCCGATACGACATCGCTCGCGGGCCGTCCGCCCAGACCGCCCGCGCGCCGTCGCGCCAGCTGAGCGACGGGCGCATGGCGCCCCGGCACGGTCCCCAATCGCCGCTCGACCGGCAACGCTCCAGCAACGACCGGGCAAGTCACGCCTTCGCTCGTCAGGCGGAACGCCGGCAGTGTCCCAATCTTCCCCACCGGATTTCCGGCTCGCTTCATCTGTCGGGAGGCGGGATCACGGCCGCGGCAGGCTATTCGTTTGGGGAGATGCGCAAAATTCCGTCGAACTCACTCGCCCAATAGAGACCGTCAAGAGGTCGAGCCGCCTTGTATCGGAGACGAGACGGACGGGCATCGAGCCTTTTCCCGGGCGCCCGGTTCGGCGAGACCGCGAAGAAGGCGCTGGAGCAAACTGGAAGCTGGAGGCTCCGGGTCCGCCTTCCGGATCAATAGCCGAGAGCGATGCCGTCCTTTCGCGGTTCGGTCGCGCCGGCCAGGACGCCCCGCTCCCAGTCGATCCGAATCAGTTGACCGCCTCCCAGCGGCTCGGGCGCGGTCGCTACCCGGTGCCCCCGCCGTCCGAGTTCGCGAACCGCCGCCTCCGGCACGCCCTCTTCCGTCAGCGCAACGCCACCGTCATGGGTGTATCGGGGAAGGTCCAGCGCCTCCTGCGGTTCCATTCCGTAGAGCAGGAGATTTTGCAACACGTGGACATGCCCCCAGGGCTGGTAGTCCGCGCCCATCACGCCGAACGGCATGACCGCACGGCCGTCCTTCGCCAGCATGCCCGGAATGATGGTGTGCATGGGGCGCTTGCCCGGCGCCAGGCAATTGGGATGCCCGGGGGTCAGAGCGAATCCGCTTCCCCGGCAGTGCAGCGCGATGCCGGATTTGGGTCCCACTACGCAGGAGCCAAAGCTGTGGTAGAGCGAACTGATCAGACTCGCCGCATTGCGATCCCGGTCGACGACGCAGGCGTACACGGTGTCCTGGCGTTTCGGCAGCTGCGCGGGCGGCAGCTCCCGCATTGCGGCAGTCGGATCGATGCAGGCGCGCAACGCTTCCGCATGATCCGCGGACAGAAGCTCGGCCACCGGAACGCGGGCCCGATCCGGATCGGCGATATGGGCCGCCCGCTCCCGAAACGCGAGTCGGCCCGTCTCCAGCGTCAGGTGGAGGCGGTCGGCGCCGAGCGGGTCCATACCCGCGACGTCGAACCCCGAAAGGACGTTCAGCATCAGGAGTGCGATCAGCCCCTGCCCGTTCGGCGGACACTCGTAGACCCGGTACCCGGCGAGCTCGGTGGAGATGGGCGAGACGTACTGCCCGCTATGGGACGCGAAGTCCGCTCCGTCGTGGAAGCCGCCCAGCGATCGCAGCGCCCGGACGAGATCGTCCGCGATCCAGCCCTCGTAGAAGACGGAGCGTCCCTCTCTTGCGATATCGCGCAGCGACGCGGCGAGCGCCGGGTTGCGCATGCGGTCTCCGGCCCGGGGCGCGTGCCCGTCGGGCAGGAACCTCCGCGCTGCTTCCTCGCTCCGGCGCAGCTTTTCCGCCTCGCGCGCCCATAGCCGCGCGACCACCGGCGCCACCGCGTATCCCTCTTCCGCAAACGCGATCGCCGGTGCGAAGACCCGCTCGCGTTCCAGTCGCCCGTACTTATCGTGCAACCGGCAAAACGCGTCGACGGCGCCGGGCACGGTCACGGAATGCGCACCCTCGGACGGCACTTCGCCGAACCCGCGCTCCCGGAGAAGCGCCGCCGTCAGCCCTTCCGGCGCCCGACCGGAGCCGTTGAACGCCACCGGCTCCCCTACGCCGCGCGGCGCATAGAGGCAGAACGCGTCGCCGCCGATACCGGTGGACATGGGCTCCACCACGCCGAGCACGAGATGGGCGGCGACGGCCGCGTCCATCGCGGTGCCGCCCGCGCGCAGAATGTCGACTGCGGCGAGACTCGCCGCCGGATGCGACGAGGCCGCCATACCCGCCTCGGACCAGACGGTGCTGCGCGGCAGGGTCGGATGCGGGCGCGTGTACACCGGACTAGCGCTCCCGTACCAGGCCGAGGAATCCCTCGAAGAGAGCCGCGGCGGTCCGTTCGAACGCCGGCATCACGGCGGCGCAGCGAGACTTGAACTCCGGAAGCGCGTTCGCGCCCAGGGTTCGCTCGAGCGCCGTCGCGTAGGCGGGAATGCCGGCCCATTCCTCGACGGTCTCGGGGGTCACCTCGGCATGTCCCTGAATTCCGTAGGCGTTCGCTCCGACCCGAAACGCCTCGACGCCGCAAGCCTCCGAGCGGGCCAGAATCTCCGCGCCGGGCGGCAGCTCGTGCACCTCGACGCCGTGCCACTGGAGCATGGGAAGCGTTGCGTCGAGCCGGGAGAAGAGCGGGTCGCGCCGCCCCGCGCCGGTGACCTCGAGCCGGGTTATTCCGACGTCCGGCGCGGGCATCTTCCTGCACGCGCCGCCGAGCGCGTCCGCCAGCAACTGGTGGCCGAGACAGACGCCGAGGAACGGGCGCTTCCGTTCGATCACCCAATTCCGCAACAGCGCCTTCTCCTCCCGGAGCCACGGATGTTCGTCCTCCTCCCAGACGTCCATGGGGCCGCCCATGGAGACGATCGCCTCGTACCCGTCCGGATCGGGAACGGACTCCCCCTCGTCCAGTTCCACCGTGTCCCAGGCGATCCCGGCCGCCTCCATCATGGGACAGAACGCGCCCGGACCCTCGGCCCGGATATGCTGCAACACCAGAAAGCGCATCGTCCGCCTCTCCTCGCTATCCGCCACGTCGACCCAGTGCGGCTTCCGCCAGCGGGCACAGCAATTCGAACGCCATCGACGCGCCGGCCCAGGCGGTCAGGCCGCCCAGGTCGAAGGGCGGCGAAACCTCGACCAGATCGACGCCGCGAATGTCCAGGCCGGAGAGACGCCGCACCATCGCCTGCGCCATGGCCGTATCCGGTCCGCCGATCTCCGGCGTGCCGGTGCCGGGCGCGCAGGACGGATCCAGGAAGTCGATGTCGAAGCTCACGTAGATCGGACCGTCTCCGACGACTTCCAGCGCCAGGTTCATCGTCTCGTCCGCGCCGAGCGCGAACATCTCCTCGACCGGGACGATCCGGACGCCCTGCTCCCTGCCCCAGTCCATGTCCTCGAAATCGTAGGCTGTGCCGCGAATTCCGATCTGCACGCAGCGACTGGGATCCAGCAGCTCCTCCTCGACGGCACGCCGGAACGGGGTGCCGTGGGTGAAGCGGTATCCGCCGAAGTAGGACCGGAACAGGTCGGTGTGCGAGTCGAAGTGAATCATTCCGAGCCGCGGCTCCCGGCTGCGAAGCCCGCGCAGGACCGGCAACGAGATCAAATGGTCGCCGCCCAGGGTGAGCGGAACGATTCCCGCCGTAGCGAGTTCCCGATAGAAATTCTCTACCCGCACGAGCGTGTCGTCGACGCTGACCGGGTTCGGCCCGACGTCGCCGAGGTCGGCGCAGCGCACCGCTTCGAACGGGCCGAATCGGGACACCGGGTGATGGGCGCGAATCATGGAGGAGGAATCGCGCAGGCTCCTCGGCCCGTGGCGCGCGCCCGGGCGATTGGTGGTGCCGCCGTCCCAGGGCACTCCGACCACGCCGATTTCGACGTCGCCGAACCGGGGATGGCCGGGCGGAACGTGCGGAAGGCGGAAAAAGGTGGGGACGCCGGCGAACCTCGGGAGGTCGAAGCCGGAGACCGGCCGAAAAAAGTCCTCGTCCATCGGCCCGGATCCTCCTCGGTCAGATCTGCTCCTCCGGAATGTGCACGACGAGGCCGTCCATATCCGGCGTCACCGACAACTGGCAGGACAGACGGGAGCGTTGCGGGTTGGGCCCCCAGGCGAAGTCCAGCATGTCCTCCTCGAGTTCCTGCACCGGCGGAAGCCGGGACACCCACGCCTTGTCCACGTATACGTGGCAGGTCGCGCAGGCGCAGGCGCCGCCGCAATCCGCGACGATTCCGGGCACCAGGTTGTTGACCGCGCCCTCCATCACGGAGATCCCCTCCGGCACGTCGACCGTATGGGAGGTCCCGTCGCTCTCGATATAGGTAATCTTGGGCATGAGGCTGCGCTTCTGCTGCAAGGGCATGGTCTGGCGACGGATCGTTCCGACGTTCCGTCAGCGCGAAACCGTCGCTTGTCCGAGGCCGGACAGGACCGTTTCGCGGCCCGGTCGGGGACGGCGCGGAACGAGCAGCGACAATAGCAGAGAAACGAACGCGATGCCGACCCCGAGCCAGAAAACGCCCGAGGGAGAGACCAGGTACAGGTAGCCGAGCGTGGCCGGGAGGAAAACCGCCGCGATGTGGTTGATGGTGAACGAAACGGCGGCGCTGGGCGCGATGTCGGCCGGGTCGGCGATCTTCTGGAAGTAGGTCCGCTGGGCGAAGGCCATGGCGAAGAACAGGTGGTCGACGACGTAGAGGACGGCCGCCCAGAACGGATCGCCGACCAGGGCGTAACAGGCGAAGACGGCCATGAGGCCGGCATACTCGATATTCAGGGCGAGCCGCTCGCCGAAGCGCTGGATGAACCGGCCCACCATCGGCGACACCAGCATATGGGCCAGATAATTGACCAGGAAGAGCCCGGTCAGCTCGTGCACCTGCAGTCCGAACCGTTCGACCATCATGAAGGCGGCGAAAACGACGAAGATCTGCCGCCGCGAGCCGTCCATGAACACGAGCGCGTAGTAGAGCCAGTACGCGCGCCGAAGGACGAGACCGGTGCGCTGGCGCACCGGCGCCTCGATCCGGGGATAGGCGAAGAGCACGAACAACGCGACGAGGACGGTTACCGCGCCGCCGGCGAGATAGACGGTGGTGTAGGCCAGTTCGAACGTCTTCCAGGTGAGGACGATGGAAGCGAAGGCGACCAGGCTGCCGGCCGCGCCGGCGCTGAGAATCCAGCCCAGCACCCTCGGCGCACGGTCGCGGTCGAGCCACTGCAGCTGCAGCGACTGGTTCACCATTTCGTAATAGTGAAAGCCGATCGAGCCGAGGATGGTGGTGACGCAAATGCCCCAGAAGGACGGAAAGTGGCCGGTCACGGCAACCGCGCAACCCAGGAGCAGGAGCGACGCGATGGCCAGCGCCTGCTCGCGGACGAACAGGAGGAGCAGGAGCGCGGCGACCGCCAGAAAGCCCGGGATTTCGCGGACGGTGTGAACCCAGCCGATGTCCGAGCCGTCGAACCCCGCCGCCTCCACCACGAAATTGTTGAGCAGCGCCATCCACACGGCGAAGGCGAACGGCATGCCCGCCGCCATGACCACCAGACAGGCGTCCGGGCGGCGCCAGCGCGCCAGCCGCTCGGCTTCGGCGAGCCGCTTCCTCCCGAAAAGCATGGCCGCTCAGGCGGCCGGCGCGCTCAGACGCCGGCCATGCAGAGGTATTTGACCTCGAGGAAGTCCTCCACGCCGTATTTCGAGCCTTCCCGGCCGAGACCCGACTGCTTCATGCCGCCGAAGGGCGCGACTTCGGTCGAGATGATTCCGGAATTGATCCCCACGATGCCGTATTCCAGTCGCTCGGCGACCTTCCACACCCGCTTGAGATCGCGGGCGTAGAAATACGCCGCCAAGCCGAATTCGGTGTCGTTCGCCTGTTCGATGACGTCGTCCTCGTCCGAGAACCGGTAGAGCGGCGCGACGGGTCCGAAGGTCTCCTCCCGCGTCACCAGCATGTCCCGGTCGACGTCGGCGAGAACGGTCGGCTCGAAAAAGGTTCCGCCCAGCGCGTGGCGGCCGCCGCCCTGCAGCACCCGGGCGCCCTTGCCGACGGCGTCGTTCACGTGCTCCTCGACCTTCTCGACCGCGGCCGGCTCGATCAGCGGTCCCTGGTTCACGCCGTCGCCGAACCCGTCCCCGACCGAAAGCGCCCCAACCTGCTCGGAAAGCCGCGCGGCGAAGGAATCGTAGACGCCGTCCTGGACGTAGATCCGGTTGGCGCAGACGCAGGTCTGCCCGGCGTTGCGGAACTTGCTCAGCATCGCGCCCTCGACCGCGGCCTCGACGTCCGCGTCGTCGAACACGATGAACGGGGCGTTGCCGCCGAGTTCGAGGCTGATCTTCTTGATGTCGTCGGCGCACTGGCGCATGAGCACCCGCCCCACTTCCGTGGATCCGGTGAAGGTCAGCTTCCGAACCTTCTGGTTGGAGCAGAACTCGCCGCCGATCTCCCGCGACTTCCTCGACGTTACCACGTTGAATACGCCGGCGGGAATTCCGGCGCGTTCCGCCAGCACCCCGAGCGCGGTCGCCGAGAGCGGCGTCATCGCGGCGGGCTTGGCCACCACCGTGCAGCCGGTCGCGAGCGCCGGCGAGACCTTGCGGGTGATCATGGCGTTCGGGAAGTTCCACGGCGTGATCGACGCGACCACCCCGACCGGCTGCTTCAGGACGACGATCCGCCGGCCGGCCTGCGTCTCCGGGATCACGTCGCCGTAGACGCGTTTCGCCTCCTCGGCGAACCACTCGACGAAGCTGGCGCCGTAGGCGATCTCGCCCTTCGCTTCGGCCAGCGGCTTGCCCATTTCGGCGGTGAGGACGGTAGCGAGGTCGTCCGCATTCTCCATCATCAGGTCGTACCAGCGGCGCAGGACGATCGAGCGTTCCTTGGCGAGGCGCCCGGCCCAGTCCTTCTGCGCCGCCTCGGCCGCGTCGATCGCTCGGCGGGCGTCGTTGGCGTCCATGTCCGGGAGACGGGCCAGAACGTCGCCGGTCGAGGGATTGGTCACCTCGAAGGTCTCGTTTGACGACGCGCCGCACCAGACGCCGTCGACGTATGCGTTCTGCGCCAAGAGCGACGGATCGCGAAGCTCGAGCATGGGATTCTCCTGTTTGGGGTATCGGGTTACGGGTTGGGACGCGGCCGTTCAGTAGAGTACGACGCTGCGGATGCTCTCGCCGGCGTGCATCAGGTCGAACGCGCGGTTGATGTCGTCGAGCGGCATGGTGTGCGTGATCATCGGGTCGATCTCGATCTTCCCCTCCATGTACCAGTCGACGATCTTGGGGACGTCCGTGCGACCCCGCGCGCCGCCGAACGCGGTTCCGCGCCAGACGCGGCCGGTCACAAGCTGGAACGGCCGGGTGGCGATCTCGGCGCCGGCCGGGGCCACGCCGATGACGACCGATTCGCCCCAGCCCTTGTGGCAGCATTCGAGCGCCGCCCGCATCACGTCGACATTTCCGGTGCAGTCGAAGCTGTAGTCGGCTCCGCCGCCGGTGCGGTCGACGAGCCAGGGCACCAGGTCGCCCTCGACCTCCAGCGGGTTGACGAATTCCGTCATGCCGAAGCGCTCCGCCATCTCCCGCTTGGCCGGGTTGATGTCCACGCCGACGATCTGCCGCGCGCCGACGACGCGAAGACCCTGAATGACGTTCAACCCGATGCCGCCGAGCCCGAAGACCACGCAGCGGGAGCCGGGCTCCACCTTGGCGGTGTTCATCACCGCGCCGAGGCCGGTGGTCACGCCGCAGCCGATGTAGCAGACCTTGTCGAACGGCGCGTCCGGGCGGATCTTTGCGACGGCGATTTCCGGCAGCACGGTGTAGTTCGAGAAGGTCGACGTGCCCATGTAATGCAGGACGGTCTCGCCGCCGGCCGAGAAGCGCGAGGTCCCGTCGGGCATGACGCCGCGGCCCTGTGTCTCCCGAATCGCCTGGCACAGGTTCGTCTTCGGATGGAGGCAGTATTCGCACTGCCGGCATTCCGGCGTGTAGAGCGGAATCACGTGGTCGCCCTCGCGGACCGAGGTGACGCCCGGACCGGTCTCGACCACGACCCCGGCGCCCTCGTGCCCGAGAATGGCCGGGAAGGCGCCCTCGGGGTCCGCGCCCGAAAGCGTGAACTCGTCCGTGTGGCAGATTCCGGTAGCCTTGATCTCGACGAGAACTTCGCCTTCCCGGGGGCCGTCGAGGTCTACCGTGGTGATTTCCAGCGGCTTTCCGGCGGCGACGGCGACCGCGGCACGCGATTGCATTTCTGATCCTCCCTGACGGACGGGCACACCGCCACTTCATAAGGCGGAGCGGCGCGGAACGCAACGGACGCGACTCGGCCGGAGCGTCGGTACGTCGACGCTCGGCGACGCCCAAGCCCTCGACGCCTTCGCTTCGCCACCCGCTTCCGCACCGAACCGAAGCGCGTCCGACCGTCGGTTCGGGTCCTGCGCCGATGCCGGGTCCGCGTCCCCGAACCCCTTCGACCGCAAGACAGGAAGCGAACCGTCCCGCACCGAATTCGCGATCGGTCGCCGTCCCGGCGCCGGTCCGAGACGCAACGGAATCCAGCCGCCGGGGAACGGAAGAGCGACGGAGGCCGTCCGAGGACCGCAGCCGGTCTCAACGAGCGACGCTCACGTCAAGGATTTGTCGGTCGCGACGGACCGCCTACGGCCTTGGCACGGCGGGCGGTGCGACCTGTTGCCGCGGTCGCCGCCCCGCTCCGGTCGCGGCCGTCATTCACATGCCGTACTGTCGGGATCGTCGATCTACCCGCCTCCGCCGGGGATCGGCCAGGGCATGTCGTCGTCGCCCCACAGGGACGGTGCGCACGGGCCGGTCCGAACGTCTTGAAGTCCTTCCATGGCGCCGACGGCGAATTTCGGGTGAATCTCGTCCAAGCCGGACGCGATCTCGCCGTCGCCGGAAGCCGAAGTAAGCAGCGCTACGAGCGTGTCGTGGTCAGGCCGGAGCGACGACGGAACGATTCGGACGAGGACGGTTTCCAGATCCGTGATCGTCCGCACCTGGTCAGCAAGATTCGCCTTGACGAAGACCGCTTCCATATGCGCCCGCACCGCGCGAAAATCTGCTCCCGGCAGCCCCTGTTCGGCATCCCGGCTTGCGGCAAACTTGTCCGCTATCTCCGGCGTCGGCGGCCACTTCCCGATCGACGAGTCGAGTTCAGACCCCATACAATCGGCCACCGTCCGCTGCACTGCATGAACCGGCGCGACGACGCTCAGGACAAGTGCTGCCGACATTCCAAGGACGAGGATTGTTCGCATCGTTTTCTCCCGCTCCTGCCAACGGAAGCGTAGCCATCGCACGCGTCCAGTCAATACCGCGCAGCCGATCGATACGACCGGCGTTTTCCCGTTCGGGCTCGGGCGGCGAAATCGCTCGCGATCGGGACTCCACGGAAACGGAAACGGCCGAAAATCCGCCGTGACGTTCGGCCTGAGCGATGTCGTCGCCGTTCGCTCGACAGCCCTGCCGCGGCAACCGGATCTCGCTCCCCGACAAACCGGGGTCGTCTCGACGAACGACGATATCGATGTCCACCGAGAAGCGCCGGATCAGGCCGAAGCACCCGGAAAGGGAGGCGTCGGCGTAAGAGCGAACCCGCGGGCGGCCTCCAGTCATGCGGCCAAACCGACATCCGGCACGAGGCAGACCCGACGTCCTACTCGATTCTACTGTCGAGGCAGACCCGGAGCATTCACCGCGCCCCGCTACGCCTCGCGTCTACGCAGGCGATTGCCGTGACGAGCGAAGGTCGGGCAAGCATCCGCGCTACGATACCCGGTCGCCGACGATCCGGGGTTGGAGTTCGCTACCGCGCAACGAAGCCGCGTCGCGACGGCCGTCTCGCGAGCCTCCGCCGCTTCCGGCCGTGCATACCCGCTTCCCCATGCCCGAATCACCGCGCCGCCTCCGTCGCGTCCGTCAGCGAGCGAACCACCTCCTGCAGGTGTTCCCGCCCGCAAGCCAGAAGTGCGCCGCTCCGGTCGAACGCAACCCGGATCCTTCCGCCGGTCGCCAGGTTCGACACACCGCGGGTGGCGCCGAGGTCGAGTTGCAGTCCGTCCGGCGGCCAATGGAGCCCGGACGCGCCGAGCACGCGAATCCGCCGCGTGGCGAGAATCGACAACCGCGCCCCTCGCGGGAGCCGCGCTTGCCAGACGGGTGGCGAAGCGAAGAGCACGTCGTCCCCCGCGACCAGGACCACCGGGCCGGCTTCGGGCCTTGCCGCAACCCCCATCGCGGCGACGGAATGGTCGAGTCGGCTGCCCAGAAACCCGACCGCGAGATACAGTGGCGCACGGACCAGGCGAAGACTCTTGGCCAAGTCGGTGGAATACTGCTCCCTCTCGACCAGAACGCGGGTTCCGGCAAGGCGCCAATGGCCGAGATCCTCGATCGAGTCCATGTCGCCGACCACGGCGGCGGCAGGCACGCTCCAGTCGCGAAGTCGGTCCGCCCCGCCGTCCACGGCGACGACGGTCGGCGCGATCTCGCGGACGGAATCGAGGAGTTTGCGGCTCAGATCCCCGCCGCCGACCAGAACGACCGGCTCGTCGAAGGCGATCGCGCCCAGACCGGGCGCCGGCGCGCCGCCGGCCGGAGGTTCCTGTGGCGGCGCCACCACTCTTCAGGACTTCGCGGCCGCGGCGGCCTCCGGAAAGGTTTCGCAGAACTCCCGCCACTCCGACTTTCCGAGACCGGAATCCGCCTGGTCGACCGCTTCTCCGCGCAACAGGGCGCGAAGGGTCCGAACCGCCGGACCGGACAAGGCCTGCGCCTCCAGCCGGTAGTCGCAAAACGCCCGCCAGACCATGGGCACCCAGGCCGCGAGCAGAGAGCCGATGGCGTCGGCGTAGGCGCGGATTTCGTACTGGGCGTGCTCTCCGCTGCGAAGCTCGACGAAGTGAAGCAGGTTGTGCAGGTCGATCTTCCAGTACCACTGCGTGTAGACGCCGAGGGGAAGCGCCACCCGCGCCAGCTCCCGCGCAACGCCTGCGCGATCCGGATCGACCGAATCGCCGTCCCGCTCGTTCAGTAGCGTCTCGTAGTCGGTATAGGCCCGCCTCGCCCCTTGCCGGATGCGTTCGATGGCGTCGTCGGCCTGTTCTCTCGACACCGCCGCGCCCCGGCCCTGGGCGTTCCGCTTCGACTGCGCCGCGACGTCTTCGGGACGCGGCAGATAGAACTCGTCTTCGAGAATGGAATATCGGGCGGAATACTCGTTGACGTTGGCCGTGCGATGGCGAATCCACTGTCTCGCCACGAAAACGGGCAGCTTGACGTGGAACTTGATCTCGCACATCTCGAACGGCGTCGAGTGCCGGTGCCGCAACAGATATCGGATCAGGTTCTCGTCGTCGCGCGCACGCCGGGTTCCCTGTCCGTAGGAGACTCTCGCCGCCTGTACGACCGATGCGTCGTCTCCCATGTAGTCGACGACCCGGACAAACCCGTGATCGAGCACCGGCACCGCCTCGAACAGCCGCTCCTCGAGGCCGGAGGAGACCGCGCGCCGGGTCGAACGACTCGACTCGCGCGCGGCGCGAATCGATTCCTGCTGTTCCGGACTTAGACGCATCGATCCCCTGCGAAATGCCGTCGAGCCGTCCGCCCCGGGCGGCTGGCCGGTTGGCGCGGGCCGTCGGACGCCATCGCCGAGTTGAAGCCGCTGCCGGCGCCTTTCGGCCGCCGATTCGCCCGCGGGGAACGGACCGCCTTCCCGATGGGCGAAGGTCCCCGGCGCGGTGCCGTATCCTAGCCGCTACTCCGAAGGGCGCGCGGACGGAACGGCGGAACTACTTGATTTTTCCTTCGCGAAACTCGACGTGCTTGCGCGCGACCGGATCGTATTTCCGGAGCGACAGCTTGCCCGTCAGGTTTCGGGTGTTCTTCCGGGTCACGTAGAAGAACCCGGTGTCGGCGGTGGAATTCAACCGAATCTTGATCGTGGACGGCTTTGCCATGAGGCGATCCTCTTCCGTTAACCGGCCTGTGCGCCGGTTCCAGTCATCACCGCGGCGCGGCGCCCCGACGCAACAGGAGCACGAGGTAAATGACGCAGCCGACGGCGAGCGAGTATAGCATGCCGTGCGGCGGGACGGCATCCATCATTCCGCCGGCCAGCGGCGGGCCGACCAACGCGCCGAACGAATATCCCATGACCAGCGCGGCGTTTCCGACCGCCAGCATTCGCCCGTCGTACCGGGCGCCGAGCTCCACCAGCGCGACGGTGTAGAGACCGGCCGAGATCCCGCCCCAAAGGAACACCATGATCCAGAGCGTCAGGCGCAGCCCGTAGAGAAACGGAATGGCCACCATCAGCGCTGCGCAGACCGCCGCGCAAAGCGCCAGCAGCGTCCTCCGGTTCCAGCGGTCGGCCGCCGGCCCCATGAGCGGCTGGATGAACACCGTTCCGAATCCCGCGATCCCGATCAGCGTGACCGCCGCGTCGGCGCCGATTCCGGCCCGGACGCCCCAGGCCGGCAGAAGGCTCAAGACTCCTGCCTCGAGGGCTCCAAACAGGACGACCGCGAAGCAGATGGTCGGGTTGCCGAGAATGAAGCGCGGCACTTCTTGCAGGCTTCCCTCGCCGGAGAACCTCGGCGCATGCCGTCGGGCGAGCAGCGCCGGAATCGCTCCGGCCACGCACAGCATCATGGGAAGGGCGAACGGGAGCAGACCCTCGTAGCCGATCACGGTCAGCATCAACGGCCCGATTCCGAGCGTCGCCGCCACCATGAAGGCGTAGACGCCCACCACGTTGCCGCGACGCGCAGGCGGCGCGAGGGCGATGATCCAGTATTCGGACCCGTAGAACGCGATCGAACCGCACACGCCCAGCAGGATGCGCAACGGCATCCAGGCCCAGACGTCCTGGGTCAGGTACAGCATCAGGAACAGGATCATCTCCGCGACCGCGCTCGTCGCCATAAGCGCCGCCAGACCGGTCCTGCGCATGATCGCCGGGAGGAACGGGGTGACGATCAAGGAGCCGACCGCCTGCACCATGGTCGATATCCCGATCAGCGTTCCCGATACGCCCTGCGTCTCCAGGATCACCGTAAGCAGCGGATACATCATCCCGTAGCCGAGGCCCAGAATGGCGATATAGGCGATGGCGGCCGAGATTCCGGCCAGCCGTCCGGCATCGAGACCCGCGATCTTCAGGGCAACGTCTCCTGACGGCTGCCGTGGCCGTCGGAAAAGAACGGAACCGGGCGGTCCACCCAGGCGACCCGCTCCAACTCCTGTACCTCCGCCAGGACGAACCGGGTGATGGCGGGGAGATCCCGATACCCCATCACCTCGCCAAGCCGCAGCCAGGAGAGATCCGACAGTTCGCCCGACGCGCCCGACAAGTCGTCCGGATCGCCGACGACGGCGCTCGCGTCGGCCAGAAAGAAACGCGCGTCGAAGCGAATGGGATAGCTCCGGGGCGTGATTGCGCGAAACACGAAACGTAAGGCGGAGACCGCGGGCGCGAGGCCCGGCGCGCCGAAGCGGGTCCAGCTCTCGCCCGCGCCGTCAGGCAGGCGAGCCAGCGCCTGCGGGGTGCCGAGCGCCAGTCCGGTCTCTTCGAAGGTCTCCCGAATTGCGGTCAACGGCAGTGCCGGGGCGAGGTCCGGCTCCCCGGTCCGGGCGTGGAGGCGGGCCAGACATCGCGGGCGCAGGTTCCCGGCGAGGGGTGCCATCGCCCGGTCGCCCGCATCCACGGCTCCGCCGGGAAACACGCGGCGTTCGGGCATGAATCGCGCCCCGGCGCCCCGCACGCCCATCAACACGCGCGGACCGACGGAGTCCGTCCGCAGCAGGATCAGGCTCGCCGCGGAGCGGGGGATCGCAGGAGTCCGCGACTTGGGGTCGGCGTCGTTCACCGTCTCTCTTCCGGTCCCGGCGACCTTCCGTCGCTCCGCTTCTCGAAACCGTGCATCCGCAGAACCCACTGAACGCCCAGAACGGCGCCCTTGAACCGGGGCAGCAGGTAGAGCGAGAGCGCGGTACCCGCCAACGGCCATAGCACAAAGTGCAGGACGAGCGGCGGACGATAGCCCACTTCCACGAGCCACAACGCCGGTACGACGACCAGGCCCGTCACCAGCATGGCGAGATAGGCCGGCGCGTCGTCCGCCCGGTGGTGATGAAGCGCTTCGCCGCAGACCGCGCATCGCTCCCGAATGCGCAGGAAGCCGGCAAACGCCGCACCCTCGCCGCAACAGGGACAGGTGCGGCGCCAGCCTCGTCCGAGGGCAATCGGGATCGAGACGCGATTCATGGAGCATTATCCGTTTCATTACAGTGGGTTACGTGTAGTTCCTGACAGAGAGACGCAGCGCTTCGGTGCAAGGCGGGGTGCCGCCAGCGCGGAGCGACGGCCAGGAGCGGTCCCATCACGAACGTGCGGCGATGCGCACCGGGATGAGGCAAAGCGAGGGACGGACGCGCGGCCCGGGAGCGCAGTTCGTGATTCGCGACGAGGCGCCAGCGCGACGGTCCGGGCCTCACCTGCGCCCCGAACGCGATCAGGTCGAGATCCAGGGTGCGGGGACCCGCGCGCGAGAGCGTTCCGCGTCCGAAACTCCGTTCGATCCGCCGTATGGCCTGCAGCGCGGTCGACGGGCCGTGCGACGTCTCGACTAGCGCGACCGCATTCACGAAATCCGGTCCCGAGCCCGGCGGCTCGGCCGGATTGTTCAGGAACGGGCTTACGCGCAGGACTCGCAGGTTGCGCCCCGGAAACCGGCGCAGGGCGCGACGAAGGGTCGCCTCGGGGGTGTCCGGACCGCGCGGCAGGTTGGCTCCGAGCGCGATCAAGATTCGTGTCCGGGTCATCCGTGCAGCTTCCGTCGGCACGGTGCCCCGCGATCCGGGGCGCGCAGGCAGGGCTCGGGCTCGGGGAGGCCCACCGGGCCCTCGGGATACCCCGCCTTCACGTCCTGCGGCGGACCGTACCGCATCGGCTGCCGTATGCCGGTAGGTTGCCGACAGCGACCGCATCCCATCGCCATGCCTCCCGGATCGGAGAACTGCCCATGGACGCCCCCACCCCACCGGCCTCCCTGGCCGAGGCGGAACCCGACCCGGATTGCCGACTTTGCCCGCGACTCGCGGAGTTCCGCGGACAGCAGAGGGAAGCCCGGCCCGACTGGCACAACGCCCCGGTGCCCCGGTACGGAAGCCCGGACGCCCGCCTCCTTGTGGTCGGGCTTGCGCCGGGCCTGCGGGGCGCCAATCGTACCGGCCGCCCCTTCACCGGCGACGGGGCCGGCGAACCGCTCTACGCAGCGCTTTCCGCGTTCGGCTTCGCCAAGGGAACCTACGAGGCGCGCCCGGACGACGGTCTTCGGCTGGTCGACTGCGCCGTCACCAACGCGGTCCGCTGCGTTCCGCCCCAGAACCGCCCGAACGGCGCGGAGATCCGGACTTGCCGCGCCTTTCTCGAGCGCGACATCCGAACCCTCGCCCGCCTCAGAATCGTGCTCGCGCTCGGCCGCATCGCTCACGAAAGCGCTGTCCGAACGCTTGGGGCCCGGCCGGGCGAAGTGCCGTTCAGGCACGGCGGGCGCCACCGCATCGGTTCTCTGGTCTTGTACGCAAGCTACCATTGCTCCCGCTACAACATGAACACCAGGCGGCTCACGGTGGAGGAATTTCGGAGCGTCTTCGCCCGAATCCGGGCGGAACTCGACGGTATGGAGGGGTAGTTGTCGAAGGCGGCCGCCGGGTTCAGTGAAGAACCGGCAGCATGTGGGTGACGATCCGTTCGATTTCCCGAATCTTGCTCTGCATCGCCTGCCCGATCAGGTCGAGCTTGCGGATCACGGCGATCCGGTCGCGCACGCCTTCCAGCTCCCTGGGTCCCAGGAGCTCCTCGAACAGCCTGCACGCGTCAACCAGCGAAATCAGCGCCACGTCGCGCGGATCCGGGATCTCCTCGCTGAACAGGACCCCCATGATTCGCAGCTTGACCTCGCGCTCCTCCTTGCCGTCGACGATCGGATAGCGGCGCGATTCGAACACCCAAAGGAAGCGTTGCTCCTCTTCCCGGAGAATGCCCCGCTCGACGAGCCGTTTGAGCACGGCCTCCTGGATGGTGCCGGAATCCTCGGCCAGGCGCTGTATCCAGCCCTCCGAGTCGCGCTCCTGTTTCGACGCCGCCATTCGCTCCAGGAGCGCGTCGAGATAGGCTTCGCCGGTCGGAGTGCGGTCGATCACCCAGATGGACTCCAGATCGGAATCGATTCGGTTCCGCAGCGCGAGTTCCATCAGCGCGCCGCCCGCGAGCGCGGAATCCAGCGTTCGTTGCGGGATGGGGAGTATGGCGCCGGACTCGTCGTCCAGTACCAGGAGGATAATTTCTTCCGGCAAGGTCAGCATGGTGGGGCCCTCCCCGTCTCGCGCGTCGCAGGTTCCGGCAGCGGGGCGAACGCCAACCCGCCGCAGCGACCGCACCGCTCTCGTTATAGCGGAGCGGCGGGCCATATCCAAGGGCGAATCCCGAAATTCCGCGCCGTCGCACCACCGTGAGGAGATTGACGGAGACCCCCGCCAGGGGTATGGTTCGCCCGCGCAAGCCCGCCGCAGATGGGGCCGTAGCTCAGTTGGGAGAGCGCTGCGTTCGCAAT
Source organism: Rhodobacterales bacterium (assembly GCA_965221505.1). Lineage (GTDB taxonomy): Bacteria > Pseudomonadota > Alphaproteobacteria > Rhodobacterales > CAZPXZ01 > CAZPXZ01. Next base: position 2,015,020 of record CBDCSI010000001.1, read on the forward strand.
GCAGAGGTCAGGGGTTCGACTCCCCTCGGCTCCACCATATTTCGTGGGAATTCGCAAATCGCGCGGGCGGGCCCAGACCGAACCGGATCGCGGGACCCGTCGTTCGCCTCGGGGCCGGACCTTACAGGTATGCGCCGAGGGTTCAGGCATGCGTCTCGGGTTGGGTGTCGCAGTCGGAACGCCGCGGGAGTGTCGGGAAGTTGCGCCGAACGGGATGCCGTCGTCGGGCACCCGCTCGGTCGGTACGTGGTTCGCGTCGCTCCGGTCCGTTTGAACGGTCGCACGCCGCAATTCATGCGTTGCCGAGGCTACTGTAACGACTCCTGAAGGCAATCCGTCGAAATTTACTCGAGCGCAGCGGAATCCGGATTCATGGAGAAGCGAGACCTCGATCGGAAGACGTCCTGGCGGGACGAGTATCTGAAGCGGATCTGCGGTCTCGCGAACGCCAAGGGAGGAATTCTCGAAGTCGGCAAGAATGATCGGGGTGAGATTACCGGAGTCGAGAACCCTCTTCGGCTGCTGGAGGAGATTCCCGACAAGACTCTCTCGCTGCTCGGCATACTCGTGGAGGTCAATCTTCGGGGAGGCGAGGACGGCGAGTATGTCGAGATCGTCGTCGACCCTCATCCCAATCCGATCAGCTACCGGGGGGAGTACTACTATCGCAGCGGCAGCACCCGGCAGGTGCTGCGGGGTGCGGCGCTCAACCGGTTCCTTCTTCGCAAACACGGCCGAAATTGGGATGACGCTCCGCTTCCGGGCGTTTCGATACGCGCCCTTGATCCGCGGGGCTTTGAAGACTTCCAGCGGCGAGGGCGGAAGAGCGGTCGACTTCCCCCCGACACCGCCGAGGATTCCCGCGACGACCTGATCGAGATGCTGCAACTACGCGAGGGCGAGCATCTGAGACGCGCAGCTGTCCTGCTTTTTCATGCCAGGCCAACCCGGTTCTTTCCCGGAGCGTTCGTGAAAATTGGATATTTTTCGTCGGAAACGGACATCGAGTACCAGGATGTAGTCGAGGGTGACCTGTTCGATCAGACAAACCGCAGCATCGACCTACTCTGCAGCAAGTACGCACGGGCGAGAATTACCTACGAGGGAATCTACCGCCGGGAAACGCCGCCCGTCCCGAACGGAGCGCTTCGTGAGGCGGTGCTCAATGCCGTCACGCACCGGGACTACAGCAGCCTCGCACCCATACAGATCCGCGTTTACGACGACCGAATCTCTCTGTGGAATCCCGGAACGCTCCCTGCGGACTGGACCCTCGACGACCTCGTCGGCACGCATGCGTCCGTACCTCACAATCCCCTGATCGCAAACGCGTTCTTTCGTGCGGGACTGGTCGAAGGGTGGGGAAGGGGTGTCGAAGGAATTGTGAAAGCGTGCAGGAGTGCCGGGACGGCGAAACCGCTCTGGGAACTGAAAGGAGGCGGCGTTCGTCTCAGTTTTACGTTCAATGTGGCGCCTGCGTCAGGCGCAGGCGCGGAAGGACGCGCCTCACGTCGGATTGACAACGGTGCCGGGCTGGCCTGGAACGAGGCGCTCGGCGGACGATCGGACAACGAATCTTCCTGGGAGGAAGTCGCAGACAGGAACCTAGCGGACGAAACTACCCAGAAGACTATCCAGAAGACTACCCAGAACGCTATCCAGATGGACGTGAAAACAGTGCAGGCGACTGCGAAAGAGCGAATCCTGGAATGCTTGCGGGCGGAGCCCGGACTCACCCAACACGCGCTTGCCGAGCGCGTCGAACTGACGCCTGCAGGGGTTAAGTACCATTTGCGGAAGCTGAAGGAGGCCGGATTCCTTCAAAGGGTCGGCTCCGACAGATCCGGGCACTGGCGGATACTGGACAAGGCCTCAACCGAACGGGAATCCGGCTCCTGAGCGCGTCAACGAAGGGTTCGGCGATCCGCGCCGGCGTGAGGAGACGTAACGTGCCGGGCGGCGCCAGCCCCTGTCCAGACCGCCGGTCGACCATAGCGAATCCGGAATTCCGGTAAACGTCGAAACACGTATATGCGCCTTGTCCCGGCGAACGAAGAGAGCGTGGCGCCCGTCGCGTGAGAGGCCATTCCACTCTACAGGCAGTTCGATGACCTTCGGCGCAGCGGAGTCGCGCGTCCGCCGGAACAAGGGAAATTTCGTGCGACAGTCAAGACTGCCCCGCTCGTGCGAGCGACCGTTCGACCCGCTCAGCCGCGAACCGGGCGAACGGCACGATATCCAGATCGACGCTGGCGCATTCGAGCGCCGTCAGATACGCATCCCGATCCTCGACCCGGATCACGGTCCATGGATAACCGCCGGATGCCAACATCGCGTTCATGAGAAAGCGGGCGATGCGACCGTTGCCGTCCGAAAAGGGGTGAACATAGCCGAACAGCCAGTGCCCGAGCACGGCGCGAACGGACGGTTCCGCTTCGGCGCCCATCAGTTCGAACAGGGCCGGCATGGCGTCGCGAACCGCCTCCGAACGCGGCGGCACGTGCCGCGAGCCACGTAGAAACACCGCGTCGTTGCGGTATCCGACAAGAGCGAAATCCTCGATCAGGCCGGTCCTGACATAGGGTCGAAACAGTTCTCGATACCAGTCGCGGTGTTCGCCTTGCACGAGGGAGACCGCGTCGCGTCCGTGAAGGATGTCCTCGACCGCTGTCCGAACCGATCGGAACGCTCGCCAGTAGCCGTACGCTGCCATGGCGTCGCGGCTCCGACGATCGGCAGCGAACCTGTCGGGGTCAAAGTCGCCTTTGCTTGCCCGGTCGATCAGCTCCGGCGTGACCCTGTATCCCTCCATCGACAGGGAATGATACGCATCCTCCCGGTAGATCCCGTCGACGAGCGACAGGTAGGCGCCGGGCTCTTCAGGCAAGCCGGGCGCTTCGGGAAACTCCGCGATCACCGCATCCCGCATCGCTTCCCAGAGCGATCGCAGACGGCCGACGACGGGCGCGGCTGCCCCTATCGGCGCCCCGATCGCCTGATTCGGCTCGAACGGATCGGTTTCGCGGAAGTCGTAGCCGATGCAACGCATGACGCTTCGGATTTCGTCCGCCGCCTCCCCCCTGCCGACCCTCCGAAGCGCCCCGGCCAGCCGGCCGGCGACCACGGAGCGGCCGCCGTCGAGCAGCCGCCTGAGCACGTCGCCCGCATCGCGGACGCTCGACAGAACCACCCGCGCTTCGACCGGGTGCCGGACGAAGAACGCCTCCGGCACGCGCACCAACGCCGCCTCTGGCACCAGGATTCTCAAACCGTCCCGTTGCGCAAGGTCATTCTCCGGCGGTGCGTTCGATTGCCTGAGATCGTAGAGCGACGTGCCGAACGGAAGGCGGACGAGATTGTTGGCGCCCTTGGGCGAGAAGACGATCGCTCGCTCCGGGATCGCCGTGTTCTCGGCATGGAGCAGAAGCGATCGCTCGGCGGACAGGTGCCAGTCCCGCCCGAACCGTTCCCGGCAGTATGCGGCGCAGAACTCCCAGAAACAGGCGTACCAAAGCGTCGAATCGCTCGGGCCGGAGAACGGACTTCCGGAGAACAGCCAGCCGTTCATCGCGCTGCGCAAGAAACCGGCCTGGATCAATCGCTCTCGATCGGCCCGCGCGAATTCGCGGGAGCGAAATACTCGACGACCCGATTCCTGAAGTTGCCTGAGCCGCTCCAGCGACGCAGCGAGTCTCTCGTTCGGCCTGGCCATGGGCGAGTTCCCGCCCTCTTTTACGCCGCTTGTGGCGACGCACCTCCGCAAGTAATACGTGCCGGACGGTTACTCGTCAATTATGTCCTGAGGGTTCCCCGGCCCGATGGGCGCCGCCACCGGAAGCGGCGCCGGGCGAGGCACGGATCTCGCCCTCGACGGCGACGCAGAGCGGTCTATTGCCGGACAATGCCGTCGGACGGTCTCCGGGGCACGAACGGACGGCGAGCGTCCTTGACCACGTCGGGCAACGAGCGCTGCGACATGCGGCAGGACGGTGGGCAGGGCCCGAGCGTCCAGGGGCGTATGCCCGGCCCCGTCGCTCGTCCGAGTAGGCGTCGATCCGGCGCGTCTCCATGCGCTCGACGGAAGCCTGAACTCAGGAAGCGACCGCTTGCCCTTCCGAATCGAAGAAGTTCAGCTTCTCTTCCGCGAACCGCAATCCCACGGTCTCGCCGGGACGCAGCGTACAGTCGCCGTCGGTTCGAACCGTGACCTGTCCGAGCGGTCCGCCGTCGACGATGACGAAGGTGTCCGCGCCCAGATACTCGAGCACGTCGACCGTTCCGTCGCAATGCCCCTCCCCCGGACTTCCCAATCCGATATGTTCCGGCCGGACCCCGACCGCATCGGCCGTGCCGGTTCCCGGGAACGGCCCGCCGCGACCTCCTTCCAGCGCAAACCGGCCCTCGCTTGTCCTGCAGGGGAGGACGTTCATCTTGGGGCTCCCGATGAACTGCGCCACGAACAGGTTGGCGGGCTTCTCGTAGAGCGCCCGCGGGGCGCCTTCCTGCGCGATCCGGCCGGCGTCGAGCACCACGATGCGGTCGGCCAGCGTCATCGCCTCGACCTGGTCGTGGGTCACGTAGATCATCGTCGACGCGAGCGCCTGATGCAGCTTGGCGATTTCGTAGCGCATTTCCACGCGAAGCGCGGCGTCGAGATTCGATAGCGGCTCGTCGAACAGGAAGGCGGTCGGATCCCGGACGATCGAGCGGCCGATCGCGACCCGCTGCCGCTGGCCGCCCGAAAGCTCCTTCGGCCGCCTCTCCAGAAGCGCGTCGAGCTTCAGCACCCGCGCCGCCTCGGCGACCTTGGCGTCGATCTCGGCCTTGCGCACCCCCGCGGCCTTGAGCGCAAATCCCATGTTCTGCCCGACGCTCATATGCGGATAGAGGGCGTAGGACTGGAAGACCATGGTCAGGCCCCGCTGCGCGGGCGGCTGGTCGGTGACGTCTTTTCCGTCGATGACGATCTCCCCGCGCGACGTCTCCTCGAGGCCGCCGATCATCCGAAGCAACGTGGACTTGCCGCAGCCGGACGGGCCGACGAAGACGACGAACTCCCCGTCGCCGATCTCCAGGTCCACGCCCTTGATCACCTGAAGGTCGCCGAACCACTTCTCGACGCCCTGCAATCGAATGGATCCCATCAGTCTGGCCTCGCGTTTGGCGACGCCCAGTCGAGCCAGATCGCCGCAGTCCAGGAAAACTCGCCCCCGCCGGCCGATGCGCCGTCGCGCGGGTCGAAATACTCGTAGAAGCCGCCGCCCGCGATGAGCTCGGCGGTGTCGGCCCGGATCCGCTCCGCCTCCCTGGCGTGCCCGGCTTCCTTCAGGCCTCTCGCGATCAGGGCGTTCATCATCCCCCATGCCGGGCCTCGCCAATAGCGTCGCCCGTCGAATCGCTCGCTCGCGCAATCGTGGCTGGGCACGCAATACCGGACGCTGGAGCCGATCCGCCGCAACTGCGCCAGCATCCGCTCGTCGTCGATTCCCGCGTACCAGCAGAGGAACGACGCGCTGGAAATACAGCCCGCCCATCGCCCGCTTCGCACGTCCCGCGCGTCGTAGCTGCCGAGGGCGTCGTTCCAGAGAGACGCCGCTCCCCGTTCGAGCGCCGCGTTCCAGGCCCGCAACTCCTCCGCCGGCTCTCCGAGCGCCTCCGCCAGCTCGACGAGGTCGCGGTTGGCGCGCAAAAGAACGAAGGTCAGACCCGGGTCCGCCACTCGGAAGGGATTCCGCTCGGCGAGCGCCGCCTCGTCCCATCCGAGGCTCTTGCCCAGACGCACCAGCCACAGGTAGCGGTCGTACTCCCGATCCGTCGGGCGCATGGAGGTGTCCACGAGCTTCGTGTCGGTGCGCTCGTAGGTCTCGATTCCGTTGACCGGAAGACCCGCCAGCGCTTCGTCCCATTCCGGCGCGTTGTCGCGTCCCGACTCCCAGGGATGCGTCGCGCAGACGGCACCCCGGTCGGTCCGCCAGGTCACGAACCAGCGGTGCCATGCGACCAGTTTCGGGAACAGCGCCCGCATGCGCGCCTCGCCCGCGCGCCGGTCCCGCTCCCAGATCCGCCTGGCCATGCTCGCCGCGACCGGCGGCTGGCTGAGGCCGGAGGACGGAACGCTCGCGCCGCACCCCCAGAGCTCCGGGCCGGGGAAGTAGCGCCCTGATCGGTCGTGAAACTGGATGTGGGGCACCATCCCGTTCGGCCACTGCCCCCGGAACAGGGTCTCCAGCTCCCGCCACGCGCGGTCGAGATCGAATTCCGCGAAGCCGAGCGCCGCGAACGCGCTGTCCCAGTTCCACTGGTGCGGATACAGGCCGGCGGTCGGAACGGTATAGCCGCCCCGGTCGTTGGCGCGAAGGATGGCGCGGGCTCGCGCGTCCAGATCGTCCCCCACCTCGCTATCCCTTCACGGAACCGGCCGTCAGGCCGCTGGTCATGAACCGTTCGAGCCCCAGGAAGAGGGCCATGACGGGGACCGTGGAAATGACCGCGCCCGCCATCAGGTGCTGACGGGGAACCTCGGACGAGTTGAGCATCACCACCCCCCGTGTCAGCGTGAACTTCGACGGGTCGTCGAGCAGCATGAAGGCGAGAAGGAATTCGTTCCAGGCGATCATGAAGACGTAGAGGGAGACCGAGGCCAGCGCCGGAAGGCTGAGCGGAAGGGTGATCTTCCAGATGACCCTGAGCCGGCCGAGCCCGTCCATCAGCCCCGCCTCCTCGACCTCGTGCGGCAGTCCGCGGAAATAGCCCTGCAGGATGTAGAGCGCCACCGGAATGGTCGTGACCGGATAGATCAGGACGATGCCGAAGATGGAATTTCGCAGGCCGGTCATGGAGAACGCGACGTAGATCGGCAACGCCAGGACGATCATCGGCACCATGTAGACCAGAAGAATGGACCGGGCGAAGGATTGCTGGCCCCGGAAGCGGAGGCGGGCCACGGCATAGGCGCCTGGAACGCTGAACAGCAGCGTGACGAGCACCGTGACGACCGAGACGTAGAACGAGATCCAGAGATACCGGCCGAAATTGAAGTTCTCGAAGAGTTCCGAATAGCTGCGCAGCAGTTCCCAGCCGCGCGAGAGGTCGATCGACAGATCGAGCGGGTTCAGGAGCAGCGCTTGCTGCGACTTCAGGCTGGTCACCACCATGAGCGCGAAGGGGATGAGCACGATCGCGGCGAAGAACACGTGGCCGAAGCCGAACAGGAACCGGATCACGGCTCCCTCGAACGCGTGCCGCGTGATCGAGTCCCACGCCACGTCCTTCAGTATCCGGACCAGGGGCGCCACGACGAAGAGCGCCAGCAATACGCCGGAGAGGAGGATACGGAAGAATCCGGGATCGCCCTCGATTACGACGGGGCCGAGCCCCAGGGCGATGGGCAGCGCGAATACCGCGAGTGCGGCCGCCGCGAGGATACGCCGGTCGGGAATCCGAAGTACGGCGAGCCCGGAGAGGGCGCCGCAGACGATCGCGGCCGGCAGCGCCGGCCGAAATCCCGAACCGGTCGCATAGGCGAGTACGACCGACACGGTCGTCGCCATGACGACGCACCAGAGCGCGCCGAGGCCGGGCCCGGCGATCCAGCCGCGATAGAGGAGTTTCACAGGCCTTCCTCCCGGCTGAGGAATCGAAAGAAGAAGTAGCTGAAGGAGAGCAGGCAGGCGAAGATCACCACCGCGACGGCCGCGCCCGCGCCGATGTTCGAGACCGCGAACGCCTGCTCGTAGACGTCCACGGTAAGCGTCCGAGTGCCGGCGTTGCCGCCGGTGAGGAGGAAGATGTCGTCGAACTTGTTGAAGGTCCAGATGAACCGGAGCAGGAACAGCACGCTGAGGATGCCCATGAGCTGCGGCAGGGAGAGATACCAGAACTTCTGGAAGGGCGACGCGCCGTCCATGTCCGCGGCTTCGTACATGTCGCTGTCGATCGACTGCATGCGAGCCAGGATGAACAGGAAGGAGAGCGGGAAGTAGCGCCAGATCTCGAACACCGTCACCATGATCAGGGCGAGCGGCCGCTCGCCGAAGAAATTGATCGGTCCCTCGGTCAGGCCCATCTGCAGAAGCAGGGCGTTGGCGGAGCCCGAGAAGGGATCGAACAGCGTCACCCAGGTGAAGGCGACCGCGATCACCGGCGCCACGTACGGAAACAGGTATAAGCCCCGAAGGACGCCCTGCCCCCGGAACGACTGGTTCAGAAGAAGCGCCGCGAACAGCCCGAATATCAGCGCTCCCGAGGTTCCGAATACGGTGTAGAACACGGTAACGCCAAGGACTTCGACAAACTCCTTGCGATCGAATACGAGCAGGAAATTCTCCAGCGAGAACTCGAGGTTGACCAGGATGTTCTCGGCCTCGCCGGTCAGCGACGCAACGGAATCGTCCGGGTCAGCGGGGTCGGCGAGAAAGGCCTCGCTGACCGTGGCCGGGATGCGGAGTCGTTCGCGATAGCCGCCCGGCCAGTCCCCGAGATCGCAAGCGAGAGCGCGCCCCGCGAGCGTACAACGCTCGTCGAGTTCCGTGACCTCGACCCCCGCGGGGACCGAGTCGCTGAGACTGACGTCGGAGATGGGCTTGGTCTGGCTGGAGTTCCGGAGGCGGTACTCGAGCTGGACCGTGTCGCCCGCGGCCTCGGGGCGACCGCGGAGGTTTTCGCTGACGAGCGGCGTCGGCGGGCGGAGGTCGGCGAGGCCGACCGGCTTGAAACTGATCCAGAAGACCGCGAGCAGCGGCAGCACCACCACCGCCGCGATGCTCGCCAGGGTCGGCAGCAGCAGTCCCCAGGCGAGCCGGGCCTCGCGGCGGCGAAGCGGCCCCGTGCCCCGGGGCGGACCTTGCGTCAGCTCCGCCAGCGCCCCGGCTCCGAAGCGCCGCCGCCGCCGCCCGAGAGCGGGCGCCGGCGGCGGCGAGGTTCAGGATCCGCGTCGCGGAACCGCGTCGCGCGCAAGGCGAAGGTCCGCTACTGGATTCGCGCCAACTCCTCGTTCAAAGCGTCGACGGTGGTTGCCGCGTCGTGCATGCCGTCGATGTACTCGCGAACGAGACGATTGATCGCCTGGCTGTTGATGATCTTCGAGGCGAGCGAGAGCTGCCCTTCGGTCACGCCCCAGCGCTGCGCCACGTCCAGCCCGCCGACGATCTCGTCGATCATCTCCTGCGGGTAGAGATCGCCGAGCGGCGCCTTGCGGTCCACGCCGACCGGCAAGCTCGCCCATGCCATGACGAACGCGGAGGGATCCTCGGCGTTGCCGCGGCGAACCGGGAACTTGCCCTCCGGCGCGATGGACAGCGTATCGGTGTACCCCTGGTCCATGGCGTATTTGACGAATTCGATCGCGTTGTCGGTATCGGCGTCGTTGGTGATGCCGAAATACCGGACGTCGCCCCAGGCCGCGCCGTCGGGATTCGACGGCCCGGCGAGACGGGTGACGATGCCGGTGCGCGACGCGAGCTCGGTCGAGGTCGGATCGTCGTTGATGGTCGGCGGCGCCGAATCCCGAAGTCCCGCGAGTTCGTCGAGGATGAAGGGCGACCAGATGATCATCGCAGCCTTGCCGGCGAAGTAGAGCTCGCGCGACTGCTTCCAGTACAGTTCGCCCGGCGGCGAGGCCTCGGCGATCGACTTGTAGAAGTCGAGCACCTCGGTGGTCGCGGCCGCGTCCAGCGGACTGAAACCGTTCGCGTCGACCGGCGAAACGCCGTTGGCGAGGAACACGTGCTCGAGCACCTGGCTCATGAAGTTCTCGTCGATCTTCGTCGCGGCGACGAAGCCGTAGAGGTCCGGCGGGTTATGAAGCTTCTCGATCGCAGCCAGGATGTTGGCGTAGGAGTTCGGCGGCGCGAGTCCGTGCTCGTCGAACAGGTCCTTGCGGTACACCACCATCTGCGTCCAGCCGTCGACCGGCACCGCGGCGTAGCCGTCCGCGGTCGCGGCGAGACTCAGGGCGCCCGCGGAGAAGGTATCCGCGCCGAGATCGGCGATCACGTCGCTTGCCGCCTCGCTGTCCAGGATTCCGGCTTCCAGCCAGGGAAGCGCGTATTGCAGCGTGTGGTAGATCACGTCCGGGAGGTCGCCGGCCGCGAACGCGGCGGTCGCGCGGGTTCCGAGATCGCTCTCGGTCACCGGGATAACCTCGACCTCGATTCCGGTCTCCGCCAGGAAATCCGCCGCCATCGCCACCTGCTTGGCGAGGCGGTCGGGCTGCTCTTCCGTTGTCCAGAAGCGGATGCTCTCGGCCGTCGCGCCGGTAGCCAGTACGAGCGCGGCCAGAGCGCCTGCGACGCCTCCGGCCAGCCGACGGTACAATGAAGAATGGTTCAAGTTCACGTCCTCCTGATTCTAGGTAATTGTCTGTACGACGGACACCGTCCGGCGGCCCGAGACGCTCGGACGGCCGACCATGGACGTTCCGTCAAGACCAACTCTGGGCGGAGACTGTATACCAACACCCTCGCGCAGTCCACTGCGACGGCAGGGAAACCGGACCCGGCGCATTCCCTGTCTCGAACCGCGTTCCGGCTACGGCAGCTCGCTAGAACCCCGCAGTCCGTGGGCCGGTCGGGGCACGCTCGCTCTGCCCGACGCTCCGAGAGGCGCTTCGACCGCCGGCGCGCCGACTCCCGCAGGAAAGCGCTCCCGCCTCAGCAGCGTTCCTGATCGGTGCGAGCGCGACCTGCGCTATGGCGTGGGAAGCGAAGGGCGGGGATGCCGGCGAGTGCGTCGGCCCGAACGAAGGGTAGCGGCGATGCGCCGGTCTCGCACTGCACCGGGCGCCCGAGCTCGACCCGGACCGGCGTCCGGCGTCCGTATCTACAGTGCGTCCGCTTCGTCGGAGGCGGATACGAGACGCCGAAGCGATTCGGTGCCCGCGACAAGCGCCTGGCAACTCGGCTGCATCGTCGGCCGTCCCTGCGGCCGAGCCCGGAAGTATCACTTCGGTACCGGAGAAGGAGCCACGGATCCGTCATCGCTGGCCTGTCGGGCGATGCGCTTCCGTTCGAAGGTCACTCCCTGGCTTCGCAGAGATGCTGAGCAGAGCGGGAGGAAGCGGTCTCCGAAGCATCTCGCAAAGCCAAGCGCAAGGTAGACAACGGAATCGAGCGAGGGCAAGATCGGCGGCTACCGAGGTTCGTTGACGTGATCGACCGGGAGAACGCCATTACGCCTGATCAAGTCGCCGCGCTCGCGTCTGCCGGCGAATCGGACTCCCTGGAGTTCAAGTGAACGACGGGTACCCGCCGGGAAGCGGCGGCCACGCTCTGCGCGATGCTGAACCAGCGGGGCGGGACCGTACTCTTCGGGGTATCGCCGCAGGGAACCGTCGTCGGCCAACAGGTTGCAGAGCAAACGATCGAACGGCTGGCGGCCGAAATTCGACGCATTGATCCGCCTGTGTTTCCGGACATCGAACGCATTCGAGTGTCCGGTAGGCTGGAAGTGATTGCGGTTCGCGTGAGTCCCGGTCCCTCCCCGCCCTACGCCCACCGACATGTGTCTTACAAGCGTGTCGGCAATGCACCCGAGCCCTTTCGTCTGACGAATATAACCGGATGCTCTTCGAGCGTATGCACGCCAACCAGCGCTGGGAGAACCAGCCTGCCGCCGGATGGACCCTGGCTGACCTCGACGTGGCGGAGATCCGCAATACGGTGGCCGAGGCCGTACGCATAGGCCGGCTGGATCAACCGGCGGATACGGAGCCGGAGGCGGCGCTGCGAGGGTTGGGCTTGATACGAGGAAGTGTGCTGCTCCGAGCCGCGGCCGTGCTCTTCGGCAAGACGGAGCGTCTCATGGCGGAGATGCCCCAGTGCCTGCTTCGCGTCGCACGATTTCGGGGGCTCGACCGCTCGGAGTTTCTGGACAACCGGCAGTTCATCGGCAATGCCTTCTATCTTCTCGCGAGCTCCGAGAAGTTCCTGCGTGAGACCGTGCCCATCGCCAGCAGGTTCGAACGGGACCGCTGGCAGCGCATCGACGAACCGCACTATCCCCCGCCGGCCACGCGGGAGGCGATGGCAAACGCAATCTGCCGCCGGGACTACGCTATGGGCGGAGGCTCGATCGGCCTCGCCGTGTATGACGACCGTCTGGAGGTCACCTCTATCGGTCCGCTGCATTTCGGCCTGACGCCGGCGGATCTGTTCGGACCGCATGATTCTCATCCCTGGAATCCTCTCATTGCCGGAACGTTCTATCGGCGGGGCATCATCGAGGAGTGGGGGCGAGGAATCAACCAGATGGCAGAGTTCGCGACATCGGCCGGACTGCCTCGTCCCAAAATCGAGGAACGGAACAACTCTGTGACGGTTCGCTTCCGTCGCGTGAACTACTCGCCGGGCCGGTGGTCTACCCGGAAGGACATTGCAAGACTGCGGGTCGCGATTCTGGCGCTCCTTGAAAGCGAACCGGACGGTTTGGCAATGCGTGACATTCGCGCCCGACTGCCGATGGACGCGCCCGCGCGTCAGGTCAGACGAGCGTTGTTGCCGTTGAGGAACCGCGGACTGGTGGTCACTACGGGATTCGGACTGGCAGCGCGGTGGAAGGTTGTCCCGGATTCGCCGGAATGAAATTGGCGTCTCGGGGGTACTATAGGGGTACTATTGGGGTACCATAAGGGGTCGAATGGGAGTCGCACCGGGAGCGCAAGCCCTGCAGGAAAAACCGGAACCGAGGGTGCACTGCCAATGCCGGACGCATGCGACCGCCTCTCGGCCCTGCGATAGCGGGGAAGCATTCGCGCGGCAGACGACACTGGCGGAACCTGACCGCTGCCCGCGCGAGCCCAGGGAATTCCTCGTGCCACCCCCGTCGGGTCTCCACCGCTTGCGCCGCGGCTGTGGCCCTGCGAGTCGGCGCGTATCCGGAGACCGATGATCGTGAAGACCGATTCCGCGCTCGGTCGTCTCGTTCGCTCACGCCGAAAAGGCCGTTCCCGGTTCCTGTCCACTGTCCCGGCGAGCCGCTTCGCTCGCAACGGGACTACCAGGATAACGGAATAAGCCGCCGGAGCCGTGCAGGATCCAGCAATCGCGAAGACCTGACAATTCTCCGATGGATGTCCACGGAACGCCGCTCGTTGCCGAAGGCGACGACGATCACCCGGGCGCCGTCCGGCATGTCTTGCGTCCGTCCGCGGATGGTGGGCGGTACTGGGCTCGAACCAGCGACCTCAGCGATGTGAACGCTGCGCTCTCCCAACTGAGCTAACCGCCCCTATCGGGAAACATACTGCAACCGGGCTGCCCCGGCAACGGGGCAGTTCCCGCCGAGCGCATGCCAAATCCGATCGTCCGAAGAACCGGCGACATGCGCCCCGACGGCGGCCGGTTTCCAGGGATCCGAACTTCGTTCGCCCTGAACGTGTACAGTTCGGCCGCTTCAGCACAAGGCGTCTCCGCCGAACTACGTCATGAAATACCCGGCTTCCCAACTCCTCTCGACGAGGTGCGACCCCGCGCGGCACCGTTCCGCAGGCACCCTTGCGCCGTCCCCCACGCCAACCGCCGGTACGCCGGCGACATCCGACACAAGGTCGCCGCTCGACAATTCCGCACCATGCAAGGAAACGGAGGCGAGGCACCGCGGACGAGCGTGTTGCCGGGTCGGAGGCCGCCGTCCAGTCGGGCTGCATTGACGACAATTGCGACGGCGCGTCGATCGCGCCTGCGGTCGGCGGACGCGAAAGCGGCGTGAGATCGATCCTCTTCCCGGACCGGGTCGAGCGTGAGAGTCCCGGCAGCAGCCCTGGCGCCGGACGCCTACCCGAACTCGCGCGGCGCCAGCATCGACTGGAACCAGCACAGGAACCCGTAGGGGGTGGCGACCGGAAGGCCTGTGGCGCGGCGGATCTCGGCCGCATAGGGGCTCATGTTCGTGCATTCGAGAACTATTGCGCCGAGTTCGGGACGACGCGCCGCCAGTCGCTCTCCGGCAGCGACCACGTCCGCTCGCGCCAGGTCGACGTCCATCGTCTCGCGGTCGTCGAGGATCGCACGAGAAAATTCCGCTCCGCCGTCCGTGCCCTCCACCGGAGTTTCGGGATCGACCCCGGCCGCTTCCAGAAGCGCCGGCGTCAGCGACTCGGCCGAAATGGTCAGGATGCCGGCACGGCGGCCCCTCGGCAGCAGCCGTTCCACCCAGGGAACCTGCATTAGCGGGGAGGAGACGACCGGAACGCCGACGGCCGAGGCGAGGCTCTCCTGAAACCGCGCCAGGAACCCGCAATTGCCGACGATGCCGCGCGCGCCCGTCGCGACCAGCTCCTCCGCGGCCGCCACGAACGACCGCTCGAGATCCGGCGCCCCCCGACGCACCACGGCGTCCGGCGTGGCGCCGGGGACGACCTTGTAGAGCACCGGAAACGGAAACGTAGCCGCATTGCCGAGATCGCCCGGAATCCGCGGAAACCGCGTCTCGAGCATCAGGATTCCGACCGCAGCGCCCTGCACGGGAGCGCCGCCGCTCGCGAGAGACGCATCGCGGGAGACGAGCATCGCACCCTCCCCTCGTCCGCCGGTGTCGCACCGCCCTCCGGCGCACTGGAACCGGCTCCGGTTTGCAACTAGATTGGCGTCCGCAGACTACCCGACCCCGAACCCGCGCGCAGCCCCGCCGCCTGGCGCCGGGTCCGTTTCAAGCAGGTGCGACCATGCCGGACACCAACTCGCCGAACGGCGCCGAAGCCATGGTGCGGATGCTCGCGCTGCACGACGTGCGGGAGATCTTCGGGTTGTGCGGCGACACCTCCCTGCCCTTCTACGACGCGCTGTCGGGCTTCGGCCGAATCCGGCACCACCTGTTCCGCGACGAGCGCCACGCGGCCTACGCGGCGGACGCCTATGCGCGTCTTACGCGGCGCGTCGGCGTGTGCGAGGGCCCCTCCGGCGGCGGCGCGACCCACATCCTTCCCGGAGTTGCGGAGGCGAACGATTCTTCCGTCGCTCTCATGGCGATCACGACCGACGTCTCCACGTCGTCGCAGGGCCGCTTTCCGCTAACCGAACTGGATCAGGAGGCGCTGTTCCGCCCGATCACGAAGCGCAGCCGCGTCGTCCGCCAGGCCGGCTCGCTTCCGCGGGAGGTCCGTGCCGCGTTTCGAACGGCGACCGCGGGTCGCCCCGGCGCGGTCCATCTCGGACTTCCGATCGACGTGCAGTTGGCGCCGGTTCCCGAAGACGAGATCTGGGCGGACGTGCAATTCGGCGCATTTCCGTCACTGGCCACAGCGCCGAATCCGGTGGATCTCGAAGTGTTCCTGGACCGGCTGCTCGCCGCCCAGGATCCGGTTGCGGTGGCCGGCGGCGGGGTCGTACTCGCCGGTGCCGAAGGGGAGCTTCAGTTGCTCCTCGAGCGGCTGAATATCCCGCTCTGCACCAGCGTCTCCGGTCAGGGCGCCCTTGCGGAAACCCATCCCCTCTGCGCCGGCGTCGTCGGCTCGAACGGCGGCGTCCCGGCGACGAGGCGGCTCGTGGAAGAGGCCGATCTGGTGCTCTTCCTCGGTTGCAGGGCCGGTTCCGTCACCACGGAACGCTGGCGCGTTCCGGCCAAGGGGACGCCGATCCTGCATATCGACGCCGATCCGAACGTGCTGGGGGCGAATTACCCGAGCGAAGAGACTCTGTGCGCGGATTTGCAGTTCGCCCTCGCGGAAATCCACAAACTCCTCGACGAGTACGACGACCTGCCGCAATTCGGCGGGGTGCGCCGGGCCTGGGCGGCGAAACGGGAGAAGCGGGCGGCTTTCGAGAATCTCGCCTCGAGCGCGGCGTACCCGATCCGCCCGGAGGCGACGATCGCGTGGCTGCGCGAGCTCCTGCCCGACGACGCGATCGTGCTGGCCGATCCGGGGACCCCGTGTCCGTATTTCTCGGCCCATTTCGAGATCCGGCAGCCGGGTCGGACGTTTATCACCAACCGCGCGCACGGCGCGCTCGGCTACGCGCTCGGCGCCTCAATCGGCGCGCAGATCGCCAGGCCCGACGCATGCGTGGTGGCGGCCATGGGCGACGGATCCTTCGGGTTCTGCGTCGGCGAACTGGAAACGCTCGGCCGCCTCGGCCTCCCGGTCAAGCTGATCGTCTTCTCGAACGCTTCCTTCGGCTGGATCAAGGCGGGCCAGAAGCACGGGTTCGGCGAGCGTTACTTCTCCGTCGACTTCGACCGGACCGATCATGCCGCGATCGCGGCGGCCTACGGGATCCATGCGGCGCGCGTGGAACGGGCGGAGAATCTGGAGAGCGCCCTTCGGGCCGCGCTACGCCACGAAGGCCCCGCGCTGGTAGACGTGATCTCGCAGCCGCTGGAGGAAGCCGCGGCGCCGGTGAGCGAATGGATCGCCTGAGGACGAAAGGCCGGAGCGAACCGCGGCGTTCGGGAGAAAACCCGTGCGAAGGCGCGGCCGGAAGCGGTAGCTAACCGCCGGGTCCTTGTCGCATGTTGTCGGGCAGCCAGGTGGCCAGATCCGGCACGGCGATCAGGACGAAGACCATCACCACCATGATGAGAAACATCGGGAACGCCGAACGCGCGATGAAGTTCATCTCGTGGCTGGTCATCCCTTGCAGGACGAACAGGTTGAACCCGATCGGGGGCGTGATCTGCGCCATCTCGACCACCACCACGATGAAGATTCCGAACCAGATCACGTCGATGCCCGCCTCGCGAACCATCGGCTCGACCACCGCCATGGTCAGCACCACCGACGAGATCCCGTCCAGGAACATGCCGAGAACGATGTAGAACACGAGGAGGACGAGGAGAAGCTCCAGCCGCGAGAGCTGCCACTGCGCAATCAGGTCGGCGAGACCGCGCGGCAATCCGGTGAACCCCATCGACAGAGAGAGAAACGCCGCACCGGCGAGAATGAGCGCGATCATGGCCGAGGTGCGCGTCGCGCCCATCAGGCTCTCGGTAAACGACTTCCAGTTCAGGGAGCCCTGCGCCGCGGCAAGCGTCAGTCCGCCGATTACGCCGAAGGCGGCGGCCTCGGTGGCGGTCGCGAAGCCCAGATACATCGAGCCGATGACGACAATGATCAGGCAGAGCACCGGGATCAGGAACCGAGAGTTTCTTAGTTTGGTCCGCAGCGACATCTCGGGATCGCGCTTCGGATTCCAGCTCGAAGAGACGCGGCTCGTGATCGCGACGTAGGCCATGAACATCGCGGCCAGAACCAGGCCGGGCAGGATGCCGGCGAAGAACAGCTTGGTGATGCTTTCGTTGATCGTGACGCCGTACACGATCAAGGTCAGGGAGGGCGGAATCATCAGCCCGAGGGTCGCCGCGCCGGCCAGGGTGCCGATGATCATCGGCTCCGGGTATTCGCGCTTGCGCAGCTCCGGAATGGACATCTTGCCGACGGTAGTGAGCGTCGCGGCCGAGGAGCCGGAAACCGCGGCGAACACGGTACAGCCCACGATGTTGGTGTGAACCAGCCCGCCCGGCAGCCGCGCCATCCACGGCGACAGCCCGCGGAACATGTCCTCCGACAATCGGGTTCGGTACAGAATTTCCCCCATCCATATGAACAGGGGAAGCGCCGTCAGGGTCCAGCTCGACGACGCCGACCAGACCGTGGTCAGCATCACGTCGCCGACCGGGCGAGTGGTGAAGAGCACCATTCCGACCCAGGCGACGCCCATCAGGGCCAGCGCCACCCAGACGCCGGTGCCGAGAAGCAGGAAGAGGACGAACAGGAACAGCCCGATGATCGAGAAGTCTTCCATGATCCTACCCCTCTACCGTCGGATCCACGGTATCGCGCCGGATTCGGTGCTTGCCCGTCAGGATCAGGTGAACGAGGTTGTCCGTAAGGGCGATCGCGAGGATCACGGCACCGACCAGCATCGCCGTCTGCGGAATCCAGAGCGGAGTGGCGTCCTGTCCCTGGCTGATGTCGTCGAATTTCCAGGACCAGTGGACGAAACGCTGGGCGAAATAGACGAAGTACCACATGACCACCACGCCGATAGCGAAGCACCAGGTCTCGAGTACGCGGCGGGCGCGCGGGCCGACCACGTTCAGCAGGATGGAGACGCGGATGTGGGAGCCGCGGTTGAGCGCGTGGGCGAAGGCCAGAAAGCTCGCCGCCGCCATCGCGTAGCCCGCGTATTCCGGGGCGCCGGGAAATACCTCGCCGGTCCAGCGCGCCAGCATCTGGATTACGATCAGGATGAGGATTGCGATCAAGCAGAGCGCGGCGGCGACGCCGGACGCGAGGTACAGAAACTCCAGAAAAGCACGGAGTCCGCGCAGAAATCGCATGTTCGCCGTCTCACTCTGTAGGGAAAGCGGCGATGCGGGCGGCGCAGCGGCGCCGCCCGCATCTCAGGACGTTCGGAACCGGATGCGGCGTTACTGCATCGCCCGGAACGAGTCGACGATGGCCTGGCCCTCCTCGCCGGCGGCTTCCAGCCACTCGGTCGTCATGGTGACGCCGATATCCCGGAGTTCGCCCATCATCTGGTCGTTGGCCCGCTGCACGGTCATGCCGCCGTCGCGCAGCCCCTGCAGCGTGAAGCCGGTGTATTCCTTGGCGCGCCAGTTGCCGGCGTATTCCGCCAGTCCCGCGCAAGCCTGGATGACGGCCTTGTTCGCGTCGGAAACGCCCGACCAGACGTCCGCGTTGACCATCACGTAGTTGCGCGGAAGCCAGGCGTCGACCTCGTAGAAGTAGTTGAGGCTTTCCCAGACCTTGCGGTCGTATCCGGTCGAGCCGGAGGAAACCATCGAATCCGCGACGCCGGTCGCGAATGCCTGGCTGATTTCCGCCGCCTCGATGGTCACGGGGAGCATCCCGGTCAGCTCGGCGAGGCGCGTCGTGGCGTTGTTGTAGCTGCGGAACTTGACGCCTTCCATGTCGGCGACGGAGTTGACCGCGTCACGGAAATACAGCCCCTGGGGCGGCCACGGCACCGAGTAGAGCAGCACCAGGCCCTGGTCGGCGAGAATTCCCTCGAGGGTCGGCTTGGCGGCCTCCCAGAGCTTGTCCGCGTCGTCGAAGGAGGTGGCGAGGAAGGGGACGGAGTCGAAGCCGAAGACGGCGTTCTCGTTCTGGTGGCCGGAGAGCAGCCGCTCGCCGATCTGGACCTGTCCGGTCTGGATGGCACGCTTGATCTCGGCGCCGGGGAACAGCGACCCGGACGCGTGGACGACGATCTCGATGTCCCCCTGCGTGCCCGTGCCGACGCATTCGGCGAACTCGACGCCGGTCGCCGAGTGGAAATTCGTGGCCGAATAGGCCATGGGCATGTCCCACTTCTCTGCCGAGGCCGGCGCGGCCGCGGCCAGGGTCAACGCCGCCGCAGCGGTGAGCAGTCTTCCTGGATTCATTTCTTTCTCCTCTCAGTTGTTGCTGGCGCCTGCAACGAGCGTCATCTCCCGTCCCGGGCGTATCGGGCCGGAGAGTATACCGAAAGATCGAGGTTCGGCCGCTTGCCGGCGATCAGCTGCGCGAGAACCCGTCCGGTCTTCGGCCCGCCGGTCAGGCCGACGTGATGATGTCCGAATCCCGTATACGCCCCGGCGGCGCCGGGAACCTCGCCGATGACCGGGACGGAGTCGGCAGGCGCCGGGCGGTGCCCCATCCACTCGGTCTTCCGCCGCCAACTCAACCCCGGAATCGCGCGTCGCACGGTGCGTTCGAGAAACGCGAAGGGCGCCCGTGACGCCGGCGCATCCAGACCGCCGAATTCGACCAGCCCGGCCGCACGCAGCCGCCCGTCCATGGGGGTCAGCACGAACTTGCCGGACGCCAGCATGACCGGGTCGCAGGGCATCGCCGACGGCTCCCAGAACTCAAGGTGGTAGCCGCGCTCCGATTCGAGCGGAACCCGGAGGCCGAGCTTGAAGGCAAGCGATCCGGACCACGCCCCCGCCGCCAGGACCGCAGCGTCGCAGGGAAGCGTCTCGCCGCCGGCGCGAACGCCCGCGATCCTGCCGTCCTTTCGAACGAAATCCGTCACTTCCGCCTTGACGATCCGGCCGCCGCAAGCTTCGACACGCGCGGCCAGTGCGCGAACGTATGCGCCCGGATCGGTAATGCGCCCGTGGTCGAGGTTGCGCACGACGAAACCGACCTCCTCCGAAAAGATCGGATCCCGGACGCGAAACGCATCGCCGTCCATCTCCGTCCACCGGAAGCCGAGCTCACTCCGAAGCGTCCAAAGGGCTTCGTCCCGCTCGAACGGTTCGCGACTCGGGTAGAGAAACACGTATTCGCAGGGGCGCACGTAGCGCTCCGCCGGCGTGCCGGCCGACAACGCCTGGTGATCCGCCAGGCTGTCGCCGACGATCGGCGCGAGCGCTTCGGCCGTGTGTCGCATGTCCCGAAGGTTCGCGCGGCGCAGATAGGGGACGAGCCAGGGCAAGAGCCGGGGCAGATAGCTCCACTTCAGGAAGAGCGGCTGGTCGGGGCCGAACAGCATCCGGGGAATTTTCGGGATCAGCCCCGGAACGGTCACCGGAATGATCGAGCCCGAGGCCAGGACGCCGCCGTTTCCGTAACTCGCGCCCTCGCCGGGACCCGCGCGATCGACGAGCGTCACCTTGTGGCCGTCGCGCTGCAGCCAGAGGGCGGTCGAGACGCCGACGATTCCGGCCCCGACGACGACGACCTCGCGCTTTCGTTCGCTCAAGAGTCGGCTCCGCAGCAGGTACGCACTGCAAACCGGGCAAGTCGCTCCGGATCCGGCGCAATCCCGAGACCCGGTCCGTCGGGCAAGACGACGCTACCGTTCTCGACGGGAAACGGCTCGCTCAGAACGTCCTCCTTCAGGTAATACCGGGCCTGGTAAAACTCGCAGCCGAGCGAGACGGGCCCGGTGGCGGCGATCATGTGCGCGCCGGCGAGATGGGCCAGTCCGGTCTCGAACATGTCGCCGCCATAGGCCGTCAGTCCAGCCGCGGCGGCGATCTCCGCCACCTGCTGCGCACGGCGCAGGCCTCCCGCCTTCATGATCTTCACAGACACGCCGTCGCAGATGCCCTCGTCGACGGCGCGAAGCATGTCTTCGGGGCCGAACACGCTCTCGTCGGCCAGGATCGGAACCTCGACCGCGTCGCGAAGACGCGCCATGAGGCCGAACTGGCTTGCGCGCACCGGCTGCTCGATGAAGTCCGGCCGGAACCCGGCGACTTCGCGAACGCATGCCTCGGCCTCGGCTGGTCCGAGCCCCTGGTTGTAGTCCACGCGGAGGCGCAATTCGGGATGATCGGCGCGCAGCCGCTCGAGGCGCATGAGGTCGAAGGCGTGGCCGCGGATCCCGGCCTTCAGCTTGACGATGCCGATCCCGTCGTCGCGAAGCCGCGCGACCAGGCGAAGATCCGCCTCGAAGTCGGGATCGGCCAGCGAAACCGAGAGCGGTATGGAATCGCGATAGCGCCCGCCGAGGAGCGCCCAGACCGGCACGCCCGCGATCCGGGCGGAAAGGTCCAGGAGGGCCGTCTCCAGCGCGGCCTTGGCATCGGTGCAGTGCGCCACGGCACGGTCTGCCCGCTGCATGATCGCAGGCACGTCGGAGACGGCGGCGCCCAGGACATGGGGACGTACGTATCGGTCGAGGGCGGCACAGGCCGCTTCCGGGGATCCGGTAAAGACCACCCAGGGCGAAGCCTCGCCGTATCCTTCGGTACCGTCCTCCGCGGTGAGACGGAGAACGACGCACTCGGTGGCGCCTTCCACGGTGCCGATACCGTGATCCCGGCGGGAGACGACCGGCAGGGATAGGCGCCAGAGATCGAAGCCGACGATTCGTTGCGTCAGGTCTCCCGCCATCCGAAATCCTCAACCGCAACACGAATGCCCACGCTATTCCAAATGCGCCCGATGATCCTTTGGTCCATCGGCCCAAACAGAATCGGAAGATGTTCCGATTTCGCCACACTCACCATAGATCCGCGCGCCGCCTTGCGGGACAGAAACTAGCAGGTTTGAACGAGCACCGCAGCGCGGCCCGAGAATGGCACACCACTAGGCATCAAGCCACAATGCTTCATCCAATGACCTCACGTCACGCAGATCCGAACCTCGCGGCGCGGACGCCCCTACACTAGCACGCACAGGTGCCCGAACTATATGGCAATTTACGTCCAAAGACGCGAGTGTAGACGAGAAGACCACAAATGACCCCTGAGAATGTCGTGCAAGCGGTGATTGACCTCTCCAAAGGCATGGAGCGTCCCGTCTACCGCGGTCAAGCCGACAAGAATTGGCTCCTCCAGTCTGGAGCCCTTCGCCGAATCACAGCCACGTATGGCAACGATATTCTCGACCGCCCTGATGAAATTCCCAACCTAATTGCGGATTATCATTCCGACCAACTCATAATGCCAATGCAAGCGATTGATGGCAAGAAGCTAGAAGACATACAACGATTGTCCATTTTACAGCATTTTGGCGCGGCGACAGCCCTGCTCGATTTTACCTACTCACCCCTGGTAGCTCTCTGGTTCTCCTGCGACCAAGACAGGAAAACGGACGGACGCGTGTTCGCCCTCGACATCGGTGATCCTGAGCTTGCCCGAAATGCCCGAACCTTGGATGAGCCGCTTTCGTACGATCAAGCACCGTATGTATATTACGAACCGGATCACTCCCTCAGTCCGAGAATAATTTCCCAAGACAGCCTTCTCCTGAAGATTAACCACTCTCCATTCGGCAATCCACCACTCTCAGTGGAAGTGCCGGAACAAATCAAGGAATCCGTACTCTGCTACCTGAAGCACCTCGGGGTAACCAAACACACTCTGTTTAGTGACATCCAAGGACTCGCAACGGCGAACTCATCTGATACAAGACTACCCAACTCTCGTCCGGCAACAGCTAGGCAGCATCGTAGGCAAGGCAACCGCGCCTATCAAGAAGGTAGATACCCAGAGGCGCTTCGGGCGTACACGGCATTTGCTGCAGCTGCACCAGACATTGCTGAGCCATACTCCCGTAGGGCTGATACCCATACAGCGCTTGGAGAGTACGAACCAGCTATCCGAGATTACACCAGAGCAATCAGCAAAGTCAGCCGGCCGTTCTATAACATAGCTAATGCAACCTTCGACGCCACCTTTACCAACGAAATCCTCTCAAACCTTCATTATAACCGCGGCAATGCGTACGCGGCGCACGGCGACCATCAAGAGGCGGTCGACGACTACACCATTGCCATTAGGTTTCACAGCCGACCTGCACACCATGTGCTAATGAATCGGGGAAACTCGAGATTTGCTCTGGGCCACTTTGAGGACGCGCATGAAGACTTCTCACAGTCGTGGAATCTGCGTCCCAGCAGTGACTCGGCGTTAGCGAGGGGAAACTGCATGGTGAAGTTAGGAAAGTTTCGATACGCGTTGCACGCTTACTTGGAAGGTGGGACACTTGTGACTGAGCAAACCGCATCTCGCTGTCGGCAGAACGCGGAGGAAGTCCAAAGACTACTGTCAGCGCTGAACGGGGTGAAATATTCCTCTCATATGGACGGGAAGAACATTGTCGTTGCGACCGAGAATTCCACGGAGGTTCCGCAGGCATTCTGGTTTTCAGGAAACAGGGGCAATACAGGAAACTACGCATCCGCCTTTGGCACCGCACCTGGCGGCAGGGGATTTCCTGGATTGCTTGACTTTCCTGTGGAAGTCATTCCCGCACAACCGTAGTTTTTCGGCTGTCGTCGGCACGCTCGGAGATCGCGAGATTGCGGCAAGACACCTCGTCTTCCGTCTGCAGTTTTCGGCAGACCCGGCCGCTACGCGGGGCGCCTCGGCTTGGGTTCCACAGCAGGTCGAAGTGGAACACGTCATCGCAATGACGCTGTAGATTGAGGCCCTCGCGCCACATCGGTGGCGATCAGCATGCGCAGCGGTGCCGGAGGGTTGACAGTCCGGGGCACAAGTTCGCCCTGATTCATTTGACGGCAGCCGACGCGCGGTCCGCCGCCACTGTCCGAATCCGCATCCTCGGCAGTACAAGCGACGACACCGACGCCGCGATCAAGCCGCTGCTCGACGAACTGAACGAGACCGAAACCGAGTACCCGGGAAGCGGCCTGCACCTGGTCTGCGAGCAGCATCGGAACGGATGACAGACCGCCGAATGCCTCCTGAGGCCGAAACGGGACGCCGTCGAAATTTGCCGAGGTCAGGAAGTCTGGAGCTTGACCCGGCGAAACACCAGCAAATCGGCTCCGGAGAAGTGAGGTCATTGCTGAATCTTCCCGGCGGGTAGCGACAGCCGGGCCCATCCCGGCGATCCGGCGCCAAACCGGCATGCGCCCGCGACGAACCGCCAGCTACGCCTCAGCCGATCCTCGCTGCCGCGTCAGGGTTCCGCTCCGGCATCGGGAGTTCTCGCTCACCTGGCTCGGAAGGAGCGAACGGGCAGCGCCTCCGTCTCGAGCGAGGATAGGTCAAGGCAATGCGAGGCGCGGTCGATGTCGAAGCCGACGACCCGGCCTTCGGCGTCGAGATCGACGTTCAGCCCGTCGGATATCTCGCGCGTCTCCGCCCCCGGACCTGACTTGAACTCGATGTAGAGGCTGTCGGTCTCGGGGTAGTAGTGAAGCTTCATGACCTTTCCTTCCTGAATCTGCGGTCAAAGAACGCATTGTGAACCGTCTCCCCATCCGCTAGGGTGATGACTCTGAGAAACCGTGGGGCATCGTCGCTCGTCCGTCTCACCTCGCCCCAGAAGCGCATCCGGCCGTCTGCCTGTCGCTCCAGCCGTATCGGCGCGTCGAGGGTCTCCTCACACCACCGTCGCTCGATATACGGGCGCTTGCGCAGCACTTGCTCTTCAAAATAGCGCGTGGTCTTCATTGGTCTTCATCGTGATCGTCAAGCTCGCACCGCTGGCCTGGAGGCCAGCGAGACTCCCCTGGCGAGCCTCGACGTCGCTGGACATTGCGGCCGCCGGGCATCTTCAGGACGGCAAGTCGCGGCCTCGTAGGTGTTCCGCCAACGGAGAATTCTAGCTCCCCTCCAGTTCCGTGTCTCCCACCGGGCTCAGGCGCCGTTCCATTCTCCGTGACGGCGAACACCGGCATCTTTTCTACTACACCGCCCGAGCAAACAGCTCCGGTCCGATTCGACTTACCCGCGGAGACCATTCACGCTCAATTGTCCCGACTGTCGAAGAACGCGGCGTCCCCGTCCGCAACCGTCGGCACCACGAGGGCCCGATCGAGGAAGTAGTTGCGCTGTTCGCAGCTGGTCTCGGCAATGAGCAGGCATCCGTGGCAGGCGGCTCCCTGCAGCATGCGGCCTTCCAGCCGGGAATCCGGGGCGCGTTCGGCACATACCGGGTCGTTCGAACACATCCGGGCGCGATCTAGCGCACGGCGGAGGTGATCGGAGATTCTCCGACCCGTCTCCACCAGCCCGCCCAACGTTCCCTCGGAGTCGGACGAGCCGGTATAGATCAGGATGCCGTAGTTTCCCTCCCTGGCGTAAACTCGCTCGCGCAGTGCGCTGGCCGGATACCCGCAATCCAGCGTGATCGAGGTGATCAGCATATGCGACAGCGAGTGCAACATGACGTACGGCAGGTCGGGAAAGTCCTTCTCGGGCCGGTGGAACTTACTTGCCCAAATTTTCCAGCCCGCGAGGATTTGTGTTCCGCGGTTCTGAACGCCTGGGCGTTTCAGCCATTCCCGGACAGCGTCCTCCCTGAACGAAAGGAATAGCCCCTCGCCTCGATTCTCGACCGCCGGGAGCCAAGTGACACTCTCGTCGAGCGAGGCGCGGATGACGTTGATGTCGAGTTCGCCGTTCTGGTCCGGACTGAAGGCTTCGAATCGCGTGAAGCCGAGCAAGGCGACGACTTCGCGCAGGCGGTGGACGAGGACCAGCTTGTCGATTTTGGCGAGTCGAGCGTCCCCGCCATTGTCCCATTCCTCGCGGAGCGCCGTCTCGGCGTGAAATCTCGAGCGCGGGTCGTCTTCGCCGATCGCCGCCGCACCGTCGTCGAGTACCCTGAACTCCGCGGTCTTGACCGGGACTTCGTCCGGCTCACCGCCGCCCTTCTGCCGCGCGTATTCTTCGAGTACGGATTCGTCGGCGAAATCCGCGAACGCCGTATGGAGTTCGGGAATCTTGCGGAAATTGGCCAGCACTCCCAGGTCGTCTGCATCCTTCAGGCGCTCGAAGTGTCGCGTGACCGTCCCGGCAATATCTCCGTCCGTTTCCGGAAGCGAGATGACGCCCATCGTCTGCGAAAAGTAGGCATTGCTCGCAGTGCGAACGAGCAGCCGATAGGTTTCGTTGCAGGGTTCCGTCGCGAACTGCCCGATCCACGGGCGTTTGCCTGCGCATTGGCCGAGCGCCTCGTTGCCCGGTTGCGACGCTTCGTAGAGCGAGCGCTCGACGCCACATTCGCAAACACCGTGGGTATCGCTGATGTCGGCACCGGTTCCGCGTTCCTCGATCCAGAGCCTGCGCCTGCAGCTCGTCGCGCCCCGGTGGACGAAGCGGCGCCAGTCCAAATCGTCGACATGGCCGCGCCGGCAGCCGCAAACGAAGCGAACCGGCACGACCGGTTTCCGCTTGTGGTCTTCGTCGAGAAACTTCCCCCGGTCGAGTTGATCCCACGGCACCAGCCGGCGCCGAAGCCAGTGCGGGTTCGCCGGCGAGCGGCGGGCTTGCTTGACCAGGAACCAGGTCGGGAAGATGCGCGCACCCACCAGCGCCTTCTTGTCGGAATTCTCGTCGTGCCGAGGCGGAGTTCTGAGGTAGAGCGCAGGCACCGTCAGCAGTGTCCGAAGCTTCGCGACCAGCCGCGGTTCGTCCACCCTCTCGCTTCCGAGGAAGGTCCAATCCCGGAGACCGGAGACGATGACCGACGTATCCGGCAGGTCGACCATGGCGCCGGGGCCGTAGGTCGTGATCAACTGACTCTGGCGCAGGATATTGTCGGTCACGGCGAAGCCCTACAGGTCTCGTCCGTCAGGGCTCTTGAGGCCGAGCAGCACGCCCGGTTCGACATCGCGTAACGAACGCGGCGCCCGAAATCGCCGTTGGACCTCGCTCGGAGCCTCCTGGGCGGAGTCGATCATCTCGCGCAGCAGGGGGCTGGACACTCCGCTTCCCTTGCCCGGCGCGTAGCCGAAGCTCACGCCGCCCTCCCCGGCTTGACGTGCGAGTGTCTCCCAAGCGTCGACGAGACTCAAGACGCGCTCGCGGACATCGTCTCCGAAGCCGTCGGGAAGGCCGTCGGCATGCATTTGCGCGCGCTCGCCGACCGAATCGGCCAACGCGGCAATTTCCTTTCGGTACGCCGCGACGTCCCTTGCCGCTGGCGTCGGTGTCAGTTCCCGAATGCCGAGCCTTGCCATCGCGACGGTGACTGCAGGCAGTCCTCGATCCAGAGCCCGGGAAGAGAAGGGAGTGACGCTGGTCGCCTCCACCTCGCGGTAGAACGATTCGTGCCAGGCGGCGAAGCGCTCGTAGTGCGAGCGGTCACGGGCCCTGTGGACGTTGAGAAGGGTGATTACCAGACCGGGCCGGTTGGGGTCCCGCCCGACGCGACTGGTAGCCTGGATGTATTCGGCTGTCGTTTTCGGCTGGCTGGAGACGAGCATCAGCCCCAGCCGGGTGATGTCCAGTCCCACCGAGATCATGTTGGTAGCGAGCGCCACGTCCACACGGTCCTTGTCGGTACTGGAGAGCGCAAGGCGGCGCTTCGCTTCGGCGACGCTGGCCGTGCCGACTCGCGAGGTGAGCTCCACGGGTTCGAACCTGATCGTCCGGTCAGCGAAGAGACCCGGCGTTTCGTCGAGGCGCACGTGGCGGGCATAAGTCTGCAGCCGCGAACTGATCTCGTCCTCGACGATTCGCCGCGCACTGCCCAATTCGCGCAGCGCGTTGAAGTAGGCGACTACCGTCATGTACGGATCAGCAGGGTTAACTCCGTCGGACTTCGCAGCGGCGTCCCAGGCCGCCCGTGCAGCGGCCATCACCGTGATCGCGGTTCGCAGGAACAGCACCTTCGGGCCGCGCCCCTGCGCCGCGACTCCCAGATAGAGGCGCGGATGGACCTCGCTCGCCGACGCCTGCCGGGCGAAGAACGAATCGCGCCTGTCGATCCCCGGAGGCGGGAAGACAGCGACGGAGGACCGACCGAACAGGGCACGGATCTGCTTCCGCGCGAGGCGAACCGTGGCGGTGGAGGCAATAATCTTCGGGCGCAGGTCACGCCCGTCGATCTGGCGTCGGCAGAGGTGGTCTATCGCCGTTTCGTAAAGCCCGGCCATGGTGCCGAGCGGTCCCGAGATCAGATGCAACTCGTCCTGGATGACGAGATCCGGCGGGCGCGGATTGTCCGGGTCTCCGCCCTGGAATAAGCGGGCCGTCTCGCCGGTCCACGGCATGGCGGCGAACTTGTCCACGGTCGCGATCATGAAGGCCGGCAGACGGTCATAGATCGTCTCGTCCACCGCGACGATGGGCAGGTCTCGGTTCCTGCCTGAAAATTCGCAATGTCGGTTCGCACACCGCACCAGGAGACGTTCCGGGTGATCGGAGTTCGGATGCAACTGGAACGAACGCTTTCCGAACTTCGTTCCGCACCAGGGACACTGGTCCAGAGGCAACGGCGGATCACGGCTGCTGTCCCGGGCGTAGCGCAACGTCCTCACGCGTGCGGTCTTGTCCGAAGAATCGCCCTTCCGGCCCAGCTGGTTCGGCGTGGCAGTACGCCCGACCCAGAGCGCGATCTCGAACGGCCATATGCCGAGCCGGTCGGGTGCGGCCTCGCGCTCCAGTTCGAGCGCGCAGACGAGCGCGGCCGCACGTCCGAGCTGGTCGAGCGTCAACAATCTGAGGGTATATCGCATCAGGACCGAGAGACCGCGATGCACGGGGTCGGGATCGCGCAGACGGCGCAACACCAGCGCAAATGCCGCCAGTCCGAGATAGGCCTCCGTCTTCCCGCCGCCGGTCGGGAAGAACAAGAGGTCTACGGTCTCCCGCTCCGCATGAGTCGGCTCGGCGATACCGCGCAGGTTCATCAGGATGAAGGCCAGCTGGAACGGACGCCATCTGGGCGAGCGCGAAGCCTCGGGAGTGTGGCTCCCTTCTTGCCACTGGCGTCTTCGCGCGGCTGCGGCCATGGCCCGATTTGCGATGCGGAACGCGTAGAGCACATCCGAGTCGGAGAGAAGGTCGATTCCTGCCTGGATGCGATCAGCGGCGATGCCGGCCCGTGCGGAGAGCTCGTCGGCGACTTCTCTGCGCCCGCCCGAGAACGCTTTCGAGTCCGCACTCTGTTTCTCGATCCACTCGCGGTAGGCAGCAACGAGCGGTTCGAGGGCCTGCCTGGCGGCTGTCGCGTCCGGCAGGGCCCCCAGCGCGTCCATACCGAACTCGACGCCCAGGATCTGCGACGGTTCCACCCGCTCCACGGCCGCCTGTGGCATCCACTCGGTTCGCACTCGCCTGCACTCGCCGTCGATCACTTCGGCGTGCACGGAAACGTTGTGACCGACGGCGTATTCGGCCGCATCGCGATAATGTAGGTCGGCGAGGCGCTCGTCCCAATCGTCGCTGTCGAGGCTGCGCGGGTCGTAGCGCGGGAGGAAAGGCCGGTCCGCTTCCGCGGTCATCTCCACCTGGAAAGCGAAGGCGGTGTCTTGTCGTTCGCCCTCCAAGGCGGGCGGCCTTCGGTTGACAAGGAACAGGGAGACTGCGCGAGCGTCGATCTCGCCCTCTGCGCTTCGCACCCGGGTCGACCGAATCATGCATTCGAGTTTGAGACCGCCGCTCCCCGGAATGTCGTACGTCGCCTGTGGTCGGGCTTGAAACGCTCCGAGATCGATTTCGACGGCGGCGGCGCACGGTCGCCGGACCCACGGCGGGTATCGGGGCCTCGACGCCCGCCCGCCGGCTTCACCGCCTGGCTCTTCCCCGGCGTCCGCTGTTTCGTCGACCGCTTCCTCTTCGGGGGCGTAGTCTCCCCATGTAAGCTGCGTCCGAAGATGCCGAGTGTCCGAACCAACCCGCAAGCTGAGACCCATGGACGAGGGCAGGTAGACACGCTTGCCACTGCCGCGCTCAGGCGTACTCGCGTCGTCGCCGGCCTGCGTCGATTCGGAGGGCTCGTCGAGCTCTTCTCCGACGTCCTGAGCCCGCTGTGTCTCCGGTGCGCCAGTAGGCGCCAGAAAACCGGTCAGATACCAGCGGGACGGCGACCGTGGCAGGCGTTCGCGTTGATGCCGGTCGTCCTCGGGCCCGGGTCCGATCAAGTCGATCCGTAGCGCCTCTATCAGGAGGTCGCGGACGGCAGCACTGTCAATCGGCGGTTCGGGCATCAGTATCCGCCTCGAAGGGCTGCGGTCGCATCCAAGCCTACTCGGTGCAACACGCCCAAGTGGTCCTAGACTGAGATTGTAGGGCTGTTCGAGGACGCCTGCACACACAGGAAGGTCGGCTGGATCTCGCTCAGCAACGTGACGAACCGGTGAATGAGCAATGCACGGTCGTTCCGGAAAGGGCCGGTCCGGCGCAGGTTGGCGCAGAAGAGTGTCCTCCCGGCTTGCGGAACTGCTCGCCCCGGATCAACCAATGTCATCGACGACGAACCGGTTGGTGTGCCGGCACTCGGACGGTCGAACTGCGAGCACGAGATTGCCGAAGCCGGAGACCAGGACATCGCGGACACGCGGACCCATGCGCCGGCGCGTGCGAATGAGTCGGTCAGCCGGAAAACCACCACGACGCTGCAGCTGCGAATCGGTTTGTCCGTCGCGGACGGCATTCGGGCTGTACGCAGGGAAGAAGTTCGATGCCGCGCCCTCGAGATTGAGGCCCCCCGTCGCGAGGTCCGAAAAGACGGACAGGCATCAACGAACAAGACAGCGTTCGGCAACGATCAGTAGCCCAGGCCCAGATCCTGGGCATCCGCGGCCAGTTCGTCCAGCGCTCGGCGCCGAGCCGCATCGATCACGCTCTTGTAGCGACGGACGGCGTCAAGCTGCACGCGACGGTGAGTCCCGATCTTGCGGTACGGAATGGCACCCGACTCGAGGAGTCCGACCAGATAGGGTCGGGAAACGCTGAGGAAATCAGCGGCCTGTTGCGTCGTGAGTTCCGTATCCCTGTAGATCACGATGACCGAATTTCCGGACGCGATGCCCTCGAGAGCCTCCAGAAGTAGGGGGGCCACCGATGCGGGCACCCCGATGGCATCTTGCCCCTGGTAACCGCATACGAGAAGCGTCGGGGCGCAGTTCTCATCCAGTAATGTTCGCAGGCGCTGGGCGAACGCGCGTGCCATTTCGGCCTCTGTCTGCGGAGGCGTTGTCGCGCGGGTCAATGCGTTCATCGGTCGGTCAATCCAGACCGGTCTCCGCTGCACTCGTAGCGACAGACTCCGGTAACTGCAATATTCGAATCGTCCGACGCCAGATCGCTACCCTCGGATCTGCTGCTTCGAGCATTCCCGCTTTCTGCGCTTGCACCGAGGGAAAGAGACGCTGCTGCACGTAGAGACCATTGGTCCGTCATCGGGCGCAGCGGTGTGACGATCATGATCATGCACCCGCGAGCCGTTCCTCTGCAGCGCGTTCGGCGTTTAGAGCAAGGAGGCGAGCCAGCACTTCTTCGCGCACCTCGTCCGGCCAGCGATAGCGATACGGTTTCTTCCTGCGTCCCCAGTTCTCTTCGTCAATTTCGTAGTCGAGCAGGAATTCGCAATCGGTCGGGATATCGTTCCAGCCGTAGGCGTCAAGCACCGCGCGATCCATTTCCGCATGGAGTTCGCGCAGCCGGACGATGTCGGGATTACGCTCATCGCGGTCGTGAAAACGGTTGTAGGTCTTGGTCATGCCCTCGTCGTTCTCGACCATCAGTGCCGCACGATACGCGTAGTACGCCTTCCCAGCGGTTTCGAGTGCCAAGTGTGTTTCCCAGTTCTCCGGAAAGGGGAAATTCTCAAAGCAGTCGGTGGGGGTGTAACGAAGACCATCTCCCAACGTGGAAGCAAGAAATCGTGTCCAGACTTCATGTGGTCGAGTTTGTAGTACGCAAAACGCGGAGAATTGACGGAAGACGAACACGTTGTGCGGTCCGGAAAAGACTATGTCTGGCGCTAAGAAACAAAATTGCATGTGTTGACAGGTAAACCCGTGAAACATCACCCTGTCCAAGCCTTCAATGGCTGCGTACAGTTCCGGTCGCGCTCGCTCGAAATGCCACCAACGCGCCGTGGAATGGCTTGCTCTCGTTCCCATAACCAACGACTCAACGATCTTCAAGAGCTCGGGCCAATCCGACGCAACCGGATAGGGATAATCTGGTGGCACCACTCCATCGCGCCGCCAATCTTGCCTCCTCTTCTCGTTAACTTCCCGCCAGGTTGCGCCCAGCTCTGCGCGGCGAAGCGGATAGTCCCGGAAATTTATCACGTATCGATGATGGGAGTGTGTCGGACTGGAATTTACTTCGTCCCCGCCGATATATGGAAGGATCACTTCCTGATTCCGCGAGTCCGCTGAGATCAGACGCTGCATTTCACGAATCGGCGTCGCCATGCCCGTCGTGTCCGTGTCGTCGAACGTGAATCCCTTGCCAAGGACGATGCTGCCCTGGAAGCACCTGCCGGTGTTGGCCTCAAGCCGTTCGGGATCGTCGTGCCCCCCATCGTGAAACAGGAACGCCGTGATTCGCTCGACTTCCCGCCCGTCGATCATCTTCGGCCCGCAATATCCGCCCTTGGCGATGTGGACGACACTCACCACGACCGCCGCCTCGCCTGGCCACTTCAGGCGGCGCCGGACGCGATAGACCTCGCCACCGTGCTTGCAGATCCAGCGCAGTCCGGTGGACCGGGTATCCCCCTGCCCGATGGTGTTCGTCGCGATCAGACCGAGCGTGCCTCCTTCCCGAAGGAGGTCGAACGACCTGCGATAGAAATGCGCCACGAGGTCCGCATTGCCGTGGCTCTCCGGATGCACCTCCTTGAGCCAGGCGGGATAGTTCGCGGGGTTTGCGGCCGCCAGGGTATTCTTTCCTGCGAACGGCGGATTGCCGATGATCGCATCGAAGCCCGGGTTGCCGCGCTCGAACACTTCCAGGAATTCGATCTGCCAGTGGAAGGGATCGATCCCGTGATCGTCGTCCCGTAGCCGGGCGGCGAGCGCCTCCAGCCGCTCCTGCCATCCGCTGTCATCGCCTTCCACAGGCTCGCTTACCCTGTGCCGTTCCCTTACCCGCTCCTTCTTCGTGTCCGCCGCAAAATACGCGGAAACCAGTGCGTCGCCGATCAGTCTCGGCTCCCCGACTGCGGCTCGCGCCCGGTCGAGCATCGGTCGCAGCTCCTCCTCCCGGCGCTCCCCTACCGCTTCGCGAAGCCGCTGGAATTCCCCCTTTGCATGCGCAAGCCGATCCTCCACAATTGTACGAATCAGTCTCGGTTTCCGTTCGTCGCGACGCGGCTTCCAGTCGAGCGCCTCGATACTTGGGATGTCGAGACCGACCAGACTGTCGCCGCAACGCAGAGCGTGGTCCACGAACGTGAACTCGTGGTCCTTCGCCAGCGTTGCGAGCCAGAGCGACAGGCGCGCGAGATCGATGGCCATGGGATTCCGGTCGACGCCGTAGAGGCAGCGCTGGGCGACCAGCCGCTGCGCATGCAAGAGTTCGTCCATGTCGGGCGCCAATTCGGAAGTCCCCCCACCCTTCGCCCATGCCCTCACCAGGCGCTCGGCGAGCTGGCGGCAGGCTTCGACCAGGAACGCTCCCGAACCCGTCGCCGGGTCGAGCACGCGCAGATCCAGAATGTCCTCGGGTGAGGCATCTTCACCGAGCCGCTCGAAGATCGGCCTGAGCGCCTCGGCAACGATCGGCTCCGTAAGCGAACGCGGCGTGTAGTGGCTGCCGGACCGCCGACGCTCGTCGGTGGGCTGGAGGACCGGAACCCAGGCCCCCACCATGTCGGGCGTCGCATCCTGGTCGATCACGCGCTCGAGCGCGACGACGAGATCCTCGACGGTAGAGGCTTGACGCAACGCGGCAAGCGCCTTGCCGGTCAGCTTCCGATCCGTTGCGTCCTGAAGCGCCTTCGGGCGCTGTCCGCCCTCGACCCCTAACAGGCGGTCGAGATCGACGATCGCCGCGGCACCGCTCCTTTTCGGCGAAGACACCGCGATCGAGCGCCCGGTCGTCAACTCGACCCGGAACCCCATGATCGCTTCGTAGACCGACCCGATCTGCTCGACGTCCAAGGTTCGGTATGACAACCGCTCGCCGTCGAGGACCATGAGGCTCTGCAGCACATTCCAGACGGTCGAATCGGGAACCAGCGGAATCTGCGCGTCGCCTTCGGGTCCCCGTCCCTCCAGGAACGGAAAGCGGTCGGGATCGAACAGGGTTCCCTTGCGTGCGACGAACTGGAGACCGCAGCCGTGACCGCCGCCGGAATGAACCAGGCGAAACAGGGAGAGCAGCTGCGCCCACGCGCCGAAGCGCTGGTCCATCGTATCCGGCCAGGCCGCCTCGTCGTCCCGAAGCCGGGCGAACAGGCCGCCCAGCGAATAGTGCTGCTGGTAGACCTCGTGATCCGGCATGAGGCCCCGATCCTCGGCGTACAGAACGAAAACGAGCCGCATGAGGGTCGTTATGAGTCCGCCGTACAGTTGGTCCGGATCGC
This sequence comes from Rhodobacterales bacterium, assembly GCA_965221505.1. GTDB lineage: Bacteria > Pseudomonadota > Alphaproteobacteria > Rhodobacterales > CAZPXZ01 > CAZPXZ01. The sequence goes on from CBDCSI010000001.1 coordinate 2,049,659, forward strand.
TCTGCGCCAATTCGGTCGTCTGCCCGCCGCGCGCATCCGCGGCGACCAGTCCGCGCAGCAATTCGTGCAGCGCCGCAAGCACCTGGCGGGAGAGCCGGGTCGAGACCTCGGCCTGCCGCTCGCGGCTCTCGGCCAGGAGGGCCGGCAGCCGTTCCTCGGTAGTACCTCCGAACAGCCTGTCCGCCGACAGGAGCATGTCGAACGCGGCGAGGATCGGTCGACCCGCCGGGAGCGCCATCTGAGAAAACTCGAACGTCGCATGACCCGATGTCTCGCCCCACGGCGCGTAGACCAGACGGACGCGCTCGCCGGTGCAGAGCAACCCGACGGGAATGCCGGTCTCGCGAAGCAGTCGCTCGAATCGGGCTTGGCGGGACGCGCTCCAGCCGGCCCCGTCGTCAGGCGGACGATCGAGGTCGGCGCCGTCTTCCTCGACACGGATCAGCATCGTCCACGCCACGCCGTCGTCCCCCGGCACCGCCCATGTCGGCGCGAGCACGGTTCCCAGCTCGGGAAGAGCGACCTCCAGCGAATCCCGGTGGCCCTCCGCATCGACGAGGTCGCCTTCCTCCCAGTCGAGCCAGTCGACAAACAGCCGGCGCAAATCACCGGCAAACCGCCAACGAGAAGTCGTCTCGCCTCGGCTCTCTCGCAGAAGCTCGCGGAATTCGCGCTGGCGTTCGGCAACGTTTCGGTCCGGCACGACCTGCGCCTCGACCATCACGGTCGGCGAGACGACGAGGCCCTCCGGCTGTACGAAGCCGAGCCATTCCTGGTGCGCAAAGATCAAGCGCTCGCGCTGCCGGTCCATGTCCCGCTATCCCGTCTGCGGCCAGAGATAGACGAGACCGAGCGGGTCGATCCGGACGGCCTGAACCTCGTAGGTCTTTTCGATTCGGTCCGGCTCGCTCTTGAGTTCGACCTCAATGTCGCCCAGGCGCAGGTCCCATGCGCGGCGGTCCGCTTCGAACTGGCGCTGCTCGGCGTCGTTGAACTTGAACCTGAGCTGCGTCGAGTTCGCCTTCGCGGCCTCCGCGATCCCTGCGATCCTCGCCCTCTGGCCCTCCAGGAGGTCGATCATGCTGCGCTTCTCTACCTCCGAACGTTCCGCCAACCGTCTCTTCGCAGCCTCGGCGAACTCCCCTGCCCGACGCTCGAGATGGGGCCGCAGGTCCGCGATATCGACGGCTGCCGACGCCGCGAGACGCTCCGCGACCCGATCCGGAACGCTGTGTCGGCTCGCCATGTCGAGCGCCGCTTGCAGCGAGCGGAGTGTCGACTGTTCCCCCGCGCGTCCGTAGGGCGCAAGCGCTCCCCGGCGCCGCGCAGGATCGATCCAGCGTGCGGCGACGGGGACGATCTCCTCGTGCAGGCGCGCTGCGCGCGGCCCGTAGACAGCCAGCCGGCCGAGCAGGATCACGCGAGGAATTGCGTCAGGCGCGATCGTCAGGCATGCCTTCGACAGGTCATGGTGGATGAGGCCTTGCGAGGTGAACCGGCCAAGCAGGCGCCGTGCGACGCGATGCTCGAGATGAAGGTGCACCGCGTTCTCTCCGAGACGCCCCGTATCCTCGAACGTCACGGGCCGAATCGGGGCAGAGCGACGCCATTCGCCGATGCGCCAGTCTCGCGGTCGAGGCTTTCGCAGTGCGTCGAGCGCTACGGTCCAGCCTTGACCCGTCGCCGATTCGCCGTCCATGGCCGGAAAGACATACTGCGTCGGCGTGTCCGGCGCCCGCTCCCCGCCTGGCTCGAGCTCCGCGAGGGCGGGCGCTTCCGCAAGCGTCAGGCTCATCGACAGCGTTTGGCGGAACCGTTCCGGCGTAAGGCCAATATGCGTCCGCGACCGTTCGAGGCGACTGCGCAAGCGATCCACCTCTTCGCTGAGGCGGTCCTGGCGAAGACGCGCCTCCTCGAGCTCCGCATCGACGGTCGCCTGGCGCTCATCCGCCCGAAGACCCGGAATCTCGGCGGCGAGCCGGTTCACGCGGTCGCGTCGGATGCCCTCCCCGGCCAGCGGCTCGACGAGCCGTTCTTCGAGAACCCTCGAGACGCTGCCGAGTTGCTCGCGGATGCGCTCGACTTTCTCGACCAGCGTCTGCAGCACGCGATCCTCGGGACGCTGGGCGAACACGAAGTAGCGGCAGTACACCTCGTCTTCAGGCTGCAGCTTGCGGTCGATCCGGCCGTTGCGCTGATCGAGTCGGCTCGGGTTCCACGGCAGGTCGAAGTGGAACAGGTCATGGCAATGACGCTGCAGATTGAGGCCCTCGCGCGCTGCATCGGTCGCGATCAGAATGCGCAGCGGATGGTCGCCCGGCTCGCCGTTAAACGCCCGCTTGACCTCCTCGCGCCGTTCGCGGGAGGTCGTCCCGGTGAACGACGCGATCCGTTCCGGAGCCAGGTCCGTGTCGGCAATCTCTTCATTGAGGCAACGCTGCAGCCAGCGGCGCGTATCCTCGTATTCCGTGAAAATCAGCAGGCGACGGTCGTTCCACCGCTGATCCCCGTGCCGGAAAGTCGACAGACCGGGGCACATATTCGTCCTGATCCACTTGACGATGTAGCCTACGCGCGGGTCGCCGCCGTATCGGCTCCTCTCCGCGACCTCCCGCATCCTGTCCACCATGAGAAGCTCGCGGGTCAGCGCCTCTCGCGTCCCTGTCCGGCTTCCGTCCGTCGATGCCGCGGTGGCTCTCGACATAAGGCTCTCCAGATCGGCCTCGGACGGGGTGACCGCGTCGCGAGCGCCATCGGACTCGGATTGGTCTTCCGCATCTGATTCGTAATCGACACGCTCTGCGTCGACCCCGGGGGCAACGGTCAGCCGCTCCAGTTCGGCATGTGCGGCCCGTGTCAACGAATCCGCCTCGGCCTCCCGCTCGAGTGCGCGTTCGACGCTATCGCGGTGAACCTTGAGCGTTCTCGCGAAGGCCTCGATCGACGATAGCAGGCGCTTCTGCAGACCGCCGGTCACCAGGGCACCGGCGGTCTGTTGCGACTTCGGTCCGCTGGCGAGCCGGGCCTCCCGCATGCGTCGATAGTCGTCCAGCATTTCCGGGAGCCAGAGTTCCGGCGCGTCCGGCGGCAATCCGTCAATGACGACGGGGATCACGTTGCGCTTCGGAAAGCCGCCTTCCAGCGCCCGGATATCGGACTTGAGTCGACGGACGAGCACGTCGTCGAGTTGCCCCTTCTGCACCGGGACGCCGCGACAGAAGCGTTGCGGATCCAGGATTTCGAGAAGCGCCGAGAAACTGTTCGAGTGACCGTTATGGGGCGTAGCCGAAAGGAAGAGCCGATGCTCGAATCGCGGCGCGATGTCGCGTATGGCGCGCGTGATCTGGGAGTCGATCGCGTATCGTGCTCCGCTCGCGGGCGCGACGTTATGGGCCTCGTCGAGGATTAGGAGCGTCTGCGGGGCGAAGTCTCCGAGCCAGTCCCGCAACCCCGACGCATAGGCCTCGTCGATCAGCAATCGGTGAGAAATCAGGAACCTGCCCCGCGTGGTCCAGGGATTGACGGCAAAGCCTCGCTCACGGCGCACGCGCACGACGTATTCCCGATCGAGAATGACGAACGTCAGGCCGAACCGGGCTTCCATCTCGTCCTGCCATTGCTCGAGCATGGCGGGCGGACAGGAAACGACGATCCGGTCGACGCGCCGGCGCAGAAGCAGCTCGCGTGCGATGAGTCCCGCTTCGATGGTCTTGCCGAGGCCGACGTCGTCCGCGATGAACAGGTTGACGCGCGGCATCCGAAGCGCCTTACGGAGAGGCGCCAGCTGATAGGGATCGATTCGGATGCCGGCGCGAAACGGCGCCTGAAACAGACTGGGGTCGGTAGCCGTCACACAGTTCCAGGTCAGGGTGCGGAGATAGGCCGCAAACTGGCCGGGATCGTCGAAGCCCTTCTGGGCGACCGTGGCCCAACCGTCCTCGAGCAAGATCCTGGCATCGAGCTCATGCTCCCACAGGACCGACAGCGCCTGGCCCTGTGCGTCGTCGTCGATGCAGGAGAGGTCCACCAGCCTCGCGTCGGACGGAGACGAAGGCGGCTCGACCCGCTCCACCAGGTACCGCCGCTGGCGCACCAGCGCGATTTGGCCGGGCTCGGGACAAGGTGCGTTCACGGTGCCAATCCGACCGACCTCGAATCGTTCTGGAAGCTCAGCACTGGTTGCGCTTTCTGCAGCTGGCGGGGCCAGGCTTCATCGAGCGGAACCTCGTCGGCCGACACCGTTCCAGAACGATCATGTACGTCCACCGGATACGGCGACGCCAGCCGGGGTCCGATGGCATTCGTGGCGCTCGACTGCATCCGGCTCCTGACACGATATGTCGTAGTCCTCACGCACCGGATACGCGACCGTCCAAAGGATGCGGTACGCAGCCAAGCGACGGCAGAGCCACGGGAGTGTATCCGTTTGCGCCTGTAGCGTCTAATCTCCCTTCGGAATCTTGACCAACCTGTCGACAATGCGGGTCCTGCGGGCCCGCGGCGTACTTGACGACGCTGCCTGCGACCTCTGGCGCCGGGGATCCAACGGAGACTTGGGAGCAAGACTCGTGACGTCACGCTTGCCACGCGTAGTCTACGACAGCGACTCGGACGTTCTCTACGTTTCTTCGCGACCGGGAAAGTGCGGCATCGCCCGGGAGAGCATGCCCGGAGTGCTTTGGAGATACGAGCCCGGAACGGAAGAGATCGTCGGCGTCACAGTGATCGACTTCATGGGCTACTGGCGCGCTCGATTGAATGACCCCGAGCGTGACCTGGCGAAACGCCTGCAAATCGGACCCGGAGAAATGAAGTCATTGCTGAGTCTTCCCGGCGGGTAGCGGCGCGACTCCTCGATATCGGACTCTCGACGGCACTCGCTCTTGGCGATTCGAACGGTATGGCGTCATCAGCAAGGCGTTATTCTCGATGCGCTGGGCCAGCCCGCGACTCCAACGCGCAACGCAATTCGGCGGACAACAACCATTAGGGAGATCGCTACCGTAGCGCAGTCTTGGCGAGCAGCGTGGCTCAGACGGAATTCCGTCGCCACTGCCCGTGAGGTGAACGCTCCGACGCAATCCGGAGAATGCGATCCACGTCGAGATGCCGCTCCACGGCCTCGGCCAAGTCCTCGATCGCGTCGTCGACGGAGGCGAAGAACGAGATTCCTCCCGGCTCTCCCCCGAGTTCGCGTATCCATTCGGACCGGAACCCGTCGGACGAGAAACAGCCGTGAAGGTAGGTGCCGGAAACCAGCCCGTCGGCCGAACGGGCGCCCTCGGGCCTGTCACGTACGCGGAAGACGGGCCGGCATCGGTCCGGCCCTTCGGTGCTGCCGCTGTGAATCTCGTATCCCCGGACTTCGGATCCTGTCGCGTCGTGAACCGCCTCCACTTGCCCCACATGCTTGGCCGGCTGCATCACCGTCTCGACTTCGAGATAACCGAGCCCCGCCGCCTCCCCCGGCTCGCCGTCCAGCCCGTCCGGATCGCGGACGCGCGTGCCCAACATCTGGTATCCGCCGCAGATGCCGAACACCCGGCCGCCGCGACGGACATGCGCCCGAAGGTCGACGTCCCAGCCCTGCCGACGAAACCAGTCCAGTTCTCCCATCGTCGACTTGGTTCCGGGGAGCAACACGACATCGGCGTCTCCCGGAAGAGCCGTCCCGGCCCGAACTACGGTCAGGCGAACGCCCGGCTCCAGCCGCAGCGGATCCAGATCGTCGAAATTCGCGATTCGGGAAAGCGCCGGTACCGCAATGTGCAGCCCCCGTCCCCGGCTACCCCGAAGGTCCAGCGCGTCTTCGGCGGGAAGTCGTCCGGCTGCGTCCAGCCAGGGCAACACCCCCAGACCCGGCCAACCGGTGCGACGCTCGATCTCCCTGTAGCCGTCCTCGAACAGCTCGATGTCGCCCCGGAACTTGTTGACCAGGAAGCCCCGGATCCGATTTCTGTCCTCCGGCGGGAGTACCGCCGCCGAACCGACCAGTTGGGCGATCACCCCTCCCCGGTCGATGTCCCCCACCAGGATCACCGGAACGCCGGCCGCCTCCGCAAACCCCATATTCGCAATGTCGCCGGCCCGGAGATTGGTCTCGGCAGGCGAACCGGCGCCCTCCACGACCACGAATCCGGAAGCGGCCAGCGTCCCGAAGCTCTCGAGGATCGCCGGCAGAAACCGCTCGCGAAGGGTGCGGAACTCGCTCGCGAGGAGTCGTCCGCCCGCCTTCCCCTGCAGGACGACGCGCGATCCACGCTCCGCCTCGGGCTTCAGCAGCAGCGGATTCATATGGACGCTCGGCTCCTTGCGGCATGCCTGCGCCTGCAGGGCCTGCGCCCGGCCGATTTCGCCGCCTTCGGCCACCGCAGCGTTGTTCGACATGTTCTGCGGCTTGAATGGCGCCACGTCCAGGCCCCGATTCGCCAACGCGCGACACAGTCCCGCCACAACGAGAGACTTTCCCACGTTCGAGCCGGCGCCCTGGACCATGATCGCGTGCGCAGACTTCATCCGGTCACCCTACGCTGGTCCTCGTCGCGGTCGCAGCCCATGCGTCGCGCGACTATAGTGGAACGCACGAACGGACGGCGGCGGAACACGGCCATGGACAGCGAACCCGACTATCCCGCAAGCGAAGGCGACCTTCTGATCGGCGATTCGAGCGTGGATCACGCGCTCTTTCCGGATATCGTCGAGGCCATGCGGAGCGTCTACGATCCCGAGATTCCGGTCAACATTTACGATCTCGGCCTCATCTATCGCGTGACGATTTCGGACGAGAACGAAGTCGAGATCGACATGACGCTGACGACGCCCGGATGCCCGGTCGCCGGCGAGATGCCGGGCATGATCGCGGATGCGGTGGAGCCCCTTCCCGGCGTGAAGACCGTCGACGTGCGCCTGGTCTGGGATCCGCCCTGGGACATGTCGAGAATGACCGACGAAGCGAGAATGGAACTCGGGTTCTTCTGATCCGGAGTGGCGGAACAGGCTGCAAGCACTGTCGATCATGCAGCTCGGATAGCGGGTTGCTTGACCGGGACAGGGGTGTCCCTGCCGCTCTGGCGAGACCTCCCGAATTCCGCAGTTTGCGCTACGGATGCGTTAGCCCAGAGCGTGACCGTGGCTGGAACGGGACAGAATAGCGGCGATTGGCGAGCTGTAGCCATGCGTCGGGCACATGCCTCTCAATCCCGGAAACCTCCCGGACCGGGGAAATGACGCGCTCCTCTGCATCGGCCTCGATCATGACGTCCGCTCATCCGACGCGAAACGCGGCGTCGAGGTCGGCGGCGTGCCGCTTCTCCGCCGTAGTTCCGAGACAGCAATCTCCTATGTCCCGAAGATCTCCTCTGACAAGCCGCTGTTGTCCTCGAATCTCTCGGTGGGTCATGCGCCTGCGTGTGCTTGAGCGGCCGACAGGTGTGTCGGCAGGCATGCTCACTACGGTCCGCGCCCTGCGTTTCGATCAGCATGTCGACGCAATTTCTACAGAGCGCGTGAAAAAGTGCGTAGTAGATTGTGCTGACGGCCGGCGGAGGCCCGACTAGCGCAGCTCAAGCCTGCCCTTAGCCGCAAGGCGACGCGCTGGACTGATCAAGTCAAGCGGCTACAGTAATCCTCCGCATCCTCTGGCGTAAGAAATGATAAAATCGGAAAGCGCTCCTCGCCGTAACTGGCGAGAACGGGCTGCAATTCTTCCACAAGTTCAAATTTCTCGGGTATATCCTTGTCCGGATCGAAGACTACGAAGACACCGATGTCCTCATCGCCAAAGGCGTCTTCGTCTACCATAACCGAAATCACCGGATGCGGACCCAGTAGGCGTTCGAGTTGTTCGTGAATGATTCGAGGCAACCCGTCCTCGGACCCCGTCTTGGCATTGCTCATCGGCACTCTCCTCGCGAATGGCAGCAAGTATACCATCGTCTCACCTCCTGTGCCCTCGTCCAGGACTACCCATCGCCCCCGAGCGGCGCCGCTCAGGCGTGCCGGCACCCCTCCGTTGCACTGACGCTTCCGAGTTCGCCGCACGTCTCGGAGTTCGCAGGAGTACGCGATTCTGAGGCTTTCCGGAACGTTGCGACCGCCGAACTCGTCACTGGGGAAAGAGTGGGGCCGACTCCTCCGCATTGCGAAGGCGTACGCCCGAGCCGCCCCTCTCTGGGGTCATGCGAAACGATCCCGGATTCGGGCACCGGCGCCGCCCGTTCGTCGAAATCCGCCGTCGGACGAACGGTCGACGCTGTCGGGCCCGGCCCAGTCCTGCGCAGCGGCATCGCTCACAGGTTCGATGCCGTCGCGCTGGAGCTACGGTCAGCGTTGCCGTTTCCCGATGGCCAACGCTTCGCGCATGTCCAACGGGCGGGCGACCAGTAGGAAATGAAGCCATGTGCGAGACTCGCGGACGCGCCCTCGTCTCGAACCCGACCGGCGACGCGCGTTCGTCAGCACCTCGTTGTTATCGGCCACCGACTCTGCCCGAATCGTACCACGCTCTTCTCCCGAGCTCTAGGATCAGGTCAGGAATAGGCACGATTCGGAAAGGCTGGAGCCGAGAACGCCTGCCTTGCCACGTCTCCGTCCCCGTCGCCGGCAAGCTCCTGGACCACGGCATCTGTCATTCCCCGGCGCTGCCTGGCCCGCCTTAGCGTCGCGATAACGGATACCGCGTTTCGGGCACCATATGAGAACGGACCGCTTCGGAATGGCTCCTGAGGTCAGACGTCAGCGAGACACACCGGACCCCGCCGTCCACCTCTGCCCTGAACGCTACCGTTGCTTCCGCCTCGTCCGCTCCCCGAGCGAGCGTCTGAACGGTGTCGACGAGCCGGGGGGGGGGGTTCGCCCTCGGCCGACGCGTACGGACGGCACGGGCCGCCTCCTGCCAAGATCCCGCATCGTTCTCCGAGAACGCGATGCGCCTCCGAAGCTCGCCGGTTGCCCTTGCCTTCGCCCAGATCACGTTGACCTCAAGTCCACCGGAACCCTTGAGCCTCGCTACGGCATCGCACAGGATTCGCTCGTGCGTCGACTTACGCGGGGTCCCCGATGGTTTTGGCGAGGTCACCCCAAGTGAGCACTTCGGGTCGTATCCCGCGTCGCTTCGAGCGCCCCGAGGAAACGACGGTGACTTGACGTTCATATGGCTCGTCAACGAAATCCGCCCACGCGTCCACCGGCGGCGTACAATCCGCCGGAGGAACCGGAGAGCCGTACGCCGTTGACCTACGCGTCCGACATGCCGAGGACCTCGGTCACGCGAACCCGGCGCATCCTGCGTGCGAGCCGATGCGCAATGACCGTTGGGATCGCCGGCTGAGCGTGGCGAAAGGAGACGCGTCCCCTGACGGACAACCGACCGGCTACGCCCCCGTCGAGCCCGAGTCGCGACCTGGTCCCGCGACATCCGCATCGCCGAAACGGCATACGCGGCTACCGAATCCGCAGTCCAGTGTCGGAATCGAAGAAGTAGACCGGGTTCTCGCCGGGCGATACGCCCACCTCGGCGCCGGCTGCGACGTCCCGCGCGTCCTTCGCCTCGGCGACGATCCGGTCCCCGGTCGGCGCTACTAGATAGACGTAGGACACGCCTCCGAGATGTTCGACCAGGTCCACCCGTAGCGGCCCGCCGCCGGAGACGACCAGATGCTCGGGCCGTATCCCCACCACGACCCGGCCGCCCGCCTCGCCGAGCGCTGCGCCCGTCTCGAAGGTCCGCCCGAGGCCCGGAACCCGCACCGCCCTCGCCTCGACCTCCCCTTCCAGAAAGTTCATCGCCGGCGAGCCGATAAACCCGGCCACGAACCGGTTCGCGGGATCGTCGTACAGCTCCAGCGGCGCCCCGACCTGCTCGATTCTGCCGTCGCGCAGCACGACGATCTTGTCCGCGAGCGTCATCGCCTCGACCTGGTCGTGGGTCACGTAGATCATCGTGGCGCCGATTTCCTTGTGCAGCCGGCTGATCTCTACCCGCATGCCGACCCGGAGCTCCGCATCCAGGTTGGAGAGCGGCTCGTCGAACAGGAACACCTTCGGCCCCCGGACGATGGCCCGGCCGATGGCCACCCGCTGACGCTGGCCGCCCGACAGCGCCTTCGGCTTCCGTGCGAGGAGATCCTCGAGACGCAGAATGCCCGCGGCTTCCGACACCTTTTCGTCGATCGTCTGCCGCGCGACCCCGTTCATCTTCAGACCGAAGCCCATATTCTCGGCCACGGTCATGTGGGGATAGAGCGCATAGGTCTGGAACACCATGGCGACCCCCCGGTCGGCGGGATCGCGATGGGTCACGTCCTCCTCGTCGATCCGAATCGTCCCCTCCGTGGTCTCCTCCAGGCCGGCGATCATCCGCAACAGCGTAGACTTGCCGCATCCCGACGGGCCGACGAACACCGCGAACTCGCCTTCCCGGATATCGAGATCGACTCCGTGAACCACCTGTGCGGATCCGAACCGCTTCACCACATCGCGCAAGATGACGCTCATGAACGGGACTCCTCTCTATGTTCCCCTGGCGGCGCTTCCGGGAAGGCCCAGGGCTGTAGTTTCGCGGCGATCTCCTGCGCCGCGCTCTGAAGTTCGGGGGCAAATCCGGCCAGCTCCTCCAGGGAATGGCGCAGCGTCGAGGACGTGACGCTGATGGCGCCGAGCGGCGTTTCGGCCTGACTGAGGATGGGAACCGCAACGCAGATGATTCGCTCCTCGTGTTCCTCGCGGTCGAGACTGATCCCGGATTCCCGAATCGAACGGAGTTCCTTGCGCAACGCCTCGGGGCCGGAGATGGTCGCGGACGTGTGGCGCTGGAACGACTGCGCCTGGAGCGCGTCCTCCAGCTCGTCGTCAGGAAGGAAGGCGAGCATCGCCTTGCCGAGACCGGTGCAGTAGGCCGGCCCGATCTTTCCGGCCTGCGAGAACATCCGAATCGGGGTCCGGGCGTTGCGCTTGTCGACGTAGAGTACGTGCCCCGCGTCGAGCTGGCCGAGATGCACGGTTTCCCCCAGCCGGGAACTCAGCCGGTCGATATGCGACCGCGCGACCGGCGCGATGGAGCCCTGGTCCCACGCGACATGGGCGAGGCGAACCAGTCTCAACCCGATCCCGTAGGTGCCCCGCTCCGGATCGTGCGACAGCATCCCGTGATCGAGGAGCGTATGCAGCAGCCGGTGCAGGGTCGCCTTGGGATACGGCGTCCGGGCCTGGATCTCCGAGAATCGGACCGGTCCGCCGCAGGAGGCCACGGTCTCCAGAACGTCCATGGCCTTTCCGACCGTTCCCGATACCTTGCTCGTCTTCATGGCTCCCCACCCCGGACGCGTCCGGCCGTCGCCGAATCGGTCGCTTGCATTTCGCCGGACACTATAGCATAATATCGCATCAATCTCGAATAATGAAACGCTGTTTCAGAATTTGGACCAAGACGACAGGAGGACACCGGTCATGCATTCCCTCTTCCGAAACGCGCTGGCGGTCGCGGCCGCCGGCGCGCTGATGGCGACCGCGGCGGCTGCCCAGCAGCGGACCCTGGTCATCAACACGGATACCTCGGACCCCGCGCCGAAAGCGGCCTTCGAGGCGCTGATCGCCGGCTTCGAGGCCGAACACCCGGACATCAAGGTCGAATGGAACCTGTTCGACCACGAGGGCTACAAGACCTCGATTCGCAATTTCCTCACCGCGGACGCGCCCGACCTGGCCAACTGGTACGCCGGCAACCGCATGCTTCCCTACGTCAACGCCGGCCTGTTCGAGCCGATCGACGACGTGTGGGAAGAGCACGGCCTGAACGAGAGCCTGAAATCCGCCGCCAGTTCGATGACCATCGACGGGAAGAAGTGGGGCGTTCCCTACACCTATTACCAGTGGGGCGTCTACTACCGGAAGGACCTCTTCGAGGCCGCCGGCATCGGCGTTCCGACGAACTGGGACGAGTTCAAGGCCGCCTGCGCCACGCTGAAGGAGGCCGGCGTCGCGCCGATCACCATCGGTACCAAGTATCTCTGGACCGCCGCCGGCGTGTTCGACTACATCAACCTGCGCACCCACGGCTACGACTTCCACATGGACCTCACCAACGGCAAGGTCGCCTGGACGGACGACCGGGTACGGGCCACGATGGCCAACTGGAAGGAGTTGCTCGACGGCGGCTGCTTCATCGACAACCATGCGGCCTATACGTGGCAGGAAGCGCTGGCGCCGATGGTCCAGGGCGACGCGGCGATGTACGTCATGGGCAACTTCGCCGTGGCGCCGCTGAAGGAAGCCGGCCTCACCGACGACCAGCTCGGGTTCTTCCAGTTCCCCGAGATCACGCCGGGCATCGCGATGGCCGAGGACGCGCCGACCGATACCATCCACATCGCGGCCAACGCGAAGAACAAGGAAGACGCGAAAACCTTCCTCGCCTACCTCGCGCGCGCCGACGTGCAGACGGAAATCAACCGGACGCTCGGACAGCTGCCGATCAACTCGGGGTCCTCGATCGACGAGAGCGATCCGTTCCTCGTCGCCGGCTTCGAGATGCTCTCCAACACCACCGGAATCGCCCAGTTCTTCGACCGCGACGCTCCGGCCGAGATGGCCAAGGCCGGTATGGAGGGCTTCCAGGAGTTCATGATCAAGCCCGAGCGCCTCGACAGGATCCTCGAGCGGCTAGAAAAAGTGCGCGCCCGCGTATACTGAACGGCCGGGCTCGTAATTCGCCGCGACTTTCCGCAGGCTGCGGGACGTAGCGGGTCCATGCAGAAACGGAGTACGGCATGAGCCAGGCCGCATCGACCCTGCCGCCGACGCCCGCAAGGCGTCGGCGGCGCTGGAAGCAGACCGCCGTCGCGCCCTGGATCTTCCTGGCGCCCGGTCTGGTGATGTTCGTGGTCTACGTGATCGCGCCCATCTTCGAGTCCTTCTCCATCAGCCTCTACGACTGGGACGGCATCTCGCCGACCCCGGAGTTCGTCGGACTGGAGAACTACCGCGAGCTCATGGACGACGACGCGTTCTACACGTCGCTCAAGAACAACGTGATCTGGCTCGTCCTGTATCTCCTCGCGATTCCCGCCGGCCTGTTCGCCGCGCTGTTCCTGAACCAGAACGTCTGGGGCATCCGGCTGTACAAGTCGCTCTTCTTCTTCCCGTTCGTGATCAGCCAGGTGGTGGTCGGACTGGTGTTCGCCTGGTTCTACGATCCTTCCTTCGGGCTTCTCAACCTGATCCTGAACCAGTTCGGCATCCCGTCGATCGCGGTGCTGGCGGACGAGCGGTACGTGACCTACGGGATCATCGTGGCCGGCCTCTGGCCGCAGACCGCGTATTGCATGATTCTGTATCTCACGGGCCTGAACGCGGTGGATCCGGAGCAGATCGACGCCGGCCGCCTCGACGGAGCGCGGGGATGGCGCATGCTGCGCTACGTGATCCTGCCGCAACTGAAGCCCGCGACGTTCATCGCCGTCGTGGTCACCGTGATCGGCGCCCTCCGCTCCTTCGACCTCATCTCCATCATGACCGACGGCGGCCCCTACGGTTCGAGCCGGGTCCTCGCCTTCTACATGTACGAGCAAGCGCTCAGCGAATACGGGTTCCGGATGGGCTACGGCGCCGCGATCGCCGTCGTGTTGTTCGCCATCATGCTGGTCTACATCGCATATTTCCTGCGTCGCATGTATCTCGACGAAAGGGAGGCGCGCTGACATGTTTCCACGACCGATTCAGAATGCCTCCCCCGCCGCGCGCGTCGGCTACCGGATCGCGCTGCCGATCTCGCTCGTAATCTGGCTCCTGCCGCTGATCGCGGTCGCGATCACCTCCGTGCGTTCGGCCGGCGACATCACCGCGGGCAACTACTGGGGCTGGCCGACCTCGTTCAACTTCGTCGAGAACTACACGGCGATCTTCCAGAACTCGCCGATCGGGCAGTACATCTTCAACAGCTTCAAGGTCACCATTCCGACGGTGATCGGCACGCTGGCGCTCTCCTGCATGACCGGATTCGCGCTCGGCATCTACAAGTTCCGCGCCGCAATTCCCTTGTTCTTCATGTTCATCGCCGGGAACTTCATCCCGTTCCAGATCCTGATGGTCCCGGTCCGCGACCTGTCGTTGCAGATGGGCGTCTACAACACGACGCTGGGCCTGGTCCTGTTCCACGTCGCCTTCCAGACCGGATTCTGCACGCTGTTCATGCGCAACTTCATCAAGGCGCTTCCGAGCGCCCTGATCGAGGCCGCCCGCGTCGAGGGAGTCAGCGAATTCCGCATCTTCTGGTACGTGGTGCTGCCGCTGATCCGGCCGGCGATCGCCGCGCTCGCCGTGCTCGTGTTTACCTTCATCTGGAACGACTACTTTTGGGCCACCGTGCTGACCCAGAGCGCGGATACCCAGCCCGTGACCGCCGGACTCTACTCGCTGAACGGCCAGTGGGTCGCCGCCTGGCACCTGGTCTCGGCGGGATCGATCGTCGCCGCCCTGCCGCCGGTGCTGATGTTCTTCCTCATGCAGCGGCATTTCATCGCGGGGCTGACGCTCGGGGCCGTGAAGTGATTCGCCTCTGGCGGATCGACACGCCATCCCAGACGCTGGTCCTCCAAAGCCGGGACGGACGCCTACCCTCCGCCGTCTACTGGTCGGCCCCGCTGCCCCCCGGCGAGGACCTCGAGACTCTGGCGGACACGCTGACCCCGCCCGCGTCCAGCGGCACGCTGAGCGTGATCCCGGAGATCGGCGTGTGTCCGCTCGACCGGGACGGTTTCACCGGATTCCAGGGAATGGAAATCCGCGGCCCCGACGGCGCCGTCCTGTCGCCGGCCCTGCGGCTGTCGTCGGACCGACAGGACCACCGCTCGCTCCGGATGGAATTCGACGACGGCGTCGACGGCGTCTCCTATTGCCTCGAGGCGCAGGCGTTCCCGGATACGAACGTCATCCGGCTCTCGGCGACGGCCCGTCTGACGCGGGAAGCCGAGGGCAGAATTCTCTGGTTGTCGGCTCCGGTTCTTCAGGCGGGACCGGACGTGGAGGAGGTCGTCGAATTCAGCGGGCGCTGGTGCGGCGAGTTCCGGTCGCATCGGAGCAGACTGGTCCCCGGCATCCGGTCGCGGGAGAATCGCCTCGGCCGGAGCTCCCACGAGCACTATCCCGGACTCCTCTTTCCCGCTCGGGGCGCGACGGAGAATTCCGGCGAAGCATTCGGCCTCACCCTCGGCCATCCCGGCGGACATCGCCATGTGGTCGAGACGCTGCCCACCGGACGCACCCAGGTCCAGATCGGCCCGGCGCCGGGAATCTGCCCCGCTGCCTCCGCCGTCGCCGGGCCGCTCTACGTCACGCGCTCCGGGAGCGGTCTCAACGGCGTCAGCCAATCCTTTCACGAGCATGTCCGTCGCCAGGTCCTCCAATGGCCAGATCCGGCCCGCCCGCGCCCGGTGCACTACAATTGCTGGGAGGCGGTCTACTTCGACCAGAATCTGGAGACCCTCTCGGAACTGGCCCGCCAGGCGGCCGATCTGGGCGCCGAACGGTTCGTCCTGGACGACGGCTGGTTCGGCAGGCGCGACGACGACCGGACCTCCCTCGGCGACTGGAGCGTGGACGAGCGCAAGTGGCCCGAGGGCCTCGCTCCGTTGATCGACCGCGTCAACGGTCTCGGCATGGGCTTCGGTCTCTGGTTCGAACCCGAAATGATCAGCGCCGAGAGCGCGCTGGCGCGACGGCGTCCGGAGTGGATACTGGGGCCGCCGGACCAGCCGGAGGGACGCAACCAGCTCTGTCTGAACCTCGCTGTGCGGGAGGCGGCCGACGAGGTGTTCCGGCAGATGGACGCGCTCCTGTCGAACTACGCGATCGAATACGTGAAGTGGGACCACAACCGCGTCCTGCCGTTTCCCGACCCGCGCCAGGCGGCCGCCGCCTGCGCGCTCCTCGCACGGTTGCGCGCCGCCCATCCGGGCGTCGAAATCGAGTCCTGCGCCGCCGGCGGCGGCCGGGCGGACCTCGGGATCCTCGAACACACGCACAGAATCTGGCTGTCCGATTCCAACGACGCGCACGAACGCCTGCGCATCCAACGCGGCGCCAGCTACTTCCTGCCGCCGGAAATCTGCGGCTCCCATGTCGGTCCTCGAACCTGCCACACCTCCGGCCGCACGTACCCCATGCGCTTTCGCGCGGCGGTGGCGGCGACCCGCTCGATGGGGCTCGAACTCGACCTGCGCGAAATGACCAGCGTCGAGCGTTCCGAACTGCGACTCGCCATCGAGACCTTCAAGCGACGCCGCGCGCTCCTGGCGACCGGCCGGCTCTATCGCCTGGAGTGCTCGGACCCGAACCGGCTTTCCGAGATGCACGTCGCCCGCGACGGATCGACGTTCGTCCTCTTTTCCGGTACCCTCGCGACCTCTCCCTTCACCGTCCCGCAACCCGTGCGCCTCGCCGGGCTCGAAGCGGATGCGGAGTACCGGGTCGTCCTCGAGAACGCCGACGCCGTCCCGCCGGGTCTGAACCGGGGACGCCGAAGCCGGTTCCTGCGCGGGCAGCCCGTTCGGGCGACGGGAGCCGCTCTGACGAACGCCGGACTACAGATGCCGAATTCGCATCCGGACACGCTATGGACCGTCATGGGGATACGACATTGATCCGAATCGAGTCGCTGCCCGCGCGCACCGCACCATCACCGGGGAATTGCGCGAACGGACGGACGCAGTCCGCGAAGGCGCGCCCGGCCGGCCGGCGGCTCAGGCGCGGTTCATGAGTCCTCCGCACTGGATCGCCGTCGACTGGGGGACGACCAACCTCCGGGCATGGTCAATGGACGAGGACGGCAGCGTGCGTGCCGCGTCGCGGTGCCGCGCGGGCATGAACCTGCTCGAACCGGGCGCGCGGTCGTACGAAGCGACGCTGCTCTCCCTGATCGGTCCGTGGCTCTCCGACGACCGGCGTACCGAGGCGGTCGTTTGCGGAATGGCCGGATCCCGGCAGGGATGGATCGAGGCGCCCTACCGGCAAGTCCCCGCGCCCGCCCTCGGCCCGAACGTCATGACGGAGGCGCCTGCGCGGGACGCGCGGCTGAGGGTGCACATCGTTCAGGGCGTATGTCAGGACTCGCCGCCGGACGTGATGCGGGGCGAGGAGACGGCGCTTCTCGGCCTCGCGTCCATGGTGCCCCGGTTCGACGGCACCGCAGTCCTGCCGGGCACGCACCACAAGTGGGCCCGGATCGCCCAGGGCGAAATCCTGCGCTTCCGGACGTTCATGACCGGCGAGCTCTACGGCCTCTTGAGCGAACGGTCGATCCTGCGCCACTCCGTCGCCGCGGGCCGTCTCCGGAGGGACGCGTTCCGGCAGGCGTTCGAGGAAGCGCTCGCACGCCCCGAGGGCGCGGTGGCGCGGTTGTTCGAGCTGCGCGCCCGCCACCTGCTCGAGGACGCCGATCCGGTCGAAGCGTCGAGCCGCCTGAACGGCTGCCTCCTCGGGACGGAGTTCGCGAGCGCGCGAGACTTCCTGGACTCGCACGACATTGCGGTCATTGCGGCGGGGGCTTCGGCGGAGCGGTTCCGCATCGCCCTCGAATGCGCGGGCAAACGGTTCCGGACGTTCGAGCCGGAGACCTGCGTCCTGAACGGGCTTCGCGCCGTTCGCGACTCGCTGGCGCCCTAAGGCAGGAGGCTCCGATCCGAAGCCTGATCGCCATTCTGCGCGGCGTCCGGCCGGCCGAATCGGTCGAGATCGCGTCCGCAGCGATCGAGAGCGGGATCCCGATGGTGGAGATTCCGCTCAACTCCCCGGATCCGCTCTCGAGCGTCGCCCGGATCGCACGAGAACTGTCGGGGCGATGCAGGATCGGGGCCGGAACCGTCCTGGACCCCGCCGACGTGCGCAGAATCGCCGAAGCCGGCGGCCAGTTCGTCGTATCGCCCAATTTCGATGCGGCAGTGGTGGCCGAGTGCGGCTCGCTGGGCCTCGCCTGCTATCCGGGCGTGTTTACGGCGAGCGAGTGTTTCGCCGCGCTGAAGGCCGGCGCCGACGGGTTGAAGATCTTTCCGGCCGAGATCATGGGGCCCTCGGGCGTCCGGGCGCTGCGCGCGGTTCTCCCTCGGGACGTTTCCGTTTACGCCGTCGGCGGCGCCAATCCGGATCGGTTCGCCGCGTGGCGGGCGGCGGGCGTGAACGGATTCGGCCTCGGAGCCTATCTCTATCGCGCCGGCCGTTCGGTGTCGGAGGTGCGCGAGCGGGCGGAACGATGCGTATCCGCCTACGACGCGCTCCCGGATCGGAACCGGTGACCGAAGAGCGGGCAGGGCCTGCGCTCGGGGTCTGCTATTACCCGGAGCACTGGCCGGAGAGCGAATGGGCGCGGGACGCGCGGCGGATGGCGGAGGTCGGGCTGCAGTGGGTCCGCATCGGCGAATTCGCCTGGTCGCGGCTCGAACCCTCGCCGGGGGACCTGAACTTCGGGTGGCTCGACCGGGCGATCGACGTTCTGGGATCGGTCGGGTTGCGCGTCGTCCTCGGCACCCCGACCGCGACGCCGCCGCGCTGGATGCTCGAGCGCCACCCCGACATGCTGGGGGTCGACCGGGAAGGCCGGCCGAGAAAATTCGGCTCCCGGCGCCATTACTGCTTCTCGCATCCGGGCTACGGGGAGGAGTGCGACCGGATCGTCCGACTCCTGGCGGCGCGCTACGGCGCGAACCCGCATGTCCGGGCATGGCAGACGGACAACGAGTACGGTTGCCACGACACGACGCTCTCCTGGTCCGAACACGCCCGCAGGGGCTTCCGGGACTGGCTCGCGGACCGGTACGGCCAGATCGACTGCCTGAACCGCGCCTGGGGAAACGCGTTCTGGTCCATGGAATACCGGAGCTACCGGGAAATCGACCTCCCGAACCTGACCGTGACCGAGCCCAACCCGGCGCACGTCCTCGACTTCCGGCGGTATTCCTCCGAGCGGGTCGTGGCGTTCAACCGCCGGCAGGCGGAGATCGTACGCGCCCATACGCAGGCGCCGGTCTCACACAATTTCATGGGGCGCCACACTTCCTTCGACCATTTCGAACTGGCGCGCGACCTGGACATCGCCGCCTGGGACAGCTACCCGCTCGGGTTTCTGGACGAGAGGACGGACGTGGACGACCGCTGGATCCGGCGTTTCGCGCGGCAGGGCGACCCGGACTTTCAGGCCTTTCACCACGACCTCTACCGGGCCGCCGGGCGCGGCCGCATGTGGGTGATGGAGCAGCAGCCCGGCCCGGTGAACTGGGCGTCCCACAATCCGGCGCCGCTCGACGGCATGGTACGGCTCTGGAGCTGGGAGGCCGTGGCGCACGGCGCCGAGACAGTTTGCTACTTTCGCTGGCGGCAGGCGCCCTTCGGCCAGGAGCAGATGCATGCGGGGCTGCTCCGCCCGGACGGACACGCCGCTCCGGCGCTCGAGGAAGTCGCCCGAACCGCCCGGGAATTGCGCGACCGACCCCCGCTCGGTCCCGGCCCGCGGCATGCGGCGCTGATCTTCGACTACGAGAGCGCCTGGGCATGGGAAGCCCAGCCGCACGGGGCGGGCTTCGGATATCTGAGTCTATTGCTCTCCTTCTATCGAGCGCTGCGCCGGAACGCGCTGAACGTGGACGTCCTGCCCGCGACTTCGGAGGATCTCTCCGGTTACGGACTGATCGTCGTCCCGGGACTGTTCGCCTGGCCCGCCGGGCTGAAGGAACGACTCGCGACGAGCGGTTCCGTCGTCCTCCTCGGGCCGAGAACCGGATCCCGCACGGCGGAATTCCGCATACCGGACGCCCTGCCCCCGGACTGGGACGCGCCCGGAGTCACGGTGGAGCGGGTGGAGAGCCTTCGGCCCGACCTGCGCGTACCGCTCTCCGCAGGGGGCGCCGTCCATACCTGGGTAGAGCGCTGTTCCGGCGAAGCGGAGGTCGTCGAGCGTACGCGCTCAGGCCTGCCGATCCTGTTTCGGCGGGGAAGGATCCGGTATCTCGCCGGATGGCCGGACGCGGAGGCGATGCATCGCATCCTGCGCGAGGCGGCGACGGAGGCCGGCCTGCCGGCGTTCGACCTGCCGGACTGCCTCCGAACCCGGGTAACGGACCGGGGTCGCTTCTGGGCGAACTACGGAGGCGAACCGGTTCCGCCAGGCTCGGTGCGCGGTTTGGAGAGGGGACTCTCGCCTGCCGATATCGCATGGACGCGGACGTAAGCAAACTTGAGCCGACCTACCGTCCGGTCGCCATTGCGACGCCGTCCAGGTCCAGGGCTTCGCATGCGACCCGTTCGATACTGCGCACCGGAACGAGATTGCGGCCCGCTGTGCCATCATGCAGGCACAGCGGGCCGCGGATCCACTCAAATTCGATCACTCGCCTTCCCGTGTCTGTGCACCCCCAATTTCTCTCTCGTTCCCGGACAGGGCCAGAAGCGCTTCCCGCGTTCGGTCGCTGCCGGAGCTAGAATTTGATGCTCAGGCCGATCTGGATGTCGTCGGCGTCTCGGCCGGTTCCCGGAGCCTCCGTGGAGAAACAGGAGCACGCCTCGTCTCCGTCTTCGGACTCGATGCAGTAGCTGACGCTGTACCCTGTCTCGAATCCGACGCCCATACCGATCACGTGGTTGTCCGGGTCTCCGTACGACCGACCCCCGAGCCAGTCGTCCTGCCCGACGTCCCCGACGAGTCCGGCGTTCTCGTCTTCTTCTCCTGTCGCATCGACTGGCCCGCTCCCCTTTCGGGTCTGTTCGGCCATCAGGAGCGCCTGGCCGTCGGTCAGGATGCCGGTCGGTTCCAGCCCATGCTGTTTCTGCCACTCGACGATCGCGAGCGTCAGCGCCTCTGCCACTCCCCCTGCCTGGCCCGCTCGCTTTGCAGCCTCACCGTCGGCCGCGCGATCGGCGACAGCGCGGCTCTCTTGCAACTCCTGTCGGAGATACGCGATCTCGTCGATGAGGCGACGAATCTCCTCCTGCAGACTGGAGAACGCATTGTCCTGCCCCCAAGGATCGTATGCTCCGTCGAACGGATAAAGGCCGCAACCGTAGCTAATGCAATCCACGGTCGGCTTCTTGTCTTCCCACGGCTCGTAATCGTCAAACGAAATGCCGAAGCGAATCCAGTCATCCGAAGACTTGTCGCTGACTGACGAATTCGTCCACGACCATTCGAATTCCGAGAGGCTCGGGACGTCGACGAACGCTTTCTCCCCGCCCATACTCCAGCACGTCCCGCAGGGCACGTCCGAACGGCAATTCGACGACGGTTCGCAGCCTGCACGCTCCCATTCTTCCGAGTCGCCGTCGCAGTTAAGCACGGGAGCGTAGGACCCGAAGTCGTAACCCGCTATCTCCTGAACCACACAGTCGTTGAGGCTAAACTTGATCGGCTCGCTCGAACTCGTCGCAGCGCCAGCGCCGACGGTGAAAGCGACGACAGCCACGGTTGCAATTGCACCAGGGATCGCTCTATGCATCTTCGGTCCCTCCTATCGTTGGCCCGCGCGGTGCGCGCGAGCGGAAACTGACAAATTACCGCTAGCATAGAGGGTTTCGGCCTCCGATGCAAGATTTTTGCCATCATTGGCGTTTATTTCTTGGATAGATTTTCCGGCAGTCCTGACCCCATCCATTCTTTTGCGGAAACAACTAGACTTTTTCGCTACCCTGCATGGTCGGCAAACGCCAGGTCCGACAATTCTGCGTAAAGGCAAGAACTTGACTTCGATCGCCGATCGTTTCGGCAATGGAAATCTTGCATGTCTCGATCCATGCCACGGGTTCAATTTGCGCCTGCCTATCCGGCCGAGCAACGCCAACTTGCGTGTCCGGCACACGGTTCAAGAAGAGGAGCGCAAGGTCGCGCTTCCGTTTTCGCGGGCATACCCTAAACCGAATCGGTGCGTTCGACGAATCGGCGTGCTGTGCGAATCGTCGCCCGGACCGACGTCCTCCGCCACCTGACGCGCGCACTGCCTGCGGGACCGATTCGCGGTGCAAGGATCGCCGTGCCGAATCGCCTGCCCCCTTCTCGCCTTGTCCTCGCCTCTCGGCAGGGGTAGCCGGCGACATCGACGCGCTTCGGTCCATCCATCGACGAGCGGTGTCGGTGCCGAGATCCGCGAGGCAGCGGCAACCGTCCGGCCGTCGCCGGAGACGAGCCGAAAGAGCGCCGAACCGGGTTCGACGGCCCGTTGCGACGTCCTGCCCGCGTGTCGAGATCATGGAGCGAGAACGCGCCAGTCGCGAACGGGACCCTCGCGCATTCGCCGCGCGGACCGACCGGTTTTCCGGAGAAACGATTGCGCCTCGCTCCGGAGAGTCTTGCCGTCGCTTCCGGAGGAGCTCGACCTGGGGCGCCTCGCTGCGCCACGGTCGCAAAGGAGGTCCAGGGCAGCCGTCACACGCCGGTCCCGGCGAGGACCACGCGGGTACATGCCAGCCCAGGCCTTGTTGGACGTGCGGTTGGTCGTCCGTATCGGAGCCGGTATGATTCCGCCTCAACGAGTTCCTGGAGACGACGATGTCCCTTTCCGTCCCGTGCGACAGTCATGATCTCAAAGCGCCGCCGGTTCCGCTTTGCCGCCAGAGGATCCCGAAGCCCGGGTCGGAACCAGCCGGGTCAGACCCGGACAGGCCCGAAACGAATCGCCCGATGCTGCGCGAATGCGATGCCCCGGACTCCGCCGCGGGAGCGAGACCTCCGAGCGTCCGGGTCCGCACCGGCAGTACGCTCCCGTCGACGGACCACCGGCGTTGAACGGGACGGTCTTGCAGGCTACGACGCTTAGAGACGCGCTTTCCGAAGGCCGTTCCTGTCTTCCGCGCGCGCCGGAGTCCCGCCCGCTGCCGGGACTGCGACGATGAAGCGGTTCTGGGCCGACTACACCAGCGAGGCGTTCTCGAAGCTGCCGCACGAGCGCCTGATAGCGGTCCTTCCGATCGGAGCGGTCGAACAGCACGGGCCGCATCTGCCGCTCTCCGTCGACGCCACCGTGGCCCACGTGATCGCACGCCGGCTCGCCGAGGCGCTGCCGGACGCGAACCCTGCCCTCTTCCTCCCGACCCAGTCGATCGGCAAGAGCGACGAACACCTCCGTTATCCGGGTACGCTGACCCTCGGCCCCCAGACCCTGACGGCGGTCCTGAGCGAACTCGGCGAATGCGTCGCGCGCGCAGGGATCCGCAAGTTCGTCCTGTTGAACGCGCATGGCGGCAACGTACCGATCCTGGACGTCGTCGCCCGGGACCTGCGCGTACGCCTCGACCTGCTGGTTTTCCGCGTCAACTGGTGGGACGCCGGGTTGCCGCCCGGTCTCTATTCCGAAAGGGAGCTACGGCACGGGATCCACGCCGGAGACATGGAGACGTCCGTCATGCTGGCGCTCGATCCCGACAACGCGGAGCCGGAGCTGGCCCGCGACTTTCGGCCGCGCACCCGCGACTGGGAGTCGGAATACCGCCACCTCTCCCTCGCCCGGGGCGCGAGGCCCGCCTGGCAGGCCCAGGACCTCCATCCGGCCGGCGCCTGCGGCGACGCGTCCGCGGCCACCGCCGAGCGCGGAGAGACGACGATCGCCTACGCCGTCGACCGGCTGGCGGAGCTTTTCGAGGACATCGACCGCGCCCCGCTCTCCTGGCTCGACCGGGCGCCCGCGTGGTGAGCGCCCCATGAACGGGACGCCGACCCGGCCCCTCATCGAAATGAGGGACGTCGCCAAGCGCTTCAGCAACGGAACCGTGGCGCTGAGCGGCATGTCGCTCTCCATTCGAAGCGGCGAGTTCGTCAGTCTCCTCGGCCCGTCCGGCTGCGGCAAGAGCACCGTGCTCCGGCTGATCGCCGGCCTCCTGTCCTATTCTGCCGGGTCCATTTCGGTCGAGGGCCGCCCGCCCGGCCAGGGCAGCGAGGACATCGGCTTCGTCTTTCAGGACGCGACTCTGATGCCCTGGGCGACGGTGTTCGACAACGTCCGCCTTCCGCTTCGGCTGCGCGGCGTGCCGCGCGCGGAGGCGCGCGCCTCGATCGAGGAAGCGCTCGAATCCGTCGATCTGCTCCGCTTCGCGAAGGCCTATCCGCGCGAGCTGTCCGGCGGGATGAAGATGCGCGTCTCCATCGCCCGCGCGATGGCGGTCAAGCCGCGCCTTCTGCTGATGGACGAACCCTTCGCCGCCCTCGACGAAATGACGCGCTTCAAGCTCAACAACGACGTGCTGGCGCTCTGGCAGGCGCAGGGCCTCACCGTCGTCTTCGTCACCCACTCCGTGTTCGAATCGGTCTACCTCTCGAGTCGCGTCGTCGTCATGGGAACCCGTCCGGGCCGCGCCGTAAGCGAGATTCCGCTGGCCGGCGGCTACCCCCGCACCGAGTCCTACCGGACGACGGCCCAATACGCGGAGAACTGCCGTATCGTCAGCGACGCGCTGGGGGAGACGCTCAACCGAGGAGCCGAAGGTGACTGATCCGGAACTCTTCGCCGCCCCCGAGTCGCGGCTGCGGCGCAACCTGCCCTTCCTGATGCCCGCCATGACGCTGGCCGTGGCGCTGGCGCTCTGGGAGTTCCTGGTCTGGTACCACGACGTGCCGCACTACCTGATCCCGGCGCCGAGCCTCATCGCGGCCACCCTGGCCCGGGACTTCGTCTCCCTCATGGGTTCGCTGTGGCTGACGGTGCAGCTCACCCTCGCCGCGCTCGCCTTCGCCGTCGTCGGCGGGATTCTGATCGGCATGGGGTTCGCGCTCTCGCGGACGGTCGAGATGAGCCTGTTTCCGTTTGCGGTCGTCCTGCAGGTCACGCCCATCGTGGCGATCGCTCCCCTCATCCTCATCTACGTCAGCGACACCTTCGCCGCCCTGCTGATCTGCGCCTGGATCGTCGCGTTCTTTCCGATCCTCTCCAGCACCGTGATCGGACTCCGGAGCGCCGACCACAACCTCCGGGACCTGTTCGCCCTCTACGGCGCCAGCCCCTGGCAGCGCATGCGCCTCCTCCTGGCGCCGTCCGCCCTTCCCTACTTCATGGCCGCCCTGAAGATCTCCGGCGGGCTGGCTCTCATCGGCGCCGTGGTGGCCGAGTTCGTCGCCGGCGCCGCCGGGCAGAACACCGGCCTCGCGTCGCGCATACTCGAATCCAGCTTCCGCATGGAAATCCCGCGCATGTTCGCGGCGCTGCTGCTGGTCTCCATGCTCGGCATCGCCATCTTCCTGATCACGAGCTGGCTCTCGAACGCGGTGCTCGGCCACTGGCACGAGAGCGAATTGAAGCGCGAGGGGTGACGCGATGAACCGGGACGCGGAACCCGAACGGCTGAACGGCGTCGCGATCGTCGGTCGAAGCGGGACCTACGACCTGTCGCTCCGGAACGGAATCGTCGCGTCCCTGACGCCGACCGACCGTCGCTTCATCGGATTCCTCGTCCCCGCCCTGACCGATGTGCACGTGCATCTCGACAAGACGCTGGTCGCCGACCGGCTACCCGGAATTCCCGCCACGTTGCAGGAGGCGATCGACATGGCGGCGCAGGACGCGGAAGACTGGTCCGAGAGCGACGTCCGCAGGCGCGCCTCCAGCGGGGTGCACAGGGCCTGGGTCCGCGGCACCGCGCGGATGCGAAGCCATGTGGATTGGCCGGGCCCGGAGGTGCCGCTCGCATGGCCGGTGCTGCAGGAGTTGCGAGAGGACAACCGCGGCAAGGTCGAGCTGCAACTCGCGTCGCTGACTCCGCTGGACGTTCTGGCCGAGGCGGGCCAGAGCGTCGCCCGTCGGGTGGCGCGGGACAGAGGCGTGCTGGGCGCGTTCGTGTACGGGAACGAGGACCTGCCGGGCAAGATCGCGCGCGCGTTCGACCTGGCCGACCGCTACGACCTCGCGCTCGATTTCCACGTCGACGAATCGCTGGCCCCCGAAGCGCGCGGATTCGACGCCATCGTTCGCGAGGCGGCGGTCCGGGGGGTCGGCCGTCGCGTGCTCTGCAGCCACGTCTGCGCGCTCTCGGTCCGGCCCGAGGACGAGGTTCGCAGGCTGCTCGACGAGACCGCCGCCGCGGGAATCACGCTCTGCGTGTTGCCGACCACCAACGCATGGCTGCAGGACCATGCGCCGGGGCGTACGCCCCGACACCGGGGCTTGGCCCCGCTTCACGAAGCGCGGGAAGCCGGCGTACCGGTTCTCCTGGCGTCCGACAACGTGCAGGACGCGTTCTATCCCTGGGGCAACTACGATCTCTGGGACGTGTTCCGCAACGCCCTGACCTGGGCGCAGCTCGACCCGGACGCGTGGCTCGGCGCCGTCACGGGGCCGTCCGACCCGTTCCCGGGCGGGGCGGCCCGCATCGTCGAAGGCGGGCCTGCGGATTTCATCGTGTTCTATGCCGACACCCTCGAGGAGGTCGTCAGCGACCCCCGATGCCTGCGAGACCTCTATCGCAACGGAACGCTGGTGCGAGAGGCGAGCGACATCGGCGACGACTGGGAGTGACCGCCATGCCGCCGAGCGTCGACTGGACCGCGTTCCGCGAATCGATCGCGGGCGTTCGCTGTCACGACAGCCCCGAATTCCTGAAATCGAGATCGCGGGACTACTACTGGTACAGCCCGATCCTGAACGAACGTCTCGACGGATGCCGGGCCGACCTCGTCGTCGTGCCCACCAGCGAGGAAGAGGCGGTTCGCGTCGCGGCGGCCGTCGCACGCCACCGCGTGCCGCTCACCCTGCGCGGCGGCGGCACCGGCAACTACGGCCAGTGCGTACCGCTCGAAGGCGGCGTGGTGATGGACCTCACCCGGCTCAACCGAATCCTCGAGATTCGCCCCGGCGCGGCGCGGGTCGAGGCGGGCGCCAGGATTTCGCGGCTGGACGACGCCGCACGGGAGACCGGGCAGGAGCTGTTGATGTATCCATCGACGCGCCGGATGGCGACGATCGGAGGGTTCGTCGCCGGCGGCTCCGCCGGCGTCGGCTCGCTGCGCCACGGGATGCTGCGCGACCCCGGAAACGTCCGCGCCATACGGGTGATCACGGTCGAGCGCGAGCCGCAGTCGATCGAACTGCGGGACGCGGAGATCCAGAAGGTGCACCACGCCTACGGCACCAACGGCATCATCGTCGAACTTACCGTCGCCCTTACGCCGTCCACCGACTGGATCCACTCTGCAGCGCTCTTCGACGGTTACGGAGAGGCGTTGCGCTTTGCGGTCGCCGCGCAGCGAGAGGGCCTCGACTGCTATCTCCTGACCCCGGTCGAGCGCCGCTTCGCGCCCTTCTACCGCCGTTTCGGCGATCTCTTTCCGGCGGACCGCGACGCCGTCTTCGCCATGGTGGCGCCGGAGGAGATGCCCCGTTTCGAGCGCATGGCGAAAGATCGCCGCGGGCGCGTCTCCTTCGCGCTGGACACGCGGCAGCTCGCCGCCCGGCAGCTCCAGCCGGCCTACGAGTGCGGGTGGAACCACACCACGCTGCAGGCGCTCAAGGTCGACCGGAGCTGGACGTATCTGCAGGTCGCCTATCCGCGGCCCTTCGATCCGGACCTGGTCCTCCGGCAGATGGAGCGCTACGGAGACGAGGTCTACTGGCACCACGAGATGGCGATGATGGACGGCGAGATTCAGATTCTCTCGCTTCCTCTGGTAAAGTACCGCGGGCGGGACGCCATGTACCGCCTGATCGCCGAACTCGAAAAACGCGACGGCTGCACGATCTTCGACCCGCACGCGATCACGATCGAGGACGGCGGAATGAAGACGATCGACGAGGATCAGATCGCGTTCAAGAAGCGGGCCGATCCGTACGGCCTGATGAATCCCGGAAAGACCCGGGGCTGGACCGCCGACATGGCACGAGTCGATTGACAAGCAAGAGGAGAAGCCAAGACATGAAACAGGTGAAACGCATCGTCGTCGCCGCCGCCTTCGCCGCCGCGTCCTGGGCGCCGGCCCAGGCGCTGGACAAGGTGGTCATGGCGACCAACTGGCTCGCGCAAGGCGGGCACGGGGGCTACTACCAGGCGCTGGCGGACGGCACCTACGAACGCTACGGACTCGACGTCGAGATCATGATGGGCGGCCCCCAGATGAACAACCGTCCGATGCTCCCGGCAGGCCGCGTCGACTTCCTGATGGCTGGCAATCTGCTCCTCTCCTTCGACAACGTGCGCAACGACATTCCGACGGTGGTCGTCGCGGCGTTCTTCCAGAAGGACCCGCAATGCCTGATTGCGCATTCTGGCATGTACGACGGATTCGCCGGCCTGAGCGAGGCTCCGACCGTCCTGATCTCGAAGGACGGCCAGTTCAGCTTCTGGCGCTGGATGGTGGCCGAGCACGGGTTCCGCGACGAGCAGCTGCGCCCCTACGGCTACAACCTGGCGCAGTTCCTCGGCGACAAGTCGATCGTCCAGCAGGGTTACGCGACGGCCGAGCCGCTCTATGCGGCGGCGGAGGGCGCCGAGGTGGACACGCATCTTCTCGCCGACCAGGGCTGGAGCACCTATTCCACCACGCTGGAGACGCGCTGGGACCTGGTCGAGAACGATCCCGACCTGGTGCAGCGATTCGTCGACGCGACGATCGAGGGTTGGTACAACTTCCTCTACGGCGACCGGACGCTGGCCTACCAGGCCATCATGGAGCACAACCCCGAAATGACGGTCGCGAAGCTCGACGCCGAGATGGCCCAGTTCGAGGCGCTCGGAATCATCGACGTCGGGGAAGCCGAGACCATGGGAATCGGCGCCATGAGCCTGGATCGGGTCCAGGCGTTCCACGACCTGTCGGTGGCTTCCGGCATCATCGAGGCGGGGAGCGTAGACTTGGCGCGGGTCGCGACCGACCGCTTCGTGAACGCGGGCCACGGGCTGGACATCAAGGCTGCGCTGACCGGCAACTAGGAGGTCGAGGCGGTGCGCTGCCTCATCGTCTTCTGCCACCCGAGCGAAACGAGCTTCGGCGCCTCCGTCCTCGATGCGGCCCGCACCGCGCTCAGCGGTGCGGGCCACGACGTCCGGCTGATCGACCTCTACCGGGAGGACTTCGACCCCGTGTTGTCGACCGGCGAGTGGCACAGCTACCTGACGGAGACCGAAAAGAACGTGGCCGGCGTACGCGCCCATGTCGACGCGCTCCGATGGGCCGAGTTCCTCGTCCTGATCTTTCCGACCTGGATGTACGGCCCGCCCGCCATGCTCAAGGGCTGGCTGGAACGGGTGTTCCTGCCGGGCGTCGCCTTCGAGGTGTCGCCCGGCAACCAGCGCGTCACCGTCGGACGCCTCAAGCACATCCGCAGGCTGGCCGTCGTCACCACCTCCGGTTCGCCCTGGTGGTGGCTGCGCCTGATCCGGGACCCGTGCCGCAGCACGATCGCCCGGGGCATGCGGCACCTGTTCCATTCGCGCTGCAGGATCCGGTGGCTCCAGCTCCACGACATGAACCATGTCGGCGAGCGCAAGCGGAAGGCGTTCCTTGAGCGCGTCCGGGCAGAGTTCGCGGCTCCGGCATGAAGGCGGCGAGACCCGTGCGGCCGCCTCCGGCGCAGGTTGGAGAGGCCGGATGAAACGCCTCGCCCCGGCGTCCGTCGCGCCGCCCTTCGGCGCCTACTCGCACGGACTCGCCGGACCCGTCTCGCGCCTCGTGGTCACCTCGGGGCAACTCGGCATGCGCCCGGACGGAACCGTTCCGCCCGGCGTCGCGCAACAGGCGGAGATCTGCTTCGAGTCCCTTCGCGCGATCCTGGCCGAGGCGGGGCTCGGCTTCGAGCATGTGCTCCGGATCGCCGCCTGGGTGACCGACCGCCGCCATATGGGGGAATACATGGCAGTCCGGGACCGGGCCTTCGCGGAAATCGATCCCAAGCCGTGCTCCACCCTCGTGATCGTATCGGGGTTCACCCGCGCGGAGTTCCTGGTGGAGGTCGAGGCGACCGCCGCCGCCCCGTGAGGCCCCGCCGCTCTCCGCCGCGCGGCGCCGCCGGGTGAATTTCGCCGGCCCGGCGCTATACTCTCCCCCGACGTCAACGCGGGTCCGACGACGCCGGTTCGGGCCGACGAGGAACGCCATGTTCGCAATTCCCGGCCAGCCCATTCTATCGCTCACCGAGGGAGCGGCACGGAAACTGCGCAGCCAGCTTGCCGCGCCCGGCGGCGGCGCCTGGGTCCGCATCGGCGTCAAGCGCGGCGGATGCGCCGGAATGGAATACACGATGGACTTCGCCGAGGCGCCGGAGCCTCACGACGAGACCGTCGAGCAGGACGGCGTGCGCCTGGCGATCGCGCCGACCGCCACCATGTTCCTGATCGGAACCGAACTGGACTACAAGTCGGGATTGCTGGAATCCGGTTTCTCCTTCTCCAACCCGAACGTGGTCGAGAGTTGCGGCTGCGGCGAGTCGGTGCGGTTCTCCGTCGAGCCGGCCTCGCCCGCGCGCTGAAGCGGTTCCGTGAGCCGCATGCTGATCGCCGGAAACTGGAAGATGCACGGGGGGCCGGAGTCTTCCGCCCTGCTGCAAGCGCTGATCGACAACGTCTCCGATGCGGGACCCGACGTGCTCGTCTGCCCGCCCGCCACCCTGATCGCGTCCCTCGCGGCGCAGGCAGCCGGAAGCCGGGTGGCCGTCGGCGCGCAGGACTGCCATGCGCAACCGGCCGGCGCGCATACCGGCGACGTGTCGGCGGAAATGCTCGCCGCCGTCGGCGCGACACACGTCCTCGTCGGACACTCCGAACGCCGCGCCGACCACGGCGAGAGCGACGAACAGGTCGCCGACAAGGCGCGCGCCGCCTGGCGCGCCGGCCTCGTCGCCGTGATCTGCGTCGGCGAGAGCGAAGAATCGCGGGACCAGGGCGTCGCGGAGGCGGTCGTGAGCGACCAGATCGAACGCTCGGTACCCGAGGGCGCGACTCCCTCCGACACCGTCGTCGCCTACGAGCCGGTCTGGGCCATCGGCACCGGACGCACGGCGTCTCCCTCCGACGTCGCCGAGATGCACGGCACGATCCGGGACCGCCTCGACGACCGGTTCGGGGCGTCGGGCCGCCGCATCCGCCTGCTCTACGGCGGCTCGGTAAAGCCCTCGAACGCGGCCTCGATCCTCGCCCTCCCGGACGTCGACGGAGCCCTGGTCGGCGGCGCGAGCCTCCGTGCCGAAGACTTCCTCCCCATCGTGAACGCGGCTGCCCGATGAACCTCGAATCGGGCCTGTTTCGCACTGCCGTCGTCGCCGTCGCGGCGTTCGCGGCGATGCTCGTCTATTGGCGGCGCCGGGGCGTCCTGTGGCCCGACGCGATCCATCGCGCCCTGGTCGCGGCGATCGTCGCGACGCTCTTCTATATCGTCCTGGACATCGTACTGTACGCGACCGGGTTTGCGCTTCCGGGCTCCACCGCCTCCCCCGGCGGATAGATTCCGGTCATGGTGCCCGGGCGCACCGCGTTTACCAGCCAGTCCCGCATGTAGCGCGCATAGGAGCGCGCGCAGAAGAGTTCGAACGCGTCCGGGTTCTCGCTTCGCATCGCGATCGCGGCCGCGATTCCCGCCGCCCGGGTCCGGCGGAACGCGCCCGGACGGAAGACGGACGGATGCAGGTCGACCGGGGCGGCCTTGGCCAGCGCTTCCCGTGCGAACGGCCCGGAGACGCGGAAGAACGCCCGCGAATCGGAGAGCTCGACGACCAGGGAGCGCATGCCCGACAAGGCGGATTCGATCGCCGCCTGCGCCGCCGGCGCCTCGTCGACCGGCAGCCGCAAGAGCAACTCGTCCGGCGACATCCAGTAGAGGCCGGTACCTTCCGCGTTCGAGAAACGGCATTCCCGCACAGCCGGAAGCGGCATCCGGCATGCCGTCTCGAGCGCCTCCCGGACCGCAGCGTTCGAGAGGTCGGCGCGAATTCCGAGAAGTCCGACCGTCGGGAGGGGCTCCACCCGCGCGGTCTCCGGGCCGCCGCCCGGGCCGCCGCACTCGGGCTCGCGGCGGGAGAGCTCAACCATGTCCCGCCTCCCGCTCCAGGAACGCCGGCCGCACGATGCGCGCGTGGACGCTGCCTTCCTTCGCCGGAAACGTCACCGTGTCGCCCATCCGCTCGGGCCCGTGCTCGATCAACGCCATCGCGATCGACCGTCCGAGCGTCGGAGACCGGTAGGACGAGGTGACGTGCCCGACGATCCGCTGCTTGCCGTCCGGGCCGTCCTCCACGGCGCACGCGCCTGCGGGAAGAACCGTTTCGGGGTCCTCGGTCAGGAGTCCCACCAGCCGCCGGCGCGAGGGAGAGGAGGGATGCGGCATGCGCATGCCCCGCTTGCCGATAAAATCCGGCTTCCGCTTCGACACCGCCCAGCCGAGACCCAGATCCAGCGGCGTCACCGTACCGTCGGTCTCGTCCCCGATCATGACGTATCCCTTTTCCGCCCGCATCACGTGCAGCGCCTCGGTGCCGTAAACCGCAAGCCCGAGATCCTTGCCGGCTTCGAGGAGCGCCTCCCAGAGCGAAGCGCCGAAGCCTGCGGGCGTCGCGAGTTCGAAGCCGAGCTCGCCCGAAAACGAGATCCGGAACACGCGCAAGTCGGCCTCGCCGAGCTGGCCCTCGGCCATGGCGAGCGGCGGCAGCGCCTCCTCGCCCGGATCGACCGTGGACCCCAGCCGTTCCAGGAGCGTACGCGACCGCGGCCCGGCCACCGCGACCTGAGCCCATTGTTCCGTGACGTTCGCCACGTATGCCTGCAGGTCGAACCACTCGGTCTGCAGCCACTCCTCCAGCCACGCATGCACCCGCTCTGCGCCGCCGCTCGTGGTGTGGCAGAGAAACCGGTCGTCCCGGAGCCGCGCCACCACGCCGTCGTCGAACAGGAAGCCCGCGTCCGTGCACATCAACCCGTAGCGGCAACGGCCGACGGGAAGGGTCGACATCGTGCCGGTATAGACGCGGTCCAGGAAGGCGGCGGCGTCCGGGCCCTGGACCAGGATCTTGCCCAGCGTCGACGCGTCGATCATGCCGATCCCGCCGCGGGCGGCGCGAATCTCGCGCTCGACCGCCTTGTCCCGCGACTCGCCGCTCGCCGGATAGCAATAGGGGCGCCGCCAGCTTCCCACCGGCTCGAAATCCGCCCCGCGGGCCGCATGCCAGGGGTGCATCGGCGTCTCGCGCACCGGGTGAAAGAGGCGGCCGACCTCCGCACCGGCGATCGCGCCGAGGGTGATCGGCGTGTAGGGCGCCCGAAAGGTGGTCGTCGCCGTATGGTCGAGCGGACGCAGCGCGGCGTCGGCCAGGATCGCGTGCCCGGCCACGTTCGAGAGCTTGCCCTGGTCCGGCGCCATGCCGAGCGTGGTGTAGCGCTTCGCCAGTTCGGCGCTCTCGTAGCCTTCCCGCACCGCCAATTCGAGGTCGGCCACGGTCACGTCGTGCTGGTAGTCGACGAAATGCTTGTCGCCGATCGCTTTCCGCCCCTTGCCGGGAACGATCCAGATCGGCCTCGACGGCGCGTCCGAGAAGTCGTCGACGACCGCGGCCTGCGTCGGCGGCAGCGAGCGCCCGAGCGCCTTCACCGCCGCCTCCGCCGCCTCCTGCCCGCTTCGAAGGACGGCGGCAGGCGGCAAGACGCCGTCGGCCGAGCCGGCGGGAATCACCAGGCGACGCCCGTCCGCGCCCGTCGGCGGACGATCCGGATCCGGGCGGAACAGCGACGCCGCGTCGTCCCAGCGAAGCCGCCCGTTGGTGTGGCAATAGAGATGGGCGTTCGGCGACCAGCCGCCCGAGACCGCGAGGAGATCGCAGGAAATCCGTTCGCTCCGGCTCGCCGGACGCCAGCTGCCGCGAATTGCGCCGACGTCCACCGACTGAAGCCCGAGCCGGCCCTGCGTTCCGATCACGGCGCTGCCGGTCGAGATCTGCAGCCCGAGAGAGCGCGCGTGCTGCGGTAGGCGGCCTTCCGCCCTCGGGCGCGTATCGACGATGCGCCGCACCTCTACCCCGGCCAGATGCAACGCGACCGCGGTCTCGTAGGCGGAATCGTTGGTCGCGAACACGACCGCCGCGCTGCCGGGACGCACCGCCCAGCGGCGCAAGTAGTCCCGCGCCGCCGCCGCCAGCATCACGCCCGGGCGGTCGTTGTCGGCGAAGGGGATCGGACGTTCGACCGCGCCCGTGGCGAGGACGACCTGCCGGGCCCGGACTTCCCAGAGCCGCCGCCTCGGCGCGCCCGGCGCCGGGTCGCGCTGGTAGAGCAGCACATGCCCGTGATCGGCCAGGCTCGCCGCCAGGGTGGAGACGAGAGTGCTCGCGTCGGCGAAGGACCGGAAGCGCTCGGCCTGCTCTTCCGCCCACTCCGCCCCGGGCCGTCCGTCGATTTCGGTCTCGTCGCCGAGCAGCCGGCCTCCGATCCAGGGCGACTGTTCGACCAGGAGAACCCGGGCGCCGCTCTCCGCCGCCCGATTGGCGGCCGCCAGTCCCGCCGGTCCGGCCCCGACCACCACGACGTCGCACCGGTAGTGAATTCGTTCGTAGAAATCCGGATCGGGACCCTCCGGCGCCCGTCCCAGCCCGGCCGCGCGGCGGATCAGGGGTTCGTAGAGGTGCTTCCAGGCCGCCCGCGGCCGCATGAAGGTCTTGTAATAGAACCCCGCGGGGAGCAGCCGCGAGAGACGCCCGTTGACGCCGCCGACGTCGAAAGCGAGACTCGGCCAGCGGTTCTGGCTCCGGACCTCCATGCCGGACTCGAGCGGCGTCTCCGTCGCGCGCAGGTTCGGGGTTCGCGCCGGCCCCGTGCCGACCTCCAGGAGCGCGTTCGGCTCTTCGGCGCCGGAGCCGAGAATTCCGCGCGGCCGGTGGTATTTGTACGAGCGCGCCACGAGACGCCGCCCGTTGGCCAGGAGCGCCGAGGCCAGAGTGTCGCCGGCGTATCCCGACAGCGACTCGCCGTCGAAGCGGAACCGAAGCGTCCGGCTGCGGTCGAGATGCAACCCGCCTCCCGTCAACCGCCCGGAACTCATGCGTCCCTCCCCCTGCCGATCCGCTCCAGGATCTCCGCCGGCGGGCCGGGGCTGTCGGCCGGATACGCGCCGTAGATCTCCTGCGTCACCGTGTTGCGGACCAGATGGAACCACTTCCCGCATCCGTATGCGTGCATCCAGCGCTCGGTATGCGGACCGGCGGGATTGGTCCGGCCGGCCAGATAGTCCGACCACTCGGCGTCGCTCGCCGACGCGCCGTCCGGGCGCCGGATATGCGCCTCGCCGCCGTACGCGAACTCGGTCTCGTCGGCCTCGACGCCGCAGCAGGGACAGGGGATTCGCAACACCGACCCGGCCTCAATGCGCCACGCCGGCCGCGACGGACTCGTCGACCGGTCGGCCTTCCGCAAACCGCTCCAGCCCGAACGGCGCGGCGACGGCATCCGGCTCGCCCCGCGCGAGCGTGGCCGCGAAGCAATGCCCGGAGCCGGGAATGGCCTTGAACCCTCCCGTCCCCCAGCCGCAATTGAGGAAGATGCCCTCGACCGGAGACGGGCCGACGATCGGGGAGCGGTCCGCCGTCATGTCGACGGTGCCGCCCCACTGCCGCATCAGGCGAAGGCGGGACAGGATCGGGAACAGTTCGACCAGCGCCGTGGCCGATTCGCGAACGTGATGCGAAGAGCCGCGCCGGGCGTAGGAGAGAAAGCTGTCCGTGCCGCCCGCGAGGACGACCTCGCCCTTGTCCGACTGGCTGACGTAGCCGTGCACCGTGCTCGCCATGACGACGACGTCCAGGCAGGGCTTGACCGGCTCCGACACGTAGGCCTGCAGGGTCACCGACTCGATCGGCAGGCGGAACCCCGCCAGATCCGCCAGCCGCGTCGAGTGCCCGGCCACGACGAGACCGGCCCGGGCGCACCGGATTCGGCCCCTGGTGGTCTCGAGCGCCTGCAGCCGCCCCTGCCCGATCTCGAATCCGGTCACCTCGCAGTTCTGGATGACGTCCACGCCGAGGCGGTCCGCCGCCCTCGCGTAGCCCCAGGCGACGGCGTCGTGGCGCGCGGTGCCTCCGCGCGCCTGCCACAGGCCGCCGAGAACCGGAAACCGGACCTCGCGAGACAGGTTCAGCGGCGGGCACAGACGGCGGATCTCGTCGAGTCCGACCATGCGGGAATCGATGCCGTGCACGCGGTTGGCGTGTTCGATGCGCGTCATCCCGCGCAGGTCGTGCTCCGTGTGGCAGAGGGTGAGCACGCCGCGGGGGCTGTACATGACGTTGAAGTTGAGCTCCTGACTCAGGTTCTCGTAGAGGTCGTGCGACAGCTTGTAGACCCCGGCGGACGCGTCCTGCAGATAGTTGGAGCGAATGATGGTGGTGTTCCGGCCGGTGTTGCCGAGGCCGAGCCACCCCTTCTCCAGCACGGCGACGTTGCGCATGCCGTGATTGCGGGCCAGATAATACGCGGTCGCGAGCCCGTGGCCGCCGCCGCCCACGACCACGACGTCGTATTGCGGCTGCGGATCCGGCGAGCGCCACGCCCGGCTCCACCCCTCGTGGAAGGAGACGGCGTTGCGCGCCAGCGAAAGGATGGAATAGCGCATGGGCCCCGCGGTTCCGGACATGTCGGTCGCTGCGTCAATTTACGGAGTCGGGACGCGTTTCGCCATGCCGCAATCCGGGCCGCGGAAGGGCCGCGCACGGCTCATCGGTCGGGCGCCCAGGCGTCCGCGACGGTCGCCAGCGCCACGCAGGCCACCACGACCAGGATCCACCAGCCCCGCCGCCGCCCGATCGGGTCGGCGAGAAAGATCCGCGCCGCGAGCGTGGAGGC
Organism: Rhodobacterales bacterium; assembly: GCA_965221505.1. Classification (GTDB taxonomy): domain Bacteria; phylum Pseudomonadota; class Alphaproteobacteria; order Rhodobacterales; family CAZPXZ01; genus CAZPXZ01. The sequence continues at coordinate 2,086,415 of CBDCSI010000001.1, forward strand.
CGCGGGAACCGCGGCGAACCCGACCGCAGCTCCGATGCGGCCGGCGGTTGCGGAGCCGTGCAGCAGGGCGACCATGGCGCCGGTCTCCAGGAGGCACTGAAGCACGACCAGCACGGCCAGAATCCCCCACGGCCGATAGGCCGGACGCGCGGGTCTCCGCGCCGCGAACAGGACCGCCAGCGAGATTGCGGCCGCCGCCCCGAAGCGCATGGCGACGATCGAGTCCCCGGCGCCGATTCCGTCGGTCGAGACCTGCATCAGAAACAGGCGAATCGAGGAGACGAAGCCGGCGCCGAGCCCCAGAAGGGCAGTCCTCCGCAACCGGCGGACGTCTCCGGCTTCCGCCAGTTCCCGCTCCGGCCGGACGGTCATGGCTACGGCGAGGAACACGCCGAGGCCCGCAATTACCTGTACGAAGTGCCAGGGTTCGCCGGCCGCCACGTTCCACGCGATCAGGAAGACGACGCTGGCCGCAGCCGCCGCGACCGCCACGGAAACCGGACCGTCGGCGAGAGCGCGGTAGAGAAACGCCAACACGCCGACATGCAGGACGCCGCCGACCAGCGCGGCGGCCGCGTGGGTTCGCGCTTCCTGGCTCGACAAGTCGGGCAGACCGAACAGCAGGACGCAGATCGGCAGCGAGATCCATACGGTGAACAGGATCAGATGCGCGATCGGCATTCGCCGGGCCGCAGCGCGCGCGGCGCTGTCGGCGCAGCCGATCAACCCGGCGGCGAGCAGTCCCCAGAGCGCACCCATGCCGCCGTCATCCGGCCTCGCACCGCGCACGTACCGCGCGGAGTTCCGCGCAGCTACGCGAGGGTGCCGCAGGGAAGCGGCAGGCCGGCGTCCCGGTTGTGCGCGGCATCGCGGCTTCGGTCGGCCTCAGAGTGCCGCGTCGAACGCGGCTCCGAGCCGCTCGACGATTTCGTCGACGTGGCTGCGTTCGAGAATGAAGGGCGGCGCGAGGATCACGTGGTCTCCCCGAACTCCGTCGACGGTTCCCCCCATGGGATAGCACAAGAGGCCGGCGTCCATCGCGGCGCGCTTGATGCGCGCGTGGACCGCACGGGCGGGATCGAACGGGGCGCGCGAATCCCGGTCCGCCACCAGTTCGAGACACAGAAAGAGGCCCCTTCCGCGAATCTCGCCGACATGCGGGTGCGATCCGAAGGCGCGATCGAGGGCGCTGCGCAATTCGGCTCCCATCCGGTTGCAGCGCTCGACCAGTCCGCCGTCGGTTAATTTGGTCAACACGGCAAGCGCGGCGGCGCTGGCGGTCGGATGCCCCATGTAGGTATAGCCGTGCTGGAAGAAGCCGCTGCCTTCCCGGACGGCGGTAAAGATCGCGTTCGAGCAGATCATGGCGCCGATCGCCTGATAGCCGGCTCCGAGTCCCTTGGCGACGGTGACGAGGTCCGGCGCGACGCCTTCCCGCTCGCAGGCGAACAGGGTTCCCGTGCGCCCCATGCCGCACATTACCTCGTCGAGGATCAGGAGAATGCCGTATCGGTCGCAAATCTCCCGGATGCGTTCGAAATACCCCGGAACCGCCGGCAAGGCGCCGACGGTCGCGCCTCCGACGGTCTCCGCCACGAACGCCATCACGGTCTCGGGCCCGAGACGCAGCGCCTCCGCCTCCAGCTCGTTCGCGACCCTCTGTCCGTATTCGAACCGGCTCTCGCCGTCGAGGCGGTCCCGGTACTCGTAGCAGGGGGCGATGTGGGAGGTCTCGATCAGCAGCGGGGCGAAGGGTTCGCGTCGCCAGCGGTTGCCGCCGGCCGACAGCGCGCCGAGCGTGTTGCCGTGGTAGCTCTGACGCCGGGCCACGACCCGGTGCCGGCCCGGCTCGCCGATCTCCAGATAGTACTGCCGGGCGAGTTTCAGGGCCGCTTCCATCGCCTCCGATCCGCCGGACACGAGAAATACCCGCCCCAGATCGCCCGGCGCGTGCCGAATCAGCTTCTCCGCCAGCCTCTCCGACACGCGGGTCGTGAAGAAGCCGGTATAGGCGAAGGCGAGACGGTCTACCTGCTCGCGGACGGCCGCAATCACGTCCGGGTCCCCGTGCCCGAGCGCGGAAACGGCCGCCCCGGAGGAGGCGTCGAGGTAGCGCTTGCCGCTCTCGTCGTAGAGGTAGACCCCTTCCCCGGCTACGGCGACCGGGGGCGTGTCCCTGGCGCTGCGGTGGAATACGTGCGACACCGGGCAGGTGCCTCCGCGGAAGCTGGCCACGATCGTCCCGGCGACGAACCCGTCCGGCGCCGGGGCGCGGTGCGCAGCATACGCAGGTTTTGCGTGTCAAGGGGGTAAGGAAACGCCTGCGATTCGCCGAGGCGGCACGTCGCCGAACCGGAATTGCCGGCGGCGCAGCCAATGGCAAGAGCGCCCGTGCGGCGCCGATCCGGCGCATCGCCCCCCTGCGCGAGGCCCTCAGAAGCGCAGTCGAAGCACGAACCCGATACGAAACTCGCTCTCGCGGCCGGAAGCCCAGGTTCGCTCGCCGACGAGGGCGGAGACGAGAGAGGGCCGCCACTCGAACTCGACTCCCGCCGTCACGCGCCGCGAATCCTCCCGACTGCCGAACGCCGTCTCGACGTAGGGCGTAAGCAACCTGTCGCCCGAAAGGGCTAGCCCGTATCCGAGCCGCGACGCCAAAGCCGCGTCGTCGTCGTCGACGCGCTCCGCCCAGGTCGCGAATACGTCCGCGTCGGGCGGCGTACCGTCACCCTGCGTCAGGCCGCCCTCCCGCAGGCCCCAGGTCGGGGTCACGGACAGGGACAGCCCCCGCCCTTCCGAATCCGCCTGCCAGACCGCCTCGACGCCCCCGCCCCAGTTCCGATGCCGCCCGCCGGAATGCAGCGCCAGCCAACGCCCGGAGACAGAGAGTCCGAATCGCGGATTCGGCGCGACGAGTCTGGCCGCAGCGGACAATTCCAGACCGGTTCCGGCCAGCCCGTCACCCTCGTCATGCGCGACCGTCACCTTGCCTTGCGTCGCCAGCGCCCAGTCCGACGCGTCGAGCCGGAACGGGCTTCCGTCAGCCTCCAGGCCGGCCCGGAAGCGCCAGGCTTCCGCCTTAACGCCGCCCTCGACGGTTCCCGCTGGGCTTTCGGCCTCCAACGTCGCCGCCTCGATCTCGGCGCGCCCCCGCAGGGCCACGCGGTCGCCCCTCCACGACGGAGTCCTTCCGCTTGCCGATGCCATCAGCACGTCGAGGTCCGACTTCTCCGCTTCCCGATCCGACGGACGGTATTCGACCGTTCCGCGACCCGCGCCCAGAAACAGTTGCAACGATCCGCCGCCTTCCGTTTCGACGCGCAAGTAAGGCCAACCGACAGTCAATCCGACCTTCATCTTCGAGGTCGTGTCGTCGGCCAGGCCAATACTCGTTCGGCCCTGTCCGCGGGACACCGCCACGCCGGCGACCACGTCGTCGCGGAGATGCTTGTCCGCGCCGAACCACGCGCTTCTCAGCGAGCCCTCGTAGCGGCCTCGCACCGGGTCGCCGCGGTAATGCGACACGTCCCCCCGCGCCCAGAACGTCCACCGCCCTCTCCGGTCTTCCGGTTCCTTGCACCAGGTCGACCAGCGGAACGCGCTCTTGTCGAGCGCCTCGTCCGACTCCAGCTTCCGTTCATCTCGCCGGGTTCGGCGCCCTGCGGTCCCGTAGCCGTCGGGCGTCACGTCGGCGCCTCCCAGCCTCACCGCCGGCCCGCAATCTACGCCGCCGAATCGCGCGCTCATGGCCTCCGACATGCCCCACAGCGAACTCAACGCCACGTCCACCAGCGCCGGTTGTGTGACCTGCCGGTGCTTCTCCAGCTCTCCGACATCGGTCACGGTCACCTCCACCTCCGAGTCGTCCACGGCGTCGTAGCCGCCGCCGACGGGATTCGCCGTGACCGTTGCGGTATACAGCGTTTCGTCCCCGTCCTCCCTTGCGTCGAAATTCTCCGCGGCGGTCGCCGTCACCATCTGTGCCGCTGTCCAGTCGAGCTTGGTGAAGGTGAGCGCTGTCGGGTCCAGAGTCACTTCGGAGTTGTCGGAACTGAGCTCCACGGTCACCGTGCCGAGCGGCTCGACGTCCAGCGCCACCATGAAGGTCTCCTTCGAGCCCTCGACGAAGGTCAGGCTCTCCGGCCACACGGTTACGCCCGCGCCAGCCGCGTCGTTGTCGGTCACCGACACTGCCACCGTCGCGTCGTCTACGGCGTCGTAGCCGCCGCCGGAGGGGTTCGCCGTGAGCGTGGCGGTGTCCGGTACCGGGTCGTCGTCCTCGGCGGCGGTCGCCGTCACCGTCTGCGCCGCGCTCCAGTTACCCGTCGTGAAGGTGAGCGAGTCCGGGTCCAGCGTCACGTCGGCGTTGTCGGAGCCGAGCGCCACCGTCACCGTGTCCAGCGGCACGGCGTCCAGCACCACTGTGAAGGTTTCCGCCGCGCCCTCGACGACAGTCAGGCTCGCCGGCTCCACCGTGAGGCCCGCGCCAGCCGCGTCGTTGTCTGTCACCGTCACCGCCACCGTCGCGTCCTCCACTGCGTCGTAGCCGCCGCCGGAGGGGTTCGCCGTGAGCGTGGCGGAGTCGGGCGCCGCGTCGTCGTCCTCGGCGGCGGTCGCCGTCACCGTCTGCGCCGCGCTCCAGTTGCCCGTCGTGAAGGTGAGCGAGGTAGCGTCCAGCGTCACCTCGGCGTTGTCGGAGCCGAGCGCCACCGTCACCGTGTCCAGCGGCACGGCGTCCAGCACCACTGTGAAGGACTCCGCCGCGCCCTCGACGACAGTCAGGCTCGCCGGCTCCACCGTGAGGCCCGCGCCAGCCGCGTCGTTGTCTGTCACCGTCACCGCCACCGTCGCGTCTTCCACGGCGTCGTAGCCGCCGCCGGAGGGGTTCGCCGTGAGCGTCGCGGTGTCCGGCGCCGCGTCGGCGTCCTCGGCGGCGGTCGCCGTCACCGTCTGCGCCGCGCTCCAGTTGCCCGTCGTGAAGGTGAGCGAGGCCGCGTCCAGCGTCACCTCGGCGTTGTCGGAGCCGAGCGCCACCGTCACCGTGTCCAGCGGTACGGCGTCCAGCACCACGGTAAAGGCTTCCGCCGCGCCCTCGACGACAGTCAGGCTCGTCGGCGTCACCGATATGCCCGCGCCCGGCGCGTCGTTGTCGGACACGGTCACGGCCACTGTCGCGTCTTCCACGGCGTCGTAGCCGCCGCCGGAGGCATTCGCCGTGAGCGTCGCGGTGTCCGGCGCCGCGTCGGCGTCCTCGGCGGCGGTCGCCGTCACCGTCTGCGCCTCGCTCCAGTTGCCCGTCGTGAAGGCGAGCGAGGTCGGGTCCAGCGTCACGTCGGCGTTGTCGGAGCCGAGCGCCACCGTCACCGTGTCCAGCGGCACGGCGTCCAGCACCACTGTGAAGGTTTCCGCCGCGCCCTCGACGACAGTCAGGCTCGCCGGCTCCACCGTGAGGCCCGCGCCAGCCGCGTCGTTGTCTGTCACCGTCACCGCCACCGTCGCGTCTTCCACTGCGTCGTAGCCGCCGCCGGAGGGGTTCGCCGTGACCGTTGCGGTGTCCGGCACCGCGTCGGCGTCCTCTGCTGCGGTCGCCGTCACCGTCTGCGCCTCGCTCCAGTCGCTCCTGGTGAAGGTGAGCGAGGTCGCGTCCAGAGTCACCTCGGCGTTGTCGGAGCCGAGCGCCACCGTCACCGTGTCAAGCGGTACGGCGTCAAGCACGACGGCAAAGGATTTCGCCGCGCCCTCGACGACGGTCAATCTCGTCGGCGTCACCGTAACGCCGGCGCCGGCCGCGTCGTTGTCGGTCACGGTCACGGGTACCGTCGCGTCGTCCACGGCGTCGTAGCCGCCGCCGGAGGGGTTCGCCGTGAGCGTGGCGGAGTCGGGCGCCGCGTCGTCGTCCTCGGCGGCGGTCGCCGTCACCGTCTGCGCCTCGCTCCAGTTACCCGTCGTGAAAGTGAGCGACGCCGCGTCCAGCGTCACCTCGGCGTTGTCGGAGCCGAGCGCCACCGTCACCGTGTCCAGCGGCACGGCGTCCAGCACCACGGTGAAGGTTTCAGTCGCGCCCTCGACGACAGTCAGGCTCGCCGGCTCCACCGTCAGGCCCGCGCCAGCCGCGTCGTTGTCGATCACCGTCACCGCCACCGTCGCGTCGGCCGCCGTGTCGTAGCCGCCTCCGGCGGGATTCGCCGTGAGCGTTGCGGTATCCTGCGCCGCATCCTTGTCCTCGGCGGCGGTCGCCGTCACCGTCTGCGCCGCGCTCCAATTACCTGTCGTGAAGGTGAGCGAGGCCGGGTCCAGCCTCACGTCGGCGTTATCGGAGCCGAGCGCCACCGTCACCGTGTCCAGCGGTACGGCGTCCAGCACCACGGTAAAGTTCCCCCCAGTCCCACCCTCGGCAAGGGTCAGGCTCGCCGGCGAGACCGTAACGCCCGCCCCCGGCGCCGACACGATACCGTGGGAGCCGTTACCGTCGTTCTCGAGGTTTCCGTTCCCGGCGGCGTCCGTGGCGACGCCGGAACCGACCGCCAGCCGGTAATTCGCGTTCGGCGTCATCGACACCGTCCACTCCTCCCCGGCCCTTACGGGGGTAAAGGCGGAAAGTCTGGCGCCGGTGACGCTAATGTCGGCGAGCTCGAACCCGACCATTCTCTCGCTGAAACGCAGCGTCGCAGTGAACGGGACGCCAGCCGCGGCCGTCGCCGGAACTCCGCTGATAACCACGGACGGCGCAATATTGTCCACCAGATAGTCGTTATCGTTTGTCGCTGTAGGAGTTCCGTTCGTAATCCGATTCAACGCCCGGTCCCGAATGGTAATCGTACCGCTCTCCATGTCGAGATTCATGGTAACGACGCCGTTGCGATTCGAGAGGTTTCCGCCAGATACGGTCAGGTCAAACTCCTTTCTTTCGGAATCCTCGACTACCGACAACGCCTTGACCACCGACGCCCCAGAAACCGAGAAATCATGCCTGTCGATTCTCTCGATCGGCTCCGTAAATTCGATTCTCCACGTCAAGGAATCCGCATTGGTGTCGCGATCGCCCGGGTCTTGCCGACGTATCGACTTTACCCTGGGCGGAGTCCAATCGTACTCGGCCGTCCTGCTCGTCTCCACGCTCCCGTTCTGGAAGTTGTCCTCGGCGCCCCCGCCCCGAACGGATATCGTATGCGCACCCTCGACCGAGTGCGACCAGACCACAGTGTATTTGCGACCCCGCTCTACGGTCTTGAAGTCGGATAGAGTGCCGCCGCTGACGGAGATGTCCTGAATCGTAAAGTCGCTGACGTCTTCCGACCAATCGATCCCGATGGTAGTTGACCGCTCGGACATGAAGTCTGCGAGACGGCGGAACACCGGGACCGGATGTATGTTGTCTATGTCGTAGTATTGCTCGAATATGGCGTTGTTATTCGTATGCAATACGCCGTCGGCCACGTTGCCGGCGAGATCCCGGATGGCGGACGGCTCCGCGTAAATCGCGGCAAACGAGTCGATCTGATAGTCTGTGAACGTCACCAGCCACTCGTCTTGATTGTCCGCGTCGACCACCTGGACGCTGGACGCGGTCTCTGCAAGAACTGGTCCCGAAATCCCATTGGCGAACTTCTGGCCGTACATTTTGAAGTCGCTCACCCGGATACGAACCGCCTCGTCGAACGTCGTATGGAACGTGACGCTGTCCGACGTCGTGGTACGCTGCGAGGGGTCGTACCTTCGCTGCCAGCGCCACTTCGGCGACACGTTGTCCATGATGTAGGATCGATCGTCGCCATGTTGGGGCCCTCGGGTCACAATGCGGTGTCCGGAATGGTCTCTCAAGTCTTGATCTCTCTCCAGATATATTCTTACTCGGCCGTTCATGTCCGCGAGATTGCCGCCGGAAGCCGTAACGAGATAGTTCTTGTCGTCTGTTGTCGTCACCGAGGTGATGTCGGCTGACGTGCCATCGATGTAAAAGTCGCTCGTATCAACGTTTCTCATCCTTTCGCTGAACTGGTAGCGGACGACGAGCGTGTCGGAATTCGTATGGTAAGAGGTCGGATCGTGCCGTACGATTTTATACACGTACGGCTTGTTCCGAATGGTGTAGACGGGCTCGTGTACCACCTGCCCGTCGCGCTCGGTCATTCGCTCTCCTTGAAGGTTTTCGATGTTGTGGTTGCTCTTGATACTCAATCGTACATCATGGTTCAGGTCTGCGAACTTCCCGCCCTGAATAGAAACCAGGTACGCCTTTTCGTCGTCTTCGTCGACGCTGACGCTGATTTGGCAGTTCTCGCAACTCGAAACCTCGAAGTCCGGGCTACTTACGTTCCGAACCCGTTGGTTGAAGAGCAAGCGCCACGTCACGCTCGTCCGGTCGTAGGCGGGCAGATCGTCTACGTCGGGGTCGTGGCGCTCCCAGCGTTCGATTTCCGGGGCGGCCGCGTTGGCTTCGGGAACGGGTATCGTCATCAGCAAGAACAACGTCGTGAGGCACACGGACGCCATGCGCCAGGACGGACGATCGGCGGCAGGCGGATCGCCAAGACCCGAACGACGGTCGACGCGCGCGTCCTGACCGCTTCCTTCGTTTCGGCGGCACGGGCGAGCGGACTCCGTGTCATGGCCGGCTCGGCTCCACGGACGGATGTCCGTCCGTCCCAAGTTCAGCCCCGTCGGCAGTATTCGCGGTTTCGGCCACGTGCCCATTCCCACATGCGGCTGACTGTCGCTCGTCCGAGGTCGGTCGGGGCGAAAGCCGGGCCGCTTCACTGCGTCCGCGAACGGGCGCTCCGCATGACCGGGGCGACTCGCGCGGCGGGTTTCGCACAGGGGAGTCGACCGGCGTCGGCCGGAGAGAGGGGGCTCGTTCGACCCGATCCCTCCCTGGAGCCAGTCTGGCACGCGAAACATGGGCACCTCCCGTCTTTCTCTTATTGTGTTGAAATCTAATACCACGGTTGTCGATTTATGGCCAGAACGGTTCTTTGGGGGAATCCATAATTAGGTCATGAGCGCTCGGGGCCGAAGTCGCGCTCCGCGCAGTACATGTTGATCCGACCGTTCCGGTCGTCACCGGCCCGGGCGCATTCTTCTTGCGGAACCAGTCAGTTACGGTCCGGACTGGCCTTGTGCAGGTCTTCAGTTCGGGTTTCCGGCTCTTTATCCGATACGGCCAGGAGCGACGGAACGCAGCCGCTCCGGCAGGCGCCTCCGACGGCGTCGTCGAAAGAGGGTCCGGCGGGCAGGCCGTCGTCCTTCTCGCCGGAGAAGGGGATCGGGCCGCGATTCGCGGTGTTCTCGCCGGTTGAATCGCGGCAGCCCTCGCACCGCGATTCGGAGCGCCCCCGGATTGCGACGCAGACCTCGCTCGGGGTTCGCTTTCGGAAACGCGCGGCCGCCTTCCGTTTCGGACGACCCTGCGTAGCGTGCGAGAGCGCAGACGGGGACGGGCGAAGAGGGCCGGCAAGCTCCGCGGCGCAGCCGGGGGCGAAGGGCGTTGGGGCCCTCGCGAATCGGTTTCCGGCGCCGGGTCTGAGCGGGAGCGAGGCAGTACGTCGGACGGGCGCCGTCTGCAGGGGCTCGAACGGCGATGACTGGGGGCATTGCGGACTGCAGCGCACGGCGGGCGCGAGCAGACTCGTTCCGGTCGAAGAGCCGGTCGTCGGAACCGGGGGGCCTCGAAGACGCGGTTCGCAGCGATCGGTTCGCAGGACGCCTCGCGGGACGCGGCAGGACTTCTGTCCGAGGATCGGGAGGCTCGCACGACCGTTGACCTCGACGACCGGGCGAAGGTGCGGTCGGGGCGCAAGGGACGGCTGCAGAAACGCTTCGCGTCGCGGCGGAGATTCTGGCCCCACGGCCTCCACGAGTGCCTGGATTCGCGTTCTCGGCGGCAAGCCGAACCGGTGTCTGTACAAGGCGCCGGTTCCGTCGGCGATCCGCGCGTCGGAGAGCGACAGGGTTCCGGAGCCCGAGCGCCGGAGCGCTCTCGAAGCCGATTCGTCGAGCCTGACCCGCGACGCCGGACGCGAGCGCAGGAGATGTCGCCGGCCGGGAGCGCCCCGATCGAGCCGCACTCCTTCGGCCGCCCGTTCCTGTCGAGTCGGAACGACCTGCCCGCGAAGCGCTACCTCAAACTGCGTCCGGCGTCCGGCGCGCGGCGATCGCCGCCTGCGCGGCCGCCAACCGCGCCACGGGAAGCCGAAAGGGAGAGCAGGAGACGTAGTCGATTCCCAGCCCTTCGCAGAACGCCAGCGAGGCGGGATCGGCTCCGTGCTCGCCGCAGAGACCCAGGACGATGTCCTCCCGGCTCTCCCGCGACCGCCGGACGGAGCACTCGATCAGCTCGCCGACCCCGTCCGCGTCGAGGGTGACGAACGGGTCTGCGGCGAATACCCCCTGACGCAGGTATTGCGGCATGAAGCGCCCGGCGTCGTCCCGCGAGAGCCCGAACGCCATCTGCGTCAGGTCGTTGGTGCCGAAGCTCAGAAAACCGGACGAGCGGCCGATGGCGCCGGAGCGGAGCGCCGCGCGCGGCGTCTCGATCATCGCGCCGACGCGATACTCGATCCGCTGCCCGAACTCGGCCTCGACTTCCCGGGCGACCTCCTCGATCAGCCCGTTCAGGATCTCCATCTCGCGCTGCGCCGACACCAGGGGAATCATGATCTCGGGCAGGACCGGGTCGCCCGACTCGCGCCCGGCCTCGACCGCGGCCTGCAGGATGGCCCGCGCCTGCATCTCGTAGATCTCGGGATAGGCGATCGCCAGCCGGCAGCCCCGGTTTCCCAGCATGGGATTGAACTCCTGCAGCGAGTTCGCCCGCGCCATGACCTGGTCGACCGGAACCTGCATCATTTCCGCCAGTTCGAGCATTTCCCGCTCGCCGCGCGGCAGGAACTCGTGCAGCGGCGGATCGAGGAGGCGGACGACGACGGGCTTGCCGTGCATGAGCGCGAACAGCTCGCGAAAGTCGGCGAGCTGCATGGGCAGGAGCCGGCGGAGCGCGCTGCGGCGCTCTTCCGCCGTTCCGGCCAGGATCATCTCCCGCATGGCGGCGATCCGGCCCTTTTCGAAGAACATGTGCTCGGTGCGGCAGAGGCCGATCCCGTCGGCGAAAAACTCCAGGGCCAACCGGGCGTCCCCGGTCGTGTCGGCGTTCGCCCGGACGCCGAGGCGCCGGAACGAGTCCGCCCATCCGACGATCTCGGCCATCGGCCCCTCGAACTGGGGCGGCAGGACCGGAACGGCCCCGGAGAGCAGGCGGCCCGACGTGCCGTCCACGGTGACGGTCGCGCCCTCCTCCACCCACGGGCCTCCGGGCATGCGAAGCCTTCGTCCGGCAGCGTCGATCGTCAGATCCGCGATGCCTGCCACGCAGGGCCTCCCGAGCGCACGGGTCACCACGGCCGCATGGCTGGTCATGCCTCCGCGGCTGGTCACCACCGCCTTCGCGAAGTGCATCGCGCCGACATCGGCAGGGTTTGTCTCGGTCCTGGCGAGAATCGGGTGACCGCCACGGTTGGCGAGCGCCTCGGCCGCCGCGGCGGAGAACACCAATTCGCCGACGGCGGCTCCCGGCGCCGCCGGCAGGCCCTGGCCCAGCTCGACGGCGCCCGCCGAATCCTCTACACGCTCGTGCAGCATCGCCTCGACATGAACCGGATCGATCCGCAAGACGGCCTCTTCCCGCGTAATGAGCGAGCGCTGCGCGAGTTCCCGGGTCAGCGACGCGTGGCCGAGAGGCTCCAGCCGCAATCCGTCGACGCTGACGATCCAGTCTCCCTCGGTCCCGCTGCAGTAGCCGACCTCCAGCGCTTCGAGCAGCAGATCCTCCGACCGGCAAACGGCGTCCGTCAAACCGCCCTGCGTCCCGTCCTCACTCGGCCGCATCGGCTTGCAGCAGGCTTCCGCCCGAATTCGCCGAGCGCCCTCGGTCCATCCTCCGGAGAATGTCGACGTCCAGTTGCGGGAGCCGTCGTCCGGCTTCCGCGTCCGCCATATGCCGGTGCCGGCGTCCGGCCCGCCGATGTCGTGCACCATGACCTGGACCAGAATCGCCTGTCCGGCCGGCGGACCGAAACGCGGACGGCTGAGACAACGGATCGCCGCTTGCAGCTGCCTCGACGGCTCCTCGGGAACCTCGAATCCGGAAGCTGTCAACTCCTTGACAAACCGCTCGAAGATCGCCTCGTAATCCCTTGTCGAATGGGAGATTTCGTCTCTGTAGGCGGACTCGAACAGTTCCGCCGGCGCGTTCGTCGCGGCGCAGGCGAAGCCTTGCAGGAACGCGCAGCGGAGCCTCCACGCGTTCGCCTTCCCGTACAGCCTGGACAAGCCCGGCATCGCCGCCTCTCCCGCCCCGACGTTCAGGATTGTCGGCTGCAGCCCGACTCCGAGAGAGACCGGAGACTGGCGCACGGCAAGCAAGAGGGGAGGGTCTCCCGCGCCGAGCCGACGGCCGGTCCGGCTCGAAAGCTGCTGCAGAGCGGCGTCGAGAACGGCCCGCTGAGCGTCGTCCGCATCCGCCGACCGGGCCCAGCCCTGCACCGCGTCGACCGTCAGGACGAATCCGTCGGGCACCGGAAGCCCGGCGGAGAGGAGAACCCCGAGACGACGCGCCCGCTCGCCGACCTGCGCCACGTCCCCCGCAGCGCCGAGATCGACGATCGCGTCCGTCATCGTCCTTCCAATTCGCCGAGCGCCGCGACTCGTTCCATGACGCGCCGCGCCTCGAGGAGCAAGCGCAGGCGGTTGTCGCGCAGAGTCGCCGATTCGTCATTCACCTTCACGCGGTCGAAGAACCGGTCGACCGGCTCCCGAAGCGTCGCGAGAGCCGCAAGCGCGGATTCCTCCGCCTCCCCGGCGAGCGCGGCCTCGACGGCGCCGTCGGCTTCGGAGATCGCCTGCGCGAGATCCCGCTCTTCCGCCCGCTCCAGGAGACCCGCTTCGGGCGGCGCGGCCGGGCCGTCGAATCTCTCTTGATCGAGAATGCTCCGAACCCGGGTATAGGCGGCCAGCACGTCGTCGGCCGCCCCGCCACCTGCAAGGAACCCGGTCAGCGCCTCTACCCGGCCCGCCAGCGATACGGGATCCGTGTCTTCGCGCGCCGCGCGAACGGCCGCGATCGAATCATGCGCGTAGCCTCGCTCCCGAAGGCTCACCGAAAGCCGGTCGAGCACGAACGCCACCGCCTGCGCCGCGGCGTCCTCCCGGTTCGGGAGATCCATTCCCGCATGTCCCTGCTCCGCCCAGGCGACTACGTCCGAAACCGGCAGCCGAAGCCGGTTTTCCTCTACGGTGCGAAGCAGCGCGAGCGCGCTGCGGCGGAGCGCGAACGGGTCCCTGGAGCCGGTCGGACGCAGGCCGGCGGCAAAGAAGCCGTAGAGCGAATCCGCCCGTTCCGCGATCGCCAGCGCGGCGGCGACCGGATCCGTGACCGGCGTATCGGAGGGACCCGCCGGCCGATACTGCCCGGCGATCGCCGCAACCACCGACGGCGCCTCGCCGGCAAGCTCCGCGAGCCGGCCGCCCACCGTGCCCTGCAACGCCGGGAACTCGCCCACCGTTCCGGAGGCCAGGTCGCACTTCGCCAGGAGCGCGGCCCGCCTCGCCTGCGCGGCGTCCGCGCCCAGATGCCGCGCGACCCGCTCCGCGAGCGCGGCGACGCGCTCCGTGCGGTCGAGAACCCCGCCGAGCCGCGCGTGATACACCATGCCTTGCAGCCCGGCGCGCATCGCTTCGAGTCCGAGCCTGCGGTCGTTTTCCCAGAAGAACGCCGCGTCGGCGAGTCGGGCGCGCAGGACACGGGCGTAGCCGGTCCGGATCCGTTCGCCGCCGTCCGCCGGATCGGTGTCCGCTACCGCCACGTACCCGGCGATCTCGCCGCGCACCGGATCCCGGAGCGAAAGGAACCGCTGGTGCGTCCGCATCGCCGAACGGAGCACCTCGTCCGGAAGATGCCGGAACTCGGGCTCGATCTGTCCCGAATGAACGACCGGCCATTCGGCCAGTCCGGCCAGCTCCTCGACCAGGCCCTGGTCGTCGACCAGCGTCCAGCCGTACTCCTCGGCGAGCCGTCCGGCGCCCTCGAGGATGCGCGCCCGCCTCGCCTCCGCCGAGACGCACACGAACGCCGCCTCGAGCTGCCGCAGGTAGCCGGATACCGAATCGGCCCTCAGCGCGCCCGAAGACAGGAACGGGTGTCCGCTCGAGCTCCGGTCAACCGGTATGCCCTCGAGGTCGAAGGGCGCGACCCGAACGGCGCCGTCTTCCTCGATCAGGCTGACGATCGAGCGCAGCGGCCGCACCCAGCGAAACCCGCCCCGCCCCCAGCGCATGGACTTCGGCCACCGCAGTCCCCGAAGCGCCGCGGGCACGATTTCGGCGAGACAGTCGTCGAGGCTTCGCCCCGGAATCCGGCGCCGGGCGACGTAGCGCGCCGCGACGCCCTCGCCCTCCGTCTGCAGCGCGTCCCGCTCGACCCCGGCGGACCGAAGGAATCCCGCCAGCGCCTTCTCCGGCGCGCCGACGCGGGGCCCCCGCCGGACTTCCTCGCGCGCTTCCGTGCCCGGCGGAATGCCGCGACCGATCCAGATCAGCCGCCGCGCCGTCGCATGCGCCTCGGTCCGCTCGGGAGCTAGGCCGGCCTCCCGGAGCGCGGCCGTCAGCGACCGGTCCAGCGCCTCCGCGCCGCCCGGCTGCATGCGCGCCGGAATCTCCTCGGAGCGCAATTCGAGCAGGTAGTCCGGCATCCGGGCCTCCGGTTCTACGCGTGCGTCGCGCCGCCCGCCTCGGTGGCGAGAAACGCGTCCGCGCAAGCCTTCGCCAGGCCGCGCACCCGGGCGATATAGGCCTGCCGCTCCGCGACGGAGATCACGCCGCGCGCATCCAGCAGGTTGAAGAGGTGAGACGCCTTGACGCACTGGTCGTAAGCCGGATGCGCCATGACCGTCGCCATGCCGGTTCGCGGGTCCACCGGGTCGGACGCCAGGATGCGCCGGCACTCCGCCTCCGAATCGTCAAAATGCCGGAACAGGGTCTCCGGATCCGCCACGTCGAAGTTCCACCGCGAATACTCGCGTTCCGCCTGCCGGAAGACGTCGCCGTAGGTAAGGCCGGGAGCGTAGGGAATGTCGAAGACGTTCTCGATTCCGAGCACGTACATGACCAGGCGTTCGAGACCGTAGGTGATCTCGCCGGGGATCGGATCGCAGTCGTAGCCGCCGACCTGCTGGAAGTAGGTGAACTGGCTCACCTCCATGCCGTCGCACCAGACCTCCCAGCCGAGGCCCCATGCGCCGAGAGTCGGGCTCTCCCAGTCGTCCTCGACGAAGCGGATGTCGTGGGCGAGCCGGTCGATCCCGATCGCTTCGAGCGAATCGAGGTAGTCCTGCTGAAAGGTCTCCGGAACCGGCTTCCGGATCACCTGATACTGGAAGTAGTGCTGAAGCCGGTTGGGGTTTTCGCCGTAGCGTCCGTCTGTCGGCCGGCGGGACGCCTGGACGTAGGCGGCCGACCAGGGTTTCGGCCCCAGCGAACGCAGCGCAGTCGCCGGGTGAAAGGTCCCCGCGCCGACCTCCATGTCGTAGGGCTGGAGAATGGCGCAGCCGCGCCGACCCCAGAATCCGTGCAGCGCGAGAACTACGTCCTGAAAGGTCTCCGGCCGCGACGGCCGGGAAGCGCCTCGATGGGGCATGGGGAGAAAACCTGCTCGGTCCGGCAACGGGTTCCTTGTACCGGTTCTGCTTGCGGGCGACAATCGGGGATCGTCTCGACGCCGGCGCGCTCGCCGAAGACGCTCGCCGAAATCGGCCGGCCGGACTCCCCTCCTGGCTCGCCCACAGATCCGAATCGCGCATGACCCGGCCGCCGCATCTGCCGAGCGCGGACGGGGAGAACGGGATACACTGCCGCGTTCCCCGCTCCGGCAGCCTTCCCGTGTCATGGTCACGAACCGTACCGAACCGCGCAGCGCACCCGGCAGACGGCGTCTGGCGTTCGACCCATGGCGCGTTGCCGCGCTGGCCATCACCGCGATCCTTTTCCTGCCGCTCCTGGCCGTATTCTGGATTGCGCTCACCCCGGAAGAGAACGTCTGGCCGCATCTGCTTCGCACGGCCCTCCCCGGCTATCTCTCGAACACGGCCCAGCTCATGGCGCTGGTCGCGCTGGGAACGGCGACCGTCGGCACCGGAACCGCGTGGCTGGTGGCCCAATACCGGTTTCCCGGCCGCGATCTCCTGGCCTGGGGTCTCCTGGCGCCGCTGGCCGTGCCTTCCTTCATCGCCGCCTACGCGAACGTCGAGTTGCTCGAATACGCCGGGCCGGTGCAAACCGCGTTGCGTTCGGTCTTCGGGTGGGAGAACGCCAGCCACTACCGGTTTCCGGAGATCCGCTCCCTCGGCGGCGCCGCCGCGACCATGACGTTCGCCTTCTATCCGTACGTCTACCTCCTGGCGCGCGCGGCCTTCCACGAACAGACCGCCTCCGCCTTCGAGGCCTCGCGGTCGCTCGGCCTCGGACCCTTGCGAAGCCTTCGGCGGGTCGCCTTGCCGCTGGCGCGCCCGGCGATCGCCGCCGGCGTGGCGCTGGCGCTCATGGAGACGCTGGCCGATTTCGGCACGGTCGAGTATTTCGCCGTACGCACCCTGACAGTGGGAATTTTCGCCGTCTGGCTGGAGGGCTACAACGCCGGCGGCGCCGCCCAGCTCGCGCTCGTCGCCCTCGCGCTGGTGATCGGGCTGCTTGCCCTCGAGCGGGCCGGCAGGCGGAACGCCCGGTATCACGATCCCTCCTCGCGCTTTCGCCCGACACGGGGCCGCCCGCTCGACGGCGGCGTGGCCGCGCTCGCCTGCGTCGCCTGCGCGTTGCCGGTGGCGGTCGGATTCGTGATTCCGGTTGCCGTCCTCGCCGACCTGTCGCTCTCGCATCTGGATCGCTTCGCGTCGCCGGAGTTTCTGCAGGCGGCGCTCAGAACGGCGGTCGTTTCCGTGCTTGCGGTCGCGATCGCCGTCGCGTTGACGCTGGTTTTGGCCTACAGCCTGAGGACCGCGCGCGCCCGCTGGTTTCGGATCGCCGCCCGGGTGGCGACGCTCGGCTACGCCGTCCCCGGCGCCGTGCTCGCGGTCGGGATCCTGATTCCGCTCCTTGCGCTGGACAAGTTCCTGTATTCCCTCGAATGGACGACCGGACTCCTGCTCGGCGGATCGATTTGCGGCCTGTTGATCGCCTATGTCGTCCGCTTTGCCGCAATCCCCTTCGGGGCGATCGAGGCCGGCTTCGCGCGCGTCACCCCGTCGATGGAAACGGTGGCGCGGACGCTCGGAGCGACTCGAGGCACGGTTCTCCGCCGGGTACAGATTCCGCTCCTGCGCGGATCCCTGATCAGCGCTTCTCTCCTGATGTTCGTCGAGACGGTGAAGGAACTCCCGGCGACCCTCGTTCTTCGCCCCTTCGACTTCGACACCCTGGCGACCCTGACCTACAGCTACGCTTCGCTCGAACAGGTCGGCGCCGCCTCGCCGACGGCGCTCGCCGTGATCGCGACCGGACTGCTCCCCGCGCTCCTTTTCCGCAAGGCGCTGGTTCGCCTGGTCTGGAGCGGGGACTCGAGCCGCACGCCGGCGCAAACCTGACGCCGCAAGCGCGGCATCGGCAATTTCGCTAGACTGCGCCGCGAACCGCTCCTCGCAGGGACCAAGCGGATGCAACTGCCTGCGCTCAACGTCGTCGACATCGTCATCCTGCTGATCGTGGGCCTGTCGATGGCGCGCGGCTACCTCAACGGGGGGTTGCGGGAAATCGTCGGCCTGCTGGTCTGGTTGGGCGCCTTCGTGATCGCCTTCGTGTTCACGCCTTCGCTGCGGCCGCTGATGCCCGAGATCGGATTGTTCGGCGACTACGCGGACGCGTGCCTGATCGCGACTTTCCTCTCGTTCATCGCCCTTTTCGTGGCCTCGCTGCTGGTCTTCTCGATGTTGTCGCCCATCGTCGGCAGCGCCTTCTCCCGGCGCGACGTCGGCACCGGCGACCAGCTTCTGGGTCTTGCGTTCGGCGCGGTGCGCGGCGCGGTAATCGTGCTGGTCGCGTATGTGGCGTACGACGCCATCGTCAACGAGCCGGACCAGCCGGATCTCCTCACCTCGGCGGCGTTCGCCCCGATGCTCCAGGACGGCGCGGACTGGCTTCGCAGCACGGATCCGGACGACGTGCAGTCCTTTATCGGCGGCACGCTGGAATCGCTGACCGAAGCCTGCGGCTTTCTCGACCGGGCCCTCGGCGTCGTCGACCTGCCCGGCGGGAATCGGGCTTGACGATTCGGGCCGAGGCTCCGGCCCGCTCCTGGCGGGAGGAGTGCGGCGTCTTCGGCATCATCGGTTGCGAGGACGCGGCGAGCTACGTGGCGCTGGGGCTGCACGCCTTGCAGCACCGGGGGCAGGAAGCCTGCGGAATCCTCGCCTACGACGCGAAGAGCCGGGCGTTCAACAACGTCCGACGCGTCGGATTCGTGCGGGATCACTTCACCGAAAGGAAAGTCATCGACCTGGTGCCCGGCAACATCGCGGTGGGCCACGTTCGCTACGCCACTTCGAGCGTCAAGGGCGCCACCGCGATCCGGGACGTGCAGCCGCTGTTCGCCGAGTTCTCCCAGGGCGGCGTCGCGATTTCGCACAACGGCAACCTGACCAACTCGCAGGCGTTGCGGGAGGAGCTGATCCGGGCCGGCTCCATCTTCCAGTCCGGCGTCGACACCGAGTGCATCGTGCACCTGATGGCGCGCTCGCCGGCGCAGGACGTGATCGGCCGGATGAAGGACGCGCTCGCCCGGGTCGAGGGCGCATTCTCGATCATCGCGATGACCCGCACCAAGATGATCGGCGTGCGCGACCGGCACGGAATTCGCCCGCTGGTGCTCGGATCTCTCGGCGGAGGATACGTCCTGGCGTCGGAAACCTGCGCACTCGACATCGTCGGCGCCAGCCTGGTTCGGGAGGTCGGCCCCGGCGAGATGATCGTCGTGGACCGGGACGGGCTGCGCTGCGAGAACCCGCTGCCGCGGGGACCGAGCCGCTTCTGCGTCTTCGAGCACGTCTATTTTTCGCGGCCGGACTCGATCTACGACGGGCTCAGCGTCTACGAGGTGCGCCGGCGCATCGGAGAGGAACTGGCCAGGGAGGCGCCGGCCGACGCGGATCTGGTGTGTCCCGTTCCCGACGGCGGCACGCCGGCCGCCATCGGATTCGCGCACCGCTCGAAGCTGCCCTTCGCATTCGGAATCGTCCGAAGCCCCTTCGTCGGGCGCACCTTCATCGAGCCGACCCACCAGATCCGGAACATGGGCGTCCGCCTGAAGCTCAACGTCAATCGAAGCCTCGTCTCCGGCAAGCGCGTGGTGCTGGTCGACGATTCGGTGGTGCGGGGCACGACGGTACGAAAGATCGCCACCATGCTGCAGGAGGCCGGCGCCCGGTCGGTGCATTTCCGGGTCGCGAGTCCGCCGACGCGCTGGCCCTGCTTCTACGGCGTCGACACGCCGGACCGAAGCGACCTTCTGGCGGCGAACATGGAGCCGGAATCCATCGCGAAAGCGGTCGGCGTCGACACGCTGCGGTTCGTCTCGATCGACGGACTGTATCGGGCCTGCGGGCTGCCCGGAGGCCGGAACGGAGAAGACCGGCGGTTCTGCGACGCGTGTTTTACGGGCGAATACCCGATCGTTCGGGCCGACCGGGAGCGGACGCAGTCGCTTCCTCTCGACATGCCGCACTGAGCCTGGGGAGACTGTCCCGATGCAGGCGGAGGCCGGGGGCCGAAGGGTCGCGCTCGTCACCGGAGCTTCACGGGGACTCGGCGCGGAGGTCGCCCTCGCGCTGGCGGAAGGCGGTTTGCACGTCGTGGCCGCGGCCCGGACGCAGGGAGCGCTCGAGGCGCTGGACGACCGCATCCGCGAGGCCGGTGGTACGGCCACCCTCGCCCCGCTCGACTTGACCCAGGCCGGCAGCGTCGAGGCGCTCGCCGGGGAAATCCGCTCGCGCTTCGGACGACTGGACGTCCTGGTGCACGCGGCGGGCGACGCGGCGCGCTTCACGCCGGTCCGGGACGTCGACCCGGCCGAATTCGAGCGACTGTGGCGATTGAACGCGGACGCCGCCCGTGCGCTCATGTCCGCGTTCGAATCGCCGCTCTCGCAATCTCGGGGCCGGGCTCGGTTCGTATGCGACCGACAGGTTTCGGGAGCGTACCGGGGAGCCTATGCAGCCACGAAGGCCGCCTTGCGCGCGCTGGTGGAGGCTTGGCGAGCCGAGTGCCCGCAAATCGACGTAGCCGCCTTCGATCCGCCGCCGATGGCGACGGCGCTCCGAGCGCAGGGACATCCCGGCGAACGCAGGGAAAACCTCGCAGACCCGCGTCAGGTTGCGAGAGTGCTCGTCCAGGGCCTCGTCCTCGCCGAACCGGCGGCGTAGCGAGCGGCCGACCGACGACTCTCCTGAGCCCCTCGCAAGACCTCTCCCGGTCCGCCCTCGTTCCGGGGGACGAGTATCCAGCGCTGTCGGCGTACCGTGCCGATCCCGCGGCCCTCTTCGTCACGCAAGCCCGCGATCGTCCATTCCCGCTACTCTCCAGGGAGCGCACGAGCCGTGCGCCGTGCATCCCCAACCCAGCCTGTCCGAACCGGCCTTAGCGACTCCTCGAATCCGAAGGGGCATAGGCCCCGGCCGTCGCGGTCGGAGACCGGTTGCAAGGCTCCTGTCGGAAAACGAGGCGTCCGATCCCCTGAGGATCGTGGAGCGTATGTGATGGCCCAGCCTCCCGACCTGTCTTGCGCCGACGCCCGGAACCCGATCCCCTTGCCTTCGCGAATCCGGGCGTCACCGGATCGAGTCGCGCAATACTGCGAACGCTGGCACGTGACCAGCTTTTGGCCTTTCGGTTCGGTTCTTCGGGACGACTTCGGCCCGGCAAGCCACATCGACGTCCACGTCGAGTTCCATCGCGACCAAATACCCGGGCTCGCATTCGTCAGAACGGGAGACGAGTTGTCGGAGATCCTGGGCAGGCCAGTCGATCTACTGAACTGGACGGAAGTGAAATACGGCCCCAATCGCCTTCGACGCGACGAAGTTCCGGGATCCGCACGTCTCGTCTACGAGGACGGACTGTTCGCTTCCGCGTGACGCGGAGCTGGCATCGCCATTGGTAACGCGGCCGAGGCACGTGGCCGTTGGAGAGGTGCGCGAGCCGAAGCTGGCGGCGGAACGTCCGTCGAACCGCGGATCGACGGCGCGCCCTGCGAAGACGCGGCGCGGCATGGTCGAAGCGTTTCAACCGCGTAGACAGACTCTATCGTTCGCGCCTTCCGCCGGACTATTCCGGGCCGTACGGCTCCGAGGTACCTTGCGGACGACTTGGCGCAAACGCGCCGGATGCTGTACGGTCGTCGCGGGCAGAAACGCCGAAGCGTTTCGCCCCGCATCGGGCCTGCCGCCGCGCGGATTTGAGGCGCGGGACGCAGCGAAGGCGCACAGGAGAGGCAATTCCGCATGTTCGAGGAACTCGGTTTCGAGAATCTGACGCCGATCGCCGCATCCCTGATAGCGGGACTGGCGATCGGGGGCGCCTACGGAGTCCTGGCCCAGCGCAGTGCCCTGTGCCTGCGGCGCAGCCTCGTCGGAACGTGGCAGGAGTGCGCTCCTGCGATGGGCGCCTGGGCGATGGCGTTTGCGACAGCGATCGCCGGCACGCGGCTTGCGGTGGCGCTCGACCTGGTCTCTTTCGATGCGCACCGCTTTCTCGCCTCGGACCTGCCGATCGCTTCCGCGCTCGTCGGAGGGGCCCTGTTCGGGGTCGGCATGGTGCTGGCGGGAGGCTGCGTCTCGCGCCTCACGGTGCTGGCCGGAACCGGCAACCTGCGATCCCTCCTGGTACTCCTGGTATTCGCCGTCACCGCTCATGCGGCGATGAAGGGCGTTCTGGCCCCAATCCGTTCGACGGCCGGCGCCGCGACCCTGCCGGCCGGAGAACTGTCGGCGCTCACGGCGGTCCCCGGCGGAGAGATCTGGCCAGTCGGCATCGCGCTTGCCGCGCTCGCGTTTGCCCTGCGCTCCCGCGCGCCGCTTTCCCATCTAGCGATGGCGGCGGCGGCCGGGTTGTTGGTGCCGCTCGCCTGGGTCGGCACGGGATTCGTGCTGCTGGACGATTTCGACCCGATCCCGATGCAGTCGCTGGGATTTACCGCGCCCGTGGCCGACACGCTGTTCTGGGCCGTGGCGGCGACGTCGATTCCGGCAGGCTTCAGCGTCGGCCTGACGGCAGGCGTGTTGGTCGGCAGTCTCGTTGCGTCGATTTCCGCAGGCGAGTTCCGCTGGCAGAGCCTGGAAGGACCGCGGCAGACCGGGCGCTATCTGGCCGGCGCGGCGTTGATGGGCGTGGGCGGGGTGCTGGCCGGCGGCTGTTCGGTCGGCGCGGGTCTTTCCGGCGTCTCGACCGCCAGTATTGCGGCCTTGCTCGCGCTGGTCGCCATGGCCGCTTCGGCGAGGACCGCCGGGGCGGTCCTCGCTCTCAGATAGCCGGTTCAGCTGAACATGTCGGCCGAAATGGCGGAGTACCAACCGAGAGATTCCTCGTAGGTCTCCTTGCGGAGTTCCGCACTCTCGCCGGTCTGCGAGATGAAGCCCCCGGTATTCGCGATCTTCTCGTCGGTCGCCTCGTAGGAAGCGCCGACCTTGACGCCGTCGTCGGTAGCGATCAGCGACCAGCACGTATTGGCGAAGCGAGCCGGAAACACGCTCGAACCCGTCAGAGCTCCGCGAACCGCCATGGCGCAGACCTTCGCCTGGCTGTTGGCCGAAAAGCCCGACTTGGGCATGTCGCCCTGCAACGACGCGTCACCGAGCACATGGATGTCTGCGTCCATACGACTTTGCATCGTGTGCGGCACCACTGGCGCCCAGCCGGAATCGTCGGTGATGCCCGCGACTGCCGCGATACGGCCCGCCTGCTGCGCCGGAATGACGTTGCAGACGTCCACCTTCGTCACCTCGCCGTCCACGACGACCTCCATGGCATCGGGCCGCACCTCGACGACGTCGCCCCCGAAATCCGGGCCGATTCGCTCGATCATGCCGGGATAGTGGCGCTGCCACCCTTCCTCGAACAGCCCCTGCTTGGAGAACTTCTCCTTCGGATCGACGATCAAGATCTTCGCCGTCGGATTTGACCGCTTCAGGACATGGGCGACCATCGAGATTCGCTCGTAGGGTCCCGGCGGGCATCGGAAGGGGTTCGGCGGAGCGACCATGCAATAGACGCCGCCTTCCGGCATGGACTCGATCTGCGCCTTGAGCAACTGCGTCTGGGAGCCGGCCTTGTAGGCATGCGGCATGCGATTCTGGTGCGACAGGTCCCAACCCGCCACCGAGTCCGGCCGGAAGTCGATGCCCGGCGAGAGTACGAGACGGTCGTACTGAAGGCTGCCCCCGCCCGCGAGGCCCACGCTGCGAGCGTCGCGATCGACGGACACGGCCCAGTCGTGCACGACGTTGATCCCGTGATTCGAAGCCAGCGCACCGTAGCTGTGTCCGATCGAATCGTAGTCGCGAAAACCGCCGATATAGAGGTTCGAGAAGAAGCAGCTGTAATAGGCGCGGGTCGGCTCCACCAGAATCACGTCCACCGCCCCGGCGGAATCCTTGGCGATGTAGCGCGCGGCCGTGGCGCCCCCGGCGCCTCCGCCTACGACCACGGCACGCGGGTGGCTTCCGGCGAGCACGTTCGGAGCCGCCAGCGCCGTCGAGACCGCGACCGACGACGCGAGAAACCCGCGCCGGCTCAGGTCGCCGTTTCCGTTCGGTTTCGTCATGTCATGTCTCCTCTGGATCATTGTCCTCCCGCCGCGTCCCGGTAAAAGGCCGCGAGCGCGGCGATTTCCTCGTCCGACAGCCGCTCTGCCACGAGCTGCATGACGGGGTGTTCCCTTTTGCCGTGCTTGTACGTCTGCATGGCGATGATGAAGTCGTCCACCGGCCAACCCGTGATAGACGGGATGCCCTGGTCGGTTCCGTCCGTCCTGTGGCAGGTGCTGCATTCGCCCGACAGGTAGGCGCCGTATTCCGGGTCGCCGAGGAAGTCGAGAACCTGCGGGTCGAGCCCGTATTCCTCTGCCGTCGAGGTCGCTTCCGCAAGCGGGACGTGCGATCCGGCCTCGGAAAAGCCGCGCAGCCACGCCAGCAACGCCGCCCGGTCCGCCGGGTCCGCCATTCCCGCGTAGCTCATCCGGGACCTCGGCACCATCTCGTGCGGATCGGCGAGGAACGCATCCAGAGCCGCCTCAGTCCAGACCAGCCCGTCGTTTCCGGCCGACTTCATGGCGGCCGAATAGCGAAACCCCTCCAGCGCGCCGGCCGTTCGTCCGAACAGGTCGTTCAGGTGCGGGCCGATCCGGTGCTCCGCGCCGCCGCCGATCTGGTGGCAGCGCTTGCATTGCCGGTACAGCGAGTGGCCGAGTTCGTCATCGACGCTCGTCGACCCGGCGCCGGGCGACACCGCCATGAGCAACGCCGCAACCGCACCCGTCGCGGCCGCTACCGCAAGACGTGCCGTGGACCGCGGCATCCGAACGCAGGTCCTACTCGACTTCGATCTTTCGACTCAGTCCGTAGACGGAACCGTCGTCTTCGACCCACTCGAATTCCAGCTGTCCCGATTCGACGACGGCCATCTCGAACTCGACATACGGATCGGCCGAGACCGCCGGCTCCAGATCCGCGGACATCGCCAATTCGCCGTTGAATCGCACGGCCAGCCGGTTGATGATCCGGCGGGGAACCGGGTTGCCGTCGCCGTCGTGGGTCAACCCGGTATGCATCGGGTGGGTGATGCGGGTCTTGACCGTGAACGGGACGCCCGCCGCCACCGACTTCGGCAGTTTTACGCGCGGTTTGGGTATCGCCATCTCCAGCTCCTCAACCGCACCCGCCGACGGTCACGATAATGTCCCGGGAGGCTCGGCGGTACGTGCCGTCGGCCGATTCCGCCACGGCGATCAACCTCTGGCTGCCTGCCAGACGGATGCGAATCGATGCGGCGGGCGATACCAATCGCTCGAACGCGAAGGTCGCGACGTCGGGATTCGGGTTTCCGTCCGCGAACAGGGCGATGCGCTTCGCGCCCTCTGCGGCTATCCGCACCTGAACCGAGCCGCCGTTGTCGGCGATCTCCGGCGCGTCCAGGAGTACGCCGCCCTCCATAGGCTCCGCGCCCCCGGTGAAGCGGGCGACGGCCTCTGCGACGCCGTTGGAAGCGGAAGCCGCCGGAACCTTCGCCAACGCCGACGCGGCAGCGGAAGCGCCGAGCAGCATTGCGTCTCTGCGCGTCAGCGCCATGATGCAGCCCTTCCCTGCCGGTAGGAACGAGCGAATTGTGCTGCCTGACCGGAGAGGAGTCAAGCTCCTTGCTGTATCCAGTATTCTCGGTTCCGTTCTCTGTCCGGTGCTGATGGTTGCGCATCCGGCGGCATCTACCTCATGCGGCATCTTCGACGCTCCAGAAAACTGCGCCGCACGCTGTTGCGCGCACTCACGGGATAGACGGCGCGACCCAGCTTTCCGATCCTGGGCAGCACACGTCGGTTTCGAAAGTCCTCATTCAGAGACTGATCCATTGAGCAAAGAACCGTTGCGCCGCTGACCATGGCAAGCGCAAGTACATGGGAATCATTGGACCTCATGGCCGACCGGTCGAGCGCATCTTCAGCTTCCCTCACCCTCTCGGCTGCCACATTCTGCACACGCTGCGCTCTGCGGTACTCCCGCAAGAGCGCCAGAATTCGAGCGTCACGACTCACTTCCTTTGCGTAGCGGCCATCCTCCGTCAAAGCAATAATGCCGTGTCCTCCGATCAGCCATGAGTGCAAGTAGGCGAATTCGGGTCCGCTCATACTACCGAACACGCTGGCATCGATGACGACCGCAGTGCACATCGTTCTACCCTACCCGATTCCCAGAAGGTCGCGTGACTCCTCAAGGAAAAACAACCGATAATCAGGTGGCTCTCCCTCGAGATTGCCCTGCCGGTCGACAGCAATTCCATGAATACACGAGTGGGTTCCCTCTCGGTCCGGCTGAAAATAGACGATCGACAGATCTTCGGGGGAGAGCAATCCCTTCATGACGCAAATCCGGAACCGATCCACGAAGTGATCGCTATGCGTTTCGATCATGAACCGCCGGCCGCTCTCCGCCATCCATTCAGCCAACGTCGCTTGTGCTCGGGGATGCACGTGGACCTCCGGATGCTGCAACAGATTCACTTCGTCCGGGGAACTCCCCGCCATGCTGACGAGCAGCGGAAGCAGGCCATGGATACCGTATCCCACATCTATCAGATTGCGCCAGACGCCGGGGGTCGTCTCGACCATCACTACAGTACCAGTCGAGTTCGGCACGCTCTCGAACGCAATATTCCGCCAGAGTCCCAGCCTCTCTCCTATTCTCGGAAGAAAGTCAGAGAGTATGCCTTCGCTCCGCGACGAAAACTGGACCGGCAGTACCCGGTAGCTGCGGGCCCTTTCGGGAAGCGCAGGATCTAGGGCACAAGCGACGAATGTGCCGGGTTCGGGGTAAGGGAAGTAACTCCCGAGGAAATTGATGAGGCCAACGAAGTCACGCCCACTCTCGTACCCGGACTCGCCCGTTCTCTTTCTAAACAGTTCTAGGTCGCCTGAATAAGGAAGGTGTCCTGTTCGGACATACCGTGACAACCAAGTAGCGATCGATCGATAGGAAACCTCGGATTGGCGCATGTCGTACGTGAACCCGGGGCCGCCAAACCGCAGGACGATCTCTGGCTCGTCAGGTATGACAATTCGGACTGACTGCCCGTCATCGCCCGTTCCTGAGACGCTCAAATCCAGTACCCGGTCTACCGGCCGGTTTCCTTGAGCGCGAAACGTGAATGAAGCGCTTGCGTGACAATGGTCCTCGAACGCTGCGCCTACAACGAATTCCTTCCTTCCGGATCGAGCGACGGAGTCAAAGTCGCCCATGTGGAATGGCGCTTGGTCAAAGTGGTTTTCTTCCGCAATGTCGTCAAGGTTTGCGAGTCTCGTGAGCGCCTTATAGCACCCCATGAATGTCGACTTTCCAGCACTGTTCTCCCCGACCAGCAGGGTTATCCGGCGTCCAAGCCTTGCGGACTGCACTCCCTCAAAGCAACGCACATCCCGCAACTGTAACTCCCGTATCCAGGCCATTATTCCCCCCTCCAGAACCGTCCGAGAAATCTCGTCCCATACCTGAATGCGCGCGCCGGCCACGTGCTAACCTCTTCGATCACCTTCGAAGAGGCTTCATCGATGAATGGATACTCGCACGAGTCACCCGCAGCGGTGCTTTCCTGAATCGAGCAATTGGCGATACACCGCCCGTCCTCGAAACGCAGCCGCCCAGGAACCAGGCTATAACTCATCGTTCCGCCCGGGTTCGGCCACCACGCTTCGGCCACCACGAGCCTAACCATTTCGACAACCATGAAACTCGCGACGTTCGCACAGAACGGAAACACATTCTGATTCGTAGGCAATCTCGGTCCGTCGTTGCAGCGAACGTAACTCGGATCGTCCAGAGTACCATCCCTCTCGAAAACCACATCCGAACTTGTGTACTGACCTTCGCAGCGTAGACAACGCCGATTGGGACCAACGATGGAGACGCTCCACAGGGCATTGGCAAGCGTACCGCCCAGTTTGTTCTCTATTCGGACGCCGCCAGAGACTACGGGAATGCAGTGCGTGTACGCAATTCGATTTACGAGATCCTTCGGCAGCGGCCGGTCCACCGCCAAGAATAACAGGTCGCAATCGAGTGCAGCGCGATACGCTTTCCGACACTGAACTGCAGTCGCGTGAGTCTCAACCTCAATCGCATGGGCAGTACCTATTCTTTTCAGGTTCCTCGCGGCGAGGTCTACTTTGTATTCGCCGACATCCTCCTCACCAGCATAGAGGAACCGATCCAGATTATGACTCTCGACTCTATCCGGATCGATCAGAACGAACATTCCGATGCCGATCCTAGCTAGTGCCTCTGCGATCACGCAGCCCACACTGCCGACGCCTACGACGCCGACGCGCAACCGAGCCAAGTCCTGCTGACGGGCTTCCCCCCACGTGTCGATCGTGCGCATTAGGACCGACCTGCGGCGGGGGGGGGGCAGAATCGCGTCGTTGAACGTCACCTGCAGTCTACGCCCGATGACTCGAACCTTGTCGCACCAGTCCCGCCGAAAACCGTTTCCGTCCCAGGACCAGAACCGAGCGCTCCAGGCACCATCAGTACCTAACGTCAACCCTACCAACGGCAGGCCGGTTGCCCGAGTCAGCGGACCAATGCGGTCTCGCTCGGCCGCAACGTCGAGCGCGCTCATCTCCTGCCACCCCTCCGTGAGGTGGTTGTGCATGAACGCCAAGCCTGCCTTATGCGAAAGGGCGGCCTTTACGGCGCGTGTCAAGTAGTGCGGCTCGAAACTCGCATTGCCGTGAAGCGCGACCTCCCCATCGACCGGGGGAACGACATCGAAAATCAGCGCAGAGAGTCGCCTTGCGCCGGTACCCGGCCTCCAAAGACCGAAACACAGCGTTTCCTGACAGCGTCCATCCCGAAAATGTTCCAGCAGCCGGTCACATATCAGCTGATTCACCGCTTCCGTGAGGACTGCTTCGTACCTCACACCTGGTCCCAGAAGCGCTGCAAGTGCCTGTTGACATAGTTCTTCATGTTCTTGTCTGCTGCAGGCAATAGGTCCCAAATGTCGCTCGGCGGAACGCTGAACGACGCCCAATCCGCTCCCTCGAAACGAACGGAACTGTGCACCGGCAAGCGAGGTTCGCATAAGTCGGCAACCCATACGAAGTGGGGAGGGTACTCCGGATAGCCCTGCTCTTGAAGCGCGATGCCCAGTTGGAATGCCTGCCCCCTGAACCTACCCGTCACGACCGGATATTCAACAACGACTGCCCGGTCACCGCCCAAGCCTTCGATGCGAAACTCTCTCGGGAAATAGCCCAATGCACGCAGCTCCTCCGCTATTTTCTCCAATACGCTCATGCTACGGGTGTACGGCCGGAATAGACAGCGAGGTACTGATCGCCGTCACCAATAGTCACCGTGTCCTCTAGCTTTTCGAATTTTCGGTCGTCTCCGAGACGTTCCAGGTAATAGCTGCCGAGGTCAGTCGTGTTGATTCCCGCGGCAGAACCCGCCAAACGCAATATCTCTTCCACCCGTAAGGAAGACCGTTGGGTGCGCTGCTGTTCCCCATTTACGTGATACTCGACGAAGCGCTCCCCGCTTGGCACGCCGTCGCCGCTCCCGTCAGGGAAGACTCCCCGCCGCGCCGGTGTCGAGTCGCTGACGAGACCACGATCGGTCTGACGGTAGCCGTCGCCTGTACCTGCGCCGTCCATCCCTCTTCGGTCACTGTCGCCGGTCATCTGAAGCTCCGGTCATGAATGCAGCACTCGATTGACGGCCAATCTACTCAGCGCGCAATTCCGCACGAATTGCCGCGAGCCCAAGCGACGCACTCCGTCCCCGCGTCCGAATGACGGCGTCAATCCCGACCTGAGCCCCGAAATCCGGCCCGCGACTGCCGTCGAGAGTACTCGATTCGCGTTTCCGTTGTCAACGCAATACACGATCTCCCGGCTCGTCAGACTTACTATCTGTCCGCCCGGCGGCCAATTTGCCGGAACCGGAGGCGTGACTCTGGGCCGATGGCCGCGACTTCGGCGCAGCTTCGGCACCGTCAGGCGATTCGCGCGCAAGATTCCTCCTGTCGTGAGTTCCTGCCCGGCAGGTTCGGGCATCCGGCACCGGAATCGGACCTACGGCGCCGACCAACGGCGATACGCCTATGGCATCGCGTAGCCTGCGTGTTTGTCAAGCAGTCGATTCCCGGGAACACCGTCGATCTGCGGAGCCCTCCCGGACCGACAGTCGAATCCGAGCCACGGCCACGCAATCTACTCTTCCTGACAGATAGCTTGCCTACCGCCCGTACCTCACGTAATGCCCATTTTCGGCAAGAACTGCGACGGTTGCTTGGGGTAGCCGTAGTATTCCTCTGACCGGGTAAGACTCAGTGTCATCTCGACCCGGTGCGTGCGCGCGCGGGGCAGATGCGACGCTCATCTACCAGTTCCTTTCCCTGACTTCCCTCGCGCAGCGCCTGAAACAGAGGAAACACCTCCTGTGCCTTGCCGATGAGCCAAGCGTGTTCCATACCCAGCCCCTTCGACCCGTGGACCGTCATGCGCCGGACTGCGTCCGGGCGAGGACACAGAACCTCGGAAACGCGCTCCGGGTGTTGGAAGTAGCGGTTGAGAGGCATCCCCCCGCTCACGTGCTCCCGAACGAGGTAGTCGCTGAACGGGCGCGAGGTCACTATTTCATCAGCGAGTAGCGCGTGGCCGCCTTCAGGCCCGCAATACGCACTCGGCTGCAGCAACCAGCCCAAGAGCGATTGGCATTCCATCGAATCCAACTGGCACGTATTCACCTGATCGACGTCTTCCCGCGCAACCACCCCGCGAGGGCACAGCATGAGGTCTTATCGGAGCCTTGACCTGCCAGGACCAGCTGCGGTCCGCCATCCCACGGCTGGGCATCACGCTGGATCGCGTTGAGGGTATCCATTGCCGCTCATTCCCGATCCTGACCATGTCCCGCGAACGCCCGTCGCGATCGAGCGTGTCGCTGGTCGAAGGCTGAGCGAATCGCGCACGATTTCTTCCGAACCACATCGATTGCTCACGGACGGCATCCGCAACCCGTACGGCAATTGCGACGACCAGCCTATCCCTCGAACGGGTCCTGTCGAACGATCATGTCGTCCCGTTCCGGAGACGTGGAAATCAGCGCAATCGGACACCCGGCAAGCTCTTCTACCCGCCGAACGAACCCGCGCGCCGACTCCGGCAAGGAGTCCCAACTCCGCGCGCCCGCGGTACTCCCGGTCCATCCCGGAAGGTCTTCGTAGATCGGCTCGACGCTGGCCTGGGCTTCGGAGGTCGCCGGCAACCGCGTCGTCGCCTCGCCTTCAAGCCGGTAACCGGTGGAAATCCGAATGCGCTCAAACCCGTCCAGCACGTCGATCTTGGTCAGCACGATGCCGTCGATTCCGGCCGTCCGGACCGACTGGCGAAGCAACGCCCCGTCCAACCAGCCGCACCGGCGCTTGCGCCCGGTGACCGTGCCGAACTCGCGCCCCCGCACCCCGAGGCGCTTGCCGTGTTCGCCGTCCAATTCGGTCGGAAACGGACCCGCTCCGACCCGCGTCGAATACGCCTTCGCGATCCCCAGCGTGTACGGCGGCGGACGAAACCCGCCCCCCGCCCCTGTCAGGGCTTGCCCCGCGACGGTGTTGGACGAGGTGACGTACGGATACGTGCCGTGGTCCACGTCCAGCTGCACGCCCTGCGCACCCTCGAAGAGAAGGCGTTTCCCGGCCCTGCGCCACGCGTCTACTTCGGCCCAGACAGGTGCGGCATGCGGAGTCAACCTGGGCGCGATCGAAAGTAGTTCCCGCACCAGCGCCTGCCTGTCGACCGGCTCGGCGCCGAGGCCCGCACGCAGGGGTTGGTGATGCGCGAGAAGCCGATCGACCGCCGCGTCCAGTTCCCGGGCGGACGAGAGGTCACCCACCCGGACGGCGCGACGCCCCACCTTGTCCTCGTAGGCCGGGCCGATTCCCCGCCCAGTCGTGCCGATTCGCCGGTTGCCGGCATGCTCTTCGCGCAGCCGGTCTAGGTCGCGATGCACCGGAAGGATGAGCGCGGCGGTTTCCGCAATGCGCAGCCGCTCGGGCGTAAGGCGAATTCCGCGCTTCTCCAGCCCGTCGATCTCGTCCGCCAGCGCCCAGGGATCGATCACCACGCCGTTTCCGATCGCGGATACCGTCCCCTCTCGCAGAACCCCGGACGGAATCAGGGAGAGCTTGTAGCTCTCCTCCCCGATCACCAGCGTGTGACCGGCGTTGTGTCCGCCCTGGAACCGGATCACGGCGTCGGCGCGCGCCCCGAGCCAGTCGACGACCTTGCCCTTTCCCTCGTCGCCCCACTGGGCGCCGAGCACCACGACCGAGCTCATGAAAAGCGAATCGGCGTGACTTGCCGCACGCCCGACAGGCTGCGAATTCGCTCCAGGACGGATTCCGAGGGCTGCTCGTCCACGCCCAGGAGCGAGACCGCCTCGCCGCCCTGACTCGCGCGTCCCAGGGCGAAGGTGGCGATGTTCACGCCGGCCTCTCCCAACGCCGTCCCGATAGAGCCGACGAACCCCGGCCGGTCCGTATTGGTTACGTAGATCATGAACGGCTGCGGTCGTGCCTCGAGCCCGACGCCCTTGATCTGCACGATGCGCGGCAGTCCGTCCGAATACACGGTACCCGCGACGCTACGGGTCTGGCGTTCGGTCGAGACGATGAGCTCGATGTAGGAACCGAACGCGCCCCGAGCGTCGGACACGCTCTCGGTGACCTGCATCCCGCGCTCCCGGGCGACGGCCAGCGCCGACACCATGTTGACGCCCTCCCCGAGGGTCGGTCGCAGCACGGAAGCGACGGCCGCGGCCGTCAACGCTCGCGTGCCGTGATCTCCGGCCTTTCCGACAAAGGAAACCTCGAGGCGAAGAATCGAGCTCTCCGTCACCTGGCCGACGAACGCGCCCAGCGTTTGCGCAACCTCCATCCACGGCTTGAGGAGCTGCGCTTCCTTGGCGCCGAGCGACGGCGTGTTGACCGAGTTCGCGATCGCGCCGTCGAGCAGGTAGTCGCAGAGGTCTTCGGCGATCTGCAGCGAAACCTTGGCCTGCGCCTCCGCGGTGGATGCGCCCAGATGCGGCGTGACCACCGTGTTCGGCAACCGAAAGAAAGGATGGTCGAGCGCCGGCTCCTCGTCGTAGACGTCGATCGCTGCGCCCGCCAGCGAGCCTTCCTCCAGGGCCCGGGCCAGCGCCGCCTCGTCGACGATTCCGCCGCGTGCGCAGTTGACCAGCCGGGCGCCGGGTTTCATGGCGGCGATCCGTTCGGCGGAAATCAGGTTCCGGGTATCGTCCGTCCGCGGAACGTGGACGGTGACGATGTCCGCGCGGCCGAGAAGCCCCTCCAGAGAGTCGATCCGGGATACGCCGAGCTGCTTCGCCCGGTCCGGCGTCAGGAACGGGTCGTACGCCACAACCCGCATGCCGAGCGCGATCGCGCGTCGAGCAACTTCTCCGCCCACGTGACCGCAACCGACGACTCCGAGGCACTTTCCGTGCAATTCCAGTCCGAGAAAGTCGGCGCGATTCCAGCGCCCGGCCCGGAGACTCGCGTCCGCGCGCGGAATGTGGCGCGCGAGCGCCAGGATCATTCCGAGGGTGTGTTCCGCCGTTGTGACCGTGTTTCCGAAGGGAGCGTTCAGGACCACGATGCCGCGCGCCGTCGCGGCGGCAAGATCGATCGTGTCCACGCCGACGCCGGCACGCCCGATCACCCTCAGCCGATCGGCCGCGTCGATGACTTCCGCCGTCACCCTGGCGCCCGAGCGAACCGCGAGACCGTCTACGCCTGCGACCGCTGCGCAAAACCCCTCTGGGTCGGACGCCAGTTCCGGTTCGTATCGAACCGCGACGCCCCGGTCCCGAATGACGTCGACGACGGCCGGATCGAGGCGATCCGCGACGAGTATCTCGGGCATCAGGCGTCCTCCTCTCGCATGACCGCACCGAACGCCCAGTCCAGCCAGGGCAGGAGGGCCTCCACGTCGTCGCAGTCCACGGTGCCGCCGCACCAGACGCGAAGCGACGGCGGCGCGTCCCGATGGTTCACGACGTCCTGCGCCGCCTGGCGCTCCTCGAGGAGGGCGCCCATGCGACCCAGCAACTTCCGCTGTTCAGCCGCCTCCAGCCCTGCGAAACGGGGATCGACGATCCGGATACAGACGGAGGTGTTGGAGCGCGCGGACAGCTCCTCGACCAGGTTTTCGGCCCAGTCGCTGGCGTCGATCCATGCCTGCAGAGCGCAAAAATTCCGGTTTGCGCGCGCCATGATCGCAGGGAGTCCGCCGATGGACTCCACCCAATCGAGCGCGAGCAGGCAATCGGCGACGCACAGCATCGACGGCGTGTTCAGCGTCGCTCCGTCGAAGACGCCCTCGTTGATCGTCCCGTCCCGCTTCGCCAACCGGAAGACTCGCGGCAGGCCCCGTTGGGGAGGACGGGTGCGCAAGCGCTCCGCCGCCCTGGGGCCGACGGCCAGAACCCCGTGCGCGGCCTCCCCGCCCAGCGCCTTCTGCCAGCTGAACGTGACGACGTCGAGTTTGTCCCAGTCGAGGGGTTGCGCGAACGCCGCGGAGGTCGCGTCGCAGATCGCGAGCCCCGCCCGGTCCCGCGAAATCCAGTCGGCGTCCGGACAGCGGGCCCCGGACGTCGTCCCGTTCCAGACGAACACGACGTCCGCCTCCGGGCGAACGCCGCCGAAATCGGGCAACGCGCCGAACGGCGCCTCGAGAATCCGGCAGTCGGAGAGCGCGAGTTCGTCGCGCACGTCCCGCGCCCAATGCTTTCCGAACACCTCCCAGACCAGGACGTCCACGGGCAGCGGGCCGAGCAGGTTCCACAGTGCGATCTCCAACGCGCCCGTATTCGAGGCCGGCACGATCGCGACCCGAAACTCCTCCGGAATCCCCAGCAACTGCCGGGACTTGCGAACTACGGCCCGAATCTGGTCGCGGGGATCCCGCGCCCGATGGGACCGGCCCAGAAAGGCGCGCTCCACCAGTTCGGCGCCGCTCCAGCCGGGGTGCTTCACGCAGGGTCCCGACGAGAACTGCGCGCGGCGCGGCCGAATCGTCGGCGCGTCGTGACGGTCGTGCATGGTTCGCTCCAGCAAGACAACCGGGATCGACGGATTCCGGGGGCGGTCGGCGCTCGCGTCCTGCCGACGGCTTCCCCTGCGGGCACTATCGCCCGTTCGCCGGCGAATGGCAAGGTGAGGCCAAAGCCCGCACCCGTTTCGAGCCGCCGCGCATCGCGTTCCCGACTATACTCGACCGGATACACGCCCGGAGAGAGGAAGGGTCTGCCGGACGGCATCCGTAGCCTCCGGCTTCCCGAGCGCAACGCCCCGAACGCAATGGAGCGCGCATGCTTCCCGACGATCCGGCCAGCCAGGCGCGTCTCTTCTATCTCCTCGCCCTTCTCATGGTCGTCGCGTTCTGGTTCGTCGTCCACTTTCGCAACCAGCTCGGTCGCGCGCTTCAGCAAGCCCTCATCTGGGTCCTGATCTTCCTGGGCGTCGTGCTCGCCGCAGGGTTTGCGGAGCCGTTGCGACAGACTCTGTTTCACGACGTGGCCAGGCCGGTCGCGCCCGGATCGGTGGTGCTGGAGCGCGCGCGCGACGGGCATTTCTACGCGACGGCGCAGGTAAACGGTCAGACGATCCTGTTCCTGATCGATACCGGCGCCACCCAGATCGTGCTCTCCCGCCGCGACGCGGAACGGGCCGGCATCGACACGCGAAGCCTTTCCTACGTCATCCCCGTCTCGACCGCGAACGGCATCGTCAGCGCCGCCCCGGTCGTCCTCGAATCCGTCCTGCTGGGATCGTTTTCGGACGGCGAAGTGCAGGCGACCGTCATCGATACCGAACTGGGCCAGTCGCTGCTCGGGATGGACTACCTGAACCGGTTCGACAACGTTCGCCTCGAGGGCGACCGGTTCTATCTCACGCGATAGGTCGCGGTCGTCACCGGTCGCCTGCGGCCTCGCCGATCGCCTCGCACACCTCGTCGACCAGGCGCTGCAACAGCTTCGCATCACGCCCCTCGGCCATCACCCGAACGACCGGCTCGGTCCCGGACGCCCGGACCAGCAACCTGCCGGCCCGGCCGAGCGTCTCCTCGGCGGCCCGAGCCGTACGCCGAACGCGCGCGTCGCCCAGCGCCCTGCCGTTGCCGGCCGGAACGCTGCGGGATACCTGCGGATACGGGTCCAGCAATCCGCATACCGCGCTGACCGGGGCACCCGTGTCCACGACCGCCGCCAGAACCTGCAAGGCGGCGATGACGCCGTCGCCGGTATGGCCGTAATCCGAAAGAATCACGTGTCCCGACTGTTCGCCTCCGAGATTGCACCCGAGTTCCAGCATTCGCTCGATCACGTAGCGGTCGCCTACGTCGGTGCGCTCCAGACGAATTCCGCGCTCCGAAAGAAAGTCGTCCAGGCTCAGATTCGACATCGCGGTCGCCACGACCGCGCCGCCGGCGAGCCGATCGCGCTCCTGCATGCGTCTGGCCAGGCAGGCCAGGATCTGGTCGCCGTCGACGATTCGTCCCGCCTCGTCGATCAGCACGACACGGTCCGCGTCTCCGTCCAGCGCCACGCCGACGTCCGCTCCCTCCTCCAGCACCATCTGCCTGGCCGCGGCCGGCGACGTGGAGCCGCATTCGCGATTGATGTTGAATCCGTCCGGCTCGACGCCCATCGCGACGACCTCCGCACCGAGCTCCCAGAACACGGCCGGCGCGGTCCGGTAGGCCGCTCCGTGGGCGCAATCCACCACCACCTTCATTCCGTCGAGCCGCAACCGCCGGGGGAAGGTCGCCTTGGCGAACTCGATGTAGCGCGCAGCGCCGTCGTCCAGGCGCCGAACGTGGCCGATGTCCTCCGGTCCGGCGAGATCCGTCTCCGGCTCGTCCATTCCGGCCTCGATCAGGGCCTCCACCTCGTCGGACAGCTTCCTGCCGTCGCCGTCGATCAGCTTGATCCCGTTGTCGTGGTAGGGATTGTGCGACGCCGTGATCATGATGCCGACGTCCGCCCGGAGCGTCCGGGTCAGCCGCGCGACGCCGGGGGTCTGCAGCGGCCCGAGCAAGTAGACGTCCATCCCGACCGAGGCGAAGCCGGCCGTCAGCGCGTTCTCGATCATGTAGTTGGAGCGTCGCGTGTCCTTGCCGATAATGACCCGGTGCCGGCCGTCTTTCGCCCGCCGGAAATGCCGGCCGGTCGCCATCGCCAGGCGAAGGGCGACGTCGGCCGTCATCGGCCACGCGTTTGCGCGCCCGCGTACGCCGTCCGTCCCGAAATACCGCCTCGCCGCCATGTCATGCCGCTCCGTTCCGATGAAACGCCCGCCAGAGGCCGAGCGCCTGGGCCGTCTCGCCCACGTCGTGGACCCGAACCACATGGGCGCCGGAGGCCGACGCCTGCAAGGCCGCCGCGAGGGATCCGGGAAGGCGGCAGTTCGCCGAGCCGCCGCCGGGGAAACTGCCGATGAAGCGCTTCCGGGACGCGCCGACCAGAAGCGCACAGCCCAGACCGTGGAACGCCGAGAGTCCGCTCAGGAGTTCCAGGTTATGTCCCAGATCCTTGCCGAAGCCGATCCCCGGGTCGACCGCGATCCGCTCGCGAGGGACGCCGCGACGAAGAATCGCCTCCACGCGCCGCTCCAGCCATTCGTAGACGTCGAGGAGAGCGGAGCGGTATCGCGGGGCGTCCTGCATGCGCTCGGGCGTCCCTTGCGCGTGCATGACGCAGACGCAGGCCCCGGCTTCGGCCACGACCTCCGCCATGCGCGGATCCCGGGTAAGGCCCGAGACGTCGTTCACGATTCGCGCCCCGGCCGCCAGGGCGGATCGGGCGACCTTCGCCTTGCGCGTATCGATCGACACCGGCACCTCGGGACACAGGTCCCGAAACCGCTCGATCGCCGGCACGACCCTTCGGATCTCTTCCTCGACCG
Source organism: Rhodobacterales bacterium (assembly GCA_965221505.1). Taxonomy (GTDB): domain Bacteria; phylum Pseudomonadota; class Alphaproteobacteria; order Rhodobacterales; family CAZPXZ01; genus CAZPXZ01. Next base: position 2,124,179 of record CBDCSI010000001.1, read on the forward strand.
GAACCTCCGCCGCGCCGGGACGCGTCGACTCGCCGCCGAAGTCCACGATCGCCGCCCCCTCCGCCGCCAGGCGTTCGCCGCGGCGCGCCGCGCTCTCGGCGTCCGCGTAAAGGCCGCCGTCGGAGAAGCTGTCCGGCGTCGCGTTGACGATCCCCATCAGGACCGGCCCGTCGCGCAATACCCCGCAGAACCCGGAGCGCCGAGCGACGATACGCTCGCGGGCCGCGGGCCATTCCGAATCCCGAATGTCCTGGGCGGGTTCCGGGGGGCCGAACCGGGCGGCGCCGCCTTCGGCCCGTGCGACCCGCCGCACGAGGCGGAACCGCACCGGCCCGCCGCCGAGCGCCCCGGAGCCGGCATCCTGCGAGAACGCGGCGCCCGCGGCGCCCGTGACGCCCAACTCCGGGACGGGCAGGTAGAACGCGGTCATCGGCGGCTCCGTCGGGAGCCTGTCGGCTTATCCCTGCTGCGGCTCCGGCGAAGCGCCGTCCGCGGTTTCGCCCGCGTTGCGGCGGCGCCGGCTCTTCGGGACCGAGGCCACCGTGGGTTTGGCGTCCGCCGCCGCCTCCCCGGCGTCCTCGCCGCGGTCGAGCTTCTCGCCGGCGATCACCTTGCCGATTTCCTCGCCGGTCAGCGTCTCGTATTCCAGCAGTCCCTTCGCGAGTCGGTCCAGATCCTCCCGGTGCGACTCGAGCACCTCGCGCGCCTTCGACGTCCCCTCGTCGATCAGCCGGCGAATTTCCTGATCCACCACCCGCTGGGTGTCCGGCGCGATCGGAGAGATGCCCCGCTGGACGCCCAGGAAGGTGTCGCGCTCGTCCGCGTAGTCGATCGTGCCCAGCTTGTCCGACATCCCGAACTGGGTCACCATCGCCCGCGCAATGCGCGTCACCTGCTGGATGTCGGAAGCCGCGCCGCTGGTCACGGATCGGGCGTCGAACACAAGCTCCTCCGCCACGCGACCGCCCATCGCCATGGCGATCTTGGACTCGAGCTGCTGGCGGGTCATGGACAGGTGGTCGCGCTCGGGAAGCGACAGGACGAGTCCCAACGCGCGGCCGCGGGGGATGATCGTCGCCTTGTGGATCGGATCGTGCCCGGGAACGTTGAGCCCGACGATCGCGTGCCCCGCTTCGTGAAAAGCGGTAAGCGTACGCTCCTCCTCGGTCATGACCAGGGAGCGGCGTTCGGTGCCCATCATCACGCGGTCCTTCGCGCTCTCGAAGTCCTCCATGGTGACCAGACGCTTGCCGAGCCGCGCCGCGAGCAGCGCCGCCTCGTTCACCAGGTTCGAGAGGTCGGCGCCCGAAAACCCCGGCGTCCCCCGGGCGATCGTCCGCAGGCAGACGTCCGGCGCCAGCGGCACGTTGCGCGCGTGCACCCGGAGAATCTTCTCCCGCCCGACCACATCCGGATTGGGCACGGTCACCTGACGGTCGAATCGTCCCGGACGCAGGAGCGCCGGATCCAGCACGTCGGGCCGGTTGGTCGCCGCGATGAGAATCACGCCCTCGTTCGCCTCGAAGCCGTCCATCTCGACCAGGAGCTGGTTCAGCGTCTGCTCGCGTTCGTCATTGCCGCCTCCGTAGCCGATCCCCCGATGGCGCCCGACCGCATCGATCTCGTCGATGAACACGATGCAGGGAGCGTTCTTCTTGGCCTGTTCGAACATGTCGCGGACCCGGCTGGCGCCGACGCCGACGAACATCTCGACGAAGTCGGACCCGGAGATGGTGAAGAACGGAACGCCCGCCTCGCCGGCGATCGCCCGCGCCAGCAGCGTCTTGCCCGTACCCGGAGGGCCGATCAGGAGCGCGCCCTTGGGGATCTTGCCGCCGAGCCTCGAATAGTGATGCGGATTGCGGAGAAACTCGACGATCTCCTCCAGCTCGTCCTTGGCCTCGTCGATTCCGGCCACGTCCTGGAAGGTCACGGTGCCGGTCTTTTCGGTCAGCATGCGGGCGCGGCTGCGCCCGAACGTGAGCGGATTGCGGCCCCCTTGCGGCATGCGGCTGAAGAAAAAGATCCAAACCGCGAGCAGCAGCAGCATCGGCAACCAGAATCCCAGCGTGGACCAGATTCCGCCCGACTCTTCCGGCTTCACCTCCACGGTGGCCCCGCTGTCGACCAATTGGCCGACGATATCCGTCCCTGCGGGCTGATAGGTCACGTAGGGCTGGCCGTTGCGCAGGTGCCCCGAGATCCGCTCGCCGTCGATCACGGCCTCCCGCACGGTTGCGGTGTCCACCGATTCGACGAAGGCCGAGTACGGGATCACGAGCGCGTTCTCGCCCGAGGTTCGTTCGCGGAACAGGTTGAACAGGGCTACTAGCACGAGGATCATCACGCCCCAGAGCAGAACGCTTCGCAAATTCTTCAACCCGTCCTCCAACGTTTGGTCCCGCGGCGTCGCGTGGAACTGCACGCTCCCGCGCTCCGCGCCCGATTCATGCCGCGCATACCCTTCTCATGTAGGCGCAACGACCGGCAAGCACAAGCGCAACCCCTACAGGGGCCGAAGCCTGATCTCCGAGCCCCCTTCCGACGGCCCGCCTTCGCGCCAGACGCCGGCCGCAGGCACGGCGAGAATCTCTCCGCTGCGCCGGAAGGCGGGCGCGGACGCGCGGGCGAGGATCGGACTGCGGCGCCATTCGGGCGACGCCGCTTCGAGCCTCTCCGCGTCCCTACGGCCCAACACGCCGGCGTCTACCGAACCGCTCCCGTCGAACCACACGCGCCATCGGCGGTCCCACAGGGCTTCCTGCCCCGCCCGCAACGGAATCGGCGGCTCGCAGCGAGCCGGCTCGCGCAGAACCAGGAGCCTCCCTCGCGCCGCCTTGCGCAGCACGCATCCGGCCAGGGTACGCCCGACCGGAGCGGTGTCGGGCGACCGCGTCCAGCGAACGACGCTTTCGAGCCGGGACCGGCGCACCGGCAGCCACCCGCGTCCGGCGACGCCGCGCATCGACCGCGCGATCGCACGCGTCGCGATCTCCTCCTCCGCCGAGGCAAGTCGGCCCAGGTCCACGATCACCTCGCCGAGCGCCCCTCGCGCGGCGCAGCCTTGGAGGAACCTGCCCGCCTCCGCGTCCAGCGCCGACCGCGCGCGCTCCAGCCTGCCGGCCGTCCGGGCAAGCGCCGCCGGATCGATTTCCAGCTCGCGCATCGCCTGCCTCACCCGCACGCGTTCGAACTTCGCGTCCCGGTTCGACGGATCCTCGATCCAGGGACGTTCCCGCGCCAGCAGCGTCGCCCGCAGCCGCTGCCGCGACACCGTCAACAACGGACGGATCACACGAACCCCGTCCCGACGGCAATCCGCCCGCATTGACGCGAGACCGTCCACGCCCGCACCGCGAAACAGGCGCATCAGCAAGGTCTCGGCCTGGTCGTCGAGCGTGTGCGCCAGCAGCACCGGAGCGCCGTCATGCTCGCCCGCCCAGCGGGCGAGACACTCGAAGCGGCGATTCCGCGCCCATTCCTGAAGGGCGGTTCCCGGCGCCGACCCGCGAACCCGGAGCGTCCGATGCCGAATGCCGGCCGCTCCGCACCATGCCGCGACCTGCGCGGCTTCCGCCGCCGCCTCCGGACGCAATCCGTGATCCACGGTGAGCGCGGTAATCGTTCGGCCGCTCTTCCGGGCCCAGTCGCTTGCGAGAAACGCGAGCGCCATGCTGTCGCACCCTCCGGAAACGCCGACCGCCACCGAATCGGGAAGCGGGATCGGGTCGAGGAGGCGGTCGAATTCCTCGGGCGAGAGCGGAAGCGTTCGATCTAGCTCCCGCATCCCGCATCGCGCAATTCTCTGGCGACACGCGTCTTCAGCCGTTCGCTGGCATCCGGATACAGCGTGCCGACCAGATTGAACGCGTTGCAGGCTTCGTCGTCGTTGCCCTGCCGGGCCAGCGTCATTCCGACCCGCAAGAGGCTGTCCGGGGCCCGGTTCGAGTCTCCGTATTCCCGAACGACGGTGAGATGCGCTGCGGCCGCCGCCTGAAGCCGGTTCAATCCCAGCTGCGCCTCGCCGATCCAGTACCACGCGTCCGCAACCCGAGGGTCGTCCGGGTATGCGTCCACGAAGCCTTGGAACCGGGCGGCGGCATCTTCCAGGAATCCGTCCCGAAGCAGGTCCCGCGCCGCCTCGAATTGCTCGTCGGCCGTCTCCTGCCGGTCTTCCGGCACCTGAAGCCGCTCGAGCAGCGCAAGCGCCTGCGCCCGGCTGGGATCCTCTTCCGCCGCCGAAGCCGCCTCCTCCGGGATCGTCCCCGATTCGTCGACCGGACGAATGAGAACCCCGAGTTGCCCTTCCGGACTGGCCGGCCCCGGACCGATGCCGTCCTCCGCCTCGCCGGCCGGGTCCGGTCCCGGATTCGCGGCGAGCGGCACCCCCGACTGGAGGTCGGCCACCTGGACCCGCAGGTCGTTCACCAGCGCCTGGAGTTCGTCGGAAGACCGCCTCTGGTCGCGCTGGATCCGCTCCGCAAGGTCAGTGACGAAACGAAGCGACTGCTCGATGCTCGAAAGCCGGTTGGTCAGTTCGATCTGCAGCGCCTGTACGCGTCGCGCGAGCACCTCCGCGTCGTCCTGCGCCACGGCGGGCGCCGACGCAAGTACGAGCATCACGGATCCGGCAAGGGCGACTTGCGCCTGTGCGCCGGCCCGCCGGACGGCGGCCTTCAAACCGGAACGGACTGCCGCGGCCACCGTCCGCATTCCGTAGCGTCGCCTCAGCTGGCCGGAATTCCGGAGACCACCGTCACGCCGCGACGATTCTGCGACCAGCAGGATTCCTCGGCGCAGACAGCGACCGGTCGTTCCTTGCCGTAGCTGACCGTCTGAATGCGGGATTCGTCGACCCCGGCACCGACCAGAAACGCCTTGACCGCTTCCGCGCGCCGCTCGCCGAGCGCCAGGTTGTACTCGCGGGTCCCGCGCTCGTCGCAATGCCCCTCGACGATCACCATGGCGGACTCGTTCACGGCCAGCCATTCCGCCTGCTGAAAGAGCGTCGCTTGCGCGTCCGCACTCAGGTCCGCCTTGTCGAAGGCGAAGAACACCCGGTCGCCGACCCGCTCCACGAAGTAGCGGCTGCTGTTCGCCGCCGGTTCGTCGGAATCGACCGCCGTCTCCGCGACGGTCTCGGACGGTTGCTCGACCTCGGTCGCCTCGACGACCTCCTCCGGGGCCTCGGAACATGCGGCAAGACCGAATGCCAGCACCAGAAACCCTACGGACACATGGCTTCGAATCATCGACTGCCCTCCCACATTGGTGGATCAAATACTCGCCCCGACTTCACGGCTACCCCTGAGGCCGCCGCAGGCTACCCCGCATTCTCGCTGTCGAAATCGGGTTCGTTGCGCGGTTGGGCAGAGCGTAGCGCCCCTTCGGCGATTCGCAACCGCCTGCGGGGCGTTCCCGAACGACCCGCGCGCGCTACCGCCGAGTGTCTCGGAGACCCGGACCGACCCCGCCGACGCCGGCTTCGTCGCCGACCCGTACGCCCGCCCCTACGGCCCCTGCGCCTTGCGGCGAGGGCGCGACCCGCATCGGGCAACCGGTGGAGGCGCGGGCACGAACGCGCGCCCGGGTCGCCGGCGTGCCGCTTGACCGCCCGGAGAGCCGATTCTATCCTGCGCCCGACCGACAGGCTTACAGGTCGCGCGGACGGGGGATGCCGGCGTCAGCCGCCCAGGCCGCGGCACGGTGGGGAGGCCGTGCGCGACGCAAGAATGAGCTACAGGGATACCAAAAACAACAATGCCTGCGAACGTAACCCGTGTGGTGATTTCGAAAAGAGTCAGCCGACGCATCGGGCTCGGGCATGCCGAGACCGCCAGAATCGTTTCCGACACCATCGACACGATCTGCACGACGCTCCTGTCGGGCGAAAACGTTCGCCTTACCGGCTTCGGCGCCTTTTGCCTCGTCCAGCGAGCGGCGCGAGTCGCGCGCAACCCGAAGACCGGCGATCCCGCCATGGTGCCCGCGCGGAGATCGGTCACGCTCCGGCCCTCTCAGGCGCTCTTGAAGAAGGTCAGGCGGGGCCCCGTCCGTCTGCGCCGAATTTGAACCCGCCGCGTCCGTTCGTCCCGATCCGCGAAGCCTGCGAGATCGTCGGAGAGCCGCAGCATATCCTTCGGTTCTGGGAGCGGAACATCGCGGAGCTTCGGCCCGCGAAGCGTGCCGGCGGACGCCGCTACTATCGTGAGTCGGACATTCGCCTGCTGCACGGCATCCGCATCCTGATCAGACGGGACGGTTTCACGCTGCGCGGCGTGCAGCGGTATCTGCATCAGCACGGCGCCAAGGCCGTGATGCGGCTGCATCGGAGCGAAACGACCGCCGAAGCAGCCGGCCGGAAGGAGGCGCTGCTCGAAGCCGCGGCAGCGTTGCGCGAATGCGCTCAGATCCTTCGCAGCGCCGGAGGCCCGCCGAACGCGCCGGGCGGGAGCGACGCGGGTTGAACCGGACGCGAACGGCGAACGCCAGTCACGCAGCGTCGGCGCCTGCGTCGCGCGGCCCGCTTCGCCGCCGGTTGCCAAACCGGCTCCGGCGCCGTACCTTCTCCGTGTCGGGCCGTAGCGCAGCCTGGTAGCGCGCATGCATGGGGCGCATGAGGTCGTGGGTTCGAATCCCGCCGGCCCGACCACGACCGAAGAACCGGCGAAAGCGGCGACGTCCGGAGCAACGACCGCATGAGTCAATTGGTCGTCGGGGACGCTCAGGGAATCTTGCCGTCGCAGCGGATCCGGGAGCTCGCCGAAATGGGTGCGCTCGGCGCTGATGCGCCTCTCGACGCGCGCCAGATCCAGCCTGCCAGCCTCGACCTGCGGCTCTCGGGTTCCGCGTGGCGGGTGCGGGCCAGCTTTCTGCCCGGAAGCGACGCGAGCGTGGCGGAGCGACTGGACGACCTGGCGATGCACAGGATCGACCTTGCGGACGGCGCCGCGCTCGAGACCGGCTGCGTCTACGTCGCGGAACTCCAGGAGCGACTGGCGCTTCCCGGCGACGTGTCCGCCATCGCCAACGCCAAGAGCTCGACCGGGCGGCTGGACGCGTTCACCCGCCTGATCGCCGACCGGTGTTCCGAGTTCGACCGAATTCCGGCGGGCTACCGCGGCCCCCTCTACGCCGAGATCAGCCCCCGCACCTTCAGCCTCCTGGTCCGCACCGGCTCGAGGCTGAATCAGATCCGCTTCTCGCGCGGACGCCCCTCCGTATCCGGCCAGGCGCTCCGCGCCCTGAACGCCGCCTCGCGCATCGTCGGCAGCGAACACGCCAACATCGACGCCGAGGGCCTCCGGTTCAGCGTCGACCTCGAGCCCGACGGCGACAGTCCGCCGGGCTGGCGAGCGAAGCGCCATTGCGGACTGATCGACATAGACCGGCCGGCGTCCTGTCGCGCGTCCGACTTCTGGGACCCGGTGCAGGTCCAGGACGGGGAACTCATCCTGGATCCCGGAGCCTTCTACATCCTGATGTCGCGAGAGTCGGTTCGAATCCCGCCGGGCTACGCGGCGGAGATGAACCCCTATCTTCCCTTCGTCGGCGAGTTTCGGGTCCACTATGCGGGATTCTTCGACCCCGGTTTCGGATACGGCCTGCCGAACGACGAGGGAGCGCGCAGCGTGCTCGAGGTCCGGTGCCACGAGACCCCGTTCGCGCTACGCCACGGTCAGGTCGTCGGGCGACTGGTGTTCGAGGAGATGCTGGAGACGCCGACGCAGCTCTACGGAGCCGCGCTGGGTTCGAATTACCAGGGTCAACAGCTTCGGCTCGCGAAGCATTTCCGTACGGATTGAGCAGAACCCTGTCTTCGCGGTGCCTTCGCAGGCATCCAGGATCCGCCCGGCTTCGAGCGATCCCCCGTCCCGACGAATTCGCCGGTCCGACCGGAGACTCGCCGCCCGCGGCCGCCCCCGCACTCCACGCACCGGCGATTCCGGTTCGCACTGCACGAACGGACGAGCCGCACGGCATGCGAGGGGCGATGCTGCCCCTCGCCGCCAGCGCCACGGACGGCACGTTCCGCGAACGTCTCCGTTTGAAGGCGATCGCGACCGAGCGGTCGTCGCACGCTACGGAGTCTGGATATACCCGCGGCTGTTGACGGTCAGGTCGTCCACGTCCAGAAACTCGACGGTCCTGACCTGATCGTTGCCCTGGGAATCGAGGTTGTTGTTGCAGGTCGTCTCGATACGGCACTTGGTTCCGGACGAGCCCGCTTCGGTGACGTTCGCGTCCCAGCAACTCTCGCTTGCGTCGCTCTCGTTCCACTGCGCGAGGCAACTGGCGTCCGTGACCGCGTCCGCGGGCTGACAAACGCCCTGATTTCCGCAGCACTTGACACCGGTAATTCTGGTTTGGGCGATCGTGGAGCCCCGTCGGGTTATCTTTCCGGAATTCGAGTCGCCGGTAAAGCCGACGGTCTTGCTGTCGCCCGCCGTGTTGGCCTCCACCAGAGCGACGATCTTCCCGGGGTAACCGGCGCACGAGCGGGTGAGCGTATAGCTTGCCCTGTCGTTCGAACCGTAATCGGGGTTGGTCCAGGATGCGCTCAGGCAATTTGAAGCGTCGAGGTCGATCCTACCGGTACACGTCGCCGACGCGGTGTCGACCGTCGTCACGCCGAATACGGCAACCAAGCAGGAAAACATAACTGATCGCGCGTTCATGTCGGTCTCCTTTCAACGGCGCTCGCGCCCGACGGTCTCGAGCCCGTCGGAACACCGGAGCATGCGCCGAAGCGTATTGCATGCAACGAGAGATAGCAAACGACTACGCGTCCTGCAGCCAGCGCAGTCGCGACCTAGTCGAGCGCGAGCGCGGCAAGGCGAAGAATCGGCAAAAGCGGCGAGACGCGCCGATCGGTATCTCGAAACGGTCGAGGCAAGCGTCCCTGCCTGTCTCCCTCGGCCGCCGGCCAGGGCGTCAAGGATCCGCGTGAGTTGTCCGTCCGGCCTTCACCCCGGCGGGCACCGGGACCGGTTTGCCTAGCAAGACGGGCCGCAACTGCGGTTTATGTGGCGCTCGCCTTCGGATCGAGCGCGGATCGCCCCCGCGACGCTGCGGAACGCGTGGAGCTTCGGCGGGACACGAATCTCGAGGCAACACAAAAACGCCTCCGTCCCGGAATTCAACACGGCGGCGAGTCCGTTCGAGCGCGGCCCAAATTACGCCCGCCAAACCGCACGGTCGCCGTTCGCGACTTGACGGCTCGTCGCTATCGGCTTGCACGACGCGGACGCCGGCGGACCCCTGTGCCTGCCCAGGGGGCATTCGCTCTGCCCCAGCATTTCCCGGGATCGCTTACCGTGCGAGCGCCTCGGACCCGCAGCGAACGAGACCCAAGCGGTCCTGGGACCTACGGCTCCTGTATATACCCGCGGTTGTTGACGGTCAGGTCGTCCACCTTCAAAAACTCGACGACCCGATACTGATCGTTGCCGTGGGCGTCGAGGTTGTTGTTGCAGGTCGTCTCGATTTCGCACTTGGTGCTGGTCGAACTCTCTTCGGTAACGACCGCGTCCCAGCAACTCTCGCTTGCGTCGCTCGCGTTCCACTGCGCGAGGCAACTGGCGTCCGTGACCGCGTCCACGGGCTCACAAACGCCTTGACCTCCGCAGCACTTGACGCCCGTGATCCTGGCCGGATCGGTGGGCCAGCCTCGAAGTATTGTTCCCGAAGACGAGTCGCCCGTAAAACTGACCGTTGCGGCGGCCCACGATGTTTGGGACTCGACCCGCGCAACGATCGTCCCGGGATAGCCCTCGCACGCGCGAGTGAGCGTATAGCTGGGCCGGGTCATCCAATTCCCAGGGTTGTTCCAGGAGGCATCCAGACAACTCGAACTGCTGTGATCGATCTTTTCGGTACAGGACGCCGACGCGACGTCAATCGTGACCGCGCTAAACACTACGGCCAAACCGGCGAGCGCTATCCTTCTCGTGTTCATTTCCCAGTCTCCTCGCAATTCCTTCAAGCCGGACGCAGGGCGCTACCCGCCGGCTGGGCAAAATTATATTGCTGCCCGGCTGATACCGCAAGACCGCCTCGCGAAAGGCGACTTCCGTCGCGTTCAAGTGCCGCGTGGTACCGAGAACGCAAGCGGTCGGCAAGCGGCAACGCCCTTCCGACATCGTCCGGAGTTGCAGACCAGACGTTCAATCCTCCCTCCTACCGCGAATTCCGGATCGAGAACTCGTTTGAATCCGGGCATCGAAGCGGATGTCGGAGAATTCCTCTGCCGACTTCGTGACGTCCGTGGGAGCGCGCCGAATTGCGACCCTCTCCCAAGCTGACCGCGCGGACAGATTCACTACTTCGGAGGATGTACGCGCCGGGCGCTGCAGCGCGTTTTATTGAAAACGCGACCGGACAAAGTCGAGCGCGATCGAGAGCCGGCACGCGCGTGCCGTATCGAATTGCGTCGAATCCCTGTCGCACGTTATTTCGAGCGGTCGGCAACTCCGACGCTCCGTCCGCAAGTCGCGCGCCGCAGCGTTCGACGCCCGATTCCCGGTTGCGGACTACGGGACGACAGCCTGCCCCTCCCGGATCGCGCACCGGCGCTCGGCGCACCCCGGGTCACAGCCGTGCGGAGGCGGAACCGGTCGTGCCCGACCGAAGAGGAAACCACGAGATCGGAGTCCGGTCTCAGGCCCAGGATTCCTCGATCTCGATTTCGGGTACCGGCGACCCCGTCCAGCTGAACCGATAGCGCGCGCTCCTCCTCACGTTTCCGACGAGCGCGGGCCGGAAGCACGCCAGACAGATGCCGCCCGGGCGCCGCACGCTCGGGTAGACGATCCCGGGGGACTGCGCCTCGAGAAGGGATTCGGCCAGGAGCTGGGCTTGGACGTAGCTCTCCGGGTCGAGGCAGCTCCGGTACGACTCGTCGCCCCGAATGTCATGAAATTCCCCGCCGAAGTCGGCGAGATAGTCGTCGTAGGTGACGCTTTCCTCCTGCACGCCGATCTCGAAGAGCTCGACCCACTTGTGCCAGGCTATCTCGGCTTGCGACGTCGCGAAGTCAAATCCCGCGTACCATGCGCCGCGGTCCGGTCCGCTGAAGCGGCAACCGAGCGGATGCCCGTGCGTGAACGCGGCGTTGACGACGCGAAAGTGCGGAATGCCGAACACCAGTTCGTCCGGCCCGATGCCGGGCGACCGGTCGTTCTCGGCCAGAAGACGGTCGTTGGTTGCGTGATCCAGGTCGAAGATTCCCTGCAGATGCGTATCGTCGTCGGCGATCCGAACGAGCACGCTCGAACCGTCCGCGCTGAACTTCGACGGAACCAGGCGGTGCGTATCGTTTTGGCGGATACGGGTGCGCGGGGGTTCGATCACGTTCCGCTCCGCCGCGCGTCCAGGAGCTTGCGTAGCGTCGCGAATGCGGGCAACCCGCCCTGCATCAGGAACCGGTGCGGCGTCGTCCCTCCGAAGATCCGGTTCGAATTCGGAAGGCGGATCCAGCGATCCGCGAGTTCTTCGCTATAGAGCAGGTTCAGCGCCTTGAAAATTCCGACGAGATACGAGATTCGGCGGAGCCGGTCCTCGTCGAGCACCCGCTCCCGCCCCTTCTTCAGCGCGTAATAGGCGCCGTTGGACATTCCTCCAAGGAGCGTTCGCGCGTCTTCGTCGCGGATCTTCCAGCGCGCCATGATATTGAAGAAAGCCCGGGCGGCGTCCGCGCTCAGCCGCTCTCGCTCCTCTCGACGGGACAGATCGACCAGCGGCGAAACGGCGTGGCGGGTCGCGGGATAGCGAGCTGGCAGGGGCATGATATTCTCCATATTTGGAGATATAGTATCTCTATTCACGGAGTGATGCAATTCCCGCGTCCCGACGACGGAACCTCCCGGCGCGCGGTCGCAAGGCGACGCTTTCGCCTTTGCCCGGAATCAGACGGTGCGAGCGGGGTCCGGGCATCCATAGCGTCGACAATCCCGGCCGGGCCCCTTCCGGCCGGACTCGGAGCGAAGATCCGCGCCGACCGCCCCGGATTCGAACGACCCGACCGCGACCGGCGTCCGTCGCGACTCCCTGCGGGGCGGCTACGCAGCGTCCCGGGACCCCGGCGCGTTCCCGACCGTTCCCTCCGAGCCTTCCGAGCGGGGCGTCCCGTCTCTCGCCGCAACGGCCGTCCTTCGACCTCTTCGGCACGCGGAACCGGGAAGCTTCAGTCGGTGTTTCCTGCCGACCCGCGCTCCCCTTCGGCCGGCAAGGAACGCTCGTCCTTTCCGGTCTCCACGGTCCCTGCGCCGGGTCCTCCCCCATCCTCCGTCTCCTGGGCCGAAGTCCAGGGCCGCTGCAACAGACCCAACGACTTCAGCTCCTTCAACCCCGGCAAGTCGCGCGTCGACTGCAGGCCGAAATGATCCAGGAACGCTCGGGTCACTACGTACGTCACCGGCCGTCCCGGCGTTTTCTTTCGCCGTCCGAGACCGACCCAGCCCAGTTCCATCAGCGTGTGAACGGTCCCCCGAGAAACGGCTACGCCCCGGATCTCCTCCACTTCGCTGCGGGTGACCGGTTGATGGTAGGCGATGATGGCGAGGGTCTCCGTCGCGGCCCTCGACAGTTTGCGCCGCTTGACGCGGCGCCGCTCGAACAGCCCCGCATATTCGGGCGCCGTCCGGAACGCCCAGCCGTCACCGACCTTGCGCAACTCCACCCCGCGGCCCCGATACCGCTCGACAAGGGCCTCGAGCGCCGCGCCGACGTCGGATCCCTCCGGCAGCGCCTCGCGCAATTCGCGTTCGGTGAGCGGGTCCGCGCTGGCGAACAGCAGCGCTTCCGCCATGCGCTCGGCGTCGCCGCCTTCCTCCAAGAGGGAGACCAGGTCCTCCAGCGCCTCGGAGCCGGCGTCCGAAAGGTCCGGATCAGGTTTCGCCATCGGCCTCTCCCTTCGCCTCGTCCGACCGCGTCCTGCCCTTCAGATAGATCGGCGCGAACGCCCGCTCCTGCCGGATTTCCGCGTCCCCGGCGCGAACCAGCTCCAGCGCACCGGCGAACATGCTGCCGATCGCCGAGCGGGCCAACGGCCCGTCGCGCCAGTCGTCCGGAAGGAACGCGGCCAGGGATTGCCAGCCGTGCAGGCCGGGAACGCAGCTGCGGAGGCGCATCAGCGCCTCCTCCATCGAGACGACCGGGGGACGCTGCAGATGCAGCGGAGCGTAGCTCTCGCGCGCCCGGATCCTCGCGTAGGCCTGCAGAACGTCGGAGACGGAAACGTCCCAGACCGGCACGCGACGCACGACCGGAGCCTGCGGCTGTCCGCAGGCGAAGAACTCGCTGCCCAGCCTGGGGCGGGCCAGCAACCGCTCTCCCGCGTTGCGCATCGCCTCCAGCTTCGCGAGCCGTGCCTGGAATAGTGCGGCCGCCTCCTCTGCGCCCAGGCGCTCTTCCTCTTCCTCGGGCAGGAGCAGCCCCGACTTCAGATACGCGAGCCAGGCCGCCATGAGCAGATAGTCGGCAGCCAGTTCGATCTCCAGCCGCCGCGCCTCGCCGATGAACGCGAGATACTGTTCGGCGAGGGCGAGGATGGAAATCGCGCGCAGGTCCACCTTCTGTCTGCGCGCCAGATCCAGGAGCAGGTCGAGCGGTCCCTCGTATCCGTCGAGAACCAGCGTGAGCGCCCGCCTCGACTCGGCGCCGCTCCAGGCGACGGGCGCCTCCGACATGCTACGCGCGGGCCGCGCCGGCGCTCCGCCCCTCGCGGAGCGTCGCGCGAAGCGAATCCACCCGCTCCGCCCGCCGGAGCGCGGCTCCGTCCAGCGACGGAACCGCCCGCATGACGTCCTGCATTTCGTCGAAATCGCCGGAACAATGGAGCGCAATGTCGCACCCCGCCGCGATCGACCTCCCGGCCCGTTCGGACGGCGACCCGCTTAGCGCGTCCATGCCGAGATCGTCGGTCAGCAGAAGGCCGTCGAAGCCGATCGCGCCGCGAATCGTATCGCGCACGACCGTCTTCGACCATGTCGCGGGAATGCCGGGATCGAGCGCGTCGTACGCCACATGGGCCGTCATGGCGACGGGCATGTCCGACAGCGCCCGGAACGGCGCCATGTCCACGGAATCGAGCTCCTCCCTCGTGGAGCGGCTGACCGGAAGCACGTGATGACTGTCCGCTCCGGCAGAACCGTGCCCGGGAGCGTGCTTTACGACCGGCACCACGCCCTCGCCGAACAGCGTGTCGCAGACGACCCGGCCCCGCTCCGCTACGCGCTCCGGGCGGTCACCGAGCGCCCGGCTTCCGATCACGCCCGTATCGAGGTCTCGGGGCACGTCGAGCAGAGGCGCGCAATTGACGTCGATACCGAGCGCGGTCAACTCCCGCGCGATCTGACGGAACCGGCGCCGGAGCGCCTCACGGACCGTCGATTCGCCGTCCGCCCGCCGAACGTCCTCGGCGAGCGCGTCCCAGGACCGCCAGTGCGGCGGTCGCAGCCGCGCGACCGATCCGCCCTCCTGGTCGATCAGGACTGCCGCTCGACGCCCGACGACGGTTCGGAACTCCTCGACGAGCGCCGCTACCTGAGGCGGATTCTCGACGTTGCGGGCGAACAGGATGAGCCCCCACGGATCGGCTTCCCGAAAGAAACCAATCTCGGCCGCGGAAAGTCGCGTTCCGCCGCATCCGAACAGCGCGGCTACCGGCACGTCACGTCCCCGGCCGCGGCACGGGCGGGTGCAGGAAGAGGCGTGGGACCAAACGCTGGACGCTGGCCGTCCCGCCCGCCGACGCCGGCTCGGCCAAGTCCGGCAGCGGCCGGATCCAGCCGCCCGAATCCTCCGGCGCGACGAGCGACTTCGGGCTCGAGGTCGCGTTCGGCGCCGGGCGCCCGGCGGCGGCTTCGCGCGAGAGCGGAGCGCTCCCGTCCGCCGTCGACGGAAGGACGGGCACGAGCGGTCCGGACGCGACCTCCGGCGAGAGCGGACGGTCCGGCATGGCGGCCTTCCGCGCCGGATCCGGCGGCAAGAACTCGGGCTCCGGTTCGATCACGCGGGAATCCCGCCAGACGGAGACCGGATCCGGCGCCGTAATCGCCAGTTGCAACTCCCGATTGACGTTCGGTACCTCGGCGCCGCCGGGATCTTCCGGGCGGACCCGCACCGGGCCGTCCCGGTTGGTCTCGACGACCGGAACCGATCGCAACCCAAGTCCGACGTCGGGAACGCTCCAGTGCCAGATCGTGGCCAGCGACCACAGCGTAGCCGCCGCCCCCACCGCCAATACCGCCGCTTCCCGGCTTGCAGCCTGCGCTGCCCGTTTGCCGCTCATGCTCTGCCCCTCGAACCGCCCGCGGGCCGGCGCCGTTCCTTCAGCGCATCTCTTCCCGGGGGGCGATCCCTAGAATACCCAGTCCTGCCGCAATGACAATTGCCGCCGCGCGAACGAGCGCCAGGCGGGCGCAAGTGGCGGAAGGGTCCCCTTCCTGAACGAGCCGCAGCGACCGGTCGTCGGTTCCGAGCGTCCACAACGCATGCAGGTCTCCGGCCAGGGCATGCAGGTAGAACGAGATCCGATGCGGCTCGTGCGCCGCCGCCGCGGCCTCGACCGCCGCGGGCCAACCGGCAATTCGGCGCGCCACGGCGAGCTCGGCGGGATGGCCGATCGCGTCCAGGCAGGCGCCTGCGAGCGCCGCGTCCGAGAGGTCCGTCTCCGGCAGCGACTCCCGACCCTTGCGGACGGCCGAACAGGCGCGGGCATGCGCGTAATGCACGTAGAACACCGGATTGTCCCGCGTGCGTTCCTCGACCCGCGCGACGTCGAGATCGAGCGCCGCGTCGTTCTTGCGTGTCAGCAGCAGGAAGCGAACCGCATCGGGCTCGATCTCGCGCAGGAAGTCCCGGATCAGGATGACGTCGCCCTTGCGCTTCGACATCGCGAACGGCGTGCCGTCCCGAAGGAGCCGAACCAATCGGCAGAGTTTGACGTCCAGCTCCACTTCCTGGTCCGAGAGCGCGGAAACGGCCGCCTTCATCCGCCGGACGTAACCGCCGTGATCCTCGCCCCAGACGTTGATCAGGGCCGAGTATCCGCGCCGGATCTTGTCCGCGTGATACGCGATGTCGGGCGCAAAATACGTCCAGGTCCCGTCCGCCTTCTGCAGCGGCCGGTCGGAGTCGTCTCCGTACTGCGTGGAGCGGAACAGGGTCTGCTCGCGCGGGACCCAGTCCGCCGCGTCCATCCCCTTCGGCCGGCCCAGCGTTCCCGTATACACCAGCCCGCGCCCGCGCAGCCCCTCGATGGTCGTCTCGATACGGCCGGAGTCCTGAAGTTCGCGTTCCGAGACGAACAGGTCCATCCGCACGCCGAGCGCGGCGAGATCGGCGCGAATCTCTTCCATCATCGCCGACACGGCGAACTGGCGGGCGGGCTGCAGCCAGTCCGATTCCGGACGGTCCCGGTAACGGTCGCCCCAGGTCTCCGCCATGGCCTCGCCGACCGGCCGCAGGTAGTCTCCCGGATAGGCGTCCGGCGGCAACTCGATCGTGTCGCCCAGCGCCTCCCGGTAGCGCAGATGCGCAGAGCGGGCGAGCGTGTCCACCTGTGCGCCGGCGTCGTTCACGTAGTATTCCCTCGTCGGGCGCCAGCCGCAGAATTCCAGCAGCGACGCGAGCGCGTCGCCGTACACCGCCCCGCGCGCGTGGCCGACATGCAACGGACCCGTCGGATTCGCCGAAACGAATTCGACGTTGACCGTCTCGCCGGCGCCCAGCTCCGAGCGCCCGTAGCCGGTCCCGCTCAGCAAGGCGGCCCGGACGCTGCGTCGCCATAGCGCCGGCGCCATGCGCAGGTTCAGGAATCCCGGCCCGGCGACCTCGGCTTCCTCGACGTCCGGGCCCGAAACGAGGCGCTCGGCGAGGAGGGCGGCGATCTCCCGCGCCGGCCTTTCCGCCGGGCGCGCAAGAACCAGCGCAGCGTTCGAAGCCAGCTCGCCGCGTCCTTCGCCGCGCGGCGGCTGCACGGTGACGGCTCCCGTCGGCAGGCCGTCCGGAAGCGCTCCCGACTTCGAGAGCTCCTCGATCGCTTCCAGCACCAGCGCGCGAACTTCAGAGAATGCGTTCATGACGACCTTCGGCTCCTCCTGCAGGCGACGGGATTCGATCCGCCCCGCCGGACAGTCTACCGGCCGGGACCGGGCTCCGGCGCGCGGAGGCTTGCGGCAGGCCGAATCCGCTATACATTGGCAGCGTGGTCCCGGTTTCCAGCGAGGCGTTCATGTCCGGCGTACAGGTTACCGACGCTGCCTTCCGCAGATTGCAGGCCATCCGACACGAGGCCGGCGAGGACTGCATGCTGCGCGTCGCCGTGCTCGGCGGCGGCTGCTCCGGCTTCCAGTATTCCATCGACCTGGAACGGGAACTCGGCGGCGACGATACCGTGCTGGAACGGGACGGCAATCGCGTCCTGGTGGACTCCGTATCCCTTCCGTTTCTCGAGGGCGCCGTGATCGACTACCGCGAAGAGTTGATCGGAGCCCGGTTCCTGATCGACAACCCGAACGCGAGCTCCACCTGCGGATGCGGAACCAGCTTCTCCTTCTGATCCCGACATGACCGGAGAGAACCGCTTTCGGGTCGCCTCCTGGAACGTGAACGGGATTCGCGCTCGCGCGGAACCCCTGGTTCGCTGGCTGCGCGAGAACGGGCCCGACCTGCTGCTCCTTCAGGAGACCAAGATCGAGGACGGGACGTTTCCCCACGACCTGTTCGAAGCGGAAGGGTACCAGGCCGCCGCACACGGCCAGAAGTCGTTCAACGGCGTGGCGATTCTCTCCCGGCACGGCATGGAAGACGTATCGACGGGACTTCCCGGCGACCCGGAAGACGAACAGGCGCGATGGATCGAGGCCACGGTCGTCGTCGGCGACTTCGCGCTCCGCGCCTGTTCCGCCTACGTGCCGAACGGCAACCCGGTTCCCGGCCCCAAGTTCGACTACAAGCTCGCCTGGATGGAGCGGCTCCGGGTGCATGCCGGCGAGATGCTGCGGTCGGAACGAGCGGTCGCGATCGGCGGAGACTACAACGTCGTTCCGACGCCGGCGGACGCTGCGGATCCGGCGGCGCTCCTGGAGGACGCGGTGTTCCGGCCGGAGTCCCGCGACGCCTGGCACCGGATCGCCCATTCCGGCTGGACCGATTCGTTTCGCCTCCTCCACCCGGACCCCGGCCACTATTCGTACTGGGACTACCAGGGCGGCGCCTGGCGACGAGACCGCGGCATCCGCATCGACCACATCCTGCTGTCGCCGCCCGCGTCCGACCGACTCTCGGACGCCGGAATCGAACGCGACGTTCGAGGCGAGCCGAAGCCGTCCGACCACGTTCCCGTCTGGTGCGAGTTCGCTCTGGCCGCCGATTGACGCGCTGCGCGCTCCGGGAAGCGCTTCCGGCGCGGCCGGGCTCAGGGGACGACCGGCGATCGGGGCAGTCCGGCGGTCTCGGGCAGGGAGAGCGTCAGGTTGGCGTTCTGCACGGCTTGACCGGCGGCTCCCTTGATCAGGTTGTCCAGCGCCGCGACGACGATCGCCCGCCCCTCCCGGCGGTCTGGCGCGACGCCGATGTCGATCAGGTTCGAGCCCCGCACCTGCTGCGTCCTCGGCACTGCGCCCGGCGCGAGAACCCGAACGAACGGTTCCGCCGCGTAGGTCTGCGCAAGACACGCATGCGCTTCCTCCGCGTCCGCGCAAAGGTAGATCGTGGCCAGGATCCCGCGGGTGAACGGCATCAGGTGGGGCGTAAAGGACACCCGCACCGGCCGTCCGGCGGCGAGCGACAACTCCTGCTCCAGCTCGGCCATATGCCGATGTCGCCCGACGCCGTAGGCGCTGCAGCCTTCGGCGACCTCGCTGAAGAGAAGCGATTCGCGGAGCGCCCGGCCGGCGCCGCTGGCGCCGGACTTCGCGTCGATCACGATGTCGTCGGGATCCGCGAGTCCTCCGCGAATCAGCGGAACGAGCGGCGTCAGTGCGGTCGCCACGTAGCAACCCGTGCAGGCGATCCGCGACGCACGCCGGATCTCGTCCCGATAGACCTCCGGCAGGCCGTAGACGAAACTCCCGAGCAGTTCCGGAAGCCTGTGCGGGGCGCCGTACCAGAACCGGAAGTCCGCCGCGCTGCGCAAGCGGAAGTCCGCCGACAGGTCGATCAACCGGACGTTTTCGGGCAGGCTCGCCGCGACGTCCTGCACGACGCCGTGCGGCAACGCCGCGAAGATCAGGTCGACGGAGTCCAGCGGCGCGTCCTCGATCCGGCACAGTCTGGGCAGGTCGCAGCCGGCCAGATGCGGAAACACTTCCTCCGCCGCCTTTCCGGCGTTCCGGTCGCCGGTCAGCGCCCGAGTGCGGAGATTCGGGTGCTGGCTGACCAGCCGTACCAGTTCGGCGCCGACATAGCCGCTGGCGCCGAGAATTGCGGCATCGAATCCGGCCATCCGCGACACTCCCGGCCGGGCTCCGCCCGGCGGAGCGAGGGCCTACCGCTTGGAGAACTGGAAGCGCCGGCGCGCCTTCCTGCGGCCGTATTTCTTGCGCTCGACGACCCTCGAGTCCCGCGTCAGGAATCCGCCCGGCTTGAGCACGGACCGAAGCGCGGGCTGATGCGCGACCAGCGCCCTCGAAATCCCGTGGCGGACCGCGCCGGCCTGACCCGAAAGTCCGCCGCCGCGGACCGTCGCCACGACGTCGTACTGCCCGTCCACGTTCGCGGTCTTGAACGGCTGCGCCACCAGCATCTGGAGGACCGGCCGCGCAAAATACCGCTCGAACGAAAGTCCGTTCACCAGAATCCGCCCCGGCCCCGGCTTTACCCAAACCCGGGCGACGGCGATCTTGCGCCGTCCGGTGCCGTAACCCCTGCCTTGCGCGTCGCGTTTCGGCTCCGGCAGCGGCTGCGCCGGCTCGGCGTCCTCCGGCGCCAATGCGGCGAGTCCCAATCCTTCGGCCATGTTATCCGCTCCTGACGTTCTTCCGGTTGGCGCTCTTCAGGTCGAGGACCGTGGGCGCCTGCGCCGTATGGGGATGGTCGGGCCCGGCATACACCCGCAACTTGCGCAACTGCTGGCGCGCGAGCGGACCGTCCGGCAACATGCGCCGCACCGCGCGCGCGACGACTCGCTCCGGGTGGGGCCCGTCCAGGACGGAGTCTGCCGTTCGAGCGCGGATCCCGCCCGGATAGCCGGTGTGCCGGTAGTAGGTCTTGTCCGTCCGCTTGCGGCCGGTGAGATGGACCTTCTCGGCGTTGACGACGATCACGTGGTCGCCGCAGTCCATGTGCGGGGTGTAGTGGGCGCGGTGCTTGCCGCGCAGGCGCGTAGCCACCAGCGCCGCCAGGCGACCCAGGACCAACCCCTCCGCGTCGACGACGTACCATCCGCGATCGATGTCGTCTGGCCGGGCACTGTAGGTGCGCATTCTGACCTTCCTGCGGCGTTGCCGCGACTTCTGTGGCAGTCGTGCGAAAAACCTGCGGCCGGCGCCAGCCGGATTCGCAGCGACGGGACGATAGCCGGGCGCCGGCGTCGCGTCAAGACCGCGACGGGCGCCCGCAAACGGCGTTCGCTCCGCGCGACCGATGCGATTCCGGCGCGTGGGGCGCGTTCGGCACTATCCCGCACCGATACGCGTTCCGGGTACCTGCTTCGGAAAATACTCCTCGCAATCCCCCTCGCGGTACACGTCCGCCGTCGCGCAGTGCAAGCCGCCGCCGAAGGCGTAGGCGTCGCGGAACGGAACCGGGATCACCTCGAAACCGAGCGTGTCCAGCTGTTCGAGCTGCCGGAATTCCGAGGCCTCGACGCATACGGTCTTCGGGTCGAGGATCAGGCAGTTCATCGAGAGCCACACGCTCGAATAGCACAAGGGCGGCGGCGCGTTGTGCGCCGGTCGCGCGGCGGGCAGGATCTGCCAGCCGTTCGCTTCGAAGATGCGGCGCTGACCCTCGGGAAGCGCCCGGTCCGGATTGTTCAGGATCAGCCCCGGCCTCAGCGGAACGAAGGTCGCGTCGATATGGATCGGCCACGGGTCGCCGGGGAAGTTGACCGCATGCACCCGGTGCTCCGGAAAGTGCCGCTGCAGCCACTCCATGCCGCGGCGATTGGTCGTGAGGCCGTGCTGGCAAAACAGGTCGCGACCCAGGCGCAGCACGTCCGCCGCGTCGAACAGGGGCTCCCGCTCCGTGGTCACGAAGTCCAGCGCCGCCGTACGGCGTAGGCGCTCCTCCAGCGTGACGTCGGCGAAATACCCCGTCTTGTAGGACTCGTCCGTCAGCCTCGGCCGCGGCGCCTGCTCCCATCGGAATCCAGGATCCTCGTCGAAGTATCGCTGCATCAGCCCGTGATAGGCGAGATACTCGAAGTAGCGGCAGCGGAACGACATCGGCGCGCTGAGAATCTCCTTCCCGACGGTCAGGAGCACGTCTCGGGGCGGCATGCAGCCGAACATGCTGTCGGTCCGAAAATCCGGCGTCGCGACCGCCTGGTTCCACTGCAGCGGCTCCGGACGGTCGACGCGGATGCCCCGCCCTTCGAGCAGCGCCGCAAACGCGTCGAGCTGCTCGTTCGCGCGTTCGACCGTCGCCAGCGGACGCGGGCCCCAGCGGCCCCGCATGTCGCTGTCTTGCGGAATCTTCGCCTCCGTCGCCGGTTCGGACGGCGGGATGCAACTGTGGTCGGCGCGCCCGACGATGACGTGCCGTAGCGGGTCGAAGTCGTTCCAGGAACTCACCACCGCGTTCGGCATGACCGTCTCTCCCGACCGGTTCGGGCGGCTGGCGCCCCACGCCCCGCCGCGATCGCGACAGGCCGGCAACGATACGCCGAACCGGCCGCTTCCGTCGACCCCCCGATCGCCGACACGCGGCCGCGACCGGGGTTCTTCCACCGCAAGAGACCGACCCGCTCCAGGAGGAACGGGCCATGGGGAGGGCGGGCCCGACCCGTACGCCGAACCTGCGCGGAGCCGTTGCCAATCGCCGGTCGAGCCGCCAAACTACGCGCGTCCGACGCCGCACCACGCCGGCGTCCCGGGCGGACCCCCCCCACCCACGGATTGGCGGAAGGATGCGCGATGCGGATCGGAATTCTCAGGGCTGGACGCGTCAACCCCAGGATCGTCCACGAATTCGGCGAATATCCGCGCATGACGGAAGTCCTCCTGCAGACGAAGGACGACGCGTTCTCCTTCGACTACTGGCCGCTGACCGAAGGCGTCGTGCCGGACGATCCCCTGCGCTGCGACGGGTGGATGATCACCGGGTCCCGGCACAGCGTCTACGAGGACCTGCCCTGGATCGCCGACGCGACCCGCTTCGTGCGGGACGCGGTGGAAGCGGACCGACCTGTGCTCGGCATCTGCTTCGGTCACCAGCTTCTCGCCCAGGCCCTGGGCGGCCGGGTCGAGAAATCGGACGCCGGTTGGGGCATCGGCGTTCAGGAATACGACGTGATCGGGCGCCCGGCCTGGATGCGGGACGCGCCCGACCGGATCGCGTTCCAGTCCATCCACCAGGACCAGGTCGTCGAAGCGCCGGCGGGCGCCACCCGAATCGCCGCGTCCGGTTTCTGTCCGCTGGCGATGCTGTCCTACGGGTCGGTCGGGTTCTCGGTGCAGGCCCATCCCGAGTTCTCGCGCGAGTTCTCGCGGGCGCTTCTCTCGGCGCTGCGCGGCGGGCGAATCGAGGAGGGTGCGTGCGACCGCGCACTCTCGACGGTGGACAACCCCACGCACGCACGGGAATTCGCCCGCTGGGCGCGTCGGTTCCTGCGGCGCGACTACGCGGACTGACCCGCCTCTTCCGCCGCCACGATCGCTTCCCGGAGCCGCAGCTTCTCGCGCTTCATTTCCCTGATCCGCAGATCGTCGAATCCGGGATGGCGCTCCTCTTCGGCGATCCGCTCGTCCAGCGCCTTGTGGCGCCGGCGCAATTCTTCCACGTCCGGGGCGGCGGGCGGTTGACGGTCCGTCATCGGCTTCTCCTTCCGATTTTGCTGTGAGGGGGTTGCGGCCGGAGGCCGCGGGAGGCGCGCATGGGCGCCCGACCGGCTCGTCGGGACGGGCGCACCGCAAAACGAAAACGGGTTCGGCCCGTATCGGGCCGCACTGCCGGAGAGGGTTCAGTCGCGTGCGGGCAGGGCACGTTCGACCAAGCCTACCCAGTAGGCGATTCCCTGCGGCAGGATCGCGTCGTTGAAATCGTACCGGGACGTATGCAGTCTGGGATGCTCCTCGCCGGCGCCGATCAGCATGAAGGCGGCGGGTTTCTCGCGGGCCAGAAAGGCGAAATCCTCGCCGCCCATGGTCTGCCGGCAGGAACGGTCGATCCGCCCGCCGAGATCCTCGACCACGTCGCCGGCGAACGCCGTCGTCGCCGAATCGTTGACGGCCGCCGGATAGGCCGCCGTCGAGCGCCGCAACTCCGCCGACGCGCCGAGCGCTCCGGCGACTCCGGTGGCGATCACCTCGATTCGGCCGTACATCGCCTCGAACGCCTCGTCGTCGAAGCTGCGCAACGTACCGCCCAGCAGGGCGCCGTCGGGGATCACGTTGCACGCGTCGCCGGCCTGAAACTTCGTCACCGACACGACCGCGGGCTGGAAGGGGTCCGAGTTGCGCGCCACGACGGACTGCAGCGCCTGCACGACGGCGGCACCGGCGAAGACCGGATCGACGGTCCGCTCCGGCTGCGCGGCATGGCCGCCCCGCCCGGCGATCGCGATCTCGAAGAGGTCCGCAGCGGCGAAGATCGGGCCCGTCCGAATGCCGAACTCTCCGGCCGCCATTCCGGGCCAATTGTGCATCCCGAACACCGCGCGGCACGGAAATCGTTCGAACAACCCGTCGCGCATCATCGCGTCCGCCCCGGCGCCGCCCTCCTCGGCCGGCTGAAAGCAGAAGTAGGCCGTGCCGTCGAAGGCCCGCGTCTCCGCCAGCGACGCGGCCGCTCCGAGCAGCATCGCCATATGTCCGTCATGCCCGCAGGCATGCATTACCCCCTCGTTCTTCGAGGCGTGCGGGAGGCCGGTCTCCTCCCGGATGGGCAGCGCGTCCATGTCGGAGCGGAGCATGACGGCGTCGGACTCGCCGGATCCGGCGCCCGAACGGCCGTGCAGGACGCCGACCACGCCGGTGCCCCCGATTCCGGTGCGGATCTCGTCGAATCCGAATCGCTCCAGCGAATTCGCGACCGTCCGAGCGGTCTCGTGCTCCCGGTAGCCCAGCTCCGGTCTCGCATGCAGTCCCTGGCGCCATTCGGCCGCCGACTTCGCGATCGTCGCAATCCGGTTGGTGATTCGCATGCCGTCGATCCCCTGCCCTCGCCCCGGGACTATATGGACGAGTCCGCCCCACTTGCGCAAGTGGCCCCCGCCGGACGAGGACGGGATCGCGCGTCCGAATCGCCGAATCGACGTCATTCCCGACCCTCGTCGTCCGGCCGGCCGCGGCCTGCCGGGAGCCACGAAATCGCCGCAGCCTCGCGCAGGATCCGCTCGGCGTCGTGCGTGTGCCCCTCCCCTTCGTGCAGAACCAGGGGCTCGAGGACGACGTTCGACGGCTCGTCTGCGCGGCGAACGCGCAGCAACGCCTTGATCGGCGGCCGGCCCGCCCGGGCCAGGACCGGCAAGATCTCGGCGGATCGCCCGGCGAGGCGCGCGAGGGCGTCGCCGACGCGCGCATACGGCACGATCGCGGACAACACGCCGTCCGGCCGCGTCAGCCCGGCGCAGGCGGCCATCCAGTCCGAGAGACTGCGGCCGGGCGCCCCCTCTCGAAGGGCGAGGGAGCGCCGCCGGTCCGGCGAGGGCGTGCTGCGGTCGAATCGCTGCCAGGGCGGATTGGTCATGACGCGGTCGAACGCGACCGGGAACCCGGGCGGCGGCTCGAACAGGTCGCCGGCGTGGACCGTCCAGGGGCGTGTGCCGTTCTCCGCGCCGTTGGTCCGCGCGTAACGAACCAGTTCCTCGTCGAATTCGAGACCGTGCAGGTCCAGCCCCCCGACGCGGGCGGCGAGGCAGAGCGCGGCTGTCCCGACTCCGCAGCCCGCGTCCAGGACGCGCATCCCCGGCAGCGCGGGCGTCGCGGCCGCGAGATAGACGGGATCGGACGTAATCCCGAGGCCGGTCTCGGGCGACCGAAGGCGGAGTCGCCAGCCCAGCATGCCGACGCGCCGGCCCGGCAGCGGTCCGCCGACGCAATCCTCGCCCTGCGGGTCGCTATGATTCCGGCTCATGCCGACCGACCGCCTCCGCCGCGACCGGTCCGCAGCCCGACTGCACGGAAGGCCCGCCCATGCGACCGCCGCCGCCGGACCCGCGACCCGCTTCGTCTCCGTACGACACGCTCGCCCGCCTCGTCGGCGACGACCTCGCCGACTTGGACGCGCTGCTCGCCCGTCGCCTCGCCAGCGCGCGGGAGCCGCTGATCGGCGAGGTCGCGCGTCACCTGGTGGACGCCGGCGGCAAGCGCATCCGGCCGCTTCTCACCCTGGCGACCGCGCGGGCGTCGGGCTATCGCGGCCGGCTGCATCTGAACCTGGCCGCCGCCGTCGAGCTCCTGCACAGCGCGACGCTCCTGCACGACGACGTGGTGGACGCGTCGGCGCTTCGGCGCGGCGAGACCGCGGCGCACGTGATCTGGGGAAACAAGACCAGCATCCTGGTGGGAGACTTCCTGTTCAGCCGCTCCTTCGAGCTGATGGTGGAGTGCGGCTCGTTGCCGGTGCTCGAGACCCTCGCGAAAGCGGCCGCGACCATCGCCGAAGGCGAAGTCATGCAGCTCTCCACCGCGCACGATCTCGACCTCGAAGACGACCGGTACCTCGCGGTCCTGCGCGCCAAGACCGCCGCGATGTTCGGCGCGGCGGCCGAAGTCGGCGCCCTGATCGCCGGTTGCGAGACCGCGCACGTCGCGGCCTTCCGGGAATACGGGCTGGCGCTGGGCACGGCCTTCCAGCTCGCCGACGACGCGCTCGACTACGACGGGACCGAACGGGACACCGGCAAGGGCGTCGGCGACGATTTCGCCGAAGGCAAGGCCACCATGCCGGCGCTCGTCGCCTATCGCTCCGGCGACCCGGAGGCGCGGCGCTTCTGGCGGCGCACGATCGTGGAGGGCGACCGGCGCGAGGGCGACCTCGCGAAGGCGCTCGACCTCGCTCGACGCGCCGGCGCCGCGGAAGCCACGCGGGACATGGCCCGCTCCCATGCGGGAGAGGCACGGTCGATCGTCCTTGCGGTTCCGCCCTCGCCCATCCGCGACTCGCTTGCGGGGCTTGCCGACTACGCGGTCCGGCGCCGCAGCTAATCCGCCGGCGCGGCGGCCAGGTCCGCAGCGACCTGGCGAATCGACGCCAGTGCCCGGTCGATGTCGGCGGCGTCCAATTCGAGGCTGGTGACCGCGCGAAGCACGTTCGGTCCCATCGGAATGAGACGCACGCCGGCCTCGAAGCACCGAACGGCGAATTCGGACGCGGAGCGCTCGACCTCGAAGCGCACGATGTTGGTTTCCACCTCCGCCGGATCGACGGCAATCCCCTCGACGGCGGCGAGTCCTTCGGCCAGACGGGCGGCATGTGCGTGGTCCTCCGGCAACCGCTGCCGGTGGCGTTCGAGGGCGTACAGCGCCCCGGCCGCGATCACTCCCGCCTGGCGCATGCCCCCGCCGAAGGCCTGGCGAACGCGCCGGGCCCGTCCCGTCGCCTCCCGGCTGCCGGCGATCGCGGACCCGACGGGGGCGCCGAGACCCTTCGAATAACACACGCTGACCGTGTCGAACGGCTCGGCGATCTCCGCCTCGCTGCCGCCGCCCGCCGCCGCTGCGTTCCAGATTCGCGCACCGTCGAGATGCAGCCGGAGGCCGGCTTCGCGAGCCAGGGACGCCGTCTCGCGCAGGACGTCGAGGGGCCATACCCGTCCGCCGCCGGCGTTGTGGGTGTTCTCGACGCAGAGCAGGGTGACCGGGGCGAGCACGGTGTTCACCATATAGGGCCTCACCGCCGGAATCGCGGTACGCAGCAGGTCCCGGTCGATCACCCCGCGACGCCCGGCGAGCGGTCGCATGACTACGCCGGACAGGAGACCGGGCGCCCCGGCTTCGGTGTTGAGCACGTGCCCGCCCGCCTCGACCAGAACCGTGTCCCCGGGCCGCGTGTGGAGATGGATGCCGATCTGGTTGGCCATGGTGCCGCTCGGGACGAAGAGCGCGTCTTCCTTGCCGAGGAGTTCCGCCGTGCGCTCCTCCAGCGCCCGCACCGTCTTGTCCTCTCCGAAGAAGTCGTCGCCGACCTCCGCCTCCGCCATGGCCCTCCGCATCGACGCGGTGGGCCGGGTCAGGGTGTCGCTTCTCAGATCGACCATGTTCGCCATGGCGGAACTCCTCCAATCCTGCGATCCGGCGCGGTTCGACCGCCGGCACGGCGCCGCGCCTGCGGCGCCGGATCATACCGGCGTCGTGGGCTTGCGCCTGCCGGCGCCCTCGACGCGGGCCGGCTCGCACCACCAGGACGGGCGGGCGGACCGGATGCGACGGACGGCGTGCCGCGCCTCGTGTTCCCCGGCGAACAGGCCCCACCACGCCGAACCCGACCCGGACATGGCCGCGTGAAGGGCTCCGGCAGACGTCAGGACTCCGCCGACCGCACGAAGGCCGGGCGCCTGGAACTCCGCCGCGCGCAAGAGATCGTTGCGCCGCTCCCGAAGCCAGTCCGCGAGATGCGAGACCGAGTCGAACGTCTCCGGCACCGGCCCGAGCCCCTCCCCCGCCGCCGAGCCCGAGCGGGCGAACGCGGCGAAGGTCTCTGCCGTCGAGACTTCGGCGCCGGGCCAGACCAGGACGCACCAGAAGGCGGGCAGCCCGACCGGATCCACCCGCTCCCCGGCGCCCCGGACGCGCGCCGGCCGGCCGAACAGGCATACGGGGACGTCGGCGCCGATGCCGAACCCGAGCGCCGCGAGCGTCTCGTCCCGCATGGACGGCGCCCACAGGCGCCGCAGACGCAAGAGCGTCGCGGCCGCCCCGGCGGAGCCGCCGCCGAGCCCGGCGCCGACGGGGATTCGCTTGTCCAGCCGTATTCGCGCGCCCCGGCCGGCCCCGACCTCCCTCGCCAGACGCGCCGCCGCCCGCCAGACGACGTTCGCCTCGCCGTCAGGCGCCGCGGAAGCGAACGGCGACCCGCCGTCGAGCCGTAGCGAAACGCCCGACTGTTTCGGCTCTACGCATACGACGTCCGCCAGCCCGGCGAAGGCGACCAGGCTGTCGAGTTCGTGCAGGCCGTCCGAGCGGCGCCCGGTCACGTGCAGGCAGAGATTGACTTTCGCCCGCGCCAGGACGGTAGCGCCGGTCTCGCTACGGGTCCGCAACCCCGAGTCCCGACCGAATCTTGCGCTCGGCGCGTTCGCGGATGTGTTCCTCCGGGGAGAGCGTCAGCGCACGGCTCCACTGGTACGCCGCTTCCTCTTCGTTGCCGAGGCGCCAGAGCACGTCGCCGAGATGGTCGTAGATCTCGGCGATCCCCGGGGCCCCCTGCAACGCTCGCTCGAGCAACGGAAGCGCTTTCCGGTACTCGCCCTTGCGGTACAGCGCCCAGGCGACGGAGTCGAGAATGTACGGATCGTCCGGCCTGCGGCGCAGCGCCTCCTGCAGCAGCGCAAGGCCCTCGTCCAGACGGACGCCCTGATCGATCCAGGAGTAGCCGAGATAGTTCGCTACGCTGGGAT
This sequence comes from Rhodobacterales bacterium, assembly GCA_965221505.1. Classification (GTDB taxonomy): domain Bacteria; phylum Pseudomonadota; class Alphaproteobacteria; order Rhodobacterales; family CAZPXZ01; genus CAZPXZ01. The sequence continues at coordinate 2,152,905 of CBDCSI010000001.1, forward strand.
TCTCGCCGCTCAAGCGCAGGGCCCGCTGCAGGTCCGATTCCGCAGCCGCCCAGTCGCCGACCCTCTCGCTCGCGACCCCGCGTCCGAAATACGCGCTCCACAGACGCGGCTCCATGCGAAGCTGATCCGACACCAGCCGGATGTACTTGCGTCGTTCGTCCCCCGAGAGTTCCGGCACGGGTCCGAGCTGCGGCTCCAGCGGGGTCCGTCCCTGCCCCTTCAGCGCCCAGGTATCGAGGTCCATGTCGCCCTTGGCGTTCGCGATCCCGAACCCGGCCAGGGAATCCAGCAGCCCCTCGTAGGAGTCCAGCGACTTCGTGTACCAGTCCTCCGCCTCCGCGTACCGTTCGTTCGTCCGATGGGCTTCGGCAAGCGTGTAGTACAGCCACGGCTCCTCCGGATTGCCTTCGAGCAGGTCGCTGTAGATCCCGATCGCTCCGTCGAAATCGCCGAGCCGCAGCTGTGCGTCGGCCTCGGCGAGGCGCATTTCCCTCGCCGCGAATCCGGCCTCGCGCAACGTCCGGACCGCCTCCGAGTATTTTCCGTCGCCGGTCAGCCGGGTCGCTAGCGCGTATGCGATCTCCTGGCCGTCGGGGCGAAGCTCGGACGCGACGTGCAACGGCACGCGGGCGCCGTTGGCCCCGGAGACCCAGGGGGTCATCTCGGAGATGCTCAGGAGCGCTTCGGCGACCCCGTCGATCGGCCCGTCGACGATTCGGGACCTAGCCTCCTCGAGCAGCAGGCGCTCGTAGATCTCGCGCTCCGGGTGGTTCCGGATCGCCGACAGATACAGGCTCTCCAGCTGCTCGCCCTCCAGCCGGTACCCGCTCTCCAGAACGGCGCGGTATCCCGGAGCGGCGTAGTCCCTGGACTGCCGGAGCCATTCCAGCCCCTCCGCCTCCCGTCCCGCAGCCAGCTCCAGCAGCCCGAGATGGTATCGGACGTGCTGCTGCGCCGGCGGCACCTGTTCGGGCCCTGCCAGCAACGCGGCATGCGGGCGCAGCCGGGCGATCGCCCGTTCGACGTCGCCGGCGCCGTATTCGGCCCAGGCTGCCAGAAGGTCGACCCACAGGTTGCGGCCGTAGGATTCGATCACTCGCACCGCTTCCTCCCAGGCGCCGTCGCGCACGAGATCGGAGTACAGCACCACGCGGTGCGGCCAGCTGCCGTCGCGCATTTCGGACATGCGCCTGGCGCTCTCCAGGGCCGCCTCGTAGTCGCCGGCGAGCAGGTTCGAATATACGGCCAGGTCCAGCACCGGCAGGTAGGCGTCGTCGGAAGCGGCCAACGGCGTGAGCGCCGCCGCCGCGGTGTCGTATTCGCCGAGGACGATCGCCGTGCGGCCGCGCAGATAGTCCGCGACCGCATCGCCGGTCACGCCCTGACCGCGCGCGTCCGGCGGCAAGCCGCACCCGGTCGCGAACGCCGCCAGCAGAAACGACGCCGCGGCAATTCGGATACCCCCGGCCGGCCGGCCGCGTCCGGTCGCCGTCCCGACTCGATCGCCGAATGTCGTCAACTTCCCCGCCCCGTCTACATGTTCGGATAGTTCGGTCCGTCGCCCCCTTGCGGAACCGACCACGTGATGTTCGCCGCAGGATCCTTGATGTCGCAGGTCTTGCAGTGGACGCAATTCTGGGCGTTGATGACGAACTCGGGCTTTCCGTCCCGCTGGACGACCTCGTACACGCCGGCCGGACAGTAGCGCTGCGCCGGCTCCGCGAACAGGGGCAGGTTCGCCGATATGGGCGCGTCCGGATCCTCGAGGCGGAGATGGCACGGTTGGCCTTCCGCATGCGCCGTCCCCGAATAGCTCACGTTGGTGAGCCGGTCGAACGAGATCTTCCCGTCCGGTTTCGGGTATTCGATCGCCGGATACTCGCTCGCCAGTCCGGTGCTCTCCGAGTCGGACTTGCGATGACGAAGGGTGCCGAAGAGGGTTCCGCCGAACAGGTTGGCGAACCACATGTCGGCGCCGCCGAGCGCGAGACCGCCGACGAGTCCGAAGCGGGACCAGAGCGGCTTGACGTTGCGGACGCGGCGGAGGTCGCGCCCGACCGCCCCGTTCGCGATCGCCTCGTCGAAGTCGGCGAGCCTGTCCCCGGAACGTCCCTCCCCGAGCGCCGCGAAGACGGACTCGCCCGCCAGCTTGCCGGACAGCACGGCGTTGTGCGTGCCCTTGATGCGGGGGACGTTGACCATTCCGGCCGCGCAGCCGACCAGGACTCCGCCGGGAAACGAGAGTTGCGGCATGGACTGCCAGCCGCCCTCGGTGATGGCCCGGGCGCCGTACGCGATCCGGCGTCCGCCCTCGAGGAGCGGGGCGACGTCCGGGTGATGCTTGAAACGCTGAAACTCCATATACGGATAGAGATGCGGATTGGCGTAGTCCAGATGCACCACGAATCCGAGCGAGAGCAAATTTTCGCCGAAGTGATAGGCGAAGGATCCGCCGCCGGTGCGCGTGCCGAGCGGCCATCCCATGGTATGCACGATCTCGCCGGGCCGGTGGCGTTCGGGGGCGAGCTCCCACAATTCCTTCATGCCGAGACCGAACTTGGGCGGATCCCGGCCCTCGTCGAGGCGGAAGCGGAGGATCAACCGCTTGGCGAGGGAACCGCGGGCGCCTTCTGCGACGACCACGTATTTGCCGAGAACCTCGACACCCGGTTCGTAGCCCGGGCCGGGTCGGCCGTCCTCGCCGAGGCCGAACTCGCCCGCCACGACGCCCCGAAGCGCGCCGTCCTCGGCGAATACCGCCTCCGACGCGGCAAATCCGGGCAGGACATGTACGCCGAGCTCTTCCGCCCGCTCCGCCAGCCAGCGGCATACGTTTCCGAGAGACGCGACGTAGCAACCCTCGTTGCTCATCAGGGGCGGCATGAGCGCGCCCGGGAGCCGGAGCGAACCGGCCGGGCCGAGCACCAGGAAGCGGTCGCGCGTCACCGGGGAGTCGAGCGGGCACCCTTTCTCCCGCCAGTCCGGAATCAGCGCGTCGAGGCCGACCGGGTCGACGACGGCGCCCGACAGGATATGGGCGCCGATTTCGGCGCCCTTTTCCAGCACGCAGACCTCGATTCCGTCGCCGCCGAGCTGCTTCAGGCGGATCGCCGCCGACAGGCCCGCCGGCCCGCCTCCGACCACGACCGCGTCGTATTCCAGCGCCTCGCGCCGAACCGGTGCCGACATTCGTTCTCCCGTCAAGCGAACCACGAAACCGTGCGGCGGCGCGATCGCATAGTCCGACAACCGACACGATCGGACGCGGCCTGCCAGGCGGCGCAGCCAGCGATTGCCCGCACATGCTCCGGGCCATGATACTGCAATCGATCCGTGGCCGCTAACGCAGGCGTCAGGGCGGAAGTCAACCGGCCGTCCCGGTTCGTCGCAGGGGTCTCCGCCCGACGGCCGGCCGTCGCCTTCGACGATTCGTCCGAACGCTTTCCGACTCCCGGAGTCGGCCCGGGCGGGAGGTCGGCCGATCGCAGCCCCGGACTTGCGTTCCGCGAGCCGCAATTACGCAGGACTTCTGCAGAATTAGCCAGAATTCCGCCGACGCGCCAAGAAAGCGCCCGAGGCGCAACGCCGTATCGCCGGTCACTGCTCGCTGACCGTTGCGAATGCCCGTGACTCGATTTGCCGGCAGGTCGATCCGTCGCGCCAGTTCCGACGCACTCGTGCCGAGCGCTTCGAGATCCTCGCGCCGCGTCTCGCCTGGACGGGTTCGCGAATAGGGTGCCTCCTATCGGCGGTAGTCCGCAATTTCGACCCCTGCCGGTCCGGAGCCTCCTCCGGGCCGATCGAGGCAGACACCCCGCGGAACGTCGACGCGGACGCTCGACCGTCCCTTGCGCCGGCCTGCGAGCGCCTGCAGCCTGCTATAGGGGTCTGGCCAGGTCGACCGGGTTCGACGTACGGAAAGATGACGTCTGCCTCGGCGGTCGGACCTTCCTTTCCGGGGCGCAACCGCCTTTCCGTACCGGGTCGTCTGCGCCGTGCCCTGCCTGTCCTCGCAGGCGTTCGAAGAGATTCCGACTTGATCGACACCGAAGATCGGTCTAAATTATGGAACGCCGTCTATCATATAGTCTGCCTTGCGGGAGTCAGGTGTGAGACCGTTCGCGAGTTTCGTCGAGAAAGACTTGGACCGTGCGGGACTCCGCCGCCCCGGCCCGGTCCCGGAAACCGGACGGATGCGACGTGCCGAGGAGACGCACGACTCCCCCTTCGTCACGCGCGGCGGAAGTCGCGGCGCATCCGTCGGCGTCGACGCGCATCGGCAACGGCGTGAAGACGTCGTCCGGCGGGCAGCGCGTCGAGCCTCGAGCGGTGGCTGCCTGCTCCCGAGTCGAACGCTCGACGTCAGGACGTACGCGACCGAGGACGAGCGTCGGACGAGGCACGGCGTGTCGCCTCCGGAATCGGCGCCTCCCAGGAGCGGCGACGGGACCGTGCCGGCGAAGCCGCCGGGCGACAAGACGGCTATCCTCGCGGCTCTCTGCGAGCGTGTCCGGAACCCGGACACGCGCCCCCGCCGGCTACGGCGGCGGGAGATTCTCGCCAACTCTGCACGCGCTAGCGAGAGCCGGCCCGCGCTCCTTCCGACAATCCAAGCGTGGAGACAAGAACGATGACTCTATCCGTGCTCGATACTCGGGACGCCCTCGGCGTCGCCTCCAATCGGTTCCTCGTAGACGGAGATTGGGTCGATCCGGTCGGCACCCGCAGTCACGAACACCGCAATCCGGCCACCAACGAGGTGACGGCCGCCATCCCGATGGCCGACGACGTCGAGGTGAACCGCGCGGTCGAGGCGGCGCGCAAGGCCTTCGACGAAGGCCCGTGGCCGAGCATGGCGGCCGCCGACCGCACCAGGGTGCTGCTTCGCATCGCCGACCTGTTCGAGGCGCATGCGGACGAACTCGCTCGCCTGCAGACGCTCGACAACGCAATTCCCTATCGGACGTGCGCCGGTATGGGGTTCACCGGCGCCCTCGGCGCGCAGATCTTCCGCCATCACGCCGGCTGGATCGACAAGATCAACGGAGAGACCTACCCGCAGTTCTCCGGCACGGTGCCGATGCGCTTCGTCACCGTGCGCGAGCCGGTAGGCGTCACGCTCGGGATCACCCCGTGGAACGCTCCGCTGCTGCAGATGCCGGAGAAGGTCGCTCCAGCGCTCGCGGCCGGCTGCACGATCCTGCTCAAGTCCTCCGAATACGCGCCGTTGGCCAGCACGCGCATGGCGGAGTTGATCCAGGAGGCCGACCTGCCGCCGGGCGTCTTCCAGTATCTGACCGGCGACGGCGCGACCGGCGACGCCATGGTCCGCCACCCGGGCGTGGACAAGGTCTGCTTCACGGGCTCCCGCGCCGTAGGCGAACACATACAGGCGGTCGCGGCCAAGGGGCTGAAGCGCGTCACCCTGGAACTGGGCGGCAAGAGCGCGGCGATCGTGTTCCCGGACGTGCCGGACCTCAAGGCCGCCGCCTTCCGGGTTATGGGCATGATGTCCATGTTCCTCTCCGGCCAAGTCTGTTCCACGACCAGCCGGGCGCTCGTGCATCGCGACGTCTACGAGGAATTCGTGAACCACGCCAGGGCGCAGACCGAACTGGTTCGCTTCGGCGACCCGTTCGACGCCTCCACGACGTCGTCGCCGATCATCAACGCCCGGCAGCTGGAGCGGATCGAAGGCTACGTCGATCACGGTCAGCGCGAATCGCGCCTCGTCTTCGGAGGCGACCGCCCGGGCGGCGACCTGAGCGCAGGCAACTGGTTCAATCCGACCCTGTTCGCGGACGTCCCGGAAGACGCCGTCATCGCGCAGGAGGAGATCTTCGGACCAGTCCTGTCGGTCATCCCCTTCGAAACCGAGGAGGAAGCGATCCGCATCGCCAACAACTCGGAATACGGCCTGTCCTCGGGCGTCTATACCGGCAGCCCGGGTCGGGCCTGGCGCGTGGGACTGGCGCTTCGCACCGGCACCGTCGGCGTCAACGGCTACGCATTCATGCCGAACTCGCCGTTCGGCGGATTCAAAAGCTCGGGTCTCGGGCGCGAAGGCGGATTCACCTCGATCGAAGCCTTTACCGAGTTGAAGACGATCATGTTCAACCTGGAGGTCTGAACGGGCGAGCCGCGCGAAGATCCGGACGAGGCCTGCGTACCGCCGCGCGGTCAGCCGGTCAGTTCCTTGCCGAACAGGGCGCGGGCCACGACGAGCCGCTGGATCTCGTTCGTCCCTTCGTAGATTTCCGCGATCTTGGCGTCGCGGTACATCGTCTCGACGGCGCTGTGGCGATCGTCATGGGTCAGGCTGCGCATGTAGCCGTAGCCGCCCATGGCCTGCACCGCGTCCCGCGCCATGTCGACGGCCAATTCGGTGGCGTAGAACTTGGCCATCGCCGATTCCGGCTCGGGAAACTCCGTTCCGCGATCCATTCTCAGCGACGCCTTGAGATAGAGGTTGCGCGCGTTCTCGATGCCGGTGGCGCGCTCGGCCATCCTGAATTGCCAGTACTGGTTGGCGCCGATCGGCCTGCCGAAGGCGCGGCGAGTCTTCAGATGCGCCATGGCCTCGTCGAAACAGGCCTGCGCCATTCCGACGCCGGTGGCCGCAATGCCGATCCGTCCGTAGGTCAGCGTCTGCAGCGCGACCCGCAGCCCCTCGCCCGGCGCGCCGATCCGGCGGCTCTCCGGCACCTCGACGTTCTCGAGGTAGACGTCGCCGGTCAGCTGGCCGCGATTGCCCAGCTTGCGGTCCGGAGCGCCGACCCGGACGCCTGGCGACTTCAGGTCGATCAGGAGCATCACCAGACCGTCGTCGCTGTCGCAGAGCATGACGACGAAATCGGCCACCGGCGCGTTGGTGATCCATCGCTTGTGGCCGTTCACGACGTAGACGGAGCCCTTGCGCGCCGCGAAGGTCCGGATCGCCCGGCGGGAGAGGTCCGTGCTGGCCTCCGGCTCCGTCGTGGCGAAAGCTCCGATCCTGGCGCCTGAGGTCACGGGAAGCAGGTATTCCTCGCGCAACTCCCGCGAGGCGCGCTCCAGCGTGCGTCCGGCCAGGATGCAGTGCACGTCGTAGACCGCCGCGACCGAATTGGAATAGTACGAGAGTTCCTCGATGGCGGTCGCCGTCGACGCGACCCGGTGCTCGAGACCCCTGCCCCGGTCTTCCGCCGCGAACGGGATCCGGAACAGGCCCGCCTCTCCCATGGCGTCGAAGACGTCACGCGGAAAGTTTTCGACCGATTCGTCCGCCTCGCCGATCTCCCGTGCGCGCGGCCGCACCACGCGTTCGGCGAACTCCCGGACCTCGGCGCGAACCGACAGCACTTCCTCGGGGGACAGCATGTCGTGGTAGACGCCGTCCGACATGCGAGGCACGCGGTTCGAAGTCGTCATGTCTCTCGTCCTTTCGCAATGCGCAAATCCGTGCCCGTCGCGATCCCCGGTCTTCGGTGCGAGGGGCGTAGCGTATGCGCGGCACGGCACGTCGGTCCGCGGCTGTCCCCTCGTCAGTTCGCGGGATCGTACGCAGTCGCCCGGGCGTGAGCCGACAGGAAAGCGGCGGCGCGCTCGAGAGACCGCTCGGCTTCGGGCGCGTCGGGCGAATACCGGTGCCAGACGTGCGGCATGTTGGGCCAGTGCTCCAGCGCCACCGGCGCCCCCGCCGCGACCGCGGCATTCGCGAACGCGAGCCCGTCGGCCTTCACGTAGTCGGCGCCGCCGATCTGGATCAGGGTAGCGGGCAGCCGGGACAGATCCTGCGTCAGGGGATTCAGCCGCGGATCGCCGCGACGCTCCGGCGGGGCGGCCAGGGCGATCATCTCGCGCGCACGACCGTGGGTCCGCAGATAGCCGGACGACCCGATATCGAACGCCAGCATCGGAGCCAGCAGGGCCAGGCAGCCGATCCGTCGTCGGTCCGGATGACCCAGGGCGAGGTGAACCGCCAGCGCGCCCCCGACCGAGTCCCCGGCGACGACGACGGGACCCTCGCCCGGGAGCCAGGAGAGAGCGCGCTCGGCGTCGTCGAACGCGGCCGGAAACGGATGCTCGGGCGCGAGGCGATACTCGGGAAAGGCCAAGGACGTACCCAGGGCTTCGGCGAGCCGCAGCGCGATGTGCCCGTGGGTGCGGATCGTACCGCCGACGAAGCCTCCCCCGTGCAGGTAGAGCAGCGCCGGCTCCTCACCGGGCACGGTGCGGATCGCGAGTTCGCCGGCGTATTCCGTGCGAAACCGGGAGGCCGTGTCTCTGCCGCGTGCGCTTGCCTCCAGCGCGGCCCGCGCTCCGGCGAGATCGAAGGTCTCGTCGTCCACGCCCTGCTCGACTCGCGCCTTCGCATAGGCGGCTGCCTGCGACTGCAGGTCGGGCGACAGCCCGTCCACGCGCGACGAGCTCAGGGCAGCGCCGGACGATACGTCGGCGATCCGGGAGTTCCGCTTCATTACGCCGGCTACGACAGGGGATCGGGTCGGGAACCGGGATTCCCAGCAAGTTCCGAGGACCGGAGCAGCGAAATCCGCCGGGCGAACCCGCCGGCAGGCATCTCGCGGCGGTCGGCGAGAACCGGACCGACGACGACGCGCCGGCGAGTCGGATCGCATCCCGCAACCCGGACGTCCCGGCCTTCGGTCACGCGCCCGCCGAGATCCCGTAGGTTCGCCGGATGCGCCGCAACGGTCTCCTCCGCCACGCTCCCGTTCCGCGCCGGTCCAGCCCGAGTCATCGCGCACCCATTTGCCGCCGTTTGTTCTAATAGGCAGAACTCGTCTTACCGTACAGACATGCCTACGAGTGTCAAGGAACCTCTCGAGCAGTCGACTGCGGCTGCGGGCGGCGAGCGACGATTCGCAAGGCCGGATGACGGAGACGGGCGGGCGCGTTCCGTCCCTGAAGGCGAACGGCACCCAGCGACATGCCCGACTCTTCCGTCACGCTATCCGACAGGACCGACGACGTCCGTGGCGCAGAGCGTTTGTGCTCCCATGCGGCATCTCGCCCGGAAGTCCATCTGCCGTCCGAGCTTCGGTGGATAAGATCGCGATGTCCGTGCCCCGCGCATCCGCAGCGAAGCGGTGCCGTCGGGTCGGACCCGCATCGACGGCACCTTCCGCGCACCTTCCTCGGAATCCGCCTGTGGCGACGTATCCCACATATGCTACGCGTGCAATTCGTCAGCCGGTTCGAGCGTCGTCGCAATCGATCCGACCGGGGTGATGCGCGATGTCCGAGCAGGGAGACGACCCTGACCGAGAAGAAAACCTTGACCGGTGAGAAGACCCGAGACCCGAACGAGTACACGGCGGAGGAAGTCTATTCGAGGCTCAGGGCCATGGGCGAGAACATGACCGAGGAAGACGTCCGCGAACGGAAGATTTCCTTCATTCTCGGGACGGTCAGCCGGAATAGCGGCATTCGGCGGAAGGACGTCGAGAACTACCTGGATCGGCACAAGCGAGGGCGAGCCGCCGCATGATCGCATTCGAGCTGGCAGGCAGAGACGAAGACCGTCCGGTCTACCGGGAACTTGAGATATCCAACGGAGAGCGCCACTACGACTCTCTCGAAGCCGTAACGGCAACGACCGATCTGCACGAGCGGCGAGCCAGTTCGTGTCGTGCCTGAAGAACGGCGCATGGCTCGGGGGAAATCCTGTCCTTCCGGAACCGCTCCGCCGAAACGGGGCGAATTCCTGAATGCGCTGAAATCGGTTGACCGGATCGAACCGCAGTTTGCCGACCCGGAGGCGCTGGAGCCGGTGTCCGCACGATTGTTTCGTCTGTCGCTCGAGCGGAAGCGGGCATAGAAATCCCGGCTTCAGGGACGGCACTCGCGCGAATCGGGACATTGCCGCACAGACTTCGCGACCGCGCGAGAACGGAGCGCCCCCGCCGGCAAGACCGGAACCGGCATGAGATCCAGCCAAGGTCGCGACTTGGCGTTCAAGAGTCTCGTGCCCCCAATGCGCCGCATGCCCGGGTCGTCGCCGAACGCGCTTCCGAAGACTCGTCGGCGGCCGTTTCGGGTCGCGCGAGGCGTGCCCGAGTCGCCGCGCACCCGACCGCCGCCAGTTGTTCTAATATGCAGGACTGGTCTTGCCCCGCAGACAAGACGTAAGCTGTCAGCCAGGCGCGGTGCCGGCACCGCCCTGTGCGAAGGAGGCGAAACTCATGGCGACAATGCGCGCCGTCGCGATCGTCGAAGGAGACGACGGTCCGACCCTGGAGACGGTCTCTGCGCCCCGTCCCGAGCCGGCAGAAGGACAGGTTCTCGTCAAGGTCGAGGCCGCCGGCCTGAATCGCGCGGACCTGCGGCGCACCCAGGCGCATTACCGCGTCTCCGGCCCCGTGATCGCGGGTCTCGAGGTCGCCGGCCGGGTCGTCGAAACGGGATCCGGCGTCGACGCGTTCCGGCCGGGAGACCGCGTCGCCGCCATGGCGCCCGGCGGCTATGCCGAATACGCGGCCGCGGACGAGGCGTCGACGCTCCGCGTCCCGGAGGGCGTCGAATTCGTTCCCGCGGCGGCGCTGGCGGTCTGGTATCAGACGGCCCACGACGCCTTGGTCACCGCGGGGAACTTCAAGGCCGGGGACACGGTGCTGATCGCGGCCGCAAAATCCGGCGTGGGCCTCGCGGCGGCCCAGTGCGCCCGGGCGATGGGGGCGGCCGTCGTCCTCGGAACGGCGCGAAGACCGGACGACCGGCTGAGAGGCGTCGGATTCGACCGTGTCCTGCCCGGCGACGCCGGAGCCCTCGCCGACTCCGTGACGGCCATGACCGGGGGGCACGGCGCCGACGTCGTCCTGGACATGGTCGGCGCCGGGATGGTCCCCGCCCTGATGGAGGCGGCCGCCCTCGGCGGGCGAATCGTTTCCGTCGGGCGCATGGGCGGGTTTTGCCAGACCGTCGATTTCGACAAGCTGGCGCTGCGGCGCCTCTCCCTCGTCGGGGTCACGTTTCGCACCCGTTCGCGCGAAGAGAAGCGAGCGGTGCGCGACGCCATGCTTCGGGACCTCTCCTCCCATCTCTCGGAGGGCAGGATCGTCCCGGTGATCGACCGGGTCTTTCCGCTCGCCGCCGCGCTGGAGGCGCAGGAGCGCATGCGGGCCAATCGCCATTTCGGCAAGATCGTCCTGTCGACGTCTGCGGAGGCTTGACGCTTGTTTCCGATCGACTTCGTTCGCCGAGCGGCCCGCTACGCGCCGGACGCTCCCGCGGCAAGCGACGGAGAGACGACCTGGAACTACCGGCAATTGCTCGCGGAGTCCGACGCGATCGCCTCGGCCCTGCAGGAGATCGCCGGCTCGACGCGACCGAAGGCGGCGGTTTGCGGCAACAACACGCTGGGACACCTGGCGACGGTGCTCGCGGTCCATGCCTCAGGGGGCATACTGGTGCCGGTCAACGCCCGAAATTCCGTCTCGGACGCCCACGCCCTGATCGACCGCGCCAGGCCCGACGCGATCTACACGGAGCCGGCGACGGCCGACCTGTTCGCCGGCCTCGACGTTCCGGTCATCGGCGGCGCGCCCGGAATCGGAACCTGGGATCTGGCCGCCCTGCGGGCAGAGCATGCCGGCAGGCGGCCGACATGGCCGGAGGTGACCCTGGACGACGTCAACGGGCTCAAATTCACCGGCGGGACCACCGGAACGCCCAAGGCCGTCGAACAGACCTTTCGCTGCGTCAACGCGCTCGTCACGATCATGACGCTGGAATTCCGCTTCGACTCCGGAGACCGGCATCTCTGCGTCGCTCCGATCAGTCACGGCGCCGGCACGTTCATGATCCCGATACTCGCCGCCGGAGGGACGAACCGGCTCGTGCCGGATCCGTCGCCCGAGACCGTGTTGCGGCTCCTGGAGACCGGCGCCGGAACCACGACCTTCCTTCCTCCGACCCTGATCTACGCGATCATGGACGCGGCCGGGGAACGCCGACCGGAGTTCCCGGACCTGCGCCACTTGATCTACGGCGCCGCTCCCATGCCTCCCGAAAGGGTCCGGGAAGCGCGCGCCTTCTTTCGCGGCAAGCTGGAGGCCGTCTACGGACAAGTCGAAATGCCGGTCGTCATGTCGGTCCTCACCGCCGACGATCTCGCCGACGACGCGCATCTCGCCTCGGCCGGTCGCGTCGCGCCCGGTATCCGGGTCGAGATCATGGACCCGGACGGCCGGATTCTCGGCCCCGGCGAGACCGGCGAGATCGTCGGGCGGGGTCCCCTCATGATGAAGGGCTACCACGGCATGCCGGACGAGACGGCACGGACCGTCGTGGACGGGTGGCTGCACACCGGCGACGTCGGTTACCTGGACGAACGGGGGTTCCTCTACGTAAAGGACCGACTCCGCGACGTCGTCATCACCGGCGGGTTCAACGTGTATCCGATCGAGGTCGAGGACGCCCTGTTCCGGCATCCCGCCGTGCGCGAGGCGGTCGTGTTCGGGGTCGAGGACGAGAGGTGGGGCGAACGGGTCGAGGCGGCGGTCGAACTGCGATCGGGAGCCAGCGCCGACGCGGAGTCGGTCATCGCCTGGGTCAAGCGGGAGATCGGCTCGGTGAAGGCGCCGAAACGGGTCCACATCTCGAAAGCGCTGCCGCGCTCGCCGATCGGAAAGGTGCTGCGCAAGGACGCCAGAGCCTGGGCGGCCGGACGCGGGTCCGACGCATGACGGGCGCGCACATCGCCGGCATACACATGCTGAGGACCGGAAAACACCCGGACCGGAGCGTGAAGGACATGGCCGAGGAGACGGTTTCGGGCGCGCTCGCCGACGCCGGCGCCGAGCCGCGAGACGTGCAGGCGGTCTGGTTCTCCAATACGAGGCAGGCCCTGATGGAGGGTCAGAACTCGATCCGCGGCCAGGCGGCGCTCCGGGACATGGGGTTCCGGGGCGCGGCGATCCACAACGTCGAGAACGCCTGTGCGTCGTCGTCGACGGGTCTGTGGAACGCGGTCGCCGCCGTCCGTGCCGGGGCCTGCGACGCGGCGCTGGTGATCGGTTCGGAAAAGATGTCCTACCCGGGCGTCGACAAGGCGACGGTGTTCCGAACCTTTCTGGGCGGCACCGACATCGCCCGGATCGACGAGGCGCGGGCGCTCTTTCGCGAGTTGGCCGGCTCCGCGGACGAGGGAGCCGACGGGGACGGCGAAGCGCATACCTTCTTCATGGACATGTACGCGGCGCTCGCCAGGCACCACATGCGCCGATTCGGCACGACGCCAGAGCAGATCGGCGCCGCGGCGGCCAAGTGCCACCGGAACTCCGTGATGAACCCGCTGGCCCAGTACCGGCACGGCATGACGCTCGAGGAAGTCATGGCCGATCGACCTGTGGCCTTCCCCCTGACCCGCGCGATGTGCGCGCCGATCGGCGACGGGGCGGCGGCGGCCGTGGTGGTCTCCGATTCGTGGGTACGCCGGCGGGCGACGACGGGCGCAGTCGCGGTCCGCGGAATCGCGCTGCGATCGGGACAGGCCCGCGACCCGGAAGACTACGACCGGCATGTCGGGCGCCTGACCGCGCAGGACGCATACGAAGCCGCCGCCGTGTCGCCCGAAGACGTCGATCTCGCGGAAGTGCACGACGCGACGTCGTTCGGCGAGATCCTGCAGATCGAGAATCTCGGCTTGGCTGCACGGGGCGAAGGCGGGCCGGCGACGCTGGCCGGCGAGACCGCCCTCGGCGGGCGCGTTCCGGTCAATCCGTCGGGCGGTCTGGTCTCCAAGGGACACCCGATCGCCGCAACCGGGATGATCCAGCTGCACGAACTGGTGACCCAGCTGCGCGGCGCGGCGGGGGATCGACAGGTAGAGGAGCCGGCGATCGCCGTGGCCGAAAACGGCGGCGGTTTCGTCGGGGTCGAAGAGGCGGCCTGCGTCGTGACCGTGCTGGAACGGCCGGGCCGAAGAGGGAGGAGACGATGAGACGGTTGCGCGGCGCTCCCGAGGACATGGACGAGCGGCAGCGGGCCGTTCACGACAAGATCGCGAGCGGCCCCAGAGGCCGGGTGGCCGGGCCGCTGGCCCTCTGGTTGCACAGCCCCGATCTGGCTGAACGGGCGCAGGCGCTCGGCGAACACCTGCGGTTCAATACCGCGTTTCCGAAGCGCCTCAGCGAGATGGTCATCCTGATGGTCGCCGCGCGTCACCGGTGCGAATTCGAATGGTTCGTCCACGCTCCGATCGCGGAACGCGAAGGCCTTCCGGCGGAGACGATCGACGCGATCCGCGAGGGCAGGCAGCCCGAGGGCCTCGTCGGCGCCGCCGGCGCGCTCTACCGCGCGGCGGCCGGGCTTTTGCGAAGCGACCGGCTCTCGGACCGCGAGTATTCGGAGTTCATGGCGGGGTTCGGCCCGGTCGGACTCGTGGAACTCACCGCCCTGATCGGCTACTACCAGATCGGGGCGCACCTCTTGAACGCCGTGGAGCACGACACGGCAGACGGGTCGAGGGTCTTCGGACGCGGTTCGTCGGCCGAACCGGATTCGTCTCCGCGTTGAATTGAAGATCGGGCTCGCGGGGGGCATGCAGTGCGGGCGCTTCGGCGGCGACGCCGGCTGACGGCATACTGGGCGTTGCGGGGTTCCGGACTCGACCGGTCGATCCGGTAGTTTCCGGGCGATCTCGCTCGTCCATGCCGTTCCGGTACCCTAGCGCAGCCTTCGGTGCGGCTTTCGCCTGCGCCATGGCGGAATCCAGGCGCCGCGAAGGGCGCCCGAGCGCGCCGACCCCGCTGATCCGGGCCCCACCGGACCCCGCGACTCAATCCCGTTATCGCCTGCCGGGCCGCCTCTCAGGCGGACTGCGACCGAACTCTTGGCCTCTTCGCTCCGAATTCCGATGTCCAGACCCCGAACCGGCCCACCGGAAGGGCACGGCTACCCGAATCGCGTACGCTAACGGCCCGCGCATGCCGCCGTTGCGCCGAAGCCGGCGACCCGGAATTACGCTGGGGCATGGCGAATCGGCCCCATGAGGCCGGTTCGGCAACTTGACCGACGAACTTGGCAGGTGCGAGAGGACTTGACCAAGCTCCTCGTTCCAACTAGTCTACAACTAGTTTATCCGTGTCATTGACGGGAGAGGAATTAAGGCGTGACAGAAATCGGTGCCTTCGAGGCCAAGACCCACTTGCCGAGCCTGCTTCAGCGCGTCGAAACGGGAGAGCGGTTCGTCATCACCAGGCACGGGCGACGCATCGCAGAGCTGATTCCGTACCGGCCGAACGACGCGAACGAGGTTCGTGCCGCGATCGATACCTTGAAGGAATTCCAGAAGACTCACAGTCTCGACGGGCTTTCGGTAAGGCAGGCGATCGAGGAAGCGCGAAAACACTGATGGCCTTCGTCCTCGATTGTTCGCTCGCCATGGCATGGGTATTTCCCGACGACGCCACGGAGGCGACGGATCGTCTGCGCGATTCGCTCCTCGAAGATCGTGCCTTCGTCCCCTCCTTGTGGCCGGTGGAGGTCGGCAGCGTCTTGCTTGCCGCCACCAAGCGAGGCCGCATCGAGGCGCACGAGGTTTCGGTCATCCGTAGTAGCCTGGAATCCCTGCCCATCGAGATCGAGCCGGTTTCAGTATCGAGAATTTGGGGAACGGCGCTGGCCCTCGCCGCGGAGTACGGTTTGTCGGTCTACGACGCGACCTATCTCGAACTCGCCTTGCGATTGCGGCTGCCGCTCGCGACGCTGGATCGTGCGCTTGCCGCCGCCGCGCAGTCCGCCGGAGTCGTTACGCCGGCATCGGCCTGTCGGTCCGACAATGCCGCAATGCGGGATAGAGGAAGCGTGTCCTGATTCGGGCGTGACCGTTCCCGTGTCTCCGCCGGACGGAGGATTTCTCGTGACCTCGCCGCCCACCCCAGGGCTCGACCTCCTGGATTGAGCGTCCGGCCCGGGATACCGCGTGACCGTCGTGGGCGAGGAACGATGCCGACGGCGATCGCTGCCATGCCGCTTCCGCTGCCGCGGGTCCGCGAAATTGCCCGTGAGCTCGGCACAACGGGCCACGGGCCATGCAGCTGCCATGGCTGCGACATGCGCTACGCCCGGGCATGGATTTGCCTGGTTGTCCCAGAGCGTTGCACTCCGCGTCCTGACAGCCCCGTCTACGATCTGGGACCGAACTGCCCGCTTGGAATCGATGCCGGGGAATCGCCCGCAGAGAGACCGACCAGGAAGTCGGACCGACGATTCCGGTTCGGAAAAGAGGCGTTGACAGCGCCTGATCTGTCTACATAATAAAATGTCTCCCATAATTTAGAAGGAAGGAGCCTTCCATGCTGAAGACATTCCTGACCGCCTGCGCGACGCTGCTGGCGGCGACGACCGTATCCTCGGCCGAGGTGACCCTGCGCTTCGGCAATTGGGTCCCGGAAACGACCCATCCGACGCCGGGCTTCATGGCCTGGATCGAATCGCTCGAAGCGGCGTCGAACGGGGAAATCGCGATCGACTACTACCCCTCGGGACAGCTCGGCAACGCGCGCGACCACTACAACATGGCGCGCGACGGCATCGCCGACATCACGTGGGCCGTGCCCGCGTTCGAGCCGGGCCGGTTTCCGATCTTCGCGGTGATGGAGATGCCCTTCATGACCACGGACGCGGCCGTGGCGTCGGGCGTGTTTCACGAGTGGTACGACCAGTTCGCCGCCGAGGAAATGTCCGAGGTCATGTTCTGCGTCGTAACCATGGCGCCGAACGGCAAGTTGTCCTTCGCAAACGACGCGGTGGTGAACTACGCGGATCTGGCCGGCCTTCGCATGCGGCCCGCCGGAACGCTGATCACGCGCTACTTCACCGAAGCCGGCGCCGTTCCGGTCGCGATCCCGGCCTCGGAGGCCCAGCAAGCCTTCGAGCGCGGGATGCTGGACGGCATCGCGTTCCCGACCCGTACGCTGATCCCGTTCGGAATGGACCGCTCCGTGTTCTTCCACCAGCAAATGATCTTCTACGCCGTGCCGGCCGCCGTCGTGCTGAACCGCAACACCTACGAGGGCCTCTCGGCCGAGGGTCAGGCCGCGGTCGACAGCCATTGCACGCCCGAATGGTCGCGGACGATCAACAGCCTGTGGTCGGACTGGGAAATCGAGGCCAACGAAATTCTGGCCGCTACCGACGACCGTCACGTCTTCTACGAGGTTCCGGCCGAGGCGCAGGCGGAGTGGATCGCGGCCAGCATGCCGATCCGCGAGTTCTGGATGGAGGACGTCGCCGAGGAGATCGACGACCCGAGGGCGGCCCTGGACCAGTTGCTCGACGCGCTGGGAGCGGCAGGCGCAGCCTACTGACGACGTGACGACGCGAACGGGCGGCGGGACGGTCGCCGCCCGTTTGCCGTAAGCCGCCCGTTTGCCGTAAGGAGGCCCGCCCGTGCGCCGCCTTCGGGACATCGCGGAGCTGATCGGGTCCGTCGCCCTGTTCGTGGTGATGACGGTGATCTTCTGCGCCGTGATCGCGCGACAGGCATTCGGGATCATCATTCCCGACGCCTTCGACTTTTCGCGCATGTTCCTCGGAATCCTGGTGTTCTGGGGCATCGCCGGCGCCGTCGCGTGGCGGTCGCTGATCACCGCCGATTTCCTCTACCAGGCGCTGGGCGACAGGGGGCGGCGCATGCTCGACCTGGCGGGCTCCGTAGCGACCTTCGCCGTTCTCGCCCTGTTGTGCTGGCGCCTGTGGGTGCAGGTGGTCGACGCGTACGGCAACGGTATCCGTACGCAGGACATCGGCGTCCCGCTCTGGTACTTCTACGCCGCTGCGTCCGCGGCCTTCTTCGTCGCGCTTCTCTTCGCCGCACGCAACGCCTGGCTCGCACTCTCGGGCCGTCGCGACGACGCCAAATGAGCGGAGAACTGATCGCGCTCCTGGCGTTCGGCGTCCTGTTCGGACTGATGCTGCTCCGGGTTCCGATCGGCATCGCGATGACGCTCGTCGGGTTCGGCGGGTTCGGCGTCCTGATCGCCTTCAACCCGGCCCTGAACATCCTCGGCCAGGCCCCGCTGCGTACCGCGACGGACGAGGTGTTCGGCGTGATTCCGCTGTTCATTCTCATGGGGACCTTCGCGACTCATTCGGGGCTGAGCCAGGAGCTCTTCCGCGCGTCCAACGCCTGGGTGGGGCACCGCCGGGGCGGGCTGGCGCTCGCGACGATCCTCGCCTCCGGCGGGTTCGCCGCGATCTGCGGATCGTCCGTCGCGTCGGCCGCCACGCTCGGCAAGGTCGCGCTGCCCGAAATGCTGCGCTACGGATACCGCCCGTCCTTCGCTTCGGGAACCATCGCCGCCGGCGGCACGCTCGGAATCCTGATCCCGCCGTCGATCGTGCTGGCGGTCTACGGGATCATGACCGAGCAGGACATCGCGCGGCTGTTCATCGCCGGGCTGATTCCCGGGCTGCTGGCCATCGTCCTCTACGCCGGCGTAATCGCGGCGCTGACCAACTGGAAGCCGGAGATCGGCCCGCCGTCAGGCAGCTTCCGCCTCGGCCCGGCCCTGCGGTCGCTGACCGGAGTCTGGGCGGTCATGGTCCTGTTCGCGTTCGTGATCGGCGGAATCTACGTCGGCTTCTTCACCCCGACCGAGGCCGCGGCCATGGGCGCCGGCGGAACGCTCGTCATCGGGGTGCTGCGCGGCCGCCTGAAGCTGGCCAACACGCTGGAATCCCTCAAGGAAGCGACCCGCCTGACCGGCGCCATCTTCATCATCGCCATCGGTGCGGTCATTTTCGGTTACTTCCTCACCGTCACCCGCGCGCCGCAGAACTTCGCCTCCTTCGTGGGCGACCTGCCCTGGCATCCCGGCACCGTCCTGCTGGTCGTCATTCTCGGCTACGTAATCCTGGGGATGTTCCTGGACAGCCTGGCGATCATCCTTCTGACCGTGCCGATCATGGTGCCGGTCATCCGCGAACTCGGGTACGACCCCATCTGGTTCGGCATCCTGCTGGTCATGGTCGTCGAAATCGGACTCATCACGCCGCCCTACGGGATGAACGTCTTCGTCCTGAAGAGCGTCGCGCCGGAACTGAGGCTCGGCGAAATCTACCTCGGCGTGACGCCCTTCATCGCCGTCGACCTGATTCGCGTCGCCCTGATCGTGTTCTTCCCGATCCTCGTGCTCTACCTGCCCAACTCGATGTGAGGGCGCGGCAATGCCGGACGCGTCGAGCCCACCGCCCCCGAATCTCGCCCTCCCGCGGCTCGGCCTCGGCTGCATGGGGTTTACCGAGTTCTACGGCGACGACAGCGCCGCGGCCGACCCGGACGCGATCGTCGGGCGGGCGCTGGACCTCGGCGTCACGCTGATCGACACCGCAGACGCGTACGGACCCTTCCGCAACGAGGAGGCGGTGGGCCGGGCGCTCCGGGGCAAACGCCACCGGGCCGTACTCGCGACCAAGTTCGGCGTCGATCGCGAAGCAGGCGACGCGAGCGGCATTTCGGGCAGGCTGAACGGCAAGCCGGACTTCGTGAAGCGGGCCTGCGAGGCGTCGCTGCAGCGGCTCGGGTGCGACGTGATCGACCTCTACTACATGCATCGCCTCGACCCGGAGACCCCGGTCGAGGAGACCGCAGGCGCGCTGGCGGAATTGGTCCGGGAGGGCAAGATTCGCCATTACGGGCTCTGCGAGGTCGGAGCGGAGACCCTTCGCCGCGCCAACGCCGTGCATCCGGTGTCGGCCCTGCAGTCGGAGTTCTCCCTCTGGCACCGGGACCCGGAGGCGCTATTCCCGGATCTCGCGGCGCTGGGCGTCCCGCTGGTCAACTACAGCCCGCTCGGGCGCGGATTCCTGAGCGGAAGGATCCGCTCGATCGACGACCTTGCGAAGGACGACTGGCGACGCCTCTCGCCGCGGTTCCAGGGCGAGAACTTCGACCGCAATCTCGCCGTCGTCGACGCGGTACGCGACCTCGCGGACGCGAAGGGGTGCACGACAGCCCAGCTGGCGCTCGCCTGGTGCCGCGCCGCCCCCGTGCGCGTCGTGCCGCTCACCGGCGCCACGACGGTGGAACAGCTCGAGGAGAACGCCGCCTCGCTCGACGTCGTCCTGTCGCGGGAGGAGGTCGCGGCCATCGAGCGGGCCGCGCCGGCGGGAGCCTTCGGCGGCGAGAGTTGGCCGCCGGGAAGCGTCGGCGGCCGCGTCGAGAAAGCGTAGACGGGCCCGAGCCGCGCCGGCCCCGGTCGTTCGGCCTCGCTTCCCGTCCGGGGTCCGCCGTTTCTGCGGGTCCGTCTCGACGGCTCGCGAATTCGGTGCGCAGCGAAAACGCGAGACACGCGACGGAGCAGCAGGGCGAAACGTTCGGCGTCGGTTACGTCCGGCTACCGCGCAGCCGCCCGAATCAGATCCGCCGCCTTCTCGCCGATCATCATGGCCGCGGCGTTGGTGTTGCCGCCGACGATCGTCGGCATGATCGAGGCGTCCGCCACGCGCAACCCGGCGACGCCGACGACGCGCAGCTCGGGATCGACCACCGCCGTTCCGTCGACCCCCATCTTGCAAGTTCCGACCTGGTGATGGCAGGTTGCGAGGGTCTGCCGGACGTATGCGTCCAGTTCGTCGTCGGTCCGCACTTCGTCGCCGGGCATCAACTCGGCCTCGACATAGCGGGCGAGAGCCGGCTGCCCGGCGATCCGGCGCCCTTCCCGCAGGGCGCCCCGGAAGAACCGCCGGTCGGCGTCGTCCGAGAGATAGCCCGCGTCGATCCGGGGCCTCTCCGTCGGGTCGGCGGAGCGCAACGCGATTCGTCCCCGGCTCTTCGGGCGCAGGAGACACGGGGCGAGCGCAAACCCGTCCCGGTCGAGCGGATCGGTCGTCGATCTCCGTCCGGGCCAGCGCGCGCGCCGCACGCCGAGCGCGATGCCGAAATGCCACTGCGTGTCCGGAATCTCGACATCGGCGCGGGATCGGGTGAAGGCGCCGCCCTGAACCGGGAACTGCGCGAACGGGCCGGACTTCAGAAACAGGGCCCGGGCGAAGAGCAGTGCGGCCCGGTCGATCCGGATCAGCCGATGCATCGTGATCGGTTCGTTGCAGGCGAACAGGAGGGGCGATTGCACGTGATCCTGCAGATTGGCGCCGACCCCCGGGAGATCGGCGCGAGGGACGATCCCGAGCTTCGCGAGTTCGGAGGCGGGGCCGATCCCCGACAACATCAGGAGTTGCGGCGATCCGACCGTACCGGCCGCCAGGATCACCTCCCGCCTGGCTTCGAAGCGTACCGACCGGCCGCGAACCCGGGCGACGACCGCCGCGGCCCTGCCCTCCTCGATCACGATTCCGGTCGCATGGGCATGGGTGGCTACGCGCAGGTTGGCGCGGCGGCGAACCGGACGCAGGAAGGCGACCGACGCGCTCTGGCGGCGCCCGTTCCAGGTCGTGAAGTCGAACCGGCCGAACCCTTCCTGCGGTTCCCGGTTAAAGTCGTCCGTCGCGCGATAGCCGGCCTGCTCTCCGGCTTCCGCGAACGCTTCGAACAGCGGGTTATCGAGCGTTCCCCGCGTAATGCGCAATTCGCCGCTCTGCCCGTGTTCCGGGCCGGCACGGTCCGCATGCCCCTCGATTCGGCGAAAGAGCGGAAGGACGGCTTCCGAAGACCACCCGTCGTTTCCGAGCTGCGCCCAGCGGTCGAAATCCGACCGGTGCCCCCGCACGTAGACCTGCCCGTTGATCGACGAACTTCCGCCCAGCACCTTGCCGCGCGGCCAGAAGATCTCCCGGTCGCCGAACGCCGGATCCGGCTCGGTGCGAAAGTTCCAACCCAGGGCGCCCTTGCGGATCAACTCGCCGCTGCCGACGGGGACGTGAATCATCGGCGAGCGGTCGACGCCGCCCGCTTCCAGCAGCGCGACCGAATTCGACGGATCTTCCGAGAGCCGGTTGGCGAGGACGCATCCGGCGGAGCCGGCGCCGACGATCACGTAGTCTGCCATCACCCCTCCTAGCGGCGGAACCCGTCCGGCTATGCATAGCGCGGCGCTTGATTTTTGCAATAGATGGGAGTAATCCCGCATTACAGAACAAACGGGGAGCGAACATGCCGAGCAGCGTTCTGCAGCAAAAGGCGCGATGGGGCGTCGGAGACGGTCGCCTGTTCGTCGACGGACGATGGGAAGGCGGAGACCTGCCGCAGTTCGCCCAGATTCACCCCTCTACGAACGAAACGGTCGCGCAGATCCCCGAAGCGGGCGCGGAGGGCGTGAACCGGGCCGTTTCCGCCGCGAGAGCGGCCTTCGACGAGGGACCCTGGCCGCGCATGGGGGCGCGAGAGCGCAAGCGGGCGATGCAGGCGCTGGTCGAGCGGATTCTCGACGCGTCGGAGGAACTCGGTCACCTGCAGACGCTCGACAACGGCATCCCGATCCGTTTCAGCCTGAAGACCCGGGTCTCGGCCGTCACCGCGGCGGACATATTCGACCACTACGCCGGCTGGATCGACAAGATCACCGGCGAAACCTACCCGCAATACACCGACGCCCAGAACCTGCACTTCATGACCTACCGCGACCCGGTGGGCGTAGTCGCCGCGATCGTTCCCTGGAACGCGCCGATCATGATGTTCGCGCTCAAGGTCGCGCCGGCGCTCGCCACGGGCTGCACCGTCGTGCTGAAGCCGTCGGAGCTGGCCAATCTCGCGGCGCTGAAGCTGGCGGAGATCCTGGCCGACGGCGACCTGCCGCCCGGCGCGTTCAATCTCGTCACCGGCGGTCCCCGAACCGGCGCCGCGCTGTCCGGCCATCCGGGCGTGGACAAGGTGACGTTCACCGGCAGCCCTCGCGTCGGAGCGAGCATCCTGTCCGCCGCCGGGCGCGGCATGAAGCGCACGACGCTCGAGCTCGGCGGCAAGTCGGCCTCGCTGATCTTCCCCGACGCGCGCAGCGTGGAGACGGCGGCGAGGTCGACGATGGCGCTCTCCTCCACCTTCCTGTCCGGTCAGGTCTGCTCGACGCCGTCCCGCGCGGTGGTGCACCGCTCGATCCTCGACGAGTTCGTCGAACACGCGAGGGCGCAAGTCGGCGAAGTCCGGTTCGGCGACCCGTTCGACCCGGCGACCACCTCCGCGCCGATCATTTCCGAACGCCAGGTCGAGCGGATCATGGGATACGTCGAGAGCGGCCGCTCGGAAGGCGCGGAACTGGTCTTCGGAGGCGATCGCCCGGGCGGGAACCTCGCCGACGGCAACTGGATCAATCCGACGCTGTTCGCCGGCGTCTCCAACGACATGACCATCGCCCGCGAGGAGATCTTCGGACCGGTCCTCTCGGTGATCCCGTTCGAGACCGAGGACGAGGCGGTGCGCATCGCGAACGCGAGCGACTACGGCTTGTCCGGCGGCGTGTGGACCGCCGATCTCACTCGCGCCTTTCGCGTCGGGCGGGCGATGCGAACCGGCTCGGTCGGCATCAACGGCTACTCCGTCATGCCCAACTCCCCGGCCGGCGGGATCAAGCGATCCGGCATGGGGCGCGAGGGCGGATGGGCGACCGTCGAGGCGTTTACCGAACTCAAGACGCTGATCCTGAACATGGACGGGTAGGCGCAACGGGCGCGAAACGGCCCGATCTCAAGCAAAGGGGAACGACAACCATGAAGAAGACATTGACGACGGTCGCCGCATTGGCGATCGCGACGCCGGCCGCTCTGGCGGAGACCCAACTGACCTACGGATCCTGGGCGCCCTCGACCGACCCGGCGTCGCAGGCGATGGACCAGTTCGTCGCCGAGGTCGAGGCGGCGAGCGGCGGCTCCGTGACGTTCGAGACGCATTACGACAGTACGGTCGTCAAGATGCGCACCGTGCTCGGTTCCATCGGCGACGGGCTGGTCGACGTGGGCTATATCGCCGGAGCGATCTACCAGGCCGAGATGCCGATCGACTCCATGATCACCCAGTATTCGTCGATCAAGGCGAACCCGCTCTCGATTTCGGCCGCGGTGACGGATTTCGTGCTGAACGACTGTCCCGATTGCCTGGCCGAAGCCGCCGGGCACGGCGTCCGCGCGCTGGCCTATGCCGGCACGCCGCAATTCTACCTGATGTGCAAGAACCCGATTTCCGGCTTCGAGGATCTCGAAGACAAGTCGATCCGGGCGGCGTCGGCCAATCTCCGGCTGGTCGAATTCATCGGCGCGACGCCGGTCAACACGCCGACGGTAGAGGTGATGGATTCGATGCAGCGGGGCCAGGTGGAATGCGCCGTGGCGTCGAGCTTCTGGCTGCAGGCCTACAGCCTCTGGGACGTGGTCGAGTACATCGTCGACTTGCCGGTCGGACAGTACAACAACGGACTGGTCTTCGGGATCAGCGAGGACGTCTGGCAGGACATGGACGCGGCCGATCGCCAGATCGTTCTCGACGCGCTGCCGACGCTCGTCACCCAGACCGCCGCGAACGGCATGGGCAAGGCGGCCGGAATCCGCGAGGAGGCGATCTCTCGCGGCGTCGTCTGGGCGGAGCCGACCGAGGCCATGCGCGCGACGATGGAAGCCTGGTTCGCGCAGGAGCGCGCAAGCGTCCAGGCCTGGGGGGAAGGCAAGAGCATCGCGGATCCGGCCGCGATCCTCGACGGCTTCGAGGCGGCGGTCGCGAAGTGGAACGCCATCGTGGAGGACGCGGGCAACGATCC
Organism: Rhodobacterales bacterium; assembly: GCA_965221505.1. Classification (GTDB taxonomy): domain Bacteria; phylum Pseudomonadota; class Alphaproteobacteria; order Rhodobacterales; family CAZPXZ01; genus CAZPXZ01. The sequence goes on from CBDCSI010000001.1 coordinate 2,177,552, forward strand.
GGCTCTCGTGCGCGAGCGCCTGGTCCAGGACGTGTATTCGAGGCTCTGACCCGTTGACGCCGCGCCGCCGGGCTCGCACCGGCGGCGCGGCTCTCCCGGACTCGCTCCATGATCCGATCCGCGATCGACCGTCTCAGCCGGGCGTTGACGATCCTCGCGATCGTCGCCGCGGGGCTGATGATGCTCCACGTCTCGGCCGACGTCTTTTCCAAGCTGGTCTTCCGGTATCCGCTGTTCGGAACCCTCGAGACGGTCAGCCTTTACTACATGGTCGCGGTGGTGTTTCTCCCGCTCGCGCTCGCGCAGCGGGACCGCTCCCAAGTCTTCATCGAGCTGTTCACCCACCGACTGCCTGAGCGCGCGCAGCGGGCTCTGGACGCCTTTGCGCTGCTCCTCGGGTTCGCGTTCACGGCAATCCTGTTCTGGAAGGGATTCGAAGTCGCCGTCGAGAAGACGCAGGTGCGGGAGCTGTCGACGAATATCGAGCTTCAGTACGAGGTCTGGCCCGGACGGTGGTTCCCGGTCGCGGGTTTCGGACTGACGGCGGCATGGTGCCTGCTGCAATTTGTCGACGAGGTCCGAATCGCGATCCGGGGCGAATCCGACGGGCGCGCCGGAGCCGACGGATGAGCAATCTCGAAATCGGCTTCGCGGGCATCGGCGTGATGCTCCTCCTCCTCATGATCCGGGTGCCGATCGCCGTTTCGCTGGGCGTCGTGTCCGTCGGCGGCCTCTGGATCATCCGCGGCGAGCGCGCGGCGTTCGGGGCCCTCGGCGACGTGCCCTACGACTTCAGCGCGTCCTGGACGCTGTCCGCCGTCCCGATGTTCCTTCTGATGGGCACCATCGCGCAGAAGACCGGAATGGCGGCGCGGCTGTTCGCCGCCGCGCGCGTCATCATCGGGGGAATCCCCGGGGGACTGGCGATCTCGACGAATTTTGCGGCCGCCGGCTTCGCCGCGGTGTCCGGATCGTCGATGGCGACGACCGCCGCGATGGGACGGCTCGCCATCCCGGAAATGCTGAAGCACAATTACGACAAGGCGCTGGCCACCAGCGTGGTTGCGGCCGCCGGAACGCTCGGCGCGCTGATCCCGCCCAGCGTCGCCTTCGTGCTCTACGGCTGGTACGCCGAACAGTCGATCAGCAAGCTCCTGATGGCCGGAATCGTTCCGGGCCTCCTGACCGCCGCCGTGTATTCGGCGATGGTCTACGTCCGCGTGCGCCGGAATCCCTCCCTCGCCCCCCTGCCCGACCGGCCCTTCACGCGGGAAGAGACCTGGCGCGCGATCTGGGAGGTGTGGCCGCTTCCGGTCATCATTCTCGGCGTCATCACCGGCATCTACACCGGCACCATGACCCCGACCGAGGCCGGCGCCGCAGCCGCGTTCCTGACCGCCGTCGTCGCCGTCGCCAACCGCGAAATGACGTGGGAGCGATTCAGGGACAGTCTCGCGGACGCCTGCAAGACCACCGCCGTCATTTTCTTCATCGTGATCGGAACGGTGTTGTTCACCAAATTCCTGGCCCTGTCGGGCGTGCCGCGCTTCGTCGCCGATTCGATCCGGGAGGCGTCCGTCGACCCGTTCATGGTCATGGCGATGTTCTGCGTCCTGTTCCTGCTTCTGGGGATGTTCCTCGAAGGGATCGGCGTAATGCTGATCTCGTTGCCGATTCTCCTCCCGATCGCGTCTGCAGTGGGATTCGACCTGATCTGGTTCGGGGTCATCGTGGTCAAGTTCATCGAGATCGGGTTGCTCACTCCGCCGGTCGGACTGAACGCGTTCGTCGTGAAGGGCGTGGTCGGCGACGAGGTGGAGCTGGGCCTGATCTTCAAGGGACTGACATGGTTCCTGGCCGCGGAAGCGATAATCATGGCCCTCCTGCTCGGCTTCCCCGAGTTGTCGCTGTTCTTGCCGTCCCTCCTCGATTGATCGCGGGGGGAGCCGGGCTCCGCGCCGGCAGCGGGGGTCCGGTTTGATGTACAGTGCGGCGCGACGGGCAAATCGGCGAGGCGAGCGGGGCATGGCGGAGACGGCGCTGCGGCAGGACCGCAACGGGAAGGGAATCAACAAGGCGACGCACCGCGTGTTGACGGTACTGGAAGCCTTCGTCGGCCAGACCTGCCCGCTCGGCGCTTCGGAACTCAGCCGCCGGCTCGGCATGAGCCGGAATATGGTCCATCGGGCGCTGGTCACCCTGTCCGAGGAGGGGCTGCTCCTCAAGGCGGGCGAGACCGGGCGCTATCTCCTCAGCTACAACCTGGCGCGGTTGCAGAACACCGCGGTCGCGGCGCCGGACTATCGAACGATCGCCCGACCGTTCCTGGAGGAACTGCGGGATCTGACCGGCGAGACGGTTCAGCTGGCGGTTCGCTCCGGCGACGTTCAGGTGATCCTGGACGGCGTGGAGGGAGGCGGTGCGGTCGCGCTGCGCGTGAAGCTCGGGCGCGCCCTTCCGCTTCACGCGTCGGTCGCGTCGCGCGCGATTCTCGCTTCGATGCCGGACGCGGAGATCGAGGCGTATCTCTCGCGCAACGCCCCCCTCCGGGCGTTCACCGAACATACGCTCACGACGGAGGCCGCCCTCTGGCGGGAGATCCTTGCGATCCGCGAGCGCGGTCACTCGACCTCGATCGGCGATTTCAACCCGAGCACCGCCGCGCTGGGTTTTGCCGTGCTCGACGTGTTCGGCGACCCCCACGGGGCGGTGATCGTCGGCGGTCCCGTCGAACGGCTGTCTCGCGACTGGCAAATCAGGCGCTTGCCCGAGATCCGCGACATCGTCGAACGCTTGCGCAGGGTGTCCGCCGTGTACGAGGCGCAGTGACGTGGCGGACGGCGACGCGACGCGGACCAATTCCTCGACGCGGCACGTCATCGAGGCGATGAAAGTGATTGCCCAGAGCGCGGAGCCGCTCGGGCTGAGCGAGATCGCCGAGGGGATGAATCTCCCGCAATCGACCGCGCACCGGGCGCTGACGACCCTGGAGGAGAGCGGATTCGCGAAGCGCGTAGGGCAAGGCACCAGGCTCGCGGCGGGCGACGTGGTCCACCATCTGATCCGGTCCATGGTCGGCCTGTTTCCGGCACGCGTCCTCCTCGCGCCGTCGATGCGCAGACTCTCCCGGGACCTCGACGTCACCGTTTCCCTGAACTGGCGGGTCGGGTGGCACAGCATGCGCCTCTCTTCCTTCGAGGGCGCCCGGGAGAGCTACCAGATCCGCCGGGTCGGCGAAGCGCGCCCGCTCCACTCCGGCGTCGGTCCGAGGACGATTCTCGTGGCGCAGGAGACCGGCGTCGTCGCCGCCTACGTCGACTGGTGGAGCGACGCCGCGCCGTCGCCGGACATCGATCCGCCCGACCGAGCCGCGCTCGACGCGCTGGCGCAGGCCGTTCGGCGGGACGGCCGGATACGGCAGGAGCCGACCGACTACAGCGCACTGGTGTGGTTGAGCTATCCGCTGCGGGACGACGCGGCGCGCGTTCAGGGGTCGTTGTCCGTCGGGATGGGGCCGGAACGCGGGCCGGACGACGCGTTCGCGAACCGCATCGATTCGCGGGTGGACGATATTCGCGCAGCGTTGGCGAAGGCGGGCGAACGGGCGGCCTCTCCCTTCGATCGCGTCCCTCCGGGCGAGATCCGGATCGACCAGCTCAAGGTTCTGAAGCTGACTCCCGATTTCGCCTACCGGTAGAGCACGGGGATCTGCTCGTCGGTCTGGACCCAGTGTTCCCAGTCGGGATCCACCGCGCGCGCCAGATACCGCATTCGGGCGAATTTCACCATCTGTACGGCCATGATTCCCAGAACCTCGTCCGTCCGCGAATCGATGCAGTTGCCTTCGGCGTCGAACGCCGGCTCGGTCGTATTGATCAGCCCGCCGATGGAGGTGGGAATTCCGCGCAGGGCATGGGCGATGGAACGCAGGGTTTCGACCGTCGAACTCGCGCCCTGCCAGCCTGCGGCGCAGCCGATGCAGCCGACCACGCGCCCGCCGAAATACACCTTCTTGTCCCTTCGCATGTCCTCCGCGTAGTCGAGCGCGTTCTTCAGCAGCCCGGAGATCGTGCCGTGGTAGCTGGGGGAGCTCAGCACGATTCCGTCTGCCTTGCGCAGGGTCTCGACCATGCGAACGGCATTCGGATGCCGCTCCTTCACCGAAGGATCGTACATCGGGAATATCAGGTCCGGCCCGGCGAGCATTTCCGTCCTCGCGCCGGCGTCCTCCGCGTGTTTCAGAACGAGGCGCGCCGCCTTCTCGGAGGTCGAATTCGGCTTGCACGTGCCGCCGAGCCCCACGACGAACGGGTGACATTCCGAGATCAGGTCAGTTGCGTCCATCCCTCACTCCGGGTCGCATGACGGAAACGATTCCGACAAATAGAACATAACCGGGCAAGACCCTTCGTTTCAACCGACGCCCGAGCGCGTATCGTCGCCGGATGCGGAACGCGGACGGGCGGTCCTGCGAGGGCGAACGTCGCGCCGCGCGACGCGCAGGACGGACGGTACCCCTGACACGGGAGCGCGCTATGCGGCGGCGGAAGCCGAGACCGGATAGCGGGCCTGAAGCCGCGGCAGGACCCGATCGGAGAACAGGCGCAGGCTCGCCTTGGTGTCTTCGTGACTCAGCTCGCCGCCGTGGAACATCATCAGGAAGTTCCCGACGCCGCCGACATGGTCGTTGAACTCGCAGATCTGGTCGTACACCTGGTCCGGCGTTCCGGCGAAAAAGATGTTCGCGTCGACGAGTTCGGGAATGGTCGCCTTGGCCTGGTTGATGACCGTGCCGTCTTTCATCGTGGCCGGGAAGAACGTGCCTGCGCGCCCGCGCAACTGGCCCTTGCGCAGCCACTTCGCGTTGTTCGCCGGCGACTGGTACCCCGGCGGATTCACGAAGGCCTCGGCGATTACGCCCGTGGTTCGAAGATAGCCGTGAATGTCGTACGCCCGCCGAAACGCCTCCTCCTCGGTCTCGCCGACCGCGCACAGGCAGAGATAGCCGAACTTCTCCGGTCCCGGCGACGGATGGCCTGCCGCCACGGTCTCCTCTCGGTACAGGTCGAGGAGTTTCTTGAGATTCCGTCCGGCCAGGAAGACGGCGAGGTTGTAGCCCCGTCGCGCCACCTCGACGGTACTGCCCGGACTCTGGGCCGGAATCCAGATCGGAGGATGCGGTCGCTGCCAGCATTGCGGCCATACGTTCACCTGACGGTAATGGTAGTACTTGCCCTCGAAGTTGAACGGGCCGTCACGCGTGGCGAGCGCCCGGGTGATCAGGTCGACCCCTTCCCAGAACCGGTCCAGATAGCGGCCCGGATTGCTGTTGGCCGGCGAGAGTTCGTAGGGAGCGCCCTTCACGAAGCCGGCGTGGACGCGGCCGCCGGAAATCACGTCGGCCATGGCGATCTGCTCGGCCAGCAGCACCACGTTCGGTCGGTTGGCGACCTGGAATCCGCAGGGCAGGATCAGCGCGTTCTTCGTCATGCGCGACATGATCGACATCGTCACCTCGGGCGCGGCGGAGATGCACGTCGCCGAGGCGTGATGCTCGTTAAAGGTGATGTTGATCCCCAACTGGTCGCAGAGCAGCCACTCGTCCTGTCGCTCGCGATAGATCCGCCGCGCGGTCCGCGGGTCGCAGAGCGAACTGGGGATGGTGTTTCGCAAGGAGTCGTATCCCTTGTCCCATACGTCCGGATAGGGCTGCTCGCTGAAATGGAAGATCTGCATGGTCGGTCCCTCGTCTCAGGCGGCTCCGGCGCGGGGCGCCGCCGATGCGGCAAAATCGTCCAGCGCGTCCAGAAACGCGTCCGTACGCTCCAGATGCGGGTAATGGCCCGACTTCTCGATGACCCGGAACCGGGCGCCCGGAATGCGTTCGGCGAAGGCGCGGCCGTAGTCCGTCGAGACGACGCCGTCCGCCTCGCCCCAGACCACCAGCGTCGGAACCCCGATTCGGTGCAGCCAGCGGTCGAGCGACGGGTTGTGCAGGTAGGGCTGCCAGCCGAGATAGGCCATCGTCTCCCGCGAACGGGCGATCGACAGGAGCACATGGTCGGGCAGCTGCGTGACGTCTCGCCGATTGGAGGCGGGATCGTAGTAGAAGCGCTCGGCCACTTCCTCCTGGGACATCGCGTAGATGTCCTGGATGTCGCGCGTGGCCGGGTCTTCGCTGACCCGGATGCCGAAGCTGTCGACGAGGACCAGCGCCCCGATGCGCTCGGTGGAGCGAATCGCCATCTCCGCAGAAATCCAGCCGCCGAAGGACGTGCCGAGCAGGATCGCGTCGCGAAGGTCGAAGTCTTCGAGAAAGGCGAGGTAGAACTGGGCGAAGTCCGAGACGGTCCGGAACTCGTCGGGAAACTCGGAATGCCCGAAACCGGGGTGCTGGGGCTGAAACACTTCGTGCCCCTCGGCCAGTCTCTCGGTAAATGTCTCGTCCCGAATCCAGCCCTCCAGACCCTGCAGCAGCAAGAGCGGTCGCCCGGAGCCCATCCGGCGGAGGTCGATCCGCACGCCGTCCACGGTCACTTGCGGATCCTGGACATATGAATCTGTCATTCTGGCTCCTCGCCGCCTCATGTTCGCCTGACGGTACGTCTTCCATATTTTAGAACGAACGCTACCGAGCACAACCTCGGCGGGCACGAAGAGCGCCTCACCGCGGCGGAGCCGGCCTTGCGGGCGGAGGTCGGGAAGAACCCGGGCGCACAGGTCGCGTCGCGCCGACCCGGGTACGACGGCTGCACCGGTTGGGTGTAGCCGATTTGCCCAATGCGCCGCCGGACCGAGGCGGCGAACGGGTGCCGTCCCGCGTGGTGCAGGCGATTCCGCTACCGGGCGCGGTCCGGCGGACCCTCGCAGACCGGCCACGCCGTCGACCGTGCGGCACTCGGCATGTCCTCCCCAGCCGACGAGAGCGTAGAGGTAGCGATCGGGGAAACGTCGGGAGGGGACCGCACCGTACGCCCGACGCGACGGCATTCCCGATCGCCCCGGCGGCGCGCGACAGCCTGCGTCGTCGAGTCTCCGCTTCGCTATCGCCGGTGCAGGGGTTCTCGGTCTCGGGGCCACGATGCCCCGTGTGGGCGGCGCACCCCGTTCGTTCCTGGCGTCGAACAGGCGTCACGTGTCAACCGACGGAGGCGAAGCGACCCTGGAGAGGAACCGGGGCATGCGCGTGCGGTCGGTTCATCCTGCGGCCCTTCGCTTGACGGAACGCACGAAGCTGGCATGTTCCTGCCGGGTTCGCTCGGTGACGGGGATCGCAGCCGCTCGAACGCGTCGATAGACGGATTCCATCTGTTCGCGGGTGCGTTCCCGTACCGTCGAAGTTGCGCGACAGAGATCGATATAGGCGTGCAGTTCGGCCAAGCGCATGCAGAGCACGCCTCGAAGTCGCATCCGACCGTTCTCTCGTGCGACGCTCTCGTGCTCGCGGTACGGCAGAAACGACTCCGCAGTCCTCAGTTCGGCATTCCCCACGAACGCCGCGACGGGCCGAACTCTCGAACGCTCCACGATGCCCAGCTTGACGAGTGCCCGTGCGTGACCCTCGTTTTGCATGAGCGGATTGTAGAATCTGTGCTTCGTCGTTCGGATCCCGAGCCCGCGAGACCATCGATCGGCGAGAAGCACTTGCGTCCAGTACCGCTGACCGGGGGTCCCGAACAACCACCCGCTCATGTCCTTGGTCTCGATCACGAAGACTACGCTCGGAGTGATCAGAATGTGGTCGATCTGCGTCGTGCCCCGACCGGCGGGTAGCATCACGTCGTTGATCAGAATCGAGTCGGGGTAGTGCCGCGTCATCTCCGAAGCGAGGAAGCGTTCGCCGTCGTTCGTCGGCGGCCGCGGTGGGACGAATTCCGCGTCGGTCTCGGGGCGCTCGACGGGCGCCTCCCGGCTCGCCGGCGCGTCGCGCCCGCTCGGCCCACCGGACGACGAGCCGGAGGTCGCCGTATCCGCTCGGCGCGCCCCGAACAGCAACAGGAGCAGAAACCCGATCGCACATGCGACGAGAATCAGAATCTCCGCGGCCTGCGCGTCGCTCTGATCGCCCGTGCCCTGCGTCGTTCGGTATTCGACGCGTCCTGTTGCGGAAGTTCCGGTCGCATCGGCCGGTACTTGAACGACGAACTCCTGGCCGACCACCACCAGATCCGGGTCTTCGATTCCGTTCCGTCGCTGCAGCGCTTCGACGCTGACGCCGTAGCGGACCGCGATCTGCGACAGCGTGTCGCCCGGCTCGACGACGTGGATCGTGACCAGGTCGCTCATGCCGCCGACCCGGTCGTGTCGCCGGCGCGTTTCGACGCAACGGCCTGGACGAGAAAACCTGTCGCAAGTCGCGCGCCGGTTCGGACCCGCTCGGTTGCGCGGTTTCCTCCATGCGAACGATTCGGTCCGTACGGTTCGCCTCGCAGACCGTGGCCTTGCGTCCGCGCAACCGCACTCATGGAGGCACCGTATAGCCGAACGTCGTCGAGTCGGAGACAGCGGCGCACCGGCTCTCCGAAGCGTCGGTCGCGCACGACGATTTCGCGATCGGTTCGCCTTCCGGTCGAACGTCGGCAGGGGCAGCCGCGCGAGCGAGAGGGAGCAGGTACCCGCCTCGGCCGTCGCGGGTGCCCGCTCAAGTCCCTGCCAGACCTCGCCTTCGAGCCGACGGGCGTGCCGACGCGCCCCCAGCCCCGCTTCGGGCGCTTCGCCGCTCCAGCCGCCGAAACCCCAGCGACAGAATCCAGCAGAGCACGAAGTAAAACCCGGCGGTCGCCAGCCATGCCTCGAAGATGGCGCCGCTCGTCGCCACCGTCGCCAGGGTCATGTAGGTCAGTTCCTGGATCGAGATCAGCGACACGATCGAGGAGTCCTTCACCAGCGATATGAATTGGTTGGCCAGCGGCGGCAAGGCACGTTGAATGGCCTGCGGCAGGACGACCAGCCGCATCCGCGCGGCGCGGCCGAGGCCCAGCGCCGCCGCCGCCTCCCACTGGCCCCGCTCGACCGACTGGATGCCGGCGCGAAGCGCCTCGGCCACGAACGCGCTCTCGAACAGCGCCAGGACGATCACTCCGGAGGCCAGCGCCGGGAACTGCCGCATGTCCCCGAAGACGAAACTCCAGGCGTCCGCGTTCGGCCCCCGGGCGACGGAACGCGCCCAGTCCTCGATCCCGAGGAGCGGAACGATTTGCTCGGAAAGGAAAAAATAGAAGATGAACACGATCACGAGCGGGGGAAGGTTGCGAAGCAGCTCGATATAGGTGCGCGCCAGGAGTACGAGGAAGAGGCGATCCGAAAGGCGGCAAAGCGCGACCAGCACGCCGAGCGCGAAGGCGAGCCCGGCGCTCAGCAGCGTGATACGAACGGTCGCGAGAAGACCGTGCAGGAGGAGGTTGGGAACGAGGCGGCCGGTCTCCTCATCCGGCCGCAGGATATAGCGGGGGACGACGCTCCAGTTCCAGGAATAGTGAAGCGCGTCGGAGAATCGCCAGACGACGAACGCCGTCAGCGCCGCGAGCGCCGCCAATAGCGCCCAGTCGGGCCATCGCAGGCGCAACCGTCGCCGTCCCCCGAGCCGTTATCGGGCGACCTGGTCCTCCCATTCCTGGGACGCGAACCAGTATCCGTGGCGTTCCGCCAGCCATCCGCTGCGATGCTTGCTTTCGATCCAGTTGTTGAAGAAGTTCAGCGCGTCGGGGTCGCCCTTGCGAATCGCGAACGCCTCGACGCCGGCCTGGAACAGCTCGTCGGTGGGCTTGAACAGTCGGTCCGGGTTCTTCGCGACCTCCCAACCCGGCAGCGGCTCCGCACCCATCATCGCATGGGCGCCGCCGTTGAGAACCTCCTGCACGACGGTCGGCTCGTCGTCGAACAGCAAGAGCTCCGCTTGCGGAAAGAGCGAACGGATGAGCTCGACCGGCGTGGATCCCCGGCGGGCGGCGAAGGTCACGTCGGCGCTGTCGAACGACTCCAGCGACTCGAAGCCGCCGGCCAGCTCCCGGTTGGCCATGATCCCGATGCCGGACTGCGCGTAGGGTTCGGTGAAGTTCACCTTCAGGTTTCGGGCCGGGGTGATCGACATGCCCGAAATGATGGCGTCGAACTTGCCGGAAAGCAGGGCCGGAATGATCCCGTCCCAGGCGGTCGGGTAGAGCTCCAGCTCGACGCCCATGTCGCTGGCCAGCTCCCGTGCGACGTCGGGCTCGAAGCCGATCAGTTCGCCGTTCTTGTCGCGCATGGCCCAGGGAACGAACTCGGAGAGCCCGACCTTCAGCACGCCGCGTTCCAGAATTGCCTCGATTGCGCTGTCGGCCGCGACAGCCTGCCGCGTTTCGTCGGCAAGGGCGGGCTGTGCGGCGGCGAAGACGCCGACGAAAAATGCAACGATCCATCGAATCATGGGTTAGAATCTCCTTTGTCCCCGGTTCGGTGTCTGCATGGGAGGATAGCGCCAAATCTGCGCATTATCGGTCCACGATCGCGAAACGGCGCTCCGTCCAGGAGGCGGCCGCCGACAACGAGAGCGCCACGACCAGATAGAAGCAGGCCACCGTGAGCCAGATTTCCAGGCTCAGATAGGTGTCTGCGATGGCGTTCCGTCCGGCGGCGGTGAGGTCGCCGATCGCGATCACGCTTACGATGGCGGAGTTCTTCACCACGCTGATCGCTTCGCTGGTCATCGGCGGAGCCATGAATCGGACGGCCTGGGGCAGGACGATCCGCCGAAGCACGAGGAGCGGCGGAAGTCCGAGCGACTGGGCCGCCTCCCACTGGCCACGCGGCACGGCCTGGATTCCCGCCCGGTACACCTCCGCGAGAAAAGCGGACTCGAACACGGCCAGACACAGCACTCCGGACAGGAAGCGATCCAGCCCGAAAATCGGACCGATCACGTAGTAAAACACGTAGAGTTGTACGAGAACGGGCGTGTTGCGCACGCCTTCGATCACGGCCCGCGACACGGCGCGAACCACAGGATAGGACCCGATCTGCCCGAGCGCCAACGCCAGGCCGACGGCCAGCGCCAGGGCGAAGGCGAGGACGGCCACCGCCAGCGTGACCCAGAGCCCCTCGGCGAGCGGCCCCCAGACGACGACGCCGCCCGAACCCGAGACGACGAGATCCGGCACGCGGCTCCATTGCCAGTTGTAGCCCATGGATTCGGCCCCCCGAAGGAACCCGTATCCGATCAGCGCCATGACCAGAAGATACTGTGCGACGCCCACCGCCGGACGCCGGGAGAACGGCGTCGGGGGCCTGGAGATGCGAACCCTGTCCGGGCTTCCGTCGCGCGCGGACCCGGCGTCGGCCGGGTTCATGGAGCGGGTGAAGGGAATCGAACCCTCATCTTCAGCTTGGAAGGCTGCGGCTCTACCATTGAGCTACACCCGCCCGGGGTTGGTGGTGGGGGCTGGATTCGAACCAGCGTAGGGTCGCCCCGCCGGATTTACAGTCCGGTGCAATTGTCCACTCTGCCACCCCACCCGCGCGCCTGCCAATTCGGGCCCTCCCGTCCGCACGCCTGCGCGAACCGGATGCCGCGAAACAGGAATAGAGGACACCGCGCAACCACCATGTACGCCCACCGACCCCCCCATGTCAATGCCCTTCGGGAGCGTTCCCGATGAACGCGGCCGCGAACCGACAACGCCGCTCCGACGGCGGCGCCTACTGGATCTACGGCACGCACGCGGTTCGCGCCGCGCTCCGCAATCCCAGGCGCCGCGTGAAGCGGCTCCTGGCGACGGAGCGCAACGTGCCGGCCCTCGACGCGCCGGGGCGCGCCCCGCAACCCGAACTGGTGACCGCGCAACGAATTACGGCCCGCCTCGAGCCGGGTGCGGTCCACGGCGGCGTCGCCGCCCTGGTCGACCCGCTCGCAGGCGGAAGGGCGGAGCTGGCTACCGTTCTGGACGACCCCGCGAGCGCCTTGCTGCTCCTCCTCGATCAGGTGACGGATCCGCGCAACGTCGGCGCAATCCTTCGCTCCGCCAGCGCCTTCGGGGCGGCGGCCGTGCTCGCGCCGTCAAGGCGGGCGCCAAGCGAATCCGGCGCGCTCGCCAGAGCGGCGTCCGGTGCCCTCGACCGGGTTCCCTATCTGCGCATCGGCAACCTCGCCGAGACCCTCGCGCAACTCGACGAGCGGGGCTGGAACGTCGTCGGCCTCGACGAATCGGCAGGCACGGATATCGGCCGGGCGGCCCGCGAATCGGACGGCTCCCGGACCGCGCTCGTCCTCGGCGCGGAGGGGGCCGGGCTTCGACGGCTCACGCGCGAGCGATGCCATCGCCTCGCGCGGATACCGGCCCTGCAAGGCATGCCGAGCCTGAACGTATCGGCTGCGGCCGCCGTCGCGCTCTACGCCTTCACCCGAACTTCGCCCTCCGAACCCGCCTGATCCGCCTGCCGGTTCGCCGAGCCGGACGCCGGCGGCCGGCTTCGCGATACCTTCCCGTGCCTTCCCCTGCATGAGGGCGGGTTCCTGGCGCGCGCACCCGGTCTCCGGCTATCGTAGCTCCCGCACGGAGGCGCGATCGGGCACGGCGCGCGTCCGGCCCGGCTGAAGGCGAGGCGAATCATGGCGAACGAGTCCCCAAACGAGACCGTTGAGGACGGCGTACGGCGAATCGAGACGGCATGGATCCCCATGCGCGACGGCTGCCGGCTCGCCGCGCGGCTCTGGATTCCGCTGGATGCGGACGACCGGCCGGTGCCGGCGATTCTCGAGCACCTGCCCTACCGTCGCCGGGATTACACGCGCCTTCGGGACGACGGCATGCACGGATTTTGGGCCCGCAACGGCTACGCGTGCGCACGCGTCGACATTCGCGGAAGCGGCGATTCCGAGGGATTCCTCGAGGACGAATATCTGCGGCAGGAGCTCGAGGACGCGGTCGACGTCATCGCCTGGCTCGCCGACCGGGAATGGTGTTCCGGCTCGGTCGGGATGACCGGAATCTCGTGGGGCGGGTTCAACGGGCTTCAGGTCGCGGCGCTGCGGCCGCCGGCGCTGAAGGCGGTCGTCACCGCATGCTCTACCGACGATCGGTATGCGGACGACATCCACTACATGGGCGGGTGTCTCATTACGGACAACCTCGGTTGGGCGTCGACCATGCTCGGATTCAACTCCAGACCGCCGGACCCGGAAGTCGTCGGGGAGGACTGGCGCAAGATCTGGCTCGAGCGGCTGGACCGGATGGAGCCCTGGATCCATCGGTGGTTGCGCCACCAGCGCCGGGACGGGCAATGGAAGCACGGTTCGGTGTGCGAGGACTGGGGCCGGATTCAGGCTGCCGTCTACGCGGTCGGCGGCTGGGCGGACGGCTACTCCAACGCAATTCCGAGACTGATGGCGAGCCTGCGTTCGCCTTGCAAGGGGCTGATCGGGCCCTGGCCGCACGCATGGCCGCATCTGGCCGTTCCGGGGCCGCGAATCGACTGGCTGGGCGAGAGTCTCCGCTGGTGGGACCGCTGGTTGAAGGGCGAAGAGAACGGCATCATGGACGAGCCGCGCTACCGGGTGTGGATGCAGGAATCCCAGCCGCCCCGCACCCGCTACGAGGAGCGGCCGGGTCGCTGGGTCGCCGAGGATCGCTGGCCGAGTCCGCAGATCGCGGATCGCACCTGGTCTCTCGGCGCCGGCTCCCTGGTCCACGGCGACGTCGAGTCAGAGGAACTCGCCTGTCTCTCGCCGCAGGATCTCGGGGCACGCGCCGGCGAGTGGTGCCCGTACGGAATCGGCGCGGACCTGCCGGGCGACCAACGACCGGACGACGGCATGTCGCTGGCGTTCGACTCCGGTCCCCTGCCCGAGCGCGTCGAGATTCTCGGCGCGCCGGAAGTGCGGCTCGAAATCTCCGTCGACCGTCCGGTCGCTTTCCTTGCCGCGAGGCTGGTCGACGTCGCGCCGGACGGCGCCGCCTCGCTGGTGACTTACGGGCTTCGCAATCTCGCCCATTCGGCGGATCATGCCAACGTCGAGCCGATCAGGCCGGGCGAGCGGTTTCAGGCGCGGGTCGCGATGAACGACGTCGCGCACGCGTTCCCGGCCGGGCATCGGATTCGGCTCGCCCTTTCCACCAGCTACTGGCCGCGCGCATGGCCATCGCCGGAAGCCGTCACGCTCCGGCTCTTTACGGGCGGGAGCCGGCTCTCGCTGCCGGTCCGGGCGCCGCGGGCGAGCGACGCGGCCCTGCGCGACCTCGGTCAGCCGAGGAGCGGACCGGCCGGGTCGGCGACCGAGCTCCGAAGGCCGGACCGGGCCACCGCCGTCCGGCAGTCGCCCCGGCAAGGGCGAACCGTCATCCGCAGCTTCAAGGACCGCGGACGCATCCGTCTCGAAGAGACCGGCATGACGATCGAGGCGCGCTGCGACGAACGCTACGAGATCGCGTCCGACGACCCTCTCGCTGCAGAGCATGCGGTCCGGTACGTGATTTCGATGCAGCGTGGCGACTGGCAGGTCCGGACTGCGTCGCGAACCGTCATGACGTCGACGAAATCGGACTACCTGCTCTCGACGACGCTCGACGCCTACGAGGGGGACGTCAGGGTACGCGCACGGACCTGGTCCGCAACCGTTCCGCGGGACGGAACCTGAACGCCCCGATTCCGAAGTCGCGCTTATCCCTTCTGCCGCTATCCGCGCAATGAGTCAGGAATTCCGCTCGGGCCGATTGCCTTCCGCGTCGTCACTTGACGGCGTGGCAGGGCCGATCCGCCGATGTCATGGACGGGAATTTCGGCTTGCGGGACGCGAATAGCTCAGGAGCCGCACGAGCCGATTTCACTATTGGGCTTGATTGAATGCGGAACTCCGCACTTTCTCTCCGGCCGCGAAAGGGCTCGGCAAGACATCCGGTTCGATTTTCGCGGACACGTCGTGGCTGCCAATCTTTCGCGTGCGCTCCGGTCGTTCGCTCGCGCCAATGAACCCGTCGGAACCGCGGTTCGGCTCTTTGCGGCTGTACCGTCATTCAGTGCGCGGGCGATCGGCCGTTCTCGATCCATTGCCGAAGTTCATTCACTGCCTCTTCGGAGCCGAGAATTTGGCTGGCCAATGCACGCAACCGCTCGAGAGGGGCTGTCTCGACCTCGGCTACGACACGTTCCGGCAACGTTCCGAATCGTATCTCCAGTTGTTCGAGAAGCATCTCGGCCCTTCCCTGGACCCTTCCCTGGGCTTCGCCCCGGATTTCGCCCTCTCTCTGCAGGACCTGGCGCGCTGTCTCCATCAACTCCTCTCCTCTGGTCGGTCTCGCGATTCGAGTCGCCTCCACCAGCAAGTCATGGCTGATTGGCGGATCCGTTCACAGTATCGCCCGCTTCTCCAGCTCGCCTGGAGCAGGAGCAGCCCGGCAGGCGGTCCAGTATGCGATATCGATGCAACGGGGCGAGTGGCAGGTACGGACGGTATCGCGCCCCGTCATGACTTCGACAGGATCCGACCGCCCGCTCTCTACGACGCTGGACGCCTGCGAGGGGGACGTCAGGATCCGGGCACAACCCTGTTCTGCGACCGCCCCGCGAGACGAAACCTGAACGCCCCGATTCAGAATTCCCGATTCTCCTTCCTGTCGGTGTCCGCGCAATGAGTCTGGCATTCAACCACCGCTCGGGCCGAATGCCATCCGCGTCGCCACGTGACGGCGTCGCAGGGCCGATCCGCCGATGTCATGGACGGGAATTTCGGCTTGCGGGACGCGAATAGCTCAGGAGCCGCACGAGCCGATTTCACTACTGGGCGTGACTGAATGCGGAATTCCGGGTATGCCTCCGGCCGAGAAAGGGATTGGCAAGACCTCCAGTGCGACTATCGCGGACACGTATTGGCTGCCAATCTCTACGCGTGCGCTCCGATCTGTCGCGAGCGCGAACGTACGTATCGGAACCGCGACTCGGGTCTTGCCGGCGGTCCCGTCATTCAGTGCGCGGGCGATCGGCCGTTCTCGATCCATTGCCGCAGTTCGTTCACTTCCTCTCTGGAGCCGAGCACTTGGCCAGCCAGACCCCGTAGCCGCCCGAGAGGGGCCGAGTTGACCTCGGATATGACATTTTCCGGCAACGCTCCGAATCGTATCTCCAGCAGTTCGAGAAGCATCTCGGCCCTTCCCCGGGCTTTGCCTCTGGCTTCGCCCCGGATTTCGCCTCGGATTTCGCCCTCTCTCTGCAGGACCTGACGCGCGGTCTCCATCAACTCGTCTCCTCTGGTCGGCCTCGCGATTCGCACAGCCACTTGCAGCTGGTCGAGGCTGATCGGCAATTCCGTCATATAGAGTATCGCCTTTTTCTCCAATTCGCCCCCCTCGGGAATCGGCGCGAGCAGCCGTACGGCCTCGCTGACCGTTACCTTTTCCCGATACACGTAGACCAGCATCAGGAGGCCGGCCGTGAGCACGGGACTGTCCGCCAGCTCGGACTCCTTCTTGCGGGGAAGATCGCTGAGGAGATACCGGTGCGTGCCCTGTTCCTCGAGTATCTCGCCTTCGCAGGGAATCATGTCCTCGAGCTTCCGGCAGGAGTCCCAGGCGACTTTGCCGTGATACGCAACTAGTACGAGTATGGGGGGAACCTGCCCGGTTTCGATGCTTGCGAGCTTGTCACGCAACAGGGCCCGATAGACGCCGGTGCGAACCGCCATGGCCGGATCGCGGGTCGACTGGTGTTCGATGATCACGTACAGGTGAGAGCTCTTGTTGCCTTCCCTCAGCTTCAGTCGAAACACGAGATCGGAGGTTCTGCGCTCCAGTCCGTGCGTGACGAAGAGTCCGGACATCAGTACCGGCAATGCGTCGTCGAGCCGGGCCGCGATCTCGGGCGGAATATGACGGCGAATGAAGTCGTCGGCGAACTCGGGAATCTCCATGAGCACCCTGAACCAGCCGTCATGCGGCGCATGGAGGCCCGAGACTGTCTTGACTTCGACTTCCATGTCGCGGGTCCGGTTCGTCGACTGTCAGGCCAATGCCGCCGGACTTCCGAGCGCCCCGAAAGACGTCGGTGCGCAAGCCGCAGCAGCTGTCCCCGCTTTTCGCGTCACTCCGGCCAAATGTCAACGGCCTCGCTCCGCAGACAGGCGAATCCAGCTCCGGAAATCGGGACTGTGCGAATCAAGTTCCGACTATTTCACAACGACTTATAGACAATTGCGGAGACGCGGTGGAAGCGCGGAATCGGACCTTTGGCGAATCGAGGGGAGTCCGATTTTTAACACAATTCCGGGATCTCCACGGGGTGACGGCCTGCGCGTCCGGGCTGCCCGGGACCGCGGAGCGAATCGATTCGCGGTTGGACGGCGGAGCCGGAACCGATTCGGCTTCCTCTTCGCAGGCGCGTCGCGTTGCCCGGTTCCGGTCGTCGAGAGTTACTTGTCGCCGCGGGACCGACGCGGGCGCACGTCGACTGGCCGGTACGGATTCAGGGGCCGAGGTTTCGGCGACGATCCCGGCACCGGCGAAATCGAATGCCCACTGCAGGTTGATAGAGAATTCCTCGGTGGTGCCGAAGAACCCCGGGAGCCGTGAGTCAGTTTCGGCGCTCAGCCCCGCATTGCCAAGCACAACAGCTCGACCCGCCTGCGCGCCGGCCGGTGACGCACAGCAAGCGCCGCCACGCTCACGCCGGGGTGGCGGGGTGGAATCGCGAAAGTGTTCGGCAATGACACGGCCCGGGGTAACGAGAACCCTACAAGAGCGATATGGTCCTCGCCCTTCATGTGACAACCGCAACGGACGGAATTCCTGATCAGGACGCGGCCGGCCCCCCGGCTCTCATCGTCGAACCGAGCAGGCTGCCGATCATCGATCCAGATCCGTCTCCTTGCGGCCCGGTCAACTCGGGTGCGTTTCTCGGTGTCTCGTGGTGACCCTCCGGCAGCGGTCGCATAGGAGATCCTTATCCGCGCACAATACGGGCGTGATCGCGTGAATCGATTTCGATCCGTCCCGGCCTCTTGGCGCGGACATAGCGGTAGCAGCCGCAGACGCCAGTTTACTCCCCTACGTGATCGCTTCGATCCTCTGCGAATTGGCCGTAGCCGAGACCTCGAACATGCGGCTCCCGATGAAGCAGGCATCGCAGGCGGGCCAGTTCCCTGGGATCCCAGCACAGCGCTTCGGCGACCGCGTCGTCCCAAATGCGGCGTACGTCGCACTCCCCGTCGCGATACTGCGGAACGACGCAATCCCGCGTTCGCTCCCATGCGTCCGCGAGAACGCACCGAATCGATTCGTCGCGGACGTCGGGCACCCGCAAGTTAGCCGCCTCAGCGGCGGCATAGACAGGAAACTCCAGCTTGCGTCCCGGATTGCGCATGATCTGCAGCCGGCCCAGCGTGGAGTTCAGAAACACCGCGAGGGCCTTTGCCTGTGCCTCCGTCGTGCCTGAAACCGGCATCCAACTGTTGCCCACGTATTTCGTGCCGTTGGCCGTCGCAGTTAGCCGCCCTGTCCGGGTATCCTGCCCTGCGGTGATCAACAGATAGCCTGCCTTTTCTCGCATGCGCTCCGTAGCCCTATAGGTACCGCCGTTCATGCGGCGCTCGCGCTCGCTCCGTTTCTTCGGAATCCAGTGCTCGTCCGGGGTGCTGCGGATGCGCGTTTGCCCGTCCGCGCCCTTCGACTTCAGGATCGGGATGCTCCCCGGTGTGCCCGCCGAAGTTGCTTCGAACTTGCTTCGAAGTTCCTGACCCGTCGCGAACGGCGTCATCCGGAGCGCCTTGAGTCGCGGCAGCGTCTCGTCGTCTGCCAATCGAGCAGCCGCTTCCGCCAACTCCGGTGAGCGCCATATCGTCGCGGACCAGTCGCCTGCCTCGATCCGATGCGTCGGCCATTCCGAAACCTCGCCCCAGCCATGGGCCATGGTTCCACGGGGGCATTCGACGAGACATCGATGCAAGTCTGCAACTTCTGCTTCGTCTTTCGGCATTCGATCAAGATTGATTATTCTCGTCGGCGGCCTTACGCCGTCATGGCGCACGGCGATCGTGACGCTCTCGTTGATCGACGTGTTCTGGCTCAGATTGATCTGGCCCGGAACGTGGCAAGTCAGGATGGTGTGGATGTAAAAGCGACGGGCGAGAACGATGCGCTCCTCCTGTCCCGAAGTATTGGTCCACGCAATAGTGGGATGAATCATCGCTAATGCGCCGTCCGATGTTCTCACGACCCGGTCGGCCAAGGCCACGAACAGGGGGGCCAGTGAATTTTTGTCGACGAAGCGCGCCATCTCCGGATCGCAACCCACAACCCACTCTTGCAGCTTGTCGATCCAGTTCCGCATTGCCTCCTGATCGCTCTTCGGGAACTTCTGCGCCATCTTGGCCCGGTTCGTGAATGGCGGATTCATTACGACGATTCGGGCGTCTCGAGCCGCCGAGACTGCATTCTCCAGTTCCACGTCGTCCGCGTTCACGCGGACCGCACCGGACGCAATCTCGGGATCGGCGTGCGGGAGTTCCCCGGGCCTCGGGACGATGGATTCCTGTCCAAGGAGCTCCAATGTTCCGGCCGCGACCCAGCCACTCGCTTCCCGCTGCGGGCCGTACGGCATGAGATGAAGGCCCATCTGGCTGTATCGGATTTCGCGGTTGCCGGCGGTAAGTTGCGAGGCGGCGAGCTGGAGCGATACGGAATTGATTTCCAGCCCCTTGATCGTTTCCTCTACAGCAATCTTCTGCAACTCGGCAAGTCGCCCCTCGTCCGCGCCACGCTCCTTGGCCCTGCGCTTCATATCGGTCAACACGGCCGACAAAAGCGTTCCGCTTCCGCAGGCGAGATCTACGACCTTGTGCGCTCGCCACACAGCTTCGTCTCCCCAATCCGCTTCTCCGCAAGCATCCAGAGCGAGGCGGGCAGTGATCGACGCCGCTACCGGCCGGGTGAAATACGCGCCGTCGGAAGCCTGGTCGCCCATTACACGATTGAAGAGCGGTCCCGCATGGTCGGCACCCATGTCCGCATAGGTCTCGGCGATTCGCTCTGCCTCTGCACAGATGTGACGCAACGCCCGCTCCAGGCCCGCGAGTTTCCCGGTATCTTCCACAGCCTCGATCACCTTGATCGCCGGCTGAAGAATGGGCAGGAAGTCTCGCTGCGAAATCCTGTTCCATTGCCGCTCAACCTGCCGGACGACCTGGGGCTGACTCTTTATCTCGTCCAGCCCCTTCACGCCGGACACCCACCTTCCGCTGGCAATGCGCTGGTGCAGCATGGCCGCGTTCATCATCAACAATGCGCCGACTGTACAGCCGTCCGCACGCGAGTCCGTCTTCTTCGGGTCGAGATGATCGAGACCGAAATGCCGGTCGAGACGCTTGCCGAGCTCGTCATCGCGCAAGTGGCGAGCCGCCTCGCTCACGCTCGCTTCGAGAAGATTCAGATCTCGCGCCACCCTGTCATGGCGGAGACCCGATTTGGACAGGAGATTTGCCGTAATCCTCAGGCCGCCCTCAGCCAGACTGAGATCCAGCATCTGCCCGGCCCGGGCCTCGTTGACTTCCTCGGGAGTACGCTTCTTCCGCGGCTGGAGCGGCTGACCCTTGGTGCCATTGAGCATGGCACGCGCTTTCTTCTTGGATTCCGCGATATCGACCGGTCCTGGGGTTCCGTCCGCGCTCGCCGTTCCCCGTTCCGGACTGGCGACGCGCAATTCCACGTCGCCATCCGGGTTTGCGTGTCCAGTGACGATGGACGCGGGCGGTGGAAATGGGGGCAATTCCCCCCCCCCTTCACATTTTGGCAACTCGGAATTCGCACAAACATCGCTGCCAGTTTCAGTGCCTGTCGTCCCGTAAGGCTCGGCCCCAACGCCTTCCCGCGCGCCTCCCGCCAGGTCTTCCGCCGCGGTGCGAAGCGCTTCCACCGGACGGAACAGCTCCGGTATCTTGCCCGGATCCTGTAGCGCAGTCGTGACGTCGTCCTCCACGGAGCCGACCGTCCCATAATGCGCGTGATAGGACACTCTCCCAACCGAGCCGATCGCCACGAGAGTCGACTCCGATTCCGCCGGTGCAGGAAGGTAAATCTTCAAGAGTTTCGAGAGTTGCTCCTCGATGCGGCTGTCATGGGCGCGAAGGGCCAGAAGGACCTGCCCGAGTTCCTGCCAGCCGTCCGTCGGTCCGCTGGTCTCCAGCCATTGCTCCGCATCGACCGAGGGAGGGATCAGGATTGGGCAAATGATGTAGCCCATCGACTTTCCCTCGGAGAGCCGCATCGCCCGACCGACGGCCTGGATCACGTCGATGGGGCTCTTCCGGGCTTCGAGAAAGGCCACGGCACTCAAGGAAGGCGCATCGGTTCCCTCCCCGAAAATCCCGACGTTGAGAATCCCGTGCGGACGCTCCTGGTTCGCCGCAGCTAGCCGCGACTTGGCGTTCTCGCGCGCCATCACGTTGCTAGACGCGTCGAGATGTTCGAGGGCATACCCAGCCGCCGCTTGACCGGCGCGATTCGTGTCGAGCCAATCCTGCACCCACTTTCGCACCATGTCGGATTCCAGTTGCTTGGCCATCTCCTTCGACTTGGCTACGGTGTTCATGAATCCGATGCAGGATCGGATCTCCGCACCATCTTCCGTCCGGGTGGCGCCCCCGAGAACGAGTGCCAGAGTGAGTCCGCGCAGGAAGTGGGTTGTCGTCAGAGCGTTTCGACCCGAACGACCCGAACCCGTCTTGGCCAACTGGTTTGCCGCCTCGTACGCCGCGGGATCGTTTACGCCGAGAGCGATAATCCGGTAGTCGGTCAACCAGCCGTTCCGGACGGCTTCCATGTAGCTCTTGCGGTACAGTTCGACGCCAAAGACCGTCTCGTCGTCCATGTCACGGACAACCCAGTCGTCGTTCCTCGTCCGTCGCCGTCTCGTATCGTAGACTCGGGGCGTCGCCGTCTGATAGACCCGGTAGCGAACCGGAAAGCGCTGATTGTCGTGGCAGACCGTGAAGTCCCGCAGTTGCGCCTCGATCTTCCGAATTCGACGCAGGCCAGCCGTGCGATGGGCTTCGTCTGCAATCAGGACTTCCGCCGTGATACCGCTCTTGCAAAGGGCCTCGCCGATCCTGTGGCTGCTTTGGTAGGTTCCGAATATTACGCCGATCCGGTCGCGATTCCCGGTACCTTCGCGCATCCATTCGGCGATCCGATCCGCGTCTGTTGTCACCAGACCCTTCACCTCGCTTGCGCTGACGCGACTCAAGTCCGCCGTCGGATCGTCCTCGCGCAGTCCCTCGGATTTCGCCTTTCTGTCGAAGCCCGCCGTCTGGTCGGAACACACCGCCAAAGTACGTAACCCTGTCTCTGTGCAGGCCAAGAACTCGCGCCGAATCTGCGCAACCAGCGCGATGGAAGGACAGAGCACGATGGCCAGTTGGCCAGGTTCCGACAATTTCTCGACAATTCTCAGCGCGATCCGGGTCTTTCCGGTTCCGCAAGGCAAGACGATCTTTCCGCGTGCCTCGCCTCTGGGCAGTCCTCCGCTGTCTGAGCCTTCATGAGCTCGAAGGACCTCGAGACTTTTCCGTACGGCCTCGGCCTGCATGCAGCTTCGGGTTTGCCGGGCGTCCGGGTCGTCCGGCATCTCGCAGTGTCGGCACTCCTGCTCTCCGCTCGGCACAGACTGCTGATGCTTTCGAAGGTCGCTCTCGAAATTGACCAGCTTGATCGGATTCTCCACGGGCACGGACGCCATGGCGTTCGAACTGAGCGGGTTGTTTCCGTTGGTGACGAGCCAGCGCTCCGACCACAGTTTCCCGGACGAGGCGGAGGCAAAGCTGTCTACCTCTTTCTTGGTGATTTGGCTTCCGCTGCCCGTATCGTCCAGTTTCCGGGCTTTGCACTGAATTGCGATGCGGGCTCCGTCGCCGGCTCGAATCGCGACCACGTCGATCCCGATATCTTGCCGCGAGTAGTCGTGATTGGCTCGGCCCGGCCAGTCTTGCCAGAGCCAGCATTCCTTCACGTCCCACTCTGCGATGTGAGGGGCCGCGCGTTCGACAGCCGTCTCGAGCCAGGTTCCGTCCGTTTCAGTCCGGCTCTCCGCCTCTACTGTTTCGAGCGCTTCGGCAACCGATGACCTCGGCGCCTGACTCGTCGTCGCCATGTCCTTCTCCCGTCCTCGTGCCCGCCCGGAACGCCTGCCACGCGACACTGCGGTCCCTTCGGTTCGAGACCCGCAAGACTCGTCCGTGCAGCGCCTCTACAAGCCAACAGCCGACAAACCTTATGCGTCCCAGCCGTCCGCGTCGAGTCGGCACAATCCTGTCGACCCACTTCCTCCCGACGAAGAATCCTCGTCGATCACCCGCTACCCACAGACCGGCTCCGCTCGTGCGACGGCCCCGAGCCGGCTCGCCGGCGCGGGAGTGACTCCACTCAAACGCCGTCTCGCTGAATATCCTCCAGCCAGGCGCGGGCGAACACGCATCGACCGTTCTCGAACACGTCGAGACGGGCATGAACGCGAAAGTCGGCCTTGTCGCAGGTCAACTCCAGACGGGTGCGGATACGGACGTCGAGACCCTCGCGCCCGTAGCGGTCCTCACCCTTCAGGAGAAGCCTCGCCGAAAGCGGATCGTCGGGGTGAATCTCGAAGCGGCGGCGGATTACGTTGCCGCTGTGCCAGCCGCTCCGGTCCATCCGGGTAACCCCGCCGTCCTCCTCATGGACGAAGACGAGAGCGCCCGTTGCGTGATCCTCCTCGAACCGGGCCACGACCGGCGCGCCCGGGCGCAGGGCGGTGCGCGGGTCGAGCGGCGTCTTCTGCGGCCGAGGCAGCGGCGGAAGCTGCCCGTCCTCCTCCCGGTCCTCTCGAACGGGGAGCGACAATCGCGATACTCCGGTACGCAGGGTCAGCGTGACCGGCTCCGGCGACGGCCACGCGATCGGCCAGAGTCCCGTCGAGAGCGCCAGACGGATGCGGCTGCCCTTCGCGAACCGGTACGCGTTGCCGTTCAGCACTACGGAAACCTCGAACGGTTCTCCGGGAGTGAGGTGCGTCACCGTCTCGTGACTGTCGTCATGGGTGAGATTGCGCAATCCGAAGCTGACACGATTCACGGCGCCGTCCGAGCGGACCTCCGAGAGCCGCAGGGCGATCTGAGCGACGGGGCGGTCGCTGGCGAGACGCAGGCGGACGATCGGCATCCCGAAGAACGCCAGGGGCTCCTCCAGCGGTTCGCTATCGAAGCAGAGCGACATGGCGTCGTCCGGCCGCTGGTCGGACGGGCTCTCCGGCGCCGCCATTCCGTTGTGGCCCCAGAACGGGTTGGCGCGCCCGACCGTGGCCGGGGAGCGAAACGAAACGCCGTTCCCGGACTCGGGCGCTTCCCCGAGGCCGCTCCGGTTCAGATACCACTGCCGGTAGCTCTCTTCCGGCGGCGGCCAGCCGTGCTCGGCGATCCAGTGTCCCGGCACCTCCCGAAGCACCGTCGCCGGCCGGTAGCTGTCGTGCATCCAGGCGCGAATCGTCGGCTCCCGGTCGATGCCGGTATCCCGGTCCTTGAGCCACCGGTCCCACCATCGGCAGCTCTCCTGCAGGAACCCCGCCGCCGGTGCCGGAAGCGCCTGGTGGGGATACTGGTGCCCCCAGGGGCCGATCCAGGCCCGCCTCGGCACGTCGAGCCCCTCCATCAGGCGCAGCGCGGGATCCGTATACGGATCGAGCCAGCCGCCGACCGCAAATACGGGACAGGCGATGGCGGAGAAGTCCTCGCAGACCGAGCCGTGTTTCCAGAAGTCGTCCCGGCGCTGGTGCCGGAGCCACTCCAGCACCCAGGGCGGGCTGTTCTCCATTCGACGGAACCAGGCGTCCCGCCAGCCCTCCCCGAACAGGACCGGATCCGGCGGACGGGCGTTGTGGCCGAACATGGTGAAACACCAATTCGGGTTTTCGAGAAGCTGGCACCCGCCCATGGTGTGAATGTCGGTGGCGTATCGGTCGTCGGTCGAACAGACGGTGACGATGGCCTTCAGCGCCGGAGGACGCCGCGCGGCGACCTGCAGGCAGTTGAAGCCGCCCCAGCTCTTCCCGAACATGCCCACCCGGCCGGTGCACCAGGGCTGCGCCGCCAGCCAGGCGATTACCTCCTCCGCATCGGCCAGTTCCCGTTCGAGATACTCCCCGAGCAGCACCCCGTCCGACTCGCCGCTGCCCCGGAGGTCGACCCGGAAGGACGCGTATCCCTGCCCGGCGAACCAGGGATGCATCGCCTCGTCCCGCGCCGACGTGCCGTCGCGCTTGCAATACGGAATGTATTCGAGGAGCGCCGGAACCGGGTTCTCCTCCGCATCTGCCGGCAGCCAGCACCGGTAGGCGAGCCGGGCTCCGTCTGCGAGCGGAATCCAGCCGTGTTCGATCTCGCGGACGGCTCTCGGAAGCGAGTCCGGATCGACGACGGAACCGTCGTCGTCGACCCCACGCTGCGCCGCAATCATGGCATGCCTCCCTCCTGGCTTTCGCTCCCCGGCCGCACCGGTCAGGCCGCACGCTCCAGGGGATAGTGACACAGGACCCTCCGCCCCCCGGACAGCGTACGCTCGACCGGAATCTCGGCCCGGCAGCGATCCCCCGCCTTCGGACAGCGGGTGTGGAACTCGCAGCCCCGAGGCCGGTTGATCAGGCTCGGGATCTCTCCCTCGATGGGCGCCGCGTCGATTCGCCTCGACGGATCCGGCTGCGGAATCCCCCGGATCAACGCGTCCGTATACGGGTGCGCCGGCGCCCGGAACACCGCTTCGCAGGGGCCGCGCTCCACGATCCGGCCGAGATACATGATCGCCAGGCTGTCGCAGATGTGGCGAATCGCCGGAAGGTTGTGGCTGACGAGCAAGTAGCTCAGTCCCCGCTCCTCCCGCAGTTGCGACAGCAGGTTCAGGATTTCTCCCTGGACCGACACGTCGAGGCCGGCCGTCGGTTCGTCCGCGACCACGAGCGAAGGCTCGAGCGAGAGGGCCCGGGCGACTCCCACCCGCCTCGCCTGCCCGCCCGAGAGCTCGTGCGGGTACCGGTCCAGCATCTGCTGCGGCAGCTGCACCATGTCGCACAACCGGCGAATCGCGGTTTCGGTACCGCCGTCGTTCGCCCGATGAATGTGGAACGGCTCGGCGAGAAGCGACCGCACCGTCTTGCGCGGGCTAAGCGATCCCACCGGATCCTGGAAGATCATGGCGAGACTGCGCCGGACGCGGCTCCATTCGGCGGACGACAGGGCGCCGACGTCCCGCCCGTCCACCCGGATCGAGCCTTCCGCCGGTTCGAGCAGGCCGATGACCGTTCGGCCGAGCGTCGTCTTGCCCGAACCGCTCTCCCCGATCAGCCCGAGCGTACCGCCGCGCCTGAGCGAGAGGCTGGCGCCGAGAACCGCGTCGACGAACGGATCCGGATTCCGGTCGAGAAACGCCCGCACCCTTCCCGCGACGCGGAACCGGACGCGCAGCTCCCGGATGTCGAGAAGGGCTTCCGATACGCCTTCCCCGGTCGCGGCTGCCTCGTCGGCCGGCGCGGCCGTCGCCGGCGAAGCGAAGTCGCCGAGCGACTCGGCAAAGTGACAGCGGGACGCCTGTCCGTCGGCCAACGCCCGCAGCGCCGGTCTGGCGTCCCTGCACTCCGCTCGCGCATGGAGGCAGCGAGGGGCGAAGGCGCATCCTTCGGGCACGAGCTGCAGGCTCGGCACCTCGCCGGGGATGGTCGGAAGCCGGCGGGACCGGTGCGGGCTTCGGGCGGGATCGCATTCCAGCAGCGCACGGGTGTAGGGGTGGCGGGGCGCATGGAATATCTGCTCGACGCTGCCGGTCTCGACCACCTCCCCGGCGTACATCACCGCAACGCTGTCGCACAGGCTCGCGATCAGGCCGAGATTGTGGGAGACGAGCACCAGCGTCGCCTCCACCTGATCGTTCAGCTGCCGCAGGAGTTGCACGATCTGGGCCTCGAGCGTCACGTCGAGCGCCGTCGTCGGCTCGTCGAGAAAGACCAGCGGCGGTTCGAGCAGGAGCGCCATGGCGATGGCGGCACGCTGCCGCATCCCGCCGGAGAACTGGAACGGATATTGCCGGGCGCGCTCGGCCGGATCCGGAATTCCGACCTTGCGGATCCAGTCCACGGCGCGCGCCTGGCGCGCCGCGAGCGGAAGCTCCGCCAGTCGCCGCTGCACGTCGAGCATCTGTCGGAGATAGGAGAGGACCGGAATCTGCGACGTCATCGGGTCCTGGAACACGATGGAGACCTGTCCGCCCCGAAACCGCTGCAGCGCCGCCTCGTCCAGTCCGAGAACGTCCGTGTCGCCGACTCGAATCGAGCCGCTCCGCACCGTCGCGTTGCTCGCGAGGAGCCGGGAGATCGCCCAGACGAGGGTGGATTTTCCCGAGCCGCTCTCGCCGACGATTCCCATCACGCGCCGCCGCGGCACCGCCAGCGAGACGTCCCGCAACGCATGTACGGGACCGTGCGGCGTCCGAAAGTCGACGCTCAACCCCGAGACTTCGAGCAGCGGGCGCGCATCCCGGCGCTCCGCGCTCATCGCCGCAGCCTGAGCTTGGGGTCGATGGTGTCGCGCAAGGCCTCGGCGAAAAAGGTGAATCCGAGCGTGGTCAGCACCAGCGGGATTCCGCCGGCGACGACCGGCCAGTAGGTGTCGCGAAGCACGGTATAGCCTTCCGAGAGCACGGTGCCCCAGCTCGACATGGGCGGCAGCACGCCGAGTCCGAGAAAACTGAGACCCGCTTCGACGGTCACCACCACCGGCACTTCCATGGCCGCCAGGATCAGCAGCGGTCCCACCACGTTCGGCATCACGTGGTGCCACAGGATTCGGGGCATGCCGGCGCCGAGCGCGCGCTCGGCGAGAATGAACTCGGTCGACTTCAAGGAGAGCGTGGCGGTGCGCGCCACCCGTGCGTAGCCGGGTATCGAGGTGACGATCACCACCGCGAGCACCAGCGTGAGACTCGGCCCGGTCAGCGCGACGACGGTCAGCGCGAGCATGATGGTGGGAAAGGACCGAATGGTGTCGAACGCCAGCAACAGGAAGTTGTCCAGCCACTTCGGACCGTATCCGGCCAGCATGCCGAGCAGGAGGCCGATCGCGAGGGAGAGGGTGACGCCGATGCCGGCGACGTAGAGGGCGACCCGGCCGCCGTAGAGCACCCGGGAGAGGGTGTCGCGACCGAGCTGGTCGGTCCCCGCCGGGTGTTCGAGCGACGGGCCCTGCATCCGGGAGGGAATGTCGATCTTGTTCGGCGGATGCGGCGCGAGAACCGGGGCGAAGACCGCGGACCCGACGAAGAGGAGCACGAGGCAGAGCGAGACGACGCCGACCGGCCGGCGCAGGAATTCGCGCCAGAGCGCCCCGCGAACCCGCGCCCTCGCACGGGACGCGTCGGCGCCCGGCGCCCCGCGAAGCGAACCCGTCGACATCTACAGGGCCTGCCGGACGCGGGGGTCGAGCGCCGCGACCGCCAGATCCGCGACGAGGACGACGTTCACGTAGAGCACGGTGGTGATCAGCACGGCGCCCTGGACGACCGGAAAGTTGCGGGTCATCACCATATCGAAGATCAGCTTGCCCACCCCGGGCCGGGCGAAGATGATCTCGGCGAATACCGCCCCCGAGAGAAGCGAGCCGAACCCCATTCCGATCAGGGTGAGCGTCGGGAGAACGGCGATCCGGAGGGCGTAGCCGTAGACGATCCTCCGCCGGGATATTCCGAGCGAACGCGCCGCGCGAATGTATGCCTCCCCCATGACTTCGAGCATCGACGCGCGCACCATTCGGGCGAGATATCCCACCCAGCCCAGTCCGACCGCGAAGGCCGGCAGGACCAGATGGTGCAACTGGTCGACCGGATCCCCGGGATCGCCGGCGCCGATGATGGGGAACCAGCCGAGAACCAGGCCGAAAAGCAGGAGCGACCAGATCGACACCAGAAAGGACGGCACGGCGATGGTGCCGACCGAGAGCACGCCGGTGATGCGGTCGAGCCAGCTTCCGGGGCGCGTGGCGGCGACGCAGCCCAGCGGAATTCCGATCGCCGCCGCCCAGGCCAGCCCGGAGACCGCCAGCGCGAGCGTGAAGCGAAGCTGGTCGAGCACGGTCCGCGCGACGCTTTGCTCCGAGAAGATGTCCACGCCGAGGTCGCCCTGGACGGCGTGTTCCAGATAGCGCAGAAACTGGACCCAGACCGGCAGGTCGAGCCCGAGCCGTTCGGCGTAGCGCGCCTGGACTTCCGGCGTGGCGCGGGGGCCGAGCGCAATGGAGATCGGGTCGCCCGGCATCAGATGCATAAGGGAGAAGAGAACCAGCAGCACGCAGAACACGATCAGCGCGGCGAGAAAACACCGCCGGATCGCGTAGTGCAGCATGGTCGGGGCGTATCGGGACTCCCCGGCGCACCCGAAGGGCGCGCCGGGGACCGTTCGTCGGGCTCGGCCGTCAGGCCGCGGTGAACTGGCGGAAGCTCATCTGTCCGTCCGGCGAGATGATCGGAACGAGGTTGCTCCGATGGGCAAACGCCTCCGGCTCGTGTCCGATGAACACGTAGGCGCCGGTGTCTTCCATGATCTCCTGCATGCGCAGGTAGATCTGGGCGCGCTTCTCGGGATCGGTCTCGGCGATCCCCTCGTCGAACAGCCGGTCGTACTCCGGATCGGTCCAGCGCTCCCAGTTCCAGATTCCGACCTGGCCGGAGACGAACCACTGCGTCATCTCGAACGGATCCGCCGCGCCTCCGTAGCGCATCAGCCAGATCTCGAGTTCCTTCCAGGTGTCGCCCTTGCTCTCCTGGCCCATGGCCCAGAACGGACCGCCCTCGAGCGGCAGCACGGTGACGTCGATGCCCACTTCGGCCAGGTTCGCCTGGATGATCTGGCAGGACAGCACCCGTTCCGTCGTGTTGAGCGTCCGCAGCGTCAGCTGCAGCCCGGAGACGCCGGCGGAATCGAGCAACTCCCTGGCCTTCGCCGGGTCGTAGCTGTATTTGGTGGCGTTGCGCTTGCCGATCAGCCCCGGGCACACGATGCCGTAGGACTTCTCCGACACGCCCTCGTAGGCGCCGGCGATGATGGAATCCACGTCGACCGCATGCTGGATCGCCTTGCGCACCCGGATGTCCTGCAGCTTGGGATGCTCGGTGTTCATACCGAGCCACATGTACTGCAGCGCGCCGGCGACCTTGATCACCGTGTTCGGCGGCGGAGTCTGCTTCCAGCGCACATGGGTCGCGGCCGAAATCTCGGTGCATTCCACCTCGCCGGCCTCGTAGGCGATCTCGGCCGAGGTCGGCTCGTCGATCGGGATGTAGTTGACGGATCCGAAGGCCGGCATCGGTCCCGGCCAGTCGGGGTTCGGCCGGAGCTCGACCCGCTGCTTCTGGATCCAGTTGTGCAGATACGGACCGCAGGTCGCCGGAATGTTGGTGCCGAAGCCGGACGTCGCGGCTCCGATCTCCTCCGTGGCCGCCTTGCAGAGAATCGTGCCGGTGCTGCCGGCCAGACCCGAGAGCCAGAACGGCGCAAAGGGCTTGTTCAGCACGATGGTGCCGCTGTGAGGTCCGGTGACGTCGACCCGCTCCATCGCGTCCCAGTCGCCGGCCCAGTCGCTGGTCTTCAACCGCTCGAAGGAGAACTTCACGTCCTCCGCCGTGAGCTCGCCGTAGCCGTTCGTCCACATCAGTCCGGGCCGCAGCTTGAAGTCGATATGCAGCGGATCCCGCTGCGTGAGGCTTTCCGTATGCCACGCCGCGCCGGCTCCGAGACCGTCCGGTCCGTAGGTGTATTGCGCGACGCGCGGCAGAATCGAGTCCTGCACGTCGATTTCCGATCCGCCGACCATGTAGCCGGGGTCGAGCGACGAAATGTCCCGGCGCATCCGTACGTTGAGGACTCCGTCCTGAGCACGCGCCAGCCTCGGCAGGCCCAAGGCGCCGCCGGCGGCGACGCCGGCGACTCCGCCCGCGGCGGACAGGAACCGGCGACGGGTAAACGTATAGGGGTTCATTCGCATCTCCCTTTGTATAGCGCGGCGGGCTCTGCCGGCCGCTCGGGAAGACCGGTTCCGAAACGCGCGGACAGGCCGCAGCGTCAGTTCGTTCCAGCCGACTGCGTTCACCATACCCTAGACCGAAGCCGCTGCAACACGAGCGATCCGCTACGGCGCAACGGCGTCGACGTCGTACCGGCACCGGCCGGCGAATCGCACCCGCGTCGCTCCTGATCCGGGGACCCGGTCAAGATCCCGAAGGTCAGTGCGGGCCGGCCCGGTATCCCGGGGCGCCGATGCTGTGCTAAACTGTCTCCATGAATGCAGCCGGAGGCAGGGAGTACGCGGAGTTAGCCACCAGGCTTGCCGCCGTGTAGGAGCGCATGAATACCAGACAGGCGGAGTATCTGACCGCTCTGGAGCGCATTGAGCGAAAGATGGCGGAACGAGACGCGGAAGCCGCCAAGCGTCAAACGCAATTGGTTCTGGCCGTCGTTGTCGTCGTCGGCGTCGGCATCGCCGTTATGGGTTACCTTTCCAACCTGTAGCCGGACTCTGCAGCGAAGGCCTCCTACAGGACGATTGTCCGGTCGCTCCCGCCCGTCGTCACCGTATTCGGGTGCCCTGTCTTTTCCGCGACTGCGATGGACGGCACCGCCACCGGCGTCGTAGCGCGAGCATTTGTCGCGAGTGCGGTTGAAGCCACCAGCCGAGCGTCTTTCCGAAACGCGGAAGTCGTTCGGACCATGCGGTCGGCTCCGGAACGCACCTGCTGACATGCGAGAGCGGACGGGTGTGCGGATACCGCCTTCGCGACTCCGGGAGTCGCCCGCAGCACGGGCGTCCCTCCGACCGTCGGCTCCGCTCTCGCGTTCGCCGGCCGCCGGCACGCAACGAGGCGGCATTCCCGCGCCCGATCGGGCATAATGAACCCATCCTGTTCAACATGGAGGTGAGAGGGATGAACGGCATCCTGCGATTCGCGCTCTGCGGCCTGCTTCTGGCCGCGACCCTCGGCGCGGCCGACCGAATCGCCGCGCCCGCGCAGGCGGCGGATCCGGTCTATGCGAGATTCGGCGTGGCGATCCGGGGCACCGATCCGGTCGCGTATTTCACCGAAGGCGGGCCCGTCGCCGGCAACAAGGAGTTCGCGCACGAGTGGAACGGCGCCGAATGGCGGTTCTCGAGCGCGGAGAACCGCGATCGATTCGTCGCGGAGCCGGAGCGCTACGCGCCGCAATACGGCGGCTATTGCGCCTGGGCCGTCGCCAACGGCTACACCGCCTCCGTCGTGCCGGAAGCCTGGCACATCGAGGACGGCAAGCTCTATCTGAACTACTCGCTCTCCGTTCGCGAGCAGTGGCGGCAGGACGTCCCGGGCAATATCGCGAAGGGCGACCGGAACTGGCCGTCGGTCCTCGAATAGCGGAACCGGACGGACGCGGGCCGCACGTTGTTCCGGAACGACGACATCCGGACCGTCCTGGACGAGACCCGGACCATCGCCGCGGTCGGCGCGTCCGCGACCGACGTGCGCCCGAGCTACTACGTGGTGCGGTATCTGGTGGAAAAGGGCTACCGGGTGATCCCGGTCAATCCCCGTTCCGCCGGCACCGCGCTGTTCGGCGAGACCGTGGCCGCCAGCCTCGCCGACATCCCGCCGGAAGCGGGAAAGATCGACATGGTGGAGATCTTTCGGGCGCCCGCCGCGGCGCTCGGCGTCGTCGAGGAAGCGATTCGGGATCTGGGCGACCGCGGGCTCTCGACCGTATGGATGCAACTCGGGGTCGTGAACCTGGACGCCGCCAGGCGCGCGCGGGAGGCCGGCCTCCGGGTGGTGATGGACCGGTGCCCGAAGATCGAATACGGTCGCCTGTTCGGAGAATTGCGCTGGGGCGGGTTCAACACCGGGATGATTTCGTCGAGGACGCCGCCGCGTCGCTGACCGGGCATCCGTTCCCGCCCCCGGCGCGGTCCCGCATGCCACAACCGTTCGGAGAGAAGCCATGACCGAAACGAAGAACTACGGATTCGAGACCCTGCAGATCCATGCCGGCGCACAGCCGGACCCGACGACCGGCGCCCGGCAGACGCCGGTGTTTCAGAACACCTCCTACGTGTTCCGCAACGCCGACCACGCCGCCGCGCTGTTCAATCTGCAGGAATACGGCTTCATCTACAGTCGCCTGACCAATCCGACCGTCGCCGTTCTCGAGGAACGCCTCGCGACGCTGGAAGGCGGGATCGGCGCCACGGTGACCTCCTCGGGACACGCGGCGCAGATCATGGCGCTGTTTCCGCTGATGGGTCCGGGGAAGAACTTCGTCTCGTCGAACCGGCTCTACGGCGGCTCGGTGACGCAATTCACCAAGACCTTCCAGCGATTCGGATGGGAAGCCCGGCTGGTGGACTTCGAAGATCCGGACGAAATCCGGGGGGCGATCGACGCCGATACGCGCGCCGTTTTCTCCGAGAGCCTGTGCAACCCGGGCGGGGTGGTCACCGACATGAAGGCCGTCGCCGCGATCGCGCACGAGGCCGGCGTACCCTACGTCGTGGACAACACGCTCGCCTCGCCGTGGCTCTGCCGGCCCTTCGAGCACGGCGCCGACCTGATCGTCCACTCGACGACGAAGTATCTGTCCGGCAACGGCACCACCATCGGCGGCGCGGTCATCGACAGCGGCACCTTCGACTGGTCGGCGAGCGACAAGTTCCCGTCGCTCTCCGAGCCGGAGCCGGCCTATCACGGCCTGGACTTTCACGAGACCTTCGGCTCGCTCGGATACACGGTTCACGGGCACGCCGTCGGCCTTCGCGACCTCGGCATGACGCAAGGGCCGTTCGCCGCCTTCCTGACCTTGCTCGGCGTCGAGACCCTGAGCCTCCGAATGGAGCGCTGTTGCCGGAACGCGCTCGCCGTGGCGCGCTGGCTGGAGGCTCACGAAGCGGTGGATTCCGTCTCCTACGCAGGGTTGGACTCTTCCCCCTTCCGCGAGCGCGCGAAGCAATATCTGCGGGACGGCCTGGCAGGTTCCGTGTTCACCTTCCGCCTGAAGGGAGGCTACGACGAATGCGTCCGGCTGGTGGACGCGCTGAACCTGTTCTCCCACGTGGCCAACCTCGGCGACGCCCGGTCGCTGGTCATCCACTCGGCTTCGACCACACATCGCCAGTTGACGGACGAAGAGCGGCGCAAGGCCGGCGCCGACCCGGACGTGGTTCGCCTCTCGATCGGACTGGAGTCGCCGGAAGACTTGATCGAAGACCTCCGCCAGGCGCTCGAGTCCGGCTGAACCCGGCGAACCGCCTCCGCCCAGGCCCGCGAGCGGCCGGCACGTCCGGCGCGCCGGGCTTGAGCCGGGGCGGGTCCGGCAGGTAGTCTGGGGCGCCGTTCCTGCGCAACGGACGGTCGCGGACCCTCGGCGCGGACCGGACGTCCTGCGCGAAAGAACGAACGCCAGCGAAGGAGAATCTGCCATGACACGAGACCGACACCCTAACCCGGGCGACGACGCGTCCCACCCGGGCCGGCGCCCGCCCAGGGACCTGCTGGCGCTTTACGCGGACGACCCCGAACGGGCGGACCGCATCGTCTTCGGTCGCATCCCGCACCCGGACCGGCGGGGCTTCCTGAACGGCGCCGGCCTCGCGGCGATGGGCGCGATGATCGGCGCAACGGTGCCGTTTCACCGCCTGATGCCGGCCGGCTTCGTTCCGGAAGCGCTGGCCCAGGAAGCCATGCTCCTCGCCGGAAAGGAGGGTCTCACCGTCCTCAACGACCGGCCGCTGAACGCCGAGACGCCGGCCCACCTGCTGGACGACGACGTGACGCCGAACGCCCGGCACTTCATCCGCAACAACGGTATTCCGCCGGAGAGCATGGATCCCGCGAACTGGACGCTGACGATCGACGGAGAGGTCGGCAATGCGATGGAACTGTCCGTCGAAGAGCTCAAGTCCCGCTACGAGGTCGTCCGGCGCCGGCTCCTGATCGAATGCGGCGGCAACGGCCGCGCGGCGTTCGATCCGCCCGCGAGCGGCAACCAGTGGACGGTCGGCGCGGTCGGGAACGCGGAATGGACCGGCGTGCGCCTGGCGGACGTGTTGCAGAGCGCCGGGTTGACGGCCGATGCGGTCTACACGGGCCATTACGGGCTCGACACCCATCTCTCCGGCGATCCGGAGAAGCTGCCGATTTCGCGCGGGGTTCCGATCGCAAAGGCCATGGACCCCGACACGCTGATCGCCTTCGCCATGAACGGCGAGCCGATCCATCCGATGAACGGCGCTCCGCTTCGGGTGGTTGCGCCTGGCTGGCCCGGTTCCTGCTCGCAGAAGTGGCTGAGCCGCATCTGGGTCCGGGACCAGGTGCACGACGGGCCGAAGATGACCGGAACCTCCTACCGCGTTCCGGCCTATCCGGTGGAACCCGGGGAGGAGGTGCCGAAGAGCGCCTTCGGGATCATCGAGGAGATGCCGGTCAAGTCGCTGATCACCTATCCTGAGAGCGGGCTCGCGCTGCCTGCGGGAACCGCGTCCGTCGAGGTCCGGGGGCACGCATGGGCCGGCGATCACGAGGTCCGGTCCGTCGAGGTCTCGTCGAACTTCGGGACCGCGTGGCAGACCGCCGAGCTGAGCCCGCCGCCGAACAGCCACTCCTGGCAGCGCTGGCGCGCGCAGGTCGCCTTGCCGAGCCACGGCTACTACGAGATCTGGGCCCGGGCCACGGACAGCCGCGGCCGGATGCAGCCGCATGCGATCGCCTGGAATCCGAAGGGTTACCTGAACAACGCCATGCACCGGATCTCGCTTCGGGTCGCAGCTTGATGCGGGCGGGTCCGGGGACGCTGCGGCGGATCGCGCTCGCGCTCCTGGTCGCGACCCTGTCGTCCGGCTACCCCGGACCCGTTTCGGCCGATACGGTCGCCGCCCAGGTCGAGGCGGCGGATCCGGCATCCGGCGAGCGGGTGTTTCGCAAGTGCAAGGCCTGCCATACGGTCTCCCGCGGCGGACGAAATCTCACCGGACCCAATCTCTGGGGCGTGGTCGGGCGCCCGAAGGGGTCCGTCGACGGGTTCAAGTATTCGAAGGGCCTGGCCTCGCTCGGCGGCGTATGGGACGTGGAACAACTCTACGAATACCTGCATTCCCCCCGTAAGTTCGTCAAGGGCAGCCGCATGACCTTCGTGCTGCGGAAGCCCCGCGAACGGGTGGCCGTGATCGCCTATCTGCAGTCGATGCACGACGACTCGCCGGACTCCGCCACGGCGGGACTTGCGGAACCGACAGCGGAGGAGACCGCCCTGCTTGCGGCGGACTATGCCGGGCTTCCCCCCGGGGACGGGCGCGACGAGGTGTTCGCGCTCTGCAGCGCCTGCCACTCCCTGAAATTGGTCACCCAGCAGGGTCTGAACGAACGCCGCTGGGACGGCTTGATGGACTGGATGGTCGAAGAACAGGGCATGGACGAGATGGACGAGGAGACGCGCGGGCTGGTGGTACGGTATCTCGCGACTCACTTCGGCGAGGACAGCCGACGCAACTGAGTCTTCGTCCTCGCGCTTCCTCGCTCCCGTCCTTCGGTGCGCCGCCGACGCCGGTATCGGGGCGGCCACGAATCGACTCTCTTCGCGCGCAGGGACGGTCGCTGCGCCTCATGCCCCGTCTTGCGCAGGATGACGCGGGAGCCGTCGAGGAAAGCGTTCCGGTCGGAAGCGAGAGCGCTGACCAATCCTTCCACTCATTCTACGATACTTCATGTAACACGTTTCCATTACTAATCTTTCTTCTCTCCATGACGAGGCCGTCCGATGTGGATCGCCGATGCGGGACCGTGGGACCGCAGACCGATGCCGCACTCGCGGGAGAACGCCGGAAGAAGATCCGTTACCGGGCCGAATTGCGATCCGTACGCTGCAGCGGAATTCGGCTTCGACTACCATGCGCCGAAGCGGGGTCGCGGCGCGACTCGGGAGATTCGGTCCGAAGACCCTGCGGTTCGCACCCTGGGCAGCCCGCGGGATCCGTCGTCGGGCGGAGCTTGACGTAGGCAGCGGCATAAGCAGGAACGGCGTAATGGCAGATCGGCTCGTCGAATCGAGACAGGACACCCGGAACCGGAAAGATCGCCCTCCCGCGTTTCGGGGCTGGTTGTCGACGGACGAACAGGAGGTCGAGCGCCGCCGGTGGCGGGGTCGAACCGAGGTGCTGGAATTCGAGCGCCTGGAGCCCGGGTTCGAGTTCTACGGAACGTATCGCGTCGCCGGATCCGCGGGCCGGAGCTACACCGTCGAAGTCCGGCATCTTCGGGATCTCTCGAACAGCTGCACCTGCCAGGACTTCGCCAACGCCGGTCTCGGCACGTGCAAGCACGTCGAAGGGGTGCTTCATCGCCTGCGGGAGACGGACCCGCACCGCTTCGAAGAGGCTGCAACGGCCGGATCGCCCAGGATCGAGGTCTTTCTCGCGGACGACCCGGAGCCGAGTCCGACGGTAGTGGCTCCGACAAACGTCGCCGTACCCGGGCTGGGCGACGAAGTCCGGCGCCTGGCGGCGACGCTTTGCGAGGGATCGGACCTCGATGCGCTCGCCGGGTTGCGTGCGCTTGCGGACGCGAATTCGGCAACCCTCCGGGTATCCCTTCTCCTGGACGGATGGGCGGAGCGGAAGCGCAGCGAAGCCGAGCGGGAAGCCCGGCGGACGCGGGTCCTCGCCGCGATCGATGCGGGGCGGCTCACCGTCGACAATCTCAAGTATTCGCTCTTCCCCTACCAGGTGAAGGGCGTGCTTCACCTCGCTCTGGGCGGTCGGGTGATGCTGGCCGACGACATGGGCCTCGGCAAGACCGTTCAGGCGATCGGCGCGACGGAACTGCTCGCCCGGATCGGCGAGGTCGAACGGGTCTTGGTGGTATGCCCCACTTCGCTGAAGTCGGAATGGGCGGAGCAGATCGCCGGAGCGACCGACCGCGAGACGCAGCTGGTGCAAGGGTTGCTTCCGGCCCGGCTGGCGCAATACGCCGAGGCGCCCTTCTACACCGTCACCAATTACGAACAGGTGCGCAACGACCTTGCCCACATCCAGCGCCTGGTACGGCCCGACCTGGTCATCCTGGACGAGGCGCAACGCATCAAGAATTGGCGTACCAAGACCGCCGATTCGGTGAAGCGCCTCGAGAGCCGCTTCGCCTTCGTGCTCACCGGAACGCCGCTCGAAAACCGGATCGACGAGGTCTATTCGATCGCGCAGTATCTGGACCCCGACCTGCTCGGACCGCTGTTCCGGTTCAACCGACGCTACTACGTGCTCGACGATCGCGGGCGGCCGGTGTCGCTGAAACACCTGGACGAGCTGCACCGGCGCATCGGGACGGTGATGCTACGCCGGAGGAAGGACGACATCGAGCAGGAGCTGCCGGACCGTGTCGTCAACAACTTTTACCTGCCGATGACGGAGGTGCAGGCCGACCGGTACGCGGACTACGAGGCCATGGTCGTGCGCCTCGCGTCGATCGCGCGCAGTCGCCCGCTCTCCGACGTCGAGTTCAAGCGGATGCAGGGCGGGCTCGCCTGCATGCGAATGCTTTGCGACACGGCCTACATTCTCGACCCGACGGAGCGGGACTGTCCCAAGCTGGAAGAGCTGGAGCGGATTCTCGAGGACCTGCTGTCGGACCCGACGAGCAAGGTGATCGTGTTTTCGGAGTGGGTCCGGATGCTCAGCCTCGTGCGGGAGCGGCTGCAGGAGATGGGCGTGGAATACGCCTGGCACACGGGCAGCGTGCCGCAGCAGAAGCGCCGGGCGGAAATCCAGCGCTTCAAGGAGGATCCCGACTGCCGCGTGTTCCTTTCGTCGGAGAGCGGCGGGGCGGGCCTGAACCTGCAAGCCGCCAACGCCGTGATCAACGTCGATCTGCCGTGGAATCCCGCAAAGCTGGAGCAACGCATCGCACGGGCCTGGCGAAAGCACCAGAAGCGGACGGTCCATGTCGTCAATCTGGTCGCCGAGAACACCATCGAGCACCGGATGCTGGGGGTGCTGGAAGCCAAGCAGGGCCTGTCCGACGCGGTACTGGACGGTGCGACGGAGGACGGGAAGCTGGAGCTTCCCTCCGGCCGGAAAGCGCTGCTGGAGCGGCTCGAGGAGCTCCTGGCGCAGCCGGACCCGGCTGCGCCCCCGAAGCCCGTCGCGGAGGACCCCGTGGCGTCGTCGCTGACCGCCCTCCGGGAAGCCTACGGCGAGGCTCTGTTTGCCGTCGAGCTTCGAAAGGACCGGTCGGAGGGCAAGTCCCTCCTGGTCGTCCTGCAACCGGTCGAGGGAGCCGAGCCGGCAGACCCGGAGTCGATCGGTTGCGCGCTCCCGGTCACCTCCATCGATCGCACGAGCTACGAGTCCATGCTGCGCATGGAGGAAGCGGGGATGCTCGATTTCTCCGCGACCCGGCTCGACGTCGTCTACCGCGAGACTCCGGAGGATCGGGCGGAAGTCGAAACCCGCCGGAACCGGGAACGGGCGCAGGCGCATCTTGCCGAAGCGGTGCGGCTCCAGAAGATGGCGGTGCTTCTCTCGGGCGGCGGATTCGAGGCGGAAGCCGGGAAGCAGGCGGGACCGATCGCGGTGGCCGCGATCCGCGCGCTCGCCGCCGATTCCGGTCTCGACGCCGGAGACGATTCTCCTGCCGGCGACGCGTTGCTGGCGACGTGCGGGCAGCTGATCGAGGCCGGAGTCCTGACGGCCGAACTGGAAGCGACGGCTGCCCGGCTGTGTATGGATGCGGTCGGCGAGATCGAGGATTCCGTGTCGTTCGGTGCCGGCCGGGACGACTCCGGCACCGCCGCCGGCCTCGAGGGCGCCGGACGAATTCTCGACGTAGCGCGGAACCGGCTCGCCGCCTGAACCATTGCGGGCGACGCGCCGCAAGACCTCACTGAGCAGGGCCCGAGGCAACCAAAACGCCAAGAGCGATTACGGCGACGACGCGACTCGGTTGATCGAGAGCGTTCTGAATTGCGACCCTGAGCCGACCCGATTCGCTGCCGAGCGATAGAACGAGGCCGTCCCGACCCTCCCCCCGCTACATTCGGTCGCGAATAGGAGAAAGTCCAGGTGTGCGGCGGGGGACCGGAAACCATAGAGAGATATCAGGGTCGCCGGGACGAGTGTCCGACGACGCTGCCCACGTCCCCTTCCGGTCGGCGGACGGCAAGGAGTCGCCCCGCACTGGAAGACCGGTCGAGGATCGCCGGTTGCGTGATCGCCTCGCGGCGGCAAGCGCCCCAGAGATGTCGACATGGATGCAAATTGACGCGCGTTTTGCCGAAAATTTGCGCTCCCGGGTGCGGCGAGCCGGCTGCTTTCGCTTCCCGGTCCCGAAGCGCATCCGGCATCTCCACCCCGTCGAGCATCGCCCGATCCCGAGCACGTCGCTCGGCATTGCAGCGCTGAGTCGCCGCACTTCGGTCCGAACGAGGCGAGACGGATGCCACCTCGGCTCGCTCCCGCCGCAGGGTGCTGTCCCCTGCAACCAGCAAACCCCGTAGTCCATGCCGGAAACGCCGCAAGCGCATTTCACGAGCACCGATCGAGCAGGAAGCGAGCCAGTGCGACAACAAGCTAGTCATGCCTGGTCGAAGCGGATATGTTGATTCAAAACGACACAATAGGGAGTCTCGAATATGCCAAACTTCAATCGACGCCAAGCCTTGGCGTCCTCGGCAGCCTTGTCGTTCATCGCGACCCTGCCGCGAATCGCTTTGGCAGGTGGGCACGGCGATACTCTCCGAGTCGCGATCGCCGGCGAAACCGGCGACCTCGACCTGCTACAAAACGTATCAACGCTTTCGTCCTACACGGTCGTCTTTGACGGGCTCATTCATTATGGCCCCGGCGGAAAGCTGGAGCCAGGCCTCGCCACGTCGTGGGCGGTAGCCGAAGACGGAAAATCGATCACCTTCGACCTCCGCGAGGGCGTGACCTTTTCCGACGGAACGTCGTTCGACGCAGAGGCCGCGAAGTGGAACCTCGAACGCTGGATGGGCGTCGAAGACTTCTCTTGGATCGGAATATCCGACGCATACGAGAACGTCGTCATAAACGGCCCAAACCGGATCACCGTGAACCTGACGCGACCGGTGCCGGCAGCGCTTCTGGAACTCACGATCGTGCGCCCGGTGCGCTTCCTCTCGCCGAACGCGGACGACGGCCAACCCGTCGGGACCGGCCCCTGGATCGTCGAGAGTTACTCGTCGAGCGAGACGATACTCACCAGAAACGATTCCTATTGGGGAGAGAAACCCTCGTTCGGTCGGCTGGAACTCAAGGTGGTCCCGGACGAATTGGCTCGCGCCAACGCTCTGCGGGCAGGCGAGCTCGACGTGATCGGCGGCGACTGGGTCGCCCCGCTCTCCCCGCGCCGTGCCCGTGCGCTCGAAGGCGAAGGCATGACCATCGTGGCCGAACCGGGGACCGCAACGACGATCCTCGGCTACTCGCCGAAATCGCCGGTCATGTCGGAATTCGGGGTGCGGGAAGCGGTGTTCCTGGGCATCGACCGCGCCGCCGTCGCGCAGGTTCTCTTCGAGGGTTTCGCCGACCCGACAGTCGACGTCTTTCCGACGACCGTCCCGACAGCCGGTGCCCGTCGCGACGTACCCGCCCGCGACGCGGCCGCTGCTCGGGCGGCCCTGGAAGCGGCAGGATGGAGCGGCGACGGGTCCGGCTGGACGAAGGGCGGCCAGGCGCTCGAGATCGACTTCCTCGTATCCGAGGAATCCTTCCCCGGCTCGCGCCGGATCGCCGAGATGATCCAGGCGATGCTGACTGAGATCGGCTTCGCGGTAAACGTCTCGTCGGTCGACAACGCCACGATGCACGAACGGCGCCCCAACTTCGAATACGACCTGACCTTCTTCGCGACCTACGGCGCGCCCTACGACCCGCACGGATCGCTTGGAGCTTCGTTCGTGTCGACGGTGGATACGGGTCCGGACGGCAAGATCTACGTTTCCGACGAACTCGATACGGTGGTTCTCGCTGCGCTGGAGGCTTCGGGCGAGGCGCGGGAAGCCGCGATGCAGGGCGTCTATGACTGGCTCCACGACAACGTGGCGGCCTGTCCGCTTCTGGTGACGCAGAGGATCTGGGCGGTGCATCCTCGCGTACAGGGCTTCAGCCTGCCGGCGACCGACTACGACATCCCCTACAAGGGGCTGACGATCGGCTGACGATCGGGCGAACGGGGCGGGACCCGTGCGACGCGTCTTCCTGAGGCGCGCGGGTCTCGCCCTGTTATTGATGCTGGCCGCCACCGCGCTAACTTTCGCGCTGGTGACGGCCGCCCCCGGCAACGTCGCCGCGCTGATCGCCGAACGGGCGGCGGGCGCGGGCGCGGACGGCCAGATGATTGCCCGGATCGCCAAAGAACTCGGCCTGAACGATCCGCTTCCGGTGCGGTATTTCAGATGGCTCGGGGACGCGTTCGCCGGCGACTTCGGGGTTAGCCTGCGCACGGGCAAGCCGATCTCCGAGGAGTTCGCGGAGCGTATCCCGGTAACCGCCGCCCTGCTCGCGGGCGGCGGTATCCTCGCATTGCTCTATTCCCTGGCGCTGGGGATCGTAGGAGCCGCTTCGAACGGCGGAGGCACGGACCGGCTCCTGCACGGTATCGCCCTTGTCGGCGCCTCGACGCCGAACTTCTTTGTCGCAGCGCTTCTGGTGATCGTCTTTGCCGTCGGCCTCGGTTGGGTCCCGAGTTTCGGCCTTTACGGCTGGACTTCGTGGCTGCTGCCTTGCGTGACCATCTCGCTCTTTCCGGGATCGGTGCTTGCCAGAGTAGTGCGCGTCAATCTGCAAGAGGCCATGGCGCGTCCCTTCGCGACGACCGGATTCGCGAAGGGAATGAGCCGCGGCGAAGTTCTCGTACGCGAGGCGCTGCCGAATATAGCCATCCCCTACATCACGACGTTCGGCGCACAGTTCACGCTGATGATCATCGGCGCCATCGTGGTCGAACGCGTCTTCGGCCTGAACGGCATCGGCGCTTTCTTCATCGAGGCGATCCGGTTTCGAGACTTCGTCGGCATGCAGGCCGTCTTGACCCTGTTCGTCGTCTTCTTCGTCACCGTGAACCTGCTCGTCGACCTCGTCGCCATGCTGATCGACCCTCGGTTGCGTAGAGCCAGGAGGGTGTGAGATAACGATCCCCAAGCTTCCCTGGCTCGTCCTTTCTCCGGCTCTGACGTTCGTACTCGTCGGTGTGTTCGCGCCGCTCCTGATGACGCACGACCCCGCAGCGCAGGACTACACTGCCATCCTCCAAGGGCCGTCGACGTCGCACTGGCTGGGGACCGACTACCTCGGACGCGACCTCTGGAGCCGGATTGTTGCAGGTGCGCGCACCTCGCTCGTCGCGATGTCCTTCGTGCTCGTAGCCGCTCTCGTGATCGGGGTCGTCGTGGGCTCGGTCGCGGGGTATGTGGGCGGTCTCGTCGAGACCGTCCTGATTTCGCTTGTCGACATCGCACTCGCGTTGCCCTCCCTCATTATCGCTCTGGCCCTGATGGGCGTGTTCTCGGGCGAAAATTTCGACTGGTTGGACAATTACTGGAAAATGGTTCTTGCGCTCACGCTGGCCTGGTGGGCCAACTATGCGCGGATGAGCCGGGCCGTCGTCGTGGCGGAACTGCAGCAACCGTATATCGAAGCCGCCCGCGTCATGGGCGCATCGCATATCTGGATTTTCGCGCGCCATATACTGCCGCACGTGCTCGGACTCGTGGTCGTCTATGCGTCTGCCGACGCCGGGGCGCTCGTCCTCGCTATCGCGACCCTGTCGTTTCTCGGCCTCGGCGTCGCCCCCCCGACGGCCGAGTGGGGGCAGATGCTGGTCGACGGGATGAGCTACATCGAGGACCACCCGAGCCTCGTGGTCGTTCCCGGTCTTGCGTTGACCGCCGTAGTCGTCAGTTTCAACCTGCTGGGCGAGGCGTTCGCGCTCCAGAAAGTTCCGCGCGCGCTCAGAGGGCGTGCGCTCGACCGCAAACGCGCCAAACGGACGGATGAGGAATTGGCCCGCAATACTGCGAAAGGCCCGACATGAACGAGCCGGTCTACGCCGTCGAAGACCTCGTCATAGACCTCTTCACCCCTTCCGCCTCCGTCCGGGCCGTCGACGGCGTGAGCTTCGTCGTCAACGCAGGCGAAACTCTCGCCGTCGTCGGTGAGAGCGGTTCGGGCAAGACGGTCATGACGCTGG
This sequence comes from Rhodobacterales bacterium, assembly GCA_965221505.1. Classification (GTDB taxonomy): domain Bacteria; phylum Pseudomonadota; class Alphaproteobacteria; order Rhodobacterales; family CAZPXZ01; genus CAZPXZ01. Next base: position 2,221,783 of record CBDCSI010000001.1, read on the forward strand.
GACCTCTCGGGCTCATGCCGGAGGGGGTCACGATCGACCTGAAGGGGTCGGTCCGGGCCGCTGGCCGCGACCTGCTGGAGATGACGCAGAAGGAACTCTCTGCAGTCCGCGGAAGTCGATTCGGGGTGATATTCCAGGATCCGATGAGCGCACTGAACCCGATGCTGAAAATCGGACCGCAACTCGCAGAGCAGGCACGCCGGTTTGCCGGTCTCTCGGCGGAGGCGGCGCGCCGGGAAGCCGTGACGCTCCTCGCCCGGACCGGCATTCCGGACCCCGAGGACCGATATGACCGCTATCCCCACGAACTGTCGGGCGGAATGCTGCAACGCGCGATGATCGCCCTCGCCCTCGCCGCTCGACCCGATATCCTGATCGCCGACGAACCGACCACCGCGCTCGACGCGACCGTGCAGGCGCAGATTCTCGCGCTTCTGCGCCAGATCCAGGCCGAGGACGGCATCGCGGTCGTCCTCATCACCCACGACATCGGCGCGGTATCCGTCCTCGCCGACAGGGTGCTGGTCTTGTACGCGGGCCGGACCGCCGAGGAAGGCAGCGCCATCGACGTGTTGACCGCACCTGTCCACCCCTACACCCGGGGCCTTCTGGCATCCGTGCCGGACTTCCGCTCCGACGACGCATCGGGCACGCGAGAGATTCCGGGCCTCCCGCCGGATCAGACCCGCCTCTTGCCGGGGTGCCGCTTCGCCGACCGGTGTGCGCAGGCGATCGACCCTTGCCGGTCGATTCGCCCGGAATTGACCCGCGTCGGCGGCATTGAGAGTGCGCATCGGGCAGCCTGCCCCGTCGCCGTATCGAGCGAGGAAATCGGCAGACATGCCTGACACTACACGGTCGGAACGGGTCTCAGCCGGTCCGGACCCGTTGACGCCTGCGATCGAGGTCGAGGGTCTGAAGGTCCATTTTCGCACGTCCGCGGGGCTCGTGCGCGCTGCGGACGGCGTCGACCTGACGGTGAAGAACGGCGCCTTCCACGGGATCGTGGGTGAATCCGGATGCGGCAAGACGACGCTCGCGCGGGCAATCGTCGGACTCCAGATCGCGACCGCCGGACGCGTTCGCATTTTCGGACGCGAACGGGCCGATTGGCAATCGAAGGACCGAAAGGGTTTCGCGCGCGCGGTTCAGTTCATCTTCCAGGACCCGCTCGGGTCGATGAGCCGTCGGCAATCCGTGCAACAGACGTTGGAGGAACCGCTGCGCATCCACGGCCTGGGCAACGGGCGGACGAGGCGCCGCAAGATTGAAGAGCTCCTCGATCTGGTCGCTCTTCCCGGGTCGGTGCTCGATCGCCTGCCGCGCTCGCTCTCGGGCGGCCAGAGGCAACGCGTGTCGATCGCCCGGGCCCTTGCCCTGGATCCCGATGTGCTGGTCTGCGACGAGCCTCTCTCGGCGCTTGACGTGTCGGTCAGGGCGCAAATTGTGAACCTCTTCGCACGACTCCGGAATCAACTTGGCCTGACTGTCGTTATCGTTGCCCACGACCTTGCGATCGTGCGCGAGATATGCTCGGAAGTGACGGTCATGTACCTGGGTCGCGTGGCGGAAGAGGGCTCTTCCCGGTCCTTTTTCGCCGACCCGGCCCATCCGTACTCGCAAGCCCTTCTTTCCGCAGTTCCCTCACCGGATCCTCGGATCGAAGCGACGCGCGCGCGCGTCCTGCTCGAAGGCGATCCTCCGTCGCCTCGGAACCCGCCGGCCGGATGTCGTTTCTCCACGCGTTGCCCGGCGGCCGTCGACGCGTGCCGCGTTCGCGAGCCGACCCTGCGCAACGTGCAGCATGGCGGACGCGCCGCCTGCCACTTGGCCGACGAGTCCGGGCATCCGATCCTCTGATTGCCTTCGCGCCGCCGAACGGGCTCGCACCCGCTCTCGCGCGGGGATTCTTGCGGCCCTCGAGACGCGAACCTGTTCCGGAGAACGACCGGCAACCAGGCTCTATTCCGGTGTTCGAGACAGACATGGAAACACTGTTCGGTACCGCCGCGCATCTGCGCCGCGCGGCGTTACCTTCGCAACGGAGAGGGCGCCGCAACGGGTCGGCTGCGAGTTCGCTCCCGTAGGTGCCGACGCGACCTGCATGGCCGCGCGACGAACGTCTCGGCATCGATCTCGATCGCTGCATCGTCGCGAGCCAAGCGAAGCGGGCGTCGAGAACGGTACGGTCCCATCCGGGCATTTCGCTACGCCCTCGGCGGCGGAACGGTGTGTGCGTCCGCCGAGCCGTCAGGAAATTCGAATGGGCGTTCGGGACCGGTAAACGCGAACCCGGGTTCCCCTGCCCCGCCCAAAACCGCATTGGGCAATGATCGCGGTAAGGGTGCGGTTGTCGTCCGCGAACTAATCCGGCGCCGACGACTCGGATCGCGGCCGCCCTGTCAGCCGCGACTTCCTGTCCGCGTTCGGACTACTCGCCCGGTTCGGACCTAGAGGCCCTCCAGCGGTCGGCAGCGCTGCGAATCGCGTAGACCGCGCAACAGGCGAGGACGAGCTTCAAGAGATCGCCCGGGACGAACGGAACGAGCCCCCACTGCAGTGTGGTGGCCCAATCGGGCGCGAAGGCGTGTAGCCAGAGGAGTCCCGGCACGTAGAGGACCACGTTGCCGATCAGCATCGCGACGCCGGCAAACAGGATCCTGCGATCCCAGCCGCGTTCCGCAAGCCAGCCGACTACGAACGCCGCCGCGACAAATCCCCACAGGTACCCGGCGGTCGGGCCCACGAGATGCGCGGCCCCTCCCTTCGCATTCGCGAATACCGGCAACCCGAGGGCGCCCTCGAGCAGGTAGGCGAGAACGGTGACGGCAGCGAGGCGCGAGCCGTACAGGAGGCCCAGACACAGCACCCCGAACGTCTGACCGGTGATGGGAACCGGCAAGACGGGAACGGATACCTGCGACACCAGCGCCAGGAACACGCTGCCGCCGAGGACGAGTCCTGCATGTCGCTGCCAACTGGACGACGGAAACAGAACGTTGGCGGTGTTGGCGTCGGTATTCATCGAACCCTCCTCACGCTGGCAATCCCGGCATCGCGCTCCCGCAATCCGACTGTGTCGGACAGGCGGGTTTCCGGGAGTCGAATTCCGCCCCCTCGACGGGGGCGATCGAGCGACGCTCCATCTTATTCAAGTACGCGACGTCCCTCAACCGTCCCCCAAGCGAATTGCCGCACGCCCGCGAGGCGTCCGGGCTGTCGGGTCGGCGCCCCGGGACGAATTCGGCGCCTGTCTTCAGCGCATCTTCAGCGCATCTTCCGCGCCGTGGCAACCGTCGCTTCGACGACTCGAACCACGCCCTGACGATGCGCGTCCGATACGAGACTTCCGTCCTCGGCGAACGCCTCGCCCGCGCCGTGAAGCGCATATTGGGCTGGCACCACCAGAACGCCGATCCCGGAGAGAACGCGGCGCAGCTCCACCAGCCCTCGAAGTCCCCCCAGCCGTCCGGGCGCCGCAGCCAGGAGCCCCGCCACCTTGCCCCGAAACGGGAGCATCGGCGCCGGGTCCTCGCCTCGGCGCGACATCCAGTCGATCGTGTTCTTCATCAGGGGCGAGATCGAGCCGTTGTATTCCGGGGAAACGGCAACGAATCCAGCGCTTTCGGCGAACGCCCGCTTCAGCGCCACGACGGAGTCCGGCAGCCCCCGCTCCGCTTCCAGATCCCCGTTGTAGAGCGGCGCCGGATAGTCGGCGAGATCGATCCGCACGGCTTCCGCACCGGCCTGGTCCACCAGATCCGCAGCCGAAGCCGCGAGCCGCCGGTTGTAGCTCCCGCGTCGCACGCTACCCGCGAACACGACAATTCGAACCCGTTCGCTCATCCGGTCGTCTCTCCCTTTCCTTCGCGATCCGCCCGCCAGCGCCGCCATTGATCCTCGGTATCCAGATCGACCAGCCTGGATGCGGGAACGCGGAGGTCGCGCACGTCCTGCCGATTCTCGAGGAGCACGTCGCGGGCTCCCCGGTCGCCCGACAACGCGCCGAGCGCCTCAAAATAGCGCCTCCCGAGGAGAACCGGATGTCCGGGCTCTCCCTCTGGCCCGACGAGGCGGCAAATCCCGGACCCTGCGGCCGGATCGTACGCGTCGATCAGCCTGTCGATGTCGGCGGCCTCGACTTCCGGCATGTCGGCCAGCGCCACCACCAGTGCGTCCGCATCCGAGCCGACGGCGGCGACTCCCTTCCGAATCGAGGATCCGATTCCCTCCCGGTAGAGCTCGTTCTCCAGGACCTCGACGGTTCCGTCGCCCACCGATCGTAGGGCGTCCCCCACGCTCCCGCTTTCCGCCCCGACCACGGCGAGGATTCGGCTCGCGCGGCTTCCCGAGAGCCGGTCTGCGACATGGGCGACCAGGGGAACGCCGTCGACGCTCCGAAGCAGCTTGTGGCCGCGAGCCATGCGACGCGAGGCGCCGGCTGCGAGCAGCAGGATCGGAATCCTCGGCGCGTCCGGCACGTCCGCGCCGCCGAGCCGCGGAGAGGGCCGGGACGCGATTTCGTGCAGGAGACCCCCGACCCCCATGGCCGCGAACGCCCGGTCGTCCACGAACACTCCGCAGGCGATCCGCTCCAGCACCCAGTCCGCTCCGTTCAGCTTCGGCGAACGTGCGCATCCGGGAAGCACGAGGACCGGGCGCCCGTTCAGATCCCCGAGGAGAAGCAGGTTGCCGGGATCGACGGGCATTCCGAATCGCCGAACCGTACCGCCGGCGAGGCGGATGGCGCTGGGGGCCACGTCCTCCCGGTCGGAGGTCACCGTATCCCCCAGCACCAGGATCATGTCCGCTCCCGTTCCGGCCAGCGCCTCGGCCAGCGCCGGCGCCGCATGAGAAACCTCCCGCTCCTCCCGCACCACGATGCCCAGCGACCGGAGCCTCGACCGCACGACGTCCATGCCGCGCGCCTGCAGAGACGGCGGCGTCCATTCCCCTCGCGTCGCGAGAATCGCTGCGGAGCGCCGGCGAACCGGCAGGACTTCCAGCGCACGGCCGGAGACGACGAGCGATTCGGTCGCACGCGCGACCGTCTCTCGCGACACGGCAAACGGAATCACTTTCACCGTCGCGACCAGCTGGCCCGACGACGTCCGCGCGAACTCCGGCAGCGTCGAAATCGCCGCCGTCTCGCTCACCCGGTTGAAGGCGGTGATCGCGTCCCGCTCCACACGCAGCAGGCCCGAATGGAGAGCGAAGAAGTTCACCCTTCCGCGGCGCGCCGGACCCCGCCTCAGACCGCAGGCTTCAGGCTCCGGGGCCAGCGACGCGGCCATCTTGCGTGCGGCCTCGTCCTCGTGAACGTCGTCCGCGTCCTCCCGCGCCGCCATGACCGGGCCGACGCCGGCCTCGCGAAGCAGCGCAATTCGCGCCCGGTCGAGCCGGATTCCCTTCCGAAGAGTCCCCGACTTCCACCGGACCGTATGCGCAAGGATGGCGCCCTCGGCCTCGTCGAGCGCAAGCAAGCCGAACTTCACGACTGGGCGGCCTTCCGTCTCGGTCCTCCGCGCAGCGCCAGGGTCATTTCGGCGAGAATGGCGACCGCGATCTCCGCCGGCGACATCGCGCCGATATCCAGACCGACCGGTGCGCGGATACGGTCGAGCACCTCCTCCGCCGCGCCGGCTTCGCGAAGCCTCTCCAGGCGCTTCGCGTGCGTCCTCGGCGAGCCGAGGCATCCGAGATAGAACGCTTCGGACTTCAGGGTCTCGAGAATCGCCGCATCGTCGATTTTCGGATCGTGCGTAAGGGTCGCGACGGCGACGCGGGCGTCCAGCCCGTGGGCGCGAAGCGCCTCGTCCGGCCAAGCGTGGCGGCATGCGAACCCCGGAAACCGTTCCGCGCTGGCGAAGGCCTCGCGCGGATCGACGACCGTAACCTCGTAGCCTGCGAGACGCGCCATCCCCGCCAGGGGCTGGGCGATATGCGACCCGCCGACGATCGCCAGCCGAAGCGGCGGATTGTGCACCGACAGAAACCAGCGTTCGCCGTCCGCCTCGATCGCGCCGGAGCGGTCCGCCCGAAGCGCGGCTTCCGCCTTCGCGCCCAACTCGCCGCCCTCGCCGACGCCCAGCAACCGATGGACGCCACCGCCCTCCCCGACCGCGAGCGCGACCGCTTCCCGCCGCGCACGGCGCCCGACGAGCTCCTCGAGAAGCGGGCCGGGAATCCCCTGCCCCACTCCCACCGGCTCGACGCGAACGCGAATCGTTCCCCCGCAGGCCAGACCGACCGCGAACGCCTCTTCCGTCGAGACCCCGAATCGAAGGGCGCGTACGGCGCCGTCGTCGATCGATTCGAGGGCCGATTCCGCGACCGCGCCTTCCACGCACCCTCCGGAGACCGAACCGGCGATCTCGAGGTCGCCGGAGACCGCCAGCATGGCGCCGACCGGACGCGGAGCCGAACCCCAGGTCTCCGTGACCGTCGCCAGCGCCGCGCCGCGCCCTTCCCGGAACCACGCGAGCGCGACCTCGGGAATCCGGTCGTGCCCCTCGATCCCGCCCGACACGCCGACCCGCTCCTTCAGTCCGCCGACCGCAGGTTGTGGCTTCCAGGCGACACGCCCGCGCAACGCGGCTTCGCCGTCCGGTATACTGTGGGCGAGCCCCGACCCCACCGGCCGCGCCCCTGCGGCGCCCCAGCGAAAGAGCGCGTCATGTTCGATGTCGACCCCAATTTTCTGCCCAACGCGATCAGCATCAACATCATTCTCCTGGTGGTGGTCGCCGTGGTCACCCTGTGGTACGGCGTCAAGGTGGTGCCGCAAAGCCAAGTCTACATCGTCGAGCGATTCGGCCGCTACACCCGGACGCTCGACGCCGGCCTCAGCCTGATCGTCCCGTTCCTGGACCGGGTCGCGCACCGGATCTCGATTCTCGAGCGTCAGCTGCCGGCATTTCGCATTTCGGTAATCACCCGCGACAACGTCGAGGTGGAGCTCGAGACGACCGTGTTCTTTCGGATTCGGGAAGCCGACAAGTCGGTGTATCGAATTCGGGACGTCGAGCTCGCCATCCACACCGCGGCTACCTCTATCGTCCGCTCGGCCGCCGGCAAGCAGGAACTGGACGAGCTGCAGTCCGCCCGGCAGCAGATGAATCAGGAAATTCAGACCAACCTTCGCGACGCCGCCGAGGTCTGGGGCGTCGAGGTAACCCGCACGGAGATCGTCGACGTGGTGGTCGACGAGGAGACCCGCTCCGCGCAGCGCAAACAGCTGGCCGCGGAACGGGAAAAGCGCGCCACCATCGCAAGGGCCGACGGCGAGCGGCAGGCGGTACAGCTTCGCGCGGACGCGAAACTCTACGAGGCCGAGCGCGATGCGGAAGCGATTCGGGTCACCGCCGAGGCGGAGGCCTTCGCCGTGCAGAAGAAGGCGGAGGCGGACGCCAGGCAAACGGAGCTGCTCGCCGCCGCCATCGCCAACAAGGGGCAGCCGGCGGTGAACTTCGAGATTCAGAAGCGCCAGGTGGAAGCCGTCCGGCAGTTGGGCAGCTCCGCCAGCGCCAAGGTCGTCGTCGTGCCCAGCGACGTAGTGGGTGCGCTCGGCGCACTGGAGACCCTGTCGCAGTTTCTCGGACGCGACGCGTCGCCTCCCTCGCCCGGCGGAACCATGGACGCGAATCCTCCCGCTCCGCCGGCGCCCCGGCCCGCTCCGCCCTCGCCCTGGTCTCCGGGCTCCGCGAGTTAACCGCCATGGAAGCGGCAGTCTTCGAATGGGCCCTTCGCCCGGAACTCTGGCTTCTGGTCGGCATCGTCGCGGCGCTGTGCGAACTCGCGACCGGAACCATGATCCTGCTCCCGCTCGGCTGCACCGCAATCCTGGTCTCGGGATACCTGGCGCTGCAGGTCTACGAGATGTTGCCCGTTCCGCTGTGGCTGCATTCCTGGAAGGGCGTGGCGTTGCTCTACTGCGTCCTCGCCGTTCCGACCCTGCTTCTGCTCCGCAAGCTGTTCCAGAACCGTACGAAGCGACAAGACATCAACAAATACTGAGCCCGCTCAAGCCTCCGGGACGGCGCCCGGCTGCAGCGGAGACTCGCGCAACAGGCGCAAGAGGCGGTCCCTCTCTCCGGTCCCGGACGAGTCCCGGGAAAGCGCCCGGCAGAGCGCTTCGAGCGATTCGACGTTATGTCCGCCGCGCAACTGGTCGACATGCGGCAAGAGTGCGGCGACGCCGCGCGCCCTGGGCGTAAACGCCTCCCAGCGCAATAGCGGGTTCAGCCAGACGAGCGTGCGGGCGCTGAGCCGGAGCCTGGCCGCCTCATGCGCCAGTCGTGCCGGATCCTCCCGATCCAGCCCGTCGGTCAAGAGCAGCACGACCGCGCCTCGCGACAGCACGCGCCGGGACCAGTCGCGGTTGAAGCCGTGCAGACAGGATCCGATTCGGGTACCGCCCTCCCAGTCCGGAACCGCCTCGCCGAGCCGTCGAAGACAGTCGTCCGGGTCGCGCATCCGAAGCCATCGCGAAACGTTGGTCAGCCTCGTTCCGAACACGAACCCGTGAACGCGGCCCCAATCCGCGTCTTTCGCATGCGTCGCCGCATGCAGAAAATGCAACAGCATTCGGCTGTAACGTCCCATGGAGCCGGAGATGTCGCACAGCGCAACCAGGTCGGGACGGCGCATCACCGGGCTTCGCATGCGAATCGGCGCCAGCCCGCCGCCGGCCCGGGTCGCCGCCCGCATGCTCGCGCGCCAGTCCGGACGCGCGCCGCGACGCGACGGGCGAAGCCGCCGGGAGCGGATCGACGGCGTCGGCATACGCAGCTCCGCGACCGTCCGCTTCGCCATGCGCTCTTCCTCGACCGTCATCTGCTCGAAGTCCCGGGTCCTGAGACTCTCCTCCGCCGAACTGGTCAACCGCGCGTCCAGCTCGATCTCCTCGCCGGTCTCTTCGCCCCGGCGCGTTCGCAACGCCTCGCCGATCACCCCTTCGGCCGCCCGCCGCGCGCCGGCCGGCTCGGGGCCTTCCCGCTCGACGATCCGAAGGCCCGCGCCCATCATCGCCAGGACGGACGCGAGCGCGTCCGGATCGCGCCAGAACAGGGCGAAGGCCCGCTCGAAAACTTCGCGGTCCGCCGCCCGGGAGACGAGGCAGGCCCGGAGCGCGTTGTAAAAGGTGTCCCGACTGTCGAATCCCGCCGCTTCCGCCGCCTGAATCGCGACGAGCGCCCGACCGGTGCCGACCGGCAGGCCGGCTGCCCGAAGCGCGCGGCAAAAGTGCAGGATGTTGGCCGCGAGCCGGCCCGAAGCCGCGTCGTCCGGCATGCGTCCGGCGAATCAGGCGGCCGGCCGGGCGGCTTCCTGCGCCGCCTCGACGCGGGCGCCCAGTCCCGCGGCCCGTACCGCCTCGATGTCGTCCTGGTACTTGAGAATGGCGCCCAGGGTGTCGGAGACCGCCTCCGGATCCAGGCTGGTCCGGTCCATCGCGGTCAGCGCCCTCGCCCAGTCGAGAGTCTCGGCGACGCCGGGCTTCTTGAACAGGTCCTCGAGGCGCAGGCCCGCCACGAAGGCGACGATCTCCCGCGACAGGGCGTCTTCGGCCTCGGGAACCCGGGAGCGGAGAATCGCAAGCTCGCGCCGAGCGTCCGGATAGTCGATCCAGTGGTACAGGCAGCGTCGCTTGAGCGCGTCATGAACTTCGCGGGTGCGATTGGACGTCAAGACGACCGCCGGCGGCGTCGTTGCGCGCACCGGTCCGATTTCGGGGATCGTCACCTGAAACGCCGACAGCGCCTCCAGGAGGAACGCCTCGAACGGCTCGTCGGCCCGGTCCAGCTCGTCGATCAAGAGCACCGGCGGCGCGCCCGGCGGGGCGTCCAGCGCTTCCAGGATCGGCCGGCGAATCAGGAACCGTTCCGAGAAGATGTCCGACCCCAGCGCCTTCCGCCGGCCGGCGTCCCGGATCTCGCCGGAAGCCTCCGCCATCCGGATCTCCACCATCTGCGCGGCGTAATTCCATTCGTAGACCGCGCTCGCCGCGTCCAGCCCCTCGTAGCACTGCAGACGGATCAACCTGCGGCCCAGGGCGCTCGCCAGCGCGACGGCGACCTCGGTCTTTCCGACCCCGGCCTCGCCTTCCAGAAACAGCGGACGCTCGAGCGCGCCGGAGAGGAACAGCACCGTCGCGAGCGCGCGGTCCGGCACGTAGCCGGTCGATCGCAGCGCCTCGAACGCGGCGTCGATGCTTGAGGGAAAGTCGTTCATGTCGTTGCCTGTCACAAGAGAAGCCAGGAGCCGAGGCCCAGAAAAACGAAAAAACCGACGACGTCGGTCACCGTGGTCACGAACGTCCCCGAAGCGAGCGCCGGATCGAATCCCGCCCGCTCGCACCCCAGGGGAACCAGAATGCCGGAGAGCGCCGCCACGAACAGGTTCATGATCATGGCGAACGCGAGTACGCCACCCAGCATCGCATCGCCATACCAGAAATAGGCGATTCCCGCGACGATCGCCGCGAACACCAGCCCGTTGGCGACCCCAACCATCGCCTCCCGCATCACCACGCGCCCGGCGTTGGTGCGGGTGAGATCGCGCGCCGCCAGCGCGCGCACGGCCACCGTCAGCGTCTGCGTTCCGGCGATGCCGCCCATCGACGCGACGATCGGCATCAGGACGGCCAGGGCGACCAGGCGGCTGATCGTCTCGTCGAAAAGGGAAATCACCATGGACGCGAGCACCGCCGTAATCAGGTTCGCGCCGAGCCAGGGAAAGCGCCGCACGGCGATCTCCAGCACCGAGTGGGTGATTTCCTCGTCGCCGACGCTCCCGAGCCGGTGGATGTCCTCCTCCGCCTGGTCTTCCAGCGCGCCCATCGCGTCGTCGATGTTGATGGCGCCGACCAGTCGACCCGAGCCGTCGACGACGGGCGCGGAGACCAGGTGGTACTGGGCGAAGAGATAGGCGACCTCCTCCTTCGGATCCTCGGCGCGGATGGAACGGAACTCGCGGTTCATGATCGATTCCAGCCCGACATGGCGCCGGTTCGCCATCAGGCGGCCGAGGGAAATCGCTCCCACCGGCCGCCCCCGGGGATCGACCACGAAAATCTCGTAGAACTGTTGCGGAAGATCGGACTCGAGGCGCATCAGGTCGATGACCTGGCCGACCGTCCAGAAGGGAGGCGCCGTCACCACCTCCCGCTGCATCATGCGTCCGGCGCTGTCCTCGGGGAACCGGAGCGCCTGTTCCACCGCCGCCCGGTCGTGCTGTCGCAGGGCGCGAAGCACCTCTCTGCGTTCCGCCGGCTCCAGATCCTCGAGCAGGTACACGGCATCGTCGGAATCGAGCGCGGAAACGGCCCGGGCCAGAACGTCCGGAGCGATGACGTCCAGAACCTCGTCCCGAACGTCCTCCTCCAGTTCCGGCAGCGCTTCCGGCGGAAGGTCGTGACCGAGAACCCGGACCGCGCGCTCCCGATCCTGCGGCGGCAGCTGTTCGATCAGGTCCGCAACGTCCGCCGCGTGAAACTGCGACAAGTGGCTGAGGAACGTCGCGCGGTCCTCGCGATCCAGCGCATCGACGATTTCGTCGACGACCGCCGGGTCGAGATGCGGCTCCACCGCCGCGTCCGGCTCGAGTTCCGCTGGCGCCGCGTTTGCCATTGCCGCCTCCCGGTCGCCGCGGCCCAGCAGGCCGGATGTCGAACGACGGGGCGAATCTACCAAGATTCGCCCGGCTCCGACAGAATTCCCGACCGCCTCAGGCCTGCAGCGGGTCCGCTACCGGAGGAGAGACGCCCCGTTCCGTCGCGTCGCCAGGCAAAACGGAGGAGTCCCCGAACGTCAGGCGCGCACCGGATACCCGGAACCTTCGCGGCCCGCATTCCCGCCTTGCGTCGGCGCCAGAATCACTTCGCGAAGATACGCCCCGATCCCGCGCGTCCGGTCCCATTGGGCCGGATAGCCGAGCGAAACCTCCTGAAACGGAACCCCGTCGATCCAGTCGGTCTTGCGAATGTGGAGATGTCCGTACACCGCCGCGCAGGCGTTGAACCGCCGGTGCCACCCACGGGTTCGCCTGGTTCCGCACCACGGCGTGAACCGCGGCGCTCGCGGCAGCACCGCCAGCCGCTCCTCGAGCGGGAAGTGGTTGACCAGAACCGTCGGCAGATCGGCCGGGAGCGCGTTCAGTCGCGCTTCGCTCGCCGCGCAGCGTTTCGCACACCACGCCTCGCGGTCCGGAAACGGATCCGGCCGAAGGAAGGCCTCGTCGGCACAGAGGCTGCCGGCCTCGCGCGCCCACGGGACGACCCGCTCCCGCGCGACGTCGTCGGGCCGGAAGCTGTAGTCGTAGAGGAGAAAAAGCGGCGCGACGGCGACCGGTCCGGCGGCCGGGTCCGGAAACAGCGGATACGGATCTTCCGGCGTGACCACGCCGTGGCCTTGCGCGAGGGAGACGAGCCGCTCGTAGAGCGCCTGCCCGCGCGGCGCGTCGTCGCCTCGCCTGGAGGACCAGAGTTCGTGGTTGCCGGGCACCCAGAGTACCCGAGCGTATTTTCCGACCAGCGACTCGAAGCAGGCGTTCAGCAACTCGCTTCCGTTCGCCAGGTCGCCGGCCAGAATCAGCCAGTCTTCGGGATGCGACGGAAACGACTCGAACGCCCGCAAGTTCTCCGGGCGGTTCAGGTGCAGGTCCGAAATCGCCCACAAGCGCATCCGCGCCGCCCTTCCCTTCCTCGTCCCGGACGCTCGCCGCGCAACCGGTCGGATCGAGCGCGCGGCCACGGCCCGACCGCTCCCCGAAGAACACGACGACCGCCGATCCTGTGCCGTTTCCCCGGTCCTCCGCCGTCCCCGCCCGTCGGCGGGAGATCAATCCGGACGGCGTTCCCGGAGATGCTCCCGCACGAGGAGTTCCGCGATCTGGATCGCGTTCAGCGCGGCGCCCTTGCGAAGATTGTCGGATACGCACCACAGGTTCATGCCGTATTTCACGGTCGGATCCAGCCGGATCCGGCTGACGAAGGTCTCGTCGCGCCCCGCGCATTCGATCGGCGTCGAATAGCCGCCGTCCTTCCGGCGGTCCACGACCGCGACGCCGGGCGCCCGCCCGAGCGCTCCTCTCGCGCCTTGCACCGAGACCGGCCGCTCGAATTCGAGATTGATCGCCTCGGCGTGACCCACGAACACCGGCACTCGCACGCAGGTCGCCGTGACGCGGATGTCGGGGTCGAGAATCCTCGCGGTCTCCGCACGCATCTTCCGCTCTTCCTTCGTATCGCCGCCGTCCACGAACGAGTCGATGTGGGGAATGACGTTAAAGGCGATCTGCTTGGTGAAGCGTTCCGGTTCCGCCCGTCCGCTCATGATCACGGACCGCGCCTGAGCCCAGAGTTCGTCCATGGACCGCTTGCCCGCCCCGGAGACCGACTGGTAGGTGGCGACCGCCACCCGGCGAATTCGCCCGAGATCGTGCAGCGGCTTCAGAACCACCACCATCTGCGCCGTCGAACAGTTCGGATTGGCGACGATCCCGCCGCCGTTCCTGCCGCTCTCGCGGTATGCGGCGATCGCGGCCGGATTCACCTCCGGCACGATCAGGGGAATCTTCGGGTTTCGCCGGAAGAAGGAGGAATTGTCGATGACGACGCAGCCCGCCGCCGCCGCCTTGGGAGCGTACGCCTCGGCTACGGCGGATCCGGCGGCAAACAGGGCGATATCCGTCCCCTCGAAGTCGTACCCCTCCAGGGGACGGCACCGAAGCGCTCTGGAGCCGCATTTGACCTCTACGTTTACGGATCGCCGCGAAGCGAGCGGGACGACCTCGTCAGCCGGAAAGGACCGCTCGGCGAGAACGTCCAGCATGACGCGGCCGACGTTTCCGGTCGCGCCGACGACGGCAACCCGGTAACCCATTCTCCGGTATCTCGCCGGATCTCAAGCGAGCGCGTCGACGGCGGCGAGAACCGCGTCCGCCATGCCGGTCGTCGAAACGGTCGCCTCGCCAGGGCCGGCGATATCCGCCGTACGGGCGCCCTCTTCCAGCGCCCGCGCGACGGCGCCCTCGACCAGGTCCGCGCCCTCGCCGTCGTCGAGCGAATAGCGCAGCGCCATGGCGAAGCTCTGGATCATGGCCAGCGGATTGGCGATGCCCTGCCCCTCGATGTCGGGCGCCGAGCCGTGTACCGGTTCGTAGAACGCGCGCCCGGGGCTGCCGTCCATGACGCCGAGCGACGCGGAGGGAAGCATGCCGAGCGACCCGGTCAACATGGCAGCCTCGTCGGAGAGAATGTCGCCGAACAGATTGTCGGTGACGATCACGTCGAACTGCCGGGGATCGCGCAAGAGCTGCATGGCGCAGTTGTCCGCGTAGATGTGCGTAAGCGCCACATCGGGATAGTCCGCCGCTAGAGCGCTCACCTCTTCGCGCCAGAGAACGCCCGACTCCATGACGTTCGCCTTTTCCGCCGAGCAGAGCCTCCCTGACCTCTTGCCGGCGAGTTCGAACGCCACACGAGCGACCCGCCGGATTTCGGAGGTCGTGTAAGACTGGGTGTTGATGCCCCGGCGCTCCCCGTTCGGCAGCGTCTCGATCCCCCTCGGCTCGCCGAAATACAGGCCCGAGGTGAGTTCCCGCACGATCAGGACGTCGAGCCCTTCCACCACCTCGCGCTTGAGAGTCGACGCGTCCGCCAGGGCGTCGAAACAGATCGCCGGGCGGAGATTGGCGAACAGGTCCAGCTCCCGGCGAATCCGCAACAGCCCTCGCTCGGGCTTCCGCTCGAAGGGCAGCGAATCCCATTTGGGTCCGCCGCACGCGCCGTGCAGGATTACGTCCGCGCGTCGCGCCCGGTCCAGCGTCTCCTCGGCGAGCGGCGTTCCCCGCGCGTCGATCGACGCGCCTCCTACGATGTCCTCCTCGATCTCGAACGCATAGCCGCGCAAGGCGCCGACGCGATCGATCACCCGGCGAGTCTCGGCCATGATCTCGACGCCGATGCCGTCGCCCGGCAGCAGGAACAGACTGGGAGTACGCATGAGGGAACGTTCCTTCGAAAAATGGGCGGGCGGTTCTCGGGCCTCGTATCAGAGCCAGGGACGCGAAGCCCGGTGGGCCGCCTCGAACCGGTCGATGTCGCCGACCCGCTGCATGGTCAGGCCGATGTCGTCCAGACCGTTCAGCAGGCAGTTGCGCCGGAACGGATCGATCTCGAACGAAATCGGCTCCGCCTCGTTCCCGGCCCGACGAATTTCGCAATCGTCCAGGTCCACCGTCGCCGTCGCCCTATGCGGGTCGGACGCGTCCGCGAGCAGCAGATCGACCTGCTCCTGCGGGAGGGACACCGGAAGAATGCCGTTCTTGAAGCAATTGTTGTTGAAGATGTCCGCAAAGGACGGCGCGACCACGCAGCGTATGCCGAAATCCAGCAACGCCCACGGCGCATGCTCGCGGGACGAACCGCAGCCGAAATTCTCCCCGGCGACGAGAATCCGCGCGTCGCGATACGGCTCGCGATTGAGCACGAACTCGCCGACTTCGGCGCCGGTGTCGGGATCCCGGCGCAGTTCCTCGAACAGATGAACCCCCAGCCCGGTCCGCTTCACGGTCTTCAGGAACTGCTTCGGAATGATCATGTCCGTGTCGACGTTGATCATCGGCAGCGGCGCCATGATCCCCGTCAACCGCCGAAAGGCTTCCATGTGCCCCCCTGGAATCAGTCGCCGCCCCGCCGCCCGTCGTTCGGGCGGCGGGGCGGCCGGAAAGGTGCGGGATCAGGCGCAGCCGGCGACGGCGCGGCGCGTCAGTACCCGGACGAGATTGGCCCGGTAGGCCGGCGTGCCGTGCAGGTCGGACAACAGGCCGTCCTCCGAAACCTCGACGCCGTCGACCGACTGCGGAACGAACGAGTCCCGGAGCGCGGCCTCGAGCGCGCCCTGCCGGAATACGCCCGATTCTCCCGCGCCGGTAATCGCCACGCGAACGCCGCCGGCGCCGCGCGACACGAACGAGCCGGTCAGGGCGAAGCGGGAGGCGGGCTGGTCGAATTTCCGGTAGGCGGCGACCGCAGGGATCGCAAACCGCACCGACACCACCAGTTCGCCGGCTTCCAGGGCCGTTTCGAACAGGCCGGTAAAGAAGTCGTCGGCCGCGATCTCGCGCGACGAGGTCTGCACGGTCGCCCCCAGTCCGAGAACCGCAGCCGGCCAGTCGGCCGCCGGATCGTGGTTGGCGATCGAGCCGCCGATGGTGCCGAGATTCCGCACCTGCGGATCGCCGATCCCTCCGGCGAGGGCCGCAACCGCCGGAATGGCGTTCTGCACCGCGCCCGATCGCGCGACCTCGTCGTGCGTCGTCGCCGCCCCGATGGACAGCGCTCCGTCGCGAATCTCGATGCCCCGGAGCTCGTCCAGCTGCCGGATGTCGACGAGCGACGAAGGCGACGCAAGCCGCTGCTTGAGGGTCGGGAGAAGAGTCTGTCCGCCCGCGACCGCGGTCGCACCGTCTGCCTGCAGAGCCGCCAGCGCCTCGCCGAGCGAAGCCGGGCGGACATAGTCAAATGCATACATCTTCGAATTCTCCTTCCGTCCCGCTCAGCCGGCGGCCGCCTGCAGCGCGCTCCACACCCTGCCCGGGGAAGCCGGCATCTCGATGTGGGTGACGCCCCGCGACGCCAGGGCGTCGTGAACCGCGTTCATGACCGCGGCAGGAGAGCCGATCGCTCCCGCTTCGCCGCATCCCTTCGCCCCGAGCGGATTATGGGTGCAGGCCGTGGCGCACATGTCCAGGGTGAAGCTCGGCACGTCGTCCGCCCGCGGCATGGTGTAATCCATGTAGCTGGCGCTCTGGAGCTGCCCGTCCGCGTCGTAGACGCAATTCTCGACCAGCGCCTGCCCGATGCCCTGGACCAGGCCGCCATGGACCTGGCCCTGCACGATCATCGGGTTGATCACCGTGCCGAAGTCGTCGGCCGCCGAGAAGCGGTCGATGACGACCGAACCGGTGTCGGGGTCGATCTCCACCTCGCACACGTAGGTGCCGGACGGGAAGGTGAAGTTCTTCGGGTCGTAGAACGCGGTCTCCTCGAGGCCCGGCTCGAGCGTCTCGATCGGGTAGTTGTGCGGAACGTAGGCGGTCAGCGCCACCGTGCCGAAATCCGTGACCTTGTCGGTCCCGGCGACCTTGAACGCCCCGTCTTCGAACACGACGTCCGCTTCGGAGGCCTCCATCAGGTGGGCCGCGATCTTCTTTCCCTTCTCCACGATCTTCTCGGCCGCGCGAACGATCGCCGAGCCGCCGACGGCGGCGGAGCGGGAGCCGTAGGTTCCCATGCCGAACGGAATCCGCCCGGTGTCGCCGTGCACCACGTCGACCGAATCCGGATCCACGCCGAGATACTCCGCCACGATCTGCGCGAACGCGGTCTCGTGTCCCTGCCCGTGGCTGTGGGATCCGGTCAGGAGCGAAACCGAGCCGGTCGGATTGACCCGGATGGTCGCCGCCTCGTAGAGCCCGGCGCGGGCGCCGAGAGCTCCCGCGACCGCCGACGGCGCGATGCCGCAGGCTTCGATATAGGACGAGAGTCCGACGCCCCGGATCTTGCCGTCGGCTTCGGACGCCGCCTTGCGCGCCTCGTATCCGGCGTAGTCGGAAATCTCCAGCGCCCGATCGAGCACGGTCTGGAAATCGCCGGTGTCGTATTCAAGCGCAACCGGGGTCTGGTAGGGAAACTGGTCCGGCTGGATCAGGTTCCGGCGCCGCAGCTCCACCCGGTCGATCCCCATCTCCCGGGCCGCCGTCTCCACCAGCCGCTCGACCACGTAGGTCGCCTCGGGCCGGCCGGCGCCGCGATACGCGTCCACCGGCACGGTGTTGGTGAACACCGCCTGAACCCGGCAATGGATCGCCGGCGTCGCGTATTGGCCGGCGAGCAGCGTCGCGTGCAGGTAGGTCGGAATGCTCGGCGCGAAGGTGGACAGATACGCACCCATATTGGCCCTCGTGTCCGCGCGGAGGCCGAGAAACTTCCCGTCCGCGTCGAGCGCCAGTTCGGCGACCGTCTCGTGGTCCCGCGCATGGGCGTCCGTGACGAAGGCTTCCGAGCGGTCCGCCGTCCACTTCAGCGGACGCCCGACTTCCTTCGAGGCCCAGGTCAGGAACGCCTCCTCTGCGTAGTGGTAGATCTTGGACCCGAATCCGCCGCCCACGTCCGGAGCGACCACCCGCAGCTTGTGTTCCGGAATGGAGAGGACGAACGCGCCCATGAGCAGCCGGATCACATGCGGGTTCTGCGAGGTCGTGTACAGCGTGTATTCGCCGCTCGCGACGTCGTATTCCCCGATCCCGGCCCTGGGCTCCATGGCGTTCGGAACCAGCCTGTTGTTGACGAATTCGAGCCGGGTCACGTGCGCCGCGGACGCGAACGCCGCGTCGGTCGCCTCGCTGTCGCCGAACGTCCAATCGAAGCACAGGTTGTTGGGGACGTCGTCATGGACCAGGGTTCCGCCCGCGAGCGCGGATTCCATGTCCACGACCGCCGGGCGCTCGTCGAGATCCACGCGGATCTTCTCGGCCGCGTCCCGGGCTTCGCTCGGCGTCTCCGCCACCACCGCGGCGATGGGATCGCCGACGTGGCGAACGCTGCCCGAGGCGAGAATCGGATGCTTGGGCTCCTTCATCGGTTCCCCGTGCTTGTCGTGAACCAGCCAGCCGCAGGGCAGCCCGCCCAACCCGGCCGCTTCGATGTCCGCCCCGGTAAACACGCGGATGACGCCGGGCGACGCCTCCGCTTCCGACGCGTCGATGCCGTTGATACCCGCATTCGCGACCTGGGCGCGCAGGAACGCCACATGGGCCTGTCCGGGCCGGTTCAGGTCGTCGGTATAGGTTCCGCGTCCGGTCAGGAACCGGACGTCTTCGCGGCGCGTCAAGGATGCGCCAATGCCGTTTTCGCTCATCGAATTCCCTCCTTCCTGCGCCGGTCCTACTGGGCGCCCGCGGCGGCCTGGATCGACTTCACGATATTGTGATAGCCCGTGCAGCGGCACATGTTGCCGACCAGCCAGGTGCGAATGTCGTCCTCGCCGGGATCGGACTCCCGCGCGAGCAGATCGGACGCGCTCATGATCATGCCGGGCGTGCAGAAACCGCACTGCAATCCGTGATTGTCCTGAAACGACTGCTGCAAGGCTGAGAGGGTGCCGTCCGCCGCCGCCATCCCCTCGACGGTGCGGACTTCGGACCCGTCGGCGCTGGCGGCCAGAACGGTGCAGGCCTTGACGCTCTTGCCGTTCATGTGAACGACGCAGGCGCCGCACTGGCTGGTGTCGCAGCCGACATGGGTTCCGGTCAGGCCCAGATCCTGGCGGAGAAAGTCCACGAGAAGCGTGCGCCCCTCGACTTCGCCCTGAACGCTCTTCCCGTTCACCGACATCGAAATTGTAGGCATCCGTCTCATCCCTCTGAAACTCGCTTGCGCGTACGCGCTCGCATAATGCGTTCGCCGAGCTTGCCGGTCAACCTGCACGCCGGACTGCGCATGCGCCGACGCCTCGGCCGCCGGACCGGAAAGCCCCCGCCGTGCCGCAGGATCGCCCGCCGACGGAGAACGCCGCACCGGGCGAATCGCGCTACGGGCCGGCGTCCCTGTCCGGCCGTTCTACTCGCCGCGGCTAGGTCGCGCTCTCCGCGATTGCCTCTTCGGCCCGTTCCGGACCCAGGGCGGCGTTGAAGCCCTCGAAAAAGGCCTTGGCGCTGGACTTCGCGACGGCGTTGATCAGGCGGGATCCGAGCTGCGCGATCTTCCCGCGGATCTGCACGTCGACCTCGTAGCTCAACCGGGTTCCGCCTTCCGATTCCTCGAGTCGGACATGCGCGTCGCCGCGGGCCGACCCGGCGGCGCCGGCCTTGCCCTCGCCGGAGATGACGTATCGCTCGCCTTCGACCACGTCGGAGATTTCGACGACGCCCTCGAAGCGTGCGTTCACCGGGCCGATCTTGCGCCGAACCACTGCCGCGAACTTGTTGGGCTCGGTGTTCTCGAAGGATTCGCAGCCCGGTATGCAGGCCTGGAGAGTGACCGGGTCGTTGAGCGCCCGCCAGACGTCCGCCGTCGGCGCCGCGAGGAAGTAGGAATCTTCGATCTTCATGACTGGGCCTCGTCCCTCCAGGTTCCTTTCCGGCCGCCCGGGTCCCGGCGGGGGCATCATAGCGCGAGCGCTACCGCCTACGGACCGGTTTCCGGTCGCCCGTCGGACCTGTTGCCGTAACGCGCGCCGTGCGAGCGCAAGCCATGCGAGCCCGTGTCGTGCCGGGGAAGCCGACTCGGTCGCGAGAGCGAATCGCCGCCCTGCCTTGCGGATGCGGACCGCCAGAGGAGTTTCGCGATACGCCCGGTTCGAGCGAGTCCCTCGGCTCGCGCTCGTTGCCGAAGCGATTTGCCTGCCGGCGACGAGCGGATTGCCGGAAGGAAACGGCGTGGGTCGCGACGGGGCCCCTGACGCGACGCGCGGAAACGGACGCCCTGCCATCTCGCCTCGGCGCAGGGCAGCCGGCGCGACCGGCTGCGGTCTCTTCGCGAGCCGACGAGGTAGCGCCGCCGGGAACGCCCGGATGCGGATCCGCTCGACGGGTTCCCGCTCCTGGGGCGGGACTTCGACGAGGCGTTCCGGGGCGCGGATTTGGTGCATAATCGGCGCTGCCGCGAATCCGCCGAAGCGTCCGCCAGGGTCGGCGGGGCCCGGACCCCGGATTCGCACGGCAACGAGGAGCCGCCCATGCCCGACCTGCCGCAACTGGCTTTCGACCACGGCGAGGAAATCGACCTCCTCCGCCATACGGTCGCCGACTTCGCGGCGCGCGAGATCGCGCCCCGCGCGGCCGAGATCGACCGCGACGACCGCTTTCCGCAGGATCTGTGGGCGAAGATGGGCGCGCTCGGTCTCCTCGGCATTACCGTCCCCGAATCGGACGGCGGCGCCGGGATGAGCTATCTCGCCCACGTGATCGCCATGGAGGAACTCAGCCGCGCTTCCGCCTCGGTCGGGCTCTCCTACGGCGCCCATTCCAATCTGGCCGTGAACCAGATCCGGCTGCACGGAACGGAACGACAGAAGGCGCGTGCGCTGCCGCCGCTGATCTCCGGCGAGGCCGTCGGCGCGCTCGCCATGACCGAACCGACCTCCGGGTCCGACGTGGTCTCCATGCGGCTGCGCGCCGAAAAGCGCAACGACCGGTTCGTGCTGAACGGCACCAAGCTCTGGATCACCAACGCGCCGGACGCGGACTTTCTGGTGGTTTACGCGAAGACCGACCCGGACGCGGGGTCACGCGGAATCACCGCCTTCCTGATCGAATCGGGCTTCGAGGGATTCCGGACCGGGCGGCGAATCGACAAGCTCGGCATGCGCGGCTCGCACACCGGCGAGCTGATCTTCGAGGACTGCGAGGTCCCCTTCGACAACGTGCTCGGGGAGGAGGGGCGCGGCGTCGAGGTGCTGATGTCGGGTCTCGATTCCGAGCGCTTGGTTCTCGCCGGCGGCCCGCTCGGAATCATGGCCGCCTGCATGGACGTCGCGATCCCCTACGTGCACGAGCGGCGGCAGTTCGGCAAGGCGATCGGCGAGTTCGAACTCATGCAGGGCAAGCTGGCCGACATGTACGCCAGGTGGACCAGCGCCCGCGCCTACGTCTATGCGGTCGCCCAGGCCTGCGACCGACGGCGGGCCGCCCGCATGGATTCGGCCGGCGCCATCCTGCTCTCGGCCGAAACGGCGACGTGGATGGCCGGTCAGACCATCCAGGCCCTCGGCGCGATGGGCTACGCGTCCGAGACCGCCGCCGGACGGCTCTGGCGGGACGCCAAGCTCTACGAGATCGGCGCCGGGACCTCTGAAATCCGCCGCTACCTGATCGGCCGGGAGCTGTTCGAGAAAACGCGATGAGCGTCATCCGGAGCGCGGTGTCCACCCGCTCGGAGGATTTCCGGGCGCGGGAAGCGGCCATGAGAGCCGCGGTTTCGCTCTTGCGCGAGCGCCTCGCCTCCGTCGCGCTCGGCGGTCCGGAGCGGGCCCGTGCGCGCCACGTCGCGCGCGGCAAATTGCTGCCCCGCGAACGCATCGACCGTCTGGTGGACCCGGGCAGCCCGTTTCTGGAGGTGGGTGCGCTCAGCGCATGGGGCCTCTACGGCGGCGACGCGCCCTCGGCCGGCGTCGTCGCAGGGGTCGGAAGCGTCTCCGGGCGCGAATGCGTCGTCGTCGCCAACGACGCCACCGTCAAGGGCGGAGCCTACTTCCCGATGACGGTGAAGAAGCATCTGCGCGCCCAGGAGATCGCGGCGGAGAACGCGCTCCCCTGCATCTATCTGGTCGACTCCGGCGGCGCCAACCTTCCCTTCCAGGACGAGGTGTTTCCGGATCGCGACCACTTCGGAAGGATCTTCTACAACCAGGCGCGCATGTCCGCCGCCGGCATACCGCAGATCGCGGCGGTGCTCGGCTCTTGTACCGCCGGCG
The DNA here is from genome assembly GCA_965221505.1 of Rhodobacterales bacterium. GTDB lineage: Bacteria > Pseudomonadota > Alphaproteobacteria > Rhodobacterales > CAZPXZ01 > CAZPXZ01. The sequence goes on from CBDCSI010000001.1 coordinate 2,244,258, forward strand.
GCGCGTACGTCCCGGCCATGTCCGACGAAACGGTCATCGTCCGAAATCAGGGAACGATCTTCCTCGGCGGACCGCCGCTCGTACGCGCCGCCACCGGCGAGCGCGTGACGGCCGAGGAACTCGGCGGCGGCGACGTCCATACCCGACTCTCCGGGGTCGCGGACCACCTCGCGGACAACGACGCCCATGCCCTGAACCTGGTGCGCGGAATCGTCGGCCGTCTCGGCGCCGGCACGCCTGCCGCGCTCGACGTCGCGGAGCCGGAGGATCCGCTCTACGATCCGGCGGAAATCTACGGCATCGTCCCCCGGGACCTGCGCACGCCTTACGACGTCCGGGAAGTCGTCGCGCGGCTGGTCGACGGCTCTCGCCTCGACGAGTTCAAGTCGCGCTTCGGCCCCACCCTGGTCACCGGCTTCGCCCGGATCGAGGGAATGCCGGTCGGCGTGATCGCGAACGACGGGATCCTGTATTCCGAATCCGCGCTCAAGGCAACGCACTTCGTAGAACTCTGCTGCTTTCGCCGCATCCCGCTGGTGTTTCTGCAGAATATTGCCGGGTTCATGGTCGGCCGAAAATACGAGGCGGAGGGAATCGCCCGGCACGGAGCGAAGATGGTGCATGCGGTGGCGACCGCGCAGGTGCCGAAATTCACCGTTCTGATCGGCGGCAGCTTCGGCGCCGGAAACTACGGCATGTGCGGCCGCGCCTACCAGCCCCGCTTCCTCTGGACCTGGCCGAACTCGCGGATTTCGGTGATGGGCGGCCGGGAGGCGGCGACGGTTCTCGCCGCCGTCCGGCGCGATTCGCTGGAAGCGGCCGGCGAATCCTGGAGCGAGGCGGACGAGGAGGCGTTCAAGGCGCCGGTCGAGGAGTCCTTCGAGACCCAGGGAAGCCCCTACTACGCCACCGCGCGGGGATGGGACGACGGGATCGTGGACCCGGCCGACACGCGCCGGATACTGGCGCTCTCCCTTGCGGCCAGCCTGAACGCGCCGATCCCCGAGACCGGGTTCGGAGTGTTTCGAATGTAGGGCATGCGGCGTTCGCGACGCGCGCGTTGCGGCCCGGCTCCTCCGCGCCTACCTTCGACCGCATGACGGGCCCGGGGGACGCGGTCCGCGCAGAAGGGGGAGCGTACCCGATGGAATCCGCCGCCGAGTTTTTCTGGAATGTCCGGGCGGGAGGCCCGGTGCCGAAAACGATCCCGCCCGAAGCCTCGCCCGGGACGCTCGCCGAAGCCTACCGGGCGCAGGCCGACCTCGTGGACCGCATCCTCGCCGCAGCCGGCGGCGGCACGCGCGTCGGATACAAGATCGCCTGCACCAGCGTCGCCGCGCAGCGGATGTTGCGCACCGGGCACCCGGTCTATGCGCGGCTTCTCTCCACCCATGTCTGGCCATCCGGCGCCCGTTTCTCCGCCCGCACGCTTCCGATGCTCGCGGCCGAGCCCGAATTCGCCTTCCGCATCGCGAAGGACGTTCCGCAGAGCGACGCGTCGTGGGACCGGGAATCGATCCTGCCCTTCGTCGGCGAGATGATGCCGGGGCTGGAGCTGGTCGGACACCGGTTTCCCGAATGGTCGGCGTATTCCGCCCCGACCCTGGCGGCCGACAACGGCATCAGCCAGGGTTGGGTGTACGGGGCGCCGACCGACGCCTGGCGAGCGCTCGACCTGGCGGCCCATGCGGTATCGCTGCAGGCGAACGGCGAGCGCCGACTGGACGGTTCCGGCTCGATCGTCCTCGGACACCCGATGAACGCCGTGGCATGGCTGGCGAACGCGCTCCCGGCGCACGGATTGCGGCTGCGTGAGGGCGACCTCGTCACCACCGGCACCTGCACGGACGTGTATTTCTCCGGCGCAGGCGAGACGGTGCATGCCGATTTCGGCGTTCTGGGATCGGTCGAATTGACCTTCGACCCGTAGCGCATCCCCGCCCGCTCGCCATGCGCCGCCCCCGGCCGGACACGCGCCCGACCCCGGCGTCGGAGGCTGCGCGGAGCCTGGCGAGTGCGCAGGATGGGCTGATAGCCGACCTGCAGAGACGCCTCGACCGCGCCTCGGATCCGGACACGCGACGCTGGTTCGAAAATTACCTCAAGCACGCGGTCGGCGTTCGCGGCGTTCGGACCCCGGACGTGGAGAGGGTCGTCGCCGAGTGGCAGAGCGACCACGGCGTGGCGGAACGGACGCCCGAAGACCGGCTGGAACTCGCCGTCGCATTGATCCGCCAGGCCAAGTGCGAGGACAAGCTCGCCGGAATCCTCCTGATTCAGAAGCGTCTCCTGCGGCGACTCGACGCCGGCGCGTTGCTGGATGCGGTCGAGCGGCTCTTTCGGGCCGGCGCGATCCGCGACTGGTCCACCAACGACTGGCTCTGCGCGCGGATCGTCGGCCCGCTGGTCCGCCGCGAGGGATTGCCGGTCGCGGAACGGGTTGCCGGCTGGACCGAGAGTCCCGTGCTCTGGCAGCGCCGCTCCGCCGCCGTCTCGCTGCGCACGGTCGCGGCGGACGATTCCTTCCGTCCCCTGATCGCGCGCGTGACGGCGGACCTTCTCCGGGAGCGCGAACGGTTCGTCCAGACGGGCGCCGGCTGGCTGATCGCCGATCTTTCGCGGCATGCGCCGGAGTTCGCGGCGGCGCTCGTGGAGCGGCACTTCGAGCGGTTGACCGCGGAGGTCGTGCGGCGGCACCTCAAGCGACTTCCCGACTACGAATCGTACAAGGAACGGAAGCGGAAGCGCCCCGGAGGGCCGAGGCCGTAGCGGTCGTCCGAAGCTCCGACGGCCGGCGGGGTCCAGGGATCCCCCGACCGCAGCCGGGGGACCGCGGCGCCGCGAGGATCGGCAGGCCGCGGCGTCGGCCGAATTGACCCCGTACCCCAGGCGACCTATGCTTGCCGCCGTCCGGTTCCGGCACCGGATTCCCCCAACTTCGGAACGGCAGTCGGAAAGCGGTCGCCGGAACCCGTCCGGGTCATGAGGGCCCTCGGTTCGCCGCGTCGGCCCCGGGCGCTTCGACATTGGCAGGCTCCGGCCCCGCGCGCCCAGAGTGCGGCAATACGCCGGTCGCGCCGTTCCGGACAGAAGGGAGATACGGTCATGATGATGCTTCACACCATGCTGCGGGTCGGCGACCTCGACCGCTCGGTCGACTTCTACACGCGGGTGATCGGAATGGACCTGCTTCGCACGGTGGAGCGCAAGGACCAGGAGTACGACCTCGCCTTCGTCGCCTTCAACGGCGGCAACGATAACGGCGAGGCGGAGCTGGAACTGACCTACAATTACGGCGTGTCGGAATACGACCTCGGCAGCGCGTACGGCCACATCGCGCTCGGCGTCGACGACATCGTGGCGACATGCGACCGCATCCGCGAAGCGGGCGGCAAGATCACCCGGGAACCCGGCCCGGTCAAGGGCGGCACGACCATGATCGCATTCGTCGAGGATCCCGACGGATACAAGGTGGAATTGGTCGAACCCGGCACCTGACGAGACAGGAGGCCCGATTGCGGCTGCCGCCCCTCGGGCGCCCGCCCCGGGCGGGCAGGCGCCCCTCGCCCCGTACGCCGCAGGCGAGCGACTCGCTCAGCCCAGGAGCTCGCGAATTGCGTCGTTGACCGCGCCGGACTGCTCCATATGCGGCAGGTGGCCGACGTCCGCCAGGCGAACTACGCGCACGGATCCGGGAAGCGCCTCGGCGTGGGACGCCGGGAGGATCTGGTCCTTCTCGCCCCAGATTGCCTGCACCGGAACCTGAAGCGCAGCCAGGTCCTCGGCCGTAAACGGCTGCTGACGTCCGCCGGGGAACAACCCGTCACGCAACCGACCGAGCGCCGCCGCGGCTCCGTCGAGGCGCTTGAAGCGGACGACTTCCTCGATCATCTCGCCCGTGATCAGCCCCGGGTCCGCGACCAGCAGCTCCAGCACGCCGCGCAGCTTGCGCGCGCGAGACTGCGTGATAAACCCCTCGATAAAGACCATATTGATTTCCGGACCGAGTCCGGCGGGCGCCAGCAAGGTGGCGCTCGCGACCCGCTCCGGACGGTTCAGCGCCAGCGAGAGCGCGACGGCTCCGCCCATCGAGTGTCCGACGAGATGCGCCCGTTCGATGCCGGCCGCCTCCAGAAAATCGGCGACCGCGTCCGCGAGAGAAGAGACGGTCCCGTCGCCCACGTCCTTGGTCGAGCCGCCGTGCCCGGGCAGGTCGATCGCGTAGGTCGTGTGCGTCTCGGCCAGCGCGCCCTGATTGAACATCCAGCCGAGACGGTCGCCGCCGAAGCCGTGAACGAATACGACGGGCGTGCCGTCCGCGTCGCCCTGCCGAACGTACTGTATCCGCCGTCCGCCGGCTTCGATCGTCTCGTCCGGAGGGCCGGTATCGGCCGCCACCGCTTCGAAATCGAAATTGTCCAGGAAGTCCTGCACGTACGCTTCCACGGCATCGTCCGACACGTCCTGCCCGGCGAGCACGCCCAGCAGCGCCCCGACCGGAACCGTCTCGCCGTCCGACACGACGATCCGGCGCAACGGGCCGGAAGCGGGAGACTCGTGCGCGCTGGCGATTTTCGACGTCTCGATCTCCAGGATCTCCTGGCCCTCGTTCACGTCGTCGCCGACCGTCGCCTCCCAGGAGACAACCGTACCTTCCTGCATCGCCAGCCCCCATTTGGGCATGACGATGGGATGGATCTCGCCCATCGCGTCCTCCTCGCTGCAATTCGGAAAGCGCCGCGCCCGAAGGCGCGGCAACGCGTCAGTTGACCCTTCCGACCAGTTCGCGCGCGACCGCCTCTATGCGGTCGACGCCAGGGATATACATGTCTTCGAGAACGGGGGAGAACGGAACCGGGGCGTGCGGCCCGGTGACCCGCCGGATCGGCGCCTTGAGGTCGTCGAAGCAATTCTCGCAGATCAGCGCCGAGATGTCGGTGGCCATGTTGCAGCGGGGATGCGCCTCGTCGATCACGACGACCCGCCCGGTCTCTGCGGCGGTCTCCAGAATGGTCTCCTCGTCCAGCGGCGAGGTGGTTCTGGGATCGACCACCGTGCAGGAGATCCCGGACCGGCCCAGATTGTCCGCCGCCTCGTTGGCGAAATTGACCATCCGGCCGAGCGCGATCATGGTGACGTCGTCCCCTTCGCGGGTGACGTTCGCCTCGCCGAACGGAATGGCGTACGGCTCGTCCGGCACCTCCGTCTCGTCGTCGTACATGACCTTGTGCTCGAAGAAGATCACCGGATCGTCGTCGCGGATCGACTGGATCAGCAATCCTTTCGCCTCGTAGGCGTTGGACGGAATGGCGACCTTCAGTCCGGGGATGTGGGTGAAGATGGGATACAGGCACTGGCTGTGCTGCGAAGCGGCGCGGAAACCCGCGCCGTACATGGTGCGCACGACCAGCGGCGTCGTCGCGCGGCCGCCGAACATGTAGCGGAACTTTGCCGCCTGGTTGAAGATCTGGTCGAAGCACACGCCCATGAAGTCGACGAACATCAGCTCGGCGACCGGTCGCATTCCGTATACCGCGGCGCCTGCCGCCGCGCCGATGAACGCGCTCTCGCTGATCGGCGTATCGAGCACCCGGTCGCGGCCGAATTGCGACATCAGGCCCTTGGTCACGCCGAGCGGACCGCCCCAGGCGTCGTCCTCGCCGGGCGCGCCGAGGCCGCCGGCCACGTCCTCGCCCATCACGATCACCCGCTCGTCGCGTTCCATCTCCTGGCGCAGCGCCTCGTTGATCGCGGCGCGAAAACTCTTGGTCGACATGTCGTATCCCTCCCCGCTATGCGGCGTATTTGACGTAGACGTCGGTCAGGAGATCCGACGCTCCGGGCGCGTCCGCTCCCTTGGCGGAACGGACGCAATTGGCGATTTCCTCGCCGGCTTCGCGATCGATGGATTCCAGCTCGTCCGCTTCCAGCAGGCCGGTCTCGGTCACGCGCCTGCGGAACAGGTCGAGCGGATCTCGGGAAGACTTCACTTCCTCGACCTCTTCCGGCGTCCGGTACGTCGTCGCGTCTCCCTCGAAATGGCCGTAGTAGCGATACAGGCGCATATGCAGGAGCGACGGACCGCCGCCAGAGCGCGCCCGCTCGATCGCCTCGCGCGCCGCTTCCCAGACCGCGAAGAAGTCGTGCCCGTCGACCTCGGTCGCCGGCATGCCGAATCCCTGCGCCCGTCCGACCTGAGTGCCGCCGACGGACCATGCGCTGGCCGTGGACTCGGCGTACTGGTTGTCCTCCACGACGAAGATCACCGGCAGGTCCCAGACCTTCGCCAGGTTGTAGCTCTCGAAGGTAGTTCCCTGGTTCGAACCCCCGTCCCCGACGAACACGATGGCGACGCCGCCGGTCTTCTGCAGCTTGGCGCTGAGCGCGGCGCCGCAGATCAGCGGCGGGCCGCCGCCGACGATGCCGTTGGCGCCCATCATGCCCTTGGACAGGTCCGCGATGTGCATGGATCCGCCCTTGCCGCCGCACAGCCCGTCCCGCTTGCCGAAGATCTCCAGCATCATGGCTTCGGTATCGCATCCCTTGGCGATGCAGTGACCGTGTCCCCTGTGCGTGGAAGCGATGGCGTCCCGATCGTCCAGGTGCATGCAGACGCCGACGCCCGAGGCCTCCTCGCCGGCGTAGAGATGCACGAAGCCGGGAATGTTCCCGGCGGCGAACTCCTCGTGTACGGTGTCCTCGAAACGCCGGATCAGGCACATGCGCCGATAGGCGGCTCTGAGATCGTCGCGGCTTAACTGCATGGGTCGCTCCCCCTCAACAAGCGGACTGCGTACGGCGGAGTCCTGCGATCCCTCGTCCCGGGTGCCGGGCGAGCGCAGACTGGCGCACCCGTTCCGTTCTCGCCGGGCTCGCCTCCCCCGCACGAGCCGAAAATATGCAGTCCCGCGCCCGCTTGTCAAACCGGCGCCTCGGCGGGACCGTCGCCTGCGACGGCCGATCGGAGTCCGGCCGGCTCGGATACCGTCGCCGGACAGAAACTGCTACCGTGCTCCGCGCGAGCCGCCCGCCGGACGTTCGAGGCCGCCCCAGGGAGTTCTCGTGCGCGATGCCCGAACACCTCGACATCGAAGACTGCCCGCCGCTGCGCCGGATCTGGATCGATCGGCCCAAGGTCCGCAACGCGCTCCGACCCGGTCTCGTCGCGGAATTGCGGCAGGCGTTCGAAACCGCCGCTTCGGCGCCAGGCGTTCGCGCCGTCGTGCTGGGCGGTCGCGGGCCGGCGTTCAGCGCAGGCGCCGACCTCGGCTGGATGCGGGAAGCGGCGGGCTATTCCGACGCCGAAAACCGCGCCGACGCGGCGGCGCTGGCCGACATGCTCGCGAGCGTTCGCCGCTGCCCGCGCCCGGTCGTCGCTCGGGTTCACGGCCCCGCCGTCGGCGGCGGCGTGGGACTGGTCGCCGCGTGCGACATGGCGGTCGCCGCCGAAGGCGCCTGGTTTCAGTTGTCGGAGGTTCGCCTCGGTCTCGTACCCGCCGTGATTCTGCCCTACGTGACGGAGGCGCTCGGTCCCCGCCGAACGCGGCAGGCCATGCTGAGCGCAGAGCGCTTCGGCGCGCGCGACGCCGCCGCGTGGGGTCTGGTCAACGAAACGGTTTCGCAGGACGCGCTCGACGCCCGCATCGACGCCCTCGCCGCCGGCGTCTGCCGGGGCGGTCCGGACGCGGTCGCCGCGGCGAAGGCGCTCGCCGACCGAATCGGCGGCCGTCCGGTCGACGCCTCCGTGCGAGCCGAGACGGCGGACCGGATTGCCCAGATCCGCGCAACGGACGAAGCGAAAGAGGGAATGGCGGCGTTCTTCGAGCGGCGGCCCCCGCGCTGGACCGGGCCATGATCCGGAAAATCCTGGTGGCGAACCGGGGCGAAATCGCCTGCCGGGTGTTTCGTACCGCCCGCCGGATGGGCATTCGAACCGTGGCGGTATGGTCCGACGCCGACCGCGGCGCACTGCACGTGCGAAGCGCCGACGAGGCGTTCCGGATCGGTCCCGCACCGGCTTCGGACAGCTATCTGAACGTGCCCGCAATCCTGCGGGCGCTCGCGTCGAGCGGTGCGGACGCCGTCCATCCCGGATACGGATTCCTGTCGGAGAACCCCGAGTTCGCCGAGGCGACGGCGGCTGCCGGCGCGACGTTCGTCGGACCGTCCCCGGAAGCGATGCGCGCGGTCGGCGACAAGCGGGAGGCGAGGCGGCGGATGCGGCGCGCCGGCGTCCCGGTCGTGCCCGGCGCCGAGGACGTCGACGACCTCGCCTCGCTTCGGGAAGCGGCGCGCGAGACCGGGTTTCCGCTCATGATCAAGGCCGCCGCCGGCGGCGGCGGACGCGGAATGCGGCGGGTCGAACGCCCGTCCGAACTCGAGGCCGCCTACGAGGCATGCCGGCGCGAAGCGCAGGCGGCGTTCGGAGACGACCGCCTCCTGGCGGAGCGCTGCATCGACGCCGCCCGCCATGTCGAGGTGCAGATTCTCGCCGATTCCCGCGGCGAGACCGTCCACCTGTTGCATCGGGATTGCTCGGCCCAGCGCAAGCACCAGAAAATGCTGGAAGAGGCCCCCGCACCCGGTCTCGACCCGGACCTGAGCGAGCGCATCTGCGCCACCGCCGTCAGCGCCGCGCGAGCCGTCGGCTATCTCGGGGCGGGAACGGTGGAGTTCCTGGTGCCGGCCTCCGGCGACGCGTTCTATTTCCTCGAGATCAACGCGCGACTCCAGGTCGAACATCCGGTCACGGAGGCCATTACGGGCATGGATCTCGTGGAGTGGCAGATCCGCATCGCGAACGGCGAACCCCTTCCCGGCGACGCCCAGCCGGTCGGCGCCGACGGCCACGCCATCGAGGCGCGATTCTGTGCCGAAGATCCGGACAAGGGGTTTATGCCGGCCCCCGGACGCATCCTGCGGCTCTCGTTTCCCGAGGACCGGCGGGATCTCCGTATCGACACGGGCGTCGAGGACGGCGACCGCATTCCGCCGGAATACGACTCCATGATCGCCAAGATCGTCGCCCATGGCGAGACGCGCGAAGCGGCGCGCAGGCGGCTGGTCGAGGCGCTGGCGGCGACCTGGAGCTGGGCGCCGGCGACCAACGCCGAGTTCCTGCTTTCGCTGGCGGAATCGGCGGAGTTTCGAGACGGAACCGTCACGACGGACCTGATCGAGCGGATGCTGGCGGAACCTTCGTCAACCGGTCCGTCGCCGGAACCTGAGGCCCTGGTCGCCGCCGCGCTGGAAGCGCACCGGACGCGATCGCGGCGCCGGCCGGGCGGGCGGGCGAAGGGATCGGGAGCCGGATTCTCGCCCTTTTCCGCCGACGACGGCTGGCGCCTGGCCGGACCGGCGGAGTTGGCACAGAAGCTGCGAACGGGCGAGGAGGAATTCGAAGTGCGTTTCCGGCGTGACAGCGCCGCTCCGGCCGATGTCCCGGTATGGACCGCCCGCATCGGGAGCGACGGCCGAGCGATCGTCGCCCGGAATCCCGCGCCCGGTCTCTACGAAGTAGAATCCGTGGACGGCGACGCCTCGCGGTCCGTCCGGGTGGAAACCGTGGACGACGCCGGAACGGGATGGGTCGCGTTTCGGGATCTGCGCCGCTGGCGCTTCGCGCCCGTCGCGGATTCGGTTTCGGAAACGGGCGGGCGATCCCTGGGCGACGCCTTCCGCGCGCCCCTTCCCGGACACGTGCTCCGCCGGCATGTGGAGGAGGGCGATCGGGTGCGGGCAGGCGACAAGCTGGTGACGGTGGAAGCGATGAAGACCGAGCATGCCGTACTTGCGCCGGCCGCGGGTCGGGTCGTCGAGTTTCGCCACGCGGTCGGCGACCGCGTATCCGAAGGGGAAACGTTGCTCACCTTCGAATTCGAAGACGCCGGGGAAGCGACTGCGTAGCCGCGCTGCCCTCGCCTTGCGGCGGCGGGAATTTCGGAGAGTTTCATGGGCGCAACGGAAGTCGGTTTCCTTGCTGCGTTCGCCGGCGGCGCGCTCAGTTTCCTGTCGCCCTGCGTCCTGCCGCTGGTGCCGCCCTATCTCGCGTATCTCGCCGCCACCGGCGTAAACGAGATTCAGGGCGAAACGGCGACGCTCGCGCCGAACCGGCCGCGCGTTCTCCTCTGTGCGCTCGGATTCGTGCTGGGGCTCGGCACGGTGTTCGTCGGACTCGGCGCCACGGCCTCCGCGTTCGGCAGCTGGCTCGCCGCGCACCGCTACCTCCTCGGCCAGATTTCGGGTGCGGTGATCATTCTGTTCGGACTTCACTTTCTGGGCGTATTCCGGATCGGCTTCCTACATCGCGACGTACGGTTTGCGACGAACCGTGCCACCGGCGGTCCGATCGGCGCCTACGTCATGGGACTCGCGTTCGCGTTCGGTTGGACGCCCTGCATCGGCCCCATCCTGGCGAGCATCCTGTTCGTGGCCGCACAGCAGGACGCGGTAGACCAGGCGGTCCTCCTGCTCACGTTCTACGCGGCCGGCCTCGGAGTTCCGTTTGTCGTCGCGGCCGCCTTCGTCGGCCCGTTCCAGCGATTCCTGATTCGGGTCCGCCCCCATCTGCGCCTGATCGAGGCAGCCATGGGGCTCTTTCTGATCGGCGTCGGCGTCGCGTTCCTGACCGGGGTGTTCTCCGAGGCGGCTTTCTGGCTATTGGAGGCTTTTCCCGCGCTCGGACGAATCGGCTGAACCGTACGCTGCGTCGCCGACGCGGCAGCGATCCCCTCCGTGGCCTCCGGCGGCGAACGAAGCGCATGGCCAACGCCGCATCGGCAGGCATCCGACGAGGCGCGACGGCATGCCCGAACCTGCGGGAGCGGATCAGCGAACCGAAGACCGATCGCTGCCGGCCCAATGCCGATACAATTTCTCGGAACGCTCGGCGTCGAGAAGTTCCACGGCCCACTCGTTCAACTGCTCGGGCGCCGCTGCCCTGACCTTGGCCGCGACCGTCCTCGGCAGCGTCCCGAAGCGACCCTTCAGGATCGCGAAGAAAATCTGAAGTCGTCCGTTTCTCTCGCCCTCGGCCCATCCCTTCGCCCATCCCTCGGCCCAGCCTCTGCGCATGCTCTTCCGTTCGATCCGTTGACGATAGCTTTTCACGATTCGGACTCCTCGCTGACTTGGAGAGTCGAATTTCGTCCGCCGGTATCGGCCGTCTCGCACGCCATGCCAAACCTCCTTCGAGCGCCGATACTCTCCGCGGTCAGCCTCTGCCGTCCTCTTCGGAACAAGCCGGTCGCCCCCTTGCCGGCAGTTTCGGACCGGATCCAGTCCCACTTGCGCCAAACCGACGCTGCAACGGGCCCAAGCCCGATCGGCGCCGCGATTGCGTTCCGGACCGCAGCGCTCAAGGCGTCGGCCGACTGGCTGCCGGCGGCGTTCGCCGCGCGGGCACACGGGCAAGGAAGCTCGAGCGGCGATCGCGACGATTCCATCCCGATTCCGCCTTTCCGCCCCGGACGTCCCTCCGTCCGGAGCCATATGCAACATTTGCCTGTTCGCGGCGCGTTCGTCGCAGACGCCGGGCCATTCCCCGAGTTCCGGCTTCCGCCTGCCTCGCCCGTTTCGAATCGGTCGCAATGCGCCTCGCCTCGGGGAAGCCATCGAACCTTCCGAGGCAAGCCGGCGCCGCGCAGGCGACCGCCGCCGACATCGTACCCGAACGCAGATCCGCGCTTCCCCGCCGCAGGAGGGGGTTCGGAGCCAGGATTCCCGCGGGAGACGAAGGGATCGCAGTTCGAGCCGCTCCGACGAGCATCTCCTCTGTCCCGACACACGATCTCGTCCGACGATCAGACACGGCACACGGCTCGAACCGCACGGGCGAGCGTCCGATCAGGCGCTCGGCACTCCCGAGACTACGGAAGCGGATCAGTGAACCGAAGACCGGCCGTTGCCGATCCAATGCCGATACAGTCGCAGGGCGCGCTCTTCGTCCAGGAGTTCCACGGCCCATTTGTCCAATTGCTCGGGCGCCGCCGCTCTGACCTGAGACACGACCGTGTTCGGGAGCCTCCCGAAGCGACCCTTCAGAAGTTCGAGTAACATCCCGACTCTTCCGCTTGTCTCACCCTTCGCAATGCCCTTGGCAATGCCCTTGCTGATGCCTTTGCTGATGCCCTTGCTGATACCCTGGGACATCCCGATGCGCCTGCTCTTCCGTTCGATTCGCTGGCGATAGCTTTCCACGATACGGACTCCTCTCTCCGACTTGGCGCGTCGAACCCCGTCCAACAGCACCGCCCGCCTCCCAGGCAGGTCCATAGTTTACAGGAGTGCGCGCCGTTCCAGCTCGCTCTCGTACGGGAACGGCGCCAGCGCTCGTGCGACTTCGGCGGCCGTCACGCGTCTGTCCCGACATGCGTAGATCATCAGCAGCAGACCGGCCCGAAGTACGGGATCCGCCGCCAGCGCCCGTTCCTTCATGCGGGGAAGATCGCTGAGCAAATACCGGTGCGCGTCCTGCGACTTGCCGACCGCGCCGGCGGTCGGAATCAGTTCAGACAGGCTCAGTCCGGCGTTCCAGGGGCGATGGCCATGATACGCCACCAGCGAGAGTACGAGCGGGACCTTCCGCGAATTGCGGCCCGCAACCCGAAGTCGAAGCAACGACTGGTAATTCTGGGTACGGACCGCCATCGTCTTGTCGATCGTGGACCGGTGTTCCAGATGCAACAGCAGCTCCGAACGGCCGTGCCGCACCTTGATTCCCAGCCGATAGACATGGTCGGACACGCGTTGGCCCAACCTCGGCGTCGCGAACCCTTCCGCCAGGGCCTCCGGGAGCGTGTCGTCCAACTCCTCGACGATCTCGGACGGCAGGTGATGGCGAACGAAGTCGTCTGCGCGTTTCGGATCCTCCAGGAGCGCCGCGAACCAGGACTCGTGCCGCTTGGGAGCGCGCCTGCGCCTGCGGCGCTGTCGCCGGTCGGGTCGGTCCCGCAGCAGGTCTCTTCGGTCCCGCCCGCCCGCTCGCGCCCTCCCTCCCATCGCACACCCTCCCTTCGACGATTCGTTTCCGGACCGCTCGATCGCCCAGTGGCCCGGCGCGCCGACCGGATCGAATGCCCGGCGCGCGCACTTTCTCGCCGAAACGCCATATCCTGTCAACAGGCAATGGCCACTTCCGCGGAAACTCGGCGCAAGAAGACTGTATTCATATCAATATAATTTGTTATTTTACAAAAGATTACAAACGTATATTGATATTGTTTATCAGGATACACCGGAGATTCCGGCTTGCAAATTCGAGTCCGATTTTTTACACGAATCGGGATCTGTACTTGCAGGAAACGCCAGAGACGCGGTCGAGATCGGCACCCAAGAGGCGAATCGAGTCGGGCCCGCGCCGAATGCGTGACGAACCGCGCGAAAGGCGCCGAATCGCGTCGGACTGCGGGCGAGAAAAGACGTTCGTCGCCCGGCCGAATCGCGGACTCGGCGCTCGTTCCGTTCCGGGCGCTTCTCCCTGGCGAGCTCGGCATGGACGTCCGGGATCGCTACGTCCCATGCGCCGCGACCGGCTCCCGCGGCGGCTAGATCGACCTCCCCGCCTCGTGGCCCTCGAAGACCGCCTCGAGTGCGGTGCGGGCCGCCAGACAGTCGCCGACAGCGGTCCGGGTCGCCCCGTCAGCCGACGCGACGGCGAAGTGCCCGTTGCGCGGCACGCCCGGGACCGGCGCCACGACCGCGCTGGCGGCAAGTTCGGTCCGCGCGTCGGTTCGGGTCATGTCCGCAAGGACTGCCCGGCCGTCCGAGTGATCGACGAGCGCGTGATGGCCGACGATCCGCACGTTCTTCTCGCGAAGCCGGTGTCGAAGCGCGAAGGCGCTGTACATGCTGACGTTCCACCCGGGCGTTCCCGACGGCGCGACGAGAGTCACGGACTTGCCCAGATCGGCCAGGTGTTCGGCCACCGAAACCGCCGACCAGCCGCCGAGACCGTCCACCACGAGCACTTCGTCTCCCAGCGCTTCCGGGTCGGCCAGCGCAGCCTCAAGGGTCAATGCCGTGCCGCCCGAGCGAAGCCGCTGCCCAGCCGGATCGGCGCCGGTCGCCCAGACTGTCGCCTCGGCCTCGAACCGGTCGGCGGCAGACGCCTCCGCGTCCAGCCTCACGTCGACGCCGAAGGCCGAAAGGCGCGCTTCCTGACGCGCGAGCAGCCGGCCGAATTCCCTGCGCAACGGCATGCGCAGCGTCCAGGCCAGCGCCCCGCCCAGCCGTCCGGTGCGCTCGAGGAGGGTCACCGAGTGTCCGCGTTCGGCCGCCACGGCGGCGGCCTCCATGCCTGCGGGCCCGCCGCCGATCACGAGCACGCGCTTCGCGCGGCCCCGGGCTACGCGCGACAAGCGCGGCCACGCGGCCTCCCTCCCTGCGCGCGGGTTCGTCAGACAGGTGATCGGAAGGTTGCGGGCCAGGAAATCCGCGCAGCCCTGGTTGCACCCGATGCAGGGGTTGGCGTCGCCGGCGCGGCCTTCGGCCGCCTTCCGCACGATTTCCGGGTCGGCGATATGCGCACGCGCCATGCCGACCATGTCGGCTCCGCCGGAGGCGATCATCGCCTCGGCCTCCGCGACCTGCAGATACCGGCATGCCGTCAACACGCGGGGCCGGGACGGGAGACCTACCAGTGCGCTTCGAATCGCGCGGGTCAGCGGCTCGAACTCTTCCCGATCGAACGCCATGTCGGCCATCTGCGTCGAGACGGTGTAGCTGCCGTGATAGGCCGAGTGAGAGACGTTGACGAAGTCGACTTGCGCACCCGCCGCCAGCCCGCGGACGATCGCGCACATGTCGGCCAGAGAGAGGCCGCCCGGCAGGAACTCGTCGGCGCTGATCCGGATTCCGAGCGTCCGGCCGGGGCCGAGGCGGGCGCGCACCGCGCAAAGGGTCTCGCGGGCGAAGCGCAGGCGTCGGTCCGGCGAGCCGCCGTAGGCGTCTTCGCGCCGGTTCGATGCGGGCGACAGGAATTGCTGGATCAGGTGGCCGTGGCCCATCTGGAGTTCGATCCCGTCGAGCCCGGCCTCGATCAGGTTCTCCGCAACGTCGGCATGCGCCTCGACGACCGTCGCGATCTCGTCCTCGCTCATCGGATGCGGCGGCGGCGCGGTCGCGGACCAGGGGACGGCCGAGGCGGACCAGGCGGGCATCCGGGCGTAGTTGCCGTCGATGTGCCGGCCGAGGTGAATGACCTGTCCGAACAGGCGCCCGCCCTCCTCGCGCACCGCATCGGCAATCCGGCGAAAGAGCGGAATCGCGGCCCTGTCGTATCCGTTGACCCCTTGCGGGCGGCCGAGGCTGGAGCGGTGAACCCGGATGCCCTCGAAGACGATCAGCCCGGCGCCGCCCGCCGCCCGTTCCCGGTGATAGGCGAGATGGCGTTCGCCCGGCAGGTAGTTCTCGCCGTAGTTGGTGGTGTGGGCCGGGACGAAGATTCGGTTGCGGATTTCCGTCGCGCCGATGCGGATCGGGCTGAACGCATGCGGATAACGGGCCTCTCCGGGCATGTCAGTCCATCCTGATTCCGCCGTTGACCGCCAGTACCGAACCCGTGGTGAAGGCGGAGTCCCCGGACAGCAGGAAGCATACGGCGGCCGCGATCTCTTCCGGCTTCGCCATGCGCTTCAGCGGCGTCGATTCGGACAGCGCGGACCTGCGCTCGGGCGGGTGCTCCGCGAGCATGGGCGTCTCGACCGCTCCGGGCGCCACGCAGTTCACGGTTATCGAACGCGGCGCGAGTTCTTGCGCCATGGACTTGGTCAGCGCCTCGATCCCGCCCTTCGACGCGGCGTATGCGGTGCCGGTGATCACGCCACCCGTCCGGCCGGCGAGCGAGCCGAGAGTGACGATGCGCCCGCCGTCGACCAGCGACTCCCGCGCCGCAAGACAGCAAAGAAACGGACCGGTCAGGTTGACGGCGAGGATTTCCTCCCAGCGGTCGGGCGTAAGGTCGGCGAGCTTGCCGACGTCGACGACGCCGGAGGCGAGGACAAGGCCGTAAAGCCGGGGCGCAGCGTCCCGCACCGCCCGGAAGCCGCGAGACACCGCCGCCCGGTCGGTGACGTCGAAGGCGATCGCCGTACCGCCGGTCTCTTCCGCGACCTGCGCGAGCGCGCTCTCGTCCCTGTCCATGACGAACAGGGGCGCGTATCCGAGCGCAGCGGCGCGTCGCGCGACCGCAG
Source organism: Rhodobacterales bacterium (assembly GCA_965221505.1). Taxonomy (GTDB): domain Bacteria; phylum Pseudomonadota; class Alphaproteobacteria; order Rhodobacterales; family CAZPXZ01; genus CAZPXZ01. The sequence continues at coordinate 2,260,448 of CBDCSI010000001.1, forward strand.
CGCCGATGCCGCCGGCCGCGCCGGTGACGGCGAGCGCGCGGGTCACGGCGTCGATTCCTTTCTCCGGTCGACGACCCTGCGCGCCTTCAGCGACGCGCCGGGATCGTAGATCTCCCCGGCCTCGACGATCTCGACCTCCGGTCGCACGCCCGTCGCGGCCCTGACCGCCTCGCGAAGCGCGCATACGGGTCCGGACCCGGCCCTCGGCGCGACTCGCAGGCGCATCACGTCCATCGAGAGCGGATCGCGAGGATTCTCGCGGTCGAGCACGATCTGGAATTCGTCCACGCTCCCGTCCGACAGCATGATCTCCGCGACGCAGGCCGGATCGACCAGCATGCCGCGCACCTTCACGAGCCCGTCGACCCGTGCGGGAACGTCGAGGAACCGGTCGGTCGCGGCCCCGCAACGGGGACAGGGCGCCCGGGTCAGCGCAGCCACGTCGCCCAGCGAATAGCGCAGAAGCACCGTGCCGCGCCGGTCGAGATGGGTCAGAAGGACGAGACCGGCCTCTCCCTCGGGCAACGGGGCGAGAGTCTCCGGGTCCACCACCTCGAAGTGGAACTGGTCCGGCGCCGGATTGTGCAGGCCGGCGCCGGGGGCGCACTCGACCGAGCCGACCTGCATCTCCGTCGCCGCGTAGGACACGTTGACCTGCGGCGCGTCGGCGCCGAGCGCCTTCATTCGCCGGTCGAGATCGTTGCGCATCGCCTCCGTCACCGGCTCGCCGGTCACGAAAGCGAGGCGGACCGCAGAGTAGTCGGCGCCGAGCGCTTCGGCCCGCATCAGAACGCGACGGACGTAGCTGGCGACGCCCCACAGGATCGTCGCGCGGTGGGTCTCGACGACGCGGACGACGTCGTCGATGCCTGCCGACCAGTGAAAGTCCGGCGACGGCCTCCCCGGCATCGGGCTCACTACGGGGATCTTCATGGCGTTCGCCGCGGCGACGGTCCGCACGAAGGCGCCGTAGGGGTAAAGCGTCATCGGAAAGAGATTGGCGACGAGATCCGTCTTTCGCACCCCCCGGATCTCCAGGGCCCGGCGGTTCGCCGTCAGAATGCGGAAATGGTCGTGCACCGTCGAGTAGAACGGCGTCGGGCTGCCGCCGCTGGTGCCGGTCGTGTGCATCACGTCGAAGCCGACGCGCGCTTCCTCCGGCAAGCCGTCGGTCTCCAGGCGAAACGCTTCCGGATCGGCTGCGTAGTCGGCCTTCGAGATCGGCGGAATCCGCGCGATGTCGGAAAGACGCGCGACGTCGTCCCGCCGCAGTCCCGCCTCGGCGAAGCGCCGGCGGTAGTAAGGGTGCCGGGCGAAGCAGAGATCCATCGTCTCGGCGAATTTCGCTTCCCGTACCGCGTCGACGGTCTCGCGCGGGCGAAACGGCAGATCGGGAATCACGACGCCAGCCCGAAGACCCGGATCGCGTTTTCGCGAAGAAAGGCCCGCCGCGACTCGGCGCGCAGGTTCAGCGCCTCCACCTCCCTCCGATAGCGCTCGAACGAGAGAACCGGGAAGTCCGTGCCGTACATGACCTTGCGACGGCCGTAGCTGTCCAGGAAACGCACGAAGCTCTGCGGCCAGTATTTCGGCGCATGGGCGTCGGCGACGATGTAGACGTTTTCGTGTTTCCAGGCCATGGCCGTCATCTCGTCGGCCCAGGGGATGCCGACGTGTATGCCGACGAGCTTCAACTCCGGAAAATGGCAGGCGACCGGGTCGAGCGCGATCGGGCGTCCGACGCTCTCGAGCGGCCGGTTCGGATCGTAGACCAGCGACTGGCCGACCTGGGTCAGAAACGGCACGTCGAGCTCGACGCATTTGGCGTAGAACGGATACCAGCGGGCGTGGTTCGGCGGCAGCTCGAACCAGTGCGGATAGGCGTGCGCGCCGACGAATCCCAGCTCCCTGACGGCGTGTTCGAGCGCGCGGACGCCCGTCATCCCCTCCGTCGGGTCGATCCCGGCAAGCCCGCGAAACCGGTCGGGAAAGCGCTTCACGGCTTCCGCCACCGTCTCGTACGGCAGATGCCAGGACCCCGGCAAGCCGAGGGTCCCGGTCTTGTGCGCGACCAGCAAGGCGCGCTCCGTGCCCGCCTCGTCCATCATTCGCAGCATCTCTTCGTAGCTGTACCCGGCGAGCACGCTGTCGTCGCGACCGAATTTCCGCTGGTGGAACCGGCCGGACCAGTCGGGCCGCATGCGCACGATCTCCGGCGTGTGCGGGTTGACGACCGTGTCGATGGCGAGGACGTCGTACCCGCTCATGGCGCGAGCGCCCTGCCCAGTCCCATGTCGGACGCGATCAGGTCGAGCAGCACCTCGCTCGACCCTTCGCCGAACGTGTAGAGCCGCGCGTCGCGCCAGAAGCGCTGCATGTCGCTCCCGGCCGCGTATCCCGCACTGGCCGTAATCTGCATCCCCTCCTCCGTCACCCGCTTCAACGTTTCCGTCGCGGACCACTTGGCCTGGGCCGAGAGCCGTGCGCAATCTTCCCCGCTGTCGATCGCCCAGGCAAGTTTGCGCATCAGGAGCCGCGCCTGGTCGACCTCGGTCTGCATGACGGCAAGCCGGTGGGCGAGCGTCTGGAAGCGGCCGATCGGCCGGCCGAATTGCACGCGCTCGCGGGCGTGGGCCGCTGCCGTATCGACCGCCCGCTGCGCGGTTCCGACGACCGCGGCCGAGAGTCCCGCGCGGCCGAAGAACAGCGTCCTCTTCAGGCAGTCGAACCCTGCGCCGCGCTCGCCCAGAAGCGCGTCCCGACCGACGCGGACCCCGTCGAACGAGATCTCGAAGGTCTGGGAACAGCGATTGCCGACCGTCTCGAGCCGGGTCATCGAAACCCCTTCGGCGTCCGGGGGCACGAGAAACAGGCTTACGCCCGCCCCTCCTCTCCCGTCCGCCCCGGTGCGGGCTGCGACCACGAGGCGGAGCGCCGCGGCAGCGCCGCTGATCCAGAGCTTCCGCCCGAAGAGCCGCCAGGCATCTCCCTCCGGTTCGGCGCGCGTGCGAAGCGCACCCGCGTCGCTTCCGGCCTCCGCTTCGGTGAGAGCGAGCGCAAACGCCCCTTCTCCCGCGAGCAGCCGCGGCAGAAACGAGTCGCGCTGCGACTTCGAGCCCGAGGCCAGGAGCGTCATGATCCCGAAGCAGGTCACGCGATTGAAGAGCAGGGCGGCCATGGTGGCGTGATAGCCGAGCCGCTCCTGAACCCGCGCCACGGTCCGCCAGCCTGCGCCGCTGCCGCCGTCGCTCTCCGGGACGGCGAGGCCGAGGAGCCCCGTTTCCGCCATCGCCGGAAGCAGGTGATAGGGCGGGTCTGCCTCGGCGTCCCGGCGTCGCACCTCTTCCGGCGGAAGGTGCCGCGCCATGAGCCGGTCGACGCCGTCGAGCAGCGATCGTCGTTCTTCGTCGGTATCGAATTTCATCGCCTTCGCCCGGCCGTCGGTATCGTCAATGACGCACTATCGCCGCATCGCCTCCACTCGCGCAAGGCGTCCTCGGTACCGGCACGACGGCCGAAGTCGTCCGAGCCGCCCCGCGCACGCGCGTCCATTCGTCCCGCACCCGCCGGCCGAAACGCGCCGTAGACCGTGTTGCGACGCGAAATGACCGGACCGCCCGCCTTGCCGGGGCGGAACGAGACTGGCATGCTTCTTCTGGTCGGCATAAGGGGGACAAGGAACCCGGTTCGTTCGCATGGTTGCGGATACGGAGAGCGACGCGGTGATCGTGGGCGCGGGAGCGGCCGGCGCGGCGGCGGCCTGGCGTCTGGCGAGCCGGGGACTCCGCGTCACCTGTCTCGAACGGGGCGATTGGGTCGACCCCACCGCGTCGGCGTCGACGGACGCGAATTGGGAGTTGCTCCGACAGGGCCCGTGGCATCCGAGCCCGAACCGGCGTCGGGGCCGGGCGGACTGTCCGGTGGACGACCGCGAGAGCCCGATCGAGCCGCTCTGTTTCGCCGGCGTGGGCGGCAGCACGGTCATGTGGTCCTGCCACTTTCCCCGCCTGCACCCGAGCGACTTCGCCGCCGCAAGCCTCGACGGCGTGGGCGACGACTGGCCGATCCGATACGGGGACCTCGCGCCCTGGTACGACCTGAACGAGCGGATGATGGGCGTCGCGGGTCTCGCCGGAAACCCGGCCTACCCGCCGACGGACGCATACCGACATCCGCCCGTGGGCCTCGCCCCCGGAGCGCGGCGGGTCGCGGAGGCGTTCAACCGTCTCGGCTGGTCCTGGTGGCCGGCGGATCTCTCGATTCGAACCGGCTCGGGGCCCGATACGTGCAACCATTGCGGCCCCTGCGAGTTGCATTGCCCGCGTCGCGCGAAAGGATCGGCAGACCTGCGCTACTGGCCCGCCGCGCTCTCCCTGGGCGCGCGCCTGCTCACCGGAGTGCGGGCGGTCGACGTCGAGACGGAAGGAGGGCGGGCGACCGGCGTCGTCGCCTCCGACGGACGCGTGCGGAGGCGCCATCGCGCCCCGGTCGTGATACTCGCCGCCAACGGCATCGGCACCCCGAGACTCCTGCTCCTGAGCGGGCTGGCGAATCGGAGCGGGCTCGTCGGACGACGGCTGATGCTGCATCCCCTGGCCCGCGTCGCCGGGACGTTCGACGAGCCGGCGCAGGGCCATCGCGGCATCGCGGCCGGCGCGCTGGTCAGCCACCACTTCTACGAGACCGACGCCGCCCGGGGATTTCGTCGCGGCGTAAAGCTGCAGGGACTCGGCACCCACGGGCCGGCGCTCACCGCGCTCGGCTCTCTCGGACGGCGGCTTCCCTGGGGGCGCGGCCATCACGCGGAATTCGCCCGAACCTTCGGCCACGCCTTCAGCCTCTCGATCTGCAGCGACGACATGCCGGATTCGCAAAACCGGATCACCCTCTCCGACGATCTCGCTGACAGCGACGGGTTGCCTGCGCCGAAGATGCGATACCGCGTGCCCGAAGAGGCCAAGGCGGCGCTCGACTTCGGGCGGGCCCGGGCGAGAGAGGCGCTCGTCGAGGCGGGCGCGCGGCGTCTCGTCGAGACGGAGCTGGTCGCCGGCGCCGGGTTCCACCTGATGGGAACGGCGCGAATGGGAGACGACCCCGAGACTTCGGTCGTCGACCGATGGGGCGAGGCGCATGACGTCGACGGCCTCTTCGTTCTCGACGGCTCGGTCTTCGTGACGGCCGGGGCCGCGAATCCGACCAATACGATTCAGGCTCTGGCGCTGCGCGGCGCAGACCGAATCGCCGGAGCCGCTGGATAGTTAACGCCCGGCGCCGGCGTCCGACGACGGGGATGCGATACCGGTTCGCCCTCCCCTCCTTTCGGGCGGCCGCGCGGACCTCGACAAGCCCTCGGAGACCGTCGCTCCGGGGCGTTCGCCGGGCCGCCGTCGCCAGCCGCCACGGAGACGACCGACGCGACGGGGCCGCGAATCGGCGCCGAGGACGAACCGGCTCGCCGCGCGAGTCCTGAGCGGCGTGGACAATAGGGTATATTGTTATATCATTATGCCAATTCAGGCAGGAGCTACGCAACGACGTATTCCGCCCTGCCGGGGCCGACGCCGGAAGGGGAACAAGTGTCCGTGCACGAGCGCGCAGGGGAACGGGTCGCCGCGACGCGGCTGCCGGCGGGCGATCCGCCGGCGCGCGGCTGGGACCGGCAGACGCTCGCCGGCGACGGCCTGGCGCATTTCTACGATCTCACGCCCGAGGCGTGCCGTCAGGTTGCGGCGGCGCTGGAATTCGCCCGGGCGAACGGGCTGGACGCCGACACGGTCGAGCAGGAAGACTTTCGCGTCCCCGCCTTCGCCAGGGACGTGCCGCGGCTTCGCGAACGACTCGATACCGGACGCGGCTTCGTGATCCTCCGCGGCGACGGGCTGGCCGACCTGTCCGAGCGCGACGCGGAAATCGTCGCCTGGGGGCTGTGCAACTATCTCGGACGTCCGATTCGCCAGGGGATCGACCGCGACCGGCGCTTCTTCACCGTCGCCGACAAGGGCGCGCTGAACACCGATCCGACCCGGATCGGGGCGAGCCCGAAGCGCTCGGCGAAGCACACCGACAACGGCTGCCTGGAGCCGCGCCCGCCGGACTATCTGGGCCTGTTCTGCGTTCGCGCTTCGGCCGAAGGGGGCGACAGCACGATCGTGTCCGCCCGCACCGTCTACGAAACCGGCGTGGCGGAGCGCCCGGACCTCATGCCGCACTTTTTCAGGAACTACCGGTTCCGTGCGCCGCAAGCCCATGTGTGGCCCAGCCGCGGGCCCACCGTCGAGAAGCCGATACTCGATACCGGCGCGGGAGAGCTGCGCATACACTACGCCCGCGTGATGATCGAGCCGGGGATGGAGATGGCCGGCACGCCTCTCTCCGATCGGGAGCGCGAGGCGCTCGACTATCTCGACGAGGTAATCGAGCGGCCGGAGCTGAATTTCCGCCATGTGCTGCGCCCGGGAGAACTCCTGGCTCTGAACAACCGCGCGCTGCTGCACGGGCGCGAGGCGTTTCCGCCGGGACGCGCGGGCGGGCGGACGCTGAAGCGATTCTGGATGCGGCGGCGGCATGCCGGCCCCGGAGACGATCCCGTGGCGCTCGACCGGGAGGAACTGGCGTGAGCCGGCGAATTCCGGTCCGGGTGGCACGGCTCGCCGGCGGAACGGACGACGCCGAGTTCGAAATCGCGCGCATGTACAATTTCGGCTCCGCGACCCGCGACCCCGAGACGGCCGTGGCCCATCAGGAAGAGGTCGCGAAATCGGGCATTCGCATCGCCTTCGACGTGCCGGCGCCACGCATCTATCCGATCGCGGTCCATGCGCTGAGCGCGGACGGCGAGTTGTTCGTGCAGTCGGACCGCACGTCCGGCGAGGTCGAGATCGTCGTCCATGTCGGCGACGAGGTCCATGTCGGCGTCGGCTCGGACCACACCGACCGTGCGCTGGAGACCGTGTCGATCCCGGGTTCCAAACAGGCCTGCGCCAATCACCTCGCGCCGGAGTTCTGGCCCTACGAGGAGATGGCCGGCAGCTGGGACGAATGCGTCCTCAGGAGCTGGGTGGACGGTCGGCTCTACCAGGAGGTCGGCGTCGACGCGTTCCTGCGGCCCGAGCGCATCCTGGCCCTGTTGCGCGAGAGAGTGGACGCCGTGCCGGAGCGCGGCTTCATGGTCTTTTGCGGCACCGTCGCGAGCGTCGACAAGGCGCTCGGCTTCGGAACCGACTGGCGCTACGAACTGGAGGCCCCCGACGGGCGCCGGATCGGGGCGGCCTATCGGGTCACCGACGTTCTGGGAGAGGTGAAGCCGGACTATCGCGTCCCGTTCTTCAACCCCGCCTCCCCCTGAATCTGCAGAATTCCCAGACAACACGGAGGAACGGACATGGCAGAGATTCGAACCGGGCTTGCGAAGGGCGCCGCGCTGGCGGCCGCGCTGTCGCTTGCGACGGGGCTCGCGGCGGCCGAGACGCTGATCGTGGCGTCGCCGCAGGTTCCCGAGGGCTTCGACGGCGACGCGCTGAAGGCGCATACGCAGAACGTCGTGGTGCAGACCTACGAGAACCTGGTGGTCTACGGAAAGAAGGAGGTCGACGGACGCCTGGTCAACGATCCCGCGACGGTCGAGCCGCATCTGGCCGAGAGCTGGACCATATCGGAAGACGGCATGACGTGGACGTTCAAGCTGCGCGAGGGCATCCTGAGTCCCTACGGCAACGAATTGACCGCCGACGACGTGGAATGGAGTTGGGCCAAGTCGTTCGACCAGAAGCGCACCGGCAATTTCATCGCGCGGGTCTCGAACGTGGTCGGCGTGAAGGCGGTCTCCGAATACGAGGTGGAATTCTCCCTCTCGGCGCCGAGTTCGATCTTCCTCAAGGCGCTGACGCTGTACGTGCCCGGCATCTACGACTCGACCGAGATGAAGAAGCACGCGACGGCGGACGACCCCTGGGCGCTGGAGTGGATCCAGTCCAATACCGCGGGGTTCGGCGCCTACCATCTGGAATCGCTCCGCGCCGACGACCAGGCGGTGTTCGTGGCCAACCCGAACTATTTCCTGGGCCAGCCCCATTTCGACCGGGTGATCTACAAGGAGGTGCCGTCGGAGGCGAGCCGCGTGACCCTGCTCAAGACCGGCCAGGTGCACCTGATCGACCGGCCCTCGATCCAGAAGGTCGTGGACCTGCAGCAGGATCCGAACGTGCGCGTCGACCGCGCTTCGGGCCGTTCCATCGCTTCGGCGCGGATGAACCCGAAATGCGAACCCTTCGACGACGTGCGGGTGCGCCAGGCGTTCAACTACGCCGTCGACAAGGACGCGCTGAACACGGCCGTGTTTGCCGGTCAGGCGGACATCGCGAAGTCGATCGTTCCGCCGATCGTGGACGGATACAATCCGGATCACTTCCCGTACGACCACAATCCGGAGAGGGCCAGGGAACTGCTCGCCGAGGCCGGATACCCGGACGGGATTTCGGAGCCGATCCAGCTGCTCTACGCCGACGCGTTCTGGCACCAGGAGCCGGTTGCGATCCAGATTGCCGACCAGCTCAAGAAGGTCGGGATCAACGTGCAGCCGACCCGCGTGACCACCTCGGAGATGCGCGCCAAGGGCGCGCCGAAGGAACAGAGCATGTGTTTCTTCACCTGGGAGGACGGGCCGATCGTGCTGGATCCGGTCTATTCCATGTATCTGATGTCGCACTCGCAGGGCGTCTCCAACCGCGCCGCCTATTCGAACCCCAGGGTGGACGAGCTGATCGACATGTCGAGGGAGGAACTCGACGCCGGGAAGCGGTTGGCGATGATGGACGAGGCGCAGAAGCTCTGGGTCGAGGACGCGCCGTGGGTGCTGACCACCTACCCGGCCACCTTCGAGGCGATGGCGCCCAACGTCTCCGGCTGGGTGCATTACCCAGACGAGCACGAGCGCTGGCGCGAGCTGGTTTCGGAGTGACGGACCGCAGAGTGACGGACCGCAATCGGGCGGATACGGGGTCGAGCATGTGACGTTCGGCCGGTTTCTGCTGCGCCGTTTGCTAATGGCGATCCCGCTTCTTGTCGGGATCGTCTTCGTCACCTTCATGCTGGTCCGCGTCGGCGGACTGGACCCGGTCGGCCGCCTTGCGGGGCCCACGGCGACCGCCGAGGAATTCGACCTCATCCGGGCCGAGCTGGGTCTCGACGAGCCGCTCTGGAAGCAGTTCGCAATCTACGCCGGCAAGGTCGCCCGCGGCGACCTGGGAAAGAGCTGGCTTTCGAACCGGCCGGTGTTGACCGATCTCCGGGAACGGGCCTTCGTATCCCTCGAGCTCCTGTTCTGGGGGATCGGCATCGGAACGCTGCTCGGCGTCCCTATCGGTCTTCGCGCCGCGTTCCGCCCGAACGGCCGGTTCGACCAGATCAGCCGGGTTCTCTCCCTCTTCGGCTTCTCCATTCCGACCTACTGGCTCGGATTGGTGATGCTGTTCGTGTTCTTCTACCTGCTTCGCTGGGCGCCGCCCGGCATCGGCCGGATCGGCCTGATGGTCTCGCCGCCGGACGCCGTCACCGGATCGTACTTGATCGACGGACTTCTGAGCGCCGACTGGAGGGCGGCGCAGTCGGCTGCGGCGCATCTGGTCCTGCCGGTCGTCTGCCTCGCCATCGTCTCGGCCGCGCCCATCATCAAGCAGACTCGCGCCATCGCGCTGGAAGTGCTCTCCTCGGACGCCGCGCGCTACGCCCTCGCGTCGGGCCTGCCGCCGGCGACCGTACGCCGGTTGGTCCTGAAAAACAGCGCAACGCCGGTGGTGACCTTCGTCGGCACGGAGATCACCGGGCTCGTCGGCACCATGTCCCTGATCGAATACGTCTTCGCCTGGGGCGGACTCGGGCAGTACGGGCTGAACGCCATCGTTCGCGGCGACTTCACGGCGGTACAAGGCTACGTCCTGACGCTGGCGCTGTTCTCGGTCGTCGTCTTTCTGATCGTCGACGTGATCGTGGCGCTGATCGAACCGAGATCGGAGCTGACCTGATGGCGGTCGCGGCGGGAGACGGATTCGGACAGGACGCGGTCGCCGAACCGCCCTTCAGCCTTAAGAACCGGCTGATCGGCATCGCGCGGTTGAGCCCGACCATGGCGGCCGGCGTCGCGATTATCGCTGCGTTCGGCGTCATGGCGGTCTTCGCCCATTGGCTGATGCCGCACGATCCGGTTTCCGCATATCCTGAACGGGTTCTGCAGCCGCCCTCGGCCCAGCACTGGTTCGGCACCGACGGCAACGGGATGGACGTGTTCTCGCGAGTGATCTACGGGGCCAAGTTCGGCTTCGGGATCGCGCTCCCGGCGGTGATGCTGTCGGTGCTGATCGGCGTCCCCGTAGGCCTGATTGCGGGCTATCGCGGCGGGATGCTCGACGAGGCGCTGATGCGCTTTTTCGACGGACTCCGCGTGTTCCCTTCCATCATCCTGGCGCTGGCGGTCGTCGCCGCCACCGGACAGTCGCTCCTGAACGTGGTCTTGGTGCTCGGCTTTCTCGATTCGCCGGTGTTCGCCCGCGTCGTCCGGGCCGAGGTGCTGGCGCTTCGCTCCTCGGTCTTCGTCGAAAGCGCCCGCGCGGCCGGGAATCCGACCTGGCGCATTCTCGTACTGCACCTGCTGCCCAACGCGATTCAGGGCGCCATGGCGCAGACCGCGGTGCGCGCAGCCTGGGCGGTGCGGATCAGCGCGACGCTGGCCTTTCTCGGCGTCGGGATCCAGGCGCCGACGCCGGAATGGGGCGCGATGATCCGGCAGGGCGCCGAGTTCATGGTGACCGGACAGTGGTGGGTCGCGATCTTTCCGGGCGTCGCTCTGATCTTCCTGGTCTTCGGGCTCAACCTGTTCGGCGACGGGTTCCAGGACCTGACGGACCCGCGCCGCAGGGCCGCCCGGTGAACCTGCTCGAGGTCGAGGGCCTGCGGACCCACTTCGTATCCCGCGACATCGACAACCGCATCCGCGTGGCCGAGGCGCTGAACGACGTGAGTTTTTCGCTGGCGGCGGGGCGGGTCCTCGGCCTCGTCGGCGAGACCGGCGCCGGCAAGTCGCTCACCGCGCAGTCGATCTGCGGACTCCTGCGCCCGCCGGCCCGGATCGTCGGCGGACGGGTCTCGTTCGACGGCAAGGACCTTACCGCCATGCCGTCCGACGAGCTGAACGCGCTCCGCGGGGCCGAAATCGCGATGGTGGTCCAGAATCCGCGCACCTCGCTCGACCCGCTCACGCGGATCGGCGACCAGCTGGTGCGCATCCACCAGGCCCATAGCGGAGGTCCGGCTTCCGCTTCCCGGAGGCGCGCGCTGGACATGATGGAGGCGGTCGGCATCCCCGACCCGAAGAACCGCGCGCGGGCCTGGCCGCACGAGCTGTCGGGAGGCATGGCGCAGCGGGTGCTGATCGCCATGGCGCTGATGAACGATCCGAAGCTCTTGATCGCGGACGAGCCGACGACCGGGCTGGACGTCACCGTGCAGGCGCAGATCCTCGACCTGCTTCGCGACCTGACGCAGGAATACGGCATGGCGATGATCGTCATCACCCACGATCTGGGGATCGTGGCGCATTACTGCGACGAGATCGCGGTGATGTTCGCGGGCGCCATCGTCGAATCCGGCCCGGTCCCGGACGTGTTCCGGCGCCCGGAGCACCCGTATACCCGTTCGCTGGTCGCGGCGACGCCGGAGCGTCTGCAGGTGGGCAGCGGCGCGAGACCCGCCGGCCAACCGCCCGATCTCTACAACCTCCCCTCCGGCTGCTGCCTCCGGATGCGCTGCCTTCACGCGCGCGAAATCTGCGCCACGCCGCCGCCGCGGCGGGAGGTCGGAGCCGGACACGTCGCCGTGTGCCACTTCGCCGGCGACCTGCCCGATGAGGAAGACGCGGCATGACGGGACCGATCCTGTCGGTCGAATCGCTGGTCAAGCGGTTTCCGGCGGGCCGCCCGGGCGCGACCGTAAACGCCGTCAACGGCATCGACCTGAGGATCGCGCCGGGCGAAACCCTCGGGATGGTGGGCGAGAGCGGATCCGGCAAGTCGACCGTCGGACGCGCGATCCTCCGGCTGACGGAACCGACCGAAGGCCGGATCGTCTTCGACGGGCGCGACATCACCCGCATCCCGGACCGGGAGATGCGTCCGTTGCGCCGGGACATGCAGATGGTGTTCCAGGATCCCTGGAGCGCCCTCAATCCCCGCATGCGCATCGGCGACCTGATCGCCGAGCCGATGAAGCTTCATCTCGGCCTGTCGAAGCCGGAGCGCGAGAGACGCACGGTCGAACTGGCGAGGCGGGTACACCTCCGCCCGGAGTTCCTGCGCCGGCATACGAGCGACCTGTCCGGCGGGCAACTGCAGCGGGTCTGCATCGCGCGCGCCATCGCCACCAATCCGAAACTGATCGTTCTGGACGAGCCCACGAGTTCGCTCGACCTGTCCGTCCGGGCCGGAATTCTCGACCTCCTGGCGGAAATCCGCGACCAGACCCGCGCCGCCATGCTGTTCATCAGTCACGATCTCGGCACGGTACGGCTGATCAGCGACCGGATCGTCGTGCTCTATCTCGGCTCGGTGGTGGAGTCGGCCCCGGCCGAGACCCTGTTCGAGGCGCCGGCGCACCCCTACTCCCAGTCCCTGTTGTCTGCGCATCTGCCCGCCGATCCGGAGGCCCGGCTGATGCGACACGTCCTCAAGGGCGAGATTCCGTCGCCGATCAACCTCCCCGGCGGTTGCGCCTTCCATACCCGCTGTCCCGTCGCCGTCGGACGATGCCGGCAGGACGTTCCGCAGCCGGAACGGATCCGCGCCGGCGAGCACGTCGCCAGTTGCCTCCGGATCGCCGAAGGCGGCAACCGCATCGGACCGGCGGAGCGAGCCTGATGCCGGACCCCTACCCGCTTCTCGGCAGCCCGATGCGGCTCGGCCCCAGAACCGCGCGCAACCGCATCTGGATGACCGCGCACGCGACGCTGCTGGTCAAGGACCACCTCTTCACCGACGCCCATGTGGCCTATTACGAAGCGCGCGCGAAGGGCGGCGCCGCCGTCGTCACGATGGAGGCGATGGCCGCGCATCCGACGACCCAGCCCTACAAGGGAAAGGCCTTCGCGTTCGATCCGCGCATGGCGCCCGAATACCGGAAGCTCGCCGACGCCGTCCACAGGCACGGGACGCTGCTCCTCTCCCAGCCCTGGCACCGGGGACGGCAGACGGGCAGCGTGACCAACGGGTTGCCCGTCTGGGCGCCCTCGGCGATCCCCTGCGGGGTCTACCGCGAGATGCCGCATGCGATGACCCGCGAGGACGTCGCCGAGATCGTCGAGGGTTATCGGCTCTCCGCCCGCATCTCCCGCGAGGGCGGGCTCGACGGCGTCGAGGTGCACGGCGCGAGCCACGGATACCTGCTGAACCAGTTCCTGTCTCCGGCCACCAACCACCGTCGGGACGAGTACGGCGGCCCGCTCGCGAACCGGATGCGGATCGCGATCGAGATCCTCGAAGCGACGCGCGAGGAAACCGGTTCCGACATGATCGTCGGGATGCGCCTCAACGCCGACGACGGACATGCGGGCGGGCTCGGCCCCCCGGACTGGGCCGAAATCGCCTCCAGGCTGGAGGCGACGGGACTGATCGACTACGTCTCGCTCAGCCACGGCACGTATATCGACCGGATGCTGATCTACCCGACGTCGCCCGAGACCCACGGCTACCAGATGCAGGCTGCGGCGCAGGTGAAAGCGGCACTGAAGATTCCGGTCGTCGGCGTCGGGCGGATCGTCAGCCCGGACGAGGCCGAGCGCTGCCTCGCGGAGGGCAGTTGCGACTTCGTCGGCATGGCCCGGGCGCTGATCGCCGATCCGCGCTGGGGGGCCAAGGCGGCGGCCGGCGAGGCCGGGCGAATCCGACCCTGCGTCGGCGCCAATTGGTGCATGTCGACGATCTTCGCCCAGGCGCCCGTCGGATGCATCCACAACCCCGCCGCCGGACGGGAGCTGGAACTCGACGAGGAGAGGGTTCCGCCAGCTCCGGAGCGGCGCCGCGTCGCCGTCGTCGGCGGCGGCCCGGCGGGACTGCGCGCCGCCTGGACCCTCGCGCGGCGGGGACACGCGGTGACCCTGTTCGAGGCCGAAGCGCGGCTCGGAGGACAGGTGCGGCTATGGGCGAAGGTAGAGAGCCGCCGCGAACTGGTCGCGGTCGTCGACTGGCTGAGCGACCGCCTGGCGGAGGAGACGGCGGAAATCCGCCTCGGCGCCCGAGCGGAGGTCGCGGATCTGGTCGGATTCGACGCCGTGGTCGTAGCGGCCGGATCCGAGGGCATGAAGCACGGCTGGACCATGCTCCGGCCCGAGAAGTGGAACGCAAGCCCGCTTCCCGGCGCCGATCTGCCGCACGTGTTCAGCCACACCGAGCTTCTGGCGGTCGAGCCGCCTCTCGGACGGCACGCGCTGGTGTTCGACACGCTGGGCGGACGGCCCGGCGCCGTCGTCGCCGAATACCTCGCCCGTCGGGGCGCGGCGGTGACCTTCGCGACCCAGCTCGGCCAGCCCTCGCCGGAACTCGCCGCCAGCCGCGACTGGGGCAAGGTGCATCGCATGCTCCGGCGGCTCGGCGTGCGCTTCCGTGTCGACCGGGAGTTGAGCCGGATCACGCGCGACAGCGCGACGCTTCGCGATCTCTACACCGGCGACGAGGAGACGCTGGAAGACGTCCGAACCGTCGTCATGGTCGTCGGCAGTCGGGCGCGGGACGGGCTGTATCACGCGCTCGGATCCGCCGCCGGCCCCGATCGCCACCTGGTCGGCGACGCGATGGCGCCCCGGCGCGTGAGCGACGCGATCCGCGAGGGCGAACTGGTCGCCCGTCGCGTCTGACCGAAGGAAAGGACTAGCGAATGACTCCCGAAGGCAAGGCCGAACTCGACAAGATCCGCGCCGTTCGCGGCTACACCCTTCCCGTCCACGAGTATCTGGCCGAACTCGACCCGGAGATGCTGCGCCGCTACGGCGACCTCGCCTCCTACGCGCTGTTCGGCGACGCGGAAGGCCGCCCGATGGACCTGAAGACGCGGTTTCTGGTCCTCGTGGGCGTCACCACGGCCGTGAAGGGGGACCGCGAAGGGGTCGAATGGGCCGCCGTGCGAGCGATCGAGAACGGCGCCACGTGGAAAGAGGTGTACGAGGCCGCGTTCATGGCCGCCCTGCCCGCCGGCGTCCCCGCCTTCGAGGCCAGTTGCCGGGCCTTCGACGCCATGAAGGAGGGCGGCGCCTGGGTCGACCTGGAAATTCCGGGAGACGACGGCAACCGGTGACCGAGACGGCCGACATCGTCGTCGTCGGGGGCGGCGCCGGCGGACTGGCCTTCGCCTGGGCGGCGGCGGGCGACGGGCTCCGGGTCGTGTTGCTGGAGCGGGGCAGCGCCGTAGACCAGCGCCGGGCGCCGTCCCTGGGGGCGGACTGGGAACTGGCGCTGCAAACCGCGTTCAACGCCAATCCGAACGTGCGGGCCGGACCCGACGACTATCCGGTCGACGATCGCGAGACGCCGATCGAGCCGGCGTTCTTCAATGCGCTCGGCGGCAGCACGGTTCGCTGGGGCGCGCATTTTCCGCGGTTCCGTCCGTCCGACTTCCGGACCCGCACCCTCGACGGCGTCGGCAGCGACTGGCCCCTCGGCTACCGGGATCTCGAGCCCTGGTACGACCTGAACGACCGCATGATGGGCGTGGCGGGCCTCGCCGGAGACCCCGGCAATCCGCCGCGCGCGCCGCGCCCCTGCCCGCCCCTCCCGCTCTGCCCGGCGACCCGGAAGCTGGCGGAAGGGTTCGAGCGGCTCGGCTGGCATTGGTGGCCCTCGGACGCGGCGATCCTGACCAGGGCGCGAAGCGGACGCCAGGCATGCAACCACTGCGGCCCCTGCGGCCTCGGCTGTCCGCGCCACGCCCGCGCCAGCGCCGACGTCGCCTATGCCGGGCGAGCGCGGCGCCGCGGCGTCGAAATCCGGACCGGGAGCACGGTGCTGGGCCTCCGGTTGTCCGCCGCCGGCGACCGCGTCGTATCGCTGGACTACGTGAGACGCGACGGAAGCCCGGCGCGAATCGCCTGCGCGGAAGCCGTTCTCGCCTGCAACGGACTCGGCACCGCACGGCTCCTGCTGGACACCGCCGGCATTCGCCACCGGCTCCTCGGACGCCGGCTGACGCTGCACCCGACGTCGATCGTCACCGGGACGTTCCGACAGCCGCTCCGGAGCTGGAGGGGCGCGTTCGCGGCGTCTCTTGTCAGCCAGGAATTCTATGAGACGGACCGGTCGCGCGGCTTCGTTCGCGGCTTCCAGATGCAGGCGCTCCGCGGCCAGGGACCGCTGACGACGGCCCAGGGCGGCTACGGCACGCGGCTTCCTTGGGGGCGGACCCATGCCGCAGCCTTCGAAGAGGCGTTCGGGCGTGCGGTCAGCCTGACGGTTACCTGCGAAGACCTGCCCGAGGACGAGAACCGCGTCGTACTCGACCCCGTCCGCCGCGACCGCTGGGGGACGCCCGTCCCCCGGATGATCTACCGGCTCGGGGCGAACACGAAGGCGATGCGCGCGTTCGGCGTCGCGCGCGCCGCCGAGGCGCTCCGCGCGGCGGGCGCGGACAGGATCAAGGTGACGGAACTCTCGCGCCCGGCGGGGTTCCACCTGCTCGGAACGGCGCATATGGGCCGGAGCCGCCCGGACAGCGTCACGCGGGTCGACGGTCGGATGCACGAAATCGCCAATCTGACCCTCGCCGACGGCTCGCTCTTCGCCACCGCCGCCGCGGTCAATCCCACTTCGACGCTTCAGGCGCTGGCCCTCCGCACGGCGGACGCCATGCGCCGGCGCCTGGGTCTCGGCCCGGTCGAGACCCAGGCATGACCTCGCGCGACCTCCTCGGCGCCGTGCTGGACACCCTCCTTCCCGGCGACGGCGCCGAATGGCCGTCGGCGGGTCGGCTCGGCCTCGCCGCCCGGACGCGCGAGATCGCGGCGCTCGCGCCCGGCGGACCGGAAGCGCTCGACGCCGTGCTGGCCGCGCTGCCGGACGACTTCTCGGCCGGGTCGCAGTCGGTGCGCGAGGGTCGATTGAGAGCGGTCGAAGCGGCCGAGCCCGCCGCGTTCGAGCGAGTCGTCTCCGCCGCCTACAACGCCTACTACCTCGATCCTTCGGTCCGGGACGCGATCGAGCGGCGTACCGGCTACGAGAACCGGCCGCCGCAGCCGGAGGGATACGAGCTCCCGCCCTTCGACGAGAGCCTTCTCGATCCGGTGAAAGCGCGCGGCCCGATCTGGCGGCGGGTTCCGGAGGAATGACCGGAGGTTCCGGCGTCCTCGAGCCGCGACCCGCCGTCGGGGCCGGAGCGATGCTGGCGAACACGGTGCTGATCCCGGTCATGGGCGTCGCGGTGAAGACGCTGGCGGAGATGGACGTGGGCACGCTGGAGATGCTGACCTGGCGGGCGTTGCTGGTTCTCGTATTCCTTCTCCCCTTTCTCGCGCGGTCGAAGCACCGGACGGCCCTCGGAACGGCAGACATCAAGGCACATGCCGTGCATGCCGCGTTCGCCGTCGCGACCATGGCCTGTTTCTACTACGCCCTCCGCACACTCCCGCTCGCGACGGTCACCTCGATCAACTTCACCACGCCGGTGTTCGGTCTGCTGCTGGCGCGGCTGCTGTTCGGCGAGCGGGTTTCCGCGGTCGGCTGGGCGGCGATGGGACTCGGATTCGCCGGCGCCGTCATGATCCTGAGACCGGACGCGAGCGGAATCGGACTCGATGCGCTGGTGGTTCTCGTCGGCTCCCTGATTGCCGCGGCGATGAACCTCGCGGTGCGGCGGATGCCCGTGCGCAGCACGAATTTTGCGGTGGTCTTCTACCTCAGCCTCTTCGGAGCGGCCTTTTACGCGGCGGTTTGGGGGCCCAGCCTCGCCGCCCCTTCCCTGCCGGAGTTCGGCATGTACCTGGTGCTCGGGGTGATCGCCCTTTGCATTCACACATGCGTGACCCTCTCCTATCGCTTCGCGTCTTCGATGCTGATCGGGGCGCTGGACTATCTGCGAATTATCTGGGCGATCCTGATGGGCTACTTCCTGTTCGCGGAACGGCCGGACCTGCTCGACCTGGTCGGCATCGCGCTGATCGTCTTCAGCGGATGGATCGTGATCCGGACCCAGCGGAAGCCGCATTCCGGCGCAGGCGGGGAAGTGTGAGCGGGTAAAGGCGCCGCTCGGTCGTATGCGGGCCGTCCGGGAACCGACGTACGAAGAGGACGACCTGATCGACCGACGCAAAGATCGGTATTTCGAGAAGGACAGCGGCCTGGCGTCGGAGGGATTGCCGGACGCTCTCCGGCGCTTCTTTCGGGAGCGCTCGGAATCCTGGACCGAGCGTCTCGACCATCGGGAGGCCGAACCGCAGCCGCTTTCGCAGGCGTTCCTGCAACGGGTGGCGAACGGCGGCGGTCGAATCCTCCGCGCATACGGTCTCGGGCGTGGCCGGACGGATCTCCTGATTCGTTGGCCGCCGAGCGGGTTTCCGCACCGGGACGAGCCGGATGCGGCGGCGAGTCCGGACATCTCGTCGTCTTCGACCGCAACCGGAGAAACCCTGGGATATCGGGTTCCCTCGCCGCGAGGAGTCCCTCCGAGAAAGGGCCGTCGCCGTTTGGGGCATGTAGGCGAACCGAACGTCGCCGTCGACCCGACTTCCTCGACCCCGGCAATGCGGCTCGTCCGGCTCGCAGAGCCCGCTGCGGTCTCGCGGCGCCGATTCGGCCTGCCGCGCTCGCGGACAACGGGGCCTTCGCCGTAAGTCGCGCGGGAGGCGATCGCAGTACTCGGCGCGTGCGATACGGCCAGGCTCCGCGTGCAGTACCCTGAGGGCCGCCGGGGCTGACGGTTGCCGAAACTGCGTTGCGTTGCGTTCGAGCGTTCTTCCGGGTGAGGACTCGAACCCTCGCCGCACGATGCGAACGCGCAACGCGGGAGTACGAAGGCGCAGGCTCCAGGTCGTCGCACGCTCCGGTGCGGCTTACGGTAGTGTCTTCGCCCGGTTGCAGTCGCTCGCCTCGGCTTCCCCGGCCGCGGCAATATGGAATACGCCGATGACATTGCCGCTCGACCTCCCCGGTCCAGGCCGACCGCCCCGGCATACCGTTCCCGCGCCGGTGCCCGGCACATAGACCGAATCGCGCCTCGCCACGACCCCCTCGATCTCGATTCGCATGCCCCGATCCAGCCAGGACGCACCCGTCGAAGCGACCGCCGGGCGTCGCCTGACCTGCCGCATTACGCCCGGCGGTGCGATCGTGCTGCAGGAAGACGCTCCCGACGCCGGCCCGGCCCTCGAAACGGGAAGGGCAGACTCGATCCGGCACGCGTTCGAATCCGGGCGCGGCGCGGGAATCCTGCATCTCGGCGCCGCCGAGCCGACCGCCCCGCTTTCCCCCGCCCTCGCCTTCTGGCGCGACCTCGGGCGCGAGATCGTCTCCGGAGCATGCATGTCGGCGAATTCCGCCGCGCCGGCCGATATTCCCGAGCCCCCGCCGGATCCGCATCGGTGGGAGTGGCGCATCCTGTCGGCGCCGCCGATGGAAGGCGGAGAATTTCTCGATGCGGCCCTGCTCGAGCGGGTCTCGCGCGACGTGCGCGACGCGCTGCGGCAAGCGGCGACTCGTCATCCGGAAGGAGTCGCAGGCTTTCTCGCCGACCGAAGCGACGTATGGAATCTGGTCGGCCGCGTGTGCCTCCATCTCGCGGAGGTCAAACGCAACCCCGAGAAGCCCTTCGCGTTCCTGGCGACCTACGTGGAGAAGATCTCCGCCGCAGGCACCGCGACGCACCGGCCGCTCGGACGCGCGATGTCCGACTACGCCGGCCAGCGGGAGAAGCTGCTCGCGCTTCTGGCCCCGGTATCCCGCGCCTGCGAGAGCAGCGAGACGCTGCGCGATCTGGTCGATTCCGGGCAGGCGTTCCGTCCGCTCGCCTGGACTGCGGCGGAGGCGTATCGTTTCCTGACGGACATCCCCAAATTCGAGGCTGCAGGACTGGCAGTTCGCGTTCCGGACTGGTGGAACGCGCACCGGCCGCCGAGACCGCGCGTGACGGTATCCGTCGGAGACGCGGCTCCCGTTCTCGGCGCGGACTGGTTGCTGGACTTCAGGATCGAAGTGTCGATGGACGGCGAGACGCTCACGCAAGAGGAAGTCCGGGCGCTCCTCACGGCTCGGCAGGGTCTCGCGCTGGTTCGCGGGAAGTGGGTAGAGGTGGACCCCGAGCGCCTCTCCAGCCTCCTTCGGATTTGGGAAGCCGTACAAGAGCGGGCCCGGACGGAAGGCATCGGGTTCGGAGAAGCGATGCGCTTGGTCTCGGGACTGACGCCCCACGGCGAAGCGCACGAGGAGGACGCCGGCCCGGACGCGCACGCCAGGTGGTCGGAAGTCGTCGCCTGCGGTTCGCTTCGGGAGCGGCTTGCGCGCCTGCGCGCGCCGGAATTCGCCGAATCGCTTCGCATGCCGCCGGAATTCCAGGCCACGCTCCGCCCCTACCAGGAGACGGGCGTGGCCTGGCTCGCCACGCTCAGGACGCTCGGCCTGGGCGGCTGCCTCGCCGACGACATGGGGCTCGGCAAGACCGTCCAGGTTCTCGCATGCCTCCTCGGCAACGCGACCGCCGACGCGTCGGAGACGGATCTGCTCGTGGTGCCGGCCTCCCTGATCGACAACTGGACGCAAGAAGCCGCGCGGTTCGCGCCGTCCCTCCGGATTCTCGTCGCGCATCCTTCCCGCATGTCCTCCGAGGCGCTGAAACGTCTCGCCTCCGACCGCATCGACGCGGCGGATGCGGTCGTCGTGAGCTACGGGGCGCTCAGCCGCTACGAATGGCTGCACGAACGGCGCTGGCGCTCCGTCACGCTGGACGAGGCGCAGGCGATCAAGAATCCGGGCACGGCGCAATCCCGCGCCGCGCGGCGGTTGCGGGACCGATGGCGCGTGGCGC
Organism: Rhodobacterales bacterium; assembly: GCA_965221505.1. Taxonomy (GTDB): domain Bacteria; phylum Pseudomonadota; class Alphaproteobacteria; order Rhodobacterales; family CAZPXZ01; genus CAZPXZ01. The sequence goes on from CBDCSI010000001.1 coordinate 2,281,487, forward strand.
TGACCGGAACGCCGATCGAGAACCGGCTCGGCGACCTGTGGTCGATCTTCGAATTCCTCAACCCGGGGCTGCTGGGCACTGCAAGCCAATTCGACCTGTCCTGCAGGTCCATGGCCGAGAGCCGCGAAGGCTACGCTCCGCTTCGTCGCTTGACGCAGCCGTTTCTCCTTCGGCGCCTCAAGACGGACCGGAGCGTCATCTCGGACCTGCCGGACAAGACCGAAGTTCGGGCGTGGTGCTACCTGACCCGGGCGCAGGCGGCGCTCTACGGCCAGGCTGTCGAGGCGGCGCGTTCCAAGCTCGAGGACGCGTCCGGCATCGAGCGCCGCGGTCTCGTACTCGCCTTTCTGACGTGCCTGAAACAGATCTGCAATCATCCCTCGCAATGGCTTGCGGACGGCGCGTGGGACGCCGGCGACAGCGGCAAGTTCGCCCGTCTGGCGGAGCTCTGCGACGCCATCCGTACACGCCAGGACAAGGTGCTCGTGTTCACGCAATTCCGCAGCGTCATCGATCCGATCTCGAGCCACCTCGCCGGCGTGTTCGGCCGCCCGGGCCTCACGCTGCACGGCGGCACGCCGGTGCGGCAGCGCCAGCGGCACGTACAGGCGTTTCAAGAGGACGACCGGATCCCGTTCATGGTCGTCTCGCTGAAGGCCGGCGGCTCCGGGCTGAACCTCGCCGCGGCGTCCCACGTCATCCATTTCGATCGGTGGTGGAACCCGGCCGTCGAGAACCAGGCGACCGACCGGGCGTTTCGGATCGGACAGAAAAACCCGGTTCTCGTGCACAAGTTCGTATGCAAGGGCACGGTCGAAGAGCGTATCGACGGTATGATGGAGGAGAAGGCCGGGCTATCGGCGGACGTGCTGTCGGACGGCATGGACAGCATCCATTTGACGGAATTGAGCGATGAAGAGCTGTTCGAGATGGTGTCCATCGACCTGCAGGGCGCCCTTGCGGGCGCCCCGTAGCGGGAGCGGACCGGAGCCGGAGGCGAACGCGTGAGCTGGGGGTTCCCCGCATACGTTCCGGTAGCGAAAAAGCGCGCCGACGCGAAGCGGGAAGTCGCCCGCTTGCGCCGAAAGGGTCTCGACGTCCGGCCGGTCGTGCTGGAGGGGCGGCGCCCGAAGATCGCCACGACCTTCTGGGGACAAGCCTGGTGCGCCCATCTCGACCGCTTCAGGGAGTACGAATACCGGCTCCCGAGAGGACGGTCGTACGTGCGCAACGGCCAGGTCGTGCATCTCGCCCTCGAGCCGGGCAGCGTACGCGCTCTGGTGTCGGGGGCCAGCGTCTATTCGGTCGAGTTCTCGGTCGCTCCGGTGACCGAAGCGCGATGGTCGGCCGTCGTCGACCGGTGCGCCGGCGAAATCGCGTCGCTGGTCGATCTGCTGCGCGGAAACCTCTCCGGCAACGTCATGCGCGTCGTGACCGACCCGAAATCCGGGCTGTTCCCGGCCAGGTCCGAGATCTCCTTCACCTGCGACTGTCCCGACTATGCGCAACTCTGCAAGCATGTCGCCGCGGTCTTCTACGGAATCGGCGCGCGTCTCGACCAGGATCCGGCAAGCCTGTTCCGTCTCCGCGGCGCAGACCCGGAAACGCTGATCCGGGCCGCGTCCGGAAAGGCCGGCGACGCGGCCGGCAAGGGAAGCGGCGACGCCCTCGAAGACGACGAGCTCTCGTCCGTGTTCGGCGTGGAGATCGACGCCGGGCCGGCCTTCGCGCCGGTTGCCGAGTCCGCGGCTTCCGGGGCGACGCCGGCACGCTCTGCAGGCGCAGGCGCGTCAGGGCCTGTCGAGCCCGGACGAACGAAGCGGGCCGCTTCGGCCCGGTCGGCGCCGAAGCCGTCGCCCGCCGTTCCGATGACCGAGAGGCTGTTGCGGGGAAAGAGGTGCTACCAGGACCGGACGGACGGCTACCCGTGGCGGATCGTCGGCCTGCGCAACGATTACCGGTCCGGGGCGGGCGCCTCTGCGGCGGCGCGAGACTATGCGCTGACGTTCGGAGAGGAATGGCCGATTCCGTACCGCCCCCTACGCCCGGCCGATCCGTAGGCGCAGCGCCGATCCCGGTCGGACGCGTTCTCGCACTCCCCGGCGAGCCGCAGACAGCGGCGCGAACCTTCAGATTCCGCGCAATTCCGCCGTCGCGTCGGCACAAGCGGCGAGCCGGCACACCGTTCCTAGATCGGCCAGGCTGGCGGCATGCGCTTCGCGCCGGAAGGCCGCGCAGCCGTCGGAGAGGAGCGTCACGCGGAAGTCGCGAACATGCGCGTCCCGCACCGTCGAGGCGACGCCGCCGTTGGTCACGATGCCGGCGACGTAAAGCGCTTCGATCCCCGCCTTGCGCAACACCCACTCCATCCTCGTCATGTAGAAGGCCGAATAGGCGACCTTCTCGACCGTGAGGTCCGCCGGGCGCAATTCGTCGACCAGACGGTTGCCCCAGCTTCCCGGCGCGAAGTCGCCGACGCCGAGAAACGGACGCAGTTTCCTGAGATGCGGAGAGACGAAAGGCTCGCCGCCTTTTCCGGGCACCAGGGTGAACTGCGTCGAAACCACCCATCCCCCGCACGCGCGCATCGCCTCCGCGACCGGCAGCACGCGCGCCGGCAGGGCGGCGATGTCGGCGCTCGTCTGGCCGCCCCGCGCATAGGCGCCGTCGGCGTGCAGAAAATCGTTTTGCAGGTCCACGATCAGAAGCGCCGTCCGCTCCGTCGGCGTACCGTCCCAGACCATGCCGCTACGCTTCGCCGACGAGCAGATTGCCGAAGCGGTCGACTTCGCCCGAGAGCCCCGGATCCACGAAAACGGTCGTGTCGGACTGTTCGAGAAGCGCAGGACCCGCGATCTTCGTCCCCGGCGCCAGCGCCAGGCGTTCGTAGACCGGCGCCTCGTGCCAGGCGCCGCCGGCGTATACGCGGCGGACACCGATCCGGCAATCGCGGGCCGGCCTCCCGCCGTCGCCGGCGAGCCGGCGCATGTCGAGCGCCGGCCGGCGCCCGATCACCGCGACCCGGTGGTTCATGACCCGCCGCGGAATGCCGTCGAGGAGCCGCCCGTAGGCCGCGCGGTAGGCGACGTCGAACGCAGCGCCGATCGCGTCCCGGTTGAGCCTGTCCGCCTCGACGGGTACGCTCACCGTATGGGTTTGCCCGACGTAGAGCATGTCCAGCTCAACCTCGGTGTCGATTCCGGAGAAGCGCACCCCCGACGCCCGGATCAACGCTTCCGCCGCCCGCGCCGTCGCCGCGATTTCGCTCGCGAGCGCCTCCGGCTCGATTTCGTCCAGGAGCCGGTTCACCGTCTGCACCCGGTCGTGGCGCATGTCCGCGACGACGCAGCCGAGCGCCGAAGTGACGCCGGGGTAGCGCGGCACGAGCGCGGACCGCAATCCGACTTCCCGGACCAGCGCCCCCGCATGCAGCGCGCCGCCGCCGCCGAAGGGCATGGCGGTGAACTTCGCGGGATCGTGGCCGCGTTCGATCGACACCAGCCGGATCGCGCCCGCCATCCGGGCGTTGGCGACCCTGAGCACGGCTTCGGCGGCGTCTTCGGTCGAGAGGCCCAGCGCCGCGCCCAGCTCGGCGTCGATCGCCTTCCGCGCGGCGGCGACGTCGAGCGCGGGGAGCTTGCCGATCGGACGGTTGGGATTGATCCGGCCGAGAACCAGATTGGCGTCGGTCACCGTCGGCCGCCGGTTGCCGAGCCCGTAGCAGACCGGTCCCGGATCGGATCCGGCCGACTCGGGCCCTACCTGCAGGAGGCCGCTGGGATCCACCCGCGCGATCGAGCCGCCGCCGGCGCCGATGGTGGTGATCTCGATCATCGCCGTGCGCACGACCAGTCCGAAGTCGATGGCAGTCTGCGCCGCCAGCGCCGCCTCGCCGTCGGCCACCAGCGACACGTCGAAGGACGTGCCGCCCATGTCGCATGTGATGACGTTGTCGATCCCCGCCGCGGCGGCGATGGCGCCTGCGGCGATCACCCCCGCCGCCGGACCGGAGAGCGCCGTGCGGACCGGATAGCGCCGCGCGGTGTCGATCGACATGACGCCGCCGTTCGACTGCACGATCAGCACGTCGCCGGAGAAGCGGCGCTCCGCCAGGCCCGTCTCCAGCCGGTCGAGATAGGACGAGACGACCGGTTGGAGATAGGCGTTCAGGGTCGCCGTCGAGAGCCGCTCGAACTCGCGGATCTCGGGCAGGATCTCGGTGGCGGCCGTGACGTGGCAATTAGGCCAGACGCTGCGCACCGCCTCGACGGCCACCCGCTCGTTGGCGTCGTTGGCGTAGCCGTTGACGAAGAAGACGCAGACCGCCTCGCAACCCGCCTCCGCCAGCTCCGTCGCCCTCGCCGCGACTTCGTCCGGATCGACCGCTACGCGCAACGTGCCGTCCGCCAGCACCCGCTCGGCGACTTCCAGGCGGCGGTTCCGCGGGACCACCGGCGTATAGGCGCCGCGCAGCCCCCAGGTCGTCGGCCGGTCGCGACGCCGCATCTCCAGCACGTCGGCGAACCCCCGCGTCGTGACGATGCCGGTCGACGCGCCCTTGCGCTCCAGAAGCGCGTTCGTGCCCACGGTCGTTCCGTGAATCACGGTGCGGACGTCGCCGAACTCAGGAACCCTCTGTCCGATCCCGGTCAGGAAACCTGCCGACGGGTCGCTCCTGGTCGAGGGGACTTTGTTCACCGCAATGGCGCCCGAGGCCTCGTCCAGAACGAAGACGTCCGTAAAGGTTCCGCCGACGTCGACGCCGATCACGCAGGCCCGGCTCACGATTCCGTCCCGTCCGTCACGTAACCCAGTTTCCGGTCCGCCGCCCGCGCCGCCGGATCCCTCGCGGCCGGATCGCCGTAACCCCCGCCGCCCGGCGTCTCCAGCCGGATGCGCTGTCCCCGCGTAATGCGGACGCCGACGGTCTTGGACGCCATCGGCGGCGCATGCATGCCGTCCGCCTGTTCGTAGGCGAACCGGTTCAGGGCGCCCGCACCCCCGCCGGCCACGCCGGGCGGCGGAAACCTGCCGCGCTCGCCGAAGAGGAAAACGTCCGCCTCCTCCTCCAGGAGTTCGATCTCGTAGACCGCGCCGAGCCCGCCCCGGTACTCGCCGTCGCCGCCGCTGTCGGGGCGGAGCGCCCATCGGGTGAAGCAGACCGGATAGGCCGCTTCGAGAATTTCCAGGGGCGGAATGGTCGCCGTCGAGATCGGCGCGTTGCCGTGGTTCAGCCCGTCGCCGGCTCCGTGCGCCCCGTGCCCGCCGCCGAAGAAGGAGAACATCACCCAGCGCCTGCCGTCGGAGCGGTGTCCGGCCAGCGAGAGCGCGTTGATCGTGCCGTAGGCGCAGGCCGTCGCCCGGTCCGGGGCCAGCCGCGCCATCGCCGCGAAGACCACGTCGATCAGGCGCAGGATGGTCTCGGTGTAGCCTCCGACCGGCTTCGGCGCCTCGACCGAGAGGATCGAGGCGGGATCGATGCGGAACTCCACCGGCTCCAGCACCCCTGCGTTAGCCGGCACCTCGCCGAATACGTGCTTCAGCGCCACGTAGCATGCGGCGATCGCGGTCGCGCGCGAGATGTTCACCGGCCCGAGGCAGGCCGGAGACGAGCGAGTGAAGTCCATCACCATCGTCTCGCCCTCGACGGTCAGGTCGAGCGTGATCTTGAGCGGCTCGTCCACGATCCCGTCGTTGTCGAGCCAGTCCTCGGCCGACACCGTGCCAGAGGGCAATTCGGCGATCTGCGCCCGCATCATGGCGGCGGCGCGACGCTTCAGAATCGCCAGCACCGCAGACGCCGTCTCGACGCCGTATTCCTCCAGCAACGCTCCGACGCGGCGCTCGCCCAGCTCCAGCGCGTTGATCTGGCCGTTCAGGTCGCCGTAAAGCGACATCGGCAGGCGGCTGTTGGCGGAGAGAATGTCGACGACGTCCTGGCGGAACTCTCCCCGGTCGTAGAGCTTCACCGGCGGAATCTGCACGCCCTCCTGAAACGCGTCGGTCGCGACCGGATTGTAGTTGCCCGGCACGTTGCCGCCGACGTCGTGCCAATGACCGACGCTGGCGAGAAAGCAGAACAACTCGCCGGCGTAAAACACCGGCTTGACCAGCCGAAAGTCCGACAGATGCGTGCCGCCGACGTAGGGATCGTTGAAAATCCACATATCGCCGGGATTCACGCCGCCGCGCTCCGCCGCCTTCTCGATCACCGCCTTCACCGCGAACGCCATGACTCCGACGAAGATGGGCAGGCCCGACTTCCCCTGGATCAGCGTCTCGCCCGTCGCCGCGTCGTAGATGCCGTGACTCGCGTCGTGCGCCTCGGCGATGATCGGGTTGAAGGCGGAGCGGAACAGCGTGGCGTCCATCTCGTCCGCGATCTGTTCGAACCGGCCCTTGAGGATCGCCGTGGTGACCGCGTCGACCCCCGTCATCCGTTCCTGTCCTCGTAGGTCTCGCCCGTCGCGAGCGCTTCGGCCGTCCCGATCAATTCGTTCAGGCCGGCGAAGTCGTACATCCGGTGCCGGAACGCCGCGTTCGATCCGCTGTCCAGCAGGTTGCGGTAGTATTCCCCGGCGGTTGCGGCAAGGGCGCGGACCGCGCCGCCGGGAAAGATCGCCAGATCGAAGCCGAGGCGTTCGAGCTCCGCCGCGTCGGCAGCCGGAGTCTTGCCGCCTTCCACCATGTTGGCCACCAACGGCACGCGCGGGCCGAACTCGCGGGCGATCGACTCCATTTGTTCGCGCGTTTGCGGCGCCTCGACGAAGAGCAGATCGGCGCCCGCGTCCACATAGGCTTCCGCGCGGTCGAGCGCCGCCTCGAACCCCTCGACCGCGATGGCGTCGGTGCGGGCGATCACCAGCGTGTCCCGGTCGACCCGCGCGTCGCAGGCGGCGCGAATCTTTCCGACCATCTCCCGTTTCCCGATCAACGTCTTGCCGTCGAGATGCCCGCACCGCTTGGGAAAGGCCTGGTCTTCCAGCTGCAGCGCGTTCGCGCCCATTCTCTCGAACACGCGCATGGTGCGCTGCACGTTCAACGCGTTGCCGAAGCCGTCGTCGGCGTCCACCATGACCGGAAGGGCGATCCGGTCCCGCACCGCCGCGATCGTGTCGGCCACCTCGCTCATCGAGACCAGGCCGATGTCGGGCCGTCCGAAGCGGGTATAGGCGATGGACGCGCCGGAAAGGTAGACGGCGCGCGCCCCGGCCCGCTCGGCGATCAGGCCGGTCAACGCGTCGAAAACGCCGGGCGCGACGAGGATCTCGGGCGCCGACAACAGGGACCGGAGGCTCACGTGCCGGCCCTTCCGAAGCGCTTTTTCAGATGCGGAACCAGCCCGCCGTCGGCCAGCAAGACCTGCAAGTTTTCCGGGACCGGCTCCAGCGCGACCGTGCGGCCTCCGACCGCAAGCGTCGCCGCCCGGAGGTCCAGACGGCAGGCGTCGCCGTCGGCGATCCCGTCGATCGTCGGAGCGACCAGTGCGGGCAAGCCGAGGTTGATGGCGTTGCGATAGAAGATCCCCGCGAAGGAGCGGGCGATCACGGCGGCGACGCCCAGGAACTTCAGCGCCTCGGCCGCCTGCTCGCGCGACGATCCCGCTCCGAAGTTGCGCCCTGCGACGATCACGTCTCCCGGTCGTATCTCGGCCGCGAGACCGGGACGCACCGTCTCCAGGCAATGCGCCGCGAGCGCCTCGATCCCGCCGCGCATGTACTGTCCCGGGGCCAGTTGGTCCGTGTCGATATCGTCCCCGAGGAGAAACGCCCGGCCGGTCACGGGACGCCGCTCCCGAGCGGGCCGTCGCGAAGGTAGTCGCGCGGGTCGGCGATTTCGCCGGCCACGGCCGAGGCGGCGACGGTCAGCGGCGAAGCCAGCCAGACCTCGGATTCCGGATCGCCCATCCGGCCCCGAAAATTGCGCGCCGTGGAGGAGATGCACTTCGTCCCCGCCGCCAGCCGGCCGGCGCCGTAACCGGCGCAGATGCCGCAGGCGTTGGGGAGGATGCGCGCGCCGGCCTCCTCGAACGCGCCGAGGGTTCCGTCCCGCGCCGCGCGTTCCTGGTCGCGCTTCGAGGCCGGCGCGACCAGCAGCGCGACGCCGGGCGCCAGCGCGCGACCCCGGAGCACGGCCGCGGCATTCTTCAGATCGGCGTATTTGGCGCCGGTGCAGGCGCCGATATAGGCGACGTCGAGGGCGGTCCGGGGCGCCTCCCCGACCGGCATCGCGTTGGCTGGGGAATGCGGCGCCGCGACCTGCGGGGCGAGGTCTCCCGCGTCGAAGACGCGATGCGCGCCGAGCGCGGCGTCCGGGTCGGTGCGAAGCGACGGATCCGCTTCCGTCTCGGCTCCGGCTGCGGCGAGCGCCTCGTACGTCGTCGCGTCCGGCGCGACCAGTCCCGCCTGCGCGCCGAGCTCGGCCGCCATGTTCGAGAGCGTCATCCGCTCGTGCATCGACAGCGCGACGATCGCTTCGCCGGCGTATTCGATCGCCTGGTAACCGCCCCCGTCCATGCCGAGCTCGCCGCAAAGCGCCAGCATGACGTCCTTCGCCACCACCCCCGGCCCCAGCCGGCCGCGCCATTCGAGCAGGATGGTCTCCGGCACCTTGAGCCAGATCTCGCCGGTGGCGAGCACGCCGGCCATCTCGGTCGCGCCGACGCCGAACATGTACGCTCCCCAGGCGCCGCCGGTCGGAGAGTGGCTGTCGCCGCCGACGGCCAGCATGCCCGGACGCAGATGACCGCGTTCGGGCAGCACCACATGGCAGATTCCCTCGCCGTCGTGAAAGGCGACGCCGCGCTCGGCGGCCCATTCGCGGGTCAGGGCGAGAATGCGGGCGCCCTCCGCGGTGTCGCCGGGCACGAAGTGGTCCGAGATCAGGACTACCTTCGAGGCGTCCCAGAGCCCCGCGCCCAGCTCGCGCAGGATCGGCTCTACCCGGCGCGGGCCGCCGCTGTCGTGGATCATGGCCAGATCCACTCCGGCGGTCACCACCTCGCCCGGGCGGACCGCGAGCCTTCCGGCTGCGCGGGCGATGATCTTCTGTGCCAGCGTGGCCGCGGTCATGCGGAGACGGGCCTCGGGGCCGTTCCGGCGGCGGTATCGCTTCGGTCCATCGTCATCTCGAAGCAATAGAGGTCGGGACGATAGCGCACCCTGATGTGCTGGACCGGCCGGCCGGTATCGTCCCGCACGACGCGCTCGACTTCGATCAGCGGACTGCCCAGGGGGATGTCCAGAACGCTTGCGAGCGGCGGGTCGGCCAGCGTCGCGGTCAGCGTCTGCCGCGCGGAGGCGATGGTCACGCCGGCGCCCTCCAGGAGCTTGTGGAGCGGCGTGTCGCCGAGGTCCTTGCGCCGGTACAAGCGGCCGATCTCCTCGGGCACATGGGTCACCAGATGCGAAAACGGGCCGCTTCCGAGCCGCCTCACGCGCACCGTGTGCTGCACGCTCTCGCCCGCCTCGATCTCCAGCGCCTCGGCCACGTCCCGCGCGGCGGGCACGTAGTCGAAGGAAAGCACTTGCACCGAGGTGCGGCGCCCCAGCATGCTGACGCTCTCGCGCCATCCGTCGATCGAGGCGCGATAGACCGGCGACAACCGGTTCTCGATCACCCGGGTTCCCCGTCCGCGCTCCCGCGCGACGAGCCCCGCCTGCGCCAGTTCGTTCATGGCCCGCCTTGCGGTAATTCTCGACACGCCGAACTCGGTGCAGAGGTCGCTCTCGCTCGGAAGGTATTCGCCCGCGCCGACGGACCCGGTGCGAATCCGGTTGGTCAGAAGCGCGACCATCTGCCGATAGAGCGGCATGCCGGAGGCGCGTTCGAGCGCGCGCCCGGACCTCCGCTCCCGCTCTTGAAAGGGACGCTTCATCGACACCGAACGATCCTGGGGCCAAACCGTGGACAGAATGGTATATTGTTATATCATTAGGTCAACCACGAACGGTCGCGCTCCGCCGGCGGCGCGCGAAGCGGGAGGCAAGAACGGACATGATCGTATGACGCGCCGCGTCACCGGAGACGGGTAGTGAACGCGCTGAAGCGGTTCGACGAGCGGCTCGACAAGGCTCTCTTCTACCTGTCCGGCATCCTGCTCATGGTCATCGCCGGGGCGGTGTTCTACGCCGTGACCATGCGCTACGTGTTCAACGAGCCGCCGCTCTGGGCCGACGAAGCCCCGCGGGCGTTCTTTCTCTGGATGACCTATCTCGGCATCGTGGTCGCCACCCGGCGGGGACAAAACATCCGCGTGACGCACTTCATCGACAAGGTGCCGCCCCGGCCCCGGCTCGTGCTCGAGACGTTCATGCACGTCCTCGTGCTGATCATGCTCGCCGCGCTCGTCTGGTTCAACATCCCGATTCTCCAGCTTCAGGCCGGCGGCAGCATGCTGTCGACCGGATGGAGCTTCCTCTGGCTCTATGCGCCGGTCTCGGTCGGCTGCGCGCTGATGTTCGTCTACCAGGCCCGGCTGATGATCCGCTCCTGGGTCCAGTACAGATCTTCGACGGAGGCGTGACATGCTGCTGATATCCATGATCGCCATCCTGTTCGTGTTCTCGCTTCTCGGCATGGAAATCGCCTGGGCCATCGGGCTGGCCGCCTTCGGCTATCTCACCCTGTCGCAGTTTTCGGACAACGCCACGCCGATGGTGCTGTTCGCGCAGCAGATGACCTCGGGCGTCAACTCCTTCGTCCTCCTGGCGATTCCGCTCTTCATCTTCGCCGGCGAATTGATGAACGTGACCGGCGTGACCCGCCGGATCGTGGACTTCGCCGCCTCGCTGGTCGGCCACATCAACGGCGGCCTCGCCAACGTCGGCGTGACGGCGAATTTCATCATGTCGGGCTGCTCCGGCTCGGCGCTCGCCGACGCCGCGGCGACCGGCACCGTACTCCTGCCGGAGATGAAGAAGCGCGGCTTCAAGCCCGCCTTCTCTTCGGCCGTCATCGCTTCTGCCGCGACGGTGGGGCCGATCGTGCCGCCGTCGATCTCTTTCGTGCTCCTCGGCGCGATCGTCAACATCTCGGTCGGCCAGCTCTTCCTCGGCGGCGTGTTGCCCGGAGCGCTGATGTTCGTCGCCATGTTCGGCGTCACCTGGTGGATCTGCCGACGCCGGAAATACCCGCTGGAGCCGCGCTCCACGGGGCGCCAGCGGCGCATCGCCTTCTTCGACGGAATCAGCGCGCTGGTCGCCCCGTTCATCATCGTCGGCGCGATCATCTTCGGCGTCGCGACCCCGACCGAGAGCGCGGCGGTCGCCGCGGTCTACGTGCTGTGCCTCGGGCTGTTCGTGTACCGCAACCTCTCCTTCATGCAGATCCTGCACGCGGCGAGCCACGCCGCGGTCGCGACCTCCGTCATCATGCTGACGGTGGCGACCTCGAAGATCTTCGCCTGGCTCGCGGTGAAGGAGAATCTCGGCGTCTACCTGACGAACGGCCTGCTCTGGGTCACGGACGAGTTGTGGATCCTGCTCTTGCTGATCAATTGCATGTTGCTGGTCCTCGGCATGATCATGGAAATCCTCCCCATCATGCTGATCCTCGCGCCGGTTCTCTTCCCGCTGCTCGGCGGCCTCGGCATCAACGAGGTGCATTTCGGCGTCGTCATGGTGCTGAATCTCATGATCGGGATGATCACGCCGCCGATCGGGCTCAACCTCTTCATCATCTCTTCGATCGGGGGCGTCGGCGTCATCGAGATTTTCAAGGAGGCGATTCCGTATTTCCTGATCCTGGTCTGCGTCCTGCTCGTCATCACCTACTTTCCGCAGATCACGCTGTTCCTGCCGTCGCTGTTCTTCCCGCAATGACGGCCGCTCCACCCAACAAACAGGGAGACAACCTAATGAGACTCACCAGACGAAGCTTCACCGGCGGCGTAGGACTCGGCCTCGCCACCGCGCTGGTCGGCGTCGGAAGCCCGGCGCTCGCCGCCCGTACGCTGATCTACGGAAACGCGGGCAACATCGACAGCGCGTCGAACCGATTCGCGAAAAAGTGGCTCGACCTCGTGACCGAACGCACCGGCGGCGAGCTGGTGTTCGACATCAAGGCAGGCACCATCGGCGGCGGCAAGGAGGTGCTCGACGGCACCGCGCTCGGCACGGTGCAGATCTACAACGGGGCCTATACGGGCCTTCGAGAATTCGACGTGTTCTACGCGCCCTACTTCACCCGCGACTCGAACCACGCGCAGCAGGTGGCCAACGAGCTGCTCTTCGACGAGCTGAACGCGGCGGTACAGAACCGCTATCCGAGCCTGCGCTATCTCTCCGTCGCGCGGGCCGGCCCGTGGAAGCTGTTCACCAACCAGAGGCTGGAGACGTTCGACGACCTGAAGGGCCTCAAGATCCGCGCCCCGGAGATCGAGGGCGTGATCGCCGGCCTCGAACAGGTCGGCGCCAAGCCCACCGTCATTCCGTTCAACGAACTGTACGGCGCGCTGCAGCAGGGCGTCGTCGACGGCATGGCCACGCTCGGCAACCTGATGATCAGCCAGAAGTTCTACGAGGTCGTCAAATACTGCTACCAGAACGACTGGGGCATCGGTCTCGACAAGCAGATGATGAATCTCTCGGCCTGGGACGGCCTGGGCGAGGAGTATCAGAACGTCCTGGTCGACACGTTCAACGAACTCGAGCCGCAGGACTTCTTCCGCGCCACGGAAGAGGCCGAGATCGCCAATTTCGCGAAGTGGCGCGAGTTTAACGGCGAGGACTCCACGCCGCTGCTCGACGCCACCGCGGCGCAGGAGACGCTGAAGCCCGCGATCAAGGCGCTGGCCGACGACGTCTTCGGCGAAGGCACCTACGACCGCGTCCAGTCGATCTGAGTCGCGTCCCGCCCCGCCGTCGGTTCGGCGGCGGGGCGCTCCCCAAGAGCGCTGTCTCCGGCTCGAACGACCTGACCCTGAAGGCCGCGAACGAGGGATTCGACGCCGGAAAGTAGCGCTTACGTCAAGCGCTCGCCCCGGATCAGCGACGCCGCCTTCTCGCCCACCATGACGGCGGGCGCAGCCGTATTCGCGGACGGGATCGAAGGAAAGACCGACGCGTCCGCCACCCTGAGTCCGCGTACGCCCCGAACCCGCAGTTCCGGATCCACGACCGAGGCGCCGTCCGTACCCATCCGGCAGCTCCCGCACAGGTGATGCACGGTGCTCGCGGTCTCCCGCACCCAGCGCGCGACGGCCGCGCGGGATTTCGCCTCCGGTCCGGGCTGCAATTCGGCCCCCCGGTAGCGGTCGAAGGGCTTCTGCGCAAAAACCTCCCGCAACATCTCCACCGCATCGACGAGGACGTCGAGGTCGTGGGGGTCCGAGAGATAGTTCAGCCGAATGTCCGGCGGAACGGCCGGATCGGCCGCGGCGATGCGGACCGCGCCCCGGCTGAGGGGACGCATGACGCAGGCGTTGGCCATGAACCCCGGCCCGGCATTCGCGGGTCTCGCGAACGGGTTGAAGCGGACGGTCGCGCTGCTCAGCGCCGGCAGGAAATGACTCTGGATATTGGGAAGGTCCGCCCCCGGCCCCTTCAGATACGCCCCCGCCTCCAGCGGGAAGACGTTCATCGGCCCGCGCCCGAAGATCCAGGCTTGGAGGAACGCCGCCGCCGCCCGGTCGACCCGCAGGAGGGAGTGCAGGGTCGCGTCCTCCAGGGCCGCGTGGGAGACCCGGATCAATACGTGATCCTGAAGGTTCTCGCCCACGGACGGCAAGTCCGCGACCGGTTCGATCCCGAGCGCCGCCAGGCGCTCCGCCTCGCCGACGCCCGAACGCTGCAGAAGGACCGGCGAGCCGACGGCGCCGGCCGCGAGAACGACTTCGCCGTCGGTCTCGATCGCCGTCTCGCGCCCCTTGCGCGCCAGGACGACGCCCACGGCGCGGCCGTCTCGAATCGAGAGCCGGCGAACCTCCATGCCGGTCCGAACGGTCAGGTTGCCCCGGTCCCGAACGCCGTTCAGGAACGCCCGGGCCGCCGTCTCGCGACGCCCGTTGCGGATGGTGAAGTGGTAGTAGCCGAAACCCTCCGGCGCTTCGGCATTGAAGTCCGGGCAGGCCGGATGGCCGGCTGCGATCCCCGACGCCACGTAGGCTTCGGCCAGCGGACTGACGGGTCGCGTTCGTCGGGAGACGCGGAGCGGCCCCCCGAGGCCGTGGTCCGCTCCGGGCTCGCCCGGCCCCCCAAAATCCTCCGACCGAAGGAACAGGGGCTTTACCGACGACCACGACCACCCTCGCATCCCTTGCTGCGCCCACCGGTCGTAATCGCTCGGCAGGCCGCGAACGTAGACCATGCCGTTGATCGCCGTCGATCCACCGAGGACGCGGCCGCGCGGAAGGTCGACGGAGCGGCCCGTCAGTCCCGGCTCCGGGACGGTCGCGTAGCGCCAGACATGGGCACGGCCGCGCATCAGCACCGCCGTCATCATCGGAACCGCAAGCGCCGGATCGCGCCCCTTGCCGCCGGCTTCGACGAGCAGCACGTTGAAGTCGGAGTTCTCGGAAAGGCGCGCCGCCAGCGCGCAACCGGCAGCGCCCGCCCCGACGACGATATGGGTCCAGCCGGGCCCGCTCACGACTTGCCGGAAGCCTCGTCGAACCCGCCCTGCCCGCTCATCTCCGCCCAGGCGCGAAAGGGCTCCGATGCGGAGACCCTGCCGGCGAGAATCAGCTTGCGCCAGACCTCGCACGCATCGACGAAATTCGGGACGCCGCCCGGAAACATCGCCAGCGCAAGCCCCTCCGCGAGAGCCGTCTCCTTCGCTCCGGCCTCGTAGGCGCCGACGATATGCTCGCCGACCCACTCCCAGCGGCGATGGCAGAGATGCGCCGCCGCCAGGCCGGTTTCGACGATCCAGCGCTCCGTCCCGTGCCGCTCGCGCAGCGCCTCCAGACCGTCGCGGTAGGAGGCGACGGCATCGAATCCCTCGAGATGCGACGACCAGCAGTCCGAAACGAAACGGTGCCGCTCGGCCCCGTCGGCCCACGCGGCGTAGGCGAGCGCGGCGGCTACCTCCCCCTCGCCGCCGCCGCCCTTGCGCAGCCGGTCGATATGGTGGGTCGCGATCGCCTCGCTGGTGGAGACGAGGACGACGAGCCAGACGATCTCCTTTTCGTATAGCGTCAACGCCCGGTCCCGGAGCGTGAGCGCGGTATAGGTCGCGTCGTAGGCGGCCAGCAACTCCGGCGCGGCGACCGCCATCAATCCGTGGTGCGGCAACAGGTAGCCGCGCTTCTCCCGCAACCCGCTCAGCAGCGCGGCCACGTCTGCCGCGGTTTTGGGCGTTTCGGCGTCCGGCATCGACTGTCCCCTCGCAACACGGCGTCCGTCGCCCCGCCACGGAGCCACCTCTTTACCATATCCGCCGCTTCGCGCGGGCGCACGGCCGCATCCCGATGCGACCCGCGCACGGTAGAGACACCGAATCCCTGCTATCGTCAGGCCGTCCTCCGCCCGGGCCGGGACTTGCGCTCCCGGACCGCGCGCGCCAGGCGGTCGGGACGCGCGAAGAGGACTCTTTCATGGCCGTACTGACCGGAAAGGCCGCGATCGTCACGGGAGCCGCGCGCGGGATCGGAGCTGCCGTCGCGGCGCGCTTCGCGGCAGAGGGCGCACGCGTCGCTTCCCTGGACCTGAGTACGTCGGCAGCGCACGGCGACGGGCTCGCGATCGAGGCTGACGTCGCGGACGAGGAATCCGTGGCCGACGCCGTCGCGCGCACGGTCGAAGAATTCGGCCGGCTGGACGTCCTGGTCAACTGCGCGGCCGCCGTCGGCATCCACGGTCCCGTGACCGGGATGACGCTCGCCGACTGGAATCGCGCGCTCGCCGTCAATCTCACCGGCGCCTTCCTGACGAGCCGGGAAGCGATTCCGCATATGGCGAAGTCCGGCGGCGGCGCCGTCGTCAACGTCGCCTCTCAACTCGGGTCGGTGGCGGTTCCAGGGAACGCGGCGTATTGCGCATCGAAGGGCGGCCTGATCCAGCTCACCCGCGCCATGGCGCTCGACCATGCGCCGGACGGCGTGCGGGTCAACGCGCTCTCGCCCGGCGCGGTGCTGACCGAGCGATTGCTGGGGGTCTACGGTTCCGAAGCGGCGGTGCGCGCCGCCTTGACGCCCAAATACCCGCTCGGCCGGATCGGCATGCCGGACGATCTCGCGGGCGCGGCGGTGTTTCTCGCGTCGGACGAAGCCGGCTTCATGACCGGCGCCGATCTGGTGGTGGACGGAGGGTATTCCGCACAATGAGCGATTCCGAAGCGGCGATCCGGGCGTTCTTCGACGCTCTGGCGGCCCGCGATCTCGAGGCGGCCAACGCGTATCTGCACCCGGAGATCGAGATGGTCTTTCCGGGCGGGGCGACGTTCCGGCGCCTCGAGGAGTTGGTCGAATGGGCGCGGCCCCGCTACCGCAACGTGGCGAAGAGGGTCGAGCGAATCGATGTGGCCGGCTCTACCGCGTTCGCCCAGGGCACGCTTTACGGCCGCTGGCCCGACGGCACCGCCTTCGGCGGCATACGCTTTGCCGACTGGTTCGAGTTCGACGGCGGGCTGATCCGGAGGCAGCAGGTTTGGAACGACCTGGCCGAGGTTCGCCTACATACCGGTGCGGGCTCGGAACCGGCCTGACCATGCCTCTCCGGTGAGCCAGGGCGTGAGGTTGTCGATCGCGGGCGCCGATCCTCGAATCGCAAGCAGGCTCCGCCAGACGAGGCAGAGATTCGGAGAGATCACCGGCAAACGCCGTCCGCCGGCACGCAGGATTGCCGGCAGGGTCGGCAGCCCGGTGCCGAGCAAGGCGATCGCGTCCATGCCTTTCGTCCCGATCGCCTCCAGGGCGCTACCGGAAGCGCCGCCGCCGAGAGCGTAGATCGGGTGAAAGGCAGCGTCGTCGCTGGCGATGCGCTCGACCCGGACGATCGAAAGGCCGCGTTTCTCCCAGTATGCGAGCGCGCGGGCGTGCAGGGCGTCCGAATAGGGCGAGACGATTCCGACTCGCTCCGCACCGAGCGCGCGCAGCGCGTCATGGACCGCGTTCGCCGCCGTGACGACGGGATAGGCGCGGTCCTGCAGAATCCCGTCCAGCTGCCGATTCTCCGCCTCCGGGTCGACGAGATAGGCTGCACCCGTACAGGCGAAGGCCACCGCGCCGACAGGCGCGTTGGCGAACTGGTCCAGGGCGGTTTCCATCGAATCGACGTAGTCGACCAGCCGTTCGTCGATGGTCGGCTTGCCGCTCGTCAGCCGCGCCGCGATCGTCGCGTATCCGGGCGGCAGGAGGATGCCGAATTCCGGCTCGACCGTGGTGTTCGCCTGCGGCGTCAGCACGCCGAGAAGGCCGTCAGGCGCGTATTCGAGCGTCATGGTCAGCGTCTTGCCCCCGGAGTCGGCGTCGCGAACGCATCGAGATGCCGAAGACCGGACGGTCTTGCGAAGCGAACGCCCTTGCGGATGCGCGAGCGATCATACCGGCTATGCGACACGCGGCGCGACGTTCGCGAAACGGACGGAAACGAAGGGCCGGCTCCCGCAGGAGGCGATCTGACGAAGCGCATGCCGCACGGGCAGGCCGGGAGGACGAGATCCGGCGCCCCGGCGCAGGCGAGAGCGGCGCCCGCAGGCGTCGGCGTCCCCGGGACCGCGCCTCCGAATCCGCCCCGAGCCCGGAACGCGCACCTCTGCCGGCGACGGCATCCCGCGAATTCGGCCCTGATGCGCGAAGCCGCCTGCCTCCAGGGGCCCGGCTATCGCCTCGGGGCGAGTCACGTCCGGCGAAGCGTGCGACGACGCGCTCAACCGCTCTCGGCCCAGCCCAGCGCCCGTTCGGTCGCGCGCTGCCATCCGGCGTAGAGTCGCTCCGCCTCCTCCCGATCCATTGCGGGGTCGAATTGCCGATCCAACGCAAAGGAGTCTGCGAGTTCCTCCCGGTCGCGCCACACGCCGGTGGCCAGGCCGGCCAGAAACGCCGCGCCCCGCGCGGTGGACTCGGTCACCGTGGGGCGCAACACCGGAAGGTTCGAAATATCCGCCTGAAACTGCATGACGAAGTCGTTCCGGCATGCGCCGCCGTCGACCTTGACGCTTCCGAGCGGGAAGCCGGACACCGCATGCACGGCCCGGACGACGTCGTTGACCTGGTAGACCATGGATTCGAGCGTCGCCCGGATCAGGTTCTCGCGAGTCGTGCCCCGCGTCAGACCGACGACGGCGCCGCGCGCATACGGATCCCAGGTCGGGGCCGAGGTTCCGGTAAAGGCCGGGACGAAGTAGACTCCGCCGGTGTCGGGCGCCTCGCAAACTGCGTCGGAACTGCTCTCGATCAACCGGAGTCCGTCCCGTAGCCATTGCACGGCTGTGCCGCAGTTGAAAATCATGCCCTCGACGGCGTACTGGACCGCGTCGTCGATTCCGACCGCGACGGTCGAGATCAATCCCCCGTCCGGGCGGACGACCTCGCTTCCGGTGTTCATCATCAGCGTAGCCGCGGTTCCGTAGGTGCACTTGGCCATGCCCTGCCGGAAGCAAGCCTGGCCGAACAGCGCCCCCTGCTGGTCGCCGACGGCCGCCGCGACCGGAATCTCGGCACCGAACAGTTCGGCGCGCGTCGTCCCGTAGACCTCGGAAGAGTTGCGGACCTGCGGCAGCACCGCTCTCGGAACCCGAATTTCGTTCAGGAGCGTGTCGTTCCAGTCCAGATCCCGGATGTCGAACAACATGCTGCGCGACGCGTTGGTCACGTCCGTCACATGCGCCGCTCCGCCCGTCAGGTTCCAGATGAGCCAGGTATCGACGGTGCCGAAGGCCAGCTCTCCCCTGAGCGCGCGTTCGCGGGCGCCAGGCACCCGGTCCAGAAGCCACGCGATCTTGGTCCCCGAGAAAAAAGCGTCGATCACCAGGCCGGTCCTGTCGCCGACGAGGGCTTCCAGACCGCGCGCGCGCAGCGCATCGCACTCCTCTGCGGTCCGGCGATCCTGCCAGACGATCGCGTTGTGGATCGGCTCGCCGGACTTGCGGTCCCAGACGACGGTGGTCTCGCGCTGGTTGGTGATCCCGATTCCGGCGATGTCCCCGGCCGACAGCCCGGCCTCCGCCAGCGCCCCGGCCGCCACGTCTCGCTGCTTTTCCCAGATCTCGACGGCGTCGTGCTCGACCCAACCCGGTTCCGGGAAATACTGGGAGAATTCCTCCTGCCCGACCGAGACCGGATTGCCGTCCGCATCGAAGACGATCGCCCGGACGCTTGTGGTGCCCGCGTCGAGTGCCAGAACGTGTTCCCCGGACATCCGCTTTCCTCCCGGCCCATTGTCGCGTCACGCCGCTTGTTCCCAAGCGAATGCTACGAGTTGCCGCGCTCATCCGCCAGTGCCCTGCCCCTGCCGTCGTGCTATGCCGGCACGGCGGGGCGAGACTTCGGCCGGAATCGTCGACGCCAGGACACTTGCCAGGTACGCGCTTGCGCGGAAAACTCGACGTCGCGGACGACGAGGCGGCGAGACCGAACCGCCGTGGGTTCCTGCCGGGACGGAGCCGGACTGCAACGGCAGCTCGGCGTCCTGCAGCACCTCGATTCGTGACGCGGCTTCGCCGGGTATCCCGCAGCGATCCGTTGCGCCTCAAGGGCCGGAGCGCGAGGAACGCCTACGAACGTTGCGGCGGGGTCGGAACTCGTCGCGCTGTCGCGCGCCGGCACCACGCGACTGCCCCCCGGCGCGGAGCGCCGCCGGAATTTGCGGAGCAGGCCGACGACGAAGACTTGCATAGCTCTACCGGCGATCCGGATCTCGTCCGGAGCGGCCGGTTCGAGGCGTCGCCGCGATTCGCCTCGCGCTCGGCATGCCTGCCTGCATACACCCCTCCGGACGCGCCCGACGCCTCTCGGCGCGGCCGAGACCATGCCGGCGTAGCGCGCGGCAGGCCGCGTACGGCGACCCGCACGGAACCGGCAGTCGGGAAGCTACGTACGGCATATGTCCAATCCCGGGAGAGTCCGGTTCCTCGACCGTCGGGGACAGACGGTCCCCTACGCTCCGACTTCTACTCGGCGACGCTCTCGCTTCTGGTTCGCAATGCTCTGACTCCTAATTCGCAACACGCGGCCTTCTAGCTTGCTGCTCACTGTCTTCTAATTCGCAACGCGTTGACTTCTAATTCGCAACGCATATACTTCTAATTCGCCGCGGGATGAACGCCCATCTCCGTGCTGTCGTACACACAACACAGGCCGAGGTCATGACATGTACGTGCGGTTCGCGAAAAGACGAGTCGAGGAAGCGCTCGCGGATACCCCGGTAGTGCTGATCGTGGGTCCTCGCCGGGCCGGCAAGACGACCCTGGCCCGGATGACGGCCGGAGACGACCGCACCTACCTCACCCTCGACGACCGGAACGTGCGCACAGTTGCCCGGTCCAATCCCACCGGATTCGTTCGAGACATGGACCGCGTCATCATCGACGAGATCCAGCGTGTGCCGGAACTGCTCCTCGATATCAAGAGGTCGGTCGACGAAGACTATCGACCGGGCCGGTTCCTGTTGACCGGTTCCGCCAACGTGATGACCCTGCCCCGGGTCGCCGACAGCCTGGCAGGCCGGATCGAGATCGTCCGAATGCTGCCGCTCGCTCGCGCCGAAATCGACGATACCTTCCCGACCTTCCTCGAGAGCCTGTTCGTAGGGACGCCCGCCACGAGCGTCCGGGAAGCGGTGCTGGGGGACGACCTAGTTCGAATCGCCCTGGCCGGAGGCTTCCCGGAAGCGATCGCGAGAGAGAGCGAACGCCGTCGGTTGGAATGGGCTCGATCCTGGCTCGAATCGGTCCTGAACCGGGATCTGGCGGAAATCGCGGAGATCCACCGGCGAGCCGACCTGCAGAAATTCGTCCGACTACTTGCGGAACACTCAGGGCAATTGGTCAATTTCTCGACGCTCGGATCGGGCATCGACGTCAGCTACAAGACCGGACAGCGCTACGTCGAGCTCCTGGAGCAGCTATTTCTCGTCCGAACGTTGCAGCCTTGGTATGCCAATACCCTGAAACGGATTTCCAAGAGGCCGAAGCTGCATTTCCTCGACAGCGGACTGCTGGCCGCCTCGCGCGGCATGACCTTCGACCGGATGAAGGCCGATCGCGGCCCTTTCGGTTCCCTGCTCGAGTGTTTCGTATTCTCCGAGATATTGAAACTGACGACGGCCTCGGACCTGCACCTGACCCCGTACCACTTCCGTGATCGACAAAATCGCGAAGTAGACTTCGTCCTGGAGCGGGACGACGGGCGAATCGCCGGAATCGAAGTCAAGTCGCGCGCGAGCGTACGCGCGACAGACTTCGCGGGGCTGCGTGTCCTGGCCGAAGCCTGCGGCAAACGCTTCGCCCGCGGGGTCGTGCTTTATGACGGCACCGACTGCATGCCGTTCGGCGACCGGCTATGGGCAATGCCGCTGTCATGCCTCTGGGGGTAGGAACGGCCGGCGACTCGTCAGCCCTCCGAATTCTTGCCGGCCGCGAGCCCAGTCTCGATCAAATCGAACTGCGCTGCCCGTTCCCGAGGTCCAGCAACCGGAGCACCCTCTCCACCTCCGGCATCTCCTCCGGCGGGAGCGGCAAACGCGGCGATCGCGGCTGCCCCATGTCGAATCCGATCGCCTTCAGAGCTGCCTTGGTCGCGGAAACGTATCGGTGGCCGCCGACGAGCCGGACGGCCGGAAGAATTCGGCGATAGAGGCTGAGCCCGCCGTCCAAATCCCGCTCCTCAGCGACCCGTCGATACAGCTCGCCGCACTCGGCGGGTAGAAGGTTGGCGCAAACCGAGATCCAGCCTTCCGCGCCTTCGACGAAACTCTCGAACCCCATGATGCCGCCGAACACGCGGATCCGGTCGCCACACAATTCGACGATGTCGCGCACGCGGGTGACGTCCATGGTCGACTCCTTGATCGAGCGGACGTTCGGAATGTCCGCCAGCCGTGCGACGAGATCGGGCGTCAGGTCGACGTTGGCGGTGGCAGGGTTGTTGTAGAGCATGATCGGGAGTGCGGTCGCGTCGGAAATCCGTGCGTAGTGGTTCAGGAGTTCCGCCTCCGTGGGCGTGGAGTAGAACGGCGGTATCACCATTACCCCGTCGGCGCCCTGGCGCTCGGCCAGACGAACGTTCTCCACGACGTCTTCGGTCCGCTCGGCGCCCGCGCCGACATAGACCGGAACGCGGCCGGCGGCCGTCTCGATGACGCACCGGCCGATGTCCCGGCGCTCTTCCGCCGTCATCGACAGGAACTCGCCGGTAGAACCCAGCGGCACCAGACCGTGCGTGCCCTGCCGAATCTGCCAATCGGTGAATCGCGCCTGCGCGTCCAGGTTCAGGCGTCCTTCCCGGTCGAAGGCGGTCACCATGACCGTGAAACTCCCCTTGTGCGTGTCAGTCATGGTCCGCCCCCTCCTTCGCCAGAAGCCGCAGCGGGTTGGCGCGAAACAGTTGTTCCCGCAGACGCGGATCGAATTCCAGCCGGTCCATGAGGCGCGGAACGTTGCGCAGAATGTGGCCGTATCCGTGACCGCCCCACCGCAGCATGCGGGTTCGCGTGCAGACGTCTTGGGAGATCAGGATCCGGGATCCGAATCCGGCCTCGGCCAAACGCCGGATCGCCCGCAAACGGCCGAGATCGGTCGGCAACTCCACGTCCCCCATCCAGTAGTGCGACTGCTCGATCCCGAAAAAGTCCCATTCCACGTTGGCCCCCCGTTCGAGGAGCGGCAGGACGCCCTCGCCGTCCGGATAGGTGCGATCCATGTGGCAGAGAACCACTCGTTCGAGATCCGCTCCGGCCTCGACCAGTACGTCCAGGATCTCTCCGCATGCGCTGGGGTCCCGGCCCGGATGAACGCTGATCGCCGCCCCGGTGTCGCGCTGCGCGTCGGCGGCGGCCTCCAGCGCGCGCCGTTCGACCGGGTCGAGGGGCCAGGAGCAGCCGATCTCGCCGATAATCCCGGCGCGTATTCCGGTGTCGTCCGTTCCTTCCGTCAACTCGCGAGTCATGCGCTCCGCCATTGCGCTCCGGTCGAGCGACCGAATCTCGCGGCTCAGATACGGGTTCGTATAGCTCCCCGTCGCGGCGACCACATGCACCCCCGAACGGCGCGACGCCTCGGCCAGGCCGACCGGATCCCGCTTCAGGCCCCAGACCGTCTGGTCGACGACCAGGGATCCGCCGTCGTTCGCGAGCGCCTGCAACTCGCGAGCGGCGACCTGCGGATCCCGCTGGCGAACGTTCGCGGCGGACCGGTTCGAGAGGTAGTCGACCTGCCAGCGGCGCTCCGGGCCGAGTTCCGCGTCGTCGCCCGACGGCGTGCCCGGGAGCGCGAAGTCGAACAGGACGTGCTCGTGAAACAGGACGGCGCCGATCGCCTCGACGGCAACGGGCCCGAGTACGGTCTCGACCCGGCGAACGGGCGAATCCGTCGCGCCTGCCGGTCGCGCCCCGGAGAGAGCGTATTCAGGACCCGGCATGGCGAGCCCGGCAGGTCCATTCCTCCGCGACGCGGCAAGCGACCGAGGCCATTTCGCCGAGACTCCGGATCTCGACCCACTCGTCCGTCGCGCCGTTCTGGACGAGATTGCCGCAAAGACAACCCAGCCCGACGCACGGCGTCCCGGATATCGCCATCGGGTGCCGGATGTCGCTGGCGACATGGGTGACGTTAGGCATTGTCCGGACGCCGGACACGGAGCGAACCGCACGTTCCGTCAGTTGCAGAAACGGGTGGTCGCAGGGAATCTCTGCCGGCGGCGTACCCGAAACCCATTCGACATGCACCGGATACGGCCACCCGCTCGCCTCGCAACGCGCCCGGACCGCGAGTTCGAGCTGTTGCCGGACCTCGCTCGGCGCCTCGCCCGGCGGAAAGCAGACCGCGCCTCCGATCCGGCACCGGTCCGAAATCCTCGAAAGCGGCTCGCCCTGGCCGCAGAACAACTGCGACACGTGAAGATTCGTCGCCCGTCCGGCGACCGCCTCGATCCCCTGATGACGGATATCGAGAGCGCGCCTCTCTCCGAGCCCGCGAAGCGCCCCGACGATCTCGACAGCCCCGTCTACGGGATTGTGGGAGCGGTGGGACAGGGCGGAATGCGCCGGCTCGGTCGTCTCGGGCGGCGCCCCATGCACAAGGATCCGGAACTCCAGCTGTCCGGGCGTGACCGTCTTGATCTCTCGGAGACCCAGCCCGGACTCGGCCGGATGCAGGTAGAGCGCCGCGTCATGGCGGGCCCCGCTGCGGAACCATGCGGCGGCGCCCCGGGCGTAGCCCTTGCTCGGCGCAGCGAGGAACGCGACTTCGCCGCGCGTCCCCGGCCGCCGGGCGAGTTCGGCGAGCGTCGCGATGCCGGCTGCGCAGCCGGCGAGATCGTCCGCCACGCCCCAGCCCGCGATCCGACCCTCGACGGCCTCCCCCGCGAACGGATCGCACGACCATCGCTCGACGCCGTCTACAGGTTCGCAGTCCGGGTGCGCGAACAACAGCAGGCTTCGCCGGTCGGCCGATCCCGGCAATCGGCCCAGGACAAACCGTCGCTCCTCCTCGGGACAGACGGACTCCGACGCAAACTCCGCCTCCCCGTCCAGATCCCGCGGACTGTAGCTCCGCTCGACAACCTCGCATCCTGCCTCGTCGAGAAGCGACGCCACACTGCGGCGAACCTCCGCTTCGCCGAAGCGTTGCGCAGACAGGAGCTGACGCAGCGCCTTCAACGTGCGCTCCGATCCCTCCGGCGCAGCCGAGGTCACCCTGCTGCCTCCCCGCCGAAGGCGCGAAGCCGAATTCCGCGCTTCCGGCGTCAGCCGGCCCGAGGCCGTCCGCACCCGCTCACGCCGCCCGGAAGAACGCCCGACGCCAATCCGAGATCGTCCCGATAGACCCGGCCGTTCTTGAACACGGCCACGAGCGCATCGGACTCTTGCGAGAAACACGTCACGCTCTCCAGCGGACTCGACGAGAGCACGAGCAGATCGGCGAAGGCTCCGGCGGCGACCTCGCCGATCTCGCCTTCCATCCGGACGATCCGGGCGTTGTTGACGGTCGCGTGCCGGAGCGCCTCCGCCGGGCCGCAGACCCGCTGGTGAATCTCCAGCCCGTCGCCCTGATACGCCTTCGGCGACCAGCAGAGATCGGTTCCGTATCCGACCAGAACCTCCGCCTCCAGGGCGACCTCGAGGGAACGCAGCCCGGACGCCAGGACTTCGTCGTTCTTCCTGACGTTCTCGTCCGACCAGCCGAATCCCCTGCCGTATCTTGCGTCCGCGACATAGGTGACCAGCGTGGGAACCAGGCACGCTTGCCGGTCGACCATCCGCTTCGCGGTCTCCGGCGCGAGAAAGTTGCCGTGCTCGATCGAGCGGACGCCGGCGTCCACGGCGCGCCGGATTCCGGCGTCCGCATAGACGTGCGCCATCACGTAGCGCCCGAACCGTTCGGCCTCGTCCACGATCGCAGTCAGCTCGTCCGTCGAATATTGCGGATAGGCCAGCTCGTCGCCTGGCGAACTCACTCCGCCGCCTGCCATGATCTTGATCTGGTCGACGCCCTTGCGAAGGTTCTCGCGCACCGCGCGCCGGACCGCGTCGACCCCGTCGGCGATGACCGAGATACCCTCCGCGGACGAGGCGCAACTGCAGGCGCTCGCCTTGCCGCGATGATCGCCGTGACCTGCGGTCTGGGAGAGGATCTTGCCAGACACGAACATCCGCGGCCCGACGAACAGCCCCTGTTCCACCGCCGCCTTGTGGCCGAAATCGGCCCCGCCGGCGTCGCGCACTGTCGTAAACCCACGCCGGAGCATCCCTTCCAGATGCCGTCCCGCTCGCGCGGTCATCTCGGAAGCCATCACCGCGTCCGCGTCGCCGAACTGGCCGATGAAGCAGTGCGCGTGGCAATCGATCAGTCCCGGACACAGATACCGGCCGCCGAGATCGACACGCGGCACGTCCCCGGCGAGTTCGCCCTCGTCCACCAGGCCGGCGATCCGTTCGCCGTCGACGACGACGGCCTGCCCCCGCAAACCCTTCCCGGCCCGAGCGTCTACGACGACGCAGTCGGTCAACGCGTACTTCATCGTCCCTTCTCCCGCAACGTCGCGGCGGTCTCCGTCCGGAATTTCGGGTCGGGCGACAGGCCTGCCTCGGTGACGTAGCCGTTTCGCAGATCCCGTTTCGCGGCTTCGCGGTCGCGTTCGGCCGGATCGCCCCAGCCGGCGCCGCCGGAGCTGAAATTCACGAACCGCTCCCCCGCCTGCAGCGTCTCCCGATACATGCCCACCTTCTTCTCCCGCTTCTCTCCCGGCCGGAGCACCATGTGATTGTGAACCGGCGACGGCCGGCCGCCGTCCAGTCCCCATCCCAGGGTGCGCGACTTCTTCTTCATCGAAATGACTTCGGTCTCGGCCGTGGCGCGAACCTGCCGGCGAACGCCGAGCCCGCCCCGATACTCGCCGACGCCGCCCGAGTCCGGAATCAGCGACAGCCCCTCGTGAAACAGGTTTGCCTGACGCTCCAGCACCTCGATCGGCGTGTTGCGGACCGTGCTCGTCGAGGGATGCTGGATCGCCGTCGCTCCGTCATGCGTCCGCGTCGCGCCCCAGCCGATTCCCTCGTTGTTGCTGACCACGAAGGTACGGCCCGTCCTGGCATGCCGTCCGACCGCCATGAAGCCCGGTTCGTCGCCGCCCGAAGACATCGGAATCCAGCCGACCGCCGGCGCCAGCGCCTTGGCGATCAGCTCGAACGCGACCATCTTCGTCCAGGGCATGTAGGTGGCGGACGGATAGATTGCGTGAAACAGGCAGCCCGGATCCGCCCGCACCTCCAGCGGCCGGTAGTGGCCGTGATTGCTGGGAGAGCCGGGAGAGGTGAGAAACTTGAAATAGGTCTTCGACATGGTGACCGTGGCGCCGTAGGGCACGTTCACCGGCCCTTTCGCCGCCCGGTCCGACCCGTTGAAGTCGGCGACGAAACTCTCCGCGTCGACGGTCACCTCGACCGCCATCCGAATGTTGCGATCCACGATGCCGTCGTCGTCCAGCCACTCCTCGGCGCGCCAGACGCCGCGGGGAAACCGCTTCATCGCCTGACGGGTTTCCCATTCGGCGTGATCGATCAACGCCTCGATCCCCTCTCGAACGCCCGCCACGCCGAATTTGCGGAAAATGTCCCGAACGCACCGCTCGCCGGTCCGAAGGCTCGCGACCTGGGCGCCGAAATCGCCCCGAATCGCGTCCGGCAGACGCGAGTTGAACTCGAGAATCTTCCAGAGATCCTCGTCGAGCTTGCCCTCCTTGACGATCCGCACGCCGGGCAGGATCAGGCCCTCCTGGTGAACGTCGGTCGAGTCGATGACGTAACCCGCGTCCTTCGCGCCGATGTCCAGCCAGTGCGCACGAACGCACAGATACATCTCCGGCCCGTCGTCGCCGTCGCCGACGAACACCGGCGCCATGACCAGCGCATCCGAGGCGTGAGCCGAGTTCCAGTACGGGTAATTCAGCATCACCACGTCGCCCGGTCGCAAGGCGCCGACGTCGAGCTTCTCCAGGAGCATCCGGAGCGCGTAGTCGTTGGCCCCGTTGAACGAAGTGATCCCGGCCGCCTCGGCCACCATGCGTCCCCTCCGGTCGGCGACCGAAATCCCGAAGTCGAGCACCTCGTAGATCACCGCGTTGAAGGCGGTACGGACCAGCGTGCGGCGCATCTGTTCGGCGGCGGACAGGAACAGGCCGGACAGGATCTCGAGTTCGGCGGCGCGGCTGGTCATGCGCTGTCCCGCAGCCGGACCCGAATCGTGCCGCTCTCCTCGACGATCAGCTCCTGGTCGCCGTGAACGACCAGGGAGGACCCCTGGTCCACGACGCGCACCGGCCCCGGAAGCCTCCGGTTCGGCCGCAGCGCCGAGCGTTGCAGGCTTTGCGCAGGTGCGGTCCTGCCCGTCGCGCGATCGAACAGCGTCACCTCCCGCATCGAGGAGGCGTCGCCGTAGAGCGCGTCGAAGGAGACCTCCGGCCTCGGCGTCGTCAGGGTCAGCCGGACGGCCAGGGACACGATCTCGGCCGGCTCGTCGAAACTGTGTCCGTAGCGACTCTCATGGGCGGCGGAGAAGCGCCCGAACAGCGTCGCCTCCGTGTCGTCGACGAAATACTCGACCTTCAGGGTATGTTCCTGGCCGACGAATCGCACCCGAACGAAGGTGCGGTGTCGCGGCTCGACGTCCGATCCGACGCTGCGCCGCAGCCGGTCGATACCGCTACGGGTCAGCGCTTCCGCCTTCGGTCGCAGCTTCGCCAGCGCGGCGTCCGACACCGGCTCCATCGCCGAGACCGACTCGTCGAAGGTCAGGTCGCTCGCCATCATGCCCCACGCGGAGAAGACGGACGGCAGAAGCGGAACCAGCATCTCCGGCATCTCCAGTTCCCGCTGGATCATCGGACCGAGCAGCGGTCCGCAGCCGCCGAAAGCCAGAAGCGTGAAATCGCGGGGATCCAGGCCCCGTTCCAGCAGCATCTCCTTTACGGAGGAGGAGACCCGCGAGACCACCACGTCGAGGACGGCGCCGGCGGCCTCCCGTTCGTCGATGTCGAGCGGCGCGCAGATATCCTTCCGCAGCGCCTCGACGGCCAGCCCTTCCGCTACCTCCATCTCTCCGCCCATGAAGTTGGAGGTATCCAGATAACCCAGGACGAGCGCAGCGTC
Organism: Rhodobacterales bacterium; assembly: GCA_965221505.1. GTDB lineage: Bacteria > Pseudomonadota > Alphaproteobacteria > Rhodobacterales > CAZPXZ01 > CAZPXZ01. The sequence continues at coordinate 2,310,229 of CBDCSI010000001.1, forward strand.
GGTCACCGTCGGCCGAACGCCGCCCCTCCCGTAACAGGCCGGGCCGGGAGCTGCGCCGGCGCTTTCCGGTCCGACCTTGAGCAGGGCGTTCTCGACGCGCGCGACGGATCCGCCTCCGGCACCCAGATTGCGGATGTCGTATATCGGCTGCAGGATCGGAAAGCCGTCGATCTCTGCCTCGAACACGTCCGTAGGCTCGTAGTCGAGGATCAGGCAGGCGTCCAGGCTGGTCCCGCCGATGTCGACCGAGAGGACGCGCCGCTCGCCGGCGCTACGAGCGAGAAAGCGGGCGCCGGCGACGCCGCCCGCGGGGCCCGATTGCACGGTCGAAATCGGACTCGCTTCCCCCATGGCGAAGGTCAGCGCGCCGCCCGACGAGTTCATGACGTACCGGGTTCCCCGGAACCCGCGGGATTCGATCCCTTCGGCGACCCGGCCGAGATACCGTTTCAGAACCGGCTTGACGTAGGCGTCGAGCACCGCGGTGCTGGTACGCTCGTATTCGCGATACTCGTTCGCGAGCGCGGCGCCGGAGGACACGTCGACGCCGGGAAACGCCGCCTCGAGGATCTCGACCGCACGGCGCTCGTGCGTGCCGTTGGCGTAGGAATGCAGGAAGCCGACCGCCAGCGACGTGCATCCCTCCCGCTCCACCAGTTCCGTCGCGGACGCCAGCAGGGCTTCGTCGTCCAGCGGCTCGACCTCCTCGCCCCATGCGTCGATCCTGCCCGGCACGCCCCGCACGCGGCATCGCTCGACGATCTTCTCCGGCGGCTCGAAGTCGAACCGGTACATGTCGGCGAAATTCAGATTGCCGCGACCGATCTCGAAGACGTCCTCGAACCCCCGGTTGGTCAGGATTCCGACGGTGGCGCCCTTGCGTTCGAGAATCGCGTTCAGCCCCAGCGTCGTTCCGTGCACGAAGTCCAGGGCTTCGCCCGCGGGCACGCCGAGCCTGCCGATTGCCTCGATCACGCCGATCGCGGGATCCTCCGGCGTGGTGGGCAGTTTGAACGCGCGAAGCCGTGCGTTCCCGTAATCGAACACGACCGCATCGACAAACGTACCGCCGATGTCGATACCGATCCCGAATCCGCGGCGCTCGCTTCGTTCGTTCAAGACACGATCCGTGTATTGCGGCAGGATCCGGGCCGGGCTGCAACGGAATTGCGCCGGGCCGCCTCGGACGCTGCCTAGACTGTTTTCCTCCGGTGCCCCACTTCTCTTGCCCTACCCCGCCCGAGGAACGCGAGGGCAGGCTTTCCGGCGGCCGGTCTCGTCCGTGGAGCTTGACCTTCGCATGACGGCAGAACCGTATGCGCTTCCGGCCTTCGGTCCGGCGATTGTAGCGGCCGCAGGCGGTATGCCAAACCGCGCGGGCGGCAGGCGGGCGCTCGTCCGATCCGACACGACGACGTTCCCGAAACGTCGCATGCTGTCTGCAACCGAGAGCGGCACGCCCGTTATCCGCGCAGCAACTCCCGATCGTAGAGCGGCTGCACCGGACGGAAGTTGTTCGGATAGATCGCGGCGAACGCTTCGATCTGCGAACGCGACATTTCGAGTGGCCCGTCGAGAAGGACCCAGGCGACTCCTTCGGTACAGGGAGGCGTGGTAAGGGAGCCCCGGTAGCGCCAGGTCGTGCGATACGGCGGAAGGAGCGACGCCAGATCCTGCATGCCCGGAACCTCTACGGACGCCCCGGGGGCGGTCGGCAGGCGTTCCCAGACCGTCGCCAGCGCGTCGTTTGCCTTACCCTGGGCGATCAGGATTCCCAGGACGGCGAGCCCGCCGTCGGCGTTACGGTGCACGAAGTGCAGTTCCATCGGAAACGGTTCGCCGTCCACCAGATGTTCGCTTCTGCAGTGGAAGTGATACTGCAGCAATTCGTGCCGCACCCCCTCCAGCACGATGCCGCTGCCGGCCTCCGGGTCTGCCTGAACGGTATGCCCCGTGTTGTGAAGGACGATACGCGATCGCCGGTACTCGACTTCCAGCGACGCCGGTTCGACCCAACGCTCGTCCGTCAGGTCGATCGGGGATTGCTCCCGGCCGAGTCGGCACAAGCAAAACGCCGGTTCGAGCGAGCCCCAACGCGCCGGTCCGTTATGCGGATCGTATCCCCATGGCGCGGTGCCGGCACCGTCTGCGGTCTGCGGTTCCGGTGGTTCCGCCTTGTTCCCGAAATGATTCATTCCTGCGCCTCGATTCGTACCTGCAAGCCGCTTGCGCCCGCACTCCGACCGGATCGGGGAGCGCGCACAACCTATTGGCAGCGCGCGGAAATTTCAACGGCCGACGACGACCGGAAGCTCGACGTCCGGGCCGGAACACGCGTCCGAACGCCGCCGCGGCGCGAGTCCCGAAGGTGCGGAATACGGTACCGCATCTCTCCGGCGTACGGCGAGCGCGAGTCGGAGTCGGTGCGAGAGCCGCAGCGCACCCTTCCGCATCCGCCGGGAGCCGCGAGAGGCCGGGCCCCGCCCGAGTTCGTCCCACCGGCTCAGAACACGGAGTCCAGCAGCGTTCTCGTATAGGCGTGCTTCGGCGCCGCAAGCACCTCGGCGGCGGCGCCGGACTCCACGATTCGACCCTCCCGCATCACGTAGACCCGGTCGCAGAGAAGCCGCACGACGTTGATGTCGTGCGATATGAACAGCATCGTCAGACCGGAATCCGCCATCAGGTCCACGAACAACTCCACGATCTGCGCCTGGATCGACACGTCGAGCGAAGAGAGCGGCTCGTCGCAGATCAGAAGCCGGGGCCTGACCGCGAGAGCGCGGGCGATGGCGACGCGCTGGCGCTGACCGCCCGAGAACTCGTGCGGATACCGGTCCGAATCCTCGCCGGCGAGTCCCACGCGGGACAGAAGCCGGTCGATTTCCTTCTCGGCCTCGGCCCGCGACAATTCCTTGCGGTGCAACGCCAGCGCTTCCCGAATGCTGCTGCGAACGGTGGCGCGAGGATTCAGGCTGCCGAAGGGATCCTGAAACACGATCTGGACCTGGGACTTGTAGCGAAACCGCTCCGCCGCGGTGAAGGAGCGGATGTCCTGTCCCCGATACTCGACCCGTCCCGCATCGTACGGCGTCAGCCGAACGACGATATTGGCGACGGTCGACTTGCCGCTCCCGGATTCGCCGAGGAGCCCGACCACCTCGCCGTCATGCAGTTCGAGGTCGACGTCCTGCAGCGAAAAGTCCGACGACTGCACCAGGTAACGTCTCTCCCAGGTCTTCGCCAGCCCGGAAACCTTCAGGAGCGGCGCGGTCATTCCGCTTCCCCGCGTCCGCCGGAGCGAATCAGGCAGGCGTCGAACCGGGGCGCCAGGGACGCGTTGGCCGGAAGCGGGGATACCCGGCAGACCTCCTGCCGAAGCCGGCACCGGGAATAGAAGGCGCAGCCGATCGTCCCGAAGCCCGCGCCGACCGGCTCGCCCGGAATGGATCGGAGATCCCTCAACCGCATCCCCATTCGCGGCATGCATTCGAAGAGCGCCTCGGTGTAGGGGTGCGCGCGACCGCCGCCGATCGAATCCGAGGGGAGGACGTTCAGGAGCTGACCTCCGTACAGGACAGCAATCCGGTCCACGCTTCTTCGCAGAAGCTCCAGATTGTGACTGATCAGGATCACCGCCAAGTTTCGCTGACGGCTGCGCTCCAGAATCAGGTCGACGATTCTCCGCTGCGTGTGGGCGTCCAGCGCCGTCGTCGGCTCGTCGGCGATCAGGAGGCTCGGCTCCTGCGAGAGCGCCACTGCGATCACGATGCGCTGGCGCATGCCGCCGGAGAACTGGTCGGGAAACTGCTCGGCGGCCTCTGCCGGCGACGCAATTCCGACCTCGTCGAGCAACTCGTGCGTCGCGCGGCGGGCTTCCGCGGATCGCATCGGGATGCGCTTTCCGAGCCAGAGCGCCTCCCGGATCTGTCGTCCGATCCGTACCGTCGGGTTGAGCGCCGAGAACGGATCCTGCGGCACGAAACCGATCTGCCGGCCCAGGAGCGCGCGAATTCGGCGCCGGTGCTCCCCGGGGGCAACCCGAACGTCCCGAAAGGCGACGATGCCCGAATCGACCTGGGCGTCGTCGTGCAATCCGAAGACCGTCTTCATCAGCATCGTCTTTCCGGAGCCCGATTCGCCCGCCAGGCCGAAGGGCTCTCCCGACCCGACCGCGAAGCTGACTTGCCGCAAGAGCGGCTTTCCCGAGCGCGACAGCGAAACGCCGACGCCTTCGAGCGCGAGCAGCGGTCGAGAAGGCGCTCCGGGTCCGTCTCGACCGGCGCCGTCTCCGCCTCGGGCTGCGGCGCTCCCGAGCGGGCGCGACATCAGCGTCTCGAGACCAGCGTCGGATCCAGCTCCCGCCGAAGCATGTCGCCGACCACGTTGAAGCTGAGCGCGGTCACGAAAATCATCATTCCCGGGAAGGCGACGATCCACCATCCCTTCGAGGTGAAGGACCGGCCCTCGGCGATCATGGCGCCCCATTCCGGCGCCGGAATCTGCGCCCCGACGCCGATGAAGGAAAGGCCGGAAATCGCGAGCATGACGGCCGAGATGTCGAGGGTCACCTGGATGAGGAGCACGTCGAACGCGTTCGGAATCACGTATCGCGTGACCTTGCGCCAAGTCGATACGCCCAGCGCTTCCGCGCTGGCGAAATAGCGCGTCGACAGGATATCGACCGCGATCATTCGCGAGAGCCGGGCGTAGGTCGGCCACCAGCTGAAGATCAGCGCCCAGATCGCCGCCTCGAGGCTGGAGCCGAGCGCCGCGGCGAATCCGAGCGCCAGGATCAGGGGCGGGAACCCGAGCCAGACGTCGGTCAGACGCATCAGGAAATTGTCGAGCACGCCGCCCACGAACGCGGACAGGATCCCGATCGCGCAGCCGAGAACCAGCACCGTCGCGATCACGATGCAAGTCGATCGAACGGTCAATTGCGCCCCGTAGAGCAAACGGCTCAGCACGTCCCGCCCCGAGCCGTCGGTTCCGAGCGGATGCGCCCAGGAAGGCTCCACGAGTCGGTTGCGGAAGTCGGCCGTCAACGGGTCCTGCGGCGCGATCCACGGTCCGACCAGCGCCAGAACCAGGATCAGGAACGCCACGATCAGGGCGGTCCGCTCCAACCACCCGCGCGTCATCGACCAGACCGCCAGGCCGGTCATGCGCGTCTCGCCCCCTTTCGGGGATCGATGGCGTAGAGGATCGTCTCGATCAGCATGTTGCAGACGACGAAGGCGATTCCGACCACCAGGACGACGCCGACGACGGCATGGATGTCGGACTGCGTCACCGCCTTGACCGCGTAGCGCCCGATCCCGGGACGCCCGAATATCTCCTCGACCAGTACCGTGGCACCGAGCATCCATCCGAATTGCATGCCGAAGACGGTCAGCGACGGCGTGGCGCCGTTGCGGAACACGTGCCGGAACATGATTCGCGCTTCGCTTGCGCCCTTGGCCCGGGCCATGACCACGTAGTCCTTGCGAAACTCGCCGATCATGGCGGTTCGGGTGATGCGCACGCCCACCGCCGTGAACAACAGGGATAGCGCGAACGCGGGAAGGAGGAGATGCGCCAACGCGTCCGCGAACACGTCGAACCGCAGCTGAAGCAGGCTGTCCAGCAGCGTGAACCCGGTCGCCCCCTCGAAGTCGCGGAACGAGAAGCCGAGCCGCCCGGCGACCGGAAACCACTGCCAGTCGGCCGCCAGCTTCTGCTGCAGGAGAATGGCGGTCCAGAAGATCGGCAACCCCGCCCCGGCCATGGCCGCCACCCGGACGAGGTCGTCGAACCGGGAGCCGTGATAGCGCGCCGTGACCAGCCCGACCGGCAGGGAAATCAGCAGGTTGATCGCCATCGCGATCGCGACGAGTTCCAGCGACGGCGGCAACTCGCGCATGACGTCTTCGGCGATCGGCTGATGGGTGAACCACGACGTGCCGAAGTCGCCGGTCAGCACCCTCGCGCCGTAAGAGAGAAACTGGACATGGAACGGCCGGTCGAGCCCCATTTCCTCCCGCACGCGGGCGATCTTCTCCGCTCCGGCGTTCGGACCGGCCGCCGCGATGGCAGGATCGCCCGGTACGACGTGCCCGAGCAGGAAGGTGATGAAGACCAGTACGAAGAGGGCGAACAGGGAGAATGCGGCCCGCTCGAAGACGTACCGCATCCTCCCCGGCTCCCGCTCGGGCCGGACGGACTACTTCAGTCCGATGTCCATGACGTTGAAGGTCTGGTGGTGGGCGACGTTGTAGACGTAACCCTCGACCCGGTCGGACATGGCGAGAACGAAGCCCGGGTTGGAGACGGTGATCACCACGTGGTCGGCCCCGATCAGCTCCTGGGCCCGCCGGTAGAGGGACGCGCGCTCCTCCTGGTCCGACGACGTAGCGGCCGCGTCAAGCAGCGCGTCCACCTCCGGATTCGAATACTGACCCCAATTGTAGCCTCCGTTGTAACCGGTCATGGCGCCGTTGAACGAAGTGTTCAGGATCGCGTGCGCATCCGGGAAGCTCGGGAAATTGTAGATCATGTTGATGTCGGAGGTGGTCTCCAGATCCTGCACCGTGGCCGCCTGGGCCGGCCAGGTCATGCCCTCGGCGTTGAGCGTGATGCCGATGCTCGCCAGGTTGGACTGGAACTGCTCGACGGCGCTCTTCTCCTCCTGGATCGCGGGCAGGTACCGGACCATCAACTCGGTCCCCGCCCAGCCGTTCTCCTCGACCAGGCGTCCGGCCGCCTCGAGGTCGAATCCGGTCTCCGTTCCGGGCTGATGCCCGACCCAGTTCGACGGAAGCGGGCCGTCCGGCAAGGTGCCGAAGCCCATCAGCACCTGCTCGAGATGCAACTCCCGGTCGAACGCCATGACGAGCATCTTGCGGAACAGCGGGTCCCCGGTCGGACCGTCGCTCGCGGTGTTGATCTGGAAATACAGCGGCGTCGCCGCGGCTCCGACGTCCACCGCGAAGCCTTCCTCGTCCATCAGCGCCAGCTTGTCCTCGACGGTGAGGTCCGGCGCGATATGCGCTTCGCCGTTTCTGAGGAGCGCAAGCTGGGTCGAAGGCTCGGACACGTAGCGGAACACGACCTCCTCGACGTGATTGCCGTCCCAGCCGCCCCAGTAGTCGGCATAGGCGACCATCGACACCGCTTCGGTCGGCTTGTAGGACTTGATCATGTACGGGCCGGACCCGGCCTCGTTCACCGCCAGCCATTCGCGGGCGTAGTCGTCGCCCATGTTGGGCTCGACGAGATCCTTGTTGACGATGTAGATCCGGGAGAGCGCCGAGAGGAACGGGCCGAACGGCGCGTCCAGCGTCAGCTTGACCGTGCGGTCGTCCACCGCCTCGGCCGAGGCGTACGGCCCCATGTCGTTCAGGACCTTGCCGGCGGCGCTCTGCAGCCGGTCGAGGGTGAACTCGACGTCCTCGGCGGTCAGCGGACTGCCGTCGTGAAACGTCACGTCGTCGCGCAGGCGGAAGGTGTATTCCAGCCCGTCTTCGGAGACCGACCAACTCTCGGCGACCCGCGGGGTGACGGCGGTCTCGCCGGCGGTGAACTGGACCAGCGTGTCGTACAGGCCGATGGTCAGCTGGTTGACGGTCGAGTTGGTGGCGTTGGCGGGATCCAGGTTCTCGGGGGTCTCGTTCTCCACGATCACCAGCACCCCTTCCGGGGCGGCAGCCGAGGGACCGGCAGCCGCCAAGCCGAGGGCGAAAGCACCGATCAGTGCGAGGCAGGGATTTCTCGTATTCATTCTTTCCTCCTATCGCGCAAAGCGCCATCTTCACCTGATTTCATACAACTGGCGGTCGAGGCGCGCAAGCAGAAACGCACGAAGCGTCGACGCTGCATCCCCCTGCGCAGCGGGTCTCGGCGCCCCCGAGAGCGCGCGGAACCGGCGGCGACCCGCCGGCCCGGCAATCCGGCGCCCGTTTCGGCCTCGACTCCGGAAGGAACGCTCGGGCGATCCACGTCCGCGCCGAGGCCGTTCGCGCGATCCGTTCGACCGCCCCTCGACCGGGGCCCCTCGTCAGGACTGGACGCCCTCGAGAAGAGGCACGAAGACGACCGGATACACGTTTCGTCGACGGACGTTGCCGCCCGCCTTGCGAATCTCGACGAGTTCCTGTGCGCCGCGTCCTCCGACCGGCGCGACGAGCACGCCGGGGTCCGCGAGTTGCGCAAGCCAGGCCGGAGCGATTTCTACGGCGGCGGCCGTCACGACGATCGCGTCGAACGGCGCAGCGTCCGGCCATCCCTCCCTGCCGTCCCCGCAACGCAGACGGACGTTTTCCGCGCCTGCGCAGCGAAGCGACTCGGCCGCAGTCCGATAAAGCGCTTCGATCCGTTCGATCGAGTAGACCTCGTCGCAGACCGCGGCCAGGACGGCGCACTGGTACCCGGAACCGGTTCCGATTTCGAGCGCCCTTCCCAGCCGGCGCTTTCCGCACAGGGCCAATTCGGTCATGGTCGCCACCACGAAGGGTTGCGAAACGGTCTGGCCGCAGGAGATCGGCAACGCGCTGTCCCTGTAGGCGAGCGACTCGCATCCCGGTCCGACGAAACGGTGGCGGCATACGCGACCCATGGCCTCGAGGACAGCCTCGCTGGCTATTCCCGACTGCGCGAGTTCGCGCATCAGCTCCGCCCGCCTCGCGTCGTGGTCCCAACGTGATTCGGAACTCATCCCCGGTTCTCCGGATATCGCCGGAGCGTCAGCCGCGCATCGCGCGCAACGCTTCCAGCGCCGCGTTCTCGGGATCCAGCGACCCCGAGAGAATTCGGTTGGCCATGGCTTCCGGAATGCCGCCCGCATCGCGGGGGCCGATTCGCGACAGAACCTCCTCCTCGATGGAATCGCGCACCCATTCCGCAGCCTGGGCCCTCCGCCGCGCGATCAGGAAGCCCGAGCGGTCCCGCCAACGGTGCAGCGCGAGCACGCGTTCCCGGACCTCGTCGATCCCCTGCCCCTCCTGCGCGGAAACCTGCAATGCGACCGGAACGCCCTCCGGGTCCGACGGTCGCCGTCGCAGGAGCCGAAGGGCAGAGGCGTATTCGGCCCGAGTCCTCTGCGCAGAGGCAGCAAGTTCGCCGTCCGACTTGGTGACCAGGACCATGTCGGCGAGCTCCATGACGCCGCGCTTCACGCCCTGAAGCTCGTCGCCGCTTCCGGGCGACACGAGCAACAGGAACACGTCCGTCATTCTCCCGACCTCCAGTTCGCCCTGCCCGGCTCCGACCGTCTCGACCAGAACGACTCCGTGTCCGGCGGCCTCGGCAAAAGCGATCGCCTCCCGGGTTCGAAGCGCGACGCCGCCCGCCGCCCCGGAGGAGGGGGAAGGCCGGATAAACGCCGACGGCTCCGAGGCGAGATGCGTCATGCGTGTCTTGTCGCCGAGAATTGCGCCGCCGCCGAGCGGCGACGACGGATCCACCGCGAGCACCGCCACCCGCTCTCCGGCCCGCACGCAGGAAAGGCCGAACGCCTCGACGAAGGTGGACTTTCCGACGCCAGGGGGGCCGGTCACCGCCACCCGGAGCGCGCCTCCGGTTTCGCTCCAGACCCTACCGAGGAGTTCGCGGACCCGTTCCCGGTCGGAGGAAAGGGTAGACTCCGACAGGGTTATCGCGCGGGCCAGCGCGGCACGGTCGCCGGCTGTCAACCCTTCGGCAAGGGTACGGGCGTTCGGCTGCCGTTTCCTCACGCGCCCGTTTCCGCAACCCGTATGCGTTCCAGAATTTCCCGTGCGGCCTTCGGAACGTTCGTGCCGGGCCCGAAAATGAGATCCACGCCGCGTTCCTTCAGATAGGCGTGATCGCCTTCCGGAATCACGCCGCCGACGACCACGACGATGTCGTCGCGGCCGTATTCCGCGAGCGACTCGACCAACTGCGGCGCCAAGGTCCTGTGACCGGCCGCAAGCGAACTGAGTCCGACCGCATGGACGTCGTTGTCCACCGCGTCGCGAGCCGCCTCTGAGGGAGTCTGGAACAGCGGCCCGACGTCGACGTCGAACCCGATATCGGCAAACGCGGTAGCGATAACCTTGGCGCCGCGATCGTGTCCGTCCTGCCCGATCTTCACGACCAGCATTCTGGGCCGACGGCCTCGTTCGGCGGCGAAGCGGGAGACGGCGTCGCGAGCCGCCTCAAATCCGGGGTCTCCCTCCGCCGCAGCGCCGTACACGCCGCCGATCGTCGACACGCTCGCGCGGTGACGGCCGAAAACGCGTCCCATCGCGGCCGAGATCTCGCCCAGCGTCGCCCGTTCGCGCGCCGCGATCACCGCCTGGGCCAGCAGGTTGCCGCCCTCCTCCGCAGCCGTCGAGAGTCCGGCGAGCGCCTCCTGACACGCGGCTTCGTCTCGCTCGCGACGGATTCGGGCGAGCCGTTCCACCTGCCCGGCGCGCACGGCCGTGTTGTCGATATCCAGAACGTCGACCGCCGCCTCCGTGTCCGGCTGATAGCGGTTCACGCCCACGAGGACGTCGTCGCCCCGGTCGATCCGGGCCTGTCGGACGGCGGCCGCCTCCTCGATCCGCATCTTCGGCATGCCGGCGGCCACGGCCTCCGTCATGCCGCCCATGGCCTCGACCTCCTCGATCAGCGACCACGCCTCCCTTGCGAGCCGGTCGGTTAGCCACTCCACGTAGTAGGACCCCCCCAGCGGATCGACCACCCGGCAGACGCCGGTCTCGTGCTGAAGGACGAGTTGCGTGTTGCGCGCGATCCTGGCTGAAGCCTCGGTCGGCAGGCCCAGCGCTTCGTCGAAGCTGTTGGTATGCAGGGACTGCGTTCCGCCCAGCGCCGCCGCGAGCGCCTCAAACGCCGTCCGCACGACGTTGTTGTACGGATCCTGCGACTGCAGGCTCACGCCGGAGGTCTGGCAATGAGTGCGGAGCATGCGGCTTCTCGGGTCGCGGGCTCCGAAGCCGTTCATGATCCGGGCCCAAAGGAGCCGCGCCGCCCGCAGCTTCGCGACTTCCATGAAGAAGTTCATTCCGATCGCGAAGAAGAACGATAGCCGGGGCGCAAACGCGTCGACGTCGAGCCCCCGGTCGACGGCCGCACGGACGTACTCCCTTCCGTCGGCCAGGGTGAAGGCGAGTTCCTGAACCAGCGTCGCCCCCGCCTCCTGCATGTGATAGCCCGAGATCGAAATCGAATTGAAGCGCGGCATGTTCTTCATGCTGTATTCGATCACGTCGCCGACGATTCGCATGGACGGTCCCGGCGGGTAGACGTATGTGTTGCGGACCATGAATTCCTTCAGGATGTCGTTCTGGATGGTCCCGGAGAGCGCCGCGGGCGGCACGCCCTGCTCCTCCGCCGCCACGACGAAGTTCGCCATGACGGGGATCACCGCACCGTTCATGGTCATCGACACCGACATCCTGTCGAGCGGAATTCCGTCGAACAGGATTTTCATGTCCTCGACGGAATCGATCGCGACCCCCGCCTTGCCCACGTCCCCTACGACGCGCGGGTGATCCGAATCGTACCCCCTATGGGTCGCGAGATCGAACGCGACCGACAATCCCTTTTGGCCGGCCGCCAGGGCCTTGCGATAAAAGGCGTTCGACTCCTCGGCAGTCGAGAAACCGGCATACTGGCGGATCGTCCATGGGCGTTCCGTATACATGGTAGCGCGCGGCCCCCGCAGGAAGGGATCGAAGCCCGGCAAGCCAGGAGGGTGCGCGAGGTCGGCGAGGTCCGCCTCCGTGTAGAGCGGCCGAACGGCGATCCCCTCCGGAGTCTCCCAGATCAGGTCCTCGATCGGCCGACCCTTGCGCTCGCGACGGGCGAGTTCGGTCCACGCGGCCAGGTCTTTCCCGGCGTATTCGTCTGTCATTCGCGGTCCCCATCCGATTCACGGCCGAAATCCGGCACCGTCACGAGGAATTATAGCCGGCCGACCGCGGTTCGCTCGACGCCGGGGCACGGCGCTTCCGAATCTCCCTGAATTCTGTCGGACCCCTTGTGCCTTTCGTCTCTCTCGGCCGGACGCTCGGCGGAACACGATTCGAGGAACCGGAGGAGCCGCCGACGGGTGCATGTCCGACGAGCGTCGCAACCCTTCCCGGCTATGCGCAGGGCGACGGATCGAGCGACAATACGACCTTGCCGAAATTCTCTCCCGACTCCAGGATTCGATGCGCCTCCGCCGCGTCGCCGAACGGGACGACCGCATGGAGTTCCGGAGACAACGTGCCGGCGGCGAGCCCCGGCAGGCATCGTTTTCGAAAGCGATCGGTGATCGCGCGCTTGTCGGCCACGCTCCGGTTACGCAGCGTAAACCCCATCAGTTGCAGGCGCTTCGCGAACATCAGCCGGAGCTGGAATTCGACTGCGTCGGCGCCGAGGTTTCCGACCAGGACCATGCGGCCCCCCGGAGCGAGGACATCCAGATTGCGAGCGAAGTGCGGCACTCCGACCAAGTCCTCGATCAGGTCTGGCCCGTGGCCTGCATTCCCGCTTCGTAGCACCTCGACAAAGTCCGCGTCTCGGTAGTTGATGCCGCATCCGCCGGACAATAATTCGCCTCGACGGATCTTCTTGTCGGACCCCGCCGTGAACCAGACTTGCGCGCCGGTCAGGCGTGCCAGCTGAAGGGCGGCCGCGCCGACGCTGCTGCCTCCCGCATGTACGAGCAGCGTCTCGCCTTCCTTCAAGCGACCGACCTCGAAGAGCGTCTCGCCGGCGGTGCAATACGCCTCCACGACCGCGGCCGCAGTCGGCCAGTCCCAGCCCTCCGGCACCGGCACCGCCATACCGGCGTCCATCGCCACGTACTGCGCGTATCCGCCCCCGCGAACCAGTCCGAATACCCGGTCGCCAGGCCCGAAATTCGCGACTCCCTCACCCGTCTTCACGACCTCGCCCGCCGCTTCGAGACCCAGAATCGTGTTGTCGCCGTGCGGAAGCGGGTAACGGCCCTCGCGCATGAGCACGTCGGCCCGGTTGACGCCGGCAGCCCGGACCCGGACGAGGATTTCTTCCTCGCTGACGCGTGGTACCGGGCGTTCTTCGATGCGCAGAACTTCCTGACCGCCGGTCTCCGTGATGTCGTATGCCTGCATTCGAATTTCGTCTCCGGTTTGCAGCACCGGCCGCCCGAAGGGAGGCAGACCGGATCACAATCTACAGTAAGTCTCCCCGAGACACTGCCGTTGCCTTGCGACGCCGAAGCGAACACGACCGCATGTGCATACCCGCAACGGCGTGGCCGCACGTTCCCCCAAGCGTGAGATTCCGGCGGTACGGACGCGACGGGTCGCAAACGAGCCGCGAGACCGATGTCGAGAAGCCGAGCGGATCCATGGTAGCCGTCGGGGATCGATCGACAACCGCTCTCGAACTAGGTAATTGTCTGGCCAACTCCGGGAGATTGTCCAATCGCTCGTCCTTCACCGCATCCAGCGGGAGCAAGTGACAGGTCGGCCGGGTGTCCCAGGCGCGACGAATCTGACGTGCCTGCCGCTTGACGGCGAACGATAATTTCCCCTTGCGTCAACTGGGCCACACCGTCGAACCTCGGCGCACGAACGACACTCGGCTCGATCGTGCGATTGCAGCCACTCGCGCCCCGCAAGCTCAGAACCGCACATGCGCCATGAAATAGACACGGCTTCGCGTCGATGCGGACTCGACCTCGGACAACTCGAAGGATGCCGTCGCGTTTATGCCCCGGAGCGTGTAGATCTCTACTCCAGCTGCAAAGCGATGCGAGCGGCTGGCCGACTCGGTGAAGACGGCTTCCGCATAGGGGATCCACAAGCCTCCGGAAGCCCCGATTCCGTACCGGGCCTTGACATGCGTCGACGCGGCCGAGGCTGTTTCGAGATTCCCGCTAGCGAACGGTCGATCGCTGTCCAGTACCCCGTCTCGCGCGATACCCCAGAGCTGCTCCACGGACGCCGACCAGCCGCGACCTCCGACGCCAGGCGCCACATGGGCCTGAACCGTGGCAGCCCACTCGCGCGTCCGTTCGTCAGAGTGCACGAGCAACCGCTGCCCGCTTACCTCAAGATGCAGGCGCTCCCATCCCCACAGACGCATGTCGCCGGTGACCTCGACACCCGTTCCGGTTACTCCGTCGCCCCCGTCCTGACGCATCGCCAGTGACGCCTGGGGTGCCAGAACGACCGTTTCGCTGCCCGACACCCGAATTCCTGTATGGGACGCCTCTACGCCGGCGCGCATCCTCCAGCCATCGACCGAGATACCTCCGATGGTCTCTGCCGCACCGTCTGTCTCCGCATGCACGAAATCGAGATTGCCGAAAGAGGTCAGCTGGGTGCCGCCCCCCGCCCACAGCGTCGACCAGTCAGCAGCGGCTGACCCCATTGCCATTTCGATACCCGCCCGCTCCGGGGAACGGCTCGGAAAACGAGTTTCTATCGTTCCGTTCGCGAGGCCGAGCAAGAGATGCCACGATCTGTCCGCCCGCCGGGAGAAATAGGGATAGATTCCGGTGACTCTCGTTTCTACGCGTCCCTCGCCCTCCGAAATGAGGAAGTCCACCCCGCCCGACGCCCTGGAGACCGCTACACCGGTGCGCAGGGCGTCTCCCAGCCGCGCATCGACACCCAGCCAGCCGGTCGAGAGAGACCCGTCGTAGCTGCCGAAGTCTGCCGCGGACGTGAACCCGCGCCAGTCCCCAGCACCCCAGAGCGTCCAGTCGGCACCCTCCTTCTCCCCTTCGCGATCCAGGCGGAGAACAAAGGAACTGCTCTTCAGAAGATTTTCGTCATCAACAGAATCGCCGATCAATTCGTCGTCCCACATTGTGGCTCGAACAGATCCGACCTTTCTCGCGGACCCTCGACCAAGACTATCGCTGCCTCCCTCGGCGATACCCAATCGGTGTCCAGCGAGGATCGCCCGGGATTGGTCCGGCGATACATCGAAGCGATTCCCGACGACTTCGACTGCACCAAACAGCGTTTGCCTTGCGATATCGGCCACCAGCCTTCTCGCAGTCCGTTCATCACGATCGTTTCTGCCGTTGTCCGTCACCTCGACCATGACAGATCCGGTTACGCTGTCGTAGCCGCCGCCTCGCGCATTCACGCTAACCTCTACTCTCTCGCTATCGTTGTCCGTATCCTCTTCCGCCCGGAGGTATACGGTCTGCGCCCTTGCGTAGTTGTCCGGATTGAAGGTAAGGATGGCGCCGCTCGTGACAAATACGTCTCCTGAAGCCTCCACCGTCACGGTCACCTCTCCGGTCGGCGACATCGTCAATGACACCGAAAACGTTCCCCTTTCTCCCTCCTTCAGGACGACCGGCGCTCCCTCAAAGTAGAACGACGCCGCCGCGTTATCACCCACCGTCACCGAAACCGTCTCGGTCACGTCCTCGTATTCGCCGCCAGAGGCAGTCAGAGACACGTCCAGGCTCTCGTCCGCCGCGTCCTCGTCGTCAACCGGCGACACCGTCACCGTCTGCGCCGCGTTCCAGTTGGCGGCAGTGAACGTCAGGCTCGACGGACTCGCCGTCGCAGCGCCCGGATCGTCGCTCGACACCGCCACCGTCACTTCGACCGTCGGCACGTGCGAAAGCGTAACCGTGAAGGTCCCGTTCCCGCCGCCCTCCTTCAAAGCGACCGGGGCGCCGGCGACCTTAAGCGAAGCGGTCTGCGCGTCCGCGACCGTCACCGAAGCCGTCCCGGTCTTGCCCTCGTATTCCCCGCCCGACGCGCTCAACGACACGTCCAGGCTCTCGTTCGCGGCGTCCCCATCGGCAACCGGCGACACAGTCACCGTCTGGCCCGTATTCCAGTTGGCGGTCGTGAAGGTTAGGCTCGCAGGACTCGCCGTCGCAGCGCCGGGATCGTCGCTCGAAACCGCCACCTTCACCTCGAAAGTCGGTACGTGCGAAAGCGTAACCGTAAACGTCCCGTCCGTTCCGCCCTCCGACAAAGCGACCGGGGCGCCGGCGACCTTCAGCGAAGCGGTATGCGCGTCCGCAACCGTCACCGAAGCCGCCCCGGTCTTGCCCTCGTACTCGCCGCCCGATGCGCTCAACGAGACTCCCAGGCTCTCGTTCGCGGCGTCCCCGTCGGCAACCGGCAACACCGTCACCGTCTGCGCCGCGTTCCAGTTGTCGGCAGTGAAGGTCAGGCTCGACGGACTCGCCGTCGCCGCGCCCGGATCGTCGCTAGACACCGCCACCGTCACCTCGACCGTCGGCACGTGCGAAAGCGCAACCGTGAAGGTCCCGCTCCCGCCGCCCTCCGACAGAGCGACCGGGGCGCCGGCGACCTTCAGCGAAGCGGTCTGCGCGTCCGCAACCGTCACCGAGGCCGTCCCGGTCTTTCCCTCGTATTCGCCGCCCGACGCGCTCAGCGACACGTCCAGGCTCTCGTTCGCGGCGTCGTTGTCCGTCGCCGCCGAGACCGTCACCGTCTGCGCCGCGTTCCAGTTGGCGGTCGTGAATGTCAGGCTCGACGGACTCGCCGTCGCAGCGCCCGGATCGTCGCTCGACACCGCCACCGTCACCTCCACCGTCGGCACGTGCGAAAGCGTAACCGTGAAGGTTCCGTCCGTTCCGCCCTCCGACAGAGCGACCGGAGCGCCGGCGACCTTCAGCGAAGCGGTCTGCGCGTCCGCAACCGTCACCGAAGCCGTCCCGGTCTTGCCCTGGTATTCGCCGCCCGACGCGCGCAGCGAGACGTCCAGGCTCTCGTTCGCGGCGTCGTTGTCCGTCGCCGCCGACACCGTCACCGTCTGCGCCGCGTTCCAGTTGTCGGTCGTGAAGGTCAGGCTCGACGGACTCGCCGTCGCCGCGCCCGGATCGTCGCTCGAGACCGCCACCGTCACCTCGACCGTCGGCACGTGCGAGAGCGTAACCGTGAAGGTCCCGCTCCCGCCTCCCTCAGTCAAGGCCACCGGGGCGCCGACTACCTTCAGCGAAGCGGTCTGCGCGTCCGCAACCGTCACCGAAGCCGTCCCGGTCTTGCCCTGGTATTCGCCGCCCGAGGCGCTCAACGAAACGCCCAGGCTCTCGTTCGCGGCGTCCCCGTCGGCAACCGGCGACACCGTCACCGTCTGGCCCGTATTCCAGTTGGCGGTCGTGAAGGTTAGGCTCGCAGGACTCGCCGTCGCAGCGCCGGGATCGTCGCTCGAAACCGCCACCTTCACCTCGAAAGTCGGTACGTGCGAAAGCGTAACCGTAAACGTCCCGTCCGTTCCGCCCTCCGACAAAGCGACCGGGGCGCCGGCGACCTTCAGCGAAGCGGTATGCGCGTCCGCAACCGTCACCGAAGCCGCCCCGGTCTTGCCCTCGTACTCGCCGCCCGATGCGCTCAACGAGACTCCCAGGCTCTCGTTCGCGGCGTCCCCGTCGGCAACCGGCAACACCGTCACCGTCTGCGCCGCGTTCCAGTTGTCGGCAGTGAAGGTCAGGCTCGACGGACTCGCCGTCGCCGCGCCCGGATCGTCGCTAGACACCGCCACCGTCACCTCGACCGTCGGCACGTGCGAAAGCGCAACCGTGAAGGTCCCGCTCCCGCCGCCCTCCGACAGAGCGACCGGGGCGCCGGCGACCTTCAGCGAAGCGGTCTGCGCGTCCGCAACCGTCACCGAGGCCGTCCCGGTCTTTCCCTCGTATTCGCCGCCCGACGCGCTCAGCGACACGTCCAGGCTCTCGTTCGCGGCGTCGTTGTCCGTCGCCGCCGAGACCGTCACCGTCTGCGCCGCGTTCCAGTTGGCGGTCGTGAATGTCAGGCTCGACGGACTCGCCGTCGCAGCGCCCGGATCGTCGCTCGACACCGCCACCGTCACCTCCACCGTCGGCACGTGCGAAAGCGTAACCGTGAAGGTTCCGTCCGTTCCGCCCTCCGACAGAGCGACCGGAGCGCCGGCGACCTTCAGCGAAGCGGTCTGCGCGTCCGCAACCGTCACCGAAGCCGTCCCGGTCTTGCCCTGGTATTCGCCGCCCGACGCGCGCAGCGAGACGTCCAGGCTCTCGTTCGCGGCGTCGTTGTCCGTCGCCGCCGACACCGTCACCGTCTGCGCCGCGTTCCAGTTGTCGGTCGTGAAGGTCAGGCTCGACGGACTCGCCGTCGCCGCGCCCGGATCGTCGCTCGAGACCGCCACCGTCACCTCGACCGTCGGCACGTGCGAGAGCGTAACCGTGAAGGTCCCGCTCCCGCCTCCCTCAGTCAAGGCCACCGGGGCGCCGACTACCTTCAGCGAAGCGGTCTGCGCGTCCGCAACCGTCACCGAAGCCGTCCCGGTCTTGCCCTGGTATTCGCCGCCCGAGGCGCTCAACGAAACGCCCAGGCTCTCGTTCGCGGCGTCCCCGTCGGCAACCGGCGACACCGTCACCGTCTGGCCCGTATTCCAGTTGGCGGTCGTGAAGGTTAGGCTCGCAGGACTCGCCGTCGCAGCGCCGGGATCGTCGCTCGAAACCGCCACCTTCACCTCGAAAGTCGGTACGTGCGAAAGCGTAACCGTAAACGTCCCGTCCGTTCCGCCCTCCGACAAAGCGACCGGGGCGCCGGCGACCTTCAGCGAAGCGGTATGCGCGTCCGCAACCGTCACCGAAGCCGCCCCGGTCTTGCCCTCGTACTCGCCGCCCGATGCGCTCAACGAGACTCCCAAGCTCTCGTTCGCGGCGTCCCCGTCGGCAACCGGCAACACCGTCACCGTCTGCGCCGCGTTCCAGTTGTCGGCAGTGAAGGTCAGGCTCGACGGACTCGCCGTCGCCGCGCCCGGATCGTCGCTAGACACCGCCACCGTCACCTCGACCGTCGGCACGTGCGAAAGCGCAACCGTGAAGGTCCCGCTCCCGCCGCCCTCCGACAAAGTCACCGGGGCGCCGGCGACCTTCAGCGAAGCGGTCTGCGCGTCCGCAACCGTCACCGAGGCCGTCCCGGTCTTTCCCTCGTATTCGCCGCCCGACGCGCTCAGCGACACGTCCAGGCTCTCGTTCGCGGCGTCGTTGTCCGTCGCCGCCGAGACCGTCACCGTCTGCGCCGCGTTCCAGTTGGCGGTCGTGAATGTCAGGCTCGACGGACTCGCCGTCGCAGCGCCCGGATCGTCGCTCGACACCGCCACCGTCACCTCCACCGTCGGCACGTGCGAAAGCGTAACCGTGAAGGTTCCGTCCGTTCCGCCCTCCGACAGAGCGACCGGAGCGCCGGCGACCTTCAGCGAAGCGGTCTGCGCGTCCGCAACCGTCACCGAAGCCGTCCCGGTCTTGCCCTGGTATTCGCCGCCCGACGCGCGCAGCGAGACGTCCAGGCTCTCGTTCGCGGCGTCGTTGTCCGTCGCCGCCGACACCGTCACCGTCTGCGCCGCGTTCCAGTTGTCGGTCGTGAAGGTCAGGCTCGACGGACTCGCCGTCGCCGCGCCCGGATCGTCGCTCGAGACCGCCACCGTCACCTCGACCGTCGGCACGTGCGAGAGCGTAACCGTGAAGGTCCCGCTCCCGCCTCCCTCAGTCAAGGCCACCGGGGCGCCGACTACCTTCAGCGAAGCGGTCTGCGCGTCCGCAACCGTCACCGAAGCCGTCCCGGTCTTGCCCTGGTATTCGCCGCCCGAGGCGCTCAACGAAACGCCCAGGCTCTCGTTCGCGGCGTCCCCGTCGGCAACCGGCGACACCGTCACCGTCTGGCCCGTATTCCAGTTGGCGGTCGTGAAGGTCAGGCTCGCAGGACTCGCGGCGGCCGCGCCCGGATCGTCGCTCGACACCGCCACCGTCACTTCGACCGTCGGCACGTGCGAGAGCGCAACCGTGAAGGTCCCGTCCGTTCCGCCCTCCGACAGAGCGACCGGGGCGCCGACGACCTTCAGCGAAGCGGTCTGCGCGTCGGCCACAGTCACCGGGACCGTCCCGGTCTTGCCCTGGTATTCGCCGCCCGACGCGCTCAGCGAGACGTCCAGGCTCTCGTTCGCAGCGTCATTGTCCGTAGCCGCCGAGACCGTCACCTTCTGCACCGCGTTCCAGTTGTCGGCAGTGAAGGTCAGGCTCGACGGACTCGCCGTCGCAGCGCCCGGATCGTCGCTCGACACGGCCACCGTCACGTCCACCGTGGGCACGTGCGAGAGCGCAACCGTGAAGGTCCCGTCCGTTCCGCCCTCCGACAGAGCGACCGGGGCGCCGACGACCTTCAGCGAAGCGGTCTGCGCGTCCGAAACCGTCACCGAAGCCGTCCCGGTCTTGCCCTGGTATTCGCCGCCCGACGCGCTAAGCGACACGTCCAGGCTCTCGTTCGCGGCGTCGTTGTCCGTCGCCGCCGACACCGTCACCGTCTGCGCCGCGTTCCAGTTGTCGGTCGTGAAGGTCAGGCTCGACGGACTCGCCGTCGCAGCGCCCGGATCGTCGCTCGACACCGCCACCGTCACCTCGACCGTCGGCACGTGCGAAAGCGCAACCGTGAAGGTCCCGCTCCCGCCGCCCTCCGACAAAGCCACCGGGGCGCCGACGACCTTCAGCGAAGCGGTCTGCGCGTCGGCCACAGTCACCGAAGCCGTCCCGGTCTTGCCCTGGTATTCGCCGCCCGAGGCGCTCAACGAAACGCCCAGGCTCTCGTTCGCGGCGTCCCCGTCGGCAACCGGCGACACCGTCACCGTCTGGCCCGTATTCCAGTTGGCGGTCGTGAAGGTCAGGCTCGCAGGACTCGCGGCGGCCGCGCCCGGATCGTCGCTCGACACCGCCACCGTCACTTCGACCGTCGGCACGTGCGAGAGCGCAACCGTGAAGGTCCCGTCCGTTCCGCCCTCCGACAGAGCGACCGGGGCGCCGACGACCTTCAGCGAAGCGGTCTGCGCGTCCGCAACCGTCACCGAAGCCGTCCCGGTCTTGCCCTCGTATTCGCCGCCTGATGCGCTCAGCGAGACGTCCAGGCTCTCGTTCGCGGCGTCCCCGTCGGCAACCGGCGACACCGTCACCGTCTGGCCCGTATTCCAGTTGGCGATCGTGAAGGTCAGGCTCGCAGGACTCGCCGTCGCAGCGCCCGGATCGTCGCTCGAGACCGCCACCGTCACCTCGACCGTCGGCACGTGCGAGAGCGCAACCGTGAAGGTCCCGTCCGTTCCGCCCTCCGACAGAGCGATCGGGGCGCCGACGACCTTCAGCGAAGCGGTCTGCGCGTCCGCAACCGTCACCGGGACCGTCCCGGTCTTGCCCTGGTATTCGCCGCCCGACGCGCTCAGCGAAACGCCCAGGCTCTCGTTCGCGGCGTCGTTGTCCGTCGCCGCCGAGACCGTCACCGTCTGCGCCGCGTTCCAGTTGTCGGCAGTGAACGTCAGGCTCGACGGACTCGCCGTCGCCGCGCCCGGATCGTCGCTCGACACCGCCACCGTCACCTCGACCGTCGGCACGTGCGAGAGCGCAACCGTGAAGGTCCCGCTCCCGCCTCCCTCAGTCACGGCGACCGGGGCGCCGACGACCTTCAGCGAGGCAGTCTGCGCGTCGGCCACAGTCACCGGGACCGTCCCGGCCTTCCCCTGGTATGCGCCGCCCGAGGCGCTCAACGAGACGTCCAGGCTCTCGTTCGCGGCGTCGTTGTCCGTCGCTGCCGAGACCGTCACCGTCTGCGCCGCGTTCCAGTTGTCGGCAGTGAAGGTCAGGCTCGACGGACCCGCCGTCGCCGCGCCCGGATCGTCGCTCGACACCGCCACCGTCACCTCAACCGTCGGCACGTGCGAAAGGGTAACCGTGAAGGTCCCGTTCCCGCCGCCCTCCGACAGAGCCACCGGGGCGCCGACGACCTTCAGCGAGGCAGTCTGCGCGTCCGCAACCGTCACCGGGACCGTCCCGGTCTTGCCCTGGTATTCACCGCCCGACGCGCTCAGCGACACGTCCAGGCTCTCGTTCGCGGCGTCGTTGTCCGTCGCCGCCGACACCGTAACCGTCTGCGCCGCGCTCCAGTTGTCGGCGGTGAACGTCAGGCTCGACGGACTCGCCGTCGCCGCGCCCGGATCGTCGCTCGACACCGCCACCGTCACCTCGACCGTCGGCACGTGCGAGAGCGCAACCGTGAAGGTCCCGTCCGTTCCGCCCTCCGACAAGGCGACCGGGGCGCCGACGACCTTCAGCGAAGCGGTCTGCGCGTCCGCAACCGTCACCGAAGCCGTCCCGGTCTTGCCCTGGTATTCGCCGCCCGACGCGCTCAGCGAAACGCCCAGGCTCTCGTTCGCGGCGTCGTTGTCCGGCGCTGCAGACACCGTCACCGCCTGCGCCGCGTTCCAGTTGGCGGCAGTGAACGTCAGGCTCGACGGACTCGCCGTCGCAGCGCCCGGATCTTCGCTCGAAACGGCCACCGTCACATCCACCGTCGGCACGTGCGAGAGCGCAACTGTGAAGGTCCCGTCCGTTCCGCCCTCCGACAAGGCGACCGGGGCGCCGACGACCTTCAGCGAAGCGGTCTGCGCGTCCGCAACCGTCACCGAAGCGGTCCCGGTCTTGCCCTCGTATTCGCCGCCCGATGCGCTCAGCGAGATGTCCAGGCTCTCGTTCGCGGCGTCGTTGTCCGTCGCCGCCGAGACCGTCACCGTCTGCGCCGCGCTCCAGTTGTCGGCAGTGAACGTCAGGTTCGACGGACTCGCCGTCGCAGCGCCCGGATCGTCGCTCGACACGGCCACCGACACCTCGACCGTCGGCACGTGCGAGAGCGTAACCGTGAAGGTCCCGCTCCCGCCGCCCTCCGACAGAGCGACCGGAGCGCCGGCGACCTTCAGCGAAGCGGTCTGCGCGTCCGCAACCGTCACCGAAGCCGTCCCGGTCTTGCCCTGGTATTCGCCGCCCGACGCGCTCAGCGAGACGTCCAGACTCTCGTTCGCGGCGTCGTTGTCCGTCGCCGCCGACACCGTCACCGTCTGCGCCGCGTTCCAGTTGGCGGTCGTGAAGGTCAGACTCGACGGACTCGCCGTCGCCGCGCCCGGATCGTCGCTCGACACCGCCACCGTCACCTCGACCGTCGGCACGTGCGAGAGCGCAACCGTGAAGGTCCCGCTCCCGCCGCCCTCCGACAAAGCGACCGGAGCGCCGGCGACCTTCAGCGAGGCAGTCTGCGCGTCGGCCACAGTCACCGGGACCGTCCCGGTCTTGCCCTGGTATGCGCCGCCCGAGGCGCTCAACGAGACGTCCAGGCTCTCGTTCGCGGCGTCGTTGTCCGTAGCCGCCGAGACCGTCACCGTCTGCGCCGCGTTCCAGTTGTCGGCAGTGAAGGTCAGGCTCGACGGACTCGCCGTCGCCGCGCCCGGATCGTCGCTAGACACGGCCACCGTCACATCCACCGTCGGCACGTGCGAGAGCGCAACCGTGAAGGTCCCGTCCGTTCCGCCCTCCGACAAAGCCAACGGGGCGCCGACGACCGTCAGCGAGGCAGTCTGCGCGTCGGCCACAGTCACCGGGACCGTCCCGGTCTTGCCCTGGTATTCGCCGCCCGATGCGCTCAGCGAGACGTCCAGGCTCTCGTTCGCGGCGTCGTTGTCCGTTGCCGCCGACACCGTCACCGTCTGCGCCGCGTTCCAGTTGGCGGCAGTGAAGGTCAGGCTCGACGGACTCGCCGTCGCCGCGCCCGGGTCGTCACTCGACACGGCCACCGTCACATCCACCGTGGGCACGTGCGAGAGCGCAACCGTGAAGGATCCGTTCCCGCCGCCCTCCGACAAAGCGACCGGGGCGCCGGCGACCTTCAGCGAAGCGGTCTGCGCGTCGGCAACCGTCACCGAAGCCGTCCCGGTCTTGCCCTGGTATTCGCCGCCCGACGCGCTCAGCGAGACGTCCAGGCTCTCGTTCGCGGCGTCGTTGTCCGTCGCCGCCGACACCGTCACCGTCTGTGTCGCGTTCCAGTTGGCGGTCGTGAAGGTCAGGCTCGACGGACTCGCCGTCGCCGCGCCCGGATCGTCGCTCGAAACCGCCACCGTCACCTCGACCGTCGGCACGTGCGAGAGCGCAACCGTGAAGGTCCCGTCCGTTCCGCCCTCCGTCAAGGCGACCGGGGCGCCGACGACCTTCAGCGAGGCAGTCTGCGCGTCGTCCACAGTCACCGGGACCGTCCCGGCCTTCCCCTGGTATTCGCCGCCCGATGCGCTCAGCGAGATGTCCAGGCTCTCGTTCGCGGCGTCGTTGTCCGTCGCCGCCGACACCGTCACCGTCTGCGCCGCGCTCCAGTTGTCGGCAGTGAACGTCAGGTTCGACGGACTCGCCGTCGCAGCGCCCGGATCGTCGCTCGACACGGCCACCGACACCTCGACCGTCGGCACGTGCGAGAGCGTAACCGTGAAGGTCCCGCTCCCGCCGCCCTCCGACAGAGCGACCGGAGCGCCGGCGACCTTCAGCGAAGCGGTCTGCGCGTCCGCAACCGTCACCGAAGCCGTCCCGGTCTTGCCCTGGTATTCGCCGCCCGACGCGCTCAGCGAGACGTCCAGACTCTCGTTCGCCGCGTCGTTGTCCGTCGCCGCCGACACCGTCACCGTCTGCGCCGCGTTCCAGTTGGCGGTCGTGAAGGTCAGACTCGACGGACTCGCCGTCGCCGCGCCCGGATCGTCGCTCGACACCGCCACCGTCACCTCGACCGTCGGCACGTGCGAGAGCGCAACCGTGAAGGTCCCGCTCCCGCCGCCCTCCGACAAAGCGACCGGAGCGCCGGCGACCTTCAGCGAGGCAGTCTGCGCGTCGGCCACAGTCACCGGGACCGTCCCGGTCTTGCCCTGGTATGCGCCGCCCGAGGCGCTCAACGAGACGTCCAGGCTCTCGTTCGCGGCGTCGTTGTCCGTTGCCGCCGACACCGTCACCGTCTGCGCCGCGTTCCAGTTGGCGGCAGTGAAGGTCAGGCTCGACGGACTCGCCGTCGCCGCGCCCGGGTCGTCACTCGACACGGCCACCGTCACATCCACCGTGGGCACGTGCGAGAGCGCAACCGTGAAGGATCCGTTCCCGCCGCCCTCCGACAGAGCCACCGGGGCGCCGACGACCTTCAGCGAAGCGGTCTGCGCGTCGGCAACCGTCACCGGGACCGTCCCGGTCTTGCCCTGGTATTCGCCGCCCGATGCGCTCAGCGACACGTCCAGGCTCTCGTTCGCGGCGTCGTTGTCCGTCGCCGCCGACACCGTCACCGTCTGTGTCGCGTTCCAGTTGGCGGCAGTGAACGTCAGGCTTGACGGACTCGCCGTCGCAGCGCCCGGATCGTCGCTCGACACCGCCACCGTCACATCGACCGTCGGCACGTGCGAGAGCGTAACAGTAAACCTCCCGTCCGTTCCGCCCTCCGACAGAGCGACCGGGGCGCCGACGACCTTCAGCGAGGCAGTCTGCGCGTCCGCAACCGTCACCGGGACCGTCCCGGCCTTACCCTGGTATTCACCGCCCGACGCGCTCAGCGACACGTCCAGGCTCTCGTTCGCGGCGTCGTTGTCCGTCGCCGCCGACACCGTCACCGTCTGTGTCGCGTTCCAGTTGGCGGCAGTGAACGTCAGGCTCGACGGACTCGCCGTCGCCGCGCCCGGATCGTCGCTCGACACGGCCACCGTCACCTCGACCGTCGGCACGTGCGAAAGCGTAACCGTGAAGGTCCCGCTCCCGCCGACCTCCGACAAAGCCACCGGGGCGCCGGCGACCTTCAGCGAAGCGGTCTGCGCGTCCGCAACCGTCACCGAAGCCGTCCCGGTCTTGCCCTGGTATGCGCCGCCCGAGGCGCTCAACGAGACGTCCAGGCTCTCGTTCGCGGCGTCGTTGTCCGTCGCCGCCGAGACCGTCACCGTCTGCGCCGCGCTCCAGTTGTCGGCAGTGAACGTCAGGCTCGACGGACTCGCCGTCGCCGCGCCCGGATCGTCGCTCGACACCGCCACCGTCACCTCGACCGTCGGCACGTGCGAGAGCGCAACCGTGAAGGTCCCGTTCCCGCCGCCCTCCGACAAAGCCACCGGGGCGCCGGCGACCTTCAGCGAAGCGGTCTGCGCGTCGGCCACAGTCACCGAAGCCGTCCCGGTCTTGCCCTCGTATTCGCCGCCCGATGCTCTCAACAAGACGCCCAGGCTCTCGTTCGCGGCGTCGTTGTCCGTCGCCGCCGAGACGGTCACCGTCTGCGCCGCGCTCCAGTTGTCGGCAGTGAACGTCAGGCTCGACGGACTCGCCGTCGCCGCGCCCGGATCGTCGCTCGACACCGCCACCGTCACCTCGACCGTCGGCACGTGCGAAAGCGTAACCGTGAAGGTCCCGCTCCCGCCGCCCTCCGACAGAGCGACCGGAGCGCCGGCGACCTTCAGCGAAGCGGTCTGCGCGTCGGCCACAGTCACCGGGACCGTCCCGGCCTTCCCCTCGTATTCGCCGCCCGACGCGCTCAGCGACACGTCCAGGCTCTCGCTCGCGGCGTCGTTGTCCGTAGCCGCCGAGACCGTCACCGTCTGCGCCGCGCTCCAGTTGTCGGCAGTGAACGTCAGGCTCGAGGGACTCGCGGACGCCGCGCCCGGATCGTCGCTCGACACCGCCACCGTCACCTCGACCGTCGGCACGTGCGAAAGCGTAACCGTGAAGGTCCCGCTCCCGCCGCCCTCAGACAAAGCGACCGGAGCGCCGGCGACCTTCAGCGAAGCGGTCTGCGCGTCCGCAACCGTCACCGGGACCGTCCCGGTCTTGCCCTGGTATTCGCCGCCCGACGCGCTCAGCGACACGTCCAGGCTCTCGTTCGCGGCGTCGTTGTCCGTCGCCGCCGACACCGTCACCGTCTGCGCCGCGTTCCAGTTGGCGGTCGTGAAGGTCAGACTCGACGGACTCGCCGTCGCCGCGCCCGGATCGTCGCTCGACACCGCCACCGTCACCTCGACCGTCGGCACGTGCGAAAGCGTAACCGTGAAGGTCCCGCTCCCGCCGCCCTCCGACAAAGCGACCGGAGCGCCGGCGACCTTCAGCGAAGCGGTCTGCGCGTCCGCAACCGTCACCGAAGCCGTCCCGGTCTTGCCCTGGTATTCGCCGCCCGACGCGCTCAGCGAGACGTCCAGGCTCTCGTTCGCGGCGTCGTTGTCCGTCGCCGCCGACACCGTCACCGTCTGCGCCGCGTTCCAGTTGGCGGCAGTGAACGTCAGGCTCGACGGACTCGCCGTCGCCGCGCCCGGATCGTCGCTCGACACCGCCACCGTCACCTCGACCGTCGGCACGTGCGAAAGGGTAACCGTGAAGGTCCCGCTCCCGCCGCCCTCCGACAAAGCCACCGGGGCGCCGGCGACCTTCAGCGAAGCGGTCTGCGCGTCCGCAACCGTCACCGGGACCGTCCCGGTCTTGCCCTGGTATTCGCCGCCCGACGCGCTCAGCGACACGTCCAGGCTCTCGTTCGCGGCGTCGTTGTCCGTCGCCGCCGACACCGTCACCGTCTGCGCCGCGTTCCAGTTGGCGATCGTGAAGGTCAGGCTCGACGGACTCGCCGTCGCCGCGCCCGGATCGCCGCTCGAAACCGCCACCGTCACCTCGACCGTCGGCACGTGCGAAAGCGTAACCGTGAAGGTCCCGCTCCCGCCGCCCTCCGACAAAGCCACCGGGGCGCCGGCGACCTTCAGCGAAGCGGTCTGCGCGTCGGCAACCGTCACCGGGACCGTCCCGGTCTTGCCCTGGTATTCGCCGCCCGAGGCGCTCAGCGAGACGTCCAGGCTCTCGTTCGCGGCGTCATTGTCCGTCGCCGCCGACACCGTCACCGTCTGCGCCGCGTTCGTTGGCGGCAGTGAACGTCAGGCTCGACGGACTCGCCGTCGCCGCGCCCGGATCGTCGCTCGACACCGCCACCGTCACCTCGACCGTCGGCACGTGCGAAAGCGTAACCGTGAAGGTCCCGCTCCCGCCGCCCTCCGACAAAGCGACCGGAGCGCCGGCGACCTTCAGCGAAGCGGTCTGCGCGTCCGCAACCGTCACCGAAGCCGTCCCGGTCTTGCCCTGGTATTCGCCGCCCGACGCGCTCAGCGACACGTCCAGGCTCTCGTTCGCGGCGTCGTTGTCCGTCGCCGCCGACACCGTCACCGTCTGCGCCGCGTTCCAGTTGGCGGTCGTGAAGGTCAGACTCGACGGACTCGCCGTCGCCGCGCCCGGATCGTCGCTCGACACCGCCACCGTCACCTCGACCGTCGGCACGTGCGAAAGCGTAACCGTGAAGGTCCCGCTCCCGCCGCCCTCCGACAAAGCTACCGGGGCGCCGACGACCTTCAGCGAGGCAGTCTGCGCGTCGGCAACCGTCACCGGGACCGTCCCGGTCTTGCCCTCGTATTCGCCGCCCGACGCGCTCAGCGACACGTCCAGGCTCTCGTTCGCGGCGTCGTTGTCCGTCGCCGCCGACACCGTCACCGTCTGCGCCGCGTTCCAGTTGGCGATCGTGAAGGTCAGGCTCGACGGACTCGCCGTCGCCGCGCCCGGATCGCCGCTCGAAACCGCCACCGTCACCTCGACCGTCGGCACGTGCGAAAGCGTAACCGTGAAGGTCCCGCTCCCGCCGCCCTCCGACAAAGCCACCGGGGCGCCGGCGACCTTCAGCGAAGCGGTCTGCGCGTCGGCAACCGTCACCGGGACCGTCCCGGTCTTGCCCTGGTATTCGCCGCCCGAGGCGCTCAGCGAGACGTCCAGGCTCTCGTTCGCGGCGTCATTGTCCGTCGCCGCCGACACCGTCACCGTCTGCGCCGCGTTCCAGTTGGCGGCAGTGAACGTCAGGCTCGACGGACTCGCCGTCGCCGCGCCCGGATCGTCGCTCGACACCGCCACCGTCACCTCGACCGTCGGCACGTGCGAAAGCGTAACCGTGAAGGTCCCGCTCCCGCCGCCCTCCGACAAAGCGACCGGAGCGCCGGCGACCTTCAGCGAAGCGGTCTGCGCGTCCGCAACCGTCACCGAAGCCGTCCCGGTCTTGCCCTGGTATTCGCCGCCCGACGCGCTCAGCGACACGTCCAGGCTCTCGTTCGCGGCGTCGTTGTCCGTCGCCGCCGACACCGTCACCGTCTGCGCCGCGTTCCAGTTGGCGGTCGTGAAGGTCAGACTCGACGGACTCGCCGTCGCCGCGCCCGGATCGTCGCTCGACACCGCCACCGTCACCTCGACCGTCGGCACGTGCGAAAGCGCAACCGTGAAGGTCCCGCTCCCGCCGCCCTCCGACAAAGCGACCGGAGCGCCGGCGACCTTCAGCGAAGCGGTCTGCGCGTCCGCAACCGTCACCGAAGCCGTCCCGGTCTTGCCCTGGTATTCGCCGCCCGACGCGCTCAGCGAGACGTCCAGGCTCTCGTTCGCGGCGTCGTTGTCCGTCGCCGCCGACACCGTCACCGTCTGCGCCGCGTTCCAGTTGGCGGCAGTGAACGTCAGGCTCGACGGACTCGCCGTCGCCGCGCCCGGGTCGTCGCTCGACACCGCCACCGTCACATCGACCGTCGGCACGTGCGAAAGCGCAACCGTGAAGGTCCCGTTCCCGCCTCCCTCAGTCAAGGCGACCGGGGCGCCGACGACCTTCAGCGAAGCGGTCTGCGCGTCCGCAACCGTCACCGAAGCCGTCCCGGTCTTGCCCTCGTATTCCCCGCCCGACGCGCTCAGCGAGACGCCCAGGCTCTCGTTCGCGGCGTCGTTGTCCGTCGCCGCCGACACCGTCACCGTCTGTGTCGCGTTCCAGTTGGCGGCAGTGAACGTAAGGCTCGACGGACTCGCCGTCGCCGCGCCCGGATCGTCGCTCGAAACCGCCACCGTCACCTCGACCGTCGGCACGTGAGAAAGCGTAACCGTGAAGGTCCCGTCCGTTCCGCCCTCCGACAGAGCCACCGGGGCGCCGACGACCTTCAGCGAAGCAGTCTGCGCGTCCGCAACCGTCACCGAAGCCGTCCCGGTCTTGCCCTCGTATTCGCCGCCCGACGCGCTCAGCGAGACGTCCAGGCTCTCGTTCGCGGCGTCGTTGTCCGTCGCCGCCGACACCGTCACCGTCTGCGCCGCGTTCCAGTTGGCGGCAGTGAACGTAAGGCTCGACGGACTCGCCGTCGCCGCGCCCGGGTCGTCGCTCGACACCGCCACCGTCACCTCGACCGTCGGCACGTGCGAAAGCGTAACCGTGAAGGTCCCGCTCCCGCCGCCCTCCGACAAAGCGACCGGAGCGCCGGCGACCTTCAGCGAAGCGGTCTGCGCGTCGGCCACAGTCACCGGGACCGTCCCGGCCTTCGCCTGGTATTCGCCGCCCGACGCGCGCAGCGAGACGTCCAGGCTCTCGTTCGCGGCGTCGCTGTCCGTCGCCGCCGACACCGTCACCGTCTGTGTCGTGTTCCAGTTGGCGGCAGTGAACGTCAGGCTCGACGGACTCGCCGTCGCCGCGCCCGGATCGTCGCTCGACACCGCCACCGTCACCTCGACCGTCGGCACGTGCGAAAGCGTAACCGTGAAGGTCCCGTCCGTTCCGCCCTCCGACAAAGCGACCGGGGCGCCGACGACCTTCAGCGAAGCGGTCTGCGCGTCCGCAACCGTCACCGAAGCCGTCCCGGTCTTGCCCTGGTATTCGCCGCCCGATGCGCGCAGCGAGACGTCCAGGCTTTCGTTCGCGGCGTCGTTGTCCGTCGCCGCCGACACCGTCACCGTCTGCGCCGCGTTCCAGTTGGCGGTCGTGAAGGTCAGGCTCGACGGACTCGCCGTCGCCGCGCCCGGGTCGTCGCTCGACACGGCCACCGTCACATCCACCGTGGGCACGTGCGAAAGCGTAACCGTGAAGGATCCGTTCCCGCCGCCCTCCGACAAAGCCACCGGGGCGCCGACGACCTTCAGCGAAGCGGTCTGCGCGTCGGCAACCGTCACCGGGACCGTCCCGGTCTTGCCCTCGTATTCGCCGCCCGACGCGCTCAGCGAGACGTCCAGGCTCTCGTTCGCGGCGTCGTTGTCCGTCGCCGCCGACACCGTCACCGTCTGCGCCGCGTTCCAGTTGGCGGCAGTGAACGTCAGGCTCGACGGACTCGCCGTCGCCGCGCCCGGATCGTCGCTCGAAACCGCCACCGTCACCTCGACCGTCGGCACGTGCGAGAGCGCAACCGTGAAGGTCCCGTCCGTTCCGCCCTCCGACAGAGCGACCGGGGCGCCGACGACATTCAGCGAAGCGGTCTGCGCGTCCGCAACCGTCACCGAAACCGTCCCGGTCTTGCCATCGTATTCGCCGCCCGATGCGCTCAACAAGACGCCCAGACTCTCGTTCGCGGCGTCGTTGTCCGTCGCCGCCGAGACGGTCACCGTCTGCGCCGCGCCCCAGTTGGCGGCAGTGAACGTCAGGCTCGAAGGACTCGCCGTCGCCGCCCCCGGATCGTCGCTCGACACCGCCACCGTCACATCCACCGTCGGCACGTGCGAAAGCGTGACCGTGAAGGTCCTGTTCCCGCCGCCCTCAGTCAAATCGACCGGAGCGCCGACGACCTTCAGCGAAGCGGTCTGCGCGTCCGCAACCGTCACCGAAGCCGTCCCGGTCTTGCCCTGGTATTCGCCGCCAGACGCGCTCAGCGACACGTCCAGGCTCTCGTTCGCGGCGTCGTTGTCCGTCGCCGCCGACACCGTCACCGTCTGCGCCGCGTTCCAGTTGGCGGTCGTGAAGGTCAGACTCGACGGACTCGCCGTCGCAGCGCCCGGATCGTCGCTCGACACCGCCACCGTCACCTCGACCGTCGGCACGTGCGAAAGCGTAACCGTGAAGGTCCCGCTCCCGCCGCCCTCCGACAAAGCCACCGGGGCGCCGGCGACCTTCAGCGAAGCGGTCTGCGCGTCCGCAACCGTCACCGAAGCCGTCCCGGTCTTGCCCTGGTATTCGCCGCCCGACGCGCTCAGCGAGACGTCCAGGCTCTCGTTCGCGGCGTCGTTGTCCGTCGCCGCCGACACCGTCACCGTCTGCGCCGCGTTCCAGTTGGCGGTCGTGAAGGTCAGACTCGACGGACTCGCCGTCGCAGCGCCCGGATCGTCGCTCGACACCGCCACCGTCACCTCGACCGTCGGCACGTGCGAAAGCGTAACCGTGAAGGTCCCGCTCCCGCCGCCCTCCGACAAAGCGACCGGAGCGCCGGCGACCTTCAGCGAAGCGGTCTGCGCGTCCGCAACCGTCACCGAAGCCGTCCCGGTCTTGCCCTGGTATTCGCCGCCCGACGCGCTCAGCGAGACGTCCAGGCTCTCGTTCGCGGCGTCGTTGTCCGTCGCCGCCGACACCGTCACCGTCTGCGCCGCGTTCCAGTTGGCGGTCGTGAAGGTCAGACTCGACGGACTCGCCGTCGCAGCGCCCGGATCGTCGCTCGACACCGCCACCGTCACGTCCACCGTGGGCACGTGCGAGAGCGCAACCGTGAAGGTCCCGTCCGTTCCGCCCTCCGACAGAGCGACCGGGGCGCCGACGACCTTCAGCGAAGCGGTCTGCGCGTCGGCAACCGTCACCGAAGCCGTCCCGGTCTTGCCCTGGTATTCGCCGCCCGATGCGCTCAGCGAGACGTCCAGGCTCTCGTTCGCGGCGTCGTTGTCCGTCGCCGCCGACACCGTCACCGTCTGCGTCGCGCTCCAATTGTCGGCCGTGAACGTCAGGCTCGACGGACTCGCCGTCGCAGCGCCCGGATCGTCGCTCGACACCGCCACCGTCACGTCCACCGTGGGCACGTGCGAGAGCGCAACCGTGAAGGTCCCGTCCGTTCCGCCCTCGCTCAAAGACACCGGCGAATCGGTCAGGACGAGAGACGGGGTCTGTGCGTCCTCGACCGACACCGCGACCGTCCCGGTCTTGCCCTCGTATTCGCCGCCCGATGCGCTCAGCGAAACGTCCAGGCTCTCGTTCGCGGCGTCCCCGTCGGCGACCGGCGATACCGTCACTGTCTGGCCCGAGTTCCAATTGTCGGCAGTGAACGTCAGGCTCGACGGACTCGCCGTCGCCGCGCCCGGGTCGTCACTCGACACGGCCACCGTCACATCCACCGTGGGCCTATGGGGGAGTTCAACCGCGAAGGTTTGGTCCTCGCCTCCCTCCTTCAAGGCTACCGTCTTGACAGACACCGTAAGCGAAGGCTCAACCGAATTGACCGTGAAACTGTCGATCGCCGTGGCTCCGCCCAAGTCAGTGGCATAAACCGTAACCGTGCTCACACCGGGTGACTCGGCCCGTACTGTCAACTCGGTCCCGGAACGGGTCATCTTGACAGGAGGGACATCGGCTATTGCGTCGGTACTCGACACCGCGAGTATGTTCAATACGTCGTCTGGGTTCGGATCGCTGAACACCGGCGTATCGGAGCTGTCCAGTTCGACCGTCTCAGATACGCCCAGAAGAATGTCCCGGTCTGGAAGCGGGTTGGCGACCGTCGGTCCAGCGTTTACCCGTAATCGGAAATCGATACTATCGCTGTCCGCATCGCCTTGGTCCGCATCGCTGTCATGCACGGTGATCGTGTATACTGTCCAACTCTGTACGGAAGTCGGCGTGCCGCTGAGCGTCGGCGCGACGCCGGGATCGAGGCCGAGATCCGCGGCTCCGTCGCCGTCAAACACGAGACCGGCCGGCAAGGCCGGACTGATCGAGTACGTGAGCTTGCCGTCTCCGCCCGTCGCAGCCGGAAACGCAGGTGGCGAAATAGCCTCGTCCAGCGTGTAGTGCTGGTCCGAGACATCGGCAACCGAGGAAAAGTGAGGACTTACCGCCACATGGACATCAAAGCGAATGGGGAAACCCAGAGTGTCT
The DNA here is from genome assembly GCA_965221505.1 of Rhodobacterales bacterium. GTDB lineage: Bacteria > Pseudomonadota > Alphaproteobacteria > Rhodobacterales > CAZPXZ01 > CAZPXZ01. The sequence goes on from CBDCSI010000001.1 coordinate 2,343,876, forward strand.
CCTGGACCCTCACCTATAAGATCCTTGTCTTCAAGCTCAATCGCCACCGTAGCCGTTCCGCTCTTGAATTCGCGAACCTCTTCGTTCAAGACTCCGGGCGTGACCCTGATTCGCGATTTCCCGTAGACAAACGAGCGATATGAAGGTCTACCCAGCGGGTCCCCGATGGCTTCCACCTCTACGATCTGATCGTAGCTATCTTCGAACTTTAGGTAGATCAAAGTGGGCCAGTCCGAACCGTCGCCGACGCTCCCGTGATCGCGCAGGGGCTCGCAGTCTGCGGTGAAGAGGGCCACCGGGACTTCGATCGGGCTGCTGTAGCTCGACAGCGCGAACCTGGATGGATTCGCCGGCAGGGATGCCGAGCATCCGTCCATCTTGAAGTTGATCCAGCCGGCAAGCGCCTGCGGGGTCGCCGACCTCGCCTCCGATTCGCCCTGGGCGGTGTCACCGATGACGGCTCGCACCTTGAACCAGTGAGTCGTACCGATCGCGAGATCGTCGACGGAGTACGCCCGCGTGGCGGCGCCGCTGTCCGGAATGTCGACCCAGTCTGCCCCGAAACTGTCGGAACTGGCCGCAACCTGGTATTGCCACTTGGTCACGGCGGAATTCGCGGTCGCAGACCAACGCAGATCGACAATGTCCGGCATGACCTGCGAGGCGGTGGCGAACAGGCCGCTGGGCGTCATCACCGGCGTCGCCTCCACGGCGTCGGAGGCCGGTCCGCGCACGCCGCTACGCAACGCCCGCACCCGAAATGCGTAAGTCGAGCCGTTGGCGAGGCCGGTCGCGGTATGACTTGCCGTGTCTGCACCGCTATCGACGATGTCCGTCCAGTCACCGAATTCCCCCGCGCCCTTCTTCAGCTGATACTGCCATGCGGTAGCGGTCGCGATCGGAATCCAGGTCAGCGATACCTCGCCGTCCCCCGCGGTTGCCTGCAGGCCCCAAGGCTTGCCGGGAGCCCGGAGGAAGGGCGTCCCGGTCGTCGACGCCGCCGGGCCGGTACCCGACGGGTTTCGGGCGCGCAGTTCGTAGGCGTAAACGACGCCGTTCGAGAGCCCGGTGACGAGATGGGTCGTCGTCGTCCCCGGCACGTCCGTCCAGACGTCGTCCGCCGCGAACGGCAACAAGTGCGTGGCCTTCCAGCGAACCTGAAACGAGTCCGCTATGGCGTTGGACGGCAGGTTCCAGCGAAGCGAAACGCCCGCCGCCCGGCCGGTCGCGAGGAAGCCGCCCGGCGCGTCGGGAACCGTCGCCTGCGGCGTCACCGTTACCTCGTCCGACGCGATGCCGACCGCGGGACCCCGCACCGCCCGAACCTGAAATCCGTAAGCGACACCGTCGGAGAGCCCGGTCAAGACGTACCGAGTGGTGGAGCCTACGCTACCGGGCACGGAGGTCCACGCTCCGATCGCCCCCCCGCCGGTGCGCTGCCGGAATTCCCATCGCGAGACGTCGGCGATCGGATTCCATCTCAGGCCCGCGCGCCCCGCATCCGGCACTACGCGAAACCCGCTCGGCTTTACCGGCGTCGCGGGCAGCTTCGCCGTGGCCACCCCGGACGCCGGGCCGGTGTCGCCCAGGTCTACCGCCCGGATCTGAAACGCGTGGGTCGTCCCGTTGGCGAGCCCGGTGACAGTGTGACCGACGGTGCCGGAGCCGCTGTTCGGGACGTCTGCCCACAGGCTGTCGTCGCCTTCGCCGAAGCTCGTGCCCGCCTTGTGGCGCAACTGGTACTTCGTGATTAGCGGGTTGGACGGATTGTCCCAGGCCAGAACGGCCTGTCCGTCTCCGGCCGTCGCGGTCAGCCCGCTCGGCCGCGCCGGCGGCGCAGCCGGCGGACGCGCATGCGCCTCGTCCGACGCAGTGCCGTCGAATTTGTACACCGTCGAGGAACTGCCGACTTCGACCGTAGAGTTCCGGAACGCGCGGACCTGAAACGAATGGCGGGTGTAGTTCGCAATCCCGGTTACCGTATGGCCCACGGTATTCGCAGAACTGCCGGCGATGCCGGTCCAGGCGCCGTACGTCCCGGTCCCTGCCTTGCGCCGGTATTCCCATCCCGACACGCCGGCCATTCGGTCCCAGGACAGGACCGCCTTTCCGTCTCCCGGTGTCGCGTTCACTCCGACCGGCTTCGAGGGCGTCGCCACCGGCGTCGCCTTCACGAACCCCGTGCTCCCGCCGAAGGCACCAAGTGCGCTAACCGCGTACCACTCGAAGTAGTACCTGCTTCCGTTCGACAGACCGGTCGCGGTGTATTCGGTCGTGTCGCCGGGGCAAACCTTCTCCCCGCACATGAGATCGAAGGCCTGCGTCCAATTGTTCCCCTCGATGCTATAGCGAAGCCGCCATTTCGCGACCTGTCCCCCGTAGGTCGGCGCCGACCATTTCAGCGTAACCCGGCCGTCTCCTGGAACGGCCGCGACGTTAGTCGGGCGCCCCGGGGGTTCTTCGACGTATACCGAGACCGCGGCGGTCAGCCCCGTGTACCCGCCGCCACTCGCGACGAGGTTCACCGTCGCGGTCTCGTCGACAGTATCGGCGTCGTTGACTCCCCACACGGTGACCGTCTGGGGCGTCGACCAATCGGTCGTGGAGAACGTCAGGCTGGCGGGACTGACGGTGACCGCCCCGGTGTCGCTGCTCGATACCGAGACGGTCGCTTCCGTGCGCGGTTGCCGGTCCAGCTTGACGGAAAACGTCCGAGACGTGCCTTCAGCAATCCTTTCGAGCGTCGGCGGGTCCAGCTCAAACAATCCGCCCAGCGTCGAAGCGTTGACTGTAACCAAGAAAGCCTGCGACGTCGAACGGACGTCTCCCAGAGAGCCCGTCTCAGTCACAAGGACTGTTAGCGTTGTAGTACCCACCGACAGCGCCGTCACTTCAATCTTGAAACTGAAGCCATAGCCGGTCTTGAGAAAATTCGTCACGCGCCCGGTTGCGACACTCGAGGCGGTGCTGACCACGCTCACTTCCGGGACCCTGCTCCAGTAGTACGAGGTCCCGTCTATTTCTGGCGTTTTTCTCGTGTCGTCCACCTCGAGCGACATCGGATCAATTTCGTCGATCGTCGGAAGCCCGAGCGCGGGCGGGGCGACCAGGACAGAAACGAATGCAGACAGGACGAGGACGAGCGCGAACCCCCCCATTCGCACAAGCCCTCGCTCGTGCGACCCGGGCACCGGCTCGACCGCTGTAGCCGACCCAGGTCGGATTATCGAGTGTCCGAACGCCCGACCTTCGCAAGACCCGGCTCGAGTGCCGCCCGCTCCAAGGCGAACCGTATCACGTTCCCGGGAGGCCGCACCTCGCTCCTGATCCGGCCGCTCTGCGTTCCGTGCCAGGAAGTTCGATTCGGGGTATCCGGAACCGGTCCTGATCGACCCGCCGACGAAGCCTTCTTCCCTCGCACGCAGCGACGCTGATCTGACATCGGTACGGAGCCGAGCGGAGGACCGACGCGCGACGCCATACGCCACGCTTGCCGTGCGGTGCCGGGAATCGATCTCCGCCCCGGCGCAATCCCGGACAGGCCCCGCCGTACCGGACTGGCGCTGCGTCCTTCCGACCCCTGACCCCGGAGTGTCCGAATCGCTTCCGGCTACCCCTGAAAAGTACCGTTCCCGAAGAATGGTTCCCTCCCTCGCACCTGTCGACAGCAGGAGCGCACACTATCGCACGCATTTCAGGCTGAAATTGTACTATCTACAGTTCGCTGTCAACGCGTAGCGAAATGTAACCCGTTGCATAATAACGATAGACGATAGGATTCTAACTTCCGGTCGCTCTATCGGATAGGTCCACAAAACACTATTTTACCACCTGCGAACGGCATGCGACCGGCTTTCTTGGGACCCCCGAGTCGCGATGTCGGACCTGATCGGATCGATTTCTGCATGGCATTGGTCGCTTCTCGACAGGACGCCAACGACCGCATCAGCCATGACGATCGACGACCCGCAACACCTGCCCGGCCCAGCCGACCGGAGCTACGGAAAGGGACCCGCGCGCAGGTACAACGGCCTCAACGGCGGAACGGACCGCAACTCGCCTGTCGCGGGAGCCGGGCGGCGCCGTAATGCGGCCCGCGCGACGCCTCCGTTCCTAAGCGCGCCGAACGTCGAGGCTGCATCGGATCGCGATTCCGGGTAGACCCGCGGCGAATCGAAAGTGACGACGGCATCCGTCGCATCTTGGCCCGTAGCGCCATTCGGACTGGGAGGGCGCGAATCGCGGACGGACCGAATAGCGATCTCCCGCACGCGGTCCCGCCGGGCGCAAGCCGTGACTCGACCTTCGCTGCCGAAGCCTCCCGATCACGGTTTCCGGACAGGACCGAGATCGCGTCGTCCCGATCTCCGGATGGCGAGTCGCGGTCTTCCGCCTTTCCGCGGCTCCCGAGAATCCCCGACCCCTCTCGCCCGGCGACGTCAAGGCGGTCCGGAGTTCGTTCGCACGGCCGGCATGGCGTGCGCCGGTCCTGCCCCCCGGTTCGGGCCGCGCATCCCGCAAACGGGCGCGCCGCCGGCGTAGACGCGACTGCCGGCGCGAATTCCGTGCCGACCCTGCCCGGTCAGGCGACCTCGCGCCGGGCCGCCGGAGCCAGGACCCATTCGTAGCCCGGCAGCGCCTTGCCCGGCGGCGGCGGATAGGCAGTCTTGCTGTGCGAGAGACCGGCCGAAACCAGCCCCGCCGCGATGTGTACGCAGGCCGGGACCGGGTCGATCACCGGAACGTCGATCCCGTCCTCGAGGAGATCGCTACGGACCCGATCCGCGGCTCCGAACATGCCGGTGCAGCCGAACAGGATCACGTCCGCACGGTCTTCGCGAACCGCCCTCCGCGCCGCGTCCGTCAGCGCCCGGGTCATGGAATCCCGGTCGGTGTCGAGCGCCATGACCGATATCTCCACCGCGCGCACCGAAGCGAGTCGGGTCGCGCAGCCGTAGCGTTCCGCCCGGGCCTCGAACATGACCCGCCCGCGGCCGAGCGCGGTAACCACCGAGAACCGGTGTCCGAGGCTTGCGGCCAAGTGCATCCCGCTCTCGCAGGGACCCAACACCGGTACGGACACCGCCTCGCGCGAAGCGTGCAGTCCGGGATCGCCCATGCAGTCGATCACGACCGCATCGCATCCCTCGCGCTCAGCCTCCACGACCAACGCAACCGTCTCGGGCATCGCCAGGCCGTCCTCGAATTCGCTCTCCACCGTCGCCGGACCGCGGAGAATCTTCGTTCGGCTGACCCGGAGACCGGGACGCTCCAGCGCGCGAAGCGCCGCCGGGTCGCGCCGGGTTCCCTGAACCACCGGACTGACGATGCGAACGTGAACGGCGGAAGCGACGGAACCTGGCATGTCGATACTCCTGCGGCTGCGGACCGGGCGGCTCTCAGAAGCGAAGCGAACGCAATCCGACCAGCCGATCGGTGACGACGACGGCCGCGATGGTGATGCAGATGCTCACGGTGGAAACGGCCGCCGCCGTCGGGTCGAAGTCCCACCGGACGTAGTCGAACAGCTGAATGGGCAGCGTCGCGATGCCGACTCCCTTCAGGAGGAGCGAAATCGCGAACAGGTCGAAGGAGATGATGAAGCAGAGCAGCGCCCCCGCGATGATGCCGGGCTTGACGATCGGGAGGGTCACCCGGCGAAACGCCTGCCAGCGGCTGGCGCCGAGACTCCGCGCCGCCTCCTCCAGAGTGCGGTCGAAGTTGTAGAGCGAAGAGGAGATTCCGAGAAAGACGAACGGGAGCGTGATCAGGACGTGCCCGATCAGCAAGCCCAGCATCGAGTTGCGGAACAGCCCGACGAGTCCGGTCAGGCCCGCCTCCCGCATGAGCGCGTCGAAGTTGTAGTAGAAGAACAGCAGCGCGATCGCGGTGAGGATCTCCGGCAGGAGCAGCGGCATCAGGATGAACAGGCGGAGATGCTCGCGCCAGCGCCCGGCGTGTCGCACCACGTAAAGCGCGATCGACACCCCGAGCAGGGTCGATACCAGGGTGCAGAGCAGGGCGAGCCGGAGCGAATAGAACAGCGAATTCACGAAGGCGTCGGCGTTGAAAAAGCTGACGTACCACCGGAGCGAGAACCCCTCCGGCGGAAACGTCAGGAACTCGCCGGAATTGAACGACGCGAGCACCACGATCACGAGCGGTAGCAGCAGGAAGGCGTAGACCAGCGACACGAAGCCGATATTGAGCCTGTGCGACCAGCGCCCGGCGCGGTGCCTGTCCTTGCCGGCGGTCATGAGATCCCCCGCATGAACCGCGCGGTCAGGCGAAGGTACAGGTAGACCGAGACGGCGCCCGCGATAGAGAGGAGGAAGGCGAGCGCGGCGCCGAACGGCCAGAGCATGGCGTCGAGCAGCTGTTGCACCACCAGCGTCGGCATGATCATCACGTTCAGCCCGCCGAGCAGGATCGGAATCACGTAGGAGCTGATCGTGAGAACGAACACCAGGATGGCGCCCGCCTGTACGCCCGGCAGGCTGAGCGGAAAGACCACCCGCCACATGACCCTGAGCCGGCTCGCGCCGAGCGACTGCGCGGCCTCCTCGAGGCGCGGGTCGATCGACTGGATCGCCCCGAGGATGGGCAGGATCATGAACGGGAGAAACACGTGCACGAGGCCCACGCTTACGCCGAAGTAGTTGTACAGGAACCGAATCGGACGCTCGATCAGTTCCAGGTTGCGCAGCAGGTTGTTCACCAGCCCGTTGTTGTTGCCGAGGATGATCAGCCATCCGTAGCAGCGAATGACGACGCCGACGAGCAAGGGCGACAGGACGAAGGTGTAGAGGAGCGCCTTGAACCGCCAGGTCGTGCGGGCGAGGTGGTAGGCGACGGGAAAGGCGAGCAGCAGGCACAGAAACGAGGTCACCACGCCGAAGACCAGCGTCTCCGCCAGTACGCCCAGATAGTAGAGATCGACGTCCAGCAACGCCTCCAGGTAGTTGCCCACCGTAAATCCCGGCGCGAAAACGGCGCTGGTGGAGGGGTTGCGGAAACTCATCACCACCATGTTCAGATACGGAAAGACCAGGAACGCCACCAGCAGAGCCGTCGTCGGCATCAGAAGCAACAGGTGACGCGACGGGCGCCGGACGGACTTCGCTCCCGCTTCGACGGCGCCCGCGGCGCTCATTCGCCCGCGTCCCCCGCGCCGCCGATGATCCACGTCCGGGCGGCCGGAAATCGGCATCGCACCGGCTCGCCGACCCGGAACGACGCCCAGGGCGCGGCCTGCACCTGGAGCCGGACGCCATTGGCGCATTGCACGCGGTAGCCGGCGATGTTGCCGAGATAGAACCGCTCGCGAACCACTCCGTCGACCGAGTTCCAGACGCCGTCCTGCGGTTCGGTCACGCCGGATGCGGCGTCCGGCGAGACGAGTTCGACCGCCTCGGGACGAACGACGGCCCGTACTTCCTGGCCCGGCTGCAGCCGACCGTCATAGGCGCAATGAAGCGCTCCCGCCGGCGAGGAAAGCCGCCACACGCCGTCCGGGCCGGGTTCCGCCGCCGTAGCCGGAACGAAGTTCGCCAGCCCGATGAAGTTCGCGACCTCTTCGGTCGCGGGATGTTCGTATATGCCCGCCGGTTCGCCGATCTGGTGGATGACGCCGTCGAACATGACCACGATGCGGTCCGAAATCACCATCGCCTCGGCCTGGTCGTGGGTGACGTACACGCAAGTGATGCCGACGTCCTTCTGCAGCGACCGGATGAAGAAGCGCATCTCTTCGCGGAGCTTGGCGTCGAGATTGGCGAGAGGCTCGTCGAGCAGCAGGACGCTCGGCTGAATGACCAGCGCCCGCGCCAGCGCGACGCGCTGCTGTTGCCCGCCGGAGAGCTGCCGGGGATAGCGATCGCCGAGGCCGCCCAGCTGCACCTGCTCCAGCGCCTGTTCCGTCCGCCGCTCGAGCTCCGCCCGACCGACTCCGCGCATCTCCAGGCCGAAGGCGAGGTTGCCGCGCACCGTCATGTGCGGAAACAGCGCGTAGTTCTGGAACACCATTCCGATGTTCCGCCGCTCCGGTTGCACGTCGACCACGTCCGCGTCGTCGAACCGGATCTCGCCGGAATCCGGATACTCGAACCCGGCGATGCAGCGCAGGGTCGTCGTCTTGCCGCAGCCGCTCGGCCCGAGGAACGAAACCAGTTCGCCCTCCTCGACGTTCAGGCTGATGCCGTCGACCGCGACGACGTCGTCGAAGCGCTTTTCCAGCTTGCGTATTCGAACCGCGGTCATCGAATCACGCCGCAGGGAAGCGGCCGGCCCGCGAAACGGGCCGGCCGCGGCGTTGCCGCAGGATGCGGGAGCGAGACCGGTCGCGGATCAGGGCCGCTCCCCGCCGGCGCGGGGAATTGCTCGGCACGAGACCCGCCTCGATCCGTCCTCAGTTCCGCATCTCCTTGTTCCAGCGCTCGATGACGTGATCGCGCACCTTGTTGGCCGCGGCCCAGTCCCAGAGAACGATGCTGTCGATCTTGTCTCCGTGGACCGGGACGTCGGCCTTCTCCTCGTCCGTGAGCTCGACCAGGCTGTTCACCGGCGTCCAGTAGTAGTGTTCTACCCACTTGCGCTGCACGTCGGGTCGCAGGATGTAGTCGATCCACTTGTAGCCGTTGTCCTTGTTACGGCTGCCCTTGAGCACGTTGAAGACCTGGTCGAACATGAACATGCCTTCGCCGGGCGACGCGAAGCTCACCTCGACTCCCTTCTTGCGGAGCCGCGTAGAGGCCGGCGAATCGATCGGCGCGATCAGCGCCTCGCCCTGGGTAAGGACCGTCTCCATCGTGCCGGAGAAGTCCACCTGGTTGAAGGGCAGCAGTTCCTTGATCTTGTCGAGCGCCTTGTCCACCTCGTATTCGGAGCCGTGATACATCTGCGCCGTCATGAGGACGAACATGTAGCCGGCCGAGTTGGTGATGGTGTACATGCCGGTGCGCCCGCGATACTCCTCCACGTCCCAGAGGTCCATCCAGGACGTCGGCGCGGTGTCGAGCATGTCGTGGCGGTAGCAGAGCCCGATGGGCGCCAGCGTACCGATCACCGCCATATCGTCGTAGAGGCGCATCGACGGATACACGTCGGCCATGTTCGGCACCTCGGAGGCGGGAATCTGTTCGAAGAAGCCCTCTTCCCGTTCGATGCTCGCCCAGGCCTCGTTGGTCATGAGAACGTCGTACGGGGGGTTCTCCGGCCCGGCGGCGCGGAGATTCGCGAGCCAGCCCTTGCCGAGATTGACGTCGAGCGTCGTCTCGATGCCGGTCTCCTGCTCGAACGGTCCGACGATGTGCTCGCGCATGAACTTCTCGAAGCTGCCGCCGTAGCTGTTGATGACCAACGGATCCGCCGCGCGAATCACGCTCGGCGACGCGACGGTCGCCGCGGCCGCCGCCGCGGCTGCGCCCTTGAGGAACGTGCGGCGTTCCAGTTGTCGTGTCATGTGCTTTCCTTCCCTGGCTGATTCGGCCGCGACTCGCCCTCCCGCCCCTTGCGGGCCGAATTCCCGAGCCGCGATTCTTCTACTGTAGCCGACGTGCAGGGTATCTCAATTGCCCCTGCCGCGTCCGGCGTCGGGACGGGCCGCGCCCGGCGGATGCGGCGGGGCAACGCTTTCGGCCCGGCCCATGCCGGCGACGTCGCCCACCACCCGCACTCTCGTGCGCAACGAATTGCCCGGCAGATACGCGAGCGGCAGATCCTCGACGTCGACCGTCTGAAGCGTCGCCGGGTCTGCGCCCGCACGCACGGCCTTCTCTTCCGCCTCCGCCTGCGCCCGCCGTATCGCCTCCTCGCGATCCACGTCCTGGAAGATGCGGTCGACCTCGCCGCTCACCTGGGCGATGGCGGCGCCGACCGCGTTCGCGACCGGACCGTGGTCGATCCGGACCACCTCCGTTATCCCCGGGATTCGATCCGGAACGAGGAACGCGCCGCCCCCCACGGCCACGACCGGCAGCTCCGCGGCGTCCGGCTTCATCCGGTCGACCGACTCCGACACCGACTCTTCGATCCACGCCATGGCTTCCGACGCCAGCCCGCGGTCCAGCCCGGCGGCGGCGAGGTTCGCCGGGTCGCCGATCTCGACTGCGCCGGCGCCCACGGCGACGTCCGTAGCCGTCAAGTCGTCGCCGCCGAAGACGAGTCCGCGCTCCGCGAGCTCGAATCCGACGCTTCGCGGTCCGACCGCGAGCGGATCTCGGGAGACCAGCGACCCGCCGCCGATCCCGATCGACAGGACGTCCGGCATGCGGAAGTTCGACCGGACCCCGCCGATCTCCACGACGTTGTTGGCCTCGCGCGGAAATCCGTGCCGCAACGCCCCGATGTCGGTCGTGGTTCCGCCGACGTCCACCACGACGGCTTCCTTGAGGCCGGAGAGAAAGGCCGCGCCGCGCATGCTGTTGGTCGGACCGGAGGCGAAGCTGTAGACCGGATACCGGGCGGCGTATTCGGCCCGCACGATCGTCCCGTCGTTTTGCGTGAGATACAAAGGCGCGACCAGACCGCTCGCCGCCATCGCGTCGACGAAGGCGTCGGCGGTGCGCCGCGCATAGGCCACCAGCGCCGCGTTGAGCAGGGTCACGTTCTCCCGCTCCAGGAGGCCGATCCGCCCGAGGTCGCCGCTGAGCGTCACGGACGCGTCGGGGCAGACTTCCCGCAAGACCTCCGCAGCGCGATTCTCGCACTCCGCCGTCAGCGGCGAGAACACCGCCGAGACGCCGATCGCGTCGACGCCAAGATCCCGGATCCGATGTGCGGCCTCCCGCATTCCCGCCTCGTCGAAGGGCACGATGGGCCGGCCGTCGACCTCGTTGCCGCCGCGGACCATCTCCCAGCCGGCGCACACCCGGGCCGAGAGATCCTCCGGCCAGTCGCAAAACGGCGGCAGCGACGCGCTGGCCGGCAGGCCGACGCGCACCGCCGCCACGCGCGAGAGGCCCCTGCGCTGCACCACCGCATTGGTGAAATGCGTGGTTCCGATCATGACCGCGTCAATCCTCCGGCGATCGACCGAAGGCGACGCGAGGAGTTCGGCGAAGGCGCGCCGAATGCCGCCCAGCACGTCCCGGGTGGTCGGCGTCTTGACGGAACGGACCAGCCGGTCGCCCTCGAGAATCACCGCATCGGTGTTGGTTCCGCCGACGTCCATGCCGATGCGGCACACCGGCCCCGGCGCTGAATTGCTGCTCAGAGTCCTTCCCTCCCTTCGACCGACGGCGCAGCGGCGAACGCGCTCTCGAACGCGAACGCGTATCCGAACGCTTGCGGTCCGGCCGCGGCGAGCCCCCGTTCGCTCAGAAATACCGCCGGCGACGGAAGCACGATAACGGTCACGCGCTGACCGTAGCGCAACGTCTCGCTGCCGACGGCTTCGCCTGACTCCGTGTCCAGCAGGCAAATCAGCTCCGGCACCGACGCGACCCTGCGCCCGTCGCGCCAGGCGACCAGAAACTCGTTTTGAAACTCGATCGACATCCGGCTTCCGGCGTCGCGGTCGAGACCCTCGAGTTCGGTCCGGCCCCAGAGGTAGCCGCCGGTCATGCGGCGGCGCACGTCCGTAACCTTGCCCCGGAGCAGCGACCGGCCGGCGCCGGCGTCGAGCACCGCCTCTACCGGATCCGCGTGCGACGACTGGGCGGAGCGAACCGCGGCACCGAGACGGATCGCCTCGGAAACCGTGCCGAGAACGGCCCACTCCCGAACCTCGCGCCCGCTGCGGGGACCCTTCACGTTGAAGGCGCGGCTGCCCCATTCCGTGCAGACGCGGCGGGTGATCCGTTCGGCCCAGACCCAGTCCTCGGCCTCTACCAGCAACAACTCGTTGCCTCGAATGTCGAGCATGCCGCAAGGGGTGACGGACAGGTCGCCGACCGCGAAGCTCGAATGCTGCACGGCCGGAAAGGCCCGCCCCATCGCGTCGGCGTCGACTACCGGACGGTCCAGCGCCGCACCCGCGAGAAACGGCTGCAAGGCGTTGCCGCCGCCGATCTCGACGCTCATCAACGCATCGAATCGCCGCCCGAGATGCGCTTCCATCCGCTCGACCGCGCCGGCGATCATCGCCGGATCGGTGAGCCGCTCCTGGCTGACCAGCGGCGCGCCCATCTGGCCGCAGACGCCGATCAGGTCGTCGTCCCGCAGACCCGCCGCATCCACGAGCCGCGCCGGCCTGCCGGCGTCGAGCAGCCGGCGCATGTTGAGCAACCCGTGCCAGGGGTCGCCGCCCCCGCCCGTGCCGAGGATCCACGCGCCGACCGCGAGGAGTTCGAAGTCCGCCCGCGTCAGGATCCGCTCCGGCCGCTCGCTCACGACGCCCCCGAGAACGGCGAGACGAATGGCAGGTCGAATCCGAAGGCGGACGGCCCGGCGTGGACGAGGCCCTTCTCCGACAGGAAGACCGGCGGCGAAGGGATCGCCAGGACGGTAACGCGCTGGCCGTAGCGCAGCGTCTCGGTTCCGATCGCCTCCCCGGACAGGCTGTCGAGCACGCAGATCAAATCCGGAACCGTCACCACGACCCGCCGGTTGCGGCGGCCGACCGAAAACTCGTTCTGGAACGCGAGATCGAACCGTTCGCCGCGATACCCGTCCAGACCCTCGATCGAAGTCTCGCCCCGGAGGAAGCCGCCGGTGGATCGGCGGCGGACGTCCGACACCTTGCCGCGAAACAACTCGACGCCGCCCTCGGCCTCGCGAAGCGCCTCGACCGGATCCGCATGGGTTCGACGCGCCTCCCGGAGCAGCCGGCCGATCCCGATCGCCCGCGTGACGGAGCCGAGAATTCCGTGCTCCCGAACCTCCCGCCCGGTCCTCGGCGCCTTGCAGGTGGACGCGGTGGAGCCCATTTCGGTGACGATCTGCCGACTCATGCGCTCCATCCAGAACCAGTCGACGCCCCGGGGAATGATCGCGGCGTTTCGTCGCACGTCCACCACGCTGAGCGGCCAGGGACGGAGATCCCGGACCGCGAAGGAGGTCTTGGACACGTCCGGAAACGCCCGGCCCATCGCGTCCGCGTCGACCAGCGGCAGGTCCATCGAGGCGGCGGCAAGCAGCGGCTGCACGCCGTTCGAGCCGCCGATCTCCGAACTCATCACGGCCGAGAAGCGGCGGCCGATATGGTCTTCCATGACCCTGATCGCCTTTTCCATCAGCGCCGGGTCGGGAAGCCGTTCGCTGTTGACCAGCGGCGCCCCCTGGAACGACACCATGGCGACCAGGTCGTCGTCTGCGAGATCCGAAGGGTCCAGCAGACGGGCCTGCCGTCCGGCGCGATAGAGTTCCTTCGCCGCGACGAGGCTGCAATAGGGATCGCCGCCGCCGCCGGTGCCGAGCGCCCACGCTCCGGATGCGAGCGCGTCCAGATCCTCGAAGGGAATCGGCTTCGACCGCCGACGCGGCCCGGCGTCGGTCACACCAGTTGCCGCAGGGCGCCGGCGACCACCGAGCGCGAGAGGATCACCGGTTTGCCGGTGTGCCCGGCGACCTCGGCGCGCATCGCGCGGTCGTATCCCATGCAGTGCATGACGATCAGGTCGGAGTCGGCCACGTCCCGGGACGCTTCCCGGAACCGCCGGTCCGTGTAGGGCGACGCGTGGGAGGCGACGCAGGGAACGCCGGCGATCGCGGAGCCGTTCCAGTGCGACACCTGGCTCTCGTTCGGCACCAGAACCCCGATCTGCCGTCTTCCCTCCGCCAGCGCGCCGACCAGCGCGTCTACCACCCGGCCGGCTTCCACCGTCGGAATCGAACAGTGCAACTGCGGAAAGCTCCCGGTGCAGAGCAACACGGCCGCGTCGTATCCGCCCTTGCCGATCTCGTCGAGAATCTCCTGCAACGCCTTCGCCACGACGCTTCTCGGCAACCTCGCCTCGCGGCCGTTGCGGAGTCTGGACACCAGCCAGTAGTCCACGCCCGGCGTGTCGGCCAAACCCTCGATGTCCTCGTCGGAATACGAATCCAGAACGCCGAATTCCTCCGCCTCGAGATCGACGCCGACCTCGTCCAGAATCTCCGGCACGACGTCGCTGCGGGGCGTCTGCCCGATATTGACGAACGCTACGCGGGGCTTCACGGTCCCTCCTCCCGGTTCACATGTACGAGACCCGTCCTGCCTCCGGTCGGGCTCCCGAAGGGTATCCCGCGACGACGCGCCGCGCGACTCGCCCAATACGGAGGATGCGGCGCCCGAGAGCGCGGGCTGCGGCGCCTACCGTGCGAACGCCGGCTCTCCCGCTACCCACGTCTCCCGCACCGCCCGCTCGTCGCCGAGCATGATCAGCGCGAAGAGGACGTCCGCGATGTCGACCGCGCGCGAAGTTCGATGGCGCAGCATGCCGGTCGCCTCCGCGTCCAGCACCACCAGATCCGCCTCCATTCCCGTCGCCAGGTTTCCGATCCGTCCCTCCAGCCCCATGGCGATCGCGCCGCCGCGGGTCGCCATGTGAAAGAGGTCGAACGGATCCAGCGTCTCTCCGCGCAGCTGCGCCACCTTGAAGGCTTCGGCCATGTTGCACAACATCGAGAGCCGCGTGCCGCCGCCGACGTCGGAGCCGAGGCCGACCGCAACCGGCCGGTCCGGTTTCCGAGCGGCGGCGAGGTCCATCAACCCGGACCCCAAGAACGTATTCGCCCCCGGGCAATGCACGAGCGCCGCGCCGGTCTCGTGGAACCGCCGCAACTCGCTCTCCGAGAGGTGGATTCCGTGCGCGTAGAGCGCCCTCTTTCGGAGCAACCCGTAGCGCGCGTACACCGACGTATAGTCCTCGTCTTCGGGGAAGAGCTCCGCCACCGCGTCGATCTCCTCGGCGCTCTCCGAGATATGGCTGTGCACCCAGGCGTCGGGATACTCCCGCGCCAGGGCGCCCGCGCGACGCAATTGCTCCGGCGTCGACGTGATCGCGAACCGCGGCGTGATCGCGTAGCCCAGCCTGCCCCGTCCGTGCCAGCGCGCCATCAGCGCCCGGCTGTCCGCCTCGGCCGATTCCGGGTCGTCGAGAAGCGCCGCCGGCGCGTTGCGGTCCATCCAGGTCTTGCCCGCCACGATGCGGAGCCCGCGCGTCTCCGCCGCGGCGAACAGGGCGTCGGCCGATGCGGGCGCCGTCGCACAGAACACCGTTGCGGTGGTGGTGCCGGCGGCCAGCATCTGGTCGAGGAAGAACGACGCGCCGGCGGCGGCGTGGTCGGGATCGGCGAAGCGAATCTCGGCCGGAAAGGTGTGCCGCTCCAGCCACTCGAGGAGGTGCTGCGCCCGCGAAGCGATCACTTCCGTCTGGGGATAATGCACGTGCGCGTCGACCAGCCCCGCCAGCGCGATGCAGCCCCTGCGATCGACCGCCTCGACGTCCGCCGGCAAGTCGGGGAGGAGATCCGTGGCGTCGCCCACCGCGCGGACCGCGCCGTCCTCGATCACGACCAGCCCGTCTTCCCGATAGCGGACGGCCTCGCGTCCCGAGACGTACGGGTCGCCGGCGAAGGAAAGGATGCCGGCGCGCAGGGCCCGCAGCTTCGACGATCGCCGCATGACGCTCTCCGTCCACGCTCGCCGGGCCGCGAGATCGCCGGCGTCGGCGGCATCGTTTCGGAAACGCACGGAGAATTCAACTGCCCGCAGACCGCGATCCTCGGCCATGCCGCCCTCTCGAGGGCCGATACGCCCTGCCGCGGACGCAACACCGGCCGGCCTTCGAGTCTGGCGGGCCGGTTCGGTCGCCTGGCGCCCGGATTGGGACGAACGGAGCCGCCGGATGCCGGGTCCGCCGTCCGGCCCCGCCCGCACATTCGGATCGGAGATTGGGGGTCAGGCAGACGCCGCATCGGGAAGTTCGACGCGCTCGATCCCGGCCGGCGGCGTTTCGGCTGCGCCTTCCCCGAGGCGGAGGAGGTGCCGCCGGCCGCACCGGGCCGCACGGATCGCCTGAATCGGCGAGTCCGACCCGCGACCGGCAGAGAACCGCATCGACGCGACGACCGGTTCGCTCGCCGATCGCCCTTCCCATGCGCGGTTGGGCGCACGGCGACCGCCACGCTCCGGCGTCAGGCTCCGAGGCATAAGTCAGCCGTCGGCCCCACCCTCCCGAGACCGTCGCAACGGCGCCAGGGGCGGTCAGGCGTTCGCCGCCGGCCGGCGGACCCGCCACGAAACCGGCAACCGCCGAATCCGCCCCGCCGACGCTTCGCGGGTACCGGCCCAGCCTCGCGCCACGGCCGCCACGGCCGGCATGCACAGGCCAGAGCGACGCAAGTGTGTCGACGCGGGCGCGGACGAGCTTCGCCGTGACGCGTCACTTCCCTCGGCTCGCAACTTCGGCGGTCTCTTCGGATCTTCTCCGACGCCGGGATGGGGAAGCCGCCCGGAAAGGCCCGGTCGCGCAATCGAGACGCAAGCCTCGCCTGCAACCGCGAAACAGCCCTGGTGCCGCCAGACCCCACGAGAACCCGGATCCTCGACGCGTTCGCGCGATCCCCCCGAGCGCGCCGGCGCCGACCTGGACGCTGCGGCGTGACGCTCGCGACGGTCGATGGGCGTCACGCACTCGTTCGGAAAGCCGTCAGAGCCCCGACACGGATCGCCTTGCGGCGGATCATGCGGCGTCGAGGAGTACGGTCGACGGCGGATATGCGGGAGGGAGGGCGAGCGCCCATAAGCGCTAACTTGTTTGGCTGGCATCGAACTATCTCTCAATCTGGAGCGCTCGCTTCCGCGCCGGTTCCTGCAAGCCTTGGCGGATTGCGTTCCAGTTTTCCAACATCTGCCGGATTCGCAAGTCGGGATCGATCGCGCGGGTGACTTGCGTGTGCATGAGCTTGAACTCACGCCATGGGCTTCGCCTGCTGTGGCGCACGGAGGACGTAGCCCCAGGGGGAAACGGCGCGGGCGTGATAGATGAGTTTCTCGACCAGGAGCGCCGTGAACAGCTTTCCGTATAGCCATGCCTGTGAGCTGTCGGGGTCGTGCTTGGGAAGATGCCCGAGGCTTGCGAGCGACTTGAAGCGCTTGAACACTAACTCCACCTGCCATCTGAGACGGTACCATTCCAGTACGGCCTCGGGGTCGAACCGGCCGACCGGGAAGGTGGTGAACAGGATAATGTATCTTGCGTATTCGAGCGTTTCGGGTCTGAGCGCCTTGCCTGACTTGCTGGCCTTCGTGCGCAACTTGGCTTCCGCGGTTCGGATCGCTTCCGCCGACTTGCGGATCGCGCAGACGCGTCCTTCCACGGAAGGGCTTGCGTCCGCGCTCGCCGTCGAGACAGGCCAAGACGCCGCCGCGCCAGGCGCATCCAGCCCGGAAAGCGCCTGCAAGAGGTCGAACCGTTTCCCGTCGCCCGCGCGGAAACTCAGGCTGCCCGTATTCACCCGGACCGTGACATGCGCGCCGGCCGTCGCCACATGGGCAATGCCACGAGCCGTCGAATAGCCGCGATCCGCAAGGATGAACTCGCCGGACCGAACCGGAAACCGGGCGAAAGACTCGCCCGTGCCGGATCCCGCGGTCTCGGTCACGCTAAAATGGTCGCAGGTCAAGGAGGGAAGACACACGCTGTAGTGGATCCGCCACAGCGATCCAGTCCGGCCCGGCTCTTTCACCGTCGTCGCGTCGAACGCCCGAACCTGAAACGACCGATCGGACGAAAGCGCGACGCCCTGCTCGCGGAACAACGCCACGCACAGCGCGTGAAGCCAGTCCTTCGACTTGCGCAACCGTTTCAGCAGAGCAACGTCGGATAGATCCGCCAAGCCCGCCTCGCGCGCCCGAACGACGGTCTCTCTAAGCGAATGGCCGCAGCCGAGGTGCATCAGCAAGACCCGAAGCAGCGCCTCCGGATCCTTGTCCTTGCGCAAGCCCTTCAGTGCGCCGGACGCGGCCGCCAGTCGCGCCCAGTCATTCGGAAAGAACGTCAAGAGAAGCTCCCAGTCCTCGTGCATCTCGTACCTGCTCGACTGCCCGCGTCCGGGCAACGATACGCACAGGTCCAGGAATTGTCAAACAAGTTAGCGCTTATGGGGCGAGCGCCCCCCGGCCGGCGAGACCGTCCCCCCGCCGCCACATCAGTAGCGCAGTTGCAAGTCCAGACCCAACCGTGAGTCGGAATCTCCGCCTCCGCGGCGCCCGGCGGTCAGGGCGGCGTCGATTCCGCTTCGAGCGAAGCCGATGCCGGTCCGATAGCGCTGCGTGTCCGATTCGCCGCCGAACGCCACGTCGGCGAACGGCTTCAGGAGCCCGCCCGCCGCCTCGAAGCCGTAACCGGCGCGCGCAGTGAACGACGGGCGTTGCTTCACGGCGCTGCGCGTCCGTTCGAACAGCCGTTCGCTCGCGAGCGCGGCGTTCCCGTGCCGCCCCCATGCCGGGCCGAGCGCGAGCGACAGGCCGCGACCGTCGGCTCCAGGCGCTAGCCGCGCCTCCAGGCTCGCGCCCCATTCCTCCGTGCCGTCTTCGGAATGCAGCGCCAGCCAGCGGCCGCTGGCGTCAATTCCGAAGCGATCTCCCGGCGACGACAAGCGCAAGCCGCCCGCGACCTCCACGCCGGCTCCCGTGACGCCGTCGCCGCCGTCCTGACGCAGCTCCAGCGAGCCGCGAGGCCGGAGCGACCAATCCGAGGCGGGCGAAAACGCCATGCCGTCACGTTCGACTTCCAGCCCGCCGCGCAGGCGCCAACTCTTCGCCGTCAGCCCGCCGACCGACGAGGTCGAAGAGGAGCCGTCCGCCTCGATCTGCGAAAGGCTCGCACCGGCCAGCGCCGACAGGGAGACTCCGCCCCTGCGGGCCAGCGGAACGCGACCGCTCACCGAACCCGCCAGTAGCGACAGGTCTTCCTTCTCCTCCTCTCCGTCGAATCTCCGGTGTCGGATGTCGCCCGCTCCCGCGCCGAATACCAGACGCAGGCTGCCGCCGACGCCCGTCGTCACCTGGAGATAGGGCCAGAGCGCCGTCAACGACGCATCGAGACGGCCCTCGAACTCGTCCAGCCGGTAGTCCGTCTCGCTCTCGCCCCGAGACACCGCCAAGCCGGCCATCGTCCGCGAGTCCAGCCGCCCGTCAACGCCCAGCCAGCCCGTCCGCTGCATTCCGTCCCAGCTGTCGCCGTCCTTCTGGCCCTCGAATGCGCGCCAGTCGCCCCGGCCCCAAAGCGTCCAGGCAACGCCGGAAGTCCCGCCCGACCCGTCCGCGGCCGCGGCCAGCGGCAGAACGAAGCCGCTGCCGCGCAGGAGGGCCGACCCGCTCGCCGCCTCGCCCCGCGCCGTCGCCAGTCCGCCGATGCCGAGCGCCCAGTCCCATCGGTTGGCGTCCGTCGCGGCCGTCGTCGGGGTGCCGGGAGCGCCGCCGAACCGCCTGCCGGCCAACGTCAATTCCCGCGCGCCCGGCGCCGCTTCGAAACGCTGCCCGATCGTATCGACCGCGCCCGCGAGCGTCGCCTGCGCCACCGCGGCCAGCGCGTGTTTCAGAGCTCGCCGCTCCGCCTCCGGCGACGGCCCCAGCGGCCCGGCCCTGAATACGACCCTGTTTCCGCCGAACGCATACTCGATGTGGAACTCGTCGTCTCCCAGAACGTCGAGCAACGTGCCCGCAAACGTGATTTCGCTGCCGGTGGGGTCGTAGACGCCGTCATTGACCCTGGACGTGTCGACAGAGACACACGCGCATTTCGTGTCGGTGGTGGCAAAGACGGCGAAGTACATATCCGAATAATAGGAAGCGATGTTGTCGATTCGAGCGTCTCCTTCGTAGCTGTCCAATCCTTCGACGGTAATTTTCCAGCCGACGTAATCGGACGTAAATACGCCGACGGACACGCCGTCGTTGAACGCCACGGTATTGGAAAAGGTGGCTTGGTCGAAGTGGGGGTTCACGTAGCCAATTCTGAGAGCGCTGAGGGAGACACTGCCCAGGTCCAGTCCTTTCGTGCCGCCAGACAAGTCCACGCTTCCGGAGACGGCGACGGTGGAGTTCGTCCCGTCGTCGGAGAAGGCGAAGGTCAGCGTGGCCGCCCCGGCGTCCGGTGCGCCTCCGGCCAGAACGGCCGCGCCGAGCGCGATCGCCGCACCGGCGCCGACGAAGCGACGTGCGAAACCGCCTCCGGCTGTCGGGTCGGTAACCGCTCGAGCGCCCTGACGCCGTACGTCGACGAGAGCGAGGGAGCGAACGCGCCGCAAGCGCCCGGCGTGGAGCGCCGAGGTCAACCGCCCGGCGGCCGCACGCAAGGGGGCGAAAGCGGACACGCCAGCCCCTGCGGGACAGCCGCTGCGGGAGAACAGCCACGACGATCTCGCTTTCATGGCATGCAACTCCTTCTCTGTCCCAGGCGCCGCATCGGAAGCCTGACGGTATCAGCGGACGCAGCCGATTTCTAACCGTTGCGCAACAATCCTCTCAGCCGAAACAATAATTTGGGATCGCGGATGCCGAATTTTTGGGATTCGAGTGCAATTCCGGACCTCCGGTCGAGGCTTCCGCGAAGCGATCCCCGTCGCGATCGATTCGCGTGCGCGGTTCGAGCTGCCGCGCGGTCCCGGCGCCGGGTCGGGCACGAGCGGCCCGCGAGATACCTCCGCAGACGACCCTGCCATGCCGCGACTCGGAAGCGACGTGACGAGGTCGGGCGAGGATCGGCCCTTCGAGGTTCCGTGCGCGTGGCGCCGTCGGCGGGAAGTCGATTCCGCCGTTCGGGAGGCGAAGGACGCAACGCCGACCGCACCGGTGCGGATCGACGGCCCGGACCGGCGGGACCGCCCGAACCCGCGTACCGCTCGCGGGTTCGGGCTCGCTGTCCCCGCAGTGCCCGGCGTGCCGCCGGCGGGCGAACGCGGCGGGACAGGACGATCGCCCGCCGCCAGGCCGGGTGCCGGCATGGAATCCGCCACTCCGATACGGTAATAGTCGCATGGGAAACGTCGCCCGGTATCGGTACGCACAGAACGCCGCCCCGACCCCGGGCAGGAGCAGCGCGATATGACCGCTTTCCGATTGCGACTCAACGGAGACACGGCGACGTCCTCGACGCCGGACATGATTCTCCTCGACTGGATTCGGCAAAAGGGCGGCTGCACCGGCGCCAAGGAAGGCTGCGCCGAAGGAGACTGCGGCGCCTGTTCCGTGCTGATGTCGCCGCCGGAAGGGGGCCGCTTTCGACCGGTCAACGCGTGCCTGCTGACGGTCGGGCAGGCCGCCGGCCACGAAATTCTGTCCGTCGAGGGGCTCGGCAACCGGCTGCGCCCGCACCCGTTGCAAGAGAAGATCGCCGCCGGCGGCGGTACGCAATGCGGGTATTGCACGCCGGGCTTCGTGATCGCGGGCGCGGCGCTCATCGACCGCAATTCGGAACCCGCGCCGGAGGACGTCCACGACGCCCTCGCCGGCAATCTCTGCCGGTGCACCGGCTACCGGTCCATCGTTTCCGCCGTGCAGTCCGCGGCCCCGCTCGCCGATGCCCTGGGCGAAGCGCCGCCTGCCGTCAGCGGCGAGGATCTCGGCGCCATCCTCCATCCGCGCTCCATCCGGGACGCGATCCGCATGGCGGGGGATCCGAAAGCCCGGATCGTGGCGGGGGGCACGGATCTCGTCCTGGAGATCCGGAACGGCCGGCGGCCGCCTTCCCGCCTGATCTCGCTCCGCCGCATCCCGGAACTCCGGCGCATCCAGCGGTTTCGGGACCGGATCGTAATCGGCGGCGCTTGCCCGCTCGAGGACATGCTGCCGGATATCGAGAGCCGCTGGCCGTCCTTCGGGCGCATTCTCCGGCGGTTCGGCTCGCCGCAAATTCGCAGCCTCGCCACGCTGGGCGGCAACCTGGCCACGGCGTCCCCGATCGGCGACGCGGCGCCGCCCCTGCTCGCTCTGGACGCGGTGCTGCAGATCGTCGGCCCGATCCGCCGCCGCAGGGTGCCGATGTCGGAGTTTCTGACCGGCTATCGGTCCTCCGCCTTGAAGAGCGCCGAACTCGTCGAGGAAATCCAGATTCCGCTGCCCCCGCCCCGGACCGAGTTCCGGGCCTGGAAGGTTTCCAAGCGCTACGACCAGGACATCTCGACCGTATCCGCCGCTTTCCGAATCCGGCGCGACCCGGCCGGCCGAATTGTCGACGCGCGCGCCGCCTTCGGCGGGATGCTGGACCGTCCGTTCCGCTCCCGTCGCACCGAAGCGGCGCTGACGGAAGGGAACTTCGACGCCGCGGCCGACGCGATCGCGCTGGACGCGCGGCCGATCGACGACGTTCGCGGCAGCGCCCGCTACCGGCATCTGGCCGCAGCCGGCCTCGTCCGGCGCCTGGAGTTGGACCTGCAGGGCGAGACCCGGCTGCAGGTGGAGGACCTCTGATGGACTCCCCGAACCCGCCGCACCCGGGGCGGCCCGCCTATGCCGGGCAGCCCTTCCCGCACGACAGCGGACTGATCCATGCGACGGGCGAGGCCCGCTTCATCGACGACATGCCGGAGCCTCCCGGCCTGCTGCACGGCGCGCTCCGCCTCTCGGAGGTCGCCCACGGGCTGATCCGCACGATCCGCGTCGCGCCGGCGCTCGAGTCGGACGGGGTGACGGCGGTGCTCACGGCCGACGACATTCCGGGCAAAAACGAGATCGGACCCATCGTCGTAGAGGAGCCGGCGATCGCCGAGAGCCGGGTCGAATATATCGGGGAGCCCGTGGCGCTCGTCCTCGCCGACCGGCTGGAGCGCGCGAAGGCCGGCGCCCGGCTCGTCCGGCCCGAGATCGAGCCCCTTCCCGCAATCCTGGACCCGCTCGAGGCCCACCGGCGCAAGCTCTACGTGAGCGATCCCCAGGTCCTGCAACGGGGCCGAAGCCGGGAACGCCTCGCGGCGTCCGAACATCGCCTCGAGGGCTCGTTGCGCCTCGGCGGCCAGGATCACTTCTACCTGGAGACCCAGACCGCACTGGCGCTTCCCGAAGACGACGGCAGCATGACCGTGTGGCTGTCGACCCAGCATCCGAGCGAGGCGCAGGCCCGCATCGCCCGGTTGCTCGGCTGGTCGTCGAACCGGGTCGAAGTCCGGGTGCGCCGGCTCGGCGGCGGGTTCGGCGGCAAGGAGAGCCAGTCCACGATCGTCGGAGCCCTGGCGGCGCTCGGGGCGTACCACACCCAGCGTCCCGTCAAGCTGCGCCTCGACCGGCACACCGACATGCTCATGACCGGAAAGCGCCACGACTTTCACGTCTACTGGTCCGCGGGGTTCGACTCTCGCGGCCGCATTGAAGCGCTGGAGATGGACCTCTTGTCCCGATGCGGCCCGGTGGCGGACCTCTCGCCGGCGGTGATGACCCGCGCCATCGTCCTCGGCGACAATTGCTACGCGATTCCGCACGTGACCTATCGCGGCTATTGCTGCCGCACGAACACCGTCTCGAACACCGCGTTCCGGGGATTCGGAGGACCGCAGGGCGTAACCGCGATCGAATCCGTCGTCGACGACGTCGCCCGGCGTCTCGGCCGACCGCCGGAGTCGGTGCGCGAGATCAATTTCTACGGGAAGACGAACGGAATCGAGTCTCCCTGCGGGCAGCCGCTTCGGCCCTGCAGGGTTGCCGACGTGGTTTCCGGCGCGCTCGCGCGGTCGGACTTCGCCACGCGCCGAAAGGAAATCGACGACTGGAACCGGGAGAGCCCCGCCGTGCGGCGCGGCCTCGCCATGGCGCCGGTCAAGTTCGGCATCGCGTTCAACATCCCGGCGATGAACCAGGGCGGCGCCGTGGTCCACGTCTATCGGGACGGCAGCATCCGGCTCAACCACGGCGGAACCGAGATGGGTCAGGGCCTGTTCGTCAAGGTGGCCCAGGTCGTCGCCGAGGTGTTCCAGGTTCCGCTGTCGCAGATCCAGTGCACGTCAACCAGCACCGGCGAAGTCCCGAACACCGCCGCCACCGCGGCGTCGACCGGATCGGACATCAACGCCATGGCGGCGCTGAAGGCGGCGCAGAAGATCCGCAAGCGCATGACGGGCGTAGCGCAGGAGCTTTTCGGCGAAGGCCGGTCCGACATCCTGTTCCGGGACGGAAGGGTGCTCGCCGGCAACCGGTCCATGAGCCTCGGCGAATTGGCGGAAGCGTGCTGGCAGCGCCGCGTGAGCCTGTCGGCGACCGGCTACTACCGCACGCCGGGCCTGTCCTGGGACCCCAAGCGAATGCGCGGAAACCCCTCGCATTACTACACCTGGGGCGCCTGCGTCGCCGAGGTGGCCGTCGATCTGCTCACCGGCGAGAGCCGGACGCTCCGCGCAGACCTCGTGCAGGACTGCGGCACGTCGCTCAATCCGACCGTAGATCTCGGCCAGATCGAGGGCGCGTTCGTGCAGGGTATGGGCTGGCTGACCTCCGAGGAGTTGTTCTGGAAGGAAGACGGAACGCTCGCTACGACCGGCCCCTCCACCTACAAGATTCCGGGGAGCCGGGACACGCCTCCGGTCTTCAACGTGTATTTTCTCGACAACGCGCCGAACGAGGCCGACACCCCGTTCCGCTCGAAGGCGACCGGCGAGCCGCCCCTATTGCTCGCGGTGTCCGTGTGGCTGGCGATTCGGGACGCCATCGCGTCGACCCAGCCCGCCGGGCAGACGGTTCCGCTCAACGCGCCGGCGACTCCTGAGCAAATTCGCCTTGCCGTGGAAGCCCTGCGGCAGCGGGCCCGGTCCGCCGACCGCCCGGAGGCCGCCGACCTTCCCGCACCGGTCGCCTGAGCCGCGATTCCAGCCCGCCTGCCGCAGCGCGTGCGGGTATTCTTCGAAGCTCGGCGTACCGAGGCGCGACGCTCAGGACATCCACCAGACGGACAAGGGGCGCATGTTCATGACCGCCCGGCACGTCAGTCCGCCGCGATCGAAAGCGGCCGGCGTCTGGTAGATCAGATTGCGCCGGTCGTAGAGTTCGCGACGAAGCGCCTTGCGCAGCGCGTCCGATTCCGCGCGCAACCCCCACGACTCGAATTGCGCGGCCAGGCTGAAGTTGAACCCGGGCTGGATTTCGCTGGTCTGGAAGCTGGTGTCGTCCTGGTGCGGCAGCGCGGACAGGGCGCCGGGCGGAATCCGAGCGATCGTCACCGCTCCCTCGCCGCCGCCGGCGTCCAGGAAGTTGTGTTCGAAGACGGATCGGAGCGCGGACCGGGCCGCGTCCGCCGGCAAGATCTCGCCCAGTCCGAGCTGCCGGGCGAGAAACGGTCCCGTCAACTGTTCGACGAAGCAGGCTTCCGAGAGCGGACCGTCCCGATCCACCCGGTACCATTCGCCGTTGAACAGCGCCTCGTGCAACGCTTCGGACGCCCGCGCCGCCTGGCCGGACCATTCGCTCGCCAGCGCAGTCTCTCCCGCCTCGCGCGCCATGGCCGCCCCCGCGAGCAACGCCGCGACCCAGAAACCGCCGCAATAGCTGGACGGTCCCCGCATCGGGATATTGTCGAACGTCTGATCGGGAACGCCGTCGTTCTCGATGAGGCCGTCGCCGTCCCGGTCGTAGCGCTGCAAGCGGTCGACGGCGGCGCGGACCGCGGCGAACCGCTCCCGGCGCCAGTCGGCGCCCATCCGGTTGCCGTCGCGCAGAATGCAGAGCACGAGATAGCAGTTGAGATCCTTCCAGTCTGTCGGATCGCGATAGGTGTAGGAGTTGGCGGAGACGAAAGGATCCTCGCCCGGCCCGCCGACGTCGTGCGGCACCGCGCCCGCCGGGGTGACCGGGAACAACCCTCCGTGCCACCGGTGGCGCCGCATGGCGGAGTCGTCCGCGCCCAGGAGACGGATGTAGTCGTCCGCGACGCCGGCAGACAATTCGGGGAAGAACCGGGATACCGCCTCCGACGCGTAAACCCACAGATCCAGCGTGTTGTAGAGCGCGTATTCCGGGCACTCGACGATCCCGAAGCGCGGTCGCCCGTCCGGAGCGCCCTCGCCGGAGAGGAGAAGCGACATCGCGCCGACGAGAGAATAGGCCTCGTTGATCGCCGTTCCGGCGCGGTGCGGCTCTGCGCCGAGCCGGGCCGACTCTTCCTCGTGCCACGCTGCGATCCGCTCCTCCCAGCGATCCGCGGAGTCGATCGCATGGGAGACCAGCGCGCCGGCGCCCGTGCCGTTCCGTCCCCACCGGTCGGTGTAGCGTCGAAACCAGCGCCGGCCCTGGCCGAACGTAATCGTAGGAAGATCCCAGGCGAGAACGGCCGTAAGATTCCGCGATTCGCCGGGCGCCAGGCGGAGGCGGGCGCACGCGGCAGCGGCGGGATGAGCGGGCGGCGTCTCGCGAAATCCGCTCTCGGTCAACCATCCTGGGCCTAGATCCGGCGCGTCGCCGGTTTCGAGAAACGGCCGCCAGAACTCCGTCCCGTCGCCGGTCCCGTCGAAACACATCGTTTGAGAAAGATTCGCCCCCTCCGATGCGACCGCGACCGCCCACTGCCCGGTCCCTTCCGGCGGAATTTCTCCGGTCCGCCGGCGGTCGAGAATCGCGCCGCTTGCGCCCTCCAGCGCCAGCGGCCGGTTGTAGCAGCCGGCCGCCGCCCGACTCGGCCGGCCCTCGCCGAAATCGCCGAACCAGCCGTTCAGGTTCGCGAAGAGGAACGCGAGCGAGGCCTCGGCCGGCCAGTCCGTACGGTTGGTCAACCGCCAGCGAAACGTCGCCAGCGGCAGCATCGCGCTCTCGAGGTCGCCCGGGACGAACGGAGAGTAGGAGAGGCATTCCGCTTCCACGCCCGAGACCGGCCGGTGGCGGTGCCAGGCGAAAGGAAACAGGCCGCCCCACTCCGGCGCCTCCGGCTCGTAGTCGAAGCCGGACAACTCGCCGGAGTCCGGCGCCGGCTGCAACGCCCGCGCCACCGGGGCTTCGCCCGTCCGGCCGATCCGCAGCGCGAAGCCGTTGGCAGGCATGGAAAACTGGGCGATACCGCCACCCTTCTGGGTCCAGCGCGAGAAGCGACCGTCCGACGCGCGCGTGACGCTGCCGGTTCCGATTCCGCCGAGGGGAACGCCGGTGGCCGCGAGCGGCGGAAACAGGAAGTCGAGTTTCGTACGGGATGCCGGCGGCCGGTGCCCGAAACCGCGCCGGATCGCAATCTGGGGTACGGCGTAGCGATCCGCCATCGCCCTACCCGCTTCGGACCGGCCCGGCGCGAACGAACCGAGCCCCTATCCGATTTCGGAGACGCGCACCATGCGTCTCTCGCGAACCGAACGGTAGGCGGCCTCCGCGAGGCGAAGCGCCTTTCGCCCGTCCTCGAAGCCCGGCTCCGGGGTCGTGCCCGCGTCGACGCTCGCGAGAAACGCGTCGATCTCCGCCATGAACGCCTCCTCGTAGCGCTCGATGAAGAAGTCCAGGTAGGGCTCGGCCGATTCGACCCCGGTCGCCGAAAAAGCGCGCAACTCGTGCGGCTTCCGATTGTCGCTCAGGAGCATGCCCTCGCTTCCCAGAAGTTCGACGCGCTGGTCGTAGCCGTATGTGGCGGTGCGCGAGTTGTTGATGTGACACTGCTTGCCGCTGTCGGTGCGGAGCAGGATCATCGTCGTATCGTAGTCGTCCAGTTCGTCCATCAGCGGCTTGTCGATCATTCGCCCGACGAACGCGAACACCTCCTGC
Organism: Rhodobacterales bacterium; assembly: GCA_965221505.1. GTDB lineage: Bacteria > Pseudomonadota > Alphaproteobacteria > Rhodobacterales > CAZPXZ01 > CAZPXZ01. The sequence goes on from CBDCSI010000001.1 coordinate 2,371,459, forward strand.
GGCTCCTCGCCCAGCATGAAGCGCGCCAGGTCGAAGTCGTGGATTGTCATGTCGCGCAGGAGTCCGCCCGCGGACTCGTAGTACGCACGGGGCGGCATGCCGGGGTCGCGCGAGGTAATCAGAACCTGGTGCAACTCGCCGATATCGCCGCGCACAACCGCCTGCTGCGCCGCCCTGTGGCCTGGATCGAAACGCCGGTTGAACCCGATCTGAACGGGGACGCGGTGGCCCGCAATCCGCCGGGCGCAGAGATCGACGCGTTCGAGATCGAGGTCGATGGGCTTTTCGCAGAGTACCGGCTTGCCCGCCGCGACCGCCATCTCGATATAGCTCGCATGGGTGTCCGTCGTCGAGGCGACCAGCACCGCATCCACGTCGGACGAGGAGAAGACTTCGCCGACCTCCCGCACGGCCGGCACGCCGTGTCGCGCCGCGACCTCGTCGGCGCTCGGCCCGTGCACGTCGTGAACCATGGCCAGTTCGGCCCGGGCGTGCCGACCCAGATTGTCCGCGTGCATCCGGCCGATTCGGCCGCAGCCGATCAGCGCAATTCGCATGTCTGCCTCCCCCCGTTTCCTGTCTCGTCACCGGAACGCTACCGGGAGCGCGGGGATCGTCAATAGCGCATCACCCGCGCTCCGGCAGTCCGTCTTGCGATTCGCGTCTCCCCTCGCCTGTCGGACCCGACGCCGGGGGATTTCCCGAAGCCTCGCCGGACAGGGGATCAGGACCAGGGGCCCTGCCGGGCGCTCCGGCGCCGGCCGGCCCGCGGCACGGCGGCGTAGCCGGCAACGCGCGGCGGCGCCCCGGCCTCCTCGACCGGCATGGCCCGCAGCCGGCGGATCCGGTCTTCCGTCGGCGGATGAGTCGAGAACAGGGAACGGAAGGATCCCGTCCGCAGGGGATTGACGATAAAGAGATGCGCCGTCGCCGGGTTTCGTTCCGCGCGTTCGTTGCGGGTACGGTCGGCCCGGGCTTCCAGCTTCGCCAGGGCGTCCGCCAGCCAACGGGGATTCCCGCAGATCCGCGCGCCCTCCTCGTCGGCCGCAAACTCCCGCGCGCGAGAGACGGCGCTCTGAACCAGCATCGCGGCCACCGGAGCGAGCAGCATGGCGAGGAGGCTGCCGACGAACCCGAGCGGATTGTTCCGGTTGCCGCCGAAGAACAACGCGAAATTCGCCAGCATGGACAGGGCCCCGGCAAGCGTGGCGGTGACGGTCATGATCAGCGTGTCGCGGTTGCGGATATGGGCGAGTTCGTGCGCCATCACCGCCGCGAGTTCCTGCCTCGACACGAGACGCAGCAAGCCGGAGGTCGCCGCGACCGCGGCGTTTTCCGGATTGCGGCCGGTCGCGAAGGCGTTCGGCTGGTCGCTGTCGACGATATAGACCCGCGGCATGGGCATGCCGGCGCCGGACGCGAGAGACCGGACCAGTCCGGCGAGTTCGGGCGCGCTGCGTTCGTCGACTTCCCGGGCGCCGTAGAGGGAAAGGACCAGGCGGTCCGAATTCCAGTACGCAAGGGCGTTGGTCGCGAGCGCGATCGCGAGCGCGACGGCCATGCCCGCCTCTCCGCCGAGAAGGAACCCGGCCCCGAGAAAGAGGGCCGTCATGCCGGCGAGGAGGACACCGGTTCGCAGCGTATGCATTCGTCCCGACCCGTTCTGCCTTTTCCGTAATGGGCCCGCGGTACTCCGCCGGCTCGGCGACGGTCAACCGTACCGAGCGGAATACGGTTTCGACGCCGGGACGATCGGAGCCTGTCTTCGACGTGCGGCCCGTTCGTGCGAGCGCAGTCCGTGGCGCATGCCCAAAACGCAAGCGCGGCGTCGGTGATCCCGCCGCCCCGGACCGACCCGGTCCACGAGACACATAGGTGTGAGGGCGCGCCGCGGCAACAGGAGGCCGACGGCGAGAAGCGCGAGTTTCCGATTTCGCTGCCGCCGACAGCGTCCGTCCCCGCTTCGAAGACATGGGTCGCTCGCAGGTCTGTCCGCCCGGCGAACGCTCGCGCCGAGTCGCCGGCGACGCCGCAATCCGTCGTGCAATCCGACCGGTCCGACGATTCGAATTCGCTTCCGCGCCGGACGGCGGATCGACTGGCCGCTGCGAATTACGACGCTTCAAGAATCGAAATTGACTTTCCCTGGCAGCGCGGCGACGCCAAGCGCCTCGGTGCGGCACCGTCGCGTCGCGAATACCGCGGCAACAGCGCCTGCGGAGGACGAACCGGGCAGGAATAGCCGATCGATTCCGAAATGATCACGCCGGCTGACCGGTGTAGAAGGCAGCCGTTCGCCTCGCCGCCGCGATCGCCGCCTCCGGGTCCGCTCCCGCCGAGACGGCCGCTTCTCCCCACGCCGCGCTGCAATCCCGCAGGAATGTCCTCCCTTCGTCCGTGTCGGTAAACGTGGCATCCGTCGGCAGCGCCGCCTTCGGGTCCGACAAGTGAATCGCAAGGCCCACCAGGCCCATTTCCCACCCCACGCCTGTCGCCCCCGGCCCGAAACGGTCCCAATGGCTCGACGGACGGGAACTGTGCGTCAGCGTAAGCCATGCCCGGCGTTCCCCGTCGGCGCCGACACTCACGTCCACCCAGCTCAGTTCTCCGCCGCATTCCCAGGTGAGCGAGAACCGCGACGGCGGTTCGCAGGTCGTGATTTCGCCGCTCGCGTTGCCTTGGAGCCGATAGCGTCCGCCAGCTTCGAGTTCGCCGCGGACCGGCAGGAACCAGAGGACTATGCGGTCGCCGTTGGTGACCGCGTCCCAAAGAGCGCTTGCGGAATTCGAAAAACAGCGGGAAATCGCCACGGCGAAAACGGATTCTCCGTCGCGCACGGCGGACTCTACCGAACGCCGCGTCGCGGCCAAGTGCGTATCCAATTCGAAAGACATGCCGAATCCTCCCGTACCGAGGCCTCCTCCCGCTCGTACCCCTCAACTGGAAACGCGGGACGCCAACGTACCCCTACACGACGCTCCCGGCCGACTCTTCGGCCGAACCCGCAAGCGTATTCTCCGCGAGCCGACGTCCGCCATCCTCGACCGCTCCCTCGATACGTACGGCGCTCGCTGCATCCTCGACGTACAAGTCCGACCGCGCGGATGGAGAAGCGTTGTCGGCTCCCTCCTCGTCGTCATCGGGACGCCAGCGGGCGATTTCGGTCAAGGGGCCGCGAACCGGCGCGGACCGCGAGGCACCGAGCCGAGCCGCCCCTGGCCCGGGAGCTTCGCGCACGCTCCGGCAACCGTCGTCATGTCGAGCCACGGCGTCCAGTCCACAGGCTCCCGCTCTTCCGTCCAGGGCGCCGGAGCCGAGCGCTCAGAACCTCGTATCCCGATCTCCTCCCTTCGGGCGACCCAAGGATACGCCTGCGGTCTGCCGGCACGCTGCGCAGAAATTCGCCCAGGGGACCGAAGAGACTTGCGAGGACCGCGGGACAGCAAGATTGACCCCATCGATCCGAAAGTACCCGCCGTGGCTGCGTCAAGCCCCTTGCGGAGCCGTCAGGCAGCCGTCGCAAACCGGCCGGCGGAAAACGGTCCGATTGGGAGCGAGGTCTTCCCGTCCGTCACCAGATCGGCGAGAATCCGGCCTACGATCGGCGCAAGCTGGAATCCGTGCCCCGAGAACCCGAAGGCGTGGAACGCGTCCGGCGCCGCGGCGCTCGGTCCGATGATCGGGATGTCGTCCGAAGTCCGCCCCTCGAGGCCGGCCCAGCACCGGACGATTCGCACCTCGCGCAGCGCCGGAAACAACTCCGCTACGGTCGCGGCGCTCTTCTGCAACCCGTGAAAATCCACCCGGCTGCGTCCGCTCGCAAGATCGCCGGCGCCGAGATAGCCGCCGCCCATGACCACGGTGCCGTTCGGCATCTGCTTGAGCGACAGCGGGCGGCTTCGTCCGATCACGACCGGCTCGACGAGCGGCGGAGCGGGCGCCGACACCATCATCATCGGCGCGATATGCCGAAACTCGACGCGGTCGCCCAGCTTCGCCGCCCATTCGCCCGCCCAGGCCCCGGCCGCGTTGATCAGCACCGGCGCCTCGAACGCCTCCCCGCCCGCGCTCGCGCGCCAAACCGCGCCGACCCGCTCGATCCGCTCCACGGTCGCGCCGTCCCGGATTCGGGCGCCGAGCGCTGCCGCCTTGCGGCGAAACGCCCGCGTCGTACGGTACGGGTTGGCGTATCCGTCGTCGCGAACGACGATTCCGCCGACGCAGCGGTGCGACAAGGCCGGCAGCAGGCTTCGCAGCCCGGCCCGGTCGACCGGCTCCTCGTGATCGAACCCCAATCGCCGGACGCGCTCGACCCGCGCCAGGAGTCTCCGCAGATCCGACTCGTTCTCTGCGACGGCAACCTGGCCGACCGTCCGGTAGCCGCAATCGTCGTCGACGAGTTCCTCGATCGCATGCCACATGCGCCGCGCCGCCAGGGCGAGCGGAATCTCGGCCGGATCGCGGAGCAAGGTGCGAACGCCGCCCGCATTGACGCCGGAGGCGTGCCGGCCGGGCCAGTCCCGCTCCAGAACGATCGGGCGCAGTCCGCGCATGGCCAGATGCAACGCCGCGGAGCACCCGTGCAGGCCGCCGCCGACGACGATCGCGTCGCCGACGGTCACGGACCGATCCGGCCGGCGACCCTCACCCCTCGCTCCCGGTTTGTTCCGGTCCCAGTTTGTCCGGGCGTGTCGGCAGGGAATCGAGCGAGGCGACCTCTCGACCGACCCCTTCGAGATCGGCGAGCTGGCCGACGGTGAGCGGCTTGAGCGGCGGGCGGACCCGAAAGGCGCCGACTTCGGAGACCGGACGACCGAGGACGCCGGCAAGAACGTGGGAGACCGTCGGACCGCACATCCGTCCCTGGCACGGTCCCATCCCGGCGCGGGTGAACGCCTTGACCTGATTCGGCCCCATACCGCCCTGCCTCGCGGCTTCGCGCAATTCTCCGGCGCTGACGCACTCGCACCGGCACACCGTGACGTCGTCGCCGGGATCGAGAAAGGCGGCCGGCGGCGCGAATAGCGTATCCAGGAATCGCCGCAGTCCGGCAAGCCGCCGCAGCGTCTCGATCGGCTCGCGGGACAGACGGTCCCGCGTCGCGCGGTCGACGCTTCCCAGCCGGGCCGCCGCGTCCAGCCCGGCCAGCACACCCTTCCGCTCGGCTACGAGCGCGCCGCCGATCCCTGCGCAATCCCCGGCCACGGCGACCGCGTCGACCGACGTGGCGCCCCAGGAATCGGTTCGGGTGTGCCAGCAGGCCTGCACCGCGTCCCAGCGCCGGTCGGCGCCGACCGATTCCGCCAGCTGTCCGTTCGGGACGACGCCCTGGTGGAGGAGCAGCAACGGCGTCTCGAACCGGCCGTTCCCGCCGCCCGCCTCGTATTCTACCGCCTCCAGCCGGCCTCCGTTCCCGAGAGCCGAGAGGGCCGTGACGCTGCGGACGAGCCGGACGCCGGCTCTGCGCGCTCCGACGATCCAGCGGCGTCCCTTTCGAATCTCGCCGAGCTGGCCGAGCGCGCCGGGCAGCGTCGCGAGCAAGGCCCGGTAGTCGAGGCGCGGCGTCGTGTCCAGGATCGCGCGCACCTCGACGCCCGCCGAGACCAGTTGCCAGGCCACCAGGTACAGCAACGGGCCGTTGCCGGCCAGCACCGCCGGACCGTCCGGTACCAGACCGGCGCCCTTCAACAAGGTTTGCGCGGCGCCGGCGGTCATCACTCCAGGCAAGGTCCAGCCAGGGATCGGCATCGGCCGCTCCATGGCCCCGGCGGCCACGATCACCCGCCGGGCCCGCACCAGCGCCGCCCGGCCGTCATGCAGCGTTCCGACGGTCCCGTCCGGCTCGACCTGCCAGACCGACGTGAGGGGCTCGAAGCGGGCCGAACTTTCGCGAAAGGCCTCCACGAGACGAAGACCGGCCGAATAGTCGCCGCCGAGGATGCCGGCCGTCTCGGGCGCGGCGTCCGCGTTCGCCTCGACGTTGCGATAGATCTGTCCGCCCGGCGACGGCTGTTCGTCCATGAGGACGGTATCGAGTCCGTGCCCGGCCGCCGTCGCGGCGGCCGCGAGTCCCGCCGGCCCGCCGCCGACGACGACGAGGTCGTGACGCCGCTCGGTCACGGGTCGGGCTCCGCAGTCGGCGCCTGCCGCCGGACGCGCATCCCCTCCCGGACCGGGACGAGGCAGGCCTGTCGACCGGGAACCCCGTCGATCTCGACCATGCACTCGAAGCAGGCGCCGATCATGCAATGCGGACCGCGCCGCGAGAAGTCCACCGGAGACCGGCGCCACTCGACGACGCCGTTGCCCAGAAGCGCCGCCGCCACCGTGGTTCCGGCCTGCGCCTCGAGGGTTCGGCCCTCGAACTCCAGGAGGACGCGCGGCCCCTCTGCCTTATGCAGCTTTCGGAACATCGAACCTCCCCGTTCGAAAACACTCGAGCTCGGGCGCAAGCGGCGCGCCCAGAATCCACTCGGGAAGAACCGTGGCATGGACCGCCGCGAGCGTCACGCCGCTGTGGCAGGCGGCGACGTGTACGCCGGGATGCGTCGGCGACTCGTCGTAGATCGGGAATCCGTCCGGCGTCATGATGCGAAGCGCCGACCAAGCCCGCAACACGCGCAGGCGGTCCAGAAACGGGAAGGCAGTCCGGCACCGCCACGCGACGTCGCGCAGCAATTCGGTGCGCACCCCCGTGTCGTAGCCGGCATCCTCGGCCGTATAGCCCAATTGCAGCGTTCCCTCGCCGGTCTGGCGAACGAGATTGGTGGGCAAGGAGAGACGAGTCTCGGTGCGCTCGGTGATCAAGAGGTGCCCTCGGACCGGAACGGTCGGCGCGTATAGTCCGACCTTCGACGCCAGACGGGTCGTCGCGAGACCGGCGGCGATGACGACCCGGTCGCATTCCACTGCGCCGTGCCGTCCTCCGCCGCCCCTCTCGATCCGATAGCCTCCGCCGGTGTCCCGAATCTCCGTCACCGGACTGCCAGGCAGATACCGCCCGCCGCCCCGCAGGAAGGCGGCGTGAAGGGCGCGCAACAGGTCCAGCGGACTGGCATGGCCGTCATGCGGGCTGTAGGAGCCGCCGAAGACGCCCGGCCCGAGACCGGGCAGCTTCTTCTCGAGCGCGGCGCGGGTCAGGAACTCGTATTCGTAGCGCGACTCTCCGACCGCCCGCGCGATCCCGGCGAGCAACTCCCGAAGCGCGGAGTCTTCCGCTTCGTTCAGGGTCAGAACGACGCCACCCCGGTTCTCGTGCTGGACGTCGATGCCGCTGACCCGGCCCAACTCGGCAGCGAAGGAGGTCCACGTTTTCGCCGATCGGAGCGACCATCGGGCGTATTCGGGCCGGCCTCTCCCCTTGCCCTGGACCCAGACCAACCCGAAATTTCCCCGCGAGGCGCGCAGCGCCGCGTCCCCCTCGTCGAACAGGACGACGCGGCGCCCCTTGCGAACCAGTCCCCAGGCGATCGACGCGCCGACCAGCCCGCCGCCGATCACGGCGACGTCCGAGTCGCTCATGCCGTCGCGTCCCCGGGCATCGCCTCCAGCAAATGGCACGCGGCCCGATGGCCGGAACCGACCCGTCGCATCGCCGGCGGCGGATCCTCGCGGCAGACGTCCGTCGCCAGCGGACAGCGGGAAGCGAACCGGCAACCCGGCGGCGGATCGATCGGCCGCGCGACGTCGCCCCGGATGGCCGGTACGGGACGGCGATAGCGCGGATCGGGAATCGGCAGCGCCTCGACCAGCGCCCTGGAATAGGGATGCCGGGGATTCCGGATCACCTGCTCGGTCGGCCCGTATTCCATCGTCATTCCGAGATACATGACCAGTAGCCGGTCCGAGACGTTGGACAGGATCGACAGGTCGTGCGAGACGTAGATGCAGGAGAAGTTGAGGCGCGCCGAGAGATCGCGGATCAGGTCCAGGATGCCCGCCCGGATCGACACGTCGAGCATCGAGAGCGGCTCGTCGGCGATCACCAGCTCCGGCTCCAGCACCAGAGCGCAGGCGATCCCCACGCGCTGGCGCTCGCCTCCGCTCATCTGGTGGGGATAGCGGTCCTTGTATTCCTCCGGTCGGAGACCGACGAGCGAGAGGGTCTCGAGGACGCGGCGGGCCGTCTCCTCCCGACCCCACACGCGGAGCGCCCGCGGCCCCTCGGCCACCTGGTCGAAAACGGTGAAACGGGGATTGAGCGATTCGTACGGGTCCTGGAAGACCAGCTGGACCGCAAGCCGGTAGTCGCGCAGGTCCGCCCCGGCGAGTCCGGCGATGTCGCGCCCCTTGAAGCGGACGAAGCCGGCGGTCGGCTCGTGCAGCTTGGCGATCAGAAGGCACGTCGTCGACTTGCCGCATCCCGACTCGCCGGCCAGTCCGAGTATGGACCCCTCCTCCAGCGTAAAGCTGACGCCGTCGACCGCCTTGATCGTCTGCCGGCGCTTGCCGGAGAGCAGCCGGCCGAGCAGCCCCGGCCGGATCTCGAAATGCCGCGTCAGGCCCGAGACTTCGAGAATTGCCATGTCGATTTCGCGCTGGCCAGCGCCCGCATCGCCTCGGCGTCCGCCAGGCGATGACAGGAGACGAGATGTTCGGGGCCGACGGTCCGGTCCGACGGCCGCTCGACCGCGCACCGCTCCACGGCGAACGGGCAGCGCCCCTCGAACGCGCAGCCGGGCATTTCGCCGAGCAGGTTGGGGGGCGAGCCGGGGATCGAGATCAGCTCCCGCTCCATGGATCGGATGCTCGGAAAGGCGTTCTTGAGCCCCAGCGAATAGGGATGGCACGGGCTGTGGAACAGATCGTCGGCCGGGGCGACTTCCATCAGGCGCCCGGCATACATGATTCCGACGCGGTCGCTCATCTCCGCAATGACCGAGATGTCGTGCGTGATCAACAGAATCGAGCTCTTCAGTTCGCGCCGGATCTCGAGCAGCTTGCGGATGATCCTCTCCTGCACCAGCACGTCGAGTCCCGTGGTCGGCTCGTCCATGACGATCAGGCCGGGATCGAGGGCCAGCGCCATGGCGATCATCGCCCTCTGGCGCATTCCGCCGCTGAATTCGTGCGGATAGCTGTCCATCAGGCCGGACTGCAGGCCGACGACGTCGAAGAGGTGGGCGACGCGCTCGCGCGCCTCCTTGCGCGGCGTGTCGCGATGGGCGCGAATGGCCTCGACAACCTGGTCCCCGACGCGATAGACCGGATCGAGGGAGTTCATCGCGCTCTGCGGCACGAGCGAGATCTCGTTCCAAAGGATCTCCTTGCGGAACTCCCGCTCCGAGAGGGTCTGCAGGTCGCGTCCGCGAAATCCGATGCGCTCGGCCGAGACCTCCGCGGTCGTCGGCAGAAGCCGGATCAGCGCCTTGATCAGCGTGGTCTTGCCGCAGCCGGACTCGCCGGCGATGCCGAGCACCTCGTTTTCGCCGATCGACAGGGTGACGCCGTCGACGGCCTTCACGACGCCCTGGCCGGTCGAATAGCCGACCCGGAGATCGCGGATGTCCAGCAGCATCGCCCGCCTCCCTCAGCGTTGGCGAAGCCGGGGGTTCGCGACTTCCTCGTAGGCGCGGCTGACGAAGACCAGCGCGCTGACGAGAAGGACGATCGCGATCGACGGGGCCGCGAACCACCACCAGGCGACCCTCGACTTGCCGGAGATCCAGAGGTCGTAGAGCATGCCGCCCCAGGTCAGCTGATCGGGGTCGCCGAACCCGAGAAAGCTCGCCCCCGCTTCCGCGACCACCGACCACGCGATGTTGAACGCCGTATAGAGCAGCAGGAGCGGCAGGATGTTCGGCAGGATATGGCGGTAGATCACGCGGAAGTCGCTGCAACCGCGCACCTTGGCGGCCCCGACGAACTGCCGCTGCTTCAGGGCCATCGTCTGTGCCCGTACGACCCGGGCCGAGGTTCGCCAGATGATCACCACGATCGCCAGGACGACGAACCACTGGCTGCGGCCGAACAGGGAGATCAGCACGATGATGAAGGGCAGGAACGGCATGCCGTAGATGACGTCGGTAAAGCGCATCATCACTTCGTCGAGCTTGCCGCCGTAGTAGCCCGCCAGCAAGCCGATATTGGCGCCGATCAGGATCGAGATGGCCCCCGAGACCAGTCCGATGAGCATCGTGGACTGGGCGGCATGGATCATCTGGCTCAGGATGTCCCGGCCCAGCGTAGTGGTCCCGAGCGGAAACTCCAGCGACGGCGGCCGCATCACGGCAATGCTGCCGGAGGCGTCGCGCAGCGACTCCCACGGATCGTGGGGCGCAAGCCAAGGCGCCAGGATCGCGACCGCCCCGAAGAAGAGGAGAATCACCGCGCCGACCCGGCCCAGGCCGTTCGACCAGATGATGCCGCCCTGGTTGCGCAGCAGCGCGAAGGCGGGGCCGAGCCGGGCGGCAAGCGCGCGCCCGGCCGACGCCGGCAGCGACGAACGGGATCCCGTATTCATACCGTGCCGCCCCGCACCGCCGGCGCTCCGCCGACGCGGGCGCGACGCAAGGCGAGCGCCGCTACCTTGTCTTCGTCGACCCGGACGCCGAGGCCCGGCCGGTCCGGGACGAGTACGCGGCCCTCGATTACCAGGTCGCCGAAGTCGGTGAAGTCGTCCGCCAGTCTCAGGGTCGACATGTAGGCGTGGCCGCAATTGAGAAGGTTGTCCAGGGTGCAGCCCAGCTGCAGCGAGGCGGCCTGGGTCACGCCGCATTCCAGCATGCTGTTCATCAGGCAGGTCAAGCCGTTGGCCGAGGCCAGCGTCGCGATCTCCCGGGTGGCGGCGATGCCGCCGTTCTTGGAGACCTTCAGGCTCAGGGTGTCGACCGCGCGGGCGCGGACGAGCTCCGCTGCCTGGTGCAGCGAGACCACGCTCTCGTCGGCCGAGACCGGCGCGATCGAAGCTGCGCGAAGACGCGCCATTCCGTCGACGTCCCGGCGGTCGACGGGCTGTTCGATCAGCGCCAGCGGATAACGGTTCGCGCCGTGCACGAAGCGCAACGCCTCCGCCTGGCTCCAGCCCTGATTGGCGTCGACGACGAAACGGATTTCGGGGTGGAACCGGTCCGTCAGGGCGGCCACGCGTTCGATCTCGTCCTCGACCGGCTGTGCCCCCATCTTGATCATGAAGGTCCGGAATCCGTCGGCCGCCCGGGCCTCGACGGCGATCGTGTCCTCCTCCGGCGTTCCGACTCCGATCGGCCAGAGGACCTCTAGGTAGTCCGACAGGCGGCCTCCGAGCAACCGGTGGACAGGCCATCCCGCAGCCTTGCCGGCGAGATCGTGAAGCGCCATGTCGATCGCGCCCTTGGCGGTGGGGTTGCCGGGCAGGAGGTCGTCCATCCGGCGGCGGCACCGCGCGATGTTTTCGGCGTCGGAGCGGAGCAGCGTCGGTGCGAGCCGCTCCTCGAGCAAGTTGAAGACCCCGTTCGGGGTTTCCTCGGTGAAGGGGGGCATCGGATTCGCTTCGCCCCATCCGTCCGGTCCTCCGTCGGTCCGAAGCCGCACCAGGATCGAATGGTTGTGGGTGACCGTGCCGTAGACGCTCGAGAGCCGATAGGGCGTCACGAAGGGAACGGAAAGGGCGTAGAGTTCGACGGCGTCGATCTTCATGCCGCCGCCTCGCTAGCCGCCCACCTCGATGCGCGGATCGAGGTAGCTGTAGGAGATGTCAGCGATCAGGTTCATCACGATCACGATCGCGGCGAGCATGAGAAACGACGCCTGGGCGACGGGATAGTCGTGCGACGAGGCCGCCTCGACCATCAGGAGCCCCATGCCGGGCCAGGAGAATACGGTTTCGACGATGACCTGGCCGCCGATCGCGAAGCCCAGCAGGATCGAAGACACGGTCGTGACCGCCAGGAGGGCGTTGCGCGCGGCATGCCGGATCATGACGACATGGGGCGGCAGCCCCTTGGCCCGCGCGAACTCGATGAAGTCGCTGCCGAGAACTTCGAGCATGCTGTCGCGCATGATGAGCATCGGCGTGGCCAGGTAGTAGGCGGTGATGGTGACCGTCGGCAGGACGATATGGTCCAGAAAGTCGCGGGTGAAGAGAAAGGCCAGCAGACTGGTCGGGCGCACCCCCGGGCTGTGCATGCCGCCGGTCGGAAACAGGTCGAGGTTGTAGCTGAGCACGATCAGAAGCAGGATTCCGGTGATGAACGGCGGCGCGGACTGGAAGATCATCGACACCACGGTGCTGCCGACGTCGAGCCGGCCGCCCCGCCGCCAGCCCATCACCATTCCGAGATTGATGCCGATCGCCAGCGTCAGGCACATGGCTGCGACCATCAGCAGCAGCGTATTCCAGGTGCGATAGATCAGGATGTCGAAGACGCTCTCGGAACTGGTGAAGGAGCGGCCCCAGTCGAGCGTCACCAGATTCTTAAGATAGATCAGATACTGCATGTAGATCGGCCGGTCGAGGCCGAACGCTTCCCGCAGGCGCTCTTGGGCGGCGGGATCGAGAGCCGGGCTGATGACCTGCGCGGTGGGATCTCCCGGCATCATGCGGAACATCACGAACAGGACCGTCGCGACCGCGAAAATCGTGAAGAGCGAATAGAGTACGCGACGGGCGACGTATTCCCGCATGGTCGGTTCCGGCGTTTTCGGGTCTCGGAAGGAGCGAGGCCGTCGGACGGCGGGCGAACCCTGCCGCCCGACGGCGACCGGGTCTAGCCCGGATAGTGCAGCATGCCGTCCTGCCAGGTGAAGCCGGCGTCGGCCAGAATCGTGCGCGCCCGGTCGAGATCCTGGGAGGGCGCGGTGACGGCCTCGTTATGCCAGAAGCCGTTGGCCGGTCCGATCACCGAGCCGCCGTTGTCCGCATGTCCGCCCAGCACCACGTCGCGAATCAGGTCCTTGGGGATGACGTATTCCATCGCCCGGCGAATCGTCGCGTTGTCGAACGGCGGCTTCGTGAGGTTGTAACTCAGGCAGTAGAAGCCGTGGCTCGGGTAGCCCTGGCCGACCACGTTGTCCAGCTTGTTCAGATCGTCCATCAGGCTCGGCTTGATGATGTAGCGGGTGCGGTCGCACTCGCCCTTCTCGATCGCGGCGGCCATGGCGTCGTGGCTGCCGTAGACGATCCGGATGATCCCGGCGCAGGCGGGCGGGTTGAAGTGGTCCGCATTGGCCGAGACCTTCATCTCCTTGCCGCGGTCCCAGTAGTCGAAGGTGAACGGGCCGCTGCCGACCGGATTCGCGTTGGCGTAGTTCAGCGGGTCGGAAACGTCCACGTTCTCCGGAATGTCGCGCCAGACATGCTGCGGGATGATGAAAATCGCCCCGAACAGGTTGGAGAGCAGCGGAGAGAACGGCTCGGTCAACGAGAACCGGAGGCTGTTTGCGCCGGTGATCTCGACCGAGTCGACCTTCTCGAGCGACGCGCGGAAGAACGGGGCTTCCCACTGCTTCTGGTAGTCGAACGAGAACTTGACGTCCTCTGCCGTGACCGGCATGCCGTCATGCCATTTCATGCCGGAGCGCAGCTCGATGTCGATGGTAGTCGGATCGACGACGGCGAACGACGTGGCTGCCCAGGGTCGCGCGCGGCCGTCCGGGCCGACCCGGAACAGCCGGTCGTAGATCATGCGCAGTTCCTTGAACTCGTTGGCGTCCTGGACCGCAATCGGGTTCAGGTTCTTGAGCGCGACCGTGGCGCCGGTGCGGACATAGCCGTCGCCGCCCGCCGGCACCATCGAGAGGTCGGTCCAGAAACTACCGATACCCTCCCCCATCTGCGGAACCAGGCCGCTGATCCGGTCCGACCGGTAGGCGTTGGTCATCTTGGGATACACCACGACGTTGTTCGCCTGATCGGCGTTGATCAGCGCCTGCGCCTCGTAGACGAGTTCGCGCCGCTTCTCGACGTCCATTTCCGACTGCTGGGCTTCCGCCAGCGCGTCCACCTTCTCGTTCCTGTAACCGGTCCAGTTGAACCCGCCCTGGCGATGGTTGGACGAGTGATGCACCCCGTGAATGAACACGTTGGGATCGATCCGGACCGACGCGCCGGTGAGACGGACCAGGAACAAGTCGTAGTCATGCTGCATGATGACCTTCTGGATGCCCTGGTTGTAATCGATCGGATTGGCCTTGATCTCGAACCCGATCTGCTTCGCCGCCTGGGAGATCAGGCGCGCCGTCTCGGGGCGGACCGGATCGAACTTCGCGGTAGACGTAGTCAGGGTCGGCGCTTCGACCCTGCCCCCGGGCGCGGCGGCGAAAACGCTACCGGTCGCGCCGAGCGCGGAAGCGCCGATCACGGCTCCGCCGGTCTTCAGCACGGCGCGGCGAGAAAGATGTTTGCCAGACATTTCGGGTCGATTCCTCCCTAGCTAGGATTCTGCTGCAGGCTCCCGGATGGGCTTGCCGTATGCTAGATATCCCCGTTCGCCGGAACCTGTCAATTCGCCGCCCCGCCGATCGGGCCCGGATCGGAAGGGCAAGGCTATCCTGGTGCCCGGGCCGACCGGAAGTTTGCCGGAGGAGCGCGATCGTGCGTGCGGAGAGACTGACCAATATCAACCCCTGGCCGGATTTCGAGGCCCTGTGCCGGCTCGGCGGGCGCCTCAGCGGAACGCCGTCGGAGGCGGCCGCCCGATCGATGCTGGCGGACCGTCTGCGCGTCCTCGCGGACCGCCACGGCGGCCGCTTCCGCGCCGTACCCCTGCCGTACGACGGGTGGCGACCGCTCGGCGGAACGTTGCGTGTCGAAACGGTTCCGCAGCTGTTCGAAACCTATCCGCTGCTGCAGTCTCCGGCGACGCCCGCGGGCGGCCTGACGGCGGAGGTCCTGGACCTCGGGCCCGGTCGGGAAGCGGACTTCGCGCGCCGCAGCGGCGCGCTCCGGGGCCGCATCGCCCTCGTGCGCCACGAGTTCATGTTCGCCGCCGACCATGTGCATCGCGCCCGAAAATACGGATGGGCCGCAGCCGGCGGCGCGGCCGGTTTCCTCATCGCCCTCACCGGCGACCTTCCCGGCCCGGCCGGCGGCGGCGCGGGATTCGACGACGCGCCGCCGCTGCCTTCCGCGGGCATCTGCAGCGATGCGGCCGCGGCGATCGCGTCGGCGGAAGGCGCCCGCGCCCGCCTGTCGCTGGACGTGCGGAGCGGACCGGCAGAGACCGAGACGCTCCTGCTCGAATTTCCCGGAGAGAAGCCGGAATGGGTCGTCCTCTCGGCGCATCTCGACGGACACGATCTCGCCGAGAGCGCGATCGACAACGCCAGCGGCGTCGCCGCCGCGCTGGCCGCGGCGGAAGCGGCGTGCGGCGGCGGCCTGCGGCGCGGCCTGCGGCTCTGCCTGTTCTCGATCGAGGAATGGGGCCTCCTCGGTTCCGAGGCTTACGTCGCCGGGCTGAACGACCGGGAGCGGCGGGAAATCGTCCTCAACGTCAATCTCGACTCGGTCGCGGGGGCGCCGAACCTGGCCGCGCTCTACAGCGGCTTCCCGCGGCTGGCGGAATTTCTCGAAGGCGTCGCCGGCGAATGCGGAATTCCGCTCACGCTGATGGAACCGCTGGTGCGCAATTCCGATCACTACCCCTTCGCCGTCGCCGGAATTCCGGCCTGCCGCCTTCTCGCCGGCTTCGACAGGCCGGACTCGAACATGCGCTACGTGCTGACGAAGGGCGACACGCGCGACAAGGTGAGCCCGGAAGACCTTCGGCGCGCCGCCCGGCTGGCCGCGCAAATCGTTCGCGCCGCCTGCGCGGCGGAAGAGCTGGATCTCGGCGGCGCGTAAAACCTGTCGCCACGGGTGCGCGACGCCGCACGGCGACTCGACTCCGCCGCTTGCGGTATGATCGTCGTCGCGTTTTCGAAGGTCGGGGTGTTGCACGGTGCCGGGTCGATTCTTCAACACGACCGGTCCGGTGGAACCCGCCGAGCACTACTTCGTCCCGCCGCTGGATCGCATTCGCCTCGACGAGGTTCTGACGCTCATCCGGGCGCGCCGGTATTTCGTCCTGCATGCGCCCCGGCAGACGGGAAAGACGTCGGTTCTTCTCGCCCTCAGGGACCGCCTGAACGCGACCGACAACTACCGATGCGTATACGCGAACGTCGAAGTCGGACAGTCCCGCCATCAGCCGGTAGCCGCGGGCGTCCAGGCGGTGCTCTCCGCGATTTCGCTCGAAGCCCGGCTCACGCTCGACGATCACTGGCCGGATTCGGTTTTGGAGAGCATGTTGTCGATCGACGGTCCGATGATGGCGTTTAACGCCTTGCTGTCGGAGTGGGCAATTCAGGATCCCCGCCCCCTGGTGCTGCTTCTCGACGAGATCGACGCCCTCGCTGGCGATACTCTCCTAACGGTGCTTCGTCAGCTGCGGGCCGGCTTCCATCGGCGTCCGGGGAAGTTTCCCAGCAGCGTGATCCTCTGCGGCGTCCGGGACGTGAGGGACTACCAAATTCACTCGGAAGAGAGCGGAACGTCGGTTACCGGCGGAAGCGCATTCAATATCAAGGCCGAGTCCCTGCGACTGGGCGATTTCGATGCCCAGCAGGTCCGCGCGTTGCTGGCACAGCATACCGCGGAGACCGGACAGGCGTTCGCTGAAGAGGCGGTTTCGGAAGTATGGCGGCAGAGTTGCGGGCAACCCTGGCTGGTCAATGCGCTCGCCCACCAGGCGTGTTTTCGAAACCCTTCGGGCCGGGACCGGACCCGGACGATCGACGCGGAAGCGATCCTGGAGGCACGGGAGGAACTGGTTCAAGGCCGTCAAACGCACTTGCGTCAGCTGACGGAGCGACTCCACGAGCCGCGCGTACGACGCGTGATCGGGCCGATTCTCAGCGGGCAACGCGACCACGCCTCCCGTCCGGACGACGTGGAATACGCTCGCGACCTCGGCCTCATCGCCCTTCAGCCCCCCCGGAAAATCGCCAATCCCGTCTATCGGGAGGTCATTCCGCGCGCGCTCCTGCATGCCCGCGAGGAGGAGATTCCGCACGAGACCGAGTGGTACGTACGCAAGGACGGCGGACTGGACCTCGGGCGACTGCTCGCGGCGTTTCAAGAGTTCTATCGTGAGCACTCGGAGCACTGGATCGAGCGGTTCGAGTATCGGGAAGCCGGGCCGCAACTGCTGCTGCAGGCGTTTCTCCAGCGCATCGTGAACGGAGGCGGTCGAATCGAGCGGGAATACGGGCTCGGACGCGGACGGACGGACCTTCTGATCGTCTGGCCTTCGAGGTCCTGTCCGGACGCTCCGGAATCGCATGTCGCGCCGAGCAAGCACGTGATCGAATGCAAGATCAAGCGCGGCGGGATGGAGGCGACCCTCCGGTCGGGCGTCGAGCAGACCCTGGAGTATCTGGACCGGTGCGGCGCGGATTCGGCTCATCTGGTCGTGTTTGATCGCGACCCGGAAAAGACCTGGGAAGAGAAGCTGTTCACTCGGGAGGAATCCCGGGACGGAAGGAAGGTCTGCGTCTGGGGCGCGTAGGCCAGCCTGCGCCGAACCTCGCCGGCTTCGTCCCGCCGACCGTCTGCGACGCGCACAGGTCGCAATCGACCCTCCATCGACCACGCCCTCGGCGCAGGCGCGAACGCATCGACGGGTTACCGGGACGAACGCGGCAGTGCCCTCGTTCCGGGCACGGGATGCGCCCATGTCTGCGCGCCAGGGACGTCGTCGCCGCGTCGACCGTCACCCAACTCACGCGAGGATGTCTCCGAACGGAGGTCTTCCCGTTGCCGAGATCCGATCCTTGACGGCGGCGGACTCGTTCGGGACGGGCGGAATGTGCCCCGCACGCTGGCCGCTACGGGATTCTCTCGGAAACCGTCAGACCCGTTCGTTCTCGAAGCGGGCCGCCAGGTGCGGCGCGCAATACCGGTCTGGAGAAACTGGAGAAGCGCGGCGGCACGAACGACCGCGCCGCCGCAGAAGTCGTCAGCCTTGCGTCACTGCGCGAGGCAGGAGTCGACGTTGTCCGCCATGCAGACGTCGAGGCCGGTGTAGATCGGATCCTCGACTTCCTTGCCCTCGGCGAGGTCCTTCAGGATGTACATGGCCCGGTAGCCCATTTCGAACGGACGCTGGCCGACCTGCCCGTTCGACAGGCCGTCCCGAAGCTGACCCATCTGCATCGGAAGCGTGTCGGCCACCACCAGGGTGAGTTCGCCGGACGCCATCTTCGCCTGATAGGGCTCGGCGGCCTGTCGGTAGGCGTTGTCGAACCACTGCGTGAATGCGCCGGTCGAGATGAACGCCGTGAGATCGGTCTCGCGCGCGAGAATGTCGGTCATTCCCTGAATGGCCTTGTTGCCGTCGTCGTCCGTGATGAGCGGACAACCGTCGATCTCGGTCCAGCCGCCCTCGCCTGCCAGCATGGGTCCCGGAGGATCTCCGAGCATTCCGCCGGCGAGCGTCTCGCGGATTCCGAGAAGCCGCTCGTTGTGGTTGGCGGCCGCCGCGCCGCCGGTCTGCAGGCAGATCGTTCCGCCGTCGGGCTGCATCTGCATCACGAGCTTGGCGAGATTCACGCCGATGTCGTAATTCCTCGTGCCGACATAGGTCGAACGGACCTCCGCGTCTTCCGGAAGCACGTCCGAATCCCAGGTGATGACCTGGATTCCCGCTTCAACGGCGACCCTGAGCGCCTTGCCCATGGCCGGCGCGTTCGACGGCGCGACCGCGATTCCGTCGACGCCTTGGCTGATCAGGTCCTGTACGATCTGGATCTGTTCCAGCTCCGTATGCTCGCCCGGTCCGATGTAGTGGCAGGTCACGTCGTCGAGCTCTTCCTGAGCCTTGTAGCAGCCGTCGCGCGCAAGGTCGAAGAACGGATTGTTCATCGCCTTCGGCACGAGCGCGAAGGTGTATTCCGCAGCCGCGACGCCCGGCAGGGCAATGGCGGCGGCGACGGTCGCAAACAGTAGCTTTTTCATCGTCTCCCTTTCCAATGTCATGAGGTTTCGGTTGTGAGATGCGGGAAGCGTCACGCTCCGCCGCGATTGCGGATCTGCTCCAGCAATACCGCGAGGATCAGGAACAGACCGACAAAGAACTGCTGCCAGAGCGCGTCGATGCCGGCCAGCAGCAGGGAATTCCGTATCAACTCCATCAGGGCGGCGCCGATCGGCGCACCCAGCGCGTAAGCCACTCCGCCCATCAGGTTGGCGCCGCCGATCACGGTCGCGGCGATCACGTTCAGTTCGTAGGTCAGACCCAGCGCGTTGGTCACCGAGCCGAACCAGCCGACCATCAGGAACGCCGCGAGCCCGGCGCAGAGCGAACAGATCACGTACACGGAAATGATCACGCGCTCGACCGGAATGCCGGCGAGCTTGGCCGCCTCCGCGTTTCCGCCGACCGCGAACACCCACCGTCCCCAGGTCGAATACCGGTACGCCCACCAGAACACCACGGTCAGGATGGCCAGCACCCAGACCGGGTTGGGCACTCCGAACACGCTCTCGCCCCCAATCCACTCGAACAGGTCCTGGTCGGGACCGAATTCGTAGATCATCTTGTTGTTGGAGATCACCATGGCGATGGAGCGCGCCATCGCGAGCATGCCGAGAGTCACCACGAAGGGAGCCATACGCAGATGCGCGATCAGTACCCCGTTGATCCCGCCCACGAGGGCAGCCGTGCCCATGGCCGCCAGAAAGCCGATCCAGATGGGGAATCCCATCTGCATGACCAGGCCGGCGACGATGCCGGTCAGCCCCATCAGCGAACCGACCGAGAGGTCGATTCCGGCCGTACAGATCACCGCCGACATGCCGAGCGCCATGATCCCGAAGAACGCGAAGTTCCTCGTGATGTTGAAGAGGTTGCGTTCGGTCAGAAACACGTCCGACACGAAGGTCATGACGACGCCGATAATGACGATCGCCACGAACACCCAGAACGGCTGGGTGCGCAACATCCCCTGCAGCGGCGTCATCTCGCTGCGTCCCGTGACGCTCTCGTCGATGGCGGCGTGGCTCTGGTTCGGATTGTCGGTCATGCCTGGGCGATCGCTCCCGTGATCAGGCCCGTGACCTCTTCGGGACTGGTGTCGGAAATGCGCTTGTCCGCCACCTTTTGTCCGCGCCGCAGCACGGCGACCCGGTCGCAAACCTCGAATACGTCCGGCATGCGGTGGGAGACGAGCACCACCGCGTGCTCGGTCTCCTTCAGCCGGTGAATCAGGCTGAGAACCTCCGCCACCTGGCGGACCGAAATCGCGGCGGTCGGCTCGTCCATCAGCACCAGTTTGGGATCGGACAGCCGGGTGCGGGCGATGGCGACCGCCTGCCGCTGCCCGCCGGACATCTGGCGAACGACGTCGCGGGGGCGGGTCTCAGACTTCAACTCGGTGAACAGCGCGGCGGCGCGACGGTACATCGCTCCGTAGTCCAGATAGCGGATCGGGCCGAACCCGCGCTTGAGCTCGCGGCCCAGAAACACGTTTGCGGCAGCCGTCAGGTTGTCGCAAAGGGCGAGATCCTGATAGACGATCTCGATTCCGCACCGGCGCGCGTCGATCGGCTTGCTGAAGTGGACTTCCCGATCGTCGATGCGAATTGCGCCCTCGGTGGGAGGATAGTTCCCCGCGATGATTTTCATCAGGGTGGACTTGCCGGCGCCGTTGTCCCCCATCAACCCGAGCGCCTCGCCGGCGTCGATTCTGAGATCGACGTCCTGAAGCGCCTGAATCGCGCCGAAACTCTTCGAGACTCCGTCAAGTTCCAGCAGGCTCATGGCCGTTCACCGCCCGACGACCGGCTGCGACGGCCGAACGACGCTTCGCAGACATACGCAATTCCGGCCACGTCTTTGCCCCATGAGCCTCTACCCTCGTCACCGGAGAGTCCGTTTCCTTCCCTCAACCGTAGCATAGGTTCCTCCGGCGGTTCGCGTCAAGTCGCACGCACGCGCCGGACGCGACGCAACGCGACGCCCCGGCGTCCGGATTCCCCCACGGATCGGACCGGATTCGTTCCGCGATCTTCCCCCCGGACGGGTGCGTACGGCGCGGCCGCCGGCGGCGTCCACGGGTCGAGTACGAAGCGGCGGACGGGTATGCTGTGCGCGACGGAGGACGGAGCCGCGCTGCGACAGCCCGCGCACGGGCGGAGGCGAGGCGGGCCCGCGCACCCCTGGAGGGGAGGGAACATGAAGGCTCGGCTCGGCATCTCGCCCATCGCCTGGTGGAACGACGACCTGCCGGAACTCAGCGTCGACGTCACCGTCGAGGAGTGCTTCCGGCAAGCCCGGCAGGCCGGATACGCGGGCATGGAGACCGGCCAGCGCTTCGTGATGGACGCCGCCGTACTCGGGCCGATCCTCGAACGCCACGGAATCCGGATCTGCGGCGGCTGGCATTCCGGCCTGCTCCTGGACGGGACGGTCGAGGAGGAGAAGGACCGGATCGCGGAGCAGATGGAGGCGTTCGTCGCGCTCGGCGCTCCGTGCATCGTCTACGGCGAGACCGCCGGCACGATTCAGGGCGACCGCACCAAGCCCCTGGCCACTCGGCGCCGGCTCTCGGAGGAAGACATTCGCGCATACGGCCGCAAAATGACGGCATTCGCGGAGTGGTGCGCCGATTCGGGAATGCCCCTCTCGTTTCACCACCACATGGCGGCGCCGATCGAGACGGAAAGGGATCTGGATCTCCTGATGAACCATTCGGGAGAGGCGCTGCCGCTGTTGTTCGACGCCGGCCACATGGCCTTCGCCGGCGGCGACCCGCTCCGGGTCGTCGACAAGCATCACCGCCGGATCAATCACGTGCACGCGAAGGACATTCGCAAGTCCGTGGTGGACTCCCTGGACCGGAATTCGGAGAGTTTTCTCGATGCCGTCCTGAAGGGCGCGTTCACAGTGCCCGGAGACGGGTCGCTGGATTTCGAGGCCATCGCCGCCCGACTCGCATCCTACGGATACGAAGGCTGGTTCGTCGTGGAGGCGGAACAGGATCCGGCGCTCAGCCCGCCGCTGGAAATGGCCTTCAAGGGCCAGAAGGAACTCATGCGCGTCCTTGGCGCAGCCGGCTACGAGGTGGAGGAATGAATCGACTGGACGAAAAGATCGCGATCGTCACCGGCGGGACCCAGGGTCTCGGGGCGGCCGTCGCACGCCGCTTTGCCGCCTCCGGCGCGGCCGGAATCGTCACCTGCGGCCGCAATCGCGAAAACGGCGAGGCGGTCGCCGCGGAGATCGCGCGGGATACCGGCGTACCGGTCCGCTTCACGCGGGCGGATCTGGCCTCCGTGGACGACTGCCGAGGCGTGGTCGCGGCTGCCGATCGCCGCTTCGGACGGGTCGACGTTCTGGTGAACGTCGCGGCCATTACCGACCGCGGCGACATTCTCGACACCTCGCAGGACCTCTTCGACCGCATGATGGCGATCAACGTACGAGCCCCGTTCTTTCTCATGCAAGATACGGCGAAGGTCATGATCCGCGAGGGAATCGAGGGCGCGATCGTGAACGTCGGATCCATGAGCGCGATGACAGGCCAACCGTTTATCTCGGCCTACTGCGCGTCCAAGGGCGCGCTGCAGACGCTGACGCGGAACACCGCCTTCGCCCTCCTGCGCAACCGGATCCGGGTCAACCAACTCAACATCGGCTGGATGGCGTCGGACGGCGAGGATCGAATTCAGCGCACCTATCACGGCGCGCCGGAGAACTGGCTCGAAGCGGCCGCGGCCGAGCAGCCGTTCGGCCGCCTGCTGGATCCGGCCGAGGTGGCGCGCGCCGTGGCGTTTCTCGCGTCTGCGGATTCGGGCATGATGACCGGAGCCGCAGTCAGTTTCGACCAGTCGGTCTGGGGCGGATATCCCTTTGCCCCGCCCACGCCGCCGGAGGCGATGTCGCTGTAGCTTCGCCCAACCAGGACGGCGCGACGCTCCGCCGTGCCTACGCTTCCTCGAGCAGGCGTCGCGCGATGATGGTGGCCTGAATCTCGGCCGCACCCTCGAAGATGTTGAGAATCCTGGCGTCGCACAGGACCCTGGAAATGGGAAACTCGAGCGCAAACCCGTTGCCGCCGTGAATCTGGAGCGCGTTGTCGGCCGCGGCCCAGGCGACCCGCGCTCCGAGGAGCTTCGCCATTCCGGCCTCCAGGTCGCATCGCTTGCCCGCGTCCTTGGCCCGCGCGGCGCCGTAGGCCAATTGGGACGAGACGAGAATCTCGGCCGCCATGATCGCGAGCTTGCGGTAGACCCGCGGGAACGCGATCAGGCGCCGGCCGAACTGCTTCCGGTCGAGCGCGTATCCGAGGCCCAATTCGAGCGCGGACCGGGCGACGCCGACCGCACGCGCGGCCGTCTGGATGCGCGCCGACTCGAAGGTCCGCATCAGCTGCCGAAATCCCTCCCCTTCGCGTCCGCCCAGCAAGGCGTCTTCCGAAACCGCAAAGCCGTCGAACGAGAGCGCGTATTCCTTCATGCCGCGATAGCCGAGCACGCCGATCTCGCTGCCGCTCATGCCTTCGTCCGGGAAGGGATCCGAATCGGACCCCGGAGACTTCGGCGCGAGGAACATCGAGAGGCCCCGATGATCCGTGCTGCCGGGGTC
Source organism: Rhodobacterales bacterium (assembly GCA_965221505.1). Classification (GTDB taxonomy): domain Bacteria; phylum Pseudomonadota; class Alphaproteobacteria; order Rhodobacterales; family CAZPXZ01; genus CAZPXZ01. The sequence continues at coordinate 2,395,002 of CBDCSI010000001.1, forward strand.
CGTCCGCGCAAGCAACGTCATCAGATTCGCCCGCGCCGCGTGGGTTATCCAGTTCTTCGCGCCGGTGACGGACCAACCGCCGTCCGTGCGTTCGGCCCGGGTCGACAGCGCCCCGAGATCGGAACCGGTGTTCGGCTCGGTGAACACGGCGGTCGGCACCACCTCTCCGGAGGCGACGCCGGGAAGCCAGTCCTTCCGCTGCGAATCGGTTCCGCCTCCGAGGATCAATTCGGCCGCGATTTCGGAACGCGTTCCCAGCGAGCCGACGCCGATGTAGCCGCGCGAGAGCTCCTCCGAAATCACGCACATCTCCAGCTTGCCGAGTCCCGATCCGCCGAACTCCACCGGAACGGTTACGCCGAACACGCCGAGCGCAGCGAGTTCCTGCAGAATCTCGGACGGGATCAGCCGATCCTCCAGGTGCCACCGATGGGCCTGCGGTTGCACGCGCTCCCGAGCGAAACGCCGGAACTGCTCGCGAATCAAGGCGATATCCTCGCCGAGTCCGTCGCGGTCGAACAGTCCGTCGGCGCCGGTATCCGACATGCAGGCGGCGATTCGGGACGCCGAATCCCCGGCTTCTCCGGCCTCGAGCAGCGCCGACACCGCAGGATCGCCCGCGATGCGGGCGCTCTCGTCGCCGAGGCCCAGGGCGGACCATCTCGCAAACTCGCCCTGACTCATGGGAACGCCGCCGCACAACTGCGCCAGATACTCGCCGAACGCCACGATCGCGAGGTCGCGTTCCGATTCGTCGGAACCGCCGTCTTCCTGACGACGCTCCAGCCACGCCCGCGTTTGGCGAAGCCCCTCCGCTACCGTCGCGAACCAGGCGAACGTATGCGCCGGAAACTGCTCCCGATCCGGGATCGATACGCGGCCCGACGGCGTACGCCTCAACCGTTTCGCCATCGCCTCTCGCATTCCCCGAAGCGAGCGCTCGACCGTGGAGAGCGCCCTCCCCATGGCGTCGAGAAGCCCCGCGCCGCCCCCAAGCCTGTCGTTCATGACGATCCTCTCTCAGCGCCGCGCCGGTCGGCGAAGCGTCCTATATTGCGCGCCAGCGTTCAACTGACCCACGCTCCCCGATGATCGCTTCCCTACCGCCCGATCTCGGCCTCGGCGCCCTGGCCTTCGCCGTCGCGGTCATGGTTGCGGCCGGAATCGTGAAGGGAACCATCGGGTTCGCGCTGCCGCTGTTGTTCCTCGTCGGTCTCAGCTTCGTATTGCCGGTCCAGACCGTAGTGGCGCTGATCGCGATTCCGGCCGTAATAACCAACGTCCTCCAAGCCCAGCAAACGGGTATCCGGGCCGCGTTGGACAGCTTGCGCGAATTCTGGCTCCTGAACCTCGTCCTGTTTTGCACGACGCTCGCCGCCACGCGCCTGGTCGTTCGCCTCCCGGAACAACAGCTCATCCTGATTCTCGGAATTGGCGCGTTCACCCTGGCCCTCCTTCAGACGCGCGAATGGAACCTGACGATTCCGCGCGGGCTACGGCCCTGGCTCGAAGTCCCCTTCGGCCTGACGGCGGGGTTCTTCGGCGGCCTCTCAGGCCTGTGGGGAACCGCACTGTTGCCCTACTTTCTCGCGCTCCGTCTTCCCAAGACCAAATTCGTCCGAACCACCGGCGTGGCCTGGCTGGTCGCGTCGATCCCGTACGTCGCCGGCCATATCGAGAACGGGGTTCTCAATCTGTCGAGCGCACCGTGGTCGGCCGCCGCCCTCGTGCCGACTCTGGCGGGCATGTGGATCGGACGGCGGATTCAGGACCGGCTCGATCCGGTCGTCTTCCGCCGACTGGTGCTCCTGGTACTGCTTCTCGCCACGCTGAACCTGATCCGACGCGGCATCTGGGGCTGATCACGCAGGGACGGGCGCAGCGTCCCGGACCGACGCGTGAACCTGCGAATCGAACTTCCGGAAGTTGTCCCGAAACAGGCCGACCAGCCGGCGCGCCGCATCGGCGTGCCGCTGCGGATCGGACCAGGCGCCCGCCGGATCGAGCAGCGAAGGGTCGATGCCGGGCGCGGCAGAGGGAACCTGAAATCCGAAAGACGGATCGCGCCGCATCGGCACGGAATCGAGCGCTCCCTCCAGCGCCGCGGCCAGCAGCGCACGGGTCGCTTCGAGCGGAACGCGCCGACCCTCGCCCGGCGCACCTCCGAGCCAGCCGGTGTTCAGCATCCAGCAGGCGGGCGCTCTCCGCTGAAGGCAACGCCGCAACAGCCTTCCGTAGCGGACCGGCGGACGGGGAAGGAACGGCGCCCCGAAACAGGCGGAGAACGTCGGCGCAGGCTCCGACACGCCGAGCTCGGTACCGGCGACGCGCGAGGTGAACCCGGACAGGAAGTAGTACTCCGCCTGCTCGATCGAGAGCCGCGAGATCGGCGGCAGCACGCTGAACGCGTCGCAGGCGAGCATGACGACGTGACGGGGCTCGCCGGCGCAGGCCGTCGGCGACGCGTTCGAGACCGCATCCAGCGGGTAGGCCGACCGCCCGTTCTCGGTCCGACTCGCGTCGTCGAAATCCGGCGCGCGAGACTCGCTATCGAACGAGACGTTCTCAAGAACGGTGCCGAACCGGTTCGAGGCCCGGAAGATCTCCGGCTCGCGCTCGGCAGAGAGCCGAAGCGTCTTGGCGTAGCATCCGCCCTCGAAGTTGAACAGCCCGCCGTCGCGCCAGCCCAATTCGTCGTCGCCGACGAGGACGCGGTCCGGCACCGTGGACAGGGTCGTCTTGCCGGTCCCCGAGAGTCCGAAGAACACGGCAGAGTCGCCGCTGTCGTCGGGACGGTGGTTGGCGGAGCAGTGCATCGGCATGACTTCCCGCGCAGGAAGCACGTAGTTCAGATAGGTGAACACCGACTTCTTGATCTCGCCGGAATACTCCGTACCGGCGATCAGCACGAGCCTCCGGTCGAACGAGAACGCGATCGCGGTGCCGCTCCGTACGCCGTGCCGTTCCGGATCGGCCGTGAAGCCGGGAAGATGCAGGATCGCGAAATCCGGCGCCCGGACGCTAGCCGGCTCCGGGGGTCGAAGAAGGTTCCGGATCGCGAGCGCGTGCCAGGCGCGTTCCGTCACGACGCGCACCCGCAGCCGGTACTCGGGATCGGCGCAGGCGTCCAGGTCCTGCACGAGGAAGTCCCGCTCGCCGAGGTACTCGAGCATGTCCGACAACAGCGCCCGGAATCCCTCCGGCTCCAGGGCCCGGTTGCCCGCCCACCAGATCGAATCGGCAATGCCTTCCTCTCGTACGACGAACTTGTCGCGGGCGGATCGTCCCGTGTGCGCGCCCGTCTCCACCAGGAGCGCCCCGTCCCGGGACAGCACGCCCTCGCCTTGCCTGAGGGAGCGCTCGACCAGCGCCGCGACGCTTGTCGCTCCGGGTTCCGGGATGACAGTCCCGCCGAGCGGGAACCCGTTCGCGCCCGCACGAATGCTCTGTTGCAATGGGAATCTCCTGTGGCCGCAGGCTCAAACGTCGTCGCCTGTGGACGGGCGAGAATAGCACCGCTCTCGTCCGATTCGAACCGCCTCGCAACGTCTCTCCCGGCACGCGTCGGCCACGCCGCACGGACTCCGGGAGGTCTCGCCGACGCCGAACCGACGCGTCTCCGGCGGCGGCCTCGACATGCGGACCGGAATCGGACGACGTCCGAAGACTCGCCCTCCCGATCGTCGCGCACCGGCCCGCCCCGCCGGAACGATCGGGAAGCGCCTCCGACTCTCTGACTTTCGCCATGTCCAAGACCCGGCCGGACCCGCTCGGCCGATCGCGGGCGTCGGCTGCAGACCGCGGCATCGTTCCCGCGTCCGAGACCCGTCGCCTCCGCGGCTCGCTCGCGGTCCGAGGTCCGTACCGTCGTCGGGCGTTTCCGCGCATGCCCGCCCGGCTTCCGACGGGCGGACCCGGCGGTCTCCAACCGAAGTCCCGGCGCCGATCCAGGGCCGCAGCATCGACTCCAGGCTCCGGTTTCTTCCTCGGAGAGTCCCGGCGGCAGTCAAGCCGGCCAACGGCGTAGGCCGTCCGGAGTACGGTCGCTTCAAGAGAACCAATGACGCCATTCGTTCGGCGAGAACGGCCTAAGTGCTTGTCCCCATTGAACAAAACAAGTATTTCATTTCGCCATATTTTGCATATTGACGCTCCGATCTAGGGTGGTATACTTGTTTAAGAGCGAAGCTCCGCTATATTCGACGCCGAATCAGTATGGCGAAAGGAGGATGAAGTGTCAAGACGCAACAGCCCCGTTTCTCATGCGAGATCGAAGCCAGACGGCCTCCGCTCCGGTTCGACACGACCGAGAATTCCGTACGGATTTTGCTCTTGGCAGGGGAGGTCGACGTGAACCGGCCCAATGCCCCTGCTCCCGCTCCCTCGGTCACGCCTGCCGCTGCTCGGCGCAGGATCCTCCTTTTCGAGGACGATTTGCACGCGAGAATATTTCTCGAGCGGGGACTGGACGACGAAGGATTTGACGTGCAGAGCTTCGGACATCCGGATGGCGTGCGGCAATACCTGAAGTCCCGGAAAGAGTGTTTCGATGCGTATGTCCTCGACATCCGCGTACACCTCAGGACCTGTCCGAGCACCAATGACGGAATCGAACTCTGCGCGTTCATTCACGATCTCTACAAGAGACGCAACCAGAATCGGGATCCGGGCGACCGGCGCACGCCCCTCCTGTACTTCTTGACCGGCGCACCCTTGCGGGAGATACGCGACAGGATCGAGGGACTTGGGATCGGAGCAATTCCTCTCTTCCACAAGAGCGAATCATACCTGAAAGTCGCGGCATGCATTCACAAGGACCTGGAACGGCGTCACGGTCCGAGACGCTACCGCGCTTCGGCTTCCCCGGGGACCGCACCGGTATCCGAGGCCGTCCGCGCGGCTTCCGCGCCCCTCGAGCCCCTGGCTCCGTCCGGCACGCCGATCGTTTGCGGCCCGCTCCATCTTGCCCCCGATACGCGCAGCGCCTTCTGGGATAAGACACCCGTCCCGCTCACGGATGCGGAATTCGACGTCGTCGCGTGTCTCGCGGAGTGGCCGAACGACTGCCGGACGAAGGAGCAGCTGCAGCGTTTTCTCCTCGATTGCAGGCCGGGTGCGACGGGAAGGAATCTCAAGGCACCGGACATCGTGTCGCACATTCGGCGCATTCGCCAAAAATTCATCGCAGTCGACGAGGAATTCTGCAGCCTGGTCGGACATTACGGCCGCGGATACTCCTGGACGGTGCCGACGGAGCCGGCCTCGGAACCCGGGGGCGGCGCAGTCGAATCGGAGGACTAGGCCATGCTGACTCGCGGGAACTCCAAGCGCGTCCCACGCACCTGGAGGGTTCCCATTTTTGTCCGAATCCTCTCGATCAACCTACTGGGAATGCTGCTGCTTCTCGCCGCGCTGGTGGACCTCGAAGACACACGGGAGCGATACTACCCCCTGAAAGTGGAGGAACTCGAGCAAGCCGCCGCGAGTCTCGCCGAACATGCCTCGAAGTGCCTGTCTCTGGAGGTCGTCGGATATCTGATGCGCAGCGACCCAACGCTGGCGAGGAGCTTGAGGCAGAGCGAATCATTTGCAGCGCTCCAAGCTAGTACGCTCGACGAATACGACATGTTTCGTTCTTGTTGGGCTCGCCTCTTCGGCGACGGCACGCCGATCGCCCAGATCTCGGGAGCCGGGGCTGACTACACCCGGTTTCGGGTGTTCGACAAATTCGCCAGAACCGCCGTGGACACGGTTCACAGCCAGGTCTCGCCAGACGCCCGCGGTCCCTTCCTCGTAGCGGCGGAGAGCACGCTGGACCTCCTGAAACGGCGATACTCCCAGGCTGTGGACTGGCTAATCGGTTGGCCGCCGCCCGAGAGCCGCTCGGACCTTCGTGACCCCGATTTGCTGAAAGAAATCCACCTCTTCGGCGCGAGGAACGGCAGCACTCGGGAAGACGCGGAGAGATCGCTTAACACGGACGACGGACCGCCGAGCCGGTTCGAAGGCCAGGACGACATGAAAGGCGCGAATCCGCTGGCGCCGGATTCTATCGCCCTCGCCCCGCTGATGCGCACATGGGAGAATTGGGTACACGAAGCGCTCGTCGCCGGCACGCCCCAGACCGTACGGCGCTTCCGGCGTACCGACGATTTCACGATGGCCAACCTCACCGTGGTCTGGCCGATCACCGGTAGCACGTTCATGGATCCGCGGCGGCAAACGGTCGGCGCGGTAGAACTGAGTTGGGGGAGTACGCGCATCGAACGGTTCTTCGTGGAAGAGCGATTCGACCAGTTGCTGCTATTCCTGACTGCCATCGGGGTCTCGATCGTCCTCTCCCTGCTCTTATCGGGAACTATCGTACGTCCGATCCGGGCGCTGGCCGCGCGGGCCGACGACATTTCGGAGCGCCGCGTCCCATTCGACGAGAATGCGGCTGACTCGTTCTCGACCCTCGCACGCCATCGAAGCGAGATCGGAGCGCTCGCGACCGCCTACCGAACCATGGTGTCATCGATATCCGACAGGATACGCCGGAGCGAATTGGAGGCCTCGGAACTTGCACACAAGTTGTCCGGGCATCTCCACGTTATCAGGCTCGCGGCGACGCTCCTGAAGCGCCGGCACGATAGACGCACTCCAGGCTGGCGCCTGTCCGGCTCGCAGCAAGAAGCGGTGGAAGCGGCCCTGAACCGGGTCGACGCCGCCGGCGATCTGATCCAGCGACTCATCAAGCACACCTTCGAGTCCGTCGATGCGCAACGCAATCCGAGATCCGCCTTCGATCTGGAGCAAGTCGTAAGAGAGTCCCTCGACGACCGCGAACTCCAGGCGGAGGCCGCCGACAAGGGAGTCACGTCCAGTCTCGAAATCGACGGCGACGGATACGGGAAGTATCGCGGTCACCCGCAGGAGATCGGAGGCGTTCTGAACGCGCTCCTGACCAATGCGGTTTCCTTCGCCGACAACGGCAGCGCGATACGCGTTCGGCTTGCGCGTCTCGAAGAGGAGGGCCAGGACGGCAGCGAGACGCATTCCGTGGCCCTGTCGGTCGAGAACGACGGACCGCATATTGCCGAACACCACATGGAGGAAATATTCGAGCGGTGGTTCTCGACGCGCAAGGACGACACCGCATCGCACCACGGCATCGGTCTCTGGTGGACAAAGGAGACGGCGAACGCCATCGGCGCCGACCTCAAGGTCGAGAACTGTCCGGGAGATCGCGGCGAGACCGCTGTCCGGTTCACCGTGTTGCTGCCGTGACCTCCCGCGAGGAACGTCCCGCTTCGAGCCGCGGGGCCGGCATCCTCATCGTCGCGCATGACGGTCTGGCGCAGGCGTTCCACTCGGTCTTGTTGCACGTCACGGGTCCCCTCGAGCGGGTGCGTTCGCTGGGAATCTCGGACGACGACGAAGATCCTTGCGGCAGCGTCGCCCGGGCCGCGACCGAACTCGACGACGGCTCCGGGGTCGTCGTCGCCACGGACATGGAGGGCAGTTCGCCCGGCAACCGTGCCGTCGAGGCGGTCGGCCGGATCGGAATTCCGGTCGAAATCGTCTCCGGAGTGAGTCTGCCCATGTTGATATCCCTGGTCGAGAACCGCTCGTTCGGCCCGGCTGCCGCGGCTGCGGCAGCCCGCGGGCTGGAGGCGACTCCGGTGCGGCCGCACGCCCCTCCGCCGACGCAGGCTCAGCCGGCGGCCGAGCGTCCGCTGACCATCCGGAATCGCAAGGGCCTGCACGCGCGCGCCAGCGCGCGGCTGACGGAGGTGGCCGAACGGTTCGAGTCGACGGTCACGGTTTCGCGGGACGGGTTCGACGCCGACGCCGGATCGATTCTCGACCTCCTCATGCTGGCGGCCGCGAAGGGCAGCCGCATACAGGTCCGGGCGGTCGGACCGGATGCCGTCGACGCGCTTGCGGCCGTCGCCGCGCTGGTGGAGAGCGGATTCGGAGAGTCCGACTGACGCCTCCCCTGCCCCGGAACCCTCCCGCTGCCGCGACGCGCCTGAACGAGAGTCCGAGTTGCGATTGCGAGTCATTCGCATTATCATTTCCGCCGCGTAGAGTTTGCTCGCGGAGCTACAATGACTGCACGGGAAATCGTGGTCAGCGCAGCATCCCTCGCCCAGTGGCGGTCGCATACGGTCGACTGGCGCCGGATGCCGCTTGCGCTCGCGCTCCTGCTGGTTCTCGGAGCTCCCGGCGCCCTGGGCGAAGTGGCCGAAGCGGCGCTGCTCGGCGCCTTCGTCGACGTGTCCGTGTTCGTGGCCGCGACGCTGTTTCTGTTCTACGGAATCGAGAAGCTCCTGCGCGTCGACGGCACGCAACTGCTCTTTCGGCATCGCGTGTGGCAGGTTCCGGCCGCGGCCGCGCTCGGGGCGGTGCCGGGCTGCGGCGGCGCGATCATCGTGGTCTCGGCCTATGCGGCGGGCCGTATCGGCTTCGGATCGGTGATCGCCGCGTTGACCGCGACCATGGGGGATGCGGCCTTCCTGTTGCTCGCCACGCGTCCCGACGCCGCTGCCGTCGTCATCCCGGTCTCGCTGATCGTCGGCGTCGTCTCAGGCTGGACGGCAAACGCGTTGATTGCGAATCCGGAGAAGGACCGTGTCCGCAGGACCTGCCGCATTCCCCCGGCGATCGGCCGCTTGCGCCTGCGCGACGTTCTCTTCCTTGCGCTGGCGGCGCCGGGGCTGGTCATGGGCATCCTGTCGCTAGCGCAGATCGAGATCGCAGAGGTTGTCGGACCGGCTGCGGAAGACCTGGCGCTCGCCGGCGTCCTTGCCGCCGTACTGATCTGGGCGTTCTCGCCGGTGTCGGTGACCACTCGTCCCGAAGAGCACCTGTTCACCCGGGTGACGGAAGAGACCTCCTTCGTCACCATCTGGGTGATTGCCGCGTTTCTGCTCTACGACCTCAGCGAAGCCTTCCTCGGATTGAACCTCGGCAGCGTGACTTCCGCCGCTGCTCCGCTGGTGCCGCTTCTGGCCATCCTCGTCGGGTTCGTTCCCGGCTGCGGCCCGCAACTCGTCGTGACCACGTTGTATATCAACGGCGCGATTCCGTTTGCGGCGCTGATCGGAAACGCCATCAGCAACGACGGGGACGCACTCTTCCCGGCGTTGGCGATCGACCGGCGCGCGGCGATCCTGGCGACCCTCTACAGCGCCGTTCCTGCCGTCATAGTGGCATATGCGTGTTTGCTGATCGGGTTCGAATTCTGACCGTCACGCCCCGCGTCAGTCGCCGCCGCGCAGGGAACGCGACCCGATATCCCGACGATACCAACCCTGCGGCCAGTCGATCGCCTCGACGCCGGCGTAGGCCCGGTTCCGCGCGTCCTGCAGGGTCGCGCCGAGTCCGGTCACGTTGAGCACGCGGCCGCCTGCCGCGACCAGCCTGCCGTCCCGGAACTCCGTGCCCGCCTGGTGCACCCGAACGCCCGGCAGGCCGCCGGCTGCGCCGATCCCCCGAATCACGGATCCGCGCTCGGCCGATGCGGGATATCCGGGCGCCGCCATCACGACGGTGAGCGCGGCTCCGGAGTCCCACTCCGGCCGAATCTCCTCTACCCGGCCTTCAGCGGCGGCCTCCAGCAGGTCGAGCGGGTCGGAGCGAAGCCGCGCCAGGAGAGACTGGCACTCGGGATCGCCGAAGCGCGCGTTGAACTCGACCAGGGACGGCATACCGTCCCGAACCATCAGTCCGGCGTAGAGGACGCCTTCGTACGGACAGCCCCGGCGCGACATTTCCCTGAGGCAAGGCAGGACGATCCGCTCCATCACGCGACCTTCCACGACCGGATCCAGTACTGCAGTCGGCGAACAGCTGCCCATGCCGCCCGTGTTGGGGCCCGTGTCGCCGTCCCCGGCGCGCTTGTAGTCCTCGGCGCCGCCCAGGGCCAAGGCTTGCGTCCCGCTGCAAAGCGCGAAGAAGCTGGCCTCTTCGCCGACCAGGAACGTCTCGATCACGACGGTCCTGCCGGCATTGCCGAGGCGCCCGCCCAGCATCCCCCGAATCGCGTCTTCCGCTTCCCCCCGGCTGGCGGCGACGACCACGCCCTTGCCCGCGGCCAGACCGTCGGCCTTGACGACGAGCGGGACGGGAGAGTCCCGAACATGGGCGAGCGCCGGTTCTTCGTCTTCGAATCGGCGCCATCGCGCGGACGGCGCACCGGCCGCGTCGCAGACTTCGCGACAATAGGACTTGGACGTCTCCAACCTCGCCGCCGCTCTCGACGGCCCCAACACGCGAACCCCCGCCTCTCGTAGCGCGTCCGAGACGCCCGCCGCCAGCGGCGCTTCCGGCCCGATCACCACCAGTCCGGCGTTCGCCCGACGGGCCTCCGCGACGACATGGGCCGGGTCGAGAATGTCGACGGGCCGGTTTTGCGCGATTTCCGCCGTGCCCGGATTGCCCGGCGCCACGACCACGTCCTCGACGCGCCGGCTCGACGCCAGCGCTTCGGCGATCGCGTGTTCCCTGCCGCCGCTTCCCAATATCAGTATGTTCATGTCTCGCCCCAGCGTCGGCGTACCAGGCCGGGCCCGACGCAGTTTCCCGGTTGTAGCGTGCGAAGCCCGCAACGAACAACCGCCTCCCCTCCGCCGCTTCCGACTCCGGTGTCGGACAAAGAGTCCAGAAAGGTGCCCGCAATGCAGGACGAACGCTCGGAGCCACGCGCGTCCAACGTGACGGAGTGGACGGTCTCGGCCCTTTCCAACGCCGTCAAGGGAACGGTCGAGAACAGTTTCTCGCGGGTACGAGTTCGGGGGGAGGTGAGCCGCGTCGCCACGCCGAGCTCGGGGCATGTCTATCTCGACCTGAAGGACGACCGCAGCACGCTCGCCTCCGTGATCTGGCGCGGATCGGTGGGCCGGCTGCACGTCCGGCCCGTCGAGGGGCAGGAAATCGTCGCCACCGGCCGGCTCACCACCTATGCGCGCCAGTCGAAATATCAGCTGATCGTCGAGCAGATCGAAATGGCCGGCGAAGGCGCCATACTCGCCGCGATCGAGAAATTGCGCCGGCGCCTCGAAGCCGAGGGCCTGTTCGACCGGGAACGCAAGAAGCCGCTGCCCCTGCTTCCGGACGCCGTCGGCGTCGTAACCTCGCCCTCCGGATCGGTCATTCGGGACATCCTGCACCGAATCCGGGACCGGTTTCCCAGACGGGTCCTGGTCTGGCCCGCCGCCGTCCAGGGCGCCGCCTGCCCGGGCGAGGTCGTCGCGGGCATCGAAGGGTTCAACGCGCTGCCCCCGGACGGCCCCGTGCCCCGGCCGGAGGTGATTATCGTTGCGCGCGGCGGCGGGTCGGTCGAGGACCTCGCGGGTTTCAGCGACGAGCGCGTGGTCCGCGCCGTCTTCGAGAGCGCCATCCCGGTCATCTCCGCGATCGGACACGAGACGGACACGGCGCTTTGCGATCATGCGGCAGACGTTCGCGCCCCCACGCCGACGGCAGCGGCCGAGTTTGCGGTTCCGGAGGCGGCGCAACTCCGCGCGAACGTCCTGAATCTCGATCGGCAGCGCGTACAGGCGGCGCACCAGCGGCTGAAGACGCACCGGCTTCGGCTCGACGCGAACCGGGCAAGCCTGCCGAGGGTCGACGCGTTCCTGTCGGAATCGATGCAGCGGCTCGACAGCACCGCCCAAGGCCTTTCGTTCGGCGCCGGCAACGTTCTCGAACGGGGCCAGACCCGGCTCCGATATGCCCGTTCCCGTCTTATGCCGGTCCTCCTGCATCGTCGCGCCCATGCGCTCGAAGGTACGCTCGAAGGCACCCGGCGCGGCTTGTCCCGCGGCATGCGGACCCAGCTCGGCCGCCTCGACCGCGAACTGGCGACAACCGCGTCCAGGCTCGGCGGCCGCTTGCTGCATCGCGAACTCGGATTCGACCGGCACAGGCTGCACTCGGTCGCGGGTCGGCTTCGCGGCATCGCGTCGAGCGAGCGGGCGTTCCCCGCTCTGGAGCGGCTTCGCCATGCCGGGGAAAGGCTGGGGCCGTCGCTGCTTCGGCAGGCCGAGGCGCGGTGCCGGGACCGCCTCGCCTCCCGTTCGAGACTGCTCGAAACGCTGAGCTACCGGCAGACCCTGTCCCGCGGGTTTTCCGTGGTCCGAAACCTGCGCAGCGGATCCGTGCTCCGCGGCCCGGAAGACGCGACCGAAGGGACTCCGCTCGAGATCGAGTTCCACCGGGGACGTACGCTGACGGCGACCGCCGGGCGCCGCACGCCGCGGCGGGTCGATCCATTGGACAGGGGCGGTTGACGACCCTACTGTTTTTGCAACAAACCGAACCGTGGCGGGCGGGAGGAGAGCTAATCGATGACCAAACTTCCCAGGGCCAGCCTCGGCATTATCGGCGGCAGCAGCAGATACCACCTGGAAGACATGCAGAATCCGCAATGGATTCCCGTCGAGACCCCCTGGGGCGCTCCGTCCTCGGACTTGCTCTACGGCGAACTGGAGGGCACCTCGGTCGTCTTCCTGCCCCGACACGGATCCGGGCACCGGATTCCTCCCTCCGAGATCAACTATCGGGCCAACGTCGACGCCCTGAAGCAATTCGGCGTGCGCGACCTCGTCTCGGTCAGCGCCTGCGGTTCCTTTTGCGAGGAGATGGCGCCGGGCCACTTCGTCGTGGTCGACCAATTCGTCGACCGAACGCGAAGCCGCGCCAGCAGTTTCTTCGGGACCGGCTGCGTCGCCCACATCCCGTTCGCCCGCCCGGTATGCGCCCGGCTCGCCGCATTGCTGGCGGAAGCGGCGCGCCAGGCCGGCGCCACGGTGCACGACGGCGGAACCTACGTCGCGATCGAAGGGCCGCAATTCTCTACTCTCGCCGAATCGAAACTCTTTCGCGAGGTCGTCGGGTGCCATGTGGTCGGGATGACCAACCTTCCCGAGGCCCGACTGGCCCGGGAAGCCGAGATTTGCTACGCCACGCTGGCCATGGTCACGGACTACGACTGCTGGCACCCGGAGCACGGGGACATCGACATCAACGCCATCGTGTCGGTGATGCACGCCAACGCGGAAACGGCCAAGCGCACCATTCACAGGGTTGCGAGCGCCCACGACCCCGACCGGGAGATCTGTCCCATGGGGTGCGAGCGCGCTCTGGAATACGCGGTGATCACCCAGCCCGAAGACCGCGACCCGGCATTGGCGGAACGGCTCCGCACCGTGGCAGGGCGAGTCCTCCGTCAATGAGCGCGGTTCTGGATCCCGGGCTGGGCCGCGAGATCGCGAGCTATATCCGCACGATCCCCGATCACCCGGTGCCCGGCATCCAGTTTCGGGACATCTCGACCCTGGCGGGGCATCCGAAGGGGCTGAAACTTGCGGTCGACGCATTGTGCGACGCGTTTCGCGACGACCGTCCGCAGCAGATCGCGGGGATCGAAGCGCGCGGATTCGTCCCCGGCGGCGCGGTCGCCGTCGCCCTCGGCGCCGGTCTCACCCTGATCCGCAAGGGCGGAAAGCTGCCCTCCGAGACCCTTTCCGTCGACTACGAACTGGAATACGGCAGCGAGACCATGGAAATACACCGGGACGCGGTGGCGCCGGGCGAACGGGTCCTGTTGATCGACGACCTGATCGCCACCGGCGGAACCATCCTGGCCGCGCTCGAACTGCTTGGCCGCCTGCAGGCGGACGTCGTCGGCGTCGCCGCCATCGTCGATCTGCCCGACCTCGGCGGCAGCCGCCGAATTCGGGAGAGAGGACTGAAAGTCCGGGCGCTGACCGAATTCGCCGGCGAGTGACGAGAGGCGCTGCGGCCCGCTCAGGGAACCTCCGGCACGGCGACCCCGATCATGCAGTCGCGCGTCACCAGTTCCGCGAGTTGCGATTCGTCCCAGCCTTCCGTACCCGCCGGGCGAACGGGAAGGACCATGTAGCGCATTTCCGCGGTCGAATCGTGTACCCGGACCTCCACGCCGCTCGGGAGTTCGAGACCGAACTCGCTGAGCACCGCCCTCGGCTCCCGAACCGTTCGGGACCGGTAGGCGCGCTGCTTGTACCAGTCCGGCGGCAACCCGAGCAGCGCGCGGGGATAGCAGGAGCAGAGGGTACAGACGACGACGTTGTGCAGTCGGGGCGTGTTCTCCAGGACGATCAGCCGAAGCCCGTCGAGCTGCAGGCCGAGCGATTCGCAAGCCGGAGTCGCGTCCTTGAGGAGCCGGTCGCGGAACGCAGAGTCCGTCCAGGCGCGGGCCACCACGCGGGCGCCGTCCGCGGGGCTCCGCGCGTCCATCCGCTCGATCGCGGACGCGATCTCGCGCGCCGTCAGCAGGCCCTTTTCGACCAGGAGTTCGCGCACGGCGATTTCCGTCGCCTGCCAGTGCGAAAGCGGCCGATCCTGGTCCGGGCGGGGCGGGTGGACGCGATGGGAACGCTCCGGTCCGCCTCCGCTCATGACGCGACGCGCTCCAGCCAGTGTCCGAAGATCTCGATCTCCAGAGAGTCTCCCTGCCGCTCCGTCGAACGCCAGAGGTCTGCCATCCGAAGGCGAACGCGGTAGAGGGGCGCCGGAGGGCCGTCGCTCCGATGGTAGGCAAGGCGTTCGGGATCGGGGAAGTCGCCGCAATCGCGCTCTACCACGCCGGTCCGTCCCCGAACGTAGGCCGGCGTCCGCATGTGGCCGAAGGGAGTGCGGTCCGAGATCCGGACCGCATCGCCCGCCCGGAATCGCGATTCGGCGCTCACGATACGTCTCCCGGCAGCGCCGCCTCGCCGTAGGTCGCCCCGCGGGCCTTCACCTCGTCCACGCGCCGGCCGATCTCCTCGCCCGTCAGTACGCCGACCTCCACCAGGTTGCGGGTCACCGCCGCGATCCACCGCTCGTAGTAAGTCATGGACTCGAACGCGTCCTCGCCGAGATCCTCGAGCGCGCGGCGCAAGGCGTCGACGGAGAACATCCCGCGGGCGTTCAGCAGCACGAGTAGCGCGTCGACGCGCTTTTCCCACAGCTCGAAGTCGTGCTCCGTGCGCGCCACCGGACCCGCGTCCCGGCCGCCCATGTCATGCCAGGCGCGAATCGAGCCAGAGCCGGTCGGCCCCGCCTCGCCTTCGCTCATCTATCGCGCCTGCGCACGCGTCGGCGCGACGACCATGACCATCTGGCGCCCGTCGAGTTCCGGAATGGACTCGACCCGTGCGATGTCGTCCACGTCGCCGGAGACCCGGCGCAACAGGTCGGCGCCGAGCTCCTGGTGATGGAGTTCGCGTCCGCGGAACCGCATGGTCACCTTGACCCGGTCTCCGCTGCCGATGAAATTGCGGATGCTGCGCAACTTCACGTCGTAATCGTGATCGTCGATGTTCGGCCGGAGCTTGACCTCCTTGACCACGATCACCTTCTGTTTTTTTCTGGCCTCCGACGCACGCTTCTGCTTCTCGTACTTGAACTTGCCGTAATCCATGATCTTGCAGACCGGCGGATCGCTCTTCGGCTGTATCTCGACCAGGTCCAGACCCGCGTCGTCGGCCATGTCTCTGGCCTCGTCCGTATCGACCAGACCTACGTTGATCCCGCTCGCGTTGATCAGGCGAATCTCGGAATGGGATATCTGCTCGTTGATGCGCAAGCCGGAATCTCGGACCGGTTGCGCCATCATGGGTTTGCGAACGATGGTGGTTCCTCCTTGCGTTGCCGGGCCCCGAAGCCGCGACGATACCGCTCCGCGGGGGCGTCGGGGATCATATCACCAATCGCGGGCACTGCCACCGGCGCGGAGAGATCGCCTTCGACGCGACCGGGCCCCCGTGCGTTCCTCCGCACCGCATCGCGCCGGCCTGCGCCTCTGCCGGGCCGTCCCGCCGCATCGAGGGGGTGCGGCATGCTGACGGGAGGCGGCTGCCGGTACGGCGTTCGCGATCGTGCCGGGCCTGCGACCCTGCTATGATCCGCGCCGCTTCCGGCCCCCGAACGCAAGGAGACGCCCGCATGCGAAGCTCGTGCGACGCCGTCGTCGTCGGCGCAGGCATCATCGGCGCCGCGACGGCGCTCGAACTGGCGCGGCTCGGGTATCGGACCGTCAGCGTCGACCGCCTGCCGGCCGCCGGCTACGGCCCGACGTCCGGCTCCTGCGCGATCGTCCGCGTTCACTACTCCACCTTCGACGGCACCGCGTTCGCCTCTGAGGGTTACCACCTCTGGCGAGACTGGCAGGAGTATCTCGAGACCAGGGACGAGCGCGGCGCGGCCCGTTTCGTCGAGTGCGGATGCCTGGTCATGAAGACCGCGCAGAACGGCCGGCTCGAGAAGCACGTCGGACTCTCGAAGGAGCTCGGCGTGCCGTTCGAGGAATGGGACGCCGCCGGCATCCGCGATCGGCTCCCGATCTACGACACGCGCTGTTTCGGGCCGCCGCGGCTCCTCGGCGACGCGGAATTCGGCAAGCCGACCGGAGGGGAGCTCCCGGGCGGCGTCTTCTGGCCGACAGCGGGCTACGTCACCGACCCGCAGCTGGCGACCCACAATCTGCAACGCGCGGCGGAGGCGAAGGGCGCCGTCTTTCTCTTCGGGGCGAACGTCGTCGAGGTTCTGCAACACGGGGGTCGGGTCGCGGGGGTCGCGCTCGAGGACGGCACCCGGATCGCGGCGCCCGTCGTGATCAACGTAGCCGGTCCCCACTCGGCACGGATCAACGCGATGGCGGACGCGCTGTCGGACATGACGATCCGGACCCGTGCGCTTCGCCAGGAAGTGGTGCACGTCCCCGCGCCGGAGGGGTACGACTTCGAGAACCGGGGCCTCGTGGTGTCGGACAGCGACATCGGCTGCTACGTTCGGCCCGAAACGGGCAACCGGATCCTGATCGGAAGCGAGGATCCCGTGTGCGATCCGCGGGAATACGTCGACCCCGACGACTACGACCGGGCGTTTACGGAGCAGGGAACGACCCAGGCGTACCGATTCGGGCAGCGGGTCCCTTCCCTCGGCATTCCGGCGAGCCTCGGCGGCGTGGTCGACCTCTACGACGCGTCCGACGACTGGATCCCCATCTACGACAAGAGCCGGATTCCGGGCTTCTACATGGCGATCGGCACTTCCGGCAACCAGTTCAAGAACGCGCCCGTGGCCGGCAGGCTGATGGCCGAACTGATCGACTACTGCGAGAACGGCGCCGACCACGATCGGGAGCCGTTACGGTTTCGGCTCCCGCATATCGGGCGCAGCGTGAACGCCGGGTTCTATTCGCGGATGCGCAAGGTGAACCAGGAGAGCAGCTTCTCGGTTCTCGGCTGAGGCGACGGAGCCCGCGGGCGCGGCCTGCCGCCGGCATAGCGGCCGTCGATTCGTACCAGCCTCGGCCCGATGCGGACATCGCCCCAATTCGGCTTTTCCTAGGGCGAATCCCCGAACGGGACGGTACGCAGCCCGCTTCCCGGTAGCCCCGGTCGACGTATGCCGTCGGTCCCGCAGCCCTATGGGAACCGCTTCGGCGCCCGGACGGTCGGCCGTTCGGACCGCTTCGTTGCCTATACCTCGTGCTCTCGGAAGAACCTGATCCAGGATCCCGCGGGAATCCCGCAAACAGGCTCCTCCAGCATCGCCCGAATGTATTCGTCCATGATGCCGTAGCGAGCCAATCGACCGAAATTTCCGCCTGAATCGTAATTTGGCTTGTCGGATATCAGATCGCTCTTGGCCGGATACGGGCGTGCGTCGTCGGGTGTCCTGATTCCCGTGTCGCTTCTCGTGCCGCGCTCATGTTGCCAGTAGTGATTACGCTTCTCCGCACAGTATCGCGCAGGCTGCACGAACGGACGCAATACGATCGGCGACCCCGAGAGCACATAAGACAAGAGCCACGGCACGACGACCAGAATGTCCCACGGGTTGCATGCGTCTCTCGTAGCCGTGAAGCGATAGGTCGGCACGCGTTCTCGCGCCAGAAGATACCAGCCCTTCAACTCGATCCCCATCAGAGGAACCGTCCCGTTGTCCGTGGATTGCAGGCGTACGTCCGGAAACGTTTGCGGATGACGTACGAAGGAGTACGTCTGATATCTCGATTCGGGATCCCAGACCGGTCGTAGGTCGTTCAGCGTCTTGACGACCGATACCTCGATCGCTGCGGCAAGGGGGGCGTTCAGCGTAAAAATGTCCGTCGCGAGCAGTCCCTCGATCCTGGTCGGCATCTCGAATCGGCTCGGGATCGAGAAGAGCGCCCTTCGGACACCCTTCCAGAGATCGTAATGTTCCCATTCAACGGGGTCGGCCGGATTGGGAGCCACGGGCTTCGGCAAGTCGCTTGACGGCGGCATGATAGAACTCCGGTATGATTTCGGCACTTCGGCAAACTCGGCCCGAACGCCAGGAACTCACGAGAGCGGGACACAATCCGCCGAACGGTTCCCAGACGACATCGCCCGGATCGGTGCAGACTCGGATCGTCAGGTCGACCAGCGCCATGGGTTTCTGACTTCCGTGAAGGCTCTTGAACTTCCAGCGCATGGAACTCCGCTCGCCGTCGACCCGTTCGGCGCCGCCGACATGCGGATGTCGCCAAACGTTGGTGGTTCCGACGGGGCAGTTGAATTTCGCTCGTTGACGGGACCATTCGGAGGCCGTATACGGGCGGATTCCGTTGCCGCTGAAGTACGGTCGACCGGACGGATCCCCATGTGTGTTGGCGTAGTCCGCCAGCGCCACAAAAGATTCCGGCGGCGGAAAGTACCAGAGGTGGTCAGCCGTGAGGTACTTTCGCGTCGCGGCGTTCGCAACCCCGCACGCGTCGTTCGCCAGACGCAAAGGCAAGCCGGACCGCTTCCATTCGTGTCGGAGCCATGACTGCATCGACATCCCGCCGAACCGCGGCGGCCTTACGTACTGAACGCAAACCTCTGTGGTAACCGGCAGCTTTCGCAGAGTTCTGGTGTTGGCGTTTCCGGCGATGTGCCCGAGTCCCTTGTCCCAGACGTGACAGTTCCTGTACTCCCACCCGAAATCCTGCAGGACAGGATGAACGGTAGCCCAGCCGATTTCCGTGTTCCAGAACCAGAGTGTCGTTTGCGGTGTCGCCTTCTCCGACCATGCGCGAACGTGCGGGGCGTACCACTCGGCCAATCCGTCGGTCGCCGGCAAGTCCCCGGGATAACCGCCGACGCCATAGGGTCCGTCGCATACGATGCAGATCGGCGACGGCCATTCGCCGTACAGGCTCTCTGCCGGGCCGAGGCAAACCTCCACCGCGCCGCGCCGAAACCGCTCCGGACTGGCCGGTGCCGGCTCGGGAACCAGACCCCGTTCGACCCGGACGGCCGGAAGTGCGGTCATGCTCGGGAACCCGGCAACGAACTCTCGTCCGGTTTGCCGTCCCGGCGTCTCGATTCGTCTCCGCCGACGGTCAACGCGCGAATAGTTTGACGGGCGGAGATTTCCTGGCCGGCGAGACGAGCGCTTTCGCAACGGCTCCGGTCGGGCGAGTACGCTGCCATGCGTCTATCCTCTCCTGGTCCTGTCGAATCGTCTCGCCGGAGAGCAACTGCCCGGAGTCCGGCGACGAACGCACCGGGGTCGCCTCCGGCTCTCGCGTCATCCGCCCGCAAGCGCGAGCACCTCTTCCACGGCGCTTCGAATCAAGTCCAGCTCCCGAGAGCCGCTCATGCGATGGTCGGCGCCCTTTACCAGTACCAGCCTCGCGTCCGGACACTCCAGCACGCCGAGCGCACGAATCGCGGTGTCGGCAGGAACGTCGACGTCCGCGGTGCCGTGCAGGAGCCGGACCGGCCCAGAGACCGGACAAGGCCGATCCAGTACGCGCCTGTTTGCGCCGTCCTCGATCAGACGGCGCGTGATGACGTAGGGCGAATCGTATTCGCTGGGCATGGTAGTCCGCCCCTCGCGTTCGAGTTCCTGACGCTGCGAGCGCGACAATTCCTCTTGCAGGATCCGAGCCGTGAAATCCGGCGCGGCCGCGATTCCGACGATCCCGGCCGCGTCGACCCGGTCGTCGCGCGCGAGCAGGAGCGCGATCCATCCGCCCAGGGACGAACCCACCAGAATCTGCGGCCCCTCGGTCAGGCCGCGAATCGCCCGCTCCGCATCGTCCGCCCAGTCGCCGACGCATCCCTCCTCGAACCGACCGGAGGACTCGCCGTGGCCGGTGTAGTCGAATCGAAGAAACCCATGGCCGGTCTCGCGGGCCCAGGCTTCCAGATACGTCGCCTTGGTTCCCGTCATGTCCGAGCAAAGCCCGCCCAGGAACACGACGCCCGGACGGGAGGCCCTTGAGGCGTCCGGAGCGACGAGGGAGTACGCCAGGCGGCGTCCGTCGTCCGTTTCGAGAACGCTCGAATTCATCGTCATGGCTCCCCGTACTCCCTCCGGCCCCAATCCCGCCGAGCGCAGTGCGCGCGCCGCGGCCGAGAAGACCGGCCGTCCTGCGGCAGCGGCCGTCCCCCGCCCCGTATGCGCACCCCCGCATAGTATCCCACGATCGCGCACAAGCGTCCGCCTGGCGCGATTCGATCCGCCATGCCGGCGGGCGGGCGACGCCCTGCCGTCGGCGCTATGATCTGCCGGTTTTTCCGCCCCTGCCAGTCCGGGCCCATGCCGACGTCGCGGTGTCCGCAGCCGGCCGGAGGGGCCGACCCGCCGAAGACGATGGACCGAACCCATGTCGCAGTCGATTTCTGTTGCGCTCCCCGACGGCTCGCGCCGCGAATACGCGGCGCCGGTGACCGGGATGGACGTGGTGCGCGACATCGGTCCCGGGCTGGCGCGGGCGGCGCTCGCCTGCCGGATCGACGGCAACCTCTCCGATCTCTCGCTCCCGATCGAGAGTGACGCTTCGTTCGAAGCGGTGACGATTCGAGACGAGGCGCCGGCCCTGGAGCTGCTGCGTCACGACTGCGCCCATATTCTGGCGCGGGCCGTTCAGGACCTCTGGCCCGAGACTCGGGTGACCATCGGCCCTGTCATCGAACACGGCTTCTTCTACGATTTCGATCGGGACGAACCCTTCACCGAGGCGGACTTCCCGCGCATCGAGGCGCGGATGCGTGAAATCGTCGCGCTGGACGAACCGGTTCGACGCGAAGTCTGGACCCGGGACGAAGCGATCGCGCATTACCGCAAGACGAACGAACCGTTCAAGGTCGAGTTGGTGGAGGCGATTCCGGACGGCGAAGAGATCCTGATGTACTACCACGGGCCCTGGCTCGACCTGTGCCGGGGACCTCACCTTGCGCGCGTCGGCCAGATTCCGTCCGATTGCTTCCGCCTCACCTCGGTCGCGGGCGCCTACTGGCGCGGCGACAGCAGCCGGAAGATGCTGCAGCGGATCTACGGGACGGCGTGGCGTTCGCGCAAGGAACTCGAAGCGCATGTCCAGCGGCTCGAAGAGGCTCGGCGGCGCGACCATCGGGCTCTCGGCCGCAAGCTGGATCTCTTTCACTTCCGCGAGGAAGCGCCCGGCATGCCGTTCTGGCATCCGGACGGCTGGATGGTCTGGCGGGAGCTGGAAGCCTACATGCGCAGGCGCCTGGACGCGGCCGGATACGTGGAGGTTCGCACCCCGCAGGTGGTGGATCGCTCGCTCTGGGAACGCTCCGGGCACTGGGAGAAATTCCGCGAGCATATGTATCTGACGGAGGTCCAGGAGGAACGGGCGGGCGAGCGCCGGGTCAACGCGCTGAAGCCGATGAATTGCCCGTGCCACGTGCAGATATTCAACCAGGGCCTGCGTTCCTGGCGCGACTTGCCGCTTCGAATGGCCGAGTTCGGCTCCTGCCACCGGTTCGAGCCGTCGGGCGCGATGCACGGGTTGATGCGGGTTCGGGGCTTTACCCAGGACGACGCCCACATATTCTGCACGCCGGAACAGATCGCGTCGGAAACCGAAGGGTTCATCGACCTCCTTTCTTCGGTGTACGAGGACCTGGGTTTCGCGGACTTCACCGTCAAGTTCGCCGATCGCCCGCCGGTCCGTGCCGGCGCGGACGAGGTCTGGGACCAGGCGGAGGCGGCGCTGCGGGACGCCACGGCCGCGACCGGACGGACCTGGGAAGAGAACCCCGGCGAAGGCGCCTTCTACGGACCGAAGCTCGAATTCGTGCTGACCGACGCCATCGGCCGGGACTGGCAATGCGGCACCCTGCAAGTCGATTTCGTGCTGCCGGACCGGCTCGACGCGGAGTACGTGACCGCCGAGGGAAGCAAGCAGCGCGCCGTCATGCTTCATCGCGCCATTCTCGGATCCTTCGAGCGTTTCATCGGCATCCTGATCGAGAACTACGCAGGTCGATTGCCGCTCTGGCTCGCGCCCCGGCAAGTCGTCGTGTCGTCGATCGTATCCGACGCCAACGACTACGCGAGGGCCGTCGCGGATTCCTGCGCGGCCGCGGGGCTTCGCGCGCGCACCGACCTGAGAAACGAGAAGATCAACTACAAGGTCCGGGAACACTCGGAGCGCCTCACGCCCGCCATCTTCGTCGTCGGGCGGAAGGAAGTCGCCGAGGGCACCGTGTCGGTCCGGCGCCTCGGCGGATCGAAGAGCGAGGCCCTGCCGACGGAGCGGGCGATCGCGTCCCTCGCCGCCGAAGCGACGCCGCCGGATCTGACGCGCGGCGCCGGATAGGCCGTGGCGGAGCCGAATCGGGGCGGTCGCACGACCGAATTCGCCGTTCGGCTCAGCCTCCCGTCAATCCCCGTTCCGGCGACGCTCTCTCCGCCCGGGCCGATGCGGGACCGAGAAAGAACGAAATCAGGGCGCGGGCGGTCGCCTCGGGCGCCTCTTCCGGCAGAAAGTGGCCGCAGGGCAACGCGAACCCTTCGACCTGCGCGGCGTAGCGCTTCCAGACCGCGAGCACGTCGTAGAGCGTCCCGACCACGCCCCGCGCGCCCCAAAGCGCCAGGAGCGGCATGCCGAGCCGGCGTCCCGAGTCGCGCGCGTCGTGAACCAGGTCGATCGTGGCCGCAGCCCGATAGTCCTCGCAGGTCGCCGCGACGCATTCGGGATCCCGAAAGCAGCGAACGTATTCCGCGACTGCCGCCTCGCTGAACGTCCTGTCGTCGCCGGAACTCCAGGCGCCGATTTTCCGCTTCAGGTAGAACTCCGGATCGGCGCCGATCAGCGTCTCCGGAAGCGGCGCCGGCTGGATCAGGAAGAACCAGTGGTAGTAGCGGGTCGCGAACTCGCGCTCGGCCTCCGCGTACATGTGCTCGGTGGGCACGATGTCGAGTACGGCGAGGGCGCGGACCCGGTCAGGAAAGTCGCGCGCCATCCGGTGGGCGACCCGCCCTCCCCGGTCGTGCCCCGCGACCGCGAACCGTTCGTGGCCGAGGCTGCGCATCATCTCGACCTGGTCCCGCGCCATCGCGCGCTTGGAATACGCCGCATGCGAGTCGTCCGAAGGCGGTTTGGAGGAATCCCCGTAGCCTCGCAGGTCGCTTGCGACGACGCGAAATCCCGCCTCTACGAGCGAAGGCGCGACCCGGTGCCAGCATGCGTGCGTTTGCGGATATCCGTGAAGCAGCAACACCGCCGGGCCCGTCCCCGTCGCACGAACCCGCAAGGTCACGCCCCCGGAAACCTGCACCCTCCGATCGGCGAATCCCTCGAACACGAACCCCTCCCGCGGCCGGACGCCGCCCTGTCCCTTGCGCCCCAGCCTATCGCCGGTTCGGGTCGCGCCCTCCGTGCCCGTCGAATTCGACGGCGGGAGCGAACCCGTTGCGGGCGCGTTCCGCTCCGAATCCGTGCCCCTCCGGGCGCTTCGGGTACAGTTTCTTGTCGGCCGCCTTCATCCGCTATACTGCCGGCCGGACAGCCGTTTCGAAACTGTCGCACGGAGGGCGACCGATGACTGACGACCCGATCCTGGTTCCCGTGCCGCAGCATGTGGCCGAGAGCGCCCATGCAGACTCGGAAACGTACCGCCAAATGTACGAGCGCTCGCTGCGCGACCCGGACGGGTTCTGGAGAGAGCACTCGGGCACGATCGACTGGATGCGGGAGCCCACCCGCGTCTCCGACGCTACGTTCGAGTATCCCGACGTCTCGATCAAGTGGTTCGAGGACGGCGTGTTGAACGCCTGCGTCAATTGCGTCGACCGCCATCTCGACCGACGCGGCGACCGGACGGCGCTCATCTGGGAGCGCGACGAGCCGGGACAGTCGCAGGCGATCACCTATCGGGAGCTGCACGGCCACGTGTGCCGGATGGCCAACGTCCTCAAATCGCTCGGAATCGGCAAGGGCGACCGGGTGGTGCTCTATCTGCCGATGATTCCGGAGGCGGCATACGCGATGCTGGCCTGCGCCCGAATCGGAGCCGTTCACTCGGTAGTCTTCGGCGGGTTTTCGTCGGACGCCCTCGCCAATCGGGTCGAGGACAGCGGCGCCCGTCTCGTGGTGACCGCCAACGAGGGGCTTCGAGGCGGCCGGCGCGTTCCGCTCAAGGCCAATGCCGACAAGGCGCTGGACGGCATGGACGGCGTCCCGATGCTGGTGGTGCGCAGCACCGACGCCGAGGTGCCGATGACGCCCGGGCGCGACCACGATTACGAGGCCCTCGCCGCATCCGCGAGCGACGACTGCCCGGCCGAGCCGATGAACGCCGAGGATCCGCTCTTCATCCTCTATACCTCGGGGTCGACCGGAAAGCCGAAGGGGGTGCTGCACACCACCGGAGGCTACCTGCTCTACGCCGCGATGACCCACCGCTACGTTTTCGACTACAAGGACGGAGAAGTTTACTGGTGCACCGCCGACGTCGGCTGGGTCACCGGTCACAGCTACATCGTCTACGGACCGCTCGCCAACGGCGCGACGAGCCTGATCTTCGAGGGCGTTCCGACCTATCCCACGCCGTCCCGGTTCTGGGAGGTGTGCGACGCCCACGGCGTAAGCGTGTTCTACACCGCTCCGACCGCGCTGCGCTCGCTGATGGGACTGGGAGACGAACATGTCGAACGCTGCGACCTGGGCTCGCTTCGGATCCTCGGAACGGTGGGAGAACCCATCAATCCCGAGGCCTGGAAGTGGTATCACGGAGTGGTCGGCAAGGGTCGCTGCCCGATCGTGGACACCTGGTGGCAAACGGAGACCGGGGGCATCCTGATCACCCCGCTGCCGGGCGCGACGGACCTGAAGCCCGGTTCCGCGACCCGTCCCTTCTTCGGCGTCGAGCCCGCCATCCTCGACGCCGACGGCAACGAGATCGCCAGTACGGAAGCCGAGGGCGCGCTCGTGATCAAGCGGTCCTGGCCCGGGCAGATGCGGACCGTGTTCGGCGACCACGAGCGATTCGTGCAGACCTATTTCGAGACCTTCAAGGGGCACTATTTCACCGGCGACGGGGCCCGGCGCGACGAGCACGGCTATTACTGGATCACCGGGCGGGTGGACGACGTGCTGAACGTCTCGGGACACCGGATGGGAACGGCCGAAATCGAGTCGGCCCTGGTCGCGCATTCCTCGGTCGCGGAAGCGGCAGTCGTGGGCTTTCCCCACGACATCAAGGGACAGGGAATCTACTGCTACGTGACCCTGATGGCCGGAATCGAGGGCGACGACGCGCTGCGCAGGGAACTCGTGCTCTGGGTCCGCAAGGAAATCGGCCCGTTCGCCGGCCCCGACCATATCCAGTTCGCGCCCGGGCTTCCCAAGACGCGGTCCGGAAAGATCATGCGGCGCATCCTGCGCAAGATCGCCGAGGACGACTTCGGCAACCTGGGCGACACCTCTACGCTGGCCGAACCGGCCGTGGTCGACGACCTGATCGCGAATCGGCGCAACGGCTGATCGCGAAGACGACGCCCGGCTGCGGTCCGTTCGCCGCCGGGCGCGCTCCGGAGGGGTTCGGCGAGACTCAGCCCTGTAGCGAACGCACCCGCGCGTTCAGGCGCGACACCTTCCGGCTCGCGGTCTTGGCGTGGATGACGTTTCGACGCGAGGCGCGAGCCAGTTCCGACTGGGCGACCCGCAGCGCCTCCGCCGCCGCGTCCGCGTCGCCGGCGGCAACCGCCTCCTCGACCCTTCGGACGCTGGAGCGATAGCGCGAGCGGCGCATCTTGTTGCGCTCGGTTCTCTTTACGGTTTGCCGCGCCCGCTTGCGCGCCGATGCGATATTCGCCATTCCGTTCGTCCCGTGGCTGGATTGATGCGGCCCGGTTCCGGCCGCACCGTCTCTTACAGCGGCGCGGCGGTGCCGTCAACCCGCGCGCGCCGCAGGTTCCCCGGCCCGAAGGAGGACCGCACCTGCCCGCCGTCGCGCCCGGTCGCCTCCTCCGGAGGCGCTTGATGCGCTCCCGCGTCCGGTTCATTCTATCCTCGGCGAGCCGGACGCCGGCTCGCTCCGAGGAACCGGGCCCGGAGCGTTCGCATGACGGAAGGACAGGATCACGTCCGATTCCTTCGGTCGCTGCCGACCGGCGAGCGACTGCGTCTGACAGAACGGACCGATTGGCCCGGCCTCGCGCGTCTCGCGGTCCATGCCGGGCTGATACTCGCGCTCGGCTCGCTGATCGCGAGCGGGGTTCCGCTCTGGTGGACTCTCCTGCTCCCGCAGGGAATCCTGATCGCCTTCCTGTTCACGCTGCAACACGAATGCACGCACCGGACGCCCTTCGCCAGCGAGCTTCTGAACGAATGGACCGGTCGCGTCTCGGGGCTGCTGATCGTTCAGCCCTTCCACTGGTTTCGCTATTTCCACCTGGCCCATCACCGGCACACGGCCGACCCGGACCGCGACCCGGAACTCGCCGGCTTGCCCAGGCCCGAGGACTGGCGGAGTTTTCTGTGGCACCTGTCGACGGTCGAATACTGGTTCGACAAGGCGAAATTGCTCGGCGTCAACGCCTTCGGGACGGTGGACGCTCCCTACCTTCCCGCCGGCCGCATCCCCCGCATTCGCCGCGAAGCGCGGTGGATGCTGGCCCTGTATGCGGGCCTCCTGACGTTCGACCTCGCGGTCTCGGGGTTCCTCGTCTGGTCGTGGTTCGTCCCGCTGGTCCTCGGATTGCCGTTCTTGCGTCTGTATCTCCTCGCCGAGCACGGACGGTGCCCGCGCGTGGCGAACATGTTCGACAACACCCGCACGACCTACACCAACGCCCTCGTCCGGTTTCTGGCCTGGAACATGCCCTACCACGTCGAGCATCACGTCCTGCCGCAAGCCCCGTTTCACCGCCTGCCCGAGTTCAACCGCCTGGTTCGGGACCGGGCGAAGCACACCTCGCCGGGCTACGTCGCGTTCTCGCGAGACTACGTTCGCCGGTTTCCGCGCTGAACCGCGTCCCGCACCGGGTTCGCGGCCCGGCGGTGCGCGTCGCCTCGCGAATCCCGACCCGGTCCGATCTCGCTCCGGCCGCCTCCCCGGAAGCGCCCGGGCGCCGCGCAGCGGGTAGGCGCGTAAGATGTGCCGGGAAGCGGTCGAGCCTCTCGCCGCCGACGAACGGGAACCGAAGCCATGTCCAGACGCTTGCTCATCGTCGCCCACAAGCCCTCGCCCAACACGGAGACCCTGTTCGACGCGGCGGTCCGCGGAGCCCGCTCCGGCGGCGGCGACGAGGTCTCGACGCTCGCGGTTCGGCCGTTCGACGCCACGCCGGAGGACGTCCGCGCCGCGAACGGCATCCTGCTCGGCACGACGGAAAACCTGGGTTACATGAGCGGCGCGTTGAAGGATTTCTTCGATCGCGTCTACTACCCCTGCCTCGAACACACGCAGGGGCTCCCGTATGCGCTCTACGTTCGCGCCGGCCACGACGGAACCGGCACCCGCCGCGCGGTCGAATCCATCGCCGGCGGGTTGCGGTGGCGCGCGGTCACCGAGCCGCTCGTGATGCGCGGCGCCTGGGACCCGGCGTTCGAGGGCCGGTGCGAGGAACTCGGCGCCCTGCTCGGCGCCGGAATCGCGGCCGGCATATTCTGAGCGGCCGCCGACCGTCCGAGGGCGCCACCGGAACCGGCAAACGGCGGTACAATCCCCCCGCTCTACAACGTATTTCGCGCACCGAACGCAGGCCGGCACGAGCGGCGCGAATCGAACTCCTGGCCGGGCCGAATCGGAAGGGCTCCGCCGCCAATCTCTCCGGGATCGAATCGCGTGGATACAGAACGCATCCGAAACTTCTCCATCATCGCCCATATCGACCACGGCAAGTCGACCCTGGCCGACCGGCTGATCGAGAGGACGGGAAAGCTCCAGGCCCGGGAGATGCGCGCCCAGATGCTCGACTCCATGGACCTCGAGCGCGAACGCGGAATCACCATCAAGGCGGCGACCGTACGCCTTCCCTATCGGGCGAAGGACGGTACGGACTACATACTCAACCTGATCGACACCCCGGGGCACGTGGATTTCGGCTACGAGGTTTCGCGCTCGATGCGGGCCGTCGAGGGTTCGCTCCTGGTCGTAGACGCCAGCCAGGGCGTGGAGGCGCAGACGCTGGCCAACGCGTATCTCGCCGTCGACGCCGGGCACGAGATCGTTCCCGTGTTGAACAAGATCGACCTTCCCGCGGCCGAGCCGGACCGGGTGCTCGAGGAGATCGAGGAAATGGTCGGGGTCGACGCCACGGACGCGTTGCGGATTTCGGCCAAGACGGGGGCCGGCATAGACGACTTGCTCGAGGCGCTGGTCGAACGGATTCCCGCGCCCGAGGGCGACCCCGCCGCGCCGCTCAAGGCGCTTCTCGTCGACAGCTGGTACGATTCGTATCTCGGCGTGGTCGTCCTGGTGCGGGTCATCGACGGAACTCTGAAGCGGGGCATGCAGATCCAGCTCTGCTCGACCGGCGGTCGGCACCAGCTGGACCGGGTGGGCGCGTTCTCGCCGAAGATCGAACTGACCGGCCGGCTCGGCCCCGGCGAGATCGGATTCTTCACCGCCTCGATCAAGTCCGTCGCCGCCACTCGCGTCGGCGATACGATCACCGAGTACCGACGTCCCTGCAGGGAGGCGCTACCGGGCTTCCGTCCGGCCCAGCCGGTCGTGTTCTGCGGACTGTATCCGATGGACGGCGAGGAATTCGGCAGCCTCCGCGGCGCCATCGAAAAACTGTCCCTTAACGATTCCAGCTTCGCCCACGAGCCCGAATCCTCGGCCGGACTCGGCATGGGATACCGCTGCGGCTTTCTCGGCCTTCTGCATCTCGAGATCGTGCGGGAGCGATTGGAGCGCGAGTTCGGCGTCGAACTGGTCGCGACCGCGCCGTCGGTGATCTACCGGGTGTCCACCACGGACGAGGACCGGGTCGAGGTCCACAACCCGACCGAACTCCCGCCGCCGGAACGAAGACAGGAAATCGAGGAGCCGTGGATCCAGGCGACCGTCATCACGCCGCCGGACTATCTCGGCGAGGTGCTCTCGCTTTGCATGGAACGCCGCGGCGTGCAGCGCGAGCTGTCCTACGCCGGCACGCGGGCGATCCTCGTCGTCGAGCTGCCCCTGAACGAAGTGGTACTCGACTTCTACGACCGGTTGAAGTCGGTGACGCGCGGATTCGCCAGTTTCGACTACCAATTCCTCGAATACCGCGCCGGAGAACTGGTGTCCATGTCCATCCTCGTCAACGGGGAACCCGTGGACGCGCTCGCGAGCATCGTGCACCGCTCGCAGGCGGAGCGACGCGGACGGGCGGCCTGCGAGCGGCTGAAGGAACTGATTCCCCGGCAACTCTTCCGGATTCCGATCCAGGCGGCGATCGGCGGCCGGATTCTGGCTCGCGAGACGGTGCCGGCCATGCGAAAGGACGTAACCGCCAAGTGTTACGGAGGAGACGTGACGCGAAAGCGGAAGCTCCTCGACCGTCAGAAGGAAGGAAAGAAACGGATGCGGCAGATCGGCCGGGTCGAGATTCCGAAGGACGCCTTCGTCCAGGCCCTTCGGATCGACACCTGATCGGTCGCTCCCGGCGAAACGTCCCGACGCTCGCGAACCCGACGCCCGCAGCCCACGCCAGCCGACCGTTCGACCATGCCCGACACGCTTCCGACCCACGACAGGCCCGAGATCCGGGCGGTTCTCGGTCCGACCAACACCGGCAAGACGCATTACGCCATCGAACGGATGCTTCGGCACCGTTCCGGCGTCATGGGCCTGCCGCTTCGTCTCCTGGCGCGCGAAGTCTACGACCGGGTGGCGGCCCGGCGCGGCGCCGGCGCCGTCGCGCTGGTCACCGGCGAGGAGAAGATCGAACCGTTCCACGCCCGCTACCGGGTCGCCACCACCGAAGCGATGTCGTCCATGCAAGGGGCGGACTTCGTCGC
The DNA here is from genome assembly GCA_965221505.1 of Rhodobacterales bacterium. Classification (GTDB taxonomy): domain Bacteria; phylum Pseudomonadota; class Alphaproteobacteria; order Rhodobacterales; family CAZPXZ01; genus CAZPXZ01. The sequence goes on from CBDCSI010000001.1 coordinate 2,425,243, forward strand.
GGTGGACGAGATTCAGGTCGCGGCGGACCCGGAACGGGGCCACGTCTTTACCGACCGCCTCCTTCGAGCCCGCGGCTACCGCGAGACGCTGTTCCTCGGATCCGCCAGCATGGAGAACCGGATTCGCCAGCTGGTTCCGGAAGCCCGGATCAGCGGCCGCGAGCGCCTCTCCCGGCTCTCCTACGGCGGCCGGGTCCGGCTCGACTCGCTTCCGCCCCGCACCGCGATCGTCGCCTTCTCCGCCGCGGAGGTGTACGAGATCGCCTCGATCGTGCGCCGCCGCCGCGGCGGCGCGGCCGTGGTCCTCGGCGCCCTGAGCCCGCGCACCCGCAATTCCCAGGTCGAGCTTTTCCAGTCCGGCGAAGTCGACACCATCGTGGCGACGGACGCCATCGGCATGGGGCTGAACCTCGACATCGACGTCGTCGCCTTCACCCGGCTCTCGAAATTCGACGGCGAACGCATGCGGGGCCTTCGCCCCGAGGAAATCGGACAGATCGCTGGCCGGGCCGGCCGTCACCGCCGGCCTGGCAGCTTCGTCGTCGTCGACTGGGAAGAAGAGCTTCCGCCGTCTGTCGCCCGGGCGATCGTGGAACAACAGTTTCCGCCCGTCCCGGTGTTGCGGTGGCGCAATCCGGATCCGGACTTCTCCAGCGCGCCGGCACTGCTCGACAGTCTCCTGGTGCGTCCGAAGCGGCCCGGACTGACGCGGCCCCGGGACGGAAGCGACCTGCGTACGCTGCAAATCCTCGTCCAGGACCGGTCGGTACTCGAACGGGCGTCCGGCCCGCGCCAGGTCGGCCGGCTCTGGGACGCCTGCCGGATTCCCGACTATCCGGCGATCTCCGCCGACCGGCATGCCGCGCTGGTACGGGAGGTCTTCCTCGCGCTGACCTCCGGGCAAGGGTCGCTGACGGACGACTGGATGGCTGCGTTGCTCCGGCGGATCAACACCCGCACCGAGGACATCGACGCGCTGGCGGCGAGCCTCGAACACGCGCGCACCTGCCAGTACATTGCCAACCAGGACCGCTGGCTGCCGGATCCGGAACACTGGCGCCAGAGCACCCGCGCAGTCGAGGACGAGATCTCGGACAACCTGCATCGCCGCCTGGTCGACTTGTTCGTCGACTCGAGAGCGACCAGAATTGCGCGGCTGGCCCGACAGGGGAGAAAGCCCGTGGCAAACGTGGAAGAAGACGGCACCGTCGCCGTGGAAGGAACCGTCGTCGGCAGGCTGGACGGGTTCCAGTTCCGGCCGGAACGACCGGACGGCACGACTGCCACGGACGCCGAGGTCCGCGCCGCCAAGGCGGCCGCCCGCACCGCCGTATCGGCCCGAGTCCAGGCGTTCCTCGCGGCGGACGCGACCGGCGTCGCGCCGCAGCTCCGGAAACTCCTCTGGCGCGGGCAGGAGGTGGCGACCGTCCTGCGCGGCGACGATCCGCTCCGTCCGCAACTCCAGATCACGATCGCGGAGTTCGCCGACCCGCAGGAGCGGCAGCGGGCCCAGGACCGGCTGCAGAACCATCTCGACGCCATCCTTCGACGAGACTTCGCGCCGCTTCTCGCGCTTCGCGACGATCCGCGCCTGACCCCGGCGGCGCGGGGAATCGCCTACCGCCTCGTGGAATCGTTCGGAATTCTGCAGCGCGGACCGGTCGCGGCGGAGATTCGCGCGCTGCCGCAGGAAGAGCGAAAGCTCCTTCGTGCCCACGGGGTGCGGTTCGGCAACCGGCACGTCTTTCTTCCGGCGCTGCTCAAGCCCGCCCCGACCCGGCTGCGCCTCTCCCTTTGGAGCCTCGGGCGCGATCCCTCGGAGGTGGCGCGTCTGCCCGAACCGCCGGGAGACGGGCTCGTCAACGTGCCGGTCGCGCCGGATTTTCCGGCCGAGTTCCTGCGCATGTGCGGCTATTGCCGTTGCGGCTCGCGTGCGGTGCGCATCGACATGCTCGAACGTCTTCTCGACATGGTGTACGCCCAGGAGAAGGTCGGCGAGTGGTTCGACGGAACCCTCGACATGCTCTCGATCACCGGCAGTTCCGCGGATGTCCTTCGCGAGATCATGGACGGTCTCGGCTACGACGCCGAACCCGCAACCGAACCCTCGGATTCTCCGGCGGAAGCGGAACCGACTGCGACGCCCGACGCCGACGGCGCGCCGACGGCGCAGGAGTCTCCGGGCGCGCCCGACGCCGCGGACGCGGAGCCGGCGCCGCAAACCCCGCCGGGCGACGGCGCAATACCCGACCCAGAGCCGGCGCGCGGCGCCGGCTACCGCTTCCGGCGCCGGCCCAAGCCGAAGCGGCCGCCGCGTCCGCGCCGGAGCCGCCAGGAGCCTGAACGCGAGGCGAGCGAAACCGGGCCCGACGCCCGAAAACCGCGGCGCCCGACGAAGCGTCGAGAGGGAGGAAAGCGCTCGGCGAAAGCGGACGACCGGAGCCGGCGGGAGCGCCGGAGCGCGCCGTCAACCGCCAGAAAACCGGAAATCGATCCGAATTCGCCCTTCGCGGTTCTCGCCAAGCTCAAATTCGGCAAGGATCCGGAATCCACCGACGATTAGCCTCTCCGCTACCGAAGCGCGACGTCCTCCAGGCGCAGGAACGCCTGGCTCTTGCCTTGGTAGGTGTCGATCGACGCCTCTCCCATCGCATCGATCAGGTCGCCGCTTCGAAGGCTGCCGACGACCTCGCCGAGCGGCGATCCGGCGACCGAGAACGCCATGGCTTTCGCCGTCGTCCCCGCGTCGTCCGAGAGGAACATCTGATAATGCGCGTGCGACAGGAGGCGCGGCGGATACCGCAGCCGTACCCCGCTCAGGACCACGCGGGGGTGCGGCGCCGCCTGGCCGAACGGTCCGACGGATTCCAGGCTGCGAACCAGATCCAGCGTCAGCCCCGACGGCTGCAGTGTGCCGACCACGCGGGTCCGGGCCCGCGATTCGGCGCCGTCCGGCGTCGACGGCTCCAGCAATGCGCGGATCCGATCCATGGCCTCCTCGACGCGATTCGGAAGCACCTCCACGCCGACCGCGCCCGCATGACCGCCGCCCTTGAGCAAGAGTCCCTCGACCCGCGCCCGGCGGACCGCCTCGCCGAGGTCGTATTCGCCCCAGGAACGTCCGGAACCCTTGAGCGCGCCGCCGTGCCGGGTAAGCACGATCGCCGGTCGTCGATGCCGTTCGGACAGCCGCCCGGCGACGATTCCGACGACGCCGGGATGCCAGGGCTCCTGCAGGCCCCGGGCATCGGGACTCGCATACCAAGCGAGACTCGTCGCCTCGACGCCGCGAAAGCGTGCGGCGTCGACGTCCTCGAGCACCCGAGACTGGGCCTCTTTCCGCAGCGTGTTCAACATGGAGCAGCATTCCACGAGTCGCCGCGCCTCCTCGTCGCGCTCCGCCAGGAGCAGGCGCACCGGAATCCGGCTCTGCTCCTCCCGCTCCGCAACGCGTCCGGGAGCGTTGAGCTGCGGTCCGAGATTCCAGCCGAGGTGATGCGCCGTGACCGTCCCCGACACGCGCGTCCGATGCAAGAGTTCCCGGAGGCCGACCCGGCGTCCCTTGCGCAGCTGCCGCAGCCCGGCCTGAACCAGGGCGCGATTGATGCCCTCGAGCGGCACCGCGTCGGCGACCGTGGCCAGAGCGACCAGATCGAGCCCTTCCTTCAGGTCGGGCTCCGGCATCCCGGCCGCTCCGAACCAGTCCGACCGGCGCAGCTCGCGCGCCGTCGCCACCAGCAGCATGAATACGACGCCTGCCGCGCACAGGGCTTCCAGGCCGCTCCGGTCGTCGGGCCGCTTGGGGTTGACCAGCAAGAAATCCCGCCCCCCGGACGCGATCTCGCAAGAATGGTGATCGGCGACGATCACGTCCGCGCCGGCTTCCCGCGCTGCGGTGAGCCCGGGAAGCGCCTCGAGCGAACTGCCGCTGTCCGCCACGATCACCAACTCCCGGCCGGCGCCCAACTCGGCCATCCTTTTCGGTTGCGGTCCGTATCCGTCCCGGATTCGATGGGGGATTCGCCATTCCGCCTCGATTCCGAGCGCACGGAGCCAGCCCACCAGCAGCGCGACGCTGCACGCGCCGTCGACGTCGTAGTCGCCGAAGACCGCGATCGACTCCCGGTCGCGCACCGCTTTCGCCAGGCGCTCCGCCGCGTCGGGCATGTCGGCCATTCCCGCCGGATCGGGCATCTCGCGCCTGAGACTCGGCTCGAGGAATTCGGGTACGTCGTCCGCCGCTACGCCGCGCATCGCCAGCGCAAGGCAAACCGGCTCCGGCAACCCGTGCTTGCGGCCGATCGCAAGGGCGTACCGCCGCTCCTCCGCGCCCGGAAACTCCCAGACTCCGCCGGTCGCCGACTCGATCGGGTTCATTCGGAATGCCTGATGCGGGAACGGATGCGCCGGGCCGAGCCGGTATGGGAATTCAGGAGCAGCGTCTCCACCGAAACCGTATCCCCGATTCGCCGGGCGCCCTTCAGCAGGGAACCGTCGGTGACCCCGGTGGCGGCGAAGATCACGTCGTCGGAAACCAGGTCGCGCAACGAATACCGTCGGTCGAGATCGTCGATCCCGAGACGCCTCGCCCGTTCGACCTCCGCATCCGACGAGAACAGGAGCCGTCCCTGGAAGTGTCCGCCCATGCATCGAAGCGCGGCTGCGGCCAGCACGCCCTCCGGCGCGCCGCCGATCCCGACATACATGTCGATGCCGGTCTGTTCCGATTGCGACGCGTGCATGACGGCGGCCACGTCGCCGTCGGTAATGAAGCGAACGGAGGCGCCCACGTCTCGGAGCTGCTGGACGACGGCGTCGTGGCGCGGCCGCTCCAGGACGCAAACGCTGACGGATTGCGGCGACACGCCCTTCGCCCGCGCGACGCTCCGGACGTTGTCGGCCGGCTCCGCGTCGAGATCGATCGCGTCCCCCGGCACACCGGGCCCGACCGCGATCTTGCTCATGTAGACGTCCGGCGCGTGCAGCAGCGAACCGCGCGGACCCATCGCGATCACCGACAGCGCGTTCGGCAGCGACTTGGCGCACAAGGTGGTGCCTTCGAGCGGATCGAGCGCTATATCCACCTTCACGCCGGAGCGGCTGCCCACCTCCTCGCCGATATACAGCATGGGCGCCTCGTCGCGCTCGCCTTCGCCGATCACCACCCGGCCGGAGACGTCCAGGCGGTTGAGCTCCCGGCGCATGGCTTCCACCGCACAGCGGTCCGCTTCCGTTTCGTCGCCGCGGCCGATCATGTCGGAGGCGGCGACCGCCGCCGCCTCGCTGGCCTGCGCAAGGCCGAGAGAGAGCATCCATCCGGTGTACATCCGCCGGTTGGGGGACGCGCCGCCCTGCGGTTGGCGAGAGGGAGACGGCTCCGGCGCCTCGGTTCGGGCTCCGCTCGAGGCGCCGCCCGATCGCAGCGTGCGCTCGATGCCGGTTCGCGCAAGCCGGTCCGCCGCCTCGTTCTCCGGGTCGCCGGCATGCCCCCGTACCCATTTCCAGTGCACGGTCCGGCTCTCGCTCGCCGCAAGAAGCCGCTTCCACAGGTCCTCGTTCTTCACCGCCGTCCCGGACGCGGTGCGCCAGCCGTTCCGTCGCCAGCGGCGAGTCCACTGGGTGACGCCCTTGCGCACGTATTCGGAGTCGGTGACGACCGTCACCCTGACGTCCGCAGGCAGCGATTCGAGCGCCATGATCGCGGCGGTCAGCTCCATCCGGTTGTTGGTCGTCTGCGATTCGCCGCCGCTGATCTCGCGTCGGCTGCCGCCTTCATGCAGGACGGCGCCCCACCCGCCGGGGCCGGGATTGCCCCGGCAGGCGCCGTCCGTGTAGACGAGGAACGACTCTCCCACGCAACCCCCTCCCGTTTCCGCGCCGGCAACGCCGCCGCCCTCGCTCCGACCCCGTTCTACACGATTCGCAGCCCTGGAATCGCCTGCGATCCTGCGACGTCTCTCCCGGTCATGCGTTGTGCGCGGACGAAGCGCCGCGCGAACGGGGAACCCGCCTCCGAACGGCAGCTCGTTTGGGCCCGACGTCCCCGACGGTTCGACCCGGCCGACATTGCCGACGAACCTCGAGCCGCGCGCCGCGCCTTCGCGGCAGGGCGCTTCGGACCCGGGGCCTCCTTCCCGGCGGAGCCGTCCGACCGTCCGTTGCGCACTCCCCGAACCGCAGCCGACCCGATCCGCTGCGAGGCGCCGCCGGCACGTTGTTGCCCGACGCCCCGTCCATGGGTATGAATCTCCCCGAGGCTGGCGCGGACGGACACCTCGCCAACCCGGTCAGGTCCGGAAGGAAGCAGCCGTAACGAGCCACTGTCCGGGTCGCCTGCCAGCCTCTCCCAACGCCATGTCCAGGTCCGACCCCATGTCCGACCCCACGTCCGACGACGCAGCGTCCCCCGAGGCCGGAAACGCCCGTTCCGGCGAATACGAGGTGCTGGCCCGCAAGCACAGGCCGCTGCGGTTCGACACGCTGATCGGACAGGACAGCCTGGTGCGTACGCTCCGCAACGCGTTCGAGACGAACCGGATCGCCCACGCTTTCATGCTCACCGGCATCCGCGGGGTCGGCAAGACCACTACGGCCCGAATCATCGCCCGGGCGCTCAATTGCGCCGCCGCGGGTGCGCAGGAGACGCCCTCCTTCAATCCCTGCGGCGTCTGCGATTCCTGCGTGAGCATCACCGAATCGCGGCATATCGACGTCGTGGAGATCGACGCCGCGTCGCACACCGGGGTGGACCATGCCCGCGAACTGATCGGCCAGGCGCGCCACCGGCCGGCCGAGGGGCGCTATCGGGTGTTCATCGTCGACGAGGTCCACATGCTCTCGAGAAGCGCGTTCAACGCGTTGCTCAAGACGCTGGAGGAGCCGCCGCCGCACGCCAAGTTCATCCTCGCGACCACGGAGATCCGCAAGGTCCCGGTGACGGTGCTCTCGCGCTGCCAGCGATTCGATCTCCGGCGCATCGACAGCGACGTTCTGATGCGCCACGTCGAGGGAATTGCCGTCTCGGAAGGGGCGGCGGTGGAACCCGGCGCCCTGGCGCTGATCGCGCGTGCGGCGGAGGGTTCGGTACGCGACGCGATCTCGCTCCTCGATCAGGCGCTCGCCCACGGCGATGCCGACAAGGAGGTCTCCGCCTCGGCCGTGCGCGAGATGCTGGCCCTGGCGGACAACGCCCGGGTTCTGGACCTGTTCGAGAGGATCGTGCGCGGCGACGCTCCCGGCGCCCTGAAGGAAATGGCGCTGCAATTCGAGGCAGGCGCGGATCCGGTCCACGTCATGGAGACGCTGGCGGAAACCTGCCACTTCGTATCGGTCCTGCGCGTGGCGCCGGACCTGGCGAAGGATCCGACGCTCTCTGAGGACGAACGCCGACGGGGCGCGGAGTTTGCGGAACGGCTGACCCCGCCGGTTCTCGTACGGTTCTGGCAGATTCTCGAACACGCGCTCGAGGAGATCCGACGCTCGGAGCGTCCCCGGCTCGGCGCCGACATGGCGATCCTGCGGCTCGCCTACGCGTCCGGCCTGCCCACGCCGGCCGAACTGATCGCCAGGCTGGAAGGACGCGAAGCGCCGGCTTCGGCGCCGGCCGCCGCGGACGGGTCCGCCGGATCGCCCAGAGCCGAAAGGCCGCCGTCCCCGCCGTCCCCGCCGTCCCCGCCGCCGTCGCGCGCGTCCGTCGATGCGCCCGGCGCAGCGCCCGAAATCCGCACCGCGGAAGACCTCGCGGAATTGGCCCGGAGCCGACAGGATTACGCCACGCTCCAGCTGATCGAGAAGGAGTTCCGCCCGGCAGCCTTCGCCGAGCGGCGGATCCGCTTCGTCCCCGGACCGGACGCGCCGGCGAACATGGCCGTTCGGCTGCGCAAGTTTCTCGAGCGGGAGACGCGGGCCGCATGGTCCGTGGAGGCGGTCGAGACCGGCGGCGGCCGGACGTTGCAGGAGATCCGGGACGAAGAGAGCGCGTCGCTGCGCGAAAAGGTCATGCGTCACCCCGAGTTCCTGAAATTCAAGGCCAAGTTCGAGGATCCGACAGGACCGCCCGGGCAGGCGCCGTCGGTGGTTTGCTACCCCGACCGGGAGTCCGGGCGGCAGGCCGCCTGACCGCTCCCGAATCAGCCATGCGACGCGCCGCCGGGAACCAGTCGGAAGAGGATCGCATCGGGACCGAATCCCTGCCCGAGCGCGCCGTCCCGATCGATTCCGTCCCCTGCGAGACGGGTCCGGCCGCCGGCTACGCGGCTGCGCCGGCGAACGCGTTCCGACCGCGCCCGGGCGACGGTCCGACGGACGAAATCGAGCGCCTGATCGGCTTGCTGGCGAAGCTCCCCGGCCTCGGCCCGCGCTCGGCCCGCCGGGCCGCGCTCCATCTCCTGAATCGGCGCTCGACCCTCCTGGAGCCGCTGGCCGCGAGCCTGGCCCGAACCGGGAAGACCGTTCGGAATTGCGGCATCTGCGGCAATTTCGCCGCCGGAGACCTCTGCGGCATCTGCCTCGATCCGGAACGGGACGCCTCCGTCATCTGCGTGGTGGAAGGCGTCGCGGATCTTTGGGCGCTGGAGCGGACGCATGCGTTTCGCGGGCGTTACCACGTGCTCGGCGGCGCGCTGTCGGCCGTCGGCAACGTCCGACCCGAGGATCTCCGCATCCCGCAGCTGGCCGCACGCGCGCGCAGCGAGGCCTCGGAGGTGGTCCTGGCGCTGAACGCGACCTTCGACGGGGAGACGACCGCCCACTACATCGCCCGCACGCTCGCCGACGCCGACGTGCGCACCACGCGGATCGGCTTCGGCGTGCCGGTCGGCGGGGAACTGGACTATCTCGACGCGGACACCATCGCCGCGGCGTTCCGCGGCCGCGCCAGCGCCTGATTCCGCCGCAGCCCCGGTCAGAGCACCGGAATGGTAAAGTCCGCGCCGGCGCGAATTCCGGTGGGCCAGCGGGACGTGACGGTCTTGGTCCGGGTCCAGAAGCGGAAGGAATCCGGGCCGTGCTGGTTCAGGTCCCCGAACATGGAAGCCTTCCATCCGCCGAAGGTGTAATAGGCGAGCGGCACCGGAATCGGCACGTTGACGCCGACCATTCCGATGTTGATCCGTTCGGCGAAGTCCCTCGCCGTATCGCCGTCCCGGGTGAAGATCGCCGTCCCGTTGCCGTACTCGTTCAGCATCGGCAGCGCCAGCGCATCCTCGTAATCCTTCGAACGCACGACGCTCAGCACAGGGCCGAAAATTTCCTGGCGGTAGACGTCCATGTCCGGCGTCACCCGGTCGAACAGGCAACCGCCGATGAAATACCCGTTCTCGTAGCCCTGCATGCTGAAACCGCGGCCGTCGACCACCAGTTCCGCGCCCTGCTCGACCCCGCTGTCGACCAGGCTCCGCACCCGCTTCAGCGCTTCGGCGGTGACCAGCGGTCCGAAATCGATCCCGTCGCCGGCGGTGTAGGGCCCGATTCGGAGTTCCTCCACGCGGGGCGCGAGCTTGCCGACCAGCCGGTTCGCGGTCTCCTCGCCCACCGGAACGGCTACGGAAATGGCCATGCACCGCTCGCCGGCCGAGCCGTATGCCGAACCGATCAGCGCGTCCACCGCCTGGTCCATGTCCGCGTCCGGCATGACGATCATGTGATTCTTCGCGCCGCCGAAACACTGCGCCCGCTTGCCCGCCTGGCATGCGGCCGAGTAGACGCGGCTGGCGATCGGCGTCGATCCGACGAAGGCGACGGCGCCGACGTCGGGGTCCGCGCACAGCGCCTCGACCGCTTCCCGGTCTCCGTGCACCACGTTGAGGACCCCGGGCGGCAGGCCGGCCTCGATCATCAGCTCCGCCAGCCGAACGGGTACCGAGGGGTCGCGCTCGGAGGGCTTCAGCACGAACGCGTTGCCGCAGGCGATCGCGGGCGCGAACATCCACATCGGAATCATTGCCGGAAAATTGAACGGCGTGATCCCGGCTCCCACTCCGACGGGCTGCCGCATGGAGTACATGTCGATGCCGCCGCCGGCGCCGGTCGTGTATTCGCCCTTCAAGAGCTCGGGGGCGCCGCAAACGTATTCGCAGACTTCGAGACCGCGCTGGATGTCTCCCTTCGCGTCCGGAATCGTCTTGCCGTGCTCCCGGGAAAGCGCCTCCGCGAGTTCGTCCGCGTTCTCCTCGAGCAGGCGAACGAACTTCATGAAGACTCGCGCCCGCCGCTGCGGGTTGACGGCGGCCCAGTCCGGCTGCGCCGCCCGCGCGTTTTCGACCGCCTTGCGCACCTCGTCCCCGGACGCGAAGGGAACTCGTGCGTCGATCTCGCCGGTCGCCGGGTTGTAGACGTCGCCATGGCGACCGCTGGCGCCCGACACTCGGGCTCCGCCGACAAAATGAGGAATTTCCCGCATGATTCCCTCTCCCAATCCAGGTTCCGGTCCATTGTATATCCAAGCGAGGCGGGCCGCCGCAACCGGACTGCGGCGCGCCGGCTTCGGTTTCGGCCCGGCCGCAACTTGACACGCCCGGCAGTCTGTTGCAATTTCAACCGTACGGCCCCGCCGAGCGCCGCGATTTCCATGTTCGTATCCCCCGGGGAGCGGAGTTGAAGCCTGTACGACGATTCGCGCCCCATCGAAGGCATCCTCGACTCGTGGGCGCCTTCCTGCGACTGATTCCGGGTGCGGCGCCGCGCCGGGCTTCCGACCGGAGCGAAGACGGCGCCGCCGGCGACGCCGTTCCGCGCAGGGTGCGGCGGCACGGTAGCCGTATCTGGTCCCGACGGCGGGCGATACCGCGTGCGCTTCCTACCCTGCGAGTGAAACTGGCCGCGACCTGCGCCGTTTCCGTGATCCTGGGATTCGCGGTGTTCGCCGCGTGGGAGAGGACCGGGACAGACCTCGAAGCGGGTCCCCACGCCCTCGGGCCGGATTTCCCGGACCCACCCGGCGGCGCAGCGGACGGCCCTTCGTCAGACGTCGAATTGGCCCTCCGTTCCGGCACGCCTGCACCGTTTGCGGAGTCTGGCGCCGCCGACCCGGAAAGCGCCCCGACCCGTCCGCTTCCGCAGACGGCGGCGGACAGCGCGCTCGAGACGTTGCCGGACCGGCTGGGTTCGAGAGCGGGACCGGAATCCCCGGGCGCCGAGCCGACGCCGATCGCGCCCGCATCCGGCTCCGGGACCCTGACCGCGGCGATCCCGGCCGAAAACGCGCGTTCGGATCCGGCGGTAAACGCGCCGCGTCGTTCCGGCTTGTCTGCGGCAGGGCTCGGCGGGTCCGCCGACCGCCCGGAGAGGCCCGATCCCGGAGCCGAGGCGACCGCCCCGGCCGTGCCGGAGGAGATCGAACCGGACTTGCCGCCTCGCGACGCCGCCACGGGCGACGCGATCTCGTCGGGGGCGGAGTCCGTGGCCGACTCCGCGACGGAACGGTCTACGCCGGGCGAAGCCGCGGATCCGCCGAACGCCCCGCCCGTTCTGGTGTTCGGCATTCCGCTGGCCACCGTCGAAGGCGGGCTCGACGGCCCGGTGCCGGATCCCGCGTCCCTGTCGGCTGGCGATCCGGTCGCTTCGGCGTCCGGCCAGCTTGCCGAACCGACGGCGTATACCGCCTACGGCCCGCACTGGCGCGGTCCCGCGGCCGACGCCGCTCGCCCCCGAGCCCCCGCCCCTGACCCCTCTTCCTCGACCCCGATTCCCGTCGAGCCGTCGGCGGGCGAGCCGGTCCGTGCCGCCGCGCCTGCCGACGCCTTGCCGAGCTCCGCAAGCTCACTGCCCGCAAACGGCCCGAAGGAGGAACGGACGCCGCTGGCGGCGTTGTTCGAATGGTTCTTCCGATCCGATCCGCCGCCCGCTCCGGAGGAGGTGAACCCCGCAGCCGACGCCGACGCCGAACCCGAGCCGACGGCGATCGCCGCGACGCCGCCGTCAACGGTCGCGGATCCCGCGGAGGCCGGCCGCACGCGCGAGGCGCCGATCGCGGAGGCCGCGACCCCGCTGGAGGGCGACAGGATCGAACCGGACGCGGCCGGTCCGGTCGTCATGCGGCGGCGCGTTACGGTCGCGGAAGGCGATTCGCTGCATTCCATCCTGGGCGCCATGGCAATTCCGGCCCCGGCCGCGACCCGGGCGATCGACCTCCTGAGCCCCGAATTCGAACCCATGCGAATGAAGGCCGGAGATTCGGTCGTCGTGGTGGTGCAAACGGCGGACGGCGCCACGACGGTCGAGGCGCTGTCGATTTCGCGTCCGGAATCCGACGCCCCGCGCTGGCATTGGACGAGCGGCCTCCATCCGCTGGAGGAGACGATCGCGCCGGAAATCGCCGCGGCGGCCGGGGAGCAACCTGTCGAGGGCGATTCGGTCGCCGCCTCGATCGGGGAAGCCGCTTCGGGCGAGGCGGGGGACGACCCGACTCCCCTGATTCGCCATACGGTCACCGTTCAGTCGGGCGATTCGCTCCTCGGACTGCTGCGGGCCAACGAGGTGTCCGCGGCCGACGCGCTCGGCGCCGTCAGCCGCATCGAGCCCGCGTACGATCCCTCGCGGCTGCAGATCGGCGACCGGATCTCGTTCGTGATCGATTCGCCTGCGCGCAGCGAGGAAGACGAGGCGAGAAGCCGGCTCCTGGAGTTGCGAATCGAACCGAGGCGCTCGGCCGGCGCCTCGCACCTGTGGTCCTCCGGGGAATCTCTGGACGGGCGCCAGGTTCTGGATATCGTGGACGGAATCGCCGGGCTGGAGCCGCCGGATCTGGCGCCGGCGCAGCTGGAGCTGGTGGAAGGCCGGATCGTCGCGTCCTTCTATACGTCGGCCGTACGGGCGGGGCTCGCGCCGGCAGAGATCCACAAACTGGTGCAGATTCTGTCGTCGACGGTGGACTTTCGGCGCGACATCAAGTCCGGCGACCGGTTCGAGGCGCTCCTGCGACGCCGGCCGGGGGGCTCGTCCGAAGTGCAATACGTAGCGCTGCGGAACGGATCCGCGAGTCACTCGTATTATCGAGCCGACTTCGCCGACGGCACTACCGGCTTCTTCGACGCCACCGGCCGCTCGAGCCGGAACCTGCTTTCCTGGGAGCCCATTCCCGGCGCCCCCGTCACGTCGAAGTTCGGATACCGGATTCATCCGATCCAGGGCCATCGCCACCTGCACAGGGGCATCGATTTCAAGGCTCGCACAGGGACCGAAATTCGCGCTGCGGGCGACGGCGTCGTCATTGTGGTCGGACGGCGCGGCGGCTACGGAAAAACGATTCGCATCCGCCATAACGGCAGTTTCGTGACCGCCTACGCCCACCTGCACGGCTACGCGGCCGGCATCCGCACCGGCACACGGGTCAAGCGCGGCGAAGTCATCGGATACGTCGGATCGACCGGCCTTTCTACCGGGCCCCATCTGCACTTCGAGGTGCTGGAGGACGGCAAGGCGATCGATCCCCTGGAGTTGAAGAAGCTGCCCGCGCCCACGCTCAGCGGCGAGGTTCTGACGGCGTTTCAGGAGAGCCGGCGCTCGCTGGACCAGCAATTGGATCGATTGCGCACGAACCGACTGGCGAGCGTCGACTGACCGGGAGAGCGGGCGCTCAGGCCTCTCCTGCGGGCGCGACGCTGAACGAAAGGTCGCCGTCCGACGCGGCGACGCGGAATTTCGCTCCAGGCGCGGCCTCTCCGGCCAGCAGCATCGAAGCCAGGCGATTCTCGACTTCGTTACGGATCACCCGCTGCAGCGGCCGCGCCCCGAAACTGGGATTGTAACCGCGCTCCGCCAGCCAATGCCGCGCCTCCGGCGAAATCTCGAGTTCGAACTCCTGCTGACGGAGCCGTTCCTGCAGAAGCCGCAGCTGGATGTCCACGATCCTCTCCATATGCGCGCGTCCGAGACGGCGGAACAGCAAGATCTCGTCGAGGCGATTCAGGAATTCCGGCCGGAAGGTCGCGCGCACGGCATCCATGACCTGGCGCCGGGCATCGCTCGAGTCGGCGCCCTCCGGTAGGCCCAGCAGGAACTCGGCGCCGATATTGGACGTCAGTACCACCAGCGTGTTGCGAAAGTCGACCGTGCGGCCGTGCCCGTCGGTCAACCGGCCTTCGTCCAGCACCTGCAACAGCACGTTGAAGACGTCGCCGTGCGCCTTCTCGATCTCGTCGAGCAGGACGACCTGGTAGGGCCGCCGGCGAACCGCTTCGGTGAGGCCGCCGCCCTCCTCGTAACCGACGTATCCCGGAGGGGCCCCGATCAGCCGGGCGACGGAGTGCTTCTCCATATACTCGCTCATGTCGATGCGAAGCAGGGCGGTCTCGTCGTCGAACAGGAACGCCGCCAGCGCCTTGACCAGCTCGGTCTTCCCGACGCCGGTCGGGCCGAGGAACAGGAACGAACCGATCGGCTTGCGCGGATCCGACAGGCCCGAGCGAGACCGCCGCACCGCATTCGACACGGCGGAGACCGCTTCGTCCTGCCCGACGATCCGGTCCCCGAGCGTGTCCTCCATTTTCAGGAGCTTCTCGCGTTCGCCCGCCAGCATGCGCTCCGCCGGAATGCCGGTCCAGCGAGCCAGAACCGCAGCGATCTGCTCGGACGTCACCGTCTCGGCGGCCATCGTTCCCGTCGTCGCGCCCTCGTCCTCGGCAAGCCTGGCCGTAAGCGCGGGAATCTCGCCATGCGCGAGCCGGCTCGCCCGCTCGAAGTCGCCGGCGCGTACGGCGGCGTCGCAGTCGACCCGCAACCGGTCCAGCTGCTCCTTGATCTCCCGAACGCTTTCGAGCCGATCCTTCTCCGACTGCCAGCGCGCCGCCAGCGCGGAAGCCCGCTCCTCGAGACCGCCGAGCTCCTCTTCCAGCCCCGCCAGTCGCTCCCGGCTGGAATCGTCGGTCTCCTTCTTCAGAGCCTCGACCTCGATTCGCTTTCGTACGATCTCGCGGTCCAGCGCGTCCAGCTCCTCCGGCTTGGAATCGACCTGCATCCTGAGCCGGGCGGCCGCCTCGTCGACCAGGTCGATCGCCTTGTCAGGAAGGAAACGGTCGGAGATGTACCGAGCGGACAGGGTCGCCGCGGAAACCAGCGCCGCATCGCCGATGCGAACGCCGTGATGCACCTCGTATTTCTCCTTGAGCCCGCGCAGGATCGAGACCGTGTCCTCGACGGTGGGCTCGGCGACGAACACCGGCTGGAAGCGCCGCGCCAGGGCGGCGTCCTTCTCGACGTGCTTCCGGTACTCGTCGAGCGTGGTCGCACCCACGCAGTGCAGCTCGCCACGCGCGAGCGCCGGCTTCAGAAGGTTGGACGCGTCCATGGAGCCTTCGGCCCTTCCGGCGCCGACGAGCGTATGCAGCTCGTCGATAAACAGCACCACGCCTCCGGCCTCGGCCGAGATCTCGGCCAGAACCGCCTTCAGCCGTTCCTCGAATTCGCCCCGGTATTTCGCCCCGGCGACCAGCGCGCCCATGTCCAGAGACATCAGCCTCTTGTCGCGCAAGCTCTCCGGCACGTCTCCGTTGACGATGCGCTGCGCGAGCCCCTCGGCGATCGCGGTCTTTCCGACTCCGGGTTCGCCGATCAGCACCGGATTGTTCTTCGTCCTGCGGGACAGCACCTGAACCGACCGGCGGATCTCCTCGTCCCGACCGATCACCGGATCGAGGCGTCCGTCGCGGGCGGCTTCGGTCAGGTCGAGCGCGTATCGGCGCAGCGCGTCGTAACCGCTCTCCGAGTTCGCGGTGTCGGAGGTGCGGCCCTTTCGAAGCCGGCGAACGGCCGCGTCCAGCGCCGCCGCCTTCACGCCCGAATCGGCGAGCGCCTGTCCGGCCGGCCCCTTCGATTCGGCCATCGCGGCAAGGACGCGGTCCACCGCGACGTACGCGTCCCCCGCACGCGCGGCACGCTCGCCGGCCGCCATGAGGATTCGCGAGGTCGCCGGGCTCAAGACCACGCCGTCCGCCCCAGGTCCGGCAACCCGGGGGATGCGGGCGAGCGCCGCCTCGACCGCCTCGAGCGCCCGCGCCGGATCGCCGCCCGCGTTGCGAACCAGATTTGCCGCCAGACCCTCTCCGTCGTCGAGCATCGCCTTCAGCAAGTGCTCCGGCGCGAGGCGCTGGTGGTTGCCGCGCATCGCCAGTCCCTGCGCCGCCTGCAGGAACCCCTGCAACCGCTCGGTGTATTTCTCCTGCACCCCGGATTTTCCTTTCGTCTCCCGCGACCGGCGCGGCATGCCCGGAACGGCTCGCCGCCCGCTACTCAGATGGGTACTATTGGCCCCGGTAGCAACACGTTCCATGCGCTTGGAAGCCCCTGATCCGGCGGAGGTACGGAATGTCCACGGAACCGCCGCCGCGGCGCGCCGACACGCGTCTAATCGTCGCGCTGGACACCCGCACCCGGGAGGAAGCGCTCTCTCTCTCCGACCGGCTGTCGCCGGAGACGCCGTTCTTCAAGGTCGGAATCGGCCATCTCGGGTGGGATGCGGTAGGCCTCGGGCGGGAACTTCGCCGCCGGAGGCGACGCGTGTTTCTCGATCTCAAGCTGTTCGACATCGAGTCAACCGTGGCCCGCGCGGTCGCGACGATCGTCGAGCGAGCCGAGCCGGACCTGCTCACGGTCCACGGCGACCCCAGGGTCGTCGCGGCCGCCCGCCGCGCCCGCGAAGGGTCGCGAACCCGAATTCTCGCCGTCACTCTTCTGACGAGCCTGGCGCCGCAGGACCTTGAGGCGATGATGCTGCAACCGGGAACCCTGACGGATGTCGTGCGCGAGCGTGGGCGGCGGGCGCTCGAGGCCGGGGCCGACGGGTTGATCGCCGCGCCGCCCGACATCCGCACGCTGCGCGGACTTCCCGCATGCCGGGGCAGGCTGATCGTGACTCCCGGCATTCGGACTCCGGATGAACCAACTGGTGACCAAATCCGTACCGCTTCGCCGCAATATGCGATCCGGTCTGGTGCGGACTTCATCGTCGTCGGCAGGCCGATCCTGCGCGCGAAAGATCCGGTCGAAGCCGCCCGAGCTATCGTCGCGTCCTGCAGGCCGTAATCCTCCCACAGGATCATGTTGCAGTGCACCATCGATTCGGCATGCGAATCGCCTCGCCGAACCGCGGCAGGCGAATCGCCAGGCGATTCGCATGCCGCGCGCGCCGGCCGCGAATCGGTCTGCCCACGAGAATCGCGAGACATAGGCACGTCACTTGCGCGAGCACAATATGGCGGTCCTGGCGGGCATCGGCGGTGACTGCTCTTTTTCGTCCCGATACATGCCTAATTTCGGAACTCATTGTCATTATTTTGGAAATTCGGTTGTCGAGCGGCGATCCGGACCACGGGATATCCTCTCGACAGGCCATTGACTCTTGTGCATTGCAGCACTTATAATGCTCGTGCGTTTAGCGCTTCTTTGAGCAACAAACGTTTCCTCCCTTCATCACTTGGGCCGCCCATTCGGGCGGCCTCTTTTTTTTCCGTCCGAGGGAGGGGCGAACCGCCGTACCCCGCTTCACACCACAATTGGTCCAATTGGCGGCCGCATTTCGCAACTGCGAAACGGCGGGCCGCGCAATCGGAGCGCCTCGCGCGGGCGCCCTCGGACCGGCGGGCCCCGGCCGAGTACCGACGGCTGCCGGCGCGAACCGGGAAACTGAACGGGGACGCCGGACGGACGCTATGCCGGCCCGTTGGAATTCCGCTCGCCCGGCCGATACGCTTCCCCGACGATCGTCAACCGGAGCGGCACCATGCCCCAAGACAGCCGTCGATCCGCCCAGCGACCGAGTCGCACCGCCGAGTATGCGGCCGCGATTCGGGCCCTCCACATGCGGCGCGACGCGCCGCCCGTGTTCGCGGACGACCTTGCATGGGCGCTCTGCGGCCCCCTGTGGCGTACCGTGACGCGAAGCGGAATCCTTTCCGCGATCGTGGTCGACGGCATCCTGCGGCGAACCGCTCCCATCGCGCCGGCCGTCATCGCCCGGGCGCGATACGGCGAGGACCGGGCCGCGCTGGCGGTTCGGCAGGGAATCCGCCAGTACGTAATCATCGGTGCGGGATACGAGACGTTCGCCATGCGGCGAGACGACTTGACGGACGGCCTTGCGGTATACGAGCTGGACTTGCCGGCCACGCAATCCGAAAAGCGACGGCGCATGGCTGCGGCGGGCATCGCCGAGCCGCCGGGCGTGCGCTACGTGGCGGCGGACCTCGAACGAGAAGACGTTCTATCGACGCTGCAGCGAACGGATTTCGACCGGTCGAAACCCGCCCTCTGCTCCTGGTTCGGCGTCACCTACTACGTTTCCCGGCCCGGGATCGAGACCGCACTGCGGAACGTCGTCACCGGTCTCGCCCCGGGCTCGTCGATCATGTTCGACTACCTCGCCGATCCGGTAGCGCCGGAATGGACGGTCCTGAAACGCCGCTGCGCCGCGTTCGTGTCGCGCCGGGGCGAACCCTGGATTTCCGCATTCGATCCGCAAACGCTCCCCGGCGAACTGGAATCCCTCGGGTTTGCCGAGACGCACCATCTGAAGCCGGAGGAAGTCGGGCCCCGCCTGTTCGACGGCCGCGCGGACATCGTCTATCCGGCCATGTTCGGCCTCTGCCACGCCGCGACCGCCTGACGACTGCGGTCCGGCCGCTCCGGCCTCAACGTGCCCGCAGCCGGATTTCCGCGACCCGCCCCGCGATTCGCTCCAGTCCCGGCTCCTGGACGCGCATGCGGGCCAGCTGCCGGATCGTCTTTTCGAGATACTCGCGGTTCTCCCCGCGCCGACCCCTGCTTCGAGCGATGATCTCGGCGCATTCCCCGTCGCTCAGTCCGCTGGCGTATTGCGGGTGCGCCGGGTCCATCACGTACGCCAGGGCCTCGACTTCTCCCACCTTCCTATCGTTCTCGCCCAGCAGGCTCACGGGAAGCCGGACCGGGCGATACGCGTAGGAGACCATCTCGCGTTCGTGCAGATACTCCCTCGTGGCCTCAACGTCGCCGGGCGCCACGCGGTAGGCGATTCCCGTGCACCGACCCTCCTCGCAGGCGTCCAGCCCCAGGACCAGACCGGGTCTCTCCCGCGTGCCCCGGTAGCGTACCGACCAGAGGCACAGACGTCGGGCGTATCCGGCGACCCGAGCCCGCGTCGACTCCACATGCGGAAACCCCGGATCCCACATCAGGCTGCCGTAGCCGAACACCCAGAAAGGGTCCGACTCCGGGCTACCCGGTTCCATCGCCCCCGCTCTGCACTCCGCGGCGCGTGAGATAGAGCGCACTGCCTTCCGCATCCTGCCCGGCGTCCACGATCTGGCGCCGGATATCCCGGCCCCGCCGGAACGACTCCACCAGCCGGTCGCCGTCGCCCCACCGGATGGCGCGTTGCAGCGCGAACATCTCCTCGGCAAACCGCGACATGCCCTCCAGCACCGCTTCGCGGTTGGCCAGGAATATGTCCCGCCACATCTCCGGCTCGGACGCCGCGATGCGCGTAAAGTCCCGAAAGCCGCTGGCCGAATAGCGGATCACCTCCCCTTCGGCGACGTTCTCGACGTCGCCCGCCACGCCGACCATCACGCAGGCGAGCGCATGCGGAAGATGGGAGATGATCGACAGCGCCTGGTCGTGATGCTCGGGCGTCATCTCCGTCACCCGACTCCCAGCCGCCTCCCAGAGCGCCCGCACCCGCCCGACCGCCTTCGGATCCGAATCGGGAACCGGGGTGAGAATGCACCAGCGTTGCTCGAAGAGCGACGCGAATCCGCTCTCGGGACCCGAGTTCTCCGTGCCGGCGATCGGATGTCCCGGCACGAAACGGCATCGGTCCGGAACCAGCGGCAGAACCTCGCGCACCACCGACGCCTTGACGCCGCCGACGTCGGTGACGATCGCGCCGTTCTCGAGATCCGCGGCGACGGAGCGTACGATGCCGCCGAATGCGCCGACGGGCGTGCACAGCACGACGAGATCCGCCCCCCGGACGGCTTCCCGCGGCGACTCGAAGACCCGATCGCAGATGCCGAGCGCCATGGCCGCCGCGCGGGTCTCTCCGGTGCGGCTGTAGCCCACGATTTCGCCGACAAGCTCCCTCTCCCGCGCGACGCGCGCCAGGGAGGAGCCGATCAGACCGAGACCGATGACGGCAATCCGCTCAAACAACCGGAGGCTCCCCTGCCGCCGCGGTGCCCGCGAGCGGGGCGAGCGCCCCGAGCGTCTCCCGGACGGCATCCTCCGTGCCGACCGTGATTCGCAGACTGTCCGGCAAGCCGTAGGCATCCATGCGTCGAACCCGGATTCCCGCCGCCCGCAGCAAGGCATCGGCCTTTCCCGCCTTGTCGGGCGCTCCGAATCGCGCCAGGACGAAATTCCCGAAAGACGGCGGCGACGCCACTCCGAGCGCGGCCAGCCCCTCGGCCAACGCCGCCCTGTTCGACCGGTTCATCGCCCTGCTGCGTTCGACATGCGCTCGGTCCCCGACGGCGGCGGCGGCCGCCGCCTGACCCGGCGCGCTGCAATTGAACGGACCGCGGACGCGGTTCAACACCGACGCGACGTCCGCCGGACAGTAGGCCCAGCCCACGCGCAGCGCGGCGAGCCCGTGGATCTTGGAAAAGGTCCGCGTCATCACCACGTTTCCGAATCGCTCCGCAAGCTCCGCTCCGTCCTCGTATTCGGGGCCCGCAGCATACTCGGCGTAGGCCGAGTCCAGGACGAGGAGTACCGTCGGGGGCAATCCCTCTACCAGACGACGGAGTTCGCCCCGCCACAACACGCTCCCGGTCGGATTGTTGGGATTGGCCAGGAACACGATTCGGGTCCGTCCGGTGACAGCATCCAGAATCGCGTCCACGTCCGCCGTGAGGTTCGTGTCCGAGACCGGGACGGGCGCGGCCCCCGCCGCCAACGCGCAGATGCGATACATCAGAAACCCGTGTTCGGAATGCACGACCTCGCATCCCGGCCCCGCGTAGGAGCGGCACAGAAGGGCCAGCAACTCGTCGGACCCGCTTCCGCAGACGATTCGTTCCGCATTGAGGCCGTGAGCCTCGGCGATCGCCGCCCTGAGCGCGACCGCGCCGCCGTCCGGGTAAATGTGCGGCCGCGCGATCCCGTCCCTGAGCGCCGCCCGCGCCGCTTCGCCGGGGCCGAGAGGGTTCTCGTTCGACGCGAGCGCGTGACCGGTGAGCGTCCCCTCGCCGCCCACGTAGGGCCGAATGTCGAGTATTCCCGGCAGCGGCGCAGGACAGTTTGTCACGTTCCGCCTCCCGATCGATCCTGAACGCGCAGTGGGCGCGCGTACACGCCCAGCAAGGACCAATCGCCGCAACACTCGCCCAACGCCCGATCGAGCAGCTTCCGATTCTTCTCGTCGGCCCAGAACCCGTCCAGCGACAGTACGGCACGGGTGCCGGAGGAAACGCGGTTCTCGGCCGATATGCCCGTTTCCCGGAGAATGCCGGAGCATTCACGGAGTCCGCTGCCGCCGAGCAGCGACACGGAAATCAGCGTCACGTCGTCGCCTGAGGGCTCCGGGTAGACGTGCCCGAACGCGTAGGCCCGGCCCCCGGCCTCCTCGCCCCAGAACGGCAGCGACGCGAAGATCGGCGGCGCATCGGACTGACCGGAAGCCAGCGCGAGGTAATCGGAGAGCGAAGGGACGATTCCGATCAGGTTCGGATCCTTCCGGACCGCGACATACAGCGCCCCCATCGCCCGATAGACGCTGATGCTGCAGCCCGCGCCGAACTGCTGCCGGGCCAGGTGGCGGACCTCGAGATCCCGCTCGCCCTCGAGGCGCGGAACCCCGACGCTGATCGGGGCCTGTTGCATCAGCCCGGCCGCCATGATCTCGCGCCAGATGCGCGCCAGGCCCTCGAAGTCCGGCCCAGCCCCTTCGGAGGCCATCCGGTAAAGGCGCCGAAGAATGCGAGCCTCCCTCTCGGGCCGAAACGCTGACCGGGATTCCTCGCCGGCTTTCCGCTTCGCGTCCGAGACCCGCTGGACGATTTCCGCTCTCTCCCGAAGCAGGTCCACAATCCGGTCGTCTATGCCGTCGATTCGGACGCGCGCTTCGGCGAGAAGACGCGACGAACTGTCTGTCGGCATCGAACCCCCTTTCCGGCGCGCGGGCAGCCGCCGAACCTCGCGAGAATACCCGGAATTCCGTTCCCGGAGGGTACGGCGGCGCCTTGATAGCACAACTGAACGCGAAGAACCTGCACACCCGCGTCCGGTGCGGCCGGCGAGCCGCCCCGCGCGCGAATCCGACGGCGGAACGCCGGCATCCCGGACTCGGGCGGACGCTTTCAGAACTTGCGAACGAACTCGCGCGCGCCGGCAGTGCCTACCGCCCCGGGGTCCGGCAACCGGTGCGCCGCGCCGGGGGCGGGCCTCGGGGCCGGCACCGCAATTCCCTCGATGGCGCCGACGATGCCCCGAATCGGATTGGCAAGCGCCGGACGCGGCGAGACGTACACCAGCTTCACCGCCTCCACGACGAGTACGCCGGCGAACCGGCCCATGCCCAGTCGGGGGCCGGCCCGCTCGAGGAATTTGGCTGTGCGAAGCCAGAAACGGCGCTGGCTGGGCGGCCCGTAGAGCGCGGCCCGCTCCGAACACGGATCGAATCCGTACTCGCGCAACAACCGGCGAATCTGTCCCGCGGTAAAGGGCTGGCCGGTGCCGAACGGCACTGCGGGGCTGCGCGCCCAGCAACCGGTCCGGTTCGGTGCGACGACGACCACTCGGCCGCCGGGCGCCAGGACGCGGTGGATTTCCTGCAGCAGCTCTCCGGGCCGCAGCGCGACCTCGCACCCGTGCAGCGAGACGAGCCTGTCCACCGTAGCGGTAGCCAACGGCAGCCGGTCGCCCTCCACCAGCGCCGCCGCGTTCTTCCCCTCCTGCAGCCACCCGGACACGCCCTGCTCCGCAGGCATCAGAGCCGCCACCTGCGCGGCTTCGCCGCGAAGTTCGCGAATCAGCGGAACCGGATACCCGTACCCCGCCACGACCATTCCGCGCACGTCCGGCCAGAGTTCCCGCAGGGTCCGGCGCAACGTCTCGCCGGCAAACGCGCCGAGACCGGTGCGGCCGTAGAATTGACGGAGTTGGGCTACGTCGCGGTGCATTTTCTACCTGCCCCCACTTGCCCGTCCGTCCGGTTCCCCCGAGGCGCCTGCGGAACGTCGCGGGTCACCCCTCCCCACACATGCGCGAGACTGACGCGCCCGGACCGCTCAATCATAGTTTAGTGCGGTATCGAGCGCGCGAAGCGGTGTTCGGACGGCCACTGTCGCAAGACTTGTCGGCCTTCGGAAACGTCGCAGCCTCCACTCACACGAATCGAGATCCGGAATCCGCCCGACCCTTCGACCTTCGTGCCGGCGCGCACGTGTCCGTTCGGCGCCGTTCAGGAAAAGAGACTCCGGCTTCCGTACTTGGCGACGCCGATTCGCGCTGAAGAGTTCCCGGTTTCGCGCGTCGGTCCGGCAACTCCAAGCCCAGTAAGGCCGCCGGCGACGAGCCCCTGCAGCACAGCGGCAAGTCAGCGAACCGGGAGACGTGCGTTACTCGCCCGGCGCCGAATCGGTCTCCCTGACTGCTCGAAGCGGCGCAGATCTGCTGCCCACTCGACCGACGATTCCCGGGATCGCAGGGCTCGCCCTGGCTGCGACTCTCGCGGAGAGAGTCCCGAAACGCTAGCCAGGTCCTTCCCTACATGTTTGAGGAGTTCTAAAACCTGCCAATTCGCGGCTAGAATCGGACATCTACGGTGTCTGCGGCGTATTCGAGAATGGCCGGAACTTCGCTGTGACGTTCGATCCATGTTCGGACTGTTGGGGACATCCATGCCGCGACCCCCAGATTGCGGTCGTGGTCTGCAACGAGACCCCGCGAGGATATCGGTTCATGGCGAGCGATCCGATTGCGCAGGAACCGCAATTCGTTCAATGGGCCGTGAGCCTGTTTGCGGGTCAGTGACGTGAGATACGAGAAGACGCTGCGCAAGGCCGGCCGGCAGAGCGTCAACTCGTAGCCAGTCTTGAGCCTTGGGGGTCACACGTCCCCACGACCAAGCAACGAGACTGCCTGCTGGTGATACAGGGGTAATCGGCTTGCCGGATCGTCAGCCGATCCGGAGTCGTGATAGCCGAGCGCCGCCTGCTCGGCCCGCTTCAGCCGCCGATACTGGTCGTTCCCGGCGACCAGCGCGTTGTAGACCGCCTCGCGGTCCTGGCCGATTCCCTCGACCACCCGATCCACGATCCACTAGCGAGGCCGAAGGCCGCCCCCGAACGGCATCCCAATAGCTCGCCGGGGCCTCCCGGTCGGACCGCTCGCCGTTATCCAGCGTATATCCGTCGATATTGGCGGCGAGTCCGGCTACCGGAAGCGACCCGATGAACGAGCCCTCCATGCGCTGCGCGTTTTCCCGGCGCACAGCCTCAACGTACGGGACCAGTCCGGTCAGACCAGGGTCTGCCTGCCAATTCGGCCTGACGGAGAAACTCGCCGGTTCGGGAGGCGCGGAGGAGCGTCCGAGTATGGAATCCAGCGTCCGTTCCTGCCACGACGGATCTTCGGTCTGCACGGGGGGGCGGGTGCAACGGGTGTAGGTTGCGGCGAGACGTACCCACGGTTCGCGTTAGACTGATCTTCGACAGTAGTATTTTTATTTCCCATATGTTTCAAGGAGTTACGCAGGTCGGTTTCGATTGTGGCATTACGTCGCGGGTCCGCGTCGCGGATATGTCGGTCGTCTGGGACGACGGGTTCAGGCCGGTTGTGGGTGCGTTTCAGTCGTCGTTGGGGTCTCGATCATGCGAATGGTGTTCGGCAGCTTGACGCGGAGGGCCCGAAACAGGCTGACGACGCTCCCCCGGGTGGAGCTTCGGAGCAGGAATCGCTTTCCTTCCAGCTCGACTTCGGTTTCGGAGAGTGCGTTGAGATCTCGGACGAGGTCGGCCCATTCGGCCTCGATGCCGGCGATCTCCATGCGGCGCTCGAGCTCGCTCGTGAGGAGCATTGCGAGGAAGGAGCAGAACACGTGCCCGCGGATCGTCTCGTCCCTCTTATGGAAGACGGGTCGGGTTTCGAGGACCGACTTGCAGGACCGAAACATCCGTTCTACGCGCCACAACGCCTTGTACTTCTCTGCGGCTTCCGCGGGGCTGAGATTGGTGTTGGTTTGCAGAACCCAGACGCCGTCGAGGCGGGCTTCTGCGTCGACGGCCTCGGCATTGATCTCGAAGGTGTTCTTGCCGGCCCGGAGATATCGCTTGTAGCCGCGGTTGCCGACGAGGCTCTTGGCGCCGTCCGACCGGAGTGCCTTGCGCAGGTTGTCCAGGATTGCTTCGCGGGTGGCGGCGTCCTTGCGCGCCTGAGCCGGATTGCGGCACACGACGTAGCGGCGCGGAGGGATCGGGACCCCCTTCTTGTCGGTGTAGGCCGGAAGGTCGACTGCCTTGACGTACAGGATGAGGGGGTCGGGTCGAGCCCGGTTCAGCTCGACCTTCTCGAAGGGGGCCGGATCGGTCAGCACTCGCTCGCGCACCTCCTTGCTGCCGCGGGGGCGGGCGCCGAGCAGGAAGTGCCAGCCCCGATCGGCGATGGCCTCGATCGTGGTCTTGCTGATCATTCCCCGGTCTGCGACCACGCACACCGATCGCAGGCCGAAGCGGCGTTCGAGGCGGTCGACCACCCTCTGCAGGGTCGTCACGTCGGCGGTGTTTCCGGGCCAGATCTCGGAGCAGACGGGAATGCCGTCGCCGTCGAGCACCATTCCCACCACCAGTTGCTTGCATTGCGGGCGACAGTCCTTGCTCTTGCCGCGCCGTCCGAGGGTCGAGCCGCCTTCGCCGTGGAAGTAGAGCGAGGTGGTGTCGAAGAAGACCATGTCGAGGCTGGTGAAGAGGTTCCGCCGCCGGTCGAACAGTTCCTCTTCGATGCGATCTTTCCGGCAGCGGGGGCTGAACCGGGTGTCGGGTTCCGGCTTCGGCTCGCCGGCCAGCGGCTCGCCGAGCCATCCCATCGCCCGGTAGAGGTGCTGCAACTCGAGGCCGTCGGCTCCAGGGACGTGCTGGTCGCGCAGCCATCGGCATGCCTGCCGGTCCGAACCCGATTCCATCAGCCGGTGCAACACGCTGGCGAACACCGCGCGCTCGACGTCGAAGCCGAACCTGCGTCCCTCGCAAGCCGTTGCGACGACTTCGGCGCAGCCGGTCTCCTGCCACAGCCGACCGAACAGCAGGGCGGGGCCGATCGCACGCGCCTTCACCTCCAGGTTCCGGCTGCGCGCCGAGGCCTCGGAGATCGCCAGGAGCTTGGAGGAAAACCGGCTGGCGGATTCGATCAGCCGGTCGAGCTTGCCGTTGTCGGTAAGTCGGTCCAGACGACCGAGCGTCGCGATCACGCGTTGCCGCGGCTTGCCGTCGATCCTGCGGCTCTCGACGATCTGCAGGTAGGTGCGCCCGCCTGTGGTCTTGGTTCGGCAGAACATGTCGCTCTCGTCCCATGAAGTAGCACTACAGAACCGTAGCGCCAGGAAAGCGCAATGTCAAGTATGCAATACATTAATTGGAATCGATACCGACCCTGATAGGGCACTACACTTTTTTCGGCTCGCGACCTGGAGAGACCGTAACTCCAGCTATAGTTGAGACTCTTGGCGGAGACAGCCGCAAAATCGCCCGAATCCGCGAAATTAGTGTCGAAGATCAGTTAGAGTCGTCGTTCTCCGGGGCGGTCCAGTCCGCACCGCCACCGCGAAATAGTCCCTACTCTTGGTAGCGCGTGGCGCAGTCCCCGTCGCGAGGATTGCACCGGTATAGGCCGTTAGCGACCCACCTGCAGAAGGCCCCGAACGCCCTCCATGGTCTGCTACAGGAGCTTGGTGCACATGGCGAATTCCGCGTCAATCATATTCGCCACGGCTGCGCTCCGGTCGAATATCGTCGCGAACGCAGTCCGGTAATTCTCCGTCGCCTCAGCGCTCAAGCCGCCGTCGGCTGCGCATGAAACGATTTTGCCCGCCACCGTCTCCGCTGCGTCGACCTGCAGCACGAACGGCAGCCCCGCCTCCGCTCGCGCGATATACACTACCAGCATCCAGCAGGTATCGTTCAGCGTGAACATGAGATCCACAGCACACGGATCCACCAGTCAATACGCCCCAATAGCCAGGCTCCTTTAGCACTAAATGGCGCCATGGGATCGGCTTGGGGTTAGCGCATCCGACGAATTGGTGCCATCCGCTGAAGTTCAGCCCTTCACATGCGCCGCTCTCGGGTCAAACGCTCAACTCAATTTGAATTCATACGGATTTGCGATCGAGAGCCTCGCCACGGACGCCAATAGCTCAAGTACCTGATCCTCATGAAGCGAGCGCTTTTCCATCTCTCTTCGAACGTCCTCACGCTCTAAGGGCGGAATGCGAATGGCGAAGAACGGCCATAGAACGTTCGAGCGGTATTCCCTCTTCAAATTCGGAAACGCTGTAATGGGTCTTCCCGAATAGCCCTCTTCGTAACGAAATACGTATTCGTCGCCATCGAGCGAGAGCCGGCCGATCAGCACCAAGTCTTCCCGGTCCCTTCGATAGACTCCAAGTGACACCTCCGTTGCCGAACTTGCCGGAGCCGAGAATACTCGTGTTCCCCAGTCTTTCGCCCGACTGAGAAGGGAGGCGAGCTTATTCGTCATGAGATACTTTCCTTCCGAATTCGACTAATTCGATAACAGAGCAGGTCCCTGATAATCCCTAGCCGATACTGAGTGATGATGCGCCGGAACTTGACTTGAAGCATGTGCTCTATCGAGCCAATCGATACCGCGTCAAACACCGCACACATTGCCTCAAAGGCCCCTCCGGGATCGTTTTCCGCGATCCAGCGAACCAACTGAAAGTGATTCTGCCGATCTACCAGCCCACTACTCAAGATTGGAAAAGAGCGTTCGGCGTAACCTCGAATGAATTCCTCGCGACCGTGCCGTTGTTCCCGAGCTCGAAGATCATCGTCGGAAATTTCCCGAAACAGGCCGCGCGCCGTATCAAATACCGGTGCAAACGTGACTGAATTCGGGTTCGATCCGAGAGGAACTAATACGCCCCAATTCATGCCGTGACGGTCCGGCGCTCCCACAAACGCGTCGTAGGCAAGCATCTTGAAAAACGCATTACTTAGCGTCTTGAACTCAGATGGATACAGCGCCTCTAAGATGCTCAATACATTGCCTACCGTATAAAAGCGCCGCTCGGCGTCGCGATCCTCGAGGTCAAACGCGGTCCGAACGTCCTCGGGATCTGCGTCGAAGTACAGCGCGGCAAGCTCTATTCCATGAAACAACTCTCGGCAACCGCGCTTCACGAAGTTTTTGGACAAGAATCGGACGTCCGTCTTCGAGAGTCGTACGAGCCTCGAGCGAGCCACGTCCAGTGGCAACATGGCGCCTATTTTCGAAATGATCTCCTCCGTGACGCATTCTCTTGCGTCATTTCTGGTTCTCCCCTTTTTTGCAATAAAGCCGAGTGCACGAGGGTTGTGCAGGCCGCCATAGCACAAGTAGTCCTTTGGCACAGTCCCGACAAGAGGAAATTCTTCCATGCTATATATCTTCCACCGACCCTTTGAGAGGAGCGGGATTGCCCGTACGGTCACTTCCAGGCGGCTTGGGGTCGCTCTATATAACCGTTTGCGGCGTACTCTAGCCATAATACGTTCTGCTCAACAGACTGTGGGCGTCCCGCGAGAAAGCAAATGGTAAGATTCCCGAATAGATTGATTCGGCTCCGAACATCGGGCGCCAACGGACTCGCTCGAGAGTAGTTGATACGAGCGGCGGAGGCATGACTATTGTCCCGATCGGATGGCAGGTACGAAGACGGCCGCTGTGCGGAACTGACGTTCCCGCAGACTCTATCAATTGAGGCATTGCGTCACCCATTTCGCGCACTATTGCCACATCTGAGTGCACGTAACGGCTGCGCGCCGGCCTGCGCGTGAGGCAAGACGCCAGCACCAACCCTTCTCCCCCCAGTAGTTCGAAGCGTCGCGGGGCAATTTGTCGAGCGAGTGCAATCCGGCGCCGCGCGTCTCGAAATCGACCCGTTTCCGGTTCGACGTGTCTCGGCAGCGACGGCGTTCGGTCCACTCCGCTCCAGCCACCTCCTTTCCGTCGTTAGGGCTACGCCGGGCGATCCCGATAGTATGATCGCGCACCAGCGCGGGCCGAGAGAGGCGTTCCGCGGCGCCGTGGAACGAGAGCGATGCCCGGAATTGTCGCCGACTGACGCGGTTACTGCCTTCATGACGGCGCCCTCTTCGGATATGCGTTCCTCATGCTCACGAGCGCCGGGCGCCCAGAACAAGTCACACATCAATCCCGCCAAAGCAGTTCGCACCGGAGGCACATGAATGCCATCGGGATCGCCACAGCCTAGAGTCGGATCGTCCTCCCGGGATTCACGCTACCGACGAGGATCGCGGAAAGTCCGCGGCCTCCCCGTAATCCGCCGGCCCCTTCGTCGTGCCACGTTTCAGGAGCCGGTTCTTGTAGCCCTGGTTGCGAACGATCACGACTGTCGCCTCGCGAATGTTCATGCCATGCCGCCAAAGGAGGTTAGCGGCTTCCTCCTCGTGCCGGGTCGCGTTCCATCGGAGTGCTGGCGAGTTCGACCACGAATATAGCGCACCTACCGGCAATTGCCATCGTCAACCATTTTCCGAGATCCGAGATCGACGGTCCGGCGGCAGTTCCTGCCGGTGCGCGACGAATCGGCCCTCTGGAGCCATCCAAGCGATAGGGCCGGCAATCTGTGCCCGCTTCATTCGCTTGCGGAAGGGATGGCCTGCGGGCTAGAATGCGGCGCGGCAAGAGACTGAGGCCAAGTCTGACGCCGGCTCTGCACTCCGGCGAGGCCGCGCACCGGCCTCTTCCCGATTACCGGTGCATAAGTCGCCGCTCGCCCGCAACGCGTTGGTTCAGGAGCGGATCAGAGCCATGGCTCCGGACCCGCAGCAACCGCGAACGCTCTCGCAGGAGGCCCCGAACGATCATGACCGAACGCGCCCTGGAAGTACGGGTGGTCCCGTGCCTTTCGGACAATTACGCCTATCTGCTGAGAGACCGGGAGTCCGGCGTCACGGCTGTAGTCGATCCCGGCGAAGCGGCGCCCGTTCGCTCCGCGCTCGACGAGACGGGCTGGCGGCTCGATACCGTCATGCTGACCCACCATCACGACGACCATATCGCCGGAGTCGAAGCGCTTCGGGGACCCGGCGTCGGGCTCGTGGGGGGCGCGCCGGACCGCCATCGACTGCCGCCGCTCGATACGGCGCTGGCGCCGGGCGATACCTGGCGCCTGGGTTCGCGGCCGGTCGAGGTGCTGGACGTGTCCGGGCACACCGTGGGACATATCGCGTTCTGGTTCCCCGAAGACCGCGTCCTGTTCTCCGGCGACAGCCTGTTCGTGATGGGGTGCGGCCGCGTCTTCGAAGGCACGATGGAACAGATGTGGGAGTCGCTGTCGCGCATCGCGGCGCTCCCGCCGGAGACCGTGGTGTATTGCGGCCACGAATACACCGCCGCAAATGCCGCGTTCTGCGAATCGGTCTCGGCAGACCACGCCCCCACGCTGGCCCGCGCGTCGGAGATCCGGGCGGCGCGCGCCCGCGGCGAACCGACCGTTCCGACCACGCTGGAGCGGGAACTGCGGACCAACGTCTTCCTGCGCGCGGCCGAGCCTGAGGTCGCCGCCGCGGTCGGACTTCCCGGCGCGTCGCCGGCAGCGGTGTTCGCCGCGCTTCGGAAGCGAAAGGACGGCGCCTGAGCCGCCGCGGCGCAGCCGCACGCCGGAGTTAGCAGGAGAATTGCCAATGAAGATCGCCGGAAACGAGATCCGGCCCGGCAACGTCATCGAGCACAAGGACCACCTCTGGACCGCGGTCCGGGTTCAGCACGTAAAGCCGGGCAAGGGCGGCGCCTACGCACAGGTGGAACTGCGAAACCTCCGCAACGGGGTGAAGCTCAACGAACGCTTCCGGTCGGCCGAGAACGTCGAGCGCGTCCGCCTCGACCAGCGCACGCAGCAGTACCTGTATTCCTCCGGCGGCATGCTCGTGTTCATGGACGCGGAAACCTACGAGCAGACCGAACTGCCCGAGTCGATTCTGGCGGAGCGCCTGCCCTTCCTGCAAGAGGGAATGAACGTGCAGATCGAGTATTACGGAGAGGAGCCGCTCTCGATTTCCCTTCCCGAACAGGTCGCGTGCACGGTCCGCGAGACCGAACCGACGGTCAAGGGCCAGACGGCGGCGTCCTCCTACAAGCCGGCAACCCTGGAGAACGGGTTCCGCGTGATGGTCCCACCGTTCGTCGGACCGGGCGAATCGATCATGGTCGACACGTCGACGCTGGAATACGCCAGGCGCGCATGATTCGCGGCGGCCGCGACCCGGACGGCGGCCACGCACCGCTCAACCTGTTGATGGGCGCGGTTCGCCGGGCAGCCCGAGGCCTGGGTCGCGACCTCAACGAACTGGAGCAGCTGCAGGCTTCGCCCGGCGGGGCCCGACGTTACGCGGAAGCCGGCCGGGAGCGCGCGCGGGAATCGCTCCGCTCGTATCTCCTCGACGCCAACCCCGCCTACGGCTGGATCGACGACCGGGAAGAGACCATGGGCCGCGACCCGCGCCGGGTCTGGGCCGTGGAACCCGTCTCCGGCATGTCGAATTTCGTCGCCGGGCGTCCCGGATTCGGCCTGGCTGCGGCCTTCGCGGACAAGGGCCGGCTCGAAGCCGCGGTCGTGATCGATCCTGCGAACGGGGAGATATTCACGGCCGAACGCAACGTCGGCGCGCGGCGGGACCAGTTCAGGCTGCGCGTCGCGGGCGCCCCGGGCGGCGCGGACGCGTCCGCCGTAGCGGCTCCGCTTTCGCAAGCCTCGAGCCCCGACCTGCTGCAGCGCCTCGTCGACGATGCCGCGAGGGTCGCGGCGCACGGCTTCGGCATCCGCGGAACCGGCTCCGCGGCGCTGGATTTCGCCTGGGTGGCCGCCGGCCGGCTGCACGGCGCCTGGCGCTACGGCGAGCCTGGCATGGCGGAACGGATCGGCGCCTTTCTGGTGCAGGAAGCGGGCGGCCGGGCCTCGCTCGCGAAACGGGACGGCACCGGTCCGGGCGTTTCGCTCGCCGCAAGCGGCTCCGCGTTTGATATGCTGTCGGGTGCGCTGCACGAGACGGGCCCCTCGTGACGGGCCGGCCGGCTTCCGCCGGCGGCCGCGTCCCCGGCGGCCGGCGTTCAAGCGAGGACCGCCATGGTTGAAGTCGAACGGTTCTCCCGCGTCCGGGGCCCCACCTACGCCCGCCCGTATTCGCAGATTTTCTGGATGGTGGTGGTGCTGGGCGCCGTCGGGACCATCGGATGGCTGTGGCTCCAGGACGCGCTCCTGCAGATCTTTCTCGCGAACCGGTGGCTGAACAGCCTGATCGTCGCCGTGTTCGTCGTCGGGGTCGCGGTCGCGATCTGGCAGGCGATCCGGCTCGTGCCGGCCCAGACCTGGGCCGAACGGTTTGCCGTGGGGCGGGAGGGACTGGCGCAGCCGCCGCAGCTGCTGGCCTCGATGTCCGCGCTGCTCGCGGCGCCGGAACACCGGAGCGCCCTCGCTCCGACCACCACCAGCGCGATCATCGAATCGGTCAACAGCCGGGTCTCGGAGGGCCGCGACCTTACGCGGTATCTGGGAGGATTGCTGATCTTTCTCGGATTGCTCGGCACTTTCTGGGGCCTCGCACGGACCGTCCCGGCGCTCATCGAGACCATCCGCGCCCTGACGCCCCAGGAGGGCGAAGCGGCCGTGGACGCGTTCCAGCGCCTGACCGGCGGATTCGAGAACCAGCTCAGGGCCATGGGAACCGCCTTCTCGTCCTCGCTGCTGGGACTGGCCGGCTCCCTCATCGTCGGCCTTCTCGACCTTCTCGGCGGCCAGGCCCAGAGCCGCTTCCTTCGCGAGTTCGAGAACTGGGCATCCTCGCAGACGCGACTCGATCTCGGCGTCATGCCGCGCGGCGGCGGGAGCGAACTGGAGATGGTCAACGCCGCGCTGCTGCAGAACGCGCAACAGATGGAGCGGGTGATCGGCGGCCTCCGATCGCTGGGCACCATCCATACCGAGGCCATTCGCCTCCGCATCCGGTCCATCGAGGCGCTGGTGGCGAGCCTCGCGCGGTCCTCCCAGGCAGACCCGCGGCTGGTCGCGTCGCTACAGGAAGAGCTGTCTCAGCTGCGCCGCGAGGTCGGCGCCGAAGCGCGTAGCCAGCCGCGGAGGACCCGGTAGGCATCGACGATGGCGCGTCGACATCGGGGCAACAACCGGCCCGTCATTCCGTCGGTCATCTGGCCGGGATTCGTCGACGCGCTTACCGGGATTCTGCTAGTCCTCGTCTTTGCCGTCTCGACCTTCGTACTCGTGCAGTTCTTTCTCCGCGACGAACTCGCCGGCCAGAACCAGACCATCGCCCGGCTCGAAGCGAGCATCGCCAGCCTGAGCGAAACGCTGTCCCTGGAACAGCAGCGGGTCTCCGACGCCCAGACCCAGATCGCCAGCCTGCTCGGCACGCTCGCCGACACGGAAGCCGCGCTCGACGCGGCCCGCGGTCTCGGGCGCACGCAGGAGGCGCAGATCGCGGCGCTCGCCGGCGAGCTGGAGGCGGAGCGCGCGGCGTCGGAGGAAGCCGTCATCGCGCTCGGCCTCGACCTTCGTGCGGCGCGCGAGGAGGCGGAGCGTACGCTCTTGCTGCTGGCGGCGGCGGAATCCGCCCGCGACCGGCTGGCGCAGGAGACCGAGCGAGAGGAAGCCGTCCGCATCGCGGCCGAACGGGAACTCTCGATGACCCGGGAGTTGCTCGCGGCCGATCGGCAGCGGGTCGCGCTCCTGAACCGCCAGCTGGCGGCCGTCCGGCAGCAGCTCCGGGTCCTGCAGGCGCAGCTCGACGAAGCGGAACTGCGCGACGAGGAAAGCCAGGCCGTCATCGAGAATCTCGGACAGCGACTGAACGCCGCGCTGGCGCAAAAGGTCGGCGAACTCGCCCGTTACCGTTCCGAATTCTTCGGACGCGTACGCGAAGCGCTGGGCAACCGCGGCGACATCCGGATCATCGGCGACCGATTCGTCTTCGAGTCGGGCGTCCTGTTCGCCAGCGCGTCCGCCGCCATCGGCCCGGAGGGTCGCGAGGATCTCGGCCGCATCGCGCAGGTGCTGCGCGAGATCGCGGACCAGATTCCGCCGGAGATCGCCTGGCGGATCCGGGTCGACGGCCACACCGACCGGCTGCCGCTTCGCGGATCCGCGATCCATGCCGACAATTGGGAGCTGAGCCTCGCGCGAGCCATGGCCGTGGTGCGCGTCTTCGTGGAGGAGGAAGGCCTGCCGCCCGAACGCTTCGCCGCGACCGGATTCGGCGAGCACGCGCCCATCGACGACGGCGACACCCCGGCGGCGCACGCGCGCAACCGGCGGATCGAACTGACCCTGACCAGCCGCTGAAGGCGAACCCCCGCCGCCCGGCCTCCTATCGGACCGGCAGCATCGGCCGCGCGGCGTCCGCCGGCAACGCGGAAGCGGAACCCTTCCGGCTTTCGATGACCAGGCGACCGTCGCGCAGCCGGACATGCGCGACTCCTCCGCCCCGAAGCGGACCGAACAGCAGCGCCTCCGACAGCGGGCGCTTCAATTCTTCCTGGATCGCCCGCGCCAGGGGCCGTGCCCCCATGGTCTCCGAGAAGCCGAGGTCGGCCAGATACCCGA
This sequence comes from Rhodobacterales bacterium, assembly GCA_965221505.1. Lineage (GTDB taxonomy): Bacteria > Pseudomonadota > Alphaproteobacteria > Rhodobacterales > CAZPXZ01 > CAZPXZ01. The sequence continues at coordinate 2,460,008 of CBDCSI010000001.1, forward strand.
TCACCGCCTCGTCCACCTCGAGGCGAACCGACCGTTCCCGGATCTGCGCCTCCAATTCCCGCAGGAACTTCCTGACCACGAGGAGCACGACCGGCCTCGGCAACGACCGGAACGCGATCACGGCATCGAGACGGTTGCGGAACTCGGGCGAGAAATGGCGCTCGAGCTCGTTCCGTCCCGACGCGCCGCCTTGCGCGCCGGAATACCCGATCCTGCGTCGCGCGAGTTCCGACGCGCCGACGTTCGACGTCATGATCAGCACCGCGTTGCGAAAACTGGCGTCCCGGCCGTTGTGGTCCGCGAGACGGCCGTGATCCATGACCTGCAGGAGCAGGTTCAGGATGTCGACATGCGCCTTTTCGATCTCGTCCAGCAGCAGCACGCAATACGGCGTCTTGTTCACGGCGTCGGTCAACAGTCCGCCCTGGTCGAATCCGACGTAGCCCGGCGGCGCCCCGATCAGCCGGGACACCGTATGCTTCTCCATGTACTCCGACATGTCGAACCGGACCAGCGGAATTCCCATGATGTCGGCGAGCGCCCGCGCCGCCTCCGTCTTCCCAACCCCGGTGGGTCCGGTGAAGAGGTAGCTGCCCACCGGCTTCTCCACCTCCCTGAGGCCGGCCCTCGAGAGGATCACGGCGGAGGCCAGGGCGCCGATGGCCTCGTCCTGCCCGAACACCCGTTCCTTCAGCCGTTCCTCCAGACCCTCGAGCGCCGCCGAGTCTTCCCGGTTCACGCTCTCGCGCGGAACCGACGCCATCCGGGAAACGATCTCCTCGACGTCCCTTCGGGTGACGCGCTGCCTCGGGCGGGCGCTCTTGCGCAGGCGGATCGCCGCGCCCGCCTCGTCGATGACGTCGATCGCCTTGTCGGGCAGCTTGCGGTCGTGAATATGGCGCACCGACAGGTCCACGGCCGCGCTGAGGCTGTCGCGGGAATAGCGAACGCCGTGAAATTCCTCGAACTCGCGGCGCAATCCGTCCAGGATGCGCACCGCCTCGCTCCGGTCCGGCTCCGCGACGTCCACCTTCTGGAACCGCCGGACCAGCGCCCGGTCCTTCTCGAAATACTTTCGGTAATCCTGGTAGGTGGTCGAGCCCATGCATCGGAGAGTCCCGGCCTGCAGGGCCGGCTTCAGCATGTTGGAGGCGTCCATGTTGCCCCCGGAGGTGGCGCCGGCGCCGATGACCGTGTGGATCTCGTCGACGAACAGGATCGCGTTGCCGTTCGCCTCCAGTTCCGCCAACACCTCCACGATCCGCTCCTCGAAATCGCCCCGGTATCGGGTTCCGGCCAGCATGGACCCCATGTCGATGGCGAATACGGACGCGTCGAGGAGCGACTCCGGCACCCGGCCTTCGACGATCCTCAGCGCGAGCCCCTCGGCGATGGCGGTCTTGCCCACGCCCGGATCGCCCACCAGAATCGGGTTGTTCTTGCGGCGGCGGCTGAGAATGTGGATGCAGCGGTCCAGTTCGGCCTGACGCCCGATCAGGGGATCGATCCCCCCGGCGCTGGCCCGATCGTTCAGGCACTCGCAAAACCGCGCGACCGCGCTCGCCTTTTCGGGCTCGCTTCCGTCCTCCTCGCCCGTGGCCTGGACGTCGCCGGCTTCCGCCGGCTCCGGATCGGCCTTCTGTACGATCACCCGGGCCGCAGAGGCCGGCGGCTGCGGCGAGCGCCCGTGGGAAAGAAAGTCGATGACGTCGATTCGCCGAACGTTGTTGCATTCCAGGACGGCGCATGCGTAGGTGTTCGCCTCGGCGAAGATCGCCACCAGCACGTTCTCCGGCAGGATCTGGGGCTTCTGCGCGTTTTGCACGTGCAGCCGGGCGCGCTGGAGCACCCGGTTGAACCCGACGGACGGATAGATGTCGATCTCCCGGTCGTCCGGCGGCCCGTCGCTGAATTCCGGAAAGACCTGCTCCAGATCGCGGGTAATGTTCTCGGCGTTGCCGCCCACCGCCTCGACGATCCCTAGGACGTCCTTGTCCTTCAGCAGGGCCCAGAGAAGGTACTCGACGCTGGCGTATTCGTCGCCTCGCCACCCCGCGTTGCGGAGGGCGTCTCGAATCACGACTTTGGTTTGTTCGGAAAGCATGGCCATGCCTCAACTCCAACGGGCGCCCGTCACTCGGGCTCCATCAGGCACCTCAGAGGATACTCGTGGCGTCGCGCGAACTCCATGACGGCGGTGACCTTCGTCTCGGCGATGTCGTAGGTGAAGAGGCCGATGACGGCCCTGCCCTGCGTGTGCACCGACAGCATGACCGCGACCGCCTTCGTCTCCGGCATTCCGAAGAACTCCTTCAGGACCACGACGACGAATTCCATCGGCGTGTAGTCGTCGTTCAGCATGACGACCCGATACATCTGCGGCCTGGCGACGCGCGCCTTCGTCCGGGTCTGCGTACGGGCCTTCGGGGGCGCCGTGACGACGTCCGCGTCGTCGGGTCCGAGCCGCGGCCGAATTCGCGTCGCAGCCGGTCGCGAGATCGAAAGCGTCTTGCCCGATGCGTCCATGGATTCCGTCCTCGCGCGGAGACCCGATCGTTCCGCTTCGCAACGCTAGTATATACGGGCCATTAGGCGGCAGTAACGGCCGGCGGGGCCAGATTCCCGCCGCAAGGGAGGAAACGAAGAATGTCGGAGCATCCCGAGATTCGGTTGGGGAAGCTGCTGGAGGAGACCCGATCGCGCATTCTGAGCCAGCTGGGACGCGATTCGGCGGAACCGGCGGCGGCCTTTGCGGATTGCCTGTTCGCCGGCGCGCTCCCGGAAGACCTCGAGGGAGAGACCCCGGACAACCTGTTCGGTCTCGCGGGTTCGAGTTGGGGGCTTCTGCGCGATCGCGCCGACGAGGAGCCGCCCGTGCGGGCCTACAACCCGGACATCGAGCGGGACGGCTGGCACAGCCCGCACACCGTGGTCGAGGCCCTCAACGCCAACAGCCCGTTCCTGCTCGATTCGACCGTCGCCGCGCTCAACCGGCTCGACCTGACCATCCATCTGGTGCTCCACCCGGTGATTCGGGTCGAACGCGACGAAGGCGGACGCGCGACGGCCGTGGAGCTCCGGCGCGACCAGACTTCGGACGCGCCGCTCGAATCTTTCATCCACGTTCAGGTCACCCGACAGCTCGAAGAGCAGGGCCTCCGCACGATCGAGGAGACCCTTCGCAAGGTCTATTCGGACGTCCGCGCCGCCGTCCAGGACTGGCGGTCGATGCGCGACCGGGTGGACGAACTCGTCCTCGACCTGGAGAAGCGCCCGGTCGCGCGCATCCCCGCCGCCGAACTCGAGGAGGGCGTCGAGTTTCTGAAATGGCTCCGGGACGACAATTTTACGTTTCTCGGGGTGCGCGACTACCGTCTCGCCCGGGAAGGCGACGACACGTTCCTGCATCTGGAGGAGGACAGCGGACTCGGCGTGCTCCGCTCGATCACGGACGAATCCCGCCAGCGGCACGCCCGCGCCGTATCGGCCGAGTATCTGGACTATCTCAATCGCTCCGAGCTGTTCATGATCACCAAGGCGAACGAACGCTCGCGCGTTCACCGTCCGGTCTACATGGACTACATCGGCGTGCGCCGCTTCGACGAGGAAGGCGCGGTGGTCGGGGAGCGAAGGTTCCTCGGCCTGCTGACCTCGACCGCGTACAGCACCCGGGCGACGCGAGTTCCGCTCCTGCGCAGAAAGGTCGCGACGGTGCTCGAGACCAGCGGCCTCTCTCAGGCCGGCCACGACGCGAAGTCGTTGATGAACGTCCTCGAGACGTTTCCGCGCGACGAGCTCTTTCAGATCCGTCCGCAGCAGCTCCTGCAGACGGCGCGGGGGATCATGCGGCTGGAGCACCGGCAGAGAATTCGGCTCTTCCTGCGCCGCGACCGCTACGGCGGATTCTTCTCCGCCCTCGTCTTCACGCCCCGCGACGGCTACTCGACGGACCTCCGCAACCGCATGGAGAAGATCCTGCTCGAGCGCCTCGACGGCCATTCGCTCGAGGTCGCGACGCAATTCTCGGAGGCGCCCATGGTGCGGGCGCATTTCATCGTCCGGGCCGGCGAGAGCATCGAGCGGGAGATCGACGTCGACGACATCGAGCGGGACCTCGCGGACGCCGCGCGCACCTGGGAAGACGAACTCCTCGACGGCCTGATCGAGCGCTACGGAGAGGCCCGGGGCGTCGGCCTGCACCGCCGCTATGCCGCCGCCATGCCGCCCGGCTACAAGTCCGCCTACGCCCCGCGCGTCGCGGTCGCGGACATCGATCACGTCGAATCGCTGACCGAGTTCGGCGACATCGCGCTGAACCTCTATCGGCGCGTCGGCGCAGAAGCGGGCGAGTTCAGCTTCAAGGTTTACCATCGCGGCGACACCATCCCGCTCAGCCGGGTCCTGCCGGTGCTGGAGAACATGGGTCTCGTGGTGGTCGAGGAGCACCCCTACCGCATCGCTCTCGACGACGGCGCGGGGGCCATTTCGATTCACGATTTCCGCATGACGACGCGGTCGACGCGCATGGTCGACATCTCGGAAATGCGCGAGCGGTTCGAATCGCTGTTCGACAGCGTGTGGTCAGGCGAATTCGAGAACGACGACTACAACGGCCTGGTGCTGGACGGACTCAGCGGCCGGGAAATCTCGCTCCTGCGCGCATACGCCATGTATCTGCGCCAGATCAAGGCCCCGTACAGCCTGCTCTACATGCGCGAGACCCTGTCCGCCAACCCGGAGCTGACGCGTCTCCTCGTTCAGCAGTTCCATGCCCTGCACGATCCGGACGCGGAAGGAGACCCCAACCGGCGGTCCGCCGCCGTCCGCGAGCGAATCGACGCCGGCCTCCGGGCGGTGGAATCGGCCGACGAGGACCGGATCCTGCGCCGGTTCGTGAACCTGATCGACGCGACCCTGCGGACCAACTTCTACCAGCTGCAGCCGGACGGTCGGCCGAAGCCGGCCATTTCGCTGAAGTTCGACTCGGCCGCGGTTTCCGAACTGCCCAGTCCGCGGCCCTGGCGGGAGATCTTCGTCTACAGCCCGCGTTTCGAGGCCGTGCACCTGCGCGGCGGGCGCGTGGCCCGCGGCGGCATCCGCTGGTCGGACCGGCGGGAAGACTTCCGCACCGAGATTCTCGGACTGGTCAAGGCGCAGATGGTCAAGAACGCGGTGATCGTGCCGGTCGGCGCGAAGGGCGGATTCGTGCTGAAACGTCCCCCGGCGGATTCGGCCGCCCTGCGCGAGGAAGGCATCGCCTGCTACCGGCGCTTCATCTCCGCGATGCTCGACATCACCGACAACCTGGTCGACGGCGAGGTCCGCCGGCGCGAACGCGTGATTTGCCACGACGGCGACGACCCGTATCTGGTCGTGGCGGCGGACAAGGGCACGGCGACGTATTCGGACTCCGCCAACGAGGTGGCGGAAGAGTACGGACACTGGCTCGGCGACGCCTTCGCCAGCGGCGGCTCGGCCGGATACGACCACAAGGCCATGGGAATCACCGCCCGCGGCGCCTGGGAGGCGATCAAGCGGCATTTTCGGGAACTCGGACGGGACATCCAGAAGGAACCGTTCACCGTGGTCGGCGTCGGCGACATGTCGGGCGACGTGTTCGGCAACGGCATGCTGCTCTCGGAGCAGATCCGCCTCGTGGGCGCGTTCAACCACCTGCACGTCTTCGTCGATCCCGACCCGGACCCGGCCGTCTCCCACGCCGAGCGCAGCCGGCTGTTCGCCCTCCCCCGCTCGACCTGGGAAGACTACGACCGGAGCCTCCTTTCGCCGGGAGGAGGGGTGTTCAGCCGGCGCGCGAAGTCGATTCCGCTCTCGCCGGAGATGCGCGAGCGCTTCGGGGTTTCGGGCGAGGAGATTCGCCCCGACGACCTGATTCGCGCCATGTTGCGCGCCGAGGTGGACCTTCTCTGGAACGGCGGAATCGGCACCTACGTCAAGGCGCGCGCCGAGACGCATGCCGACGCGGACGACCGCGCCAACGACGGCGTACGGGTCAACGGCGCGGACCTGCGCTGCCTGGCGATCGGAGAAGGCGGCAATCTGGGCTGCACCCAGGCCGGCCGGATCGAGTTCGCGCAGCAGGGCGGCCGCGTCAACACCGACGCCATCGACAATTCGGCCGGCGTGGACTGTTCCGATCACGAAGTCAACATCAAGATCCTGTTGAACGGCGTCGTCGCGGCGGGCGACATGACCCGCAAGCAGCGGGACGGGCGGCTCGACCGGATGACGGACGAGGTCGCGCGCATGGTGTTGCGCAACAACTACGTCCAGACGCAGTGCCTGACGACGGTGGAGTCGGTCAGCAACGAGATGTTCGGCGAACAGATCCGCTTCATGCGGGCGCAGGAGAGCCGGAAGCTGCTCGACCGGCAGGTCGAGGGATTGCCCGACGACGAAGAGCTGGCGGAGCGGAAGAACGCCGGACGCACCTTCACCCGGCCGGAACTCTCGGTCCTGCTCGCCTACGCCAAGATGCATCTCTACGGACAGCTGCTGTCGTCCGACTTCCCGGACGATCCCTATCTGGTCCGGGATCTCACGGCGTATTTTCCCGAGCCGCTGCGCAAGGAGTTTTCGGCCGAGATCGAGGGACATCAACTGCGCCGCGAGATCATCGCGACGGTCGCCGCCAACGACATCGTCGACCGGGCGGGAATCACCTTCGTGCACCGCCACACCGAGCATTCCGGCATCCAGCCCGAGGCCGTGGTCCGGGCCTACGTCCAGGCGCGGGACGTCTTCGGACTGCCGGAAATCTCGGCGGCGGTCGAGGCGACGGACAACGCGCTCCCGTCGGACCGGCAATCGGCCTTGCACGCCCGAATTCTGTGGTTCGCCAACCAGGCGACGGCCTGGTTCTTGAGGAACGTGGCGCCGGGAACGACGGCGGAGGAGGTCGTCGAGGAGTTCGGACCCCGGGTCCGGTCCCTGGCCGAGTCCCTCGATACGGTGCTCGACGCGGACAGCCTCGCCGAACTGGAACGGGAGAGGAACTCGCTCGCGGAACTCGGGGTTCCGCCGGAGCTGGCCGCCTCGATCGCCCGTCTCGGTCCGCTCGCGGCCGCCTGCGACGTGGTTCAGGCCGCGCAAGCGCTCGAGCTGGATACCGACGAAGTGGCGGCCGTCTTCTTCGAGACCGGCCGCCGCTTCGCCTGCGCGTGGATTCGCGCCGAAGCGCGGAGACTGCCGCAAGTCGAGCACTGGGACATGCTGGCGGCGGAGGCGATCGCCGAGGACAGCTACGCCCATCAGCGGGCGCTGACCGTGCGCGTGTTGCGGCTGGCCGGAGACGCCCCCGGACTCCCGGCGGTCGACGCGTGGGAAGCGGCGAATTCGGAGCCCCTTTCGCGGTTCCGCGCCGTTCTCGGAGAGTTGCGTACGGCGACGGCCCTCAACCTCTCGATGCTGAACGTGGTAAACCGTTCCCTCCGCGTCCTCGCCGAAGCCACTTGAGAGAGAAGGAGTCGCGTCCATGACCGGATCGCCCCGGCAACCCGAATTCGACTGGTCCGATCCGTTCCTGCTGGAGGAACAGCTGGAGGAAGAGGAAAGGTTGATTCGCGACGCGGCGCGGAGCTTCGCCGTCGACGCGCTCGAGCCCCGAGCGGCAGCGGATTTTCGCGACGAGGGTGCGGAGCGGTCCATCCTCCGGGCCATGGGCGAAGCCGGGCTTCTCGGCTGCAATCTCGCCGGCTACGGATGCGCCGGCGCCAGTTCCGTCGCCTACGGACTCGTCGCCCGCGAGATCGAGGCGGTGGACAGCGGCTACCGGTCCATGCTGAGCGTTCAGTCCTCGCTGGTGATGTGGCCCATCCTGACTTACGGGACGGACGAGCAGAAGGAACGCTTCCTGCCCGGACTGGCGCGCGGGGAGATCGTCGGCTGTTTCGGCCTGACCGAAGCGGAGTTCGGCTCCGACGCCGGCGGGCTCCGCACCCGCGCCGAGCCGGACTCGGGCGGGTGGCGGCTGAACGGCGCCAAGATGTGGATCACCAATTCGCCGATCGCGGACCTGTGCGTGGTCTGGGCCAAGGATCCGGATAGCCGGATCCGGGGCTTTCTCGTCGAAGCCGGCACGGAAGGCCTCAGCACTCCCCGGGTGGAGGGAAAGATGAGCCTCCGGGCTTCGCCGACCGGCGAGATCGTTCTCGACGACGTCCGGATCCCGGCCGAGAACGCGTTTCCGGACGTTCGCGGTCTCGGCGGACCCTTCGGCTGCCTCAACAACGCCCGCTACGGCATCGCGTGGGGCGCGCTCGGCGCCGCGGAACGCTGCTGGCGCACCGCACTCGAATACGTGACGGAACGGCGGCAGTTCGGCCGCCCGCTCGCGGCGAACCAGTTGATCCAGAGGAAGCTCGCGGACATGCAGACCGAGATCGCCCTCGGCCTGCAGGCCGCACTCCGGGTCGGCCGGCTCAAGGACCGGGATCGGGCGTCGCCGGAGGCGATCTCTCTGGTGAAGCGAAATTCCTGCGGCAAGGCTCTGGAAATCGCTCGCTCCGCCCGGGACATGCTCGGCGCCAACGGGATCTCGGACGGATGGCCGGTGATGCGTCACATGGCCAATCTCGAAGGCGTCAACACCTACGAGGGCACGCACGACATCCATGCGCTGATCCTGGGACGCGCCCAGACCGGCATCCAGGCGTTCACGGGAGCGTAGCCGCCGGTCGGGACCCGGCTGCGCCGGCGCCCGCCGCGCCGCCTCGACCCGCTTCGCATTTCCGGCTTCGAGCCGCGCTCGTTTGATCGACGTCCGCAAAGCGGCTACGGTGCGGCGAGAGAGGGCGACGCCCCGAGCCGGCCCGGGTTGCGCCGGTGCCGCGACCCGTTAGGGGCCCGGCAGACTGCCGGGTCGCCTTTTCCGATCCGACGGCGCTCTTGGGGCGCGTTTCGGTCCGAATTACGCCATCCGCGCGTGCGCGCACGGAGTTCCGGCCATCGCTGCGCGCCCGGCGTTCCGGCCACAGTCCTGGAGAGAACATGAACAGGAAGCTCGACATCCTTTGCCTCGGCGCCTCGTACGGCTCGCTGCTCGCCGCCAAGCTCGCCCTCGGCGGCCATGACACGACCCTGATCTGCCTGCCTGCCGAAGCGGAGTTGATCAATGCCGAGGGCGCCGTCGTGCGGCTTCCGGTGCGCGGCCGGGACGAGGCGGTCGAAATCCGCTCGACCGAACTCGCCGGAAACGTGTCAGCCGCCGGTCCGGGCGAGGTCGATCCGAGCCGGTTCGATCTCGGCGTCCTCGCCATGCAGGAGCCGCAATACCGGCAGCCGGAGGTCCGCGAACTGGTCGGACGAATTGCCGAGGCCGGGCTGCCCTGCATGTCGATCATGAACATGCCGCCGCTGCCCTATCTGCGGCGGATCTCCGGTCTCGACGTCGAGCTTTGCCGCGGGAGCTACACGGACCCGACGGTCTGGGACGGGTTCGATCCCGCCTGCATGACGCTCTGCAGCCCGGATCCGCAGGCGTTTCGGCCGCCGGACGAGCCGGTCAACGTCCTGCAAGTCCGCCTTCCGACCAACTTCAAGGCGGCCCGATTCGAGTCGGACGCGCATACCGACCTGTTGCGCCGGCTGGAATCGGACATCGACGCGGTGCGCTGGCCGGTGGACGGCACGCCGACCGAATTGCCCGTCAAGCTCCGGGTGCACGATTCGATCTTCGTGCCGATGGCGAAGTGGTGCATGCTGCTCGCCGGCAACTACCGCTGCGTCCTGGACGACGAGATCCAGCCGATCCGGGACGCGGTCCACGGCGACCTGGAGGAGAGCCGGGCGATTTACGACTGGGTCTCGAATCTCTGCGTGGCGCTCGGCGCCGACGAGAAGGACATGGTTCCGTTCGACAAATACGCGAATGCGGCGCGGTCTCTGATCACCCCGTCCTCGGCGGCCCGCGCGTTGGCGGCCGGGGCCCCGAACATCGAACGCGTGGACAAGCTGGTGCAGGGCATCGCGCTCGCGCGCGGAGAGCGGCTGGATCGACTGGACCGGGGCGTCGCCCGCGTAGACCGCTGGTTGGCGCGGAATTCCTGATCCGCACCCGCCCTCGCCCGGCGAGACGCGGACGCGAGCGGAGTCCGGCCGAGCGCTGACCCTCCCCGACTGACCCGACGCCGAGGCACCTCCGGCAAGGCGGCCGCGCGCAAGCGCGAATCGGCGCGAGTCGTCGGGTGCCCGCTACCGGGGTCCTCCCGAGACCCGCTCGTCCCCGCCCGGTCGCCGGCAGTCCGGCGCAGCCGGCGTCGCGTCACGCAGGCGCGCGCCGCCCGGTATCATGTGCGGCCATGACGAGCGACGACGCAGGCCTCCCGCCGGAGAGCCGCCCCGGACATCGCAAGGCCGTATGGGGCTGGATGTTCTTCGACTGGGCCAACCAGCCCTTCCATACGCTGGTTCTCACCTTCATTTTCGCGCCCTATTTCGTCTTGCAGGTCGCGTCCGACCCGGTCTCGGGACAGGCGGCCTGGGGATGGGCGGTAACCGCCGGCTCGCTCGCCATTGCGGTTCTTGCGCCGATTCTGGGCGCGGTCGCGGATGCCGGCGGCGCCCGCCGCCCCTGGATCGCCGGATTCTCGATCCTCTATGTGGTCGGCGTCGCAAGCCTTTGGATCGCGACGCCAGGCTATCCCGACACGACGCTGGTCCTGGGACTGCTGGCGCTCGCGCTGATCGGCGCGGAGTTCACCACCGTCTTCACCAACGCGCTCTTGCCGGAACTGGGGACAAGGGAGGAAGTCGGCCGGATCTCCGGCTCCGGCTGGGCGATGGGCTATTGGGGCGGGCTCGCCAGCCTCGCCGTCGTCCTCTGCCTCCTGGCCCCGGCGCCGGGCTCGGAACGGACCCTGATCGGCCTGGAGCCGGCCTTCGGTCTGGATCCGTCGAAGGGGGAGGACGCGCGGGCAACCGGCCCGATGTCCGCCCTCTGGTACCTCGTATTCATGATTCCGTTCTTTCTCTGGACGCCTGACGCGCCCCGGAGGCCGGTCGGCACGGAGGCCGTCCGGACGGGATTGCGGCAACTGGGCCGGACGGTGTCCGGGTTGACGTCCCAGCGGAGCCTCTCTGCGTTCCTGCTCGGCTCCATGTTCTATCGGGACGCGCTGAACGGCCTCTTCTTCTTCGGCGGGATCTACGCGGCCGGCGTCCTGGGATGGGAGGCTTTCCAGCTGGGGACGTTCGGGATCGTGGGCGCTCTGGCAGGGGCGGTCGGCGCCTGGGTCGGCGGCCGGATCGATTCGCGGTTTGGGCCGCGACCCGTCATCACGACAACCGTCGTCGCGCTGACGGTCGTCTCGGCCGTCGTGATTTCGGCGAGCCGGACCGAGGTCTTCTTCGTCCCGGTGGGAACGCCCGATTCGCCGTCGGCGCTCCCGGATCTCCTGTTTCTGGCCTGCGGCGCCGTCATCGGCGCGGCCGGCGGCGCGCTGCAGGCGTCGTCGCGCAGCATGCTGGTCCGTCAGGCGAGAGAGGGCGCCGCGGCGGAGGCGTTCGGCATCTACGCACTGGCCGGCAAGGCGACGGCGTTCCTGGCGCCGTTCCTGATCGCGCTCCTGACCGGGATTTCGGGTAGCCAGCGAATCGGCGTGACGCCGGTCATACTCCTGTTTCTCGTCGGCCTGTTCCTGATGCGGTACGTGAGCCCGGACGGGGAAGCCCGGAAGACCGCGGACTGAATCTCCGGCGGCGCTCTGCAGGAACCGGCCGCGCACGCCGTGCGGAGCGGCGCGTGCGCGGCGCAGACGGAAGACCGGCGCGATCCGACCGGTTGACGCGCTATTCGCAGACGACTCCGTCGCCGTCCGAGTCGCGCAGGAAGGGATATGCCGGATCGCCGCGCCGGACCGGCGCGATTCCGTGCCGTCGCGCCTCCGCGCATGTGATTCGCCCGTTTCCGTCGTCGTCGAGCGCGGAGAGGACTCCGTCGTCGAGCGCCGAGAGAACTCCGTCGTCGTCCGCGGCGTGCGGGGAAGCGCCGTCCCCGGTCGCCGACGCGGCGCCGCAGTCGATCGGCTCCATCTCCGTCGTCGCGCAGTCGCGGAGAACCGACTCGAGCGCGTCCGCTTCCCGCCGGTCGACGGTCAGCCCGTATGCGCGCCGGACTTCCACGACCCGTGCCGCAAACCAGCACCGGTTTCGCTCCGGCATCCATTCTGCCGCATCCTTGCCCTTCTTTTCGACTCGATTCACCCGCGGGGCGGCGAGGGTCAGGTTGCGCAGATCCGACGAGAAACGCGCCCGGATTTGCGGGTCGCCTGCGCAAAGGCCGGAATCGTGCGCCTCGCTGGTTGCGACGACATGCTCGATGTCGGTCTCCCGAATCGACTCGAAGCACCGACCCGTATAGGGGCCGTAGACCGCGCCCAGCTCCCGGACGATCTCGGGCTCGACGGACGACGAGTACGGATAGTCGCGCTCCCGGTCGTATTCGGAGCAGCGGTCTTCGGGCGCTACCGCCAGCCCCCGCCAGGTCTCGGCCTCCGCGGTCGCGACTCCCGGGATCAGGGCCGACAGGGCGAACAGCGAGGCGGCCATGATACCGGGGACGCCCCGAGACCGCCCTCCCCCACGTTCGATGCCGGCCGACGACCGAGTGAAATCCCGGGCCGGCCGCACGTCCGCCACAGAGCGAACGCCGACTCTGACGGTCGTAGAGCGGTTCATTTGCGGGTCTCCACTCACGCGGTCACGTTCGGACACCGGGACCCGTATCCCGATACCGCTTCCCGGCAGCGCTTCGGGCTGCGCGTGACGACGACAGGAAGGCGCAAACCCTGCGGCCACAAGCGCACCCATCGCGAAACCCTCGGCGAATTCGTAACCTCATGCGGCAATGCGCAGCCCCCCTGGCTCCGTCGCAAGGGGCGCCCAGCGGACGACGATGTCGAAGTTGCGACCGAGCTTCGTCAGCCGGCGCAAGAGACTCTCAAGAGAACACTTTCGCAACTCGCCCCTCAGGGGACGGGAAGCGTCCGGCTGCGACGAGCCCGGCACTCGCCCCGCCTTCGCTTGCGTCATGCCGCCGTTTCGGACAATAGCGTCGATTCGACTGACCGGTTCCCTATTCGACGGACTCGTGTCGGCATCCGCAGGACCGAGCTCGGCGAAGACGCTGCCGCTACCGCGCTCAATGCGGCCATCGCTCGAGTCCATGTGCCAAATCCTTCATGGCCTTCCCGATCTCGCTTCTCCGCGAAACGCGATCGCCGTCGGACGATATCGGGGCCCCGGTTCGGCATCGCAAGGCCCCGCTCGACCCACTTGCGGAACGCGTGCACGACACGGACAGCCCTCGCGAACCGAACCGTATGCACGGGGCCCCGAACCAACCGGCGTCATAGCGAGAGACGGCCTCCAGAACGCCCGTGCCGAGGCCCCAGAGCGGTTCGGAATCGTCACGCCGCTTGCCGTTCCGAGCTTCCTAGTTCGCGAACTCCATGCTTCGCGGTACCGGGTCCGGAGAGCGCTTCGGGACTAGCTCGATCCAACCCGTTCGACACGTTTGAGCGTGGCTCTACCCTCGGCACATAACGGGCGTTTCGCCATGGCGTCGAAAGGGTTATGCGCCGACCGCTTCTCCATGATCGACGACGATCGGTCACTGCAACGGTTGCGCAAGACTACCGGACTTCGCTGCAGCCGCGCCTCGACCGACGCGGCGCCCCCTAAGAGCCCCCTCCTCCAATGACGCGTTCGGTCCGACCGCTACGGTCGTCGCCGGACATCCGACTCACGTACGTTCTCGGCGGGAAGCGGCGAAACGGTCAACGGCCGTACTGGGGCTCCGGTACGGCGACCTCGCCAACTGCGCACCGCTTCATCGGTTCGTCGTCGGCTCCGCCCCACTGCTCCCGCAGAACGGAGGTCTGGCGAGAGCCTCGCAGGACGCCTCCGGACGACGCGGGTCGAGCGCCGGCGTCTTGCCGAGAACGCCGGGGCGTCGGGCATCGGCCGGGACGAGCGCCTGTTCAAAGCCTGTGATCCGGACACGGCCGCCGTGATCGGAAACCCGGCCCGACAACAGACGCCACCGGACCCTCGGGGCAATGCCCGAGCCCGATCGCGAACGGCATGCCGTCTCCCTGACCCGTTTGGACGCCGGCTCCGCTGCGCCGGTAGACGTACCTGGGTACCGAGCGTGAGGGGCAATTTCGATCCGGCCCCAAGGCGAGACTTCGACGCGGCTTCGACCCGTGAGGTCGGTTCGCCGACCGGATACGGCGCGAGGACACGTCGTCGTTTCCCGGGCCCGACGATCGCGACGCCTGAGCGCATGAGACCGACTACGACGGCATGGAGTCTGTCCGTCGCGACGGCAACGCGGTGGCGGCGTTCACGCCCCGCATGCCTGCGCAGGAGCGACCCGGTGGCGGAGCGCATGCGCGGCAGCGAGGTGACGGCCAAGCCACGGGCGCGACAAGGTACCCGTCGGGTAGAGCCGCGTTTCTTCAGCTCCTCCCATGAGGAACCGACTCCTGGCGCCAGCGAACCGGACCGCATCGTCGGCATCCTCCGGGCGTCGACGCGTCGCCGGTCTCGTGCCGCGACCCCGCCATTGGCGGGCAGACGTTACCAGGCGACGCTCATCCGAAGGCCGACGCGGGCGTTGTCGTCCCGGTTCTCTGCGGCGAGCCGGGCGTCCAGGCCCCCCGGCACCGCGTAACTGAGGCCGGCCGCGCTGCGGGTCTCGACGTCTTCTGCGACCGACAACTCCGCGAACGGCGTCAGCAGCCCGCCGGCAGTCGAGAAGCCGTAGCCGACGCGCGCCGTCATGGAGAGTCGTTGCGGCTCCCCGTCGCCTCGATTCTCGTCGAATACGCCTTCGCTCGCGAGGGTGCCGCTGCGTTGCTGCCCCCAGGACGTGCCGAGCGAAAGCGACTGGCCGCGCCCGTCGGCCTCCGGCTCGAGTCGCGCTTCCAGGCTCACGCCCCAGTCGCTCACCCCGTCCGCAGAGTGCAGCGCAAGCCAATGGCCGCTTGCGTCGACGCTGAAACGCGAGTCGGGCGCCGACGCTCTTGCGCCGGCGGAAAGCTCCGCACCGGAGCCCGTCACGCCGTCGCCGCCGTCTTGGCGCAGCGACAGGGCCGCACGCGGCTGCAGCAGCATGTCCGGCGACGAGGGAAGCGGGAAGCCGTCATGTCGGCCTTCCACGCCGCCGCGTAGCCGCCAGCTTCGCGCCGTCATCCCGCCGATCGACGACGTCGCGGACGAGCCGTCCGTCTCGACCTGGGAAAGGCCGGCGCCGCCGATCGCCGAAAGGGAGACCCCTCCGCGCCGCGCCATCGGAATACTGCCGCTCATGGAACCCGCCAGCATGCTCAGGTCGGCTTTTTCCTCGTCGCCGTCGAACGCGCGATGAGTCGCCTCGCCCTGGCCCGCTCCCAGCACCACGCGCAAGGCGGCGCCGGGGCCGGTCGTCACCTGCACATACGGCCACAGCGCCGACAACACGGTTTCGACACTGCCCTCGAACTCTTCGTCCAGAAGATATTCGCTCTCGCTCTCGCCTTGCGAGAACGCCAGGCCGGCCGTCAGCCGCTCGTTCAAGCGTGCGTCCGCGCCCAGCCAGCCGGTCCATTGCTTGCCTTCCCAGCGGCCGTCGCTCGTGCGAGCCCCGAAGCGGCGCCAGTCGCCCCGGCCCCACAGCGTCCAGTCCCGGCCGTTCGACCCCGCGTTCTCGCCTGCAAGCGACAGGGTAAACGCGCTGCGCCGAAGCAGAGCCTCGCTGTCGACCGTCTGTCCCCTCGTCGACAAATCGCCGTCCCGACGCCTGAGCAGGCCGCGTGCGCTGTCGTCGGCCATCGAAGACCCGGCCTCCGGCAAGCCTTCGCCGCCGCCCAACTGCCGGCCGGCCAGAGTCAGCGAGCGCGCCCCCGGCGCCGCGTCGAAGCGCAACCCGATCGTGTCCGTTGCTGCGACGAGCGTCGCCTGCGCCACTGCCGCCAAGGACCGCTTCACGACCCGCCGCTCCATTTCTGCCGACGGTCCCGGTTCGGGCGTAACCGCAGCTGCGTTCGACGGCGCGCCCTCGCCGCCGTAGCCGACTGCGCGTACGCGGAACTCGTGCTCGACCTCGCCCGTCAGCCCTCTCACCGTATGGCTCCGCGTGGCCGGGCCGCTGCCCGGAACTGGGTTCCACATGTCGGTCCAGTCGGGCCAGTCCGCCTCGCCTTCACGCACGCGCTGCTGATACTGCCATCTCAGGATGCTGGGGTCGGCCGGGTCGAGCGTCCATGACAGCATGACCCGTCGGGCGCCCGCCGTAGCGGTCAACACCGCCGCCGCCGGCTCGTCCGCCGGCGTCGCGAACCCGTCGCCGCTTGCCGGGCCGAACTTGTCGCCTGCCGCCACGGCGCGGATGCGGTAGCCGTAGAGCGTGCCGTTGTCGAGTCTGTCTACGGTGTACTCCGTAGTGTCCTTGCCGCTGTTCGGTATGTCGGTCCAGGTAGCGGGCCAGGCGGCGTCGCCGACCTTCTCCTGATATTGCCATCTCTGAATCTCGACTTCGTCGCCCGACTGGTCGTCCCAGTTCAGCGCGATCTCCGCATTTCCCGGCTCCAGTCGGAACCCGGAGGGTCGCCGGGGCGCCTTGTCGGGCGTCACCGCGTTCGACGCGTCGGACTCCGGACCCTCGCCGCCGACCGTCACTGCGCGAATCCTGAAGGTGTAGGCAGTGCCGTTCGTCAGCCCCTCCACCGTGTACGTGACGGTTGCATCGCCGCTCCCCGACATTTCCTCCCAGGTGCCGTCGCCGTTCTTCTCGTACTGATACTTCCGGATGTCCACATTGCCGGGGTCGGTCCAGAACAGCGTCACGTGCATGTCTCCCGCCTCGGCCCTCAGGCCCGTCGGTTTCGCCGGCCGGTCGGCCGGCCTGGCGGACTTGACGTCGCTCTCGTCGCTGACCACGTCGGCGACCGACACGGCGCGAATCTGGAATTCGTACGTCTTGCCGTTCTCGAGTCCGGTGACGGTATGGTCGCGGCTGTTCGAGTCGCTCCCCGCCATGGCGGCCCAGTCGCCCCAGACGGCGTTCCGTTCCCTCTGCCGGTATTGCCAGGCGTCGACCGGGATGGCATTCGCCGTGTAGCTCCAGACCAGCTTGACTAGTGCTAAACCCGGCTGCGGGTCGTTCAGCGTCGGCGTGGCGGGCGCGCTACCGGGGGTAGCGGACACTGCGTCGGACGGATCGCCTTCGAAGCCCGCCGTGACCGCGCGAATCTGGAACTGGTATGCGGTATCGTTCCCCAGACCGGTCACCCGGTATTCCCTGGGAGTCGAGGGCTCGGCCGAAATTGGAGTCCAGTCGCCCCAACTGCCGGCGCCGTCCGCTCTCTGCCGGTACTCGTAGCGGGAGATAACGGAGATGCCGACGTTGCCGGGCTTGGTCCACTGGAGGTCGACACGCCCGTCTCCGGCCGTCGTCGAGAGCGTCGGCTTCTCAGGCTTCGGGTGCGGCGTCACTTCGGGCGATTCGCCCGACGCAGGGCCCTCGACGCGACCGTTCAATGCGCGCACCTGAAAGATATGGGTCTCGCCGTTGGCGAGACCGGTTACGGTAAGGATCCTGTTGGCGCTGTTCTCGGGGTCTGCGGCGTCCGTAGCGGAAGCCCAGGATCCGAACGAGCCGAAGCCGTCGTCGCCTCTCGTCTTGTGCCGGACTTGCCAGGAGGTGATGTCGTCATATGCCGGCGCGCTGACCGTGATCCTGGCCGTCACGTCGCCGGGAACGGTGCCGACGACCGTCGGTTGGGGCGGTGCCACGTTCGGCGTTGCGGTCAGACTGTTGTTTCCGCGACCCGGGGCGCCGCCCGCCGTCCTGGCCTGAATCTGGAAACTGTATTCCTGACCGTTTTCGAGCCCCGTCACGATGTATGACGTGGTCTCGTGATCGCTCCCCGGGATCGGTATCCATTCTCCGTAGGACGCGTCGCTGCTCCGCTTCTGCCTGTACTCGAAGCGGTCGATCGCGGGATTATTCGGGTTGATCCACGTCAGAGTCACGGACGCGACTCCCGGTGCTGCCGAGGCGAGGGTTACTTGTGCCGGCACGGCTTCGGGCGTCGCGGACAGCGGCCCGGCGACAGCTCCGGGCGAACCGCCGGCGCTGACGGCGCGAAGCTCGTAGCTGTAGCGCGTGTCGTTGGTGCGGCCGGTGCGAACGTAGGAAGTCATGTCCTTTGCGAGCGTGCCGGACGGAATCGGGATATCGGTCCAATCGGTCCAGTTGATCGTGTCGTTTCTCCCGTCGGTTCCTTCCCGAAACTGCCATTTGCCGATGCCGCCGCGGACGGTGTCGTCCGACTGGTCGTCCCAGCTCAGCGTGACCCGACCGGCGCCCGGCTCCAGCGTGAAGCCCTCCGGCTTTCCGGGTCCGACATGCGGCGTCCCCGTCGCTGCCTGGCTTGGCGAACTCGGGCCGGTGGCGTTCACCGCTCGGATTTCGAAGGCGTATTCCGTGTCGTTGCTCAGACCGTCGACCGTGTGGGAGACGGTCGATGCCCCGCTGCCGGCGATTGCCGCCCATTGCGCCGTCGACGGTACGGATGACCCCTGGCCGTAGCGCAGATCGTACTTCGTGATCGTGGCGTTGTTGGGGTTTCTCCAGTTCAGGGTGACCTGGGCGTCGCCCTCGATCACGGACAATTCGGTCGGCTTGGCCGGCGCGTCCGGCGCCGTCCTCGCAATCTCCTCGTCAGTCGGGTCGCTTCTTTGGTTCGAGGTGTCCGACGCGTTGCTGTTCACTGCCCGAATCCGGTACTTGTACGCGGTATTGCTATCCAGACCGGTGAACGTGAGCTCGACCGTATCGCCGTCGCTGTTCGCGACGGGAAACCATTGTAGGCCAAAGTTCTCGGTGGTTTTCTTGGCCTGGTACTCGTATCCGGTGATCTTGTAATCGTCGGCCGGTGCGTCCCATTTCAAGGTCACCTTCTTGATGCCTCCCGTCGCCGTAAACCCCTTGGGCTTACCCGGCTTTCCCACTGTCGGATCCCGGGTGGTGAAAATAACCCGCTGCCTCCCTGCGTCCGAATTGAACGAATACACGATTTCGAAATCATTGTCCCACGGTATTGGCGCACGATCGCCGACCATACGGTTGGCCAGAGTCCCCGTAAACGACGCTTGTCCGCCGGTGAAGTTGTAGAGTTTTCCTGTCTTGCTCTTCGGATCCAGACCGATTGTGTCTACGGATGAACTGATGAAGACGTAATAGTCCGACTGAAAGGAATAATTCTTCAGATTTGTGCTATTGGCGCCAGAATAAGAATCTCTGTCCAGCTCTACCGGCACATCAGAAAATTGATCCTCTCTGAACGAATTTGCCGGTATCTGACTTGTGGTAGAAATGCGCGGAAGGATAACGTTAAAGTCGCTAGGCGTAATACGGTTTCCCGTGGAAGAGCTTAGGCCTGACATGTCCAATCTGCCGTAGGCGTCGATCTTGCTGTTGGTGCCGTCGTCATGAAAATAAAAGAACACGTCGTCGGCAGCTGCAGTGCTTCCGTATCCGGCGACGCAGAACAGCAATCCGACGATCAGCCACAACCGCGCCGTCGGGCGGACCGGCGCAACGGCCGATCGCTTGGCTGCGGTGTGCCGCGAGCGGACCCAGCCGGCCCCCGTCAGGCGGGGGCGGTATCTGGCGATAGAAGAGACGGGCCGGTACATGTCGGAAATTCCTTCAGTTCGTCGATGGCCTACACCAAATACGCCCAGATAGCACAGAACGAAGCCGGTTTCCAGCGGCCGTCCGCAGCCTAGATCATCCAAGTAGCCATCCATCTGCTACACAATGGGCGTATGCATCTGACTGACGGCATGCATATTGCGCTCCGGCTTCGAAGCCGATTTCGTGGCCCAGGGTCGCTTGGGTAAGCAGACCGTATCCTTGCCGCATGATCTGATTTCCGGGCTCCGGGTCGTGCGTTCCGCCCCGCCATCCTCCGAGGCGGGCGACGATCCGCATTGCGTCTGAGGTTGAGCACGAACTTCATCCCAGATTCTCGCGCTCTGTTCGCGGAACCCATTGTCACGGCTCGCATTTTCCTTCTCAGGCAGCGGAATCGCTTGCAATGCTGACTCCATGTAGATGGAGGCGTGCGCGTGACATTGTGATATATTGGTTTATGTTGATGTCATAAGGACCATTCCATGCAGGTGCGGTGCCATGTCCGTGTATGTAGAGTCCATCCCCAACCGCGACAGCAAGCCCGCGGTACTGGTTCGGGAATCGCGCCGCGAGGGCGGCAAGATCCGGCGCCGCACGCTGGCCAATCTGTCCCGCCTGCCGCCGGAAGCGATCGAGGCGGTGCGTCTGGCGTTGAAGGGGCATCGCGCGCGGGTCGACCCGCGCGAAGAGATCGTGATCCGTCGAGCGTTGTCGCACGGCCACGTTTGCGCGGTGCTGGGCTTGAGCCGCCAGTTGGGGCTGCATTCGATCCTGCACAGTCGGGCCAGCCGGGAGCGGGACCTGGCTCTGGCGGCGATCGTGGCACGGGTGCTGGAGCCGGCCTCGAAGCTGGCGACGTCCCGGCAACTGTCGCCGGAGACCGCGTCGTCGAGTCTCGGAGCGGTGCTGGGACTGGGCCCGGTCTCCGGCCGCGAGTTGCCGGCCATGCTGGACTGGTTGCTCGACCGCCAGCCCCGGATCGAGAGGAGCCTGGCCAAGCGGCATCTCTCCGGCCGGACGCTGATCCTGTACGACGTGACGTCGAGCTACTTCGAGGGCGAGACCTGCCCGCTCGCGAAGTTCGGCCACAGCCGGGACGGCAAGAGGGGCGAGAAGCGGATCGCCTTCGGCCTGCTCTGCGCCCCGGACGGTTGCCCGGTGGCGGTGGAGGCGTTCTGCGGCAATGCCGGAGATCCGACGACGGTGGCGAGTCAGGTCGTCCGGGTGCAGGAGAGGTTCGGGATCGACCGGGTGGCGCTGGTCGGCGACCGCGGCATGCTGACGACGGCGCGCATCCGCGAGGGCCTGAAGCCCGCGCAGCTGGACTGGGTGTCGGCGTTGAAGACCGTCGACATCCGCAAGTTGTCGAAACCGCGCCGGAAAAACGGAGAGACGGAGAAGCCCGCGCTACGTCCCGAAGCGTTGCTGCCGGACCGGGTGGCCGAGATCGTCAGCCCCGACTTTCCGGGGGAACGTCTGCTCGTCTGCCTCAATCCCCGCTTGCGTGAGGAACGTGCGCGAAAGCGCGAAGCCTCGTTGACGGCGACGGAGGCGATCCTCGAGGCGATCGCCCGCCAGGTTCGGGGGCCGAAGCCGACGCTGCGCGGTCGAGGGTCGATCGACCGGCGCGTCGACCGGGAGACCGATCGCCGGAAGGTGGAGAAACACTTCGAAATCACGGTCTCCGACGAAGACCTCGTCTGGGAGCGCAAGGAGGACCGCATCGCACGGGAGGCGCGTCTCGACGGCGTCTACATCGTCCGCACCAACCTCCCGGCCGACGCAATCGGCGACGCCGACGCGGTCACGGCGCACAAGAGCCTCTCCCGCGTCTAGCGCGCGTTCCGATCGCTCGAGCGAGACATGCTACGCACACGTCCCTTCCATGCCTCAAGCGCCGACCACGTTCGGGGGCACGTCTTCCTGTGCATGCTCGCCTACTATCTGGAGTGGCACCTGCGGCAACGCCTCGCGCCCATGCTGTTCCAGGACGACGACCCCGACGGAACGAGTTCCCGACGAACTACGCCCGTCGAACCCGCCAAACCCTCGGAGAGCGCCCCACGCGAGGCCGCAACCGAGACCGCTCGCTGCGACACCCCGGTCCACAGCCTGCGTACGCTGCTCCAGGATCTCGCCAACCTGACCTGCAACGAAGTGAGCGTCGCAAACCAACCCGGCCGTCCCTTCATGCTCCTCGCCCGCCCAACGGCCCTGCAGGAACAGGCGTTTCGCCGGCTCGGCGTCGACCCGTCGGATACGACTCCGGTAGCGCTATGACGCTGCTAACGCTATCTCATTGAAAACACGAGGAAATTGCCGGGATTCGGCCGGGAAGTTCGATCTAGCGGCACGGACAGGTCGGCCCTGCGGGCGTACTCTCGAAGGAAGGCGAGTTCGGCTTCGGAGAACATGAGTTCTGCGTCGCATTCGGGCACCTGCCGACCGAACAGGGTCATGAGCATGATGCGCCATGAGACGACCGCGTGAATGGCGATGCCGCGTTGCAGTCGGTCGGCCGACCCGAACAGTCGATTATCGGCCGTACAACCAGACTTCAGCATCCGTACGAAGTCCTGGATTCGCCGACGCCGAGGGTAGTAGCGCGCGATGTCGGACGTGTCTTCGGCGTCTTCGAGACGAAGGGGCGTCAGCGGAGTCCGCTCGACCGGCCCCTCGTCGGCGGGGGGAGTTGACTTCGAAGACGCGAACTACGGAGACCGGAGGCGGCCGGGCCTGTGCGGCAGTGGCGGGCAGCACGACAAGGCAATGGCGCATCTCCCATTCTGCGAGCCGTATTGCAGCGCGCGGGTCGGAACTTCTTCCGAGTCGACTTCGGGCGCTCGCTCAGGCCAGCTACTTCGACCTGAAGGGCGCCTGCGGGCGGACCCGCGCGAACGGTTTCGAAGAGTTTGGCCTCCTTCCTCGTGTCCAGGAGGCGGTCGTGGCGTGCGCGAACCAGCGGATCGACCCGGGTTTTCTCGCGCTGAGCGTCGAGCGGTTCGAAGACGTCGGCCTCGCGGTCCCATGCCGTGCGAGGATCCGCATCTTGCCGGCCACCTCTCGCGCGGCTTGGACGGTGCGTAGAGAAGGTGGGTACGGAAGGAGTCGACGGTTTCGAGAGAGCGCGAGTAGGCGGCGGACTTGCGCCATTCGGCGCAGCCTCCCAATCTCGGGCGCCGAGCGCTCGCTGGCCCCATTGGAGGATGTCAGGGCGGCGGACCGGAACCTGACTGACGGGCGACGACCGTCGCTAGACGACAGCCCTGCACGACACGGCGAACGGTGGCGTCGGTTCCGCGCGTATCGTCGCCGAAGGCGGTGACCCCGCTCCGCTTCCGAGACCCGCGAATCGGCCCCCGGCGACCAGGGCGTGCGACCGAAGCGACGATCGGGAATGTGGAGCGCCGCTTGCCACCGAATCGGGTCGGTGGTATGGTTCGTCGCCAGCGCAACGCTGCGCCGATTTCCGACCGTCCTGGACCCGATGGAGGGGATACGATGTCCCGCCGATGCGAATTGACCGGCAAGGGCGTGCTGACCGGCAACAACGTCAGCCATTCGCAAGTCAAGACCCGACGCCGCTTTCTCCCCAACCTGCATGTCGCGTCGCTGCACAGCGAGGCGCTCGGCCGGGCGGTGCGGCTGCGGGTATCGAGCCGCGCCCTGCGTACGGTGGACCATCGCGGCGGCTTCGACAACTTCCTCTTGAAGGCGCGCGACGACGAGCTGTCGGGCCGTGCCCTGAAGTTGAAGAAAGACGTGCTGGCCGCGACGGCGAGCGCGGCCGAGACGGAGTCGGCGAGCGCCGACGAACTGCCGCCGCCGCCCGTCGCGGAGACGCCGGCCGAGTCCTGACCGCTCGCTTCCGCCCAACTGCGTCGCAAACCGTTCGAATTCGCCCCAATCCTTCGCCTCGGTGCCGCCATGCGCGCGTTCGTCGTCGCCATCCTCCTCGCGCTGTCCGGCGGTCCCGCCGCATCCCAGACGCTTCAGGTCGAGGATGCCTTCGCGTGGGTCTCTCCGGGAGCGCGTTCCGCCTCCGCGTATTTTCGCCTCGAAAACTCAGGCGAATCCGACCGGCGAATCGTCGGCGTTTCCTCCGCCGAGGCGAAGCGCGCCGAACTGCACGAGTTCGCGGAGGACGCGGACGGCACGGCACGGATGGCGCGGGTCGAGTCCGGCGTGACCGCACCGGCCGGCGCAACGGTCGTCTTCGAGCCGGGCGGTCTTCACGTCATGTTCATGGGTCTCGAATCGGATCCGGACGTCGGCGAAACCCTCACCTTCCGGCTACGTCTCGACGACGACGGGGAGATCGAAATCGGGGCTATCGTGCGCCCGCGCGGCGAAGCAGGGCATTCCGGCAAGCACTGATTCCGGCCCCCGCGGCAGGCCCCGCCCGTCCGGCGTTCAGGCCCGAATCTCCCGGTTCTCGGGATCGAACACGCAGTCGCCCAAGACCCGGGCCGAACGCGTTTCGTTCAGGACCTTGACCTGCAGCTCTGTCCCCGGCGCAGAGGAGGTCGGCGGCACGTATGCGAAGAACACGCTCCGGCCCGTCGCGTGACCGTATCCGCCCGAGGTCGTCACCCCGATTCCCTCGCCGTCCCGAAACACGCTCTCGCCGCCGAGAACGTCCGCATCCCCCGGGTCCGTCAACTCCAGATACGCGATGGTCTGCTCCGTCTCCGCCGACTGCCGCTGCCGAAGCGCGGCCTCTCCGACATAGCCCTCGCCCCGAACGAAGCGCATGAGGCCCGCTTCCACCGGGGTAATCTCGTTGGTGAGCTCGACTCCCATCCCCTTGTAGCCCTTCTCCAGCCGGAGGCTGTCGGCCGCATAGGCGCCGAAATCCGCGATTCCGTGCGGCTCGCCGCTCTCCCGAATGGCGGAATACAGATCCGGGAGCCGCTCCATCGGCGCGTGCAGCTCCCATCCAAGGGCGCCGACATAGGTGACGCGGAGCGCGCGGAGAACGACCCCGGCGACCTCGATCTCGCGCACCGCCAGCCACGGAAAGGCGTCGTTCGAGAGATTCGCACCGGTCAGCGGCGCCAGGGTCGCCCGGGCCAGCGGACCCGCCACCACCAACACGCCGACGTCGTCCGAGCGGTTGGCGATTCGGACGTCCGAGGCGCCGTTCGCGAACGGCCGAAACGCGTCCAGGTCCTTGTTCTCCCAGGCGCTGCCGCTGACGACGTAGAACGTACCCTCCGGCGAGTGGGCGACGGTCGATTCGCCGAGGATGCGCGCCTGCGGCGACAGCCGGTGGGCCAGCGCGATCCGGCCCAGCGCCGGGGGCCGGTTGGCGTAGAGCCGCCGCAGCGTCGCGGCAGCCGCGTCGCCCGAAATCTCGAACTTGGCGAAACTGGAGAAGTCCATCACCCCGACCCGACGGCGGACCGCGAGGCACTCGGCCCCGACGAGATCGTGCACGTTCGACCGGCGGTGGCTGTACTCCTCGCTACGACCGTCGGTCGAGAACCACTTCGGCCGCTCCCAACCGAACGCCTCCGTATGGACGCAGCCCCGGGCGCGTAACGTATCGTGCAGCGAGGAGGCGCGCGCCGGCCGGCCTGCCGGCAACTCCTCGCCCGGCGGGGGAACCGCATACATGTGGCCGTAGTCCTGGAGCGACTTGGCGCGGGTGTATTCCGCCGTCGTCCAGGCGCCGAACCGGCGCGGATCCACCGGCGTCATGTTGATCTCCGAGTCGCCGTGCACCATCCACTGCGCCAGGAACTTTCCGGCGCCTGCGCCTTGCGCTATTCCGATGGAAGAGCCGGTGCACATCCAGAAATTGTCCAGTCCCGGAGCCGGGCCGAGCAGCGGATTGGCGTCCGGCGTATGGGTGATCGCGCCGTGTACCGCGCGCTTGATACCGACCGTCGCAAAGAGCGGAATCCGGTCCAGCCCGCGTTGCAGCCAGGTTCCGATGCGATCGTAATTCGGCTCGAACAGTTCGTGCGAGGACTCCCAGTGCGGGTCGCGACCTTCCCAGGCCTCGATCGACCCTTCGGTCTCGTACACCCCGATCATGCCCGCCTTCTGCTCCTGACGCAGATAGTTGGACGCGTGCGGGTCGCGCACGACCGGCAGTTCCCGGTCCCGGGCGACGAGTTCCGGAATGGGCTCGGTGACGACGTAGTGATGGAGCACGTTCGAGATCGGCGCGGTGCCGCCGACCATCTCCTGCAGGCGCCGGGCATAGCAGCCGGCCGCGTTCACCACATGTTCCGCCCGAATGGCGCCCCGGTCGGTTTCTACGCGCCACTCCCCGTTTCGCTCGCGCTCGATCGCGACGACACGCGTCCGAAGGAGAACCTGCGCGCCCATCTGCCGGGCCCCGGCCGCCATCGCGTTCGCCACGCCCGCCGGGTCCACATGGCCGTCCCCCGGGGTCATCGCGACCGCCTTCACTCCGTCGAGCGACAGGAAGGGATGCACCTCCCTCACCTCCTCCGGCGACAGGAAGCGAACCTCGAACCCGATCCGGTTCGAGATGCTCGCGACGTAGCGATACCAGTCGTCGAACTCGTCGTCCGGCGCCAGCCGAAGGCTGCCGCAGCCGTGCCAGCTGACGTACTGGCCGGTCAGGGACTCCAGACGCGGATAGAATCGGACGCCGTAGGCATGCAGCTGCGCGATCGCGTATCCGCCGATGAAATACGTACACAGCCCCGCAGCGTGCCAGGTGGACCCGGAGGTGAGTTCGCCCTTCTCGATCAGGGCGATGTCGGTCCACCCTTCCTCGGCCAGATGGTACGCGAGACCGGCTCCCATCGCCCCGCCGCCGACGATGGCGACACGCGCGTGTTCGATCATGTCGATACCTCATCCCTGCCTGACGAACGCACCGGGTTCTATCGAATTATCGCGCCGTCCGCGAGACGGAATCGCAGCGTCGAACCCGCGCGATCCTGCGACGGATTGGCCGGTCGAATCCGGCCCGGGAGCGCGGACCGCCTTCGCACGGCGCCGTGTGCCTTCGGCCGAATCGCCGTCGGCTATCGGGTCTCGGCGATTTGTCTCCCGAGCAGGTCCAGTCCCGCTTCCAGAAGCCGATCCATGGCGCCTTCGGTCATCCAGGCCGAGTGCGGGCTGAGGGTGACGTTGTCCAGCTCGACGAACGGATGGCCGGCAGGCAGCGGTTCCTCGCCGAACACGTCGAGCGCCGCGTGGCCGATGCGTTTCGAGCGGAGCGCCTCGATCAACGCGCCCTCGTCCAGAATGCCGCCGCGCGCGGTGTTGATCAGCACCGCATTCGGCTTCATCCGCCGAAGGCTCTCCCGTCCCACGATCCCGACCGTCTCCGGCGTCAGCGCGAGATGGAGGGAGACGACGTCCGACAGGGCGAAGACCGCCTCGCGGGACACCGGCTCGACGGGCAGGTCCCGCATGCGCCCGGAACGGGTCCACGCGACCGTTCGCGCGCCGAGGGCATGCGCGAGGCGCGCCGTCTCGGCGCCGATGCCTCCGAGGCCCAGCAATCCGAACACCGATCCCCGGAACTCCCTCGCCAGTCCGGGCCGAAATTCTCCCTCCCGCACCGACGAATCCGAGGCGACGATGCGCCGCAGTCCGGCGAAAGCGAGCGCGATCGCGTGTTCCGCGACCGCACGGTCGCCGTAGCCCTTCACCCCTTCCAGGCGAACGCCGGATTGGCGAACCGCGTCCATGTCCGCATGGGTCGCAAGTCCGGTGGAGAGATAGGCGATCGCCTTCAGCTCCGGCAGGGCAGCCAACACCTGCCGGGAGACGTACGCCATGTAGATCATGACGTTCCGTCGGCCCCGCATCCGCTCGATCAGAATCTCTTCCGAATCGGCAGGGCCCCGGATCACCTCCAGTCGGGGCACCTTGGCGCGCATTCGGTCCGTCAGCCGTGCGGCGAGATCTCCGTAACAGTCGACGAAGGCAGGCGGCCTGACCGTCTCATCCGACAACGGAAAAGCTGCTCTCGCGGTTGATCGGGCGGCGACGGCTGCAGAACGCCATGTCGAGAACGAAGTCCATTCCCGGCAGCGGATACTGGAGCGGCGCCGCGTCGTGATCGTTTCCGGCTTCGCAATGATCGACGAGCGCGTTCATCATCTTGCCGACCACCGGCGCGTTCTTGAACTGGTTCCCGCTGGTCCCGACCGCCATGTAGAAGCCCTTCAGGTCCGAGCGGTCGTAGATCGGAATCCAGTCGTCGGCGACGTCGTAGAGATCGACGATCCCGCGCAGCCGGTTGGGAATGCCCATCTCCGGGAAGCGCTGCGCGGCGCGCAGGGCCTGCAACCGCCCCTGTTCCGACGGCGTCCGGTCGTAGTCGTCCGGATCCACCCAGTCCAGCGGATCGCATTCCGGCTCTTCGCTTCCCACCAGAATGTTGTTGCCGATCTCGGGACGCCAATAGCCCCCGATATCCGCGTCGGAGCCGATCAGGCCGCGATTTTCGAAGTCGAATCCTGCGGGCGACGGCACATGCGCGACCTCGACGCGCAGGGCGCGGGTGCCGATATTCATGCCCCCGGTCACGCCCGCCAGATCGTTGACCTTGTAGGAATGCGGTCCCGCGGCGTTCACCACCACGCCGGCGTCGACCGTCTCGCCCGAGTCGAGCCGAACCCCGGTCACGCGTCCTTCCGCCCGTTCGATTCCGACGACGCGCGTTCCGGTCCGCACCTGCGCGCCGCAGCGCCGGGCGGCGTCGACCAGGTTCTGCACGGCGAGCTTGGGATCGTTCACGAATCCCGCTTTCGGGAAGAACAGGACGTAGCGCATTTCCCCGTTCTTCGTTCCGAACGCCGGATCGTCCCGGCTTCGGGCCGGATGAAAATGCCCCGGATCCATTACCGGCAGCTTCGCCCGCATCAGCTGCGGCGTCCAGACCTCGTAGGGAATGCCGATTTGGTGGGCGATGGCTTCCAGTTTCGCGCCGTAGCCGTTGCGCTCGAAGCACGTGTAAATGCAGCCGACCTCGCGGTACTTCGCGAGCGTCTCCCCCGGCGGCGCGGACAGGTAGCCGGACCAGTCTTCCCAGTAGGGATAGTTCGACCGCGCAAGCGCGGCGCCGTTCAGGGTCGAGTAGTGCGTGCGAACGATGGCGCAGGAGTTGCAGGTCGAGCCGGACCCGACCTCGGCGTTCTTCTCCACGACGAGGACGTCCTTCGACGACTTCGCCATTTCGTAGGAGATCGCCGCGCCGACGATGCCGCCGCCGATCACGATCGCGTCATGGGATTCCCGCATCCGACTCCCTCCTCACGAACTCGCGGACGCCGACGCGTCCGACGAGACCCCCGGCCCGGCGCGGCGCGCGTCCGGCGTGCCGGCTCACGATCCGAAGAGCACCCCGGGCAGCCACAGCGCGATGCCCGGAACCAGGGTGATAACGACTGCCGAGAGCAGCATCAGCAGGAAGAACGGAAAGGCGCCGCGCGCGATTCGGCCGATCGGCTCCCCGGTGATTCCCTGCAGCACGAAGAGATTGAACCCGATCGGAGGCGTGATCAGCCCGAGTTCGATCATCACGACCAGGAAGACGCCGAACCAGACCGTATCCCAGCCCGCGGCGGTGATCAGCGGCAGCGTGATCGGCAGCGTCATCACCATGATCGACAGCCCGTCGAGAAACATGCCGAGGATGACGTAGAAGACGCCGATCAGGAGTATGAGACCGAAGGGGCCGAGATTCAGCTTCGCGATCAGGGCGGCGATCTCCTGGGGGACGTGAAGATAGGCCATCGACGACGACATGAACGCGGCGGCGACCAGGATCGTCACCACCATGCAGGTGATCCGGCAGGCGCCCATGAGCGAATCGAAGAAGATCTTCCAGGTGAACTGGCCCAGGCAAAGGACGAGGCCGACGGACGCCGCAAACCCGAGCGCCGCGGCCTCGGACGGCGTCGCGACGCCGGTGTAGATTCCTCCCAGGACGATGAGCATCAGCGCCAGCACCGGCAACAGGTTCGCGACGCTCGCGAGCGCGTCGCGAAGGGTGATCCGGGCAGAGCGGCCGGGCGCGATCTCCGGGCGCGCGAGGGCGCGGGCCGCGATGTAGGCGGAATACAGGAAAGCGATGAGAAGTCCGGGCAAGATGCCGGCCGCGAACAGGTCGGTGATCGACTCCTCCGCCAGCACGCCGTAAATGATCATGGAGATCGAGGGCGGGATCATCAGTCCGAGACTTCCGGCGCCGGCGAGCGAACCGGTGGCGAGCTTCATGTCGTAGCCGCGCCGGGTCAACTCCTCCAGGGTGATCTTGCCGATCGTCGCCGTCGTCGCCGTGCTCGAACCGCTCACTGCGGCGAAGATGGTGCAGCCGGCGACGTTGCAGTGCAGGAGGCGCCCGGGAACGAGGTTGGCCCAGGGAGCGATGCCCCGGAACAGGCGTTCGGAGACGTCCGTGCGGAACATCAGCTCGCCCATGAAGATGAACAGGGGAATGGCGGCCAGCTCCCAGGTCGAGGCCGTCCGCCACATGGTTCCGCGCATGATCGAGCCGATACGGGGAAGCGGAAAGTCCAGGAGGAGCGACAGGCCGGAGATGCCCACCATCAGGAGCGCCACGAAGATCCAGGTGCCGACGCCGAGAAAGAACGCCAGCAGGAGTACGGTGGCGAGCGCGAGAACGAACGGATCCAACCGACTCCGCTCCCGTCAATCGGACCGCAGGTTTACCGCGCGTTCCGCGTCGAGATCCGCGCTACCGGTCAGAATCCGGATCAGATACGAGAAGAGTTGCAACAGGAAAATCGCGAGACCCGCGACCACGAAGACTTCCGGGAGCCAGAGCGGAACCTGGGCGATCGTCTCCGAGACGTAGCCGCGGACGTAATTCCGGACCATGTTCCGGGCGAAATAGAAGAGCGCCATGCCGGTGGCGAAGAGGCCGAAGGCGACGCAGACCACCTCGACCGCCGCGCGAAGCGGGCCGCCGGGACGCATGCGGCCGATGAGGAGGTTCATCCGGATCAGCCCGCCGCGCGCCAGGGACTGTCCGAGAGCGAGGAAGCTGGCGGCGGCGATCCCGTATCCGATCAGCTCGTCCATGACGTAGGTGGAGGTCGCGAAGAGGGTCCGCAGCGTAACCTCGGTCAGGATCAGCGAGGCCATCGCGACCACGACCGCGACGGACGCTGCCATGCCGAGATCCGACATCCGGTCGCAGAAGCGGTGCAGGCGCTCCATGGGGAGGCGATCGCCCGGGGCGCCCGGAGGCCGGACGCCCCGTGTCCGCGGGGGCGGAACCTATTGCCGCATCGCGAGGGTATCGGCGTAGGCGGCGAGAATCTTCTGCGCCTCTTCCTCGCCGGTCGCCGCCTTCCACTCGTCGACCGCGACCTGTCCCGCGGCCTTCAGGTCGTCGATCAGCGCTTCCGGCACGTCCTGGACGACCGTCACCCCCTCGTCCTTCAGGCGCTGGACGTTGCCTTCGATCCGCTTGGCGATGCGCGCCCAGAGCTCGTCCTCGACCTCCCGCGCGGTATCCAGCACGATCTGCTGGAGGTCCTCCGGGAGCGCCTCGAACACCTCGACGTTCATGTGGACCATGTTGCTGCCCATGGTGAAATTCACGTAGTGGAAGTGGTCGAGATACTCCGAGAACTTGGCCGAAAGGCCTCCCTCGGCCGAGGTCAGGACCGCCTCGATGGTGTTGGTCGAGAGCGCGGGAACCACGTCCGCCCAGCTCATCTGGATGGCCGCGGCGCCGAGGTTGTTCAACGTGATGGTGCCGTTCTTGTCGTAGGTCCGGATCTTGAGGCCGGCGAGGTCTTCGGAGGAATTGACGCGCTTCTTGGCCCATATGCCCACCGGGGTCCACGGTTCCGTCAACAGCAGCATCTGCCCGCCCCGCGCGAACGCCTCGCTGTACCAGGGACGCGCGCCGTCGAGTAGCGCCCGGCTCTGGACCGGGTTGGTGGCCAGGAACGGCATGTTGTTCAGGAGGAAGATCGAATCGAAACCGGCGAACACGCCCGTGTAGGTGGAGGCGATGGGCACCGCCTGATCCTCGACCGCGGCCCAGTGGTCCTTCGACTTGTAGCCGAGCGACCCGCCGAAATGGTTGGTGATCACGATTCTGCCGCCGGAGTTCTGGGCCAGGCGCTCGGCGAAGATCTTGTCCGCCTCGCCGGAGACCGAAGTCTCGCCGTATTCGTTCGGCATGTCCCAGGCATGTTCCTGCGCCGCGACCGCCGTCAGGCCCAGGCCGAACAGCGCGGCCGGCACGGCCAGAAGCGCCGCGCGAACCGTCGGCATCGAAACGTTGCGTACGTACATCGGTCTTCCTCCTCCTCGTGATTGCGGCCCGGGCGTCCGGGCTCAGAGCGACATCTGCGAGAATAGCGCGGCGGTCAGGGGACTGGAGAGGTCCCGGTATTCGCCGGCGACGTCGACGTGATCCAGATTGCCGACCTCGAGGTAGCTGACGTCGAACCCCTGCGCCCGGCACGCGTCGACGTAGATGCGCGACTGGCGCCGGAACTCGTCCGTCTCGCCGCCGCCGACGGCGACCACCGTGGGAGGCATTCGCGCCGGCAGGTTACGGATCGGCGACTGCAAGCGCGACTCCGCCTCGTCCATCCTCAGGTCGGCGTTGAGATAGGAAAGCCGGATCGGCTCCAGGTCGAACAGGCCGCTGAGCGGGACGGCGCCGCGCACGGTGTCCGGCGGCAGCCCGTATTCGGCCCAGTCGGTCGCGAGGAGCATCGCCGTCAGGTGTCCTCCGGCCGAATGGCCGGTGACGTGGATCCTTGCGGGGTCGCCGCCGAACTCCTTCGCGTTGCGATGAATCCAGGCGAAGGCGGCCCGGTTCTGGCGCGTAATCTCCGTCATCGTGACGCCGGGGCAGAGATCGTAATTGTTCAGCACCACCGCGGCGCCCGCCTCGACGAAGCGCTCCGCGACGTAGCGGAACATGTCCTTGTCGAACGCCCGCCAGTAGCCGCCGTGAACGAACAGGAGGACGGGCGAGTTTCCGCGGCCGTGCCAGACGTCGACGGTCTGCCCGGGCGTGTCTCCGAAGGCCGCGTCCAGGTCGCAGCGGAAGTTGGCGACCGCATGCGCGTTGAAGGGGTCGAGGGAGGCGAAGGTTTCCGCAAAATGCGGGCATCGCCGACGCATGTCGTATTCGAGATCGAGGGCTTCCTGATCGTAGCCGCCGAATACGGGTTTACCCACGACGCGTTCCTCCTGCTTTCCCGAGCGCTTGCGGCGGAGGGCCGGCGAGGATCATACCTGCGGGGGATTCGGATTGCAAGAAAAATATATGCAACATATATTTGGACAGACCCGTTCGGGAGCCGAACATGCTGGCACGACTGGCCCGATGGAATTGCCGCGAGTCGTCGCGCGAAGAGGCCCGGAACCGGTTCCGGTCGCTCGCCCTTCCCATTCTGCAGGCGCAGGAGGGATTCGTCGAAGCCTCGCTGCTGGAAGATCCGGACACCGCGCAACGAATCGCGTTCACCCTGTGGCGGGACAGGCAAGCCTATCGGCGGTTCGTCTCCGGCCCCGATCTGCGGCGGATCACGGAGGCGTTCGCCGACCTCTACGTCGACGGCGACGCTCCGGTCGCGGAAAGTTGGCAGATCCGCGCCTCGAGCCGCCGGGACGCCGCCGAAACGCGATAGGAGGACTGCCCGATGCTGCTCGATCTCCCCACCGCCGCCCGATACAACGCCTGGGCGAACGACCGTCTCTACAACGCCCTCGCCCGCCTCGACGACGGCGAGAGGAAGCGGGAGCGGGGCGCGTTCTTCGGGTCGATTCACGACACCATGAACCATATCCTCCTCGCCGACCTCATCTACCGCGAGCGACTCGAAAGAAAGCCCACCGCCTTCACCCGGCTGGACGAGGTTTTGCACGACGACTTCGGCGATCTCGAGCGCGCGCAGCGGGACAACGACCGCTGGTACGTCGGCTTCTGCGACGAGCTGTCCGACGATTCGCTCGCCGGGACTCTCTCGTTCAAGGCCGTCGGCATGGACGAGGACGAGTATTTCTCGCTGCCGCTGCGGCTCTGCCTCGCCAACCTGTTCCAGCACCAGATCCACCATCGAGGACAGGTGCATCACATGATCAGCCACGCAGGCAAGGAACCGCCGCCCCTCGACATCGTCAAGTTCGGCCGCGGAGACGCGGACGAATGGACGGGAGACCCGCACGCGGCATGACGTGCGAATCGCACGAGATCGTCATCGTCGGGGCGGGTCAGGGAGGGCTGTCGGTCAGCTACTTCCTGCGCCGGGCCGGCATCGAGCATCTGGTGGTGGACCGAGCCGAGACGGCCGGCGCCTGGTCCCGCCGCTGGGACTCCTTTTGCCTGGTGACGCCCAACTGGACCGTTCGCCTGCCCGGCGCGCAGTACGCCGGCGCCGAGCCCGACGGATTCATGCGTCGGGACGAATTCGTTCGCTACATGCGGAGCTGGGCGGACGGGTTCGGGGCTCCGGTACGAAGCGGCGTCGAGGTGACGAGGATCGCCGAAGCGCGCACCGCGCGACGCCGGTTCCGGATCGAGACCTCCGCCGGCGCCCTGGCGGCCGACGCCGTCGTCGTCGCGACGGCGACCTACCAGACGCCCAGGGTGCCGGCCCTCGCCCGGCGCCTGCCGCCCGGCGTCAAGCAGCTTCACGCCGACAGTTACCGAGCGCCCGGCCAGGCGGAGCCGGGCGCGGTACTGGTGGTGGGGAGCGGCCAGACCGGATGCCAGGTGGCGGAGGACTTTCTGCGGGACGGGCGCGAGGTCTTCCTGTCCGTCGGGCGGAGCGGCCGGCTCCCGAGACGCTACCGGGGACGCGACTGCCTCTGTTGGCAGGCCGAGATGGGCACGCTCGACCGGACACCGGACATGCTCGCCTCGCCGGCAGACCGGTTCCTCGGCGACCCGCATCTCACGGGCCGCGACGGCGGCGCGAGCGTCAGCCTCTACGGGTTCCATCGCCGGGGCGTCCGTCTGCTCGGCCGTCTGCGATCCGTGACCGGAGGGACGCTCGGCCTCGACGCCAGGCTGCCGGAAAGCGTATTCGCCGCCGACCGCTTCGCGGCGGAAGTCCGGGAGTCGATCGATTCCCATATCGCCCGGACCGGCGGGTCCGCGCGGCCGGCGCGCGCCGAACCCGGCGACGACGACTGGCCGGCCGACGAGCCGGTTCCGACGACTCCCACCGTCGATCTCGCAGCGTCGGGCATTCGGACGGTCGTGTGGGCGACCGGGTTCTTGCACGACTTCTCCTGGATCGAGTTTCCGGTCACGGATTCGACGGGATACCCGGTCACCGTAGGCGGAAGCACGCGCGTGCCCGGGTTGTTCTTCTGCGGCCTGAACTGGATGACCCGGCGCAAGTCCGGGATCCTTTACGGCGTCGGGGAAGACGCGCGACGGGTATCGGCCGCGGTCGCGCAGGCGACCGGACGTTCCCGTCAGGCGGTTGCTATCTCCGAGGCGGACTGACGAATGCCGGCGTCGGCGGCGTCTGGCGGATTCCTCCAACCCGCCGGCAGCGTTCCGCGTATTCCCGGACGGCGTCACAGGATGACGAAGCTCGATCGGGCGGTTACAGTTTTCCGGGCCGAGCGCCCCAGACCACGAGACACCCTTGCCGTTCCTGAGGCGACGCCGCCGATATCGTGCATGCGCAGAATCCGGCTGCGTTCCGTTTCCGGTATCGGCGAACGTGCTGCTTCACCGCTTGCTCCTGTCCGTCGCGCTCGGACGCGATCAGGCGGGCCCCGGGGCTCGGGAAGTGCCGCCGCGCCAATTCCGGCTGCCGTCCGCGCATGGATACGGCGCCTCGCCTCGGATGACGCAACGAGCATGCCATGACTGATTCGCGAAGCCCGGAACCCTCCTGGCGCGTCGGGGTCGACGTCGGAGGCACCTTCACGGACATTGCGCTCGACCGCGGCGACGGGAGCTCGCTGATCGTGCACAAGGTGCCGTCCACCCCGGAGGCGCCGGAGCGCGCCATCCTCTCGGGTCTAGCGGAACTCCTCCAGTCCCGGGGCCTCTCGGCAGGCGAAATCGTCCGCTTCGCGCACGGAACCACCGTCGGCACCAACGCGGTGATCCAGGGTCGTTGCGGCCGCGTGGCGCTGGTGACCTCCGAAGGTTTCCGCGATCTCCTCGAAATCGGACGCCAGACCCGCCCGACCGTATACGACATGCATCGCGACCATCCCCCGCCCCTGGTGCCGCGCAGGCTCCGTTTCGAGGTGCCGCAGCGCCGCCTGGCGTCCGGCGCGTCGCGCGTACCCCTCGACGAGGCGGCCGTGGCCGCCGTCGCGAAGCGGCTGTCGGAGGAGGCGGTGGACTGCGTCGTGGTCTGCTTCCTTCATTCCTACGCCGACGCGGGGGACGAGTCGCGGGCGGTCGCCCTCCTCCGGGTCGCGCTGCCGGAGCGCGTTCGCGTGTTCGGCTCGGCCTCCGTCTATCCGGAGTTCCGCGAATACGAGCGCTTCTCCACCGCGGTTCTCAACGGCGCGCTGTGCCCGGTGGTCGGCTCCTATCTCGACCGGCTCGTTCCGCAATTGAAGGAAATCGGCGTTCCCTGCGAAGTCAAGATCGGCCAGAGCTCCGGCGGGCTCATGTCCGTCTCCATGGCGCGGGAGCTGCCGGTGCGCGCTTCCCTCTCCGGGCCGGCGGCGGGCGTGCGGGGCGCGCTCCGCCGGGCGCTGGCCGCGGGATATCCGAACGTCGTCACGCTCGACGCCGGCGGGACCAGCGCCGACGTGGCGCTCCTGCGCGACGGCGAAGCGGTGACCGTCGCCGAGCGCAGCCTAGCGGGGTTTCCGGTTCGAATCCCGGCCCTGGACGTCAACGCCGTGGGAGCCGGGGGCGGCTCGATCGCGAAGATCGGCAGGGACGGATTGCTCAAGGTCGGGCCGGAAAGCGCCGGCGCGGATCCGGGGCCGGCCTGCTACGGCCAGGGCGGACGCGACCCCACGGTCACCGACGCCAACGTGCTGCTCGGGCGTCTCCACGACCGGGAGCTGCTCGGCGGACGCATGAAGATCGACCGGACTCTCGCCGAGGAAGCCGTCGGCAGGCTGGCCGAGCGCCTGTCCCTCCCGCTCGCCGCGACGGCGCTCGGGATCGTTCGGGTCGCATGCGCGGTGATGGTCAAGGCGATCCGGTCGGTCTCCGTCGAGCGCGGACACGATCCGCGGCAGTTTGCGCTGTTCGTCTACGGCGGCTCCGGCGCGCTGCATGCGAGCGAAGTGGCGCGCGAGATCGGCATCCGAACGGTGGTAGTTCCGTCCGTCCCGGGCATTCTCTGTGCCGAGGGCGCGCTCCATTCGAGGCTGACGACGGAGTTCGTTCGGACAGTCCTGACGCCGCTGGACGATCCCGGCCCCGACCGCATCCTCTCTGCCGTCCGCGATCTCCGAACGCAGACCGAGGACTGGTTTGCGGCCGAGGGCGTCGAAGACCGCGACCGAATCCGTCGCTGGTCGCTCGGCGCGCGTTACTTCGGCCAGAATTTCGAACTCGCGCTGCCTTTCGATCCCGACCGCCCCGCCAACGAAATGCGGGCGACCGTCCTCGAAGAGTTTCGTCGGGCCCACGAGGCGAGCTACGGCTTTGCGTCCGTCTCGGAGCCGGTTCAGGTCGTCCACGTATCGGTCCGGGCCGAGGCCGCGCTCGAATGCCCGGCGCCGCCCGAGATTCCGGCCGGCCGGTGGGCCGAGGCGAATGCGACCCGGCCGGCCATGTTCGACGGAAGCGGGTTTTGCGAGACCCCTGTTTACGAGCGCGGCGATCTCGCGTCCGGTCAGGAGATCGCCGGCCCGGCGATCGTCGAACAGATGGATTCCACCGCATTGCTGTTCCCCGGCGACGCGTGCCGCGTGGACCGCTTCGGCAACCTGATCCTGTCCGTCTCCGGAGGCTGAGATGCAAAACGCCGCGATCGAGGCGGAGTTGCTCCGCCATGCGATGGGAAGCGTCGCCGACGAGATGTACGTCGCCCTGATGAAGAGCGCCTACTCGACCAACATCAAGGAACGACGGGACCACTCGACCGCGATCTTCGACGCCGGGGGCCGCGTCGTGGTCCAGGGCGAGAGCATGCCGTTGCACCTCGCCTCGATGCTCGGGCTGGTCGAAGTCGTTCTCGAAAAATACGGCGCCGAGGGTATCGAGCCCGGCGACATGTTCCTCTCGAACGACCCCTATGCGGGCCGCGGCTCGCATCTTCCGGACGTGGCGCTCGCCGCGCCGGTGTTCTCGGACGGAGAACTGACCCTGTTCGTCAGCAATATCGCCCACCATGCCGACATGGGAGGCGCCGCCCCGGGATCGATGGCCGGAGGCATGACCGAGATCTATCAGGAAGGCTTGCGCATTCCGCCGATCCGGCTCTTTCGGCGCGGCGAACTCCTGCAGGACGTCCTCGACCTCATCCTGCTCAACGTACGGGTCCCGCGCGAGCGGATCGGAGACTACAACGCCCAGATCGCCGCCAACCGGCTCGGCCTCCGGCGCTGCCAGGCGTTGGTCGAACGGTGGGGACGGGATCGGATCGCGTCCGGCTGCGACGAAATAATCGCCGCCGTGGCCCGCCGCACGCGCGCCGGCATCTCGGAACTGCCGGACGGGGAATACGCGTTCGAGGACGTCGTCGACGACGACGGCGTCTCGCGGACGGACGTTCGCATCCGGCTCAGGGTCGTCGTCCGCGGCGACCGAATCGCCTTCGACTTCGCCGGCACCGACGCGCAGGTGGAAGGCAACACCAACGTGACCATGGCGGGCCTGCAGGCCTGCTGCCTCTATTGCCTGAAGGTGCTTCTCGACCCGGACTGCCCGCAAAACCACGGAATGCTGGAACCCGTCGATATCCTCGCGCCGGAGGGAAGCGTCGTCAACGCGCGATTCCCGGCCGCCTCCGCCGCGCGGGCGCAAACGGGGCAGCGTATCGTGGACGTGATCCTCGGCGCCCTCGCCCCCGCCTGCCCGGACCGTGCGGTCGCGGCCGGCAACGGGGCCAACACGTCGGCAGCGTTCTTCGGACGCAAGCAGGACGGGGAGTTCTTCGTCTATCTGGAGACCCTCGGCGGCGGCGCCGGCGGACGGGCCTATCGCGACGGAACCGACGGGGTGCAGGTGCATATGACCAACACGTCGAACCTTCCCATTGAGGCGATGGAGACCGAGTACCCCCTGATCGTCGAGCGCTACGAACTGGTCGAGGATTCGGGCGGGGCCGGAGCGTTTCGGGGCGGACTCGGGCTCCGCCGCGATTACCGGCCGATGGGCGTTCCGGTGACGTTCTCGGGTCAGGGCGAACGCTGCGTTCACCGGCCCTGGGGCCTCTTCGGCGGCGGCCCCGGCGCGACCGGCCGCTTTGCCCTCCTCCGCGACGACGGCGGCAGGGTCGAGCTTCCCAGCAAGCCATCGGCGCTGAACGTTTCGCCGGACTCCTGCATCAGCGTGGTCACCGCCGGCGCCGGCGGATACGGCGATCCGGCCCGTCGCTCGAGGGACGCGCTCGCCGAAGACGCCGCGAGCGGCAAGTATTCCGCCTCCAACCTGCAGGGGCATTACCCGCAATGGGCGCGAGAGCGCCCGGACGAGTCGTCGTAGCGTCCGCCATGGGCCCTGCGGACCGACGCGGAGAACCGCCCCCGTCGCTCACGGATTCGGCGACCGCGATGCTCCGGGACCGGATCCTCGACCTGACGCTGCCGCCGGGCGCGCGGCTCGACGAGAAGTCGCTGCTGGCCCGCTTCCGTCTGAGCCGAACGCCGGTTCGCGAAGCCGTCAACCGGCTGATCGCGGAGGGGCTGGTCCGCATCGCCAACAACCGCGGCGCGTTTGTCGAGGACATGGACCTGGAAAGCGTGCTCGCGTTGCTCGACGCATACGTTCTCTCCGAGCGAACCGTCGCTTCCGTGTGCCGACCGGACCACCCGGGCCTGGTCGAGGAATTGGAGCGGCTCCAGGTCCGGTTCGAGGCGGCCCTTCGCGACGACGACCTGCTCCGGGTGACCGAGATCAACGCGGAATTTCACGGCAGGCTCGCGCTGGCGACCGGAAACCGCTACGTCGCCCAGCATTCCGCGCACTTGCACGGCCTCGCCCGGCGGGCGTCGTTCTACGTCCACCGGTGCGAGAGCGTCGTCGGAGGACGGTCTCGCCTGCCCGCAGACCGGATCAACCGGCACCACCGGCGCATCGTCGACTGCATCCGGGAACGGAACCGCGAGGAGTTGGTCGACGTCGTCACGCGGCACGCATTGACGTTCCGCCAGCGAATCGAAGCGTTGGTAAAGGGACCCGACTTCGGTTCGATCGACCTGACCCTGACAGCCAGGAGCGTGCGGGCCGACGCCGGAGACGAATCGGCGTCTTGAGCGCGCTGCGCCTACGGTCTCGTCGCCTGCGCAGATCCGACCCCTTGAATCGAAACCGTCTGCCGGGTCGGCCGGCTCGGCGGACGCGGCGATCGAACCCCGAAGTTCGCAGAGGCGATCGAAACCGTCTGCGCAGCGCGACGCGCTCGAGTCCGGATCGGCGAACGATCGAGCCGCTCCGTATCGCTCGGCCGACGCAGTCGAAACGCGGAAACGAGAGAACGCAACCCGATCAGGACGTCCCCGCTCGCACGCGACGCTCGGACAGGGCCGGGGTTCTCGTCGCAGCGCACCGCATGGACCGAAAACGAACGCCGCCTGGCGCAGGGAGCCCGCTGCCGGCGCACATGCCTCCGCAAGTCGCGGATGGCGGAGAAACCCGCATTCGACCCCCGAGACGCCAAGTCTCGCCGGCGAGGGTAACATGCAGGCCCGACGACCTTTCGGCAGTCCCGAACCGCAAGTTGGCGCAAGCGCCCCGCGCAGAGGTCGAGACGACCGATCAGGTAGCCGGCGAGCGTCCGTTTCCGTTCCAGCGCCGAAACAGCCTTTCGGCTCGCTCGGGGTGAAGCAGGTCCACCGCCCACTCGTCCAATTGTTCGGAAGTCGCTGCGTTTACCTGGGACACGGCCGTCTCCGGAAGACGTCCGAAGCGGTCCTGCAGCATTCGGAGCAGCATACGAACCCGACCCTTTGCCTCGCCCTTTTCCAAGCCCTTTTCCAAGCCTTCTTCGCGGCCCTGTTCCCGGCCTTCTTGAAGTTTTTCCCGGCTCAGGCTATCGATGAAACTTTCCATCATCTCTTCTCCTCTCCGTGACTTCGCCCGACGGGCGCCTTCGAGAAAGGTCTCCTTGCTGGCGGACAGCTTCAGGATATACGCCAACGCCATCTCTTCCAACAGACTCCCGGAAGGGAACGGCTCCAGCAGACATGCGACTTCGTCTACCGACGTCTCTTTGCCGTATTCGATAATCAACAGCAGGAGACCGCCCTGAAGCACAGGATCCTCGGCCAGTTCGTCCTTGTCCATCCGGCACAGGTCGCATAGATAGTACCGGTGTCTGGTCGACCGCTCTTCGTCGACCGCGCCGACGGCCGCGTCCATGCCCTCCAGGGTCCGTTCGGCGCTCCACTCCTCCGTTCCCCGGTAGGCGACCAGGACGAAGACGGGCACGGGCTCGTCCAGCTCTCCGGCCTCCAGTCTGTCCGTCAGCAGAGCCTCGTAGCGGAACGTGCGCCTCGCCATGTCCGAGCGTACCCGGGTCTGGTGCTCGACTACGACGAGGATATGGGAACAGCCGTTACCTTCCTTGAGTTTGAAGAGAAATACGTGATCGGACTCGGGCTGGCGCAGGTTCGGGGTCAAGTGCCGCGTGGGCAGCCTTCTCGGCAGCGCATCGGCCAGCTGGTCCACGACGTCGGCAGGCAAGTGCCGGCGAACGAACTCGTCGGCGTATTCGGGAACCCTCATGAGCGCCGCAAAGAAGGCCTCATGGGATACGCGAGCGCTGACGAACGGGGGTGTCTCCTGGGTCATCGCGAGACGCCTTTCGACTGATTCGTTTCCGGGCCAGGGCATGCCGGGCGGCCGGAAGCGCCGAACGGATCGCCTCTTCCGCGCCCGCTGCGGCTCTTGCCCTCGTGACCGAACGGCAACGGACCGGAGCCGCTGCGGCGGAACGTCCGGGGGCGGGTGCGTCATGAAGCGAACGAAACCGGGCCCTTCCCGGAATGCGTTGCGGATCGATTCGGAGAATCGGCCG
The DNA here is from genome assembly GCA_965221505.1 of Rhodobacterales bacterium. Classification (GTDB taxonomy): domain Bacteria; phylum Pseudomonadota; class Alphaproteobacteria; order Rhodobacterales; family CAZPXZ01; genus CAZPXZ01. The sequence goes on from CBDCSI010000001.1 coordinate 2,501,834, forward strand.
GGAGACGCTTTCGACGGTCCCGCACTTGACGGAGCGTGCGTGACGCGGCTGCGGCGCCCTTGCCGAGTGCGACAGTTCGGGAATTCCTCGCGCGCTCCGAGAATGCCGGTCAGATCGTCTCGCGCCCGGACGGACCGGCGAGCGAAACGCAGGCGGCGATGCGGAATGCGGGGAACGCCCTCGAAGCCTCTACGGAAGACTCAGAGGGGAAGTGGAGCGGAAGTGCCCGTCCTACCCGGCTGCCGGGAAGGATCCTGGAGAGCGGCGGCGAACGAAGCGCGACTCCTGTCGCGAGACGTTATGCGCCATGGCACTCCTCCTCGAGGTTCCGGTGCGACGACGGAGCGGAACGCAAACCCGAAACGCGTCTTGCCGGGGCGCGCCTGCCCGGGCGATTCGGTTCGTCGAATCGCAGGACGGCGTGGCCTGTCCGCTCTTCTACGCAATCCGGTCGTCCCGAACGGGTGCCGCCCGACTTGGGCGCAGGGTAGCGGACGGAGGCGGCAGGAACAAGTGCCCGCCTCAGGCGCATCGGAACGACGAGGGAGCGGCCGTCCGGAACCGGTACGCGGGCCGACGCGTACGGAATCCGCGATCATGACGGCACGGATCCCCTGGACCGGTTGAGGTTCCGTCGGCGCCCCGAAGCGTTGACGAATAGATTCGAAATCCATTCGACCGACCCGACCCCGACAGTCAGGGACACGCGAATCGAGGGCGCGAGAGAACAGCGCAACGCGCTGCATGCGCTCCCGAACGCAGGGGGCGAAAGCGTTTCCGGTCTAGCCGCCTGTCCGGATCCCGCCCGCAAGATCGGGACGATTCGGCCGAAGTCGAAGCGATTCCCCTGACAGCGTAGGACCGGTCGAGACAGTCCGCGCTGCTGCGACGCGTCCCGCGCATCCGTCGTGGCGCGAGACTCCGCCGAGGCGCGCTACGGGTCCGAGCCCCGAACGGGGTACTCGATCGCCGACGAGGCAAGTGCCGCTTGGGAGGCCCGGTTCCGGTCGTCTCGCAAGACCCAGCCGACGAGAGCGTCGCCATAAAGCGCGATCGCTCGTCCGTCGCACCTTCGGCGATCGCTCGCTCCGCTCGTTCGACGGAAACCGGCGCGCCTCCCTGCCGGAGGTCGCCGTACGACCGGCAGATCGGCCTCGCCGGCGGCATGCGGATCGATCCGTCCGCCATGAGATAACGCACCCGGTCCCCGCCTGCAGGCCAAGCGCCTCCCGCACGGGTTCGGGAGGGGCGATCTGTCCCCTCTTCGACACTGCGAATTCGAACGCGTCGAACGCATCCCACTTCGCTCGACCTGAGCGATGCCTCACGTGATGAGAGGCCGAAGGGAGCGCCCGGACCGTCGTTCGAGTTCGCCCGTTCGCCCTGTCCTGCCGCATTGTCCGACGAGTTGCCGTGAGTTCGAGCGCACCGGATTCTCGCCGAATTGACGAAGGAACGCTCGTTCCGGCGGCGACCGGGACCGCGATCAGGGTTTACGCGTCCGTCGACGAAGCGCCCGGTTCGGGCGGCGACGAGTCGCGGCTCCGCGTACCGAAGCGCAGCGGCGCCCAACGCGCACAGCCTCCAAGCGTGTCTCTCGACGCGGGGCGAGCGGACGATCCGATGACTTTGACCCGTCGTGGCCTTGACTCGGCGCCGCTCGCTCGCGCCCGGACGATCGCCCGGACTGCGTGGCGAAGAACGACTCGTCCTGGGCCTGAGGGCGTAATCGTCGTCCCAGCGGAATTCCGGGCGCCGGAACCCGAGAGCCGTCCGCCCGCATCCGCCGGGAGGCGCGCGCCGATCGGACGGCGGCCGGATTCGATCTCGGACCGACCCGCCCGACCTCCCGGCGCATTCGACCCGCAAGTGCGACGGACACGCGCTTTCGGAGGGCGTGCCGCGACGAAGTCGGTCCTTTCCGCGGCGTCGGGAATTGCCGGTTGCGACGAGCCGGTCACGGATGCGCCCGGCAGAAGAGCGATCGCCTGGTTCGAATGCGTTGCCGAAGAATTCTTCGACAACGCGGATCGGCGACGGGCGCGACGCTGTCCGAATCTGGGCGTATCCGAAGGGTCGCGCGTGTGACGCATTCACGCATCCGCTGCAAGGAGCCCTGCGTGTCCCGGCCCTGATCGTCTCCAGGACCGCTTCCTGCTCCCTGGGCCGCGGTCGTCGCGTCCCTACCGGCCGATCGCCCGGTGCGGGTACGGCGCCAAGGGCCGACATGCCGCCCGGCGACGGCAGCGACGAAAGCGGCAGTGTGGGCGGAGCGAAACGTCGCCGGACGAAACCCGCGGGCGGCTTCGAAACTCTTCCGCGGGTCGCGGCAATTCCCGTACTCTCTCGGGAGCGACTCCGAGCCGGCCGAGGTATCCGCCCTGCGCTTCAGCACGGCGTTCTCGATCGACGGCGTCTCGTACGCGAAGCGAATCCGGACGGTCTCGAAATCTCGTTCGACCGCCCCGGTCGCCGCCGGGCAGCGCCGGCGCCGCGGGACGATCGGATTCGCGGCCGCCCGACTCCCGACGGTCCCGCGAACGGGCAGGATGCCGACGCCGGGCTCGCTCGCCAGGATCCTGGTTAAGTCTGCGTAATCGAACTCTTCGGCGCCCTGCCGCTTCGGCCCTTCGCAGACGGCGCGGCAAACGTCCCCGTACGTCGGCAGCGTCCCGAACGTCCCCGCGCTCCGCCGTCACTCGGCCTGCGTCGTCAACCGGTAGAGCCGGGCTGCCGTGTCGCACAGTTGCAGATCGGAATAACGAGCGGAGATCAGCTGGACGCCGGCAGGCAATTCGCCCCCTTCGCGGGGCAGCGGCAGGACCATGGCGGGAAGTCCGGGCAAGCTGGCCAGCCCGAACCAGAAATGCTGCTCCAGAACGGGACGCCTCTCGCCGTCGACCGGAACCGTCCGGTCCGGAGCGCCGTCCGCGCGCTCGAGAAGCGGCGCGGTGCAAGCTCCCGCCGGACAGGCGAGCAGGTCGTAGCGGCAAAAGAACCGGTCCCACGCCCGGGCGACGGCACGCCGCTCCTCCTGCAACGCGAGCCACTCCCGATGCGACATCCTCGCGCCGGCGCCGTGCAGCGCCGCGGCGTCGCGGCAGGCGCGAACCCGCGTCGAACCGCCGGCTTCGAGCCGGCGCGGCAAGGCGGGGCGGGTCGAGGTCTCGGCCCGAACCAGCAGGTTCATGAGCTCGGTCTGGCGGGAAAGATCCGCGTCGGGGCGGGCCTTCGGTTCGACCCTTGCGCCGGCGCGCTCCAGTTGGCGGCAGAATCGCTGAAGCCGCTCTCGGTAGGGTGCGTCGACCGGACACCGTTCGTCTTCCAGGAACGCCGCGATCCGGAGATCGCCCGGCGAACGCGGAACCGGGTCCGGGAGTCGGACGGTCCAGGGCGCGGCCGGATCGGCCGGTCCCGCAAGCGCGCAAAGGATGCGGGAGGCGTCGCGGGCGGATCGAGCGATCGGGCCGGCCACGCCGATATCCGGCTCCCGGACCTCGCCACGGGGGCTGTGGCCGCGCATCGAGATCAACCCCCAGCTCGGTTTCAGGCCGAATACGCCGCAATAATGGGCCGGGAGACGGATCGAACCCCCCATGTCGCTGCCGACGTCGGCGAAGCTCATGCCTGACGCCACGGCCGCCGCGCTCCCTCCCGAAGACCCGCCCGCGCTTCTCCGCTCTTCGAACGGGTTCCGCGTCGGGCCGAACAGGGGATTGCAGGTTTCCCAGTCGCCGAGGTATGCGGGAAGGTTCGTCTTTCCGAGCAGGACCGCGCCGGCGCCTCTCAGCCGCGCGACGACGACCGAATCCCTCGCCGCGCACAGGCCCGCGCGAGCCGGATCGCCCCAGGTCGTCGGACGTCCGGCCCAATCGAAACACTCCTTCACCGTGACCGGCACGCCGTGCAGCGGCCCGAGGCGCCGCCCGGCCCGCCCCTCCCGGTCGCGCCGGTCCGCTTCCCGCCTCGCGTTCCCGGCTTCGACGTATACGACGGCGTTGATCGAGCCGTTCAGCACCTCGATGCGCTCGATGCACGACTCCACGGCCTCCCGAGCCGTCGTCCGTCCGTCCCGGATGTCCGCGGCCAGCGCAACGGCGTCGCGACCGGAACCCTCGTCCCCCCTCCCCGCGATGACGCCGGTCCGTTCCGACTCCGTCATCGCGCCTCGAGAACTTTGCTGAGGAACTGTCGGAGCCTCTCGTGCTTCGGCCGACCGAAGATCTCCTCCGGGGGCCCCTCCTCGACGATGCGTCCGCCGTCGAAAAAACACACCCGGTCGGACACCTCCCGCGCGAATCCCATCTGGTGGGTGACCAGCAGAATCGTGTAGTCCCCGGATTTTGCGAGGCTTCGGATCACCGTCAGCACCTCGCCCACCATCTCGGGATCGAGCGCCGAGGTCGGCTCGTCGAAGAGCAGGATCTCGGGCCGCATCGCGAGCGCCCGCGCGATCGCCACGCGCTGCTGCTGTCCGCCGGATAGCTGGCTCGGATAGTGGTCGCGCTTGTCGCCGAGTCCGACCATCTCCAGGAGCGCGAGGGATTCCCCGATCGCCCGCTCTTTCGCGAGACCCTTGTTCTGCATCGGCGCCTCGATGCAATTCTCCAGCGCCGTCATATGCGGAAAGAGATTGAAGTTCTGAAACACCATGCCGATCCTGGACCGGATTCGCCGGATATGGGCCTTGCTCGCCGGTACCAGCGCTCCGTTGCGCGGCATCACGTTGAGCGGCTCCTCGTCGACCCGGATCGTCCCGCCCTGAACGCCCTCGAGGGTCATCAATACGCGCAGCACCGTGGTCTTGCCGGAACCCGACGGCCCGATGATCGCGACGACCTCGTTCTCGTCGACCCGGAAGTCCAGGTCTTCGAGGACGACGAGTTCGCCGTATTCCTTGCGGACCCGCTCGAACCGTATCTTGGGAACGCTCACCGTTGAATGCTCCTCTTCAGCCAGTTCTCGACCCGCCGGACGAGATACGCGGACACCAGGCTCATTACCAGAAAGAACACGCCGGCGATGGTGACCGCCTCGGTGAAGCGGTAATACTCCGAGCCGATCAGTTTCGAGGCGTGCATGATCTCGCCGACCGCGACGAACGAGAGCAACGGCGTCTCCTTGAAAATCGCGATCAGGTAGTTGCCCAGCGCCGGCACGATCGGCGGCAGGGACTGCGGAACGATTATTTTCCGGAAGGTCCGGAACGTCGACAGGTTGAGCGCCGTGGCGGCCTCCCATTGCCCCCTCGGCACCGCCTGGAGCCCGGCCCGGTAGACCTCCGCGCAAAGCGTCGAGTTGTAGAGCGCGATGGCGATGATGCCGGAGGCGAGCGGCGGCAACGTGACGCCGACCTCGGGAAGCAGGAAGAACAGGAAGAAGATCTGCACCAGAAGCGGCGTGGCCCGGATGAGTTCGATAAATTCGGACACCGCCACGGACACCACCCGGTTGTTCGACGTCTTGAGCAGCATCAGGATCAGCCCGCCGACGAGCGCGAGCAGGAACGACGCCACGGTCGCGTAGACCGTGATTCCGGCCGCCTCCCACAGGCGCGGAACGACGACCTCGAAGGTAAAGTCCCAGCGCCAGTCCATCGCTCAGTGCCCGTGCCTCAGATGCCGCGAGAACCGGTCCTCGAGCGCCCCGCCGCCGAAGCGGACGAACTGGGCGAGGCAGTAGTAGAGCAGCACCGTGATCGCGAAGATCTCCAGCGTCCGGTAGTGCAGCTGGTTCTGCTGCACCGAAGCGTAGGTGATGTCGACCAGCGTCACCGCCGAGACCAGTGCGGTCGCCTTGATTAGCTCGATCGAGAGGTTGGTCATGCCCGGCGTCATGACCAGGACCGCCTGCGGAATCACGATGCGGGTCAGGCGCTTCCGGTCGGAGAGGTTCAGCGCCTCCGAGGCTTCCAGCTGTCCCCTCGGCACCGCGGCCATGGCGCCGCGAACGATCTCCGCTCCGTAGGCGCCGAAGTTGAGGCCCACCCCCAGAACGCCGGCCGTCATCGGCGAGAGCACGACGCCGAATTCGGGAAGCACGAAGTAGAGCCAGAAGAGCTGAACCAGGAGCGAGGTTCCGCGGAACACCTCGATATAGGCGGTCGCCAACCAGCGAACGGGCGCGACGCCGCTGTCCCGCGCGACGCCGGCCACGAAGGACATGACGAGGAAGAGCAGACCTGCGAGCGCCGAAACCTGGACGGTCACCACCGCCCCGCGGAGCATCGCCGGCAGGAAGATGCGCATCTCGGAAAAGGTCGCGAAGCTGAGCCCCACGAGGAACCCCACCAGCGCGACGACGGCTACGATTCGTCCTGCCATCGGCGCTCTTCCCCTGCGGCCGGCCGCGCCCCGGGAACCCCGCCCGCCACATGCGGGCCAGGGGATGCCCGGTCCGGCCTACCGCGCGCCGCTCCGGCTGCGCAGGCGGTCCACGCCCCGGTAGTTCCAGGCGTTGTAGGAATCCCCGCGCCGCAAATAGCGTTTGCCGGCAGCGCCGTGCGAACGGTCGTCCCAGGACGAGACCTCGCCCCGCTCGAGCGCCTCCCGCACCAGGAGCCGGGACTGCTGGCTGGTGACGATCGCGTCCCGGAGGACATCGAGGTCTCCCCACATGGCGTCGGCGAGCGTACCGAGCTCAGACTGCACGCGCGCGCTCCGGGGGCGCCCGGCCAGGTTCTCCAGCTCGAGCGGATCCTCCGCCAGGTCGAAGAGCAACGGCGGCGCGCTCGCCGAACGGACGTATTTCCAGGAGCGCCGCTTCACCATCACCACCGGCTCGTCGACCCCCTCGCAGGTCAGCTCGCCGTATACGGTGTCGGGCCAGTCGGCGGCGGTTCCGTCGACGAGCGGAATCACGCTGCGTCCGAGCAGCGGCCGCACCGGCTCGAGGTAACCGGACGGATCGGCCAGATCGAGAAGGGTCGGCAGAAGGTCTACGAGCGACACGTTCTCCCGCACGCGCCCCGGTTCGATTCCCGGCCCGCGGAGAATCAGCGGAACGCGCACCGCGTCCTCGAAGAACGACTTCTTGAACCACATGCCGCGCTCGCCCAGCATCTCTCCGTGGTCCGAGGTCAGGATCACGACCGTGTCGTCGGCCTGCCCGGTCTCCTCCAGCGTCGCGAGCAGCCGGCCGATCTTGTCGTCGACGTACGACATCGAGCCGTAATACGCACGACGCGCCCGTCGAACGCGCTCCTCGTCGATTTCGGGCGAGAAGAGGTTGTAATGGCGATAGAGGTTCAGGCTGTACGGGTCGAGATCGGCCTCGGCGAACCGGCCGACCCGCGGGAGCGGGATTTCGCGATCCGAATACAGGTCCCAGTACTCCTTCCGGCAAAGAAACGGCTCATGCGGGTGGGTGAACGACACGGTAAGGAAGAAGCTTCGGCGATCGTCGCTCCGAGCCAGATCGAACAGCTTCCGTTCGGCCTGAAACCCTACCTCCTCGTCGTAGTCCATCTGCACCGATCTCGACACCGGACCGGCTTGCGCGAGCGCCTCTGCCGCATCCGTCGCGAAGTCGTCGTCCTCGCCTTCCCATTGCGGCAGAGTGCGAAAGTCGGCGGAATAGATCTCCGGCGTCAACCGCTCCTCGAACCCGTGCAACAGGTCGGGTCCCACGAAGTGCATCTTGCCCGAGAGCGACGTCTGGTAGCCGAGATAGCGCAGGTAGTGGGCCAGGGTCGGAACGGACGCACGGAACTCCGACGCGTTGTCGTAACACTCGATCCGGGTCGCGAGCTGCCCGGTCATCATCGAGCAGCGGGACGGGGCGCAGACCGGAAAATTGCAATACGCGCGTTCGAAAACCGCGCCCCGGTCCGCCAGCGCCTGGACGTGCGGCGTCCGGGCGGTCGCGCCGCCGTAGGCCGACAGCGCCGACGCCGCCTGCTGATCGACCATCAGCAGGAGTACGTTCGGGCGCGCCGCCCTCACCGGCGACTTCCGGCAAGTCCGGCCGTCGGCCGGGTCGCGGGAGGCCGGCGCCGCGCGCAAGCGCGCAGCGCCGGCAAGTCCGCTTCGCCTGCGAGACTATCCCTCACAAAGCTCGGACGTCGACTGCGAAGGCAGTTCGTCCGCCTCCATTCCGTGCCGGGCGAAGATCGCCAGATGGTCCGGCGAGCCGACGAAGGCCGTGAGCTCCGCGTTGAACGCGTCGACGAAGTCTCCGTCGTCCTTGCGGAACGCAAAGGCGCCGTGCGGCATTGCGAGCTCGCCGGCGACGATCTTGAACGCCGGAACCATCTCCAGATCCTGCTCCGGCACGCCGCGGACCACCTCGCGGCTTCCGGGGACCGAAAGCGCGTAGACCTGGGCCCGGTCCGCCCTGAGCGCGGCGATCGCCGTCGGATTGTCGGGAATGCTCATGATCCGGTCCGCCGGCACCCCGGAGGCTTCGGCATAGCCGGCCTGCGCGGCGCCCGCGATGACCGCGACCGTCAGGCCCATGTCGGCGATCGATCCGTAGTCGACGACGCCGTGCGGGTTGCCCTTGGCGACGATCAGAGTCTGCTGGATGCCGAAGGTCGGCTCCGAGAAGCGCACCTCGGCGCAGCGCTTCGGGGTGACGAACATCCCCGCCGCGACGACGTCGAAGCGCCCCGACTTGACGCCCGGGATCAGCGCGCCCCACTCGATCGCCTTGGCGTCGGCGATCTTGCCGCCCATTTTCTCCAGAACGGCGCCGAGCGTGTCGACGTCCGTGCCGGTGAGCGTGCCGTCCTCGTCCACATAGGCGTAGGGCTTGAAATTGTAGAAGGCCACGTTCAGCCCTTCGCCCATGGCCGTGTCCATCAGGCCGTCGGCCTGCGCCGGCGCCCACCCGGCCGCCATCGCACCGGCAATGCCCAGCGCGACCAGCTTCCGCTTCCAGGTTCCTCTCATGAAATCGCTCCCTTTCTCTCCTGCATGTCGGGGTCTCTCGCCTGTTGCGCGCCGCAACCCGCCCCGCCGGGTCAGGCGTCCACCTGCGGAATCTCCAGCCTCGCGGCCGGGACCGAGAGCAGGTCCGGAGAGCCGTCCGTTACGGCCCAGTTGTCCTCGGCGTTGATGAAGCCGAGACGGTTCGAAAAATTCGGGTTGCACGCAAACACGTTGCCGGCCTCGAAGACGACGTCCTCGAACGCGGCGAGCGACGGATACTCCGTCGTCTCGATCCCCACCCCGTGGCCGACGCGCCCCACGCCCATGGTCTCGAGGCCCCGCTCCCGCAGGTAGCCGTCCACCACGCCGACGACGTCGGCCGGCGAGTTGCCGGCGCGAAGCTGCCCGGCGCAATCGTTCCGGAGCCGCATCGTCCAGGCGTAGAACTCCGAGAGCTCCTCCGACGGCGGACCGACGGAAGCCGTCCGCGCGATATCCGACCAGTATCCGCGAACCGAGACCCCGACGTCGAAGCCCAGCGTCTCTCCCTTCCGGATTACGCGATCCGTCGGCAAGAGAACGATCCCCTTCTCGTTCGCGCCGGACAACACGCAGAGCAGAGAGACCCGCTCCGCCCCGCCGGCGACGAGGTTCTCGCGAAGGACCTGAGCGACCTCGTTCTCGGTCATCCCCGCCCGCGCCACGGCGAAGGTCCGCTCCTGCGCTTCGGCGTTGACGATCGCCGCACGGCGCATGTATTCGATCTCCTGCGGAGACTTTACGCTGCGAACGCGCAGGAAGACGTCGGCCGCGTCGACGAACGCCGCATGCGGGAGCGCGCGCGCGATCTCCAGGAAACCGAGATGGCTGATGCCCAGATACTGCTCCCGACCGAGTTCGCAGCCGATGCGGGCCCGCGCGAGCCCGAGGTCGCGAAGCACGCCGGCGACGAACTCCGGGTGGCCCGTGAGGGCGCCCGTCACCCGGACGTCCGCGACGTAGGAGGTCTGTTCGACCTGGGCGACCTCGAACGGCATAGTGATCAGCGTCGGTTCGTCGTCCTTGCGCAGCACGAACATGTAGGGTCGAATCTTGTCGACGGCGCACTGTTCCGAGCGGTGGCCCGTGTAGTACTGGTAGTTCAACCGCTCCGTGACCAGGATCGCGTCGAGATTCCGCTCGGCCATGAGGGCGCGCGTGGCGGCGTAGCGCGCTTCGAATTCGTCTCGTCCGAAATCGGCGTAGGGCGGTGTCATCGTGCGTGGCGCCTGTCGTTGAAACCGGAGCGATGCTAGATACTATTTCGTTCCGTGCAAGCCGACGGGCTCGCCGACGCCGACCCGGTCATGCGGAGACCAGAGTGCGCCAGCGCGTCTTCCACGCGATCGACAGGGGACGAAGAGCCGCGCCGGCCAGGTCTGCGCAGGGAGGCAACCGGGCGCGCGCGCTTCGCCGCGGGACGCGACGAGGGCTCTCGCCGGCCCCTGGAGGTACGTCGGTCGCCGCCTCTCGAGGGAGCGCCGCGCCGGCGTCATGACCGCTCGCGAATCAGTCCACGACTACGTCGTGGTGGGTGCGGGCAGCGCCGGAGCCGTCGTCGCCCGGAGGCTCGCCGAGGACCCGAAGCTGCGGGTGTTGCTCCTCGAAGCGGGTCCGAAGGACGACAGCCTGCTCCTGCGAATTCCGGCGGCGATGCGCTACGCCTACAACGCGCCGAGGTTCAACTGGAGCTACGAGACCGAGCCGGAGCCGTTTCTCCGCGGCCGGCGCCTGCCGCAGCCCCGGGGCCGGGTCCTGGGCGGCTCCTCCTCCATCAACGGACAGCTCTGGCTTCGCGGGCATCCGCTGGATTACGAAGCGTGGGCACGCGCCGGCGCCCGCGGCTGGTCGTACGCGGAGGTCCTGCCGTATTTTCGCCGAACGGAATCGCGGCGCGACGGCGACGCCGGCTACGCCGGCAGGGACGGGCCGATCGGGGTGACCACGGCACGGCCGGGCACGCTCGCGCAGGCCTTCCTCGACGCCGGGCGGCAGGCGGGCTATCGCGCCACCGCCGACGTGAACGGGTTTCAGCAGGACGGCTTCGGCCTCCTCCCCCGAAACGTGGCCGGAGGGATCCGCTCGTCGACGGCCCGGGGCTATCTTCGCAATCCCCCCGGGAACCTCGAGATCCGAACGGGCCGCACCGTGACGCGCGTGACGCTCGAGGGACGAAGGGCAACGGGGGTCGAGCTGCGCTGCGGCGACGAGTTCCGAATCGCGCGCGCCCGCCGCGAGGTCGTACTCTCCGCCGGCGCGTTCGCCAGCCCGATGCTCCTCATGCAGTCCGGTATCGGCCCCGGAGACTGTCTGCGGGAGCACGGGATCGACGTCGTCCTTCACGCTCCCGGCGTCGGCGCCAACCTCATGGACCACCCCCTCACGGCGGTTCAGGTCGCGTGCACGCGACCGGTGACCCTGTACCGTCATCTCGGCGTCTTCCCGCGCGCGGCCGCCCTTGCCGCCTGGTTCGCGGCGCGCCGAGGCGTCCTCGCCAGCAACCACTTCGAGGCGGTCGCGTTCCTGCGCACGGCCGCGGACGTACGCTACCCCAACCTGCAAATCGCCATGTTCGGCCTGTCCGTGGCCGAGGGCAGCGCCGAGTTCCTCGGCCGGCACGCTTTCCAGCTGCAGCTCGCCACGCAGCGCCCGCGGAGCCGCGGCCGACTGCGGCTCGGCGTCGAAGGCGGCGAATACCGCCCGCGGATCCGCTTCGACATGCTCGAAGATCCCCGCGACGCGGAAGAACTCGCGGCCGGAATCCGCATCGCGCGCGCGCTTCTGCGACAACCCGCGTTGGCGAGCCTTGCGGGGACCGAATTGTCTCCGGGAGAAGCGGTCTCGAGCGACGCCGAACTGGAGGACTGGATTCGGCAATCCTGCCACTCGTCCTACCATCCCTGCGGCACCTGCAGGATGGGCGAGGACGAAACGGCGGTGGTGGACTCCGAATGCAGGGTTCGGGGCGTCGAAGGCCTCCGCGTCGCCGACGCGTCGATCATGCCGCTGATCCCGTCCGCCAACCTGAACTGCCCGACCGTGATGATCGGCGAGAAAGCCGCGGATCACGTCTCGGGCAAGCCTGCGCTCCCGCCCGCGGATCTCCCCTACTTCACCGACCCGGATTGGACCGGGACCGGTGTGCCGTCGGAAGACCCGGAGTGACGAACGAGCGCACACGGCCGGACCCTGCGGCCCGGGCCTGCCGCAGGCGCCCCAAACCACAAATTCCGGCGTACCGGGCCGGGCGCGAACGAGAGCCGCACCGTCGGTACGGACGACGGGCAGATCGGGGATTGCGCCGAGATCCGGGATTCGATGCGCGCGATCCCGGCACGCGCTCGCTCTCGCCGGCCCGCCGGTCGGCGGGCGCCGCGTCTCCGGGCTAGAGGTCGCCTTCGCGCTGGGCGCGCTTGCGCGCCAGCTTTCGCGCCCGTCGTATTCCTTCCGCCTTCTCCCGAGCCCGCCGCTCGGACGGCTTCTCGTACGCCTGGCGGAGTTTCATTTCGCGAAACAGCCCCTCGCGCTGCATCTTCTTCTTGAGCGCGCGCAAGGCCTGATCCACGTTGTTCTCACGTACGACGACTTGCACCTCGGTTCACCTCGCTTTGCTGCGCCCGACGGGTTCCCGGGCAATCTTCCTCAGTTTACGCGATCCGGCGGCGGCTGTCGAATTGCTCCCGCGGGAATCGCGACGGTCGGTTCCGCGCCGCATCCTCTCGAACGTCCCGCAGACTCGCGCCTGACGCGGGGATCTGCCCCGGCGGCCCGCTCAACGTCCGCAGCAGCGCTTGAATTTCTTGCCTGAGCCGCAGGGACACGAATCGTTGCGTCCCACCTTGCGACCGACGACGTGACCGGGCGCCGTCCCGCCGCCGCCCGCCGCCTGCACAGCTGCCCCGGGGTGTGCCTGGGCGGGCGCGGACAACGGCAACCGGTCGAGCGCGAGCGCCGGGCCGCCGCCCGCCGCCGCCAGGGCCGGCCCCTGTCCCGAATTCTGCGCCGGCCCCAGCGCCGGCATGCGTGTCGGCGCCGGCGTCCCGGTCTCGGGCGGGCTCGCGCCCGCCGCTTGCGCCGGCAGGGAGCGGCGCGCCTCGGGCGGCGGAGGCTGTCGGACGATGCGCAGGTTCATCAACCCCCGCACGAGCCGCTCCCGGAATCGGTCCTGCAACTCCTCGAACAGGGAGAATGCCTCCGCCTTGTATTCGATCAGGGGATTGCGCTGCGCATACCCCCGAAACCCGATCGTCGAGCGAAGGTGGTCGAGGGCCTCGAGATGCTCCCGCCAGACGCCGTCGAGAACGCTCAGCGTGAAGCTCCGCTCCACCTGGGCACGGACCTCGGGGCCGAACTCGGCGTTGCGCGAGGCGGCGATCCGGTCCGTTTCCTCCGCGATTCGCTCCCGAACCGTCTCCCGGTCCAGGCCCTCGTCCTCGATCCACCCGGCGACTCCGACCGGCTGGCCGAAGATTTCCGTCAGCTGCTCGTCGAACGCCTCCACCGTCCAGTTCTCGACGTAGCCGCGATCCGGCATGTGCTCGTCGATCAGGTCTTCGATCAGGTCGTGCCGGATGCCGCCGACGAACTCGGCGATCTCTCCCGATTCCAGAATCTCGCGGCGCTGTTCGAACAGGACCTTGCGCTGGTCGTTCACCACGTCGTCGTACTTCAGGAGGTTCTTCCGGATGTCGAAGTTCCGCGCCTCGACCTTGCCCTGCGCCTTCTCGATCGCCTTGTTGACCCAGGGATGCACGATCGCCTCGCCTTCCTCGAGGCCGAGCTTGGTCAGCATGCCGTCCATGCGGTCGCCGCCGAAGATGCGCAACAGGTCGTCTTCCAGAGAGAGGAAGAAGGTGGAACGCCCGGGATCGCCCTGGCGGCCCGACCGGCCCCGGAGCTGGTTGTCGATCCGGCGCGACTCGTGCCGTTCGGTGCCGACGATCCACAGACCGCCGGCCTGGATCACCGTCTTCCGGGCCTCCTCCACCTCCCGCGCGATTCGCGAGCGCTCCGCCTCGGCCCGTACGGGATCCTCGATCCCCGCCGTCTCGCTCTCGATGCGGCGCTCGAGATTGCCGCCGAGCTGGATGTCGGTTCCGCGTCCGGCCATGTTGGTCGCGATGGTCACCGCGCCGGGCGCGCCGGCCTCCGCGACGATGGCCGCCTCCTGCTCGTGATACCGCGCGTTCAGGACGTTGTGCCGCACGCCGCTTCGCTTGAGACGCTCCGACAGCGATTCCGACTTCTCGATGGACGTGGTTCCGACCAGGACCGGTTGCCCGCGATCGCGGGCGTCCTGGATGGCTTCGACGACGGCCTGATTCTTCTCGGCCAGCGTCCGGAACACCTGGTCGTCCTCGTCCTCCCGGATCATGGGCATGTTGGTGGGGATCTCCACCGTTTCGAGCCCGTAGATCTCCTGGAACTCCTCCGCCTCGGTCAGCGCGGTGCCGGTCATCCCGGCCAGCTTGCCGTAAAGGCGGAAGTAGTTCTGGAACGTGATGGAGGCGAAGGTGACGTTCTCGGGTTGAATCTGAACCCGCTCCTTCGCCTCGATCGCCTGATGCAACCCCGCCCCGAATCGCCGACCCTCCATCATGCGGCCGGTGAACTCGTCGATGATCACCACGCGTCCGCCGCGAATGATGTAGTCTCTCTCCCGGCGGTAGAGCTTGTGCGCCCGAAGCGCCTGATTGACGTGATGGACCACCGACGCGTTCTCCGCCTCGAACAGGCTTCCGCTGGCGAGAAGCCCCTTCTCGCGCAGGAACCCCTCGGCGAAGTCGTTGCCTTCCTCGGTCAGATGCGCCGTGCGGTGCTTCTCGTCGATCTCGTAGTGTTCCTCCTGAAGTTCGTATGCGAGGGCGTCCACCGCCGCGTAGAGCGAGGTCCGATCCTCGGTCGGGCCAGAGATGATCAGCGGCGTGCGCGCTTCGTCGATCAGGATGGAATCCACTTCGTCCACGATCGCGTAGTGGTGTCCGCGCTGGACCATCGCGTCGAGCGACATCTTCATGTTGTCGCGCAGGTAGTCGAACCCGAACTCGTTGTTGGTCCCGTAGGTGATGTCGGCCGCATACGCCGCGCGACGCTCCGCCTCCGAGACGTCCGGCACCACGACGCCGGTGGACAGGCCCAGCGCGCCGAAGATGGCGCCCATCCACTCCGCGTCGCGCCGCGCCAGGTAGTCGTTGACGGTGACGACATGAACGCCGCGCCCGGCGAGCGCGTTAAGATAGGCTGGAAGGGTCGCGACGAGAGTCTTGCCCTCGCCGGTCTTCATCTCCGCGATTCGCCCCTGGTGCAGCACGAGGCCGCCGGCGATCTGTACGTCGAAATGGCGCAGACCCAACTGCCGGCGGGACGCCTCCCGCACCGTCGCGAAGGCGTCCGCGAGAAGGTCGTCGACCTCCGCTCCGGCGCTCAACCGCTCCCGGAAGCCGGCCGTACGGGCCGCGAGGGCCGGATCGTCGAGCGCCTGCAGTTCGCTCTCGAGCGCGTTGACGCGATTCACCAGGTCGCGGCCGGCCTTGAGCCGGCGGTCGTTCGCGCTTCCGAACACGCTCCGCGCGATTCGCGCGATGCCGCTTCGCATCAGGCATTCCTTCCACGGATCGATCGCGCCGCGAGATTCGCGCGCGACGCCGACCGTCGCGCGTCTGCGCGAGACGCTGCTGCGCCGGCCCGACCGACGCACGCTACGCTTTGGCCATTGACGCGAACATAGCTAAGGTAGGCATCGCCCGCCGCGGACGCAAGACGCCCGGCGGCGAGGAACTCAGGAAAGACGCGCCCGTCATGACGGCTCACAGATCTCCCTTCGCTCCGGAGCGCTTCCCCGATCTGCCCGCCGTTGCCGGGCTCGAACTGGCCGGCGTCGAGACCGGCGTGCGCTACCGCGGCCGCCCGGACCTGATGCTGGCACGGCTTGCGCCGGAGTCGGCCGTCGCCGGCGTGTTCGCGCGCTCGTCCACGCGTTCGCCGGCGGTCGAGTGGAGCGCAGCACGGATCGCCGGCTGGGAGGCGGCGACAGCCGACGGCGGCCCGGTCGCGATTCTCGTCAACGCCGGCAACGCGAACGCCTTTACCGGCCGGGCGGGAGAGGCTGCCGTCCGCGAGATGGCGGACGCCGCCGCGCAAGCGGTCTCGACCTCTCCCTCCCGGGTGCTGGTCGCGTCGACCGGGGTGATCGGCGAAGCCCTTCCGACCGGCCCGATCCGGCGCGGCGCTTTCGAGGCCGCGTCGCGGCTCTCCGCCGACGGCTGGGAAGCGGCCGCCCGCGCCATCTGCACCACCGACACGTTCCCCAAGGGCGCGGCCGCCTCCTTTTGCGTCGACGGCGTCCCCGGCCGCGTCGCCGGAATAGCGAAGGGTTCCGGGATGATCGCGCCCAACATGGGCACCATGCTCGCCTTCGTCTTCGCCGACGCCTGCGTATCCCGTCCCGCCCTGCAGGCGATGCTCGCGGAGGAGGCGGAGACGACCTTCAACGCGGTCACGGTGGACAGCGACAGCTCGACGTCGGACACCCTCCTCCTCGCGGCGACCGGCAGGCTGGGCAACGCGCCGATCTCCGACGCGGACGGCGCGGAAGCCGCCTCCTTCCGGGCTGCGCTTCGCCAAACCCTCCTGTCCCTCGCCCACCAGGTGGTCAAGGACGGGGAAGGCGCCACCAAATTCGCGACGGTCCGCGTCACCGGCGCGGCGGACACGGCGGACGCCAGGCGCGCGGCCCGGGCCGTCGCCGACTCGCCCCTGGTCAAGACCGCGCTCGCGGGCGAAGACCCCAATTGGGGGCGAATCGTGATGGCGGTCGGCAAATCCGGCGCGGCGCTCGACGTCGCCTCCCTCGCGATTCGACTCGGAGAGATCGAGGTCGCGCGCAACGGCGCGGTCTCGCCGGAATACCGCGAGGAGGCGGGCGCCGAGTATATGCGGTCCCCGGAGATCGAGATCGGGATCGACCTCGGCACGGGCGGCCCCGGACGATCCACCGTGTGGACCTGTGACCTGACCGCGCGTTACGTCGCCATCAATGCCGACTACCGGAGTTGAGATCGGTCTCGCCGTCGCATGCGCCCTCGTGGACCGCGACGGGCGAATCCTGATCGCCCGACGACCTGAAGGGCGCAGCTTCGCCGGCTTGTGGGAGTTTCCGGGCGGCAAGCTGCAACCGGGCGAGACGCCGGAGGCGGCGCTGGCCCGCGAACTCCGCGAAGAGGTCGGAATCGAAGTCGCCCACCGGTGCCTGGCGCCGTTCTGTTTCGCGTCGCACGCCTATTCCGGCTTCCATCTCCTGATGCCGCTCTACCTGTGCCGGATCTGGCAGGGAACCGCGCGGCCGCTGGAAGGCCAGGAACTCGCCTGGGCCACGCCGAAGGAGCTTCGCTCCTACGACATGCCGCCCGCAAACGCGCCCCTGGTCGCGATGCTGCGAGACTGGCTGTAGCCGGCCGTATCGGGAGCGGCGCCGACGGCCCGACTCGCGGCGCATCGAGCGGTTCGCGGGCGGCGGGGGTACCGGGCGCGAGAGCGCCGTCCGCCCTCAGCCGAACAGCTCGTAGATGACGGCGGCGATGTCGGATTCGAGCGGAAAGGACAGCATGCCCATGACGGAGTAGCCCAGAAGCCACGGCATCAGGTAGAAGCGGACCAGAAAGAAGAACCACGCCACGAACAGCGGAATCACGGGTTCGATCAGGAATCCGGGGGTCACCGGACGAAAAACGCGCAACACCGGGTCCGTCATGCGGACGAAGATGCGCATAAAGAAAAAGTCCGAGTCGATCGGGAGGAAGAGGTTCATCGCGGACCGGCCGATCAGGGTCCACATGATCGCCCCGAGGACATAGTCCAGCAGGAGAATCCAGGCCGGGAGGTTCTCGATCATCGCGTGCAGGCCCCTCCCCGGCTCCCGGGCTTACGGCGTCCGTCGGGCCGCGGTCGCCCCGCGCCCGCCCGAACGAAAAACGGGGGCGAACCGTTTCGTCCGCCCCCGCAAGCGATCGTCGGCGACTGCCGGAAGCCCGGCAGCCGCGAATGGAAACGCCTAGTGGTCGGCGGCGAGAATCGCCCGTCCCGTGGGATCGCGGGTCTCGTCCACCATCCGTTGCATCTCCTCGTCCGGCTCCTCCGTCGCCAAGCTGACAACGACCATGACGACGAGACTGACCGGCATGCCGATGATGCCGAAGCGGAGATGGTCGATCCCGAGCCACGGATCCATGCCGGCGAACCGGACCGCGTAGAGGTACAGGCTGCCGGCGACGAACCCGGCGATCATGCCCCAGACCGCGCCTTCCCGGTTGGCCCGCTTCCACCAGATGCCGAGCACCAGCGGGAAGAAGAGCCCCGAACAGGCGAAGCAGAACGCCCAGGCCACGGCCCCCAGGATCCCGGTCAGCTGCAACGACGCGATCAACGCCGCCAGGGCGCCGATCACCACCAGAAGCACGCGCGCGACCATCAGACGGAATCGGGTGTCGGCCTGCGGATCGATGATCTTGTAGTACAGGTCGTGGCTCAGCGCGTTCGCGATGGCCAGCAGGAGACCGTCGGCGGTCGACATGGCCGCAGCCATGCCCCCGGCGGCCACCAGCCCCGAGATCACGTACGGCAGTCCGGCGATTTCCGGGGTCGCCAGCACGACGATGTCCGGCCGCATGAAGAACTCGTTCAACTGCACGATCCCGTCGCCGCTGTGGTCCGCGATGTAGAGCATGTTCACATGCGCCCAGTTCTTCACCCATTCGAGGTTCTGAACCGCCTCGACCGACTGTCCGATGACGGCGGTTGGCAGGTTCGGGTCGAGCAACTGCAACTTCGTGAGCGTGGCGAGCGCCGGCGCGGTGAAGTAGAGCAGGAAGATGAAGAACAGCGAAAAGCCGACCGACTTCCGGGCCTCGCGAACGGTGGGCGTGGTGAAGTACCGCATGAGGATATGCGGCAGCGACGCCGTGCCCGCCATCATGCAGATCGCGAGGGTGACGAACTTCCACGAATCCGCGCCGCCCTGCGGGTCGAAATGCGGAGTCGACAGAATTCGCACGCCGCCGATCGGCGCCGCCTCCGCCGCCGCGGTTCCCAGACCGAGAATCGGCTCGAGCTCCTTGATCCGCTGCGCGGCGTCGCCGTAGCTGAAATGCGGAATGAGACCGAAGCCCTGCACGTTCGACATCCAGATGACCGGCACCAGGTAGGCGATGATCAGCACGATGTACTGTGCGACCTGCGTCCACGTCACGCCGCGCATGCCGCCGAGCATGGAGCACAGCAGGATGCCGAGAAGGCCGAACCAGACGCCGACCCCGAAGGGAATGTCGAGCGCCCGGGACGCGATCGTACCGGTGGCGTTGATCTGGGCAGTCACGTAAGTGAACGACGCGACCACGAGGACGATCACCGCTACGAGGCGCGCGAGGTTGCCGCCGTAACGGGTACCGATGAAGTCCGGCACCGTGTAGCAGCCGAACTTGCGGAGATACGGCGCCATCAGCGCGTTCACCAGCACATAGCCGCCGGTCCAGCCGACGACGAAGCCGAGATACGGATAGCCGCCGAAATAGATGCCGCCGGCGAGCGCCACGAAGGACGCGCCGGACATCCAGTCCGCCGCCGTCGCCATGCCGTTGAACAGCGCCGGCACCTGCCGTCCGGCGACGTAATACGCGCCGACCTCCATGGTCCTGGAAAGCCAGCCGATCGCCGCGTAGATGACCAGCGTGAACAGCAGGAACAGGATGCCGATCAGCCGCGCGCCGGCGCCGAAGCTCTCGAGGATCGCCATCAGCGCGAAGAATACGAGGAACCCGAGGGTGTACAGCGCATACACCCGACCCAGGTTGTTGAGGAAGTAGCTCCCCCGGTCCGTTCCGGTTGTGGACATGTCGACCTCCCTCTACTCGGATTGCGCGCCGTATTCGTCGTCGATCGCGTCCTGAAGAAGGTTCTGACCGATGATGAGTACGACGAAGACGATCAGGGAGCCCTGGACCAGGAAGTAGTATCCCAGTTCGAATCCCAGAAAGCTGAGCGAATTCAGGTCCCGTGCAAACCAGGGGACGATGACCGAGAATAGGAACCAGATCAGCAGAACGACATAGGTCAGATTACGGGTCTTCGACCAGTGAATCTGCCTTCGTTCCGGCGACCGCGGTTCCGCGGATTGTTGGGACACCTGCGCCTCCATTATGTTGACTTCCGAAGAAGCCGGTTGTTGACAAGGTTGCCGCTAGAATGTCCCTAGCCGTAGAAGGCGATGTCAGGAAACGATTCAGCCGGCACCGTGAACGGGATTTCTCATGAACCCCGATGAAACGGCAGCGAACGTGCCGCGACGTGCCGTCGCGCCGACTCGCTGCCGCCTTTGCCGCAGTGCATCATAGCAGCGGCCGGCGCGCCAGGCAAGACCCGCGATTTTGCGCGACGCAGCAAACAGATAGAGGATCTTCATGTCCCGCATCCGAGGCTTGCTCTCCCGATTCTCGGCTCCCTTGCGGACCCTCCGCGAGAGCTTCGACGCGAGTCCCGTCGATTCGGTCGAGACGTTGACGCATTTTCTTCATACGCGCTCCTCCTACGTGGCGCAGACGTCGCTCCACGGCTACCTGAAGGCCCGCATGGGCACGAGCTACCGCTATTTCTTCACCGACGACGAGTTCTCGAAATCCATCCGCATCGCCTCCGTCCGCGTCTTCGCCTCCTGTCTCGAAGATCTCAGCCTGCACGCCGTCGCCGCGGCCAGGTCGGGCAATTCGACGCAGGAATGCGTCGCGCTGGCCGTATACTGCTATCGGGACGCCCTCGGCCGGTGCCTCGACGCGGAAGACCGGCGCCACCTGCCGGACGACCATGAAGCGAGATTCTCCGCGCGCGCCGCCTTGACCGACTGGGATCGGCACCTTCGACACGACCACGCCTTCGCGCGCAGTTCCGGGGATCTGGTCCGCTTCGCTCCGGTGGTGGACGAGTTTCGGCAGAGGGACGCGCCGATCGTGACCAATTCGATCCGGCTCCGATGGCTGGACGTGCGCAACCAGTTCCGCCGCCGCATGCGAGCCGACTCGCTCTGGCGAGACTGGCGGCGCGGGCCCGGCGCGAAAGCGACGGCGCCCGCACTCGATTCGGACGGCGTTTCCGGGTATGATCTGTCGAAGGCCGACACTGGAAACGACGCTCCCGAGACCTACATCATGACCAGGAGCGGTAGCGAGAACGGTAGGAAAGGCTGAATGGAAGAGAAGCGAACGCTGCCGAAATTCGGCATCGGGCAGGTCGTGCGGCACCGCGTCTATCCGTTTCGCGGCGTCATCTACGACGTAGACCCGAATTTCCAGAGCACGGAGGAGTGGTGGAATTCGATCCCCGAGGACGTCCGCCCACGCAAGGACCAGCCCTTTTATCACCTGTTCGCCGAGAACGCCCACAGCTACTACATGGCCTACGTGTCGGAGCAGAATCTGGAGCCCGACGAAACTGGCGAGCCGGTCGACCATCCGGACCTCGGCACCGTGTTCGACCGTCTAACGGACGGACAGTACGAATTGCATCGTTCGCGACTCAATTGAGCGTTCCCCGCAACCGCCCCCGGACCGCCGGACCGCGTTTCGCGATCCGCGACGTCATGCCCTGCCCCCGCCCGCATCCGAATCGGCCTCCGTCGAGTCCCGTCCGCACGGCGGGGTGCGCGCATGGGGCGCGAGGTCGCGCGACCGCGTCATGAGGCCGTCGGCGGAGATCGTTCCCCTTCGCCCCCGGCACGGCGCAGCACGGTCGCCGGTCGCCTTCGACCGGCGGGAGCTTCGGGCGCTGCTCACGGTATACGGCCGCATGGTCGCCGTCGGCGCGTGGCGGGACTACGCCGTGGACTTCCGGGACGACTACGCCCAGTTCGCCGTTTTCCTGCGAAGTTCCGAGGGTCCGGTGTATCGCATCGAGAAACGGCCCGGCAGCGAGCGACGCCAGGGCGCGTGGTCGCTGATCGGAAGCGGCGGCCGGGTTCTCCGACGCGGGACGAAACTCGAACGGGTGCTCGGCTGGTTCGATCCAGGCGCGGCCGACAACGTGTCCGTTCTCCCGTTCGGGCGGTACGGCAAACGGGCGTGAGAACTTACCGCTCCTTCCCCTCCGCCGTTTTCCGTTCCCCTATCTGGCCGCTCGACTGCGACCCGCTCCGCGGCGGGTCGTCCGCTTCCCGCCGCGAGCCTGCTTGGCGGCGATCAGTGCCTGCGCCTCCTCCATGGTGACGCTCGAAGGCTCCCGCCCCTTGGGAACGGACGCAGAGACGCGACCCCATTTTACGTACGGCCCGTAGCGGCCCTTCAGGATACGGACGGCGCCGCCTTCCGGATGCTCGCCGAGTTCGGCGAGCGGCGTCTGCCCCGAGCCGCCCCTGCCCTTGGCCTGCCGATCCGCGATCAGCGCGACCGCGCGGTTCAGACCGACCTCCAGAACGCTCTCGTCCCTGGGCAGGTTGGCGTAGACCTTTCCGCAACGCACGAAGGGACCGTAGCGCCCGATCCCGGCCTCGATCTCGTCTCCGGTGTCCGGATGCGGACCCAGCGCGCGGGGGAGCGACAGATACCGTTCCGCCATTTCCAGATCGATCGTGTGCGGATCGCAATCCCCGGGCAGGCTGGTTCTCGCAGGCGGCACGCTACCCCGCTCCAGGTAGAACCCGTAGGGTCCCTTGCGCACCGACACGGGGAGGCCGTCCGAATCCGCGCCGAGTTCCCGGTCGCCCAGCCAGTCGGGCTCTCCGTCGAGCACGCCCTCGACGGAACGGACGAACCGGCACTCCGGATACCGGTCGCACCCCAGGAACAGGCTGCTCTTTCCGGGCCGGAGTCCGAGCCGGCCCTCCAGGCACTTGGGACAGGCGCGGGGATCCGCGCCGTCGCTCCGGGGCGGAAAGAGGAGCGGCTCGACCCTCTTCTCCACCGTCGACAGCGCCTCCCGGATCCGCAGCTTCGAGGCCGTGGCGACCGCTGCCTCGAAGTCGTGCCAGAACGCTTCCAAGACGCCGAGCCGCGAGCGGCGCCCGCTGCTGATCTCGTCGAGTTCCTCCTCCAGGCCGGCGGTGAAGCCGTACTCCACGTAGCGCGAAAAGTGCTCTTCGAGAAACGCGACCGCCAGCCGTCCGAGAAACGTCGGAACGATCGTCCGTTTGGAGTCTTCCACATACCCGCGCCGTCGGATCACGCTCAGTATCGACGCGTATGTGGAAGGCCGACCGATGCCCAGATCCTCGAGTCTGCGCACCAGGCTCGCCTCCGTGTAGCGCGCCGGAGGCTTGGTGAAACGCTGCGTGACCTCGACGCCGGTCCGCTCGGGCCGGTCTCCCTCGGCGAGCGGCGGCAGCTTGCGCTCCGCGGCCTCGGTTCCCCGTCCGTCCGCCGGCTTGTCGCCTTCGACGGAAGCGTCGGTTCCCTCCTGATAAAGAACGCGGAATCCCTCGAACCGGACCACCTGGCCGCTGGCGCGGAGCCGGGCGGACACCGGAGCGGAATCCGCACCGCCCTGTTCCGCCGCGTCCCAGGTCCGGATCGTGACGGCGGTCCGCTCCAGTTCCGCGTCCGCCATCTGGCTTGCCAGGGTCCTGGCCCAGATCAGGCGATACAGCGCTCGCTCGCGCTCCGGCAACGCGGACAGCTGCTCGGGACGGACCCGCACGTCGGTCGGCCGTATGCACTCGTGCGCTTCCTGCGCGTTCTTGGCCCGCGACTTGTAGCGCCGGGGCCGCGACGGCAGGTGTCGCTCGCCGAAGCGCTCCCGGACCAGCGCTCGGGCCGCGTCGACCGCCTCCGCCGACATGTCGACTCCGTCCGTGCGCATATACGTG
Organism: Rhodobacterales bacterium; assembly: GCA_965221505.1. Taxonomy (GTDB): domain Bacteria; phylum Pseudomonadota; class Alphaproteobacteria; order Rhodobacterales; family CAZPXZ01; genus CAZPXZ01. The sequence goes on from CBDCSI010000001.1 coordinate 2,525,582, forward strand.
ATATGCCCGGCTTCGTACAGCGCCTGCGCGATCCGCATCGTCTCCCCTGCCGACAACCGGAGCTTGCGGCTGGCCTCCTGCTGGAGCGTCGAGGTAATGAACGGTGCCGAGGGCTTCTGGCGGACCGGTTTCGATTCCACCGATTCCACCCGAAATCCGGGCGCGTCCTTCAGCAGGCGTTCCGCCTCGCGGGCGCTCGCCTCGTCCGGCAGTCCGAACCTGCCGAGCTTGCGCTGGTCCAGCTCGACCAGCGACGCCTCGAATTCGGCACCGGCCGGGGATCGGAACCGCACCACCGCGGTCCAGTATTCCCTGGGATCGAACCGCTCGATCTCCCGTTCGCGCTCGACCGCAAGCCGGACCGCGACGGACTGTACGCGGCCGGCGGAGCGCGCACCCGGGAGCTTGCGGAGCAGCACGGGAGAGAGGCGGAATCCCACCAGGTAGTCGAGCGCACGGCGCGCCAGATAGGCGTCCACCAGATCCTGATCGATGTCCCGCGGACTGGCGATGGAATCTCGCACGGCCGCGCGAGTGACCGAGTGAAAGCTGATTCGCTCGACCGACATGTCCTCCTTCAGAGCCTGCCGGTCGCGAAGCGTCTGCACCAGGTGCCACGAGATCGCCTCGCCCTCCCGGTCGGGGTCGGTCGCCAGAATCAATCCGTCCGCCTTCCGCAGCCGGACGGCGATCTCCTTCAAACGCTTGTCCGCGTCGCTCTCGACTTCCCAGACCATGCGGAAGTCCTCGTCCGGCACGACCGAATCGCTCTTTTCCCGCAAGTCCCGCACATGGCCGTAGCTTGCGACCACGTCGTAGTCCGGTCCCAGATAGGAACCTATGGAGCGAGCCTTGGCGGGCGACTCGACGACGACGACCTTCATGATTTCCTCGCTGATTGCCGGGTACCTGCACCCTCGGGACCGTCGCGCCGCCCGGCGGCGCTGCGAATCGGTCCCCGCCCGAACACTGTCGTTCGAACGCGGACGCGACCCGATCTCGTCCGGGAGACGGAGTCTGCGTGTACCGAATATTGCACCCTGCGACCAACCGCAACCCGAAGCGACGCGCCCTCGTGAGACCGCAAGCGGCCGAACGGGATTCCGCCTGACGGTCTGAAGTCTTCGGCTCGCGGGATGCAGGGCCCCGCCCCGGATCGAGGATCGGGCAATTGCGCGGCTCGTCCGCCTCCGGGAGTTCGCAAGGCGTGCGCGACGGCGCCGGCAGCGACCGATTCGGCAGGCCCGCGCGGAAATGACGCGAACCCCCTTACCCCGATCGGTCCGTCGTTCCCTGCCCTTTGTCCCCGTGGCCCCTCGCCGGGGCCGCATCGGGTTCGCCGGTACGAACTCGAAATCTGGCGCCACCCGACTCGCATGCGCCTGACGACGGATGCGGACGGCAAGCTCCCATGGCCCCGCGCCAGGCTTCCCGTCGCCACGACCCGCGACCGAGCGAACGCCGGCCCGGCGTGCCTTTCCGGGCGGCCGAATCGTCGCCCCGGTACGCCGGAATCGGAGACACACCGGACGCGGAGGCTTGCGCGAATCGATTCCGGTGCGTAGGGTGTCCGCCTGTCGCCCGGCGTCCGCGTGGGACCTACGGGGGACGCACCAGACAGCGAGCCCGTCGGGTCGCACGGCGATTCGCCCGCGACGGCTCCCGCAGGCACGGCACACGTCGCGTCCGACTTCCGCTCCGTCGCCGGGGCGGATATCGAGGAGGACAAGAATGGCAAGACTCCACGCCCAGGTCGTTTGCCTTCGCCACGCGCCATCCTGCCCGGCAGCCGGGCAGGACGCGGACTTCCGCCTCTCGTCCCGCTGAACCCTTCCTGGAGGGATCGGGGGACTCCCCGCATCCCGCATCGCAGCAGACCTCTCGCTCGCCGGTTCGTGCGGGTGCGAAGCGTCTTGCGGCGCGATCGCGGGACGAGCGGGCTTTCCGCACTGTCGCGGTCGGCACGAGCGGCGCAACCGCCGGGATCCGCAATTCCCATCGAATAGGCGACCGACGACTCCGTCTCTCGGCCCAATCTCCGAACTAATCCGTAACCCGTTGCAATAACGCACGTTTCGTTCCGTTCCGCGGTGCGTATCCGCCCCGGTCTGCCGCCGCGGCGGCCCGGGCCCTTCGTCGTTCGGTCTTGAAGGCCGGAAGCGGCGCAGGCGCCGCAGAGCGGTCCGTTCGGCGTGGCCCGCCGCCCGGAGACGCCGCGACCGAGGAACGAGACGGCCGAGAGAGAGGGATCCCATGACTTCCGAAGAGGAGGCCGACGCGCCGTTCGTCGTACCCGTGACCCATGAGGCCTGGCTCATGGCGCTCCTGCACGATCTGGCTCGCCTCGACGAATTCCTTCGCCTGCACCTGCCGCGCAAGATGGTGGCCCGGTTCGCCGACTCGCTGCCCGAACCGTTGCCCGAACGGCACGTCACCCCCACGCTGAGGCAGCGCGTTTCCGATCAGGTGTATTGCCTGAAACTCAAGAAGCGGAAGGGCGTTCGGCCCGAACTCCTCGTCAACGTCGAACATCAGTCCACGATCGATCCGACCATGGCGCTGCGCACGAACGAGTACCAAGCTCCGGCGATGCGACGATGGGCGGTCCGCAACCCGGACCTGGTTCCGCCCGTGATCGTCCTAGTTACGTATCACGGGGCGAAAAAGTGGGACGCCAAGCTGTCCGTCGAGGAGTTGACCCGCGCCACCGGCGCGATCGCCGCCGCGCAAACCAGGCACCGGTATTTCGTCTGCGACCTCGCCCAGATGCAGGAGAGCGAGCGGGCGAGGGATCCGGTTCTGCGGGCGGGTCTGACGATGCTGGTCCGCGCGTATCAGGGCGGCCTGACGGTCGACGAAATCGCGCGGTTGCTGAAGCCGTTTCCGTCCGGGAGCCAGTTGGAGAGAATGGCCTTCGCCTATATGATGAACCTGTGCGACAGCGAAGAGACGCTGCTCGAAGGGATCGCGAGGGCGAAGTCGAACAAGGGAGTGAACGTCATGGAGAGCGTCGCCGAGAAATTGCTGCGAAGGGGTAGGGAAGAAGGCGAGGCCAGCGTCAGGGCCGAGATGGAGAGCGTCGCCGAGAAATTGCTGCGGAAGGGCCGGGAAGAGGGCCGGGAAGAGGGCCGGGAAGAGGGCGAGGCCGAGGGCCGGGTTCGGATGCTGCTCTTGATGTTGAGGGGCCGCTTCGGGGAACTTCCGGCTACGGTCGTATCCAGGGTAAAGGCAGCGACCCCCGAACAGCTGGAGAGGTGGGCGGTGGATCTGCTCGACTCCGAGCGTGCCGAGAGCCTGTTTCGAGGGTGGGCCGGAAACGGCCGCTCTCCGGTTCACTGACGCGACTCCGTATATCGGGGTCCGTCCCCTACACCGGCGCTAGCAATGTTATTGAAGATTGCGCAGACCGGTCTTCCCGGCTGACCGCACCGAACGTACGCCCGCATGCACGTAGACAATTTCCGTGCGACGGGCCGAGTCTGTCTGCGCAGGTAAGGGCGTCGTCGAACCGTGAGTACGCATCATCGAGAGCGGCGCCGAGAGAAGGCTCCGAGAGGGCCGGCAACGTGGCAGAGCCGGGGTCGAGGCCGAGGAACGGGTTCGGATGCCGCTCGTAGTGTCGAAGGGCAGCCTCGGAAATCTTCCGGCCATGGTCACACTCGGGTGAAGCCAGCGATCCCCGAACAGTCGGACGAGTGGGCGGCGGACAAACTCGCCCCTAAGCGGACCGAGAGACCGGTTCGGCGCTGGACCGGCAAAGGACGCTCTCCGGGTCGCTGATCCGACACTCTGCGGGCCGGAGTCGGCCTCTGACCTGGGCTCGGGTTCCCGGCAGCCGCGGAAATCCTCGAGTAAGCATGTGTCCTCGTTACCGCACGCTGGCGTAGCGAAGTCCAGAGACCGGATTCTCGCTCCGCGAGCCGCACCCAACGGAGGCGGACCCGCTACTGGCAAGGGCGTTCGCGCGACAGGCGGTTCTTCGAAAGCGACCGCCCCGTATCGCGGCGACGAGGATTCCGCCCTCCGAAAGACAACTGCGACCGATGCGGCCGGATCGTCTGACGTGCCCGTGGCCCGCGTTTCGCTAGAGCCGGACCGCTCGGGTCACAGCTCACGGCAAACCCGCGGTCGCCGACCGGGATGCCGGCAATCCTCGGTATCAGGGCCCCCGGCGATATACTGAAAGCGGTTTCTCGCAGCAGACTGGGGCCCGCCATGGAGAACGACTGGCATGCCGGTGCGGCGCAAATCGAGGCGGCCGGCCCCGCTGCGGCGCTGTCGGCCTTGCCTGCCGTTTCCCTCGATCTCGAGACCACGGGCCTGCTGCCGAAGCGGGACCATATCGTCCAGGTCGGAGCCATCGCCATCGTCGACGGCCGGGTCGAGCCGGAAGTCGCGTTCGAGGAGCTCGTACGGCCGCCGGTGCCGATCCCGCCTTCTTCCTCCGGCATTCACGGAATCACGGACGAGTCGGTCGCGATCGCCCATCCTTTCCGTGAGGTCTCCGAGCGGATGCTGGCCTTCTGCGGAACCCGGATGCTCATCGGCTACTCCCTCGAATTCGATCTCGCCATGCTGGCCGAGGAGTTCGCCCGCATCGGTCTTCGCTACCGGGAGCCAGCGTGGCTGGATGTGCGCCTGCTCGCCGCGGGCATCGGCCCTCGGGCGCTCGCCTCCCTCGACGAACTCGCGGAGCGCTACGAGGTCTCGAAGGGCGGTCGCCACCGCGCTCTGGCCGACGCCCGGATGACGGCCGAAATCTACACGCGCATGCTTCCCGCGCTGCGCGAAGCCGGAATTCGAAGCTACGGGCAGGCTCGGACCCTGCAGTCGTCGGTCTCCCGGTCCCAGCCCGGCTCTTCCGCGGCGGACTGGCGCCGGGCGAGGGAAAGCCGTCGCGCACGAACCGACGAGGAAGGCCTGTCGGTCGCGAAGACCGCAGTCGACGGGTTCGTCTTCCGCATGCGGCTTCGCGATCTCATGCAGTCTCCGGCGATCGGAATGGACCGGGAGCGTACGCTTCAGGAAGCGGCGCAACTCATGACGGAGCGCCGCATCGGCAGCGTCGTGGTGGATACCGGAGAGGGCCACGGAATCGTCACCAACGCGGATCTGGCGACCCAGCTGGCCCGGCACGGCAGCGGTGCGGCGGGTCTACGTCTCGCCGACGTCTGTTCCGCGCCGATGGAGACCATGCCGGCCGACGCCCATCTCTACCGCGCCTTGGCGCGCATGGCCCGGACCAAGCGGCGGCATGTCGGCGTCACGGACGAAACCGGCGCGCTCGCGGGGATGATCTCCCTGAAGAATGTCCTCCGGCACAGGTCGATCGCCACGCTCACCCTCGGCGACCGCATCGAGACTGCGACCAACGCGCTCGAACTGGCGTCGGCCCAGAGCCATCTCCCCCGCACGGCGGCGGGACTCTTCGACGAACGCCTCGACGCGCGCGAGGTCGCCGAAATCGTCAGCCTCGAGGGCCGCGCGCTGACCCGTCGGGCCGCGGAACTGACTTCGGACAGAATGGAGAGCGAAGGACTCGGGCCGCCGCCCGCGCCCTGGTGCCTGCTGGTGCTCGGCTCCGGCGGCCGGGGCGAAAGCATGCTCGCTCCCGACCAGGACAACGCGCTCGTCGTGGACGACGGCTACGCCGGCGATCTCGACAGTCCCGACGACTGGTTCGCGGTGTTCGCCCGGCACCTGAACGATCTGCTCGACGAAGGGGGTATTCCGTTCTGCCCGGGCGGCGTGATGGCGCGCGAGCGCACCTGGCGACGCACCGGCAGGGAGTGGCGGGATCGGGTCGATCGCTGGATCGCAAACCCGGAACCCGACAACGTTCTCAACGTGGACATCTTCTACGACATGGCGCCGGTGCACGGCGACGAGCGGCTGGCGCAGCGCCTGGAAAAGCATGCATGGCGGGCCGCGTCCCGGTCTCCTCTCTTCGCGCAGGCGATGGGTCGCAACGCCGCACAGCGCCGCGTGCCGGTCGGAATGTTCGGCAACTTCCGAACCGATTCGGACGGCCGCGTCGACCTGAAGGGCGGCGGACTGCTGCCGATCGTGAGCGCCGCGCGCGCAATGGCGTTGCGCCACGGGATTCGGGCACGGTCGACCCGCAAACGGCTCGAACAGGCGTTCGACGCCGCCGGGGCGAGCCCCACCGATCTCGAGCGCCTGCTGGAAGCGCACGAGACGTTGCTGCACCGAATCCTCCGGCAGCAGATCGCCGACATCTCCGCCGGCCGCACGAAAATCGGCAATTCGGTCGACGTGCGGAGCCTGAGCCGCAGCGAGAGGCGCGATCTGGCCGACACGCTGCGAAGCATCTCCGTTCTCAACGACATTCTTCCCACCGTGCTCGGCGGAACCGGAGCCGGCGGGAGTCAGTAGCCGGAAGCCCTGTCCACCCCGGGGAGGGTCTCGCCGGCTTCGAATCGCCGAATCAGGTCTGCGGCGATCTCCGCCGCCGTCGGGGCGGCGAGCGGCGCGGCGACGTGCGGCGTCATGAGAACGCGGGGATGCCCCCAGAAGGGATGCGAGGACGGCAGCGGCTCCTCGCGGAAGCAATCCAGGACCGCGCCGGACACCTGCCCCGATTCGAGAGCCGCCAGCAGGTCTTCCTCCACCACATGAGCGCCCCGGCCGACATTGACGAAACCGGCGCCTCGGGGCAGCAGGGAGAACCGGCGCCGGTCCAGGATATCCCGCGTCGAATCCGTCAACGGCAAGAGATTCACGAGGATTTCGGCGCCGCGAAGAAACTCGTCCAGCTCCGACTCGCCCGCATAACAGGCGACCTCGGGAACTTCCCGGCGCCGCCGCGACCATCCGGCGACGGAAAATCCGACGCGGGCCAGCGTCCGGGCGGCGTCGCGGCCCAGACTTCCGAGTCCCATGACGCCGACCCGGCGACCGGAGGCGACCGGCGGCTCCCGCTCGATCCAGATTCGCTGCCGGCGCTCCCGGAGCAGCCGCGGAAGGTCCCGGTGCAGCGCCAGGACGGCCAGCAGGACGTATTCGCGCATGCGCGCCGCCAGCGGCTCGCCGTGGAGTCGAAGCACGGGTACGTGGTCCGGAAGCGCCGGATCGGCCAGAACGTGATCCACGCCGGCCGCCAGCGAGAGAACGCATCGAAGCTGCGGAAGCGTCGCCAGCCATCCCGGCGGCGCCATCCACACCGCTGCATGGGTGACCTTTTCGAGAGGCAGCGAGTCGTCCAGAAGGCGGCAGGAACACTCGGGCATCGCAACCTGTAGGCAGTCGCGCCACTCCGCTCCGTTCTCGCCCCCGACATGCACCGCAACCAGCATACGCTCCCCCCTTTCCGAAGCGGTCTCCGACCGCATTCCGCCGCGTCGGGTTCCGCCGCCGCGCCTGCCGCTTTTCGGCGAACGGCGAAGTTTCCGGCGTGAGCGATTGGACTTGGCCCGAACCGGAGACTATCCTCTCCCGCCGTCGTGCACGTAGTTCGAGACATATCATCTATTGGGCGTGTTTTGGGCGCCCTGACTCTCGTGTTCGTGATTCCGCTGTCTGGCTGCAGCATGCTGGACCGGAATTCGGACAACCAGCCGTCCACCACGACGGACGTTTGCCGGATCTTCGCCGAGCGTCCGCACTGGTATCGGTCCGCCCGCGCCTCCGAAGCCCGCTGGGGCGCGCCGGTCTGGCTGCAGATGGCGATCATCTGGCGCGAGTCGGCGTACCGCAAGGACGTGCGGGCGCCGAGGGACTACGTGCTCGGCGTCATTCCGTGGGGCCGGGAATCCTCCTCCCGCGGCTTCACGCAGGCGGTCGACGGCACCTGGCAATGGTATATCGAATCGACCGGAAACCGGGGGGCGCGACGGAGCGACTTTGCGGACGCGACCGACTTCGTGGGCTGGTACGTGCACAAGTCCTACCAGTCCAACGACATCCGCAAGGCGGACGCCTACCGCAACTATCTCGCCTATCACGAGGGGCACGGCGGCTATCGGAAGGGCCGGTACCGCAACAAGCCAGAGGTTCAGCAAGCGGCCCGGTCGGTCGAAACGATGGCGAGGCGATACCGTACCCAGCTTGACCGCTGCGGCGCCAGACTCTGACGGGCCGTCGCCTTCGGGGCGTGCAGAATCGCGACTCGCGCCCCCCAACTCTCCCGAAACGATTCGCGCGCACCGCAAGCTGCTAGACTGCGTGCCGGCGGTCGATCGCAGCCTTCCGCGCCGGCATAGCTCAGTGGTAGAGCAGCGGTTTTGTAAACCGTTGGTCGGGGGTTCGAATCCCTCTGCCGGCACCATCGATTTCGATACCCATCCCCGCGCAAGTGCGGGTATGCGGTGACGCGGCGGACATACCGTGTGCCGTTTCCGGCAAACCGGTAGCGTCGGCGCCGGGCGGAACGACCGATTTCGATCCGAACCGAACCGGCTGACGTTCGACAACTGTAGCGAACGACGGTGAAACGGGTGCGTGGTTGCCGTGCCCGAGCGACAATTCCGGCGGCTGCCGGATGCGTCATGAGGGATCGTCCGCTCGTCCGGGAGAAGCGGGTCTCGCCCAGCGTTCGCGTTCCGGCGGCTCCGCATTCGGAAACGAACGAGAGAGGAGAACGCGCGAGCGCCCCGGTACGGCAGCCGCCGCGGTCAGCTACCCGGTCCCGCCGCACCGGTTCGAATCAGGGCCGAAACGGAACACGCATAGGATGACACGCGCTTTCTCGCTCGACGACACGTGCTTGCGGCGCCTCATGGCGGGCGGCGAAGGCAGCCGTGTCGCGTTCGTGCGAACCGCCGAAGAACGCGCATTCGCACGGATCGGCGAAACGGTGTGTGCTTTGGCAAACGACATCGAAGGCTCCGGCCTCCCGGGGATCGTCGTCGTAAACGCGGGGATCGACGGCAAGGTCGCCGAGACTGTCGCAACGGACTGCCTCCTGCAGCGGTTGTCCCGGCTGCGGAGCGACGGACACGTTCTTCCTCCGCCGACGATTCTGGTCGAGAAGCGAACGCACGAGGGGAGCGAGGTTGGAGTCGTAACCGTTCCGCCGTCCGACTCTCCGCCTGTGCGCTATCGGGGCCTGGTCCATGTGCGGGTCGGATCGCATCGAAGAATCGCGACCGCCCGGGAGGAACGGATCCTGAACGAGCGCCGACGGTACGGATCCCGACCCTTCGACATTTCGCCGATTCCGGGCACGGACCCTTCCGACTTGCGCCACGCCCGCTTCGAAGAAGATTATCTGCCGCGAGCGATGGATCCTGCGTGGCTTCGCGCGTATGTGCGCACCGCTTCCGAACGCCTCGCCGTCACGAAAATGATCGCGTCCGCGGAGGATCAACGGGCAACGATTCTCGGCTTGCTGGTCCTCGGCAATCGTCCCAGGGACATCGTCCCCGGCGCGTACGTGCAATTTCTTCGCGTGGCCGGGTACGACCTATCCGATCCGATCGCGGACGATCTTGCCGTCGAGGGGACGATCTCCGACCTCTCGGCTCGGGTCGAAGACAAGCTCCGCTCCCACAACCGCCGCTCCGCGAACTTCACCGGTTCGTTTCTGGAGCGGAGACGCGAGGCCTATCCCCTCGCCGCGCTGCAACGACTCTTTCGGAACGCGCTCATGCACCGGGATTACGAAGTCTCGAACGCCCCCGTTCGCGTCACCTGGTTCGACGACCGGATCGAGATACAGAATCCCGGCGGACCGTTCGGGAACGTGACGGAGAGAAATTTCGGGAAACCCGGATCGATCGACTACCGCAACCCGAACCTCGCCGGCGCCATGTGAGATCTCGGGCTGGTCCAGCGATTCGGCGCCGGAATCCCGAACGCTCGCCGCGAACTGCGGGAGGCCGGCCACCCTGAGCCGGAGTTCGGCGTTCATGCCACGCACGTCCGGGTCACGGTCCGTGCCGCCCGCCCCATCAGGTCAGCAAGCTCCTGACGGCTCCTGCAGCGCCCGCGGGAGTGTCCGCATGTCGAACGAGTTGTTCCGCTTCGCGCGAACGCGATCGATCCGCCCGGCGAAGCGCTACCCGGTTGCGACCTCGACCCCACCCCGGGCTCCTCTCGGGCCTCCCCGTTCACGGACACGGTCGCGGGGCCCGGACTGCTCACGCGACGTCCCAATTCAGTCTCCGCCCCTGCCCCCAAGGTGCGGCAGCCTGCAGCGCCTCACTCTTCCCGCCCCCGCACCCGCAGGAACTCCCGGACGACCGGCGCCACCCCGTTGCCGGCCGAGAGGGCCAGCGCATAAGCCTGGACAGCGAAGAAACACGCTTCGTCGACCCTCGACGCCGCTTCGAGACGACTCGCGGCATCCCAATACAAGAGCGCGAGGAGCGACTCGTCGCCTCGGGCGTGCGCGTCCAGAATGTCCGCGTCCAGCGCCGCGAGGTCCGCTCCCTGATTCGACACGGCCCGGTCAGCCCATCATTCGCCCAGCCACCCAGCGATGGAATTCGTGCGTCGGCGGATCCATGACCGGCGAGAACTTCCCGCCGTCGAATCCCGAGGCATGCCGCCCGCGCTGCATGCCTTCGACCACGCCGATGTCCTCCTCGAAGATCTCCCGCCACTGCGCCTCGTTTTCGCGGCGCAGGTCGTCGAACTCGGTCCCGAGCGACGCCTCCTGCGCATAGCGGATGGATACGCGCTCCAGCGTCCGGGCAGGCCCCATTGGGCACAGGAGAATGGCGTAGACGTGGTCGCGATGTACGCCGTAGAGCACGTTCGGATAGAGAGCGATGTATTCCGCCGCCGTGTCCCACTTCGACTCCAGTCCGGCGAAATCGCCGAACTTCAGCGTTCCGTCGCCGAGCCTCGGGTTGTAGACCAGGGTTCCCTGCCCCGAGAAGCCGCCGTCCATGATGTGATAATGGTCTTCGAGGCGCGAATACGCGTTGAGGCCGGGATGCACCCACGGCAGGTGATAGCTCTCGCAGTAGTTCTCCACCGCGAGCTTCCAGTTGCAGGCTACGTCCAGCGTGAAGCGGGAATCTCCTGCCGGGCGCCAGTCCGGCTGGTCGAATTCCGACCAGCGTTCGATGAGAGCCGCGGCATGCTCCTCGAAGTCCGGCGCATCGCCGGACACGTTCACCCATACGACGTCGCGGAAGACATGGCTCCGGACCTCCACGAGCCCCAATTCTTTCCGGCGGATGCCCTCGTGCAGGTTGTTTCCCGGACCTCCGACATGGGGCGTCGAAACGAGCCTGCCGTCCAGGCCGTAGCACCAGGAGTGATACGGACATCGAAGCGCACCCGAAATCCGTCGCGGCTCGTCGACCAGGATCATTCCCCGGTGCCGGCAGATGTTCTGAAACACGCGCAGGCCGCCGGCACGGTCGCGCAGCATCAGGAGCGGCATGCCGAGATATTCGACCGGCTTCGCGTCGCCCGGCTCCGGCACCTCGCTCGCGAAGTCGAGTCCGCCCCAGGTATCGAAGAAGAGGGCGCGCTTCTCTTCCTCGTAAACCGAATCGTCGACGTAGAACGCGTTCGGCAGTCCTCGCGCGCAGGAAACGTCAGCCAGTACCGATTCGAGATCGGGCATGTGCGAAGCCCGGAAGGGCCGTACTTCCATGTCCATCGGGAGCCTCCATCCGTCACGTGTCGAACGAGTCGAGTTTCGATCCTTTGGGCAAGGCCTGTCAAGCGCAATTTGCGACTTCCCGTCGACCGAATGCGACATCGCGCCTCGGTCAGGTCGCGGAACTCAATGCGAGGAATTCTCGCGTCCAGGCCTCCGGAGGAAGTCCCGGAGCGACAGTCAGGAGGAAGTCGACTCCGGAACCGAATCCCGAACCCCTGCGGCGGCGTCCCTGACCGGCACGGGGCCAAATTCGCGCTGCGACGGTCGCGCTTCGAACATCCGGCAAGACGGTGCAGAACTTGTGGATAGCCTGTCGAGAACCTGTGGAATACTCGCGCAATCGGCAGCCGGGCCATGTGGTCCCGACCGTAGCGGACGCAGCCGTATTCATGCGCGCGGGTGACGGACCCTCGCGCCCTTCCTGTCCGGTTCGCCCCCGCTCCCCTCGCGCCGAACTCCGTCGATCGGGCGAATCATCCGGGCGCGGATTTGGTATGGTCGTCCGGAGGCGGCCGACGTTCGGTCGCCGATGCGGCCCGACGGCGACCGAACGCGCGGACTCGGCCGGAACGAGCGCCGGTCGAGCCGACGGACGCCTTCGCTTGCGTCCGATCCGGACTTCGCGTGAGTAGCGGTTCCGGTCCGCGTATCCCGCTTCGGCTGGAGGAGACCCTGGAAATGACGACCGCAAAGCGGATTTCCGACTTTCGCCTGCTCACGTTCGATACGTACGGCACTCTGATCGACTGGGAGACGGGGATCTGGAATGCCCTCGCCCCGATTCGGGCCAGGCTCTCCACAGAGCCTGACCGCGAAGCGGCTCTGGAGGCTTTCGCCCGGCACGAGGCGGCAGCCGAGGAGGAAACTCCGGATCGTCTCTATCGTCATCTCCTGGCCGATGCCCACGTCCGGATGACGGAGGAATGGGGACTGGATCCGCTTCCGGGAGAAGCCGAACGGTTCGGCGCATCCGTGCCGGACTGGCCGGCGTTCTCCGACGCGCCTGAGGGCCTCGCCTGGCTGCGCCGGCATTTCTTTATCGCAACCCTCACCAACTGCGACCGGCAGAGTTACCGCGGCTCCAACGAGCGGCTCGGCGATCCCTGGCACGCGATCTGGACCGCGGAAGACGTCGGGGCGTACAAGCCAAGCAAACGCAACTTCGACTTTCTCGTCCGTACTGCCCGAACGCAATTCGGGGTCGAGCCGGAAGACATCCTGCACGTCGCGCAGAGCCTCTACCACGACATCGTCCCGGCCGCCCGTTACGGCTTGCCCCATACCGCGTGGATCGACCGGCGACACCTGGCCGACGGCTCGGGCGCGACGCCGCGAACCGACGTCAAGGTCGATCCCGACTGGCGGTTCACCAGCCTGGCCGAACTGGTCGAGGCGCATCGCGTCGAGACGGAAGCAGAATAGACGCCTCGACGACTCCCTCGCTCGGGCGTTCGTACAGGGCCTGGGGTCGGTTCGACTCTTGTTGCGCATCCGCAGGACCGATCCGAACCGGGCGGCGCATCCGGCGGCCTTCGCCGCGCCGGGCCGCAGTCACGGTGCCGGTCCGAGCCTTGAGTGAGGTCCGTGCCGCTGGGGAAAGACCAGGAGCGCGGCTCCGGCCAGCCGTCAGAACTGTAGTCTCAACTCCAGGCGGATCCGATAGTCCTTCGGCGACGCGTCGCCCGCGCTTCGACGCTCGAACGAGAGCGTAGACGAGAAGCGGCCCGGAGCCTCGAGCGTCGTGCCGATGCCGACGCTCTCGAGAGATCCGTCGGCGAACCGCGCATCGGCGAAGGGCGTCAGCGTTCCGCCGCCGGCCCCGAACCCGTATCCGATCCTGCCCTCTACGACAGCCCCTCGGCCGGATCTTTCGTTGCGAGCGTCGAACGCGTTCTCGCCCGACAAGGCGTCGCCGTCCCGGAGGCCCCATTGCGGCCCGAGCGAGAAAGACAGGCCACGGTCCCCCTCGTCCGCATCGAGGCGCGCCTCCACGCTGCCGCCCCATTCCCGTCGGCCGCTCTCGGAATGCACCGCCAGCCACCGGCCTTCCGCATCGAGGCCGAATCGAGACCCCGGCAAGCCCAGCGCGACGCCGCCGGAGAGTTCCAGTCCCGTTCCCGAGACCGTGTCGCCCCCGTCCCGACGCAGGGCAGCCCGACCGTAGGGCGAAATCTGCAAGCCGGCGTCGTTGACCGGAATGCCGTCCCGCCGGGCCTCCAGCCCGAGGCGAAGCTGCCAGGACTGCAAGTCGAGGCCGCCGACGGCCGTCGTGCCGCTGTCCTCGGTCTCGGCCCGCGTCCCGCCGGCCGAGGCCGACAGCGAGACCGTCGTGGCGTCCTGCCGCAGGATCGGCCAGACGCCGGCGACCGACGCCGCCAGCATCGACAGGTCTTCGCGTTCGACCTCCCGTTCGGAGGGTCGATGAGTCACCTCCCCGCGCCCCGCGCCGAGGATCAGTTGCAGACGGCCTCCGGCCCGGTCCCCGAACTGCAGATAAGGCCAGACCGCGGTGATCGAGGCTTCCACGTCGCCCGTGCCGGCGCCCGCGTCGAGTTCGTATTCGGACTCGGACAGGCTCCGGGACACCGCAAACCCGAGCAGGAGATCGTTCCGCAGTCGGGTATCCACCCCGAGCCAGCCGGCCTTTGTCGACCCATCGTACCGGGATCCCTCCGAATCGCCTTCGAACCGGCCGAGATCCCCCCGGCCCCAGATCGACATGCGTCTCGTCGCCCCGTCGCCGCCGGGGCCGGCGCCGAGGCGTAGTTCGAAGGCGCTCTCGCCGAAGAGCGCGTCGCCGTCGACGCCCCTCCCGTCCTCGAACGGGTTCGGCGATTCGGATCCGCCGTTCCCCGGGAGCGCGAAACGATCGCCCCCGACGGCGCTCCCGATCCCGTAGACTCCGTCGGCCGCTTCGGCCCCGCCGAAGGGTATCGTCTCGCCGGCGAGCGTCAGGGACCCCGGACCGGCGGCCGGCGCGTCGAACCGCAGGCCGATCGTCGCACCCGCACTGGCGAACGTCGCCTGAACCGCGCCGGCGACGGACTCCTTCAGAACCCGACGCTCCTCCGGATCGATCTCGCCCACCAGGCCCTGCCCGGATTCGAGATTCGGGTTTCCGGCGCGATCCTGCGCGACGCCGGCCGGCACCTTGAGCGCGATTTCCTCGCGGCCGGTCCGGGTGACCGGCAACGTCCAGACCGTGCCGGCCGTCGCTTCGACGAGGCGTCCCGCGGCGCCGCCGGTCAGCTCGACGTCCGCGACGTCGAAGCCGGAAACCGGCTCGGAGAACGCGATCGTGGCGGTGAAGCTCTGCACCGGGTTCGACGGCAGTCCCGTGATGCGCACCGTCGGCGGTTTGTGGTCGAACACGTAAGAGTTCTCGTTCGCGCCGTCGGAGGGGAGCGAGCGATCCGTCAGCGCGTTTTCCACGCCGTCGCGAATCGTCGCCCCGGACGCGAGGCCGAGCGACACCCGTCCTTCGGTCGTCGCCAGGCTGCCGCCGGAGATCGACACGTCGTAGGTCCGGTTCGACAGGCTGCCGCCCACCCCGGCCCGGGCCGCCGCAACGGCGACGTCGCCGCCGCCGGAGACCGAGAAGTCGTCCGCGTCGACGCCGGCGACGTCCTCGTCGAAGGTCACTCGCCACGTCGCCACGCTGCCGTTGGTGTATTCGGAGGCCGGACTCGACCGCACGATCGACGCGAGAGTCGGACCGGTATTGTCGTCGGTGTAGTAGCCGGAGACGGGATCGGACGCCTCGTTGCCGATTCCCGCGAGGTCGGCAGCCGCGCCTGCGCCGACCGAGACGCTGTAGTCGGCGCTCGGCGTGATCGCCAGCGTCCAGGTCCGATCCGCCAGCGTCTCGACGAACGCGCCCTTCGCGCCTCCGCTCACGCTGACGTCGCTCGCGTCGAAGCCGGTCATCGGTTCCGAAAACGCGACGGTCACGGTGAACGCGCCGGTGGTGCGGATCGGCACGCCGCTGACCGTCACGGTCGGCGCCGCGTTGTCGATCACGAAGCTCCTGTCGTCCGGAACGGGCGTCCCGGCGGTCGAAAGCGCGTTGCCCGCTCGATCCCGGATATTCCGGCCGGAGGCGAATCCCAGCGCGACGGTGCCGTTGAGGCCGGCCAGGTTGCCGCCCGACGCCTGCACGTCCCAGACGTCGCTGCGGCCGGACACCGACAGCGCTACGTCGCCGAGGCCGGAGCCGGAAACGGCGAAGTCGGTCTCGTCCACGTCGACGACGGTTTCGCTGAAGGAGACCCGCCAGGTCACCGAATCCGCGGCAGTCGGCGAACCCGAAGGCGCGTGGCGTTCGATCTTCGAGACCGTCGGGGCAGCGTTGTCGAGCGCGTACGCGTTCTCGTTCGGGTTGGGCGTACCGGCGGTCGAGAGACCGTTGCCCGCCAGATCGGCGATGTCCTGGTCCGTCGCGAAGCCGAGGGCGACCGTCGCGTTCAGGCCGGCGAGATTGCCGCCCGACGCCCGCACGTCGTACACCGAATCGGCCACCGTCGTCCCGGAGACCTTCGTCACCGTTCGCGTCACGTTGCCCGCGCCCGTCCCGGTGACCGTGAAGTCGGCCGAACTCACGTTCTTCACCGATTCGCTGAAGGCGATCCGCCAGGTCACCGCGTTCGCGTTCGTCGGCGAACTCGTCGGGTCGTGGCGTTCGATCTTCGAGACCGTCGGCGCGAGGTTCTCGATTTCGAACGTGTTCTCGTTCGGGCTGGGCGTGCCGTCTGTCGAGAGAAGGTTGCCGGCCAGGTCGGCGATGTCCGTATCGCGCGCAATGCCGAGCGTGACCGTGGCGTTCAGGTCGGCGAGATTGCCGCCCGACGCTTCGACGTCCCAGACCGTATCCGAAACCCTCGCCACCGTTCGGGTCACGCTTCCCGCTCCGGTGCCGGTGACCGTGAAGTCGGCGGAACCGACGTTCTCCACCGCCTCGTCGAAGGACACCCGCCAGGCGACCGAATCCGCGGCAGTCGGCGACGTCGCCGGATCGTGGCGTTCGATACGAGAGACCGTCGGCGCCGCGTTGTCGAGCGCGAACGCGTTCTCGTTCGGATTCGGCGTTCCGGCGATCGAGAGCCGGTTGCCCACCGTATCCGCAATGTCCTGCCCGCTGGCGAAGCCGAGCGTTACCGTCCCGTTCAGGTTCGCCAGATTGCCGCCGGACGCGGTCACGTCCCAGACCGAGTCCGAAACCTTCGCCACCGTCCGGGTCACGCCTCCCGCTCCGGTGCCGGTCACCGTGAAGTCGGACGAACTCACGTTCGCCACCGCTTCGTCGAACGATACCCGCCAAGTCACCGCGTCGGCGTTGGTGGGCGAGGTCGAGGGCGTCAGGCGCTCGATCTTCGAGACCGACGGCGCCGCGTTGTCCAGCTCGAACGCGTTGTCGTTCGGGTCGGGCGTTCCGGCGGTCGACAATCCGTTGCCGGCCAAATCGGCGATGTCCTGTCCGCCGCGGAACTCGAGGGTCACGGTGCCGTTGAGTGCGGTCAGATTGCCGCCCGAAGCCTGCACGTCGTAGACCGCTTCCGAATCGTCGCTTTCCGAGACCGAGATCGACGGACTGCCGACGCCGGCTCCGGCGACGCGGAAGTCCCCCGGGGACACGTTCGCCACGTCTTCGCTAAAGGTAACGCGCCAGGTAAGCGCATTCGCGTTCGTCGGCGAAGTCGAAGGCGTCAACCGCTCGATCTTCGAGACCGCCGGCGCGGAATTGTCGAGCGCGAACGCGTTCTCGTTCGGGTTCGGCGTACCGGAGGTCGACAAGCCGTTGCCGGCCGGGTCGGCGATGTCCGTATCGCGCGCAAACCCGAGCGTGACCGTTCCGTTCAGGTCGGCCAGACCGCCGCCCGATGCGGACACGTCCCGGACGGAGGCCGAGACCTCCGACACCACGACCGTCACGTTGCCGGCTCCGGACACGGCAAAGTCGTCGCTGTCCACCGCCTCGACCGATTCGCTAAAGGTGACGCGCCACGTCACCTCGTCCGCGGCAGTCGGCGACGTCGAAGGCGTCTGGCGCTCGATCTTGGAGACCGTAGGCGCGGTGTTTTCGATCGCGAAGGAATTCTCGTTCGGGTTGGGCGTGCCGTCTGTCGAAAGCCGGTTGCCGGCCAGGTCCTCGATGTCCTGCTCGCTGTCGAAGCCGAGGACGATCGTGCCTTCCAGACCGGCCAGGTTGCCGCCCGAGGCCGCCACGTCCCACTCCGAGGCGCTCGCCCGGGTCACCGAGACGTCTACGGTCCCGATACCCGAACCGGAAACCGTGAAATCGCCGTCGGACACGTTGACCACGTCCTCGGTGAAGCTCACACGCCAGGACACCGCGTCCGCGTTGGTGGGCGAGGTCGACGGCGTCAGGCGCTCGATCTTCGACGCCCTCGGCGCAGTGTTCTCGATTTCGAACGAGTTTTCGTTCGGGCTCGGCGTGCCGTCCGTCGCAAGACGGTTGCCCGCCCGGTCGGCGATGTCCTGTCCGCTGGCGAAGCCGAGGGTGACGGTACCGTTCAGGTCGGCCAGACTGCCGCCGGACGCCTTCACGTCCCAGACCGAGTCGGAGTGCCTGGTCACCGTCTTCGCGACCGCGCCGGCGCCGGCGACCGTGAAGTCGTCTCCGGTCACGTTCGCGACGTCCTCGCTGAAGCTTACGCGCCAGGCGACCGCGTTCGCGTTTGTCGGCGAACCCGTGGGCTCGTGGCGTTCGATCTTCGCGACGGTCGGCGCGACGTTTTCGATCGCGAAGGTGTTTTCGTTCGGGCTGGGCGTGCCGGACGTCTCGAGACGGTTGCCCGCCTCGTCCGCAATGTCCTGTCCGCGGGCGAAGCCGAGGGTGACGGTGCCGTTCAAGTCCGCCAGACCGCCGCCTGAAGCGGTTACGTCCCAGACGGAGGCCGAGTGTTCCGAGACCTCGACCGTCACGTTGCCGGCTCCGGACACGGCGAAATCGTCGCCGTCCACAGCCTCGACCGATTCGCTGAGGGTGACGCGCCAGGACACCGAATCCGCGCTGGTGGGCGAGGTCGAAGGCGTCAGGCGCTCGATCTTCGAGACCGTCGGCGCGGTGTTCTCTATCACGAAGGAATTCTCGTTCGGGCTCGGCGTGCCGGAGGTCGACAAAGCGTTGCCGGCCAGATCCTCGATCGTCGGGTTCGTCGCCAGGGCGACCGTCACCGTTCCTTCGAGGCCGGCCAGGTTGCCGCCCGTCGCCTTCACGTCCCAGACCGAGTCCGAGATCTTCGAGACGGCTACGGTCGGCGTCCCGGCTCCGGTGACCGAGAAATCGCTCCCGGCCGCGCCGGCGACCGGTTCGTTGAAGGTAATGCGCCAGGTGACGGCATCCGCGTTCGTCGGCGAGGCGGCCGGATCCTGCCGCTCGATCTTCGCCACCGTGGGCGCCGCGTTGTCGATGACGTAGGAGTTTTCGTAGGTCGTCGGCGTGGTGGCGGTCGAGAGACGATTGCCGGCCGAATCCGTGACGTCTTGCGTGCCGGCGAAGCCGAGCGTGACCGTGCCGTTCATCCCGGCCAGGTTGCCGCCCGACGCCTTCACGTCGAAGGTCGAGGTTCCCCGGGTCGCGGTCACTTCCACGGTCACGTTGCCGGCGCCGCTCACGACGAAGTCGCTCTTGTCGACGTTCTCCAGGTCCTCGCCGAAGCCGACGTTCCAGGTGACCTCGTCCGCGTTGGTCCGGGCGGCGCTCGGCGTGTCGCGCGTCACCCGATCCAGCGTCGGCGCCTCGTTGTCCAGCACGTAGAAGTTCTCGTTCGGAACGGGCGTCTCGTCAGTTCGGAGCTTGTTGCCCGCCAGGTCCTCGATGTCCTGCGCGTCGGCGAAGCCCAGCGTCACGGTGGCGTTGAGGCCGGCGAGGTTGCCGCCGGACGCCTTGACGTCCCAAACCGAGTCCGTGCTCTTCGAAACTGCGATCGTCGGGTCTCCGGCCCCCGTCCCGGTTACGGTGAAGTCGCCGTCGCTCACGTTGACCACTTCCTCGCTGAAAGACACCCGCCAGGTCACGGAATTCGCGTTGGTCGGCGAGTCCACCGGATCGTGGCGTTCGATCTTCGCGACCGTCGGCACCCCGTTCTCGAGCTCGAAGGTGTTGTCGTTGGGGTCGGGCGTCCCGGCGGTCGAAAGGGCGTTCCCCGCCTCGTCTGCGATGTCCTGGTCGCCTGCGAAGCCCAGCGTGATCGTCTCGTTGAGTTCGGCGAGGTTGCCGCCCGACGCTTCGACGTCCCATTCGGAATCCGAGTGCCGCGTCACCGTCCGGGTGACGACTCCCGCACCCGTCCCGGTCACTGTGAAGTCGCCGTCGGTCACGTTGACGACGTCCTCACTGAAGGTAATCCGCCAGGTGACGCTGTCCTCGCTGGTCGGCGAATCCGTCGGATCCAGCCGCTCGATACTGCCGACCGTCGGCGCGACGTTGTCGAGCACGTACGCGTTCTCGTTCGGCGACGGAGTCCCGGAGATCGAAAGGACGTTGCCGGCCGGATCGGCGATGTCCCTGACGCTGGCGAAGCCCAGCGTGAGGGTGGCGTTCAGGTTTGCGAGATTGCCGCCCGAGGCTTCGACGTCCCAAACGGAGTCGGAGTGCCTGATCACGGTGCGCAAGACCGTTCCCGCCCCTGTCCCGGTCACGGTGAAGTCGGCGGAACTCACGTTCTCCACCGCTTCGGAAAAGGTCACGCGCCAGGTTACTTTGTCGGAGTTGGTGGGAGAGGCGTCCGGGTCCTGCCGCTCGATCTGCGCAACCATGGGTGCGACGTTATCGAGCACGTACGTGTTCTCGTTCGGCGTCGGAGTCCCGGAGATCGAGAGTGCGTTACCGGCCGCATCGGCGATGTCCCGCGTAGCGCTGAACCCGAGCGCGATCGTGGCGTTCAGGTGCTCGAGGTTCCCGCCCGACGCTTCGACGTCCCATTCGGTGTCGGAGCGCTTCGTCACCGTTCGCGACACGGCTCCCGCCCCTGTCCCGGTCACCGTGAAATCGCCGCCCGTCACGTCGAGCACGGCTTCGGAGAAAGTTACCCGCCAGGTGACCCTGTCGGCGGCGGTCGGCGAGGCGGACGGGTCTTGCCGCTCGATCTTTGCGACGGTCGGCGCGGCGTTGTCGAGCACGTACGTGTTCTCGTTCGGGCTGGGCGTCCCGTCCGTCGAGAGGGCGTTGCCCGCAGCGTCGGCGATGCCGCGCGAAGCGCTAAACCCGAGCGCGACCGTGGCGTTCAGGTGCTCGAGGTTGCCGCCCGACGCTTCGACGTCCCATTCGGTGTCGGAGCGCTTCGTCACCGTTCGCGACACGGTTCCCGCCCCGGTTCCCGTCACCGTGAAGTCGGCCCCGGAGACGCCCACCACCGCTTCGTTGAACGTCACCCGCCAGGTCACCGTGTCGGAGTTGGTCGGCGAGGCGACCGGCTCATGCCGTTCGATCTTCGCGACCGTCGGCGCTCTGTTGTCGAGCAGGTACGTCGACTGGTTCGGGTTGGGCGTGACCGCCGTCGAGAGAGCGTTACCGGCCGCATCGGCAATGTCTCTTGTGGTGCTGAACCCGATCATGACGGTGGCGTTGAGATTGGCGAGGTTGCCGCCGGACGCCTCGACGGTCCATTCGGTATTCGAGCGCTTCGTCGCCGTCCTCGTCACCGCTCCCGCTCCGATCCCGGTCACCGTGAAGTCGGCCCCTGACACCCCCACCACCGTTTCGCTGAAAGTGACCCGCCAGGTTACCGTGTCCTGGTTGGTGGGCGAGTCCGACGGATTCTCGCGCTCGACCTTCGCAACGGTCGGTGCCGTATTGTCGAGCAAGTATGTGGGCTGATTCGGCGACGGCGTCCCGGTCAACGAGAGGGCGTTGCCCGCCGCGTCGGCGATGTCGCGCGAAGCGCTGAACCCGAGCGTGAGGGTGGCGTTCAGGTTCGCGAGATTGCCGCCAGACGCCTCGACGTCCCATTCGGTTTCGGAGCGCTTCGTCACCGTACGCGACACGTTGCCCGCGCCGTCACCGGTCACCGCGAAGTCGTCGCCAGTGACTCCGACCACCGGTTCCGAAAAGGTCAAGCGCCACGTCAGCGTGTCCTGGTTCGTGGGCGACGCGACAGGAGCCTGCCGCTCGATCTTCGCCACCGAGGGCGCAGCGTTGTCGATAACGTACGCGTTCTCGTTCGGGCTGGGCGTGCCCGCGGTCGAGAGCGCGTTGCCGGCCGCGTCCGCGATGTCCTGAGCGTTGTCGAACCCGAGCGTGATCGTGGCGTTGAGGCCGGCCAGGTTGCCGCCCGACGCCTCGACGTCCCATTCGGTATCGGAGCGCTTCGTCACCGTACGCAACACGGTCCCCGCACCGTTTCCGGTCACCGTGAAGTCGCCGCCAGTCACGTCGACCACCGATTCGGAGAAGGTCACCCGCCAGCTCACCGTGTCGGAGTTGGTCGGCGAGGCGTCCGGCACCTGCCGCTCGATTTTCGCCACCGTGGGCGCGGTGTTGTCGATGACATACGCGTTCTCGTTCGGGCTGGGCGTGCCCGCGGTCGAGAGCGCGTTGCCGGCCGCGTCCGCGATGTCCTGCGTAGCGCTGAACCCGAGCGTGACGGTGGCGTTCAGGTCGGCGAGGTTGCCGCCGGACGCCTCGACGGTCCACGCCCTATCGGAGCGCTTCGTCACCGTCCGCGTCACGGTTCCTGCGCCGTCTCCCGTCACCGTGAAGTCGGTGTCGGAAACGTCGACCACCCCTTCGGAGAAGGTCACGCGCCACGTCACCGTGTCCTGGTTGGTGGGCGAGTCCGACGGATTCTCGCGCTCGACCTTCGCAACGGTCGGTGCCGTATTGTCGAGCAAGTATGTGGGCTGATTCGGCGACGGCGTCCCGGTCAACGAGAGGGCGTTGCCCGCCGCGTCGGCGATGTCGCGCGAAGCGCTGAACCCGAGGGTGAGGGTGCCGTTCAGGTTCGCGAGATTGCCGCCCGAGGCCTCGATGTCCCATTGGGTATCCGAGCGCTTCGTCACCGTCCGCGACACGGTCCCCGCTCCCGTCCCGGTAACCGTGAAATCGCCCCCCATCACGTTGACCACCGCCTCGTTGAAGGTCAGGCGCCATGTCACCGTGTCCTCGTTTGTGGGCGACGCGACAGGAGCCTGCCGCTCGATCTTCGCCACCGTGGGCGCTGCGTTGTCGATAACGTACGCGTTCTCGTTCGGGCTAGGCGTTCCCGCGGTCGAGAGCGCGTTGCCGGCCGCGTCCGCGATGTCCTGAGCGTTGTCGAACCCGAGCGTGATCGTGGCGTTTAGGCCGGCCAGGTTGCCGCCCGACGCCTCGACGTCCCATTCGGTATCGGAGCGCTTCGTCACCGTACGCAACACGGTCCCCGCACCGTTTCCGGTCACCGTGAAATCGCCGCCAGTCACGTCGACCACCGATTCGGAGAAGGTCACCCGCCAGGTCACCGTGTCGGAGTTGGTCGGCGAGGCGTCCGGCGCCTGCCGCTCGATTTTCGCCACCGTGGGCGCGGTGTTGTCGATGACATACGCGTTCTCGTTCGGGCTGGGCGTGCCCGCGGTCGAGAGCGCGTTGCCGGCCGCGTCCGCGATGTCCTGCGTAGCGCTGAATCCGAGCGTGACGGTGCCGTTCAGGTCGGCGAGGTTCCCGCCGGACGCCTCGACGGTCCACGCCCTATCGGAGCGCTTCGTCACCGTCCGCGTCACGGTTCCCGCGCCGTCTCCCGTCACCGTGAAGTCGTTGTCGGAAACGTCGACCACCCCTTCGGAGAAGGTCACGCGCCACGTCACCGTGTCCTGGCTGGTGGGCGAATCCGACGGACTCTCGCGCTCGACCTTCGCAACGGTCGGTGCCGTATTGTCGAGCAAGTATGTGGACTGATTCGGCGACGGCGTCCCGGTCAACGAGAGGGCGTTGCCCGCCGCGTCAGCGATGTCGCGCGAAGCGCTGAACCCGAGGGTGAGGGTGCCGTTCAGGTTCGCGAGATTGCCGCCCGAGGCCTCGATGTCCCATTGGGTATCCGAGCGCTTCGTCACCGTCCGCGACACGGTCCCCGCTCCCGTCCCGGTAACCGTGAAATCGCCCCCCGTCACGTTGACCACCGCCTCGTTGAAGGTCAGGCGCCATGTCACCGTGTCCTCGTTTGTGGGCGACGCGACAGGAGCCTGCCGCTCGATCTTCGCCACCGTGGGCGCTGCGTTGTCGATAACGTACGCGTTCTCGTTCGGGCTAGGCGTTCCCGCGGTCGAGAGCGCGTTGCCGGCCGCGTCCGCGATGTCCTGAGCGTTGTCGAACCCGAGCGTGATCGTGGCGTTTAGGCCGGCCAGGTTGCCGCCCGACGCCTCGACGTCCCATTCGGTATCGGAGCGCTTCGTCACCGTACGCAACACGGTCCCCGCACCGTTTCCGGTCACCGTGAAGTCGCCGCCAGTCACGTCGACCACCGATTCGGAGAAGGTCACCCGCCAGGTCACCGTGTCGGAGTTTGTCGGCGAGGCGTCCGGCACCTGCCGCTCGATTTTCGCCACCGTGGGCGCGGTGTTGTCGATGACATACGCGTTCTCGTTCGGGCTGGGCGTGCCCGCGGTCGAGAGCGCGTTGCCGGCCGCGTCCGCGATGTCCTGCGTAGCGCTGAACCCGAGCGTGACGGTGGCGTTCAGGTCGGCGAGGTTGCCGCCCGACGCCTCGACGTCCCATTCGGTATCAGAGCGCTTCGTCATCGTCCGGGTCACCGCTCCCGCGCCGTCTCCCGTCACCGTGAAATCGTCGTTGGAAACTTCGACCACCCCTTCGGAGAAGGTCACGCGCCACGTCACCGTGTCCTCGTTTGTGTTCGGAGCGTCCGGGGCTTGCCGCTCGATCTTCGCGACCGTCGGCGCGACGTTGTCGAATACGTACGTGTTCTCGTTCGGGCTGGGCGTCCCGATCACGAGCGCGTTGCCCGC
The DNA here is from genome assembly GCA_965221505.1 of Rhodobacterales bacterium. GTDB lineage: Bacteria > Pseudomonadota > Alphaproteobacteria > Rhodobacterales > CAZPXZ01 > CAZPXZ01. Next base: position 2,550,117 of record CBDCSI010000001.1, read on the forward strand.
AGCGTCGGCGATGTCGCGCGAGGCGCTGAACCCGAGCGTGAGGGTGGCGTTCAGGTTCGCGAGATTGCCGCCCGAGGCCTCGATGTCCCATTGGGTATCCGAGCGCTTCGTCACCGTCTGCGACACGGTCCCCGCTCCCGTCCCGGTAACCGTGAAATCGCCCCCCGTCACGTTGACCACCGCCTCGTTGAAGGTCAGGCGCCATGTCACCGTGTCCTCGTTTGTGGGCGACGCGACAGGAGCCTGCCGCTCGATCTTCGCGACCGTCGGCGCTGCGTTGTCGATAACGTACGCGTTCTCGTTCGGGCTAGGCGTTCCCGCGGTCGAGAGCGCGTTGCCGGCCGCGTCCGCGATGTCCTGAGCGTTGTCGAACCCGAGCGTGATCGTGGCGTTTAGGCCGGCCAGGTTGCCGCCCGACGCCTCGACGTCCCATTCGGTATCGGAGCGCTTCGTCACCGTACGCAACACGGTCCCCGCACCGTTTCCGGTCACCGTGAAGTCGCCGCCAGTCACGTCGACCACCGATTCGGAGAAGGTCACCCGCCAGGTCACCGTGTCGGAGTTTGTCGGCGAGGCGTCCGGCACCTGCCGCTCGATTTTCGCCACCGTGGGCGCGGTGTTGTCGATGACATACGCGTTCTCGTTCGGGCTGGGCGTGCCCGCGGTCGAGAGCGCGTTGCCGGCCGCGTCCGCGATGTCCTGCGTAGCGCTGAACCCGAGCGTGACGGTGGCGTTCAGGTCGGCGAGGTTGCCGCCCGACGCCTCGACGTCCCATTCGGTATCAGAGCGCTTCGTCATCGTCCGGGTCACCGCTCCCGCGCCGTCTCCCGTCACCGTGAAATCGTCGTTGGAAACTTCGACCACCCCTTCGGAGAAGGTCACGCGCCACGTCACCGTGTCCTCGTTTGTGTTCGGAGCGTCCGGGGCTTGCCGCTCGATCTTCGCGACCGTCGGCGCGACGTTGTCGAATACGTACGTGTTCTCGTTCGGGCTGGGCGTCCCGATCACGAGCGCGTTGCCCGCAGCGTCGGCGATGTCGCGCGAGGCGCTGAACCCGAGCGTGAGGGTGGCGTTCAGGTTCGCGAGATTGCCGCCCGAGGCCTCGATGTCCCATTGGGTATCCGAGCGCTTCGTCACCGTCTGCGACACGGTCCCCGCTCCCGTCCCGGTAACCGTGAAATCGCCCCCCGTCACGTTGACCACCGCCTCGTTGAAGGTCAGGCGCCATGTCACCGTGTCCTCGTTTGTGGGCGACGCGACAGGAGCCTGCCGCTCGATCTTCGCGACCGTCGGCGCGACGTTATCGATGACGTACGAGTTCTCGTTCGGGCTTGGGACCCCGTCGGTCGAGAGGGCGTTGCCCGCCGTATCCGCGATGTCCTGCGTGTTGTCGAACCCGAGCGTGATCGTGGCGTTGAGGCTGGCCAGGTTGCCGCCGGACGCCTTGACGTCCCATTCGGTATCTGACCGCTTCGTCACCGTCCGGGACACGACTCCCGCGCCGTCTCCGGTCACCGTGAAGTCCTCGTCGGAAACGTCGACCACCGCTTCGGAGAAGGACACTCGCCAGGTCACCGTGTCTTCGGCGGTGTGCGAGGCGTCCGGAGCGTGACGCTCGATCTTCGCAACCGTAGGCGCCATGTTGTCGAGCAAGAACGTGTTCTCGTTCGGCGTGGGCGTCCCGCCGGTCGAAAGCCGGTTGCCGGCCAAATCCGCAATGTCTCCGGCGTCGCTGAGCCCGAGCGAAATCGTGGCGTTCAGGGTCGCCAGATTACCGCCCGAAGCCTCGATGTCCCATTCGGTACCGGAGCGCTTCGTCACCGTCCGCGTCACGGATCCCGCGCCGTCTCCCGTAACCGTAAAGTCGGCGCCGGTGACTTGGACCACGGATTCGCTGAAGGTCACGCGCCAGATTACCGTGTCTTCGTTGGTCGGCGAGGCGTCCGGGGCATGCCGCTCGATCTTCGCGACCGTAGGTTCGGCATTGTCCAGATCGTACGTATTCTCGTTCGGGCTGGGCGTCTCGTCGGTCAGGAGTGCGTTTCCGTTCAGGTCCTCGATGTCAGTGTCGGACGCGAGCGCGAGGGTTATCGTGCCGTCGAGATTCTCCAGATCGCCTCCCGACACCTCGATGTCGTACGTCCGACGGGACGTCGCGCCGTCGACCGTTGCGGCCGTGACCGACACGCTCGGACTGCCTGCACCCCGAATCTCGAAGTCGGTCTTGTCCACGCTTCGCACGTCCTCGGTGAAGGTGATCTTCCAGGTGACTTCGTCTGCGTTCGTGCGCGACTGCGTCGGCGTCTTGCGCTCGATGCTGGCAATGCTGGGATCCGAGTTCTCGAGCACGAACGTGTTGTCGTTCGGCGACGGCGCCCCGTCGGTGAAGAGAACGTTGCCGGCCGCATCGGCGATGTCCTGCGTTTCGGCGAAGCCAAGCGTCAGCGTCGCGTTCAGGTCGGCTATGTTCCCGCCGGACGCCCGGACGAGCCACACGGAGTCCGTGCTCCGGGTCACGGTCCGCTGCACCGCCCCGGCGCCCGTCCCGGTGACCGTGAAGTCGTCGGAGTCCACCGAAAGCACGTCTTCGCTAAAGGTGATTCGCCAAGTGACCGCGTCTGCGTCGGTCGGCGAAGTCGTCGGCTCGTGTCGTTCGATGCCGGCAACCGTCGGCACGGTATTGTCGAGCGTAAACACGGTCTCGTTCGGCGACGGAGTCCCGCCGGACGCGTAGTCGTTCCCCGCCGTGTCCTGCATGGTCGCATTCGCGGCGACCGCAATGCTGACCGTTCCGTTGAGGCTGTCGAGGCCTATTCCGGATGCCTTGACGTCCCAGGCGTCGTCCGCGTGACGCGTCACCGTTGCCGTCAACGTCAGGCCGCCGGAGTTGGCGATCGTGAAGTCGGCTGCGTCGACGTTCGCCATGTCGTCGCTAAAGGAGACCCGCCAGACGACCTCGTTCGCGTTGGTCGGCGAACTCGCCGGGGCCTGGCGCAGGATCCCTGACAGGGTAGGCGACGTGTTGTCTATCTCGAACGCGTTCTCGTTCGGCGAGGGTACTACGGTGGTGTCGAGAACGTTGCCCACCAGATCTTCGATGTCCGGCGCCTCCGCGACCCCGAGCGTGACGACGGCGTCGAGATCGGCGAGGTTGCCGCCCGACGCACGAACGTCCCAGACCGAGTCGGAGCTTTTCGAGACGGTCTTGAGCACCGTTCCGGCGCCGATTCCCGAAACCGTGAAGTCCGCCGGGTCCACGTTGCGTACGCCTTCGGAGAACGTCAACCGCCAAGTCACGGCATCCGCGTTGGTCGAAGAACCCGTGGGGCTATGCCGCTCGATTCGGGCGATACTCGGACCCGTGTTGTCCAGGACATAGGTATTGTCGTTCGGCGACGGGGTTCCCGACGCGGAGAGTGCGTTGCCGGCCGCATCGGTGACGTTTTGTTCGTCGTCGAGGGCGAGCGTGATCGTGCCGTCCAGGCGGGGAAGATTGCCGCCGGACGCCTTGACGTCCCACTCGTCACCCGAGTGTTGGGTGACCGTGAGGACCGCCGCTCCGATATCGTCGCCGACGAGCTTGAAGTCAGTCGCGTCGATGCCCGTCACCCCTTCGCTGAAGGCGATCCGCCAGGTCACCGCGTCCGCGTCGGTCGGCGAACTCTCCGGATCCTGCCGCTCGACCTTCGCGATCACCGGCACCGTGTTATCCAGGACGTACGTGTTGTCGTTCGGGCTGGGCGTCGCGGTCGTGGAGATTGCGTTGCCGGCGAGATCGGCGATGTCCGGGTTCGCGGCCAGGGCGAGCGTGATCGTCGCGTTCAGTTCGCCCAGGTTGCCCTTCGATGCCGTCACGTCCCAAACGGCGTCAGAATCTTCGTCCCTCTCCGCCGACACGGAGACGTTCACCGCACCGGTTCCGGTCACCGCGAAGTCGGAACCGTCGACCTCCTTGACCGTTTCCGAGAACGTCACCCGCCAGGAGACCGTATCGGAGTTGGTCGGCGAGTTCGTCGGATTCTTCCGCTCGACTTTCGCAATCGCAGGCGAAGCGTTGTCCAGGACGTATGTGACGTCGTTGGGGCTGGGCGTCCCGGTCGTCGAGAGCGGATTGCCGGCCTTGTCCGCGATGCCCGGGTTTGCGGTCAGACTCAGCGTAATCGTCGCGTTCAACTCCGCCAGGCTTTCGTCGGAAGCCGTCACGTCCCACTCCGAGGCCGATCGTTCCGCGACGACGACGGACAGGTCTGCGGCCCCCGTGACGCCGACCGTGAAATCGGAGCCGTCGAGGCCCTCGACCGATTCGGAGAACGTGACCCGCCAGGTAACCGAATCGGAGTTGGTCGGCGAACTCGTCGGATCCTGCCGCTCGACCTTCGAAATCGCTGGGGCCGTATTGTCCAGAACGAATTCGTTCTCGTTCGGCGACGGCGTTCCGGCGAGCGAGAGCGCGTTGCCGACCGTGTCCTCGATATCCTGATCATTGTCGAAGCCCAGGGTCAGGGTGGCGTCCAGATCCGTAAGGCCGCTGCCCGAGGCGGCCACGTCCCACACGGCGTCCGTCTCTCGCGTGACCGTCTTGACGACCGACGCGTCGCCGGCTCCGGATACAGTGAAATCCGTGTCGTCCACGTTTCGGACCGCTTCGCTGAACTTGACGCGCCAAGTAACGGTGTCCGCCCGGGTGGGCGAAGTCGTCGGGGCGTGACGCTGAATGCTGACGACCGAAGGCGCCGTGTTCTCGAGTTCGAATGTGGTCTCGTTCGGGTTCGGCGTCCCTGTGGTAGAGAGCGGGTTTCCGGCCAAATCGGCGATCTCCGGGGACCGCGCTAGGCCAAGCGTGACGATTCCGTTCAGGTTCGGCAGGTTAACGCCCGACGCCTCGATGCTCCAGACCGAATCGGAAGAACTGGTGACGGTCAGGGCGACGCTGCCGATACCCGTCCCGGTCACCATGAAGTCCGCCGAATCCACGCCGGTTACCGCCTCGTCAAAGGTGATGCGCCACTTGACCTGATCCGCATTGGTCCGTTCCGCGGTCGGGCTCTCCCGTTCGATTCTCGAGATGCTCGGCGCCGCATTGTCCAGCACGAAGAAATTGTCGTTCGGCGAAGGCACCGCGGTCGTCGAGAGCGCGTTGCCGGCCGGGTCCACTATGCTCGGGGTTGTCGCAAGTGCCAGGGTTACGGTCTCGTTCAGCCCTGCCAAGTTGCCCCCGGATGCAGAAAATTTCCAAACGGCATCGGAATCTCCGCTCTTTGTCGCCGCCAGCTCTACGGATCCGATACCCGTGCCCGTCACGCCGAAGTCCGCGCCGTCGACGTTCCGGACCGACTCGGAAAACGTAATCAGCCAGGTCAGTTCGTCTTCGTTCGTCGGCGAGCCAGTCGGATCGTGCCGTTCGATCTTCGAAATCGTCGGAGCCGTGTTGTCCAGCTCGTACGAGACGTCGTTCGGCGACGGCACCGCGGTCGTCGAGAGCGCGTTGCCCGCGAGGTCGGCAACGCTAGGCGAGTCCGAAAGCGCGAGCGTGACGGTCGCGTCCAGGCCGGCCAGGTTGCCCCCGGATGCGGAAACCTCCCACATTGCGGCGGAACTCTCGCTCTTGACCGCGGACACCGCGACCTCGCCGGCCCCCGGGCCCGTCACGCCAAAGTCCGCGCCGTCGACGTTCCGGACCGACTCGGAAAACGTGATCAGCCAGGTCAGTTCGTCTTCGTTCGTCGGCGAGCCAGCCGGATCGTGCCGTTCGATCTTCGAAATCGTCGGAGCCGTGTTGTCCAGTTCGTACGAGACGTCGTTCGGCGACGGCACCGCAGTCGTCGAGAGCGCGTTGCCCGCGAGGTCGGCAACGCTAGGAGAGTCCGAAAGCGCGAGGGTGACGGTCGCGTCCAGGCCGGCCAGGTTGCCCCCGGATGCGGAGACCTCCCACATTGCGGCGGAACTCTCGCTCTTGACCGCGGACACCGCGACCTCGCCGGCCCCCGTGCCCGTCACGCCGAAGTCCGCGCCGTCGACGTTCCGGACCGACTCGGAAAACGTGATCAGCCAGGTCAGTTCGTCTTCGTTCGTCGGCGAGCCAGTCGGATCGTGCCGTTCGATCTTCGAAATCGTCGGAGCCGTGTTGTCCAGCTCGTACGAGACGTCGTTCGGCGACGGCACTGCGGTCGTCGAGAGCGCGTTGCCCGCGAGGTCGGCAACGCTAGGAGAGTCAGAAAGCGCGAGGGTGACGGTCGCGTCCAGGCCGGCCAGGTTGCCCCCGGATGCGGAGACTTCTGCGTCGGAACTCTCGCTCTTGACCGCAGACACCGCGACCTCGCCGGCCCCCGTGCCCGTCACGCCGAAGTCCGCGCCGTCGACGTTCCGGACCGACTCGGAAAACGTGATCAGCCAGGTCAGTTCGTCTTCGTTCGTCGGCGAGCCAGTCGGATCGTGCCGTTCGATCTTCGAAATCGTCGGAGCCGTGTTGTCCAGCTCGTACGAGACGTCGTTCGGCGACGGCACCGCGGTCGTCGAGAGCGCGTTGCCCGCGAGGTCGGCAACGCTAGGAGAGTCCGAAAGCGCGAGCGTGACGGTCGCGTCCAGGCCGGCCAGGTTGCCCCCGGATGCGGAGACTTCCCACATTGCGGCGGAACTCTCGCTCTTGACCGCGGACACCGCAACCTCGCCGGCCCCCGTGCCCGTCACGCCGAAGTCCGCGCCGTCGACGTTCCGGACCGACTCGGAAAACGTGATCAGCCAGGTCAGTTCGTCTTCGTTCGTCGGCGAGCCAGTCGGATCGTGCCGTTCGATCTTCGAAATCGTCGGAGCCGTGTTGTCCAGCTCGTACGAGACGTCGTTCGGCGACGGCACCGCGGTCGTCGAGAGCGCGTTGCCCGCGAGGTCGGCAACGCTAGGAGAGTCCGAAAGCGCGAGCGTGACGGTCGCGTCCAGGCCGGCCAGGTTGCCCCCGGTTGCGGAGACCTCCCACATTGCGGCGGAACTCTCGCTCTTGACCGCGGACACCGCAACCTGGCCGGCCCCCGGGCCCGTCACGCCGAAGTCCGCGCCGTCGACGTTCCGGACCGACTCGGAGAACGTGATCAGCCAGGTCAGTTCGTCTTCGTTCGTCGGCGAGCCAGTCGGATCGTGCCGTTCGATCTTCGAAATCGTCGGAGCCGTGTTGTCCAGTTCGTACGAGACGTCGTTCGGCGACGGCACCGCGGTCGTCGAGAGCGCGTTGCCCGCGAGGTCGGCAACGCTAGGAGAGTCCGAAAGCGCGAGGGTGACGGTCGCGTTCAGGCCGGCCAGGTTGCCCCCGGATGCGGAGACTTCCCACACTGCGTCGGAACTCTCGCTCTTGACCGCGGACACCGCAACCTGGCCGGCCCCCGGGCCCGTCACGCCGAAGTCCGCGCCGTCGACGTTCCGGACCGACTCGGAGAACGTGATCAGCCAGGTCAGTTCGTCTTCGTTCGTCGGCGAGCCAGTCGGATCGTGCCGTTCGATCTTCGAAATCGTCGGAGCCGTGTTGTCCAGTTCGTACGAGACGTCGTTCGGCGACGGCACCGCGGTCGTCGAGAGCGCGTTGCCCGCGAGGTCGGCAACGCTAGGAGAGTCCGAAAGCGCGAGGGTGACGGTCGCGTTCAGGCCGGCCAGGTTGCCCCCGGATGCGGAGACTTCCCACACTGCGTCGGAACTCTCGCTCTTGACCGCGGACACCGCAACCTGGCCGGCCCCCGGCCCGTCACGCCGAAGTCCGCGCCGTCGACGTTCCGGACCGACTCGGAGAACGTGATCAGCCAGGTCAGTTCGTCTTCGTTCGTCGGCGAGCCAGTCGGATCGTGCCGTTCGATCTTCGAAATCGTCGGAGCCGTGTTGTCCAGCTCGTACGAGACGTCGTTCGGCGACGGCACCGCAGTCGTCGAGAGCGCGTTGCCCGCGAAGTCGGCAACGCTAGGAGAGTCCGAAAGCGCGAGGGTGACGGTCGCGTCCAGGCCGGCCAAGTTGCCCCCGGATGCGGAGACTTCCCACACTCGTCGAAACTCTCGCTCCTGACCGCGGACACCGCGACCTCGCCGGCCCCCGTGCCCGACACGCCGAAGTCCGCGCCGTCGACGTTCCGGACCCCTTCGGAAAACGTAATCAGCCAGGTCAGTTCGTCTTCGTTCGTCGGCGAGCCAGTCGGATCGTGCCGTTCGATCTTCGTAATCGTCGGAGCCGTGTTGTCCAGCTCGTACGAGACGTCGTTCGGCGACGGCACCGCGGTCGTCGAGAGCGCGTTCGAGGTCGGCAACCGAGAGTCCGAAAGCGCGAGGGTGACGTCGCGTCCAGGCCAGCCAGGTTGCCCCCGGATGCGGAGACTTCCCACACTGCGTCGGAACTCTCGCTCTTGACCGCGGACACCGCGACCTCGCCGGCCCCCGGGCCCGTCACGCCGAAGTCCGCGCCGTCGACGTTCCGGACCGACTCGGAAAACGTGATCAGCCAGGTCAGTTCGTCTTCGTTCGTCGGCGAGCCAGTCGGATCGTGCCTTCGATCTTCGAAATCGTCGGAGCCGTTGTCCAGCTCGTACGAGACGTCGTTCGGCGACGGCACCGCAGTCGTCGAGAGCGCGTTGCCCGCGAGGTCGGCAACGCTAGGAGAGTCCGAAAGCGCGAGGGTGACGGTCGCGTTCAGGCCGGCCAGGTTCGGATGCGGAGACTTCCCACACTGCGTCGGAACTCTCGCTCTTGACCGCGGACACCGCAACCTGGCCGGCCCCCGGGCCCGTCACGCCGAAGTCCGCGCCGTCGACGTTCCGGACCGACTCGGAAAACGTGATCAGCCAGGTCAGTTCGTCTTCGTTCGTCGGCGAGCCAGTCGGATCGTGCCGTTCGATCTTCGAAATCGTCGGAGCCGTGTTGTCCAGCTCGTACGAGACGTCGTTCGGCGACGGCACTGCGGTCGTCGAGAGCGCGTTGCCCGCGAGGTCGGCAACGCTAGGAGAGTCAGAAAGCGCGAGGGTGACGGTCGCGTCCAGGCCGGCCAAGTTGCCCCCGGATGCGGAGACTTCCCACACTGCGTCGGAACTCTCGCTCTTGACCGCGGACACCGCAACCTGGCCGGCCCCCGGGCCCGTCACGCCGAAGTCCGCGCCGTCGACGTTCCGGACCGACTCGGAGAACGTGATCAGCCAGGTCAGTTCGTCTTCGTTCGTCGGCGAGCCAGTCGGATCGTGCCGTTCGATCTTCGAAATCGTCGGAGCCGTGTTGTCCAGTTCGTACGAGACGTCGTTCGGCGACGGCACCGCGGTCGTCGAGAGCGCGTTGCCCGCGAGGTCGGCAACGCTAGGAGAGTCCGAAAGCGCGAGGGTGACGGTCGCGTTCAGGCCGGCCAGGTTGCCCCCGGATGCGGAGACTTCCCACACTGCGTCGGAACTCTCGCTCTTGACCGCGGACACCGCAACCTGGCCGGCCCCCGGGCCCGTCACGCCGAAGTCCGCGCCGTCGACGTTCCGGACCGACTCGGAGAACGTGATCAGCCAGGTCAGTTCGTCTTCGTTCGTCGGCGAGCCAGTCGGATCGTGCCGTTCGATCTTCGAAATCGTCGGAGCCGTGTTGTCCAGCTCGTACGAGACGTCGTTCGGCGACGGCACCGCAGTCGTCGAGAGCGCGTTGCCCGCGAAGTCGGCAACGCTAGGAGAGTCCGAAAGCGCGAGGGTGACGGTCGCGTCCAGGCCGGCCAAGTTGCCCCCGGATGCGGAGACTTCCCACACTGCGTCGGAACTCTCGCTCTTGACCGCGGACACCGCGACCTCGCCGGCCCCCGGGCCCGTCACGCCGAAGTCCGCGCCGTCGACGTTCCGGACCGACTCGGAAAACGTGATCAGCCAGGTCAGTTCGTCTTCGTTCGTCGGCGAGCCAGTCGGATCGTGCCGTTCGATCTTCGAAATCGTCGGAGCCGTGTTGTCCAGCTCGTACGAGACGTCGTTCGGCGACGGCACCGCGGTCGTCGAGAGCGCGTTGCCCGCGAGGTCGGCAACGCTAGGAGAGTCAGAAAGCGCGAGGGTGACGGTCGCGTCCAGGCCGGCCAGGTTGCCCCCGGATGCGGAGACTTCCCACACTGCGTCGGAACTCTCGCTCTTGACCGCGGACACCGCGACCTCGCCAGCCCCCGGGCCCGTCACGCCGAAGTCCGCGCCGTCGACGTTCCGGACCGACTCGGAAAACGTGATCAGCCAGGTCAGTTCGTCTTCGTTCGTCGGCGAGCCAGTCGGATCGTGCCGTTCGATCTTCGAAATCGTCGGAGCCGTGTTGTCCAGTTCGTACGAGACGTCGTTCGGCGACGGCGTTCCGTCGGTCGATAGCGTATTGCCGGCCGGATCGGCGACGTTCTGGCTAGGGGCGGGCGCGAGGGAAATCGTATCGTCAAGGTCCGCCAGATTGCCGCCGGACGCCTTGACGTCGTAAATCGTGTCCGTCACCCGAGCCGCCGCAACGGCTACGTCGCCGATCCCCGTTCCCGAAACCAGGAAGTCCGAATCGTCGACGTTGCGAACCGCTTCGCTGAAGGTCACTCGCCAGGTGACCTCGTCGGCTGCCGTGGGAGACGACGACGGGGTCTGCCGCGCGACGCTCGCCACGGTGGGCGCAGTGTTGTCCAGTTCGTAGGTGTTCTCGTTGACTGCGGGCGTTCCAGTGATGGACAGCGCGTTGCCGAACGCGTCCACGATATCCTGCGTCGACGCGATCCCGAGGGTCACGGTCCCGTCCAGATTGTCGAGGTTTCCGCCGGACGCTTCGACGTCGTATACCCGATGTGACAGGGACCCGTTCCGAATGCCTTCGTAGACCGTCACCGAAACGGCGCCGGCATTGCTCACCGAGAAGTCCCCCCCGGTCACGTTCCTGACGACTTCGCTAAAGGTCAGACGCCACGAAACGACATCCGCATTGGTCGGCGATGCAGTCGGATCGAGCCGTTCGATGGCCACGAGCGTCGGAGGCGGGTCTGACTCTACGGTAACGTAAAACGTCAGGGTTGCGGTCTCGAAGTCGTCGTCGGTCGCGGTCAAACTGTACGCGGTCCGAGCTTGGATCGCCGACGGGGTTCCGGTGATCCTGCGCGTATCCGGCGAGAACACGAGCCCGGCCGGTAGTTCGGGAGAAAGCGAATAGACGTACTCGCCGCTGCCGCCCGTAGCCATGGGCAGCTGCAAGTCCGAGATTTCGCTGTTCTGCGTCCATGTCTGTTCGTCGACGCTTTCGCTCCCGAAACCGGGAATCCGGCTCGTCGTGTCGACCGCGATCTGGAATGCGAGAGTTGCCGTGTCGCCGTCTTCGTCCGTTGCGGTCAGCGTGTATGTGGTTTCCGCCTTGGTTACGTACGGACGACCGCTAATCTGTCGTGAACTGGCGTCAAACGTAGTTCCGGCCGGCAAGACCGGCTGTATCGAATAGGTCAGGTTACCGTTGCCGCCTTGGGCCGCCGGCAGCGTCAGGGTGCGAATGCTGCGGTTTCTCGTCCACACGCGGGGCGCGACCGACGCACCGCCGAACGTAGGTAACGCATCGACGGAGATTCGAAATGAAATCGACGCCTCGTCGCCGTCGGCATCCGTCACGGTAAGGCTGAAGTACGTAGTCGCCAGCGCACTTGCGGGCGTGCCGCTGATCGTCCGGGTCTGCGCGTCGAACGTTACTCCGGCAGGAAGGTCGGGAGTCAGCGCGTATCGTGGCACGCCGTTTCCCGTATTCGTAGCTGCCGGGAGAACGAGGTCCGTGATCGGTGCGTGCTGCGTCCATGTCTGGTCCGCGACGGACGCGCTGCCGAACGAGGGATGCCGATCGGAAACCGCGACCTCGATCGAAAAGGCGAGCGTAGCCGTATCGCCGTCCGCATCGGTCGCGGAGAGCGTGTATTCGGTCTTCGCCTTCACGACCGACGGAGTCCCGATAATCCTCGGGCCTGAGGGATCGAATGTCAGGCCGGCTGCAAGTTCGGGAGTCAAGGAATAGATCAACTCCCCGTTGCCGCCCGTCGCGTTCGGCAAGCTCAATCCGCCGACGACCGTCATGCCCTGAGTCCAGTGTTGGTCCTGAACCTCTTCGCTCCCGAAGGACGGCGTACGATCCGTATCCTCGACCGTGATCTGGAAGGAGAGCGTCGCCTGGCTACTGTCGGGATAGGTCGCGGTCAGGGTGTATACGGCCGTCGCCGCAGCCGCCGTCGGGGTACCGCTGATCCGACGCGTTGCGGCATCGAAACTCAGCCCGGACGGAAGCGCGGGCGTCAGCGTATAGGTCGGCTCGCCGCTTCCGTCGACGGCGGCAGGGAGCTCGAGCGCCCGAACGGAGGCGTTCGTTACCCAGACTCGGTCCGGTACGGTTGCGCCGCCAAAGGACGGGACCGCATTTACCTCAACCGTGAAGGTCAATTCGGCCGTGTCTGCCGTCGCTGTGTGATTGTCTTCGTCCGCGGCGCGGTAGGTGTAGGTCGTCGCCGGGAATTGCGCCGTAGCTGTTCCGCTCAGCCGCCGCGCGTCGGCGTCGAACTCGAGGCCGGCCGGAAGGGCCGGCTGAAGGCTATAGGTCGGGGTGCCGTTGCCGGATACCCGAACGGCCGGCAGCGACACCGGGGAAATGGGTGTGCCTTGAGTCGCAACGACCGAAGAAACGGACGCAGTGGCCGCGAAAGCGGGCTTCCGGTCGCGGTTAACCGAGACGTTGAACTCGATGGGCACCGACTTGTCGTCGTCTGCGATGTCGATCGTTCCGTCGTCGTCCACCGCAACATACCGGAGCGCATACGTCTTTGGCAGAATATCCGTCACTGCCGAGACGTCTACGGACAAGGTTCGTGCGCTTGATTCGAAGTTCATGCCAGCGGGGAGAGAACTCCCGTCACTCCGCTCCAGCACGTAGGAAATCCCGCCATCCCCGCCGGTTGCGACAGGGAGCGGGTTCGACACCAAATCCACGGTAATGCGCGGAAGCGGAGGCACGATCGTAGCGAGAAACGCGGGTGCCGAGTCGGGCCGCACGGGAGTCGCCGATACCTCTTGCGACGGGTTGCCCTCTCCCGCCGCGTTCACCGCCCGAACCCGGAACGTGTATGCCGTGCCGTTGGTCAAACCTCCCACGTCCGTTCCGTCCGAGTTAGTCTCGCCGGGTGCGCTATCGAGAACGTCGGTCCAGCCGCCATAATCCTGACCGGCGGCCTTGTACTGGTATTGCCACATCTGGACACCGGGCATCACCGCCCAGTCCAACCGTACGGCTGCGTTCCCTGGAGAAACGCTTACGCCGATCGGGTTACCGGGTGCGCCTGTATCCGGTCGATTGCAGACTGCCGACGTTGCGCCTCGACCCGCCAAGTTGATCGCGCGAAGCTCGAAGCAGTAGGTCTTGCGATTCTCCAAACCAGCAACCCTGTACGACCTTTCGTTGGCTTCGCCTGTCGCACTGTTTGGAATGTTGTACCACGAACCGAATGACGTCCGGTATCCGTCGAATACTCCCCAACGACTCCGAAAGGCCTGTGCCTCCGGAATTGGATCCCAATGAAGCAGTACCTCGGCGTCGCCCGCCACGGCAAGAAAGTTGGTGGGGGCCGCGGGCAGGCCGATCGGCATGGCAACCGCCTCATTCGACTCCGATCCCGTCCGGTCCGAGCTGACGGGCCGAACCTGAAATCCGTAGGAAATGCCGTTCGTGAGGCCGGATACGTCATGACCGACTTCATTCGGCCCACCGTCAGCGCTATCCGGCACGTCGATCCACGGACCGAATGCGCCTGCCCCGGATCTCTGGCGATACTGCCACTTCAGGGCATTGGGCACAGGAAGCCAACGCAGCTCCACCAGCCCGTTGCGACCCAAAGCGGAGAGTTTCGGCGAAGGTGCCGCTTGAGGCAGGGGGGTTGCCGTTCGTTCCCCTGTCTCTTCCCCCTTGCCGGTCGCGTTGCCGGCACGGACCTGAAATCGGTACTCGGTACCGTTGACGAGGTCCCCGATCAGTACGGAAGTCGTCGACGGGCCGCTGTCGGGAACGGATTGCCAAGCGGCCCAGTGACGCGAATCACCTGTCCCCTGACGGTATTCCCATGACGTTGCCGTTGAGATCGCGTTCCATGAGAGATATACGGCTCGATCACGACCCTCCGCAGCGAACCCGCTCGGCCGCGCCGGCGCCCCGCTGGGAGGGCTGGCCGTCGGAGTTCCATACAAGATCGCCGGCGCTACGGCATATCCGTAGGTGACGATCGGATAAAGCGCCAGCCGATACCGTTTGTCGTTAAAGAGCGACGAGTACTTTCCGTGAGACGAAACCGTATAGGAAAACGAACCAGCCGACTCTGTAGGCGTGATTCGTGCCAAGGAGTCGTCCACCCAAAGGTCCCAGGCGGTGACCGTGTACCCAAGATCGGGCCAGGACAGACGCAAGGTCCCGTCGCCGGCGATAACATCAACGTTCGGCGCAGCGCCCACAGTTACGTATTCCCAACTCGTGCGACTTCCTAGCCCCAAGCTGTTGCGACCTTGAAGCTGAAACGAATACCCACCCCCGTTTGTCAATCCTCCGACCGTAACGGAGCGCGAATGGTCTCCGCCCTGATAGCTTTGTGTAAAGTAATAGGATGGCCCCCACACTGACAATGTCCATGAGTCGACGTAGGGGGAGCCTGCGGAAGGCCCCCAATTTATGACGAGTTGCCCGTCTCCCGGGAGCACTTCGGTCCAGGGCGCCAGCGGGACCGCCCGCTCCACCGGGGGCGGGGCCACTGCAATTCGCAACAGTATCGTTGACTCGTCGCCATCCGCGTCGACTGCGGTGTAGCTGTATTGCGCGTACGCGTGCGTCGCACTCGGAGCGCCTTGAATGGATCGGGTCACCGGATCAAACGTCACGCCTGCCGGAAGCTCCGGAGCGATACTGTAGCGCAGCCAACCGTTGCCACCCGTTGCCTCGGGCAGCACTAAAGGAGTGACCGGCATGCCGACCGTCCAATACTGGTCTCCCAGCCCCGCTCCACCGAAGTCAGGAAAACGATTCTCGGCCAAAACCGCAATCGTGAACACAAGTGTCGACGTGTCACCGTCCAGGTCCGTAGCCGTCAGGCTGTATTGCGTTGCGGCTTGCGCCGTCGAAGGCGTTCCGGTGATTGTCAGGGAAGGGTAATCGAACTGCAGTCCGGTCGGGAGAGCCGGCGTCAAGGAATAGGCTAAGTTGCCGTTTCCGCTTGAAGCAGCGGGCAGAGCGAAGCCGTCTATCAGCGTAGCGTCTTGCGCCCAGACTTGATCCGGAACCTGTGCTCCCAGGAACGTGGGCGATCGATCCCTTTCTTCCACAGAGACCTGAAAGGTGATCGTCGCCTGACTGCCGTCACCGTCGGTCGCCGTATACACATAACTTGTCGCCGCTTGCGGCGAAGTTGGAGTGCCGCTGGCCTGTCGCGAAGCCGGATCGAAACTCAGCCCGGAGGGAAGCGCCGGGGTCAGCGCGTATGTAACGCCGCCGTCCCCTCCGATGGCTTCGGGAAGCGTCAACACGCGAATCGGCGTGTCCTCGACAAGAACCTGATCCCGAATGGTCGAATTGCCGAAGGACGGAACGCCGTCTACCGCAATGGTAAACGTCAAGGACGCCTCGTCCCCGGCGGCGAGATGATTGTCCGAATCCGAGGCCGAATAAGCATAGGTTGTGGGCGGGAGAGCCGTTGTCGGGGTGCCGCTCAGAATTCTCGTTGTCGGATCGAACACGAGCCCGTCGGGAAGAGCCGGCGTCAGCGCATAGGAGGTGGCGCCGTTTCCGGCCATGGCGACCGCCGGCGGCGTGACCGGCGAGATAGGCTCGTATTGCGTCGCGACGACCGACACGACCGACGCACCGGTCGCGAATGCCGGACCAAGGTCTGAGGAAATGCGAATTGCAAATTCGACGGCGGCCGACTCGTCGTCGTCGGCGGTGTCCGCGGTACCGTCGTCGTCGATTGCGAAGTACCGAAGCGAATAGGTCAGCGGCAGGGTGCCGGTCAGCGCGGAAACGTCTACCGCGAAAGTCCGCGCAGCAGCGTCGAAGGAGACGCCGGCCGGCAGCGCACTGCCGTCCAACAACTCCAGCTTGTAGGTGAGGGCGCCGTCCGCCCCGACAGCGGAAGGAAGCGCCTCGGACAAGTAGTCCACCGTCAGTGTCGGAATGTCCGGTGCACCCATGCCGGACAGCATCGGCACCAGGTCAGCCGCGGCGGGGGTCGCAATCGCTTCGTCCGACTCGTTCCCGGCTCCTGCAGGAGACACCGCCCGCAACTCGAACGTATACGCCGTTCCGTTGGTCAGGCCTGTAACGGTGTAGCTGCCGTCATGGCTCTCCCCGTACGCGCTCGTGGGAACGTCTTGCCAATCGCCGAAGCTCTGGGTGCCGGACTTCTGCCGATATTGCCACTTGGTGGCAGCGGATTGTTCGGTCCAGGACAGGGCTACCGACGAGTCTGCGCCAATCGCAGAAAACCCGCTCGGCTTCGTCGGCGGTGCCGGCGCCTGACTTGCGGCGCGAACGTTCGTCGTCGACACGCCGATTCCGCTGCCGTTGACGGCCCGCAGCTTTACGTCGAGATCCGAAATGGTACGAGACGTTTGTACGAGAAACCCGCCGCGATTGACGCCCTCGTAGCCGCTATCCGGGATGCTGACCCATCCGCCGGACGTGTAGGATCCGTTTTGTTCGACGTAGCTGTATTGAACCAAGTCGACGTCGGGACTCGGATCCCAAAACAACGCGAGCTGTCGATTGCTGCCGAACGCCCTGAAATTGCTCGGGACGCCCGGCGGCGCGACAGGCCTCCCGACCGCTTCCGCGGAGGCTGTCCCCACACCTGCCGAGTTCACTGCCCGAATCCGAAATCCGTACGTGATCCCGTTCTGGAGTCCGGTAACGAGGTATCCGTCCTCGTTCTCGTCCCTCGCTGCACTCCTCGGCACATCGATCCATCCGCCGTACGCGCCACCCCCGGCTCTCTGCTGATACTGCCACTTTTGGACGTCCGCCAAGCCGTCCCACAGGAGCTCGACTTGACCGTTTTGCGCGATCGTCCAGAGACGGTTCGGTGCGGAGGGTCGGACCGACGGCGCCCTCGGTACGGCTACCCGTTCTGCGGACGCGGGCCCCGTTCCGGATGCGTTGGTGGCGCGAACCTGAAACCGATAGGCGGTCCCGTTCGTGAGTTGGCCTACCTCCACGGACGAGGTCGAGGCTCCGACGCCGGCAACCGTCGTCCAGCTTCCCCAAGTCGAGGCGCTGAGTTGCTGCCGGTATTCCCAGCCCGTCGCGTCTGCCATCGAGTCCCAGACCAGCAGGATTGCGCCGTCGCGGGGCTGCGCCTCGAATCCGGTGGGACGGGACGGAGCTCCCTGCGCGACAGGCGCCGTGGGCGTCCCGTAGACCTCGGCCCACGGTCCGAAGGCAACGAAGGTGCGAGGCTGGATTCGCACGCGATACCGACGGTCGTTCGCAAGCGACGGTATTTCGTGGGTGAACCTGCCGTTGGATGCCGTCGGCGTGATCGTTGACCAATAGCCGTTGTCGACCTGCACTCCGTATTTGGTGATTTCGGCATACCCCGGGTCCGGCCAGGAGAGGCTCAGTTTCTCGTCTTCGGCAACGACCTCTACGCTCGGTGGCGGACCCACAAATGCAATGTGTGACTGAGCGCTAAGTCCCGTACCAGCGGAATTGGTCCCCCAAACTACAAAACGGTATGCGTAGCCACTCGAGACATGAAACGTATGGGACCGTGCCCGGCTGCCCCCCGGTACAGTCAGCGGGTGTGTCCATGGAGACCCGTCACCAAGCCGGACATACCGTACCTGCCAATTGCGAACATGCTGCCGTCCGTTTGGCGCCCAGTGGACCGTAACGAAACCGTCTCCGTATACCAACCAAACCGACGGGGCGTCAGGTGCGGCACCCTCAAGCGAATTCGGGGTGAAGGTCACAGTGTTCGACGGCTGGCTTCGCACATGGCCATAGCCGTAGCGAATCTGCGCGGAATACTGCAATCCGTTTCTCAAGCCGCCGAGGAGGTGCGACGTGCTCCACGAAGCGCTACCTGATATTCTTGACCAGGGCGTGTCCGGAGGCACCGTCGTACCTGGGGCGAATCTGACCTCATAGAACGCAACATTGCCGGGTCCCGAAACGTCCCATATCAAATTCGCGCTATCGGAACTAACCACAGTGGTCAGATTCTCCGGGGCCGTGTGCATGCCGGTGTAGTAGTAGGCATGGCTTCCGGGCACATTCCCACTACAGACGCCCGGTGACGGCGGGCATAGCGCCATTTTCACAGCGACCCAACTGACGGAGGACGGGTTGATCCCGAAACGGGCGCCGGTTACTTTTGCGCTATAAGCGCCGCCACCCTCGTCCGTCACGTCCGCCAAGGGAATTCGGGTGGTCGTCGGCGATACTCCCGTGTGCCACCACTCGACATCGACCGCATATCGCGCGTCCGCGGTCCAATGCAGCGTAAAGAGATCGTCTTCCGTTTCGATCCAGAAATTCTCCGGGTCCGGTGCCGTCTGGGCTTGGGTCACAGCGGCTGCGCACGCAACGGTAACCGCCGCCCCGAGCGCCAGTGCGGCAAAGCTACGCCGTCCTCGCGACCGCTTGCCGGCGGACCGTCCGCCTGCTGCCCCCCGGTGCCCGCCGCTCTCGCGACCTGCGCACTTCGACTCGCTCAGGCGAATCGGAGCCTCGTCCTCCTCTTCAACGCCGCCACGGGCCCCCTTCCCCGATTCGTCCCGACGAGTCCCTTCGCTCAGCCGACCGAGACCGGCCGCCGAACGGAAGGACGCCCCGCCGCCGAGGAGACCCTTCAGACTCCGCCCGTCGCCATGCGCAAAATTGCCGATCATGTTCCGCCCTCGTCATCGACACTCGACTCGTCACGCCGCGCGCCACAACAGGCTGCTGACCCGAGCCTCAGGACCGAGCGGACACCCCCGTTCGTCCATGACTCTCACAACCTGCCGCGACTCCCACCCGTGCACGGGCGACCGAGCGCGACGTTCTGCATGACCGTGAATTGCTTATCAACGCCCGTCAAGTGAAGTCTCGCCACATTTGCCGGCTCGACGAAGAAACCCGCTTCGGGTTCGGCGCTAGCTCCACGCCGCGGCAGGACGGGCCCCGACTCGCGGCACGCCGACGATCCCGGCGGATCGCCGCCGACGGCCTCGTCGACCGTTCGCACGACCCGAGATCCGGGAGTTGCGCCAACCGACCGAACCCGTGCCCGAAAGGCGTCGCACATGTCGACCGCTGACCGCGGGCGGCAACGGAGATCGCTATTTCGCCGTTCTCGCCGATCGTCGGGATTCGGCTACCCGACGCGCGCGTTCCCGGTCAGCGCCCCAAACAACCGGTCCGCATCCAGATAGGCCCTCCTCCGGCGATCGAGCGCTGCGACGGCCTCTGCGTCCGCTCCCCAACGCTCGGATTGCCAGTCCTCGTCGACGGTCGAGGCCGACCATGCCTCCGTGGCCGAGAGCCGGCCTCGCGCCGTCGCCATCGCCAGGAGAAGGGAACCGCTCAACGTCGTCATCTCGCCCGTCGCGGCCAGCGCAAAGTCCCGCCCCCTGTGCGGCAGCGTCTGCCGGACGGCGTCCCCCAACGCCTGCAAGACCCCGCCGTCCTGATCGAACGGAACGACCCCGACCCCCGTCCTGAGTCGCGCGCCGAGTTCCGTCTCCGCCCAGTGCAGGATCGGGTCCCAATTGGCCTCCTGGCGACGCACCAGCTCAGGCGGAGACGACGCCCGGTACGCCAGCAGGTCCGCATTGCCGTATGCCAGGACCCTGGCAAAAAACGTCTCCCTCGCCGGACGGACCCGGTCGAGCGCAAGCGCCGCCAGCCGACCGACCGGTCCGGCCCCGAGCGTCGCTCGCGGTCCCGCCTCCTCCAGTTCGCGAAGCAGGGAAGCCGCCATCGATTCGAGCGGAAGTCGAACCGTTTCGCCGCCGGGCGTGCGAAGGGCTCGCCCACCGCGGCAGAGAACGTACTCGCCCTCGATTCGCTCGACGGAGAGCGTCATGCGTCCCGAAACGGATCGGCAGGCGCGTCCGCCGCGTGCCAGCCCATTTTCGCCCAGACCCGCCGGAGCGCCTCGTCGAGGGGTGCGGCGACCTCGACCGCGGCGCCCGTCTCCGGGTCCGGAAACCGCAGCGACCGCGCATGAAGGCAGAGCCTGGGTGCGGCGCCGGAAACGCCCGCGCGACCCGCTCCGTAGCGACTGTCGCCGAGAACCGGCGAGCCCGCCGCCGACAGGTGGGAGCGAATCTGGTGCGTGCGACCGGTATGCGGGCGGAGCGCCAGCCAGGCGCAGCCGCCGTCCGCGGCAGTGGCCAGCGTCGCGTATTCCGTCGACGCGTCCCTCGCTCCCGGATCGTCGTCTGCGGCCACCCGGGTGCGGCGCCGCCCGGACCGTTCGTCCTGCACCAACGGGCCCGACAGCATTCCCTGCGCGCGCTCCGGCGCTCCCTCGACCGCCGCCCAATAGGTCTTCCGAACCCGGCGATCCCGGAACGCCGCGGCGAGGGAGACGGCGCTCTGCCGGTTCAGAGCCAGCAAGACCACGCCCGAAGTGTCCCGGTCGATTCGATGCACCAGCCGTGGCGCTTCCCGATTCCGGCCCGCCCATGCGGCGGCGATCCGGTCCACGCTGCGGCTCTGTCCGGTCCCGCCCTGGACCGCCAGCCCGGACGGCTTGTCGATGGCCAGAACGCTCGCGTTCCGGTACAGAATTGAACGCTCGAACCGCCGAATGTCGTCAGGCGCCGTGCGCAAAACCGGCCGCGAGCGTTGCTGCCCGGCGGACGCGAGCGGCGGAACCCGCACCTCAGCTCCCGATCGCAACCTCTGTCCGATTTCGGTCTTGCGCCCGTCGATCCGGATCTTGCCCGTTCGCACCAGCCGACCGATCCGGCCCTGCGGCAACCCCGGGATCCGGCGCCGAAGCCAGCGGTCGAGCCGCATCCCCTCCTCGTCGGTTTCCACCCGCAGGATGCGGACCGGCATCGGACGCTATCCCCTCGGCGGCGCCGATTCGGCGACCGGGAACCGACCCCGACGCGACGCATGCGCGGACCGCGCGAGCGAATCGAGCGGCGTCACGTCTCCTCCTCCGAGCGCCGCTTGGCGCGAAGCCGGCTCCAGTATTGCAGCCGCTGACGGATCTTGCGTTCGAATCCCCGCTCGGGCGGATCGTAGAACCGGCGGCGCGGCATTCCGTCCGGAAAATACTCCTGTCCGGAGAACGCGTCCGGTTCGTCGTGGTCGTAGCGGTATCCGTCCCCGTAGCCGCTCTCCTTCATCAGGCGCGTCGGCGAGTTCAGGATTTGCATGGGCGGCGGCAGCGAGCCGCTGGCCGCGACGCACTTTCGCGCCGCCTTCGAAGCCGCGTATACCGCGTTCGACTTCGGCGCCGTGGCGCAGTAGACGACAGCCTGCGCAATGGCCAGCTCGCCCTCCGGCGAGCCCAAGAACTCGTACGCATCCCTGGCGGCGATCGCCTGGGGAAGCGCATCCGGATCCGCGATGCCGATGTCCTCGATGGCCATGCGCACGACGCGACGAGCGACGTAGAGCGGATCCTCGCCGGCGTCCAGCATCCGGTAGAGCCAGTAGAGCGAGGCGTCCGGATCGGAGCCGCGCACGCTCTTGTGCAGCGCGGAGATCAGGTTGTAGTGCTCGTCCCGGCCCTTGTCGTAGACCGCGGCCCGTCGGGCGAGCTGCGCCGAGAGCTCCGCGACGCCGAGCCGCTGCTCGCCCTCGAAGGTCAGCGCCTGCTCGGCCAGGTTGAGAACCGCCCTGCCGTCGCCGTCCGCCATGGCGATCAGGGCCGCCCGCGCGCCCGCGTCCAGCGGAAGCTCCCTTCCGGCGTCCGCCTCCGCACGCTGCAGGAGCGCCTCCAGCGACTCCTCTCCGAGACGCCGCAAGATGAAGACCTGCAATCGGGAGAGAAGCGCCGAGTTGAGTTCGAAGGACGGATTCTCGGTGGTCGCGCCCGCGAGAATCACGGCGCCTTCCTCGACCGGCGGCAGGAAGGCGTCCTGCTGCGCCCGGTTGAACCGGTGGATCTCGTCCACGAACAGAAAGGTCCCCTCCCCCTCGTCCCGGCGGAGCCGGGCCGCCCCGAACGCCTTACGCAGTTCCGCGACGCCCGAGAACACCGCGCTCAACGGAACGAATCGGTGGCCGCTCCGGGCGGCGACGAGACGGGCGATGGTGGTCTTGCCGGTCCCCGACGGGCCCCAGAGCACGAATGAGGCGAAGGCGCCGGTGCGGATCATGCGTCCGATGGGACCGTCGCGACCGAGGAGACGCTCCTGGCCGACCACGTCTTCGAGCGACTGAGGACGAAGCCGTTCCGCCAGCGGAACGGTCGCGGAAGCCGTCGGACGCTCCGACATCGGACGCTACCGGCCGAACTCCGCAGACAGCCGTCGCCCGTCGCGCTCGATTATCACTGCCACCCGCTGGCCGGCCAGTCGGATCGCTTCCGCAAGTTCCGGCACCGTCCGGATCCGGTTGCCGTCCACGCTGCGGACCAGGTCGCCGGGGCGCAGCCAGCGAGCGGCCCGTCCGCCGACCCGTCTGACGATGACGCCTTCGACGCCCACAGAGGGAACGCCCATCTCGACCGCAAGCGCAGGACTCGCATTCGCGACCTCGGCACCGGAGAACGGGCCGGAGAGCTGCCCGAAGCGAAGCGAATCCGGCTCCGGCTCGAGGGGCGGCAGCATGAGCGGCACCTCGCGGCGCATCTCGTCCCCGTCGCGCAGAACCGTCACCTGCGCCTCTTTTTCTGGGCCGCCGAGAAGCATGCGGTAGATCAGGTCCGAGCGCGTATGGATCGCGTGGCCGTCCACGGCGAGCAATACGTCGCCCGCCTCGATACCGGCGTCCCGGAACCCGCTACGGGGATCGACGAGATTGACCAGGAACCCGCGAGGCCGATCCAGGCCCACAACTTCGGCGATCTCCTGCGTGACTTCCTGTCCGTTGATTCCGGCCCAGGGTTTCGGGAGTTCTCGATCGCCGGCCATGGCCGCGTCGACCGCGCGCATGGCGAGATTCGACGGCACGGCGAATCCGATTCCGTCCGAGCCGCCGGACCGGGTGACGATGGCGGTGTTGATGCCCACGAGGCGGCCGGCCGCGTCAATCAGCGCGCCGCCGGAGTTGCCGACGTTGATCGCGGCGTCGGTCTGGACGTAATACGTGCCGTCGCCGTTGCTTCGCGCGAGGGCGGAGACGATGCCCGAGGTGACGGTCTGGCCGACCCCGAGGGGATTCCCGATCGCAAGCACCAGGTCGCCGATCTCCAGCTCGTCGGCGTCGCGCGCCTCTAGCGCGGGAAGCCCTTCGCCTCCCAGGTCGGTCAACCGGAGTACGGCAAGGTCGGCGATCTTGTCGGACAGGAGAATCTCGGCCGAGAACTCGCGCCGGTCCGCCAGCACCACGCGGATCTCTTCGGCGCCCCGGATGACATGGTCGGCGGTTACGACGACTCCGTCGGAGCGAGCGACAATTCCCGAACCCAGGGAGTTCTCGATCCGGCGGCGAGAGCCTTCCGGGAACATTCCGCCGAAAAACTCGCGAAAGAAGGGGCTGACGTCGAACAAGCCGCGCTCGCGCACGACGCGCCGGGCGTAAATGCTCACGACGGAAGGCAGCGCGCTGCGCACCGCCCCGGCAAAGGACAGCTCGATCTCGAGCCGGTCCGCAGGCGCTCGCTCCGCCGACCCGGCAGGGCTTCCGATCCAGGCGATCCAGCAGGCGGCTAGCGCCGCGATCCACAGGCGCCGGCCGAAAGACCGGCCGAGGGGCGCCTGGGCCGTCGAGATCAGTCGTCCTCCGTTCCGCGCGCCCGCATGGCTTCGACCCGTGCCCGGTCCCCGGCGCCCTTGGCGTCCTTGTTCCGCTCCACGAACTCGATCACCGCCATCGGAGCGTTGTCGCCGTAGCGAAAACCTGCCCGGAGAATGCGGGTGTAGCCGCCGGCGCGCGACTCGTAGCGCGGCGCCAGGGTCGAGAAGAGCTTTCCGACCGCCTTCGTCTGGCGAATGCGCGACAGCGCGAGCCTTCGGGCGTGCAGGTCTCCGCGCTTGCCCAGGGTAACCAGCCGCTCGACATAGGGCCGCAACGCCTTCGCCTTGGGCAGCGTCGTTCGTATCTGCTCGTGCTCGATCAGCGAGCAAGCCATATTGGCGAACATCGATTTCCGGTGCGCCGGGGTCCGGTTGAGTTTTCGGTGCGCCTTGCCGTGTCGCATTCCCGTATGCTCCTGCCTTTGCCCCTACTCGTCCGCAACCGTCCGCTCGAGGCTGTCCGGCGGCCAATTCTCCACGTTGGTCCCGAGCGAGAGATCCATCCGCTGAAGTTCCGACTTGATGCCGTCGATCGACTTGTTGCCCAGATTCGGAGTCCGCATCTTGAGTTCGTCCTCCGTCCACTGGATCAGATCCCCGACGAACAGGATGTTCTCGCCCTTCAGCGCGTTGTTGGCCCGTACGGTCAACTCCAGCTCGTCCACTCGCCTCTTCAGCCGGGCGTCCTCCGCCAGCGGACCCCCGGGGGACGCTCTGGGCTCCGTTCGCGCCTCGCCGAAATTGACGAACACCGACATCTGGTCCTGAACGATCCGGGCCGCGATCCCGACCGCGTCTTCCGGACTGATCGTTCCGTCCGTCTCGACCTCGATGGTCAGCTTGTCGTAGCCGTAGTCGCCTCCAACGCGGGCCGGACCGACCGTAAAGGAAACCCGCCGAACCGGCGTGAAAATCGCGTCCACGTTCATCCAGCCGTGATCGGACTTCTTGCCGGTCTGGCTGGTCGCCGGCGCGTAGCCCTTGCCGGATTCCACCGTCATCTGGACGCTGATGGATGCGCCGTCGTCAAGATGGCAGATCGGGTGTTCCGGGTTGCAGATCTTGACGAACGTGCCGGTCGGGTCGATGTCGCCGGCGGTCACTTCCTTCGGACCGATCGCCGTCAGCTGTAACTCGACCGGTCCGTCGTTGGGCATTTGAATGGCCGCGCGCTTCAAGTTCAGCGCGATGTCCGTGGCGTCCTCCCGGACGCCCGGAAGCGACGAAAACTCGTGCAGGGCGTTGTGGATGTGAATCTTGGTCACGGCCGCGCCGCGAAGGCTCGACAGGAGCACCCGGCGCAGCGCGTTGCCGAGCGTGACGCCGAACCCGCGCTCGAGCGGCTCGACGCTCAACGTCGCCTCTCGCTCGGGATTCGGTCCGGGCTGCACACGAACTTCTTCGGGCCGGGTCAGGTTGGTCCAGTGCTGTTCAGTCAACTTGAGGCTCCATGAAAACAGGGACAGGCGCGCTCACGCGGGATCGCGCCTCAAACCCGCCGCCGTTTTGGCGGCCGGCATCCGTTGTGTGGAATGGGAGTGACTTCGCGAATGGATGTAATGGTAAATCCCACGGCCTGCAATGCCCTGAGCGCCGATTCCCGACCCGACCCGGGCCCGAGAACCTCGACCTCCAGGGTCGTCACCCCGTGTTCCTGGGCTTTCCGACCGACGTCTTCCGCCGCGACCTGGGCGGCGAACGGCGTCGACTTTCTGGACCCCTTGAAGCCCACCAGGCCAGCGGAGGACCAGGCGATGGTGTTTCCCTGGGCATCCGTAATGTTGATCATGGTGTTGTTGAACGACGCCCGGACATGCGCGATGCCGGCGGTGATGTTCTTGCGGACACGCCTGCGCGACCGCCCCCGATCCGTTGCCATTCAGAGTCTCTCCTGCACCTACTTCTTCTTGCCGGCGATGGGCCGCGCGGGACCCTTCCGCGTCCGCGCGTTGGTATGGGTCCGCTGGCCGCGAACCGGAAGCCGGCGACGGTGCCGCAGACCGCGGTAGCAGCCCAGATCCATCAGCCGCTTGACGTTTACCGCGACCTCCCGGCGCCGGTCGCCTTCGACCGTGTAGCTCCGGTCGATGGTCTCGCGGATGCGGGCGATTTCCGCCTCGCTCAACTCGTTCACGCGCCGCTCCGCCGGAATCCCGGCGTGCTCGCAGATGTCCCGCGCGCTCGAACGACCGATCCCGTGTATGTACGAGAGCGCGATCACGCAGCGCTTGCCCGTCGGCAGGTTCACTCCAGCTATGCGTGCCAATGCCCTTCCTCCTTGCCGTCGACTCGCTCGCCGCTAGGCGGCAGCCGCGCCTTCCTCCCGACCCAGGGCCGCGTCCACCGCGGTCGCGACCTCGTCGATCGCGACGGCGCCGTCCACCGACGTCAGCAACCCGGACGCCCGGTACCGCGCGATCAGGGGCGAGGTTTCCCGATGGTACGAATCCAGCCGCCGCCGGACCGTCTCCTCGTTGTCGTCCGCCCTGCGCGAGAACCGGGTGCCGCCGCACCGGTCGCACACGCCGTCGACTGCCGGGCGTTTGTGCACCTCGTGGTATCCCTCGCCGCAGGCCTCGCAGGTGAAGCGCCGTACGATCCGTTCCACCAGAAGCGAATCCTCGGTCCGGATTTCCAGGACGCGGTCTACCTTGCGCTCTCGCTCCGAGAGCAGCCGGTCCAGATCCGCCGCCTGCGCGACGGTCCTCGGATACCCGTCGAACACGGCGCCGGGTTCGGTGTCCGGCCCGTCCAGGCGTTCCGCGACCACGCCGGAGACGATGTCGTCCGACACGAGCGCGCCCCGGTCCATGACTTCCTTCGCCCGGACGCCGACCGGCGAGCCGCTCTCGACCGCCGCGCGAAGCATGTCGCCGGTCGAGAGCTGGGGAACGCCCATCCAGTCGGCGATCCGTCTGGCCTGGGTTCCCTTTCCCGAGCCGGGCGCGCCCAATAGCACGACGTTCATCGAATTCGTTTCCGCCGCCGGCCCGAACCGGCCCGCCGCAGCGTGGCCCGGTACTGGTGCGCGATCAGGTGTCCCTGGATCTGCGAGAGGGTGTCCATGGTCACGCTGACCACGATCAGGAGCGAAGTGCCGCCGAAGTAGAACGGAACGCCGACCTCCGAGATCAGGAACTCAGGCAGGAGGCAGACGGCGACGAGATACGCCGATCCGACGACCGTCAGACGCGTCAGCACGTAGTCGATGTACTCGGCCGTACGTCGGCCCGGCCGAATGCCCGGAATGAAGCCGCCTTGCTTGCGCAGGTTCTCCGCAACGTCCTCCGGGTTGAAGACGACCGCCGTGTAAAAGAACGCGAAGAACACGATCATCACCACGAACAGGACCAGATACAGGGGTTGCCCGCGCCCGAGAAGGCTCGTCACCGTGGTCAGCCAGCCCGGGCCGGCCTCGGCCGAAAAACTCGCCACCGTCACCGGCAGGAGCAAGAGCGAGAAGGCGAAGATCGGCGGGATGACCCCGGCGGTATTCACCTTGAGCGGCAGGTGCGAGGTTTGCCCCTGCATGACGCGATTGCCGGCCTGACGCCGGGGATATTGGATGTTCAGCCTTCGCTGTCCGCGCTCCACGAACACGACGAACGCCACGACGGCGATCGCGAAGACGAGCACGCCGACGATGATCGCGGCGGAGAGCTGCCCAGTGCGGCCGAACTCGAACAGGCGCGCCAGCGCACCCGGCAGTTCGGCGATGATTCCCGCAAAGATGATCAGCGAAATGCCGTTGCCGACGCCCCGCGCCGTGATCTGCTCGCCGAGCCACATCATGAAGACGGTTCCGCCGACCAGCGCGATGGTGGCGGAAGAGCGGAAGAAGAGGCCGGGTTCGGTCGCCAGCCCCTGGCCCTCCAGGCCGGCGGCGATGCCCCAGGCCTGCAGGGTGGCGAGAAACACGGTTCCGTAGCGGGTGTACTGGTTGATCCGCTTCCGGCCCTGTTCGCCTTCCTTCTTCAAGCGCTCCAGCTCCGGGACCATCGAAGTCATCAATTGCATGATGATCGAGGCGGAGATGTAGGGCATGATGCCGAGGGCAAAGATCGCCAGCCGGCCCACGGCGCCGCCGGCGAACACGTTGAACACGCCGAGGATGCCGCTCTGGGTCTGTTCCACGAACCGCGCCAGCTGTTCCGCGTCGATTCCCGGCATCGGCACGTAGGTGCCGAGCCGATACACGATCAGCAGGCCGAGCGTGAACCAGATGCGCTGCTGCAGCTCCTTTGCGCGCCCGAACGCGCTCCAGCTCATGCTGGACGCGAGCTGCTCTGCCGTCGAGGTCATTTGCCGCTGCTACCCCCTGCGTGGCCGGTCCGCGAAAAGCTGCCGCCGGCCCGCTCGATCTCCGCGGTCGCGGTCGCCGAAGCGCCGACAGCCTCGATCCGCAGCGCCGAAGCGAGCGCGCCGCGCCCGAGAATCCGCACCCCGTCCGGCGCGCGATGCACGATGCCCGCCCGCCTCAACGCGGCCGCGTCAATCACCGCTCCGGCGTCGAGCTTGCCCGCGTCCACGGCCGCCTGAATGCGGTCGAGGTTTACCGGCACCGGCGTCCGGCGGAACGGCGTGTTGCGAAACCCGCGCTTGGGCATGCGCATGTGGATGGGCATCTGCCCGCCTTCGAACCCGTTCAACGCCACGCCGGCGCGCGACTTCTGCCCCTTCGTCCCCCGACCGCAGGTCTTTCCCCTGCCGGAGCCGGGTCCCCGCCCGACCCGGTGGCGTGCGGACCTCGATCCGGGCGGCAGTGGCAGCCCGCCGAGCGCCAGCGCGGCGGCCGCGCCGATGCCGTTCCCCGGCGGAGACGACCCGTCGGACGCTTCCGCCGGCGGCGCATCCGATTCGGCCTGTTCGACCGCCTCCGCGCCGACGCTTCCGACCGCAACATCCGCCTCGGCGGCCGCATCCGCCGATTCTGCCGCGACCTGCCCGGCCGCCGTGTCCGCCGGCGATTCGTCTTCCGGCGTCTGGCCGTCATCGCGCTCGTCCGCCTCCGCAGCGGACAGGACGTCCGACTCGGCCTCTGCAGCCGCCGCCGGCGCGTCCGCCGCGACGCCTTCGTCGGCTTCGCGAGCCTCAGCCCCGGCGTCTGCGGCCGGTTCGTCCCGTTCCGCCGGCGAAGCCGCGCTCTCGGACTCCGGCCGCGTCTCGCCGCCGTCGCCCGCAGTCGCCTCCGCGTTCGGAGTCTCCGTCTCCGACTCCGCTACGGGCCTGGAGGATTCCGTATCGCTCATGAGTCCTCTCCGACGATCTCGACCATATGCGAAACCTTCCGCACCATGCCGCGAACCGCGGGCGTGTCCTCCAGCACCCGGGTACGGCCGATCCGCCCCAGGCCCAGGCCGACCAGCGTCGCCCGCTGGTCCTTCGTACGCCGGATCGGACTCCCGGTCTGCCGCACGGTGAGGGTCTTGCGCCCGTCCGTCGCACTCACGCCGCCGCCCTCCGGCTGTCCCGCGAATCCCGCTGCTTCAGAATCTCCGCGGGCGTCTTGCTGCGCCGTGCGGCCACGCCGCGCGGCGAGTCCTGTCGAAGCAGCGCGTCGAAGGTCGCGCGCACCATGTTGTACGGGTTGTTGCTTCCGATCGACTTGGCGACGACGTCCTGCACGCCGAGCACCTCGAAAACCGCCCTGAGCGGCCCGCCGGCGATGATGCCGGTGCCCTGCTGCGCCGGGCGAAGGACGACGCGTCCCGCCCCGTGCCGGCCCGACACGTCGTGGTGCAGCGTCCGTCCGTCGCGAAGCGGCACCCGGATCATCTTCGTCCGCGCCTGCTCCGTCGCCTTGCGAATCGCTTCCGGAACCTCGCGGGCCTTGCCCTGTCCGAATCCGGCCCGCCCCTTCTCGTCGCCGATCACGACCAGCGCGGCGAAGCCGAATCGCCGCCCGCCCTTGACGACCTTGGCGACCCGGTTGATGTGGACCAGCTTGTCGACCAGACCGGAATCGGCGCCGTCGCGATCCCGCTCCCGTTCCCTGCGCGCCATGCTCCGCTCCCTAGAATTCCAGGCCGCCGCCGCGCGCCGCGTCTGCGAGCGCACGGACTCGGCCGTGATACCGGTAGCCGCTGCGATCGAACACAACGGCCTTGACCCCTGCCTTCAGGGCGCGCTCCGCAATCAGCCCGCCGATGCGGCCGGCCGACTGGACCGTACACTTCCCCACAAGTCCCAGATCCCGCTCGAGGGTCGACGCGGCCGCGAGGGTCGAGCCCTTCCGGTCGTCGATGACCTGCGCGTAGACGTTCTTGGACGAACAGAATACCGACAACCTGGCGCGACCTCCGGACACGCGCCGGAGGCGGCTCCGGCAGCGCGCGCGGCGACGCACAAACCGTTCCGACTTGGTAGCCATCGCCTATCCCCCGGTCTGCGCCTTGCGAGGCGACTTTCGATAGATGTACTCGCCGCGCAACGCCACGCCCTTGCCCTTGTAGGGTTCCGGGGGCCGGTATGCGCGAATGTCGGCGGCGGCCTGCCCCACGGCGACGGCGTCGATTCCGCTGACCCGGATCTCGACCGGCCTCGGCGTCTCGACCGAGACGCCCTCCGGCGGCCGGAAGACCACGTCGTGGGAAAAACCGAGCGCGAGCTTGAGCGAACCGCCTTCCATCTGCGCGCGGTATCCGACGCCCGAGATGTCGAGCGTACGCTCGAATCCCTGCGTGACGCCGGTCACCAGATTGTTCAGCCGGCTCCTCGACATGCCCCACATCTGCCGCGCCCGCTTGCTCTTGTTCCGCGGCGCCACCGAGATCGCGCCGTCGGCGAAGCGAACCTCGACCTCCGGCGGCGCGACGAAGGTGAGCTCGCCCTTCGGTCCGCGAACGGTTACCTCGCCGTCGTCGACGGCGACGGCGACGCCGTCCGGGACCGGAACCGGGACCTTTCCAACTCGCGACATGGCTTTCCTCTCGCTCTCAGAACACGCGGCAGAGCAGCTCGCCGCCGAGATTGTTCCGAACGGCGTCGGCGTCCGTCATGACGCCGCGCGACGTGGACATGATGGCGACGCCGAGACCGCCGCGGACCTGCGGAATCGAATCCGCCTTGGCGTACACCCGCCTTCCGGGCCGCGAAATGCGGGAAATCTCGCGAATCACGGGACGTCCGTCATGGTACTTGAGCTCGATCTCCACCTCCGGAAACCCGCCGTCTCCGTCGACGACCGAGAATCCGCGAATGTAGCCTTCGTCCCGCAGCGTCCCCAGCACCGCCAGCCGAAGCCGGGAGGAGGGGGAACGGGTCGTGGCGCGCCGCCGCATCTGCGCGTTGCGGATGCGGGTGATCAGGTCGCCGACAGGGTCTCCGATGGGCATGGCGCTACCAGCTCGACTTGACGACGCCGGGCACGAGTCCGGCGGACGCGAGTTCCCGAAGCGCGATCCGCGACATCTGGAACTTCCGGTAATAGCCGCGCGGACGTCCGCTGACGCCGCACCGGTTCCGGAGCCTCGTCGGGGAACTGTTTCGCGGCAGCTTGGCCAGCTTCAGGCTGGCCTTGAACCGCTCTTCGATCGGGCGCGACCGGTCGTGCAGGACCGAGCGCAGCGCCTCCCGCCGCTCGGCGTATTTTTTCGCGAGCCGCTCACGCTTTTTCTGGATCTCAACGGCGCCGACTTTTGCCATGCGTGTCCTCCTGTCGGTGATTCAGTCCGTGAACGGGAAATTGAACCCGGCGAGCAGCGCCTTCGCTTCCCGGTCCGTCCGGGCGGTCGTCGCGATGGCGATGTCGAAGCCCTGGGAGCCGGTGCCGACGCGCTCCAGATCGATCTCCGGAAACACGGTGTGGTCCCGGATTCCGAGCGAAAAATTCCCCCGACCGTCGAGACTCCGGGCAGAGAACCCGCGAAAGTCCCGAATGCGGGGGAGCGCGATGGTCACCAGCCGGTCCAGGAACTCGTACATGCGGGCGCGCCGCAGGGTCACCATCACCCCGACCGGCTGCCCCGCCCGAAGCTTGAAGCTCGCGATGGCCCGCCTCGCATGGGTGACCACCGCCTGTTGTCCGGCGATGCGGGTCAGGTCTTCGCGTGCGGTCGCGGAGCGCTGCCCCCGATGGGCGTCGATGGCCTTGAAGTCGCCGGCGCTGCGGCCGACGCCCATGTTGAGCACCACCTTCTCCAGCTTCGGCACCATCATCGGATTGCCGTATTCGAATTGCCGCGTCAGGTCGGGAACGATCCGCTCCCGGTAGAGGGCCTGCAGGCGCGGCACGTAGACGTCTTCAGTCATCGATCGGCTCTCCCGAACGCTTGGCGAACCGCACACGTCGGCGCTTGCCGTCCTCCGTCTCCTCGAACCGGAACCCGACGCGCGTCGCCACGTCGTCGCGGGGGTCGACCAGCGCCAGGTTCGAGAGGTGAATCGGCGCCGAGAAGCGGACGATCCCGGCCGGCCGGCCCGGCATCTCCTTCTCGTGCCGTACCCGCGTGTTGAGATTGGAGACCACCGCGCGACCCTCGCTGCGAAGGACCCGCTCGATCTCGCCCCGATAGCCCTTCGACGGCCCGGAAATGACGATCACCTGATCGCCCGTGCGCAACTTGGCCGCCATGGTCAGAGCACCTCCGGCGCCAGGGACACGATGCGCATCAGCTTGCGCGCCCGCAATTCGCGGACGACAGGCCCGAAGATGCGGGTCCCGATCGGCTCGAGGTTGTTGTTCAGGATCACCGCAGCGTTGCGGTCGAACCGGATCGACGTCCCGTCCGCCCGGCGAACCGGCTTTGCAGTGCGAACGATCACCGCCTTGCGCACGTCGCCCTTCCGCACCCGCCCGCGCGGGATCGCTTCCTTGACGGACACCACGATGACGTCGCCGACGCCGGCGAACCGCCGGCCGGACCCGCCCAGCACCTTGATGCACTGCACGCGGCGCGCGCCGGAGTTGTCCGCGACGTCTAGCTGGCTCTGCATCTGGATCATGGCCGCAACCCTTTCCTACGCGGCGTCCGGGCCGAGAATCTCCCACCGCTTGGTGCGGGAGACCGGCGGACATTCGCGAATCCTGACGAGGTCGCCGGCCTTGGCGTCGCCCGCTCCGTCATGCACGTGATATTTCTTCGTCCGCCGCACGGTCTTCTTCTGCACCGGGTGCAGAAAACGGCGTTCGACGATCACCGTCACCGTCTTCTCGCACGCGGCGGAGACGACCCGGCCCTGCAATATTCGCTTCGGCATCCGCTCGTCCTCACTCAGTGCCTTCGCGGCGTCTCTCGCCCAGAATCGTCAGCGCCCGCGCGGCTTCGCGCCGCGCCGCGCGCATCCGGGCCGCGCCTTCCCGCTCGCCCTGCGCGAACCGGAAACGCAAATTCATCTGTTCCCGCTTCAGCCGAAGCACCTCGGCTTCGAGCTGCTCCTCGTTCAAGCGGCGCATCTCGGCTACATTCATGGTCCTGGTCCTACTCGATCCGCTCGATGACCCGGCAGCGCACCGACAGCTTCATCGAAGCCTTGCGGAGCGCTTCCTTCGCCAGCGGCCCGGGCACGCCGTCGACCTCGAACATCACCCGGCCGGGCTTTACTCTCGCGGCCCAGAATTCCGGCGAGCCTTTGCCCTTGCCCATGCGAACTTCCGTCGGCTTCTTCGAGACCGGCACGTCGGGAAAGATCCGGATCCACACGCGGCCCTGCCGCTTGAGATGGTGGTTGATCGCCCGCCGCGCAGCCTCGATCTGCCGGGAGGTGATCCGGTCCGGATCCACCGCCTTCAGGCCGTAGGCGCCGAAGTTGAGCGTCGTGCCGCCCTTGGCGACGCCGCGGATGCGGCCCTTGTGCATCTTGCGATGCTTCGACTTGGTCGGAAACAGCATGGTTCAGGCCTCAGTTTCGTCCCAGACGGCGCTCGCCGAACTCGTTGATCCGGCGATCCCGCGCGCTCGGGTCGTGCTCCATGACTTCGCCCTTGAAGATCCACACCTTGACGCCGCAGACGCCGTAGGCGGTTCGGGCCGCCCCGGCGGCGTAGTCGATGTCCGCCCGCAGCGTATGCAACGGCACCCGCCCCTCGCGG
This sequence comes from Rhodobacterales bacterium, assembly GCA_965221505.1. GTDB lineage: Bacteria > Pseudomonadota > Alphaproteobacteria > Rhodobacterales > CAZPXZ01 > CAZPXZ01. The sequence goes on from CBDCSI010000001.1 coordinate 2,584,037, forward strand.
TGCCACTCGACTCGCGCGATCTCGGCGCCGCCGAGCCGCCCGGCCACGGTAACCCGGATGCCGTCGACGCCCATGCGCATCGCGTTCTGCACCGCGCGGCGCATCGCCCGACGGAAAGATGCCCGGCCTTCCAGCTGCTGGACGACGTTATCCGCGACCAGCCGCGCGTCCGCTTCCGGACGCCGCACCTCCACCAGGTCGAGATGCGTCTCGGCCCGCGTCACCTTCGCCAGCTTTCGGCGCAGGCGTTCGATGTTTTCGCCGCCGTGCCCGATGATGATGCCGGGCCTGGCCGTGTGGATGACGACCCGGCACTTGCGGTGCGGACGTTCGATCACGATTCGGGAGATTCCCGCGTCCCGCACCCCCCCGCGGCGCCCGCCGCGGGAATCGCTCTTCAGATGCTGCAGCACCATCCGCCGAATCTGAAGGTCCTCGTGCAGCAGCGGGCCGTATTCCCGGCCGTTCGCGTACCAGCGCGACTCCCAAGTGCGGTTGATGCCGAGCCGAAGCCCGATCGGATTGACCTTCTGCCCCATCAGCCGTCCTCCGCCTCTCGCAGCGTAATGGTGATCTGGCTGAACGGCTTGAGCAGGCGTCCGAAGCGCCCCCGCGCCCGAGGCACTCCGCGTTTCATCACCAGGTTCTTTCCGACCCACGCCTCGTCGACGACCAGCCGGTCGATGTCCGCGTCATGGTTGTTTTCCGCGTTGGCGACGGCCGAATCGAGCACCTGGCGGACGACGCGCGCCACGCGGCGCCGGGAGCCGAACAACCGCGCGTCCGCCTCGTCGACGGTGCAACCCCGGATCTGCCGCGCGACCTCGTTGAGCTTCTGCGGACTGGTGCGAATCATGCGCCCCGTGGCCCGCGCTACCGGTGCGCTCCTCTGCTCCGTCATCGGATTATCTCCGGTTTGCCTTGCGGTCGCCGGCATGGGACGTAAAGGTTCGGGTCGGCGCGAATTCGCCGAATTTGTGGCCGATCATCTCCTCGGTCACGGAGACGGGCACGTGCTTGCGCCCGTTATGCACGCCGAAGGTCAGGCCCACGAATTGCGGAAGGATCGTGGAGCGGCGCGACCAGATCGGGATGACCGCCCGGTTCCCGGTGGCGTGCGCCCGCTCGGCCTTCTGCAATACGTACGAGTCCACGAAGGGACCCTTCCACACGGATCTCGCCATGCCGACCTCCCCGTATCAGCGACGCCGCCGGCGACGCAGGTGCCGGCTCCGGATGATGAGCTTGTCCGACGGCTTGCTCTTTCGCGTCCGCCGGCCCTTGGTGGGCTTGCCCCATGGGGTGACCGGGTGCCGACCGCCGGAGCTGCGCCCCTCGCCGCCGCCATGCGGATGATCGACGGGATTCATCGCGACGCCACGCACCTCCGGGCGCTGGCCCATGTGCCGCGCGCGTCCGGCCTTGCCGAGCTTGCGGTTGGCGTTGTCGGGATTGGACACGGCGCCCACCGTCGCCCGGCACTCCTGACGGACCGCCCGCATCTCGCCGGAGGTCAGACGGAGCTGCGCGTAGCCTCCGTCGCGGCCGACATACTGCGCGTAGGTCCCGCCGGCGCGCGCCAGCTTGCCGCCGGCGCCCGCTTTCAGTTCGACGCAGTGCACGATGGTTCCGACCGGCATGTTGCGAAGCGGAAGACTGTTGCCCGGCTTGATGTCGACCGCATCCCCGGACACCACCGCGTCGCCCACCTTGACGCGCTGCGGCGCGAGGATATAGGAGAGATCTCCGTTGCCGTACCGGATCAGCGCGATGAACGCGGTGCGTCCGGGATCGTATTCGATCCGGACCACGGTCGCCGGATCGTCCAGCCGGTTGCGGCGAAAATCCACCTTCCGGTACAGCCGCTTGGCGCCGCCTCCGCGCCGGCGCGCAGTGATCCGCCCGGCGTTGTTGCGCCCGCCCTTGCCGCGCAGGCCCTCGGTCAGGCTCTTTACCGGCCGACCGGACCACAGGTCCGAACGGTCGACGAACACCACGCCGCGTCGACTCGACGTCGTCGGTTTGCTCTTTCGAAGCGCCATCGTCCCTACCTCACCCCGCTCCGGCGTAGAAGTCGATCGAATGCCCTTCGGCCAACCTGACGACGGCGTGCTTGCGGTCTCTCCGGCGCCCCGGACGGCCGCGGAACCGGACTCTCTTGCCCTTTCGGATATGCGTGTTCACGCTCACGACCTTGACGCCGAACAGCGCCTCGACCGCCTCGCGGATCTCGGCCTTGTCGGAGTCCATCGCGACTTCGAACATCAACGAATTGTTCTCGGACAGCTGGGTCGACTTTTCGGAGACGACCGGCTTGCGGAGGACGTCGCAGTGACGGGTAGTCGCGTTCATGTCAGTCGTGCCTCGAGATCGGCGACCGCCTCCCGGGTCAGCACCAGGCGACCGCGCCGGAGAATGTCGTAGACGTTGGCGCCGACGCTCGGCAACACGTCCAGCCGGGCGAAGTTGCGCGCCGCGCGCCTGAAGTTGCCGTCGATCTCGGCGCCGCCGATCACCAGCGTCCCCCTGGCCCCCGGCGCCACGGCGCTGTCGCGGAGAAGCCGCGAGCGGCCCTCCTCGAGGTTCAGGTCCTCGATCACGACCAGCTCGCCGCCCTGCGCCTTGGCCGACAGCGCCATGCGCAGTCCGAGCCGGCGAACGCGTTTGGGCAGGTCGATCGCGTGCGAGCGCGGCTTCGGTCCGTGCGCCATTGCGCCGTGCCGAAAGATCCCGGTCGAGCGCGCTCCGTGCCGTGCGCTGCCGGTGCGCTTTTGCGGGACGACCTTGCGCTTCGAGTAGGAAACCTCGCCGCGGGATTGGGTGGAGTGGGAGCCGGACCTGCGCTTGGCGAGTTGCCACCGCACCACGCGCTGCAGGACGTCCGGCCGGACTTCCACACCGAACACGCGGTCGTCGAGCTCCAGCTCGCCCGTTTCGCCCGCGCTGGAGCGCAGGCTCTCGACCCTGGCTTGCATGACCGTCCTCTCCTCCGGGCCTAGCCTTCGCCGCCGTCCGCCGCGGTCGGCCCGTCGCCGCCGTCCGGCGCCGGAGCGTCGTTCGCGCCCGGGCCCTCGTCCCCGGCTGCGGTCGCCGGAGGCGCGACTTGGGCCGGCGGGAAGGCGGGCAGATCCGGGGCCGGCTTCTTGATCGCGTCGCGAACCTCGACCCAGCCGCCGGACGCGCCGGGAACGGCGCCCTTGACCATGAGGATGCCCCGCTCGGGATCGCTGCGGACGACTTCCAGATTCTGCACGGTGGCGCGCGCGCCGCCGTATTGGCCGGCCATCTTCTTGCCCTTGAACACGCGACCGGGATCCTGGCACTGTCCGGTGGATCCGTGCGAGCGGTGCGCCACCGAGACGCCGTGCGACGCTCGGAGTCCGGCGAAACCGTGGCGCTTCATCGCGCCGGCGAATCCCTTTCCGATCGTCGTCCCGGACACGTCGACGAATTGTCCCGCGCCGAAATGCGCCGCGGTGATCTTCGCGCCGACCGGCGCCAGATTCCCCGCTTCCACCCGGAACTCCGCCAGCGCCCGTTTCGGCGCGACGCCGGCCTTGGCGAAATGACCCCGCATCCCCTTCGACGTGCGCTTCGCCCGCGCCGCGCCGGCGCCGAGCTGAACCGCCGCATACCCGTCGGACTCCGGCTCGCGCCGGGCCACGACTTCGACGTCGTCCATGCGCAGCACCGTGACCGGCACCGCGCGGCCGCCGTCGTCGTACACCCGGGTCATCCCGAGCTTCTGCGCAAGCGTTCCCGTTCGCATCAGCCGAGCCTCACGTCTTGATTTCCACGTCGACGCCCGCCGCGAGATCGAGACGCATCAGCGCGTCGACGGTCTGCGGAGACGGGTCGATGATGTCCAGAAGCCGCTTGTGGGTCCGGATCTCGAACTGCTCGCGCCCTTTCTTGTGGACATGGGGTCCGCGAAGCACGGTGAACTTCTCGATCCGGGTCGGCAGCGGAATCGGCCCGCGGACGATCGCGCCCGTACGACGGGCCGTTTCCAGAATCTCGTGCGTCGACGCGTCCAGGACCCGATGGTCATAGGCCTTCAGGCGAATACGGATGTTCTGTTGTGCCTGCATGGCGTTCGCTCCCGTCGGGCGTCCCGGACTACTCGAGGATCTTCGTGACCACCCCGGCGCCGACCGTGCGTCCGCCTTCGCGAATCGCGAAGCGCAGCTGCTCTTCCATGGCGATCGGGCTGATCAATTCGACGTTCATCTTCACGTTGTCGCCCGGCATGACCATTTCCGTGTCTTCGGGCAGCGTGATCGATCCGGTCACGTCCGTGGTGCGGAAGTAGAACTGCGGCCGGTAGTTCTTGAAGAACGGCGTATGGCGTCCGCCTTCGTCCTTGGTGAGGATGTAGGCCTCGGCCTCGAACTTCGTGTGCGGCATGACCGTCTTGGGCTTCACGATCACCTGGCCGCGTTCGATCCCGTCCTTCGGCACGCCGCGCAACAGCAGGCCGACGTTGTCTCCGGCCTCGCCCCGGTCGAGCAGCTTGCGGAACATCTCGACGCCGGTCACGGTGGTCTTTGAGGTGTCGCGAATGCCGACCATCTCGACCTCTTCGCCGACCTTGATCAGTCCGCGCTCGATGCGGCCGGTCGCGACCGTTCCGCGGCCCGAGATCGAGAACACGTCCTCGACCGGCATCAGGAACGGCTGATCGATGGGACGCTCGGGAATCGGAATGTAGTCGTCGACCGCCTGCATCAGCTCGAGGACGGAGTCCTTGCCGATGCTCTCGTCGCCGTTCTCGATCACGGCCAGCGCCGAGCCCTTGATCACCGGGATGTCGTCGCCCGGGAACTCGTACTCGCTGAGCAGCTCCCGCACTTCCATCTCGACCAGCTCGATGAGTTCCTCGTCGTCCACCTGGTCCACCTTGTTCAGGTAGACGACCAGCGCCGGCACGCCGACCTGGCGGGCGAGCAGGATGTGCTCCCGCGTCTGCGGCATGGGGCCGTCGGCGGCGCTGACCACCAGGATGGCGCCGTCCATCTGCGCGGCGCCCGTGATCATGTTCTTCACGTAGTCCGCGTGCCCCGGGCAGTCGACGTGGGCGTAGTGACGGTTGTCCGTCTCGTACTCCACATGCGCCGTGGCGATGGTGATGCCGCGCGCCTTTTCCTCCGGCGCGTTGTCGATGGAGTCGTAGGCGCGAACCGACGCCTGACCCTTCTCCGCCAGCACGATCGTGATTGCGGCGGTCAGCGTAGTCTTGCCGTGGTCGACATGGCCGATCGTGCCGACGTTCACGTGCGGCTTGGTGCGATCGAATTTCTCCTTTGCCATTGCCCTCTGTCTCCCGTCTCTCCGCGGTTCAGACCGCGCTGCCCTTGCGCTTCAGCCCTTGTCAGGCGTACCGCGCCTGAATTTCGTCGGCCACGTTCTGCGGCACCCGCTCGTAGTGGTCGAACTGCATGGTGAACAGCGCCCGACCCTGCGACATGGAACGAAGCGCGTTCACGTAGCCGAACATGTTCGCCAGCGGCACGAACGACCGGATCGACGTGCTCCGCCCGCGCGGCTCGGACCCCTGGATCTGGCCGCGGCGCGCGTTCAGGTCGCCGATGATTTCGCCCATATACTCGTCGGGCGTCACCACCTCGACCCGCATGACCGGCTCCAGCAGCCCGGCGCCGGCGGCGCGCAGCGCCTCCCGCATGGCCGCCCGGCTGGCGATCTCGAAGGCGAGAACCGAGGAATCGACGTCGTGATACGCGCCGTCGAGCAGCGTCGCCTTCACGTCGATCACCGGAAATCCGGCGAGAACGCCCGAATCCATCACCGACTCGATGCCCTTCTGGACCCCGGGGACGTATTCCTTCGGAACTGCGCCGCCCACGACCTCGCTGTCGAACGAGAAGCCCTCGCCGGGACCGGTCGGCTCCACCCGAATCTTCACGCGGGCGAACTGGCCGGCGCCGCCGGTCTGCTTCTTGTGGGTGTAGTCGATCTCGCGCGCGCGGGTAATCGTCTCGCGATACGCCACCTGCGGCACGCCGACCGCGGCGTCCACCCGGAACTCCCGCTTCAGACGGTCGACCAGAATGTCGAGATGCAACTCCCCCATGCCCTTCATGATGGTCTGCCCCGATTCGGGGTCCACCGCGACCCGGAAGGACGGATCCTCGGCCGCGAGCCGGCGAAGCGCGATCGACATCTTCTCCTGATCGCTCTTGGTTCGGGGCTCGACCGCAATCTCGATGACCGGATCCGGGAAGTCCATCGACTCCAGAATGACGGGGCGCTGGGAGTCGCAGAGCGTGTCCCCGGTCGTGGTCTCCTTCATTCCGGCCAGCGCGATGATGTCCCCGGCCCGGGCGACCTCCACGTCGTCGCGCGAGTTGGCGTGCATCATCAGCATGCGGCCGATCCGCTCGCGACGGTTCTTGGTGGCGTTGAGTACGCTCTCGCCCCGCGACAGCGTGCCGGAATAGATCCGAAGGAAGGTAAGCGTCCCGACGTAGGAATCGTTCATGATCTTGAACGCGAGACCGGCAAAGGGCGCCTCGTCGCTCGCCTCGCGGGCCAGGACCTCCTCCGGCTTGCCCGGCCGGAAGCCCTCCATGGCGCCGACGTCGACGGGGCTGGGCAGATAGTCGATCACCGCGTCGAGCACCGGCTGCACGCCCTTGTTCTTGAACGCGGAACCCGCGAGCACCGGCACGAAGTCCATGGCCAGCGTTCCCTTCCGGACCAGGGCGCGAAGCGCGTCTGCGTCCGGCTCGTTCCCTTCCAGATAGGCCTCCAGCGCGCCCTCGTCCTGCTCGACCGCAATCTCCACCAGCGTTTCCCTGGCGGCCTCGGCCTCGCTCCGCAGCTCTTCCGGAATCGCGCGTCGCTCGAACTTCGCCCCGAGCGATTCCGCCAGCCAGACGATCGCCTCCATCTCGACCAGGTCGACGACCCCGACGAAATCGGATTCGCTTCCGATCGGCAGCTGCAGCGGGAGCGGCAAGGCCCCGGTCCGATCCCGGATGCTCTTCACGCAACTCTCGAAATTGGCCCCGATCTTGTCCATCTTGTTGATCAGGACCACCCGCGGAACCCGGTAGCGGTCTGCCTGCCGCCAGACCGTCTCCGTCTGCGGTTCCACGCCGGCGTTGGCGTCGAGCACGCAGACGGCGCCGTCGAGAACCCGCAGCGAGCGCTCGACCTCGATGGTGAAGTCCACGTGTCCGGGCGTGTCGATGATGTTCAGCCTGTTGCGGCGTCCGTCGCGCGCCTGCCAGAAACAGGTCGTCGCGGCGGAGGTGATGGTGATGCCCCGCTCCTGCTCCTGGTCCATCCAGTCCATGGTGGCGGCGCCGTCATGGACCTCGCCCATCTTGTGGGACCGGCCGGTGTAGAACAACACGCGCTCGGTGGTCGTCGTCTTGCCGGCGTCGATATGCGCCATGATCCCGAAATTTCGGTAGCAATCGAGGGGGATTTCCCTGGACATGTCGAAACGCTCCCGAACCTACCAGCGATAGTGGGAAAAGGCCCGGTTGGCATCGGCCATCTTGTGCGTGTCCACACGCCGCTTCACCGCCTCGCCGCGTTGCTCCGAAGCGTCCAGGAGCTCTCCCGCGAGCCGGCCTCGCATCGTCTTTTCGCCGCGGGCGCGGGCAGCGCGGATGAGCCAGCGGATGCCCAGCGCCTCGCGCCGCTCCGGGCGCACTTCGACCGGAATCTGGTAGGTCGCTCCGCCGACCCGGCGGGAGCGAACCTCCAGCGCCGGCATCACGTTCTCCAGCGCCCGATGGAACACTTCGAGCGGGTTGCGCCGGGCCCGGCTCTCGATCTGCTCCATGGCGCCGTAGACGATGCCCTCGGCAACGGATTTCTTGCCGTCGAGCATGATGTTGTTCATGAATTTGTTGAGGGTGCGGTCCCCGTAGCGGGGATCGGGCAGCACCTCCCGGCGTTCCGCGCGGTGTCGACGAGACATGGCTGCCCCCTACATCGGCCGCTTGGCGCCGTATTTCGAACGGCGCTGGCGGCGGGAGGGCAGGCCGGCCGTATCCAGCGTGCCCCGAACGACGTGGTAGCGGACGCCCGGAAGATCCTTGACGCGTCCGCCGCGAATCAGAACCACCTTGTGCTCCTGCAGGTTGTGGCCCTCGCCCGGGATGTAGCAGATCACCTCGTGACCGTTGGTCAGCCGTACCTTCGCAACCTTCCGGAGCGCCGAGTTCGGCTTTTTCGGTGTCGTGGTGTAGACCCGCGTGCACACGCCGCGCTTCTGCGGGCACCGTTCGAGGTGCACCACCTTGTTGCGCCGCACCTTCGAGCGGCGCGGCTTGCGGATCAACTGCTGTACCGTCGGCATGGCGCCCGGCCCCTTCCCCGTGAATCCCGGCCGGCGTCCTTGCCGAGGCAAGGATCGGCGGCAATCTCGCCCAGGGACTCCGGCGACAACCGGAACCCGGACCCGTCTGATTTTGCCGGCAGGCTCCGCGCCGGGCCGTGGCCCGCTCCATCGCAGAACTGAGGCATTCTAGCCAAAAAGCCGCCAGCGTCCAGCGTACTGGGCGGCGGCGCATTTTGCTCACAATCGCACGGGGCCGATTCGCGAAGCCGCGAAGCGCCCGAAGCGGCGGGGAGTGTATGCCCCCCGAGACCCTGCGTCAAGTCGCGGAAGGCCCGTCCGGCATCGACCGCTTCGCCCCGCACCGGGGGCGACCGCGGCCCGAGCGAGAGTGGCGTCGAACGGCGTCGGGCCGACGATACGGGGCCTTCTCCGTGTCCGGGTCGCAGAACCGCGGCCCGCGATTCCCGCGCGCCCCGAACGCGCCCTCCGCGGAAACCGCTGGCGCGCAGTGCCCGATTCGGCGATCCCCCGCCGCGTCGCTCGCCAGGGAGCGACCGCCGGACGAGCGCCCCGTCGCAGCTTGCCAAGGGCGTTCCGTCCGATCATATTGTGCCCGGAAACGGATCAACGGCAGGAGTTACGCCATGTTCAGATTCTTCGCTGCAGCGACCGGCGCGCTGATGGCAACCTCCGTCGCGGCGGGCGCCGCGGACCTCGGAGGCACGGTGTTCCGGGTAGGCACGGACGCGACCTATCCGCCCATGGAAACCGTGGACGAGGACACGGGCCAGATCGTCGGGTTCGACATCGACATGCTGAACGCCGTCTGCGAACGGATCAACTGCGTGCCCGAGTACGTGAACACGTCCTGGGACGGAATCTTCGCGGCGCTGCAGCAAGGGGAGTTCGACCTCGTGGTGTCAGGCGTGTCGATCACGGCCGAGCGCGACCAGACCATGGATTTCTCGGACCCCTACTTGATCGTCAGCCAGGCGATTCTGGTTCGGGTCGAGGATGCCGACCTGACCGAAGAGGACTTCACGGCAGGCGGACGGAAGCTGGCCGCGCAGACCGCGACCACCAACGCCCAGCTGGCCGAGGAACTGGTCGGGCGGGAGAACGTCAGCCTGTACGACGCCTTTTCCGGCGCAATCCTGGCGCTGCAGAACGCCGACGTCGACGGCGTCGTGATCGACGGCACCTCGGGCGCCGCCTACGAGCAGGAGTTCGCCGGCGAACTGACCATCGGCGTGACGGGGCTCCAGGCCGACCCGCTCGGCATCGTGTTTCAGGAAGGGGACCCGAACGTGGACGCCTTCAACGAGGGTCTGGCGGCCATTCGCGAAGACGGCACGCTGGACGAGCTGATCGCCAAGTACTGGAGCGAGTGAGTCTCCCGGCTCGAATCGTCAGCCGGGCGCCCGCGGCGCCCGGCTGACAGCCCACGGGTGAGCAGATTCCCCTTCTGAAGCGCATCCGCCCGAGCAACCTCGTGCTGCTGGCGGCGGCGCCGTTCATCGTCTTTCTGTTCGCCACCTCCAGCAAGTATCTGCGCTCGCTGAAAGCGATCGTCGGAATCGAGGCCGGCGCGGCATGGCTGCTGGCGGGGTTCCTGATCCTGTTCCTCTTGGCGGCGTCCGGTTTCCTGGCCGCGCGGCGCCAGGAATTGGGCGTCGGGGCGCCGGTATGGCTCGCCCGGATCGCGGCGCTCGCGCTGCCCGCGCACCTCGTCGCGATTCCGCTGGTCCTGCTCTTTCCCTCCCTCGTCGACCCGTTCGTGCGATCGGTGTTCTTTCACTCCCTCGATTCCTCGACGTCGGCCTGGATCGACCGCTCGGCGCAGCCATGGGCGCTGAAGGCGGAAGCGCTTCCGGTCTTGTCGGGGTGGTTCCAAACCGGGCTGGCGGCGTACGGAATCCTCTTCCTCGCGTTTAGCGTCGGCCTCCGGATTCGTTCCGGATCGCTTCGCCGGCGCGTCGTCCGCAGCTTCGAAGCCTTGTCCGGCGCGGCGCTCTTCTACCTCCTGTTCGTCTGCCACTGGGGTTTCGCCACCGGCATCGCCGTCACCCTCCGCGCGACGGTTTTCGCCTACCTGCTGGCCGCGCTGCTCGGCCTGATCTGGACCGGACTGCAGACGTTTCGGGCTTCCCGGATGACCGTTCCGGTCCACGCCTCCGCAAGCGTGCTGCTGATCGCGATCGCCGTCTTCTTCTGGGCGCAGCCGCGGGCGGAATACGTCATGGTCGGCTCGACCGAGGCCCGAATCGCCATCGTCAAGGGCACGCCGCAGGCCGTCGCGGACCGAATCCGTTTCGGAGAGTACGACGGCGCCGAAGGGCGCCAGCTCCGAATTCGCAGCGCACCGGACGTCGCGACCGCGCTGGATCAGATCGAAACCCTCGATACCGTCTCCGGCGCCTTCGTCCCCGCGTCGGCGCATGACGGCCGCTATCCGGTGCTGTGGCAGACCCGGTTCCTTCCGGACAGCGCCCGCAAGCCCGCCATGGCGTTCTCGATCGTCGGGCTTCTCCTGTTGATGCTGACCTGCGGGGCCGCCCTGCACGGCCTTCATCCGCTGGCGGTGGGCGCGGAATTCTTCGTGGACACCATCCGGGGAATCCCGATGCTGGTCATCATCCTCTATATCGGGCTGCCGCTATCGGGCGCGGTAAAGGACGCGACCGGCGGCGGGATCGACCTGACCAATTTCACCCGCGGCGTCATCGCCATCGGCGTCGGGTATTCCGCCTACATGGCCGAGATCTTTCGCGCCGGTATCGAGGCCGTTCCCAACGGACAGCTGGAAGCCGGCAAGAGTCTCGGACTGTCGAGATGGCATTCGGCCCGGCTGATCGTGCTTCCGCAGGCGATTCGCACCGTGGTGCCGCCGCTGGGCAACGAGTTCATCGCCATGATCAAGGACACGTCGCTCCTGTCGATCCTCTCCGTACGGGACGTCACCCAGCGCATGCGGGAGTTCCAGTCCGCCAGCTTCCTGCCGTTCGCCCCGTTCAATACCGCGGCCGTCCTCTACATCGTGATTACCCTCGCCTGCGCGAGCTTCCTGAAGTGGATCGAACGGCGCTACGAGCAAAAGCAGGCATGACGCGGGAGCGCTCCGGCCCGGCGCTCGGAGTCTGCTACTACCCGGAGCAATGGGACCCGTCCGAATGGAAACGGGACGCCCGGGGGATGGCCGCCATAGGCCTCGACTGGGTGCGGATCGGCGAGTTCTCCTGGGCGCTGGTCGAGACCCGGCGGGACCGGTTCGAGTGGGAGTGGCTCGACGAGGCGGTCCGCATCCTCGGCGACGCCGGCCTGAAGGTCATGCTCTGCACCCCGACCGCCTCGCCGCCCCGATGGCTCGTCGACGAGCGCCCCGAAATCCTTCCCGTAGGCGCGGACGGAAGGGTGCGCGGGTTCGGCGCCCGAAGGCACTACTGCTTCTCGAGCGAGCCGTATCTGGAGGAGGCCGTGCGCATCGCCTCTCGCTTCGCGGAGCGCTACGGCGGCAACCCTCATGTCCGGGCCTGGCAGATCGACAACGAGTTCGACGACCACGACACCGCGCTCAGCTGGTCTCCGGCCGCGCTCGCGGGATTCCGCCGATGGCTCTCTTCCCGCTACGGCACGATCGACGCGTTGAACCGGGCCTGGGGCACCGTGCACTGGGGGACCGTGTATCGGGCGTTCGAACAGGTCGAACTGCCGATCTGGACCGTGGACGAACCCAACCCCGCCCACGCCCTCGACTTCGCGCGCTACTCGTCCGACCGGGTGGCCGTCTTCTGCCGGGCCCAGGCGCGGGCGATCCGGCGATTCGCGCCGCAGGTTCCGGTTTCGCATAATTTCATGGCCGGAAGCGAGGCGTTCGATCACCACGTCGTCGCGAAGGATCTCGACTTCGCCGGCTTCGACAGCTACCCCCTCGGCAATCTGGCGCACGGCACCCTGCCCGAGGAGGAGAAGCGGCGCTGGCTACGTACCGGCGCGCCGGACTATCAGGGATTTCACTGCGACCACTACCGGCATGTGGGAAGGGGGCGGCTCTGGATCGCCGAGCAGCAGCCGGGACCGGTGAACTGGGCGCGATACAACCCGTCTCCCGCCGAAGGTGCGCTTCGTCTGTGGACCTGGGCCGCCTACGCGCACGGCGCGGACGCCGTCCTCTACTTCCGGTGGCGGCAGGCGCCGTTCGGCCATGAACAGTTCCACTCCGCCCTGCATCTGCCCGACGGCACCCCCGATCCCTCGCTTCCCGAAGTGGTCCGGGTCGCCGGGGAGCGGACCCGATTGCCGGCCAGCGTTCGCGCGCCGGCGAGCGTCGCCTTGATCGTCGACTATCCCTCTCGCTGGGCGAACCGCATCCTGCCGCAGGGACTCGACGCCGCGGGATTCGGGATCGCTCTGGCCTGGTACCGGGCGGTGCGCGAACAGGGCGTCGACGTGGACGTGGTGGGTCCGGGGGCCGACTTCTTCGCCTACCGGCTGGTACTGGTGCCGGACATGACGATCGGCGGCGAAGCATGCGCCGAATCGCTCGCCGCCGGCGATGCCGTCGTTCTTCTCGGGCCGAGATCGGGCAGCAAGACGGAAGAATTCCGAACGCCGGACGATCTGGCGCCGGGCCCGTTCCGGCGGCTGATCGACCTCCGGGTCGTCCGAGTGGAATCCTTCCCGCCCTGGCACCGGGAACCGGTGGAGTATCGCGGACGGGTCCATACCGTACCCGGTTGGCGGGAATGGGTGGAAAGCGACGCGAGCGCTCCGGCGCGTTTCGTCGCCCCGCCCCGAGCCGGAAGCGCGGCGATGCTACGGAGCGAACGCGCTTTCTATCTGGCCATGCTGCCCGAGGGGGAATTGCTGCAGGGGATCGTCGAGGAAGTCCTCGACGCGGCGGGGATCGTCCGCACGCCCACCGGCGCGGACCTCCGGATCACCCGTCGCGGAGACGTCGGATTCGCGTTCAATTTCGGCGGCGAACCGGCGGAACTTCCGCATGACGCGCGCCGCAAGTTCCTGGTCGGGAGCGACCCGGTCGCGCCTCTGGATCTCGCGATCTGGCAGGAGACCTGATCCGCGTCCCGGATCGGTCGCTCGAACGCAGTTGCGATCCGCAGCCGAATCGAAGACGACTCCCGCCACCCGCGGACGTACGGGAGAGCGGACCGGACGGGTCTCGGGAGAACGCGAGACCGCTACCGGGCGAGGAGTCGCTCCTCCGTCGGGACGGCCGTGACGATCCACCGCCCTTCCGAATCCGCGGACTCCCGCCCTCACGCCGGAGTCCCGCACCGCTTTCGCCGGGGCGAATCTCGGACAATCCGGTTCCGTTTCGGCGATTTGAAGGCGACCGCCGAATCGGCGACGCCGCGAGAGAATCGAATCGCGCCCGAATCGGCAAGCGACGCTCGTCATGCCCCGATCCGCAAGGGTTTCGCCGCAGTCGAACCGTGCGTTCCATGACAGCGCTGTCCCGGCGCAATAGTGTCGTGCGTACGGAGTCACGTGGGCAAACGGAGACCTCACGCAGACCTTCGGCTTCCTGTTGCCGATTATCGTTTCCAGCGGGGTTCGCCTTCGGAATGCCGAGGCAATGGAGAGGGTGGCCGCATGGCGATCCGGGACGAGGAAATCCGCCGCCGGCTCTGCCTGGGAGAGGACGGCCGCTGGGAATTCGAGCGAATCGAGTTCCGCGGCAATGAGCCTGTCAGCCCGCGCAGAGACGATCTCGCGGACGAGCTCGGCGCATTCGCGAATGCGGACGGCGGCACCGTGCTTTGCGGGGTGGCCGACGACGGATCGATCCAGGGAATGTCGCGAGAACAGATGGCAGCCCTGGATCTGATGCTGGTAGAGATCGGGACTGACGTCCTGGATCCGCCGTTGCGCCTGAAAATCCATCACACGGACCTGGACGGCGAGGCGTTCGTGCTTGTGGCCGTGCCCCGCGGCGAAGCCCTGCACGAGAGGAACGGAACGGCATTCGTTCGGGTCGGAACGACCAAGAGGCGTCTATCGAGAGCCGAGAGTCTGAGGCTGGCGCAAGACCGTGCGCAAAGCCGCTATCTCAGGTTCGACCAGCAGATTGTGCCGGAGACCGGTTTCGAGACGCTGGACGAACGCCTTTGGGAGCCTTTGCTCAGCGTGACGGGCGCAGCGGACCCGCGGCGCGGTTTGCGGAATCGCCGCTTGCTAGCGGAGGACGAGGCCGGCGTGGACCGGGCCACCGTAGCCGGAATCCTGCTATGTACCCGCTCGCCGCAGGACTGGTTGCCGCAGGCGACCGTCATGGCGACGCACTATCGCGGATCGGATCGTGCCTCGGGCCAGCTGGACGCGAAAGAGATAACTGGCCCCTTGCCCTCGCAGATCCATGACGCCGTCCGGTTCGTGGGGCGCAACATGCGCGTCGCCGCGCGCAAGACTCCGGCGCGGGAGGATATGCCCCAGTACAGCGTCACGGCCGTGTTCGAAGCGGTGGTGAACGCCGTCGCGCATCGCGACTACTCCATGAGATCGCGGAAGATCCGGTTGTCCATGTTCAAGGACCGCCTGGAGATCGATTCGCCCGGCCGACTACCGAACGGCATGACCGTCGAAGGTATGGCGGCCGGCGGTCAGGTCACCCGCAACGAGGCGATCGCTTCCGTGTTCGGCTACACGCCCGTGGCCGGAGTTCCGGGATCGGATCATCGCCGATTCCTGATGGAAACCCGGGGCGACGGCGTGCCGATCATTCGCAAGGAAACCGAAACGGCGACCGGTTTCCCGTCGGAATACGAGATCGTCGACCAATCCAACCTGGTGCTGCGCATCCCCGCCGCGAAGCTGCAGCCCGTTCCCGCCGACGCGACGGTCACGGTGCATTCCGAATGCGAACCGCTCGCCGACGTCGAAATTCTCGCGCTCTTTCCCAACGAGACCTGGCTGCGCGCAACTACCGACGAGGCTGGCGAGGCGGCCCTGGACCTTTACACGTCCGACCTGCCCATGACCGTCTACGTTGCCGGGCCGGGGTATGCGGCCAGACTGGAACGAGGTTGGATGCCGAACCGGGGCGGACTGTCGGTCGAACTCGAACCGCTCGAATCCGGCGGTTCGGCGATATTCGCTCAGGGAACAGGGCAGCTTCCCGGCCTGCACGGACGGTTGAACCCGGTCCGCGACACGTCCGACCGTACCTATCTCTACGCCAGCAATATCGCCATCGACGAAGGACGGGCGCAGCCGGTGCCGTTTCGGCTCGGCAAGCCGTTGCGGCTGACGGACGCCCACGGAAGGGAACTCTCGGTCTCGATCGTCGACATCGTCGGCCGGTCCTCCCTCATTCAATACCAGCCGTTCGATTCGTAATGGACGCCTGCGTGTCCGAGGCGGACTGGGCTTGGGATTGCGGGCCAGGCGACCCGCCGGCAGAGGGTCGCGACCGATGAGCCACGAAACGCCGACCGCCGCTCCGGGCGGCGAGATCGCCGTCTACGAGAGCCCTGACGGCGAGATACGGGTCGACGTGCGTCTGGAGCGGGAGACGGTGTGGCTCTCGCAGCGGGATATGGCGACCGTGTTCGGAACGACGCCCCAGAACGTCGTGGTGCATCTGCGTCACGTGTTCTCCAGCGGCGAGTTGGACGCCGAGGCAACGAGTAAGGATTATTTGCTAGTTCAAACCGAAGGGCGACGGCAGGTCCGCCGCAAGGTGAAACACTACGACCTCGATGCCGTCATCTCGGTCGGCTACCGCGTCAACTCCTTGCGCGCCGTGCGGTTTCGCCGATGGGCCACGCGCATACTGCGCGAGCACCTCGTGCGCGGATTCGCGACGGACGAGCGGCGACTTACCGAACGAGGACTCGACGAAGCGCGGCAGACGCTCGACCTGCTCGCCCAGACGCTCAAGACCCAGGCGCTGGCGGACGAGACCGGGGCTGCCGTGATCGGCCTCGTCTCCGGCTATGCCGACACTTGGCGCTTGCTCTTGGAATTCGACGAGGACCGGCTGCAATCGCCGCCCGGAATCGTGCCCGCCAAGGGCGCGCTCGACGCCTCGACCGAGCCCTCGATGCGATTGCCGCGTTCAAGCGGGATCTTGCGACGAGAGGCGAGGCCAGCGCGCTCTTCGGCAATCCGCGCGGCGACGCGCTCGAGGCCATACACGGTAACATAGAGCAGACGATGTTCGGCGAAGCCCTCTATCGCAGCCGAGAGGAAAAGGCGGCGAATCTCCTCCACTTCATCGTGAAGGACCACCCGTTCGTCGACGGCAACAAGCGCATCGGCACACTGTTGTTCCTGCTATATGCGCGACAGGAGAACGTCCGGCACCGGCTCGACCCCCGAGCGCTGACGGCGCTCACGCTCTTGATCGCCGGGAGCGCACCCGCCAGCAAGGATCTGATGGTCCGACTCGTCATGAACTTCCTGGTCACCCACGACCGTCGGTCAATATAGTCCGACGGCCGAATTACGCTACATTTTGCAAAGTGTTACAAAATTTCGGACGATTCGATCTGTCACAGCATTGGTGACGAAGACGCTTGTACCGGCGACGATCAGGGGCCCGATTGAGGCTCACGCGTCCGTCGACGGCGCGACGCCGTACGGCGTCGAACTGCGGCTCGGGTGCCTGGCGCACAGCGGCGCGCTAGGCGATCTTCCGTCCGGCGTTTCCGGGCGCCAGGGTTGGACAGACGGTCAGAGGATGCTGACGCTGTGAGTTGTTGAATCTGCTTGGTTTCGAGTCGGTGTCGACGCTGCGAAATTGAGCGGCGCTACTCCATTGCGATCGCTCCTAGAGCGGCATAGGCTTCGGTCGTAACTGGGCGGCAGACGTCCCCCTTATTGGGCCGGCATTCGCGACAGGGTTAGCCGTCGCGCCGCCAATCCAAGAACTTCCGACATTGCCGGCCTACGAGGCGGCGTCCAGAGTCTTGACGTGACCGGCAGCAGCCCAATCAATAATGGCGCGGTCAGCCGTCACGAGCGTAGCATCGAGATAGCGAGCAGTTGCGACAATGAAGCGGTCGGCCGGGTCGGCGTGGAAACCGCCAGGGAGTCGTACGCTGTCAAGTGCAATCTCAAGGTCTATGGCAACCAGTTGAATTCGCCCCGCTACACAAGGCGCCTCTTATCCATGACCGCACATCGCGGCCTAGTCGCAATCGGCCCTTGTTCGTCAACAGGGCTATTTCCCACGGCGTGATTGCCGAGACGCCTACTCGGGCGGTGTGCTCCGAATATCGGATTAACGTCTTTGCTGCCCTTCCGAGCCGCCGATCGTCCGAAACGGCCCAGATCAGGGCATGAGTGTCCAGAACGATCACCGTACGGCGTGCCAGTCGGCCGGATCGGTAGCGGGGCCAAGGGGATCTTCATAGGCGATGACCGATCCCCGCATCGCACCGATGATCGAGGAGCCTTCTCCAGCCTGCGGAGGTGGCGACAAGATCGCGACCGGACGACCAAACCTCGTGATGGTCACCGGCTCGCGATCCTTGCTCACCTGCCGGATCGCCTGAAGGCACTGGGCCTGGAACTCGGCCGCACCCATCGTCTTCATTGTCGCCTCCTGCCACCGGTCATATCGGTATCGCCTGCATACTATACCCACCCTGCCGACCAGAAGCCGAATTCCGCCCGGTTGCGCGAATCGCCCTTTGCAAGAAGCCGTAGCTTCCTGACGGTCGCTCATCGGCAAGTCTTTTCCACCCTTCGCTCAGTCTTGCCGGTGGTTCCCGACCGGCATGGCGAATGGGCGCTGAACCGTTCGCTGAATGCGCTCGCGTGGGCCGGCAGAACCATGGGTAACTCTCTGTGCCGGTCGGGATAATTCGCTGATCGCGATCGCTGACGAGACACTCTGCCGGTTCGGTCATGTTCCACCCATTTCCTCCATGCTCTCGGGAACTATCTCGTCTGGGTGCGGCAGGTTCCGCATCGGACGGACCTGCTCGTTCCCGCCGGGATTCACGGCCAGCCGGCGCTCCCGCTTGCCGTAGCGGTCGACTCGCAAACCCCGCTCTGCTGCCCGGCTCTCCGACACGGCAACCGGTCGTCGACCCGTGCGCCACTTCGCCGAGCCGCGGACGTCCGCCCCTCATAGGCAATCGTAGCGCACTGCGGACTCCGAGAGAATCTCGTCGAGCGCGGACAGGAGGCAGTCGATGTCATGCGATTCGATCGTCAGCGGCGGGCGAATTTTCAGGACGTTGTTCGCCGGCCCCTCGCAACCGATCAGAATTCTGCGCTCGCGCATCCGCTCACGAACGTATCCCGCGATCTCCGTCCCCGGCGTACGCGTGGCACGGTCCCGTACCAGATCCACGCCGACAAACAGGCCCATGCCGCGAACGTCGCCGATCGCCGGATGAAGGTCTTGCAGATCCCGCAGTCCGGCGAACAGGCGGCGCCCCATGGCGGCGGCGTTCGCCTGCAGTCCCTCCTCCTCGATCACCCTCAGGACCGTGCTCCCGATCCGGCAGGAGAGGGTCGATCCGCCGAAGGTCGAGAAGAACTCGGGTCCGCGCGCAAACCGTTCGGCGATCGCGCCGGTCGTCACCACCGCGCCCAGCGGAAACCCGTTTCCCAGCGGCTTGCCCAGCACGACGATGTCCGGCAACGCGCCCTGCTGCTCGAATCCGAAGAAAAACTCCCCCAGCCGCCCCAAGCCGGTCTGTACCTCGTCCGCGACGCACACCCCGCCGGCCTCGCGAATCTTGCGGTAAACCGCCCGCAGGTAACCGGGCGGCGGAACGATCTGGCCGCCGACCGACGGAAAGGTCTCGGATACGAACCCGGCCAGCCTGCCGCCCCGCCTCGCGACGGCCTCCAGCGCCCCGTCGACCTGATCGGCGTATTTTCTGCCGCACTCCGGGTCGTCCCGCCGAAACGTACCCCGGTAGTCGTCCGGGAGATCGACCAGGTGGACCCAGTCGGCCTTGCCGGGCCCTCCGGGCGCGTTGAACTTGTAGGCGGACAGGTCGACCATGCCGGTGCTGTTGCCGTGGTAGCCGTGATCCAGCGCGATCGTGTCGTACCCGCCCGTATGGCTGCGCGCCAGCCGCAAGGCGAGCTCGTTGGCCTCAGTCCCTGAATTGACGAAGTAGCACTTCGAGAACGACGCCGGGAAACGGGCCAGCAGGGCTTCGGCGAACTCGACCTGGGCCGGGTGGAGATAGCGGGTATTCGCGTTCACCCGCCGCAACTGGTCCGACGCCGCAGCCAGAACGGCCGGATGCGCATGTCCCGCATGCGGCACGTTGTTGTAGGCGTCCAGGAACCTGCGCCCGAACTCGTCGAACAGATAGTGCCCCCGCCCGCGAACGAACATCGCCGGCGTGCGGTAGGAAAGCGAGAGGTTGGCGCCGAAACAGGAAGCGCGCCGTCGGCGAACGTCGTCGAGATCCGGGCGCGGAAACGCCGCCTCGTCGTCGGCGAGATTGAGGATCGCCGCAGGATTGGGAAAAAGCGAGCGCCAGAGATCCAGATCCTCAGGGTCGGCGGCACAGGGCCACGCCCCGTCGCCGACGGGCGCCAGCGCCAACTGAAACCTTAGATGCGGCGGCGAACCGTCCGACGACCTCCGGCCGAGCGTGCGGGCGAACGGAGTGCCCTTCGCCAGCGAGACGCCGGGTGCGATCCGATCGAGGCCGGCCGGATTCAGATTCCCGTAGAACGTATGGAATTCGCCGGCGTCGCAGGAGTGGCGCAAGACCGCCCCGCCGCCTCGCTCCCCCGTGCGGAAGACCGCAACGACCGTTCCCGCCCAGGGCGCGACGACGGGCGTCCCGGCAGGCGCCCGAAGGTCCACGCCGAGGCGAACCGTGCGCTCGAATCCGGGATCTCCCGGATCCCCGCCCCGGCAGGCCTCCCCGTACCGGACGGCGACGCGATCCGCGAACGGGAGCGGATGTCCCGCGTCCGGGGCAACGGAATCGACGGCGTCCGGCGCCCGTGCGAGGGGACTCGCTTCCGCGCTCGTCGCGCCGCCGGCCGGTGCCCCGGAATCCAGAATGCGGGCAAAGCGGCCGCGCGTCCGATCGAGCCAGGACAAGACGGACTGCGCCCCCTTGGCCGCCGGCATTCCGCACGCCATGCGAAGGCGCTGGAGGAGACGGTCCGAATCGACTGCGCCGGATTCCAGAACCTGCCAGGCCGGAGCTTCGGAGACGGTGACGTACGGATCGTCGGGGCGTCGCTCCGCCATGCGGGCCGAGTTCACCACGCTGACAGCCAGCCGCATGCGAAGGAGCGGCCAGACGAGCGCAAGCTCCGCTTCCGAGAGCGGTCGTGCGGAATGAAACCCGGCGGCGATCGCAGCGATCGTGACCTCCGGCCGCGCCTGAGCGAACACGGCGTACGCACAGAGGGTCGTCAACTCGCACAGATCGGGAGCGCGGCACATGTCGCCGAAATCCACGACGCCGCCGACCGTCGGCGCGCGGCTCAGCGAAGGTCGAATCAGGACGTTGCAGTCGTTCAGGTCGTTGTGGATCGCCTGCGCCGGCAACGCCTCGAACGCATCCCTGCTTGCGGAGAACGCGTCCGCGACGGAGCGGACGAGGTCGCGTCGCCGGCGATCCCGGACGGAGGACACGCACTTCTCGATCCACAGGGACTGGAGCGGGTTCCACTTCAGCGGCCGCTCGAGGAGCGGATGTTCGAAGTCCCTGAGCGCGATCGCGATGCGGCCCGCGGTTCGGCCCAGCTCCCGATCCAGCGCTTCGCTTCGCGGCCGAAACTCCGAAATTCGCACGCCCGGAAGCCATTCCTGCAGCCAGGCGATGCGACGCTCGCCGCCGTCCGTTTCGAACTCGGCCAGATCGCCGCCCTCGCCGGTCCGGACGCAGGCTGCGACGGGAAGCGCGGGGTCCGCCGACCGCAGCCGCCGAATGGCGGAGATCTGCATGCGGACGAACTCCGGATCGCAGTCCGCGCGCATGATCTTGAGGACATGGCGCCCGTTCGCGCTCCGCGCGAGGAAGTTCAGGTCGAACTCCCCTTCGAGCGGCGTCAGGTCGCACTCTACGCCCCAGAACCGGCGCAAGACCGCCGCCGGGAGAGCGCTTCCGGCGTCTCGGACAACGGTCACGGCTCGCCCGCCTTCCGGTCGGGTTTCCGCGCCGGCCGGCAACTCAGGTCGGCGAACGTTCCGCCCAGCCGGCGAAGATGCGCTCCAGGAACACGACGATGTAGTAGAGCAGGATCCCGAGCGCCGCCAGGGCGATCAGGACCGCAAACATCAGCGGGTAGTCGGCGCTGATCTTGCCGCTGTCGAACAGATGCCCGAGACCGCGCCCGTGCGGCTCCACGATCTCCATCAGGTTCGTGCCGATGAAGGCGAGGGTCACCGCGACCTTGAGCGCTCCGAAAAACTCCGGCAACGTCTTCGGCAACGCGATCTTCCAGAAGATCGTGAACCGCGACGCGCCGAGCGAGGCGAGAATGTCCCGGTATTCCGGCTCCAGCGTGGACAGCCCGATGGAGACCGAGACCGCGATGGGAAAGAACGAGATCAGGAACGCGATCAGGATCGTGTTCATGTCGTGCTGTCCGACGAACAGGAGCGCAATGATGGGAACTACCGTGGCCTTCGGGATCGCGTTGAACCCGACCAGGAGCGGATAGAGCGCGTCCCGCATGGTCCGGTTCAGCCCCATGACCATGCCGAGAAACACGCCGACCAGAACCGACAGCACCAGGCCGGCGACCGTCCGCCAAAGCGTGTCCCAGCTGTATTCCAGGAACAGCCACCGGAATTTCCAGAATGCCGGAACCAGGTCCGACGGGGAGGCCATCTTGTAGTTCGGCCAGTCGTTGACCCAGACGAGAAGCTCCCAGAACGCGCAGAACACGACCAGTGCGATCAGCGGCGCGAGTTTGCGCCAGTTCATTCCGCGTCCTCCGCCGGCGCCCGGCCCTGCGCGATCTGGATCTGGTGCCGCAACACGCCCAGCATCTCCGTGGCCTCGGCCGAATACAGCATCTCGATGTCCCTCTCCCCCCGCCAGGGAACCTCCATCACGTATTGCGTCGACGCCGGTCGACCCGAGAGGACGACCACCACGTCGGCGAGAAAGATCGACTCCCGAAGGTCATGGGTGATCAGAACGCCGGTGAACGGTTCCTCGGCCTTGACCTTGTGCATGGTTTGCCAGAGGTCTTCGCGCGTAAAGGCGTCCAGCGCGCCGAACGGCTCGTCGAGGATCAGGACTTCGGGCTTGTGGACGATCGCCCGGCAAAGCGAAGCCCGCTGGCGCATGCCCCCAGACAATTCGCTCGGCCGCTTTTCTTCGAACCCTTCGAGTCCGACCAATTCCAGGAGCTCCCGCGCGCGCGCTTCCTGCTCGCGTTTGTGCATCCGGGGCGCGACGAGCTCCAGCGGCAGCGTGACGTTGCGCAGGACCGAACGCCATTCGAGCAGCACCGGGTTCTGGAACGCCATGCCGACCGAGGATTTCGGTCCGGTCACCTTCTGGCCGTGCAGCCAGACCTCGCCGCCGTCCGGCTTGAGCAGTCCTGCGATCAACCGCGTCAACGTCGACTTGCCGCACCCGGAGGGTCCCACGACCGCAGCGAATCCGCCCTCGGGAACCTGCATGGCGACGCCGTCGAGAACCGGCAGGGCTCCGCTGTCGGTTTGGTACGAGAGCAGGACGTCCCGGATGTCGATCAGGGCGTCGTTCCCGGTCGATGCGCCGACGGCCGGCGCGCCCCGCGCCATCGAGGAATCTGCGCGGGCCAGGGTGGGCGAACTCAAACCGTCGTCCTTCCCGGCCCGCGCATTCGGCTGGCGCAATCCGCCTCGCCCTACTGGATCATCCGCATGTCGGAAGCGGGCAGATACCGGTCCGTGAAATAGAGCGAAGCGTCGGGCGGATTCTGAAACTCGTAGGTCTCGGAGAGTTGCGAAAGCGCCTTCTCCATTCGCGCCGCGTCGACGCCGCCGATGCCGTTCGCCTGCACGTAGTCGGTCAGCACGTTCGCGTCGATCGAGAGCTGCAACCTGCGGGTCTCGAGCGCCGCATCGGCGGCCGGGTTGCGCTTGACCAGGGAATCGACCGCCGCGGCCGGATCGGCGATGGCGTCTTTCCAGCCCTTGGCGACCGCCGTAATGAAGCCGGTCACGGTGTCGGCATTGTCGGCGGCGAAATCGGTGTTCACGATGATCGCGTTGCCGTAGAGCGCGAGTCCGTAATCCGCCATCAAGATGGTCGAAATGTCGTCCTCCGGAACCCCGAGCCGAACCAGGTTCAGGAAGGAGGAGAACGAGAAACCGGTGACCGCGTCCACGTTGCCTTCGGCCAGCATCGGCTCTCGGGTCGGGAAGCCGACCGGCTCGACGGTGATCTTGTCGACGTCCAGACCGTTCGCCGTCGCGAAGGCCGGGAACTGGGCCCAGGCTCCGTCGGGCGGCGGCGCGCCCAGAATGCGGCCTTCGAGATCCTTCGGCACCATGACGCCGAGACTCTTGCGGCCGACCACCGCGAAGGGCGGCTTGTCGTAAATCATCATGACCGCAATGACCGGCGCCCCCGGATTCTGGTCGAGAAACTTGATCAGGGAGTTGATGTCGGCGAAGCCGACCGGAAACGCGCCGGTGGCCACCTTCGGAATCGCGTCGAGCGAACCCTGGCCTGCGGAGATTTCCACGTCGAACCCCTCGGCGGCGAAGTGGCCGTTGTCGATGGCGGCGAAATACGGCGCCGACGGTCCTTCGAACTTCCAGTCGAGCGCAAACGGCACCGTTTGTTGCGCGACCGCGGAACCCGCGACGAGGGTCGCGGCGGCGAGCGCGCCCAGTATTGGCTTGTACATTCTTGATCCTCCTTCCTGCCGGACGCGGGACCGCTTCCAGGCAGCGGGTGCGGGACCGCTTCGTTCCGGTATCCGTCTCGCCCGCACACTAGATGATTTGCGTTCCGGCGCAAGCGGCGGGACATGCCCGCGCCGAACGGACCCGGTCGCCGAAACGGGAAACTCCGCTCAGCGAATCCCGTTGACGGCGAGAAACACCGAGTAGAGCGACGTAGTTCCGGCGACAAACAGCCGATTCAGCGCGGCGCCGCCGAAGCAGACGTTTGCGACCGTTTCGGGAATCAGCACCCGGCCGAGCAGGCTTCCGTCCGGCGCGAGGCAGTGCACGCCGTCTCCTGCACTGGTCCAGATGCGCCCGTCCCGGTCCACGCGAAAGCCGTCGAACAGTCCGTTGTCGCATTCGGCGAGCACCTCGCCGCCGCGCAGCGTCTTGCCGTCCGACCCCACCGAGAAACAGCGAATATGCCTGGGGCCGCCGGGAATATGGGACGCTCCCGTATCGGCGACGTACAGTCGGGACTCGTCCGGCGAGAACGCAAGGCCGTTCGGCTCGACGAAATCCGTCGCCACCGCCTCGACCTCGCCCGTGCCGGGATCGACGCGATAGACGTGCCGCGCCCCGATCTCGCTCTCGGCCCGCTTGCCTTCGTAGTCGATCCGGATCCCGTAGTCGGGATCCGTGAACCAGACGCCGCCGTCCGATGCGACGACGACGTCGTTGGGCGAATTCAGCCGCTTTCCCTTCCAGCGCTCGGCGACGACCGTGACCGAACCGTCATGTTCGGTGCGCGTGACCCGGCGGGCCAGATGCTCGCAGGTCACCAGCCGGCCTTGCCGATCCACCGTGTTGCCGTTGGCGTTCATCGACGGCTGTCGAAAGACGGAGACCGACCCGTCCGTCTCGTCGAAGCGAAGGATGCGATCGTTGGGGATGTCGGAGAAGACCAGATACCGCCCGGCCGGGAACCAGGCCGGACCCTCGGACCAGCGCGCCCCGGTCCAGAGCCTCTCGACCCGCGCATGGCCGATCAGGGTCTCGTCGAACGACGGGTGTTCCGCACGAAACCCGGTCCCCTCGACCTGCCCGAAAAACATCGTCCCGTCGTCCTCCCGCCGGATTACGCCGCCTCGCTCTCGACCGTCTCGGCCTTGGCCTCGACGGATTCGGCCTCGACGGCTTCGTCCGTTTCGGCGGCGGCGGCGCTTTCCGGCGAGGAAAACGCCTGCCGCGCCTCTCTCCGCGCCTCGATCTTGCGCGAATTCTCCCGTCGGCGCGCCGCGTACTCCTCTTCGATCTCGCGATCCCGACGCGCGGCTTCCCGCTGAATTCGCTTGGTCACGAGTCCGCTACCCGCAGGGATCAGTCGACCGACCACGACGTTTTCCTTGAGGCCGAGCAATTCGTCGACCTCCCCTTCTGCCGCCGCGCGGGTCAACACCCGCTGGGTCTCCACGAAGGACGCTTCGGCGATGAACGAACTGGTGTCGCGCCGCAGCTCGTCGAAATACCGCCGAACCACCGGATGGCCCTCCGCCGGACGCCCGCCGGCGGCGACGACCTCCCGGTTGATCTCGGCGAGCAGTCCGCGGTCCACCCGCTCGTCCTCCAGAAGCACCGTGTCGCCGGGATCGACGATGCGAACCTTGCGAAGCATCTGCCGAACGATCACCTCGATGTGCTTGTCGTTGATCTCCACGCCCTGGGCCCGGTACACCTTGTGGCTCTCGTCGATCAGGTAGCGGGCGAGACGCCGCTGCCCCTCCTCCTCGCCGTAGACGTCGAGAATGTCCTGCGGGGCGGGATCGCCGTCGATCAGGTAATCGCCCTTGCGGATAAAACCGCCCTCGGACACGGAGATATGGCGATCCTTCGGAACCGTGTACTCGACCGGTTCCTCGGCCGGATCGTCGGGCTCGATGATGATGCGCCGGTTGTTGCCGCGCACCAGACCGAACCGGATTCGACCGTCCATCTTGGCGATGATCGCCCTGGAACCCTCCTTCGACCCGTGCACGTTGAACAGCGCCTCGAGCCGCGGCAGGCCGCCGGTGATGTCCGTCGAGGTCGCGCTCTCGCGCGGAATCCGGGCTACGACCTCGCCGGCCTGGACCGCGTCCCCGTCCCCGACGAGGATCATGGCGCCCACCGACAGGAGCGAGCGGGCCTCGACGCCGTCCTCGTCGGTCAGGACGTCCCCATGCTCGTCCTTGATCGCGAGCGACGGCTTGAGCGTCGAGAGGCGCACCTTCGCCTTTGCGCCGGCCTGCTGCACGCTGCCGGGCGTGCCGGACCAGTCGATCACCACCCGGCGAGTCGCTCCGCTCGTCTCGTCGCGGTCCTCCCGGTAGGTCAGCCGGGGAATCAGGTCGTCGAACTGCACCCGGCCGTTCCGCTCCGCCACGATGACGTGGTTGTACGGGTCCCACTCCGCGATCCTGTCTCCCGCCTGAACGGTGCCCCTCGCCTTGCCGTCGGTCACCTCTTCCGACGCGATCCGGGCGCCGCAAGGGACGCTCTCCATCGCCTGAAGCCGGCCGTGGACGTCGTAGATCGCCAGCCGGGCGCGGCTGCCCGCCACCACCGCGCGACCGTCCGGATCCGTGACGACCTTGCCGTCGAGCACCTCGAAGGAGCCGTCGGCGGTGGCCTCGACGGACGCCTGCTCGGAAATCGCCGCGGCGCCGCCGGAATGGAACGTCCGCATGGTGAGCTGCGTGCCGGGCTCGCCGATCGACTGCGCGGCGATGATCCCGACCGTCTCGCCGATGTTGACCAGTTCGCCGCGCGCCAGGTCGCGCCCGTAACACATCGCGCAGACGCCGTCCAGGCTCTCGCAGGTCAGCGGCGAGCGGACGCGGATCCGCGGCACGCCGGCCGCCTCGATGGCGTTGGCGTCCCGCTCGCTGATCAGCCGTCCGGCTTCGACCAGCGTCGTCGCGGTCACCTCGTCCACGACGCTCTCCTGCGCCACTCGCCCGAGAATGCGGGTGCTGAACGGCACGGAGTGGCGCTCGCCCGGCACCACCGCGTCGATGGCGATCCCGGCTTTCGTCCCGCAATCGGGGATGCGAACCACGCAGCTGTGCGCCAGGTAGACCAGCCGGCGGGTCAGATAGCCGGACCGGGCCGTCTTCAGCGCGGTATCCGTCTGTCCCTTCCGCGCCCCGTGCGTCGAGTAGAAATACTCGCGGACGGTCAGGCCCTCCATGAAGTTGGACTCGATCGGCGTCTCGATGATCTCGCCGGAGGGCTTGGACATCAGGCCCCGCATGCCGGCGATCTGCTTCATCTGGTCGCGCGATCCGCGGGCCCCGGAGTGCATCATCATGTAGACCGAGTTCGGGATTCGCCGGGTCCGGGCAGGCTCCCCGTCGCCGCTGGCGACGTTCACTTCCGCCGGAACCGAGGTGGTACGGACCACCGCGTCCGCCACGGCGTCGGTGCAGCGCGTCCAGGCCTCCACGACCCGGTCGTACTTGTCCTTTTCGGTGATGAGGTTGTCGCGCAGCTGGGACTCCAACGTTTCGATCTCGTCGCGCGCCGCGGAAACGAGCGTCTGCTTCTCGTCGGGAATGACCATGTCGCGCATGCCGACGGAGATGCCGGCCGAGCAGGCCGCGCTGAAGCCGAGCTGCATGAGCCGGTCGCAGAAGATCACCGTCTCCTTCTGGCCGCAGTGGCGATAGACCAGATCGATCAGCTGCCGGACCTCCGCCTTGCGCAGCTCCCGGTTCACGAAGTCGAAGCGAATCCCCGGCCGGTCCGGCAGAAGCTTGGCGATGCGGATGCGGCCGAGATTGGTCTCGTATCGCTTGACGACGCGCTCGCCGGAAGCGTCGTAGGTCTCGACGCGGATGAAGATGCGCGAATGCAGCGAGATTCGACCGGCGAACAGCGCGTGTTCCGCCGGCGCCGGCCCGGGGAACGTCATCCCCTCGCCCGGCTCCCCGTCCAGCATCTGGGAGAGGTAGTAGAGACCGAGGACGATGTCCTGCGACGGCACGATCACCGGCTTGCCGTCGGCGGGACTGAGAATGTTGTTGGTCGACATCATCAACACTCGCGCCTCGAGCTGCGCCTCCACCGACAGCGGCACGTGCACCGCCATCTGGTCGCCGTCGAAATCGGCGTTGAAAGCCGCGCAGACCAGCGGATGCAACTGAATCGCCTTGCCGTTGATCAGCACCGGCTCGAACGCCTGGATGCCGAGACGGTGAAGCGTCGGGGCGCGGTTCAGCAGCACCGGGTGTTCGCGAATCACCTCCGCGAGCGCGTCCCACACCCTCGGATCCTCTTCGTCCACCATCTGCTTCGACCGCTTGATGGTCGGCGAATAGCCTTGCGCCTGAAGCCGGGCGTAGATGAACGGCCGGAACAGCTCGAGCGCCATGCGCTTGGGCAGGCCGCACTGGTGGAGCATGAGTTCCGGCCCCACCACGATGACCGACCGGCCGGAGAAGTCCACCCGCTTACCGAGCAGGTTCTGCCGGAACCGGCCCTGCTTGCCGAACAAGATGTCGGAAAACGACTTGAGCGGCCGCTTGTTCGCGTCCAGCGACGGCTCGCCGATCGAGCCGTTCGCCAGCAGCGCGTCCACGGAACGCTGCAACATCCGCTTCTCGTTTCGGACGATGATCTCCGGCGCCTGCTGCTCCTTGAGCTTGCGAAGCCGGTTGTTGCGGTTGATCACCCGCCGGTAGAGCTCGTTGAGATCGGAGGTCGCGAACCGGCCGCCGTCCAGCTGCACCAGCGGTCGGAGGTCCGGCGGAATGACCGGAAGCACCGTCAACACCATCCACTCCGGCCGGTTGCCCGATTCGATCATCTTGCTGATGATCCTGCGGCGCTTGTTCACCTCCTCGAGCTGGCGCTTGAGGTCCTTCTCGTTGCTCGTTTCGCCGCGCGGCTCCAGCTTTTCCGTCTCGCCGAAGCGCAGCCCGCGCTCCAGCTGCGAAACCATCCAGGCCGCATGGAGTTCCCGTTGCGCCTTCGGCGCCTCGCTCCTGCGCAGGATCGTGCAGAGGGCGTCGAGGCCGGAGGTGGCGGTCGCGAAATCCTCCGACTCGTCGCCGGCCTCGACCAGCCGGTCTTCGTCCGCTTCCGCCCCGGGGATCAGCATCCTCTCGCCGCCGAGCAACGCCGCGAACTCCTTCCGCGGGATCGAGAGGCCTTCCGCAAGCGCCGCCTCGCATTCCTCGAGATGGAGCGACTCCTCGGTGTGATCGTTGATGTCCAGCCGTATGCGCGCGGCCTCGTCCTCGAGGAAAGGGTCCAGCACCGAGAGCAACTCGTCGAACAACGCGCCGTCGGCGTCCGCCCCTTCCTCCCGCCGGCGGCGGAGCAGCAGGTCGCGAACGACGGACGGTCCCGTGCCGTATACCGCGCCCTGCATGGCATGGCGTCCGACGACTTTTGCGACGTTGCCGATCGGCCGGGTGCGCCGCTTGCCTTCCTTGATCCTGAGCGAATCGCCCGGATCGAGCAGGACGGCGCTCTGCCAGGACATCACCTTGTTCAACTCGTTCGGCGTCAGGTCCAGAAGCCGGGCCACGCGGCCGAGCAGCTTGCGGGAGCGGAGTTCCGCCTTCAGGTTCTCGGAGCGCTGCCGGAGGTCGTCGAGCGCCTCTTCCAGCGCCTCGCCGTTCATCTCCGAGAGAAGCTCGCGAATCGCTTCCGCGCCCATGCCGGCCCGGAACTCCGCTTCGCCGTATTCCAGCACCGCGCTCTGGTGCTGCTCCTCGTCGAGCAGCTGCAGCTTGCGCAACCCGGTCGTTCCCGGGTCGATCACGATGTGGCGCTCGAAATACACCACCTGTCGGACGGCCGAGAACTTCATCCCCAGCAACAGTCCGATATTGGCCGAAGTGGACTTCATGAACCAGGCGTGGGCGACGGGGACCGCCAATTCGATATGGCCCATCCGCTCCCGACGCACCTTCTTGAGCGTGACCTCGACGTCGCACTTCTCGCACACGACGCCCTTGTACTTCATGCGCTTGTAGCGCCCGCACAGGCACTCGTAGTCCTTGACGGGACCGAAGATCTTCGCGCAGAACAGTCCGTCCCGCTCGGGCTTGAAGCTGCGGTGGTTGATGGTTTCCGGCTTCTTCACCTCGCCGTGCGACCACTCGTGGCGGATGAGGTCCGGATCGGCGATCGAAATCCGGACGCGGTCGAAGCCGCCCGCGGCCGCGCCGGCGCGCCTGCGGGAGGGAATTTCCTGAAGCATGTCCATAGTTCAATACTCTCCCGGATCTAGCCAGGAAGCGCGGCGACCGCCGCGTCCTCGACCTCCGCAATCTCCTCCTGGAGCAGTTCGACGTTCATCCCGAGCGCCATCAGCTCGTAGCGGAGCACGTTGAAACTCTCCGGCACGCCGGCCTCGAAGTTGGTCTCGCCCTTGACCATCGCGTCGTAGACCTTCGCCCGGCCCGCCACGTCGTCCGACTTGTAGGTCAGCATTTCCTGCAGCGTGTGCGCCGCGCCGTAGGCCTGAAGCGCCCAGACCTCCATCTCGCCGACCCGCTGGCCGCCGAAACGCGCCTTGCCGCGGACCGGCTGCTGGGTGACGAGACTGTACGGGCCGGTCGAGCGGGCGTGGATCTTGTCGTCGACCTGGTGGTGAAGTTTCATCAGGTACTTGTATCCGACCGTGACCGGGCGCTCGAACGGCTCGCCCGTGCGCCCGTCGTAGAGGATCTCCTGCCCCGAGGGGTCCTGTCCCCCGGCTTCCAGAAGCGACGCGATGTCCTCGGCCCGCGCGCCGTCGAACACCGGCGTCGCGAAGTGCACGCCGTGCCGCGCCCGCTCCGCGAACTCGACCAGCGCCCGATCCGAGCGCGCCAGCTTCGTGATCTGCCGCTTTCCGTATACGGATTCCATCACGCCGCGCAGCTCCTTCGCCCCGCCGCCGGCGCGGTATTCGGCCAGCGCCTCGCCG
Organism: Rhodobacterales bacterium; assembly: GCA_965221505.1. GTDB lineage: Bacteria > Pseudomonadota > Alphaproteobacteria > Rhodobacterales > CAZPXZ01 > CAZPXZ01. Next base: position 2,615,111 of record CBDCSI010000001.1, read on the forward strand.
ATCCGCTTGCCGAGACCGAACGCGGCCCAGCCGAGATGGGTCTCCAGCACCTGGCCGACGTTCATCCGGGAGGGTACGCCGAGCGGATTGAGCACGACGTCTACCGGCGTCCCGTCCGCCAGGAACGGCATGTCCTCCTCCGGCAGCACCCGGCTGATCACGCCCTTGTTTCCGTGGCGGCCCGCCATCTTGTCGCCGGCCTGGAGCTTGCGCTTGACGGCCACGAACACCTTCACGACCTTGATGTGCCCGGCCTGAAGGTCGTCGCCGCCCTGCAGCTTGACGCATTTCTCGTCGTGGCGGCGCCGGATGCGCTCCAGGTCCTTGCGGTGTTCGACCAGCAGGCTCTCCATCCGCTCCATGACTTCCGAGTCCCGGACGCTCAGCGCAGAGAGTTTCTCGAGTGTGCGCACCCTGTTCCGCGCAGTTCGCTGCAGCTTTTTCGCCTCCTCCTCCGGGCCGCTCTTCGAATTTTTCTCGGGCTCCTCGAGCTCCTTCAGCATCGAGTCCTCGAGGTCCTTCAGCTTCGAATCCGTGAGCTCGGCGCCGGCCGGCAAGCCCAGTTCGGCCGAGTCCGCCGACAGGATCTGCTTCCGCAGCAAGTCCCGGAGGCGCGCGATCACGTTCCGTTCCAGGATCGCCCTCTCGTCTCCCCGGTCGCGGCCGAGATTGTCGATCTCCATGGACTCGATCTGCTTCGCGCGGTGATCCTTGTTCACGCCGTGCCGGGTAAATACCCGGACCTCGACCACAGTGCCGGATTCGCCCGGCGGCAGCCGCAGCGAGGTGTCCCGAACGTCCGCCGCCTTCTCGCCGAAGATCGCCCGGAGGAGCTTTTCCTCGGGACTGATCGGCGTCTCGCCCTTGGGCGTCACCTTGCCGACCAGGACGTCGCCGGCGGTCACCTCGGCGCCGATATGCACGTAACCCGCCTCGTCGAGGTGACTCCTGGCTCCCTCGCTGAGGTTCGGCAACTCGGCCGTGATCTCCTCCGGCCCGAGCTTGGTGTCCCGCACCACGACCTCGAATTCCTCGATGTTGATCGAGGTGAACACGTCCTCCCGGACGATCCGCTCCGAGACCAGGATCGAGTCCTCGAAGTTGTATCCCTGCCAAGGCATGAACGCGACGAGCACGTTGCGGCCGAGGGCGAGTTCGCCGAGATCTGTAGAGGGCCCGTCGGCGATGACGTCGCCGGCCGCAACCCGCTCGCCGACGCGCACCAGCGGCCGCTGGTTGATGGCCGTGTTCTGGTTCGAGCGCTGGAACTTGCGCAGGCGATAGATGTCCACGCCGAGATCGCCGGGCGGAAGCGGGCCGGTGACCCGGATCACGATCCGGCTGGCGTCGACCTGGTCGATGACGCCGCCGCGCCGCGCGGCGATGATGGCGCCGGAATCGCGCGCCACGATCTCTTCCATTCCGGTGCCGACGAACGGCGCCGCGTTCTCGATCAGCGGCACCGCCTGACGCTGCATGTTGGATCCCATCAGAGCGCGGCTCGCGTCGTCGTTCTCCAGGAACGGGATCAGCGACGCCGACACCGATACGAGCTGCTTCGGCGAGACGTCGATCAAGTCCACCTTGCGCCGCGGAACCAGCGTGAACTCCTCGTTCTCGCCGTCGTCGACCCGGGTCAGCACGTCGCTGTTGGCCAGCTCCCCGCCCGGTTTCATGGACTCGTTCGCCTGCGCGATTCGCCGGTTCCGCTCCTCGCTCGCCGACAGGTAGACGACGTCGCCGGACACCTTGCCGTCCCGCACGCGCCGGAACGGCGTCTCGATGAAGCCGTGGCGGTTGACCCGGGCGAAGGTGGCGAAGGAGTTCACCAGGCCGATATTCGCCCCCTCGGGCGTTTCGATGGGACAGATGCGCCCGTAATGGGTGCGGTGCACGTCGCGCACCTCGAAACTGGCGTTCCGCCGCTTCAGCCCGCGCGGACCGAGCGCCGAAATGCGCCGCTTGTGCGCCATCTCGGAAAGCGGATTGGTCTGGTCCATGAACTGCGACAGCTGCGAGGCGGCGAGAAACTCGCGCACCACCGAGACCACCGACCGGGCGTTTACCAGGTCCTCCGGCTTGAGGAGCTCCAGGTCGTTCGGGTTGATTCGCTTGATCCGCTCCCGGGCCGCGCGCTCCATGCGCATCAGTCCGACCCGGTACTGCTGGTCCACCAGCTCGCCGACCAGCCGCACCCTGCGGTTGCCGAGGTGATCGATGTCGTCGACCGGCCGGTGGCCGAGGCGCAACGCCTCGAGCTCGCGAACCACCGCGACCACGTCCTCCTGCTGCAGCGTGCGGATCCGGCGCTTCTCCTCCAGCGTCTCGGCGCCCTCGCCGACCGCAAGGCCGAGCCGCTCGTTGATCTTGGCCCGGCCGACCGCCGACAGGTCGTAGCGGCCCGGATCCCGGAACAGCCCCTCGAAGTAGTGCTCCGCCGCGGCCAGCGACGGCGGGTCGGTGGACCGCGCCGCCCGGTAGATGTCGCAAAGCGCCAGTTCCCGGTCGTCCGAGCGCTCCGCCCTCAGCTTGTTCTCCTGCTCGTATTCGCTCTGGATCACCCGGAGCACGAACCCGCCGTCGTCGGGACACTCCAGCACGCGCACGGTCCCGGCGTGGGGCGAGAGCAGGTATTCCGTCGTCAGCGGCGCGCCGGCCTCGGCCAGCACGAGGCCGGTCTTCGGGTCGACCTCGTCCGCGGCCGACGGTTGCCCGGCCAGATACGCCGCGTCCACGATCTCGGACTCGAAGCCCTTCGAGCGAAGCCGCCGGATCAGCCGGTCTGTAATCCGCTGCCCCGACTTCACCACCACTTCGCCGGTTTCCGCGTCCACGATCGCACGCGGGGAGGCCGTGCCCCGCATCGCGCCGAGGTCGAGCGGAGACGTCCACTGCGCCTCCTCGCCGGTCCGCACGAACTCCCGGACCGGATACAGCGCCTGGCAGATGCCGTCCCGATCCATCCCGTAGGCGTAGAGCAGCATGGTCACAGGCAGCTTCACGTCCCGGTCCACCTTGAAGTGGATCTTGTCGCGCGTGTCGAACTCGAACTCGAGCCAGGAGCCGCGATAGGGAATCACCCGGGCCGAGTAGCGCAGCTTGCCCGAAGCGCTCTTCTTGCCGCGGTCGTGATCGAAGAAGACTCCCGGACTGCGATGCATCTGCGACACCACGACGCGCTCCGCGCCGTTGACCACGAAGGTCCCCGTATCGGTCATCATCGGCACGTCGCCGAGGTGGATCTCCTGTTCCTTGCTGTGCCGGAACAGGCGACTGCCCGTGTCCGAATCCACGTCGAAGGTCTGCAGTTCGAACTTGACCTTCAAGGGCGCGCCGAAGGTGAAGTCGCGCAGACGGCATTCCTCCGCGTCGAAGCGCGGCTCGGCGATCTCGTAGTCCAGAAACCGCAGCACGACGCTCCGGTCCGGCGATTCGATGGGAAAAATCGACTGGAACGTCGACCGGAGGCAGATGTCGGGAACCTCGCCGTCGTCCCCGCGGGAGTACAGGAACGATTCGTACGAGCGGCGCTGGATCTCGAGCAGACTCGGGACCTCGGCGATTTCCTGGATGCTTCCGAACTGGCGGCGCAGCCGCTTCTGCCGACTCTTGATTCTCGACATTCGGTCCTCCGTTCCCCTTCCGTACCGTCAGGCGCAGCCGGGGACCGGCTGCGCCCGCATCGCGCGTCGTCGCGGCTCGGGCCGCCGGCTACTTGAGCTCGACTTCCGCGCCGGCGCCCTCCAGCTTGGCCTTGAGGCCTTCGGCCTCTTCCTTGGCCACGTCTTCCTTCACCGGCTTCGGCGCGGCCTCGACGAGATCCTTCGCGTCCTTCAGGCCCAGCCCGGTAATCGCCCGGACTTCCTTGATGACGTTGATCTTCTTCTCGCCGAAGCTCTTGAGCACGACCGTGAAATACTCTTGCTCCTCCTCGGCCGCGGCCGCCCCGCCGTCGCCGGCGACCGCTGCCACCGCGACCGGCGCGGCGGCCGAGACGCCCCATTTCTCCTCGAGCATCTTCGCCAGCTCGGCGGCCTCGAGCACCGTCAAGGACGACAAGTCGTCCGCTAATTTTTCCAGTTCCGGCATTTTCCCACTAACCCCTTTCCGATTGTGAGAGCGTTGCGAACGACGACCGCCTCAAGCCTCGGCCCCGCGTGCGGCGAGCACCCGGGCCAGTCCCGCGCCGGGCTCGGACACCGTGCGCGCGATCTTCGCGGCCGGCGCCGTCAACAGCCCGACGAGACGGCCCCGAAGCTCGTCCAGGGAGGGCAATTTGGACAGCGCCTCGATGCGTCCGCCGTCGAGAATCTGCTCCCCCATCGCCGCGCCCAGCAGGACCAGCGGCTCGTGCTCCTGCGCGAATTCGCACAGCGCCTTCGAGACGCCCACCGGCTCGTCGGAATACGCGATCGCGGTCGGCCCGTGCAAGAAACTCTCGATCCCCGCGCAGGGCTTGCCCTCCAGGGCAATCCGGGCCAGGCGGTTTTTCGCCACCCGAATCGACGCCCCCGCCTCCCGTACCCGGGTGCGGAGTTCCGTCATCTGCGCGACGTCGAGGCCCCGATAATGCACGACCACCACCATGGCCGAATTGGAGAACACGTCTCCGAGTTCGCCCACGACCCGTTGTTTTCCGGCTTTGTCCACCGTATCGCTCCCGTCGTTTCGGCCCGCGCCGAACGCGCGGAACCGGTTTCCGTTACCGGACCCTGCGGCCCGGCGCTGAACCCTGTCCCGGCTGCGCGGCGCCGACGCCGCGCCGAAGCGCGGCGAACGAAGCCGAACCCCCGTCTATGGCAGGCGGTTTCCCCTTAGGCGGAGCGAGCCCCGCACCGGCCGTCTCGGACAGGTTGCGGCGCATGCCCGTCGGGCGCGCGCCGACGCCTCGAACCTGCAGCGGCCCGAAGCGCGTCTCCTCGCGGATATTCGCTTTCTCCACGTCCCTCGCCGGCGTCCGGTCTCCCCGGGAGAGAGACCCGCGATCCGGCTCGTGCCGCCCCCCGGCAACCGGGGGCGGAGCGGCTATTCCGTCAGCGTCGCGATGTCGACCCGGATGCCGGGCCCCATGCTGGAGCTGAGACTCACGCGCTTGAGGTAGGCCCCCTTCGCGGCTGCCGGCCTCGCGCGCGCGACCGCGTCGACGAACGCCCTGACGTTCTCCGCCAGCGCCTGCGTCTCGAAACTCGCGCGGCCCACCCCGGCATGCACGATGCCAGCGCGTTCCGCGCGGAAGGGAATCTCGCCCTGTTTCACGTTCCGCACCGCATCGGCCACGTCCTGCGTCACCGTTCCGACCTTCGGGTTCGGCATCAGGCCCCGGGGGCCGAGAATCCGCGCGACCCGGCCCACCAGCCCCATCATGTCGGGCGTGGCCACGCACCGGTCGAACTCGATCTCGCCCTTCTGCACCGACTCGACCAGGTCTTCGGCCCCGACGATCTCGGCGCCGGCCGCCCGCGCCTCCTCCGCCTTCTCGCCGCGGGCAAACACCGCCACGCGAACGGTCTTGCCAGTACCGGCCGGCAGGCGGCACGTTCCGCGCACGGCCTGGTCGGACTTGCGGGGATCGATGCCGAGCCGAATCGCCACCTCGACCGTCTCGTCGAATTTCGCCGAGGCGTTCCGCTTGACGAAGTCCAGCGCGTCGCCGAGCGGCAGGGAAACAGCCTCCCGGGCCGAATCGCGCGCGTCCCGCACGCGCTTGCCGTGAAACGCCATCGGTCTACCCCCGTATCTCGATGCCCATCGAGCGCGCCGAACCGGCCACGATCCGCATTGCGGCCTCGACGTCGTTCGCGTTGAGTTCGGCCAGCTTCGCCTCGGCGATTCGCCGGAGATCCGCCGCCGTCACCGAACCGCAGTTCTCCCGTCCCGGCGTCTGGCTGCCCTTCGGCAAGCTGGCCGCCTGCTTCAGGAAGTAGCTGACCGGCGGCTGCTTGATCTCGAAGGTGAAGCTGTTGTCCCGGTAGTAGGAGATCTCGGTCCGGCACGGGCTTCCCGGTTCGAGGCTCTTGCTCCGGTCGTTGAACTGCTTGACGAATTCGCCGATGTTCAGCCGGTGCTGGCCCAAGGCCGGACCCACGGGCGGCCCCGGCAGCGCCTTGCCCGCCGGAATCTCCAGCTTCAGCATGCCCAGCTTCTGTTTCGTTCTCGGTGGCGCCATTGCGAACCTCCCGCCTTGCCGCCGCTGCCGTACGCGCCCCGGAGGGCCGAGCGGTCAGGCGGACTTCTGAACCTGTCCGAATTCGAGCTCCACGGGCGTCGGCCGCCCGAAGATCAGCACGGTCACCTTCAGCCGCGCCTGCTCCTCGTTCACTTCCTCGACCTGCCCGGAGAAGGACTCGAACGGGCCGTCGATCACGCGCACCTCCTCGCCGACCGCAAAGGTGACGGACGGGCGCGGCCGCTCGACGCCTTCCTCGACCTGGCTCTTCACGCGCCGAACCTCGCTCTCCGGCAAGGGCGTCGGACGGGTCTCGGGCCCCAGAAACCCGATCACCCTCGGAAGCTCGTTCACGTAGTGGTAGCTCTGCGGGTGCATCTCCATCCGCACCAGGACGTATCCCGGCATGAACCGGCGCTCTACCTCGCGCCGTTGCCCGCGGCGCACCTCGATCACCTTCTCCGTCGGAAGCAGCACCTCCTTGATCGCGCCGTCCGCTTCCCGGCCGCGGATCGCGTCTTCCAGCGATTCGGCCACGCGCTTCTCGTAATTCGAGAGCGCATGCACGACATACCATCTGGGCTCCACATGCGCGTGGCCGGCGCCTTCCGCCGCCGCCAGATCAGCTACCGCCGATTCGCTCATGCTTTCTCCATCCGGTCACGCCGAATCCCGCGACGCGAGGCGAACCCGATTCGCCGGCGCATCCGATTCGGTCCGATGTAACGCGCAAAAATCCCGCGGCGCGACCCATTGAACGCGCGGGGGTGGAACTCCGTGAAGCGTAATGGTAGCGCGTCTGCCGCAAAGTTTCAACCCCCGGCACCGGCCCGAAATCGCCGCATTGTCGGCCGATCCGGGAACGGGCCCGGCCCGCCGGCCGCGACCTCGACTTCCTCGGGTCGTTCGCGCGCCCGATTTGATCCATTCGATCCGTATTGCGCCTTCGGCAGGCCGAATCCGTTCTCCCGGGGCTGAAATCGCGCCAACGGCGCAGACCGCCGACGCGCTCGCTCTTGCACGAACCGCGACGCGCCCACGCTCCCCTCGCCCAGAGCGCGAGACGCCGAGAGCCGGCACCCGAACGATTCTCGTCCGATCGGGAGAGACGGACTGACGCCCGCCTACTGCCGCGTGCCCTGCGCCGACGGAGCTCGGGGCGCACCCGACCGAGGCGCCGAAGGCGCTCGATCGGGTCTGCCGCGCAATCCGTTCAGAAGTGCCAATTCAGACGTGCGCCCACGCTGAATTCGCCGCCGCCCGTCGCGTTGTCCAGCCAATCTGCCGCCAGCCTGGCGCGAACCCGCGGTTCGGGCAGGCCCAGCTCAGCGCCGGCGCTGTAGCGTCGTCGGCCTGTCTCGCCCCCGTTCAGGTCCAGCTCCAGGAAAGGCGTCAATAGTCCGCCTCCCTCGACGCCGGCGCCCCACGCGGCGCGCGCAGCCATCGACGCCCGGTCGGCACGCGCGTCCGTCCCGGGGAAAGCGTCGCCGCTCCCGAGCGCGTCCAGGGTTCCGGCCGAAACGCCCCAGCGGGGGCCGAGCGAAAGCGACAGGCCGCGGCCGCCGACATCGGGCCTCAACGTCGCCTGCAGGCCCGCGCCCCATTCCCGGCGACGGTCGTCGGAGTGCAGCACGAGCCAATTGCCGGACAGGTCCATGCCGATCCGCGAATCCGGCGAGGCGATCGCGAGGCGCACCGCCGCCTCGAGGCCGGTTCCGGTCTGCCCGTCGCCGCCGTCCTTCAGGAAAGCGAGCGAAAACCGCGGCGTCAGCCGATGCCCGGACTCGGCATCCGCCAGCATCACGCCTTCGTGAACCGCCTCCAGTCCGGCTCGCAGCCGCCAGATTTCGACGTCGAGACCCGCGATGACGCTGCCGCTGCCGTCGTCGTCGGTTTCCATTCGCGCCCATCCCGCATCGCCGGTGACCGACAGCGCGAGGCCGTCGGTCCGTGCCACCGGCCAGCTGCCTCCCGCCAAGGCCAGCAGCATCTCGAGATCGGCGCTCGTCACCCCATTCTGGCTGTCGCTCGAACGCTCCATCTCGCCGCGACCGATGCCGATCGCGCCGTACAGCGACCGGTTTTGGGCGAGTCGTTGCTGCATATAGCCGTAGACGGAATCGAGCGAGGTTTCGACCTTGCCCGCGTCCGCCGCAGAACGCCAGTCGGTCTCGGTTCGGCTGCGGGACAGAGCCGCGCCAGCCAGCAGTCCGTCGCCGGTCCGCGTATCCACTCCGAGCCATCCGGAGACGAGCGAGCCGTCCTGGCTGGCCCCCTGGCGACCGCCCTCGAAGCGGCGCAGATCGCCGCGGCTCCAGATGGTCCAGGCAGACGGCGAATCGCCTTGCCCTTCGAGCGGAAGCAGGACGGCGCTCCCGGCGAGCAGGGCGTCGGCGTCGAGCCGCCGACCCTCGAGTTCGCCGCTCGGCGGGACGAGGTCTCCCGATTCGAGAGATACGCTCTCGACCCTGAAGCCGGCGACCTGCACGGTCGCGTCGGAGGTCGCGTCGAAGCGGTCGCGAACGACATCCGACGCGCTGCCCAGCGAGGACCGTGCGATATCCGCCAGCGTATCTCTCATCTGCCGACGCGCATCCTGCGAGTCTACGACCGCAATCGCGAAAGTCAGCGATCCGGCGTCGCCGTCGGCGTCGGTCACCGTGTAGGTGTACGGCGTCGACGGCTTCGTGACGGTCGGCGTGCCGCTGATCGTCCGGGCGTCGGGGTCGAAGGTCAGTCCAGTGGGCAGCGCCGGCGTCAGCGTATATGCGAGCGGGGCGTCGCCCCCGCTCGCCTCGGGCAGCGTCACGGTCTCGATCGCCTCGTTCTGCTTCCATGTCCGGTCGGAAACCGTCGTTCCCGGCGCGAATGCCGGAGCGTTCCGCACCACGATCGCGAAGGTCAGCGACTCGGCATCGCCGTCGGCGTCGGTCACCGTATAGGCGTACGTGATCGAAGCCTGCGCGACGGTCGGCGTGCCGCTGATCGTCCGGGCGTCGGCGTCGAAGGACAGTCCGGTGGGCAGGTCCGGCGACAGCGAGTATGTGAGCGGGGCGTCGCCGCCGCTCGCCTCGGGCAGCGTCACGGTCTCGATCGCCTCGTTCCGCCTCCATGACCCGTCGTCGATCGTCGTACCGGAGGGGAAACCCGGAGCCGAGTCGGGCACCAGCGACGCAATCTCGGAAAGACAAGCGTCGCCCGTGTTGAAGGACTGGTTGTTCTGGGGACTACAGCGGGTGTATACCGCTACGCTCAGATCGTCCTCCGCGCGAAGGCTCGCCGTGTATTTCCCCGGGGACACGTAGACGCAACTCGGATCACCGGAGCTGATTCGCGTCACGTCGACCTCCAGGCTCCCGCCCGAATTGGTTCCCACGATGGCGTGACCTGCTTCGGGGTCCACATAGCAGTCGGATCCGTCCCCCACGGTCAGTTCCGGAAAATGCCAGTTCGTGCTGGAACATTGGGTGCCGTCGGCAAAGTCGGCGCGCGGCCATGTTACGTCGATCCGGTATTTGTTCGTCTCCAACAGAGACACAAAGCTTCCCGTCAGCACGGCCTTGGGATTGACGCCGCCCCCTTCGCTGCCGCCGTCGCCGCATTGCTCCTGGGATTGCGACCAGGCCGGGCCGGCGGCGATCGAAAAGGCCACAACTGCAGGCCAAAGCAGGGGCCGCAACCCGGACACCCCTCGAAACACGGAAATCATTACACCCCCTCCTGGAAACTCTGCCGGCGTACCGGTGAAGCGAGCGGTAGCTTGCCATACGGGAAGCGCTTCGTCCAGTCGTTGACGCAAACTCAAATCGTCGTTCCGATTCGTTCGCATACCGAATTATGGCGAATCACGGATAGTTGCCGGTTTTTTGTCCGGACCGAGGGTCCGGACCCTAGAATTTGTCTAAAAAATCGATTCTCGGTCCGATTTATTTGTCGCGTTCTTGAGTCATCGGACCTTCGTTCAACCGGCAACTCCGGCCGGTGCGCAAGTGGTAGAACGATGTCGACGCCCTTGCGGGTGCCGTCCGCATCGGAGTGTGAAGCTCGATTCGGCGACCGTCTCGCCCTCTGCCCTGCGTCGCCGCTCCGCCGGCCGGCGTACGAACGCCGAGGGTTACCCGGATCGCCAGGAAGTGCGGGTCTTCGCCCGTTCCGCAAGAATCCGATTTCGTCGCCCGAGCCCGTGCGGCAAGGCACGGCTACAATTCGCGCAACGAAGTGAGGGAGGCGATCGGATCGAGGAAGACTCGTGAGTGTGCGCGATCGACTCGTCGGGTATCCGCCCCTACCCGCTGCCGAATCCGATGATCGTCTCGATCCCGATTCGCAGCACCTGGTCGACCAGGAACAGGAAGATCATGGCCACGGCCACCATGGCAAACACCATCAGCGTGGTGACGAAGACCTCCTTGCGGGAGGGCCAGACGACCCGGCTGGCTTCCGAGCGGACTTCCTGCACGAATTGCGCCGGCGACACGCGCCGCTTCGTCGGTTCAGCCATACCGGCCCCCACATCCTGGAAAACGAACCGCTCGCGCCGGCTTTGCCCGCAGCGCGTGGCAGGGGTGGCAGGGCTCGAACCCGCGACCCTCGGTTTTGGAGACCGATGCTCTACCGACTGAGCTACACCCCTGCAGCGGCGCCCGAGAATACCGGCTCGAGCGGCGTTTGGCAACCGCGCCGACACGACGGGAAGACGGGACGACGCGTCCGGCCCGGAGCCGGGAGCCGGCTTTGACAAATCGCCCGTTTCGGAGGATTCTGCCGGTCGTCGGATCAGCGCGGGGATGCGAGACGTGTCGAACGATCCGGAGCGCGCGCAGGATCTCGCCGCGCTTCGCTGGCAGCTGGAGATCGGCGCGCGGGACGCGGTCGGCGAGACCCCCGTCGAACGGATCGAACAGGGCCGCCGGGAGATCGAGCGCGGGCAGCGCAGGACGCGCCCAGCCGCGTCCCCGCCGGCAGCCCCGGCCTCGCCGCAACTCGCGCGGCAGGCGGCGGAAGCGGCAAGCGATCTGCCGTCGCTCCGGGAGGCGATCCAGGCGTTCGAAGGCAGTCCGCTCAAGCGGAGCGCGCGGAACACGGTCGTATCGGACGGCAATCCCGCCGCCCGGGTGATGATCGTCGGCGAGGCCCCGGGCGCCGAGGAAGACCGCGTGGGCCGTCCGTTCGTCGGTCCGGCCGGCAAGCTCCTGGACCGGGCGCTGGCCGCCATCGGCCTCGACCGGACGTCGGAGGATCCCGCAACCGCCGTCTACATCACCAACATCCTCTTCTGGCGCCCGCCCAACAACCGTACGCCGACCCAGGAGGAGATGACGCTCTTCCTGCCCTTCACCGAGCGGCATATCGCCCTGGTGCGACCGGCTGTACTGTTTCCGCTCGGCAATGTGGCCTGCAAGAGCCTGCTGAGAACCTCGACCGGAATTACCAAGCTGCGCGGACGGTGGCAGGAATGGCGCTCTGCCGACGGGGAAATCGCCGTGCCGGCGCTGCCCTCGCTCCATCCCGCCTTCCTGCTCAGGACCGCCAGCGCCAAGAAGCTCTTCTGGGAGGACCTGCAGTCGCTCCGGGACCGCCTCGCACAGGAACGACCGGGCGGAGAAGGCCCCGACCGTGGCTGAGACCGCCGCACCGGAATTCGTCCCCGTGCGAATCGCGCTGCTCACGGTCTCGGACACGCGCAGCCGCGACGACGACCGGTCGGGCGATCTCCTGGCCGCGCGCATCCGCGAGGCGGGCCACGCGCTGGCGGACCGCGCGATCGTGCCGGACGAGCGGGACCGGATCGCCGACCGGCTGCGGCGGTGGATCTCCGACCCCGAAATCGACGCGGTGATCTCGACCGGCGGCACCGGCCTCACCGGCCGGGACGTGACCGTCGAGGCGCACCGCTCCGTCTACGAGAAGGAAATCGAGGGATTCTCCGTCGCCTTCCACATGCTGTCCTGGCGCAAGATCGGCACCTCGACCGTGCAGTCGCGCGCCTGCGCCGGGGTCGCTGGCGGAACCTATCTCTTCGCCCTGCCCGGCTCCCCCGGCGCCTGCCGCGACGGCTGGGACGGAATTCTCGCGAGCCAGCTGGACAACCGGCACAGGCCGTGCAACTTCGTCGAGATCATGCCGCGCCTGACCGAGCGCGTCTCGCAGCGCAGCGCGTGACCCCTCCCTCGAGCGCCGTCGGCGCGAATTCGCGCCTACAGCCGCCCCGCGAGCGACGCCTCCAGCATCGCGCGCACGCCCGCCTCGTCGAGCGGTACGGGATTGCCGCCCGCCGTCGGATCGTCGAGGGCGAGCCGCGCCACCTCATCGAGATCCTCTTCCCTTAGGCCGACGTCCGCCGCGGTCGGCGGCACGTCCCACGCTTCCCGGATCGATATTACCCAGTCGAGGAAGCCTTCGAACGTCGCCGGCTCGATGCCCGCATGCCGGGCGAGGACCGCGACCCGCTCCTCGATCGCGGGGCGATTGAAGGCCAGGACGTAGGGCATGTAGACCGCGTTCAACCGACCGTGATGGCCGCCGTAGAGCACGCCGGTCGGATGCGAGAGCGCGTGGACGGCACCGAGGCCCTTCTGGAACGCCGTCGCGCCCATCGCGGCGGCGGCGAGCATGGCGCCCCTCGCCTCGAGATCCGTGCCGTCCGACACCGCGCGCGGCAGGAACGTCCGAACCAGCCGCAGGCCTTCGAGGGCGATTCCGTCCGCCATGGGATGAAACCCCGGCGCCGAAAAGGCTTCGAGACAATGCGCCAAGGCGTCGAGCCCGGTCCAGGCGGTCAATGCGGGAGGAAGCCCGACCGTGAGCTCCGGGTCCAGGATGGCGAACCCGGGCAGCAGCGCGGGGTGGAACGCGACGATCTTCCGCCGGAGTTCCGGGTCGGTGATCACCGCCGCCCGACCGACCTCGGATCCCGTGCCGGCCGTCGTGGGCACCGCGAGGATCGGCGGGATGGCGCTGCCGTCCGCGCGTTTCCAGTTGCTGCCCTTGTCGTCGAAGTCCCGCACCGGGCGCGTCTGGCCCAGCATGAGGGCGATTCCCTTGCCGGCGTCCAGCGCGCTCCCGCCGCCGAAGGCGACGATCCCGTCCGAATCGTTCTCCCGGTAGGCGGCGATGCCGCGCTCGACGCAGGGAACGTCGGGGTTCGGAACCACGCCCGCGAACGCGTGCGCCGCAAGACCGGCCGACGCCAGGTCCTGAAGCGCGGCCTTCGCCATGTCGAGTTCCGCGATCCCCGGATCCACCACGAACAACGGCCGCGACATTCCGAGCGCAGCCGCGCAGCGCGGCAACTCGCGTATGCGCCCGGCGCCGAACCGGACCGACGTGGGAAACCCCCAATTGGCGCTCAGGACCGTGTCTACGCCCATGTCTCGACTCCCTCTTCAGACCGTGCCGCGAGCCGGAATTACCGCCCGTCCCGCCGCACCGCAATCCGCGCCGGGCGCCGAAGCCGGCCTGCCGCTTCCCTTTTGCCGGAGCAGGTCGGCAGCGCGGTCGACGTCGTTCAGCACGTCGACCAGCGCGATCCGCCCCTCGCCCCGGAGCGCCCGCCGCGTGTCCTCGAGCGCATGGGCGGACGACCAGCGCACGCCCGCGAGCGACCCGGACCGCAGCCGGCGCACCGAAGCGCGGTGGCCGATGGCCCAGTAGCCGCCGTCTCCCGACGGCCCCAGCACCACCGAGACGGACCCGAGCGCCCGGAACGCCCGCGCCGCCGCGCCGGGGCGAACGCCCGGAATGTCGGATCCGATCACCAGCACGGGCCCGGCCCGCATTCCCGACAGGATGCGCTCCATCCGTTCGCCGAGGCTTCCCGCCCCCTGCGGCAGCGCCCGCACCCCGTCGAGCCAGAACGGACGGGCGCACGCCGCATCCGGCGTCACCGCGATCCACAGGTCCCAGCGCGGGTCACGCCGCAGGCGGCGGATCACGCGGCGCAGGTTATGGCGGTACCACCAGGCGGCGCGCACGGTGCCGATCTCGCTCGCCAGGCGCGACTTCACCCGCCCCGCGACCGGCTGGCGCGCCATGACGACGAGCGAAGCCCGCCGGCCGGTCCTGCGCTTCATCCGTGCCGGCCCCGGTAGATCCTGAGTAGCCGCTCCGGCGGCACGCCCAGAAAGTAGCCCAGGATACAAAGCAGGTTTCGCGCTCCCCGCAAGACCCACCCCTCTCGACGGTATCGCCCGAAGTCCGTGACCGCTTCCGCGTCGAGCGGCCGCAGCCGCCCTCGTCCCAGCCGGCGAACGACGGCGACGTCTTCCATCAGCGGAACGTCGGGATAACCGCCCACCTCCCGGTAGAGCGCCGCCGGAACGAGCAGGCCCTGGTCGCCGTAGGGAAGCGCAAACCACCTCGAGCGTGCGTTGGCCCAGCCGGACACCAGTCGGGGACCGAACCCGGACCGGTCGAAGCGCAACCGGAAGTATCCCGCTTGGGACGGGCGTTCGCGCATGTGAAGCCGCACGGCTTCGGTCCACCCCTCGGCGAGGACGGTGTCGGCGTGCAGGAACAGGAGCCAGCGGCCCGCCGCCGCATTCGCGCCGGAGGCCAGCTGGGTTCCGCGGCCCGCGCGGGAGACCACCAATTCGGCGCCCGCCTCGTCGGCCAGCGCGTCGATCCCGTCGCTCGACCCGCCGTCGGCGATGATCAGCTCGCGGACGAGTCCGGCGGAAAGGCCCTGCGCCAGCGCCCCGAGGCAGGGCCCGAGACCCCGGGCGGCGTTCAGGGTCGGCACGATCACGGACACCGGCGCCCTGCCGTTGCCGCCAGTCACGGCACCCGCGGCCAAAACGAAACCGGCCGACCCTGCGGCGGCCCGAAAATCTCTCCGTCGCGCATCGCCACCCGCCCCCGGAGCACGACGGCGACCGGCCAGCCGCGGACATGACGACCCGCATAGGGAGTCCAGCCGACCTTCGAGACCTGCGGACCGTCCTCGATCCGCCGCCGGGTGCGCAGGTCCGCAAGGGTCAGGTCCGCGTCGTAACCGGGCGCAACCCGGCCCTTGCCGCGAATTCCGAAGGCCCGCGCCGGACCGGAGGAGAGAAGCCCGGCCAGCCGCGGCAGCGACAGGCGGCCCGCGGCGACATGTTCCAGCATGACCGGAAGCAGCGTCGCCACGCCCGGAAACCCGGACGGACTGTCGGGATAGGGCGCCGACTTCTCCGTCGGCGCGTGCGGGGCGTGGTCCGAGCCCAGCGTGTCGAACAACCCGCCGCGCAGCGCCGCGAACAAAGCGTCCCGATGCGCCGCGCCGCGAACGGGCGGATTGACCTGAACGCGCGTCCCGAGTTCGGCGTAGACCTCCTCGGCCGCGAACGTCAGGTGATGCGGAGTGGCCTCCGCCGTCGCGACCGCGCGGTGCGAACGGAGAAGCGGTATTTCCTCCCTCGCGCTGACGTGCAGCACGTGCACGGGCCGGGCGGCCTCTCCCGCAAGCCGGAGCAGCCGCTCGGTCCCCAGCCTCGCGGCCTCCGCGTCCCGCCACTGCGGATGCGACGCGGGATCGCCTGCGCGCCGGCGGCCGGCGCGCTCGCGAAGCCGGTACTCGTCCTCCGCGTGAACGGCGACGCGACGGCTGCCGACGGCGAGCACCGCGGCGATTCCCGGATCGTCCTCCACCAGCAGATCGCCCGTCGACGCCCCCATGAAGAGCTTGACTCCAGCGACGCCGCGACGCCCTTCCGCCGTCCGGAGCCAGTCGAGATTGGTGCGCGCGGCGCCCGCCCAGAACGCGAAATCGGTATGCATCGTCCCGTCGGCGAGGCGGAAACGCCCCTCGAGCGCGTCGTCGTCGGTCAGCGGGGGATCGGTGTTCGGCATGTCGAACACCGTGCAGACGCCGCCGCGGAGCGCCGCTGCGGATCCGGTCTCGAACGTCTCCTTCCAGGCCGCGCCCGGCGTTCGAAAGTGCACGTGCGAATCGATGCAGCCCGGCAGGACGTGCAGGCCGGCCGCGTCCAGCACCCGCTCGCCGGTCGACGCCGGGACGTCGCCGATTTCCGCAATCCGGCCGTCCCTGACGCCGATGTCGGCCTCCTCCGTTCCGCCGTCGCCCACGAGAACGCCGCCGCGCACGACGAGGTCGAATCTCGATCGCATGGGATGCGCGCCCCCCTTGAACCCTACGGCGGGAGGATAGCGGCAACCCGGAGGCGGCATTCGGTCCCGTTCGACCCCGGTCGATGTCCGCGCGCGCGGATTCCCGGTATGTTCGAAGGGTCCCCGAACCGTCCGGAGCGCTGCCCGCCATGACGCTGAATCTCTGTACGAACCCCGGAAGGTCCCTCGTCCGGGTGGCCGGCGACGAGGCGGCCGACTTTCTTCAGCAGCTGGTCACCAACGACCTGCGGCGCCTGCAGCCCGGCCGGGCGCTGTTCGCCGGCCTGCTCTCGCCGCGCGGCAAGCTGTTGGCCGACTTCGTTCTCGTTCCATGGGCGGAGAACGAGATTCTGCTGGACCTCCATGACGCGGCGCGCACGGACATGCTGTCGCGGCTACGGACGTACAGGCTTCGGCGCAAGATCGAGATCGAGCCGGAAGACGGACTCGGAGTCGCAGTCCTGTTCGGCGAAGGCGCGGCCGAAGCTGCCGGCCTGGCGGAGGATCCCGGCGCGTGCGTCGCGCGGGGGGGCCATGCGGCGACCGTCGACCCGCGGGCGCCGGAACTCGGGGTTCGCGTCTACGGGCCCGATCCGGCCGCCTGGCTGGCGGAGGCGTCCTGGACGCCTGCCTCCCGCGAAGCGTGGAGAGACCGTCGGATCGCCCTCGGGGTGCCCGAGATCGGGGGCGGACTGCAGCCGGACGAAGTCTTTCCGCTCGAGGCGCAATTCGAGGCGCTGAACGGCGTCGACTACCGCAAGGGCTGCTATGTGGGGCAAGAAATCTCGGCCCGCATGCACAATCGGACGACGCTGCGAAGACAGGTCCGGCGGGTGCGCTTCGACGGGGACGCGCCGGCGGCCGGCACGACCGTCCTCGCCGACGGCAAGCCGGCCGGATCGCTGCTCGATTCCGCCGCCTCCGGCGTCGCCCTCGCCCATCTGCGCCTCGACCGGGCGGAGGGGGCGGGGGAACTCGCGGCCGGCGGGATCCCCCTTACGCTGCTGCCGGACGCCTTCGTCGGAAGCGTGGTACCGCCGCCCCGGTTCGAACGGGGGACCTCTTGATCCACAGTCAAGCGCTCTGACCAAACTGAGCTACGGCGGCGAAGACACGGCAGTCGGCGGGCGAGTGTAGCGCTATTCTCTCCCGCACTCCACCCGCCGGGACCGGCGTCGACCGCGGAGTCGCCGCGAATCGCCGCCCGGCGGATCCGCGAAGGAGCGCGCGTCCATGACCGCCCCGGTTCCGCTCGCCGTCGACGTCACCGGCCGGGGGCCGACGCTGGTCCTCCTGCACGGCCTCTACGGAAGCGGCCGCAATCTCGGCGGCGTCGCGCGAGGCCTCGGCGACCGGTTTCGGGTGATCTCCGTCGACCTGCGCAACCACGGACGCTCGCCCTGGGCCGCGCCCATGACCTATCCGGCCATGGAAGCCGACGTCGCCGCCCTCCTGGAAGCGGACGGAGCGGATCGCGTTCGCCTCCTCGGACACAGCATGGGCGGCAAGGTCGCCATGGCGCTGGCGCTCCGGCGCCCCGACCTCGTGGAGCGCCTGGTGGTGGTCGACGTCGCTCCGGTCGCCTACGCCCACGACCAACTCACGCCGCTTCGCGCCATGCGCGACCTGGATCTCGACGGCGTCTCGAGCCGGGCGGAGGCGGACCGGCGCCTGGCGGAGTCGCTGTCGGACCGGCAGACGCGGGGATTCCTGCTCCAGAACCTGGTGCGGGACGATCGGGGCGGGTTCCGCTGGCGCATCAACCTGTCCCTCGTCGAGCGGCATATGGCGGACGTGCTCGGGTTTCCCGCCGGCCTGCTCGCCCGCCCCTTCCCGCGGCCTGTCCTGCTGATCAGCGGCGAGAAATCGCCCTATGTGGACGCCGACGGCGTCCGCATGCTACAACGGGGCTTCGCCGACGTGACCCATACGCGCATGCCGGGCGCCGGTCACCTGCCGCACGTCGAGCGACCGGACGCGTTTCTGGCCGCGCTCCGCGCGTTCCTGCAGTAGCGGCCGCGCGCCGGCGACCCGTCGTCCGATTCAGGAGGAGGGCCATGACCGCTACCGAAACCGGCACGTCGTCCGCGGACGACGCCGCGGCGCGCTGGGCGCGCATCGCCGAGCGGAGCGCCCGCGTTTCCAGGCTGTTCTGGCAACGGCAAGCGGGCGCGGCGGGGGAGTTTCAACTCGTGGACCCGGCCAGCGTCGGCAAGTCGTTCGGCCAGTTCACCGCCGCGCTGTGGTCGGATCCGGAACGGCTCGCGCAGGCGACGAGCGATTTCTGGAAGCGCAGCGCGGAGCTGTGGGGCGCCGAATCGCGCCGCATGCAAGGCTCCGAGGCGGAGCTTCCCCCGCTTTCCCCCGACCGCCGGTTCCGGGACAAGTCGTGGGAGGACAACGCCACCTTCGACTATCTTCGCCGGAGCTATCTGCTCGCGTCCGGTTGGATGCGGGACCTGGTCGAACACACGGACATGGATGCCGAAGACCGGCGCCGGGTCGCGTTCTACTCCCGGCAGTTCCTGAGCGCCGCCTCGCCGGCGAACTTCGCCGCCACGAATCCGGAAGTGTTGAAACGCGTGGCCGAAACGGACGGCCAGAACCTGCTCGACGGGCTGGAGCGCCTGCTCGAGGACCTGGAGCGGGGCAAGGGACAGCTCAAGATCTCGATGACCGACGAGTCGGCGTTCGAGGTCGGCCGCAACGTTGCGGCGACGCCGGGCAAGGTCGTGTTCCAGAACGAGATGATGCAGTTGATCCAGTATGCGCCGTCGACCGAAACGGTCGCCCGCCGGCCCATGCTGTTCGTGCCGCCCTGGATCAACAAGTTCTACGTCATGGACCTCCAGCCGCGGAACAGCCTGATCCGGTGGACGGTGGAGCAAGGGCACACGCTGTTCGTGATCTCCTGGGTCAACCCGGACGCCAGTCTCGCCGACAAGTCCTTCGCCGACTACATGCATGCGGGACCCCTCGCGGCGCTCGACGCGATCGAGCGGGCCACCGGCGAGAGCGAGGTCAACGTCCTCGGCTTCTGCATCGGCGGCATCCTGACCGCGTCCACCCTGGCCTGGATGGCCGCGAAGGAAGACCGCCGGGTCGCCTCCGCCACGTTCCTCGCCACCATGTTCGACTTCAGCGACGTGGGCGAAACGTCCGTATTCGTCGACGAGGAACAGGTATCCAGGATCGAGAGACACTCGGCCGAGAAGGGGTATCTGGAGGGCCGGCATCTGGCGAACATGTTCTCGCTGATGCGCGAGAACGACCTCGTCTGGTCCTTCGTGGTGAGCAACTACCTGCTCGGACGCGATCCCATCCCCTTCGATCTTCTCTACTGGAACGCCGACTCGACGCATCTTCCGGCGACCATGCTGACCTATTACCTGCGCAATTTCTATCTGGAGAACGGACTCGCGACGCCGGGGCGAATCGTGCTGGACGGCGTGCCCCTCGATCTCGGCAAGATCGAGGCGCCCTGCTACGTCTTCGCCACCCAGGACGACCATATCGCGCCGTGGCCGGCCTGCTTCGCGGGCACGCGGATGATCGGGGCGCCGACCGAATTCGTCCTCGGCGGATCCGGCCATATCGCAGGCGTAATCAACCCGCCGGCCGCGAACAAATACGGCTATCGGACCGCCGGAGCCGACTCCGGCGACGCCGAAGCGTGGCTCGGGTCCGCGACCCGGCAGCCGGGTTCCTGGTGGACGCACTGGGCGTCCTGGCTCGAAGGGTTCCGGGGCGGCGAGGCGCCTTCGAGGCAGCCGGGCGACGGCGCGCTCGCTCCGATCGAGGACGCCCCGGGCGAATACGTAAGGCGTCGTGCGCCTGAGTAGGCGCCTCGCGCCGCTCCTGCTCGCCGCCGCCTTCCTGCCGGGTTGGGCCCCGGCCGACCTCGCCGCGCAAACCGGCCTGCCGTCCTGCGCGTTCGCCTGCGACCCGCCGGCGCCGCGCAGGACGACCGACTTCCCGCAGCTCCCGCTTCCCGCTTCCCGCGACGCTCCCTCGCCTCCGCTCGTTGACCCGACCCCGGCGCAGCCGACCGCCTTCCGGGGGACTTCGGGCGCCACCGGGGTCGGACGACTTCCGCCTCCCGCAGCCCGGATCCCCGTCCTGCTTCAGTCCGGCGCGATTCCCGGTCCGCTCTCCGAGACCGATGCCGGGTGGCTACGCGACGCCTTCTCTGCGGCGCGCAAGGGGCAGTGGGATCGCGCGCTGGACCTTGCGGCAAGCGCAGAATCGACCGTCCCCGGCATCGTCACGCGGGGACTCTGGCTCGCCGATCCCGAATCGAACGCGTCTTTCTTCGCCACGCTGGACTTTCTGGAGTCCTATCCCGACTGGCCTCTCGGAAACACGCTTCGAACCCGCCTGGAAGAGCGGATCGGCGACCACGTCAGCGACGAATGGATTCTGCACGCGTTCGACCGCGACGATCCGCGGACCGGACGCGGGTGGCTGTACCTCGCCCTGGCGCTGGCCCGCGGCGGCAGCCCGGAGCGGGCGCTCGCCGCCGCGCGAGTCGCATGGCGGGAACACGGTCTCGATGCGCGCGAGGAGCGGGCGCTCCTCGACGCCTTCGGCCCCCGGCTCGACGGCCAGGCGCATCTCCTGCGTCTGGAAGACCGCATCTGGAACCGCGACTGGGAGGACGCGGTGCGACAGCTTCCCCGGGTGCCGGAACGATGGCGCAGGCTGGGAGAGGCGCGAATCGCGCTCGGTCGCCGTCTGCCCGGAGTCGACCGGGCGATTTCGCGGGTGCCTTCCGAACTCCGCGACGACCCGGGGCTGATCTTCGAACGCGCGCGGTGGCGCCGCCGTTCCGGACTCCAGGAAGCGGCCCGCGACCTGCTGACGCGCCTGCCCGAACCGCTGCCGGAGGCGGAACGCTGGTGGGAGGAGATCAACCTGCACGTCCGCAACCGGCTGCGCGCCCGCGACTTCGACGAAGCGTACCGGATGGCGAGCCTGTACCGGTCGTTCGAGGGGGAGCCGCGCCGGCAGGGGGCCTGGCTCGCGGGCTGGATCGCGCTCGAGTTCCTCCGGCTGCCGCCGGTCGTGGCGCTGGAGCACCTGGCGGCTGCCCGTGCGGCGTCCCTGCATCCGGCCGACGTCGCCCTCGCCGCCTACTGGCAAAGCCGCGCAGCCGAACGGGCGGGACGGTTCGACCTCGCGACCGCCTATGCGGAGGACGCCGCCCTACGGGAGGAAACCTTCTTCGGCCAGCTGGCGCTCCGGCGCCTCGGCCGTTCCCTGCGGCTACCGGGTCCGCCCGAACTCGCGGACGCGGACCGCGACGCCGTGCAACGGAAGTTCTATGCGCAGCTGGTACTGGCGCTCGGACAGGCCGACGGGGGCGCGTATGCGTGGCCGTTCCTCTCGGCGCTGTTGCGGGATGCGCGAGGCGGTCGCGAGGCTGCCTCCGTAGTCGCGTTGGCGTACCGCTCCGGCATGCCTGGACACGCGGCGAGGGCGGCCCGCCGATCCGTCGCCGCGGGCCACCGCCACGAAGGCCTCCTGTTCCCGATCCCCCCCGACGCCGCCTTCCCCCGGGACGCCGTGGACGCCGGCGTGCAATTGCCGGTCGCGCTCGCCGTGGCCAATCAGGAGAGCGGGTTCGACCGACGGGCCTCGAGCCACGCGGGCGCCCTCGGCCTCATGCAGGTCCGCCCCGGCACCGCTCGGGAAGTCGCGCGCCGGCTCGGCCTTCCCTACGGACGCGACCGGCTGCAGGACCCCGGATACAACGTCCGTCTCGGCACGGCGTATCTGCGTGCGCAAACGGAACTGTACGCCGGCTCGCTGCCGTTGGCCCTCGCGGCGTACAACGCCGGCAGCGCCAACGTCGACCGCTGGCTGCGCCTGCACGGAGACCCGCGCGGCGACGAGGAACGCCTGGTCAACTGGATTCTGCTCATTCCGTACGAGGAGACCCGCGACTACGTGCAGCGAGTCCTGGAGCGAATCAGCGCCTACGAATTCTTGCTGACGCCCGAGGGCGAAGCGACCGCCCCGCTGCGCCATCTCGCCTTCTGATCCGGGCGCTCCCGCGTCGGCGGACCGGACGCCGCGCCGGATGGCTCCGGAGCTTCCCGGCGGCAGGAGTCGAGTTCGGGGTCAGGCCCGGATGCGTTCGCCGCCCCACGCCGCGTCGATCAACGCGCGCCCGTAGTCGGTCGTCGGGGCGCCGAAAAACGTCTCCGTCTCCGCCGCTTCGACCGCGACGCCCTCGCGCATGACCACGACCTTGTGTGCGAGCGCGCGGACCACGCGAAGGTCGTGGCTCACGAACACGTAGGCGAGGCCGTGCTTCTCCTGCAAGTCGCGCAAGAGGGAGACGATCTGTCCCTGCACCGTCCGGTCGAGAGCCGAGGTCGGCTCGTCCAGCACCAGAAGCGAGGGTTTCAGGATCATGGCCCGGGCGAGCGCGATCCGCTGCCGCTGGCCGCCCGAGAACTCGTGCGGATATCGGTCCATCATCGCCGGGTCGAGTTCGACCTCACGGAGAATTTCGGCCACCTGCGTGCGACGCGCGTCGACGTCCGCCGCGCGGTCGTGGACCGCCAGTCCCTCGCCGACGATGCCGGCAACCGACATCCGGGGGCTGAGCGAACCGTAGGGATCCTGAAACACGACCTGCATGCGCCGCCGGAGCGGGCGAAGCGTCCGGCTGCCCAGCCCGTCGATCCGCTGCCCCACGAACGCGATCGGACCGTCCGAGGACACCAGCCGGAGCAGCGCCTGCACCAGGGTAGTCTTGCCGGAGCCGGATTCGCCGACGACCCCCAGCGTCTCCCCGGCCCGGACCTGCAACGAAATGCCGTCCACCGCCTTTACGTGCCCGACAGTGCGGCGCAGGACGCCGCGCCGGACAGGAAACCACACGCGCAAGTCGCTCCCCTCCAGCACCACCGGCGCTCTCGCCGGCACCGGCGCCGGGCGCCCGCTCGGCACCGCCTCCAGGAGCTCTCGCGTGTACGGATGCTCCGGCTGCCCGAAGATCCGCTCGACCGTTCCGGACTCCACCACGACCCCGTCCTTCATCACCGCGACCCGGTCCGACAGCCGGCGGACGATTTCCAGGTCGTGGGTGATGAACAGCATCGACATCCGGCGCTCCGACTGGATGCGCTTCAACAGGCGGAGGATCTCGAACTCGACGGTCACGTCGAGCGCCGTCGTCGGCTCGTCCGCGACGAGGATCTCGGGGTCGTTCGCCAGCGCCATGGCGATCATCGCCCGCTGCCGCTGTCCGCCGGACAGCTGGTGCGGCCACGCGTGGAACCGCAGCTCCGGATCCGGCATGCGCACCTGCCGCAGGAGCTCCATCGCCCGCGCCCGCGCCCGCTCCCGGCTCCCTCCCCGAAGCTGGATGCCCTCCATGATCTGGCGCCCGACCGAATGCAGCGGATTGAGCGACGTCATCGGCTCCTGGAAGATCATTCCCACGCCGCGCCCCCGGATGCGGGCCAGAGTCGCCGGATCGGCGCCGTTCGTCTCCGTGCCCCGAACCCGAACCGATCCGCTGCAACGCGCGGAATCCGGCAGCAACTGCAGCGCCGCCAGCGCGGTGACCGTCTTGCCCGATCCCGACTCGCCGACGAGCGCCAGCGTCTCGCCCCGGTTCAGTTCGAGGTCCACGGAACGGACGGCGGGAACGGCGCCCTCCCGTCCGACGAAGTCCACCGAGAATCGCCGCCATTCCAGAACCGGCGACGCGGCGTCGAGCTCCGTCGCCGGGGCGGGCGCCGAGTCCCGGGTCACGGCAGGACCTTCCTAGGATCGAAGGCGTCGCGTACCGCCTCGAACACGAACACCAGGAGCGACAGCATGACGGCGAAGGTAAAGAACGCGGTCAGGCCCAGCCAGGGCGCCTGCAGGTTGCGCTTGCCCTGCAGCGCGAGTTCGCCCAGCGACGGATAGGAGGCAGGCAGGCCGTAGCCCAGAAAATCCAGCGCCGCCAGAAGCGAGATCGACCCGGTGAGCAGGAACGGCATCATCGTGAGCGTCGCCACCATGGCGTTGGGAAGCAGGTGGCGGAACATGATCAGCCAGTTGGAGACGCCGAGGGCGCGCGCCGCCAGGACGTATTCGAAATTGCGGGCACGCAGGAACTCCGCGCGCACCACGCCCACGAGCGCCGTCCAGCCGAACAGCCCCAGGAGCAGCGTCAGGACGAGGAAGTTCGGCACCAGCACGGCGGAAACGATCATTATGAGATAGAGCTGCGGCATGCTGGACCAGATTTCCTCGAACCGCTGAAAGAAGAGGTCGATCCGGCCGCCGAAGAAACCCTGCACGGCGCCGGCGACGACGCCGATGACGGAACTCAGCGCCGTCACCAACAGGCCGAAAAGCAGCGAGATCCGAAAGCCGTAGAGAACCCGGGCCGTGACGTCGCGCGCCTGCTCGTCGGTGCCGAGCAGGTTGAGGGTCGAGGGGGGCGACGGTGCGGTTTCCAGATCGTAATTGATGGTGTCGTGCGAGAACTCGTTCAACGGCCAGATCATCCATCCGGCCCCGTCTTCGGGCGTCGCGACCGATTCGGGGTCGTCCAGGCACGACGCGTCTCCGCCGGAACGGATCAGGCATCCGACCACCGGATCCCGGTATTCCGCGTGGGTCTCGAACTCGCCGCCGAAGCGGGTCTCCGGATAATCGGCCAAGACCGGAACGAGGAACTCGCCGCGGTAGCGGATCAGGAGCGGCCGGTCGTTGGAGACGAACTCGGCGACGAGGGAGATCGCAAACAGGACGATCAGAATCCACAGCGACCAGTAGCCGCGCCGGTTGGCGCGGAAGTTCTCCAGTCGACGGCGCTGCAGGGCGTCCAGCCGGAAGCGCGGCAACTCAGGCCTCGCGCGACTCGAAATCGATCCGCGGATCGATCCAGACGTACGTAAGGTCGGAGACCAGCTTGATCAGAAGACCGATCAGCGAAAACAGGTAGAGCGTTCCGAACACGACCGGATAATCGCGGTTGACCACGGACTCGTAGCCCAGCAGTCCGATTCCGTCGAGCGAGAAGATGGTCTCGATCAGCACCGAGCCGGTCAGGAAGATGCCGACGAACGCCCCCGGGAAGCCCGCAACCACGATGAGCATCGCGTTCCGGAACACGTGCCCGTAGAGGACCCGGCGCTCGCCGAGCCCCTTGGCCCGGGCGGTCAGGACGTATTGCTTGCGAATCTCGTCCAGGAACGAGTTCTTGGTCAACAGGGTGAGGGTGGCGAAGCCCGAGATCGACATCGCGAGCACCGGCAGGGCCAGGTGCCAGAAGTAGTCGAGGACCTGGCCGACCAGGCTGAACTCGCGCCAACCGTCGGAGTGCAGTCCGCGAAGCGGAAACCACTGCATGTAGCTGCCGCCGGCGAAGAATATGAGCAACAGGACCGCAAACAGGAACCCGGGAATCGCGTATCCCACGATGATGGCGCCGGAGGTCCAGATGTCGAACCGGGATCCGTCCCGGACCGCCTTCCGGATGCCGAGCGGAATCGAGACCAGATACGCGAGGAGCGTCGTCCAGAGCCCCAGCGAGACCGAAACCGGGAGTTTTTCCAGCACCAGGTCGATGACGCCGACCGAACGGTAGTAGCTCTCGCCGAAGTCGAACACGGCGTAGTCGGCGACCATCTTCAGGAAGCGCTCCAGCGGCGGCCGGTCGAAGCCGAACTGCCGCTCCAGTTCACGGATGAACTCCGGGTCCAGCCCCTGCGCGCCCCGATACGCTGAGTCCGCCCCGGCCGACCCCGCACCTCCGAGGTCGCCGCCCGCGCCCGAGAACCGGGCGGTGGCGTCGACGCCGCCTTCGGTCAACTCCGCGATGACGCGCTCGACCGGACCGCCGGGCGCGAACTGCACGACGACGAAATTGACCAGAAGAATCCCGAGGAGGGTCGGAAGGATGAGCAGGAGCCGCCGGACGACGTAGGCTCCCATGGTCAGCCGGCGCCTCCGATTCTCGCGAGGACGTCAGGATCCGGATCCGGCTTCGCCCACCAGGTGTCGAAGAAGGCGGGATCGAAAGGCGGCTTCTGCGCCGGTCTTCCGAACACGTCCCAGAACGCGATCCGGTGCGCGGGAAGGTTCCAGTGCGGCACCCAGTAGTGCCCGGCGCGAAGCGCCCGGTCCAGCGCGCTGACGGCGACCGTGTGTTCCGCTCGCGTCCCGGCCGAGGACACCGCGTCCACGAGCCGGTCGATCGCCGGGTCGCGGATGCCGGCGAGATTGAAGCTGCCTTGCTGGTCCGCGCTCGAAGAGTGGTAGAAGGCGGCGACTTCCGCCCCCGGCGTCGGCGGCGTGGCGTAGCGCTGCGTCACGATGTCGAAGTCGAAGGACTTACGGCGGATTTCCTCCTGCGCCGAGTCCACGGTACGGAGCGCGGCGTCGATTCCCGCCTGCCGGAGATTCTTGACGAAGGGCTGGATGATGCGCTCGAAGGTCGGAAGGTCGCTCAGGAACTCCACGACCAGAGTCTCGCCGTCCGCGTTCCGGCGCAGTCCGTCGTCGCCGACCGTCCATCCGGCCTCGTCGAGCAGCCGCCCCGCCTGCCGGAAGCGGGTCCGCAACCGTCCGCTTCCGTCCGACCTGGGGGGACTGTAGGGAGACAGGAGATGGGCCTCGTCCAGTTTCGCCCCGGCCGCCTCCAGCAGCGCCCGCTCCTCGGCCGACGCCTCGCCCTCGGCAGCCAGGGGAGAACCCTCGAAGAAACTGTCGGTGCGCTCGTACTGGTCGTGGAACAGGGTCCGGTTGGTCCACTCGTAGTCGAACAGCAGCCCGACGGCCTCCCGCACGCGGACGTCCCCGAAGCGTTCCCGCCGCGTGTTGATCCAGAAGCCCTGGGTGCCGCTCGGACGCAGGTCTGGCACCTTGTCGGTGATCACGAAGCCCCGTTCCGCATCCGGAAAATTGTACTGCGTCGCCCAGACCTTGGCGACGTATTCCTCCTTGAACAGGTAGACGCCGGCCTTGAAGGCTTCGAACGCCGCCGTGTGATCGCGAAAATACTCCGCCACCAGCCGGTCGAAATTATGCCGGCCCCGATTGACCGGCAGGTCCCGCGCCCAGTAGTCCGGCCGGCGTTCGAACACGATCCGCCGTCCCGGGTCGACCTCCGCCACGCGATACGGTCCCGAGCCGGCCGGCGCGTCCAGCGTCGAATCGGAGAATTCTCGCCCCTCCCACCAGGACGCCTGCAACACCGGGATCTGCGCAACCTGCAGCGGAAGGTCGCGAAGCGCTACGCCGTCCCGGAAGCGGAACCGGACGAGTCCGGGTTCGACGATTTCCGCCGACTCGACGCCGGCCAGCCGCTGCAGCCAGAGCGGCCTGCCCTTCGTGCGCAGCGATTCGAAGGAAAACACGACGTCTTCTGCCGTGACCGGACTTCCGTCTCCGAATCGCGCTTCGGGGCGGAGCGAGAACTCGACCCAGGCGCCGTCCTCCGCCACGCGGGCGGCGGACGCCAGAAGGCCGTACATTGCGTCCGGCTCGTCCATCGCCCGGGCCATCAGGGTGTCGTGCAGATACGGCAGGACGAGCGGCCAGGCACGCTCGCCCTTCAGGACGTACTGGTTCAGGCTGTCGAAGGAGCCGAGCCAGAAGGTCGAGAACGTTCCCCCTTTCGGCGCCTCCGGGTCGACGTAGTCGAAATGTTCGAAGTCCGGCGGATAGGCGAGGTCGCCGAAGGCCGAGAGACCGTGCCGAAATTCCGTCCCGGACGACTGGACCGCAGTCGGGAGCGCGAGCGCGGTCGCGAGGACGGCCGTCGCAAGAGACGGGCGAAGGCGTCGGAATCCCGGCATGCCGCTACCCCTCCATCCGGGCCGACGCAGCCCGTGCCTTGTCCTCGTCCCACCACCACACGGTCGGAAATCCTTCGGAGCGCGCGGGGAAGGGGTCCGGGTGTCCGAACCGGTCCCAATACGCAATTCGCTCGTAGGGAGTATAGAGCTGCAGAACGGCGTAATGGCTGTGGATCAGCACGCGGTCCAGCGCGCGGCTCGCGGCGGCCAGTTCCTTCCGGTCCTCCGCCAGCACGATCCGCTCGATCAGGGCGTCGATCCCGGGGTTCTGGACGCCGACGTAGTTTCGGGTCGCGGGCGCGTTTGCCACGTCGCTTCCCCAGTAACCGTATTGCTCGTTGCCCGGAGATTCGGAGTTCGCCATCCCCCAGACGAACATGTCGTAGTCGAACTCTTTCAGCCGATTGCCGTATTGGGTCCAGTCCACGACCCTGAGCCGGGCGTCGATTCCGAGTTTCTGCAGGTTCTTCAGGAAGGGACCGACGATGCGCTCCTGCTCGACCTGCGCCGTCAGGAATTCGATCTCGAACGGCGCGCCGCTCTCGTCCACGAGCGTTCCGTCCGCAATGCGCCAGCCGGCCTCTTCGAGGAGCGCCCGCGCCGCCCGCAACTCTCTCCGAATCCGGCCGCTGCCGTCCGTACGGTTGGGCGACCAGGGCGGACCGAAGACAGCCTCGGGAACGTGTGCGCGCACGCTCTCGAGCAGGTCCAGTTCCCTGCCCTGAGGCTCGCCCTTCGGCATGAGGTCCTCCGTCCCCTGGAAATAGCTCCAGGGCCGGGCGTATTGTCCGTAGAACAGGGTCTCGTTGGTCCATTCGAAGTCGAACACGAGCGACAGCGCCTCACGCGTGCGGCGGTCGGCAAACTTCTCTCGCCGGACGTTGAAGGCGAAGCCCTGCACCCGTTTCGGACCCTCGGGCGTGTAGGTGCGCTTGACCACGGCCCCGGCGCGGATCGCCTGAAAGTCGTATCCCGTCGCCCACCGCTTCGAGTTGTTCTCGGCCCGGAAGTCGAGGTCGCCGACCTTGAACGCCTCGAAGGCCGCGACCCCGTCCTGAAAGTACTCGTAGCGGATCCGGTCGAAATTATGCGTGCCGATTCGCAGCGGCAGATTGGCGCCCCAATACTCCTCTACCCGGTCGAATTCGAGAAACCGGTTGATCTCGTAAGCGCCGATACGGTAGGGACCGGAGCCCAGCGGGCGGTCGACGGTCGATTTCGAGAAGTCGCGGCCCTCCCACCAGTGCCTCGGCAGGACCGCGAGTTGACCGACGATATGCGGCAGCTCGCGGTTTCCGGATTTGGAAAACCGAAAGCGGACGACCCGGTCGCCCATGTCTTCGGCCGCCTCCACGTCCCGGTAGTACTGCTGGACCTGCGGCGTACCGTGGCGCATCAACGAGTCGAAAGTGAACACCGCATCGGCCGCCTCGACCGGCCGCCCGTCGTTCCAGGCCGCCTCGTCCCGCAGACGGAAGGCGACCCAGGAATAGTCGGACGGATGCTCCATCCACTCCGCCAGAAGTCCGTAATGCGCAGATCCCTCGTCGAGCGAGCCGGACATCAGGGTCTCGTAGACGAAGGGGCTGACGCGTGCCGCATCCCCCTGCTGAACGTAGGGATGAAAGCTGTCGAAGCCGCCAGTTTGCGAAATGCGCGCCATGCCGCCCTTCGGAGCCCCCGGATTCACGTAGTCGAAATGCGGAAAGTTGGCCGCGTATCGGAGCGCGCCGAGGAGCGAACTGCCGTGGCTCCGCACCACGTCGTGTCCGTCGGCGAGCGCCGGGAGCCGCCCGAGCGGAATAAGTGCCGAGGCGGTCAGGGCTCCGAATTGTCGCCGAGTGATCATGTTGGCCTCCCCCTTGCTGTTTCTGGATCGTCTCCGTCCGGTTCGGCTCGGCACGTACGAGATTCCCGGCCGGGCGATCCGAACTCGGCTACTCGGTCGCACGGCGCCGTGCACCCGCCCCGTACGGGATTATACGGGCGGCGCGCGGCCTTGCGACCTTGTGTCCGTGCCCGAAGAATAGCGGTACGTGTATACCCGGTAGGCGGCGACGCGCAGGGTATCGTAACTGCTTGAGAAACCGTGCGTTTTCTTCGGTCCCGCCAGCGCTTCGCCAGATTCCGGAGCCGAACCGCTCCATGCCGGGGGGGTTCGCCTATGGACGCAGCATTTCCGGATACGTGCGCTCCGCGTCCGCAGGCTCCCGCTCGCGCGTCACCCGCAGCGGGTTCGCGGCGTCGAGCCGGCTTCGCTACCGTCCGGGATACCGGGTCGGGACCGCTTTCGGGAGTGCGCCCCGGCGCGGACGGTTTGCCGCTACTCGGCAGCCTCGCCGCCGCTCTCCGAAGCGACTTCGTCCATCGCCTCTTCCGCCGGCGGCATCGGCATCGCCAGCGGCGTATCGCTACGATCGTTCAGCCAGAGCAGCACGGAAGCCCGATCACGGCCCTTTTTCAGGCCCACGAAATTCATCTTGGTGCCCGGCGCCCAACCCTTGGGATCCGCGAGAAACGCGGAAAGCGACTCCCAGTCCCAGTCTCCTTCCCGCTCCTCGAGGACGGACGAATACGCGAAACCGTCCAGGGAGGCGATATCGCGACCGAGGATTCCCCAGAGCGCCGGACCGACGCCGTGCCGGGTCGCGTTTTCCGCCTGGTGACAGGCTGCGCAACGCTTGAACAGCTTCTCGCCTCTCCCGAGATCCGCCTCCGCCAGGAGAACGGCGATGTGGGGCTCCGCTTCCGCCGCCGCCCCGCCGGCGCCCGCGTCTTCCTCGAGAGATTCGACGGAATATGCGGGGTTCTCCAGCGCGTGGGTCTCGTACATGCCTTCCAGCAAATACGTCACGCCCAGAAACAACAGAAGCGAGGCGCAGAGGGCCCCGAAAATCCGCGTGAGGTCGTACGAGTCCATGATCGGTTTTGCCCGCCGTTCCGCTGGCCGCCCCGGTCGGCGGCTCCTGGAGCCTTTTACCGCAGGCATGCCCCGACTCGCAACCCGATCGGGGAATCCCGGATCGTCGGACGGAGGGTCGAGGAGGGAGAAGCGATACCCGAAGCGAACGTCGTCCCCACCCGGGACTTCGCCGGCAAGAGCATCGACATCCGTCGCTCCGTCGCCCGCCGGCGGGAGTTGCCGTTTGCGGCCGACCCGGCGGGATCTGTCCTCCGAGGCCCGTTGCGTCACGAGCCGCTCGCGGGAACCGGCGACCGAACCCGCCGTCCGTCCGCACCCGACGCATTGTGCAGGGAAAGAACGGCGACGCGGCGGGCGGAACCCGGGCCGCGACGCAGGTCAGACTTAGGAAGCGAATGCCGGTGAGGACAAGGAGAACGTATGGGTCAATCCGGAATTCTCGATCCGGTCTCCGTCAGTGTGGGTGCCCCTCGTGGCGCCACGCGAGAATCTCGGCGGTCGTCACCGGCTTCCGCTTCTGGCGCTCCCGGCGCAAAGTCGCCAAGAGCGCAGCATGCTCGTCCGCACGGGGAATCCGCGTCACACGAGCCACCGGCGTCTCGCCTCGGCAAATTATCAGTTCCTGGCCCGCTTCCACTTCCGCCAACAATTCGGACAGTCGAGCCTGCGCCTCGTCGATCGTCACCCGTCGCTTCATGACTCCCCTGCTCCCAGTTCGACTCCGCGCCCCGATTGTCGGTTCGCCCGGCGGCCCGGCACCGAGCGCGGCATGAGCGCACCAGAATAGACCCGAGTGTCGACACGGTCATGCACCTGGCCGAGCGGACCCTTGGCGCCGGGAACTTGACCGGCTGGCTGGAACTCGCCCAAACCCGCCAATCCGCCCCGCCCGGTGAGGAAGGAATTGGCAATTGAGGCCCGAACGGTGGGCGACCGGACATTGCGGGCCCGAATCGCAAAGGGGTTCCCTCTATCGCGGCAAAAGGTCTCAACGCCCGCGCAACGACCCCCGGTCACCCCTCGAAGGCACGCGCGGCCCGCCGCCGGTTAACTGGTCGGAAAACGCAAGCAACCTCCCGAATCGAATCGCTCGTACGGGAGATTCCCACATTCGCTGCGCCGGCAGCCGACGAGCGTCCGAAGCGCGAGAACCCGGATATCCCCTGTCGTTCGCGCCCTGTCCCGCTCGTCCCGTTCCGGGGCTGGCCATAGGCGCATCAAACTCTCGCGAATCGGTCGCCGCGCCGTTGCGGCTTCGTGGTAAGGCCGCTACCATCCGGTCGTGCGCGGGCGTAGCTCAGGGGTAGAGCGCAACCTTGCCAAGGTTGAAGTCGTGGGTTCGAATCCCATCGCCCGCTCCACGCATGCGAAGCTTCTCGGGATAGCCGGGTTCGCGGTCAACGCCGCCAGGGAAGTCCATACGCGCCCAGCGACGCTTCGATCGCCTCTTCCTCCCCGCCTGCAACACGCACGACCAACCCGAGTTCGGGATCGTCGACCACGTCGGCGCTCGCAGGGATTCCGGCGTCGCGAAACGCCTTCTCCACCGTTTCGCGAATCAGTATGCGGCGAAGATCCGGCTTGTACACTTTGCCGACCGCCGTCTTGGGCAACTCTTCCAGGATGCGCACGTCCTGCGGCTTCGCGACCGGATCGCCGACCTGCTCGGCGACGAACGCGCGAAGCGCCGCCCCGTCCGCCTGCTGGCCCTCCTTGAGCTCCACGAAGGCGAACGGCAACTCGCCCACGGCGTCGTCCGGCATACCGACGGCGGCCGCGAAAGCGACGGCGGGATGGGCCGCGAGAATTTCCTCGATCTCGGACGGATCGATATTGTGGCCGCCTCGTATGATGACGTCCTTCTTGCGCCCGGTGATCCAGATGTACCCGTCCTCGTCGACCTTGCCGAGGTCTCCGGTCCGGAGCCATTCTCCGCCCACGAAGAGGTCCTCGTTCAGCGCCTCCCGAGCGTACCCGGCGAACACGTTCGGCCCCCGCACGACAAGTTCGCCGACCTCGCCCGCCGCACAGAAGGCGACCCCCGCCCCATAGTCCGATTCGCGCACGGAGCGCACCTCGGTATGCGGAAGCGCCAATCCGACGGAGCCGAGCCGGCGCTCCCCTTCCGGCGGATTGCAGGAAATCACGCAGGTCGATTCGGTCTGTCCGTAGCCCTCCAGAACCCGGATTCCCGCCTTCTCCTCGAACCCCCGGATCAGTTCTCTCGGCATCGCCGCAGCGCCGGATACCGCGTAGCGGATTCCCGAGACGTCGTTCTCCACCGGGCGCTGGGCGAGCATGGCGAAGACGGTGGGAACGCCGAGAAAGAAATTCGCCTCCCAGCGCTCGGCCAGCTTCCAGAACGAGTCGAACAACCCTTCCGTGCGGAATCCCGCCGGACAGAGAAGCACCGTATGAACGCCGCCGGCGATCGCGGCGAAGCCGGTGATGTAGGCGCCGAACACGTGAAAGAACGGCAGCGCGCATAGCGTGACGTCTTTCGGTCGGTAGAGCAGCTCCCGCGTCACCCAGCCCATAAAGAGCATGTTTCGCTGCTTGTGGCGCGCGAGCTTGGGCGTTCCCGTCGTTCCGCCGGTGTGAAAGCAGGCCGAAACCGTGTCCCGGTTCGGCACGTCGTCGAACTCCAGGGCGCCGCCGGGACGTTCCGATCTCGCACGGTCGAAGTCGATCCGCCGCGCCGAATGCCCGCCTTCCCGCTTCGGCCGCAGAAGCGGCGCGATCCAGGACCGGGGCGGGCGCAGGAACTGAAGCAAGTCGATTTCCAGCAGCGTGGACACGTCCGGCGCCAGCGCCAACGCCGCGGCCGCCTTCTCCGCCAGATCCGTTTTCGGAAACGGTGCCAGGGTGACCAGGATGCGGGAATTCGAGTCCCGGAGGATACCGGCGATCTGCTCGGGGGAGAGCAGCGGGTTGACGGGTACCGCGACCCCCGCCGTCGCGGCGGCAACCAGCGCGACGGCCGTCTGCGGAAGGTTGGGCAGAAGAAGCGCGATCCCGTCGCCCGGCCCGGCGCCCAACGAGCGGAACAGGTTTGCCGCCCGGGTCACCTCTTCCGCGTAGCGCGCGTAACTCCAGGTGACGGCGCGCGCGTCCGCTCCGGGCTCGAGCTGAAAGGACAACGCCGCCGCGTCTCCGTGTCTGGCCGCCGTGTCCCGCAGCATGTCGAAGACGCTGGAGAACGCCAGATGCTCCTCGACCGGTATGGCTTCGAGCGCCTCCCAGCCTCGCGTACCGGTCGCGGTGTCCGTGTTCATGGGCCTGTCTCGCGCTGCTTCGTGACGTTTCGCTTCCCGCACCATGGTAAACTGCCGCTACGCACTGCACCAGAAGCCCGGTTCCGACGGCGACCGGGAAGCCGGAGCCACCGCCATGCCCTATCGCGCGCCCCTGGACGACATCCGCTTCTGCCTTCACGAGATGGTGGGAATCGACCGCCTGAAGCGGACCGGCGCATATCCGGCGCTGGAAGACGGAACCGGCGACGCCGTGCTGGACGAAGCGGCGCGCACCTTCGAGGCGCGGGTCGCCCCGGCGCACCGCGTCGCCGACGAGGAGGGCGCACGGCTCGAGAACGGCGTCGTCCGTACGCCGCAAGCGTTTCACGACGCCTTCGAGGCGCTGCGGCAGGGAGGCTGGTTCGGCCTGCGCGGCGGGGCGGAACACGGCGGGATGGAAATGCCGATGGCGCTGACCACGCCGTGCAACGAGATGCTGGGTTCGTCCTGCCTCGCGCTGAGTCTCAATCCCCTGCTGACGCAGGGCGTCGTGGGCGCGCTGGAGCGGCATGCCGACCCGTCGTTGAAGGCCCTTTACCTTCCCCGGCTTCTGAGCGGAGAATGGGCCGGGACGATGAATCTGACCGAAGCCCATGCGGGATCCGACGTCGGCGCGTTGCGAACCCGGGCCGAGCCGAACGGCGACGGAAGCTGGTCGGTCACCGGTCAGAAGATCTTCATCTCCTGGGGGGAGAGCGACCTGACGGAGAACATCGTCCATCTCGTGCTCGCGCGAACCCCGGGCGCGCCAGAGGGAACCGCGGGGATCAGCCTGTTCCTCGTGCCGAAGCGATTGCCGGAGAGCGGCGTTCGAAACGGCGTGCGGGCGCTCTCTCTCGAACGCAAGATGGGTCTGCACGGATCGCCGACGGCGGTGCTCGAATACGACGGCGCACGGGGCTGGCTCGTCGGCGGCGAGCGCAACGGCATGCGCTGCATGTTCACCATGATGAACGCCGCGCGTCTGGGGGTCGGGCTGCAGGGCGTCGCGGTCGCGGAGGGCGCGCGGCAACTCGCCACCGAGTACGCGCTGGAGCGCAGTCAGGGACCGACGGCGGACGGCGACCGCGCGATCGTCGGCCATGCAGACGTCCGTCGCATGGTCCTCGAAATGCGGGCCATGACCGAAGCGGCGCGCGCCGTCTGCTACGACCTGTCGGTCGAGATCGACCTGTCGGAGGCGGAGCCGGACAAGGAGCGTCGCGCGGCCGCCGCGCGGCGCGCTGCGCTGCTGACGCCGATCGCGAAGGGATTCGGCTCCGAGGCCGGCGTCGAGGTCGCGAGCCTCGGCATCCAGATTCACGGAGGCGCCGGCTACGTCGAGGAGACCGGCGCGGCGCAATGGTTCCGGGACGCGCGGATCGCCACGATCTACGAGGGCACGAACGGCATCCAGGCGATGGATCTCGTCGGGCGGAAGATCCTGCCGGACGAGGGCCGGGAAGCCTTGCGGGCCCTCGGCGAGGCGCGGGATACGGCGCAACGCATGCGGGAAACGGGCGGCGCCCTCCGCGGTCCGGGCGAGAGCCTGGCCCGGAGCGTGGCGTCCGCCGAAGGCTGCACGGTCTCGCTGTGCGAGGCGGGGCGCGACGACGCCCGGTCCGGCGCCGTCGCGTATCTGCGTCTGATGGGGCTCGTGCGCGGCGCTCATCACCTCGGTCGCGGTGCGCTCGCCGCGCCGGACGAGCCGGTCCGGACCGCCACGGCGGCCGTCTTCTGCAGCCGCATCCTGCCGATGGCGCACGGATACGCGGAGGCCGCGACGGCGCAGGCGGCGCCGCTCTATGCGATCCCGCGCGAGCGACTTGTGGCGTGAGTTCGCCAAGTCACGGCCGAGCACTGGCGCGTCCGCAACGACCATGACGTCTAGCTGTTGTCCTGACGGCCCGGACTGGGGACGCGGCCAAGCGTTACAGCTGACACAATCGGGCCAATCGGCGTTCTCGCGGCAGGAAGGGTCGGCAAACCGCCGCGTGCCGAGGGATTCCTAAGGTGACCGTAGACATTCACCTCGGCGATTGTCTCGACGTCACGCCGGACTTCGAGTCCGGCTCGTTCGACTTGATTTACCTCGACCCGCCGTTCAATACCGGAAAGAGACAATCCAGGAAACGATTGAAGACCATAAGGGACGAGACGGGTGATCGCACGGGCTATCAGGGCAAGAGATACAAGACCCTCGTGCTCGACGAATCGTCTTTCGAAGACGCGTTTGGAGACTTTCGATCGTTCATCGAACCGCGCCTGATCGAAGCGCACCGGCTTCTGTCCGCTGCCGGCTCGCTCTTCTTTCATATCGACTATCGCGAAGGGCATTACTGCAAAGTGTTACTGGACGATATATTCGGCCGGTCGTCGTTCATGAACGAGATCGTATGGGCATACGATTACGGAGCGAGATCGAAGAAGCGGTGGTCCGCCAAGCACGACAACGTCTTCTGGTATGCGAAGAATCCGGCGGCCTACACCTACCGTTATGAAGACATCGACCGTATCCCGTATATGGCACCCGGACTTGTCAGCCCGGAGAAGGCGGCCAGAGGAAAGACGCCGACCGACGTATGGTGGAATACGATCGTAAGCCCCACCGGGAAAGAAAAGACGGGATACCCGACGCAGAAGCCGTTGGCGATCCTCAATCGCATCGTGCGCGTTCACTCGAATCCCGGGGACAGGATACTCGACTTCTTCGCCGGCAGCGGAACGACCGGAGAAGCCGCTCTTCGGTCCGGTCGCGAGGTCGTGCTGGTCGACAACAACCCGGAAGCGATCCGGGTAATGAAACGCCGACTCGCATTCGCTTCCCCGACGATACACGGATAGGCAGACGCGACAAGTCGACGATCCGGACGCGCGCGCATCGGCAGATCGTTCTCTGGAGACGCAGAGCGACCGACCGGAGAGGAAGGCACGGAATCGAGAGACGACCCGTCCACACGGGTCCAGCTCCGAAGGTTCTGCGGTGGCGGAAGAAATCGTGTAGCGAGCGACGCGACTGCGCCCATCAGGCCTGGCAGTGACCTACTCTTCCGCGGCTTAAGCCGAAGTACCATCGGCGCTGAGGGCCTTAACGGCCGAGTTCGGGATGGAATCGGGTGTTTACCCTCGCTATGACCACCAGGCCAGAAGAGCGCATCGTTTGTCTTTGGTTACCCTTGAATTCGGATTTTCCGACTTCTGGATCGAATCAAGCCGATCGAGCGATTAGTACCGGTTAGCTTCACGCGTTGCCGCGCTTCCACACCCGGCCTATCGACGTGGTAGTCTTCCACGGCTCTCAAGGGAGACCTAGTTTCGAGGGGGGCTTCCCGCTTAGATGCTTTCAGCGGTTATCCCTTCCGCACATAGCTACCCAGCTGCGCCGCGGGCGCGACGACTGGTCCACCAGAGGTGCGTCCACCCCGGTCCTTTCGTACTAGGGGCAGCTCCTCTCAAGTCTCCTACACCCACGGCAGATAGGGACCGAACTGTCTCACGACGTTCTAAACCCAGCTCACGTACCACTTTAATCGGCGAACAGCCGAACCCTTGGGACCTGCTTCAGCCCCAGGATGTGATGAGCCGACATCGAGGTGCCAAACAATGCCGTCGATCTGAACTCTTGGGCATCATCAGCCTGTTATCCCCGGAGTACCTTTTATCCGTTGAGCGATGGCCCTTCCACTCGGGACCACCGGATCACTATGGCCGACTTTCGTCTCTGCTCGACCCGTCGGTCTCGCAGTCAGGCACGCTTATGCCATTGCACTCGTCAGGCGATTTCCGACCGCCCTGAGCGTACCTTCGCGCGCCTCCGTTACTCTTTGGGAGGCGACCGCCCCAGCCAAACTACCCACCACGCAGGGTCCCGGATCCGGATAACGGACCGCGGTTAGACGCCAGGCACGCCAAGGGCGGTATCTCAAGGGTGGCTCCACGGAGACTGGCGTCTCCGCTTCCGCGCCTCCCGCCTATCCTGCACATCACGTGCCAGGCGCCAGTGCGAAGCTGTAGTAAAGGTTCACGGGGTCTTTCCGTCTGACCGCGGGTACCCCGCATCTTCACGGGGAATTCAATTTCGCTGAGTCTGCGTTGGAGACAGCGGGGAAGTCGTTACGCCATTCGTGCGGGTCGGAACTTACCCGACAAGGAATTTCGCTACCTTAGGACCGTTATAGTTACGGCCGCCGTTTACCGGGGCTTCAATTCGAAGCTCTCACCTCTCCTCTTAACCTTCCGGCACCGGGCAGGCGTCAGGCCCTATACGTCGCCTTGCGGCTTCGCAGAGCCCTATGTTTTTAATAAACAGTCGCCACCCCCTGGTCTGTGCCCCCGCCAACCGGTTGCCCGGAAGGCGGGCCTCCTTCTCCCGAAGTTACGGAGGCAATTTGCCGAGTTCCTTCAACGCAGTTCTCTCAAGCGCCTCGGTATTCTCTACCTGCCCACCTGTGTCGGTTTGGGGTACGGTCTTAACGGGGAGGCTATTTCCTGGAACCGCCAGGCTGCACGGACAATCCAGTAAGCCCGTACAACTTCCGCGATCCGTCACCATCCCCAGGCCCAGGAATATTGACCTGGTTCCCATCGACTACGCCTTTCGGCCTCGCCTTAGGGGCCGGCTAACCCTGCTCAGATTAACTTTAAACAGGAACCCTTGGGCTTTCGGCGAGAGTGTCTCTCACACTCTTTATCGCTACTCATGTCAGCATTCTCACTTCCGCGCGCTCCACCGCGCCTCACGGCGCGACTTCGATGCCCGCGGAACGCTCCGCTACCGTGCTTTCGCACCCGCAGCTTCGGCTCGTGGCTTGAGCCCCGTTACATTTTCGCCGCAGGACAGCTTGTTTTGACCAGTGAGCTATTACGCTTTCTTTAAAGGATGGCTGCTTCTAAGCCAACCTCCTGGCTGTCTTGGCTGTCCCACATGCTTTCCCACTTAGCCACGAATTAGGGGCCTTAGCTGGCGGTCAGGGCTGTTTCCCTTTCCACCCCGGACCTTAGCACCCGAGGTGTGTCTGCCGGATAATACTCCCAGGTATTCGGAGTTTGGTTAGGATCAGTAAGCCTGTGGGGCCCCATAGCCCATCCAGTGCTCTACCCCCTGGGGTATACGTCCGACGCTCTACCTAAATAGATTTCGCGGAGAACCAGCTATCTCCGGGTTTGGTTGGCCTTTCACCCCTAGCCACAGGTCATCCGAGAATTTTTCAACATTCCCCGGTTCGGCCCTCCAGACGGCGTTACCCGTCCTTCAGCCTGCCCATAGCTAGATCACCCGGTTTCGGGTCTGATGCAACGAACTGAACGCCCTGTTCAGACTCGCTTTCGCTTCGCCTACGCCTAACGGCTTAAGCTCGCTCGTCACACCAACTCGCTGACCCATTATACAAAAGGTACGCGGTCACAGCCCGCCCGTGCCGAAGCGCAGGCAAGCCGCTCCCACTGATTGTAGGCGTCCGGTTTCAGGGTCTGTTTCACTCCCCTTGTAGGGGTGCTTTTCACCTTTCCCTCACGGTACTGGTTCGCTATCGGTCATCGAGGAGTACTTAGGCTTGGAGGGTGGTCCCCCCATGTTCGAACAGGATTTCACGTGTCCCGCCCTACTC